>NZ_JBRJJC010000001.1:4800000-7602458 GCF_052983615.1 Nocardia fodinahabitans
TGTAGGCCTGGCGGGCGATGGTGGTGAGTTCGGCGCCGAGGGCTTCGGGGAGGGTGGCGGCGACCTGGAGGGCGCCGGCCAGGGTGTCCTCGGCGGCGTTGGCGACCTCGGTGGGCAGGCCGGTCGGCAGGTTCCCGGCCATCTGGCCGCGGTAGACGGCGGTACCGATGCTGCCGATCACGGCGACACTGAGCGCGGCCGAGAGTTCCTGGCCGGTCTCGGAGATCGCGGACGCGGCGCCGGCGCGGGCCGGGTCGACCGCGCCGACGATCAGATCG
Organism: Nocardia fodinahabitans; assembly: GCF_052983615.1. Taxonomy (NCBI): domain Bacteria; kingdom Bacillati; phylum Actinomycetota; class Actinomycetes; order Mycobacteriales; family Nocardiaceae; genus Nocardia; species Nocardia fodinahabitans. Next base: position 4,800,279 of record NZ_JBRJJC010000001.1, read on the forward strand.
AGGCCGAGGACGAACATCGGGCTCAGCCCGAGGGAGAACACCACCATGCCGGTGACGATCAGCGCGAGGTCGTCGGCCCCGGAGAGCTGGGTGAACATCGCGTACCCGGCCATGGCGATCACCAGGCCGCCCGCCATCAGGTACGCGGGTCGCATCCGCGGCGCGAGGGCGCTCACCACACCGGCGGCCACGACCATCGCCGCGGCCTGCGGCACCGTCCACAGCCCGGCCTCGAAGGCCGACAGCCCGAGCACCAGCTGGAGATACTGCGACAGCAGCAGGAACAGCCCGCCCATGGCGAGCATGGCGACCATCAGCGCGACCAGCGAACCACTGAACCGCACATTGCCGAACAGTTGCAGGTCGATCAGCGGATCGGTCAGTCGTCGCTGCCGCAGCACGAACACCGTGCCCAGCACCAGACCGGCCACCAGTACGGCGATCGCGTCGACCGCCCAGCCGTCCTTGGCCAGCTCCTTGATGCCGTAGATGACGGCCATCACCGACAGCAGCGACAACACCGCGCTCGCGACGTCGAGCTTGCCCGGATTCGGGTCCTTGTACTCGGGCAGCAGCATCGGTCCGGTCACCAGCAGCAGCACCATCGCCGGCACCGCGACCAGGAACACCGAGCCCCACCAGAAGTTCTCCAGCATCGCCCCGCCGACCAGTGGACCGATCACCATGCCGATCATGAAGCTGGTCATCCACACGCTGATCGCGGTGGTGCGCTGGCGGTCGTCGTGGAACATGTTGCGGATCAGCGCCAGGGTCGACGGCATCAGGGTCGCGCCCGCGATGCCGAGCAGCGCCCGGGTGCCGATCAGCATGTTCGCGCTGGTGGAGTACGCGGCGACGATCGAGGCGGCACCGAACGCGAGCGCGCCGATCATCAGCAGCTTGCGTCTGCCGATCCGGTCACCGAGGGTGCCCATGGTGATCAGGAATCCGGCGACCAGGAAGCCGTAGATGTCCAGGATCCAGAGCAGCTGGGAACTGCTCGGTTGCAGCGCTTCGCTGATGCTCGGGATGGCGAGGTAGAGGACGCTCAGATCCATCGAGATCAGCAGCGTCGGCAGCGCGAGCACCGCCAGCCCTATCCACTCCCTGAGCCCGGCCGTGGTGGTTGGTTCGTCTGCGGCCTGCTCACTCTGCGTGGACGTCACGACAGCGACGTTACCGACGAATCGACCGCGCGTGCCAGGCGTTTTTCGGCGCCGCGGCCGGTCTGCCCGCCCAGAAGTCATTGGACATTGCCGGGGCGGTGCCGCGAGGATGGGCGCGGTGTCCACACGTAATGAACAGCTCAGGCTCGTCGATCCGCCGCGTCAGCCGGACGATCCGGGCGAGCGGTTTCCGTGGTCGGCGGCCATCGACTCCACCTACTCGACCCGCGACGCCATCGACGCGCTGGCGCTCGCGCCGTTCCTGCGGGGTGACCAGTCCTTCGCCCGGCAGGCACACCTGGACCGGGTGCGGCCCGACGCGCCGCTGCGGCCCGCCGACTCGCGGATCGTGCGCTCGGTGGCCGACGACGACAGCAGCGCCATGCTGGTCGAAGGCGAGGGCTGGTCGCTGCGGGCGGTGCGCTGGGCGGGCGGGTCGGCCACGGTCGAGGTGACCGCGGTCAGCGACGAACTCGCCGTCACCGTGCTGGCCGGCGCCACGGCCGACGCCGTGCAGCCGCCGGGTGCCGGTGCCACCGTGGAGATGGGCTTCTGGCATATGGATGTCCGGCGGCCGTTGCGCAGGCGTCGCCAGATCAGCGCGCCCGCGTGGCCGGAGATCCGCGGCAACTACGCCGCGCCGGTCTCGGCGAGTATGGATCGGCTGATGGCGCTCGAGGTCGCCGAGATCAGGGGCAGGCTGGTGCTGCTGCACGGCGAGCCGGGCACCGGCAAGACCACCGCGCTGCGCGCGCTCGCGCGGGCGTGGTCGTCGTGGTGTCAGGTCGACTGCGTCGTCGATCCCGAAGAACTGTTCAGCAATCCCGGCTATCTCATGGAGGTCGCCGCGGGCGCCGACGGCGATGACGGCAGCCGCTGGCGCCTGCTGGTGCTGGAGGACTGCGACGAACTCATCCGCGGCGAGGCGAAAGAGGCTGCGGGACAGAAGCTGTCGCGCCTGCTCAACCTCACCGACGGCATGCTCGGCCAGGGCCGCAATGTGCTGATCGCGGTCACCACCAATGAAGACCTGTCCCGCCTGCACCCCGCCGTCGTGCGCCCCGGCCGCTGCCTGGCCCAGATCGAGGTCGGTCGCTTGTCACCCACCGAGGCACGCGACTGGCTCACCGCGCAGGGCTGTCCGCCGGGTGCCCCGATCGGCCGCGAGGGCGCGACCCTCGCGGAGCTGGTCGCCCGCCGCGACGGCGAGATCCAGATCCAGTCCGTCACTCCGGACGCGACCGAAGTCGGCATGTACCTGTGACGGTCACGCCGGAGTGTGGGCCCTGATCAGCTCGGTGAGGTGAGCGCCGACTCGGTCGAGTGGCTCGGTGCTGTGCTTGGCGAGCGACATCACCACCGCGCCCTCGATGGTGGCGATGACCGTCGTCGCCAGTGATCGGGCGGTGTCGGGGGCGATGTTCTCCGCGCGCAGCCGTGTCTCCAGCGCGTTTTCCCAGTCCGTGAAGGCCTCGCCCGCGGCGTCGGCGGCGGCGGGGGATTCCGAGCGGCCGAGTGCCGCGGCGACGATCGGGCAGCCGGCCAGGAAGCCGCTGGACTCGACGACGTGCTTCCACGCGTCGGCGAACGAGGCGATGGTCGTCTCCGGCTCGGCGTCGGCGCTGAACGTCTCGATGAGTGCGGTCATCGACCGCCCGGCGACCCGGGTGGCCTCGGTGATCAGCTCGGATTTGCCGCCGGGGAAGTTCAGGTAGATCGTCCGGCGGGAGAGCCCGCTGTGGTCGAGCAGCTGCGCGACTCCGGTCCCGGTCACGCCATTGCGGCGGACCAGGTCGATCGCGCTCTGCACGAGTCCGTCGCGTGCGGCCATCGGCGTCCTTTCGGTCGGTTCGATTGAAGTATACCGATCGGTGTACTACCGTTCGAGCAAGTACACCGATCGGTGTAGTGCGCGCGATCCGTGGAGGAGCCGACGATGACAGCCCTGAGCGACCCGCTCGCCCTGCCGTGCGGCCAGGTGCTCGGCAACCGGCTGATGAAGGCCGCGCTGAGCGAGGGCCTCGGCAATCCGGAGGCCGGGCCCGACGAACGTCTCGACCGGCTCTACCGCCGGTGGGGAACCGGCGGCTTCGGCCTGGTGGTGACCGGCAACGTCATGGTCGACCGCGACCATCTCGGCGAACCGGGCAATGTCGTCGTCGAGGACGAGCGCCACCTCGACGACCTGCGCCGCTGGTCGGCCCACGCGACCGGGGCAGGCGCCCGGGTCTGGATGCAGATCAATCACCCCGGGCGCCAGGCGAATCCGCTGATGACCAAGGCCCAGCCGGTGGCGCCGTCGGCGATCGGCCTCGGCCTGCCCGGCATCCCCGCGCCGCGCGCGCTCACCGACGCCGAGATCGTCGACATCGTGCACCGCTTCGCCACCACCGCGCGGATCGCCGAGCGGGCGGGCTTCGACGGCGTGCAGATCCACGGCGCGCACGGGTATCTCGTCTCGCAATTCCTCTCGCCGCTGGCCAATCGGCGCGACGACCGCTGGGGTGGTGACCCCGATCGGCGGGCGCGGTTCGTGGTCGAGCTGGTCCGCGCGATCCGGGCCGAGGTGTCGTCGTCGTTCGCGGTCGCGATCAAGCTCAACTCCGCGGACTTCCAGCGCGGCGGCTTCACCGAGGACGAGTCGCGCGCGGTGGTGCGGCGCCTCGCCGGCGAACGACTCGATCTGATCGAGATCAGCGGCGGCAGTTACGAATCGCCCGCCATGATGGGCAGGCCGGTGGCCCGTTCGGCGAGCACCGCGGCCCGCGAGGCGTACTTCCTCGGTACGCGCGGTCGGTGCGGGCGGCCGCGGGATCGGTGCCGCTGGCCGTCACCGGCGGCTTCCGGTCCCGCCTCGCCATGCTCGACGCGGTCGAGTCGGGGGAGTGCGATGTGGTCGGCCTCGGGCGGCCCAGCGCCGTCGATCCCGGCGCGGCGGCACAGATCCTGCATCAGCGCATCGAGCGCCTGCACTCGCCCAGCATCTCGCTCGGCCTGCCGGCGCGGGTGGCCGCGCTGCCCAATGTCAAGAGTCTCGAGGGTGCCCTCGACCTGCAGTGGCACACCGACCAGCTGCATCGCGTCGGCGCGGGCGCCGACCCCGATCCCGACCGCGCGCCGTGGCTCACGGCGGCGGCCATGCTGAAACACCATGGTGTCGACGCGTTCCGGAGCAGAAGGAGTTCGACCGTGACCCAACCGGCCAAGGACCCGGCCCTGCGCAAGTTCGAGTTCGAACGCGCGGTCGGGCGCTATCTCGCCAATCCGGCCGTCCGCGCCTTGAGCCGGATCGGCGTCCGTACCTCGTTCGCTACCGAGCTGGAGACGACCGGCCGCAAGTCCGGACAGGCCAGGGTGGTCCCGGTGTCGGTGTCGTTCGACGACACCGGCGCGTGGGTGATCAGCCAGCACGGGACCAGGTCGGGCTGGGCGGCCAATATCGGCGCCGAGCCGAAAGTCCGGGTCCGCCAGGGCAATCGGTGGCGCACCGGGATCGCGGAGTTGCGTCCGGCCGACGACGTCGTCGCGCGGGCGCGCAGCTTCGCGCCGAATCCGGTGTTCGCCGGGCTGACCGCGGCGACCTTCCGCGCGTTGCAGACCACACCGATCTCGGTCCGGATCACCTTCACCGACTGACGACCTCGGCCCGCGCGGCACAGGCCAGGGTGAGCACGAGCGGCACGGCCAGCGCCGCGGTGAGCGGGACGAGCGCGGTCAGCCAGCCGATCATCGCGGGCCCGGCGAGCAGTCCCAGATAGCCGATGGTGAAAACCCGCGACATATCGGTGGCGGCCGTCGTGCCACCGAGATTGCCTGCGGCGGTGAAGATCTGGGGCACGCCGCCGGCGAGGCCGAGGCCGCACATCGCCCAGCCCGCCAGGGTGAGCGGCAACCACGGCGACGCCATGACCACCGCGAAACCGGCCCCGGCGAGCAGGCTGCCGTAGCGCACGATGGCGACCGGGCCGATGGCCCCGGCCACCCGGTCGGCCAGGAACCGGCCCAGCGTCATGGTCGCGGAGAAGGCGCCGAACGCGAGTGCGGCTGCGGACTCGGACACGTGCAGGTGTTCGCGCACCTGGAGCGCGCTCCAGTCGCCCGCGACGCCTTCGGCGAGCAGCAGGACGAAAGCGATCACGCCGAGGGAGAGCACCTTTCGGGTGCGCGCGTGGGCGTGCTGTCCTTGCGTCGGCTCGGTAGCCGGGCCCGACGACGCGATTGTCGATCGGGTGGCATCGGCGCCCGCCGGTTCGGCGCGCACGGGCGGGCCGATGTCCGGGCGCCCGTCGCGGGTCACCGACTCGGCCGGGTAGGCACGGTCGGAGTTACCGGCGTCCGCTTCGTGCGTCCGGTCGGGGTCGGCGACCGCGTCGTCGTAGTGCTCCGGCCGCGAGCCGGTGTCGGGCCGGTGGTGCGGAATCAGGTGCGGCACGAGCGCGGCGGTGACGGCGAGTCCCGCGATCCCCGCGATCGTCAGCGTCAGCTGCGGGGACCAGCCGAGGCGCTGAGTGGCGGCGCCGACCAGCGCGCCCGCGAACCCGCCGCCGGAGAACATGGCGTGGAACGCCGACATGATCGGCCGGTGATAGGCCCGTTCGACGTGCACCGCCTGGGTATTCATCGAGACGTCGAGCGCGCCGTTGCCGAGCCCGAAACAGGCCAGCGCGATCGCCAGCGTCACCGGGCCCGTCGCCAGCGCGGGACCGAGCACCGTCACCGAGATGGCGGTCGCGGCCACCGCGACGAGCGTGCGGCTGCCGAACCGATCGGCCGCCGGGCCCGCGAGCCGCATCCCCACGATCGCGGCCCCCGCCAGCAGCAACACGAACATCCCGAGCAGCGAGGACGACACCCCGGTCCGATCGGTGATCGCCGGAATGTGGACCACCCACATGGCCAGCAGGAACCCGTTCAGCGTGAATACGGAGAAGACCGCGGCCCTGGCCAACCGGAGCTCGCGGTCGATCGTCGCTGCCGTCACCGATTCGACGGTACCCGCGACAGGTATCGGACATGGGCAGGACCGAGATCACCACGTGCCGATGGTTCTCGGCACGTGGTGATCCATGGCCCGGATCATTCCTGGGGCGTCCAGATTCCGGTGGCGGCGGCGGCCTTGGCGTACTCGGTGAAATCACGGGGCGCGCGGCCGAGTGCGCGCTGGACGCCGTCGGCGGTCGCGGTGTTGCGGCCGTCGAGGATGGTGCCGAAGAGGTAGTCGAGCAGGCTGATCACGTCGTCGGGGACCTGGTATTCGCTCAGTGCCGCGACGAATTCCGGGCGCGAGACCGGGATGAACGCGATCTCGCGGCCGGTAGCCGCGGCGATCTCGCCCACAGCGTCGGCGAACGTCAGCGCCCGCGCGCCGGTGATCTCGTAGATCTCGCCCGCGTGCCGGGGATCGGTGAGCGCGGCCACCGCGACCTCGGCGATGTCGTCGGCATGCGCGAACGGTTCGGGCACATCGCCGTTGGGCAGGGCCACCGCGCCGGCGAGCACATCGGGGAGGAAGGCGCCCTCGCTGAAGTTCTCCGCGAAGAAGGCGCTGCGCACCACGGTCCAGGCCAGGCCCGAATTCTCCACGATCACTTCGCATTCGCGCGCCTCGGGCTCACCGCGCCCCGACAACAGCACCACCGATCGCACGCCTGCCGCCCGCGCGGCCGCGGTGAACGCGCGGATGACATCCGGCGCGCCCGGAACGGCGAGATCCGGCTGGTAGGACAGGTAGACCGAGTCGACGCCCGCCAGGGCCGGAGCCCAGGTGGCCCGGTCGGTCCAGTCGAACGGGATCGGGGCGGTGCGCGAGCCGATCCGGACCTGGTGGCCCGCGGCCGCGAGGAGTGCCGCGACCCGGCCGCCGGTCTTGCCGGTGCCGCCGGTGACGAGGAAAAGCTGCTGGTGAGAAGTGGTGTTTGTCATGAGATAAGTACATCGGGCGGCGGCCGCGGGCAACATCGTCGTACCGCTCGCGAACATACGCGGTCGTCTACTGTGGACGACGTGGATGCGTTGGCCGGACTGCTCGAAGGGCCGCGTGCTCGCGGTGCGTTCCTGATGTGCTCGCTGCTGAACCCGCCGTGGTCACTGCGGATCCAGGACGAGGCGCCGTTGACGGTGCTCGCGATGATCCGTGGAAAGGCCTGGGTCAGTACCGATTCCCAGCCGCCGCGGCAGCTCCGCGCGGGCGATGTCGCGGTATTCCGTGGGCCGCAGCCGTATACGGTGGCCGACGATCCGGCGACCGAACCGCAGATCATCATCCAGCCGGGCCAGGTCACCACCACGCCGGATGGTGAGATCCTGTGCGAGACACTGAGTCTCGGCGTCCGGCAGTGGGGCACCGACGCCGACGGCGAGACGCTGATGGTCACCGGCACCTACGAATCGGCGGGCGCGGTGAGCAGGCGGCTGCTGCGGGCATTGCCGCAGGTCGCGGTGCTGCCGCGCGGTGATCTCGACACCCGCCTGCTCGATCTGCTCGTCGACGAGGCCACCAAGGACCTGCCCGCCCAGACCGCGGTGCTGGATCGCCTGCTCGACCTGCTGCTCATCGCCGCCCTGCGCGTCTGGTTCGCCCGCGACGACGCCCCCGCCTGGTATCACGCCTACAGCGACCCGCTGGTCGGCAAGGCCCTGCGCCTGCTCCAGCACAACCCGGCCCACCCGTGGACGGTGGTCGCGCTGGCCGAGGCGGTCGGGATGTCGCGGGCCGCGCTGGCCCGCCGGTTCACCGAGCTGGTCGGCGAGCCGCCGATGACCTTCCTGACCGAATGGCGGCTGTCGCTGGCCGCCGACCTGCTGGCCGAGTCCGACGCGACGGTCGAGGCCATCGCCCACCAGGTCGGCTACGGCAGCGCCTTCGCGCTCAGCACCGCGTTCAAACGGCACTTCGGGGTGAGCCCGCGCGACCACCGGCAGGGGAACGCGGCCGCGCTGTCGTCTTCGGCATGAGCGCTCAGCGGCCCGAGGCGGTAGCGGAGCGTGACCATGGCGGCCGCCCGCGCATGCTGCATGATGGCAGCGTGAGCTATCCCGTCCTGTGGCCGATGCCGACCCGGTGGGCCGACAACGACCAGTACGGCCACGTGAACAACGTGACCTACTACTCCTACTTCGACACCGCGGTGAACGCCTGGCTGATGCGCGCCACCGGCATGGACATCACCGCGCTGCCCGCCCTGGGCGTCGTCGCCCAGACCGCGTGCCGGTTCCACGGCTCGGTGAGCTTCCCCGACCAGTTGCGGGTCGGCCTGCGCATCGCCCGCCTCGGCACGTCGAGCATCACCTACGACCTGGCGATCTTCAAGGAGACCGAGGCGGGACTCGAGCTGGCCGCGACGGGCGATTTCGTGCACGTCTACGTCGACGCCGACACCCGCAAACCGGTGGCGATCCCGGAGGTCGTCCGGACCGCCGCGGCCGAACTCGTCACCGAGTAGCCGCGCTCAGGAGGCGATGACGCCGACCCTGCGCCGATCAGCGGATCGTGACCGGCGGCTATCGATCATCGTGGCAGGGACCGAGCGATCGATTCCGGCGCTCACCCGCGCAGCATCGTCTGGAACCGGCGCATGCCGGAAATCCACCGGTCGTAGTCGGAGCCCTTGTTGCGGTACATCTGCAGCACCTCCTGGTGCGGCAGGATCAGGAAGTGCTCGGCGGCCATCGCCTCGATCACCGTCTCGGCGACCTCCTCGGTCGAGAGCACCGCGCCCGCCGTCGTCACGGCCTTGACCGCCAGCGCGGCCGCCTCCGGCGCGTCGGGGATCAGGTCGCCGCTGAGCAGCCGGGTGTCCACGCCCATCGGGCACAGGCAGCTCACCCGGACACCCTGGTCGCCGTAGGTGACCGAGAGCCATTCGGCGAAGCCGACGGCCGCGTGCTTGGTCACCGAGTAGGGCGCCGAGCCGATCTGGGTGAGCAGCCCGGCCGCCGACGCGGTCGAGACGAAGTACCCGCCGCCGCGCTCGACCCAGCCGGGGACGAGCAGGCGCGCGGCGCGCACATGCGCCATCACGTTCACCTCGAGCGCCGCCGACCACTGGTCCTCGGTGCTCTCCAGCCCGGGTCCGCCGCCGATGCCCGCGTTCGCGAAGAACAGATCGACCGGACCGAACGAGCGTTCCGCGGCCGCGATGAGCTCGGCGATCACCTGCTCGTCGGTCACGTCACCGCCGACCGCGACCGCGTTCGCGCCCAGCTCACCCGCTACCTTCGCCGCGGTGTCCGCGTCGATGTCGGCGACGACGACCTGCGCACCGCCCGCGACGAGCCGATGGGCGAGCGCGGCGCCGATGCCGCCGCCCGCGCCGGTAACGATGCCGACCTTGCCTGCAATCTCCATGTCCGCACCCTAACCGGCGGCCGTCACCGCCCGGCGGGGAATTCCGCCACCACGGTGATGCGCTCGATCGCCCGGAGCAGGACGGCGGTGGTCACTCCCGGCACGAGATCGGGCCGCCACGCGGGGCGCAGGGCGTCGACTCGCGCGGCCGCGGTCGCAATGATGCTGATCTCGATCATGGTGCCCGCCTGACGAATTCGGCCCGTCCCCGACGCGGTGCCGTCGCGTCGAGGATAGGCCGAGTCGTGGTGTCGCGTCCGCTGTCAGGTGGTGACCGCCGCCGGCTGCGGTGCCACCGGTTCGGCCGGGGCGAGCGCGGCGCGGGCCATGGCGCCCAGGCGAGTGTGATTGAAGATCAGGTTCAGCAGGAACGCGGCACCCGCGCCCAGCGTGACGCCGCTGTCGAGCAGGATCTGCGCCGAGGTCGGGAACTTGGTGAACATGCCGCTGGTCAGCTCGGGCAGCAGACCGATGCCGATCGCGGTGGCGGCGATGGTCGCGTTCACCCGGTCGAGCAGGTCGGCCTGGCGCAGCGTGTTGACGCCGACCACCGCGACCGTCGCGAACAGCACCAGCCCGACACCGCCGACCACCGGCTTCGGGATCGCCGCGACGACCTCGCCGATCCGTGGCACCAGTCCGAGGACCATCAGGATCGCGCCGCTCACCGCGGTCACGTACCGGCTGTAGATCCGCGTCGCCGCCACCGCGCCGACGTTCTGGTTGAAGATCGTGTCGACGAAGGCGGTGAAGACGCCGCCCAGGACACCCGAGAGTCCGTCACCGACCAGGCCGCGCGCCAGATCGCCCTTGCCGATCGGCTTGCCGGTGATCTCGCTGATCGCGAGCATGCTGGCCGTCGACTCGGCGAACACCACGGCCATGACGATGCTCATCGCCACCACCGCGGTCACCGGGAACTGCGGCGCGCCGAAGTGGAACGGCTGCGGAATGCCGATCCAGTCCGCGGTGCCGATGCCCGTGGTCTGCACCAGGCCCATCGGCAGCGCGATCGCGATCCCGGCGACCAGCGCGATGAGCACGCCCAGCTGCGACCACACCCCGCGCCCGAGGCAGACGAACCCGACCGCGATGAGCACGACGACCGCGGCCAGCCCGATGTTCGATGGCGAGGCGAAGCTCGGCGACTTCGGGTCGGTGCCGATGATCAGGCCCCCGGCGACCCCGATCAGCGACACACCGACCACCGTCAGCACGGTGCCGGTGACCAGCGGCGGGAAGAATCGCACCACCCGGGCGAACGGCCAGGCCAGCGCGATACCGACCACACCGCCGATCAGCATCGACCCGTAGACGGCGTCGAGGCCGTACTCCTTGGCGATCAGGATCATCGGATTCAGGCCGACGAAGGTCGCGCCGCACACGATCGGCAGCCGCGCGCCCGCCAGCTTGCCGACGCCGAGGCTCTGTACCAGCGTGATGATCCCGGCGACCAGCAGATCGGCGCTGATCAGCAGTCCGATCGTCGACCGGTCGAGTCCCGCGGCCGCGCCGAACACCAGCGGCACGGTGATACATCCCGTGTACATGATCAAGACGTGCTGGATGCCGAACACCAGCTGCCGCACGAACGGCAGCCGGGTGTCGACGGGATGTAACTCGCTCATGCACCTGTTTGTAGCCCGCCATTTTTACCGCCGATGCGCGTCGTGTTTCGGCGGTGTGACGGGTCGGGTATATCGCTCAGACGCGGCTGAGCAGCGTCAACGGGTCCTCGAGGAAGCCGGCGGTGGTTGCCAGGAAGCGGGCGCCGAGCTCGCCGTCGACCATCCGGTGATCGAAGCTCAGGCCCAGTGTGGTCACCCAGCGCACGGCCAGTTCGTCGCGGAACACCCACGGCCGCTTGCGGATCGAACCGAGGCACAGGATCGCGGCCTCGCCCGGATTGACCAGCGGCACCCCGGTGTCGACGCCGAACACCCCGACATTGGTGATGGTGAAGGTGCCGCCGCGCAGATCGGCGGGTGTGGCGTTGCCCGAGCGGGCCGTCTCGGCCGACCAGCTGATCTCCCGGCACAGCTCGCGCAGACTCAGCGACTGCGCCTCCTTGAGATTCGGCACCAGCAGCCCGCGCTCGGCGGCGACCGCGATCCCCAGGTTCACGTAATGCTTGGTGACGATCTCCTGGTTCTGCTCGTCCCAGGCGGCGTTGATCCCCGGATGCTCCGCGATCGCGGCCAGCACCGCCTTGGCCACCAGCGCCAGCGGCGTGAGGGTGAGCCCCTCGAAGGATTTCGTCGTGCGCAGGTGATCGAGCAGCTCCATCGAGGCGGTGCAGTCGACGGTGACGAAGGTGCTGGCCTGCGGGATCGTGCGGGAACTGGCCTGCATCGCCGCGGCGGTGCGCTTGCGGACGCCGGTGATGGGGGTGCGCTGCTCGCGGGCCGTCGGCTCGATCAGCCCGTCGTCGGCGTCGCCGGAATGCCCGGCGACCGGGGCGGGCGTGGTCTCGCCGAGGCGCGCCGGTGTGCGCGGCGCCGTGACCGGAACGGCCGAGCGCACGTCCTCTACGGTGACCGCGCCTTCGGGTCCCGATCCCGCGACGAACCAGAGATCGATGCCGAGTTCCTTGGCCAGCTTGCGCGCCGCGGGCGTGGCCGCCGCGCGATGGGTACTCGGCGTGCTCGCTGCCATCGCGGCCGCGGGGGTGGAAGTGCGCCTGCGCGAAGTGGATTCGGCTTCCGGGCCGTAGCCGACCAGCACGTCGTTACGGCTGACGGACTCCGCGGTTGGCGGCGCGGTGACCTCGAGATCGTTGCGCACCCGGATCAGCGGCGCGCCGACCGGGACGGTGTCGCCCGGCTGGGCCAGCAGCTCGACCACCACCCCGGAGAACGGCGACGGCAGCGCGACGACGGCCTTGGCGGTCTCCACCTCCGCGATGGTCTGGTTCAGTTCCACCGTGTCGCCGACGGCGACGGCCCAGGACACCAGGTCACCGTCGGCGAGGCCCTCGCCCAGATCGGGCAGGCGGAATTCGAGAACATGACCGTCGTCGGCGGCTTGTTCCGGCACTGAGGCACCTTTCATCACGCGGCTAGACAGCGATCGACCGCCGCCAGAATGCGGTCGGGGTCGGGCAGGTGGTGCTTTTCGAGCTTAGCCGGGGGGTAGGGGATGTCGTAGCCACCGACGCGCAGCACCGGCGCCTCGAGGTGATAGAAGCAGCGTTCGGTGATCCTGGCCGCGATCTCGGCGCCGAGCCCGGCGAACACCGGCGCCTCGTGCACGATGATCAGGCGGCCGGTCTTGTCGACCGATTCGGCGATCGTGTCGACGTCGATCGGCGAGAGACTGCGCAGATCGATCACCTCCAGCGAATGTCCTTCCTCGGCCGCGATCTTCGCCGCTGTCAGTGCGGTGGCGACGGTGCCGCCGTAGGCGACCACGGTCGCGTCGGCGCCGCGCGTGCACACCCTGGCCCGATGCAGCGGCAGATCCGGTTCGCCGTCGAAATCTACGTCGGATTTATCCCAATAGCGACGTTTCGGTTCGAAGAACACCACCGGATCATCGAGTGCGATGGCCTGGCGGATCATCGAATACGCGTCGGCCGGGGTGCTCGGCGAGACCACCCGCAGACCCGCGGTGTGCGCGAAATACACCTCCGGTGACTCCGAATGGTGCTCGACCGCGCCGATGCCACCGCCGAACGGAATGCGAATCGTCAACGGCGCCTTCACCTTGCCGCCGGTGCGGTAATGGATCTTGGCGACCTGGGAGACGATCTGGTCGAAGGCGGGATAGACGAAGCCGTCGAACTGGATCTCCACCACCGGCCGGTAGCCGCGCAGGGCCATGCCGAAAGCCGTTCCGACGATGCCGGATTCGGCCAGCGGGGTATCGATGACGCGGTTGTCGCCGAAATCCTTCTGCAGGGTGTCGGTCACCCGGAACACGCCACCGAGCCTGCCGATGTCCTCGCCGAGCAGGACCACCTTCGCGTCGTCTTCCATGGCGCGGCGCAGGCCGGTGTTGAGGGCGGCGGCGAAGGTGGTGATCATGACTGCGCTCCTTCGGCGAGGTAGGCCGAGAACTGCTGTGCCTCTTCGGTGATCAGTGGGTGCTCGGTCGCGTAGACGTGGTCGAACATGCGCTCCGGGTCGGGGTCGGGCATCGCCAGCGTCGCGGTGCGCACGCGGCGGGCGACGTCGTCGGCGGTGTCGGCGACCTGGCGGGCGAACTCCGGGTCGAGGTGGCCCTCGCGGACGAGCAGCAGGCGGATGCGCTCGATCGGGTCGCGGTGTTCCCAGTATTCGGTGTCGGCGGCGGTGCGGTACCGCGACGGGTCGTCGGCGGTGGTGTGCGGGCCCATCCGGTACGTCATCGCCTCGATGAAGGTCGGGCCGCCGCCGGTGCGGGCCCGCTCCACCGCCTGGCGGGTGACGGCGAGCACGGCCAGCACATCGTTGCCGTCGACCTGCACGCCCGGGATGCCGTAGCCGTCGGCCCGGCGCACCAGCGGCACGTGGCTCTGCACCGTCACCGGTTCGCTGATCGCCCACTGGTTGTTCTGGCAGAAGAAGACCACCGGTGCGCTCCAGGTCGCGGCGAAACCGAGCGCTTCGGCGATGTCGCCCTGGCTGGTCGCGCCGTCGCCGAAGTAGGCGATGGTGGCGATATCGGCGCCGTCGAGGTGGGCGGCGTAGGCGTAGCCGGTGGCGTGCAGGCCCTGGGAACCGACGACGATGTTGGCGTTGGTCATGTTGACCTCGTCCGGGTCCCAGCAGTGGTGGGCGGCGCCGCGCCACAGGGTGGTCAGCTGCTCGGGCGCGACGCCGCGGACGTAGGCCACCGCGGTCTCGCGGTAGGAGCAGAACACATAGTCGTCGGGGTGCAGGGCGTGTGCCGAGCCCACCTGGGCGGCCTCCTGGCCGAGCAGTGGTGGCCACAGGCCGAGCTGTCCCTGTCGTTGCAGGGCGGTGGCCTCGACGTCGATCCGGCGGGTCACGACCAGATCCTGATAGAGCTGCCGCAACCGTTCGGCACCGATGTCGGCGACCAGCGCGGCGTGTTCGCGATCGAACACCCGCCTGCCGTCCGGTTGCACCAACTGGACCGGGTAGGTCTGTTTCTCCGACATCGAGATCGCCTCCTCACCACCGCGCCTTGTGGGCCGATGCAAGTACGACAATCGCTGAGTGCGATGTGTATCACTCAGCATCCACGATAAAGCCGACTGCGCAAGTGGCCGACACGGGAATGAGCAGAATGCATGGTCCGGACCCGTCGCACGGTGTCATACTGCGTTGTATGACCAGTCGCGAACCCGACGCCGTGACACTGGACGCCACCGACGCCCGGCTGCTGCGCGAGCTGATCGCCAATCCCCGGGCCACCGGCGTCGAGCTGGCCGCCCGCCTCGGCTTGTCCCGCAACACCGTCCAGGCTCGGTTGGCCCGCTGGGACAACGGCGGCGTGCTGGGCAGCTTCGAGCGACGCGTCGAGCCACGCGCCCTCGGCTACCCCCTGGCGGCCTTCGTCGCGGTGGTCGTCGACCAGCATCAACTCGACTCCGTCGTCGACGAACTGGCCGATGTCCCCGAGGTCACCGAGGTCTGCGGCATGACCGGTTCCACCGATCTCACCGTCCGCATCGTCGCCCGCGACGCCGACGATCTCTACCGCATCGCCGGCCAGATCCTCAAGATCCCCGGCGTGGAACGCACCAACATGGCCCTCGTCATGCGCGAACTGGTCGGTCCCCGCACCGGCCCCCTTCTCGACCGCCTCGCCGGCCCGAATTGAGCAAGCTGCGCCGGGGTAATGCACATGACGCGCATCGTTATTAACGCAATGCGTTATGCTTGGATGGTGATCAGGTCATTCGGAGACCGGGACACCGAGCGTTTGTGGCGTCGTGAGTACGTAGCGAAGTTCGACTCCCGGATCGTCCGGGTGGCGTTGCGGAAGCTCGCGATCCTGGATGCGGTGGTATCCCTGGGGGAGCTTCGTGTACCACCGGGCAACCGGCTGGAGGTTCTGAAAGGAAATCGCAAGGGGCAGTACAGTATTCGGGTAAATGATCAGTGGCGAATCTGCTTCGTGTGGACCGATGCTGGTCCCGAGGGTGTGGAAATCGTGGACTACCACTGAAGGAGGTGACGAGATGGGCAAGCTGGCTCCGGTACATCCGGGCGAGGTGCTGATGGAGGACTTCATCGAGCCGCTCGGAATCACCCAGCACCGAGTCGCCGTGGCAATCGGGGTGCCACCGCGCAGGATCAACGAGATCGTGCACGGGAAGCGACGGATCACGGCCGACACGGCCCTGCGGCTCGGCCGGTACTTCGGCACGAGCGATCTCTTCTGGTTGAACCTGCAGAATCGCCACGACCTGGAGATCGAACGTGACGCGATCGGCGAGGCGTTGGCGGCGATCCAGCCGTTGCGGGTGGCGTAGCGACCTGTCCGCAGGGCGCTACTTGCCCGAGGGGAGGAAGCGGCGGACGAGGAGGCCGGCGGCGAGGGCCCAGAAGGCGCCGCCGATGCCGAAAAGGGTGGTGCCGGAGGCGGCTACGAGAAAGGTGACCAGGCCTGCCATCCGGTCGTCGGGGTCGGTGAGGGCGCCGGTGAGAGCGGCGGCGAGGGTGGCCAGGAGAGCCAGGCCCGCGACGGTTTCGAGGGTGCCTGCCGGGGCGGCGGCGATCAGGGTGACCAGGGCGGCCGAGGCGAGGCCGAGGATCAGGTAGGCGGCGCCCGCGGTGGCGGCGGCGATCCAGCGGCGTTTCGGGTCGGGGCTCGCGCTGGGGGCGGCGGACAGCGCGGCGCTGATGGCGGCGAGGTTGATCGCGTGGCCGCCTGCCGCGGCGCCGGCGATGGTGCCGATTCCGGTGACGAGCATCGACGCGCGCCACGGGACCTGGTAGTCGAACGAGCGCATCACCGCGACACCGGGGATGTTCTGCGAGGCCATCGTGACGATGTAGAGGGGCACCGCGATGCCGACGATCGCCTGCCAATGCCAGTGCGGCGCCGTCCATTCCACAGTCGGGACCATGGCGGCGAGATCGAGGTGGCGGTCGCGGACCGCGATATCGACGCCGGTGCCGATCGCCGCGGTGACGAAGGCGACCAGCACCGCCCACTTCGGCGCGTACCGCTGCAACACCAGCCACACCAGGATGACCGGCACCACCACGGCGGGGGCGGTGTGCAGCGCCTTGACCGGCGCCAGACACAGCGGGACGAGCACACCGGCGAGCATCGCCTGTGCGATCGGCACCGGGATCGCCGCCACCAGCGACCCGAGTCGCTGCCACAGCCCGGTGATGACGATGAGCACGCCGGTCACCGCGAACGCCGCCACCGCGCCGGGCCAGCCACCGGCCACCAGCCCGGTGCTCGCCAGCAGCGCCGCACCCGGTGTCGACCAGGCCAGGGTGATCGGAATCCGGTACCGGAAGCTGAGCAGCAGGATGCCGATGCCCTGCGTGAAACACAGGATCATCAGCCCGGATGCCGCCTGCGCCGGACTCGCGCCCACCGCCCGCAAACCACTGAGCACCACCGCGAACGAACTGGTGAACCCGACCAGTGCGGTGATCGCGCCCGCGCCGAGCGGCTGCGCGATCCCCGCCCGCGGCTCGGTGACCTCATCGGGTGTGGTGGTGGTGACCTGCGACATTGTGCCGATATTGCCCGTCCGCGCAGCCGCTGTCGCCTGCCAGTACCGGGAAAGTGGCCTGATCGGCCCTTCGCCCGGACAGGTCCAGTTCGCGATGACGGGAGTCGGCTCGCGCTGCGACGACGGACCTCACGGGTGAGGTCGGAGTCAGGTTCGGCACCGGTGAGCCGCGCGTGCTGCGTAGGGTGACAGCGGGGGGTTTCGGCAGTGGCAACGGCGGTGAGGAGTGGCAGTGGGCGCGGTGTTGATCTCCCCGGAGGAACTCCGGGAAGAGCTGGCGGACAAGAAGATCCATCTGCTCGATGTGCGGTGGGCGCTCGGTGATCCGAACGGCCCGCAGCACTACCTCGACGGGCACATCCCGGGTGCGGTCTTCGTCGACCTGGAGACCGAACTCGCCGCCGCGCCCGCACCCGCGCGCGGCCGTCACCCGCTCCCCGATCCGGGCACCTTCGAGAAGTGCGCGCGCAGTTGGGGACTGGGCAACGGCGAGCCGGTGGTGGTCTACGACGCGACCGGCGGGATGGCCGCGGCCAGGGCCTGGTGGCTGCTGCGCTGGGCCGGCGTCGCGGACGTCCGCATCCTGGACGGCGGCCTGCCCGCCTGGATCGCCGCGGACGGCGAGCTCACCACCGGCGCCGAGCCGGACCCGGACGCCGGTGACCTGGTGGTCCGCCCCGGTGGTCTCCCGGTGATCGACGCCGACGCCGCGGCAGGCTGGTCCGGCGTGCTCCTCGATGCCCGCGCGGGCGAACGCTATCGCGGTGAGGTGGAGCCGGTCGATCCCCAGGCCGGGCACATCCCCGGCGCGGTGAGCGCCCCGACCGCCGACAACCTCGACGACACCGGACGTTTCCACGCCGCCGACACCTTGCGCGCCCGCTTCGCCGCCTTCGGCGACGGCCCGGTCGCCGTGTACTGCGGCTCCGGCGTCACCGCCGCCCACCAGATCGCGGCCCTCGCCGTCGCGGGCATCCCGGCCGCGCTGTACCCGGGCTCCTGGTCGCAGTGGTCCAACGACCCGAAGCGCCCGGTCGCGACCGGCGCCTGATCGAGCGTCGCTTCAGCCATCGGCCAGGAGTGCGACCGTGCGGTAGCACCCGAGACGACCGTTCACGGGCAGCCACGGGCGATGTCGTGGAGGGCGGCGTTGTCGGCGGCGGTGATCGGGAGGTCGTAGTCGACGGCGACGGTGAGGTACTTGGCGGCGTAGAAGCAGTGGTTGGCGCGGGCCGGGGGGAGCCAGTCGGCGGGGGTGTCGTCGCCTTTGGACTGGTTGGTGGCGGCGCCGGTGGCCAGCAGGTTCACCGACAGGTCGTTGGCGAAGCGCAGGCGCCGGTCGGGCGGCCACCCGGCGGCGCCCATGTCCCAGGCGGCGGCCAGCGGATAGACGTGGTCGACCTGGACGCGGCCGCCGTCGGACTTGCGGAAGGTGATGTCGGTGCCGGTGTAGGGGTCGGTGAGGACGCCCTCGACGACGACACAGCGGCCGCGCAGCACCACCCCGCGCAGCTGGGTGGCGAGGACGTTGTTGCGCGTATCGCAGCCGTCGTGGCCGCCGGGGGCATCGGTGTCGTCGGACCAGGCGGCGCCGAACACACACGCCTGACCCGCCTTGCAGCCGCGCTCGTAGCCGCCGGGGCGGGGGCGGGCCGCGATCACCCGCACCCGCTCGAGCAGTGCCGTCACCTCGGCACGCGTGGGACTGCCGGGTGCCGGGGTGACCGGTTCATCCGGGGTGAGAACGCCACAGCCCGCGACCGCGAGCACCATCACCAGCAGCCGCGCCCATGTCCGCATACCTGCAGGTTGTAGCCGGAGGCACCGACAACAACCCGCGCGGGGTCAGAGCCAGGCGCGGGCGAGGATGTCGTCGGCGGCGACTTCACTGGAGTTCGGTGGGAACCGCGTCGCGGCGATCGAGGACACGTGTGTGCCGTCGTGGCCGACCAGCCAGGACCCGCCGCGGTCCTCGCATTCGGCGATCTTGGCGAACACGGTCAACAGGAAGGTGATCGACTCGCGTGGATCGACCGTGTTGGCCAGACGCTGGGATTCGCCAGGTCGGGACAGGTCGAGCCACACACCGGATTGGCCGTCCAAGCGCATGCCGACGATCTTTCCGGTGTCGATGAAAGTGAATTTGCGCCGTTCCCACGGGGTTGTCGGGGTATAGCTCTGCTCGAGAACCTGGAGCAGAATCGTCATCACTGCCCTCCACACGCATACAAGGGGTTCATCGGCCGAGCCGGAGCGAGCCCGGTTCGCCTGGGTCGTTATGTAGTTGTCGCCGGTGGATGGTCCGGCCCATGACCAGGGGATATCCAAGTATGTTCCGGGATCGGCGAGAAATCCAGGGGGAGGAGGCGCCGCGCCGGTTGTCGGTGCCGACTGCTTGGATGGAGCCCATGCTGCACGGTCTGTGGTCCCCCGGGTCGGGCCTGCTGCTGTGGCACGACGGGGAGCCGGTGGCCGTGGGCTCGGTGCTCGGCGACATCCTCGAACGCGCCAGGTTCCGGCATCGCGCCGAGGTGCTCGTCGTCGATGCCGCGGGGCAGTCCGGTACCGCCGAGGTGCGCGCGCACGCGCTCGCGCCGCCGACGGCGGCCGTCGTGCTGCGCAGCAGACTCGGGCGCGAGCACATCTCCGGCGATCTGCGGTTCCTCGGCCATGTCGCCCGTGGCGTCGAACGGTGGGTGCGGGCGGGGCGAGTGGTGCCGCAGGTCGAGCGGGCCGACGGCCAGTGGTGGGTGCGCTGGCGGCTGGTCGGGGGGCAGCGGCAGCGGGCCTGGCTGGCCGAGCTGGCCGCCGCGATGCCCGCCGCGCTGCGCGTCGCCGGGTCGCCGTCGGCCGTGCTGGACGACCTCGTCACCGAGCTCACCGACCCGATCGCGCGCGAGTACCTCGCGCACCGCACGCTGACGCACCCGATGCTGCGGGCGCTGATCGGTGACACCCCGCTCGAGGCGGGCTCCTACCGGCTGGCGGAGACGCTGGGCCAGTGGCGGGCAGGCTACGCCGCCGACGAACCGGAACTCGTACTGCGCCTGTGCGAACCCGACGGCGAGTTCGGCGCCGCCGACGAATCGGTGGCGCTGTGGCGATTGCAGGTCTGCCTGCGCCCGGTCGACGATGCGCCCAAACCCGTTGTCCTCGACGATGACCCGGTCCTCGTCCGAACCGCGGCGGAGAAACTCGGCCACGCGCGCAAGGCGTATCCACGCCTGCGTGACCTGCCCACGGACCCGCGCGGGCTCGACCTGCTGCTGCCCACCGCGGTCGTCGCCGACCTGGTCGCGCACGGTGCGCACGCCTTGCAGGAGGCCGGTATCCGCCTGCTGCTGCCACGGGCCTGGAACATCGCCGAGCCGAGTATGCGGCTGCGGGTGAGCAGCCCGGCCGCCGCCGAGACCACGGTCGGCCTGAGTGGATTACTTTCCTACCGTTGGGAATTGGCGCTCGGCGACCTGGTGCTGACCGAGGCCGAGATGGAGCGGCTGATCCGCAGCAAGTCCGATCTCGTGCAGCTGCGCGGGGAATGGGTGCAGGCCGATCATCGGGTACTGGCCGCAGCCGCGCGGTATGTGGCGCTGCACGCCGACGACAGCCCGATCACCCTGGCCGACATGATCGGGGAACTCGCGGCCGAACGCGTCGACGATGTGCCGGTCACCGAGGTCACCGCCGTCGGCTGGGCGGCCGAATTGTTCGCCAGGGAAGGCGAACCCGAGCCGGTGCCGGTGCCGGTGGGCCTGAAAGCCGAGCTGCGGCCCTACCAGGAACGCGGCCTGAGCTGGCTGGCCACAATGAGCCGGCTCAACTGCGGCGCGATCCTGGCCGACGACATGGGCTTGGGTAAAACGGTGCAGGTGCTGGCATTGCTGGCCCACGAACGCGAGTCCACCGCGGTCGGCACCGGACCGGCCGATGCGCTGGATCGGGTCGGCCCCTCCCTGCTGGTGTGCCCGATGTCGGTGGTCGGTAACTGGCAGCGGGAAGCGCAACGTTTCACCCCCGATCTGCGGGTTCTCGTCCACCACGGCCCAGGACGCCTCACCGGGGCGGAATTCGCCGCCGCCGTGGCGGATTCGGACCTCGTGGTGACGACCTACGCCCTGCTGGCCCGCGACGCGACCCTGCTCGGCGAACAGCGGTGGGAGCGGATCGTGCTCGATGAGGCCCAGCACATCAAGAACGCCGCCACCCGCCAAGCACGGGCGGCGCGCGCCCTGCCCGCGCGGCATCGGCTGGCGCTCACCGGAACCCCCGTGGAGAACCGCCTCGAGGAACTGCGCGCGCTGTTCGACTTCGCCATGCCGAAGCTGCTCGGCAGCCCGCAGTCGTTCCGGGCCAAGTTCGCCGTGCCGATCGAACGCGAACGCGATCAGCGGGCGGTCGACCGGTTGCGGTTGATCACCGACCCGTTCGTGCTGCGCAGGCTCAAAACCGATCCGGCCGTCATCAGCGATCTGCCGGAGAAGCTGGAGATGACGGTGCGGGCCAACCTCACCGTCGAGCAGGCCGCGCTCTACCAGGCGGTGGTCGACGACATGCTGGCCAAACTGAAGGACGCGAAGGGCATGGCGCGCAAGGGCGCGGTGCTCGGCGCGCTGACCAGGCTCAAACAGGTCTGTAATCACCCCGCGCACTACCTCGGTGACGGTTCGCCGATCCTGCGCCGCGGCAGCCACCGCTCCGGCAAGCTCGCCCTGGTAGAGGACGTCCTCGACGCGGTCGTCGCCGACGGCGAGAAGGCGCTGCTGTTCACTCAGTTCCGGGAATTCGGCGATCTGGTGCTGCCGTTCCTCACCGAACGCTTCGGCACCCCCATCCCGTTCCTGCACGGTGGGGTGTCCAAGAAGGGCCGCGACGAGATGGTGACCGGGTTCCAGACGGAGAACGGGCCGCCGCTGATGCTGCTCTCGCTCAAGGCTGGCGGCACCGGGCTCAACCTCACCGCCGCCAATCACGTGATCCACCTGGACCGCTGGTGGAATCCGGCGGTGGAGAACCAGGCCACCGACCGCGCGTTCCGGATCGGCCAGCAGCGCGCGGTGCAGGTCCGCAAGCTGGTCTGCGTCGACACCATCGAGGAGCGGATCGACGAGATGATCAGCGGGAAGAAGCAATTGGCCGAGCTGGCCGTCGGCGCGGGCGAGAACTGGATCACCGAGCTGAGTACCGACGAACTGCGCGAACTGTTCACCCTCGGCGCCGAGGCGGTGGGTGACTAGTGACCGATTTCAGTCAGTTCGGCCCGCGCAGGCCGGTCACCGGCGGCGCCAAGGCGCGCGGCGGCTTCGGCCGGACCTGGTGGGGCAGGTCCCTGCTGGACGCGGTGGAGCAGGTCGCCGACGCGGGCAGACTCTCGCGCGGTCGCACCTACGCCAGGGCCGGCCAGGTGGTGAACTACCGGATCGAACGCGGCGCCGTCACCGCCGAGGTGCAGGGCAGCCAGCCCAGCCCGTTCACCTCGGTGCTGGCGATCCGGCCGCTGCGCGCGGAGGAAATCGACCTGTTGCTCGCCGAGATCAGGGAGGCGCCCGGCATGCTCGCCGAGATCGCCTCC
Source organism: Nocardia fodinahabitans (assembly GCF_052983615.1). NCBI lineage: Bacteria > Bacillati > Actinomycetota > Actinomycetes > Mycobacteriales > Nocardiaceae > Nocardia > Nocardia fodinahabitans. The sequence goes on from NZ_JBRJJC010000001.1 coordinate 4,823,009, forward strand.
GGCGCACTGCCGCCCGCGCTCGGCCCGCACCTGCTGCCCACCACGGCATCCGAACTGGACTTCTCCTGTAGCTGCCCGGATATGGGCTGGCCGTGCAAACACGTCGCCGCGGTCTGCTACCTGCTCGCCGAACGTCTCGACGAGCAGCCCGGCGAGATCCTCACCCTGCGCGGCCTCGACCTGGACACCCTCATCGGTGGCGTCGAGAAGTCCACCCGCACCACCGAATCCGGCGACCCCTACGGCGACGACCTGAACCTTCCCGAACTTCCCCGCATCGAATTCCACGCCGTCCTCGACGACCTCGACCCGATCCCGCTGCGCCGCGCCCTGCGCATGTCCACCGAGGACGAACAGACCGCGGCCACCGGGCTGCGCGAATTACGTTCGCTGTACCAGGAATTCGACAGCTGAGTCACGGCAGTTCGTATTCGAACCAGATGTGGTGGCCGCCGGTGGCGTCGACGTAGAGGGCGCCGGTGCCGGTGATGCCGATGAGTTCGCCGGTGCCGCTGGCGGGGACGATGTGGAAGAACTCGTCGGTGCGATCGGTGCCGCCGGTGGTGGCCGAGTGGATGAAGTTGAACGCGCCGGACTTGCCCGCCAGGGCGCCCTCGAAGGACTCCATGGCGATGTAGGTGCCCGCGCCGGTGGACATGTCGAACGCGGCAGTGAACAGTGTCGCCGAGGTGCCGGTGATCTCGCCGGCGTAGACCTTCGTCATGCGGGTGACGCCGACCGGCAGGCCGGTGCTGATGGGCGGCTGGGGCTGCAGGTCGGTGGGGTCGAAAGCGGTGACTTCGAACGTGCCGGTTGTCTTCATGCGGCGATGCTAGACCGGGCCACCGACACGGCGGTCAGCTCGCCGACGTCGTGTCGATGCGGTAGACGCGGACGGCATTGCCGCCGAACACCTTCCGCAGGTCGTCGGCGCTCGCCCCGGCCTCGGTGAGTACGCCGGCCACGGTCTCGACCGCGCCGGTGAGGCTGGTGATCGGCTTGTCGACCGGGAAGTTCGAGCCCCAGATCAGCCGGTCGGCGCCGAAGGCGGTCAGCGCGTGGGTGAGCATCGGGCGCACCCGGTCGATCAGGGTGGGCACCGGCGTCGGGACGCCGCGCGGCGGCACCGGGTGCCCGAGGACCGGCATCATCAGGCCGCTGACCTTGGTCACCACATTCGGCTGGGCGGCCAGATCGGTGAGATCGTCGCGCCAGCGGTCGAACAGCGCGGTGCGCTGGGCGGCGGTGTGCCCGGTGTCCTTGCCGACCGGCCCGAAGATGCCCGCGGGCGTGCCCAGGTGATCGAGCACGATCGTGACCTCGGGGAATCGCTCGGCCAGCGCCGTCACCTCGGCCAGCTGCCCCGAATACACCCAGGCATCGAAGGACAGGCCGCGCTCGGCGAGCAGGCCGAAGCCGTTCAGGAAGGCGGGGGAGGTCAGATGCCCGTCGTGCGGGGCGAACGACTTCACGGCCGGATCGGGGTGGTGGGCGACCATGGTCCTGATCCCGCGCAGCAGCGGCGAGGCCGACTGATGCGCGTCCAGCACCGCGCCGAAGTTCGCGGTGGCGGGATCGGCCGCCCCGACGATGACGCTCAGGGGCGGGGTATCGACGCCGAACGGCAGGCTGGCCACCCACCGGGTCTCGTCGGGCTTCCAGCCGGTCCATTCCACTTCACAGTGCCCGATGCCGCGTACCGCCGTTGTCCCCAGGTCGGCGCGGTAGTCGGCGGGCAGATAGGGGCCGGTGTAGGCGGTGGGATCCCCGACGAATTCCCGGTCACGGCGGGGCGCCAGCTTCGCCGCGATATCGATCGACAGCGGCAGATAGCGCAGCAGGGTGGCGAGCTTGCTGAATTCGCGCGGGGTCGTCCGCGGGTCCCACTGATGGATGTGCGCATCGATGATGTCGAGGTCGGTCAGGTCCATTGCTGTACGTCCCATCGCCGCCGCTGGCATTGTGCTGGCGGCAATTGTCACACGCGGGCGCCGGGTGTGGCTGGATTCATGCTCTCGGCGATCGCTTCAGACGGTCCGTCGATACTGACCACCGACAGCGAAGAACGTATCGGTGACCTGCTGTAGAGTGCACACCCGCGCCGCGTCCATCAGCACCTCGAAGATATTGCCGTCGGTATGGGCGACCTCGGCCAACCTGGCCAGCGCGCGATGGGATTGTTCGGCGTTCTCGTCGATGAACGTGTGCAACCGGTCCAGCTGGGAACGACGCTCCTGCTCGGTGCCGCGGGCCAGTTCCAGCGGACCGTGCGCGACGTCGTCGTGGCCGCGGAAGGTGTTCACCCCGACGATCGGCAGTGAACCGTCGTGTTTGCGCTGCTCGTAGCGCATCGACTCGTCCTGGATGCGACCACGCTGGTAGCCGGTCTCCATCGCGCCGAGCACGCCGCCGCGCTCGCTGATCCGCTCGAATTCCAGCAGCACCGCTTCCTCGACCAGGTCGGTGAGCTCGTCGATGACGAAACTGCCCTGCAGCGGATTCTCGTTGACCGCCAGTCCCCATTCCTTGGCGATGATGAGCTGGATGGCCAGCGCGCGCCGCACCGAATCCTCGGTGGGGGTGGTCACCGCCTCGTCGAAGGCGTTGGTGTGCAGGCTGTTGCAATTGTCGTAGACGGCGATCAGCGCCTGCAGGGTGGTGCGAATGTCGTTGAACTGCATTTCCTGCGCGTGCAGCGAACGCCCCGAGGTCTGCACGTGATACTTCAGCTTCTGCGCGCGTTCGCCCGCGCCGTATCGATCGCGCATCGCGACCGCCCAGATGCGCCGGGCGACCCGGCCGATCACGGTGTATTCGGGGTCCATGCCGTTGGAGAAGAAGAAGGACAGATTCGGCGCGAAGTCGTCGATCGCCAGCCCGCGGGCGAGATAGGTCTCCACATAGGTGAATCCGTTGGCCAGGGTGAAGGCGAGCTGGCTGATCGGGTTCGCGCCGGCCTCGGCGATGTGATACCCGGAGATCGACACCGAATAGAAATTGCGGACATCGTTGCGCACGAACCATTCCTGCACGTCGGTCATCATCCGCAGGCTGAACTCGGTGGAGAACAGGCAGGTGTTCTGGCCCTGGTCCTCCTTGAGGATGTCGGCCTGCACGGTGCCACGCACGGTCGTGAGGGTGCGTGCCCTGACCTCGGCTGCCTCGTCCGGTGTCGGTGCGCGGCCCTCGGCCTCGGTGAACCGCGCCAGTGCCTGGTCGATCGCGGTGTTGAGGAAGAACGCGAGGATGGTCGGGGCCGGGCCGTTGATGGTCATCGATACCGAGGTGGTCGGCGCGCACAGGTCGAAACCGTCGAACAGAGTGCGCATGTCCTCGATGGTGGCCACCGAGACGCCCGAGGTGCCGACCTTGCCGTAGATGTCGGGGCGCTCGGCCGGATCGTGGCCGTAGAGGGTGACCGAGTCGAACGCGGTGGAGAGCCGGGTCGCCTCGGCGTGCGCGCTGAGGACCTTGAACCGTCGGTTGGTCCGCGCCGGATCGCCCTCGCCGGCGAACATCCTGGCCGGGTCCTCGTTGTCCCGCTTGAACGGGAAAACCCCTGCGGTGAAGGGGAATCGGCCGGGCAGATGCTCCGCGCGCAGGAAACGCAGCAGTTCGCCGTCGTCGGTGTAGCGGGGCAGGGCGACGCGGGGAATGCTCGAGCCGGACAGGGATTCACGCCGCAGCGGAGTGCGGATCTCGCGATCGCGAACCCGCACGATCTGTTCCTTGCCCGCGTAACTCTCGACGACGGTGGGCCATTCGGCCAGCAGCGCGGCCGACCCGGGGGAGAGGGCGGTGCGCGCGGCTTGCAGCAGGTCGGCGACCGCGGTGTCCTCGGGCAATTCGTCGTGCACCAGCCGCAGCCGCTGAACACGTTGGGCTGCGGCGACTTCCCGTGTGGTGTCGGCGTGATAGTTCCGCACGGTCTCGGCGATCTCGGCCAGGTAGCGGACCCGTGACGGCGGTACCAGCTGGGCGAAGCGGGTGGAGACCAAGGTGTCGACGCGCGGCAGCGCGCCCTGCTCGAGCGGGAGGCCGTGCTCGGCGAGCAGCCCGGTCAGGTGCTGGTAGAGGGCGGTGACGCCGTCGTCGTCGAAGGTGGCCGCGCTGGTGCCGTAGACCGGCATATCCGTCGGCTGCGCGCCGAATTCGCCACGGTTGCGGATCAATTGGCGCGCGACGTCGCGGACCGCGTCCGCCGCGCCACGGCGCTCGTACTTGTTGACCGCGACCACGTCGGCGTAGTCGAGCATGTCGATCTTCTCGAGCTGGGAGGCGGCGCCGAACTCGGGTGTCATCACGTACACCGCCACGTCGACGTGGTCGACGATGCCCGCGTCGCCCTGGCCGATACCCGGGGTCTCCAGGATCACCAGGTCGTGGCCCGCGGCGCGGCAGGCGGCGAGCATGGTGTCGATGTCGTCGGGCAGTTCGTGATTGCCACGGGTGGCCAGTGAACGGAAGTACACGTGGTCGCCGTCGAGCGCGTTCATCCGGATGCGGTCGCCGAGCAGCGCGCCGCCCGCCCGGCGCCGGGTCGGGTCGACGGCGAGGACCGCGATACGCAGCTTGTCCTGCTGGTCGGTGCGCAGTCTGCGCACCAATTCGTCGGTGAGCGAGGATTTTCCGGAGCCGCCGGTACCGGTTATGCCGAGCACCGGCACCCGGCGCTTGCTCGCCGCCGCGAGGATCGCGGTCCGGTCCGCCGCGGGCAGCGCGCCCTGTTGCAAGCAGGTGATGGTGCGCGCCAAGGCATTCCGGTCGCCGGTGTAGAGGGCGTCGAGGTCGGGCGCGGCGGCGGCCCGGTCGACGTCGCACTCCCGGACGAGTTCGTTGATCATGCCGGGCAGGCCGAGGCGCTGGCCGTCCTCGGGGGAGAAGATCCGCACGCCGCTGCGCGCCAGCCGCTCGATCTCCTCGGCGACGATCACGCCGCCGCCACCGCCGAAGATCCGCACGTCCGCGGCGCCCGCCTCGCGCAGCGCCCTGGCCAGGTACTCGAAGAACTCGAGGTGCCCGCCCTGGTACGAGCTGACCGCGACGCCCTGCACGTCCTCCTCGATCACCGCGTCGACGATCTCGCGCACCGATCGGTTGTGGCCCAGGTGGATCACTTCGGCGCCCTGGGCCTGCAGGATGCGCCGCATGATGTTGATCGCCGCGTCGTGCCCGTCGAACAGGGCCGCCGAGGTCACGAATCGCACGGGATGGACCGGCACATGCAGGGCGCTGGACTCGCTCATGACTGCCTCCGCAGCAGATAGTACGACCAATACTAGGACGTCCAACTAATTGTAGTATGAACTGCGTCACTCCGGTGCGAAACGCGGCGCGTGGGATTCAGCCGAATCGCGCATCCCGGTCGACATACTCGACGGATGGTTCGCGAACACAGGGTGGGCGTGGCGCTGGAGCGGCTGGTGGCGGCGGGAGTGATCAGCGGCGAACAGCGCGGGGCGGTGTTGCGGGCGGTCGACGCCGAGGAACGGGCTGGCCGGGCGAGCACGGGCCGGATGATCGCCGAGATCATCGCCTATCTCGGGGCCGGGCTGGTGGCGGCGGGTGTGGTGTTGTTCCTCGGGCTGGCGTGGTCGGATGTGGCGCAGACCGGGCGGGTGGTGTTGCTGCTGGTCGTGGCCGGGTGCGCGGTCACCGGCGCGGTGCTGCTCGCCGGTGGGTGCGACGGGATCTTCCGGCGGGTGCCGATCGCGTCGGCGGGGCGCAGCAGGCTCGCGGCGGTGCTGCTGGTGCTGGCCGCGGGCATGGTCTGCGGTGCGGTGGTGACGGCCTTCGGGGACGACGCCGAGATCGCGGCCTCGATCGCCGGGCTGCTCGTCGCGGTTCTCGGATATCTGCTGGTGCCCACCGTGCTCGGCATGGTCGCGATGGGTGGATTCGGGGTCGCGAGCGCGGTGACCACGACCTCGGCCGTCTTCGACTACCGGTCCGCGTGGCCCGGGGTGCTGCTGATGCTGTTCGGTGCGCTGTGGGTCGGGCTCGCGTGGGCCCGGCTGTTCGTCGCCGACTGGGCGGGGTATCTGATCGGCGGAATGATCCTGGTGGGCGGAGCGCAGTCGGTGACCCCGGGCGTATCGCTGTGGCGGCCCGCGCTGACCGCCCTGGTCGGCGTGGCGTGTCTGCTGCTCTACGCGCTGCGGCGCGAACCCGTCCTGGTAGTCGGCGGGGCCGCGGCGGTGGCGATCGCGGTAGGGCAGACCGTGGCCGAGCGGACCGACGGTGGGCCGGTCGTCGCGAGTGTGGTGCTGGCGATCGGTGCCGTCGTGCTCACCGTCGGGCTGGTCGTCCTGCTCGCCGGGCCGAAACAGCCGGACTGAGTCAGCGGATCAGGGTGGTCTCCTGGGCGCGGATCGTGCGGAAGAATCGCGGGCCCACATCGGCGCCGTCGTGGTTGTAGCTGTCGATGATCTCGGCGAGTTCGTCGGCAAGGCGGCGCAGGTCCGTGGTCGCCGTGGTGCGGTCGAACTCGTCGGACTCCCAGCCCCACGCGGGCGGGATATCGGTGATGGTGACCACGATCTGATCGGCGAACGGCGTGCTCACCGCCACCGTGAGCTCGGCGGGCGCGGCCGCGAGCGGGCTGTGTACGGTGAGCTCGCCCGGCCCGCCGACGACGGCGAAGTTCCGGGCGAAGGCGATGTCGTCACGCACCGACTCGACGATCGACGCGGTGCTCGCGTGCCTGCCCGGCCGGTGGTGCCTGGCGCCGTACACGCGATCCGGCGCCGCGGCGGAGACGGTGTCGCCGTGCGTTTTCCGCAGAATCCGGTCGAGCATGCGCTGGGCCGTTGCCCGCTCGTCCGCGCCGGTGTTCTCGTGCTCGATCAGCGCGCGCAGCCGGGTGATCCGCGCGAAATGGTCGGTGCCCATGCCCCGATTGTGCCCCGCGGGGGGTGCACATCGGGCACTGCGCCACGCCTACTTGCCGGTTTGCCCGCGTGGCCGGTGGGCGGCCGGGCTCGGTATCGTCTGCACCATCCGTGACCACTGAAGAACAAGAGGGTGCCTGGTGACCGATTTCGAGACGATTCTGCTGGAGCGCAAGGGCGGCGGCGAGGGCAAAGGCGGGGTCGGCTGGATCACGCTGAACCGGCCCAAGGCGCTCAACGCTCTCAACGCGCAGGTTCTCGAGGACGTCATCGCCGCGCTCGACGAGCTCGAGAACGACGACTCCATCGGTGCCGTCGTGATCACCGGCTCGGCGAAGGCCTTCGCGGCTGGCGCCGACATCAAGGAGATGGCCGACAAGTCCTACATGGACATGTTCGCGTCCAACGCCTTCGCGGGCTGGGACCGGCTGGCCAACTTCCGCAAGCCGACCATCGCGGCGGTCGCGGGCTTCGCCCTCGGCGGTGGCTGTGAGCTGGCGATGCTGTGCGACATCCTGATCGCCGCCGACACCGCCAAGTTCGGCCAGCCCGAGATCAAGCTCGGCGTGATCCCCGGCATCGGCGGCTCGCAGCGGCTGACCCGCGCGGTCGGCAAGGCCAAGGCCATGGACCTCATCCTGACCGGCCGCACCCTGGGTGTCGAGGAAGCCGAGCGGGCCGGGCTGGTGTCGCGGATCGTGCCCGCCGACCAGCTGCTCGACGCCGCGCTCGAGACCGCCCAGACCATCGCCTCGATGTCGCTGCCGGTCGCGATGATCGCCAAGGAGGCGGTCAACCGGGCCTTCGAGACCACCCTCACCGAGGGCGTGCTGTTCGAGCGCCGGGTGTTCCACTCGCTGTTCGCCACCGACGATCAGAAGGAAGGCATGGCCGCCTTCGTCGAGAAGCGCACGCCGAACTTCACCAACAGCTAGTTCTGTTTCAGCCGTAGCGAACCATCGGTGAGCTCGGCAGTCGTCGGTGCCGAGCAGTCCGGCGACGGTGCCGCCGAGCGTGGCCGTCACCGCCATCGCGGCGAGGAGTTTTCGCCGACCGGGCCGCGGCCTGGTCTCGCGCGGGACCACCGCGCTGCCCGCTCGTAAGCGCGGCATGCGCAAGCGGGCCGGTGGGCGCGGCGCGGCCAGCAGCACCGCGCCGCGCGCCGAGACATAGTCCGGCTCGGGGTCGTAGACGATCGGCAGCCCGATCCGCTGGGCCAGATCGGCGCGCAGCGACGGATTGCGGGTGCACCCGCCGAGCAGCACCAGCGCGCCCGGCCGCACCCCCGTCTCCTCGACCAGCTGACGCACGAACGACGCCGAATGATGCAGGCCCGCCTCACACAGCTCGGCCAGGTCGCTGCGGGTCACCACCGCGCGGCCGCCGGTATCGGCGTCGGTCGCCGTCACCACCCTGGCCCGGCTCAGCGACTCGCGATGCTCCCGGATGGTACGCGCGTCGGCCAGCACGCCGCCGCGCGCGAGCTGCCAGCGCAGCAGGGCGTCGTAGCCGTCGCCGCTGAGGACCGTGCTGCGCCTGCTGGCCAGGATCGTGTCGGTGCGGCAATCGGCATGGGTGACAGTCAGACCCGAGCAGCCCAGGTCGTAGAGGATCACCGACTCGGAGTCGGGCAGCATGCCGGTGAAGCGCAGGTAGCGCAGCTGCGCGAGCGGTTCGTCGACGATGCCGACCTCGGACGTGCCGACCGCCGCCCGGATCGCGTCGGCGTGCGACTCGCTCCGGCAGGTGACCGCCGTGGCGGTGACGCACTCGCCGCGCGCCAGCGCCGCGACCCGCATCCGGCGGATCACCGACAACACCGCTTCGTCGACCGATCCGCCCGCCCTGCGCGGTAGCCGGAGCCGGTCCACCGGTGGCAGGTGCGGCTGATCGGAGTGGGTCAGCACGGCGCGGGCTCCACCCGCGCCCGCCGATACCCCCAGGACCAGCACCATGGGCTACATCGTGGACCAATTTCCGCTAGCTGCCAAGCGAGTCGCGCGGTGATTCGCCCGTCGGTTGCCAGGTCGCGTGGAATGCGAGGTTTTCCGCGTCGGGAACCTCGTAGTCGCCCGCCTCGTGCCGGAACTCGGCGAGCAGCGTCAGCAGCGTGCGGATCCGGTCCGGCGGCAGGCCCGGCTCGGCGAACACCTGCGCGTTCAGTGCCGCGGTCGCCTCGGCGACCGATGTCCTTCCCGCGTCGGTGATTTCGATCAGCGTCGCGCGCCGATCGCTCGGATGCGGCACCCGGACCACCAGGCCGGCCGCCTCGAGCCGGTCGACGGTATTGGTCACGCTGGTCGGATGCACCTGCAGGCGTGCGCTGGCCTTGGCCATGGGCAGCGCGCCGGTCTTGCTGAAGCTGAGCAGCTGCAGCAGTTCGTAGCGCGAGAACGTCAGGCCCGAGGGTTTCAGTGCCTCGTCGACCCTGGCCATCACGATCTGCTGCGCCCGCACCAGCGATGTCACCGCGGCCATTCCGTCGGCCACCGCACCCCAGCCGTGCCCGGTCCATTGCCGGTGTGCTTCGGCGATCGGGTCATGCGGAAGCGGTCGTGGCCGAGACATGGCATTGATCATCGCATAGGGCCAGGTCGCTGCCGCCCAGTCGGCGAACCGGCATTTCGCTCACGCCGAGCGTAACTCTGGGCAACCCCGACCGAACCGGGCACTCTCCAGGACGAGGCGGGCGTGGCTGAGTGGTTGAGGCAACGGTCTGCAAAGCCGGATACGCGGGTTCGATTCCCGCCGCTCGCTCTGGTCGGAACAGGCGTTTCACCCGGAGGGGTGGAGCGCCTATTTCGCGTAGGCCGTCCCGGAACCCTGCACGGTCAGGCGTACGCGATCGCCATGCGCCGGTGCCGCGATGCCGGTGCGGCGGACCGTGACGGTGCCCGCGCCCTCGGCGAGGTCGATGGTCAGGATGACATCGGGGCCGCGGAAATCGACCTCGGTCACCGTCCCGCTGTGCTCGGCGTCGACGACCTCGGCGGTGAGCTGTTCGGGCCGCAGCATCAGGGTGGTCTCGCCGGTGGGGGCGGCGCGCTGGACCGGGACCGCGCCGAGCGCGGATTTGGCGACGTCGGCCTCGCAGAGCGCGTCCAGCAGAATGCAGTCGCCGAGGAAGCGGGCCGTGAACAGGTCGGCCGGGTGGTGATAGACCTGCTCGGGCGGCCCCACCTGGGTGAAGCGGCCGTCGCGCATGACCGCCACCTGTTCGGCGAAGCTGAGAGCTTCCTCCTGATCGTGGGTGACCAGGATGCTGGTCATGCCCGCGGCGCGCAGGGTGTCGGCGACCGCCTGGCGGGTGGTGGCGCGCAGGCCGGTGTCGAGGGCGCTGAAGGGCTCGTCGAGCAGCATCAGATCGGGCTTGCGCGCCAGCGCCCGGGCCAGGGCCACCCGCTGCTGCTGGCCGCCGGAGAGCTGGTGGGGTGTGCGGTCGGCGTAGCCGGGATCCAGCGACACCATCGCCAGCAGTTCGGTGATGCGGTCGCGATCGCGGTGGCGGCGCAGCCGCTCGCCCAGGCCGCGCCAGCCGGTGTGCAGGCCGTAGGCGATATTGTCGGCGACGCTCAGATGCGGGAACAACGCGCCGTCCTGCGCGACGTAGCCGATCCGCCTGCGCTGTGGCGGCAGGCAGACATTCTGGCGCACAACGGTTTCCGTACCCAGCTGCACCGTGCCGGCGTCGGGTGCCTCGAAGCCCGCGATCACCCGCAGCAGCGTCGTCTTGCCGCAGCCCGACGCGCCGACGACGGCCGCGGCCGTGCCGTCGGGGACGTCGAGATCGAGGTGATCGAGCACCCGGGTGGGCCCGAACGTCTTCGACACCGCGTTGACGAGAAGCCGACTCATGCTGCGTCCTTTCGGTAGGTGCGGGCGCCGTCCGTGATTACGCGCGCTGCCGCCTCCGGGCACTGACCGCTCATACCCCGGCCGCCTTTCTGGACTGGGTGAACAGCAGGTAGGTCACCGGGACCGTGGCGACGATCATGATCAGCGCGTACGGTGCGGCGGCGGCGTAGTCGAGTTCGCCCGACAGGCCCCAGAACTGCATGGCCAGGGTTCGAGTTCCGTTGGGCGCCAGCAACAGTGTCGCGGTGAGTTCGGTGGACACGGCGACGAACACCAGCGCCGCGGCCGAGGCGGCGGCGGGCGCGGTCATCCGCAGGGTCACCCGGAAGAACGTGGCCGAGGCCGATTCGCCCAGCGAGCGCGACACCTCCTCCAGCCCGACCGGCACCTGCGCCAGCCCGGCCCGCACGCTCACCAGCGCGCGGGGCAGGAACATCAGCGCGTAGGCAATGACGATCAGCGTCACCGTCTGATAGAGCGGCGGGGCCCAGCGGATGGTGACCGTCACCAGCGCGAGCGCGATCACGATGCCGGGCAGCGAGCTGGTGACGTAGTTCGCGCCCTCGATCACGCGGGCGAACCTGCTGGTCGAGCGCACCGCGATCCACGCGACGGGAAACGCGCACAGCGTGGTGATCAGTGCGGCGGCCGCGGCCAGGCCGATGGTCTGGCCCAGCGCCTGCCCGATCACCGCGGTGTCCCAGACCGCCGCGCCGCCCAGCCACAGCCAGCGCCCGATCGTCCACAGCGGCACGCCCAGCGCTCCGGCGATCACCGCGACCAGCACCCCGAGCAGCGGAATTCGCGACCAGCCCAAGGTGATCGGCCGCGCCGCGCGCTGAGCGCCCGCACCCAGCCTGGCGTAGCGCGCGTTCCCGCGCAGCAGCGCCTCGCCGCCGAGCAGCGCCAGGCAGCACAGGACGAGCACACCGGCCAGCATGCTGCCCGCCGGTCCGGCGAAACTGCTCTGGTACTGCTCGAAGATCGCGGTGGTGAACGTGTCGTAGCGCAGCATCACGAACGCGCCGTACTCGGCGAGCAGATGCAGGCCGATCAGCAGCGCGCCGCCCAGGATCGCCAGGCGCAACTGCGGCACCACGATGCGCCGGAACACCTCCACTGGCCCCGAACCGAGCGCGCGCGCCGACTCCTCGATCGCCGGATCGAGCCTGCGCAGCGTGGCGGCCACCGGCAGATACACCAGCGGGAAGTACGACATCGTGGCCACGATGACCGCTGCCGACAGCCCGTGCATCGACGGGAAGGCGCTCACCCAGCCGTAGCTGTTGACGAACGCGGGCACCGCCAGCGGCGCGACCAGCACCGGACCCCACCACGCCCGGCCCGGCACGTCGGTGCGCTCGACCAGCCAGGCCAGCCCGACCCCGAGCACCACACATACCGGCACCGTGCACACCACCAGCGCGACGGTATTGGTGAGCAGCTCACCGACCCGGGGCCGGAACACCAGCTCGGCGGCCTCGCGCAGGCCGGTGTCGAACAGCACCGAGACGATGTAGCCCAGTGGGATGAACGTCGCCGCCGTCAGTGCCAGCGCGACGAGCGTGACGAACACCCCGGGCCTGCCGACCCGGGGTGTTGTCGTCGATGCGGTCCGCAGGGCCACTTACAGCAGTCCCGCCTCGGTCATGAGCTGGGTGACCTTCTTCGAATCGAGCTTGCTCGGATCGATCGCGGGCGCCTGCAGATCGGCCAGCGGCGGCAGCGCGGGGTTCGCGGCGACATCGCTGGCCACCGGGTACTCCATCGAGGTGCCGTCGCGCAGGATCTCCTGGCCCTGCTTGCCGGTGATGTAGGCCAGGAACTTCTGCGCGGCCTCCTGCTTCTTGCTCGACTTCAGCACGCCGCCGCCGGACACGCTGACGAAGGCGCCCGGGTCCTGGTTCTTGAAGTAGTGCAGTGCCGTGTTGGCGCTGCCTTCCTTGGTGTTGGCCTGATCGCGGTACCAGTAGTAGTGGTAGATCACGCCGCCCTCGGGGTTGCCCGAGTTCACCGCCTTCATGGTCGCGACATTGTTCTGCAGCGAGGTCGCGTTGGCCTTCATGCCCTGCAGCCAGGAGCGGGTGACGTCCTCGCCCTTCAGCGCGAGCAGGCCCGCGACGATCGCCTGGAAGTCCGCGCCCGAGGTGCCGGCGCCCCAGCGGCCCTTCCACTGCGGCTGCGCCAGGTCGAGCAACGAGGCGGGCAGGCCCGCGGTCGGCAGCTTGTCCTTGTTGTGGACGAACACCGTGGCGCGGGCCGCGACACCGGTCCACTTGCCGGTCGACGGGCGGTACTGGGCGGGCACCTGGTCCAGGGTGGCCTTGTCGACATCGGCGAACAGGCCCGCGTTCTCGACCAGCGCCATGGCGGGGGAGTTCTCGGTGAGGAAGGCGTCGGCGGGGGAGTTGGCACCCTCGGCGACCAGCTGGTTGCCCAGCGCGGTGTCGCCACCCTGGCGCAGGACGACCTTGATGCCGGTCTCCTTGGTGAACTCCGCGGCCCACTCCTTGGTGAGCGACTCGTGCTGGGCGTTGTAGACGGTGATCTCGTCGGCATCGCCCGAGGAGGACGAGCACGCGCTGACGCCGAGCGCCGCCACCGCGATCGCCATCAGCCCGGCCAGGGGTTTCCAACTACGCGACGTCATCGGCGTCCTTCCACACAGGGTCCCCATCCTATGATGAGGCTTACCTAAGCAAGATACCCCGCGTGAAATGTGTGGATGCGATCGACCGGCGTTTCCGGACAGACCGGAGAAATCCCGTGCGGCAGTGCGATTCCGGTCGTCGAGCATGCTGAGCGGACAACCCCACGCCGCGGCCGGAATACCCCCGATGGCGGGAGGCGCCACCGGGGGGTTCGATCAGTGTTTGGTGGCCGGCGCCGAGCAGATCTTCCAGGTGCCGTCTTCCTCCTTCAGATGCTCTTCGGTGCTGTCCTCGGTGTCGGGCTCCTCGCCCGCGACCGAGAGCGTCAGCTTGCCGACCACCGTCGCCTTGGCGGTGTCGCCGGTGATGACGATGTCCTCGACCTTGTCGATGGTCACCGAGACGGTCGCCGAATCGAACTGCTGCCGCTGCTCGGGCGAGAGGTTGGCGATCTCGGCCCGGTCGGCCTCGCAGGCCAGCTCCGCCGCCGCGATGAACCCGTCCGAGTCGAGCGTGTCGTAGAAATCGCGGATCGCGACCTCGATCTTCTTCTCGTCCGAGGCCAGCGGCGTGCGCCCCTGCACCGTCAGCACCACCCCGGTGATCAGCGCGCCGATGACCACCAGCGCGACGATCCCGAGCGCGATGAACAACCCGGTCCGCTTCTTCTTCGGCGGCTGCGGCGGCAGAAACACATCCGGCCCGCTCGGATAATTCGGTGGCGGTGTCTCGCCCGGCCCGAACCCGGCATGCGGATATCCGGGCGGCCCCGAGGGCATTCCGGGCGGCTGCTGCCCGAACGGCGGTTGCTGTCCTTCTGGCGGATTCGTCAAGCCTCGCTCCTGATGTCATCGGGGCGAGGCCCCGAAACCTGTGGAACCGTGCGTGAACAACCTGAATCAAACGAACGAGGCCCCGACCGAACGGACGGGGCCTCGAAGTGTGCCCTCGGCAGGATTCGAACCTGCGGCCTTCTGCTCCGGAGGCAGACGCTCTATCCCCTGAGCTACGAGGGCGGGATAGATGCCGGTCGCGGTGAGGCGATCGGGCAGCGACAGCGTATCGCATCGAGTGCGGTGCGCCAAAAACGGTGCCGGACCGGGCGGTTGACCCGGTCCGGCGCTCGGTCAGCTCAGCGGGAGCGGGGTGGCGCCACGGGCGGTGAGCATGCTCTCCATCAGCTGGGACTCGCCCGCTTGGGTCTTGGACATCTGGGCGGCCAGGATGCGCACCTCGGTGGTGTCGGCGTGCTCGGCGGCGTAGTCGAGCATCGGCACGCCACCCTGGTGGTGACGCAGCATGAGCTGCAGGAAGAGAGTGTCCATGGCGGCGCCGGTGGACTGGCGCAGCGTGGTCATCTCCTCCTGGCTGGCCATGCCGGGCATCGACGTCATCGGGCCCGACATCGCGTGCCCGGTGGTCGTCGCGGCGCCGTGGCCGTGCGCACCCGCGCCGTGCTCGGTCATCCAGCCCATGTAGCCCTCGACGTTCTGGTTCGACTCGCCCCACAGCTGCAACCAGCCCTGCATCCGGCCGATCTGGTTCTGCTGGGTGGTGAGGATGTCGTAGGCGAGCCTGCGCACGTCGTTGTCGGTCGAGCCGATCAGCGCCGCGCCCGCCATGTCGACGGCCTGCGCGTGATGGGCCGACATGTCCTGGCTGAACCCCACGTCGACAGGGCTCGGCGCCGGAGTGTCGGCCTTGTCCAGCGGCATCCGCAGCAGCACGCCCGCGACGGCGCCCAGCAGCAGCAGACCGATCGCGCCGAGCACGAGGATCGCCCCGGCCGGGCGACGCGCGCCCGATTCGGCCGCGGTGTCGACGGACTCGGCCGCGGTGTCGTCGGGGTCGACCGCGCTGTCGGTTGCCACTACTGGCCCGCGGGCTGCGTGCCCGGCATCTGGAAGCCGTCGGGCAGGCCCGGCAGACCCGCGCCGCCGGGCAGACCGGCGCCCGCGCCGAGCTCGGACGGATCCGGGGTCAGGCCCGTGCCGTCCATCGGCACGGCCTCGGGGCCGTACGGCGCCGGGTCGAACGGCGGCGGGTTGTTGGCGTCGAAGATCGGGTTCGAGCAGCTCGCGCCGACCTCGGGGTAGGCGTACGGGTTCTCGCGCAGCGCGGAGATGAACTGCTTGATCCGCGCGTCGTCGGCGGAATCGAGTGCGAGCTTGTGGCCCCACGACTGCAGCGAGATCGGGGAGTCGAGGCCGGGGTACGGCGACATCAGCGAGTACTGGCGGCCCTTGACGAAGTTCGACAGCTTCTCCACGCCCGCCGCGTCGACCTTGTCCGGGTTGTAGGTGATCCAGATCGCGCCGTGCTCGAGCGAGTGGACCGCGTTCTCCATCCGGATCGGCTTGGCGTAGACGGTGCCGGTGCAGTTGGCCCACGCGCCGTCGTGCGGGCCACCGTAGGCGGGCGCCTTGTCATAGGCGACGCGCTGGGCCGCGGTCACGTGCAGACCGGCCGGGTAGTCCTGCTCGACGACGCCGCTGATCTTGGTCGACGGGTCCTGGTTCTCCTTGGACGGCACCCATTCCTTGAGGTCGGTCTGGGCTTCCCGGATCGCGGCCTGGTCCAGGTACTTGGGCACCAGGCTGTAGGCCAGCAGGCCGATCAGCGCGACGATCGCGACACCGGCGCCCAGCAGGGCCCATGGCACGTCGCGCTTCTTGTGCGGAAGGTTGCCTTTGCCGGGTTTGCGGGACGGAGACGACTTCCCCGCGGCCCGGACGGCCTTGGCTGATGTGGCGCTGGTCCTGCTCGGCATCGCTCGCTGTGCTCTTTCGACGTGTGGATCGGGACGTTCGTACCGGGCGGTCGTGGTTGCGAGGCGCCCAGCCAATAGGATAGAGACTCGTGACTCCAGCTGACCTTGCAGATCTCCTTCGCACCACCGCCGCGAAGGTGCTTGTCGAACGCGGACTGGACTCGTCGGTCCTGCCCGAGCAGGTCACAGTGGAGCGTCCGCGCAACCCCGAACACGGCGACTATGCCACGAATGTGGCGATGCAGGTGGCCAAGCGCGTGGGAACCAATCCGCGCGAACTCGCGGGCTGGCTGGCCGAGGCGCTCTCGGCGACCGACGGCATCGATGTGGCCGACGTCGCGGGTCCCGGCTTCCTGAACATCCGCCTGGCCGCCTCGGCGCAGGGCGTGATCGTCGCGCAGATCCTGGCCGCCGGGGAGAAGTTCGGTACCGGTGCCGCGCTGTCCGGCACCAAGATCAACCTCGAGTTCGTCTCCGCCAACCCGACCGGCCCCGTGCACCTCGGTGGCACCCGCTGGGCCTCGGTCGGCGACGCGCTGGGCCGCATCCTGGCCGCGCAGGGCGCCGACGTGACCCGGGAGTACTACTTCAACGATCACGGCGCGCAGATCGACCGCTTCGCGAAGTCGCTGGTCGCGGCCGCGCTCGGCGAGCCGACCCCCGAGGACGGGTACGCGGGCGAGTACATCCAGGAGATCAGCGCGAGCATCGTCGCCGCGCACCCCGAGGCGCTCACCCTGCCCGCCGACGAGCGGCACGAGCTGTTCCGGCGCGAGGGCGTGCAGCAGATGTTCGCCCAGATCAAGCAGGATCTGCACGACTTCGGCACCGACTTCGACGTGTACTTCAACGAGAGCGAACTGTTCGCCTCCGGCGCCGTCGAGCGGGCCGTCGAGGAGCTCAAGAACTCGGGCAACCTGTACGAGAAGGACGGCGCCTGGTGGATCGCGTCCACCGAATACGGCGATGACAAGGACCGTGTGGTCCTCAAGAGCGACGGCAACGCCGCCTACATCGCCGGTGACATCGCCTACTTCCAGAACAAGCGCGCGCGTGGCTTCGACCTGGCCATCTACATGCTCGGCGCCGACCACCACGGCTACATCGGCCGGTTGAAGGCCGCCGCGGCCGCGTTCGGCGACAACCCCGACACCGTCGAGGTCCTGATCGGCCAGATGGTGAACCTGGTCCGCGACGGCCAGGCCGTGAAGATGAGCAAGCGCGCCGGCACCGTGGTGACCCTCAACGACCTGGTCGAGCAGATCGGCGTCGACGCCGCCCGCTACTCGCTGGTGCGTTCCTCGGTGAACTCGAGCATCGACATCGACCTCGACCTGTGGACCAAGGCGAGCAGCGAGAACCCGGTCTACTACGTGCAGTACGCGCACTCGCGGACCAGCAGCATCCTCGGCAATGCCGCCAAGTACCCCGAGTTCGCTACCGTCGCACCGGATTTCGCGCTGATGACCTCGTCTCGCGAAGGTGATCTGATCCGTACCCTCGGTGATTTCCCGCGCGTGGTCGCCACCGCCGCGGAGACCCGCGAACCGCACCGCATCGCCCGCTACCTCGAAGAACTGGCCGGTGTCTACCACCCCTTCCAGTCCGACGACGACATGCGCGTGCTGCCCAAGGGCGACGACGCCGTCACCGGGCTCAACGCCGCCCGGCTCGAACTGGTCAAGGCCACCCGTCAGGTGCTGGCCAACGGTCTGGCCCTGCTCGGCGTCAGCGCACCGGAGCGCATGTGACCACCGGCAAGCTTTCCAGGAAGGACGCACCCCGCGTGAGAGAGCGCAGCGAACGAACCAACAGCCCTGCGCATTGTGCGCTCGTGACGGAGCCGAGCGTCAGCGAGGTGCAGTCATGAGTGCACACCCGGCCGGTCCCCGGCACGCAGAGATCCCGCACGCCCCGAGCCTGCCCGAGCGCCCGACCGAGCCGAGCGAGATGATCGACCTCCCCGCCAACGTGTGGCCGCGCAACGCCGCCAGGGGCGAGGACGGTGTCGTCGCTGTCGCCGGCGTGCCGATCACCGAGCTGGCCGAGCAGTACGGCACCCCGCTGTTCGTCGTCGACGAGGACGATTTCCGCTCCCGCTGCCGCGACATGGTGCGCGCGTTCGGGCCCAACGCCCGCGTGCACTACGCGTCCAAGGCGTTCCTGTGTGGTGAGATCGCGCGCTGGATCCGCGACGAGGGCCTCTCGCTCGACGTCTGCTCCGGCGGCGAGCTGGCCATCGCGCTGCACGCCGGTTTCCCGGCCGAGCGCATCGCGCTGCACGGCAACAACAAGTCGGTGCCCGAGCTGGAGGCCGCGGTCGCCGCGGGCGTCGGCCATGTGGTCGTCGACTCGCTCTACGAGATCGAGCGGCTCGAAGCGGTCGCCGGCGCCGCGGGCGTGGTCCAGGACGTGCTGGTCCGGGTCACCGTCGGCGTCGAGGCGCACACCCACGAGTACATCTCCACCGCCCACGAGGACCAGAAGTTCGGCTTCTCGATCGCCGGCGGCGACGCCATGCAGGCGCTGGCCCGCGTCTTCGAGGCCGACAACCTGCGCCTGGTCGGCCTGCACAGCCACATCGGCTCGCAGATCTTCGAGCTCGACGGCTTCGAGATCGCCGCGCGCCGCATGCTCGGGCTGCTCCGCGAGGCCATCGACAAATTCGGTATCGAGCGCACCGCGCAGATCTCCACCCTGGATCTGGGCGGTGGCCTCGGTATCTCGTACCTGCCGAGCGACAACCCGCCGCCGCTGGACGAGTTCGCCGCCAACCTGCGCGGTCTGGTCGCCGCCGAGGCCGCCCGCGCCGGGCTGCCCGAGCCGACCATCGCCGTCGAGCCGGGTCGCGCCATCGCCGGTCCCGGCACCGTCACGCTCTACGAGGTCGGCACCATCAAGGATGTCGAGCTCGACGGCGGCGCGCGTCGCCGCTACGTCAGCGTGGACGGCGGCATGAGCGACAATATCCGTCCCGCGCTGTACCAGGCCGATTACGATTGCCGTCTGGTCTCGCGCTCGTCGGACGCGCACGCGGTCGTCGCGCGCGTGGTCGGAAAGCATTGCGAGAGTGGCGATATCGTCATTCGTGACACCTGGATGCCGGCGGACGCGGGCCCCGGTGACCTGGTTGCCGTCGCGGCCACCGGCGCGTACTGCTATTCGATGTCGAGCCGCTACAACCAGCTCACCCGGCCCGCCGTGGTCGCGGTGCGTGATGGTGCGTCGCGACTGATTCTGCGCCGGGAAACGGTGGCGGACCTGCTCAGCCTGGAGGTGGAAGGATGACCCTGAACAACGGGACCAAAGACTCGGGGCGCCCGCTGGGTGTCGCCGTGCTCGGCATGGGCACCGTGGGTACCGAGGTCGTCCGCGTGCTGCGCGACCACGCCGAGGACCTGCGCTCACGCGTCGGCGCCCCGCTGGTGCTGCGCGGCGTCGCCGTGCGTGACCTGAGCAAGGACCGCGGCCTGCCCGCCGAGCTGCTCACCACCGATGCCGAGGCACTCGTCGCGCGCGACGACGTCGACCTGGTCGTCGAGGTCATGGGCGGCATCGATCCGGCCCGTGCGCTGATCGGAGCCGCCCTGAGCGGGGGCAAGTCCGTCGTCACCGCCAACAAGGCGCTGCTGGCCGACTACACCGGTGAACTGGCCGCCGCCGCCGAGCGCAGCCGCGCCGACCTGTACTTCGAGGCCGCCGTCGCCGGTGCGATCCCGGTGGTCCGGCCGCTGATCCAGTCGCTGTCGGGCGACCGGGTGAACCGCGTGGTCGGCATCGTCAACGGCACCACCAACTTCATCCTCTCCGCGATGGACGAGACCGGCGCCGCCTACGACGACGTGCTCGCCGAGGCGACCGATCTCGGCTACGCCGAGGCCGACCCCACCGCCGACGTCGAGGGCTTCGACGCCGCCGCCAAGGCCGCCATCCTGGCCTCGCTGGCCTTCCATACCCGCGTGACCGCGGCCGATGTGTACCGCGAGGGCATCACCAAGATCACCGCCGAGGACCTGGAGACCGCCTCGGCCGTCGGCTGCACCGTGAAGCTGCTCGCCATCTGCGAGCGCGTCGCGGCCGGTCCGGGCGAGCCCACCTCCGCCGAGGGCGGCAAGGACCGCGTCTCGGTGCGCGTGTACCCGGCGCTCATCCCGCGCAAGCACCCGCTGGCCTCGGTCAACGGTGCGTTCAACGCCGTCGTCGTCGAGGCCGACAACGCCGGTAGGCTGATGTTCTACGGTCAGGGCGCCGGTGGCGCGCCGACCGCGTCGGCCGTGCTCGGCGACCTGGTGATGGCCGCGCGCAACAAGTTCTACGGTGGCCGCGCTCCCGGTGAGTCGGTCTATGCTGAGCTGCCGATCGCGCCGATCGGGGACACCCCCACCCGCTACCACGTGAACCTGCAGGTGGCGGACCGGCCCGGCGTGCTCGCCGCGGTGGCCGACACCTTCGCCCAGCACGGGGTGAGCATCTCCACCGTGCGTCAGCAGGGCCACGGCGACGGCGCCCGGCTCGTGGTCGTCACCCACCATGCGGTGGAGTCCTCGCTGGCCGATACTGTCGCGGCATTGGCGGACATGGATTCCGTCACCTCTGTGACCAGCGTTCTCAGATTGGAAGGCACCGAAGAATGAGCACCACTGGCATCGCCCCCCAGCTCGGCGTGCACTCGCGCTGGCCGGGTCTGATCGCGGCCTACCGCGACCGGCTGGTCGGTGCGGCCGACTGGGAGCCGGTCACCCTGTTCGAGGGCGGTACCCCGCTGGTCCCCGCGACGCACCTGTCCGAGCTGACCGGGTGCGAGGTGTACCTCAAGGTCGAGGGTGCCAACCCAACCGGTTCCTTCAAGGACCGCGGCATGACCATGGCGATGACCGACGCGAAGTACCGCGGGCAGAAGGCCGTGCTGTGCGCGTCGACCGGCAACACCTCGGCCTCGGCCGCCGCCTACGCCACCCGCGCGGGCATGGAGTGCGCGGTGCTGATCCCGCAGGGCAAGATCGCGATGGGCAAGCTGGCCCAGGCCGTGATGCTCGGCGCGAAGATCATCCAGGTCGAGGGCAATTTCGACGACTGTCTCGAGCTGGCCCGCAAGGTCACCTCGGACTTCCCCGAGGTCGGTCTGGTGAACTCGGTGAACCCGGCGCGGATCGAGGGCCAGAAGACCGCGTCGTTCGAGATCTGCGACGTGCTGGGCAAGGCGCCCGACGTACACGTGCTGCCGGTGGGCAACGCGGGCAATATCACCGCCTACTGGCGCGGGTACCGCGAGTACCACGCCGACGGCCTCACCTCGGTGCTGCCGCGGATGCTCGGTGTGCAGGCCGCCGGTGCGGCCCCGCTGGTCAACGGCGCCCCGGTGAAGGACCCGGAGACCATCGCCACCGCCATCCGGATCGGTGCCCCGGCGTCGTGGAACGGGGCGATGGAGGCCAAGGAGCAGTCCGGTGGCGCCTTCCGCGCGGCCACCGATGAGGAGATCCTGGCCGCGTACCGCCTGGTCGCCGCGACCGAGGGGGTGTTCGTCGAGCCCGCGTCGGCCGCGAGTGTGGCCGGTCTGCTGGCCGCCCGCGAGGAGGGCTGGCTGGATTCGGGTCTGACCGTGGTCTGCACGGTGACCGGCAACGGTCTCAAGGACCCCGACAACGCGCTGGCCGGTATGCCCGAGGTCAAGCCGATCGCCGTCGACCCGGTGGCCATCGCCCACGAACTCGAGCTGGCCTGAGTTGAGCGCACGCGAGAGCAGGCTGATGACTGCTACCCTGCCCGCCGGTCTCGAAGTGACCGTGCGCGTTCCCGCTTCCACGGCCAACCTCGGTCCCGGATTCGATTGCCTGGGAATGGCATTGGGTGTCTACGACGAGATCGTGGTGCGCACCACCGATTCGGGTCTCGAGATCCGGGTCGAGGGTGAGGGCGCCGACGACGTGCCGTGGGGCCCAACGCATCTGGTGGTGCGGGCGATCGAGCGCGGGCTGGAGTCGCTCGGCGTCTGGGCCGACGGTCTCGACGTGGTGTGCCGCAACGTGATTCCGCACTCGCGAGGACTCGGTTCCAGCGCCTCGGCCGTGGTCGGCGGCCTGGCCGCCGGCGCCGGGCTGGCCGCGAAGTTCGATCCCGACCTGCGGCTGGACGCCGATCAGCTGGTGCAGCTGGCCGCGGAGTTCGAGGGTCACCCCGACAACGCCGCGGCCAGCGTGCTCGGTGGAATCGTGGTGTCGTGGACCGAATCCGATGCCGAGCAGAATCGCGCCTACCGGGCCGTGCGGCTCACCCCCGCCGCCGCGCTGCGCCCGGTGGTGCTGATCCCGCAGGAACGCTCGTCCACCGCGCACACGCGCGGGCTGCTGCCCGAGCAGGTGCCGCACGGTGACGCCGCGTTCAACGTCAGCCGGGCGGCGCTGGCCGTCGTCGCGCTCACCGAACGCCCCGATCTGCTGATGCCCGCCACCGCGGACCGGCTGCATCAGACCCAGCGTGCTCCCGCGCTACCGCTCACCACGGCCTGGATCGAGCGGCTGCGGGCCGCGGGTATTCCGGCCACAGTTTCCGGCGCCGGCCCGACGATCTTGGCGCTCGCGACCGGAGATTTCCCCGATGAACTGCGCAAACAGGCGGAATCCGACGGGCTGCGGGTGGTCGAACCGGGCATCGCCGACGGCGTCGCGATCGACTGACGGCGTGCCTGCCTTGCCGTTGTTCGCAATTGGCAGCTATTCTGTGCAAGTCCGTACATCGTGCGCATCAGACGCCGGTGCTTCATCAGGGCAATCGCTCCAGCAGGCTCCAGGCTCGAGCCTCCACACCATGGAGGTGCTGCGACGCCGCGAAGCCGCTCAACTGGAATGATCTCTCCTCACCACCGTCTTCTGGTGGCGAAGCCTCCGGTCCGGCGGGGCGGGTAGTACGGCACAGGCGTCCTGTCGGACGCATAATCCGAGCTCGGCACACGGTGCCGGGTCTACGGAACGAACCCTCGATTCAGCACACGGCATTCGAGGGAAGGAAAGGATTTCCGTGACAGATACGGACCTGCTCGCGACACCCGGGGTGGAATCCAACCCTACGAACTCGGGCGGCCGCGAAAGTGAATCCGGACAGATTTCGAAAATGAGCGAACACACCGACGTCGCACGATCGGGGCTGACTGGAATGCTGTTGCCGCAGTTGCGCGCATTGGCGGGGGAGCTCGGTATCCGAGGCACCTCCGGTATGCGCAAGGGCGATCTCATCGCCGCTATCAAGGAAAATCAGGCCGGAGCGCCTGCGAAGGCGGGTAAGCCCGTCGAGGCCGCCGCCGTGACGGCCGACGCGCCCGCCGCCAAGAGCGAAGCGCCGGCCAAGGCCGAAGCGCCCGCCAAGACCGACGCGCCCGCGAAGGCCGACAAGCCGGCCAAGGCCGAGCCCGCCGAGAAGCAGGCCGCCGCGGTCGTGACCGAGCAGGCCCCGGCCGAGCAGGGGACGGCCGAGTCCAAGACCGCCGAGTCGACCGAGGATTCCGGTCGCGACGGGGGTCAGCGTGGCCGTGGCAGGCAGCGTCGTGGCCGTGACCAGGCCCGTTCCGGCGGTGGCGAGAACGCCCAGGCCGAGAACCGCGCCGAGGAGACCAAGCAGGCCGACAAGGCCGACGGTGGCGAGCAGGGCGAGCGCAGGCGTGAGCGTGGCGAGCGCACCGGTGGCGACCGTGGTGAGCGCACCGGTGGCGACCGTGGGGAGCGCAACGGCGGCGACCGGGGCGAGCGCGCCGGTGGCGACCGTGGCGAGCGCAACCAGAACGAGCGCAACCAGAACCAGAACGGCACCAATGCCGGTAATCGCGGTCCCCGCGACGACCGCGGTGGCGACGACGAGGAAGGCGGCCGCGGTCGCCGGGGTCGCCGGTTCCGTGAGCGTCGTCGTGGTCGTGACCGCGACGGTGGCGCCGGTGGCGGTGGCGGCGAGGCCCGCGACTTCGAGATCCGCGAGGACGACGTCCTGCAGCCGGTCGCGGGCATCCTCGACGTCCTGGACAACTACGCGTTCGTGCGGACCTCCGGCTACCTGGCCGGCCCGAACGACGTGTACGTCTCGATGAACCTGGTGCGCAAGAACGGCCTGCGCCGCGGTGACGCGATCACCGGCGCGGTGCGCGCCCCGCGGGACGGCGAGCAGAGCAACCAGCGCCAGAAGTTCGACCCGCTGGTCCGTCTGGACACCGTCAACGGCGGCGAGGTGGAGGCGGCCAAGCGCCGTCCCGACTTCCAGAAGCTCACGCCGCTGTACCCGAACCAGCGGCTGCGTCTGGAGACCACCCAGAACAAGCTGACCACGCGTGTGATCGACCTGATCATGCCGATCGGCAAGGGTCAGCGCGCGTTGATCGTGTCCCCGCCCAAGGCGGGTAAGACCACGATCATGCAGGACATCGCCAACGCGATCGCGATCAACAACCCCGAGTGCTACCTCATGGTCGTGCTGGTCGACGAACGTCCCGAAGAGGTCACCGACATGCAGCGTTCGGTGAAGGGTGAGGTCATCGCCTCGACCTTCGACCGGCCGCCGGCCGACCACACCTCGGTCGCCGAGCTCGCCATCGAGCGCGCCAAGCGCCTGGTGGAGATGGGCAAAGACGTTGTGGTGCTGCTCGACTCGATCACCCGATTGGGCCGTGCGTACAACAACTCCTCGCCCGCCTCGGGCCGCATCCTCTCCGGTGGTGTCGACTCGACCGCGCTGTACCCGCCCAAGCGGTTCCTCGGCGCGGCCCGCAACATCGAGAACGGTGGCTCGCTCACCATCATCGCCACGGCGATGGTCGAGACCGGCTCCACCGGTGACACGGTGATCTTCGAGGAGTTCAAGGGCACCGGCAACGCCGAGCTCAAGCTCGATCGCAAGATCGCCGAGCGGCGCGTGTTCCCCGCGGTGGACATCAACCCGTCCAGCACCCGCCACGACGAGCTGCTGATGTCGCCCGACGAGATGGCCGTGGTGCACAAGCTGCGGCGCGTGCTCTCCGGCCTGGATTCGCACCAGGCGATCGATCTGCTGATGGATCGCCTGCGCAAGTCCAAGAACAACCTCGAGTTCCTGATGACGGTCTCCAAGACCGCACCGGGCGCACTCGACGAGTGACGCGAAGGGCCCCGCTCCGGCGGGGCCCTTTCGGCCGAGAACCCGCGGCGCCAGCCGCCGGAGGGTACGGAACAAACCGGCGGCCGGGGGTGTTTTCGAAGGGTGCGGCCAGGTCTGGCATACTGGATCGCTGTGTGTCTGCGAGTTCGCAGACATCCCGCCTAGTCGGTTCCGGTTCACGTATCCCGCGCTCCAAGCGGTGTGCGACCCGGCGACCATTATCGAGAGGACGCCCATGAAGGCAGGAATCCACCCCACGTATGTCGACACCACCGTTGTGTGTGGTTGCGGCAACACCTTCCAGACTCGCTCCACCAAGGAGTCCGGCCAGATCACCGTCGAGGTCTGCTCGCAGTGCCACCCGTTCTACACCGGCAAGCAGAAGATCCTCGACACCGGCGGCCGCGTCGCTCGCTTCGAGGCTCGCTACGGCAAGCGCGCGGGCAAGAAGGCCGACGCCAGCTAGTTGCCTCACCCGACGCCCGGTTCTGCTTCCGCAGGCCGGGCGTCGGTATTTTCGGCGGCGTGGGCGCCGCGGGGTCTCGGCCTTTCGGCCTCGATTCTTCCCTCCTCCGCTCAGTCGCTTCGCTCCTTCGCTCCGTCAGTCCAGAATCGAGGCGGCCGAGACGGGCCTTCGGCCCACCAGACTCCGCAGCCGCTACCTCCCCAGTAGGAGTTCACCGACATGGCCGATCAGACGGCCCCTTCCGCCATCGACGACATTCTGGCCGAGTACGCCGGCCTGGAGACGCAGCTGGCCGATCCGTCGTTGCACAACGACGCCGGTGCGGCGCGGCGGGTGGGCAAGCGGTTCGCCGAGCTGGCGCCGGTGATGTCGACCTACCGCAAGCTCGAGTCCGTCCGCGACGATCTCGAGGCCGCCCGTGAGCTGGCCGCCGACGACGCCACGTTCGCCGCCGAGGTGCCCGATCTGGAAGCTCAGCTGGTGGAGCTCGAGCAGTCGCTGGCCGATCTGCTCGCGCCGCGCGACCCGCACGACGGCGACGACGTGGTGCTCGAGGTGAAGTCCGGCGAGGGCGGCGAGGAATCGGCGCTGTTCGCCGCCGACCTGGCCCGCATGTACATCCGCTACGCCGAGCGGCACGGCTGGAAGGTGGAGACGCTCGACGTCACCTATTCCGACCTGGGCGGCTACAAGGACGCGACGCTGTCGATCAAGAGCAAGGACGCGGCCCGCGACGGCGTGTGGTCGCGCTTCAAGTTCGAGGGCGGCGTGCACCGCGTGCAGCGCGTGCCGGTGACCGAATCGCAGGGCCGCATCCACACCTCGGCCGCGGGCGTGCTGATCTACCCCGAGCCCGACGAGGTCGAGCAGGTGCAGATCGACGAGACCGACCTGCGCATCGACGTCTACCGGTCCTCCGGCAAGGGCGGCCAGGGCGTCAACACCACCGACTCCGCGGTCCGCATCACCCACCTGCCCTCCGGCATCGTGGTGACCTGCCAGAACGAGCGTTCGCAGCTGCAGAACAAGGCGCGCGCGATGCAGGTGCTCGGAGCCCGGTTGCAGGCGCTGGCCGAGGAGCAGGCCGAGCAGGAGGCCGCGGCCGGTCGCGCCAGCCAGATCCGCACGGTGGATCGCTCCGAGCGCATCCGCACCTACAACTTCCCGGAGAACCGGATCGCCGATCACCGCATCGGTTTCAAGGCGCACAACCTCGACGCCGTCCTCGACGGTGACATGGACGCGCTGCTCGACGCGCTCGGCAAGGCCGACCGCGACGCCCGGATGGCAGCCGAATAACCGGCATGAGCGCGCAGCGTCCGGAGCGAACCCGCGCGACCACGGTGGGTGCCCGAGTATGCCGAACGAGCCGGTGACCGAGCCGGTCCGGCTGCGTCCGCTGATCGTCGCGGCCGCGGCACGGCTGGCCGAGGCCGGGGTCGCCTCGCCGATGACCGATGCGGAGCACCTGGCCGCCCACGCGCTCGGCGTCGACCGGATGCGCCTGGCGCTGCACCCGATGGTGGAGCCGGGCGAAGTCGCGCGGTTCGATGATCTCGTCGACCGGCGGGCCGCGCGAATCCCGCTGCAGCACTTGACCGGAACGGCCGCGATGGGCGAGATCGACCTCGCGGTCGGTCCCGGCGTGTTCGTGCCGCGCCCGGAGACCGAATTGCTGTTCGCCTGGGCGCTGGCCTGGCTGGAGACGCTGCCGCACGACCACCCGCCGATCGTCGTCGACCTGTGTACCGGCTCGGGCGCGCTGGCCCTGGCCATCGCGCACGCCCGCCCCGACGCCGAGGTCCACGCTGTCGAACTCGACCCCGCCGCCCTGACCTGGGCCCGCCGCAACGCCGACGACCGCAGCGCCGACGGCGACACTCCCATCACCCTGCACGCCGCCGACGTCACCGACCCGGCCCTGCTCACCGCCCTGTCCGGCCGCGTCGACCTGGTCGTCTCGAACCCGCCCTACATCCCGGAGTCGGCCGTACTCGACCCCGAGGTCGCTGACCACGACCCTCACCGCGCCCTCTTCGGCGGCCCCGACGGCCTCGCTGTCATCCGCCCGATGGTCCCCACCATCGCCCGCCTCCTGCGCCCCGGCGGCGCCACCGCGATCGAACACGACGACACCAACGGCGGGGGCGTCGCGGCGCTGCTCGCCGCCGCCGGGCTGGTCGGCATCGTCGAGCACCCGGACCTGGCGGGTAAGCCGCGTTTCGTCGTCGCGGCCGCACCCGGCAAACCCTGACATGGCGGCCTACCGCCGCGTCCCCGGCCTGCCCGTCGCGGCTCGGCCGAACCAGCACACTCCCAGCAGCTGGCGAACACCCTGGTCGCGCGGGCGTGGCGATGCGCACTCCGTAGCCTCGGAAAGTCCCCGCGCAGGTGAACGGTCGAGCGGGGGCTAGACTCTTGCCGCACACCGAAGACCGGCAAGAATCGTGGGACCCCGACACCTTGCCGCACCCCGATGACGGCGAGACCCGGGGCCGCGGAAATTTCGTCGCCCACCCGAAGGCCGGCAGAATCGCGGAGAGGCGAATTAAGCGTGAGTACCGTCTACGACTGTGCTGAACCGGCGTCTCGGGCTGCGGGGCTCACCGCCGCCACCAGTGCGCTGAAGTCCGGTCGGCTGGTCGTGATGCCCACCGATACGCTGTACGGCCTGGCGGCCGACGCGTTCGATTCCGACGCGGTGGGCGCGCTGCTTGCCGCCAAGCGGCGCGGTCGCGATATGCCCGTCCCGGTGCTCGTCGGGTCGTGGCACACCATCGATGGCCTGGTGTTCTCGGTGCGCCCGCAGGCGCGCGAGCTGATCCGGGCGTTCTGGCCGGGTGCGCTGAGCCTGGTCGTGCAGGCCGCGCCGTCGCTGGCGTGGGACCTGGGCGACACCCGTGGCACGGTGATGCTGCGGATGCCGCTGCATCCGGTGGCGCTGGAATTGCTGCGTGAGGTCGGTCCGCTGGCCGTGTCGAGTGCCAATGTGTCGGGGCAGCCCCCGGCCGCCACCGTCGAGCAGGCGCGCGAGCAGCTGGGTTCGCTGGCGGGTGTGTATCTCGACGGTGGCCCGGCCGAGCACGCGGTGGCGTCGACGATCGTCGATCTGACCGCGGATCAGCCGCGGGTGTTGCGGGAAGGTGCGGTGGCGGTGGCCGATATCGCGGAGGTCCTCGGCATGGCGCCGGATGCCCTGATCAGCCCCGCGCAGCGGTGATCGCACGCATCCGATGAGCACGGTCGTTCCCCTGCGCGAGCTGGTGCTCGTGCTGCTCGTCTCCGCCACGGTGACGTTCCTGGCCACCGGCGGCATCCGGGTGCTCGCCATCGCGTTCGGCGCGGTCGCGATTCCGCGTGAGCGCGACGTGCACGTGACGCCGATTCCGCGGATGGGCGGTGTCGGCATGTATGTCGGCGTGGTCGCCGCGGTGTTGTTCGCACACCAATTGCCCGCACTGCGGCGCGGTTTCGATTACGCGCCCGATATTCCGGCGGTCCTGGTCGCGGCGACGATCATCGTCCTGGTCGGCATCGTCGACGACCGGTGGGGCCTGGACGCGCTCACCAAATTCGTCGGCCAGGTGACCGCCGCGGGCGTGATGGCCGTGATGGGCCTGAGCTGGTACGTGATCTACGACCCGTTCAACGACACCACCGTCGTCCTCGACGCGCTGCAGGGCGGTCTGGTGACGGTGGGTATCACCGTCACCCTGGTGAACGCGATGAACTTCGTCGACGGTCTGGACGGCCTCGCCGCGGGCCTCGGTTTGATCTGCGCCGGCGCGGTTTTCGTGTTCTCCGTCGGTTTGCTCTACGACCAGGGCGGTTCGGTCGACACCTATCCGCCCGCGTTGCTGGCCGCCGCGCTGGCGGGCGCGTGCCTCGGATTTCTGCCGCACAATTTCTCGCCCGCTCGAATCTTCATGGGCGATTCCGGCTCGATGATGATCGGATTGATGCTGGCCGCGGTTTCCACCGGCGCCTCGGGCCGAATTCCGCTGCAGGGCTACGGCCCGCGCGACATTGTGGGTTTGCTCTCGCCGCTCTTGCTGGTGGGCGCGGTGATGTTCATTCCGGTGCTCGATCTGTTGCTGGCGATCGTGCGCCGCGTGCGCGCCGGCGTGAGTTTCTCCACACCGGACAAAATGCATCTTCATCACCGATTGCTGCAGATCGGACATTCACAGCGACGCGTTGTGCTGTTGATCTATTTGTGGGTCGGTGTGCTCGCCTTCGGTGCGGTGGGGACCTCGCTGATGGATCGGCGCCTGGTGGTGCTGCTGGTGGCGGGTGGATTGGTGTTCGCCCTGGTAGTGACCGCGATCCCATCGATGCGCCGGGTGGAGTCGGCCAATCGCTGAAAACGGGCCGCAAGGTAAAGTGCTGCCCGTGAGCTTTACACCCCGCCCCGTGCCCGGCCCCGACGCCCCGCTGCGTACCGCGCTGCGCTACGGCCTGATCGGCCTCGGCGTCCTCGTGGTCGTCTCGGTGGCGATCGCCACCGCCGTGGCCGGGATGCCGGGTCTGTGGGGCGCGCTGCTCGGCTCGGCGATCGGTGGTGGGTTCATCCTCACCACCGTGGTGGCCGTGCTGCTGGGCGCCAAGCTGCCGCCGAGCACGGCGGGCTTGGTCATGCTGGTCAGCTGGGTCGGCAAGCTGCTGATCGCGCTGGTGATCGTCGGTGTGCTCAACGAGTTCGACTTCTACAGCAGGCCCACGCTGTTCTTCACCGTGGTCGGAGCCCTGCTGATCGTGCTCGGCGCGGAGACGTATGGCGTTGTGAGCCAGAAGGTTCCGTATGTCACGACACGCGCGGGAGACAGCGAAACGGCTTCCGAGCAGGAATAATCCCACCCAGCTACACACTGTCGTAGATAGCTTGGTAAAGTGTTGGTAAGCAAGCACCCAAGCTGGAGGCGCTGCCCAGGATGACTCGGGGCATTGCCTCGGGTTGCCAGGGGGGATCGCCATGATCCTGCCCGGTGCCGCTATGCTTACTGCCGATCCGGGTGGAATGTGCCCGGTTGAAGCATGTCGACGATGTCGCCGACGCCCGAACAGAAGCTTTACGGGGTTACACCGTACGAGCAACTGTCGAATTTCGAGCCGACCAGAGTCGACCCCATTGATCGTCAATGTCCGATCGAACCGCGGGAATGACCGTCGTACCCGCGGCCCGAACACGGGAGAGAACGCTGAGCGTCATCACTTTGGCGGCGGGCGAGTTCCACGCGCCATCGCTGTCCGACTTCTTCCCTCCAGCAGTGCTGTTCGAGGGTACGCCGTTCGAACTCGACCGCCTGATGCTGATCCGGCTGCTGATGACCGCCGTTGTGGTGCTCGTCTTCGTGCTGGCTTTCCGCTCGCCGAAGATCGTGCCGCGCGGCCTGCAGAACGTGATGGAAACCGCGGTGGTTTTCGTCAAGGAGCAGATCGCCGACGAGGTACTCGGTAAGGAAACCGGTAAGCGGTTCCTCCCGCTGATCGCGACGATCTTCTTCACGGTTCTGTTCCTGAACTTCTCCAGCATTGTTCCGTTCCTGAACATCTCGTCGAATGCGCGAGTCGGGATGCCGCTGGTGCTCGCCGCGATCGCGTACATCGCGTTCAACTACGTGGGTATCCGCAAGTACGGCTTCTTCAAGTACATGCGCTCGAGCATCGTCGTTCCCGATGTGCCGACGGCGCTGCACGTGCTGCTGATTCCGATCGAGTTCGTCTCGACGTTCATCCTGCGCCCGTTCACGCTGACCGTCCGACTCATGGCGAACATGCTGGCCGGCCACATCATGCTGGTGCTGTTCTTCAGTGCTACCTGGTTCTTCCTCTTCGATGCCACCGCGTGGATGAAGGTCTTCACGCCCTTCTCGCTGCTGGCAGGCATCGGCTTCACGCTGTTCGAGCTGCTGGTCATCTTCCTGCAGGCGTATGTGTTCGCCCTGCTGACCGCGGTGTACATCAGCCTCGCGCAGCACGCCGCCGACCACTGACCTGAATCCACACCAGTACTGCCAAACCTGCTACACACGCCGACCGGCGGGTGAGCAACAGAAAGGGAAAGAAGACTCATGAGCCTCGCTTACCTGGCCCAGGAAGCCGCGACCACCGAGAGCACCTTCAAGGGCTTCGGCGCCATCGGCTACGGTCTCGCCGCGATCGGCCCCGGCATCGGCGTGGGTATCGTCGTCGGCAAGGCCATCGAGGGCTTCGCCCGTCAGCCCGAGCTGGCCGGCCAGATCCGTACCAACATGTTCCTCGGTATCGCGTTCACCGAGGCCCTGGCGCTGATCGGCCTCGTCGCCGGCTTCATCTTCTGATTCCGATGCGCGAATTCATCACGCTCGCTGCCGAAGGGGGAGAGGATGTGAATCCTCTCATTCCCGAAACGTACGACATCGTCTGGTCGATCGTCTGCGTCGCCATCATCGGCGTGCTCTTCTGGAAATACGTGATCCCGCGTGTGACCAAGACACTCGATGAGCGTGCCGACAAGATCGAAGGCGGTATCGCCAGGGCCGCAGCCGCTCAGGAAGAGGCACAGCAGACGCTGCAGCAGTACCAGCAGCAGCTTGCCGACGCCCGGCTCGAGGCCGCACGTATCCGCGAGGATGCGCGCACTCAGGGTCAGCAGATCCTCGCGCAGATGCGCACGGATGCCCAGGCCGAAAGCGACCGAATTGTCGCCGCCGGTCACTCCCAGCTGGAAGCCCAGCGCCAGCAGATCCTGACCGAGCTGCGCTCCGAGGTCGGCCGCACGGCCGTCGACCTGGCCGAGAAGATCATCGGCCAGTCTGTCTCGGACGAGGCAAAGCAGGCGGCGTCGATCGACAAGTTCCTCAGCGAACTCGACGACACCGACGCCATCGGGGTCGGAAGGTAACGACGCGAAAGTGAGAAGCATGTACGCAGCGAGCCGCGAGGCCAGCTCCCGGTCTCGGGAGGCGCTTCGGGCCGCTCTGACCGGAAGCGAAACTGTTGCGGCCACAACGGGGTCGGAACTGTTCGCCGTTGTCGCCGTGCTGGACGACCAGCGTTCGCTGCGTGTGGCGCTCGCGGACGTGTCGGTGCCGGGTTCGGCGCGCGCTGAACTCAGTGAGCGGATCTTCGGCGGCAAGGTCAGCGCTGCCACGCAGGCAGTGCTGACCACCGCGGTGGCCCAGAACTGGTCGCGCACCCGCGATCTGGTCGACACCCTGGTGCTGCTCGGGCAGGAGGCTCTGCTCGAGTCCGCTGCCGACGGCGGCCGGCTGGAAGCGGTGGAGGACGAGCTGTTCCGGCTCGGTCGCATCATCGCCGACAACCCGCAGCTGGAGCAGGCCCTGTCCGATCAGAGCAAGCCGGCCTCGGCGCGGCGTGAGCTGATCGAACGGCTGCTGACCGGCAAGGCCGAGCCGATCACCCTGACGCTGGCCGAGCAGGCGGTGACCCGACTGCGGACCAACAACATCGGCGTCGCCTTCGGCGCCCTGTCCGATCTGGCGGCGGCCCGTCGTGACCAGATCGTCGCCCACGCGCATTCGGCGGTCGAGCTGTCCGATCAGCAGAAGGAGAAGCTCTCGGCTTCCCTGCAGCGGATCTACGGCAAGGCGGTCACCGTGCACGTGCAGGTCGACCCGACGCTGCTGAGCGGCGTCGTCGTGCGCGTCGGAGACGACGTCATCGACGGCAGCGCCACCGGCCGACTGGAGAAGCTGCGCCGGGCGCTGTCCTGACGGACACGCCACGCGGCCCCACTCCAACCCCCGACATTCGAGACCACAGCGAGAGCAGGAACAACATGGCGGAGCTGACGATCTCCTCCGACGAGATCCGTAGCGCGATCGAGAGCTACACCCAGAGCTACACCCCGGAAACCTCCATCGAAGAAGTCGGCCTCGTGACCGACACCGGCGACGGCATCGCGCACGTCAGCGGTCTGCCTTCGGCGATGGCCAACGAGCTGCTCGAGTTCCCGGGCGGCGTCCTGGGCGTCGCGCTGAACCTCGAGGACACCGAGATCGGTGCCGTCATCCTCGGCGAGTACGCCTCGCTGGAAGAGGGCCAGCAGGTCCGCCGCACCGGCGACGTGCTGTCGGTTCCCGTCGGCGACAAGTTCCTCGGTCGCGTGGTCAACCCGCTCGGCCAGCCGATCGACGGCCTCGGCGAGATCGAGGCCGACGACCGCCGCGTGCTGGAGCTGCAGGCCGCGACTGTGCTGGAGCGCCAGCCGGTCGAGGAGCCGCTGGCCACCGGTATCACCGCGATCGACGCCCTGACCGCCATCGGCCGCGGCCAGCGTCAGCTGATCATCGGCGACCGTAAGACCGGCAAGACCGCCGTCGCCGTCGACGCGATCCTGAACCAGAAGGCGAACTGGGAGTCGGGCGACCCCAGCAAGCAGGTTCGCTGCATCTACGTCGCGATCGGCCAGAAGGGCTCCACCATCGCGGGCGTCAAGACCGCGCTCGAGGAGCACGGCGCGATGGAGTACACCACCATCGTCGCGGCCCCGGCCTCCGACTCCGCCGGCTTCAAGTGGCTGGCTCCCTACACCGGTTCGGCCATCGGCCAGCACTGGATGTACCAGGGCAAGCACGTCCTGATCGTGTTCGACGACCTGACCAAGCAGGCCGAGGCGTACCGCGCCATCTCGCTGCTGCTGCGTCGTCCGCCGGGCCGCGAGGCGTACCCCGGTGACGTCTTCTACCTGCACTCCCGTCTGCTGGAGCGTTGCGCGAAGCTGTCCGACGAGATGGGCGGCGGCTCGATGACCGGCCTGCCGATCATCGAGACCAAGGCCAACGACGTCTCGGCGTTCATCCCGACCAACGTCATCTCCATCACCGACGGCCAGGTCTTCCTCGAGTCCGACCTGTTCAACAAGGGTGTCCGCCCGGCGATCAACGTCGGTACCTCGGTCTCCCGTGTCGGTGGCGCCGCCCAGACCAAGGCCATGAAGAAGGTCGCCGGTTCGCTGCGTCTGGAAATGGCGCAGTACCGCGAGCTGGAGGCGTTCTCCGCCTTCGCCTCCGACCTGGATGCCGCCTCGCTGGCGCAGCTGGAGCGCGGTGCCCGCTGGGTGGAGCTGCTCAAGCAGAACCAGTACTCCCCGGTCGCCGTCGAGGATCAGGTCATCTCGATCTACCTGGTCGACGCCGGCTACTACGACTCGGTGCCGGTCGGCGACGTGCGTCGCTTCACCGCCGAGCTGCTGGAGCACCTGCACAGCGCGACCCAGTCGTCCTTCGACGCGCTCGAGGGTGGCCGCAAGCCGCTCGACGGCGAGGCCGCCGACGCGATCAAGTCGGAGACCGACAAGTTCAAGGAAGGCTTCCTGGCCTCCGACGGCAGCCGCGTCGTGAACGAGGCCGCCGCCGGCGATCTGGACCACGAAGAGGTCGAGTCGCTGTCGGTCACCCGCAAGCACGTCGACAAGTAAGCCGGGTCAGGACTGATGTCGGCATATTCCGATCTGGCGAATGAAGGGAGTGTGAACCGCTAGTGGCAAGTTTGCGTGAATTGCGCTCCCGCATTCGTGGTGTGAATTCGATCAAGAAGATCACCAAGGCTCAGGAACTGATCGCGACCTCGCGAATTTCCAAGGCCCAGGCCAGGGTTGCGGCGGCCAAGCCGTACGCCGAGGAGATCACCAAGGTCCTCGGCGAGCTGGCGAGCGCCTCGAAGAACCTGTCGCACCCGCTGCTGACCGAGCGTCCCAACG
The DNA here is from genome assembly GCF_052983615.1 of Nocardia fodinahabitans. Lineage (NCBI taxonomy): Bacteria > Bacillati > Actinomycetota > Actinomycetes > Mycobacteriales > Nocardiaceae > Nocardia > Nocardia fodinahabitans. The sequence goes on from NZ_JBRJJC010000001.1 coordinate 4,858,458, forward strand.
CTCGTCGGGCCGCTGTCCTGGTGATCACCAGTGACAGCGGTATGTGCGGTGGCTACAACTCGAACGTGCTCAAGCGCGCCGAGGAGCTCATGACCACGCTGCGTGGCGACGGCAAGGAGCCGGTGCTGTACGTGATGGGCAACAAGGGCCTCACGTACTACAAGTTCCGCAACCGTCCGTTCCAGGCGTCGTGGACCGGCTTCTCCCAGCAGCCGAAGTACACCGACGCGTCGGCCGCGTGCCAGCACCTGGTCGAGGCGTTCATGGCCGGCTCCGACAGCGAGGTTCCCTCGCTGGACGGCACCGGAACCATCGCGGGCGTCGACGAACTGCACATCGTGTACACCAAGTTCGTCTCGATGCTGACCCAGACCCCGGAGGTGCGCGCCGGCTGGCGCCGATCCAGGTCAGCTACGTCGACGAGGCCTACGCACTCGGTGACGACATGCTGTCGGACTCGCCGAACGCGGTCGCCACGGCGCAGTACGAATTCGAGCCGGACGCCGATGTGCTGCTGGGTGCTCTGCTGCCCAAGTACGTCAACACGCGTATCTACTCATCGTTGCTCGAGGCAGCGGCATCCGAGTCCGCGGCTCGGCGCACCGCAATGAAGGCGGCGACCGATAACGCCAACGAGCTGGCCAGTGTGCTCCAGCGCGAGGCGAACTCGGTGCGTCAGGCCCAGATCACGCAGGAAATCAGCGAAATCGTCGGCGGCGTGAACGCGCTGGCGTCGAGCTCGGACCGCGACTAGAAGCGCAGGAAGAGAACCAATCTAATGACCGCAGCTGTCACTCAGGACAACGCGACCAAGGCGGGCGCAACCGCCGGCCGCGTCGTCCGTGTCATCGGCCCCGTCGTGGACGTCGAGTTCCCGCGTGGCGCCATCCCCGAGCTGTTCAACGCTCTGCACGCCGACATCAAGCTCCCGTCGGTGGCCAAGACCCTGACCCTCGAGGTCGCCCAGCACCTCGGCGACAACATCGTGCGCACCATCTCGATGCAGCCGACCGACGGCCTGGTCCGTGGCGCCACCGTCACCGACTCGGGCAAGCCGATCTCGGTGCCCGTCGGCGACATCGTCAAGGGCCACGTGTTCAACGCCCTCGGTGACTGCCTCGACTCGCCGGGCCTCGGCCGCGACGGCGAGCAGTGGGGTATCCACCGCAAGCCCCCGAGCTTCGACCAGCTCGAGGGTAAGACCGAGATGCTGGAGACCGGCGTCAAGGTCATCGACCTGCTGACCCCGTACGTCAAGGGCGGCAAGATCGGTCTGTTCGGTGGTGCCGGTGTCGGCAAGACCGTTCTGATCCAGGAGATGATCACCCGTATCGCTCGCGAGTTCTCCGGCACCTCGGTGTTCGCGGGCGTCGGTGAGCGTACTCGTGAGGGCACCGACCTCCACCTGGAAATGGAAGAGATGGGCGTCCTCCAGGACACCGCCCTCGTCTTCGGCCAGATGGACGAGCCGCCGGGCACGCGTATGCGCGTGGCCCTGTCCGCGCTGACCATGGCGGAGTACTTCCGCGATGTCCAGCACCAGGACGTGCTGCTCTTCATCGACAACATCTTCCGTTTCACCCAGGCTGGCTCCGAGGTCTCGACCCTGCTGGGTCGTATGCCCTCCGCCGTGGGTTACCAGCCGACGCTGGCGGACGAGATGGGTGAGCTCCAGGAGCGCATCACCTCGACCCGTGGTCGCTCGATCACCTCGCTGCAGGCGATCTACGTCCCCGCCGACGACTACACCGACCCGGCGCCGGCGACCACCTTCGCCCACCTCGATGCGACGACCGAGCTTTCGCGCCCGATCTCGCAGAAGGGCATCTACCCGGCCGTCGACCCGCTGACCTCGACCTCTCGTATCCTCGAGGCTTCGATCGTCGGCGAGCGCCACTTCCGGGTCGCCAACGAGGTCAAGCGGATCCTGCAGAAGTACAAGGAACTGCAGGACATCATCGCCATCCTCGGTATGGACGAGCTCTCCGAAGAGGACAAGGTCCTCGTCGGCCGCGCCCGTCGTCTGGAGAAGTTCCTCGGCCAGAACTTCATCGTGGCCGAGAAGTTCACCGGTCAGCCGGGCTCGGTCGTGCCGCTGGAGCAGACCATCGACGACTTCGATCGCGTCTGCAAGGGCGAGTTCGACCACTTCCCGGAGCAGGCGTTCAACTCTTGCGGTGGTCTCGACGACGTCGAGGCGGCCGCGAAGAAGATCGCCGGGAAGTAGTCCACCATGGCGACAGAGTCCAATTCAAGGACGATGACAGTTGATCTCGTCGCCGTCGAACGCAAGCTCTGGTCCGGCCAGGCGACGTTCGTCAGCGCGCAGACCACCGAAGGTCAGATCGGCATCATGGCGGGCCACGAGCCGCTGCTCGGTCAGCTCGTCGAGGGCGGCACGGTGACCATCGTGTCGACCGACGGCGATCGGATCGTGGCCGCGGTGCACGGTGGTTTCTTCTCGGTCACCGCCGACACCGTCCGGGTGCTGGCCGAGTCCGCGGAACTCGCGGGCGAGGTCGACGTCGACGCGGCACGCAAGGTGCTGGCCGACGCGACCGCCTCCGAGGTGGAACTGCGCGTGGCGCAGGGCCAGGTGCGCGCGGTCGAGGCGACCGTGTCTGCCTGATCCCTCTCCGAACAACACACTGTCGGCGACGAACTCCGGTTCGTCGCCGACAGTGCTGTTTTCGGCGGTATTACCGATCCCGCCGAAGTGGCCCACATCGGGCGTGATTGAATGGCGACGGGGGTGTCTTCGACACCAGCTGAGCGAAAGGGCGTACGGCATTGCAGACCGGGATGGTTCTCCTGATCATTCTGGTGCTGACGCTCGTGTTCGTAGCCGGTGCATCGACCTACCGGCTGGTGATGCTGCGCCGGGGCGGCACGGCCGCGCTGCTGCGGGTATTGCCCGCGCGCGGCGGCCAGGGCTGGCGGCACGGCCTCATCCGCTACGACGAGGATCGCCTCGTCTTCTTCAAATTGACCAGCCTCAAGTTCGGTCCGGACAGCACCGTGCACCGGCAGGGCCTCGAGATCGTCGAGCGCCGCGCGCCGCAGGGCGACGAATTCGACATCATGAGCGAGGACATCGTGGTGGTAGCCGTCACCGATCCGCACAGCAGTTTCGAGCTCGCGCTCGATCGCGGATCGATGGCGGCTTTTCTGTCGTGGGTGGAGTCGCGGCCGTCCGATCGCGCCCGCCGCACCAGGGGAGGCCAGGCATGAGCGTCCATCTCACCCGGATCTACACCAGGACCGGCGACGACGGCACCACCGGTCTGAGCGATTTCTCCCGGGTGCCCAAGACCGACCCCAGGCTCGTCGCCTACGCCGACTGCGACGAGGCCAACGCGGCGCTCGGTGTCGCGGTGGCGCTCGGCGCGCCGGAACCCGCGGTGCTCGCGGTGCTGCGCCAGGTCCAGAACGATCTGTTCGACGCGGGCGCCGATCTGTCCACCCCCGTGGTGGCCGAGCCGAAGTATCCGCCGTTGCGGATCACCCAGCCCTATATCGATCGGCTGGAGAAGTGGTGTGACGAGTTCAACGAGGGTCTCGCCCCGCTGAATTCGTTCATCCTGCCGGGCGGCACGCCGATTGCCGCGCTGTTGCACACGGCACGCACCGTGGTGCGACGCGCCGAGCGTTCGGCGTGGGCCGCGGTCGAGGCCCACCCCGACGACACCAGCGTATTGCCCGCCAAATACCTCAATCGTCTGTCGGACCTGCTGTTCATCCTCAGCCGTGCGACCAACCCCGAGGGCGACGTGCTGTGGCAGCCGGGCGGCGGAGCCGAGCGCTGAAAGCCAGTCGGTGGCGCCAGGATCGGTCGGTTTGGCGTCGGGGGGCGTGTCGCCGGGCAACGGTCGATAAGCTGGCGGGGTGAGCGAACGGTTTCTGGTCTCCGGCGGTAATCAGCTCGTCGGCGAGGTCGCGGTCGGCGGCGCGAAGAACAGCGTGCTGAAGCTGATGGCCGCCGCTTTGCTGGCCGAGGGTACGACCACCATCACCAACTGCCCGGACATCCTCGATGTCCCGCTGATGGCCGAGGTTCTGCGTGGTCTCGGCTGCGACGTGACGATCTCCGACGACGAGAGCGGGGACCGCTCGGTCTGCACGATCGTCACCCCGCCGGAGCCCAAGTACCACGCCGACTTCCCCGCGGTGACCCAGTTCCGCGCCTCGGTGTGTGTGCTCGGTCCGCTGATGGCGCGCTGTAAGCGCGCGGTCGTCGCGCTCCCGGGTGGTGACGCGATCGGCTCGCGTCCGCTGGATATGCACCAGCAGGGCCTGCGCCTGCTCGGCGCGACCAGCGAGATCGAGCACGGTTGCGTCGTCGCCCGTGCCGACGAGCTGCAGGGCGCGCGCATCCGACTCGACTTCCCGTCGGTCGGCGCGACCGAGAACATCCTGATGGCCGCCGTGCTGGCCGAGGGGGAGACGGTCATCGACAACGCGGCGCGCGAGCCCGACATCGTCGATCTGTGCACCATGCTCGTGCAGATGGGTGCGCGGATCGACGGTGCCGGTTCCTCGGTGCTGACCGTGCAGGGCGTCAAGAGCCTGTCGCCGACCACGCACCGGGTGATCGGCGACCGCATCGTCGCCGCCACCTGGGGTATCGCCGCGGCGATGACCACCGGCGATGTCCGGGTCACCGGGGTCAACCCCAAGCACCTGGCGCTGGTGCTGGACAAGTTGCGTTCGGCCGGCGCGCGGATCTCCTACGAGCCCAACGGTTTCCGTGTTGTGCAGCCGGAGCGCCCGCGCGCGGTGAACTTCGCGACGCTGCCGTTCCCCGGTTTCCCGACCGACCTGCAGCCGATGGCGATCGGCCTGGCCGCCATCGCCGACGGCACGTCGATGATCACCGAGAACGTCTTCGAGGCGCGGTTCCGCTTCGTCGAGGAGATGATCCGGCTCGGCGCCGATGCCCGCACCGATGGTCATCACGCCGTGGTCCGCGGTATCCCGCGCCTGTCCAGCGCGCCGGTCTGGTCCTCCGATATCCGTGCCGGCGCCGGTCTCGTACTGGCCGGTCTGGTCGCCGACGGTGTTACCGAAGTGCACGACGTCTTCCACATCGACCGCGGCTACCCGAAGTTCGTCGAGCAGATGCAGGCGTTGGGTGGACAGGTCGAGCGCGTCGATACGCCGAAATAGCCTGTCTGACCAGGCGATTTGACTTCGTGTTCGTCGGTGCGTAACTTTATTCGAGTCAGAGCGGCACGGACACCCCAGCGGTGGCGCCGAGCGCCTGATTGATCATCTAGCCAGACTCACTCCTTCCGAATTTGCTTCGGTCGGGTTGGCTGCGCTAGGTTGGAACAGTTGCCCTGCTGAAGCTCCTACGAAATGTTGTGGGTGGATGCTTGTGCGTGTGTTCTTTGAGAACTCAATAGTGTGTCGATGAATGTCAGTGCCAATATTATTATTGGTTCCGGCCTTCCATACCCCCCGGTTGGAAGGTTGGACATTTAAAACAACAGCAAACTTTTGCTGGTGTTTGGCTTTGCTAGGTTTTCGGACTCTAGTTTAGATATTTCTGATTCGCCTTCGGGTGTTTCAAGAGTCTTCAACGGAGAGTTTGATCCTGGCTCAGGACGAACGCTGGCGGCGTGCTTAACACATGCAAGTCGAGCGGTAAGGCCCTTCGGGGTACACGAGCGGCGAACGGGTGAGTAACACGTGGGTGATCTGCCTCGTACTTCGGGATAAGCCTGGGAAACTGGGTCTAATACCGGATATGACCTTCTGATGCATGTCAGTGGGTGGAAAGATTTATCGGTACGAGATGGGCCCGCGGCCTATCAGCTTGTTGGTGGGGTAATGGCCTACCAAGGCGACGACGGGTAGCCGGCCTGAGAGGGCGACCGGCCACACTGGGACTGAGACACGGCCCAGACTCCTACGGGAGGCAGCAGTGGGGAATATTGCACAATGGGCGAAAGCCTGATGCAGCGACGCCGCGTGAGGGATGACGGCCTTCGGGTTGTAAACCTCTTTCGACAGGGACGAAGCGCAAGTGACGGTACCTGTAGAAGAAGCACCGGCCAACTACGTGCCAGCAGCCGCGGTAATACGTAGGGTGCGAGCGTTGTCCGGAATTACTGGGCGTAAAGAGCTTGTAGGCGGTTCGTCGCGTCGTTCGTGAAAACTTGGGGCTCAACCCCAAGCTTGCGGGCGATACGGGCGGACTAGAGTACTTCAGGGGAGACTGGAATTCCTGGTGTAGCGGTGAAATGCGCAGATATCAGGAGGAACACCGGTGGCGAAGGCGGGTCTCTGGGAAGTAACTGACGCTGAGAAGCGAAAGCGTGGGTAGCGAACAGGATTAGATACCCTGGTAGTCCACGCCGTAAACGGTGGGTACTAGGTGTGGGTTTCCTTCCACGGGATCCGTGCCGTAGCTAACGCATTAAGTACCCCGCCTGGGGAGTACGGCCGCAAGGCTAAAACTCAAAGGAATTGACGGGGGCCCGCACAAGCGGCGGAGCATGTGGATTAATTCGATGCAACGCGAAGAACCTTACCTGGGTTTGACATACACCGGAAACCTGCAGAGATGTAGGCCCCCTTGTGGTCGGTGTACAGGTGGTGCATGGCTGTCGTCAGCTCGTGTCGTGAGATGTTGGGTTAAGTCCCGCAACGAGCGCAACCCTTATCTTATGTTGCCAGCGCGTAATGGCGGGGACTCGTGAGAGACTGCCGGGGTCAACTCGGAGGAAGGTGGGGACGACGTCAAGTCATCATGCCCCTTATGTCCAGGGCTTCACACATGCTACAATGGCCGGTACAGAGGGCTGCGATACCGTGAGGTGGAGCGAATCCCTTAAAGCCGGTCTCAGTTCGGATCGGGGTCTGCAACTCGACCCCGTGAAGTTGGAGTCGCTAGTAATCGCAGATCAGCAACGCTGCGGTGAATACGTTCCCGGGCCTTGTACACACCGCCCGTCACGTCATGAAAGTCGGTAACACCCGAAGCCGGTGGCCTAACCCCTCGTGGGAGGGAGCCGTCGAAGGTGGGATCGGCGATTGGGACGAAGTCGTAACAAGGTAGCCGTACCGGAAGGTGCGGCTGGATCACCTCCTTTCTAAGGAGCATCTCCAGTCGATTGTTCACAGAGGTGAATGTATCGCTGGCAGAGCCGTTTTGGACTCACATGTAGTCCAGCGGAGCTCATGGGTGGAACACTGACTACCTCATCGCATTAGACCGGCTCAAAGCAGCTGGTCGCGGTGATATACCGACACACTATTGGGTCCTGAAAGAACACGCGTTCTTTCTAGGCAAAAAACGATCCGTTCGGATCTCCTCGAAACCGTCTGGCTTGGCCGGCAGGTCTTGGAAACCGATTCGATGCGGGTGTGTTGTTTGAGAACTGCACAGTGGACGCGAGCATCTTTGTTAGTAAGTGTTTAAGAGCGTACGGTGGATGCCTTGGCACCAGGAGCCGATGAAGGACGTAGGAGGCTGCGATAAGCCTCGGGGAGCTGTCAACCGAGCTGAGATCCGAGGATTTCCGAATGGGGAAACCCAGCACGAGTGATGTCGTGTTACCCGCATCTGAATATATAGGGTGTGTGGAGGGAACGTGGGGAAGTGAAACATCTCAGTACCCACAGGAAGAGAAAACAACAGTGATTCCGTGAGTAGTGGCGAGCGAAAGCGGATGAGGCTAAACCGTGTAGATGTGATAGTTAAGCAGGCGTTGTCTACGCGGTGTTGTGGGGTCTTCTTTCTCAATTCTGCCGAATTGAGCAACAGTAAGAAACCAAAGTGTTAGTCGAAGTGGTCTGGAACGGCCCGCCATAGACGGTGATAGTCCGGTAGACGAAAACTCTTTGGCTGTTGTAGGAGATACCCGAGTAGCAGCGGGCCCGTGAAATCTGCTGTGAATCTGCCGGGACCACCCGGTAAGCCTGAATACTCCCTGGTGACCGATAGCGGACTAGTACCGTGAGGGAAAGGTGAAAAGTACCCCGGGAGGGGAGTGAAATAGTACCTGAAACCGTGCGCTTACAATCCGTCAGAGCCTTCGTACTTGTACGTGGGGTGATGGCGTGCCTTTTGAAGAATGAGCCTGCGAGTCATCGGTGTGTGGCGAGGTTAACCCGTGTGGGGTAGCCGTAGCGAAAGCGAGTCCGAATAGGGCGTTCCTAGTCGCACATTATGGACCCGAAGCGGAGTGATCTACCCATGGCCAGGGTGAAGCGACGGTAAGACGTCGTGGAGGCCCGAACCCACTTAGGTTGAAAACTGAGGGGATGAGCTGTGGGTAGGGGTGAAAGGCCAATCAAACTCCGTGATAGCTGGTTCTCCCCGAAATGCATTTAGGTGCAGCGTCACGTGTTTCACGCCGGAGGTAGAGCTACTGGATGGCCTAGGGGGCCCACAAGCTTACCGAAGTCAGCCAAACTCCGAATGCCGGTGTGTGAGAGCGTGGCAGTGAGACTGCGGGGGATAAGCTTCGTAGTCGAGAGGGAAACAGCCCAGATCGCTTACTAAGGCCCCTAAGCGTGTACTAAGTGGAAAAGGATGTGGGGTCGCTTAGACAACCAGGAGGTTGGCTTAGAAGCAGCCACCCTTGAAAGAGTGCGTAATAGCTCACTGGTCAAGTGATCCTGCGCCGACAATGTAGCGGGGCTCAAGTACACCGCCGAAGCCGCGGCATTCACACATTAGCCTGCACCCTTAAAAGTGCCAGGTGTGTGGATGGGTAGGGGAGCGTCCTGTGGCCGTGGAAGCAGCGGAGTGATCCAGCTGTGGAGGCCACGGGAGTGAGAATGCAGGCATGAGTAGCGAAAGACGAGTGAGAAACTCGTCCGCCGAATGACCAAGGGTTCCTGGGCCAGGTTAATCCGCCCAGGGTGAGTCGGGACCTAAGGCGAGGCCGACAGGCGTAGTCGATGGACAACGGGTTGATATTCCCGTACCCGTGTATCCGCGCCAAATATCGAATCAGTGGTACTAACTGTCCAAATGTTGTCTTATCGAGCCTTCGGGTGAGAGGGATGATTGCTGCACGGGACCTTCGCTGTAGTAGGTAAGCGATGGGGTGACGCAGGAAGGTAGCTGGGCCAGGTGATGGAATACCTGGTGTAAGCCTGTAGGGCGCAACATAGGCAAATCCGTGTTGCATATAGCCTGAGAGGTGATGCGTAGCCGTTGTGGTGAATTCAGTGATCCTATGCTGCCGAGAAAAGCCTCTAGTGAGTTGGTACACGGCCCGTACCCCAAACCGACACAGGTGGTCAGGTAGAGAATACTAAGGCGATCGAGAGAACTGTGGTTAAGGAACTCGGCAAAATGCCCCCGTAACTTCGGGAGAAGGGGGACCACATCTGGTGACGATCTTTACGGTCTGAGCTGGGTGGGGTCGCAGAGACCAGAGAGAAGCGACTGTTTACTAAAAACACAGGTCCGTGCGAAGTCGTAAGACGATGTATACGGACTGACGCCTGCCCGGTGCCGGAAGGTTAAGAGGACCGGTTAGCGTTTAGGCGCGAAGCTGAGAATTTAAGCCCCGGTAAACGGCGGTGGTAACTATAACCATCCTAAGGTAGCGAAATTCCTTGTCGGGTAAGTTCCGACCTGCACGAATGGCGTAACGACTTCTCTGCTGTCTCAACCACAGACTCGGCGAAATTGCATTACGAGTAAAGATGCTCGTTACGCGCGGCAGGACGAAAAGACCCCGGGACCTTCACTATAGCTTGGTATTGGTGTTCGGTACGGTTTGTGTAGGATAGGTGGGAGACTGTGAAACTTGGACGCCAGTTCAGGTGGAGTCGTCGTTGAAATACCACTCTGATCGTATTGGACTTCTAACCTCGGACCATGATCTGGTTCAGGGACAGTGCCTGGTGGGTAGTTTAACTGGGGCGGTTGCCTCCCAAAATGTAACGGAGGCGCCCAAAGGTTCCCTCAGCCTGGTTGGCAATCAGGTGTCGAGTGCAAGTGCACAAGGGAGCTTGACTGTGAGAGTGACAGCTCGAGCAGGGACGAAAGTCGGGACTAGTGATCCGGCACCGGCAAGTGGAAGCGGTGTCGCTCAACGGATAAAAGGTACCCCGGGGATAACAGGCTGATCTTCCCCAAGAGTCCATATCGACGGGATGGTTTGGCACCTCGATGTCGGCTCGTCGCATCCTGGGGCTGGAGTAGGTCCCAAGGGTTGGGCTGTTCGCCCATTAAAGCGGCACGCGAGCTGGGTTTAGAACGTCGTGAGACAGTTCGGTCTCTATCCGCCGCGCGCGTTAGAAACTTGAGGAAGGCTGTCCCTAGTACGAGAGGACCGGGACGGACGAACCTCTGGTGTGCCAGTTGTTCCGCCAGGAGCACTGCTGGTTGGCTACGTTCGGAAGGGATAACCGCTGAAAGCATCTAAGCGGGAAGCCTGTTCCAAGATGAGGTTTCTCTCCCACTTGATGGGTTAAGGCCCCCTACAGACCATGGGGTTGATAGGCCGGAACTGGAAGCCAGGTGACTGGTGTAGGTGACTGGTACTAATAGGCCGAGGGCTTACTATCGAAGGTGTTACGCGTCCACTGTGCGGTATCTGAAACAACACACAGATCACCGAGAAGACTCTCCGAGTCTGATCCTTAGATGGGTCGGGTTCGGGGTGGCTCTCTGTGTGACAGTTTCATAGAGTTACGGCGGTTATAGCGGTGGGGAAACGCCCGGTCCCATTCCGAACCCGGAAGCTAAGGCCACCTGCGCCGATGGTACTGCACTCGACAGGGTGTGGGAGAGTAGGACACCGCCGGAACATCATTGCGAAAGGCCCTCCAGCATTGCTGGAGGGCCTTTTTGCGTTCCCGGACAACGTAATTGCCCTGCCAGGCCGTCGGCCGAATTCCGGGGAGGCGGTACTGTGCTGGGGTGCGCCTTGTCATTGCTCGTTGCCAGGTCGACTACGTCGGCCGACTGACCGCCCACCTTCCGATGGCTCGCCGGTTGCTGCTGATCAAGGCCGACGGCTCGGTGCTCGTGCATTCCGATGGCGGCTCGTACAAGCCGCTGAACTGGATGAGCCCGCCGTGCTGGCTGGAGGAGCGCGATATCGCGGCCCTGGTCCCCACCGAGCTGCCCGACGGCGTGACGCCGCTGCGAGAGGGCAAAACGGCGGCGCCGGACAACATCAAGGCGCTGTGGGTGGTGACCAACAAGGCCGGCGAGGAACTGCGCATCTCCATCGAGAACATCGAGCACGACTCCTCCCACGAACTCGGCATCGACCCCGGCCTGGTCAAGGACGGCGTGGAAGCGCACCTGCAGGAGCTGCTGGCCGAACACGTGACGAAGCTCGGCGAGGGGTACACCCTCATCCGGCGCGAGTACATGACCGCCATCGGTCCGGTGGACCTGCTGTGCCGTGACGCCGACGGCGCGACCGTGGCGGTGGAGATCAAGCGGCGCGGTGAGATCGACGGCGTCGAACAGCTCACCCGCTACCTGGAACTGCTCAACCGCGATCCGCTGCTGGCGCCGGTCGCCGGTGTGTTCGCGGCCCAGCAGATCAAGCCGCAGGCGCGGACGCTGGCCGAGGACCGGGGAATCCGCTGCCTCACGCTCGATTACGACGAGCTGCGTGGCACGGAGAGCAACGTTTTCCGCCTCTTCTAGGCTGGGAGCCATGCCGCGACGTAAACCACGCTCAGGGCGACGTAGCGAGCCGGCGCCGATCGGTGATGTCTACGGGCGCACCGAGGACGGACCGGGCGAGGAAACCTACATCGTCCGCACCGTTCCCGGCGCCAGGGCGGTCAAGACCTACCGGTGTCCCGGCTGCGACCACGAGATCGCGCCCGGTGTCGCCCATATCGTCGCCTGGGCCGTCGACGGTGGCGAGGACGACCGCAGGCACTGGCATCAGGGGTGCTGGAACGGCAGGCGCACCCGCGGCATCACCCGTCGCTGGTCCTGAGCCGCGAGACCACGAAAACCGAAGGCCGCCTCGAACATTCGAGGCGGCCTTCGGTTCTTCGGTTATGAGGGTGGAGCAATGTCGTCGCGGGTCCGACGTCAGTTGCTGATGTCGGCGCTCTCGCGGTCGTCGTCGACGATGTCCTCGTCGGCGTCGGCGACCTCGGGGATGGCCTTGGTCTGGCGCGAGCCGGACACGGACTTGTTGTTGCCGTTGTTGCTGATCGACTTGCGCTCGGGGGCGCCGTCGAGCAGCTCGCTCTCGCGGTTGACCGCGGCGAGCATGGCGGGCACCGAGTCGAGCTGGCCACGGATACCGAGCAGCTGGGCCAGCACCCGGCCGCGCAGCACACGCATCTCCTCGGCCAGTTCCTTCGCGTGCGCGATCTTGCGCTCGGAGGTCTGGGTGGCCGAGCTGATGAGGCGGTTCGACTCGTCGGTCGCGTCCTTGATCCGCTGGGCGGCCTCGGCGCGGCTGGTGGCCTCGAGCTCCTCCATGGCACGGGTCAGCTTGGTACGCCGATCGTTCATGGTGGCCTCGAAGTCCTGCTGGGTGGCCTTGCGCTTGGCTTCGGCCTCCTTGCCCAGACGTTCGACATCGGCTTGGGCGGCTTCGATGATCTTGGCCGACTCGGTGCGCGCGTTCGCGAGGGTCTGCTCGAACTCGATCTCGAGCGCCTCGCGCTTCTCCTTGGTCTCCGCGAGCAGCGACTCGTACTTGCCACGCATCTCGGTGGCCTGCTGCTCGGCGATCGACACCATCTCGGCGGCTTCGGCCTGCGCCAGCGCACGGACCTCGGACGCTTCGTCCGAGGCCAGGCGCAGCATGCGCGAGATACGGTCGGACATTCCTTCGGCGGTGGTCGGCGGCACGGAAAGCCGGTCGACCTCCTTGCGGAGCTCGTCGATCTCGTCCCGCGCGTCTTCCAGCTGGCTGGCGAGATTCCGGGCCTGCGCGGCGGCAGCATCCCGGTCGGTGGCGGTGACGCGGAGCTCGGCGTCGAAGCGGTCGAAGTAGTTGCGCACCTCGTCTTGCGCATAACCCTTGCGCACAACGGTGAAGGGCAGTGCAACGAAGCGATTGCGATCGGACTCAGGTGACGACATGGCACACAAAATACAGCCTCGAGCGAGCGTATGGAGACTCGACCGTGATTGTGATCTCGCCGAGATTTACCGACCGTACCCGCCTACTAGTGCGTAACATTCGGGTTCGGCTCGACGAGCTCCACCAGCACACCGCCAGCATCCTTCGGATGGATGAAATTGATGCGGGAATCGGCGGTGCCGTGACGAGGGGCTTCGTACAGCAAACGCAGGCCACGGCCGCGCAGGAAGGCCGAAACCGCCTCGATGTCGGTGACCCGGTAGGCCAGCTGCTGCAGGCCGGGTCCGCTGCGGTCGATGAATTTGGCGATCGTGGACTCCGGGGTCAGCGGGGCCAGCAACTGCAGGGCGGTCGCGCGGTCGGCCGCGGCGGGGCACGACAGCATCGCCTCGACGACGCCCTGGGCCTCGTTGACCTCGCGGTGGGTCTCGACCATGCCGAGATTGTCGGTGTACCAGGCGACGGCGGCGTCGAGGTCGGGCACGGCGATGCCGACGTGGTCGACGGCGATGACGTAGTCGGCGGGGATGATGTTGTCGTTGCTCACCCCTCGAAGCTAGCGCCTATCGGCACGGACGCGAAGCGGCCCCAGCCCTGCGCATGGCGGGAGCGCAGGCGGAGGTACGCGTACCTGCCTGCCGGGTGTGCTCCGATACCGGTTACCGTTGAGTGCAACCCTTGACGTGCGCGGCTTGTCCGCTGCGTGCGTCACGGCGAGGTTCGACTCAATGAATGCGAGGCTTTCGTGACGACTTCTGTCATCGTGTCCGGTGCGCGTACCCCGGTCGGCAGGCTCCTGGGCGGTCTGAAGGATTTCAAGGCCTCGGATCTGGCCGGTGTGGCGATCAAGGCGGCGCTGGAGAAGGGTGGTGTGGCGCCCGAGCAGGTCGACTACGTCATCCTCGGTCAGGTGCTGCAGGCCGGTGCCGGGCAGCTGCCCGCCCGCCAGGCGGCGATCGCCGCGGGTATCCCGATGGATGTGCCGTCGCTGCTGATCAACAAGGTCTGCCTGTCGGGCATCAACGCGATCGCGCTGGCCGATCAGCTGATCCGTGCCGGTGAGCACGAGATCATCGTGGCCGGCGGCATGGAGTCGATGAGCCAGACCCCGCACCTGCTGCCCAAGAGCCGTGAGGGCCACAAGTACGGCGACACCACCCTGGTCGACCACATGGCCTACGACGGCCTGCACGACGTGATCACCGACCAGGCGATGGGCCTGCTGACCGAGGACCGCAACGACCTGGACAAGGTCAGCCGCGAGGAGCAGGACGCGGTGGCCGCGGCCTCGCACCAGCGCGCCGCCGCCGCGTGGAAGAACGGGCTGTTCACCGACGAGGTCGTGCCGGTCGCCGTGCCGCAGCGCAAGGGTGACCCGATCTACGTCAGCGAGGACGAGGGCATCCGCGCCGACACCACCGTCGAGTCGCTGGGCAAGCTGCGTCCGGCCTTCCGCAAGGACGGCACCGTGACCGCGGGCACCGCCTCGCAGATCTCCGACGGCGCGGCCGCGGTGATCGTCATGAGCAAGGCCAAGGCCGAGGAACTGGGTCTGGAGTGGATCGCCGAGATCGGCGCCGCCGGTCAGGTCGCCGGTCCGGACTCGACCCTGCAGGACCAGCCGGCCAACGCCATCCTCGCCGCGTGCGCGAAGGAAGGCATCACTCCGGCCGACCTGGATCTGATCGAGATCAACGAGGCCTTCGCGGCCGTCGGCGTGTCCTCGACCAAGAAGCTGGGCTACGACCCGGAGAAGGTCAACGTCAACGGTGGCGCCATCGCCATCGGTCACCCGCTGGGCATGTCGGGCGCCCGCATCCTGCTGCACCTGGCGCTGGAGCTGAAGCGTCGCGGTGGCGGCGTCGGCGCTGCCGCGCTGTGCGGTGGCGGCGGTCAGGGCGACGCGCTGATCATTCGGGTGGGGTAATTCTGGAGCGCTGGCGCGCTCGAGTTCGCGGTCCCTCCCGTCGCATCGATCAGGTGCCGTGGCTTGCTCCTTCGTTGCCTACGCCACGGCACCTGATCGACGGGACGGCCGCGAACCGCCGCTGACGCGGCGGGACCCTCCTCGAGGTCGGGTCGTCGGGGCTGGGCTGTCGATGTGACCCGTCCAACTACGTCGTGTCGTAGGTCATGCTGCACAATGGCTGGTATGGGTTTCTTCGATCTGCGGTCCACTGCCAGTCGTTTCCGGTTCTTCGCGGTGCTCGAGGCACTGTCGTGGATCGGTCTGCTGACCGGTATGGCGTTCAAATACCTGCCCGCCGAGGGCAACGAGATCGGCGTGAAGATCTTCGGTCCGGTGCACGGCGCGATCTTCATCCTGTTCGTGATCACGGCGCTGCTGACCGCGCGGGAACTGAACTGGGGCTGGAAGACCACCGTGCTGGCGCTGGCGTCGAGCATTCCGCCGCTGTTCACCGTGGCCTTCGAGATCTGGGCCGTGCGCACCGGTCAGCTGGGCGAACTGAGCGCCGACGCGAGCAAGGGCTCCCCGGCAACCGCGCCGACGGCTTCGTGACAAACTGGAAAGCGTGACTCGACCCGCTGCCCGTCGTCCTTCGCCCGCCGCTGCTGCCGCCATGTCCGGCGCGGTGGATCTGTCCGCGCTGAAGCAGCCGCCCGCCGCTCCCGGCGGCGCGCCTGCGGCCCCGGGGAACCATACGGTCACCGAGGCGGATTTCGAAGCCAAGGTCATCCGCCGTTCGATGCAGGTGCCCGTCGTGGTTGCGCTGTACTCGCAGCGCAGCCCGGGCAGCGTCGAGCTGGTCCGCACGCTGGAGCGGCTCAACGCCGACGACCGCGGCGGCTGGGACCTGGCCGCGATCGAAGCCGAATCGAACATGAACATCGTGCAGGCGCTGCGGGTGCAGGGCATTCCCACGGTGATCGCGGTGGCAGGCGGGCAGCCGCTGGCCGATTTCGAGGGCGCCCAGCCCGAGGCGCAGGTGCGCCAGTGGCTCGACGCGGTGATGGACGCGACGGCGGGCAAGCTCGAGGGTGACCCGAACGCCGCGGGCGCGGCGCCCGAGGTCGAGGACCCGCGCTTCACCGCCGCCGAGGACGCGCTCGCCGAGGGCGACATCACCGGCGCCGAGGCGGCCTATGAGGCGATCCTGGTCGAGGAGCCCGGCAACGAGGAAGCCAAGGCGGCCCTGCGTCAGCTGCGCTTCCTGACCAGGGCCCAGCAGATCGACCCGGCCGTGGTCGCCACCGCCGACGCCGATCCGGCGAACCTGGACGCGGCCCTCGACGCCGCCGACGTGGAGCTGCTCGAGCAGCGCCCCGAGGCCGCCTTCGAGCGCATCATCGCGGCCGTCAAGCGCACGGCGGGCGACGACCGCACCAAGGCCCGCACCCGGCTGCTCGAGCTCTTCGAGCTGTTCGACCCGGCCGAGCCCTTCGTGGTCGCGGCTCGCCGCAAGCTGGCCACCGCGCTGTACTGAACTGCCGGGACGGCCCTGTCGTATCTCCTCATAGACCCGCGGCACCGGGCCGCGAGCTGACTCGAGGAGATACGACATGACCTCACTCGACCACTCGGGCGCGGTCGATCAGGCCGAGGTGGAAGCCTTCGCGGGATCGATGATCGAGGTGCTCGACCACGCGAGCACCGCGCTGATGATCAGCATGGGCCACCAGGTCGGCCTGTTCGACACGATGGCGGCCTATCCCGCCGCGACCAGCCAGGAGCTCGCCGAGGCGGCGGGCCTGAACGAGCGCTACGTGCGGGAGTGGCTCGGCGCCGTCACCACCGCGGGCATCGTGCGCTACGACTCGCCCACGGCCACCTACACGCTCCCGCCCGCACACGCGGCCAGCCTGACCAGGGCCGCGGGCCCGGACAATCTCGCGCGGGTCATGCAGTTCATCGGCCAGCTCGGTGAGGTGGAACCCAAGATCGTCGAGCGTTTCCGGATCGGCGGCGGCCTGGCCTATGACGACTACGTCCGCTTCCACGCGCTGATGGCCGAGGAGAGCGCCGAGGTGTTCGACGCCGCGCTGATCGAGGTGATCCTGCCGATGTCGCCCGGCCTCACCGACCGGCTGCTGATGGGGATGGACGTGGCAGACATCGCCTGCGGCAGCGGGCACGCGGTGAACCTGATGGCGCGGGCGTTCCCGGCGAGCCGATTCACCGGGTACGACTTCTCCGCCGACGCGATCGCGGCGGGCCGGGCGGAGGCGGAGGCGATGGGCCTGACCAATGTCGCGTTCGTCGAGCAGGATGTGGCGGCGCTGCACGCGCCCGAATCCTGTGATCTGATCACCGTTTTCGACGCGATCCACGATCAGGCGCATCCCGCGCGGGTGCTGGCCAACATCGCGACGGCGCTACGGCCCGACGGTGTCTTCCTGATGGTCGACGTGCACGCGTCGAGCAGGCTGGAGGAGAACATGGACCTGCCGCTCGGTCCGTTCCTGTACGCGGTGTCGACGATGCACTGCATGTCGGTGTCGCTGGGGCAGGACGGGGACGGGCTCGGCACGGTGTGGGGCGAACAGCGCGCGCTGTCGATGCTCGCCGACGCCGGTTTCACCGAGGTCAGCACCAGCCAGGTCGACGGCGATCCGCTCAATACCTACTACATCGCGAGCAAGGGCTGAGCCCGCGCCGCTGCTACGGTCGGAACATGGGCTCCAAGAAGGACATTCAGCATCGGATCGTGACCGCGTTCCAGCGGCCGCTCAACGTGGTCGTGCGTCGGCTGCCCGGCCATCAGCTGCTCGAGACGACCGGCCGGGTGAGCGGGCAGCCGCGGACCACGCCGATCGGCGGGCGCCGCGTCGGTGACCAGTTCTGGCTGGTCTCCGAATTCGGCGAGCGTTCGCAGTATGTCCGCAACATCCTCGCCGACAACCGGGTCCGGGTGCGGCTGCGCGGGCGGTGGCACAGCGGCATCGCCCACCTGGTGCCCGACGACGATCCGCGCGCCCGGCTGCGCGCGCTGCCGCGCTACAACAGCGCCGCCGTGCGCGCGGTCGGGACCGACCTGCTGACGATCCGGATCGATCTGGCCGACTAGCGCTCGGCGGCCAGCCACACCGCGCTGTTGGCGGCCATGGTGACGGTGGCCGAGGCGGGACGGCCGTGCCACGGGGTGTCCTCGGCCCGCACCCCGCCGAGGTTGCCGACGCCGGACCCGCCGTACTCCTGGGCATCGGTATTGAGGACCTCGCGCCAGATACCGGTGTGCGGCAGGCCGATCCGGTAGTTCTCCCTGGTCGATCCGGAGAAGTTGAAGACGCAGGCGACCGCGCTGCCGTCGGCACCCCAGCGCAGGAACGCGAAGACGTTTGCGGCGCTGTCGTCGGCCTCGATCCAGGAGTGCCCGCCGGGCGTGGTGTCCTGACTCCACAGCGCCGGATGCCCGGTGTAGGTGCGGTTGAGATCGCCGACCATGGTCGAGATGCCCTGGTGCAGGGGATTTTCCAGTTCCTGCCAGTCCAGGCCGCGATCGTTGTCCCACTCGCGGAACTGGCCGAACTCCTGGCCCATGAACAGCAGCTGCTTGCCGGGGTGGGCCCACATGTAGGCCAGCAGCGCGCGCACGCCGCTCGCCTTGGCGAAGTCGTCGCCGGGCATCCGAGTCCACAGCGTGCCCTTGCCGTGCACGACCTCGTCGTGGCTGATCGGCAGCAGGTAGTTCTCGCTCCACGCGTAGACCAGCGAGAACGTCATCTCGTTGTGGTGCCAGGACCGGTGGATCGGGTCGCGGCCCAGGTAGCCGAGGGTGTCGTGCATCCAGCCCATGTTCCACTTCATGGTGAAACCGAGGCCGCCGACATCGGTGCCGCGGGTGACACCGGGCCAGGTGGTCGACTCCTCGGCGACGGTGACCACGCCGGGATACGCGCGATGCACGGTGTCGTTGAGTTCCTGCAGGAAGTCGACGGCTTCCAGGTTCTCCCGGCCGCCGTAGACGTTCGGCTCCCAGCCGCCGTCGGGCCGCGAGTAGTCCAGGTAGAGCATGGAGGCCACCGCGTCGACGCGCAGGCCGTCGATGTGGAACTCCTCGATCCAGAAGGCGGCGTTGGCCACCAGGAAGTTGCGGACCTCGTTGCGGCCGAAGTCGAAAACGTAGGTGCCCCAGTCGAGTTGCTCGCCGCGGCGGGGGTCGGGGTGCTCGTAGAGCGGGGTGCCGTCGAAGCGGGCCAGCGCCCATTCGTCGCGCGGGAAGTGCGCGGGCACCCAGTCGAGCAGCACGCCGATCCCGGCGTTGTGCAGGTGGTCGACGAAGTAGCGGAAGTCGTCGGGGCTGCCGAAGCGGGAGGTGGGCGCGTAGTAGGAGGTGACCTGATAGCCCCACGATCCGCCGAACGGGTGCTCGGCGACCGGCAGCAGTTCGACGTGGGTGAAGCCGGTCGTGCGCACGTAATCGGCCAGCTGCTCCGCCAATTCGCGATAGCCGAGGCCGGGGCGCCACGACCCGAGGTGCACCTCGTAGACGCTCATGGGAGAGCGGATGGCGTCGGCGCCCGCGCGGCGGTCCAGCCACGCGCTGTCGGTCCACACGTGATCGGCGCGGCTGACCACGGACGCGGTCGCGGGTGGGACCTCGGTCGCGAAGGCCAGCGGATCGGCGTGATCGACGACGCGGCCGTCGGCGCCGTGTACCCGGTACTTGTAGCGTGTGCCCGGCCCGACACCGGGCACGAACACCTCCCACACCCCCGACGACCCGAGCGCGCGCATCGGCGCGGAACTGCCGCTCCAGTGGTCGAAATCGCCGAAGACGGTGACGCCGCGGGCATTCGGCGCCCACACCGCGAACGAGGTGCCGTCGACATCGCCGTCGAGGGTGGTGTAATGCCGCGGATGCGCGCCGAGCACTTCCCACAGCCGGGTGTGGCGGCCCTCGCCGATGAGGTGCAGGTCGAACTCACCGACGGTGGGCAGGAAACGGTAGCCGTCGGCGGTGACCACCGTCTGGCCGCCGGGGTAGGCGGTGCGCACGCGGTAGTCGTCGACCTGCGGATACGGCAGGACGGCGGCGAATACGCCGTGCCCCAGCGACTTCAGCGGATGCTCGGTGGCGCCGACCAGGACGGTCACCGACTCGGCGTGCGGGCGCAGCACGCGCACCGCGGTGCCGTCCGGCTGCGGGTGCGCGCCCAGGACGGTATGCGGGTCGGGGTGGGTGCCCGCTGCCAGCAGCATCAGGTCGCGGCGTTTCATCGCAACGTCCGGCGGTAGGCCAGCGGGGCCCGAGCGGCGGCGGGGACGGCGGGCAGCGCGAGGATGTGGGCGGGTGCCCGCGCCGGGTCCAGGCGCACGAAATTGTGCTGGCCCCAGTGGTATTCCTCGCCGGTGACCTCGTCGAAGACCACCGGGTGGTCGTGCCATTCGCGGCCGATCGCGGGCAGGTCCAGCGAGATGTGGCCCTGCTCGGCGCCGTACGGGTTCAGGTTGACGATCACCAGCACCGCGTCACCGGAGGCCGGATCGATCTTGGAGTAGGCCAGCAGGGCGTCGTTGTCGATCGGGTGGAAGTGGATGCAGCGCAACTGCTGCAGCGCGGGGTGGGCGCGGCGGATCTCGTTGAGCCTGGTCAGCCACGGTTCCAGGGACTCGCCGCGGGCCAGCGCGCCGGTGAAATCGCGGGGGCGCAGCTCGTACTTCTCCGAGTCCAGGTATTCCTCGCTGCCAGGGCGCACGGCCTCGTGCTCGAACAGCTCGTAGCCGGAGTAGACGCCCCAGGTGGGCGCCAGCGTCGCGGCGAGGGCGGCGCGCAGGGCGAACATGCCGGGACCGCCGTGCTGCAGGCTCTCGTGCAGGATGTCGGGGGTGTTCACGAACAGATTGGGCCTGGCCTCGTCGGCCTTGGCGGCGAGTTCGGTGCCGAATTCGGCCAGCTCCCACTTGAAGACACGCCAGGTGAAGTACGTGTAGGACTGGCTGAACCCGCGTCGTGCCAGACCGTAGAGCCGGGCCGGGCGGGTGAACGCCTCGGACAGGAAGATCACGTCGGGGTCGGTGCGGCGCACCTGCGCGAT
This sequence comes from Nocardia fodinahabitans, assembly GCF_052983615.1. Lineage (NCBI taxonomy): Bacteria > Bacillati > Actinomycetota > Actinomycetes > Mycobacteriales > Nocardiaceae > Nocardia > Nocardia fodinahabitans. The sequence continues at coordinate 4,879,499 of NZ_JBRJJC010000001.1, forward strand.
CAGCCACTCCCAGAAATCGGCGGGCTTGGTGTGCGGGTTGTCCACGCGGAAGATGGTGACGCCCAAGGTGATCCAGTGCCGGACCACGCGCAGCACCTCGGCGTAGAGGCCGTCGGGGTCGTTGTCGAAGTTGACCGGGTAGATGTCCTGGTACTTCTTCGGCGGGTTCTCCGCGAAGGCGATGGTGCCGTCGGGCAGCGTGGTGAACCACTCCGGGTGCGTCCGCACCCACGGGTGGTCGGGGGCGCATTGCAGGGCCAGGTCGATGGCGACCTCGAGGCCGAGATCGGTTGCGGTGGCGACGAAGTCGACGAAATCGGCCTCGGTGCCGAGCAGTGGGTTGGTGGCGTCGTGACCGCCGTCGGCCGAGCCGATGGCCCACGGCGAGCCGACGTCACCCGGTTCGGTGGTGAGCGCGTTGTTGCGGCCCTTGCGATTGATCTCGCCGACCGGGTGGATCGGCGGCAGGTAGACCACGTCGAAGCCCATCCCCGCGATGCGGGGGAGTTCGCGGGCGGCGGTCGCGAAGGTGCCGTGCACGGGATTGCCGTCGGCATCGCGGCCGCCGGTGGAGCGCGGGAAGAACTCGTACCACGAGCCGACCAGCGCGCGCCTGCGCTCGACCAGCACCGAATGCTGGGCGCCGCGGGTGACCATCTCGCGCAGTGGGGTCGCGCGCAGGATCTCGGCGACCTCCTCGCTGAACGCCGGGGCGACCCGGGCAGGCAGCTGCTCGTCGCTGCGCAGGGCGGCGGCGGCGGCGCGCAGCCGTTCGAACTGCTTCTTGGGCACCGCCTGGGCGGCCCGCTCGAACAGGGTGGCGCCGATCTCGAGATCGTTGGCCAGGTCGAGCGCGGTCTGGCCGACCGCGAGCTTGGCCTCGACGGCCGACCGCCAGGTCGCGATCGGATCGCTCCAGCCCTCGATGCGGAAGGTCCACACGCCGGGGGTGTGCGGGGTGAACAGGCCGTTGAAGACATCGGGCTCGTAATCGGGTGTCATCCGCAGGCGGGTGATCCGCGACGAGCCGGGCGCGCGCACCGCCAGCGTCGCCGCCACGGCGTCGTGCCCCTCGCGCCACACGACGGCGCGGACGGGAAACACCTCGCCGACGGCGGCCTTGGCCGGGCGGCCGCCGGGGATGGACGGGGCGATGTCATCTATGGCAATCCGGCCGGTCACCGCACAAACCTACTGCATTTCCGCCGACCGGGCGCTGAGCGCCGCAGCCCCACTGATCAGCCGGGAACGCGGGCCCGCCGCCTTCAGCGGGCGTCCGCGGCCAGGCCGAGGCCCAGTGCGACCAAGATCGCGGCGAGGGTCCGCTCCACGCGTTGGCGAATGGCGGCGCGGCGCAGCCAGGCACCCGCCCGGTCGGCGGCCAGCACGACCGCGACGCACCGGCCCGGCAGCGCGGCCAGGATCAGCGAGGCGACCAGGAATTCGGGCAGGACGTCGACCCAGTGCGGCATCGCCGCATGGTGGCACGGGGTAGGCGGTGGCAGCCAGTGGTTTTGTGGCGGTCGGTGGGTCAGGTGGTGCGTAGTCCCGCGAGGAGCTTGTCCAGCGCGGTGATGGTGTCGGGGAGCGCGCCGGGGTCGGGGGTGGTGGCGAGCCAGAGGGCGGCCTCGTTCATCGCGCCGGAGAGCAGTTGGGTGAGGGGAGCGATGGGCTGGGGCGCCAGGATGCCGGCGTCGACCAGCGATTCCAGCGCTTCGTGCAGGTGCCGGGCGGAATTGGCCTCGTCCAGGGCGCGCCATTCGTGCCAGCCGAGGACGGCCGGGCCGTCGATCAACATGATCCGCTGGACCAGGGGATCGGCGCTGGCCCGGAGGAACGCGGCGCATCCGGTGGTCAGCTGGCCCCAGGGATCGGGCTCGGCGTCCGCGGCGGCCGCGACCTGCTCGCCGACCTCCTGCTGCACCTGGGTGAGCACCGCCCGGAACAGCTCGGCCTTGCTGTCGAAGTGGTGGTACAACGCGCCCTTGGTGACCCCGGACGCCGTCACGATCTCCGACAAGCCAACGGCCGCATAGCCTTTCGCGGCGAACAGGCGCCTGCTCTGCGCCACCAGCACCCGCCGCGTCTCCTCGCGTTGCAGCGTTCGCGCCGTGGATGTCATCCGCCGTCCTCCCATTGACCTACCGTTGGTATGTGAACTAGCCTACGACACATACCATCGGTATGTGAAAGGAAAGTCATGGCACTGAGCAGCTTCTACCCGGTTCTCGCCACACCCCGGATCGCGGACTCCCGCGACTTCTACACGCGCTGGTTCGGCTTCGAGATCACCTTCGAGGCCGACTGGTACGTCAGCCTCCGCCGCCCCGCCCGCGACAACGAGCCCGCCTACGAACTGGCCCTCCTCGACCCCACCCACCCGACCATCCCCGCGGGCTTCGGCAAGCCGATCCAGGGCCTGGTCCTGAACTTCGAGGTCGACGACGTCGACGCCGAATGGCACCGCCTGGTCGAATCCGGCGGCCTGCACCCCGAACTGTCCCTCCGCACCGAAGACTTCGGCCAGCGTCACTTCATCCTCGCCGACCCCTCCGGCGTCCTCGTCGACGTCATCACCGAGGTCCCGCCCACCCCCGAATTCGCCGCCCAATTCAGCCAGTAGATCCGGCCGACGTGGCGTCCATCGCAACCGGCTGATCAGGTGAGAACAGGGGTAACTCCCCGCCTACCTCCCGCCGCAAAAATTCGCGGAGCGGCGGAACAGCGGTACTGTTTGGCGGGTGAAGGCACTTCGTCGGTTCACTGTCCGTGCCCATCTGCCGGAGCGGCTCACCGCGCTGGGCGAGTTGTCGACGAACCTGCGGTGGTCGTGGCACGGCCCGACGCAGGATCTGTTCGCCGAACTCGACCCGGAGCTGTGGCGCGTGGTCGGCCAAGATCCGGTCCGGATGCTGGGGGAGGTGCCCGCCGAGCGTCTCGACGCGCTCGCCGCCGATCCCGCGTATGGCGCCCGGGTGGACGCGGCCGCCGAGGGGCTGCGCGACTATCTGGCCCGGCCGCGCTGGTTCCAGCAGCAGACCGGGACGAATGTCGCGGGGATCGCGTATTTCTCGATGGAGTTCGGTGTCACCGAGGTGCTGCCGAACTACTCGGGTGGTCTGGGCATCCTGGCCGGTGACCATCTCAAGGCCGCCTCCGATCTGGGTCTGCCGCTGATCGGCGTGGGGCTGCTGTACCGCTCCGGGTACTTCCGGCAGTCGCTGTCGGCCGACGGCTGGCAGATGGAGCATTACCCGGCGCTGGATCCGCAGGGTCTGCCGTTGCGCCTGCTCACCAGCGACGGTTCACCGGTGCTGATCCATGTCGGTATGCCGGAGGGCCGGGTGCTGCGGGCGCGGGTGTGGATCGCCCAGGTGGGCCGGATTCCGCTGTTGCTACTCGATTCCGATATCGCCGACAACGATCCGGAGCTGCGCGCGGTCACCGACCGGCTCTACGGTGGCGATCAGGATCACCGGATCAAGCAGGAGATCCTGGCCGGCATCGGTGGGGTCCGCGCGGTGCGCGCCTATACCCGTGCCAACGGGCTGCCCGATCCCGACGTGTTCCACATGAACGAGGGCCACGCGGGCTTCCTCGGGGTGGAGCGGATCCGTGAATTCATCGCGGGCGGACTGGATTTCGACACCGCGCTGGCCGCGGTCCGGGCCGGCACCGTGTTCACCACGCACACCCCGGTGCCCGCCGGGATCGACCGGTTCCCGATGCCGCTGGTGCGCCGCTACTTCGGTGGCGCGCACGGTGAATCCGAATCCGCGCTGCTGCCGGGGCTTTCCGTCGACCGGATCCTGGCCTTCGGCCGGGAGTCCGATCCCTCCGTGTTCAATATGGCGCACATGGGTCTGCGGATGGCCCAGCGCGCCAACGGCGTCTCGAAGCTGCACGGCGAGGTCAGCCGGGATATGTTCGCCGGGCTGTGGCCGGGCTTCGACGCGGCCGAGGTGCCGATCGGTTCGGTCACCAACGGTGTGCACGCGCCGACCTGGGCGGCCAGGGAATGGCTCGACAAGGCGCGCGAGCTGGTCGGCCCGGAGCTGGTCGAGGAGGCGCGCGGCTGGGCGAAGCTCAGCGATGTCGATCTCGGACAGCTGTGGTCGACGCGAAACACCTTGCGCGGCGTGCTGATCGACGAGGTGCGCCGCAGGCTGCGCGATTCCTGGCATCAGCGGGGCGCGGCCGACGCGGAACTGGGCTGGATCGACGAGGTCTTCGACCCCTCGGTGCTCACCGTCGGCTTCGCGCGTCGCGTGCCCACCTACAAGCGCCTGACGCTGATGCTGCGCGACCCCGACCGGCTGCGCGCGCTGCTGCTCGACCCCGAGCGGCCGGTGCAGCTGGTGGTCGCGGGCAAGAGCCATCCCGCCGACGACGGCGGCAAGGCGCTGATCCAGCAGGTCGTGCGGTTCGCCGACGATCCGGCGGTGCGTCACCGCATCGTCTTCCTGCCCGACTACGACATGTCGATGGCCCGTTACCTCTACTGGGGTTGCGATGTGTGGCTGAACAATCCGCTGCGCCCGCTCGAGGCGTGCGGCACCTCCGGCATGAAGTCCGCGCTCAACGGCGGCCTCAACCTGTCCATCCGCGACGGCTGGTGGGACGAGATGTTCGACGGCGAGAACGGCTGGGCGATTCCCACCGCCGACGGCGTGCGCGACGAGCACCGCCGCGACGACCTCGAGGCCTCGGCGCTCTACGAGCTCGTCGAGCGCACGGTCGCGCCCCGCTTCTACGACCGTGACGCCGCAGGCGTGCCGGTGCGCTGGACCGAGATGGTGCGCCACACCCTGCAGACCACCAGTCCGAAGGTGCTGGCCTCGCGCATGGTGCGCGACTACGCCGAGCAGTACTACGGTCCGGCGGCCGCGGCGTTCGGCCGGGCCGCCGCCGACGGGTTCGCCGGCGCGGCGCAGGTCGCCGAATACCGCAAGCGGGTCGACGCGGCCTGGCCGTCGGTGCGGGTGGCACAGGTCGACAGCTCCGGCCTGCCCGATACCCCGGTGATCGGCGCGAAGTTGTCCCTGGAGGCGCGCATCGAACTCGGCGGGCTCGCGCCGTCGGACGTCGTGGTGCAGGCGGTGCTCGGCCGGGTCTCGCCGGCCGACGACCTGTCCGACACCACCACCGTCGAGATGACCCACACCGGCACCGACGAGGGCGTCGAGCTGTACGCGGTGCAGTCGCCGGTGCCGCTGTCGGGCGCGGTCGGCTATACCGTGCGTGTGCTGCCCCACAACGCGCTACTGGCGTCGGATGCCGAGCTGGGGCTGGTGGCCGTCGCGGGGGCGTGACCTGCGTCGTGACACGGATGGCGGGTTCTTCGATTCAGTGAACTTTCCGCTACCGTTCCTGGGCATCCTTCTTCTTTGAAATTCGGACTGGAGTGTCATGGCCAGCGATGTCCTAACCCGCGCCCAAGGGCGCCTCGACGGATACTTCGGTGTCACGTCGAGCGGGTCCACCTTCCGGCGCGAGGCGATGGCGGGCACGATCACGTTCCTGGCGATGTCCTATGTGCTGGCGGTGAATCCGTCGATCCTCGGTGACGAGGGCGCCCTGGGCGACAAGGGCATCCCGATGCAGGCGGTGTTCACCGCGACGGCGGTGGCCGCGATCTTCGGCACCCTGGTCATGGGCATCTGGGCGCGGTACCCGATCGCGCTCGCGCCCGGCATGGGGCTCAACGCGTTCTTCGCCTATACGGTCGTGCTGAGCATGGGCATTCCGTGGCAGGTCGCGCTGTCGGGCACCCTGCTGTCGGGCATCATCTTCTTCGTCCTCGCGATCACCAAGGTCCGGGAACGGATCCTCAACGCCATCCCGCTGCAGATGAAGTTCGCGGTGGGCGCGGGTATCGGCCTGTTCGTCGCGTTCCTCGGGCTGAAGAACGCGGGCATCGTGGTCAACAGCGACGCGACGCTGGTCACGCTCGGTGACTTCACCGAGGGCACCACGCTGCTGGCGCTGTTCGGCCTGGTCGTGACGGTGGTCTTCCTGGTGATCGGCTGGCACGGCGCGGTGCTCTACGGCATCGTCGCGACCACCGTCCTCGGCATGGTGACCGGGCTGGTCGCCGTTCCGGACGGCATCGCCGAGATGCCCAAGGGCCTGGACGAGACCTTCGGTCAGGCGATCATCCATCTGCCCGACGCGTTCACCGGCCAGATGATCGTCGTGGTCCTCACCATGCTGTTCGTCGACTTCTTCGACGCCTCGGGCACGCTCATCGGCGTCGCCAACCAGGCGGGTCTGCTGAACAAGGACGGCACGCTGCCGCGTGCGCGCAGTGCGATGGCGGCCGATTCCGTCGGCACCACGGCCGGCGCGATCATCGGTACCTCCACCACGACCGCCTATGTGGAATCGACGGCCGGTGTCTCGGCGGGCGGCCGGACCGGTGTCACCGCGGTGACCACGGCGGGCTGGTTCGTGATCGCGATGTTCTGCTATCCGATCTTCTCGGTGATCGCCGGGTCGGCCGAGGTCACCGCCCCCGCGCTGATCGTCGTCGGCGTGCTGATGGCGCGGTCGCTGGGCGATATCGACTGGCAGCACCTCGAATACTCGGTGCCGGCCTTCCTCACCGTGATCATGATGCCGCTGACCTATTCGATCGCCAACGGACTGGCGATGGGCATGATCTTCTACCCGGTCGTGATGGTCGCCAGGGGCCGGATCAAGGAAGTTCATCCGGCCATGTGGGCTTTGATGGTGTTGTTCCTCGGGTACTTCTTCTTCCTCGTCGAGTAGGTGAACTCACCATAGGTATGCCTATACTTAGGCTAGCCTAGCCAAGCTTGAAGGAGAGTTACCTATGAAGCGCTCGCTCGTTGCCGCGTCGATGGCGGTTGCCACCATCTTCGCGCCGGTCACCGCGGCTGTCGTCGCCACCGCTCCCGCCGCGATCGCCGCCCCGGCGACCCCGTCGGCCGGTGAACTGCAGGGCAAGCTGCAGGCGGCCATGAACGGCTCCTCGGCCGAGCTCGAGTCGGGCAACGCCGGCAGCCTCGCCGTCGTCCGCGACACCGTCAACCGGATCCCGGGCTACAGCTGGGACGTCTCGGGCCCGATCACCGTCGACGGCGACACCCTCTCGGCGACCCTGAACAGCCGCCTCGGTGACTACACCTACCCGATCCCGGTGACCTGGAAGGACATCGACGGCACCTGGAAGCTGTCGCAGGAGTCGGAGAGTGCCCTGGTCGGCTACGCGACCATGGCGTGGTGAACTGAGTCTTTCGCGCAGAGGCCGCCCTTCGGGGCGGCCTTTCTGCTTTTCGTGTGAGCAGGGTCACGGAAGTGCCGACCCCGGCGTGCTCTTCGGGACGCTCGCCGGGCTCAGTGAGCTGGTCGGCGGCCTGCTGCTGGTCTTCGGTCTGTGCACGCCGCTGGCCGCCGCCATCGTGCTCGGCACGATGATCAACGCGATCAATGTGCTGTGGGCTGGCGGTCTCTTCCCGGCCGACCCGTCGGTGACCGGCTACTCGACGCCGCTGGTCTTCGCGATCGCCGCCGCCGGTCTGGCCTTCACCGGCCCGGGGCGCTTCTCGCTCGACGCCGGGCGCCCGTGGGCTCGCCAGGGTGTCGTCTGGGGCGGCGCGGCCGTGGCGATCGCCGTGGTCGCCGCGGTGCTGACCCTGATCCTGAAGGCCGCGCTCTGAGCCGGGCACAACGTCGTCCGCGGCGGCGCGGTGACCGGTATCCGGTTGCCGCGCCGCCGCTTTCGTTGCTGGGCGCGCAGCGTTTCGTCATCGGCCGTATGCCCGTGGTTCGACGCAGTGCCCGCGCCTGTCGCCGGTAGCGATTACCCTCGGCGGCGGCGCTTGTCGACGCGGCGCCACGCATGGTCCGCGCATCGAAGAGGAGAGCTGCGATGAAGGCATACGACCTGGGTTTCGGGGATTCCGCGGACAAACTGGCGGAGACGCCCGGCGGTGAACCGCTGACACTCGACGCGCCGGTGCGCTCGGGGTGGATCGGCAGCGACGGGCCCGCGATCGATCCGGCGAGCTGGCCGCGCGGGCCGGTCACCGGGCTGCCGATGATGCACGCGCTCACCCTGCGCCTGCCCGTCGACTATCAGCGTCGTGGACCGCAGTTCCCGGCAATCGCCTTCTTCCAGGGGGAGGGGCAGTTCGCCGACGCGACCAACCCGATCGAGGCCGACGCGTCCGCCGACGATCCCGTCGCCCGGGAGCTGGTCTCCACCCGGCTGCACCCCCAGCTGCAGATTCTGCACGACGAGATCGGCGGCGTCTTCGCCCTGATCTGGCTGACCGAAGCGGAATTCGCCGCGGGCCCGGTCGCCCCGCCCGCCGACGTGCGCCTGCCCGGCTCGCCGGTCGCGAGCGACGAGGGCTGCAACGCCTGGGACGACGTGCACCCCACCACCGGCGTCTGGCTGGCCGAGCGTGTCGCCGACCCCAATATCGGCATCCCGCCGGTCGAGTACGTCCCGAACTCGCGCTACCAGGACCCGCTCACCGAGGACTCCGGCTGGAACCCCTGGGCCGAGCCCCTGTTCGGCCGTTCCCACCTCGGCGGCACCGCCTTCCCCGTCCAGGCACTGCCCGAGGGGCTGACCCCGTACTACCTGGAGATCGAGGAGATCTCCGGCATGAACTTCGGCGGCGGAAACGCCCAACTCGATCTGGAGTCAGGCGTCTTCGACTGGGCCTGCGGGTAGAACTCAGTCCACCATGGCCGGGCGGTCGTCGTCGGGGTGTGTCCCGCCGGCGACGCGTGCCGGCCGGATGGCGTGGGAGAGTTCTTCCGCGGCAGGGGGATTGATGATGGTCGGTGCGATCGGCTCGGGCCGTGGGCGCGGTGGGGTCGAGCGGACCAGGCGGAAGACGCCGATCAGCACGATCAGGTAGACGACCACGTAGATATTCATCATCACCTGGGCGCCCGGCCACCACGGCGGCAGCAGGAAGGTGCCGACACTGACCCAGGTGGGAGTGTAGGTGTAGGTCCACGCGGCGATGGCGAGGTAGAGCGCGCCCGCGGCGAGCCACCAGCGGCCGCGGGTCTGGGCGCGATGGATCAGGTAGACCGTCAGCGGCACGAACCAGACCCAGTGGTGCCCCCACGAATACGGCGACACCGCGCAGGCGGTGAGACCGCCGAGGGTCACCGACAGCAGCGGTTCGTCGCGGCGCACCAGCTCGGCCGCGAGCCACAGGGCCGCCAGCGCGATCGGGACGGCGATCAGCAGCCACAACCAGACCGGGGCGGGGCCGTGGACGAGATGGGCGATGGCGCCGCGCAGCGACTGGTTGGCGGGGTGGACATCGGGGGCGATGCGGCCGGACTGGAAGAACGTCGAGGTCCAGTACTGCACCGAATCGCTGGGCAGGACCAGGGCGGTCAGGCCGATCGTGGCGGCGAAGGTGAGCGCGGCCGTGGCGGCGGCGCGCCACTGTCGTTGGGCCAGATACTGGGCCACGAAGTACAGCGGGGTCAGCTTGATGCCCGCGGCGATGCCCACGCCGAGGCCGCGCAGCTTGCTGTGCTCGGCGCGGGAGAAGTCCCACAGCACGAGCAGCATCAGCCACAGATTGATCTGGCCGTAGTACAGCGTGGTGCGGACGGGCTCGGCGAAGACGAACGCCATCATGATCAGCGCGCTGACGACGGCCAGGCGCGGCGTCACCCGGTAGCCGAGCATCCGCCAGCTCCGCAGCACGCAGCCGAACAGCACCGCCAGGTTCAGTACGAGCCAGGTCGTGGTGACGGCCGACCACGGCACCAGCACCAGCGGTAGGAACGCCAGCGCCGAGAACGGCGTGTAGGTGTAGAGGAGTCCGTAGTGCGTCGGCTCGAGGTAGAGCGCCCGATCGTGCAGCACCCGCCAGCCGCCGTCGCGGTAGATGTGGACGTCCAGGCCGCCGACGAGGATGCCGCCGCTGTCCATCCACGGATCCATGGTGGTGAACAGCAGCGTCACGCCGAGGACGGCGGTACCGAGTAGCAGGAGGAGCGTCGAGACCGTGCGCGGGAGCTCCGCGCGTCGAGATTTCTCCACCACGGCCGTACTACCGGCCGGCTCGCATCGTATGCACGACTAAGAACCTACCGCCCGCCCACCGGCACGGCGCGTTGCGGCCCGCCGTTGGTAGGTGATCCCTATCAAGCCGGTCGGTATGGCGGCGAACCGAACTCGGCATCGCCGTTCACGCGGTCGGTTGCAGGACCAGCATGGTGTCGGCGCCGTGATGGAACTCGTAGCGGGTCTTGCGCAGTGCGGTGGGCACACCCTTGTCGTGCAGTTCGGTCCGGAGGTGGGCGATGAGGTCGTCCAGTGGTGCGCCGGTGTAGTCGAGCAGGGGGTAGAGCCGGGCCTCACCCTCGGTGACGCGGGACAGTTCGAGCAGGGCGGACAGATGGAACTCGGCGTCGAGGCGGTCGGCATAGCTGAACAGCAGGTGCGAGCTCAGCGACAGGTCGAAGGACTTGTCGGGGAACGGGAGTTCGGGCAAGCTCGCGGCGATGTAGCGGTCGGGCGCGGTACGCAGATCGGCGGCGAAGCGCCGGGCCGCGCCGCGCCGGATGGCGGCATGGCCGTCGGGGGAGCCGTACCAGTCCCAGCGGTAGCGGTGGGCATTGGCGGCGGCCCAGGCCACGGCGCGGTCGTTCTCGGTGACGGCGTCGACGGCCAGGTCGGTGGTCGGGCGGGCGTAGATCGGATCGATCGCGGTGACCGCGGCGCCCAGGGCGGTGGCCTCGGCCGCGAAACTCGCTGCGCCACCGGGGCAATCGAGCACTCTGCGCCCGGTGAGATCGTCGTCGGACAGGTGAAACATCGCGCGGTACTCGGCCAAAGATCGTGCACTGACCAGAAATTCGCCGAGTACCTCGCCATCGGCGTGGTGCTTCATCACCCAACATTCTCACGAGTTGCGTTCGCCCGGTGCTGAATTCACGGGTGTGGTCATGCCGATTGCAGGGCTCGGTGCAGAAGTCCCTCAGCTCAGGCGGAGGCGGTGAGCCTGCGCAGTGCCTTCGCGACCACCTCGGGGTCGGTGGTCTCCCAGTACGGCGGCAGCGAAGCGCGCAGGTAGCCGCCGTATCGGGCGGTGGCCAGCCGCGAATCGAGGATGGCGACGACGCCACGATCGTCGACGCTGCGCAGCAGCCTGCCGGTGCCCTGGGCCAGCAGCAGCGCGGCGTGATTGGCCGCCACCGTCATGAAGCCGTTGCCCCCGCGCGATTCCACCGCGCGCTGGCGGGCGGTGAGCAGCGGGTCGTCGGGGCGGGGGAACGGAATGCGGTCGAGGATCACCAGACTCAGCGACGGGCCGGGCACATCGACGCCCTGCCACAGGGTGAGCGTGCCGAACAGCGAGGTCGCCGGGTCGTCGGCGAACTTGCGCACCAGCGCGCCCATCGAGTCGTCGCCCTGGCACAGCACCGGGGTGTCGAGCCGCTCGCGCAGTGCCTCGGTGGCGGCCTTGGCGGCGCGCATCGAGGAGAACAGGCCGAGCGTGCGCCCGCCGGCCGAGGTGATGAGCTGCTCGATCTCGTCGAGATAGGCGGGTGCGAGGCCGTCGCGGCCCGGCGCGGGCAGGTGCTTGGCGACATAGAGAATGCCGGACTTGGCGTGGTCGAACGGCGAACCGACGTCGAGGGAACTCCAGCGCACCGACTCCAGATCGGCGGGCGCGGTGGCACCGTTGGCCAGCGCCGGGTCGACCTTGCCGCCGGACTGCGAGGGCAGACCCCAGGTGATCGCGAGCCCGTCGAACGAGCCGCCGATCTGCAGGGTTGCCGAGGTGAGCACGACGGTCGCGGTGCCGAACAGCCTGCTGCGCAGCAGCCCGCCCACCGACAGCGGCGCCATCCGCAGGGTGCGGCGCGCGACGCCGCGGATCTCGTCGGCCGAAAGCCAGATGACGTCGCGGCGCGCGGCCGGATCGGCCTCCTCGAACGCGGTGAGGGTGCGCACCGCCGCGTCGTGCACGTCGTCGATCGCGGCGACGGCCATCGTGCGGGCGGCGGCGTTGTCGGGATCGTCGGTGGCCTTCACACTGCCCTGCGGGGCGAGCGCGGTGCGCGCGTTCCAGGCCGCGTCGCGGACCAGGGCGAGGACCGGGGCGATGCCGTCGGGCAGCTGATCCCAGCGGCCGGGCGCCAGGTCCTCGAGCGCCTCGTGGAACGCCTCGGCGGCACCGTCGAGCCGGTCGACCTCGCGTTCGTCGATGAGCTTGGTGCAGCGGCGGGCCGCGGCGCTGATCGCGGTCGCGGCGAGTTCGGCGGTGGCGACGCCGGTGACCCGGTCGACCAGCTCGTGCGCCTCGTCGATCACCACGACATCGTGTTCGGGCAGCACCTGGATGCCACTGATCGCGTCGATGGCCAGCAGGGCGTGGTTGGTCACCACCACGTCGGCCTGGGCCGACGTGGCGCGCGCCTTCTCGGCGAAGCAGTCCTGGCCGAACTGGCAGCGGGTCTTGCCGAGACACTCGCGCGAGGACACGCTGACCTGGCGCCAGGCCCGGTCGCTCACGCCGGGCGCGATCTCGTCGCGGTCACCGGTCTCGGTGTCGGAGGCCCACTCGTTGAGCCGCTGCACTTCGCGGCCCAGCTTGGAGATGGCGAACGCGTCGAACAGCTCGGCCTCGCCGCCGGTGTCCTCCGGGATCACGCTGTTGATCTTGTTCAGGCACAGATAGTTGTTGCGGCCCTTGAGGATCGCGAACTGCGGCACCCGGCCCAGCGGCTTGGTGAGCGCGTCGGCCAGCCGCGGCAGATCGCGGTCGACCAGCTGACGCTGCAGCGCGATCGTCGCGGTGGAGACCACCACCGTGCGCCCGGTCCGCACCGCGTGCCGCAGGCTCGGCACCAGATAGGCCAGCGACTTGCCGGTGCCGGTGCCCGCCTGCACCGCCAGGTGCTCCTTGGTGTCGATCGCGTGGTCGACCGCCGTGGCCATGGTGGTCTGGCCGGTGCGTTCCTTGCCGCCCAGGGCATGCACGGCGGTGGCGAGCAGGTCGGCGACGGGAGGAAGTTCGGGCACGCAGGCAGCTTATCCGTCCCCTCGGACAGAATTCTTGGAGCGCTGGCGCGCTCGTGGTCGCGGCCAGGGTTTTTGGAGCGCTGGTGCGCTCGTGGTCGCGGCCCCTTGGTCCCGTCGATCAGGTGCCGTTGCTTGCTCCTTCGTCGCTTGCGCAACGGCACCTGATCGACGGGACGGCCGCGACCCGCCGCTGCGCGGCGGACCCTCCTGGGTTGTTGGAGCGCTGGCGCGCTCGAGGTCGCGGCCCTTTGGGTCCCGTCGATCAGGTGCCGTTGCTTGCTCCTTCGTCGCTTGCGCAACGGCACCTGATCGACGGGACGGCCGCGACCCGCCGCTGCGCGGCGGACCCTCCTCGAGGTCGGGTCGTGTGGCGTGGTCGGGTTGGGTGGTCGGGTCAGGGCTCGCGGACGAAGTCGTCGAGGTGGTCTCTGATGTAGTCGAGGATGCGCTGTTCGAAGTCGGCGGGTTCGTTGATGTCGTAGATCTCGTCGGGGTCGTCGGCGCGGGCGCCGTCGGGGCGGCGGATCTGGCCGGGGTTGGCGAGGGTCTGGTGTTCGTCGTCGAAGAAGCGGTCGAGGGCGTCGTCGGGGGAGCTGGGGGAGGCGTCGCGGGCGGCCAGGATGGCGGCGGCGGCCAGGCGTGGCATGCCCGCGGCGCGCAAACCGCGGGTGGCCCAGGGGAGTTCGCCGCGACGGGTGCGCAGGTAGCCGCTGAAGCCGGTGTCCAGGACGACGGTGTGCAGGCTCGACAGGGCCAGCAGGTGGGCGAAGGCGGGCGGGAGTTCGGCGAAGGCGCCGACGCCGCGGCGCTGCAACTCGTCGGTGACGGGGTTGGACCAGAAGACGATGTCGGCGGCGTCGTGGATGCTGTCGAGATCGGCCAGCGCCGCCCGCAGGCGGTCGCGGGCCTGCGCCGGGAATCGGTAGTCCATGCGTGCAGGCTAGCCGCGTCCCACCCGCGCGCCGCGGGTGGTCATGCGGTCGTCCGCTCCGGGGGATGGCCGGTCAGGCGGGTAGCTCGCCCGACAGCTCGACGCCCGCTTCGCACAGGGTGGTGAGCGCGGCGGTGACCGTCGCCGGGGCGACGCCCGCGGTGAGGCCGAGCAGGACGCGGGCGCCGAAACCCGCGGCGCGGGCATCGAGCGCGGTGGCGCGCACGCAGTGGTCGGTGGCGATACCGACGACGTCGACATGGTCGATGTCACGGGCACGCAGCCAGTCGGCCAGGGTGCTGCCGTCGGCGGCCGAGCCTTCGAAGCCGGAGTACGCGGCGGAGTACTCGCCCTTGGAGAAGACCTCGTGGACCGGGCCGAGATCCAGCGCCGGGTGGAAATCCGCGCCGGGGGTGCCGACCCGGCAGTGTGGGGGCCAGGTGTCGACGTAGTCGGGCTCGGTGGAGAAATGCGGGCCGGGATCGACGTGGTAATCCCTGCTCGCCACCACCGCGTCGTAGTCGTGCGCGGCCACGAACTCGCTGATCGCCGCCGCCACCGCGGCGCCGCCGGCGACGGCGAGCGCGCCGCCCTCGCAGAAGTCGTTCTGTACATCCACGATCACCAGGCCGCGTGCCATGCCGTCCTCCACTTCCTCCACCGGTCCGCGCTCGCGCGGCCGGTCGTGTCGTGCGCCGTGCGGAGCTCCGACGCCATCATTCTCCGCTGCCCCGGACGGCGCGGCCACTCGACCGCCGCCGCGGTGGCCGCGGACTCAGCCCAGGAAGGTGGTCGGCACCGCGGGCTCGCCCGCCGACAGCTTGAGCCCCTCCCACGGCAGGCTGACCAGCCCGCGCGCGACCAGCTCCCGGCTCTGCGCCAGCGTCGCGAGACCCTCGACCACCGTGCCCTTGCGGACCAGCGGCACCAGCAGCTCCCTGGCCTGGAAACCGTTGGTGGCCGGTGCTTCGCCGTCGGCCGGGTAGACGATCTCCTCGACGATGGTGCCGGTCGCGCGGGCCAGCCGCACCGCCTTCTTGGTGCCGCCGCGTGACTGTTTGTGACTGCTGCGCTTGGCGACCGGGACGCCGTCGACTTCGACCAGCTTGTAGACCATGCCCGCGGTCGGCGCGCCGGAACCGGTGACCAGCGAGGTGCCGACGCCGTAGACATCGACCGGTTCGGCGCGCAGGGCCGCGATCGCGTACTCGTCGAGGTCGCCGGAGACCACGATGCGGGTGCCGGTGGCGCCGAGCCCGTCGAGCTGGTCGCGGACCTGCCTGGCCAGCACGCCGAGGTCGCCGGAGTCGATCCGCACGCCGCCCAGCTCGGTGCCCGCCACCTCGATCGCGGTCGCGACGCCCCTGGTGATGTCGAAGGTGTCGACGAGCAGGGTGGTGCCGACGCCGAGTGCGTCGATCTGACTGCGGAACGCGGCCGCCTCGTGCTCGCCGTCGGCGCCGCTGTGCAGCAGGGTGAACGCGTGCGCGCTGGTGCCGGCGCCGGGTACGCCGAAGCCGCGCACGGCTTCCAGATTGGAGGTGGCGTCGAATCCGGCCAGGTAGGCGGCGCGGGAACTGGACGGCGCGGCCAGTTCATGGGTGCGCCGCGAGCCCATCTCGATCATCCGTCGGCCCGCCGCCGCGCTCACCATGCGCGCGGCCGCCGAGGCGATCGCGCTGTCGTGATTGAGGATCGACAGGGCCAGCGTCTCCAGCAGCACACATTCGGCGAAACTGCCGCGCACGGACAGGATCGGCGAGCCGGGGAAGTACAGCTCGCCCTCGGCGTAACCGTCGATATCGCCGGTGAAGCGATATTCCCGCAACCAGTCGACGGTGGCCGTATCCAGGAACCGGGCGACCACGTCGAGTTCGCCGGGACCGAACCGGAACTGGGTCAGCGCGTCGAGCAACCTGCCGGTACCGGCCACCACGCCGTAGCGGCGACCGTGTGGCAAGCGCCTGGCGAATACCTCGAAGGTGCACTGCCGATGCGCCGAGCCGTCGGCCAGGGCGGCGGCGAGCATGGTCAGCTCGTACTGATCGGTCAGCAGCGCGGTGCTGGCGAGCTCGTCACGGGTCTGCACATCGGAAACTGTAGTCACCGCGGGTGTTGTTTCTTCGCGGCCGCGTCGTACCCTGGGATTTATGGCCGTGTGCAATACCGTTCGAGCCGGCGCCGTCACCGACGCCGTGAACGCCGCACTGTCAGCGGCGCAAGCGACGCCGGAAGCGGTCGAACAGACCGAGATCCTCGAGGCCGAGGACCGGCCGTGGGTCACCGTCGTCTGGGACGACCCGGTGAACCTCATGCACTACGTCACCTACATCTTCCAGAAGCTCTTCGGCTACAGCAAAGCCAAGGCGACCGAGTTGATGCTGCAGGTGCACAACGAGGGCAAGGCGGTCGTGTCCTCCGGATCACGCGACAAGATGGAGCAGGACGTCCGCCGATTGCACGCGGCGGGACTCTGGGCAACCATGCAGCGAGACGACTGAGTACCGTAACCCTGTGCGCAAGTGGAGCAGGAAGAACTCACTGAGTGGCCTGAAGCTTCGTTCCGAGATGGACGAGCACGAGGCCACGGTTCTGCGCTCCCTGATCGGCGCCGTGTCCGGCTTGCTCAGCGACCGCGCCGCCGACGCGCCCGAGGACGAACTGGCCGCGCTGACCGGTCTGCGCACCGGCAACACCACCCCGCCCGACGACCCGCAGCTGCTGCGCCTGCTGCCCGATTTCCATCGCGCCGAACCCGGGTCGCCCGACGCCAAGCGCGCCGACCTCAACTCCGCCCTGCGCAGCCTGCACGAGCCCGAGATCATCGACGCGAAACTGGCCGCGGGCCGGGTCGTGCTGGACAGCTGTCCCGAAGCGGGCGGCAAGATCGTGCTCACCCCCGAACAGGCCGACGCCTGGCTGGCTGCGCTCACCGACGTCCGCCTCGCGCTCGGCACGCTGCTCGACATCGACGACGACACGCCCGAGCACTTCGATCCGGGTGATCCGCGCGCGCCGCATCTGGACGTCTACCACTGGCTGACCTGGATGCAGGACTCGCTGCTGCAGGCGCTCGCGCCCTGATTTTCGCGCGTTAGGGTCGGGGAATGCGCAGTGCTCCAGGTCCACGGAACTCGATCACCGATGTGGCGGGCGTGCTGGTCGGCCATCACCAGGCGCTCGACGACGACGTCACCCTCGGCACGGGCGCGGCGACCGGCTGCACCGTGGTGCGCGTCCCCGGTGGCGCGACCGCCGCGGTGGACGTGCGCGGCGGCGGGCCGGGCACCAGGGAGACCGACCTGCTCGATCCGGCCAATACCGTCCGTCAGCTCAACGCCGTCCTGCTGACCGGCGGCAGCGCGTACGGGCTGGCCGCCGCCGACGGTGTGATGCGCTGGTCGGAGGAACACGGCGAGGGCATCCCGATGGACCCGGCCGATCCGAGCCGGGTGGTGCCGATCGTGCCCGCCGCGGTGATCTTCGATCTGCCGGTGGGGGCGTGGGATATCCGGCCCGGCGCCGACTTCGGTTTCCTGGCGGCCGAGGCGGCCGCGGCGGACTTCGCGCGCGGCACCGCCGGTGCGGGGGTCGGGGCGCGGGCCGGTGCGCTCAAGGGCGGAATCGGTTCGGCGAGTGTGGTTCTCGCCGACGGGCCGGGCGCCGGTGTCACCGTCGGGGCGGTGATCGTCGCCAATCCGGTCGGCTCGGTGGTCGATCCGCGCACCGGTCTGCTGTGGGGTGCAGGCACCGACGGGCCCGATTTCTTCAGGCTGCGGCCCGGCACCGAGGCCGAGATCGCCGCGCTCAACGCCCTGCCGGTGAAGGGCACGGTGCTCAACACGACCATCGGCGTCGTCGCCACCGACGCCGCACTCGACCCGATCGCCTGCCGCAGGCTGGCCACCACCGCGCACGACGGGCTGGCCCGCGCGATCCGCCCGGTGCATTCCCCGCTCGACGGCGACACACTGTTCGCGCTGTCCACCGGCACGATCGAGGTGCCGCCGATTCCGCTGCCCGGCGCGTTCCCCGGCGATCTGCTGCTGCTCGACCAGCTGTGCACGGCCGCGGCCGTGGTCGTGGAGCGGGCCGTCGTCGACGCCGTGCTCAGCGCGACCTCGATCGCCGGGATCCCGGCCTATCGAGATCTGTTCCCGCGCTGATTCCCGCTGGTGGGGACCGGGGTGCGCGCGGCGCGGAATACCCGAATAGGGTAGTTCGTTGTCGAGGTGGTGCTCGACAGCACGCAGGCAGGTTTGTGGAAAGGGTCGAGGAAGTGCTGGTGATCAGGGCCGATCTCGTGGACGCGATGGTGGCGCACGCGCGCGCCGACCACCCCGACGAGGCCTGCGGCATCATCGCCGGACCCGAGGGCAGCGACCGGCCGGAGCGCTTCGTCGCCATGGTCAACGCCGAGCGCTCGCCCACGTTCTACCGCTTCGATTCCGGCGAGCAGCTGAAGGTCTGGCGCGCGATGGACGACGCCGACGAGACCCCCGTTGTCGTCTACCACTCGCACACCGCCACCGAGGCCTACCCGAGCCGCACCGACATCTCCTATGCCGCCGAGCCGTTCGCGCACTACGTGCTGATCTCCACCCGCGACCCGGAGCAGCACGAACTGCGCAGCTACCGCATCGTCGACGGCGAGGTCACCGAAGAACCTGTGCGGATCGTCGCTTCCTACGACGCCTGAACCCACCGAAACGAAGTCACACCCGAGGAGTCCCCATGCCGGTAACCGTGTCCATTCCGACCATCATGCGAGGTCTCACCGGAGGCGAGAAGCGCGTCCAGGGTGAGGGCTCGACGCTGTCGGCGCTGATCGAGAACCTCGAGGCCAACCACCCGGGCCTGGCCGAGCGGCTGCTCTCCGGCGGCAAGCTCAACCGCTACGTCAACATCTACGTCGACGACGAGGACGTGCGCTTCACCGGTGGTCTCGACGCCGAGGTGCCCGCGGACGCGTCGGTCACCATCCTGCCGGCGGTGGCCGGCGGCAGTGTCGACTTCGACGCTCCCGGGGCGCTGCGTGGTTACGCAGGCTTCCTCCTCCGCGCCCGTCGCTCGCGTCGGCGCTGACATCGTGGCCCGCTACGAATCGCTCATCGCGACCCTCGGCAACACCCCGCTCGTCGGGTTGCAGACCCTGTCCCCGCAGTGGGACGGCGACGATCACGTCCGCCTGTGGGCCAAGCTCGAGGACCGCAATCCCACCGGGTCGATCAAGGACCGGCCCGCGCTGCGGATGATCGAGCAGGCCGAGGCCGACGGGCTGCTCACCCCGGGCTGCACGATCCTGGAGCCCACCAGTGGCAACACCGGGATCTCGCTGGCCATGGCGGCCAAGCTCAAGGGCTACCGGATCGTCTGCGTGATGCCGGAGAACACCTCGGTGGAGCGGCGTCAGCTGCTCACCATGTTCGGTGCCGAGATCATCGATTCGCCGGCCGCCGGTGGGTCGAACCAGGCCGTGGCCATGGCCAAGGAGATCGCCGCGCAGCATCCGGACTGGGTGATGCTCTACCAATACGGCAACCCGGCCAACGCGCTCGCGCACTACGAGACCACCGGCCCGGAACTGCTCGCCGATCTGCCCGAGATCACGCACTTCGTCGCCGGTCTCGGCACCACCGGCACCCTGATGGGTACCGGGCGATTCCTGCGCGAGAACGTGCCCGGCATCGAGATCGTCGCCGCCGAGCCCCGCTACGGCGAACTGGTCTACGGCCTGCGCAACATCGACGAGGGATTCATCCCCGAGCTGTACGACGAGACGGTGCTGACCACCCGGTTCTCCGTCGGCCCGTACGACGCGGTCAAGCGCACCCGTGAGCTCGTCGGCGAGGAAGGCATCTTCGCCGGCATCTCCACCGGCGCGATCCTGCACGCCGCGCTCGGTGTGGCGAAGAAGGCGCAGCAGGCGGGCAAGCGCGCCGACATCGCGTTCGTCGTCGCCGACGGCGGCTGGAAGTACCTGTCCACCGGCGCCTACGACGGCACCCTGGACGAGGCCGAGGAACGGCTCGACGGCCAGCTCTGGGCCTGACGGCTCGGTACCCTGTGGGGAGTGGGCCCGGTGGCGGCCCGGCCCGAGTGGAGGCGATGTCGGTGAGCGGTGGCGGAGGAATCGGAGCCTCGTTCGATCCGGACCGGATCGCCGGGCTGCAGGGGCGGCCCGGCGCGACCCCGCCCGCCCGGCGCGAAGGCGTGCGGGCGTGGACGCGCGCGGCGGTCGTGATCGTCGGGTTCGTCGGCTCGCTGTACGTGATCGAGGGCGTCGACGCGGTGCTCTCACACGACCGGCCGACGGGCGCGCCCGGTCAGCTCGACGCGGGCGGGATCGAACCGCGCGAGCTCGACGGCCTCGACGGCATCCTGTGGGCGCCGTTGCTGCACGGCGGCTGGGACCATCTGATGGCCAACACGCTGCCGCTGCTGATCCTCGGTTTCCTGGTGCTGCTGTCCGGGATCGGGCGCGGCATCGCCGCCACGGCGATCATCTGGGTGGTCGCCGGGGTCGGCACCTGGTTGAGCGGCTCGTCGGGCAGCGTGCACGTCGGCGCGTCGTCGCTGGTGTTCGGCTGGCTGACCTATCTGATCTGCCGTGGGTGGTTCGCCCGCAATGTGGGGCAGATCGTGCTCGGCGTGGTGATCTTCGCGCTGTACGGCTCCATGCTGTGGGGCGTGCTGCCCAGCGACCCCCTAATTTCTTGGCAGGGACATCTTTTCGGGGCGGTGGGTGGAGTCCTCGCGGGCTGGGTACTCTCTGGTGATGAACGTCGACGCCGCCGTGGAGCATCGGTCGGCCGCGCAGTACCTACGCGGTAGCCGGGGATCCGGTCTGGAAAATGGGGGGATCCTGCATTGAGCACCAGCACGTCGTGGCAGCATGGGGGCATGCGCCTTACCGTCCTCGGGTGCTCGGGCAGCGTGTCCGGCCCGGACTCCCCAGCGTCGGGTTACCTGCTGACGGGTCCCGATATGAGGCCGACCGTCATCGACTTCGGTCCCGGCATCTTCGGCGCGCTGCAGAAATACTTGAACCCGGGTGACGTCGACATCTTCCTGACCCACCTGCACGCCGACCACTGCCTCGATCTGCCCGCGCTGCTGGTATGGCGTCGCTACCACCCCAATCCGCCGCAGGGCCTGGCGCTGGTGCGCGGTCCCTCCGACGCCGCGCTGCGCATCGGCAACGCCTCCGCCGAGATCGGCGGCGAGACCGACGACTGGTCCGACGTGATCGACTCGCAGGCCTGGGTCGAGAACGTGCCGGTGCCGTTCGGTCCCGGCCACACCGTCGAGGCCCGCCGGATGTACCACCCGCCGGAGTCCTACGGTCTGCGAATCACCGCCAACGACGGCCGCGTCTTCGTCTACACCGGCGACACCGCCATGTGCGATGCCGTCGTCGACCTGGCGCAGGGCGCCGATGTGCTGATGGCGGAAGCCTCGTGGACCCACGATCCGGCCAATCGCCCTCCCGGCATTCACCTTTCGGGCACCGAGGCGGGCGAGATCGCCACCCGCGCGGGGGCCAAGGAACTGCTGCTCACCCACATTCCCCCGTGGACCTCGCGCGAGGACGTCATCGCCGAGGCCAAGGCCGCGTTCTCCGGACCGGTTCACGCGGTGTCTCCGGGCGAAACCTTCGACCTCTAGCTGAAATCCGTTCGGGAGCACCACCCCGGCCCCCGGGCCACGAGGGGGCCGCGAACACCTGCCCGCGAAGGCGGGCATAATCCAACACTGTGTCGAGACGAGCCGATGGCAGGGCGGATGACGAACTCCGCGAGGTAAGGATCACCCGTGGCTTCACCACGCACCCGGCGGGGTCGGTGCTGGTCGAGTTCGGGCAGACCCGGGTGATGTGCACGGCCAGCGTCACCGAGGGCGTCCCGCCGTGGCGGCGGGATTCCGGGCTGGGCTGGCTCACCGCGGAGTACGCGATGCTGCCCGCCGCCACCCACACCCGCAGCGGGCGTGAGTCGGTGAAGGGCAAGGTCGGCGGCCGGACCCAGGAGATCAGCCGCCTGATCGGGCGTTCGCTGCGCGCCTGCATCGACCTGGCCGCGCTGGGCGAGAACACCATCGCCCTCGACTGCGACGTGCTGCAGGCCGACGGCGGTACCCGCACCGCCGCCATCACCGGCGCCTACGTGGCGCTCTCGGACGCGGTGACCTACCTGGCCGCCGCGGGCAAACTGGCCGACCCGCAGCCGATCTCGTGCATGATCGCCGCGGTGAGCGTCGGCGTGGTCGACGGCCGGGTGCGCCTGGATCTGCCCTACGAGGAGGATTCGCGCGCCGAGGTGGACATGAACGTGGTCGCCACCGACACCGGCACCCTGGTCGAGATCCAGGGCACCGGCGAGGGCGCGACGTTCCCGCGCTCGACCCTGGACAAGCTGCTCGACTCGGCGCTGGCCGGCTGTGAGCAGCTGTTCGCGGTGCAGAAGGAAGTGCTGGCGCAGCCCTACCCGGGCGTGCTGCCCGAGCCGGCTGGCAAGAAGTAGCCGTGGCCGTGCGTGTGCTGGTCGCCAGCCGAAATGCCAAGAAGCTGAAGGAACTGCGCCGGATCCTCGACGAGGCGGGCGTGTCCGGGATCGAACTGGTGAGCCTGAACGAGGTGCCGCCCTACGAGGAGGCGCCCGAGACCGGCGCCACCTTCGAGGAGAACGCGATCGCCAAGGCGCGCGACGGTGCCGTGGCCACCGGATTGCCGTGTGTGGCCGATGATTCCGGACTCGAGGTGGACGCGCTCAACGGCATGCCCGGCGTGCTCTCGGCGCGTTGGTCGGGTCGGCACGGCGACGACACCGCCAACAACACACTGCTGCTCGGTCAGCTCGGTGACGTTCCCGACGAGCGGCGCGGCGCGCGGTTCGTCTCCACCTGCGCGCTGGTGCTGCCCGACGGCACCGAAACCGTGGTGCGCGGCGAATGGCCGGGCACGATCGCCCGGAAACCGGTGGGCGAGGGCGGTTTCGGCTACGACCCGCTGTTCCTGCCCGAGGGCGGCACCGGCAGCGCGGCGGAGCTGACCCCGGCCGAGAAGGACGCGGTCTCACACCGCGGCCGCGCGCTCACCCAACTGCTGCCCGCACTGTCCGCACTGGCCTGAAGCCAAAGTCACGGAACCCAGCCCGCACGCCCCGACCCCGAGGAGGGGCAGGCCGACGAAGTCGGCCGTCGCGGCCGTCCCGTCGGTCAGGCGCCGTTGCGCAAGCGACGAAGGAGCAAGCAACGGCGCCTGACCGACGGGACCAAGGGGCCGCGACCTCGAGCGCGCCAGCGCTCCAAGAACTCAGCTCCAGAGTTACACCCCGTACTGCTGCTTGACGTCCTTGGCGTTGCGGTGCTCGACGAAGAACGACAGCAGCGGGATGGTGCCCGCGATCAGGGTGCCGACGGTGCGGCCGATCGGCCAGCGCACCTTCACCGCGAGGTCGGCGGTGACGAGCAGGTAGGCGAAGTACACCCAGCCGTGCACGACCGCGATCCAGCTCGGGGTGTCGACGTCGAAGCCGTACTTGGCGATCATCTCGCCGGTGAGCAGCAGCAGCCACAGACCGGTGACCCACGCCAGCACCCGGTAGCGCTGCAGCGCCGGACGGATCTTGGCGGTGTCACCCGCCGGGGCGGCCTGGTCGAGCGACGGTGCGGTCGTGTTCTCGTCGGTGGTCACCCGGCGTTCCTCTCAGGGGCGCGCAGACCGGCCGTGCGGACCTGCGCATCGATGTCGCTGGCGTGTAGTCCCGCCAGGTACTGGTTGTAGGCGACCGTTTCCGGGTCGTCGGCGGGCGCGGCCGTTGGCCGTTCGGGCAGGATCCCGGCGGGGATCTCGCGCGGCGCCTCGGCCTTCGCCGTCCGCGGTGCCATGTCCGGTTCCCCGGCCTCGCGCTCGAGGCGAACGAATCGGACGTAGGCGAACACCGCGAACGCGGCGAACAGTGGCCACTGCAGGGCGTAGCCGAGGTTCTGGCCGGTTCCGGAGGCCGATTCGAACCGCTCCCACTGCCACCAGGCCAGCGCGAGGCAGCCCAGCGCGACGACGATGACCAGCGCGATCAGGGCCGGTCGATTGTGCGCCGGGCGGGGAGATGAAGCGGACACGCGCTCCACGGTACCCGCCTACTACAGGCGGCGTAGGAGCAGGTCGCGGGCTCAGAACTTGTAGGTGATCCCGGTCATCCGCTCGGATTCCTCCCACAGCCTGCGCAGCAGTTCCGGATTGCGCGAGATGGCGCTCGACGGGCACGCCTCGACCGGACCCTGGGACTGCATCCACTTGTTGGGGCCCCAGTAGACGGTCGGGTCGGCCGCGGGTTCGGTGGCGGCGAACAGGCTGGAGTGGGCGGCCTTGGCCGGCGGGTGGCCGATGAGCTTGATGAACGGCTTGCTGACCCGGTCGAGCGGGGTCTCGGTGCGGGCGAACAGGTCGGTCGCCGAGACGCCGGGGTGCACGGCGTAGGACTTCTTCGCCGAGCCTGCCTCGGTGAGTCTGCGCTGCAGTTCGCGGGCGAACATGAGATTGGCCAGTTTGGCCTGGGCGTAGGCGAGGTTGCGCTGGTAGCGGCGGTGCTCGTAGTTGAGGTCGTCGATCCAGAGCTTCGGCGTCTGCTTGTGGGCGATGCTGGCCAGGGTGACGACCCGGTCGGTGATGCGGTCGAGCAGCAGGCCGGTGAGGGCGAAGTGGCCGAGGTGGTTGACGCCGAACTGGGTCTCGAAGCCGTCGGCGGTGCGCGAGAACGGGATGTTCATCAGGCCCGCGTTGTTGATCAGTACGTCGAATTCGCCCTGCTGGTCGGCGAAGGCGCGCACGGATGCCAGGTCGGCGAGGTCGAGCGCGGCCACCCGGACATCGCCCGGGATGGCGTCGGCGATCGGCTGTGCCTTGGCCGCGTTGCGGCAGGCCATGATCACGGTGGCGCCCTTGCCTGCCAGGACCTTGGTGGTTTCGGCACCGAGGCCGCCGTTGGCCCCGGTGATCACGAAGGTGCGCCCGGTCTGGTCCGCGATGTCAGTTGGTTTCCATGCCATGCGCCGACCTTACTCCGGAGTAAGATCGGAGGGAAGTGGTCAGCCGAGCAGTCCGGCCAGCGTACCGGCGCAGGCGGGCCTGCGCAGTTTGGTCAGCGCCTTCGCCTCGATCTGCCTGGCCCGTTCCCGCGAGACGCCGAGCGCCGAACCCACCTCCTCCAATGAGCGCGCCTCGCCGCGATCGAGGCCGAAGCGCAGCCGGATGACGGCGGACTCGCGCTCGGTGAGGACCGCGAGCACCGCCTCGACGTAGCCGGGCAGCATCCGCTCGGCCACCACGTCCGCCGGCGCGGGCGCGGCATCGGGCAGCAGGGTGCCCAGTTCGGTGTCCTCGCCGACCGGCGCGTGCAGCGACACCGGCTCCGGCTCGTGCCGCAGCACCGCCTCGACCTGGGCGACGGTGAGTTCGGCGGCCGCGGCCAGCTCCTCGACGGTGACCGCGCGGCCGAGCCGCTGGGTCAGCTCGCGGCGCACGCGGATCACCCGGTGCAGGACGTCGGCCACATTGGACGGCAGCCGGATCGTGCGGCCCTGGTCGGTGAGCGCCCGCCCGATCGACTGGCGGATCCAGTACGTCGCGTACGTCGAGAGCTTGAGTCCGCGCGTGTGGTCGAACTTCTCCACCGCGCGGATCAGGCCGAGGGTGCCCTCCTGGATCAGGTCGAGCAGCGCCATGCCGGTAGTGGTCGGGAATCGGCGCGCGATGGAGACGACCAGGCGCAGGTTCGCCCGCACCATCCGGTCTTTCGCGCGCAGTCCGTCGATCTCGGTGCGGCGCAGCTGTTCCCGTCGCGCGGCGGTGAGTTCGATTCCCGCCGCGGCGTTCTCGTCGAGTTCGGTGCGGGCCGCGGCGCCCGCGGCGATCCGGGTGCCGAGGGCGTATTCCTCCGCGGCGGTCAGCAGGGGAGTGCGGGCGATGGCGGTCAGGTAGTCGCGGACGGAATCGGTGGTGACGGTCAAGGAGGGCTCCGTTCGGTGCGGCGGCAGCGGGACGGCCGGGTGGCCGGCGCGCTCGGCGACGAACACAAACTTAGAATGAACCTAAAAATATGTCAAGAACAATTTTGGGTCGACTTCAGTTATGCTTCGGTCATGACGACGCAGCAGGGGCTCCGGGCCAGGAAGAAGCAGCAGACCAGGGAGCAGATCTCGCATCGGGCGACCGAGCTGTTCCTCGAACGCGGCTTCGACAAGGTGACGATCGCCGATGTCGCCGCGGCCGCCGATGTCGCCAAGATGACGGTCACCAACTACTTCCCGCGCAAGGAGGACCTCGCTCTCGACCTGGGCGAGGTGTTCGTCGAGCAGCCGGCCGCCGTCGTCCGCGCGCGCGAGCCGGGGCAGTCGGCGCTGGCCGCGTTGCGCGGCGCCTACCTCGCCGCGGTGGCCGCGCAGGACCCGGTGATCGGGTTCAGCGGAGAACCGTTCGCGCGGATGATCACCGACAGCCCGGCGCTGGTGGCGCGTCTGCGCGAGTTCCACGACGAGCGGCAGGTCGCGCTGGCGGCAGTGCTGCGCGAGATCACCGGCGCGGCGGCCGACGACATCACCCCGCGCATCGCCGCGGCGCAGCTCGTCGGCGTGCAGCGGGTGCTGTTCGAGGAGATCCTGCGCCGCACGCTCGCCGGCGAGTCCGGTACCGAGATCGCCACCGCCATGGCCGAATACGCGCGGATCGCGTTCGACGCGCTCGAACCGGGCCTGGGAGAGTACGCCGTTCGCTGACGTATCGGTCCGATTGCTGCCGTGTCACTGGGCCATCGCGCGCGGCCGGAAAGCCCATACTGGGGCCATGTCGGATGGTGTTGCTGTAGACGAGCCCGTCGCGCCGATGAGCAAGGCCAAGATCAACCTCGTCTTCACCACGGTCGTGCTCGGCATGCTCATGGCCGCGCTCGATCAGACCATCGTGTCGGCGGCGCTGCCCTCGATCGTGGCCGACCTCGGCAGCGCGGGACACATGGCCTGGGTGGTGACGGCGTATCTGCTCGCCGAGGCCGTCGCGACCGTGCTCGCGGGCAAACTCGGCGACCTGTTCGGCCGCAAACTGCTGTTCCAGATCAGCGGCATCATTTTCATCGCCGGCTCGGCACTGGCGGGCATGGCGCCCGGGATGGGCGTGCTGATCCTCGCCCGCGGCATCCAGGGCATCGGCGCCGGTGGCTTGATGGTGACCTCGATGGCGCTGATCGCCGACACCATCCCACTGCGGGAGCGCGGTAAGTATCAGGGCGCGCTCGGCGCGGTGTTCGGCATCACCACGGTCGTCGGCCCGACGCTGGGCGGGCTGTTCACCGATCACGCGAGCTGGCGCTGGTGTTTCTACGTCAATGTGCCGCTGGCGATCCTCATGGTGGTGATGGCGGCGCGCACGCTGCCGCATCTGCGCGCGGTCGCGCGGCCGGTGATCGACTACCTCGGCATCGGGCTGGTCGCGCTCGGTGTCTCGGCGCTGATCCTCGGGCTGGAGTTCGGCGGCAACGAGTATCCGTGGGGCTCTTGGCAGATCGTCGGCCTGTTCGTGCTCGCGGTGATCCTGCTGGCCGCCTTCGTCATGGTGGAGAAGCGGGCCGAGGCGCCGATGCTGCCGATGCGGCTGTTCAGCAGCCGGGTGTTCACGGTGTCGTCGGTGCTCAGCTTCATCGTCGGCTTCGCGATGCTCGGCTCGATGACGTATCTGCCCGCCTACCTGCAATACGTGGACGGCGCGACGGCGACGATCTCCGGCGTGCGGACGCTGCCGCTGGTCGTCGGCCTGTTCGTCACCTCGGTCTTCTCCGGCCAGGTGGTCGGGCGCACGGGGCAGTACCGGTACTTCCCGATCGTCGGTATGGCGGTGATGGCGGTCGGCCTGTGGTTGATGTCGACGATGGGCCGCCAGACCAGTCTCTGGCTGGAATCGCTGTACATGCTGATCCTCGGCGCGGGGCTGGGGCTGTCCATGCAGGTGCTCACCATCGTCGTGCAGAACACCGTGCCCTACGCCGACCTCGGCACCGCCACCTCGGGGGTGACCTTCTTCCGCACGCTCGGCAGCGCGTTCGGCACCGCGGTGTTCGGCACGCTGTACAACAACTACAGCAAGGACGCGCTGGCCGAGGCGATCCAGCAGACCCCGGGCGTCACTCCGGAGGTGATCGCGAATCCGAAGCTGCTGCGGGAGTTGCCGCTCGACCAGACCGCGCCGATCATCGACGCCTACGCCGACTCGATCGACCACGTCTTCCGGTGGGTGGTCCCGGTCGCGCTGCTCGGGTTCGCCGTCGCCTGGTTCCTGCCGCAGGTCCGGTTGCGCGACAGTGCCAGGCATGGCGCGGGCGATATCGGCGAGGGCTTCTCGGTGCCCGACTCCGACGACCGGGTGGTGCAGCTGGAACGCTCGGTCGCGGCGACCGTGCGCAAGGCCAGGGCGCAGAAACCGATCATCCCGGAGCTCATCGCGGCGGCGGGCAGCTCGCTGGAACCGGATACCGCGTGGGCGCTCGGGCAGGTGTACCTGTACGACAGGCAGGGCGTGCCTGCCAACGTCCACGGCATCGCCTTCCGGCACCGGCTGCCGGTGGAGGTGCTCTCGCCGGTGTTCCGGCGGGCCGTCGGCGACGGTCTGCTGCTCGATGAGGGCGGCACGCTGACGCTGACCGAACAGGGCACCCACGAGGTCGACCGGTTGCGGGCCGGGTGGCGGCGCTGGCTCGGCGACCGCCTCGACGACTGGAACTACCACGACCCCGCCGATCGCGCGCTGCTCGATGCGGCGTTGTCGAATATCGCGGGCAAGCTGCTCGATCAGGGCGCCGACAGCGCCGAGGTCGCCAAGGTCTGATCCGGCTCGTCCAGTCCGCTGGACAGCTCTTGCCCACCGGATACTCGTAGACGTATATTCGTATACGAGTAAGGAGGTGCGCATGGCCACGAAGCGCAAGGTGAACAACCTGCTGGCGCTCGCCGTGCTGTCGGTGATCGTGCAGCGGCCGATGCACCGCTACGAGATCGCCGCCACCCTGCGAGCCCATGGCAAAGACAAGGACATGGACATCAAGTGGGGTTCGCTCTACACCGTCGTCCAGAACATGGCCAAGGCCGGTTTCCTCGAAGTCGTCGGCAGCGAACGCGACGGCGCCCGGCCCGAGCGGGTGATCTACCGGATCACCGACGCGGGTCGCGCCGAGATGGCCGACTGGACCAGGGAACTGCTCGCCTCGCCCGAGCCCGAACACCACCGGTTCACCGCCGGGCTGTCGATCCTGGCCGTGCTCCCGCCGGACGAGGTGGTCGAGCTGCTCGGCATCCGGATCGACGCGCTCGAGCGATCCGTCGACCGGGCGAAGACCGAACTCGCCGCGCTGGCGGGCAACCTGCCCCGGCTGTTCCTGGTCGAGACCGAATTCGGCGTGGCGATGCTGGAGGCCGAGGCGCGCTGGGCGCGCTCGCTGCGTGACGAACTCCGCGCGGGCACCTTCGAAGGCCTCGAGATGTGGCGGCAGTGGCACGCCGATGGCATGCCCGCCGACCGGATTCCCGCATTCGGCGAAGGGGGGACCGGCTAGCTCTCGCCCCGCAAAGACCCCGGACCCGGTGGTGTGCGGCAACACCCCACCGAGTCCGGGAAACCGTCCCGACACCGTGCCCACACGCATGCGCACCCGGCTACGAGGCTGGCAACCACAGGATAGCCCGGGTGACGCAGACACAGATCTGGAGATCACTCATGTCCAACACCCGTTCCGCCTTGGTCATCGGCGGTGGCATCGCCGGACCCGTCGCCGCGACCGCCCTGCTCCGGGCAGGCATCGACGCCCGCGTCTACGAGGCCTATTCCGGGCCGTCCGAGGGCATCGGCTCCGGGCTCGCGCTCGCCCCCAACGGGGTCGCGGCCCTCGACATCCTCGGCGCGGGCGACGCCGTCCGCGCGATCGCGCTGCCCGTGCGCGGCATGCGGCTGGCCGTCGGCGGCCGCGAACACGTCCTGCCGGTGCTGGCCGATCAGCCGCCGTTGCAGGTCGTCGACCGCGGCGAGCTGCATCGCGCGCTGCACGATCACGCGGTCGCCGCGGGCGTGCCGTTCAGCTACGACAAGCGGCTGGTGCGCGTCGACGAGCACGCCGACGGCGTGACCGCGCACTTCACCGACGGCTCCACCGCGTCGGCCGACATCCTGGTCGGCGCGGACGGCATCCGGTCCACCGTCCGGACCCTGATCGACCCGGCCGCTCCCGGACCCGGCTACACGGGCATGCTCGGCTTCGGCGCGCTGGTCGACTGTGACCAGGACCTGCCCGCCGACACCATGGTGTTCGCCTTCGGCGCCAAGGCCTACTACCTGTACTGGCAGCACGCCGACGGCCGCGTCGCGTGGGGTGCGAATCTGCCCAGCGAGCAGTACTACTCGCTGACCGAGGCCCGCGCCGTGCCGGCCGAGCACTGGCTGCGCGTGCTGCGCGAGACCTACGCGCCCGACACTCCGGGTGGCGAGTTCGCGCGCCGCACCACCGCCGAGAACCTGGAGATCACCGGCGCGCTGCACATCATGCCGCCGGTGCCGCACTGGTATCGCGACCGGATGGTGCTGGTCGGCGACTCGGTGCACGCGCCGTCCAACAGCTCGGGGCAGGGCGCGTCGCTGGCCATCGAGAGCGCCGTGCAGCTCGCTCGCTGCCTGCGCGACATCGACGCGCCCGCCGAGGCGTTCGCGGCCTACGAGCGCCTGCGCCGGTCCAGGGTGGAGGGCGTGGCGGCGCGCGCGGCCAAGGTCAATCACAGCAAGACGCCGGGCCCGTTCGCCCGCAAGATCATGAACGCGATGATGCCGTTGATGGTCAAGACGGTGATGAACCCGGAGAAGACGATGGGCGCCGAACGCCGCTACCGCATCGACTGGGACGCCCCGGTCCAGCGGGAGCTCGCGAACACCGCGTCCTGATCCGCGCTCCCCCCCGGCCGGGATTCGCCGACCGGGGGCGAGCACGCGCGCATACTGGGACGAACTCAGGTTGTCAGGAGACGCTCGTGTCGACGATCAACGGTCTGCCCGCCCATGTCCTGCTGGTGCACCTGCTCGTGGTGCTCGTCCCGCTGACGGCGGTGCTGCTGATCCTGGCGGCGGTATGGCCCGCGGCCCGGCGCGTCCTGGTCTGGCCGACGGCGGCGCTGGCGGTGCTCACCGTGGCCCTCACTCCGGTGACGGTGAGCGCGGGACGCTGGCTCGCGCAGCGGGTCGGTAGCACGCCCGCCATCCGCACCCACATGGACCTGGGCGACACGCTGCTGTATTTCGTGATCCCGCTGCTGGTGGTCGCGGCCCTGCTCGTCGGGGTGCGGCTGGCCGAGCGTGCGGACAGGTCGCTCGCGCGCGGGGTGGTCGCGGTGGTGGCCGTGCTCGCGGTGGCGGTGGGTGTCGCCGCGACGGTGCAGGTCATCCGGATCGGGGACTCGGGAGCCCGGGCGACCTGGGGGCCGCTGGTGTCCGCCGTGCCGGGCTGACGCGCGACTACCTGCGCCCGGGCGCGGCGTTCGGCACGCTGGTGGTCGCGGTGGGCTGATCGGTGGGGGAGCGGTGGAGCTGGCAGAACACGGTGACGCACAGCACCAGCCAGGACAGGCCGAAGAGCCAGCCCGCCAGCACATCGGTGAACCAGTGCACGCCCAGATAGATCCGCGACAGCCCGACCGCGATCGGGAACAGCACCGCGAACACCGTCGCCACCCGCCGGACCCAGCGCCTGCGCAGCCCGGGGATCACCGTGATCGCGACGATGCCGACCACGACCGTCGAGCCCAGGGTGTGTCCGGACGGGTACGACAGGCTCGGTTCGGCGACGAGCCGGATGACCTCCGGCGGCCGGTGCCTGCCCACGAGATGTTTGATCACCACCACCAGCAACCCTGCGCCCGCCGAGGTGACGGCCACCAGCGCGGCGGTCGCCCAATTCCGTTGCCAGGCGAACCAGGCGACCGTGACCGTCGCGAGCAGAGTCATCGACTTCGTGTCGCCCAGATCGGTGACTACCCGGGCGATCGCGGTGAGCGGTTCGCCGCGGTGCGCGATCATCCAGTCCAGCACCCGTGGATCGATCCGGATGATGCCCGCGTCGTTGTTCACCTGCCAGGTGAGCACGATGAGCAGGACGGCGGCGGTCGCGAGCAGGGCGGCGGCCAGCGGTGGCCGTCGGCCCAGGACCGACCACGCGAGGTCGTCGGGCGGGGGTCGGCGCGAGGCGATCGGCATAGCTACCAGATTGCCAGCATCGGCCTCAGGCTTCGAAGACGACCGCGTTTCCCGCGACGTCGCGGGTGCCCGCGACCTTCTTGATCGCCTTCACCAGGTCGGCGACGGTGTCCCACACACGTGGAGGTTCGCAGTCGATGTTGCCGATGGTGTACCAGGTATCGGTACCGCGGTAGCGGACGAGGCCCTTGCCCGCGTCGTCGAGCATGACGTCGAGCTCGCCGGACACCGTCCCTTCCTCTTCGGTCATGACGGCGCTCTCGGCGGTGATCTCGATCGTCTCGCTTATTTGAACTCTCCTCGGCGGAGGCAGTCGTCGACTGCGGTGCGCAACGCGGTGTGCTCGGCGGTATCAACGGTCAGGGCGTACTTTATCTTGACCTTGACGTAATGCTCGACATAGGCACACCGGAAATTGCCGGGCGGCAGGTAGTTCGCCGGGTCCTGATCACCCTTGGAACGGTTGGCCGAGGGATCGGCGGCGACCAGGTTCATCGAGTCGTTGGCGATGCGGCGGCGGGTGTCCTCGTCGCGGTCGGCGGCGCCGGAACGCCACGCCTCGGCCAGCGCCACGATGTGCTCGGCGTCGACCTTCGACGGATCGGTGATGAACTTGTAGGGCCCGAGCTCACCGGTCTTCTTGTCCACGAAGCCGTAGTGGTCCTGCCAGCCCGCGCCCGCGGGGATCGTCAGCTCGCAGGTCTTCGGGTCGAGGGTGACTTTGCCGGTCGCGTCGCGCAGCATCATCACGTCGCGGCTGGTGCACTTGGCGTACTGGGCGAGATCGCCGGCGAAGCCGTGTTCGGGCTTGTTGGTGTCCCAGTGCGGGAACTTCTCCCTGGTGTAGCCCGTCATCGGGCCTTCCTTGGCGACAACGAGTTTGCCGAGCAGATCGCCGATCTCCTTGCCCGACACCGTCGCCGCGCTCGCCGGACCCGGCCCCGGCGCGGTGGGATTCACCTTGTCCAGCATCGAGTTGGCGACGGTCAGCACGACGCCGATCACCACCGCCGCAGCGAGGGCGAGCAGGGCTCGGCCCAGAGGAGAGCCGCTGATCGATGACCATTTCATGCCCGTACCACCCACATGCCTTCGTCGAAAATGAACCGGCACAACCTAACGGCCGCACCGGGTGTCGTATCTGATTGTCGTCTATGACGTTCGGCACACGGCACCGCAAAGGAATTGCGGCTCAATAGCGTTCGTCTATAGCAGGTGGTGACCTGCGGCGGAGCGCGATAAACCAGGAGTGATGCACGTCACGTCCATTCCCTGTCGGCGGCGGCCGGTTTCGCGCGTCCAACCGGGGGAAGGATCATTCAGCGAAAGGAACCGGCCATGCCGACCGTCGACGTCATCGACTCGTTCATCTCCTACAGCGACGCGGGTGCCGACACCCGACCCGTCGTCTTCCTGCACGGCAACCCCACCAGCTCCTATCTGTGGCGCGACGTGCTGCCGGTAGTGCGCGAGCACGCCCGCTGCCTGGCCCCCGACCTCATCGGGATGGGTGCCTCCGGCAAACCCGAGATCGCCTACCGCCTCGACGATCACGCCCGCTACCTCGACGCCTGGTTCGACGCGCTCGACCTGACCGATCCGATCCTGGTCGGCCACGACTGGGGCGGCACGCTGGCCATGGATTTCGCCGCCAGGCACCCCGGCCGGGTCGCCGGGATCGCGGTGATCGAGACCTTCCTGCGCCCGCTGCGCTGGTCGGAGCTGCCCGCTCGATCCGCCGAGATGTTCCGGCTGTTCCGTTCGCCGGCGGGCGAACAGGCGGTGCTCGCGGAGAACAAATTCATCGAGTACAACCTGCCGACACTGGTCCCCGCGCTCACCGAGGCCGATCTCGACGCCTACCGCGCCCCCTATCCCACCCCGGCCTCGCGCGCGCCGATGCTGGCCTGGGCCAGGGAATTCCCGCTCGACGGCGAGCCCGCCGACGTCGTGGCCAGGGTGAACGCCTACGGCGCGTGGATGGCGGCGAGCGCGGGGGTACCCAAGCTGCTGATGACGGTGGAGCCCGCCGTCGGGCTCGGCAGTGCCGAGGTGATCGCGTGGGCGGCTGCCACCTTCGCCGACCTCGATGTGGAGCCGGTGGGCCGGGGCTCGCACCACGCGCCGGAGGATCAGCCGGTGGCGATCGCGAAATCCGTTGCGGGCTGGCTGGACCGGCACGGGCTACTCGCGTGAGCGGCGACAATGTCGTCATGGAGACCGACGAGGCCGCGCTGGTCGCCCGTGCCGTCGAGGGCGACCGGGCGGCGCTGACCGAGGTGATCGCGCACCTGCAGGATCCCCTGTACCGCTTGGCCCTGCGGATGACCGGCCGCCCGGCCGACGCCGAGGACGCGGTGCAGGAGATCCTGATCCGGGTGGTCACCCGGCTGTCCACCTGGCGTAGCGAGGCCGCCCTGCGCACCTGGGCGTATCGGGTCGGGGCGAACTATCTGATCTCACAGCACCGGCGTTCGGCGCTCGAGCGGGAGCACGTCGGCCTCGACGAGTTCGGCGCGAACCTGCTCGACGGGCTGGCCACCGAGGACTACCGCGGTCCCGAAGCCACCCTGCTCGCCGAGGAGGTCCGGCTCAGCTGCACCCAGGCGGTGCTGCAATGCCTGGGCCGGGACGAGCGGATCGCCTTCGTCCTCGGTGAGGTGTTCGGGCTCTCGGTGGCCGAGGCCGCCTGGGTTCTCGACATCACCCCGGCCGCGTACCAGAAGCGCTGGGAGCGGGCCAAACAGCGGCTCGGCGCCTTCCTGCGCGCGGCGTGCGGGCTGGCGAATCCGGCGGCGCCGTGCCGGTGCGCACGGCGGGTGACCCGCGCGAGTGCACTCGGGCGCATCGATCCTGGGCGTCCGGCCTATGCGAAACACGCTGTGCAGCAGGGGGGTCGCACGGTCGCCGAGGCGGCGGCACAGCTGAGCGACCTACGGGAGGCGGCCGCGGTGCTGACGGCGCATCCGGATTACGCGGCGCCGCAGGAGAAGATCGCGGCGATCACCGGGTTGCTCGGCTCGGGGCGGTTTCCGCTGCTCGACTGAGCTCAGTCGGGCAGGGTGCCGGTCTCGGGCGGAATCCCGGTGTCGAGGAAGCGGATCAGCCGGGCGATGCGGGCGGTGTGGTCGACGCAGCGCTGGAACTGGCTGCCCAGCAAGGCCAGATCGATCGCCGCGCCGGTGCCGACGCCGGCCTCGGCCGTGGTCAGCACGGTGCGCAGCTGCACGCAGCGCGTCTCCATGGTGGCGGCGGCGCCGTCGTCCTCGGTGAAACGGCCGGTCGCGACCGACGCGCTCACCCGCGCAACACATTCCGCGGCCAGCAGGCCCATCGGGACCAGCTCGGCGATGACCGGCTCCGGGGCCACGGCCCGCGGATGCGCGCGGTACACGTACTGACCGGCGGTCTCGGTACGCCTGCCGATTCGTGAGAGTTCCCCGGCGATCTGGATCGCGGTCACCACGTGGCGTAGGTCGCGGGCGACCGGCGCCTGGAGCGCGAGCAGGGCCATGGTGCGGCTCTCGCAGGCGGCGAACATCTGCTGGAGCTGCTCGTCGAGCGCGAAGACCTCGTAGGCGGCGGCCAGGTCGGCGCCGGCGAGCGCCTCGGTGACCCGCTCGGTCGCATCATGGGCCAAGCGCGACATCAGGGTGAGATCGTTGGACAGAGCAACGAGCTCGAGGGTGAACTGGGTCCGCACGGGCTGAATTGTTCCCCATCGAGGCGGTCCCGGGGAATCCATCGGCGGATCTTTCGCCGCCGCGGATCCCGGCGCACTCGCGCGTGGCTGGAACGATGGAGGCCATGATTGCCGCGTTGACGACTAGATGGACCCTCTCAGTCCCGATTCTCGCCGCGCTCGTACTCACCGTCACCTGGGGGCGGGACGTGCCGGGACTCGTGGTGGCGGTGGTCGGCGCCGCGCTGGTCGGCGCGGTACTGGCCGCGGTCCATCACGCGGAAGTGGTCGCGCATCGGGTCGGTGAACCGTTCGGCTCACTCGTGCTGGCGGTGGCCGTCACCGTGATCGAGGTGGCGCTGATCGTGACGATGATGATCTCCGGTGGCGACAAGGCGGCCTCGCTGGCCCGCGATACCGTTTTCGCCGCGGTGATGATCACCTGTAACGGCATCTTCGGCCTGGTGCTGCTCGTCGGCGCGCTGCGTAGGCGGGTCGCGGTGTTCAATCCCGAGGGCACCGGCGCCGCGCTGGCCACCGTCGCGACGCTGGCGACGCTGAGTCTGGTGCTGCCGACCTTCACCACCAGTAAGCCGGGCCCGGAGTTCTCGCCCGCGCAGCTGGCCTTCGCCGCGGTCGCCTCGCTGGCGCTGTATCTGCTGTTCGTGATGGTCCAGACGGTGCGCCACCCCGACGACTTCCTCCCGGTGGAAGACAGTGGCGCGGTCGACGACAGCGCTGCCAACGACCATGCGCCGTCCAACCGGGCGGCGCTGATCAGCCTGGGTCTGCTGGTGCTCGCGCTGGTCTGCGTGGTGGGGCTGGCCAAGGTGGTCTCGCCCGCGCTGGAAGCGGGCGTGGCCTCGGCCGGGCTGCCGCAGTCGGCGGTCGGCGTGGTGATCGCGATGCTGGTGCTGCTGCCGGAGACGCTGGCCGCGGTCAACTCCGCGCGCCGCAACCAGGTGCAGATCGGCCTGAATCTCGCGCTCGGCTCGGCCATGGCCAGCATCGGCCTCACCATTCCGGTGATCGCCCTGGCGACGATCTGGCTGAGCGGACCACTGGTGCTCGGCCTGGGCGCCACGCAAATGGTGCTGCTCG
The DNA here is from genome assembly GCF_052983615.1 of Nocardia fodinahabitans. Classification (NCBI taxonomy): domain Bacteria; kingdom Bacillati; phylum Actinomycetota; class Actinomycetes; order Mycobacteriales; family Nocardiaceae; genus Nocardia; species Nocardia fodinahabitans. The sequence continues at coordinate 4,916,526 of NZ_JBRJJC010000001.1, forward strand.
CGCTGACCGTCGTGGTGAGCACGCTGACCATCGTCCCCGGCCGCGCGACCCTGTTGCACAGTGGCGTTCACCTGGCGTTGTTCGCCGCTTTTGTGTTCCTGGCCGCAAGCCCGTAGCTGAAGTGTTGCGGATCACACAGGGTGGTGATCTGTCATTGAAACCGCGAAAAAGCGACGAGGGTCACCACCCTGAAATTTTGTTGTGACGCAGAGTACCGGCTAGCTTGCTGGAGTTGGCACCGACGCCGAAGCCAGAGAGTGCGGTATGAAAATCACCATGCTCCGCGCTTCGCGAGCGGGCCGGGGGCATCGCTGATGTCCACCGATCTGCATTCCGCGAAGCCGGATTCCGCCACCCAGATCGTCCGCGAGAACTTCACCGACACGGTCGTGTCGTCGTTGCGGACCTTCGGGCGCGCGGTCGACCTCGCGCAGGAGTCGGTCACCGGCACCGTCGCCGATATCGCCCGCGGACATTTCCAGTGGCGCGAGACCCTCGTCCAGGCCTGGCGGCTGATCACGGTCACCGCGATCCCCGCCATCCTGATGGCGATCCCGTTCGGCGTGATCGTCTCGATCCAGGTCGGCAACCTGATCCACAGCCTCGGCGCCGACTCCATGCTCGGCGCGACCGGCGGTCTGGGCGTCATCAAGCAGGGCGCGCCCATCGCCACCGGCTTCCTGCTCGGCGGCGCAGGCGCTGCCGCGATCGCCGCCGACCTCGGCGCGCGCACCATCCGCGAGGAGATCGACGCGCTCAACACCATGGGCATCAGCCCGGTGCATCGGCTCGTCATCCCGCGCATGATGGCGATGCTCATCGTCGCGCCGATGCTCAACGTGCTGATCATCTTCGTCGGCGTGCTCGCCGGGTACGCGGTCGCCGTCGGCGGCCAGGGCGTGACCCCGGGCAGCTACTGGTCGACCTTCGGCTCCTTCGCCACCGCCGGTGACGTGTGGGTGTCGCTGCTCAAGGCGCTGATCTTCGGCTTCCTGGTCGTCGTCATCTCCTGCCAGCGGGGCCTTGAGGCCAAGGGCGGTCCGCGCGGTGTCGCCGACGCGGTGAACGCGGCGGTGGTGCTCTCGGTGGTCTCGATCGCGATCGTGAACCTGCTGGCCACCCAGATCAGCGCCATGTTCCTGCCGACGAAGTTGGCGTGATGGCTGCCTCCTCCTATATTCCTACCTCGCTGCACTGGCTGCGCAAGCCGGCCCGGCTCGGCAAGCGGATCGGCTCGGCGGGCGAATCGCTGGGCTTCGTCGCGGTGTTCGTCTGGCAGGTGCTGTCCTCGGTGCCGCTGACGCTGCGCCGCTATCGCGACGAGACGCTGCGCGCGGTCACCGACATGACCTGGGGCCGCGGGTCGATCATCGTCGGCGGCGGCACCGTCCCGATGATGATCGTGCTCGGCCTGGTGATGGGCGCCTCGGTCGGCGTCGAATCCTTCGCCTCGCTCGACATGCTCGGCATGGGCCCGGTGACCGGCGTGATCTCGGCCTACGCCACCACCCGTGAGCTCGCGCCGATCGCGGCCGCCATCGGCTTCGCCGCGCAGGCGGGGTGCCGGATCACCGCCGAGATCGGCTCGATGCGCATCTCCGAGGAGATCGACGCGATCGAGGCGCTGGGCCTGCGCTCGGTCCCGTTCGTGGTGACCACCCGCGTCATCGCGGGCGCGATCGCCATCGTGCCGACCTTCCTGATCGCGCTGATCCTGTCCTACGGCGCCTGCCGCGGGCTGCTCACGATGGTCTACGGGCAGTCGGCCGGCGTCTACGACCACTACTTCTTCCAGTTCATCTCCGGGTTCGACATGATCGCCGCCGTCATCAAGGTCGCCGTGTTCGGCACGGTGGTGATCCTGGTGCACAGCTACTTCGGGTTCTTCGCCACCGGCGGCCCCGAGGGCGTCGGCATCGCCTCCGGCCGCGCGGTGCGCGCCAGCTCGGTGGCCATCGTCGCCATCGACATGGTGCTCTCGATCATGCTGTGGGGCTTCAACTCGGCGATCAGTTTCACGGGGTGAGCTAGTGCCTAACTACGGAATGCCCGGCGTCGCGGCCGATCGGCGCACCGCGCGGCTGACCGGCGCGATCATCCTCGGCATCATCGCCGCGGTCGTGCTCGCCACGGTCGCCTATCGCAATCTGCAGACCGAAGAGGGCCTGCGGATCGCGCTGCACACCGAACACCTCGGTGACGGCATCAGCGCGGGCAGCCAGGTCCGCATCGACGGCGTCACCGTCGGCGAGGTCGCCGAGGTGACCCCCGGTGCGCGCGGCACCCAGCAGATCTCGCTGCTGCTCGACGCCGACCGGCTGCACGGCATCGACGACAGCCTCGCCGTCGACTACGCCCCGACCAACCTGTTCGGCATCGCCGAACTGGAACTGCGCCGCGGCACCGGCGGTGCGCCGCTCCGCGCGGGCGCGGTGCTCGACCTGACCGGGGCCAACTCCGGCCGGGTCTACGACGCGACGATGAGCGCGATCCTGCGCAGCCTCTCGCAGGTCGGCATGACGGTGACCAGCCCGCAGATGGCCACGGTCATCTCCCAGCTGGCCGCCGACTTCAAGGCCTTCACACCGCTGGTCCAGGCGCTGATCACGCTGGCGAAGACCATCGCCGACAACCAGGACGTGTCGCCCTCGGAGCTGTTCGGCAAGCTCGGTCCCGCCTTCGACGGCGGCGGCCAGTTCGCCGGCGCCACCATGGAGGTGATCGACAAGCTCAGCGACATCAAGGTGACCCAGGTCGACAAGGACCGCTACGACATCGGCGTCGGCGTGATCGGCGGCAGCATCCTGCCCGCCCTGACCACCACGCTGACCACCGCGGGCGGCCACTTCGCCGAGACCACCGACATGCTCGCGCCGATGCTGTTCGCGCTGGCCCAGATGTCGCCGAATCCGCGCCGGACCGGCGCCGACCTGCAAGCCCTGCTGACCAACCTGCGCGGTGCCATGCCCGACGGCCCGAACGGTCCGGTGCTCAACCTCGACGTCGAGCTCAGCGGCGTGCCCGCGATCGCGGTGCCGCTGTTCGGAAAGGCCGGTGCGTGATGAAGATTCGTGGTGTCGCACTGCGACTCGGCGTGTTCTCGCTGGTCATGCTGGCCGTGCTCGGACTCGTGTTCACCCTGATCAAGCGCCCGGTCGCCGGTGACACCGAGGCCCACGACGCGCTGTTCACCGATGCCAACGGACTCAAGGTCGGCAACGACGTGCGGATGTTCGGCGTGCAGGTCGGCAAGATCGAGAAGATCAGCCTCGAGGGCGACAAGGCCAAGGTCCACCTGACCGTCAAGACCGACACCCCGATCTACGACAACAGCAAGCTGGCCATCCGCTATCAGAACCTGACCGGCCAGCGCTACATCGACCTGCAGCAGGCCCCCGACCCAGGCAAGCGGATCGCCGCCGACGCCCGGATCGGCGCGAACATGACCGTCCCGTCGTTCGACGTGACCAGCCTGTTCAGCGGTCTGAAGCCGGTGCTGGCGACGCTGTCGCCGGAGGCGATCAACCAGTTCACCGCGAGCATGCTCGCCGTCATCGAGGGTGACGGCAGCGGCCTCGGCCCCGCGCTGGCCGCGATCGACGAGCTCGCGAGCTACGCCGAGGACCGCCAGCAGGTCATCGACACCCTGATCCGCAACCTGTCGACGCTGGGTGACCGGCACGGCGGCCGCGTCGGCTACCTGCTGCCGCTACTCGCCCGGCTCACCGACATCTTCGAGGCGATGCAGCGCAATATCGGTGGCGTCGCGCAGTTCGCGATGACCGCGCCGTCGGTGCTGGCCCCGGTCGACCGGCTGCTGGCCTCGCTCGGCCTGGTCGAAGGCGGCAGCGCCGAGGTCGACGCGATGATCCGCGGCTTGTTCCCCGACCCACGGGAGGCAGTCGCGGTCTTCGGGCGGCTGCCCGGACTGCTGGCCACGGTCGACGCGTCGCTCTCGCGCGATTTCGCCGACTTCACGCCGCACTGCAGCAACGGCGCCGCCCCGGTGCCCGCACCGCTGCAGGTGCTGATCGCCGGACAGAAGGTGACGGTATGCAACGCCTGACATTCTTCTCCGGTGATCGTCCGATCCTGGACGAGGCGGGCAAGCGCGCCCGCGAACTGCGGATGGGCATCATCGGCCTGAGCCTGGTGGTGCTGTTCATCGTCGGCGCCGCGGTGGTCTACGTGGTGCCGCTGGGCAAGCACACCTACACCGCCGAGCTGAGCGAGGCACAGTCGGTGCGCGAGGGCGATGATGTGCGCCTGGCCGGCATCTCGGTCGGCAGCGTCGTCTCGCTCGAGCTGAAGCCGGACAAGGTGCTGATGGAGTTCACCGTCGACTCCGACGTCTTCGTCGGCGACCAGACCTCCCTCGACGTCCGCATGTTGACCGTCGTCGGTGGCCACTACGTCGCGCTCTACCCGGCCGGTTCGCGCCCGCTGGGCGAGGCGCCGATCCCCGCCGATCGAATCCGCCTGCCCTACAGCCTGATCGAGACCTTCCAGGACGCCACCACGCCGCTGGCCGCCGTCGACGGCGACACCGTGCGCAAGAACCTGGCCGCCGCGAACACCGCGATCGCGGCCTCCCCGGAGGCGCTGCGCTCCACCCTCGACACCGTCGGCAAGTACGTCGACATGCTCGACCGGCAGCGCTCGCAGGTGTCGACATCGATCGCGATCCTCGACGAGTACATCTCCATGTACGACGGCGCCAAGTCCGATCTGGGCAGGCTGATGGACAACGTGAACCTGCTCGAGGACGTACTGCTGAGCAAGAAAGCGGAACTGGCCGAGGCGGTCCGGCTGCTGGTCTCGGTGGTGAACCGGCTCGCCGGTCTCACGCCCAGCTGGGATTCCACGCTGAAGCCGCAGGCCCAGGCGCTGGCCGACGCGCTGCCGCGCCTGCGGCAACTCGAAGGTGGGTTCGAACCGGTCCTGGGGACCGTGCACGATCTGCAGACCAAGCTGTCGCAGCTGGTGACCCCGGACGCGGGCGTCGTGGTCGACCAGTCCGGCGCGCGCGTCTGCGTGCCGCTGCCGGGGAAGGCGTGCTGATGCTGAAACGACTGCTCGGATCCCAGGCGTTCATGTCGATCGCCGGTGTCGGCGTGCTGGCGGTACTGGTGATCGCCGGCTACTTCGTCACCTTCGATCCGCTGAAGAAGACCGAATCCTATTGCGCGCTCATGCCCGACGCGATCGGGCTCTACCCGGGCAATCACGTCACGATGCGCGGCATCGATGTCGGCGAGGTGACCGCGGTGCGCAACGAGGGCGCCGAGGTGCGTGTCGAGTTCGAGGTCGACGCCGACTATCCGGTCTACGCCGACGCTTCCGCGACCACGGTCGCGTATTCCGTTGCCGCCGACCGCAATCTGGCCGTGCTCACCAGCGGCAAGGACACCAGGCAGTTCACCGGCGGCTGCATCACCAAGACGCTGACGCCCAAGTCCATCACCGAGACGCTGACCGCGCTGGCGAGCCTGTCCGAAGAGCTCTCCGGCGTCGAGGCCGGGCAGCCGAGCGCGCTCGTGGACGGGTTGTCCTCGCTGGACCGCGCGACCGAGGGTGTCGGCCCGACGGTCAACGAACTGGTGCACAAGCTCGGCTCGGCGATGAACAAGCCCGACGCCGATATCGGCCACCTGGCCGGACTGTTCGACGCGTTCGCCTCGGTGTCGAACCGGGTCGCCGCCAACTGGGGTGACCTGCAGTCGATGCTGGTCCGGCTGGCGCCGCTGCTCAACCAGGCCTCCGACGACCTGCTCGGCCCGGCGACCTCGCTGTTCGACGGCCTGCGCGAGCTGCTGCCGATGCTCAACGACCTCACCACCATCCTCGGCGACCCGCTGATCGGCGCGCTCGACGGTGCAGTCCCGCTGGTGAAGTTGTTGCGCGCCAACGTCGGATCGCTGCGTGAGGTGGTGCTGAAGATGCCCGCGCTGACCTCGGCGTTCCAGAGCGCCGCGGGCGGCACCGCGATCACCTACGCCGCGCCGAAGGTGGCGCTGCCCGGCGGCGAGGCCGACCAGGTGTGCGCCGCGGTGAACGCGCTGCTCCCCGGGCAGTGCGCCGATCCGGCGCAGGGGCTGACCGATGTGAACCTCGTGCAGGTCGTGCTGGGAATGGCAGGTGCCCGATGAACCCGCGAAAGACGCTGCGGCGCGGCATGATCGCGCTGGTGGTCGCGGCCGGCCTCGCGATCGGCGGCTGTGGCTTCGACCCGGCCGAGGTGCCGGTGCCCGGCTCGACCGTCGCGGGCCCGACCTATCGCGTGCAGATCGAGTTCAGCAGCGCGCTGAACCTGCCGGCGAAGTCGAAGGTGATCGCCAACGGCGCCGAGATCGGCACCGTCGACACCGTGCGGGTGATCCAGCCCGCCGACGCGCCCGCCGGTCGTGGCGGTTACGTCGTCGTCGAGGCCGACATCCTCGACTCCGTGCAGCTGCCGACGACCACCATCGCCGAACTGCGCCAGGACACCATCCTCGGCGACATCCACGTCGCGCTGACCACCCCGAAGGACGGCTTCGGCGCGCTGCTGCGCGACGGCGGCACCATCCCGATCGAACGCACGAAACCGCCCGTGCAGCTGGAAGACACGATGGCCACCATGGCGCTGTTCGTGCAGGGCGGCGCGATCGGCCAGCTGCAGGAGATGATCGGCCGGGTGAACTCGGTGATGCCGGCCGATCCCAAGGAGACCGCGCGCATCTCGGCGGTCATGGGCGCCGACGCCGCCGATCTGGCCGCGCACCTGGACCAGGTCGACCTGCTGGTCGACGGCCTGGCCGCCAATGCCGAGATCATGGTCGGCATCGAGGCCGAGCTCACCCACATCCTGAGTCCCGAAGCCGTGCGCGCACTCTCGGGCACCCAGGACTCGATCGCGAAGACCATGGCCATCTTCCTGGCGCTGGGCCCGGTCGGCTCCTCGCTGACCTGGCTGGCCCCGATCGCGAATGCGGGCGACGCGGCGGCGACCGCCTTCCTGCCGCTGGCCACCGGCGGCTCTGCCGATCTGCGCTCGTCGACGAACATGGCGCTGCTGACCGCGCTGTTGCGCGACAAGGTGATCCCGTTCGCCGAGCGCGGCCCGAAGGTGAACGTCACCGGCGTGCGGGTCTCCGAGCAGGACCAGGTGGAGCAGATCGTGACCGCGCTGCGGATGATCGGAATGGTGCGATGAAGATCGGTGCACTGGCGTCGCTGGGTGGCATCGCCGCCATCACCGTGCTCGGCGCGAGCTACCTGACCTTCGGGGTGGTGCGGGTCGACCCGTTCGCCGACTACACCGAGGCCTCGATCGAGCTGGCGAACTCGGGTGGTCTCAGCGTCGGCTCGCCGATCCTGCTGACCGGCATCGAGATCGGCAAGGTCACCGCGGTGGACACCGCCGCCGCCGGTGGCGTGCGGGTCGGCTTCGAGTTCGGTGCCGCGAACAAGGTGCCGATGAGCAGCATCGTCACCATCGAGCACCTGTCCTCGCTGGGTGAGCCGTACGTGCAGTTCGTGCCGCGCAGCGCCGACGGGCCGTATCTGACCGACGGCCAGCGGCTGTCCGGGGAGAACGTGCGGACGCCGATGTCGATCCCCGAGGTCGCGCGGCTGGTCACCAAGACCGTCGAGCAGCTCGACCCGGCGGTCGTCGGGTCGCTCGTCGACACCCTCGGCCAGGCGATGACCGGCACCGAGAACGTCATCCCGGAGCTTGCCAGGGCGGGCGACCTGCTCGCCGCGGCCATCATGAGCCGGGCGCCCGCGATCGCCGAGCTGCAGAACAACTTCGAGTTCGTCTCCGGCGACATCGGCTGGGCCGGACCGGCGACCTCGGCCGCGGCGCCCGCCTTCGTGCGGCTGAGCCAGGTCATCGACGAGTTCGTCGAGTCGGTCGGCCGGGTCAGCGCGGCGGGCGGCGACCCGGAGATGTATCTGCGTGACGGCGGCCTGGTGCCGTTCCTCCAGCAGCTCACCGCCGAGCTGAACGAGCTCGGCCCCGAGCTCTCGGCGCTGCCGCCCGGCCTGCGTCCGCTGACCGAATCGCTCACCGCGACGGGTCCGCAGATCGACCTCAGCACGCTCATCGCCCAGGCGCTGCACAACACCGACGCCGATGCCGTGAAGGTGCGGGTCGCGATCAGGTAAACATCCGGCAACCACTGAATATAGGTATACGCCCTGGCCAGTGGTTGTTCGCCCGAGCCGGGTCACGTTCGAGCAACTGTGCGGTAGCCTGCTGGACGAGGCAGTCCGAGTCCAGTGGGCGAAGGCGGTGCGATCCATGGCAGACAGCGGCGAGGATCCCGACCAGGGGACCGGTGGCAGTACTCGGGTGATCGCGATCGCGGCGGTGCTCGCCGCCCTGCTCGCGCTGGTCGTCGCACTCGGGTTGGTGCTGCGCGCGAACCAGAGTGACGAGAACGATCCGTCGACGGTCAATCCGATGGGGTCGGATTCCAACGGTCTGCCGGTAGGCGATGAGGTATCGGGCCAGGAGGTCGCGTTCGCCCCACCGTGGCCCGCCCGGCGGGTCGGCGGGAACTGCTCGGCGGGCGGCATCGTCGCCCACTGGCGGGTCGAGGCCGGCGGCGAGTGGCAGTGCACGATGACGACCCCCGACGCCGCGGTGCCCGCCGCGCCCGCACCGCCGCCCCCGCCACCCGTGGAACCGCCGCCGCCCGAGCTCAGCACCTGTCCAGGCGCCGCCGCCCGCGTACGAGCCGCCGCCGGTAGACGAGCCGCCGGTCTACGCGCCCCCGCCCGAACCCGAGCCGATCCCGGTGCCGGAACCCGCGCCCCCGCCGCCGCCCCCACCGCCGCCGGTCATCCAGCTGCCGTTCCCGCTGCCGCCGATCTTCATTCCGCCCGCCGCGGCCGTCCTGCCGTGACCGGCGCTACACCGACGAGCCGTTCACCTGGCGCGAAACGCCGCGAACCCGGCATGCCGCCCGACGTCGTCGACCGTGTCACCCGCAGGCTCGACCTCGGGCCGACCCGCTGACCGGCCTCACCCACCCAGCGTGTCGGTGAGCGTCCCGATCGCGTAGGTGACGGCCATGGCCAGCGCGCCGCCGACCACCACGCGCAGCACCGCCCTACCCCGATTGCTGCCGCCGAGTTGCGCGCTCACCGACCCGGTGATGGCCAAGGCGACGAGCACCGCCGCGAAGGTCACCGGTACCCGCCACGACGCGGGCGGGAGCACGATCGCCAGCAGCGGCAGCAAGGCGCCGCAGGTGAACGCGACCGCGGAGGAGCCCGCGGCGGTCCACGGATTGGTGAGCTCGGTGGGGTCGAGCTTGAGTTCGGCCTCGGCGTGCGCGGTGAACGCGTCGTGGGCGGTGAGCTCCTCGGCCACCGTGCGCGCGGTCGCCGGGCTCAGCCCCTTGGCCTCGTAGATCCCGGTCAGCTCGTCCAGTTCCGCCGCGGGGTCCTCGGCCAGTTCCCTGCGCTCCTTGGCCAGCAGCGCCTTCTCCGAATCCCGCTGGGTGCTGACCGACACGTACTCGCCCGCCGCCATCGAGATCGCGCCCGCGACCAGACCGGCCACGCCCGCGGTGAGGATCGTGTGGGCGTTGTTGGTCGTCGCGGCGACGCCGACCACCAGACCCGCGGTGGACACGATGCCGTCGTTCGCGCCGAGCACGCCGGCACGCAGCCAGTTCAACCGGGAGGCGAACCCTTCCCCGTGGGGTTCGTGCGGATGGGCGGTCGGTGATGAGTACTGCACCCGGTCAGCCTAGTCCGGTACGCGGCCGGGTCAGCGCTGGGCGCGCAGGACCTCGCGCAGGGTGTCGGCCAGGCGCACGGCCAGCGCGAGCACGGTCAGCGTCGGATTGACGTGCCCGTTGGTCGGGAAGACCGAGCTGCCCGCGATGTAGAGGTTGTCCACGCCGTGCACCCGGCAGTGCCGGTCGACCACCCCGTGCCGGGGATCGGCCGACATCCTGGTGGTGCCGCTCGGGTGCGCCCGGTCGGCCAGCGCCAGCGGATCGGCACTGCCGGGCCGGGCCGCGGGCACGATCTGCGGCGCGGGCAGCCCGAGCCGCGCGAACTCGGCGACCAGCAGCGCCGTCGCCCGCCGCACGGTCGCGTCCTCGCGCGCGTCGATCCGCCAATCGACCCGGGGCAGCGGCATTCCCACCGGATCGGTGCGCTGGGACAACCGCACCCGGCTGTCCGGGTCGGGTGCCTGCTCGACCATCGCCCACACCTCGACACCGGTCAGCCGATGCGGCAACCCGACCCCGTCGATCAGCCTGCGCCGGGCACCGGCCAGCAGCAGCCGGGTGTCGGACAGCATGATCCGCCCGTCCCGCCATCCGCCGCGCCCGCTGAGCACCCGCTTCACCGCGTCCCACGGATCGTCCGGCGCGGTGACCTCCTGCAACCACAGCGCACAGTTGAGCAGCGATTCCCCGCGCTGGACCTCGGGCGACAGGGCCAGGCCGTGCAGATAGGTGTGCTTGCCCCGCGGCCCCCGCACCACGTACTTGCCGAACCGGGCCAGCGCCGCGCCCGCGGCAGCGGGGGACAGGGTGCCGACCACGCCACTGCGATGGTCGATCAGATACCGCCCCACCTGGTCGTACCGGTTCCCGATGCCGCCGGCGACGGTGCGCCGTGAGGCCAGCAGCAGTCGCGGCGTATCGATTCCGCCCGCCGCGAGCACGAAGATCCGCGCCTCGACGGTGCGGCGCCGTCCGCCCGCGCCGGTCACCTCGACCGAATTCACGTGCGCGCCGGTGGCATCGGTGTCGAGGTGGGTGACGGTGGCGTTCACCAGCACCCGCGCGGTGGGGGCGACCATGTCGCGGACCGCCGGACCCCAGCGTTTGGGTTCGAACCGGTTCACCGGGTCCCGGCTGATCTGCCAGAAATAGGGACGCAGGGACGCGGTGTCGAGCTGGGTGGTCGGCGCCGGACGACCGGCCAGCGGCCAGAACTCGGCGTCGGTGAACCCGGTGCCGTGCCCGAGTCCGGCGTGCGCGGCGGCACGTTCGGCGTAGGGGCGCAGGGCGGTCGCCTCGATCGGCCAGCCCGAGCGGCGGACCCACGGGCGGGTGGCGAAGTCGAGGTCGTCCAGCATGCCGCAGCGTCCGGCCCAGACCCGCGAGCTGCCGCCGAGAACCCGGCTGCCCGCGATCCGGTCGAGCGGCAGGCGGGGCGCGCCGACACTGTCGATGGCGGCGAATTCCGGTTCGGTGGGCCCGATTTCGTGGTCACCGCTTTCCAGGACCAGCACGTGCAGACCCGCCGAGGCCAGTTCGGTGGCGACGGTCAGCCCGGCCGGGCCCGAGCCGATGACGCAGATCTGGGTGCGCAGCGCGTCGTCTCCGACGGTGCGCAGGTCCTCGACAAGCATCGGCGGTCCTCTCGCCCGTGCCACCCGCGCGGCCCGGCACCCGGCCGCGCTTGGTGTCACTCTAGAAGCCGGGACGCCGAATTTCCGGAGGTCTCACAATGCTGGTTCACGAAAGCCCGGATGTACTCGGCGGATTGGCGCATGTACATCCCGGCCCAGAATTCCAGTCCGGAGTCGGTGGGACTGGCGACCATGGTGATCTCGCCGTCGAAACACCGGCCGACGATGTAGCGGGCGCGGGAGACATGCGGCGTGAACGTCACCACGATGACGTGATGCCAGCCGTAAATCTTTGCCCGCCGGACGATTTCGCGCGTCTCACCGTCGGTGGTCCACGGGTCCGGCACGAAACACGAGACCCGGACGGCGAATCGGCCGCCGCAGTACCTGTCCATCATCGGATCGTCGGGCCCGGTGGACTGCGAGATCAGCACCTCGGGGGCGTAGCCCCGCTCGGCGAGCTCGATGCCGAGGTCGAAGTGTTCGTAGGGGGTACCGCCCAGGACGACGATCACATCGGCGCGGCGCAGCGGGTCCAGTTGCGGGTTGACGAACACAGGCCACCCGGCGAAGGCCGCTCCCAGCACGATGACCAGTGCGCCGACGAGCCACCATCCCGCACGTCGAAAGATCGACACTGCATCGAGGATAGCGAAGGGTGCACACTGGACCCCATGACCGACTCCGCCGTTGCCCCCGAACACCTCGACGTCGTCATCGTCGGCGCCGGACTGTCCGGCATCGGGGCCGCGTACCGGCTGCAAACCGAACATCCGCACCGCAGCTACGCCGTTCTCGAGGCCCGCGCCGATCTCGGCGGCACCTGGGACCTGTTCCGCTACCCGGGCATCCGCTCCGACTCGGACATGTTCACCCTCGGCTACCCGTTCAAGCCCTGGCGCGCGGCGCGCTCCATCGCCGACGGCGCCTCGATCCTGGACTACATCCGCGAGACCGCGCAGGAGAACGGCATCGACCGGCGCATCCGCTTCGGTTCCCGGGTGATCGGCGCCGACTGGTCCTCGGCGCAGGCGCGCTGGCGGCTCACCATCGCCCACGAGGGCCCCGAAGGCCCCGAGCTGAGCACCCTGACCTGTGGTTTCCTCTACACCTGCGCCGGCTACTACGACTACCAACAGCCGCACGCCCCCGACTTCGCCGGCCGCGCCGACTTCGACGGCACCATCGTGCACCCGCAGTTCTGGCCTACCGACCTGGACGTGCGCGACAAGCGGATCGTCGTCATCGGCAGCGGCGCGACCGCGGTCACCCTGGTGCCCTCGCTGGCCGACGAGGCCGAGCACGTCACCATGCTGCAGCGCACCCCCACCTGGATCAGCGCCGTGCCCGGCCGCGACAAGCAGGCCGACAAGATCCGCGATGTGCTGCCCGCCGGCCTCGCGCACCGGCTGATCCGGACCAAGAACATCCTGTTCAACATCGGTTTCTACCAGTACTGCCGTCGCCGCCCCGCCGCCGCGCGCAAGCTGCTCACCGACCTCACCACCCGCATCCTCAAAGACGACAAGCTGGTCGCCGAGCACTTCACCCCCGACTACGACCCGTGGGATCAGCGCCTCTGCGCCGCCCCCGACGCCGACTTCTTCAAGGCGATGAAGAAGGGCAAGGCCGCTGTCGTCACCGACCGGATCGACCGGTTCGTCTCCGAGGGCATCCAGCTCGAGTCGGGCAAGGTCCTGCCCGCCGACATCATCGTCACCGCCACCGGCCTGCGGCTGCTCGCCTTCGGCGGGATCGCGCCCTCGGTGGACGGCAAGCCGGTTCCGCTGGCGGACCAGTTCGTCTGGCAGGGGGCGATGCTGACCGGCCTGCCCAACTTCGCGATCTGCGTCGGCTACACCAACGCCTCGTGGACGCTGCGCGCCGATCTCACCTCGCGCCTGGTCTGCAAGGTGCTCGCGCACCTGGACCGGACCGGGGTGCCCGCGGTCGTCCCCGAGCCGAAGAGCGCGCTCACCGAGCGCCCGCTGCTCGACCTGAACGCCGGCTACATCCTGCGCTCGATCGCCGCGTTTCCCCGCCAGGGCGACCGCCATCCGTGGCGGGTCAGGCAGAACTACCTGCTCGACGCGCTGATCACCCTGCGCACCGACCTCGGCAAGACGCTGCGTCCGGTCAGGCGGGTAGGCGAGTTCACCCACAACGGGTGAGGCGCGCGGCCCCGTCTGGTTCCTACCGTTGGCGTGTGCCGTGGTGGCACATCCGTTGACCAGACGGGAAGGCCGAGCGATGACAGATCAGAATCAGCACCCGGTACGTGAGGGAATCGCGGCAGGAACATCCATCGGCGCAGGCATTCTGCTGGCCGTCGTCGGTGTCCTGCAGATCCTCGAAGGTATCTCGGCTGTCGCCAACGACGATCTGATCGTCGTCGGGCCCGAGTACCTCTACCAGTTCGACCTGACATCTTGGGGTTGGTGGCACATCGTCCTCGGCGCGATCGCGGTGATCGTCGCAATCGGTCTGCTGGCCGGTCAGACCTGGGGACGGGTGGCGGCCATGGTGATCGCCGCACTCGCGATCATCGCGAACTTCCTGTGGCTGCCGTACTACCCGTGGTGGTCGATTCTGATCATCATCATCAATGTCGTGGTGATCTGGGCGGTGGCCACCTGGCGCCCGGCCAACGCCTGATCCTCGCTACCGACGACGCCGCCCCGGTCATCGACCGGGGCGGCGTTCGTCTGTGTGAGGTCAGTAGGCGAAGGTCGGCTCGCCGGCGCCGGGCTCGCCGAGGGTGTCGAGGAGGTGGTCGGAGAGCCGCTCGCCCAGCGAGGCCAGCTCGGCCTTCTGCGGTTCGTCGAGGCCGTCGAGCACCAGCCTGCGCACCGCGACCAGGTACTCCGGCGTCGCCTCGGCCACCTTGGCCAGCCCGGTCTCGGTGAGCACCGCGTCCACCCCGCGCCCCGATTCCGCCGCCGCGCGCTTGGCCCAGCCCACCCGTTCCAGCTTGGACACCACATGGGAGAGCCGGGAGATGGACCCGTGCCCCCGGGCCGCGAGCAGGCTCAGCTGCATCCGATGATCCGGCGCCTCCCGCAGCAGCGCCATCACCCGGTACTCGAAATGGGTCACGCCGAACTCGCGTTGCAGCCGCGAGTCGAGTGCGCTCGGCACTCGCATCGCGAGGGTGACCACCGCGCTCCAGGCGCGACGTTCGACCGAGTCGAGATCCTCTGTCACCTCGGCCTCCTTTCACCCTGGTGTTAACTGAAAAATTGCTGAACGTCGGCAAACTGTATATCGGAGGGGGTGTGGTGTCTACGTGTGTCATGTCATGTCGGCAGGTAGGAAAGGTTTCGAGGATCGTCTTCAGCTGGACGAATGATCAGTTGCCGATGGATCGCCGCGGTCGGCTGATTGCCGCTCGGATGCGCCGCCGGCTGGCTGCCGGGTTCAGGTGCCCGCGACCGGGTGTGAAACACCCGGGAAATATCGCGTCTACCAGGCGATTTGACTTCGCGTTCGTGGGTGCGTAACTTAATTCGAGTCAGAGCGACACGGACACCGACCCGGTGCCGAACTGCTGAGCCTCTCGAGGCTAGTGGATGGTGCAGGGAAACGAGGTAGGACGATGAGCGCCTGACTGATCATGTGTGTGGGCTCACTGTCTTCCGGACTTGCTTCGGTGGATGGCCTGCGCTAAAGTTTGAACCCTTGCCCTGACTGAAGCCCCGACGGAATGTTGTGGGTGGATGCTTGTGCGTGTGTTCTTTGAGAACTCAATAGTGTGTCGATGAATGTCAGTGCCAATATTATTATTGGTTCCGGCCTTCCATACCCCCCGGTTGGAAGGTTGGACATTTAAAACAACAGCGAATCTTTTTGCTGGTGTTTGGCTTTGCTAGGTTTTCGGACTCTAGTTTAGATATTTCTGATTCGCCTTCGGGTGTTTCAAGAGTCTTCAACGGAGAGTTTGATCCTGGCTCAGGACGAACGCTGGCGGCGTGCTTAACACATGCAAGTCGAGCGGTAAGGCCCTTCGGGGTACACGAGCGGCGAACGGGTGAGTAACACGTGGGTGATCTGCCTCGTACTTCGGGATAAGCCTGGGAAACTGGGTCTAATACCGGATATGACCTTCTGATGCATGTCAGTGGGTGGAAAGATTTATCGGTACGAGATGGGCCCGCGGCCTATCAGCTTGTTGGTGGGGTAATGGCCTACCAAGGCGACGACGGGTAGCCGGCCTGAGAGGGCGACCGGCCACACTGGGACTGAGACACGGCCCAGACTCCTACGGGAGGCAGCAGTGGGGAATATTGCACAATGGGCGAAAGCCTGATGCAGCGACGCCGCGTGAGGGATGACGGCCTTCGGGTTGTAAACCTCTTTCGACAGGGACGAAGCGCAAGTGACGGTACCTGTAGAAGAAGCACCGGCCAACTACGTGCCAGCAGCCGCGGTAATACGTAGGGTGCGAGCGTTGTCCGGAATTACTGGGCGTAAAGAGCTTGTAGGCGGTTCGTCGCGTCGTTCGTGAAAACTTGGGGCTCAACCCCAAGCTTGCGGGCGATACGGGCGGACTAGAGTACTTCAGGGGAGACTGGAATTCCTGGTGTAGCGGTGAAATGCGCAGATATCAGGAGGAACACCGGTGGCGAAGGCGGGTCTCTGGGAAGTAACTGACGCTGAGAAGCGAAAGCGTGGGTAGCGAACAGGATTAGATACCCTGGTAGTCCACGCCGTAAACGGTGGGTACTAGGTGTGGGTTTCCTTCCACGGGATCCGTGCCGTAGCTAACGCATTAAGTACCCCGCCTGGGGAGTACGGCCGCAAGGCTAAAACTCAAAGGAATTGACGGGGGCCCGCACAAGCGGCGGAGCATGTGGATTAATTCGATGCAACGCGAAGAACCTTACCTGGGTTTGACATACACCGGAAACCTGCAGAGATGTAGGCCCCCTTGTGGTCGGTGTACAGGTGGTGCATGGCTGTCGTCAGCTCGTGTCGTGAGATGTTGGGTTAAGTCCCGCAACGAGCGCAACCCTTATCTTATGTTGCCAGCGCGTAATGGCGGGGACTCGTGAGAGACTGCCGGGGTCAACTCGGAGGAAGGTGGGGACGACGTCAAGTCATCATGCCCCTTATGTCCAGGGCTTCACACATGCTACAATGGCCGGTACAGAGGGCTGCGATACCGTGAGGTGGAGCGAATCCCTTAAAGCCGGTCTCAGTTCGGATCGGGGTCTGCAACTCGACCCCGTGAAGTTGGAGTCGCTAGTAATCGCAGATCAGCAACGCTGCGGTGAATACGTTCCCGGGCCTTGTACACACCGCCCGTCACGTCATGAAAGTCGGTAACACCCGAAGCCGGTGGCCTAACCCCTCGTGGGAGGGAGCCGTCGAAGGTGGGATCGGCGATTGGGACGAAGTCGTAACAAGGTAGCCGTACCGGAAGGTGCGGCTGGATCACCTCCTTTCTAAGGAGCACATCTACGCAAACTCTTCGAACAGTCGAATGGGGTTGCGTCAGAGACCGTTTCGGAAGCAATCGTCTTCCGGCGGACGCTCATGGGTGGAACACTGACAATTTTCATCGCGTACGACCGGTCCTCAGTGGCTGGTCGCGATGGGTATACCGACACACTATTGGGTCCTGAAAGAACACGCGAGTGTTTCTTTCCAGGCAAGACAAACGATCCGTTCGGATCTCCTCGAAACCGTCTGGCTTTGCCGGCAGGTCCTGGAAATTGATTCGATGCGGGTGTGTTGTTTGAGAACTGCACAGTGGACGCGAGCATCTTTGTTAGTAAGTGTTTAAGAGCGTACGGTGGATGCCTTGGCACCAGGAGCCGATGAAGGACGTAGGAGGCTGCGATAAGCCTCGGGGAGCTGTCAACCGAGCTGAGATCCGAGGATTTCCGAATGGGGAAACCCAGCACGAGTGATGTCGTGTTACCCGCATCTGAATATATAGGGTGTGTGGAGGGAACGTGGGGAAGTGAAACATCTCAGTACCCACAGGAAGAGAAAACAACAGTGATTCCGTGAGTAGTGGCGAGCGAAAGCGGATGAGGCTAAACCTCAAGCGTGTGATACCCGGCAGGGGTTGCGTTTGGGGTGTTGTGGGGTCATTCTTCTTGATTCTGCCGGATCAAGCGGGAGTAAGAAACCAATGTGTTAGTCGAAGTGGTCTGGAACGGCCTGCCATAGACGGTGATAGTCCGGTAGACGAAAACATGTTGGCTCTCGTGAGTGATACCCGAGTAGCAGCGGGCCCGTGAAATCTGCTGTGAATCTGCCGGGACCACCCGGTAAGCCTGAATACTCCCTGGTGACCGATAGCGGACTAGTACCGTGAGGGAAAGGTGAAAAGTACCCCGGGAGGGGAGTGAAATAGTACCTGAAACCGTGCGCTTACAATCCGTCAAAGCCTTCGTACTTGTACGTGGGGTGATGGCGTGCCTTTTGAAGAATGAGCCTGCGAGTCATCGGTGTGTGGCGAGGTTAACCCGTGTGGGGTAGCCGTAGCGAAAGCGAGTCCGAATAGGGCGTTCCTAGTCGCACATTATGGACCCGAAGCGGAGTGATCTACCCATGGCCAGGGTGAAGCGACGGTAAGACGTCGTGGAGGCCCGAACCCACTTAGGTTGAAAACTGAGGGGATGAGCTGTGGGTAGGGGTGAAAGGCCAATCAAACTCCGTGATAGCTGGTTCTCCCCGAAATGCATTTAGGTGCAGCGTCACGTGTTTCACGCCGGAGGTAGAGCTACTGGATGGCCTAGGGGGCCCACAAGCTTACCGAAGTCAGCCAAACTCCGAATGCCGGTGTGTGAGAGCGTGGCAGTGAGACTGCGGGGGATAAGCTTCGTAGTCGAGAGGGAAACAGCCCAGATCGCTAGGCTAAGGCCCCTAAGCGTGTACTAAGTGGAAAAGGATGTGGGGTCGCTTAGACAACCAGGAGGTTGGCTTAGAAGCAGCCACCCTTGAAAGAGTGCGTAATAGCTCACTGGTCAAGTGATCCTGCGCCGACAATGTAGCGGGGCTCAAGTACACCGCCGAAGCCGCGGCATTCACACATTAGCCTGCACCCTTAAAAGTGCCAGGTGTGTGGATGGGTAGGGGAGCGTCCTGTGGCCGTGGAAGCAGCGGAGTGATCCAGCTGTGGAGGCCACGGGAGTGAGAATGCAGGCATGAGTAGCGAAAGACGAGTGAGAAACTCGTCCGCCGAATGACCAAGGGTTCCTGGGCCAGGTTAATCCGCCCAGGGTGAGTCGGGACCTAAGGCGAGGCCGACAGGCGTAGTCGATGGACAACGGGTTGATATTCCCGTACCCGTGTATCCGCGCCAAATATCGAATCAGTGGTACTAACTGTCCAAATGTTGTCTTATCGAGCCTTCGGGTGAGAGGGATGATTGCTGCACGGGACCTTCGCTGTAGTAGGTAAGCGATGGGGTGACGCAGGAAGGTAGCTGGGCCAGGTGATGGAATACCTGGTGTAAGCCTGTAGGGCGCAACATAGGCAAATCCGTGTTGCATATAGCCTGAGAGGTGATGCGTAGCCGTTGTGGTGAATTCAGTGATCCTATGCTGCCGAGAAAAGCCTCTAGTGAGTTGGTACACGGCCCGTACCCCAAACCGACACAGGTGGTCAGGTAGAGAATACTAAGGCGATCGAGAGAACTGTGGTTAAGGAACTCGGCAAAATGCCCCCGTAACTTCGGGAGAAGGGGGACCACATCTGGTGACGATCTTTACGGTCTGAGCTGGGTGGGGTCGCAGAGACCAGAGAGAAGCGACTGTTTACTAAAAACACAGGTCCGTGCGAAGTCGTAAGACGATGTATACGGACTGACGCCTGCCCGGTGCCGGAAGGTTAAGAGGACCGGTTAGCGTTTTCGGACGCGAAGCTGAGAATTTAAGCCCCGGTAAACGGCGGTGGTAACTATAACCATCCTAAGGTAGCGAAATTCCTTGTCGGGTAAGTTCCGACCTGCACGAATGGCGTAACGACTTCTCTGCTGTCTCAACCACAGACTCGGCGAAATTGCATTACGAGTAAAGATGCTCGTTACGCGCGGCAGGACGAAAAGACCCCGGGACCTTCACTATAGCTTGGTATTGGTGTTCGGTACGGTTTGTGTAGGATAGGTGGGAGACTGTGAAGCTGACACGCCAGTGTTGGTGGAGTCGTCGTTGAAATACCACTCTGATCGTATTGGACTTCTAACCTCGGACCATGATCTGGTTCAGGGACAGTGCCTGGTGGGTAGTTTAACTGGGGCGGTTGCCTCCCAAAATGTAACGGAGGCGCCCAAAGGTTCCCTCAGCCTGGTTGGCAATCAGGTGTCGAGTGCAAGTGCACAAGGGAGCTTGACTGTGAGAGTGACAGCTCGAGCAGGGACGAAAGTCGGGACTAGTGATCCGGCACCGGCAAGTGGAAGCGGTGTCGCTCAACGGATAAAAGGTACCCCGGGGATAACAGGCTGATCTTCCCCAAGAGTCCATATCGACGGGATGGTTTGGCACCTCGATGTCGGCTCGTCGCATCCTGGGGCTGGAGTAGGTCCCAAGGGTTGGGCTGTTCGCCCATTAAAGCGGCACGCGAGCTGGGTTTAGAACGTCGTGAGACAGTTCGGTCTCTATCCGCCGCGCGCGTTAGAAACTTGAGGAAGGCTGTCCCTAGTACGAGAGGACCGGGACGGACGAACCTCTGGTGTGCCAGTTGTTCCGCCAGGAGCACTGCTGGTTGGCTACGTTCGGAAGGGATAACCGCTGAAAGCA
Source organism: Nocardia fodinahabitans (assembly GCF_052983615.1). NCBI lineage: Bacteria > Bacillati > Actinomycetota > Actinomycetes > Mycobacteriales > Nocardiaceae > Nocardia > Nocardia fodinahabitans. The sequence goes on from NZ_JBRJJC010000001.1 coordinate 4,936,647, forward strand.
TCTAAGCGGGAAGCCTGTTCCAAGATGAGGTTTCTCTCCCACTTGATGGGTTAAGGCCCCCTACAGACCATGGGGTTGATAGGCCGGAACTGGAAGCCAGGTGACTGGTGTAGGTGACTGGTACTAATAGGCCGAGGGCTTACTATCGAAGGTGTTACGCGTCCACTGTGCGGTATCTGAAACAACACACAGATCACCGAGAAGACTCTCCGAGTCTGATCCTTAGATGGATCGGGTTCGGGGTGGCTCTCTGTGTGACAGTTTCATAGAGTTACGGCGGTTATAGCGGTGGGGAAACGCCCGGTCCCATTCCGAACCCGGAAGCTAAGGCCACCTGCGCCGATGGTACTGCACTCGACAGGGTGTGGGAGAGTAGGACACCGCCGGAACATCATTGCGAAAGGCCCTCCAGCATTGCTGGGGGGCCTTTTTGCGTTCCCGGACAACACCTCTCGCGTAGCAGGCCGGCTCGCTCCGTGCCCCGGTAATTGGGGGATTGAATTCCGAGGCAACAATGTTTCACAAAACGGTCCCGTGGTCGGCCCCGGTCAGCCACCATGGTGCGACGTTGCTTCGGGAGGTCACCGTGGATTGGTTGTTCGCTCACAAGTCTCTGCGGCGCGGCGCGGCCGCCCTCGTGCTGCCCGCCGCCCTGATCGGCGCTATGGCCACCGCCACGCCGGCGATGGCCGCACCCGCACCCGACCCGCTGGCCGGCGTTGCCGACGGCATCGCGGGTGCGGCGAATTCGATTGCCGGCGTTGCCGGTATCGAGCTGCCCGACACCTACGGCCCCGAGACCGCGATCGTGGTGCTGGGCTACGGCCTGCAGCCGGACGGCACCATGCGCGCCGAGCTGGGCAACCGGCTGCACGCCGCCCTGGTGCAGGCGTTCATGTCACCCTCCTCGCCGGTGATCGTCACCGGCGGCAACCCGCGCAACGGGGTCACCGAGGCGCAGGTGATGGCGGACTGGCTCAATATCCGCGGGGTCGCCAGGCATCGGATCTATGCCGAGACCCAGGCGGGGTCGACCGTGCAGAACGCGGAGTTCTCCGCGAAGTTGATGGAGGCGCTCGGTGTGCACAAGGCTGTGCTCATCACCTCCGCCGACCACATGCGCCGCGCGCTGGACAACTTCGTCGCCGCGGGCATTCCGGTGGTCGCGACGATGACGCCGGATGTCGCTCCGCTGTGGGCGCAGCCGTTCGGCACCGAGAGTGAGCGTTAGGCGCGCCGAAGTCGGTGGCGCGCACTACGATGCGTCTGGCGTTGTCGCGGGGTGTGATGTCGCCGTAAGCGGACAGGGGTATGTGATGGACAGGCCTGCGTGGGCACCGGATGGCGTCGATATGCAGCAACCGAGCCCGGCGCGGATGTATGACGCGCTGCTGGGCGGCTCGCACAATTTTGCGGTCGACCGGATGGCGGCGGAGATGGCGACCGAGCTCGTCCCCGATCTACCCCGCCTCGCGCTGAGCAATCGCGCCTTCCTGCGCCGGGCGGTGCGGTTCATGCTCGACGCCGGGATCCGGCAGTTCCTCGACATCGGGTCGGGCATTCCCACCGCGGGCAATGTCCACGAGATCGTGCACGACCTCGACCCCGAGGCACGGGTGCTCTATGTCGATATTGATCCGGTCGCCGTCGTCCACTCCCGGACCATTCTGGCGGGCCGGGAGCGGGCGGGCGCGATCGAAGGCGATCTGCGCAAGTCCGAGGACCTGATCGCCAAGGTGCGCGAGATCGGCCTGATCGACTTCGACGAGCCGGTCGGGCTGCTGCTGATCGCGGTGCTGCATCTGGTGCAGGACGCCGACGATCCGGCCGGCAAGGTGGCCGCGCTGCGGGAGGCGGTCGCGCCCGGCAGTTTCATAGCCATTTCACATCTCAGCTCGGAGATGCGGCCGGAGGATGCCGGTAAGCTGGGAGCGCACTCCGCGAAGGAAACCAGGGTCGGGATCCAGTTCCGGTCCAAGGACGCGATCGTGGAGATGTTTCAGGGTTGGGGCATGGTTTCTCCCGGGGTTGTCGAGCTGCCGTCGTGGCGGCCGGAGTCCGAGCGGGATCAGCACGAGAAGCCGGGGCAATCGCTCGGGCTGGCCGGGGTCGCGCGGAAAGAATGAGCCGTCGATCCGGCGGTGCGCGGAGATGACAGGGTGGACGAGTAGTGGGGTCGTGGGAGCTGGCGCAGAGGTGGGCCGATGTCCTCGACGGCGTCGTCGCCCCCACCCTCAACCGCTCCCAGATCGAGGACATGCTCGCGGCCCTGTGCACCGGCCTGATCGAGGCGGCGCGCGGCGGCGAGGATCCCGATGTGGCCCGCCGTACCGCGCGGATGCTGGTCGCCGCCAACTACCGTGACCCGGCGGCGGTGAGCCGTTCGGTCCGGGTGATCTGTGTGGATCTGGTCGAGGTCGCAGCCGACGGGCCGGACGATCCGCTGCTGCCCGAGATCAGGGACCGCGCGATCGGCCTCGCCGCCGATTTCGCCGCGGGCTTCACCGCGGCACTGCGCTCCGCGGCCCTGGCCGAGCAGGAGGCGACGCTGGCCGCGGTGCTCGCGGCGGCGAGCGAGGCCGAGAGCCACCGGGCGCTGTCGGAGGCCCGTTTCGAGGCCGTGTTCGACGGCGCTCTGGTCGGCATCGGCACCGTCGATATGACCGGGCGGGTGGTGAACTGCAACGCCACCATGGCCGAGATGCTCGGCCAGACGCCGGAGACGATGCCGGGCCGGACGGTCGCCGACATCCTCGGCCCGCAGAATCTCAACGACGCCTTCGTCGAACTGCAGCGGATGGTCAGCGGCGAATCCGACAGCTTCCGGACCGAGACCGAGCACCTGCACGACGACGGCGAGATCACGATCATCGACCTGTCGATGTCGGCCGTGCGCGACGCCGATGGCAATATCCGGTTCCTGATCGGCGTCGCGGTCGATGTCACCGAGCGCAAGCAGCTCGCCGACCGGCTGTGGCACGACGCGAACCACGACGCGCTGACCGGCCTGCCCAACCGCCCGCACCTGTTCAGCCGGCTCGCCGACGCCGAACCCCCGATCGGCGTCTGCTACCTGGATCTGGACGGCTTCAAGGAGATCAACGACCTGTGGGGGCACTCGGTCGGGGACCGGGTGCTGCGGGTGGTCGCCGACCGGATGCGCGACACCGTCCGTCCCGTGGACGCGATGGCCGCCCGGATCGGCGGTGACGAGTTCCTGGTGCTGGTGGAGGGGTGCTCGGGGGCCGAGCAGTTGTCGGCGCTGGCCGACGATCTGATGTCGGTGCTGACCACGCCGCTCGAGGTGGACGGACACATGCTCGCGGTGGGAGTGAGCATCGGCGCCGCCTACTTCGACGAACTGCCCGGCACGGTAGACGAACTGGTGCACGCGGCCGACGCCGCGATGTATCGGCACAAGCACGACACCCGCCGCGATCCGGCCCGGTAGCGGCCGGGCCGGATCGCTGGACGCCCCTCAGGTGAGCTGGCGCTCCCGGTTCGCCGCCCGGGCGAGCGAGCGGTCGCGCTGTTCCTCGAAGCGCACGACGTCCTCGCGCAGCCGGTCCAGGAAGGCCGCGAGGTCCTCGCGCGCCCGCTCGCCCCTGGCACCGAAATCGGTGCGTTCGAAGATGTTCCACTTGCGCAGCACCGGGAGCAGGACCTCCTCCAGGTGCTGGCGCAGGTCGTAGATGCCGTGCTTGGCCATCAGGACGCCGTTGCGGCGCCAGCCCGGCATGCCGGCGCCGGGCATCTGGAAGCCCTGCACGATGATGTTGATCGCCTCGATCGCCTGGTCGGGCGCCAGCTCGAGCGCGGCCTCGCAGAGGTTGCGGTAGAAGATCATGTGCAGGTTCTCGTCGGTCGCGATGCGGGCGAGCATGCGGTCGGCGATCGGGTCGTCGCAGACGCGGCCGGTGTTGCGGTGGCTGACCCGGGTGGCGAGTTCCTGGAAGGTCACGTAGGCGACCGAGTACAGCAGGCCCGCCACGGATGCGGACCGGATGTCGACACCGCCCGCCTTGGCGTCGACGACGGCCATCGCCGAGTATCCATTGGTCATGTGGATCATCCGCGCCTGCTCCAGCGCCACCGGGTCGACGCCGCGGGTGACCACCAGGTAGTCGCGGATCACGATGCCGTGCCGGTTCTCCTCGGCGGTCCATCGGCCCACCCAGGTGCCCCACGCGCCGTCCTTGGAGAAGTTCTCGGCGATCTCGCGGTGGTAGGACGGGAGATTGTCCTCGGTGAGCAGGTTGGTGATCATCGCCGCCTTGGCGAGTTCGCTGAGCTGGGATTGTTCGGGGTCCCAATCGATTCCGCCCATGGCGGCGAAGTTGCGGCCCTGGTCCCACGGCACATAGTCGTGGGGATGCCAGTCCTTCGCCATCGACAGGTGGCGGTCGACGTTGCTCGCGGCGACCGGTTCGAGTTCGATGAGCAGTTCCAGTTGGGTGAGGTTCCTGGCCACGCTCGTGCCCTTTCCATGAAGTGAAAAGCAAGAGTTGCGCTGGTCCGGTAGTGTTGCCCGTCGTCGCCGGGTGCTCTGGGTCGAATGCGACCCACCGACAATAGACCCGGCGCAGCGCGCCTCCGAACGACACGGTGCGGCAGCGCCTGTTTCTGAATTTGGGCGCGTCGCGGCGTCTGCATATACGCTCCACCAGTTCAGCTCCATCAGCGGTTCCCGATCAGTCGTGGCATAGCTAGAGAGAGTGAGCGAAAAATATGACGGACATCGTGGTCACGAGCCTGGCGGCGACCACGTCGATCGCGGGCGACGTCGACTCGACCTGGAAGGGTCTGCTCAACGGCGAAAGCGGTATCGACGTCCTGGAGGACTCCTTCATCGACGATTTCGAGTTGCCGGTGCGGATCGGTGGCCACCTGAAGGTCTCCCCGGCCGCCTCACTCACCCGCGAGGAGGCGCGCAGGCTGTCCTATGTCGAGCAGATGGCGGTGGTCCTCGGCCGTGAGGTGTGGCGCAACGCGGGGAGCCCCGAGGTGGATCGGGACCGGCTCGGCGTCTCGATCGGGACCGGGCTCGGCGGCGCGGAATCCCTGATCTACGCGCGCGACAAGCTCGGCAACGGCGGCTACCGCAAGGTCTCGCCGCTGACCGTGCAGGCCATCATGCCCAACGGCCCGGCCGCCTGCGTCGGCATCGAATTGGGCGCGCGCGCCGGTGTTTCCACGCCGGTGTCGGCCTGCTCGTCGGGCTCGGAGGCGATCGCCAACGCGTGGCGGATGATCGTGATGGGCGATGCCGACATGGTGGTGACCGGCGGCGTCGAGGGCTCGATCCAGGCGGTGCCGATCGCGGCCTTCACCCAGATGCGCGCGATGAGCACCCGCAACGGCGATCCCAAGGCGGCCTCGCGGCCGTTCGACAAGGATCGCGACGGCTTCGTCTTCGGCGAGGCGGGCGCGATGATGGTGATCGAGACCGAAGAGCACGCCAAGGCGCGCGGCGCGACCATCCACGCGCGGCTGCTCGGCGCGGGTATCACCTCGGACGGATTCCACCTCGTCGCACCGGATCCCGAGGGCACCGGCGCGGCGCGGGCGATGACGCGGGCCATGCAGACCGGCGGGATCAGCCGCACCGACGTCACCCACATCAACGCGCACGCGACCGCGACGCCCATCGGCGACACCGCCGAGGCCAACGCGATCGGCAAGGCGATCGGCTCGCACGCGTCGGTGTACGCGCCCAAGTCGGCGCTCGGCCACTCGATCGGCGCGGTCGGCGCGCTCGAGGCGGTATTGACCGTGCTCAGCGTGCGCGACGGCATCGTCCCGCCCACCCTGAACCTGGACAACCAGGACCCCGACATCGATCTGGACGTGGTCTCCGGCGAAGCCAGGCGCGGGCGGATCGACTACGCGGTGAACAACTCCTTCGGGTTCGGCGGGCACAACGTCGCCGTCGCCTTCGGGCGGTATTGACGATTGCCACGCGCGGGCGCCTGCTGGTGTGCCGGGCGCTGGCGAGTTCTTCTTTGTTCGTCATTGCACGAGTTCAGCCTCTCGGCGAGGCATTGTGCGTTGAAAAGGATAGGGAATGATCGGCGAGACTTTCGACGACTATGTGGACGAACTGGGCAATATCCGGATTCCCGGTGACCAGACCCTGATCGACTTCGTCGACAAACACAGCGAGGCCAACGGGGACGACCTGGCCTACCGCTTCATCGACTATTCACGGGAGCGGGAGGGGGAATACCAGGAGCTGACCTGGCGGGAATTCGGCGTGCGGCTGCGCGCGGTGGCCGCGCGGTTGCAGCAGGTGACCGAGCCCGGTGACCGGGTGGCGGTGCTGGCCCCGCAGGGTCTGGATTACGTCGTCGCGCTGTTCGCGGCGGTGTACGCGGGGAATGTGGCTGTGCCGCTGTTCGATCCGGAGGAACAGGGTCACAGCGACCGGCTGCACGCGGTTCTCGGCGACTGTGAGCCCGCGGCGGTGCTCACCGTCGGCAGCGCGGCCGCCGGGGTGCGCAACTTCTTCCGCGAGCAGCCGGCCGCGCAACGGCCGAGAATCATCGCGGTCGAGGCGATCCCGGACACGGTCGGCGCGCGCTGGCGCAGGCCCGATATCAATATCGACAGCGTGGCCTATCTGCAGTACACCTCGGGCTCGACCCGGGTGCCCGCCGGCGTGGAGATCACCCACCGCGCCGTCGGCACCAATCTGCTGCAGATGATCGACGCCATCGGCATCACCGAGAACGCGCGCGGGGTCACCTGGCTGCCGCTGTTCCACGACATGGGGTTGCTGACGGTGATCCTGCCGACCATCGGCGGCAAGTTCATCACCATCATGTCGCCGAGCGCGTTCGTGCGCAGGCCGTCGCGCTGGATCAAGGAGCTGGCGGCCCAGGCCGACGGTGCCGAGATCTACTCGGCGGCACCGAACTTCGCGTTCGAGCACGCAGCGGTGCGCGGCCTGCCCAAGGGCGACGAAACACTGGATCTGTCGAACGTGATCGGCCTGATCAACGGCAGCGAGCCGGTGTCGGTGGCCTCGATGCGCAAGTTCAACGAGGCGTTCGCGCCGTACGGGCTGTCCAAGACCGCGATCAAGCCGTGCTACGGGATGGCCGAGGCGACGCTGTTCGTCTCGGCGACCAGGCGCGACGACGAGGCACGGGTGGTCTATGTCGATCGCGGGCAGCTCAACGCGGGCCGGATGGTGGAGGTCGACGAGCACGCCGCCGACGCGGTCGCGCAGGTGTCGTGCGGGTATGTCGCGCGGTCGCAGTGGGCGGTGATCGTCGACACGGAGACCGGCATCGAGCGGCGCGAGGGCGAGGTCGGTGAGATCTGGCTGCACGGCGACAACATGGGCATCGGGTACTGGGGCAGGCCGGGGGAAACCGCGGAGACCTTCCACAACCGGGTGATCGCCCGCAATCCCGTCGGGAGCCGTGCCGAGGGTGCGCCCGACGACGCGCGGTGGATGCGCACCGGTGACTTCGGCGCGTACCACGACGGCGAGCTGTTCATCACCGGCCGGGTGAAGGACCTGGTGATCGTCGACGGCCGCAACCACTATCCGCAGGACCTCGAGTACTCGGCGCAGGAGTCGAGCACCGCGCTGCGGCCCGGGTTCATCGCGGCGTTCTCGGTGCAGGCGGGGCAGCTGCCCGCAGCCGTGCTCGAGGCGGGCGGGCGCACCGACGAGATGGCCGAAGCGCTCGTCGTCGTCGCCGAACGTGGTACCGGCGCGGCGAAACTCGATCCGGGGCCGATCGTGGACACGGTGCGGGCGGCGATCGCGCGCAGGCACGGTGTGATGGTGCGTGACCTGCTGCTGGTGCCCGCGGGGTCGATCCCGCGTACGTCGAGCGGCAAGATCGCCCGGCGGGCCTGCAAGGCGGCCTATCTCGACGGCACGCTGCGCGGTGGGCACCGCCAGGACGCCTACCCGGACGCGCCGGAGGAGTGAGCTGGTTCGGCCACCGGGTGCCGGTGGCCGAACCGCGCTGCGGCCGTCCTCAGTTGACGCAGGGGATGGTGCTGCCGATGGTGGTGGTCACCGGCTTTCCGGCGTCGGGCAGCGGCATGGTCGAGCTGCCGGGAACGGTCGTCGTCGGGGTGGTGGTCGTCGGGGCCAGTTCGGTGGGCAGGGTGAAGTCGGCGCCGACGACCACGCGGACGTGGCCGTCGGCGACCGTGGCGGACGCGGAAACCGGCAGCCCGCCCAGGGTTTCGGCGAGTGCCCTGGCGTCCTCGGCCGCGCCCGGTCCGTAGGTGACGGCCGAGCTGGGACCGTCGTCGGCGGTCCCGTTGCCGATCTCGCCGGCCAGGTAGCCGCGGGCGGTCAGCGCGGCCGAGAGGGTCGCGGCCTGGCCGGCGACTCCGCCGACATTGTGGACATCGACGACGCTGGTCGGAATCGGTGCCGTGGTGGTGGTTTTCGGCACTTCCTGCCCGAACGCGGCCCGGACCTCCCGTGTGATCGCGGCCGGGTCGACGATATTGACGTCCTGACCGTCGATCACGTCGTAGCGCACCACGGGCAGCGTGCGGAACTCCACCGGCAGCGACCCCGCGGCACCCAGTTCGCGGGCGAAGTCGAACAGATTCCAGCCGTCGGAGAGCACCACGTCCTTGTGCGCCACGTCCATCAGCGCCGAGAGCCTGCTCAGATCGGTGAGCGTGCCGGAATCCTCGAGTGACTTGGCCACCGAGGTGAGGAAGGCCTGCTGGCGGTGCGTGCGATCGAGGTCGCCGTTGCGCAGGCCGTGGCGTTGCCGGACGAAGGCGAGCGCGTCGGAGCCGTTCAGATGCTGACGGCCCGCCGGGAACACCGCCCCGGAGTACGCGCTGTCGTCGACCGCGTTGTTCAAACAGACGTCCACACCGCCGAGCGCGGTCGCCAGGTCGTAGAACCCGGCCAGCGAGATCTCGGCGAACCGATCGATCGGCACGCCGACCAGATTCCGCACGGTCGAGACGATCGACGCGCGGCCCGCCTCGCGGCCGCGGCGCTCCAGCACCACCGGGTCTTTTTCGCCCTGCTCGATCAGCTTCGCCTGCACCGCGGCCTTCTTCAGGCCGTAGGCCTCCTTGATCTTGATCTGCGAATAGCCGGGGATGCCGGAGACCGGGACGTAGTCGTCGCGCGGGATGGAGAACGCGACGATCTTGCTCAGGTCGGCCGGGATGTGCAGCAGGATCAGCGAGTTCGCGTTGTAGCCGCCCTCGGTGCCGTCGCCGGCGTGCAGCTGGTCGAGGATCCCCCTGGGCAGGTCGTTACCGTCGAGGTCCTTACGGGTGTCCAAGCCGATGAGCAGGATGTTGACGTCGCCACCGCGCGAGCGCGGCGCGTCCTCGCCGAGGGCGGTGGAATGGGTGAAGCCGGAATCGAAGTCCTGCTTGGCCGACCAGGCCAGGCCGGTGCCGGTCAGCACGGCCAGCGCCGTTGTCGCGCCGAGCATCCTGGCCAAGATCAGCGCGGCGCGCCGGAAGCCCCCGCCGCGGCCGTGTTCGGCGCGGTGGACCGGCTTGCCGACGCGCTGTGGTCCAGATCCGGGTGTGTCCCGGCGCGGTGGGCGCGCCGGGGTTTCAGGTGTTCGGTTCACCGCAGTGCGCTACCTGCCTGCCACTGTTCCCACGGAACGCCCCAGTCGCCGTTCTGCCACACCTCGAGCGGGGCGCCGCCGGTATTGCGGATCTCCACCACGTCGCCGGGCTGGGCGAAGTCGTAGAACCATTTCGCGTTCTCGCCACTGAGATTGAGGCAGCCGTGCGAGACGTTGGTGTTGCCCTGCGCCCAGATGGTGTCGTCGAGTTGGTGCAGATAGATGCCGTCGGTGCTGATCCTGGTGGCCCAGCCGATGCTCTCCTTGTAGCCGAGGCGGGAGTTCACCGGCAGGCCGTAGGTGGAGGAATCCATGATCACCGGGTTGGCCTTGTCCATGACGGTGTAGGTGCCCGGCTGGGTCCAGAAGGTGATGGTCTTGCCCGCGACGACCTCGCTGCCGCCCATCCCCATCGAGGTGGGCATGGTGCGGATCAGGGTGCCGTTCTCGTACACCCGCACCTGCTTGTCGTTGTCGTCGATGATCGAGACGTGCGAGGGGCCGATCGTGAAGCTGGTCCTGGTGTCCTCCTGGCCGTACAGCCCGCCGCCGAGGTCCTTGCCGTAGATGTCGGCGGCGAGGGTGATCTCGGTGCCGGGCGCGTAGTAGTTCTGCGGCCGCCAGTGCGCGTTGCGGTCGTCTAGCCAGTACCAGGAGCCGGTGACCGGTGGGTCGGTGGTGACGCTGAGATGCTGTTGCGCGGTCGCCCGGTCGGGGACGTCCTCGTCGAAGTGCGCGACCACGACGGTGCCGACGCCGTAGCTGCCGGACGGGCCGAGCGCGGCGCCGCCGGTGGTGCGGAAGTACACCTTCGTCTGGTTGTTCGGCGCGAGGGTCGAGAACGACGAGGTGATCGGTCCGACCGTGCCCATGACGGTGAGCGCTTCGGCGCCGACGGTGTAGGTGTGGCCGTAGCCGAGCGGTTCGGCGGGCTTCCACGCGGTCTGGTCGGGAGTGAAGATGCCCTCGATGGCGCGGCCCTGCTCGTTGGTCATGGTGACCGAGGTCAGCTTGCCGTCGCTGGTGCTGACCCGCACCGGGGCGAGCGGGTCGACCTCGGTCGCGCCCGCCGCGGGCGCGACGGTGATGACGGGGTCGGGCGGGGCGGTGGACCCGGTTCCCGAATCACCGGTCGGGCCGCCGCACGCCGTGACGAGCAGCGCGAGCCCGGCGGCGAGCCCGGCCCGGAAACGACGTCCTGACATGCGCCCCTCCTGTGCCCGGTACCCGATCAGCCCTGCAGGCCGACCTCGACGTCGAGCGAGATGGTGATCTTGTCGCCGATCACGGCGCCGCCGTTGGCCATCGGCATCTCGGTGGTGATCCCGAAATCACGGCGGTTGATGGTGGTGGTCGCGGTGAAACCGGCGACCGGCGCCTCGGTCATGCCGGGGCCCGCGCCGAGGAACTCCACGGCCAGGGTGACCGGGCGGGTGGTGCCGCGGATGGTGAAATCGCCGGTGACGTCGAATTCGGTGCCGCCGGGCCGGAAGCCGGTGGCCTGGAAGAGGGCGATCGGGTAGTGGGACACGTCGAAGAAGTCGGCGGTAGCCAGGTGGTCGTCGCGCTGCGGGTTGTCGGTGGTGACCGAATCGACCTGGATCTCGACATCGGCGTCGGCGGATCCGTCGGGGCGGATGACGAGCGTGCCGGAGAAGATCGTGAACCGGCCGCGCACCGTGCTCACCATCAGATGGCGCACGGCGAATTCCAGGGCCGAGTGGCTGGGGTCGATGACCCAGGCGCCCGCGGACAGTCCCTTGGCGGGTGCCGACATGATCTCTCCTCACTGAGCGGACCGGCCGGACGGCCGACGTGACGTGAAGCGATGACGGCAACCAGCCTAACCCCGCGTCAGTCCGCGCTGCTGGTGCGATCGCCGAGGAAGAGCAGCAGCGCCGGGTCGGTGGAGGTGAACCGGTCGACCTCCTGACCGCCCGTGCACTCGAACAGGCCGATGGTCACCGAGCCGGCGCGCCGGGCCAGCACCCGCCAGATCGCGCCGGAATCCGCCCAGCGCCGCAGGGTCTCGATCGGGTCGGCGCTCACGTCTCGGCCCGGATCGGCGCGGCGGCGGTGTCGTCCCGATCGCTCACGGTGGTCCGTGGCTCGCGGTAGTTCGCGGCGACCAGCACCAGGCAGGCCGCGGCGACCAGCGCGACCACGAGGTACATGGCCGGATAGCCGAAACCGAAGCCGCCGTGCAGGGCCGACAGGACGGCGGGCACGCCGAAGCCGAGGTAGCTCACCGAGTAGAAGACCGCGTTCAGGCCTGCGAGGTCACCGGGGCCCGCGATCCGCTCGATCTGCTGTAGCCCGGCGACCAGGCCGATGCCGTAGCCGCTGCCGAGCACGACGGCGGTCAGCAGCGTCACCGGGATGCTCAGGGTGGCCGCGGTCCACGACGCCAGCACCATGCCGGCGGTGAGCAGCACCAGGGCGACGACCGCGGCCCGCGCGGTGCCGGGCCGGTCGATCCGGCGCGCGACCGACTGGATGGTGAAACCGCAGCCCAGCGTCACCATGGTGACCAGCGCGGAGAACGCGATCGGGGCGCCCTGCACGCGCGGCAGCATGAGCGTCGGGAGTACCGCGTAGGCGGTCGCGTTGGCGGTGAACAGCCACAGCGCGATCGGCACCGCGACCCGCAGGAACCGGCGATGGCCCGCGGCGGGGATCTTCAGATCGTCGCGCAGCCTGCCCGGGTTCGGCTGCCGCGTCACCGTTTCCGGTGACCTGGTCAGCCAGACCGAGGTCGCGACGCACAGCGCCGCGTTGACGAGATAGGCGGTGGAATCGGGCAGCGGACCCCACTGCGCCAGTACTCCGGCCACGCCGGCGCCGAGGGCGAAACCCGCGGTCAGGCTCATCGCCGACCGGCGCGCGCCGACGCCGGCGGCCGCCGCGGCGTAGGGCGGCTGGGACAGCTCCTTGAGCCAGCTGCCGCCGACCGCCATCGCCAGGCCGAGCGCGACGCCGCACAGCATCCGGCCGGCCGCCAGCATCGGGACCGAGGCGGCGCCTGCCGCGAGCAGCAGCGAGCCTGCGGCCGCGATCAGCGGGGCGGGCAGCATCAGCGGACGACGGCCGAACCGGTCCGACAGCGGGCCGCCGATGAGCAGCGCGGGCACGATGCCGAGGACGTAGTAGAACAGCAGCAGATCGACCGCCGTCAGCGGCAGGCCGTGGCTCTTGTACATCACCAGCAGCGGCGTGAACTCGTTGCCGCCCCACGCGATCGCGACCATCGCCGCGGAAACGCCGAGCCAGGCGCGGGTGCGCGTGCCGGTGACGGCACGGGGCCTCTCACTGGTGAGAATCGCCATCACAGGCCCTTTCCGTCGTGCGCGCACCGGGGCACGCTCACGGGGCGAGTGGTGGCAACCGGTCTCATTTTAGGCGCGGCCGATCGCTGTACTACGGTCGGCCTGTGCGTGAGCTGCGGGTCGGGTGTGCGATGTGGCAGCACCCACAGTGGCAGCAGCGCCAGCTCGCGCCGGGGGGAGCGGCTGCGCACCTACGCGGGGTACTGCGGCGCCGTCGAGGGCAACACCACCTTCTACGCGACCCCGTCGGCCGCGACCGTCGAGTCGTGGGTCCGGCAGACCGCCCCGGACTTCCGGTTCGTGCTCAAGCCGCCGCGCGCCGTCACCCACGAGCGCAGGCTCGTCGACGCGCAGGGCGAGCTGTGGGCCTTCCTGGACGTGATGGCGCCGCTGGCGTCGCGCGTGCACGCGCTGTGGATCCAGCTGCCCGCGTCGTTCGGGCCCACCGATCTGGGCGCGCTGGCCCGGTTCCAGCGTGAGCTGCCCGGCGGACTGCGCTGTGCGGTGGAGGTGCGGCATCCGGCGTTCTTCACCGACGAGCGGGCGGCGGTGCAGCTGGAACGGGTGCTGGGCCGGATCGGCGCGGAATGGGTGCCCTTCGACACCACGGTGTTGTTCGACGGACCGCCCGGCGACCCGTCGGAGTACGAGGCGCGGGCCAAGAAGCCCCGGGTGCCGCGGCGGATGCGGGCACTGACGGAGTACCCGATCGTGCGCTATCACGGTCGCGCCGACGAAGCGCGCACCGTGGCGGGCTGGCAGCCGTGGGTCGAGACCGTCGCGGAGTGGCTGCGCGAGGGCCGCTCGCCGACGGTCTTCGTGCACACGCCCGACAACGCCGCCGCCCGCGGGCTGGCCCGGCGCTTCCACGACACGGTCGGCGCCGTCGTGCCCGGACTTCCGCCGCAGCCGATGCCCGCGCCCGACGGGCCGATGACCCTGTTCTGAATTCCGCGCACACCTGTCGGACCCTCGTGGCATGCTGTGCGCCAGCACTGGGGAGTGGGTGGGCGGACTCGAAGGGGACGAGTGATGTCTACGGATCGACTGTCGTTGTCGCGGGCGCCGCACTGCGAGCCGGGGCTCGCCGATCAGGGGGCCGATGTTCGTGTGCCGCACCGGGTTTCCGTCCCGCGCCGCCGAGATACCGGCGGCGCGCCGTACGGGGTGCGCCGGGCGGTGCGCGCGGCGTGTGTGCAGGGCGCCCGTGGCGGCGCCGAATCCGCCATCGGGGCAGAGCGTTTCGCCGAGCAGGTGGTGCGGCTCGTACTCGAGGTCGTCGACCGGCGCAGGCAGGTCGACCAATTGCGCTCCGTGACCGATCCGCTCGTGCTGGCGGCGGTGCGCACGATGCTCACCCAGGACCTCGTGCCCGGCCGCGAGCTCGGCGCCGCCGCCCTGACGCGCGTGCGGGTGACCACCACCGATCCCGGCGGCGCCGAGATCTTCGCCTCCTACCAGCGCGGCGGCCGCACCTTCGCCGTCGCGGGCCGCATCGAATCAGCCAGGGACCGTTGGCGATTGGTGGCGCTGCGGCTGTTCTGAGGCCCGGCGCGCGCTGGGCTCCGGGACCACCCGGATTGTCCAGTGCGCGTCGGCCGCTCGGGCGCCGCGGCCAAGCATCTTGCGCGGGTGCGTCAGCTGCGCGGTGGCTGGATCTCGCTCAGGTGCGTCGGCGCGTGGTGGCTGGATCTCGTGCGGGTGCGTCAGCTGCGCTGGCGATCCGCCCGTCTGCCTTCGGTGTCGAGGCGTACGGCACTCGTCCAGGACAGGTCATCGGCTAGCGCGATGGTCCGCAGCGGCCTGCCCCGCCGCGGTCGCACGATGCCGGTGGGCTCAGGGGGCGGAAGCCGCGTTGACGAGCCGGGCGGCTGGCAGACGAGGAGCCAGTGCGTCGAGCTCCGTTCGCCGCCGACTGGGGACGGTTCGGGTGTCGGCTCGGACTCGCGTGGACGGTGTTGTGGCCGGCGGCCACCGTGGTCGTGGCGACATCGGCGCAGTTGGAACGGTCCCCGCCGCCCGAAGAACGGGGTCCGCCTGCCGCGCCGGACCTGGGGGAGGGTGGGTGTGAACCCTGGCGCGGCCGTGGTGCTGTGGTGCGCCGGTTCCGTGGCCGGTTTCGGGCAGCGCACCGATTGTTATTCGGTGCGTGGGCGGTTCCGGCTTGGTTGTGCGCCACCGCTTTCCGGTGCGTCACCGTCGGGACCGTCGGGCAGCCTGCGCGCGCCGTTGGCCACCTCGACGATGAGATCGTCGTAGCCGCAAGCCAGTTCGTGCAGCCGCAGCTGGGCGGCGCGCAGTTCGGGCTCGGCGCCGCAGGCCAGCGCGCGGTAGGTGAGCGCGGCGAAATGGGCCATCCGATCGACGACGGCGCCGATGCTCTCGGTATGCATCGGCGCCGTCGTCGCGGGCCTGGGGGAGCGCATGACCACCCACCGGTCGATCTCGCAGACCAGACGTGCCCGCTCCCAGTCGATCTCGCTCGTGTCGCCCGGCGCGAGCTGTTCGCGGCGTTCGTGCAGGCCGGCCAGTTCGTGCGCGGCGCGCAGGACCGGGTCGCCGTCGCCGGCGAACCCGCAGACCGCCTGCATCATGTGTGCACGGTCCGGCAGTACCGGTTCCTGTCCGGGTGTTCCCGATGAACCGCCGTCCGTGTCCACTGTTGCCGCACCGTCCTCGTCGCCCTCGTACGTACCGCTTCCGAAGGACATTCGTCTCGGCCGCAGGTCCGGATAGGTCACGAAATGGCAGCTCAACAGCGAAAACCGGCCGCGAACAGCAGTGTGGATGCGGTTCGCGGCCGGTCGAGATCACCTGTGCGCAGAAGTATTACAGGCTCCTGGCGATGATTTCCTTCATGATCTCGTTGGTGCCCGCGTAGATCAGCTGGACGCGGTTGTCGACCCACATCCGCGCGATCGGGTACTCGTTCATGTAGCCGTAGCCGCCGAACAGCTGCAGGCAGGTGTCGGCCACCTGCATGGCGCGGTCGGTGGTCCACCACTTCGCCATGGCGACGGTGGGGATGTCGAGCTCGCCGCGGATGTGCTTCTCGACGCAGTCGTCGATGAACACGCGCGCGATGCGGGCCTCGGTGGCGACCTCGGCCAGCTTGAACTTGGTGTTCTGGAATCCGAAGACCGGGCGGCCGAACGCCTCGCGCTCCTTGGTGTAGCGCAGGGTGTGCTCGAGGGCGATCTCCATGCCCGCGACCGCGCCCATGGCCACGATCAGGCGCTCCTGCGGGAGCTGCTGCATCAGCTGGACGAAGCCCTGACCCTCCTGGGTGCCGAGCAGGTTGGTCACCGGGACGCGCACGTCCTCGAAGAACAGCTCGGAGGTGTCCTGGCCCTTCTGGCCGATCTTGTCGAGCACGCGGCCGCGGCGGAAGCCGGGTCGATCGGCCTCGACCAGCACCAGCGAGACGCCCGAGGCGCCCTGGGTGGGGTCGGTCTTGGCGACCAGGATGATCAGGTCGGCCTGCGCGCCGTTGGTGATGAAGGTCTTGGACCCGTTGATGACGTACTCGTCGCCGTCGCGGATGGCCTTGGCCTTGACGCTCTGCAGGTCGGAGCCGGTGCCGGGCTCGGTCATCGCGATCGCGCCGACGACCTCACCACTGGCCATCTTCGGCAGCCACTGCTGCTTCTGCTCCTCGGTGCCGTAGGCGAGCAGGTAGTGGGCGACGATGCCGTTGTGCAGGCTGACGCCCCACGAGGTGTCGACGGCGCGGGCCTGCTCCTCCATCAGGATGGCCTCGTGCGCGAAGGTGCCGCCACCGCCGCCGTACTCCTCCGGGATCGACAGGCACAGCAGGCCCACTTCGCCCGCCTTGTTCCACAGGTCCCGGTCCACGTGGTGCTGCTCGCGGTACTTGTCGATGTTCGGGACGAGTTCCTTGGCCATGAAGGCACGGGCGAGGTCGCGCAGGGCGTCCAGGTCCTCGTTCATCCAGCTGGACCGGTTCACGGCCATCGAGTCTCCTTACGGCTCGGCACAGCACTGGTCCAGGGGTGACCAGTGGTTACAGATATAGTGTGGACCACTATTGGCGAAGTGGCAATAATGAAATTTTTTCCGGCGTGGGCCGGTGTGCGGACGCTACCTTGACGGCGTAAAACGCGTGCCCGATTCGCGCTGTCCGCGAACATTGTTCGACAACGGATACGCACCGATGGTGCGAAAACAGTGGTCCGCGCGGAAGCCGGCGATTATCTTTCGGGGTCGGGCTACCGACCGGTACCGCCTGCGCGTGTCGCTCGCGGCGCGCCGGGAATGGGGAGCGGTGTCGGAGCATCGGTTTCGCACCGGAGGGTGTATGGACTATTAATGGCGTGTGCCGTTCACACGTGTGGTCACCCGTCTGCCTTCGCGATGCCGGGGCGGTGGTCAGGCATGACCATCGAGTCTCCCGTCGAGGACGATGTCAGCCAGCTCGCCCAGCGCGTCGAACGGGCGCGTGGGCGTCTCGCCTATCAATTCGATCCCGCGCTGACCGACGCGCTGTCCGAGGACGAGCTGCGCGCGGAGCGGGAACTCGCCGAACGCATCCGTGAACAGGATCGCGAACAGCGCTGGAAGCACACCCAAGCGATGGCGCAGGCCTCCGACCGGGCCAGGAGCACCACCGAAGCGATCGAGAAGGCCGACATGCGAGATCTGCTGCTCGCCAGGAAGGCGATGGCCGCCCAGCGGCGCGAATCGAGCCCGCACGCGAAGCTGGCTTCGCTGTACCGGCATCGGTCGTGGTCGCTCAAGGCGCTGGCCGGCGTCGTCGGCGCCGGCATGTTGTGGTCGGCCGTGAACGTGCAGCACAACATCGCCCCCGGCGGCCCGAGCGACCCGCTGTACTGGTTCAGCTACCTGCTCGAGGCGATGATCAGCGTCTGTCTGATCATCATCATGGTCGGCACGAACAAAGTCGCCGAGTGGGGCGTGATCGACAACCGGCGCCAGGTCGCCCTGGCCGAGATCGCGCTGCTCGGCCTCACTGTCACCCTCAACACCTATCCGTATGTGCGCGACGGCCGTTGGTACGACGCCGCGGTGCACGCCGTCGCGCCGGTGATGATCGGTGTCGCGCTGCTCATCCACGACGCCGCCAGCGCCAGGTACGGGCTGGCCATCACCCGGGCGACCAGCCAGGTCAGGGACATGCCAGATCCGGCCGAGAACATGCTCAACCGGCAGTCCGCCGAGGGCGTGCGCCTCACCTACACGCCGCCGATGACCGGTCAGGCCCGCGCCGAGGCGTTCGCCGCCGACCAAGCCGCCGCCACCGCGCCGATCAGCCGCGAACCCGCCTGGGCGCCCACCGAGCCGATCGCCAACGGCAACGGCAAGCCCACCGAGAAGCGCAAGCGGTTCGGCATCGGCAAGCCGGGGTCGGACAAGACCGCCGCTAAGAAGACCGTGACGCCGCCCTCGGTCGCGCCCGCGCCCGCCGAAGCGGCCAAGCCCGCCGAAGCGGCCAAGCCCGCCGAAGCGGCCAAGCCCGTCGAAGCGGCCAAGCCCGCCGAGCCGGTGAAGTCCACCGACTCGGTCCCCGCGGCCCGCAAGAGCACCATCTCCGACATCGAGGCGCGTGTCGAAAAGGCCTTCGCCGAGGCCAACTTCGGTTACGAGGCGATCGAGCCGGTCAACGTCTACGACACCGGCCAGTTCCGCATCGCCGAGAGCCTGGAACAGGAACTCAACGCGATGCGTGAGGCCCGCCGTCAGGCCCGCAAGGAGCGCGCGGGCTCCTGACCACCGTTCGACCGCGCCGCTGATTCGTGCTCGCCGAGCACGAATCAGCGGCTATCGTGCTGCGAATGAACGGGCGTGCGTTCGTCATCGGGGCGGTCGGTCTGCTGTGCGGATACCTCAGCGGGTACGTCATCGGCCACACGCGGACGAACTTCGCCGTCGTCGTCCGGGACGGGCGGGCGAGCTGGTTCGGGTCGGGGCCGGGATCGGCCGCGGTGATCGCGGCCGTCGTCGCGGTGGTGGTCGTCGTGGTGCTCGGCCGGTTCCGGGCGCGGTATCTCGTCGCGGTGGCCGCGGGCATGGCCGGGCTGGCGATGGTCGTCGCGATCGCCGCCCGGCAATCCGCCGGAACCTGGTCGGAGCAATGGGTTCTCGGCAGCATCGGGGCAGGCCTGCTGATCGCGGCCGCGGTGCTGCGGCCCGGCGGGCAGACCTGGTTCGTCGTCGGATCGATGATCGCGGTGCTGTACGGCGCGCGGATCGATGCGAGCGTCGAGCTGCCCCGGCGGTATGCCGACTACCTGACCTCGCGCACCGTCCCCGACCTGCCCGACAGCTGGCCGTTGCTCGTCGCCGCCGTGCTCGCGTTGCTGGCGGCGGGCTTCGTGGTAGGCCGGGAGCGGATCGAGCCGGTCTTGCCCGGACGCGCGGTGGCCGTCGGGGCCGCTGTTCCGCTCGGCGCCGGTGCGCTGATCTGGGTGGTGGGCGTGCTGCCGGGCAATCCGTCGGTGACGGTCGCCGTGGTGGCGGTCGCCGGGGTGGTCGGGGTGAGCCTGTGGCTGCCGCGGGTCGAGGCCGTCTATGTGCTGACGATATTGGCGATCTCGGCCGCGATCGCCGTCGATCCGGTGGTCGGCATCGGACCGGATCGGGTCGGCCTGTCGATCCAGATCGGCGTGCTGGCGCTGGGCGCGCTGGTCGGCACGGTGTGGCGGGTACCGGTGGCCGGGATCGGGCTGTGCGCGCTGGTGACGCTGAGCGGTCTGGTGTCGGTGCTGACCGTCGGCTCGGCGGTCGCCGAACTCGCTTTCCGGTTCGTGCTGCCCGCCGCGATCGGATTCGCCGTCGGCGCCTGTCTGCCGGTCTCGCCGATGACGGTCATCGGGCTGTCGGTGCTGCCCGTGGTGGCCCGGCTGTTCGAGAACAGCCGGGCCACCTGGGCAGCCGACCTCGAGCTGGGCTGGACCGCGTACGCGCCCGACACCTACGCGGTCGCCGCGCGCACCGAGTTGCCGCTGGCCGCGGCAACCGCGGTGATCGTCGGTTGCGCGCTACTGGTCCGGTGGCGGCAGCGCGAGACCGCCGACCCCGGATAGCCGGCGGTCAGCCGAAGAGGCCGCCGGACTGACCCGCCTGCTGGCCGCCGCCGGTGCCGCCGATGAAACCGCCGGGTGGCAGCTCCGAGGGCTGCACGATGACGAAGCCGCGCCCGGTGAACGACAGCGTGCTCGCCTCACCCGTACTGCGGCCCATCAACCTGCCGAGGCCGAACGAGTCGTTGCGCTTGATCCCGGTCTGCAGGCTCGACGACCAGGCGACCGCGGCATTGGGGTCGGCGTAGGTGGCCTGGTCGACGGTGAGGACCACCGGGGTGCCGTGGGTCGTGATGGCGATGCGGCCCCGGCCGGTGAACACGCAGTTGAACAGGCCCGCGTTGGACGCGTAGCCCGCGGCGCCCTGGACCCGGCCGATGTCGTAGCGCAGGGTCGAGTCGAAAGCGAGCACGTTGGCGCCGTTGATGGTGAGACCGTCGGTGCCGTCGAGGTCGATGATGTGCACGTCGGCGGCGCTGTTGGCTACGAACAGATCGCCGCGGCCGGTCACCTTCATCAGCGGCACGCCCTCACCGGTGAGGTGCTGCCGGATGGCGCGGCCGATCCCGCCGGAGCCGAGCGCCTGGAACTGGAGGTCGCCCTGGTAGGCCACCATCGAGCCGGCGCGGGCCATCACCTCGCCGTTGAGGCCGACCTTGATCATCTTGCCGCCCTGCTTCTGGATCCCGAGGCCGGTGACCTCGGCGTGCGAGGGGTCGAACAGGTCGCTGTGCACGGGCTGGGCTCCTTGCGGGGAAGGGAACGGAGACTGCTGGGCGGGAGTCCCCGGATACGGCGGTGGTGTCGGTGCGGGTGCTGGCTGACCGGGCGGGAAGGCCACGGTCGGCGCGCCCGGGGGGAACGCAGGCGGCGCGCCCTGGGGGTAGACGGGTGGCGCGCTCTGCGGGTAGGCGGGTGGCGCGGCCTGAGGGTAGGCGGGTGGCGCGGCCTGAGGGTAGGCGGGCGGGACGCTCTGGGCGGGCGCGGGCGTGGGCGGCGGAGTGGGGGCGGGTTCGTCGTCGAGGTTCACCCCGAACGCCGAGGCGATCCCGGCGAGCCCGTCGTCGTAGCCCTGCCCGATCGCCCTGACCTTCCACGCGTCACCGCGCCGGTAGATCTCCACACACACGACACCGCTCTCGGTGGTGAGCCGGGGGATCGGGAAGGTCAGTGCCCCCGCGGCCGATCCGATGGTGGCGGTCAGCTCGCCGACCGCGGCGAAGGTGGCGGGACCGCGCCCGTCCAGGCTCGCGGTCACCACCACCTTGTCCACGTCGGCGGGCAGCGCGGAGGTCCGCACCTGCACCACGTCCGGTCCGCCGTTGCCGTGCCGGTAGACGACGCCGGGCCCGGTCGGTTGATTGAAGAAGACGAAGTCGGCGTCGGAGCGCACGACGCCGGCACTGTTGAGCAACAGGGCCGAGACGTCGACCGAGGCCGAGCTCGCCACGGTGACGGTCAGCTCGTCACCGGGCGCGGGGCGGTTCTCGCCGGGAGCCAGCGCGGTCACGACACCATGTCCCATGACTGGGTGGTTTGTCCGATTCGAAATCGTTCCACGGCCTCGATAGTGCCGTGTGCGCCGCCGCCGCGCCAGCCGCCCCTGTCAGCGCGGCTGTTCCCGGTCCAGCGGGATTTCCAGGTGCACGGTCTGGAATCCGTCGTGCGGGCCACGCGCGTCGTGCACGACCCGGCCGAAGGTGCGCCAGAACTCCAGCGCGCCGGGCGTCCGGGCGTCGGTATGCAGGTACAGCTTCTGGAACGACGGCGTGGCTCGCACGTGCTCGACCGCCGCTTCGACCAGCCGGGTGGCCAGCCCGCGCCGGTGGTGTTCGGGCCGGACGTACACCCGGAACAGTTGCGCGGTGGTCGCGTCCGGATAGGCCAGGGCGAGCTCGGCCGGATGCGGTGGGTGCGCGGGCCCCTGCGCCCGGATCGCCGTGGTCGCGACGATCGCGCCGTCGTGTTCGGCGACCCAGAGCCGATGGCGGGGGTCGCGCAGGTACGCGGTCTCCGGATCGATGACGTCCTGGTGGTATTCGGGCAGGTAGCCGATGCCGAACACGCGGTAGAAGGTGTCGAGCATGACGCTGCGCGCGCCCGGCAGATCCGCGGGTCCGGCGGGCCGGACGAGGTAGCCGGTGGTGGTCGCGGTGGTCATCGCACCCGCTCCAGTTCCCGGTCGAGCACTTCCAGTCCCTCGACCGCGACCGGCCCCGGTCCGGTGTAACCGAAGGGCGCCACGATGATCCGGTTGTCGCGGATCGCGCGCAGCCCGGCGAGTTCGGGCCGCTGGCGCAGTGCGGTGCGGACCGCGTCGGGTGTCTGATCGCCCTGGGTGAGCAGGACGATCACCGCCGGGTCGCGGGCGATGAGGGTCTCGGTATTGGCTTCGAAGTTGCGCTTGTCGATGCCGCCGTAGATGTTGTCCAGACCGAGGATCTTCATCTGGGCGTCGACGGTGCTCTTGGCTCCGTAGGCCTTCAGCTGCGCGCCGTCGCGGGAGATGATCAGCGCCGCGGCGGGGGTACGGGTGGCGGTGGCCAGATGCCGCTGGGTGACGGCGTCGACCCGGCGCTGCAGGGCGGCGACCTCGGCGTCGGCGGCACCCGAGGTGCCGAAGAGCTTGCCGTAGAGCGCGATATCGGCGAACACGTCCTCGAAGGTGCCCGCCGCGTCGCGGCAGTAGCCACGGGTCACGATCAGCGGGATGTTCACCTGGGCGAGGTCGTCCGGGGTCACCGAGAGACCTTCGACGCTCACCACCAGGTCGGGGGATCGGCTGATGATCTCCTCGCGCGCGAGTTCCGCGGTGGGCGCGGTGATCTCGATGCCGTGCAGCCGATCGCCGTATTCGCCGGGGAAGGCGGCGGCTTCGAAGGTGCGGGTGACGATGCGGTCGGCCGCGCCCGCCGCGGCGATCAGCGGTGCGGCGATGGACCCGACGGTGACGACGCGCTGCGGCGGCGCGGTGAAGGTGACCTCGCGGCCGCAGCTGGAGATCGACATCGGGAAGCCGTCGGCGGCCGGGGTGGTAGCTGGTGCGGGTGTGCCGCAACCGGCGACGACGGCACTGGTGAGCAGGGCTAGAACGGGCAGCGTCGCACGGCGCGACGAGTGGACACCTGAGAACACGGTGATCGGGTTTCCTTTCGTGGAGCGAAGAATTCAGGAGGCGGAGGGGGCCTGCAAGCGGCGGATGAGCACCAGCAGCAGGGGCGCGCCGACGGCGGCGGTGACGATGCCGATGGGCAGCTCGCGCGGTGCGAACACCGTCCGCGCGGCCACATCGGCGACGACCAGGAACAACGCCCCGAGCAGACCGCTGACCACCAGCAGCTGCCGGTGCGCCGCACCCGCGCAGAGCCGGGCGACGTGCGGCACGATCAAGCCGACGAAGCCGATGGCCCCCGCGACGGCCACCACCGCGCCGACGGCCAGCGCGACGATCAGCAACGCCCACAACCGGATCCGGTTCGGGGCGACGCCGAGCGTGCGCGCGGTGTCGTCGCCCGCGGCCAGCGCGTCCAGGCGCGGCGCCAGCAGCAGCACCGCGACGGTGGTCGCCGCGACGACGGCCACCGTGGTCGCGACCGAGGACCACGCGGCGGGCGCGAGCGAGCCGAGCAGCCAGAACAGCACGGTCCGCGCGCCTTCGGGCCGATCGGAGGCGAAGATCAGGAAGCTGGTCGCCGCGGCGAAGATGTAGCCGATCGTGACCCCGCCGAGCAGCAGCCGCAGCGAGGTGAGCTGCCCGTTGATCCGCGCGATGAGGAACAGCAGCGCGGTGGCGGCCAGCGCGCCCGCGAACGCGCTCGCCGCCAAGGCCGTCGCCGTGGTCGCCGCGGTGATCCCGAACAGCAGGTACACCGCGGCGCCGGTCGAGGCGCCGGAGGTGACGCCGAGGATGTGCGGATCGGCGAGCACATTGCGCACCACGGTCTGCAGCACCGCGCCGGTGATCGCCAGCGCCGCCCCGACGAGTGCGCCGAGCAGCACCCGGGGCACCCGCACCAGCCAGACGATGGAGTCCTGCGCGGCGGTCCAGTCGGCGGTCACCGGGTGCCCGATCGTGTGGTGGCCGATGATCCGCGCGACCGTGCCCGGCGGCACCGCCACCGGCCCCAGGCCCGCGGCCACCAGCAGTGTCACCACGAGTGCGACGGCGAGGCCACCGGCCAGCAGGAGCGCGCGGCCCCGGTGCCTGGCATGGTCGAGATCGTCGACCGTCGGTGGGGCTGTGAGCGTCGCGGTCATCGCGCAACCGCCTCTCGGTTCGCGGGCGACGACGAGTCGGCCCTTGGTGTGTGGGGGTCGTCGGGGTCCGCTGCGGGCGCTTGCGCCTGCACCGATGGGTCGGCCGGAACTTCCGCCGGTGCGCCGGATAAGGCGGCTGCCGGTTGGTTGGCCGGAACGGCTGTCGGTTCGTTGGCCGGGGCGGCTGCAGGTTGGTCGGTTGCTGCGGTTGTCGGTTCGTCGGCGGGGGAGGTCGGTTCGTCGGTGGGGCCGAAGAGCAGTTGGATCGCGCCGAAGGCGGTGGTCCGCCGGACCGGGATGCCGTAGACGGGTTCGAGGACGTCCGGGGTCAGGACTTCGGACACGGTGCCCGCGGCGGCGACCCGGCCGCCGTCGAGCAGGACGAGCCGGTCGCAGTAGCGCGCGGCCAGGTTCAGCTCGTGCAGCACCACGATGGTGGTGGTCGCGGTGAGGCCGCGGACCAGGCCGAGCAGCTCGTGTTGGTACCGGATATCGAGGTGATTGGTCGGTTCGTCGAGCAGCAGGTGGTCGGCCTGCTGGGCCAGCGCCCTGGCGATCAGGACACGCTGACGTTCGCCGCCGGACAGGGTCGCGAACCGGCGCTCGGCCAGCGCTCGCGCCCCCACCTGCTCGAGCGCGGCCGCGGCGGCGATCCGGTCGGCGCGTGAATACCCCTGGAACGCACCGACCCACGGCGATCGGCCGAGCAGCACCGTCTCGGCGACGGTGACCGGCGTATCCGGCGGCGCCTCCTGGGCGACCACGGCGAGCCGGCTCGCGAGCGCACGGCCGCGCAGCTGTTCGACCGGCGTCGTGTCGATCACGACGGTCCCGCCCGCCGGGCGCAGCGCGCGATACATCAGCCGCAGCAGGGTGGACTTGCCGGACCCGTTGGGCCCGATCAGCCCGATGGTGGCGCCCCGCTCGACCTGGAAGGTGATGCCGTCGAGGGTCGTTCGGCCGTCGTAGGTGAAGCGGATCTGGTCGACGGTGATCATCGCGGAGTGCTCTCTGCTCGGGAGTGGGACGAGGGGTGGGCGCGTTCGCGTGGCTGGGTGTCGACGGCGGGCCGCCACGAGTGGTGCACCGTGACCGAGCAGGCGAAGCTGTCGCAGATCCGCCGCGCGGCGAGGACCTGTTCGCGCAGCCGGGAATCGCGGTCGGCCAGCAGGATTCCCGTCGTGGTGCCGCTGTGCGCGACGACGACGCCGAGCGCGCCGATCCTGCGGGCCGCGCGGATCGTCGCGTCCAGGTGGGGGCGGTCGCGCAGCGTCGTGCTCAGCACCGCGCTGCGGGTGGCCACGGCCCCGATCCCGGCGAGGTCGCCGCGCGCGACCGCGACCCCGAGCTCGCTCAGCAGCCGGTCGTATTCGCCCTTGGCGGCCGGCCCGAAACGCGGTTCGGCACGGTTGAATTCGACGGTGTCGACCGCACCGCCCTCGTCGCCGGTGACGATCGTCAGCGGCGGCAGGGTGCCGAGCCGGGCGAGCAGCCTGACCTCGCGATGGAAGTAGGCGACGGTGCCCGGGTACATGACGCCGTCGGAGGGTTCGATGGCGCGCAGGTCGGCCTCGAGCTCGTCGACGGGCACGGTGCGGCTCTCGGCGTCGGCGACCGCGCGGGCGGTGGCGACGAGGTCGGCGGTGGAACTGGCCAATCCCTTGCCTTCGGGCAATTCGCTGTGCAGCGTCAGCCGTCCGCCGCGCAGCACGCGCGACCGGGCGACCATCGCGCTCGCCAGCCGGCGCGCCTTCGACTTCTGTTCCGGCACCACGGTGATGCCGTCGCCACCGGGTTCGAAGACGGCCACGGAGCCGCGCCGGATCGGCAGGGTGACCAGGAAGTGCCGATCCCGCGTGGTGACGCCTTGCAGGAGTTCCCCGCAGCTGCCGTAGGCGCGCCCGACGCCGATCCCGGACGCGGTGAGGTCGGTGGTCATCGGTTGCACCGCCTTTCGCCAGGAGCGTCGCCGCTGGTGGGTGCTGTTGCCGCCGGGGCTCGGCCAGGGGCGCCGGTCCCGGTGGTGCCTTGCGTGCACGCCGGGGGAGCCGGAGAGGCGGTTCCGGGCTCGGTGGTCTCCGCGCCGGGGCCGGGCAGTACGTGGCGATGGTGGAGTCGCAGGAGGGCGAGCGCCGACAGCAATCCGGCCGAGGCGCAGAGCACCGCGGGCGGCCAGGTCAGCGGTCCACCGGCGCGATCGAGCACCGCACCGGTCACCGAGGTGGCCACGACCGTGAACACCCCCGACGCCAGATAGAACGCGCCGAAGTACGTGCCGGTCAGCCGATTCCCGGCGAAACGACCGATCGCCTCGTTCACGAACGGCTGCACCGCCGTCACGCCGAGCGCCAGCAGTACCGCGGCCGCCACCACGGGAGCGACCCGGATCACGGTGCCCGCCAGACCATCACCCGCCGCCGCGACGAGTCCCGCCACGGCGGGCGGCAGCAGGAACGACGCACCCATGATCGCCATGCCGAGCGCCATCGCGGGCCCGCGATGCGGTCGGCGCGCCAGCACCGTGGTGACCCGCACCTGCAACGCCACCACCGCGATCGTCTCCACTACGAACAGCGCGGCGACCGCGGCGGGACCGTGCCCAGGCCCAGCGCTGTCCTGCGCCTGCAGGGTGAACACGAAATAGATCTGGCTCTGGAGCGCGAACATCGGCATCACGGCGAGGGTGAACGCCCAGAACCGTCGATCGGTGAACACCGTCGCGAAGTCGGCCCCGACCCCACCGTCGTGCCGTGGCACCGGACGGGCAGGGAGCAGCAGCCACTGCACCACCGCGAGCACCGCGAAGATCGACGCCGCGACCAGCGCGGACAGCCGGAAGCCCGCCGCGATCAATACCGTGCCGAGCACCGGACCGATCGCGGAGCCCGCGTTGCCGAACACGTTGAACAGCGCGAACGCCTGCGCCGAGCGGGCGCCGCTGTCGCGGGTGATGAAGGCCCGGACCGCCGGATTGAACAGCGCCCCGGCGAAACCCGTGAGCACCGATGCCGCCAGTACCACCGGCAGCGACCCGCCGACGGCGAACAGTGCGAAGCCGAGCGCCCGGACGGCGAGTCCGGTCATGATCACGCCACGGGCGTCGAGCCGGTCCGCCGCCGACCCGCCGACCAGGAACAGGCCCTGCTGGCTGAGGTTGCGGACCCCGAGCACCACCCCGACCACCGCCGCCGACAGCGCGAGGTCGTCGAGGAGATATTCCGCCAGGAACGGCACCAGCAGGTAGAAGCCGATGTGTCCGACGAGGTGGTTCACCAACAGCAGTCGCACGGCGCCCGGCATCGTGCGGAAGGTCGCGAGCCCGCTCATCCGGCGGCCCTCACGACATCCGGCTGGAAAATCGTTGTCCCGGTGACACTGCCGACGATCCGGGTCACGCCGTCACCTCTGCCGCGGGATCGCGGACGACCGCGCATCGGCCCCAGCCGGTCACTTCTGACCCGGTAGGCGAGGCGAGCTCCGTCGGTGCGTGTGCGTGCGCGCCGAGCAGGTCGTTGGCGTGGCACCAGGCGTCGTCGTAGATGGTGCGCAGGTAGCGGTGCGGTCCGTCGGGGAACACCGTGAGTACCCGGGCTTGCGGTGCGCGCTCGGCCGCCCAGCCCGCGACCAGCGCGGCGGCGCCCGTGCTCCAGCCGCCCGCGATCCCGGTCGAGGCCGCGAGCCTGCGGCACGACGCGACCGCTTCGCGCGCCCCCACCCAGTGCACCTCGTCGAAGTCGGCGTAGGCCACATTGCGGGGCAGGATGCTGCTGCCGAGACCACGCATGAGCCTGCGCCGATCGGGCTGGCCGAAGATCCGGGAACCGACTGCGTCCACCCCGATCACCCGCAGCCGGGGCCACCGGGTGCGCAGCACCCGGGTGAGACCGGCGCAGTGTCCACCCGAGCCGATCGAGGCCACGAGCACGTCGACGGTGTCGACCTGGTCGAGGATCTCCTCGCCCATCGCCCGGTAGCCGTCCGCGTTGTCGGGGTTGTCGTACTGGTCGGGCCAGTACGCGCCCGGCGTCGCGGCGAGCAGTTCGGCGAGCCGGTCCAGCCGGGCGCGCTGCCAGCCGCCGGTCGGGTGCGGGGTGCCGACGACGTCGAGCGCGATCCCGAAAGCCGAGAACAGCGCGCGCAGTTCGGGTTCCAGCTCGTCGTCGACCACCAGCAGGACCGGATGCCCGAGTGCCTTGCCCGCCAGCGCCAGCCCCAGGCCCAGGGTGCCGCTGGTGGACTCGATGATGGTCGCGCCCGGCGCGAGCTCGCCGCGGGCCGCGGCGGCCCGCAGCATCGACACGGCCGCGCGGGCCTTCATGCCCGCGATGCTCGCGGCTTCGAGTTTCGCCGTGTACCAGCTGTTTTCGGTGCGGATCGGCACGGCGGGCGTACCGCCGATCAGCTGGAGCAGGGCGGGCTGCGGTGTGGTCATGAGCGCTCTCGATAGGTGACGACGGTGCTCGGTCCGCCGTCGAGGGAGAAGAACGGGTAGGGCTCGGCCGAGATCGCGTGCACGCCGGCGCCGAGGAACCACGGCAGCACCGCGCTCCCGGTCTGGGCGAACATCGCCAGCGGGAGATCGCGCGCGAGCGCGATGCCACGCAACGTGTCGAAACTGCTGTTGCCCAGGGTCATTCCGGTGACCAGCAGGGCGTCGTAGTCCGACGGCGCCGCCGCGACGGACGCGTACACGGGCTCGCCCCACTCGGTGACGCCGCCCGCCAGATCACACGGCAGATACTCGATCGCCCGCGCCCGTAGTTCGGCCAGCAGCGAGCCGACCACCCCGACTACCAGCACCCGGCCGACCCCGGCGGGCAGCAGATCGACCACGGCCGCGGCCCGGCGACGTGATTTCGTCAGCGAGGTCGGCCCGTCGATCACCACCGGTTCACCCGTCGCGCCCGCCGCGTGCGGATGCGGCCGCGCATGCATCAGGTAGGCGTCCAGCGCGGCGATCCTGACCTCGGCGCGCGGATGCGTGAGCAGCTCGGCGAGCGAGGCGGCGACGCAGTCGTCGACGAGTTCGGCGGTGGCCGTGCCGGGTTCGAGCCCGCACGAGCCGACGGCGGCGCCGAGCCGGATGCTGAGCACCTCGTTGCGGTAGCTCCGCGTCCGGCCCGCGTGCCGGGTGCCGTAGGTGGTGCGGAACGCGGTCGAGGCGTGCAGAGACACGGCGTCGGGCCCGAGCAGACCCGTGCGCGCCCATTCGGTGAGTTCGGCGACCGAGGTGGGACAGGCGGCGACGGTCATGCCGCACCGCCCGGTGCGGCGAGCTCGAAACGCAGGTCCCCGATCAGTTTTCGCGCCAGCTCACCCGCGCCACCCGGCGCCGCGTCGGTGACCATGACATGCCCGAGGTAGCTGTTGTTGTCGGTCGCGGGCCGCACCTGCGCGCCGGGTGCCGCGAGGGTGTACTCCACGATCCGGGGGTGCTCGGCCCAGTGCTGCGTGCCGTCGACGCGCCGAGCACACCGGTCCCGGTGGGTACGGCGAACGCGACGGCCGCGCTCGCGACCTCGGTACGGCGCGGCGTCAGATCCGGGATTTTGCCCGCGGCGACCTCGGCATACGTCGCGGCCAAGTCGATTCCGGTGACGTGCCGGATGAGTTCGGTGATCCGGTTGCCCGCGGGCCGCGGATTCACCTCGATCAGGCGCGGGCCATCCGCGCCGAGCTTGATCTCGGTGTGCGCGACGGTCGCGTCCAGACCCAGCGCGGCGACGGCCGCCCGCGCGAGTGCGACGACGGCATCCGTCTCGGCCGCCGGCAGCGCGGCGGGGAACATGTGACCCGATTCGATGAACGCGGGCGCGCCGGTGAGCTGCTTGTCGGTCACCCCGATCACCGTCGTGTGGCCACCCACGGTCACCGTTTCGACGCTGAATTCCGGTCCGTCCACACACTCTTCGAGCAGCACTCGCGGTGAGCGGCGCTGGCCGCGCGCGTTCACCGGGAACCCGGCGATCCGGTCCACCGCGGCACGCAGTTCGGTCTCGTTTTCGACCCGGCGCACGAACATCCCACCGCACAGATCGACCGGCTTCACCACCAGCGGATAGCCGAGACCCGTAGCCGCGCCGGCGATCTCGTCCCAGTCCCGCGCGATCTCGAAGGCGGGCCCCGCGACACCGGCGGCCCGGCAGATCTGCCTGGTCCGGTACTTGTCGCACGCGTCGGCGACGGCGGTGCGGCCCGCGCCGGGCAGACCGAGATCGGCGGCGATCGCGGCGACCGTCGGCAGGTAGTAGTCGCAGGAGGTGAGCACGCCGTCGAAACCGAAGACCTCGTGCAGTTTCCGCACGTAGGGCAGCAGCGCGGCCTCGTCGTTGGTCTCGGCGGTGAACACGTTGTCCGCGGCGAGCAGGGGGTGCGGCGAGGGCGTTCCCGGCCGGAGATAGTGCGCGAGGTCCCTGGTCAGGAAGCTGAATCTGTGTCCGGTGTCCCTGATTCCCGCCGGTAGCAGGGTGCTCATCGAGCCGACCCAACTCTCCACCATCAGCAGATGTCCCACGTAGCCTCCCAGCCTCGAGCAAGGTGCTAATGATAACCATTATCGTTAGAATGGCGACAGTCGAGCGCTCGCTCGACCGGAAATGATGAGGAAAGACCGCATGTTGATGAGGAAATTCGTTGTGCCCGCCGTGCTTTCGCTGGCGGCGTTGACGGTGGCCACCGGCCCGGCGCAGGCTCAGCAGCCGGAGCGGCCGGTCTCGTTCACGGCCCACGCCACCGAGACCGCGTCGATCATCGAGGTCGAGCAGGGCGCGCTGGTGGTGGACAACGGCGCGTTGCAGGTGCGCAACGCGGCGGGCACCGTCGTGGCCGCGACGCCGCTGACCTTCGCGGTCGATGATTTCGAGTTCCCGATCGCCGCCGAGATCACCGGCCGCACCGCCACCCTCACGCCCCAGCTGAGCATGGACAAGGCCGTCTACAAGCCCGTCGCCCTGCCCTTCGAGGACAAGGCACCGTGGAAGTCCGAATACGACCGTGAACAGGCCGCCTGGTCACGGATGACCAGCACCCTCTCCCTCGGTGCTTCGATCGGCACCCTCGTCGGCGGGCTCGGCGGCGCCGCCGTCGGCTGCGTGCTCGGCGGCATCATCGGCGCGACCGTCGCCTCGGCCACCATCGTCGGACTGTTCGGCCCGTTCCTGCCCGCCGCCGCGGTCGGCTGTATCGGTGGTGTCCTCGCCATCGGTGCCCTCGGCACCGTGGCGGGACAGATCTTCGTGACCGCTCCGGTCGCGCTCGGTGCGGCGATCCAGTACTTCACCACGATCAACCAGCCGTTCACCCCGCCCGCCAAGTAGGCGAGGGTCCCGCGGCCCGCCGGTCGCGGGACTCTAAGGGTTTCCCGAGGAAATTCGTTACCGCCGCAAATGGCTGCCGGAACGCATTACGCTGCGGCTATGAGCACTACCGTCCATGGATTCACCGATGATGCGCTCGGCATGCTGGATGCCGTCGGGGTCGCCGCGGCGTTGCGCGCGGGGGAGGTCAGCCGGGCCGAGGTGCTCGAGGCCGCGATCGCGCGGACCCGGCGGGTGGATCCGAGTCTGGACGCGGTGCAGGTGGCCTGCTTCGAGCGGGCCGCGTCGACGCCGGAGACCGCGGGCGTGTTCGCCGGCGTGCCCGCCTTCGTCAAGGACAACACCGATATCGCGGGGCTGCCCAGCTGCCACGGGTCGGCCGCGTTCACCCCGCGGGCGGCCACCGCGACCAGCGGTCCCGGCGCGCAGTTCCTGCATTCGGGCGTGGTCGTCATCGGCAAGTCGACGCTGCCGGAGTTCGGGCTCACCGCCAGCACCGAGTTCACCGGCCGGGCGCCGACCCGCAATCCGTGGAACATCGAATACTCCGCGGGTGCGTCCTCGGGTGGTTCGGCGGCGCTGGTCGCGGCCGGGGTCGTGCCGATCGCGCACGCCAACGACGGTGGCGGCTCGATCCGGATCCCGGCCGCGGCCAACGGCCTGGTCGGGCTGAAGCCGACCCGCAACCGGTTGCTCGACCAGCCGGGCGCCCGGCAACTGCCGGTGCACCTGGTCACCGAGGGCGTGGTGACCCGGTCGGTGCGCGACACCGCGCACTATCTGGCCGCCGTCGAGCGGTTCGGCGCCAACCCGAAGCTGACGCCGATCGGCCTGGTCGAGGGGCCGAGCGCGCGGCGGCTGCGGATCGGGGTGATCAGCGAGGACGTGCTCGGCCGCCCGGTGCACCCCGACAATGCCGCGGTGCTCGCGTCGGCGGCGCAGATTCTGGCGGGTCTCGGCCACGAGGTCGTCGAGATGCGGCTCGACGTGGAACCGCGGTTCGTCGAGGACTTCAAGCGGTACTGGGCCATGATGGCCGCCGCGATGACGCTGTCGTTCCGGTTCGGCCACCGCGATCACTTCGACGCGGGCAAACTCGATCCGTTCACCAACGGCCTGATCGGGCTGGCCAAACGCAATCCGCTCGGGGTGGCCGCGTCCACCTGGCGGCTACGGTCCGGAACCGCCACCTACGACCGGCACTTCACCGATGCCGACGTGCTGCTCACCCCGGTGCTCTCGCATCCGGCGCCGCGGATCGGCGAGCTGGCGCCGGGCCAGCCCTTCGACGAGCTGTTCACGAAGCTGGTCGACTACGTGGGCTTCACCCCGCTCAACAATGTCGGCGGCGGGCCCGCGGTGTCGCTGCCGCACGGTCTGCTCCCGCACGGGCTGCCCGGCTCGATCCAGCTCGCCGCCCGCCGGGGCGACGAGCGATCGCTGCTCGACCTGGCCTACCAGCTGGAGGCGGCGAGTCCGTTCCCGCGCATCGTCGACCGGACGGCGGCCGAGGGCGCGGCCTGATCAGCTCTGGCGTACCGCGACATTGATCGGGCGCAGCCGGCCCGGGCTGACGGTGCCCGCCTCGAACGCCCAGTGCTCGCCGTGCCAGCCGGGGAATTCGGTGTGCCAGCGGCCGACCAGGCGTGGGTCCTCGAGCGAGGCGATGACACCCGCCGAGCCGGTGTACTGCAACCGCTCGTACTTGTGGCGGGTGATGGTGTCGACCGTGGCGACGGTGGCGAGGGAAGACATGACGATCCTGTCGGGAGTGCGAAAACGGTGATTGACTGACGAGGCGCGTCCGGTCCGATGGTCCGGATGCCGCGGTGGCGCGTCACCGCTCGCTGCCGAGTATGCCGCGCGACGCGACACTACGCGGGTTCTTTTGAAAATCCTGTTCTTCGGATTAACCGTTACCCGTCATCGCCCGGTAACGATCACCACGACGGGCGCACGCGGCCGGGCGTGACCATCCGGGCGATGGCGTTTCTGGTCTGCGCGAAGGTCGCGGGGCCGAGGGTGTCCGCCCAGCGCGCGGCGAATTCGGCGGCGGCCGCGTCGGCGGCTCTGGTGCAGGCCCAGCCGCGGTCGGTGAGGGTGATCAAGCGGGCGCGCGCGTCGCGGGGATGCGGGTTGCGGTCGGCGTAGCCCTTGGTGACCAGCTCGTCGACCAGCTGGCTGGCCGCCTGCTTGGTGACGCCCAGATGCTCGGCGATCTCGCCCACGGTGGCGCCGTCGGGCGCCATCCGGACGAACGCGAATCCGTGTGCCGGGCGGATGTCGGTGAAGCCCGCGCCGGTGACGCCCGCCTGGATCGCCGTGCTCACCTCGGCCGCCGCTGCCAGCAGCAACAGGGGTAGATCGGTTGCGGGTGGCGGTTTCTCGGGCACAGCGGCCATTCTGGCACTTGACATGATAGTCAATCTACTTGACTATATGGACAAGCTAATTGACTATCCGAAAGAGGCGCCCATGCCGGTCATCCGTTCCGAAGACGCTCAGGTTCACGAGATCCACAACGCCCGGTTCACCTCGCTCATCCGCCCCGGCACCGGCAGTGCCGAACTCTGCGTCTGGCAGACCGAGGTCGCGCCCGATTCGGCGGGTGTCGCGCACCGCATCCTGGGGGAGGAGACCTTCGTGCTGCTCGCCGGCGAGGTCGAGATCACCATCGATGGCGACACGGCGCCGATGAAGCAGGGTGACGCCGCCGTCGCGCCCGCCGGGTCGACGATCGGCCTCACCAATGCGACCGCCGAGCCCGCGGTCCTGCTGGTGTCGGTTCGCGTCGGCTTCTCCGCGGAACTGCCCGATGGCTCGACTTTCGTCCCGCCCTGGGCATCCTGAACCGTCGCAGCGTCTGTTCCTGCCGTTGAACTTGAAAGTTCGGTAACCCGAACAATATAATTCTGGAATGAAGGTTGGGTTTCACCGCACGCCGGGTTCGCCGCGGCACAGGTTCGTCGCGGCGGCTGTTCTGGGTGTCCTGGCGTTCTCGCTGACCGCGTGCGGTGGAGTCACCGCCGATGACGACGGGAAGAAGGTGGTGCTCACCACCTTCACCGTGCTCGCCGACATGGCGCGCAACGTCGCCGGCGAGCATCTGCGGGTCGAGTCCATCACCAAGGTCGGCGCCGAGATCCACGGCTACGAGCCGACGCCCGGCGACATCAAGAAGGCGGCCAAGGCTGATCTGATTCTGGACAACGGGCTCAATCTGGAGGCCTGGTTCGCCCAGTTCGTCGCCGATCTGAAGGTGCCGCACGCGGTGGTCAGCGAGGGGGTGACCCCGATGGACATCGGCGAGGACGCCTACCGCGGCAAGCCGAATCCGCACGCGTGGATGTCGCCGGTGAACGCGCAGATCTACGTCGACAACATGGTCCGCGCCTTCACCGACCTCGACCCCGACCACGCCGAGGCCTACCGTGCCAACGGCGCCGCCTACAAGGCCCAGCTCGGCGCCGTCCGCGACGATCTGGTCGCCGCCGTGAACACCCTGCCCGCCGATCAGCGGGCGCTGGTGACCTGCGAGGGCGCGTTCTCCTACCTGGCCCGCGACACCGGTCTCACCGAGAAGTACATCTGGCCGGTCAACGCCGAGCAGCAGGCGACGCCGCAGCAGATCGGCTCGGCCATCGATTTCGTCCGCCAGCGCGGCGTGCCCGCCGTGTTCTGCGAGTCGACCGTCTCCGACGCGCCGATGCAACGCGTGGTCGAAGCCACCGGCGCCCGTTTCGGTGGCACGCTCTACGTCGACTCGCTCTCCGAGGCGGACGGCCCGGTGCCGACCTACCTCGAACTCATCCGCCACGATGCGAACACCATCGCCACCGCACTCGCCGGAGCCCCGAAATGACCACCGCGCCTGTCGTCGAGATCCAGGACGTCACCGTTCGCTACGGTGACGTGCTCGCTCTCGACAATGTCGAACTGACCCTGAAATCCGGCCGGGTCTGCGGCCTGATCGGGATGAACGGCTCGGGCAAGTCGACGTTGTTCAAGACGATCATGGGGCTGGTCACCCCCGACCGCGGCCGCGTGCTGATCAACGGCAGCGCGCCCGTCGCGGCCCGCAAGGCGGGCAGCCTCGGCTACGTGCCGCAGTCCGAGGACGTGGACTGGAGCTTCCCGCTGTCGGTGCGCGATGTCGTGATGACCGGCCGCTACGGGAAGATGGGCTTCACCCGCCGGGCGAGCAAGGCCGATCGGGCCGCCGTCGCCGAGGCGCTGGCCCGCGTCGACCTCACCGAACTCGCCGATCGTCAGATCGGCCAGCTCTCCGGCGGTCAGAAGAAGCGGACGTTCGTGGCCCGCGGGATCGCGCAGGAAGCCACGATCCTGTTGCTCGACGAGCCGTTCGCCGGCGTCGACAAGCGCTCGGAGGCCACCATCACCGCGCTGCTGCGCGAACTCGCCGCCGACGGCGCGACGATCCTGGTGTCGACGCACGACCTACACGCCCTCCCACAACTGGCCGACGAGGCCGTGCTGCTCAACCGCCGGGTGCTCGAGCACGGCGACCCCGATGTGGTGTTGCGACCGGAGAACCTGGCCAAGGCCTTCGGGCTCGACGTGGACGCGTGAGGAAGAACCGATGAGCCTCGAAGAATTCTTCCTCGATCCACTGCGCTACGAGTTCATGGTGCGCGCGCTCGCGACCACCGTGACCGCGGCGGTGGTGTGCGCGGTGCTGTCGTGCTGGCTGGTGCTGATCGGCTGGTCGCTGATGGGCGACGCCGTCTCGCACGCGGTGCTGCCCGGCGTGGTGCTGGCCTACATCGTCGGCTGGCCGTTCGCGGTCGGCGCGGTGATCTTCGGCTTCCTCGCGGTCGCGCTGATCGGCGTCGTCCGCGATACCAGCCGGGTGAAGGAGGACGCCGCGATCGGCATCGTGTTCACGACCCTGTTCGCGTTCGGCCTGGTGCTGGTGTCGGTGACGCCGAGCCAGACCGACCTGAACCACATCGTGTTCGGCAACCTGCTCGGCGTCAGCCGCGGCGAGATGATCCAGATCATGATCCTGGCCGCCATCGTGCTGGCGGCGCTGGTGCTGAAGCGCCGCGACTTCACCCTCTACGCCTTCGACGCCACCCACGCGCACGCCATCGGGCTGAACCCCCGGATCCTCGGCACCGCGCTGCTGGCGCTGCTCGCGCTGACCTCGGTGGTGGCGCTGCAAGCCGTCGGCGTGGTGCTGGTGGTGGCCATGCTGATCATCCCGGGCGCGACGGCGTACCTGCTGACCGACCGGTTCGCCCGGATGCTGATCATCGCGCCGA
The DNA here is from genome assembly GCF_052983615.1 of Nocardia fodinahabitans. Lineage (NCBI taxonomy): Bacteria > Bacillati > Actinomycetota > Actinomycetes > Mycobacteriales > Nocardiaceae > Nocardia > Nocardia fodinahabitans. Next base: position 4,973,479 of record NZ_JBRJJC010000001.1, read on the forward strand.
CGGTGTCGGTGGTGTGCGCGGTGACCGGTCTCTACCTGAGCTACCACCTCGACACCGCCGCGGGCGGCATGGTGGTGGTCACCCAGGGCGTGGCCTTCACGCTCGTCTACCTGTTCGCGCCCCGGCACGGCATCATCGGCCGCAGGCTGACCGCCGCGCGGGCGCGCGCGAAAGTCGCCGTCGCGAGCTGATTTCGGCGAATCCGCCGCGCGGACAACGATGCGCGACGCACCATGTGATCTGGAACATGTTCCAGTTGCCTCCGGCTGTCGGCCGCTGCGGCACGTGGGGAAAGGTCGCTCGATGTTCGGACTCGGGATTCTCGATTCCGTCGCCCTCTCGCTGGACGCGCCCGACGGGCGTCCGCGCGAGGTCCGGCGGGCCCAGCAACTGGCGGTGTGGCAGGCCGTCTACTGCACCGGTCTCGCGCTCGTGACCATCCCGGCCACGCAACTGCTACCGGCCGATTCGCCGCTGTTGCGCTACGCGGGCTTCGCCTACGCCGCCGCGATCGCCACGGTGCTGCTCGCGGTGCTCACGAGCGAATTCGCCAACCGCAGCCGGTACGTGCACGCGCTGGGGTGGTACGGGTCGGCGCTGATCGTCGGCGTCGCGCTGTTCGGCTTGTTCACCCTGCCCGCCGCCGTGGTGTCGGTCGCGGTCATCACGCTGCTGGACCGGCCCGCGTCCACCGCCTGGTTCGGGGTTTCCCGCACCGCGGAGCCGGTCGCGTTCTGCCGCCGGGCGACCCTGCCGCCCTGGGCCGCACCCGTCGCGCGACCGGTCGGGGAACGGTGGAAGGCACTGCTGGCCGAGCGGTGAGTGTCGGCGGCTGCTGGCAAGATGACGGCCATGAAGGCCACTGGGGAGGATGTCCGGGCGATCGTCGCCGCGCTACCGGAGACGGTGGAGCAGTTCGCCTGGGGCATGCCGATTTTCAAGGTCGCTGGCAAGCTGTTCCTGACGCTGCCCGAGGACGAGACCTCCATGGCGGTGCGCTGCCCGATCGTGGACCGTGACGAACTGGTCGTCGCCGAGCCGGACAAGTTCTGGATCGCCGCGCACGAGGCGGGCAATCCGTGGGTCCGGGTTCGGCTGGCCGCCCTGGACGATCGCGCGGAACTGACGGCGATCGTCACCGACTCCTGGCGGCTGGCCGCGCCGCGGGCCCTGCTCGAGAACGTGGATCAGTAGCCACGGTAGCCTCGGAACTCCTATGGCACTCAGCGCAACCCTGCATCATTTCGCCGTCCAGCTCGCCGACGTCGACCGTGGCGTCTACGAGGACCTCGAGCTGCGGGTCGCCCGTCATCCGTCGGAAACCCCCGAGTACATGCTCACCCGCCTCCTCGCCTACTGCCTGCAGTACGAGGAGGGCATCGTCTTCAGCGAGGGTGGCATCTCGGCCACCGACGAACCCGCCGTGCAGATCCGGGATCTCACCGGCCGGGTCACCGCCTGGATCGAGGTCGGTGCGCCCGACGCCGAGCGCGTGCATCGCGGCAGCAAGCTGGCCGGTCGCGCGGCGGTCTACACCCATCGCGATCCGGCGAAGGTGCTGGCGCAGTACGCGGGCAAGAAGATCCACCGCGCCGAGGACATCCCGCTCTACGGCATCGACCGCGGGTTCATCGACGCGGCCGTGCCGCTGATCGATCGGCGCAACACCGTCGGCCTCTCGGTCACCGAGGGCGTGCTCTACCTGGACCTCAACGGGACCAGCCTGCGCGGCGACATCACCGAGTACCGGCTCGGCCAGGTCTGACCCGCGATCCGGGCCCGTGGCCTATCCTCGGTTCGGACAATTGACCAGGAGGTTGCCGGTGCCCAGTGTCATGAGCAGGATCGTGCTCCCCGCCTTCCTGCGGATCACCCGGCGCAATCGCCGCTACCTCGACGCCGAGGTCGCGCGCGAGCACGTTCGCAAGCTGAGCGCGGCGCCGGTGGACTATGCCCCGCCCAAGCGGTTGCGCGGGGTGGCGGTGTCGATGGTCGAGGATCGCGGCTGGCCGGTCTACACGCTCACCCCGGCCGAGGGTGACTCGCGCGGCGGGCTCGTCTACGCGCACGGTGGTGGCTGGGTCGGCGAGATCGCGCCACAGCACTGGCAGCTCGCGGCCCGGCTGGCCGCCCAGTTGCGGCTGACCGTCACGGTGCCGATCTACCCGCTGATCCCGTCGGGAACCGCCGCGCAGGTGATTCCGCGGTTCGCCGAGATCGTCGCCGCGAGTGCCCAGCGCCACGGCACCACCTTCGTGGCCGGGGATTCCGCGGGCGGCCAGATCGCCCTGTCGACGGCCCTGCACCTGCGCGACACCCGGTCGATCACGCTGCCACGAACCGTCCTGATCTCCCCCGCGCTCGACCTCACGCTGGAGAATCCGCAGATCACCGAGGTGCTGCCGCGCGATCCGTGGCTGGGTCGCGACGGCGCCCTGGTCTTCGGCGAACTGTGGAGCGGCGAGCTGCCGATGAAGGATCCGATGGTCAGCCCGCTGTTCGGCGACCACACCGGCCTCGGCCCGCTCACCGTGTTCAGCGGCACCTACGACATCCTCAACCCCGACACCCGGTTGCTGGTGGACAAGGCGCGCGCGGCGGGCGTCGAGGTCGACTACCACGAGGCCGACGGCCTGGTCCACGTCTATCCGCTGACCCCCACCCCCGAAGGCGCCGCCGCCCGCCGCACCATCGTCGAGACGCTGCGCGCCCATCTCTAACGCTGGGACAGATGCAGGTTGAGCAGGATGGTGAGCTGGGTGACGGCCTGATCGAACGGGTGCGGGGACTTGAGCGCACGGCTGTGCACGATGGTGCCCTCGATGGTGGTGAGCAGGAAGCCGGCCAGGGAGACGGCGGTGGCGCGTTCGATGCCGGTCGCGACGATGCCGTCGGCCAGGCGCGCGGTCCATTCGGCGAAGGCCTGGCCCGCGATCGACTGGACGGCCGGATCGAGTTCGTCCAGCGCGGCGGCCATCATGAACGAGCCCGCGCTGTAGTCGGACTTCTCCAGCGGAATGCGCCAGAAGGCGAGCAGGTCGGTGAGCCACTGCTGGACCGAGGGCGCCGTCTGCAGGGCGTCGGCCATGGTGCTCACGTGCGAGTAGACCAGCCGCGAGACGATCCGGCCCGCGGTCTGCACCAATTCGCCCTTGCCCGAAGGGAAGTGCTGATACAGCGAATTGCGTGAGGTGTTGCTGCGTTTGAGCAGTTCACTGAGCGCGGCCGCGTGGACGCCGTGCTGCTGGACGGTGCTGATGGTGTGTTCGATCAGTCGGGCGCGTGGTCCGGCTGCCATCCGATCTCCTCCCAACCCTTGATTGAACCGATCGGTCCATGTTAGACCTATTCCAGCGTGAACCGATCGGTTCATATGGAGAGGATGCCATGCCCACCCCCATCGCCACCGCAGTTCCGGTCACCCATACGGGAATTCTCGGCCTCGGCGTGTACCGCCCGCGCCGGGTCGTGCCCAACGCCGAGATCGTCGAGGCCATCGATTCCACCGACGAGTGGATCAAGACCCGCTCCGGGATCGCCGCCCGGCACTGGGCCGAGCCCGACGAGACCATCGTCGGGATGAGCGTCGCGGCGGCCCGTGACGCGCTGACGGCGGCCGGCGTGGCGGCCGCGGAGATCGACGTCGTCGTGCTCGCGACGTCGTCGCAGATGGTGCTCGGTCCGTCGGCGGGCGCGGTCGTGGCCACCGAACTCGGCATGGACGACACCGCCGCCTACGACATCTCCGCCGGCTGCGCGGGCTTCTGCTACGCCCTGGGCGACGCCGCGAACCTGGTGCGCTCCGGTCAGGCCCGCAAGGTCCTGGTGATCGGTGTGGAGCGCCTGTCCGACCTGCTCGACACCTCCGACCGCAGCTGCGCGTTCATCTTCGCCGACGGGGCGGGCGCGGTGGTCGTCGGCGCGGCCGAGCAGGAGGGCATCGGCCCGGTCGCCTGGGGCTCGGACGGCAGCCGGACCTCGGCGATCAAACAGGACAAGGACTTCCTCGAGTACTTCGCCGAAGTTGCCGCCGCGGAGGCGAACGGTGGCACGTCGGTGCGCCCGTACATCCGGATGAACGGGACCGAGGTGTTCCGCTGGGCCGTGACGTTCCTGGAGAAGGCGTGCCGGGCCGCGCTCGATCGCGCCGGTGTCGAGGCGGCCGATCTCGACGCGTTCGTCCCGCACCAGGCCAATATTCGCATCACCGACGCGCTGGTGCGCACTCTCTCGGCCTGCCCGAGTCGGTGGCCGTCGCGCGCGACATCATCGAGACCGGCAACACCAGCGCCGCGTCGATCCCGATGGCGATGGAGCAGCTGCTCCGCTCCGGCGGCGCGAAGCCGGGCGACACCGCGCTGCTGCTCGGCTTCGGTGCGGGCCTGGCCTACGCGGGTCAGGTGGTGCACCTGCCGCCCATCGCCTGAGCGGTGCTCAGTCCACCAGTGCGCGCAGGTACCGGCGACGGTAGCAGCGCTGGGCGAGCAGCAGGATCGGGAACACCGCGCGCCAGTAGCCCGCCTGCGCGGGCCTGGTCAGCGACCGCAGCGTGAGTACGACGGCGCCGTCGGGACGCCGCTGCACCACGAACGCCTCCTCGCCGGTCACCGGGTGGCCGGGCAGGGTGCCGTAGGCGAAGCCGCATCGGTCGTCGGTGTCGACCACCGCCACCACCCGGACCGGCTCGTGCACGACGATCGGGCCGAAGCCCGCCGTGATCCGGTAGTCGGCGCCGGTCGTCACCGGGGTGTCGGGCGCCACGCGAAAACCGCTGCGGCGCTTGATGCCCCAGTGCAGGATCGTCTCGGTCGCGGCGGTCCAGGCGTGGTCGCCGTGCCCGATCACCACCGATGTCTCGAACCGGCGGAACCCGGGGAGTTCCGTCGTCCAGGATTCCTCGGCGGGGCAGGTTGCCCCCGCCGGGTGATAGGTGAGTGCCTCGGGCATGGCCTCGACGATAGAGTTCGCCGCCCGCCGCCGTGGGGTTCAGGCGGTGGGCTGTGGGGTGCGCTGTGCTCGCTTCTCGGTGACCGGGATCGCGTACGCGGCGCCGTCGCGGATGCCGAATTCGAATCGGCACGGGAACAGGGAGGGTAGGCCGGTGGAGCGTAGGTCGTAGTTCGCCGCGAGGGTCTGCATCGCCCAGTTCCGCAGCGAATCCGGCAGCCGCAGGGTGGTGCCGTCGACGCAGGACACGTAGGCGTGTGTCTGCTCACCGTCGACGGGGAGCGGGTTGCGCAGACCGACCGCGCCGATTTCCAGAATTCGTCCGGCGTTATGGGCAGAAGCGACGCTCGGCAAATCCAACTCGATGTCGTCCATGCGGGAAACGGTAGCCCAGCAACTATTCAGGGAACACCGAAATCGAGTGCCCTTGACCAAACTTCGCAAAGTCACTCCGATCCGCCGGGCGGGGTCGGCCGTCCGGCGGATCGCAGGCGCGCTATCGCAGGGCGACCGCCGGGAAGTCGACCGGCACGCGCAGCGCCACGTTCACGTAGTTGGTGAACAGATTCAGTGCCACGTGCGCGATGAGTTCGACGAGCTCGGCGTCGGTCCAGCCCAGGGCGCGGGCCCGGTCGAAGTGCTCGTCGCCGACGTTTCCGCGCTGCTCGACCAGCTCCAGTGCGAGTCCGAGCAGTGCGGCGGTCTTGGGGTCGTCGGCGGCGCCGATCTGGGCCGAGGCCAACGCGGCGGCGGACAGTCCGGCCTTGCGGCCGAGGCCGGTGTGCGCGGCCAGGCAATATTCGCAACTGTTGCGATTGGCCACGGCTACCGCGATCAGTTCGGTCAGCGCCGGGCCGAAGGTGCCGTCGCCGAGTGCTTGGAACGATCCCCACATACTGCGCAGCGCCGCGGGCGAATTCGCCACCGCCCGGAACATGGCCGGGGTGGTGCCGAAAGCGCCGTCGATCTGATCGAGCAGCTCGCGAGTGCCGCCCGTGGTGTCGGTCCGGGCGATGAGCGAGACATGCGACATGGTGATTCCTCCGTGGTGCGAGGGGTGCCGCCGGGGGCCGACCGGCTCCGGCGGATGCCTGGGCATGTCTTCAGCTTCGTCGTCGAGCTCGGCTGAACGGGTACGAAAAGTCCGCAATGAGTACCGGATCGTCTAAGTTTGGGAGATGTCTTCGGTCGACCGGCTGTCACCTCTGCTCGAACAGTTCCGGGTGCGGGCACACGTGCTGCACACCGGACCGCTGTGCGGGGTCACGCGATTCGGCGCCGAGCAGGGGCGGGGGTTCCTGCACCTGATCCGCGCCGGACTGCTGACCGTCGAGCATCGTGATCCGCTCGGAGCGCCGCACCGGCTGGCGGTGACCGAGCCGAGCGTGCTGTTCTACCCCCGGCCGCTGGCGCACGTCTTCCACACCGACGCCCACGGTGATACCGATTTCGCCTGCGCCACGGTCGATTTCGACGGCGGGCCGGATCATCCGCTGGCCCGGGCGCTGCCTGCGGTGGTGGTCGTTCCGCTCGCGCGGGTCGACGGGCTCGATCAGGCGTTGGAGTTGTTGTTCGGCGAGATCGACCGGCATCGGTGCGGGCATCGGGTGCTCGCGGATCGCCTCTTCGAAGTGGTGCTCCTGCAACTGCTGCGCTGGCTGCTCGATCACCCGGGCGATGTCGCGATGCCGCCCGGCCTGCTCACCGGAATCGCCGATCCCCAGCTCGCCCCCACGCTGCTCGCCATGCACGAAGCGCCGGGCGACAATTGGACACTCGCGAGCATGGCTCGGCACGCCGCGATGTCGCGCAGCGCCTTCGCCGCCCGGTTCCGGGCAGTCCTCGGGCAGACGCCGCTGGACTACCTGACCGCATGGCGGCTCACGCTCGCCCAGCTGCGTCTGCAGACCGGTCACTCGGTGAAAGTCGTTGCCGCCGAGCTCGGTTACGCCAACAGTTCGGCCCTGTCCCGGGTCTTCACCCAGCGGGTCGGCAGGTCGCCGACGGCCTGGCTGGCCGAGCTGAGCGACTGACTACTGGATCGCGAAGCGCAGCAGTGCCTGGCGGTCGCCCTGCTTGATCTTGCCCTTGCGGTCGAGCACTTCCAGCTGCCAGACCGGGCCGTTGCGGAACGCCCTGGCGATGGCGTTGGCGTTCTCCTGGCCGAGCAGCGAGGGCCAGATATCGGCGACCGGCTGGCTGTCGGTGCCGGTGGCGTCGTAGATCTTGAACGAGACGTTGTTGGCCTTCTCGAACGAGGTGCCCTTCTTGAAGGCGGCGGCGACGAACACGATCGCGTCGATGCCGGACGGGACGTCGGCGAAGGTGACGTGCACGGTCTCGTCGTCGCCCGCGGCGGCGCCGGTCTGCTCGTCACCGGTGTGCACCACCGAACCGTTGCCCAGCGGATTCAGCGAATCCAGCCCGGCGAACCGGACGGGTTCGCCACCCTGCAGCAGGATGGCGATCAGATCCAGGTCGACACCCCGCTTGCGCCGCGCGATCCCGAGCAGGCCACCGCTGGATCCGGCCGACGGATCCCAGCTCACCCCCACACTCATCTTGGTGATGCCGGCGAGGTCGGCCGCGCCGTCTTCCTTCTTCAGCGTAATCACGATTCCAGGCTACGGACTCGCGGAGCGGGCTGCAGGGCAACAGAATTGACCCCGCGCCGCGTCACCCGGCGGCCGGTTCGGATTCCGGCTGCCGATCCACCGCGCGCCCGGCCGCGCGCAGCGCCACATTGGTGACGACGACGGCGACGGTGCCCGCCGCCGCGGTGGCGTACATGCCCGCACCGGCGAGCGCGCCCACCGCCGCCGCGCACCACAGCGTGGCCGCGGTATTCAGCCCACGGATATTGACCCCGTCCCGCAGGATCACCCCGGCCCCGAGAAACCCGATCCCGGAGACGATTTGCGCCGCCACCCGCGTCGGATCGGCATCACCACCGTGAAAACCATTGACGGACAGAAGAACGAACAACGCGGACCCCGCGGCGACGAGCGCATTTGTCCGCAGCCCGGCCATCCGGGCACGATACTGACGCTCGATCCCGATCAGCGCACCGAGACCGATTCCCGCACCGAGGCGGAGCAGCATTTCCAGAGTCGACATGACGACCACACCTTCCGGCGTGAGGCGGCGCCGCTACCGCACAGACGCGGAGGCGACCACCGTGTGAACGAGGGACAGCACAGCCCCAGGACTTCCGTCGGACACGACAACCACCTCCTCACACGACCCCCACGGTTCGCTGCCACTCGGCAGCCCTCGGGCCGTCGAGCAGTCAACTCCCGGCTCCGCGATCGCGCAACCCGTTTAGGGCGTGGATCACACTGCGGTCCCGGTCAGTGGGGGGATTCCGGGCGGGTGATGAGCAGGGGGCAGGTGGCGCCGTGGAGGACGGCTTGGGCGACCGAGCCGAGGGCGGCGTCGGCGAAACCGCCGCGGCCGTGACTGCCGACGACGATCAGCTGGGCGCCCGCGGCGGCGGTGAGGATCGCGCGCGCTGGGCGGTCCTCGACGGCGATGCGCTCGACGCGGACGTCGGGGTATTTCTCGCGGTAGCCGGCCAGGCTCGCGGAGAGTTCCGCTTCGGCTTCGGCGCGCATCGTCGGCCGCGATTCGTAGCGGAAGAACTCCGACCAGGCGTGCACCGCGATCACCCGGACACCGCGCCGGTTCGCCTCGTCGAAGGCCTGCGCGATCGCGTCCGCGCTGACGCCGGAACCGTCCACGCCGACGACCACCGCACCGGTGGTGACCGGCGATTCCGGCACCACCGCCACCGGGCACGCCGCGTGCCGGGCGATCGCGGTGCTGACCGAGCCGAGCAGGGTGCGCCGCAACGCGCCGAAGCCGCGGCTGCCGACGACCACCAGCCGGGCCCGTTCGCTGTGGTCTCGCAGTATCGCGCGCGCGTCCCCGATCTCGACGGTCGTGCCGACGGTGAGCTGATCGTGGTCGATGAGCGCCGCCGCCTCCGCGACCACCGATTCGCCGTGGGCGTAGAGCGCTTCGCCGTCGAAGAGCGGACCGCTGAGTCCGGGCCCGTAGTCGATCGGGACCTCGATGGCGGAGACCAGCTCCACCGGTGCTCGATGGTGGGCGGCGTACTCCGCGGCCCAGCGCACCGCCATCAGCGCCTGCGCCGAACCGTCGACACCGACGACGACCGGGCGGCAAGGATACTCGGGAAGGGACATGGCGGCCTCCTGTCCTCTCCACCGTGCGTCCGGGCCATCAGACCGGGACAGGGCCACAGGGCCTGGGCCGCAGGGACTTCGGTCCCTCAGTCCAGCGGCGCCGACCAGCGCAGGAGCGTGCCACCCTGGGCGCGCGCGGTCGCGGCGAAGACACCGCCCGCGTCCGCGGCCCTGGCAGCCAGATTGGCGAGCCCGCTGCGCCGGGTCACCTCGGGCGCGATACCGATGCCGTCGTCGGCGACCTCGATCGTCACCTCGTCGCGCACAACGAGTTCCACCGCGACCGTGCTCGCCTTCGCGTGCCGCACGACGTTGCTCACCGCCTCGCGCAACACCGCCTCGACGTGATCGGACAGCGGCGGCTCGAGCACGGTGACCGGTCCGGCCAGCCGGACCGTCGTGCGCAGCCCGGTCTCGTCGGTCATCTCGGTGATGATGTGGTGCAGGCGTTTCCGGTACTGCGAGGAGTCGGTGGTGGTGTTGGACTGCAGGTCGAAGATGGAGTAGCGGATGTCCTGCACGATCGCCTGGATGTCGTCGATGGTCTCGTCGAGGCGGGTCCGCACCTCCGGTGTCCTGACCCGCTGCAGCGTGCCCTGCAGCGACAGGCCGACCGCGAACAGCCGCTGGATGACGTGATCGTGCAGCCCGCGGGCGATGCGGTCACGGTCGGCGTACACATCCAGATCGCGCATCCGGCGCTGGGTCGCGGCCAGCTGCAAGGCCACCGCCGCCTGGTCGGCGTAGGTGGTCATCAAGGACTGGTCCGCCTCGCTCGGCGGCGTGGCCCCGGCCGGGAGCACGGTGGTCAGTACGCCGGTGACCAGTCCGTTCGCTCGCAGCGGCAGGATGAGGACCGGCCCGAAGTCGGCGATCGAGACGAAGACCGCATCATGGTCGGGGGCATCGGAGGTGACCGGCCTGCCCGACCGGAACGCCGCCGCTACCGGTGAACTCGCCGTCAGCGGAACGGATCTGCCGACCAGGACGCCGGCGTCGGCACCCGCCGCCGCGACCACCACCAATTCGGTGATCTCCGCGTGCGGAACATCGGGGTCCTCGGGCAGCGCCAGGAACGTGCACGCCGAATTCGTCAGGGAGCGGCCGCGTTCGGCGATCAGCTCGAGGACGTCCTCGGACGGGCTGCCCGCCAGCAGCTCGGTGGCGACATCCCGGATCGCTTCCAGCCATTGCTGGCGCACCCGCGACTGCTCGTAGAGGCGGGCATTCTCGATCGCGATGCCGGCGGCGGCGGCCAGTGCCCGCACCACGACCTCGTCGTCCTCGGTGAACTCGAGACCGTCGGCCTTCTCGGTGAGATAGAGGTTGCCGAACACCTCGTCGCGCACCTGGACCGGAACGCCGAGGAAAGTCCGCATCGGTGGATGGTTGTCCGGGAACCCGACCGAGGACGGGTGGTCGGAGAGATTGGTCAGCCGAATCGGTTTCGGCTCGGCGATGAGCAGCCCGAGGACGCCGTGCCCGCGCGGCAGGTCGCCGATCATCACCCGGGTGCGGTCGTCGATGCCCTCGTAGACGAATTCGGCGAGCTGGTTGCTGGTCTTGTCGGTCTCACGTACGCCGAGCGCGCCGTAGCGGGCGTCGACGAGTTCGATCGCGGTGTGCACTATGGTGCGCAGGGTGTTGTCCAGATCCAGGCCCGCGGTGATGACGAGCATGGCCTCCATCAGCCGGTCCATCCGGTCACGGACGTCGACGATCTGGGTGATCCGGTCCTGTACCTCGGCCAGCAGTTCACGTAGACGCAGCTGGGACAGGGTCTCGGTGACCGGAGGCCGGCCCGCAGCCGCCGATTCGTTGTCCATGCGGGGCATTCTTCCACGGTTCGGCGAGCATCGGCCGACGTCGTCCCGCTGCCGGCCGCACCGGGTAGATCAGCTCCCGGCGCCGGCGTGAGCGAGAACTCACGTCCCGATCCGGTGACGTCGCCGCCGCGCGCGGATGCGACGGCGCACAATATCCGCACTGTGTTGGAGCGCATACTGCCCGGCCTGCGGCAGTTCCGGAACTATCGGCGCGCGTGGCTGCGTTCGGACGTGGTCGCGGGTGTGACGGTCGCCGCCTATCTGATCCCCCAGGTGATGGCCTACGCGACGGTCGCCGGGTTGCCGCCGGTGGTCGGGCTCTGGGCCACGATCGCGCCGCTGGCGGTGTACGCGCTGCTGGCGACCTCGCGGCAGCTCTCGGTGGGCCCCGAGTCGACGACGGCGCTGCTGACCGCGGTCGCGCTGGCGCCACTGGCCGCGGGCGACCCGGGCCGCTACGCCGCGCTTGCCGCGCTGCTCGCCCTACTGGTCGGGGTGTTGTGCCTGGTGGGCGCGGTGGCGCGGCTGGGAGTGCTGGCCGATCTGCTGTCGCGGCCGGTGCTGATCGGCTATCTGGCGGGCACCGCCGGGCTGATGATCGCCGGTCAGCTGGGACGGGTCACCGGCGTGCCGGTGGACGGCACCACGGTGATCGAGCAGGTGCGCTCGTTCGCGGCCAACATCACCCAGTGGCATCCGGCGACGGCCCTCCTGTCCGGTGCCGTCCTGGCGGCCCTGCTGGTCCTGGCCAGGTGGGCGCCGCGGGCGCCGGGCCCACTGCTCGCGGTGCTGGCCGCGACGGTGGCGGTCGCGGTGTTCTCGTTGCAGGACTTCGGCATCGAGGTGGTGGGGGAGGTGCCCGCCGGTCTGCCGACGCCGGGGCTGCCCGCCATCGCGTTCGCCGATATCGCGGCCCTGGTGCTGCCCGCCGCGGGCATCGCCGTCGTCGGCTTCTCCGACAACACGCTGACCGCGCGGGCTTTCGCCGCCCGGCACGGTGACCACATCCAGGCCAATTCCGAGCTCGCCGCCCTCGGCGCGACGAACGTGGCGACCGCGTTCACCCACGGATTCCCGGTGAGCTGTAGCGGCAGCCGCACCACCATCGCCGACCTGATGGGCGCCCGCACCCAGCTCTACGCCCTGGTCACGCTCGCCGCGGTGCTGACCGTGCTGTTCGGCGCCACCGGGGTGCTGGCCGAGTTCCCGCTCGCGGCGCTGGGCGCGCTGGTCGTCTACGCGGCACTGCGGCTGATCGACGTGCGGGAGTTCCGCCGGATCGCCCGATTCCGGCGCAGCGAGCTGGTCCTCGCGCTCGGCACCGTCGTCGCGGTGCTGGTGTTCGGTGTCCTCTACGGCGTGCTCGTCGCGATCGCGCTGTCGGTGTTCGACCTGCTGCGCCGCATCGCCCGCGGGCACGACGCCATCCTCGGCTTCGTCCCCGACCTCGCGGGCATGCACGACGTGGACGACTACCCCGCCGCGAAACCCCTTGCCGGACTCGTGGTCTACCGCTACGACGCGCCCCTGTGCTTCGCCAATGCCGAAGACTTCCGCAAACGCGCCCTGGCCGCCGTCGACTGGTGGACCGAGCGCAGCGGCGAACCGGTGCGCTGGTTCGTGCTCAACGCCGAAGCCAATGTCGAGGTCGATCTCACCGCTCTCGACGCCGTGGACCAGGTCCGTGCCGAGTTGGCTTCGCGTGGTGTGGTGTTCGCGATGGCGCGGGTCAAACAGGATCTGCGTGACGATCTGGACGCGTCCGGCCTCACCGAACGCATCGGCACCGACCGCCTGTTTCCCACCCTGCCGACCGCGGTCGCGGCCTTCCGGAAAGCCACGTAGCCGTTCACTTCTCGGTGAGCACCTCGGTCAGCGGTCGACGCGGGGTAGGCGGGGGCTGCTCGCCGGCGGGGGCGATGCCGATCCGGACGACGACCTGCGGCACGCCTGGCTGCCCGGCCATCCCGGCCAGCAGCCGCCGGTTCGCGCCGAGTTCCGTGATATGGGTCAGCGCGCAGGTCGACAGGCCCGACGCGGTGCACTCGAGGAGCGTCGCCGAGAGCGCCTCGCCCGCCCGCAGCCAGTCCAGGGGCGATTCCGCGTCGGTGGACAGCACCGCGAGGCGGGCGTGATCGTCGTCGAGGTCGCCGCGTCGCGCGGACCGTCTCGGTGTCGGGAACGCGCGCGCGACGCCCACCCGGGCGCGCTCGGATTCCGAGGCCAGCGCCGTGGGTGGCACACCGGCGGATTGTTCGGAATGTCCTGCCCACCAGCGTAGTTCGGCCTGGTATTGCATGTCGTAGTGGCGCAGCGCGCCCGCTCGCTCGGACGCGGTGGTCAACCGGGGATGCGTGTCCTCCGGGAGCAGGTCCACGTCGAGATCGTACGGAGCGACGAGTGCCCCGATGGTGGACATGACCGAGGACAAGCCGATCGGCGCCGCCATCGGCAGCCGGTCGGTAAAGCGGCGGTCGATCGCTTCGGCGCGGCGCAGTTCGCCGATCGGCGGATCGGGCCACGGCTGGAACTCGATGCGGGCCAGCAGGTCCGGGCGGTCGGGATCGGGTAGCCGGGTGACGTCGGTGTGCCAGTGGGCAGCGGCGAACGCGGTCCGTACGTGGTGCAGCACAGCCCCGCAGCTCATCACGGCCTGTCGTCCGGTCGGGTCCGCCGCCGTCAGCTGGCGGGTGGTGTCGCGGAACAGCTCCAGCGCGGCGCCGTCGAACACCCAGTGCCACGGCTGGGTGTTGTGCACCGACGGCGCTCGGCACCCGAGCCGGATCGCCGCGCGCACCGTGGGGTGGTCGGGGATCGTGGGAACCGGCTGCTCGGTCATGTCATCCAGCTTGGTCCGCGATCCGAACGGCCGATACGGCCGTTGCGCACTGTCGCCGGGGACCGAAGTCACTCATCGGCTCAGGTGGGCGGGGTCGACAGGTTGCGGCTGGCGCGGCGCTCGACCAGCAGCGGGACGAAGTCGCGGACGTGCACATCGGCGAATCGATCGTAGGCCGTGTGGACGGTGTCGGCGATGAATTCGGGGGCGATGCTGGGATATCGCTGTGTGAGGCGGACGACGACATCGTCGATCTGCTGCGCTTCATCGGTGGTCATGAGTCAATGGTCAGCGTGGGTCGACCGGGGGTCAATCGGTTGGCGGACATCGTTTGCCAGATGTTGCCGAGCCGTGGTGATCGACACGGGTGACCGCGGAGGTGATCCGGTGTGCGGGGACCGTCGTCGGCGGACGATACTGGTCACCGGGCGATCGCCGATGTGTCGTCCCGGCCACGGCCGGGACCCGTGATGTCGCCATGTCGCCTGGATCCGCGCAGCATGTCATCCGAAGATCGCCGCGAGAGGTAGACCGATCATGAGCAGAATCCGACCGAGTACCGCCGTCGCGCTGGCCGCCGGCCTGAGCGCCTGCGTGCTCACCGCCGCGCCCGCCCTGGCCGCCGAGACTCCGACCGTGGTGCTGGTGCACGGCGCGTTCGCCGACACCACCAGCTGGGACGGTGTCGCCGCTGCCCTGCGCGCCGACGGCTATCGCGTGGTCGTGCCGGACAACCCGCTGCGCGGCCCGGCCAACGACGCGGCGGCCGTCGAACGTGCCATCGCCGGGATCGACGGGCCGATCGTGCTGGTCGGCCACTCCTACGGCGGCGCGGTGATCACCAATGTCGACGATCCCGACGTGACCGCCCTGGTCTACATCGCGGCCTTCGCCCCGGTGCAGGGCGAGCCGACCCAGCTCCTGCTCGACCCGATCCGCTTCCCCGGCAGCCAGTTGCAGCCCCCGGTCCTGCAACTCGAACTGGTCGACGACAGCCAGGGCCTCGCGGGCAAGAACCTCGACGGCTACGTCGATCCCGCGTCGTTCCACCAGGTGTTCGCCCAGGACGTCGACGACGCGACCGCCGCCGACATGATCGCCCACCAGCGCTCGATCGCCGTCGCCGCCAATCTCGAGCTGTCCGGTCCCGCCGCCTGGCAGCACCTGCCGAGCTGGTACCTGGTCTCGGGCGCGGATCGGGTCATCCCGCCCGCGTCCCAGCGCTTCATGGCCGACCGGATCGGCGCCACCACCAGCGAGATTCCCGCCTCGCATGCCTCCCTCGTCGCGCAGCCACAGGCCGTGGCCGAGGTCATCGAGCGCGCCGCCGCGAGCTGACCCGCCGATGCCCGCACGGCAGCGTCAGGCGGCCATGGCCCGTCGGCGGGGTTCGACAGCTGCGGCGACGTCACCACGCTGGTGATCACCATCGCGATCAGCAGCCCGGCGATCAGCAGCGCGCTCGGCAGCGCCGAGGGCAGCCGCAGCAGCGGATCGGCGCCGTGGGACAGGGCGTAGGCGCCGTGGCCGAGCAGCCAGCGGGCTGGGACATCACGGATCTCCTTGGTGTGGGCGGGCGGATCAGGCGACGACGACGACTTTGCCGACGACCGTGCGGGACTCGGCGAGTTCCATGGCACGGGCGGCCTCGGTGAGCGGGATGCGGGCGGCGACCTGGGCGCGCAGGTCGCCGCGCACGGCGAGCGCGAAGACCTGGCTCAGGTCCTCGGCGATACGGGCACGGAAGCCGGCGCGGTCGCGCTTGCCCGCCCACAGGTTGAAGAAGTGCGCATGGCGCTTGTTGGGCACCGCGTTCCACAGCATCAGCCGCGCGAACAGCTTCAGCACCGGCAACCGGGAATTGCCTGCGTCGTTCTTGGTCGCCGCGGTGCCGTAGGAGACCAGCGTGCCGTGCGTCGCGAGTAGCGCGAACGAGACGGCGATCCCGGGGCCGCCGACATGGTCGAAGACGGCGTCGACCCCGGCGGGGGCGAGCGCCCGAACCTGCTGTGCCACCTCGCCGCGGTAGTCCACCCAGGTCGCGCCGAGCGCGCGCACGGCTTCGGCATGACGGGCCGAGGCCGTCCCGATGACGTGAATTCCGTTGGCGCGGGCCAACTGCACCAGCGTCGAGCCGACACCGCCGTTGGCGCCGTGCACCAGGATCGTCTGCCCGGCGCGGACCTTCGCGGTCCGGAACAGCATCTGCCAGGCGGTGATCCCGTTGACGACGAAGGTCTCCGCCTCGGCGGCGTCGAGGGTGGCGGGCACCGGCACCAGGTCGGCCGCGTCGAGTACGGCGTGGCTGGCCCAGCCGCCGATCTTGGTGAGCGCGGCGACCCGCGTGCCGAGCAGGGCCGGGTCGACGTCGGCCCCGATCGCGGTGACGGTCCCGACCAGGTCGTAGCCCGGCACGAACGGGAACGCCGGCTGGTCGTAGTACTTGCCGCGCCGCATCTGCTGCTCGGCGAAGGACACGCCACTCGCCTCGACGCGGACGAGTGCCTGCCCGGCGGCGGGCGCGGGCAGTTCGCGCCGGGTGACCAGCAGTCCCTCGGGTTCGACGCGGCCGGGCAGAACGATTTCGGTGGCGATGATGGACATGGCGATACTCCTAGTGTGTGACTGGTCAATCACTCGATGGGTCGAAAAAATGCCCCGCGAGGGGCATCGGCGGTTCAGTGGGGCTTCGGGTGGCGGATGCCCGCGGTGACGATCTGAGCCCAGGGACTGTTGTCGCCGTCGAGGCCGAGGGTGGTGATCAGGTGGCAGAGCTGACCGAAGGCGATGAAGCGCTGGACGAATTCGTCCGCGGCACCCGAGCGTTGTTTGGCGAGCTCGGTCACCCGGGCCAGTCCGTCGCGCAGCGCGGCGCCGATCTCCGGCACGTCCGCCACCGATTGGGCGTGGACCTGCAGCATGAGCAGGCTCTTGTCGCCGATGAGCTCGGCGTAGGCGCCGCCCATGTCGTAGAGGATCTGCTCGGGGCTCTCGCCGGTGGACCTGGCCGCGCCGCTGGACATGGCCGCCACGATCCGGTCGAAGCACCGCTCGAGCGCCGCGGCGAACAGGGCGACCTTGCCGGGGAACAGCTTGAACACGTACGCCGGTGAGATCTGAGCCGTCGCCGCCACCGTGCTGATCGGCGTGCCGTGATAACCGGTCCTGGCGAACTCGATGATCGCGGCATCGACCACGGCATCGCGCCGCACGTCCGATTTCGAGAGAGTGGCTCCGCTCCTGCTCATGTGAGTGACTGTACACTCACTCTTTCGGGAGGGGCAACACGAACGGTGAGGTGCCGCGGTCCGGCGGAGGTCTCGGCCGCTGGGCGCATGATGGTGGGGCGGGGTTAGCGAGCGATGGACGGGTAGCCGCCTCGGTGGGCCCGGCCCGACTTCCCAGGAGGACCGATGGCCGACGATTCCGAACCATGGACGCGGGATCGCGGCGAGGTGCTGCGCGTCGACGGTCCTGTCGGCGCCTCGGCGGCAGCTACGCATCTGGTGGTCGGCTACGACCGGCATCGGGCCGGTGCGGTCGCCCTCGGAGTCGCGATCGGCCTGGCCACCCAGCTCGACGCCCACCTGCACGTCGTCCACGTCATCGACGCCGACGATGTGCCCGACGACCCCGATGCGGCGGATTGGGACCGGGCCGTGGCCGAGATCGTCGACCGCGAACGTGCCGCCGCCTGCGCCCGGCTCGCCGAACTACCCGACAACTGGACCTATTACGCGCGCCGCGGCAACCCGGCGCATGTGCTGGACTCCCTCGCCGAGACCTGCGACGCGTCGATGATCGTGATCGGCGCACCCCGGCACGGGCTGCAGTCGCTCGTCGAGCGCCTGCTCGGCGAGTCGGTCTCCACCCGGCTGGTCCGCCACGCCCACCGCCCGGTGCTGCTGGTCCCGGCAGGCCCCGGCGGCGGAAATCAGGCCCCGGCCGCCTCGCGCTCGACCTGAGCGATCGCTTCGGTCTTGATGCGCTCGAACTGCTCGCCCATCCTGGCCGCGAGGGCGGTGGCCGCCGAGAGCGGGCGCACCATCACCATGAACTCGTCGATGCGGCCGTCGTCGTCGAAGTGCAGGAAGTCGCAGCCGGTGAGCTGCTTGCCGTCGACACTCGCCTCGAAGACGAGCGCGTGGTCGCGACCGTCGCCGATCTCCCGGACGTAGCGGAAATCCTCGAACACCCGGATCACCGCCCGCAGGATCGCCGCGGTGATGGCCTTGCCCGGGTACGGCTGGAAGGCGACCGGGCTGGTGAACACCACATCATCAGCCAGCAAGGCTTCGATCGCGTCGGTGTCGCGCGCTTCGACCGCGGCTCGGAAAGGATGCATGTCCACACCTCGATTACTCACTTTGTTGACTAGGTTCCCGGAACGGTAGTCCCACGTGCCTGGTGATGTCCAGGGTCGATCAGTCACCGAGTTGTCTATTTCCGGTGATAACCTCGGCCCATGGCACTGCGTAACGCGATCCTGGCCGCCCTGCTCGACGGCGAGGCGTCCGGCTACGACCTCGCCAAGATCTTCGATGCCTCGGTCGCCAATTTCTGGATCGCGACGCCCCAGCAGCTCTACCGCGAGCTGGACCGGCTGGCGGCCGACGGACTGGTCGACACCAGGGTCGTCGAGCAGGAACGCAGGCCCAACAAACGCCTGCACTCCCTCACCGCCGCCGGACGCGCCGCGCTGCGGGAGTTCGTCGCGAGCGACGCCAAGCCGACCGCGATCCGCGACGAGCTGATGGTCAAGGTGCAGGGCATGGAGACCGCGGACGCGCCTGCCGTGCGTGCCGCGGTCACCGAGAAGCGGGAATGGTCGATCGCCAAACTCGCCCGCTACGAACGATTGCGCACCCGCCTGCTCGCGGGCCGCACCGAACAGGCGTACCTGGAAGAAGCCGAGCGCGTCGGCCCCTATCTGACGTTGATGCGCGGCATCTCCTTCGAGCAGGAGAACATCCGCTGGGCCGACTTCGCGCTGGCCGTCATCGACCGCCGCCTCGCCGCGCACGCCAGGTCCTGACGCAGCGCACTTCAGGTGTCACGCAGTGCGATTCGACGTTGTTCGGCTCGGTGGACGAGGGTTTCGGCGATGCGCTGCCAGGCCGGGGACGCCTCGGCTACGTGGGCGGTGACGTGCCCGCGGCCCGCAGCCGGTCTGCCAGCGCGTGACAGCGCGCCGCCAGGTCCGGCGGGTCGAGGACCTCGAAATCGTGGCCGAGCAGCAGGATCCGCACCAACAGGACGTCGAGATCGGCGGCACCGCTGAGGATTTCGCACGATGTCCGGTCGTGCTCCCGGACGACGGCGGTCGAGCCGGGGAGCTGGGTTCGGACCGTGTCGGCGGTGGCGTGGACGCGGAAGCGCGCCTGCTTCGCGTAGACCCGGCTCGCCACGCCCTCCTGTACGTAGGTCGCCGCGTCCGGCGCGGGGCGCGGACGGAACCGCCAGGTGCGCGCGGCGACCTCGGTCATCCGGTCGACGCGAAAGCTGCGCCAGCCGGCGCGATCGAGGTCGTAGGCGAACAGATACCAGCGCCGATCCGAGGCGACCAGGCGATAGGGCTCCACCCGCCTGCGCCGCGTCGCGCCCGAGGACGGATAGTCGAACCCCGCCTCGACTTCGTCGCGACAGGCCCTGGCCAGGGTGATCAGCGCTGCCGGGTCGACCGGCGTGTGCCCGGTCCCGAACGACTCCACCGACCCGGTCAGCGCCCGCACCTCGTGCCGGAGCCGGGTCGGCAGCACCCGGTCGAGCTTGGTCAGCGCCCGCAGCGCACCGTCACCGGTCACCGCCCCGCCCGCGCCGACGAGCAGGGAGACCGCGGTGGCGATCGCCTCCTGATCGTCGAGCAGCAGCGGTGGCAGATCCTGGCCGGGACCGAGCTGATACCCGCCGCCCACGCCGTGCCCGGCCCGCACCGGATAGCCGAGGGCGCGCAGTCGCTCGATATCGCGCCGGACCGTGCGCGTCGTGATCCCCAGCCGTTCGGCCAGCTCGGGTCCGGTCCACACCTGACGCTGCTGGAGCAGCCCGAGCAGGGTGAGCACCCGCTCGGTCTGCCCCCGTTCCTGGTCCGCGGTCGTCATCTCGTCAGCCTGTCCGACAAAGCGGACCTGATCTGTCCGCTATTACTGCCAGAGTAGGCGTAGGGAATCAGCCGAACGAAAGGGAGCAACCCGATGAGCCGCCATCTCCAGATCACCTTCGACGCCGCCGACCCGAAGGCGCTGTCGACCTTCTGGCGCGAGGTCCTCGGCTATGTGCACCCCGGACCGCCCGGTGTCGAGCTGCCCGAAGGTGCGGATCCACTCGCCGCCTGGGACGAATTCCTCGCCCGGATCGGCGTGCCGGCGGATCAGCGCAACACCCGCTCGGCGATCGAGGACCCCGAAGGGCACGGTCCGCGCGTGTTCTTCCAGCAGGTGCCGGAGGGTAAGACCGCCAAGAACCGCGTCCACCTCGATGTCCGCGTGGCGCCAGGGCTCCAGGGCGACGAGCGGATGGCCGCCTTGGAAGCCGAGTGTGAGCGACTCGTCGCGCTGGGTGCCACCCGGCTGCGCCGCTTCGAGCCCGAGCCCCCGATGAGCTTCGGATTCATCGTGATGGCAGACCCCGAAGGCAACGAATTCTGCCTCGACTGACCGGAGCCGACTGTCCGGGCCGACGCGGCCCGGCGGTGGGTCAGTGGCTGATGATCGGCACGAGATAGGTGCGCGCGAACGCGTCGAGTTCGTCGTCGGTCCGCAGCGGGAGCAGACCGGTCGGTGCCAGGATCAGCGAGTGCACCACGCGGCACAGCACCTCGGCGCGGGCCAGCAGGTCCGGTGTCTCGGCCAGCAGCCCGGCCGTGATCGCCTCCCGGAGCATGGACTCGGTGGTCAGGATCGACATCGTGAACGTCGACGCGCTGTCGGTGGTGAGGTGCGGCATCACCCGATCCGGCTCCAGGACCAGCAGCCGCTGCACCAGCGGGTGCGTACGCCACCGGCCGACGACCGTCACGAGGATGTCCGCGACGAGATCGTCGAGGTTGTCGTGCTTGCCCGGCAGGCTCCGCAGGTCGGCGAGTACCCGCGCGACCTCCCGGGCGACTACCGCGGTGACCACGTCGTCGCGGGAGCCGACCCGGCGATACACGGTCGCCCGGTCGACGCCGGCCTGGCGGGCGATGTCCTCGACCGTCGTCTTCTTGACGCCCACCTGCTCGAACTGGACCAGGGCCGCGTCCAGGATGCGGGCCGCCGCGGAATCGTCGGTTTCGGGTGTGTTCGTCGAGGTGGGGGACGCCGCGGTCATATCGACCACGGTAGCAACCGCGCGCCCGATGCAACATATCCACACAATTTGTTGCTGCAACATTGCAATCATTTGTGTTGCATCGTACGGTTGAGGCATGGCTCACTCCGCTGACGCAACGAGGCGTCATCACCGCGAGGAAGCGCACGCGATCCACGCTCGGGACGTGCACTTCGACTTCGGTGATGTGCCGATGCACTACATCCCCGGCGAGGTCTTCGCGACGCACGTCATCAATGTCATGCACCTGGTACTGCCGGAAGGCGAACGGGCGATGGCACAGGCGCTCGCCGAGGCCCTGCCCTACATCGACGACCAGCGGCTGCGCGAGGAGGTGCAGGGCTTCGTCGGCCAGGAGACGATGCACGCCAGCAGCCATGCCGGCGCGCGCGATCACCTCCAGGCCATCGGTCTCGACGTCGAGCCGATGGTCGAGACCTTCGCCTGGTTCGTCGATCGCATCCTCGGCGACCACGGCCTGACCGGCCGGGCGAAGGAGGAATGGCTCAAGGAACGGCTCGCGCTCTTCGCCGGGATGGAGCACTACACCGCCGTCATCGGGGAGTGGCTGCTGGAGAACGACAAGTTCGAGGACCTGGGTATGGATCCGACCATGCTCGATCTGATCCGCTGGCACGGCGCCGAGGAAGTCGAGCACCGCAGCGTGGTCTACGACGCCTACATGTACGTCGACGGTGGCTATGTGCGCAAAGCGCGCACGGCGGTGGCGGCGAGCGTGTCGCTGCTGGCCACCTTCATGGTGGCCTCGGCCTACCTCTATGCCAAAGACCCCGAGCCGCACAAGGGTCCGTTCTGGCCGGTGCAATTCGTCCGGGCGACCGCCCGCGGCATCGTGCCGAATTTCGGTCTGTTCCTCAGCGAGATCCCGCGCTACCTGCGGCCGGGCTTCCATCCGTCCCAGCTGGGGCCGATGGATCGCGCGCTGCGCTACCTCGCGCATTCGCCCGCTGCCCGCGCGGCCCAGCGGTGACGGTGACGGTGGACACGATGGCGCAGCGGTACACCCCGCCGGTCGCCCTGCGGGCGATCGGCGCCGTCGCCGACGGCTACCGGCAGCTGTTCGTCGCGGGCCGCGCGGCCTCGCTCATCTCGCGACCGAACCCGTTGCGGCACAACGGTTTCGAGATTCCGGTGACCATCACCGGCATCGAGCCGGTAGCGGTGGACGTGCACGCCCTGACGCTGACCTCGCCGACCGGTACGCCGCTGCCGCCGTGGCGGCCCGGCTCGCACCTCGACATCGTGCTGCCCTCCGGTAAGCAGCGCCAGTACTCGCTGTGCGGTGATCCCGCCGATCGCCGCCGCTACCGGATCGCGGTGCGCCGCATCGCCGACGGCGAGGGCGGATCGGTCGAGGTGCACGACCGCCTGGCGGTGGGCGACACCCTGCGCATCCGCGGCCCGCGCAACGCGTTCGACTTCATCGCGGCGCCGTCGTACCTGTTCGTCGCGGCCGGGATCGGGATCACGCCGATCCTGCCCATGGTCCGGGCGGCGGCGCGGGCACGGGCGCGCTGGCAGCTGGTCTACCTGGGGCGTTCGCGGGCGACCATGCCGTTCCTCGACGAGCTGGCCGTCCTCGGCGGTAGCCGGGTCGACATCCGCCCCGACGACGAGTTCGGTACCCCGGACGTCGGCGAACTGATCGGCCGGGCCGCGCCCGGTGCGGCGATCTATGTCTGCGGTCCGCCGCCCGTGCTCGACGCCGCGCATCGCCACGCCTTCACCGTCAACCCGACGGGTTCGCTGCACACCGAGCGGTTCTCCGCGCCGCCGGTGGTCGACGGCCGGGAGTTCGAGGTGACGCTGGCCCGTTCGGGAACCACGGTCCGGGTCGGCGCGGACGAGACCGCGCTGGCCGCCATCACCAGGGTGCGGCCGGACGCCCTGTACTCGTGCAGGCAGGGGTTCTGCGGCACCTGCAAGGTCGCGGTCCTGGCCGGCGAGGTCGACCACCGCGACCGCAAACTCCTCGACGCCGAGCGCGGCGATCACATGCTGACCTGCGTCTCCCGCGCGGCAGGCGCGTCCCTCGTCCTCGATCTCTGAGCAGGGCACGAACGAGAAAGGTCGTCCATGGGGCGAACACCACTTCCTTCGGCAGCACCCGTGCGCACCGCACCCACGCAGGATGATTCGACCTTCGACGTCGTCTCGCCCGCGACCGGCGCCGTCGTCGGTACCTATCCGATCCACACCCCGGCCGACGTCGCCGCCACGGTCGCCGACGCGCGCCGGGCCGCGGACTGGTGGGGGCGAATCGGTTTCACCGAGCGGGCCCGGCGACTGGACGCCTGGCGGGGCGAGATCACCCGGGGGCGAGCCGAACTCGCCCAGCTCATCCACGAGGAGATGGGCAAGCCGCTCTCGGACGCCCGACTCGAGATCGCGATGGCGCTCGAACATCTGGCGTGGGCGGCGGGCAACGCGCGGCGAGTGCTCGGTCCGCGTTCGGTGCGGCCCGGTCTGCTCGCCGTGAATCAGGAATGCACGCTCGAATACCGCCCGTTCGGGGTGGTCGGTGTGATCGGACCGTGGAACTACCCGGTGTTCACCCCGCTGGGTTCGGTGTCGTTCGCCCTCGCCGCGGGCAACGCGGTGGTGTTCAAGCCGAGCGAGTACACCCCGGGTGTCGGGCACTGGCTCGCCGATCGGTTCGCGGCGGTCGTGCCGGAACAGCCGGTGTTCCAGGTGATCACGGGTCTGGGAGAGACCGGGGCCGCCCTGTGCCGCGCCGGTGTCGGCAAGATCGGGTTCACCGGGTCCACCGCCACCGGCAAGCGGGTCATGGCCGCGTGCGCGGAGTCCTTGACGCCGGTACTGATGGAGCTCGGCGGCAAAGATGCGCTCATCGTCGATGCCGACGCCGACCTGGACGCGGCGGCCGACGCCGCGGTGTGGGGCGGCATGTCGAACGCGGGGCAGACCTGCCTCGGCGTGGAGCGCGTGTACGTGCACACCGAGGTCTACGACGAGTTCCTCGCGAAACTCGTTGCCCGCGCGGAGAATCTGCGCGCAGGTACGGGCACCGCGAAGATCGGCCCGATCACCATGCCCAAGCAGATCGCGATCATCCGGCACCACATCGAGGACGCGCTCGCGCGCGGCGCGCGGGCACTGCTGGGGGGTGCAGGCGCGATCGACGGACAGTTCGTGCAGCCCACCATCCTGGTCGATGTCCCCGAGGACGCGGCCGCCGTCACCGAGGAGACCTTCGGCCCGACGCTGACGGTCGCCCGGGTGCGCGATATGGACGAGGCGATCGAGCGCGTGAACGCCGGGCCCTACGGGCTCGGCAGCACGGTCTTCTCGCGCCGCAACGGCAGGCGGATCGCCGACCGGATCCGCGCGGGCGGCACGTCCATCAACGCCTATGTCGCCCATGCCACCATCGCGCGGCTACCGCTGGGCGGCGTCGGCGATTCCGGCTTCGGCCGGGTGCACGGCGAGGACGGGCTCAAGGAGTTCACCTACGCCAAGGCCACGACACGGCAGCGGTTCGCGCTGCCGCTGGCCCTGACCACATTCACCCGCGGCGAGACCACCGACGCGATCGTCGATCGCCTGGTCACTGCGCTGCACGGAAGGAATCGGTAACCATGACCGAACACCGTCACATCGTCGTGATCGGTGCCGGATTCGGCGGCATCGCACTGGCGATCAAACTGCGCGAGGCCGGCTTCGACGATCTCGTCGTCCTCGAACGCGCTGCGGATCTGGGCGGAACGTGGCAGGCCAACACCTATCCCGGGTGCGCGTGTGATGTGCCATCGCAGCTCTACAGCTATTCGTTCGCGCCCAATCCCGACTGGTCGCGGACCTACGGCAAGCAGTCGGAGATCCTGGCCTACCTCCGCGGCGTGGCGACGACATTCGATGTCGTCCGGCACATCCGGCTCGACACCGAACTGCTCGAGGCCCGCTGGGACGAGCAGCGCTCGCTGTGGCGTCTGGAGACCTCCCGGGGTGCGCTGACCACCGACTACCTGATCTCGGCCACCGGCGTATTCGCCGAGGCCAAGTACCCCACGCTGCCCGGTCTGGACACCTTCGCGGGCACGACGTTCCATTCCCTGCACTGGGATCACGACCACGATCTCACCGGTGAGCGGGTCGCGGTGATCGGCACCGGCGCGTCGGCGGTGCAGTTCGTGCCGGAGATCCAGCCGAAGGTGGCCGCGCTCACCGTCTTCCAGCGTTCCGCGCCGTGGATCGTCCCCCGGATGGACCGGCCGACGCTGGCCGTGGAGCGCTTCGCGCTGCGCCGGATTCCGCTGGCGGGCAAGGCCATTCGCGGTGCCTGGTACACCGCGATCGAGGGCTTCGGGCTGGTCGGGTTCGTCGACAACCGCTTCCGGCACCCCTACGAGCTGCTCGGGCGCTGGCAGCTGCGCCGGCAGGTGCGTGATCCGGAGCTGCGCAAGAAGCTGACGCCGGACTACATGATCGGCTGCAAGCGCGCGATCTTCGCCGACGCCTACCTGCCCGCCCTCGACCAGGACAATGTCGACGTGGTGACCGACGGCATCGCCGAGGTGCGCCCGCATTCCATCGTCACCCGCGCCGGAATCGAGATCCCCGTCGACACGATCATCTACGGCACCGGGTTCGAGCCGGCGCCCTCGTCCTACGACCGCATCGTCGGCGGCGACGAGGTGTCCGTCGGCGACGTCATGCGCAAGCACCGCCGGACCTATCTGGGCACCGCCGTCGCCGGGTTCCCCAACCTGTTCCTCACCCTGGGACCGTTCGGCGCGGCGGGCAACCAGTCGGCGGTCTTCATGATCGAATCCCAGGTCGCCTACATCGTCGACGCGCTGAAGACGCTGCGCGACAAGGGCGCTCACCGGGTGGAAGTCCGGCAGGAGGTTCAGGACGACTTCGTCGAGGAGATGCATCGGCGCAGCGCGTCCACAGTGTGGCTCACCGGTGGCTGCGACAGCTACTACACCACCCCGGACGGGCGCAACGCCGGGCTCTACCCGAACTGGAGCTTCGAATACCGCAAGCGCACCAGCGCTTTCGATGCCGAGTCCTACGAGGTGAGTGCCTGATGGACATCACCGCACTCAATCCGCTGAGCCTGCTCACGCGCCGGTCCTACGACGTGCGCGGCAAGGTGGCGCTGATCACCGGCGCCGGGCAGGGGATCGGCCTCGAACTGGCCAGGATCCTCTATGCCCGTGGCGCTTTCGTGGTCGTCGTCGACATCGACGAGATCGGCGCGAAGGTCACCGCGGGCGAACTGGGGCCACGGGCGCTGGCGGTCACGGCCGACGTCCGGGACCGCGCGGCGATGGTGGCCGCCACCCGGCTCGCGGTGGACACCTTCGGCCACCTCGACGTCGTCGTCGCCAACGCCGGAGTGACGCCGAAGCCCGCCACCGTGCGCACGATGGACCCGGCCGATTTCGACCGGGTGATGGCGATCAATCTCGACGGCTGTTTCAACACGGTGCATCCCGCCCTCGACCACATCGTCGCGGCTCGGGGTCACGTGGTCGTCGTCTCGTCGTGCGCGTCGTTCGCGCCGGGCATGGCCGGGTCGCCGTACATGATGAGCAAGGCGGCGGTCGAACAGTTCGGGCGCGCGCTGCGGGTGGAACTCGCCGCGGCGGGCGCCAGCGCCGGCATCGCCTACTTCGGCGTCGTCGAGACCGAGATGACCCACGCCATGCTCGACCAGGACGATCTCGGCCGGGAACTGGACGAGATGCTGCCGTGGCCGCTGAACGTCCGCATCACCGCGTCGCACGCGGCGACCGTGATCGCCGACGGCATCGGCAGGCGCGCGGCCCGGACCGTCGCCCCCAGCGGGTGGGAGCCGTACGCGCTGCTGCGCGGTGCGGTCAACGTGGTGCTCGACGCGCAGCTCGCGGGCAGCGCGAAGGTCAAGGACCTGCTCGACCGGGTCGAGCAACGGAACGGCCGGTGACCGCGCCGGAGCGGGGGTCGTTGCGCACCAGGGCCACCCGGCTGGTGGCCGAACGCACGGTCAAGCCGTTGGCCGCCGCGATCCCGGTCAACCCCGCCACGTTGCCGATGGCCCGGCTGGCCATCGACGCGGCGATGCGGGTGGTCGGGCCGAGCCTGGCCGGCACCTCCGTGGAGCGCGTCGACGACGGCGCGGTGCGCGGTGAGATGGTCACCGGGCCGAAGGCCGACCGCCGCGACGGGGTGGTCCTGTACGTGCACGGCGGCGGCTTCGTCGCGGGCTCGGTCGCGGCGTATCGCGGTGTGGCGTCGCGGCTTTCGGCCACGACCCGCACGCCGGTCCTGGTCGTCGACTATCGCCTGGCGCCGGAGTATCCGAGCCCGTGCGCCCAGCTGGATGTGGCGCGGGCGTATCGGTGGCTGCTGCGGCGCGGGTTCGCCGCGGACCGGATCGTGGTCGCCGGCGACTCCGCCGGTGGGTTCCTGGCCGCGGATCTCGCGCTCGCCAACGCCCGCCTGCGCAGGCCGGGACCGGCTGGGCTGGTGCTGTTCTCGCCGATGGCCGATCTCGGCTTGCGGGTCGCCCGCACCGGCGACCGGAACCGCGACGGCGTGATCTCCTACGCGCTGTCGGTCAAAGCGGTCGCCCAGTTCACCAGCGAGCGTCTCGAACTCCGCCCCGAACGGGGCATGACCCTGCCGCCCACCCTGATCCAGACCGGCGGGGCGGAGTATTTCGCCGCCGACGCGATCGAACTGGCCGATCGCCTCCGGCAGGTCGGCGGGGCGTGCGAACTCCAGGTGTGGCCCGATCAGATGCACGTCTTCCAGGTCATGCCCGCCCTCGCGCCGGAGGCCCGTTTCGCCTTCGGCGCCGCGGGCCGATTCGTCACCACACTCCTCGATACCGAAGCCGCTACCGCGGTCTGAACACGAAAAGACCCACTATGCCTACGCAACGTTTCGAAACCCTCTGTGCCGCATTCCAGCACAATGCCTCTGTCGATCCCGATGCTGTCGCGCTGCGCACCCCGGGCGACGGACAGACCATGACCTGGCGGGAGTACGCCGACGGCGTGCGCGCCACCGCGGCCGGTCTGGCGGCGCTCGGCGTCGGGCGCGGCGACACCGTCGCGCTGATGATGGGCAACCGCGTCGAGTTCTATCCGCTCGAAGTCGGCGCCCAGCACGTGGGCGCGACCTCGTTCTCCGTCTACAACACCCTCTCCGCCGACCAGTTGGCGCACGTCCTCGGCAACGCCGGTGCGCGCGTGGTGATCTGCGAGCCGCAGTATGTGGCGCGACTGCGCGAGAGCGGCGTGGCGCTGGATCACCTCGTGTGTCTCGACGACGCGGTCGATGGCACGGTATCGGTCGCGGAGATGATCGCCGGTGGCGCAGCGGATTTCGACTTCGACGCGTCCTGGCGGGCGGTCGAGCCGGGCGATGTGGCGACGCTGATCTACACCTCGGGCACGACCGGCAACCCGAAGGGCGTCGAGACGACGCACGCGAACCTGATGTTCCAGGCCTACGGCCTCGGTGACGTGCTCGGCTTCGAGTTCGGCGATTCGATCACCTCGTTCATGCCGAGCGCCCACATCGCCGACCGGCTCACCGCGCTCTACCTCCAGGAGGTGTTCGGCACCCAGGTCACCGCGGTATCGGACCCGAAGCTGATCGCCGCCGCGCTCGCGGACCTGCGGCCGACCATCTGGGGCGCGGTGCCCCGGGTGTGGGAAAAGCTCAAGGCCGCTATCGAATTCGTCGTCGCGAACGAACCCGACGAGACGCGCAGGCAGGGCATGCAGTGGGCGCTGGCGGTGGGCGCCAAGCGCAGTGAGTACCAGCTGGCGGGGCAGCCGATCCCCGACGAGGTCGCCGCCGAATGGGCGAAGGCCGATGAACTGGTGCTGTCGAAGCTGCGGGCGAAGCTGGGTTTCGATCGGCTGCGCTTCGCGCTGTCGGGCGCGGCACCGATCCCGCCCCAGACGCTCGGCTTCTTCGCCGGGCTCGGTGTCCCGATCTCCGAGATCTGGGGCATGTCGGAACTGTCGTGCATCTGTAGCGTCAGCCACCCGAGCGATACCCGGCTCGGCACGGTCGGGCGACTGCTGGCCGGCATGGAATCCCGTGTCGCCGAGGACGGGGAACTGCTGGTCAAGGGCCCGCTGGTGATGAAGGGCTACCGCGGTGAGCCGGCGAAGACGGCCGAGGCCGTCGACGCCGACGGCTGGCTGAGCACCGGTGACGTGGTGACCGTCGACGACGACGGCTACCTGCGGGTGGTCGACCGCAAGAAGGAACTGATCATCAACGCCTCCGGCAAGAACATGTCGCCGACGACGATCGAGCACGCCATCAAGGCCGCGACCCCGCTGATCGGCGCCATGGCCACGATCGGCGACGGCAGGCCCTACAACACCGCGCTGATCGTCCTCGACGCCGAGAGCGCCGAACCGTATGCGGCCCAGCACGATCTGCCCGACGCGTCGGCCGCCGCGTTGGCCACGAACCCCGACGTGCTCGAGCAGATCGCCGCGGGCGTGGCGGCGGGCAACGCCAAGCTCTCCCGGGTCGAGCAGGTCAAGCGCTTCCGGATCCTGCCGGTGTTCTGGGAAGCCGGCGGTGACGAGGTGACGCTGACCATGAAGCTCAAGCGGAAGGTGATCGCCGAGAAGTACACGGCCGAGATCGCCGAGCTCTACGCCGAGAACCCGTCCGACCGGGTCCAGGAACCGGCCTAGCGTATCGGTGGCGGGCCGCACCGGGCCCGCCACCTCGCGCCGGCGGTCAGGGCAGCACGTTGGGGATGATCTGGGGTGCCTGCTGGGCGACCAGGGTGCCGAGGTAGGCACCGGCGTAGTAGCCGGCGTAGGTGCCGACCACACCACCGACGATGCCACCGGCGACCGCGCCGACCGGCACGCCGAGTCCGGCGGTGGGTACGGCCAGCGGGGTGGCCAGCGCCGCTCCGCCCGCCGCGCCGAGTCCGGCACCGGCGAGGCCACCGATCACCTGTCCGGCGGTGGAGCCGAGGAACGTGGCGTTCTCGATCGGGCTGGCGATGGGTGCCGCCGTGGCGATCGACCGGGTGTCCGTGATCGGCTGCGCGGCATCGAGTTCGGCGGGGTCACCGTGATCCGCTACGAGCGTGGACTCGGGGTCGAAGGAGGAGACCGGCTGCGCGGCAAGATGTTCGATGGGCGCGGCGTCGGCCACGACCTCGACGGCGGCGGGCTGCGGTGCCGCGAACTCGGGCAGATCGGGGGTGTACGAGACGGTCTCCACCTGCGCGGGCGAGGCAGATGGGACTCGGCGGGCAGGGCGCCCAGGGCGTTCAGCCCGGCGACTTCGACGCTTCGTCGAGCGAGGTGTAGTAGCGGAACAGCGGGCGAACACCGACCAGCTCCAGCGCCCGTTCCACGCCCGGCCCGCCGGCGAGCAGGCGCAGCTCGACGCCGTGTCCCCAGGCCTCGGCCTTGGCCGCCGACAGCGAGCCCGCCACCCGAATGCTCAAGAATTCCGTC
Source organism: Nocardia fodinahabitans (assembly GCF_052983615.1). NCBI lineage: Bacteria > Bacillati > Actinomycetota > Actinomycetes > Mycobacteriales > Nocardiaceae > Nocardia > Nocardia fodinahabitans. The sequence continues at coordinate 5,004,095 of NZ_JBRJJC010000001.1, forward strand.
TCGCGCAGGTCGAGCACCATCACCCGGGCACGGTCCCGGATCGAGCGCTCGAGCAGCGCGCGAAGGTGGGGCTGATGGGCGGCATCGAGCTCGTTTCCCGCGAAAAGCACCCAGCATCCCGGCCTGGCACGGCGGCGCAGCCGCTGGACCAGACCGCCGCGCGGCGGTCCGGGATACCAGCGCAGTCGGCTCGCACGCCGACGACCCGTCAGGACAGACATCCGACCTCCGACACAAGAGCACACCGGATCGCCGGGTCGGCGAAGAGCCGGTCGGCTGGAAGTCTCAACCGGGGACAATTCTGGCACGCGCGGGCGCCGCTGTCACCGACCCCGTGGGTTCAGCCCAGCGCCTGTTCGCGGAGCTCGCCCAGCGTCTTGGCGAGGATGCGCGAGACCTGCATCTGGGACACGCCCAGGCGTTGCGCGATCTCGCTCTGCGTCAGGTTCTCGGCGAACCGCATGATCAGGACCCGCTTGCTCTCCCGGGGCAGCGCGGCGATCAAGGGTGCCACCGCGATGGCGTTCTCGGTCAGCTCGTAGCAGGGTTCGTCGGCACCGAGGGTCTCGGTAATCGGCGGGGTGGGGCTGTCGCGATCGTCGTCGGTGATCCCGTCGATCGAGTTGGCCTGGTAGCCGTTGCTCGCCACGAGCGTCTTGGTGACGTCGGTGAGGTCGACCTCGAGTTCCGCGGCCAGCTCGGGCGCGTTGGGCATCCGGCCCAGGCGCTGGGACAGCTCCTCGGTGGCCGGGCCGATCCGCAGCTGGAGTTCCTTGAGCCTGCGCGGCACGTGCACGGCCCAGGTGCGATCGCGGAAGTGCCTGCGGACCTCACCCATGATGGTGGGGATCGCGAAGGACAGGAACGTGAAGCCGCGGGTGACGTCGAACCGGTCGACGGCGAGCACGAGCCCGACCCGGGCCGTCTGCTCCAGATCGTCGAACGCCTCCCCACGGCCGGTGAACTTGCGGGCGATGTGGTCGGCCAGCGGCAAGCACAGCCGGATCACCTCGTCACGCAGGGCGTCGTACTGCGGGTCGCCGGGCGGCAGTGCCCGCAGCTTCTCGAACCAGGGTTCGATGTTGTCGTAGCTGTCACCGCTGGACCGGGATCGCCGGACGCTCGTATCGCCGACTGTCGTTGTTTCCACTGCCATCGTTTCCACTGCCATCGCCACGTACCTCGCTTCCGGGCGGAGTCGGATGTCGATGGGGTACCCATCAGGGCCCCGGCTATGCCCGGAGTGTGGTCTATTCGGGGAGCGCGGGCCTGTGAGCTCGGCGAATCCAGCCGAATTCGATGGTCGTCGGGTAGCCGCGCCGCGCCGCGTCGTAGTCGCCGTAGTCGGTGTTCAGCGCGTCGGTCAGGGTCGCGACGACGTGCCAGCCGAAGGCGTTCTCGTCGATCGCGAAGGGCGCCCGCGCGAGCGTGCTGACCCGCGCGCCGAGTGCGCCGTCGTGCCCGGTGAACACGCAGTCGATGTGCGTGTCCGGGACCGCGGCCAGCACCAGAGCGGTGACTACCTCGTCCATCGCCAGCAGCAGATCGGTGACCTCGTCCAGGGCGAATCCGTCGATGAGCAGGATCGTCTCGGCGAGGGCGTGCGCCATGGTCAACCGGTCGAGGTCGGCCGGTATCTGGAAGCCGACAGCTCGCGACCGCGGCGCTCGGTCATGGTCGTCGTCCTGCACGCCGCCTCCCTTCGGGTCGCTGGCCGGTTGACTCCAGTGCGAGGAACTACACACGGCGCATACCCACGCCACGCCCGGCCAATCGCTGTGCGCCGAGGCGAGCGGTAGCAATCCGGGACAGGGGGGTATCGCCGCCGTCACGTTGGCGCATCATTGCGGCCGCGGCTGCTCGCGCCGCGCTCCATCGCGCGGGGAGTGACCTAGGCTTTTGTCGCCGAGATCGCGTCCCAGTCAGAGGAGGCTCGAAGGTATGCCCAAGTACATGTGGCGGGTCAGCTATCTACAAGACGGGGCCAACGGCCTACTCGCACAGGGCGGTAGCGCACGCCGGACGGCCATCACCGAGATGGTCGAGAGTGTGGGTGGGCGGGTGGAAGCCTGCTATTTCGCCTTCGGTGACGACGATCTGTTCGTGATCGGCGATGTCCCGGACGAGGTGGCCGCCGCGGCACTCGCAATTCGCACCGCGGCCGCCGGTGCCGCCGTCTCGCACACCGTCGGTCTGCTCACTCCCGAACAGATCGATGCCGCCGCGGCGCTGGATGTCACCTATCGGCCGCCGGAGTAACCAGCCTGGGTCTCGCCCCGCTCGGATCGATCAGGGTCACCACGTCGTGCGACAGCTCTGTCTGAGTTTGTTGCCGGACGGTGCCCTGATCGATGGGGGAGAATCCTCGGAGCTGGGCGGCTCCGTGTGTGAAGGAGGTGTTTGCCAGCCGATTCGAGTGGGCGCCTGAGTTCTCAGCTGTCTGGGTCAATCCTCGACAAGTTGCCCTCGGGTCGTTGACTCGGGGCCTATCGCAGGACTATCATTCCTACTCACGCGTAGTAATACTTCTACGCATGAGTAGGAAATGATGGGAAACCCGCAATGGCAACAGGTGCTTCCTTGCGTGAGTGGCTGTCGATACCCCCACTGACGCCCGCGGAGGACTACGGTTTCTTCGGCCCCGAGTCGGTCGCGTGGCGGGTCTGGAGTTACCCGACCAGCTTGACCGTCGGCTTCCAGCGGGCGGTGGTGATCGAGGAACTGGACCCGGCGCTGGTGGCCTCGGTGGATGCCACTCACGCGATCTACGACCGGCCGCGTACCCGATACGACCGCACGCTGCGGTATTTCGCCATGGTGATGTTCGCGGACAGCCGGTCGACCGCGCACGCGGCCGACATTCTGGTGAAGATCCACTCCAAGGGAATCGGCGTCGACCCCGTCACCAAGCGGTCCTACGACGCGAACGATCCGCGGTCGCAGCTGTGGATCCACCTGACGGCATGGCATTCGATCCTCGTCGCCTACGAGAAATACGGTCCCGGCCGGCTAGCGAGGCCGACGAACTCCAGTACTGGGCGGAGTGCGCGCGTGCGGCCGAGTTGCAGACCTGCGACCCGGCGGACGTGCCGCGCACCAGGGCCGGGATCAGCGAGTACTTCGAGCAGATGCGTCCGCAGCTGATCGGGTCCGACATCGCCCGCAAGGCGATGCGCCACCTGCTGCAGGCGGAGGTGATGATGCCGGAGATCCCGCTCCCGCTCCGGCCGATGTTCAAGGTCGTGTACGCCTTCCTGCGCCGGGGCACTCTGGCCACCATGCCGCGATGGATGCGGGAGATGGCCGGCTTGCCGACCGGCCGGCTGCTCGACGCGCTCGTCACGACGCCGATGAGCGTCGCCTTCACGCTGGTGAGTCTCAACGCGCGCCTGCAAGTTCAGCTGCTGCGCCTGATCTCGCCGATGTCGGTTCCGGTGGCCGGTCCGGTCCTGCTGAAGATTCCGCCGGCGAGCGCGACCACGATGACCCCGCGGCAAGCGCAGCAGCGCTACGGCTACGACATTCCCGCGCATGCCCATCAGGCGCTGCGGGACAAGCAGCGCGCTCGGGTCTTCGGTCGCGGGGAAGCGCCGGACGATCAGGGGCTGATCGAGTCCCAGGCCGTGCTCGGCGAGATTTCGTGAGAGGTGCGGTAATGATCGAAGAACTGCTCGGCTATCGCATCAGCCTCCGCCAGCTCATCTTCCTCGGTATCGCCTTCGGCGTGCCGTACTTCCTGATCGGGCTGTTCTGGCTGGGGACCCACCATGAGCACCTCGGCGACCTACAGGGGATCGACAAACTGTTCTCGGCGATCGGCGAGGTCATCGCCTGGCCACCGCTGCTGATCGCGGATATCCGGTTACGGTGACGCCGGTCGGTCGGGCGCGTTCTCGGCCTGCCAGGCCGAGACCACCGATCCGCCGACCGGGATCCGAGTACCCGAGCTGTCCTTGGGCAATGTCCGGGTCAGTGCCCGCACCGTGGGTCGAAGTGCGCGAGGGGAAGCGAGTTCCGGATTCGACAGCACCAGTCGGCCGAGCGATTCGATGAACCCGAGCATGACGCGACTGGCCAGTTCCACGTCCACGTCGCTGGGGCCACCGCGCCGCGCGATGCCCGTCTCGAGCAGTTCGGCGCAGCGTGCGACGACCTTCTCCCTGGCGCCGGCGAGCAGGCCGCGATAGGAGGCGGGAGCGCCGTCGGCGGGCATGAGGATCAATCGCCAGCGCACCGGATCTTCCTGGACCGCGGTGAGGAAGGCGATGACGGCTTCCTCGAACTCCACGTCCGGATCGGAATCGTCGAAATCCGCGGGCAGCGCCTCGAGGACCTGCGCGATGCCCCGGGTGTGTTCGCGCCGCAACAGCGCGTCGAGCAACTGGGGTGCGGTGGGATAGATCGCGTACAGCACGGGTTTGGCGACGCCGGCTTGTTTGGCCACCGCTTGCATCGTGAGCTCGGCCAAGCCGTCCCGGCCCGCGACCGCGCGGGCCGCGTCGAGCAGTTGCTCGCGGCGTTCCTCCGGCGGTAGTCGCGGGCCGTTGCGGCGCCGCGGCCGGGCGGGACGCGGTGGGGCGATCCGCCAGACGCCGTCGGTGTCCTCTTCGATGCTCATCAAGAAATGATCCCCCAAAGCCCTGGTGCCGCGTCACCGGCGCTGTTAGTGTCCACATATCTACTCTAGCGTAGTAATAATAACTACGACTAAGTAGAAAAGTCCGCGGGGAATCAGGCGTCGCGCCGAACTCAGGTCTCGAAAGCCGCGACGGCAACAGATCGGTCCGATCCATCAGCAACCGCCGAGAGTGAACAATCGTGCAGCAGTCGTCGACCAGAATGTCTGGTGAATTCACCGGGGCAACAGCTCCGCCGCGGGTAGGTGATGCCCGTGATCAGGTCCTCACCGTCGGGTTGACGTACTGGCGCGAACACCCGCAACGTGCCGTCGAGACGGCCGGGCGCCAGGTCCTGATGACCGTCCGGGCGCTCGCCGAACTGGTCCGTGCCCTGTTCACCCGGCGCTTTCCCGCCACGGAGTTCGTCAAGCAGTGCGCGTTCATGGCCAGTGTGTCGGCGTCGCCGACGCTGCTGGTCGCGATCCCCATCGCGGTCGTGGTGTCGATCCAGGTCGGATCGCTCGTCAGCCAGGTCGGGGCGACCACCTTCATCGGCGCGGTCAACGGACTGGGGATCATCCGCCAGGGCGCCCCGCTGGTGACCTCGCTGATGATCGCCGGCGCGGTGGGCTCGGCGATCTGCGCGGATCTCGGTTCGCGCACCATCCGGGAAGAGATCGACGCCATGAAGGTGATGGGTGTCGATCCGGTGCGTCGCCTGGTCGCCCCTCGCCTCGCCGCGGCGGTCGTGGTCAGCACCCTGCTGTGCGGGCTGGTCGTGTTCGTCGGCTTCGCGACCGGCTACGTGTTCAACGTCTACATCCAGGACGGGACGCCGGGTTCCTATGTCGGCACCTTCGCCTCGTTCGCCGTGGCCGCGGATCTGGTGGTCGCCATGGTCAAGGCCGCGGTCTTCGGTGCGCTGGCGGCGATCATCGCCTGTGACACCGGGCTGCACACCCGGGGCGGACCGGCGGGCGTGGCCGACGCGGTGAACTCCGGGGTCGTCAACTCCGCGATCGTCCTGTTCGCGGCCAACATCATCCTCACCCAGCTCTACAACGCGGTGTTTCCGTCGAAGGTGCTCTGAGATGGCCGCCGAATACGTTCCGCCCCTGTTGCGTCCGGTGCGCCGGCTGCGCGCCGCGGCCGCCGCGTCCGCGAGCGTTCCGGTGCGGCTCGGTCATCAAGGACTGGTGTTCGCGCAGTCGGTCGCGGCGATTCCCTTCGTCCTCGAGCACTATCGCAAGGAACTGCTGCGGCTGATCACCGATGTGAGCTTCGGCAACGGCTCCTTGATCGTCGGCGGTGGGGTGATCGGCGTCGTGGTCATCCTCTGTGGTTTCGGCGGGATCACCGTCGGCATGGAATCGCACACCGCGCTGAACCTGCTCACCATGAGTCCACTCACCGGCGCGATCTCCGGATTCGCCACCACGCGGGAACTGGCACCGCTGCTGGCGACCTTGGCGTTCGGCGCGCAAGCCGGCTGCCGGTTCACCGCGCAACTGGGCTCGATGCGGATCTCCGAGGAGATCGACGCTCTGGAGTCGATCGCCATCAGGCCGTTGCCCTACCTCATCACGACGCGCATGCTGGCGGCCGTCGTCGCCATCGTGCCGCTCTACACCGCGGGTCTGGCCATCGCCTATATCGCGACGAGAATCACCGTGGCCGTCCTGGGCGGGACGACGCTGGGCACCTACGACCACTACTTCCACCAGTTCCTCGACCCGGTCGACGTGGCCTACTCGATCCTCAAGATCATCATCTTCGCCGCCGTGGCGACGTTCATCCAGTGCTACTACGGCTACACCGCGGCGGGCGGGCCCGAAGGTGTCGGAGTCGCCTCCGGCCGCGCGATCCGCATGACCATCGTCACGGTCGTGTTCGTCAATCTCCTGATCTCCCTGTCGATCTGGGGGATCGACCCGGGTATCAGGATCACGGGATAGGCCTCGACCATGATCATCGACCCCAGCGGCCGCGGCCCGAGTGCCCTGCGGCTCGGCCTGTTCGGCGTGCTCATCGCCGCGCTCCTCGCCACCGTCGTCTACCTGCTCGGACTGCGCTACAACGGCAAGTTCCTCGATACCGTCGAGGTGACCGCCGCCATGACCAGCACCGGCGACGGCGTGCCCCAGCGCGCCGACGTCACCTTCCGTGGGGTGCTGGTCGGTCAGGCCGCGGGCACCGGCATCGCCGCCAGCGGCGAGCGCCAGGAGGTGCGGTTGCGCATCGAACCGGCGCTGGCCCAACGCATTCCCGCCACGGTCACCGCCCGGGTGGTGCCGAACAACATCTTCGGCGTCACGGCCGTCGTCCTCATCGACAACGGACCCGCGCCGGACCGATTGCGCGACGGCGCCACCATCGCCCAGGACACCAGCGCGGTGGGCGCCCAGTTGCAGACGACCTTGACCACCCTGCGGACCGTTCTCGACGCCATCGATCCGATCCGGCTGGCCACCGTGCTCGGCACGCTGGCCGACGCGCTCGACCCCACCTATCGCATGCCCGGCTCCACCATCGAACGACTCGACACCTGGACCACCCAGGTTCGGGCGACGCCGGGAATCGGCGATCTGCTCGGCGATCTCGGCGCCGCGGCCTCGGCGGTCAACGAGTCCGCGCCGCAACTGGTCGACACCCTCGTCTCGTCGGTGACCGCGGCGCGCACCCTCACCGAGAAGCGCGCGAACCTGATCTCGCTGCTGACCGCCGCTCGTGGCGCGGTCGGCGTCACCAACACCCTGTTCGAGCGCAATCCGGACGCGGGCCCGGAACTGGCCGGCGGGCTGCACGAGACCTTCGGCGCGCTGGCCGCCGACTCCGGCGCCATCGGCACCGCGGTCGCCAATCTCGATACCGCGCTCAGCCGACTGGCGACGGTCTTCAACTGGGGACCCGACAAGCAGATGCGCTGGGTCGTCGACGTGAGCTTCACCCCGTTCACCCAGTACACCGCCGCGGACTGCCCCCGATACGGCGATCTCGCCGGGCCCCGCTGCGGCGGCTCCTCGGTGCCGTATACCGCTCCGGAACAACATCTTCCGACGCAGCTGCTGCCGCGCCGACTGGAAGCTGCGGGCCCGCTCCCCGTTGTTCCCGGGCTCCCTACCCTCCCGGCGATCCCCGGCCTGACACCGATCGGCCCCGCCGCGGCCCCGGCGTCCGCTACCGGGCCCGCTGCCCTGCGCGGCATCGAGGCCATCGAGGCGCTCGTCGGTCGACCGCCGAACGCCGCGCAACTGGTGCTGCTCACACCGGTGCTGGCCGACGGGGAAATCAACGTCACCTACGCCGACGCCCAGCCCCGGGGGAACTGACATGATGAAAACCCGCACCGCGGTGCTGATCTCGGCGCTGTTCGCCGGACTGGCCCTGATCGCCGCCTACACCATCTTCTCGACCTTGCAGCGCGGGGTCAGCGGCGATACCGTCCGCTACACCGCGACGTTCGGCAACGTCCTCGGGTTGCGCGTGGGCGACGACGTCCGGATGGCCGGAATCCGGGTCGGCCGGGTGGATTCCATCGAGCTCGACGCGGACCGGCGCGCCTCGGTGGTGCTGCGCGTGCAGGCACGCCAACAGCTCACGACCACCACCAAGGCGTTGATCCGCTATCAGAACCTGATCGGGCAGCGGTATGTCGCGCTGGCCGCCGGGGACCGGGGTGGGGACCGTCTGCCGCCGGAGGGCGCTATTCCCTACGAGCGCACCGAGTCGTCCTTCGATGTGTCCACGGTGCTGGCGGGGTTCGAACCACTGTTCGCCACCCTGGAACCCGACGACATCAACTCCTTGTCGCACACGCTGATCCAAGCCCTCCAGGGTGACGGAGTGTCGCTGAGCGCGCTGGTCACCCAGGCCGCGCAACTCGCCGGTACCTTCCGCGACCGTGACGAGATTCTCGGCCAGGTGATCACCAATCTCGGTGGCGTGGTGGAGGGTCTGGCCCACCGCAGCGGTGAGCTGGAAACGCTGATCACCCAGACGCGCACGCTCACGGTCGACCTCTACGAGCAGGGCACGACGCTCGCGACCGCGGTCGAGCAGGCCTCGGGGTCGACCAGGCAGCTCGCCGACCTCATCGCCCGGATCAGACCCGGACTCGCGCAGGCGCAGCAGTCCGCGAACGAGGGTGTGCGCCTGCTGATCTCCAACGGCGCCCGCCTCGACATCACGGCCGCCGAGCTGCCGTTCGTGCTGGCCGGTCTCGCCCGGATCAGCGGCAACGGCACCTATATCAACTCCTACGTCTGCAGTCTGGATGTCTCGCTGTGGGGTGTGCTGCTGCCGCCCGGGACGTTCGACCAGATCGGTGGCAATTCCCATTCGGAGGTATGCCGGTAATGACGTCCACCCGACCATCCGAGCGCCCGCGCACGCTGCTGCCCACCGTGCGGCGAGTGTGGCAGGCGATACCGAGCTATTCGAGCAATCGCCACTGGTGGCTCGGCCTCGGCGCCGGCGCGGCGGTGGTGCTGCTGCTGTTCGGTTCGAGCGCGCTCACCTGGTTCGATCTCGGTCACCGGACCGTGCACGCCGAATTCGCCCAGACCGCGGGGCTCCGCGTCGGCGACAGCGTCGCTATCGCGGGCATCGAAGTCGGCACGGTGAAGTCGACGCGACTGGCCGGCGACCGGATCGAAGCCGCGCTCTCGATCGAGAGCGGAATCCGGGTCGGTGACGACGCCAGGGCCGCGATCAAGATGTCGACGATCCTGGGCCGGATGCACGTCGAACTCGATCCCGGCGCGCCCACGGCGCCGGAGAGCAGGCGAATTCCGTTGCACCGGACCGAAGTGCCCTACAACCTGGCCAAGGTCGTCAACGACGACAAATACACCCACTCCTTCGAGCACCTCGAGCGGATGGATCCCGTGGCATTGCGGGCCTCGCTGGACGCGCTCGCTCGACAGATGGGGGACTCGCCGCAGCTGACCGCGGCGGCGCTGGACTCGGTGGGTTCGCTGGCGAAGGTCATCAGTGATCGCCGCGACGAGGTCGAGCAGCTGCTGCGCAATATCGACAAGGTCTCGAGCGTGGTGTCCGACAACCAGAACGCGGTCCTGCTGCTGCTGACCCGTGGCCAGGCCATCGGTGACGCGGTCGCCCGACGGCAATCCCTGGTCACCCAGCTGCTCGACAGCATCGCCGCGGTCTCGAAGGACCTGCAGGAGATGGGCATCGAGAACGGGGGACAGCTCGCACCACTGATCGCCGATCTGAACACGATGGCGGCGGGCCTGCAGAACAACAAGGCCAACCTGGACAACCTGTTCCAGATCATGCCGGTCACCCTCCGGCAGTTCAACAACACGCTCGGCAACGGGCCCTACGGGGAGATCTATCTGCCCTGGATGTTCCCCGACAACTGGCTGTGTGCCGTCCAGGCCGTGGAAGGTTGCCGCTGATGCGCACGACATTCGTCCGCCTGGCCGTCCTGGCCGCTGTCGCCGTGTTGTCGGCGGGCTGCTCGGCGCTGCCGCACAGCCTGACCTCGCTGCTGAGCGAGGAGAAGACCATCACGGCGGATTTCGAGAACGTCGCCGGGCTGTATGTCGGCAACGAAGTCTCCGTCCTCGGCATGCCCGTCGGCCGGGTGACCGCGCTGGTCCCCCGAGGCGAGTACGTGCAGGTGCACATGGTCGTCGATGCCGAGGTCGATCTGCCCGCCGACGTGATCGCGGCGCTGGTCTCACCACAGATGATCACCAACCGCCACATCGAACTCACCCCCGCCTACACCGGCGGCCCCACCCTGCTCGACGGCAGCCACATCCCGTTCGCCCGCACCAGAACACCGGTCGAGCTGGACCGGATTCTGCGCAATTTCGACGACATCGGAAAGGCGCTGGCGGGCAACAACTCCGACGGACCGATGGCCAGCCGGGTGCTGTTCCCGCTGCTCGACGGCAACGGTGACCGCATCAGCGAAACCCTGGACGCGCTCTCCGGTGCCTTCGCGGTGACACTGGCCAACAAGGACCAGATCTCCAACGCGATCGTCCGGCTCAACGACGTCACCCAGATCCTCGCCGACAACGACGCGACGGTCCGTGACTTCAGCGCCCGGCTCACCCAGTTGGTCACCCTGATGCGCGAGCAGTCGCCGGGACTACAGGCCGTGCTCGCCCAGATCAACGACTTCGTCGCCAACACCAGCGCGGTCGTCGGGGAGAACAAGAAGCCGCTGACCGACGCGCTGCTGCGATTGATCACGATCACCGCCCAGATGCGCGACCACGCGCGGGGACTCACCGAGATCGTCGACATCGCACCGCTGTTCCTCGGGAACCTCGGCAACGCGGTGAGTCCCGAAACCGGGGCCGTTCGGCTCCACCTGTTGACGGACAAGAGCCTGCTCGACAACGAGTTGCTCGCGCTGTTCTGCCAGCGGGTCGAGCTACGGGCCGACGGCTGCCGAACCGGCAAGCTGCAGGACTTCGGCCCCGACTTCGGACTGTTCGCCGCGCTGTTGGGACTGACCCGATGAGACACCATCTCGCTCGCGCGGCGGTCCTGGTGCTGACGGCCTGCTCGGTCGCCGGCTGCGCGGTGACCGTCGACTCCATGCCCTTGCCCAAACCCGGCCTCGACGGCCCCACCTATACCGTGCGGGCACTGTTCGACAACGCGCTGAATCTGCCCGACCGCGCGCACGTGAAGACCGGCGGTACCGACATCGGCGTCGTCACCGGCCTCGACACGATCGATTTCGTGGCCGCCGTCGAGCTCGAGATCCGCGGCGACGTCCGGCTGCCGCGCGGATCGCGGGCCGAACTCCGGCAACCGACGCCGCTCGGCGACATCTACGTCGCCATCGTGCTGCCCGAACTCGGTTCCGGCACACCGATGCTGGCCGACGGCGACGTCATCGATCAGGAGCACACCTCGGCGGGCGCCTCGGTCGAGGAACTGATGATGTCGCTGTCGATGCTGCTCAACGGCGGTGCGCTCAGCCAGGTGGCACGGATCACCAGCGAGGCGAACTCGATGTTCGCCGGACGCGGACCCCAGCTCTCGCACCTGCTCACCGAGCTGACCGCCACGCTCACCGCGCTCAACGCGCGGACCGGGCAGATCGACTCCGTGCTGCACGGGCTCGACGCGCTCAGCGCCACCCTCAACCAGCGCCGGGCCGAGCTCGGCCAGGCGGCGGACACCTTCCCGCCGCTGATCTCGGTGCTCACCGAGAACAACCGCGCCATCACCGAACTCACCACCGAGGTCTCGACCACCCTCGATGCGCTGGGCGAGTTCACCGCCACCAGCAGTGCGGACTTCGTCGGGCTCTTCGACAGCGTGCAGGCCCTGATGATCGGCTTCACCCAGATGGGCGACCACCTGGCCGGGGCGCTGGACCAGCTGCACGCGCTGAACCCGTCGCTGCTGGCCACCACCCAGGGTACGAGCCTCGCGGTCGCGGCGACGGTGTCCTACCTCAGCATCGGCGCCCTGACCGACCCGAACGGGAGCAGGCTGCCCGACGGATCGGATCCCGGCGCCTTCGTCGGCAGTCTCGCCGAAGTCCTCGCGCGGGTCCTCGGCCGGTTGCAGGGCGGCGGGCGATGATCGAGTATCCCCGCCGCAGTGTCCGATACACGCCGGCGCTCGTCGTCGCCCTCGGTGTCCGGCTCCTCGGTGTGGCGCTCGAGGTCGCCGCCGAATTCCTGCTCCGGGCCGCGGGCTGGGCGAAACGGCACGTCAACGGTGTCGCGGCGGCGGGGCTGGTGGCGACGCTGGTGGTCAGCGGCGGATATCTGCTCGTCGATGTCATCCGGGTCGACCCGTTGCGTGACACCTTCACCGTCCGGGTGGAACTGACCGGTTCCGGTGGGCTGCTGGAGCATTCCGATGTCACCTTCCGTGGCGTGCGCGTCGGCACGGTGCGGTCGCTGGAGTTGTCCGAGACCGGCGTCACCGCCGTGGCCGACATCGATGCCGGTTTCCGCATCCCCGCGGGCGGCGCGGTCGTCGTCGCTCGGCTGTCGGCCGCGGGGGAGCAGTACCTCGATATCCGGCCCGATTCCAGCGACGCTCCCTATCTGACCGACGGCGCGGTCGTCGAGTCGGCCCGGACCGCGACGCCGGTCACCATCGACGAGTTCCTCACCAACACCGCCGATTTCATCGACGGCTTGAATCCGCGGCGGTTGAACGTCATCGTCGCCGAACTCGACAGGGCGCTCGCCGGCGGGCCGGATCAGCTGCGCACCGTGATCAGCGGGATCAGCCAGGCCATGGTGGGAATGACGGAATTGCTACCGCAAACCCGCAATCTCGTCGAGAAGCTGTCCATCATCGCGGAGACCACCTCGCACGCCCAGCCGGATCTGCGCACCCTCGTCGCGGGGTCGGGAGTGCTGTTCGGGCAGTTCGCCGCCGCCGACCAGGAACTGCGGCGAATACTCGACCTGGGCCCCGGACAGCTGGCGACGCTCGGCGGCGTGGTCGCCGAGACCACCGATCCGATCACGAATCTGGTGACCAACCTCCGGGCCATCACCCGGGCGGCCCGGCTGCGCACACCGGCACTGACGGCACTGTTCCCCGCACTGCGATCCGGCACCGCCCTGCTCGGAGTTCCGGCGCACGACAATGCCTTCCACACGATGGTGGACATCTGGCCGCGACCGTTCTGCGAGTACGACACCATCCCGGTATCGCCCGCCACCGTCTCCGACGGCAGCGTCCGGCTCTACAACTACTGCGTCACCAGCGATCCCGCACAGCAGGTCCGGGGGTCGGCGAACGCGCCGCGACCCGATACGCCCGACAACACCGCCGGACCGCCGCCGGGAAGCACCGGCGACGAGCGGTCCGTACCGCTGCCCGGCCGCTGAACCCCTGTTACCGAGAGGAACCCCATGACCGACACCGAGGAATCGGCAGGCCCCGTGCCGGACCGATCCGATGAATCCACCACTACCGCAACACCATCCACCAGCCGGTCGCCGCGCCACCGTGCCACCGCGATCGGCGTCGCCCTCGCTATCGCCCTCGGCGTCGGCGGAACGGCGACCGGCGGTTACTTCGGGTGGCAGAACCACCGTGTCGGCGAACTCGAGCGCTCTCGCACCGAGGCACGGGCGGCCGCCTGCGCGTACGGCTCGGTGCTGTCGACCTACAACGCCACCGATCTCGATTCCTACTTCGCCGCCGTGCTCGACCGCGCCACCGGCGCGTGGAAACAAGAATTCGAGTCCACCAGTGCCGACCTGCGCGAGGTCCTGATCCAGGGCCAGGTGCAATCGACCGCGGGCACCGTCGAGTGCGCGATCGCCACCAGCGGCACCGATACGGCCGAAGCGATCGTCGTCGTCGACCAATCCATCGCCGGCGTCGGCACGCAGCAGCAGCCTCGCCGCGGTCAGCTGTCGATCACGTTGTCGCTGGACAAGTCCGGCGACCGATGGCTGACGAGCAAAGTCTCCTCACCCCTGCTGCGCACCAACCAGTGAAGCACGCTGCTCAGCGGGTAGTTGCCGCCGGTTTCGCGGCGAATCGGTCGGCCAGATAGGTCAGGCCCGTCGGCCGACGCCACGCCGGAGTATCCCCACATGCCGATCGGCGCCGCGGGGTCGATCGCTGCGAGCGTGTGCATGCCATGGTCAGCGGCGCCCGGTAGCGGGAAAGTTCACGACAGCGCACCCGGGCGGCGCGCTTCGGCGGCCTTGGTGAACATTTCCAGCACCGTGCTCCACCCGCCACCGCGTTCGACGATGGTCTCCTGGATGGCCTTGCCGTCGACGAGCCGGTCGAGATGGCGGTGTTCGAGGGTGACACTCGTCTGCTCGGGGCCGTCGGCGGTGAACCGGACTTCGATCTCGCTGGCGCGGGCAGGGTCGGGGTCGAATTCCCACCGTCCGTTGATCTGCCAGGTCACCACCAGCCGGTGTGGCGGCTCCCACGCCAGGACCCGGCCCCAGTCGCATTCGGTCCCGTCGACGCCGCGTTCGAACCAGCGCCCGCCCTCGCGCGGTTCCAGGATCGCGTCGGCCATGTCGGCCTGGCCGATGTGATAGGCGGCCGGCCACCAGCTGCCGAACGATTCGGTGAAGAACGCGAAGGCCCGGTCCGGGCTCATCGCGACGGTGGCCTGTCCGGCCAGGACGGGAAGTTGCTGCCCAGTGCTGCTCATGGTCGATTCTCCTGTTCGGGATCGGTGGCCGCCGCCTCGGCGGCCTTCTGAAAAGCGGTCAACGCGTCGTCCCAGAGGTGCTGGAAATACGCCTGGATCGCGGCGAGGCCTTCGGGGTTGATCCGGTAGATGCGCCGCGTGCCCTCGGGTGTGGCCACCACGAGACCGCCCTGTTTGAGGACCCGCAGGTGCTGCGATACCGCCTGACGGGTGATCGGCAGCGATTCGGCCAGCTCGCCCACCGACGAGGGTCGCCGGGCGAGGCGCTCGAAGATCACCTTGCGGGTCGGATCGCCCAGGATCGCCAGATCCACATCTTTGAAAGCCTCCACTTTCGTAAGTGTGCGCTTTCTAAAGCTCGGGCGCAAGACCGTGTCAGTGCGCGGTGCCGCCGGTGGCCGGGGTGCGGCCGTGCTTCATCACCAGGGCCAGGGAGAGGGCGAGTGCCGAGGCGACCGCGCAGACCCAGAAGCCCAGGCGGTAGCCGTGATCACCGAACAGGTCGGGCAGCGGGGTGGGCGGCTGGGCTTGCCCGCCGACGGATACCAGGGCGCTCATGCCGAAGTTGTGCAGGAATGCGGTGACGATGGCCAGACCGATCGCCACACCCATGGACTGCATGACCCCGAGCATGCCGAGGCTGATGCCCTGCTGCTCCTGCGGCACCGCCTCGACCAGCAGGATCGGCATGCAGGCGTAGTACATGCCGAAACCGATGCTGAAGATCGAGTTCACGATCAGGAAGGTGGTGGTGGTCAGCGGCAGTACCGCGAACGCGATGCCGGCACCGGCGAAGATGACCAGGGCCACGACCAGCGGCAGCCGGGCGCCGACCCGCTTGGCCAGCACGCCGGCCACCACGCCGAAGATCATCGTGATCACCGAACCGATCAGCGCGATCCGGAAGGCGAACTCGAGCAGGGAGTACCCGCTGCCGTAGCTGTAGCCCGGATCGAGGGCGACCTGCACCGCCTCGGGCGGCAGCGCCTGACCCGTCAGCTTCTGGATCTCGGCCAGCGTCCCCTGCTGAACACCGGCGACGACCGTCGCCTCCGGCGGGGTCTGGGCCATGTAGGCGATGGCGTAGGAGACGATGCCGATCTGCAGCGACGCCAGGAGCGCGCCGCCGAGCACCAGCGCGACGCGCGGATGGAACAGCAGCTGCATGTCCATGATCGGTGTCGTCACACGCTTTTCGACGACGACGAACAACACGAGCAGGGTGATGCCCGCGATCAGCCAGGCCAGCGTGGTCGGCTCCGACCAGCCCCAATCGTGGCCCTTGTCGACATAGATCAGGGTGAGCGCGGCGCCGCCGGACAGCAGCGCGGCGCCGACGACGTCGATCCGTTCGTTCACCCGCAGCTTGGATTCGGGCACGATGATCCACACCAGCGGCAGCATCGCCAGGGTGAACGCGGCGAGCACCCAGAAGATGGCCCGCCAGCTGTGGTTGTCGACCAGGTAGCCACCCAGGATCGGGCCCGCGATGGAGGCGACCCCGAAACCGGTCGCCGTGAGTCCGAGTGCCAGCGGAATCATCTTGCGCGGCATCAGGTCCCGGATGAGGCCGTAGGCGATCACCGCGGTGGCGATGGCGGTGGCCTGCAGGCAGCGACCGAACAGGAACACCGCCCAGCTCGAGGTGGTCGCGTCGAGCAGACAGCCGATGACGAACAGGGCACCGCAGATGAGGAACATCCGCTTCTTGCCCCAGACGTCACTCATCTTGCCGATCAACGGAGACGCGGCCGCGCCGATCAACCCGAAAACGATGATGGCCCAGTTGATGTTGGCCCCGACACCGGGGAAGCTCGGCGCGATCTTCTGCAGTGCCGCCGCGACGATCGTGTACTGCATCGGGGCGATCTCGGAGAACAGGACGATCACGGCCAGCACCGTGAAAACCCTGGCGCGCGAGGCGCCGTCCAGCCGCCCGGTGTCGTTGTAGTCGTCTTTGTCGAGTTGAGAGGTACTGGTGGACATGGCCACGCTCCGTTGTTCGGTCGAGATGGTCTAGCAGAAGGGTCAGGAGAGAAGTGCGGTGTGCGGGAGGTCGGCGACGGAAGTGCCTACCCGCACGGTGAATTCGCCCGGTTCGGTCTCCCAGCCGTCGGGGCCCCAGTGCTGGAAGGCGCGGTCGGGCAGGGTGATCGACACGGTGCGGGATTCGCCGGGCGCCAGGGTGACGGCGGTGAAGCCGGCCAGCCAGCGGACCGGTCGATCCACGGCACTGTCCGGGCGCGAGAGGTAGGCCTGCACGACCTGTTTGCCGTCGCGATCACCGGTGTTGGTCACTGTGATCGACACGGTGCGCCCGTCGACGGCGAGGTCCTCGGTCGACCAGGTCGTGTAGCCGAGACCGTGGCCGAAGGGGTAGGCGGGTTCGGTGCCCGCCCGCAGCCACGCGCGGTAGCCGATGTGGATGCCCTCGGGGTAGTCGAGGACACCGTCGACCGGCGTGGTGCTCAGGACCGGGACGTCGGCCATGGACTTGGGCCAGGTGGTCGGCAGCCGGCCGCCGGGTTCGGCGGTGCCGGTGAGCACGTCGGCCAGCGCCGCGCCGAACTCCTGACCGGGGAACCAGGACAGCAGCACCGCGGCGACCTCGTCCCGCCACGGCATCTCCACCGGCGCACCGGAATTCACCACCACGACGGTGCGCGGGTTCACCGCGGCCACGGCGGCGACGAGTTCGTCCTGGCGACCGGGCAGTCGCAGGGACGTGCGGTCGACGCCCTCGCTCTCGATCTGCTCGGTGGTGCCGACCACGACCACGGCCACCTCGGCCGCGCGCGCCAGTTCGATCGCGGCCGCGAATTCCTCGTCGTCGTCGCGCTGGGGACGCCGGATGCCGAGCGTGGCGCCGAGAATGATGCCGAGGCCAGGCATCGCGTCCTCGATGCTCGTCACGAGCCGCACGTGGACCTCGTCGCCGATCGCGAGCGTGCGAGTCACGTGACGTTGGGGCGGGTTGAGCAGCGCCGCCGCCGGATCGCCGGAATCCAGGGCCACGTCCTCGTCCAGCACGGTCTCGCCGTCGATGTCGAGCCGGATGTGGCCGACGCCGCCGAAACCGATCTGCCAGTCGCCGGCCAGGTCGGCCCGCAGGCGGGTGCGCAGCTCGACGATGTTCGACTGCGCGGCCAGCGGTTCTCCGAGCAGCACGAGGCGGCTGGTGGTGCGGTGCTGGGTGCCGAGCTCGGTGTCGTCCTTCAGGTATCGCGCGGACATGCCCGGCTCGCCGGTCTCGGGATCGGTCATGAGCGCCAGCGGCGCCGGAATCAGGTCCTCGGACAGGTGCACACCGGCGGTGTGGGTCATCGGCAGGCGACCGGTCAGGCCCTCCACCGGGGTGGTGGTGTGGCCGGGGATCACCGTCGCGCTGCCGCCGCCGAGGAAGCGGGGTTCGCCCGCCGACGGGCCGAGCAGGGCGACGGTCGTCTCCGGGGCCAGCGGCAGGGCGCCGTCGTTGCGCACCAGGACCATCGCCTGCGCGGCGACCCGGCGGACCAGATCCTGGGCTTGTTCGTCGCTGAAAACCGGGGTGGGCTGGGGTGTTCCGTCCAGGGCGCCGACCCGCTGGGCGAAG
Source organism: Nocardia fodinahabitans (assembly GCF_052983615.1). Classification (NCBI taxonomy): domain Bacteria; kingdom Bacillati; phylum Actinomycetota; class Actinomycetes; order Mycobacteriales; family Nocardiaceae; genus Nocardia; species Nocardia fodinahabitans. Next base: position 5,022,456 of record NZ_JBRJJC010000001.1, read on the forward strand.
CGCAGGATACGGCGTACCTTGTCGTCAATGGCCGACTCGGCGATCTCGCCCGCTCGCACGGCGGCGGCCAACGGCTCACCCCACAGGTACGGCGGGCCGGGCATGCACAGATCGGTGCCGAGGGCCGCGCTCTCGGTGGTGCGCACGGCGGTCCAGTCCGAGACCACCACGCCGTCGAAGCCCCACGTGCCCTTGAGCGGTTCGTCGAGCAGGGGGTTCTCGGTCATGGTGGTGCCATTGACGGAGTTGTAGGCGTCCATGATCATCCACGCGCCCCCCTCGACGGTGCGTTCGAACGGGTACAGGTAGAGCTCACGCAGGGCCCGGTCGTCGACGCGGACGTCGACGGTGAAGCGATCGGTCTCGGAATCGTTGGCCACGTAGTGCTTCGGGCACGCGCTGACCCCGTGCGCCTGCACGGCGCGCACGTAGGCCTCGGCCATCTCGGCGGTGAGCAGCGGGTCTTCGGAGAAGCATTCGAAATGCCTGCCGCCCAGCGGGGACCGGTGCAGGTTCATCGTCGGGCCGAGCACCGCGTAGACGTCCTTGCGGCGGGCCTCGGCGGCGATGAGGGCACCGATCTCGGTGAGCAGCGCGGGATCCCACGTCGCGGCGATCGCGGTGCCCGAGGGCAGGCTCACCGACGGGTCGCGTTCGTCCCAGTTCTCGCCGCGCACACCGGAGGGCCCGTCGGAGACCGGCATCTCGGCGAGTCCGAGCGCGGGATCGCCGGCCATCCGGAACAGGCTCGCGCCGGAGATCAGCCGGAGCTTGCCGTCCAGATCCAGCTTGGCGAGTAGTTCCTCGATGTGGTCTTCCATGGAAGAGGCAGCCTTTCCTCGGTCAGCGGGTGATGGTGCTGGCTTGATCGGACCAGTGCGGGTTGTGCAGGATCTCGCCGGTTCCGGTGAGGAACGCGCTGCGCGCGGTGGCATCGCCGCGCAGCCGGTCCATGAACCAGGCGGTCAGGTAGCCGAGATAGCGGTAGACGCCCTCGGTGCAGCTGTAGTTGGTGCAGTCCGGCTGGCCCTGGATGTCGTTGTGCTGGGCGCCCACCACCGCGGCGCGGGCCTTGGGGATCCCGGCGGGCAGCGCGTCGTAGTACGCCTGCATCGACTGCATGCCGATCAGGTCCGCGGGCAGCTGCTGTGTCGCGGGCGAGATACCGTCGGCCGAACCGTTGACCAGCAGCACCGAACCCGAGGTCACCGCGGCGGGATCGATACAGGAGCTCTGGCCGTCGACCGTCGGCAGCGACGCGCAGACCGCCGACAACGGCATCTCGAGGGTCACCGCCGTGCGCACGGCGCCACCGCCGCGGGTGAGCGCGTTGATCGCGCCGAGGCCGCCCTGCGAATGCCCGGTCGCGCCGGCGGTGGTGGCGTCGATCTTGCCGTGGAAGACGCTGTTCGGGTCGCTGTTCTCCGCGGCCAGGTACCGCACCGCGTCGAGCATCTGCACGCCGGTGCCGGTGTCGGTGCGGTCGGCGGCGATCACCACGAATCCCCACGACGCGAGGTGCGAGAGCAGGTACGCGTACTCGCGCGGGTGGGCCATGGTGCCGTTGCCCCAGGTGATGACCGGGTGCACGACACCGCCCGCGCCGAGGTCGGCCGGGTACCAGATGTCGTAGCTGTCGCCGGTCGAGGTGCAGCAGTCGACACCGGTCCGCTCGGCCACCGCCCAGGGGCCGGGCGCGTAATAAGTGGCTTCGACCTGGGCGGCGGGCTGGTAGGGCGTCGCCGCCGCCGGGGTCACCCCGGTCGCCGCGGCGACCAGCAGCGCGAAGGAGATCAGCGCGGCCCGAGCGCCATCGCGCGGGCGCCGACCGGACAAAACAGTGTTGTTGCTCACGATCTCGGACGATAGGGAGGTCAACGGCCGCGCAAGGCGTGCCGCGCCGTCTTGCAGACTGTTTGCAGACACCTCACGTGGGGTGATACCGGCGACGTATTCTCGAAGTGATGAACGAGTCGGCCCGCATTGCCGCGGACCTCGTCACGACGGAGCCGAGCGCCGGCGCGGTGGAGTCATGAGCGAGGTCGGCTCGGCGCTGCGTGTCGCGCGCACGGCGGCGGGGATCAGCCTCCAGGGCATGGCCGCGCGTACGAACTATTCCAAGCCGTACCTCGGTCAGCTCGAGACCGGGGCCCGAGCGGTGCGTGCCGAGCACGTGGCCGCCTACGAGTCGGCGCTGCACACGTCGCTGGATCATCTGCACGACCGGCTGACCGTGCAATCGGTCAACGAACTCGACGATCTGCCCACCCAGCTGTCGTCGCTGCTGTTGCCGCCCATCGCGCACACGCGCGGTGAGCACCCCACCTTCGCCACGACCGAACTGGTGGCCGCCGAGCAGCTCGTGGCCTGGGCGCGGGGCAGGCAGTGGGGCGACGGGCAGGCGCCGCGCCACGCGGTCACGGCGTGGCTGGCCGCGAATCTGCCCCGGTTGCAGCTGCTCTCGGACGGACATCGGCACGGTCGCGCCCTGCGGGTCGGTGCGGAACTGGCCGATATCGCCGCCGCCATGAGCTGGGACGTGGAGGATATCGCCGCCGCGCGCCGGTATTCGGTCATCGCCGCGCGGCTGGCCCACACGGCGGGCGATACGGTGCTGACCGCCGCGATCCTCACGGAGTCGACCTGGCAGCTCCTCGACAGCGGCAGTCCGGCGGAAGGCCTGGAGGTCGCCCAGCTCGCCCAGTATCTCTCGCGCCGCACGGCGACACCCCTGCTGCGTGTCGCCCTGGCCGAGCTGGAGGCCTACGCGCACGGCATCCTCGGCGAACAGGCCGCGTTCCAGCGCGCGATCGTCGTCGCGGCGGAATGCCGTGGCGAAGCCGCGCAGACCGCGGCCGGTGACCACCCCGCCGACCGCAGTCTGATCGCGGCCACCATCGCGATGCTGCTCGGCCCGCGCCGGGACTGGCCGGGGCCGGGGCAGCAGTCGCGGTTACTCGGGCACAGTTACCGCCGGCTCATCGCCACCCGCCCCGACCTGGCCCGGATCGCCTTCGGCGATGTCCACCCACCGGTGCCGCAGGAGTTCCTGACACCGGCGATGGTCGCGATCTCCTCGGCCCGCCTGCAGCTGATGCTCGGCGAGCCCGAGCAGGCGGTCGAGCAGATCGGACCGGCGCTGTCGCTGGACGGCCACCCGACCGGCCGCACGGCCGCCCGGCTGTCGGACTTCCTGCACGAGTCGGCCGAATTCGCCGCGCTCCCGGCCGTCGGCGCGGTCCGCGCGACGATCCGCGAGCTGGTCGCGCACCCCTGAGCCCGGGTGCTCAGCCGGTCGCGGTGGCGCCGCGCCGGCCGAGCAGCAGACCGATCAGCCCGGACTCCTGACTCTGGGTGCTGATCATGTCGCGGGCCGCCTGTTCGACCGGGCCGCCGGTGGACAGCTCGTCGAAGGTCTGGGCCATGGCGACGCCGCCCTGGTGGTGGCGATACATCAGCCGCAGGAACATCGTCTCCGCTTCGGCGCCGTCGGCCTGGGCGAGCGCGTCGAGATCGGCCCGGGTGGCCATGCCGGGCATCGTCGCCGACGCGGTGTGGTGGTGACCGGTGGGCATCCACGACATCGGGCGCGGGTTGGTCGGGGTCGCCGCGGCCAGGCGGAGCCAGCCGAGCATCATGCCGATCTCCAGGCGCTGGGCGTCGGCGATCTGGTCGGCCAGTTGCCGCACGGTGGGGTCGACGTCGGCGGCGAGTCGATCGGCCATCATCAGCGCCTGCTGGTGATGGCCGGTCATGTCCTGCACGAAACCGATCTCGGTCGGCGTCAATACCGTTGTGGCCGTGGCGGTCTCGGATACCACGAGCGGTCGCAGGGCCGCGCCGAGCACCAGCAGGAGCACGATCGACGCGGCCGCCGCGGCGCCCAGCAGTACCCGCCGACTCACGAGCCGACCGTCGAGTGCTGGTCGGCGGGCGGGGTGTACACCTCGGGCGACAACTCCAGGGTGAGCAGGCCGTTGTCGGCGCAGGCGGCCCACAGCTGATTGCCGCGCCACTCGGGAGCCGAGAAGCACCAGTCGGTGGAGAGGTCACCGAAGGCGACGTCGCCGGTGCGCGAGCTCGCCGCCTGCTCGGGATCGAAGGCGCCCGACTCGACGGCCTGCATGACCGAGGGCGCGCTGAGCAGCGGGATACCGATGATCGAGGCGAGCGCGTGCGGGGAGTTCCACAGCTCGCTGTTCTGGCCGGTGCGCGCGGGCGGGTTGTAGTAGGCGATCTCGCGCACCTGCAACGGATCACGCACGTCGAAGACCCGGATACCGGAGGAGATCCAGCCACACGCGAGCGCGGTGGGGTTCACCGGACGGTCGGACGAGCAGTAGTGGGCGTCGTAGGCGAACAGCGAGCCGCCCATGCTGGAGGCCATCGCGCTGTCGCGGTGCCGCGGCAGGTTGATCTCCAGCTTGATCGTGTTCACCACGCGCGGGTGGGTGTCGTCGGAGATGTCGATGAGTTTGACGCCGCCGGAGCCCGCCTCGTCGGCGGTGAACAGGTAGGGCACCCCGTTGTAGGTGACGGGGACGTTCTGCTGGGTGGCCCAGCCGTCGGTCCAGGTCAGCTGGGAGATGATCGGGACCTGCGGGTCGGGGTCGCGCCGCTGCACCGCGGACGTGTCCAGGATGGTCAGCCCGCCCATGTTGTTGGCCAGGTACAGGCGGTTGCCGTCGGCGCGCAGGCCCATGCCGTGCATGGACTGGCCCGGCATGCCCTGCCAGATCACCCGGGGGTCGGCCGGATCGGTCAGGTCGACGGCGCTGACGATGCCGGGGATGACGCCCGAGGCCCAATAGGTGCGGCCGTCGGGGGAGAAGCCGCCCTCGTGTGCGGTGATCTGCACCGGCAGGTTCAGATCGGTGCCGGGGCCCGGGTTGAGCAGGCGCGGGTGCGCGCAATCGGAGATGTCGTAGACCGAGATCAGCCCGGCGCCGGTGAACGCGGGCACGCCGGTACCGACCAGCAGCTTCCGTTCGGCGTTGACCTTGAGGCTCTCCCAGGTACCCGCCAGCATGGCCGGCTCGGTGAGCGTGGCGGTGAGCACCGGATTCGCCGGATCGGCGACGTCGATCACCTGCACGCCCTGCGCCGGACCGAGCAGATTGCCGGGGAAGAAGCTACCCAGGTAGACGCAGTGGTCGAACTGCGTCGAGGTGATCCCGGCGCCGCGACCCGAGTAGCCGCCGATGCGGCTGATATTGCACCGGTAGCCCTGGGTGCTGCGGCCGCTGTCGCGGTCGGCGGCGGGCACGTCGCCCTGCAGGCCGGGTTCGGGAAGCGCGTCGCCCGCACAGTTCGCGCGGGCGACGGCGGTATCGGCGATATCGCGGCTCTCCAGGACGACCCCGGACGAGTCGGGCTCGGCGATGACGATCGCGGCGGGAACCAGCAGCACGGCCGCGGCGGCGGTGAGCAGGCGGCGATAGGGAGTTCTCATGTCGTACTTTCGTGGTGGGTGGCCAGGGTGACCAGGGCCGCGGCGGTCTGACGGCAGAACTGCTCGCCGTCTTCGTCGCCGCGGGTGAGGGCGCGCAGCAGTGTGGCGCCGCGCAGGAATTCGAAGAGCAGGTCCGGATCGCAGGAGGGGGCGGCCTGACCGGAGTCGATGGCCGCGTCGATGGTGGCGCGCAGCGCGACCCGGGCCAGGTCCTCGCCGCGTTCGCGCAGCCGCCGGTAGCTCTGCTCGTCGTCGTGGTAGGCCGAGAGCAGACCGGGAATGCCGGAGCGGGCCGCGGGGTGGCTTGCGGCGTCGAAGAACAACCGTGTCCAGGCGAGCAGATCCGCGCCGATGTCGCCGGTGGGCTGCGGGACAGCGCCGGTCTCGAGCGCGAAGATCGCATCCTCGACGAGGTGGATCTTGTTCGGCCAGCGCCGATAGATCGAGGTGGCGACCACCCCGGCCCGGCGCGCGACACCCTGGATGGTGGTGGCCTGAAAACCTTGCTCCACCAGCAGTTCCTGGGTGGCGCGTAGCACCTGGTCGTCCAGCTGTGGGTCGCGGGGGCGGCCCGGTCCCGGACGGGCCTCGCGGCGTTCACTCACCGTTCACTCCTCCTTTGGCGTGGGGCCGAGCGTAGCCGAGATCGGATCTTATTAAAAACGCTTCATGGTGTATTCGAATTAGCTAACTTGAAACCTGTTCCACCCCCACTCGTGAAGGAAACGCCATGCTGACTCCCCAGGACGAACTGCTCTGCCACCAATTGCCGACGACCTTCGACCACGTCGTCCAGAGCGACTTGCGCTGGACCGAACGCATCGTGCTCTACGGTTTCGACACCACCGGCCGGGTCAGCGTCATGACCGGCATGGCCCGCTACCCCAACCGCAATGTCATGGACGCCTACGCGATGGTCACCATCGACGGCAAGGCGCACGTGGCGCGCCTGTCCCGCGAGATCAGCGGCAAGTACGACGACCTGGGCGCCTGGCAGGTCGGCCCCTACCGCTACGAGATCACCGAGCCGCTGCGCGGAGTGCGCGCGAGCCTCGGCGACAACGATCACGGGCTGCGCCTCGAGCTGAACTTCGCCGGCCAGTTCCCGGCCTACGAGCAGGAACCCGCCTTCTTCCGCACCCGCGGCCGGGTCCGCGAGGACGCGCGGCGCTACTACCAGAACGGTGAGATCTCCGGCTGGCTCGAGGTCGACGGCGAGCGCATCGAGATCGATCCGAGCACCTGGTGGTTCGGTCGCGACCACTCGTGGGGCACCCGGCACGGCGGTGGCGGCGGCAGCCTCGGTGAAGGCGGTGGCCTGCAGCCCTCGGAGATCCCCGACGGCGTCCTGTACTTCATGGGCATCTTCCAGTTCGACGACGAGCTGGTGCACTTCGCCCAGCGCGAGACCGCCGACGGGCAGCGCTGGCACTTCGAAGGTTCCATCCAGCAGCCCATCGAGGCGCAGGCGCCGGTCGTGCCAATCGTCAGCGTGACCCACGACCTGAAGTTCCGCGACGACTTCCGGATCGTCACCGAGGGCGCCTTCACCACGAACGCCGCCGACGGCAGCGTCCGCACCTTCTCGGTCACCGCGCTGCACGACTTCTGGCCCGGCCTGGCCGGTTACGACATGTACCGCGGCTACGCCTCGGGCATCTGGAAGGGCGAGTCCTACAGCGACGGCTTCACCGTCGATCTGGACGACACCGACGAACTGCGTCAGGTCAGCATGCTCACCGAGACCTTCTGCAAGGTCGAGAGCAGCGACGGCAAGGTCGGCTACGGCCTGGTGGAGATGGTGTTCATGGGGCGCAACGCCCGCTACGGATACGAGGGCTACTGATGACCGCTCGACCCGCGGCGGAAGATCTGCCCACCGCCGTCGTTCCCGTGCTGCGCGACGGATTTCCCGGCGCCGACTCCGCCCGGGTGTCGAACTGGTCGGCGAGCCCGCGTGGGCTGGCGACCGAGACCTTCCTGTTCGACCTGGAACGTGACGACGCCGAGCCGGTGTCGCTGGTGCTGCGCCGCCCGCCCGAGGTGGCATTGTTTCCCGACTACGACCTGCTGCGGCAGGTGCTGGTCATGCGCCGGCTCGCCGACACCGACGTGGCCGTTCCCACCGTCCGCTGGCTCGATCGCGGTACCGACGCCCTCGGCAGTCCGTACTTCGTGATGGACCGGATCGAGGGCAGCGCGCCCGGCGACCTGCCGTCCTACCACGCGGCCGGACTGTACTTCGACGCCGAGCCCGCCGATCGCGCGAAGATGTGGTGGGGCTGCGTCGACACCATCGCCGAGATCCACCAGCTCGACTGGCGCACCCTCAATCTGGACTTCCTGTCGTTCCCGAAATTCGGGACGGCGCCGCTCGAACAGATGATCGGCTATGTCGACGCCGCACTCGACTGGGCGTCCACCACCCAGTCGCCCGCGCTGCGCCGGGCCGTGGACTGGCTGCGCGCCAATCTCTACGAACCCGAGCACGTCACGCTGTGCTGGGGCGACGCCCGCATGTCGAACATCCTCTACGACACCGACTTCCGGGTCACCGGCGTGCTCGACTGGGAGATCGCCTACATCGGCGACCACGAGGCCGACCTTGCCTGGATGTTGTTCCTGGACTGGGCGTGTTCGGAATTCCAGAACACCGAGCGCCTTGCGGGCACGCCGACCAGGGAAGAGACCATCGCGCGCTACGAAGAGCGCAGTGGGATGAAGGTGCGCAACCTGCGCTACAACGAGATCCTGGCGGCTGTCTTGCTCAGCATCCCGTTGCTGCGGATGGCGCACCGGCTACAGCTGCCGCCGGAGATCGATGTGACCGCGTTCTGCGCGCAGCGGATCGAGCAGTTGCTGGCCGAGGATTAGGTGTGGTCAGGGGTCGCGGCGGCTCCGAATAACATTACAGCTTAGTATGTAATGGTGACTTCGGAGACTTCGCCGCGCCCCGGTCGGCCGCGTGATGCCGACAAAGACCTCGCCGTGCTCATCGCGGCCCGGCAATTGCTGGCCGAGGTGGGCTACCCGCAGACCACGGTGGTGGCGATCGCCAAGCGCGCCGGGGTGAATTCGCCGGCGATCTACCGGCGCTGGCCGACTCGGCAGGCCCTGCTGGAGGAGGCCATCCACGGTCCGGGCGCGTACGCGCCGCCCGAGCCGACCGGGGACCTGCGCGCCGACCTGGCGACCTGGGTGCGCATCTTCCTCGCGCGCGCGGACAGTCCCGCCGCGCGCGCCGGGGTGCCCGGACTGCTGGCCGATTCGCAGACCGAGGAGGCGCGGCGGCGGCTGCTGGCGATCGGGGCGCCGGTGCGCAAGGCGTTCGCCGAATTGCTGGCGGGCGCGGTCGACGACGGCCGGATCGGGCGCGGCGCCGATGCCGAACTCGTCTTCGAAATACTCGCGGGGACAACGACATTCCACGCGCTCTCGCGGGGGAGCGAAGAGGCCGACCGGTTCGTGTCGAGGATGGCCGACGCGCTGTACGCGCTCGTGACCGCGGGCTGAGTCCCGCGCGGGGGCTGTGACTCACGGCACCCGCTCGATAACGTTACATGCTACTATGTAATTATGATCGTAGTGCTCCGGCAGTGCACGGCGGATCGATGAAGGTCGATCTCCAGCTGAACGGCCGTCCCGACGAAGCCGTCGCGCGGGCAGCCGAATTGATCGCGTGTGGCGCCGACGGCCTGTTCACCTTCGAAGGCCCCCATGACGTCTTCCTGCCACTGACTTTGGCGGCCACCGGCGCCGAACCAGTCGACTTGATGACCAATGTCGCCATCGCCCTCCCGCGCAGCCCGATGCACCTGGCGCATACGGCCTACGATCTGCAGCTGCTCAGTCGCGGCCGGTTCCGGCTCGGCCTGGGTTCGCAGACCCGCGCGCACATCGACAAGCGGTACGGCGGCGAGTGGTCCCGGCCTGCGGCGCGGATGCGCGAGATCGTCCTGGCGGTCAAGGCCATCCTCGAATCCTGGCAGCACGGCACCCCCTTGCGCTTCGAGGGCGAATTCACCCGCCACACCCTGATGCCGCCCACCTTCGATCCCGGCCCCAATCCCTATGGGGTGCCCGAGATCTGCCTCGGCGCGCTCGGCCCGATCATGACGAGAACCGCGGCCGAGGTGGCCGACGGACTGCTGGTCATGCCGTTCAACAGTGCCCGCCATTTCGCCGAGCGCACCATGCCCGCCATCCGGGAAGGTCTCGCGCGCGCCGGGCGCGATGCCGCGGACCTGGCGATCTATCCGCAGGTGATCGTCGCGATGGGGCGGACCGCGGGCGAACTCGAGGCCGCCGCCGTCGGTGTCCGCCGGCTGCTCGCCTTCTACGGATCGACGCCCGCCTACCGGCCGGTCCTCGAGGTCGAGGGGTGGGGTGAGCTCCAGCCCGCGCTGAACGCGCTGTCCAAGCGCGGCGAGGTCACCGCCATGACCGAGCTGATCGATCAGCGGATGCTGCGGACCCTCGCCGTCTTCGGCACGCCCGAGGAGTGCGCCGCCCAGATCGTGGCGCGCTTCGGCAAGGTCGCCGAGCGGATCTGTTGCTATTTCCCGGGTTATCCCGTCGCCGACGCGCACATCCGGGACCTGGTCACCGAATTGCAGGTCGCGTGAGCGAGAGAATTATGTGCCAGGGCGCGTCGCGCATGCCGCAGCCGAGCGCCGGCGAGGCGGAGGCATGAGCGAGGTGCGGATCGAGATCGCCGACGGCGTCGCGGTGGTGACCTTGGACCGGCCCGCGCGCCGCAACGCTTTCACCGCCGCGATGGGCCGCGCCCTCGGCCGGGCCTACCGTGAGCTGGACGCCGACGACGCGGTCCGGGTGATCGTGCTGACCGGCGCCGCCCCGGCCTTCTGCGCCGGAGCGGATCTGGGCGGCGGCACGTCGACCTTCGACCGGCCCGACCGCCCGGCCTTCTCCGCGTCGCCGGTCGACCCGCCCGCCTTCGCTCTGCGAAAGCCGGTGATCGCCGCGGTCAACGGGCACGCGATCGGCATCGGGCTCACCCTGGCGATGCAGGCCGATATTCGCCTGGTCGCCGACGACGCCCGCTACGCCATTCCGCAGGTGCGCCTCGGTGTGGTGCCCGACGCGATGGCGCACTGGACCGTGGCCAAGGTCGCCGGTATGTCGGTCGCGGCCGACATCCTGTTGTCGGGCCGCACTTTCGACGGTGCCGAAGCGGTCCGCCTCGGCCTCGCCACCCGCAGCCTGCCCGCCGCCGACGTGCTCCCCGCCGCCCTCACTATGGCCGCCGACATGGCCACCCATGTCGCGCCGATGTCGGCGGCGCTGAGCAAAAGACTGCTGTGGGACACCGCGATCCACGGCTACGACCCCACCCGCGTCGCCGACCTCGAAACCGAGCTGCACCTGCGGGTGATGGGTAGCCCCGACGCTTCGGAAGGAATGCGGGCCAGGCTCGACCACCGCACACCGGTGTGGTCTGCCCAGCTGTCGAGCGAATGGCAGGACTTGCCACAGCCGTGATGCCAGGTCGACCTGTGCTCGTCCGGCCGGAAGCTCGAATCACCGGCGAATCCGTCCGGCTGCCCGTTCATTCATCCCGAACCCACACAGTGCTGACGACATTCGATCAGGCACTCGAATTTCAGTCCCCCAGGAGTCCCAGATGTCCCTAGCCGTAGACGCAGATCAGCAGGCACTGGCGGAATCGGTCGCCGCGTTCGCGCGCAAGATCGCTCCGCTGTCGCAGACGCGCGAACACCTGTCCGGCTACGCGGCGGGCACCATGCCTGCCGAGGTATGGACGGCGTTGTGCGAGCAGGGATTGCACGCACTGCATCTGCCCGCGGCCTACGGCGGCGACGAGTGCGGGCTGGCCACCCTCGCGGTGGCCGTCGAGCAACTGAGCACAGCCCTGTTCCCCGGTCCGTACCTGCCGACGGTGACCGCGAGCGCGCTCGCCATGGCGGCGGACGCCCAGTCATTGCTGTCGGACTTCGGCGCGGGCATGACCGGCGCGATCGCCACCGGCTCCGGTCTGCGAGCTACGCGCGACGGCGACAGCTGGGTGGTGTCCGGGAGCTCCGATCCGGCAATCGGCCTGCCCGGCGCCCAGCGGGTGCTGGTGCGCGCCGCCATCGACGGCGATCCGGCAGCGAGCCTGTGGTTCTGGTTCGCCCCCGGCGCGCCCTCCCCTTCCGGCAGCGAAGTCGCAGCGGTGCAGCTGACCACCGCCGAAGCCGTCGACCTGACCCGATCGCTGGGACGCGTCGCGTTCGACACCTATCGGGTGGACCCGGCGCGGGTGCTCGACGGTATCGACCCCTCCGTGGCTCAGTTGTGGACGACCACTCTCGCCGCGGCGGAAGCGATCGGGATCTGCCGCTGGTGCCTGGACACCACCGTCGACTACGTCCGCGTCCGGCACCAGTTCGGTCGTCCGATCGGCAGTTTCCAAGCGGTGCAGCACAAGACAGCGCTGATGCTGGTCCGTGCCGAGGTGGCGACCGCGGCGACCTGGGACGCGGCCCGCGCCGAGAACCAACCGGCCGGGCAGCGGCTCCTCGCCGCCGCGAGCGCCGCGCTGACCGCACTGCCCGCCGCCATCGATCAGGCGGTCGACTGCGTGAGTCTGCTCGGTGGCATCGGATTCACCTGGGAACACGACGCCCACCTGTATTGGCGTCGCGCCATCGCGCTGGCCGCCGTGGCCGGCGGGGAGGACGCGGCGGCCCGCGAGCTGGGGGAGCGGTGCCTGGGCGCCGAGCGGGACTTCGGGTTCGTCACCGCCGAGACCTTGCCCGCGTTGCGCGCCACCGTCGGCGCCGTGCTCGACGAGGTGCTCGCGCTGCCCGACGACGAGATCCCCACGGCGGGTTGGGCACCCGCGCGCGGCGCGTCGCGCCGAGCGCGGCTGGCCGCCGACGGCTTGGTCGCCCCGCACTACCCGCCGCCGTACGGGCTCGGCGCCGGACCGGCCGAACAGGCCGTGATCGCCGAGGAATTCGCGCGCCGCGACCTGGCCCAGCCCGAGCTCGGCATCGGCGGCTGGGTGCTGCCCACGCTGATCGAGCACGGTGACGACGAGCAGCGCGCGCGGTTCGTCGCCGACTCCCTGCTCGGCAAGATCATCTGGTGTCAGCTGTTCTCCGAACCCGGCGCGGGCTCGGATCTGGCCGGCCTGTCCACCGCCGCGCGCAAGGTGGACGGCGGGTGGGTGATCACGGGTCAAAAGGTATGGAATTCCCAAGCGGTGGAAGCGGACTGGGCCGTCTGCCTGGCCCGCACCGACACCACCGTGCCCAAACACGCCGGCCTGACGTACTTCCTGATCCCGATGAACGCCGACGGCGTCGATGTCCGCCCGCTGCGGCAGGTCACCGGGATCTGGGAGTTCAACGAGGTCTTCCTCGACGAGGTCTTCGTGCCCGACAACCAGGTGGTCGCGAACCCCGGTGACGGCTGGCGGATCGCGGTCACCACCCTGTCCAACGAACGACTCGCCATGGGCTCGGCCACCTTCGGCCACGGCTCGAGCGCCCTGGTCCGCCGGCTCCTGGAATCCGGCGACCACGCGGGCACCCGCGACGATGTCGTGCGCGTCCTCGGCCGCAATGCCGCGCTCGAGCTCTCGGTCGCCGCCCTGAACCTGCGTAACGCGGTGACCAGGATGAACGGCACCGCCGACGCCAACACCTCCGGTAACAGTGTCCGCAAGGTCTGGCACGCCATCGCCCAGCGCGACGCCTCCCGCGCCCTGGTCTCGGTCCTCGGCCCCCGCGCCGCCGTCGGCCACCCCGAACAGCCCTACACCTTCGACTTCCTCGGCCTGCCCGCCATCCTCTTCGGCGGCGGCACCATCGAGATCCAGCTCGACATCATCGCCCGCCGTGTACTGAGTCTGCCCCGATGACAGGGCGATTCGGCGACGGACCACTGCGCGTGGAGGTCGTGGCCGACGGACTCGGATTCGTCGAAGGCCCGGCCGTCCTCCCGGACGGCCGGATCGCCCTGGTCTCGATGAGCCGGGGCAGCGTCCTGATCCTGGACCCCGACGGCACCGTCGCCGCCGAGCACCGAACCGGCGGCGGCCCCAACGGTCTCGTCGTCGGCGCCGACGGCGCGCTGTACGTCGCGCAGAACGGCGGCCGTTTCGCCGCCCGCGGCGCCGCCGCCCCGGGCATCCAGGTCATCCGCGACGGCCGCGTCGACTACGCGTTCCGTGGCCTGGAGTCACCGAACGACCTGGTCTTCGGACCCGACGGCCGGCTGTGGGTCACCGACTCCCGCGCCGACGCCGACTTCCGCCACCCGGAAACCACCTCACCCGGCCAGGTCTGGGCCATCGACCTCGACACCGGCCGACCCGAACTGATGGCGCAGGGCCCGATCTTCGTCAACGGCATCGGTTTCAGCCCCGACCGCCGCACCCTCTACGTCACCGAAACCGTGCACTCGCACGTCACCGCCTACCCCGTCGTCGCCGGCGCGCTCCAACCCGGCCGAACCCTCGCCACCCTCACCACGGCGCATCCCGACGGACTCGCCGTCGACCCCACGGGCCGCCTGTGGATCGCCACCACTACCGGCGACCGCATCGACGTCCTCACTCCCGAAGGCATTCCCCTGACCCAGCACCCCCCCCGCCCCGCAGCATGCCCACCAACGTCTGCCTCGCCCCCGGCCCCGCACTGTTCGTCACCGCCGCGGGCACCGGCAGCCTGCTCCGGCTCACCTCCGCGTGATCGCGCACCCGGCATGACCGCGAACGTGGCTTCCTCGATCGCGATTACCGCGGCCACCTTGGCGGCACCGCCTCGCCGGAGGTAGCCGCTCGCCTGGTGTGATTCCTGAAAATGAATCTGCTACTTCATAATCAGGAAGTGAACGCCTAGTATCGGAGGCGAATGGCTCCGAGAGGCGACCGCATGACTCCAGTGAAGATCGGCTACCTGCTGTTGGGCCGAGGCCGGCTGCCCTATCCGCCCGCCGCGCACGGCTACGCGCGCGATCTGGCCGTCCTCGAGCAGTCAGCGGCCCGCGCGCTCACCCCGGCGCTGTACGCGACGCTGTGCCTGGACGACGACCCCGAGCGTGCGTGCAGGCGATTGCGGGCCGGCATCGAGCGCTACTACAACGCCCCGCTGGCGGCCGTCGAGACCATCCAGACCCTGTTCGCCGGCACGCCCGCTGCGGCCGCCCGGCTGGCTCGACGCCTACGCCGGCGCCCGGCGCGCACCACCTGGTGATCCGCCTGGTAGCCGACGACCGCCACGCCGGACTGGAAGAGTTCGCCGACCTCGTGATGCCCCTGATCCGCACGAAAGGACACCGATGACCACCTTCGTTCTCGTACACGGCGCCTGGCACGGCCCCTGGGCCTGGGACCGCCTGTCCCCGTTCCTGCACCGAACCGGAGCGCGCACCGTCACCCCGGCCCTCACCATGAACAGTGACATCGGCTTGGACACCCACGTCCAGGAGGTTGTCACCGCTCTCGATACCGCAGCCGAAGAAGGCCCGGCCGGCGATCTGGTGCTGGTCGGGCACAGTTACGCGGGCTTGGTCGTCCGGCAGGCAGCCGATCTGCGACCCGACCTGGTGGACCACATCATCCTGGTCGACGGCTGGGCCGGAGCCGACGGCGCCAGTATGTTCGGCCTGGCACCGGCGGCCTTCGTCAACGCGATCCAGTCCGCCGCCGACGCCGGCGCGGACAACCAGATCCCAGCACCTGTTCCGGCGATGTTCGGCATCACCGACGCGGCCGACGCGGCCTGGCTCGGCCCTCGCCTGCAACCCCAACCGCTGCGCACCTTCACCGAGACGACCCGGTTGAGTGGCGCCGTCGACCGGATACCGGGCACCGGCATCTACTGCCGGCCGCAGACTTTCGCCTTCGACCGGTTCGCCACGGAGATCGGGTACCGGACCCTCGCCGTGGACGGTCCGCACGACGTGATGCTCACCCACCCGCAGGCGCTGGCCCGCCTCCTCACGGAGGCTCACGCTTTCGCCGTTCAATAAGAAGAAGTTCGAGAACTAGAATGCTGAAGTGGAACAGCGAACCTACAACCAGTACTGCGCGACCGCGCGCACCCTCGATCTCGTCGGGGAACGCTGGACCCTGCTCCTCATCCGCGAACTGCTGACCGGCCCAAAACGCTTCGGCGACCTGCAGCAGAGCCTGCGCGGCCTGGGCACCGGCCTACTGGCCGCGCGGATGAAACATCTGGAACGCGAAGGGCTGATCCAGAAGATCACTCTCCCCCCACCGGCCCGCACCCAGGCCTACGCCCTCACCCAGGCCGGCGAAGAGCTCGGCCCGGCGGTGCTGGCGTTGGCCCGGTGGGGCCTGAAATGGGCAATGGGCGAACCCCGTGAACAGGAGACCTTCCACCCCGGTTGGGCCGTGCTCGGCCTGCGAGCGTGCTTCGACGCCGAGGCAGCCACCGGCCTGCGCGCACTGTACGAGTTCCGGGTCGAGGAGGAGATCTTCCACGCCCGCATCGACGACGGCACCATCGAAACGGTGCACGGCCCGGCCCAGCACCCCGACGTGACCATCACGATCGGCGGCGAGGTCTTTCGCGACCTCGCCGCCGGCCGGTCGACCCTCGCGGAAGCGATCAGCGACGGCGCCGCTTCCGCCTCCGGAGACCGGCAAGCGCTGCGCCGCCTGCATCAACTGTTCCGCCTCCCACGCCCGCAACCTCGATCGGCGACACAAAGCCCCACGTCATGAACCCCGGCCTCGGGAGCCTCCTCGGCCTTGGACACGAGCTTGCGAGGGTGGCGGCCGGAGACGGTGTCGAGCTGAGGCCGCGTCACGCGGGCATGCCCGGCGTTTGGTCGGCATCGGCACTGATCAGGCAGGCGGGTTCTGCATGAGCGCGCGCACATGGCCGAGCACATCGGGGTAGCGGCGCAGGTGGGCGCCGCCGTTGAGATCGACGGCCGAGCCCGTCATCCAGGACGCCTTGTCCGAGGCGAGGAAGGCTGCCATGTCGGCGATTTCCTCGGGCCGCCCGCTGCGACCGAGTGGGGTGTTGGCCAGGTAGTCCTCGGTCAGCCCCGGCACGAAGGCGATGCCCGCCACCAGCGGGGTGTCGACGAGGCCGGGGGAGATGGCGTTGACCCGGACCTGGCGCTGCGCCAGTTCCAATGCCGCCACCTCGACCAGCATGAGCACGCCCGCCTTGGCCGCGCAGTAGGCGGCCATGCCGGTGCCGGGCTGGCGTCCGTTGAGCGAGGCGATGCAGGTGATGCTGCCGCCATCGGCGATGTGCCGGGCAGCATGCTTGAGGACGAGGAAGGTGCCGGTCAGGCAGACGTCGAGAGTGAGCTGCCAGTGGGCGAGTTCGAGGTCGGTGATCGGGCCGGTCATCGACAATCCGGCGCAGCTGACGACCGCGGTCAGGTTCTCGACGGCGGTGAAACCGGCCTCGACCGAGGCCTCGTCGGTGACGTCCAGGTGGATGCTCGACGCCGTCGGCCCGAGGGCGGTCGCCGCCTCGGCCGCCGCCGCCTCGTTGACATCGGCGACGATCACGTGGAAACCGTCGGCGGTCAACGCGTGCGCGGTCGCCAGGCCGATGCCCGACGCGCCGCCGATCACCATGGCCGTGCGCTGGTTGGTGGTCATGGTGCTCCTCGATGCTGTGCCACTGCCCACTAGACAGATTTCTGAAACTGTCCAGTGATCGTAGACACATTCTCGAGAATGTCTACCGCCTTGCTATTCTCTGTCCGAGCGGGACTGATGAGCCGTCCGGGAGGGTTGAGCCGAGTGACCGAGCCGGGAACAGTGAGCGTCGGCGACAGACTGATCGCCGCGGCTCAGAAGTTGCTGGCGCGCAAAGGTATCCGGGCGACGACGATGATCGAGATCGCCGAGGAAGCCGGCGTCTCGCGCGCCTGGCTCTATCGCCACTTCCCGGACAAGACCGCCCTGCTCGGCGCCGCCATCGTCCGGCTCAACGACGCGCTGTGGACCGGTTCGCGCGCCGAACTCGACACGCTCGACACCTTCGCCGAACAACTCGCGGCCGGTGTCCGTCTGGGTCGTGGCGCCTACGACGACCCGGGCGCGCTGGTGATGCGGCTGTGGAACGACGAGCCGGAAGAATTCGCCCTGTGCACCGGCGCCGGCGTCTCCGGCCTCGTCCCCGACCTCGCCGCGTTCTGGCTGCCCTACGCGCAGGCTGCCGTCGTGCGCGGTGAGATCCATCCCGGCCACGATCTCGCCGAAGTCGCCGAATGGGTCGCTCGCGTTCTCATCAGCCTCGGCACCGTCCCCGGCGACACCATCGACATCGACGACAACCCCGCCGTGCTGCGCTATGTGCGCCGCTACCTGCTCCCCGGCCTGGTCGCCGACCCTGCCCCGGCGAACGCCGGAACGTGACTGCCGGGCGGTCTTCGACCGGCCCGGCCCACCCGGCTTCGTCGAGTTGACGCATCTCGTTGTTGGCGGTCATTCGCCCGCCGGCACCACGACCGCGCCGGACAGCTCGGCCAGTCGATCGGAGCCGGTCGGCTCCGCGCTCAGCATCGGGACGATCGCATACCGGGTGCTGTGGCGATGCGCGACATCGTCGATATGCGTGAGCTCGGTCGCGGCCCGGGCGCGCAGCAAGGGATCGGTGGGGTGGGCGGCGGCGAGGGAGTTGTTCACCACCCAGGCCCAGGGCGTGATGCCGGCGCGCTGCAGATCCGCACACAGCTCGACCGATTCGAGGATCGGTGTCGATTCCGGTGCGGTGACCACAATGATCTTGGTCTGCGCGGGATCCTGCAGCCGCATGAGTGGCGTGGTGAAACCGCGATCGGCGCCGAGACTGCGACTGATCTCGCGGTGATAGGCGCCGGTGGCGTCGAGTAGTAGCAGCGTGTGCCCGGTCGGGGCGGTATCGACGACGACGAAGCGTCGGCGGGATTCGTGAACCAGCCGTGAAAAGGCTTGGAACACCGCGACTTCCTCGGTGCAGGGCGAGCGCAGGTCCTCGGCGAGTGCGGCCCGTCCCTGTTCGTCGAGATCGGCTCCGCGGGTGCGCAGCACTCGCTGCCGGTACTGCTCGGTCGCCTCGGCGGGGTCGATCCGCGAGAGCCGCACGGTGGCGGTGGCTTCGCCGATGGTGTCGGCCAGATGTGCGGCGGGGTCGGTGGTGCTCAGGTGCACCTCGTGGCCACGGGCGGCCAAGCCGGTCGCGATCGCCGCGGCGATGGTCGTTTTGCCGACGCCGCCCTTGCCCATGCACATGATCAGGCCCGAGCCGTCCAGGGCCAGCTCGTCGACCAGCGCCGCCAGCGGGGCCGACGCGATGACCGGTTCAGGGGAGTCGGCTGGTGCGGCTGCGGCGGGGGTGGGACCGAAAAGGGTGCTCAGCGCCTCCACACCGACCATCTCGACCGGCGCGAGAGGGATCCGGTCGCACGGCAGCTGCGCCAGCGACGCGGGCATCGCCGCGATGGCCGCGGCCTCCCGGCGAGCGATCGCCGTCGCGAGCTCGTCACCGGTGTCGGGCTGCGGCAGCACGGCATTGATGATCAGGTGACCGGCGCGCACGCCGATATCGGTGAGCTCGTCATAGGTTCGGGCCACCTCGCGCAGCGCCGACTCCTGAGCGCGGGCGACCAGGACCAGCCGCGTCAGATCGGGGTCGGTCAACGCGCGCACAGCCGCGGCATAGGTTTCGCGTTGCGCGTCCAGCCCCGACAGCGGCCCGAGGCAGGAGGCATCGCCACTGCCCGACAGATAGTCCGTCCACGCGCCCGGCAGTTGCAGCAACCGGATGGTGTGCCCGGTCGGGGCGGTGTCGAACACGATGTGATCGAACTGCGAGAACCGGGTCGCCGCCGGATCGAGCAGCGCGGTGAACTCGTTGAACGAGGCGATCTCGGTCGTGCACGAGCCCGACAACTGCTCGGTGATGGCGTCGATCTCCGCGGCGGGCAGCAATCCCCGCACCGGCGCGATGATCCGTTCCCGGTAGGCCGCCGCGACCTGGTGCGGGTCGATCTCCAACGCCGACAGACCGGTCACCGCGGGGATCGCGGTGACCGACGCGCCGACGGTCGTCTCGAAAACCTGTCCGACATTGGCGGCGGGATCGGTGCTGACCAGCAGCACCCGGGCACCGCCGCGCGCGAGCGCGACAGCCGAGGCGCACGCGACCGAGGTCTTGCCGACCCCGCCCTTTCCGGTGAAGAACACGAAGCGCGGGGCATCGGTCAAGAAGTCGGGGACGTCCATGGCGATCAGCAGCACCCGGGTCCGCTGCAACCGTCTTCGGCGATGTCGAGCAACGCCACCCCCTGCGGTCGCGCGCTGATCTGCGTTGTCCGCGACCACCGGGTGATCTCCTCGCGGGTCGGGTAGCGGCCGGTCAGCGCGGTCACCCCGTCGACCAGGACCAGTGGAAGCCCTTGCGAGCCCGACACTTCGAGAAAGCTGCGCACCGCGTCGTTGCCCGCGAAGGCCAGCGGCTCCGATGCCATGTTGAACCGGGCGATGTCGCCGCCCTGGCTGCGCAACCAGTCCAGATCCGCCGAGAAGTTCACCAGCGCCTGGTCGACGTCGGGTCCGCAGATGCCGGTGTTGCAGCACAGCGCGGGCTCGAATACCTCGATCTTGCTCATCAACGTATCGCTTTCTCTCGTCGGAAAATCAGGCGCGGGCGGGCAGCAGCTCGGAGATCAATTCCTCGATGCGCTTCTTGATCTCGTCGCGGATCGGACGCACCGACTCCACACCCTTGCCCGCGGGATCCTCGAGCTTCCAGTCGCGGTAGTCGACACCCGGGAAATACGGGCAGGCATCGCCGCAGCCCATGGTGATCACCACGGTCGAGGTCTCCACGGCATCGGGGGTCAGGATCTTCGGCGTCTGGGCGGTGATGTCGATACCGAGTTCGGCCATGGCCTCGACCGCGGCGGGATTGAGGGCATCACCAGGGGCACTGCCCGCGGAGCGGACCTCGATGTCGTCCCCGGCGAGGTGGCTCAGGAAGCCTTGTGCCATCTGGGACCGTCCGGCGTTGTGGACGCAGACGAAGAGCACACTGGGCTTGGTCGACATGGGGTGCAATACCTTTCGGTAGGGGAGAAGCGTCAGTGGGTGGGGATGTCGAGTTCGGCGAGCAGGTGCCGCACGCGGGTCTCGATGTCGTCGCGGATCGGACGCACCGCGGCGACATCGTGACCGGCCGGATCGTCGAGCTGCCACTCCTCGTAGCGACGACCCGGGTACAGCGGGCAGGCGTCACCGCAGCCCATCGTGACGATCACGTCCGCGGCCCGCAGGATCTCCTCGGTCCACGGCTTGGGGAATTCGCCGGTGATGTCGATACCGACCTCGGCCATCGCCGCCACCGCCGCCGGGTTGATCTCGTCGCCGGGTTCGGAACCACCCGACCAGGCCACCGCGTTGTCCCCGGCCAGGTGCGTGAAGAACCCCAGCGCCATCTGCGAGCGCCCGGCGTTGTGAGTACACAGGAACAGCACCGTCGGCTTGCCGGTGTTGGCTTTGCCCTCGACCCGGGCCAACGCGACCAGTCGCTGACGGGCGAACCGCTCGGCGAGTAGTGGCAGGAAGTTCACCACCGTGGCGCGACCGGCGAACTGGTCGTAGGAGGAGTGCAGGAACCGGTCGATCGTCTCGATGCCGAAAGTTCCCTCGAACTCCCGCTGGAGCCGGGTCGCGGCGGTCGTGAGGGCATGGCGCTGGTCGAGGGTCAGATCGTCGCGATGGTAGTGGGCTTGGGCAACCGGGCTGTCGGTCATGGCACTGTCCCTTGGTCGGGTCCGCTGTGGTGTTGGAAGGTGATCTCGGAAAACAGGTATTCGTAGGCCGGGAACGGGGTCGACCCGGCCTTCGCTCATTCGGCGGCGGCGACCGGCTGGGTCGCGGGCCCACCAGCGGTGCCGGGAAAGCGTTTACGGAGCGCGAGCGATACGTAGACCAGGGCGACCAGCACCGGCACCTCGATGAGCGGGCCGACGACACCGGCCAGCGCTTCGCCGGAGGTGGCACCGTAGGTGGCGATCGCCACGGCGATGGCGAGTTCGAAGTTGTTGCCCGCGGCGGTGAAGGCCAGCGTCGTGGTGCGGGCATAGCCCAACCCCATCAGCGCACCGAGCAGGTATCCGCCACCCCACATCACGGCGAAGTACACCAGCAGTGGCAGCGCGATGCGCGCCACATCCCACGGGTGCGAGGTGATCTGCTTGCCCTGCAAGGCGAACAGGATCACGATCGTGAACAGCAGCCCGTACAGGGCCCACGGCCCGATCTTGGGCAGGAACTTCGACTCGTACCAGGCGCGGCCCTTGGCTCGCTCGCCGAAGCGGCGCGTCAGATATCCGGCGACAAGCGGGATCCCGAGGAAGATCAGCACCGATTTGGCGATCTGCCACGGCGAGGTATCGATGTGGGTTTGCTCGAGGCCCAGCCAGCCGGGCAGCACCGACAGATAGAACCAGCCGAGCACAGCGAACATGAACACCTGGAACACCGAGTTCAACGCGACCAGCACCGCCGCGGCCTCGCGGTCACCGCAGGCCAGGTCGTTCCAGATGATGACCATCGCGATGCAGCGCGCCAGGCCGACGATGATCAGGCCGGTGCGGTATTCGGGCAGGTCCGGCAGGAAGATCCAGGCCAGGGCGAACATCAGCGCGGGACCGAGGATCCAGTTCAGCGCCAGCGAGGCGATCATCAGCTTGCGGTCGCCGGTGACGGTGTCGAGGCGGTCGTAGCGGACCTTCGCCAGCACCGGGTACATCATGATCAGCAGGCCGATCGCGATCGGCAGCGAAACCCCGTCGATCTCGACGGCGCCGAGCGCGTCACCGAGTCCGGGGATCATGCGGCCCAGCAGGATTCCGGCGAGCATGGCCGCGCCGATCCACAGCGGCAGGAACCGGTCCAGGGTGGACAGCTTGCCGACGACGGGCGCGTGCTCGGGCGTGGTGGTCGCGCTCACGCTCCCACCGCCGTGGTCTCGGCGATCAGTGTGCTCGACACGCGGGCGAACGCCTCGGGTACGACGCGGTAGTACACCCACGACGCGCGCCGCTCGCTGGTGAGCAGGCCGGCTTCGCGCAGCACCTTGAGGTGATGGGAAATCGTCGGCTGGCTGACCTCGACACCGTCGGAGATATCGCACACGCACGCCTCGCCGCCGGACCGGCTGGCGACCAGCGACAACAACCGCAGGCGCACCGGATCCGACAGCGCCTTGAACACGGCGGCGAGTTCGACGGCCTCGGCGGCGGTCAACGGATCGCGCACGACCGGCTCGGTCTCGCACGCCGTGACCGGCGTGAGGTTCAGCTCGGACTTAGACATTCTTCGATATTGATGTACATCGATTCAGTGCGCAAGCAAACGTCTGGTGAACAGGTGCGTGGGGCGAGGTGAAGCTGGTCACCACCGCTGGCGGTGGTCAGGAATCGGTGGCGCGGCGACGCTCGAGCAGGACGGTGTCGCGCCAGATTCCGTCGAGCTGTGCGATGCGCTCGCGCACACCGACGGTTCGGAATCCCGCCGAGTGATGCAGTGCGATGCTGTCGCGGTTCTCCGGGAAGATCGCGCTCTGCAGAGTCCACAGGCCCGCGTCGTCGGCGGCGACGACCTGGGCGCGCAGCAGTGATGTGCCGATACCGCGGCCGCGCATTCCCTCGGCCACGTAGACCGAGTTCTCGGCCACACCCGCGTAGCAGGCGCGACCCGACACCGGGCTCAAGGTGGCCCAGCCCGCGACAACTCCGTCGGCCTCGGCGATCCAGCGATGATCGGGCAGCCACTGGGCATCCAGGGTGGTCCGATCGGGGACCTCGGTGGCGAACGTCGCCAGTTCGGTGGCGATGCCTTCGCCGTAGATGCGCAACACCGAGTCCCAGTCGTCGTCGCGCATCGCCCGAACCGACACATCGGCGGGCAGGTCGTCGGGGCAGCACGGTCGTGGCGCGAGCAGCCCCATGACGGCGTCGGCCGCGTGGGGGAGGCCCGTGCAGCAGGTCGGGTTGACCGCCACGATCGTCGAGGTTCCGCTCTTGTGCGTGGTGACGAAGCCGACGTCGGCGAGCTTGCGCACGTGATGCGACACCGTCGGCTGGGTGATGTCGAGGGCATCGGTCAGCTCGCGCACCGTGATCCCTGCCGGTCGGGTGGCGACCAGGTGCAGCAGCCGGACCCGGGTCGGGTCGGCCAGGCAGGCGAACCATTCGGCGTAGGTCGTGGCGTCGTCGACGGGCAACGCGTCGACGCGCACGGTGGCTGCGTCGCGTACGACGGGCATGTCCAGAGACGTCATGTTCGCGATTATATCGACGACAATCGATGGTTGCATTCATAGACATTGGTCGATACAGTCTCTTCGCATTAGATCGATGAGTGTCGATGAATGGAGTCTGTGATGACCGATCTGCCTGTCGTCGTCGTAGGAGCCGGCCCCGTGGGCCTGGCAGCAGCCGCGGAACTGCGCGAACGCGGCATGAACGTGGTGGTTCTGGAACGCGGGCCGCGCGCCAGTGCCGCGATCGCGCAGTGGAATCACGTGCGGCTGTTCTCCCGCTGGGCCGAACTGATCGCCCCCGCCGGACGACGCCTGCTCGAGCAGCGCGGCTGGGCCGCTCCCGCCGACGAGGACTACCCGACCGGCCAGGACTGGGTGCGCGACTACCTGGTCCCACTGGCCGAGGCGCTGGGTGCGTCCGTCCGCTACGACACCGAGGTCGTCGGTCTCGCCCGGCGTGGCCGAGACCGGGTCGTGGATGCCGGCCGCGACAGCGAACCGCTGTCGATTCATCTGCGCCGTGCCGACGGAACCGAGGACCGGATCCTGGCGCGCGCGGTGATCGATGCCTCGGGCACCTGGGGGACGCCGAACCCGCTGGGCGGAGAGGGGCTTCCCGCGCTCGGCGAACGCGCTGCCGAGGTGGTGAGCTACCGGGTTCCCGATGTCGAGTCCGCCGAACACGCCGACCGCTACGCCGGGGCGCACACGGTGATCGCGGGCAGCGGACATTCGGCGCTCACCGCGATCGTCGCGCTGTCGCAGGTGGCACGAGAACGGCAGGGAACGCGGCTGACCTGGGTGCTGCGGCGAGGCGCCACCGATGCGACGTTCGGTGGCGGCGAAGCCGATGAACTGCCCGCACGCGGCGCGCTCGGCCTGCGTGCTCGCCAGGCCGTCGAGGACGGACTGCTCGAGGTGGTCACCGGATTCCGCACCGCGGCAATCGAATCCGGCGACGACGGGCGGGTCTCGCTCGTCGCCGACGACGGCCGTCGCATCGACGACATCGACAATGTCGTCGCACTGACCGGCTTCCGGCCCGACCTCGGCTGGCTGTCGGAAGTACGGCTCGACCTGGATCCCGTCCTGCAAGCCCCGGTCCGATTGGCGCCGCTCATCGACCCGAACGTGCACTCCTGCGGCACCGTCTACCCGCACGGCGTCGCCGAACTGACCCACCCCGAACCCGGCGTCTATCTCGCTGGAATGAAGAGCTACGGCCGCGCGCCGACGTTCCTGGCGATGACCGGCTACGAGCAGGTCCGCTCCATCGTCGCCGAACTCGCCGGTGACCACGAATCCGCCGCCAAGGTCGAACTCACGCTGCCCGAGACCGGAGTCTGCGGCGGCGCGGGAGTGTTCGACGATCCCGACGACGCAGCCGCGGGTGGTTGCTGCGGCTCCGCACCCGAAGTACTGACCCTGAGTGTGCCCGCGGTCAGCCGCTGATCCATGGCGACCACCACCATCGCCGCGCAGACCGGGTCCACCGGACCCGGTCTGCGCCGGCGGGTCTTGATCACGTTGTGCTTCACCGAGATCACCAGCTGGGGCATCCTCTATTACGCCTTCCCGGTGCTGTCGGTATCGATCTCGGCCGACACCGGCTGGTCGCTGCCGATGCTCACCGCCGCCTTCTCGCTGGGCCAGCTCGCCGCCGCGCTGACCGGTATCCCGGTCGGGCGCGTCCTGGATCGCATCGGCCCACGCGCCGTCATGACCGCGGGATCGGTTCTCGCGATCCCTGCCCTGATCGTGGTGGCCCTCGCCCCGAATCCGCTGGTGTTCTTCCTCGGCTGGCTCGCCGCCGGGGTCGCCATGGGCGCGGTGCTGTACCCGCCCGCGTTCGCGGCGCTGACCCGCTGGTTCGGGACCGACCACGTCAAGGCTCTGATGATCCTGACGCTGGCCGCGGGGCTGGCCAGCACGGTCTTCGCGCCGCTGACCGCGGCCCTGGTCCAGTGCACCGATTGGCGCGCGACCTATCTCGTCCTCGCCGTCGTGCTGGCGGTCGTGACCGTGCCCGGTCATCTGTTCGGCCTCCGGGGGCCGTGGCCACCCGCACCCCCGCCGATCACGCCGCACGACGACGACCACCGGGCGATCGCTCGCAGCCCCGCGTTCCTGGCCTTGGTGATCGCCCTGAGTCTGGGCGCGTTCGCGGCCTTCGCCGGTGTGTTCAACCTGGTCCCGCTGCTCATCGAACGCGGTTTCTCGCCCTCGCTGGCCGCGTTGACCCTCGGCCTCGGCGGCGCCGGACAAGTCCTGGGCCGCCTCGGCTACCTCCCACTGATGACCCGCACCACCCCCGCAACGCGCATCATCGGCGCCTTCGCCACCACCGCCGTCGCTACCGCACTATTGGGTTGGGTGACAACGGTATTCGCGCTGATCGCGGTGTCGATCGGCGCGGGCCTGATCCGCGGGATCATGACCCTGGTGCAGGCCACCGCGATCACCGACCGCTGGGGCGCGACCCACTACGGCCGCCTCAACGGCCTCCTGTCGGCCCCCGTGGTGATCGTGATGGCGACCGCGCCCTTCGCCGGAACCGCCCTGATGAGCTGGACCGGCACCTGGTCGCGCACCTACCTCGTTCTCGCCCTGATCGCGGCGGTCGCGGCCGTCATCGCCGTCGCCACCATCCCGCGCACTCCCGAACCCGTCGACTCGTCAAGGACCTTGTGATCACCACCTATGACGCGGTGATCGTCGGCGCCACCGCAAAGGCATCTCCACCCACTCCGGACTCGGCTACCTCGGACTCGAACGGCAACGCAGTCTGCCCTCCGCCTCACTACGAGGCGTCGGACGTGACGCGGCGTGGCTCGTCGACCGCCTCGCCACCCAGCCTCTGCGGACTGCGCCTATTCGATAGCGGCGCACCATGATCGGCGGTGCGCCGCTCGATCGGCCGCATCGAGACGACGAGGGTCAAGCGCAGCGGACGTGCCGGGACAAGGCGTCGACACGGGTGGACAGATCGTCGAACGCGAGATCGAAGGCGGCGCCGTCTTCCGCGCCGACCGGGTCGGGAACCGACCAATGCAGCATCGGAACATCGGGCAGTTCCTCGTGTGCGCGGTCGCACACCGTCACCACCAGATCGCCTTCACTCAGCACCTCGTCGAGACGCTGTGGCGCTGCCGATTTCAGCGCCAGCCCGCGCCGCTGCGCGACACCGACCGCGCCCGGGTTGATCCGCACGGCAGGATGGGTGCCCGCCGAGGTTGCCGGGAGCTCGCTGGCCCGACACCACAGGGCTGCCGCCAGTTGGGAGCGCGCCGAGTTCGCCGTGCACACGAACAACACGCGTCGCGCCGACAGCACCGTCGACGCCGACAACGGCGCCAGCGCGTGCGGCAGCAGTCGCACGTAGGTGCGGCGGCGATCACCCTCGGACCGCCGCCGCGTCACGACTCCGGCGTCGGTGAGAGTTTGCAGATGGTGGGCGACGAGGTTCGAGCGCATTCCCAACATCGTCGCCAGGTCCGTGGGGGAGGCGTCGCCCACCGACAACGCGTCGACGATCCGCAGGCGCGCGGGATCGGCCAGCGCGGCATGGACCGCGACCCGCCGCGCCAAGACATCATCATTCCACTCAGCGTTCATTGACTCAATGATGACTGACTAATACTGTGGAATCAAGGACGGACTGTGCAGTCCGCACTCTTCACCGACATCCCGCGGCGACTGTCGCGATCACCTCGTCTCAGGAGCGTTGACCCATGCCCGCCGACTTCGGGATCACCCTGGCCCCCGCCATCACCACCGACCCGCCGGTGCCGACGGTGGTCGACGACGACCGCGTCCACGACGTCGTCATCGTGGGATCCGGGCCGGCAGGATACACCGCCGCCATCTACACCGCCCGCGCCGAACTCGCGCCCTTGGTATTCGAAGGCACCCAATTCGGCGGCGCGCTGATGACGACCACCGAGGTCGAGAACTTCCCAGGCTTCCGCACCGGCATCACCGGCCCCGAACTGATGACCGAAATGCGCGAGCAGGCCCAGCGCTTCGGCGCCGACCTGCGCACCGAGGACGTCGAAGAACTCCACCTGCGCGACCCGATCAAAACCATCGTCGCCGCGGGCGTCCGGTACCGGGCACGGGCGGTGATCCTCGCCATGGGTGCCGCTGCGCGCTACCTCGGCATCCCCGGCGAACAAGAACTGCTCGGCCACGGCGTCAGCGCCTGCGCGACCTGCGACGGCTTCTTCTTCCGCGACCACGACATCGCCGTCATCGGCGGTGGTGACTCCGCGATGGAGGAAGCCATCTTCCTCACCAAGTTCGCGCGCAGCGTCACCGTCATCCACCGCAGCGAAACTTTCCGTGCCTCCCGGATCATGCTCGACCGGGCCCGCCACAACGACAAGATCACTTTCCTTACCGACACCACCGTCGAGCACGTCAACGGCGAAGCCGCCGTCACCAGCCTGACCATCGCCGACGCCACCACCGGCGACACCCGCGAACTGCCCGTCACCGGGGTGTTCGTCGCGATCGGTCACCAGCCACGCAGCGCACTCGTCGCCGACCAGGTCGACCTCGACGACAACGGCTACGTCACTGTCGCGCCCGCCTCGACCGCCACCTCACTGCCCGGCGTCTTCGCCGCGGGAGACCTCGTCGACCACCGGTACCGGCAAGCCATCACCGCCGCCGGATCCGGCTGCGCCGCGGCGATCGACACCGAACGCTGGCTCGCCCACCAGACCGCCGGTCCCGCCGCGAAACCGGCCAGCGTGCTGTTCGTCTGCGTGCGCAACAGCGGCAAATCCCAGATGGCCGCCGCGCTGATGCGACAGACCGCCGGAACCGACATCGAAGTCCACTCCGCCGGAACCGATCCCGGCACCGACCTCAACGCCCTGTCGGTGCGAGTACTCGACGAAGTCGGCGCAGGCACCGCCGGCGAACACCCCAAGCCCATCGACCAGAACCTGTACTCCGGCATCGACCTCGTCGTCGTCCTCGGCCGCGAGGCGAAAGTCCAAGCCCCCGAGGGGGTTCCCGTCCAGACCTGGATCACCGACGAGCCCGCCGACCGGGGCATCGACGGGATCGAACGCATGCGGCTCGTCCGCGACGACATCGCCGCCCGGGTCGCCCAGCTCGCCGAGCGGATCCGGACCGGGTCGACCGTATCGGCATAGGCGATACCGACCGATGGACCCGGCCTGATCGCCGCGCACTCGCCTGAGGAGGGGCGGGTCAGCCGCAGCAGCTCGCGCCGGAGGCGACGGCTTTCTCCTTCGCCTGGCTGCCGCAGCAGGCGCCTTCGGCCTCGGCTTCGGCGGCGGTACCGCAGCACACGTCTACCGCTTCGGCGTCGGTGGGGCTGAGTTCGGGTGCGGTGCCGAAGGTTTCGCTGTCGGCCAGCACGGTGTAGACCTCCCACCGCTCCGCGCCGGGACCGGTCACCCACACCTTGTCCTGGGTGGCGAAGCAACACGTGGTCGCGATCTGCTCCTCGGTGAACAGGCCCGCTTCCGAGAGCCGGGCGATCTCGCCGTGGACCTGCTCGGAGCTTTCGACCTCGACGCCGAGGTGATTGAGGGACCCACCCTGTCCGGCGTTCTCGATCAGCACGAGCTTGAGCGGAGGCTCGGCGATGGCGAAGTTGGCGTAGCCGGGCTTGCGCTTGGCCGGTTCGGTGTTGAACAGAGTCGAGTAGAACTGCACAGCGGTGTCGAGGTCGTCGACATTGAGGGCGAGCTGGATGCGAGACATGATCGAACCTCCACTTGTGTGACATATATCGAAGAACTTCTGCTGCCGAGTCTGCTCACCTTTTCGACATATGTCAATACCGCGGGTAGTCTCGATTTCATGCCCAAGGCACTACCAGTGATCGACATGTCCGCCCCGGTCTGCTGCGCCCCCGTCGCGGCGGGACCGGTCGACGACGCCGCCGCCCTCGAGGTGGCGTTGCGGCTCAAGGCGATCGCCGACCCGGTCCGGGTCAAGCTGCTGTCGCTGCTGCTCACCAGCCCGCAGGGGGAACGCAACGGCGGCGATTTGGCCGCCGAGGTCGGTCTGGGCGAGTCCACCGTCTCCCACCATCTCGGCCAGCTCCGCAAGGCCGGCCTGGTGGAGTCCGAGCGACGTGGGATGAACACCTTCCACCGCGCCCGCCGCGACGCACTGTCCGCGCTGTGCACGGTCCTGGACCCCAACTGCTGCACCTGACCGCGCCGCTCGATGGTCCGGGCGGTATGCCCTGCATCGCGACGCGGGCTCTGTCTCCTCGGACCCTTCTCCAGCGGGTGTGCCAGGCGCTGGTCTCTCGAGCGCGGCCGGGGAGGGGACCCGGGTCGGGCCCTTGGCCCGAAGGCCACGAACCGGCTGTCGCGGCCCCGAACCCGCCTTCTGGCGAGGCCTGGTCAAGTCAGCTGGTCGAGGAACCGGCGGACCTTCGCAGCTTCCTGGCTTCCGGTAGTCGGCAGGCGAAGCAGCGGGAAGTTGTAGCGACGGCAGATCTCGTCTTTCCGTACGTCACGGGCCAGCTGGACCGGGTTCGCTTCATGAGTGCTGAAGCCGTCTACTTCGATGGCGCCCATGTTCTGGTTGGTGATCCGGTTGTAGAGGACGAAGTCGAACGACGCTCGGTGCCGGATGAATTCGCGGTGCTCGTCGTCGAGTCGATCCAGCCTGCGCGGGAATACATTCTGTAGATAGACCTGTGCATGGAATGCCAGATGTCCGTGACCGGATTCGGTGAGCACCCCTTCGAGCATCGTGAGGGCGATGTCCTCGGAATCCCATTTGGTTCGTCCCCATCCGATAGCGGGATGGGTGCGCCGCCGCTCGTTGTATTCGGTGTAGAGCAGATCGAAGATCGACATCACGTCACTGTCGATGACCGCGTTGTGGGGGTCCCGGTACCGGATGTATCCGATCAGGTCGCGCAGGTGTCTGCTCGCGGGTAGCTCGGACGGGTGGGTGACCAGGACGAACAAACGCATTGCCCGGGATACGGCCACGTTGATCAGTTTCGGGTCGTCGGCGAACTCCAGTGCCGCCACGCCGCTGGGCGTGTCGTCGAGGACCGTCGTCATGACGATCGCGTCCTTCTCCCGCCCCTGGAATTTGTGCACGGTGTCGGATTCGATGGACTCGATCAGGGCGTCGGCCACTTTGTTGGCCTGGCGGCGATACGGCGTGGTGACTCCGACTTCGTGTGGTGGGATATCGGCGGTCACCCAGGACATGACGTCGCGTCGGATCACATCGATCTCGCGCTGATTGCTCCGTCCCGGCGACATCGGGTCGTCGTCGCCGTAGGTACGGCGCATGTGGTTGCCCGGAACGGTCCGCACCACACGCATCGAAGCCAGCCCCGGTGTGCTGCGGGTATAAGGGATCAGTTCGTTGTCGTAGAACTTCCGATTGCAGAACTCGATGATGTCGGGATCGCATCGGTAGTGTTCCCGCAGCAGCTGGCGCGGCAGTTCCTCGGGGAAGAGGTCCAGGATCGAGGACAGGATGCTGCGCTGGTAGTCGAAGACGGGATCCGGCGCGGGGGGCGCGTCGGTGAGCTTCTTCGTGACCGGTGGCAGCTGTTCCAGATCACCGACCACGATGACATTGCGCGCGCAGGCCAGGGCCGGGCCCACCGTCACCAGATCGACCTGTGATGCTTCGTCGATGATCAGGTAGTCCAGCAGGGTCGCACGCCCGATGCTGTTCTGCAGCGAATGGCAGGTGCTCAGGATCAGGGGGTAGTCCTGCGCGAACTGCCCGAACTGTTGTCGATATCGAGCGGTGTAGACGGTCCGGGGCAGCGCACCGTAGCGGGTTCGTAGCGCGTCCTCGAGCAGCTGCCGGGACAGCCGCGTCTGGTCGGCCTGCAGCGTGTCGAAGTTTTTGCCCTCCAGGGTCTTGGTCAGTTGCTGAGTCTGCCGCAGGAGTTCTGCGATCTTCTTCTCGTAATACAGCCGCTGAATACGCAGCACTACCTCGGTATCGTCGGCATCGACCTTGCGCAGCGCCCAGTATTTGAAGTACCGATTCATTGTGTCGACCATTCGGCCCCAACCGCTATCGCGGATCCAGCGCGGATCGGTGTCGGCGATGAAGTCGAGCAGTTTGGCCGCGCTGTAGCGACGCAGCAGCGGCAGATCCTCGGCGTCCGGAACCTCGTGCCGGTCGAAGAACGACTGGAAGTGCTGTTGTTCCAGCTGGTATGCGTGCAGTTGTCGACGTAGCAGGGCGCGCTGACGGTCTTGGTCCTGGAGTTCCATCAGGCGCTGGTTCACCTTACCGAGTTCCTCGGCGGCATCGGTAGCCGTGGCCGTGGGGATGGGGACGCGCAGAAGCGCATCGACACCCGCGTTGCGTGGTCCCTGCCTGTCGAAGAATTCCTGCCGCTTCTCGGCTCGTCCCAGATTGGCCGCCACCATCCCGAAGCCTTCCTCGGTCAGTTTCTCGAAGACGTTGTCGACGGCGGAGTTGCTGAAGGACACCACCCCCATCGTCATGCCGGGTCGGCAGATCAGTGAAGCGATGATGTTGAGGATGGTTTGCGTCTTCCCGGTACCGGGTGGCCCATCGATCACCGATATCGGCGAGCGCAACGCATTACGGGCCGCCTCGCTCTGACTGATGTTGGTGCGGAACGGATACACCGGCATCGGCACCTCGTCGTCAGCCCGCGACTCGATCGGCGCCTGCGCGAGAATCCGGGCCAATGCACTGTCGGGGTGAACGAAGTCCAGGTTCTGGTGGTTTCGGCGCAGGACACCGGAGTCGCCGCCCAGCTTCTCGGCCACGGCACGCCAGTAGGCCAGCACATCGCGGGAACGTGGCAGGTCGGCGGCATTCGGCAGCACTTGCACCCGATTCGCGCTGTAGGTGTTCCATCCGCCCCTGTTGTTCGTCACGTGCCACCACGATCCGAACTCCGGCGGGCCGGTGAACAGGTATGCCGCAGTCGCTTCCTGCGGGTACCCGTCGACGAGCAACCGTGCGTGGGGCCCGAGTGATACCAGCGTGGGTTGTTCGAGAATCGCTACTCGCTCCCATCCGAACAGATATTTCTTCGGCATGCCGAAGCGCACTCGGACCCGGTGCGGCTCCGGTTCGTATGCCGTGATCTCCAGGGTCTTGTCCTCGGGGACCCAGTCCTGCCTCCGTCGGATGACAACCGCGACAACCCTTGGATCAACCACCGAACCCCCTCGCCCCAGCTCCCCAGCGGACCATGCTTGATTTCGTACCCGTAGCCTTGTCGTCGGCTCGATACGCACGCAGCGCAAAGGCTACCGGGCGCGGCCGAAAGTCTCTGCCTAGCAGCGGACTTCGCCGAGACCACGTGGATC
The DNA here is from genome assembly GCF_052983615.1 of Nocardia fodinahabitans. NCBI lineage: Bacteria > Bacillati > Actinomycetota > Actinomycetes > Mycobacteriales > Nocardiaceae > Nocardia > Nocardia fodinahabitans. Next base: position 5,055,518 of record NZ_JBRJJC010000001.1, read on the forward strand.
AGCAGGGTGCCCGCCGCCGCGGCAACTCCTGCTCGGTGCTGTTGACGTCGCTGCTCGAACGCGCCGAGCTGTGCCTGGTCCCGGTGCATTGCTGCTGGGCGTCGACGGGATCAGCGGCCGCTCGCCGTTGAATTCGTCAGTCCTCCAGGCGTTGTCGGAGAGCAACGGTCTCGACACAGATCGTCGCGTCGACCCCGCCGATCGCTACACCGACGCGACCGGCGGTTGGCCTCAGGAGGTCGCCTGCGTAAGTACCTGGAGGACTCGTGGTGCGTAGATGCGGCGTTTGTAGGCGTTCGGGTTCGCCACCCGGAGTATCCCCAGATCGATGAGCTGACCGACGAGCTTGTTCGCTCGGCCGTACGAGATTCCGAGCTCGGCCTCGACTTGGCGCACGGTGAATGATGGGTTCGCGATAGCGAGATCGATCAACGTGTGCGCGCTATCAGCTCGCAATGTCGAGCTTCGTACGACTTCCTTCAACTCGCTCTGGACTCTGACGAGTGCGATCATCTGGCGCCGAGTCGATTCCGCTGCCTCTCGCAGACCTTGCGCGAAGAACCGGATGTAGCTGTCCCAGTCGCCTCGGGTGCTGACCGCGAGGAGCCGGTTGTAGTAATCGTCGCGCCTGGCCTCGAACCATGGTGAGACAGTGAGCGTAGGCTCGGCCAGCACCTGGGTGAGCTGGAGGTGCATGACGATCAGCAGGCGACCGAGTCTGCCGTTGCCGTCGCGAAAGGGATGGAGTGACTCGAACTGGTAGTGCGACATCGCTGCTGCGACGACCGGATCGATCATGGCGGAGTGGTCTTCGCGAATCCAGTCGACGAGGTCCTGGACGCCGATGCTCAAGCTGTCGTCGGGCGGTGGTGGGATGAACCGTGCGGCGTGCACTGGCGCCATCCCAGGGGTTGCGTCCGCTCTGCGGCCGATCACGACCTGTCGGTCGCGGATCCGGCCGGACTCCGACTCCAGCGCAGTCTGTCGCATCAGAATGCCTTGAAGACTGCTGAGCAGGGACGTGGTTACTGGACGGTCGTCGGAGATCCAGGAGAACGCGTAGTTGGCCATACGTACGTAGTTGAGGATCTCCGTGAGTTCGGCACTTGCCGGAGCCTCTTCGTCGGCGGTCAGCACCTCGGCGAGCGGCGCGTAGGTTCCCTCCAGTGCGGATGTGCTCTGCGCTTCGCGACGCAGCGTCGGTAGCCGGAGAAGTTGCGGGTTCGGTAGCTGGGCGGCTGTGCTGTCGAGCGCAGCCAGAGCGGCTCGCGCTGCGGTCGTTGCGAGAATGGTGGGAACGCTCAGCTCCGGCATGACAGCGGGGAGTGGTGCCGCGACGAACGCTTTGTGCTTCCAGTCACCGAAGACTGGATCTGTGCCCCAGATGTCGACGAGAGATCCGGTTTCGCTGCTGAGGAACATACTGAGGTCCACAATGTCACTCTATAGGCACTTCAGTGACATAGCTGCTTCGATCATGTCACTTTGAGGCAAGTGATTCAGTGGACCTCGACGCTGGTCCCCGCCGGCACTGCTGCCGGTGCCGGACACCGGCGCCAACCAGCGGTATCCCTCGGAATCGAGTAGTCCGATGCCACTCGTCGGCAGATTCGGTGTGTCTGTGCCCGTTGCGGTCATCCTGTCCACTCCGTGTGCGAGTGCACTCGAACGCGGAGGGCCCTGATCTGGCCCGAAAGCCAGGAATCTGTGCGCGAGAGGGGACTTGAACCCCTCAGTGCGGCAGATCTACCGATTCGGTGTGTTCGATCGCATCGAACGGTAGTCGATGTCTATCGAGACGATCAAGCGCTGATCTGAAACCCGACGCTGGCCCAATGCCCGTGACAGATCACCTTGGCCCCACGAGGCAGTTCGGTTGACCTTGCTGTGTGCATCGCTCAGGGCCATGGGTAACTCCAGCGCCTCGGTGGGTCAATTTCTCGATTTCGTCCGCCAGGCCTGTAACGATGTCAGCCTGCTGGAGGGCCCGATGCTCGATAACCGCACAGTGCGCAGAGAGAGCGGCATGACTGTCCGGTACTGATGGCTCTTGCCAGCGGGATGGAGGGCGGTTAGGAATATCGGGTGGCTGATCAGCAGAGTGTTGCCCGGATCATCATGGCCGTCTCATCGGTTGTGGTCGCCGTGTGCGCGGTGGTAGTGACGGTGAAGGTGGCGGGCGCCGATCTCGACCCAGCCGAACCACCGCGGGTGCTGGACCAGGCGGCGCTGGAACAGTTGGTGGCAACCCGGTTGCAGGGCGTGGGGGACAAGCCAGTGGGCCGGGTGACCTGTCCCGGTTCCGTTCAGGTCGTCGTCGGTAACCAGTTCGATTGCGAGACATGGGATTACCTGCGTTCGGTTAAGGCGCATGTTGAGATCGTCAGCGATCAGGGCGAGATCAAGGTCACTAGGTCGTGACAGGAGCCCGGGATTCGAGTTGATCCAGCATCTGCTCGGTTTCGGCGTGTTCGAAAACGGTCGCTTACGAACACCGTCCGCAGGGAGCGCGGCGCCGTATCGGGGACACCGCGCCGCGTTAGTAGAACCTCTCGATCCGTCACCCGCCGTCACGCTCGCCGAGCAGAATGCCGAGATTGGGCATCGCGTCGTTGTTTCCGGCCTCTGAGGCTTTGCGGTATCAGGACTCGGCGCCGGCCAGATCACCACGCTGTTTGAGCGGCAAACCGAGATTGTTGCTACGACACCCTGGCCGTGAGCCGCGGACGTAGCGTGGGACGAGCTCGCCCGTTTCGCGGAGGTCGGGTTACGGAGTCACTCGACGGTCTCGATGAGTACCTTCAACTTGGGTTTGCTCGTCTCCGGTGTCTCCGGAGTTGCCAGTTGTTCCCACATCGAGTCGACCATGGGCTGGAGGAATAGGTGCCCTAGTTGGCGGATCATGAGGCCGACGACTTGGGTGGCTTCGGATCTCCGGGTGGAGGCGCTGCCTGCCTCGCGGAGCTTGGACACCTCGGTCCGGCTCAGCTCTGTGAGCCGCGCCAGGAGTCGACTGTGGGCGCCGGCTGGATCGAGGAGAACTCGACGCAGGTAGTTCACGACTGGCGGATGGTCCTCGAGCATCCGCCGAACCGCCTCGTCGCGCGCGGCGGCTACTTCTGCGGGCGAGCCGTCGCCGGGCGCATCTGCGATGGCTTGCGCGTGATAGTCCACGACCAGTTGCTCGACAGCGTTGCGCAGTCCGTCCTTGGTTTTGAAGTGATGCTGAACCAGTCCGACCGTGACGCCCGCCGCGGCCGCGACGGCGCGCATCGAAACGCGGTCTTCGCCCTGTTCGGCGTAGAGATCGAGGGCAGCATTCCGGATCTTCGCTTTTGCCGTGAGGTCGTTGACGCCGGCGCGGGGGTCGGTCACGGTTGTCCACCTGTCATGAGCATGGATGATACAGATCACCCCATTCCCTTTACATCTGCATTTGAAGCTGTACAGTTGTATTGCAGTGAAGGGAGTGTTCGTTGTCACAAGATTTGCCACTGGCCGGCGTGCGTGTTGTCTCGCTCGCCATCAACCTGCCCGGTCCGCTCGCGGTCGCGCGGCTGTGCGCGCTGGGGGCGCAGGTGATCAAGGTGGAGCCGCCGACCGGAGATCCGCTGGCCTCCGCGGCGCCGCGCTGGTACGCAGACCTCGTCTCCGGGCAAACGGTCGTCCGATGGGACCTCAAGGTTCCAGATCAGCGGGCCTTGTTCGACCGTGAGCTCGCGCAGTCGGATCTTCTCGTCACCGCGATGCGACCATCCGCGACGAAACGTCTCGGATTGCACGACATCGGGCGGCGTTTTCCGGAGCTCTCGATCGTCGAGATCGTCGGCCATGACGGAGAACTCGCCGAAGCCCCAGGTCATGACCTGACCTATCAGGCCGCCCACGGCACGCTGACTCCGCCGACGATGCCGACCGTGCCGGTGGCCGACCTGCTCGGCGCGGAACGGGCGATCGCCGCGGCATTGCTGTCGCTGATGAACCGTCAGCGCACGGGCAGGGGAGAGTCTCGGCGCATCGTCCTCGAGGATGCGGCGGCCGATGCCGGTGCGGCTGTGCGGCACCGGCTGATGGGTCACGACGCACCGCTCGGCGGCGCCGATCCCGCGTACGGCATCTACTCGACGGCGGACGGCCACGTGGCCGTCGCGGCGATCGAGCCACATTTTCGTGCTCGGCTCACCGCCGCTGTCGGTGCCACGACCCGCGAGGAACTCGAGCAGGTGTTCCGCGCCCGCCCGACCGCTCATTGGGTGAGCCTCGCTACCCGAAAAGACATACCGATCAACGAAATTCGTCGTACACACGCAGGAGTAGCCGGATGAGCGTCAGAGAAGCAGTGATCGTCGGTGCCGTGCGGACCCCGGTCGGCCGCCGCGGCGGCGCCCTCAGCCGGTGGCATCCGGTGGATCTGCTCGGCGCCACCCTCGCCGAACTGGTCCAGCGGGCGGCCATCGACCCGGCTCTCATCGAAGACGTGATCGCCGGGTGCGTGTTGCAGCAGGAACAGCAGAGCGGAAACCTGGGCAGGCACGCGGTCCTGGCCGCCGGGTTCCCGGAGTCGGTACCCGCGGTGACGATCGACCGGCAGTGCGGATCGGGGCAGCAGGCGGTCAGTTTCGCCGCGCAGGCCGTCATGGCCGGTTCCCACGACCTCGTCGTGGCCTGCGGTGTGGAGTCGATGTCGCAGGTGCCGATGCCCCCGGCGATGGTGCCCGGCGCTCCGCTCGGCCCCCAGTACAGTCCACGTGAGCTCGCCCGGTACGACGGTGGGCTGATGGCGCAGGGCGCCTCGTCCGAACTGTTGAACGAGAAGTTCGACCTCGGCCGAGACACCCTGGACGCCTTCAGTATTCGCAGCCACCAGCGGGCCCTCGCGGCAACCCGCGCGGGCCGGTTCGCTGATCAGCTGGTACCGATCCGTCGCGATCCGGCCGATCCGTCATCCCCGCTGGTCACCGCTGACGAAGGGATCCGCGAACACGTCGACCCCGCGAAGATCGCCTCGCTGACTTCGGTATTCGCGGAGAACGGCCGAACGACGGCCGCCAATTCCTCACAGCTCAGCGACGGCGCCGCCGCGCTGCTGATCGCCGACCGTGCGTTCGCCGAGCGGCACGGACTCACCCCACGGGCCCGGTTCCGAGCTCTGTCGGTCGCCGCGGCGGATCCGGTCATCCAGTTCACCGCCATCTGCGACGCCACCCACAAGGCGCTGACGCGCGCGGGGCTCGAGGTCGACGACATCGACCTGTTCGAGGTCAACGAGGCCTTCGCCGGGGTGCCGCTGATGTTCCAGAGCGAGTTCGGCGTGCCCGACGACAAGTTCAACGTCAACGGCGGCTCGATCGCGCTCGGCCATCCGCTCGGCTCCACCGGTGCGCGAATGCTCACCGATCTGCTCTGCGAACTCGAGCGCAGTGGCGCGAACATCGGCCTGCAGACGATCTGTGAGGCGACAGGCACCGCCAACACCACCATCATCGAACGAATCCGAGAGGGCGCGAAATGACCGCCGAGATCGTCCGGGGCTTGCCCTCGACCCATGGTGACAGCTACCAACTCAACACAACGACCCTGATCCGCCATTCGGCACGCACCTACCCGGAGCAGGAGATCGTCTTCCGCACCCCGGACGGCGGCTGGGACCGCTACACCTACGGCGAGGCGTTCACCCGGATCGAGCGCGCCGCGAACGTGCTCGGCTCGCTCGGTGTCAGCGCCGGCGACGTGGTGGGAATCCTGGACTGGAACAGTAAGCGGCACTTCGAGCTGTACTGGGCGATCCCGGGCACCGGCGCGGTGATGCTGCAGATGAACCTTCGGCTGGCGCCGGAAGACCTCGGATACGTCGCCGCCCACAGTGGTGCGTCGGTCGTGCTCGTCGACGAGACGCTGCTGCCGGTCGCCGAGGCGTTGGCGACCACGGCGACTGGGGTGCGCGAGTGGGTCGTCATGACCGACAAACCGCTGTCGGAGATCGTCACGTCGTTGCCGAACGTTCGCCATTTCGAGGAGTTGATGGAACAGGCGGCCGACTCCTACGACTGGCCGGTCATCGACGAGCATTCCGCGTACAGCGCCTGCTACACCACCGGAACCACCGGGCGGCCGAAGGGCGTCTACTACTCCCACCGCGGCATCTATCTGCACACCATGGCACAGGCCGCGAATCTGCGGATGGGCGGCGACGACACCGCCATGCTCATCACGCCGATGTTCCACGGGCAGAGCTGGGGTCTGCCGCAGTCCGCGGTCTACAGCGCCGCCAAGATCGTGCTCCCCGGCCGCTACCAGGCAGAGGACACCTCGGTGCTGGTCGAGGCGATGATCGCCGAGGAGGTCACCGTCGCCAACGGTGCGCCCGCGATCTTCCAGCCGATGCTCGACTACATCAAGACCCTCGACGTCACGCCGGACTTCAGCCGCGCCCGGTTGCTCTCGGGCGCAACCGAACCCGCGCTCTCGCTGATGCGCGAGTTCTACGACATCGCCGGAGCCGACATCATCCACGCCTATGGCGCTACCGAGACCACGCCCGTCGTCGCGGTGAACATGGGTCTCAAACGTTCACTGCAGGGCACGATCTCCGACGACGAGAAGTGGAACCTCAAGCGATGCCAGGGTCTGCCGGTCAACGGCGTCGACATCCGCATCGTCGACGCCGACGGCAACGACCTGCCGCACGACGGCACCAGCCAAGGCGAGATCCTGCTGCGCGGACCGTGGATCACCGAGCGCTACCACCGTCTCGACGATGATGCCGACCGGTTCCTCGACGGCTACTGGCGTAGCGGAGACGTCGGCACGATCTACCCCAACGGTTACCTCAAGCTCACCGACCGCCTCAAAGACGTCATCAAGAGCGGCGGCGAGTGGATCTCGTCGATCGACATGGAGAACGCGATCGTCGGACACCCCAAGGTCTCCGAGGCCGCCGTGATCGGCGTCGATCACCCGAAGTGGCAGGAACGTCCCGTCGCGCTCGTCGTCACCGTCGACGGTGACGAGCTTCCGATCGAGGAGATCCACGGTTTGCTCGCGGGCCAGTTCGCCAAGTGGCAGCTACCCGACATCGTCCTGTACGTCGACCACCTGCCCCGCACCAGCGTCGGCAAGCTCGACAAGAAGGTACTGCGCGCGCGCCACGCCGACATCTACACGGAGACACGATGAACACCACAGTCCTGCAGAGCACGCGACAGGGCGCGGTAGCGGTCCTCGAACTGTGCAGGCCCGCCGCGAAGAACAGCCTCGACGAGGAACTCCTCACGGCACTGAACACCGAACTCGCCCGCCTGCGCGTCGACGACACCGTGCGCGCCGTCGTGCTCACCGGCGCCGGCGGGGTGTTCTGCGCCGGCGCCGATATCACCGCTTTCGACACCCTGCGCGCCCAACCGTTGCTCGGTGACCGGCCTGCCCTGGGTGGCACCCTCTGGGCCGACCTGGGCACCTACCCCAAACCGGTCATCGCGGCCGTGGAGGGCCTCGCGCTCGGCGGCGGGTGCGAACTGGCGCTGGCCTGCGACATCGTCATCTCCGGCGAATCCGCGAAGTTCGGCGTGCCCGAAGTCAAACTCGGTGTCATCCCCGGGGGTGGCGGCACACAACGACTCGTCCACGCCGTCGGCAAGTCCAAAGCCATGGCGATGCTGCTGACAGGTGACCTCGTCTCGGCCCGGAAGGCCTGCGACGCCGGCATCGTCGCCGACGTCGTCGCGGACGGCGAAGCACTCGCCCACGCACTGAAGATGGCCGAACGTATCGCGAGGAACTCACCGCTGGCCGTCGCGCTCGCCAAAGACGCTGCGGTGCGCACTTTCGAGACGTCACTGTCGCAAGGACTCGAACACGAGAAGCGCAACTTCGACATCGCCCTCCGCTCCGCGGACAGCCACGAAGGCCAAGCCGCGTTCCTCGGCAAACGCGCGCCCGAATTCACCGGAAAGTAGACCCGTCATGAGCGAACTGTTCCCCGACTACCGATCCCCGTGGGAGACCGACGATCAGGCGGTGCTGCGCAAGCACGCCGCCGAGTTCTTCCGCAAGGAAGCCACCCCCAACCAGGAACGATGGGCCCGCCAGCACCAGGTGGACCGCGAATTCTGGACCAGAACTGGAGCCGCCGGACTGCTCTGCCTCGGTCTGCCCGAGGAATACGGCGGCGGCGGAGGCAATTTCGGCCACGAAGCGGTCGTCCAGCAGGAACTCGCCCTCGCCCACGACACCGCCTTCGGCTTCAATGTGCACTCGACGATCGTCGCGCACTACATCGCCGCCTACGCCACCGAAGAGCAGAAGAAGCGGTGGATCCCGAAGATGGCCGGCGGCGAGATGGTCATCGGTGTCGCCATGACCGAGCCGGGCACCGGTTCGGATCTGCAGGCGGTCCGCACCACCGCGATCCGCGACGGCGACCACTACGTCGTCAACGGCTCGAAGACCTTCATTTCCAACGCAACTCACTGCGACCTGCTTGTCATCGTCGCCAAGACCGACCCGTCGGCCGGCGCCAAAGGCATCTCACTGCTCGTCGCCGAAACCCGGGATCTCGAGGGATTCGAGCGAGGGCGAGTGCTCGACAAGATCGGCCAGCACGGTCAGGACACCCGCGAGCTGTCGTTCACCGACATGCGGGTACCTGCCGAGAACTTGCTCGGCGGGGTCGAAGGCCAGGGCTTCTACCAGCTGATGGAGCAACTCCCCCGAGAACGCTTGATCCTGGGCGTCTCGGGAATCGCGATGGCCGAAGCCGCAGTTGTCGAGACCATCAAGTACGCCAAAGAGCGTCAAGCGTTCGGTAAGCCCATCCTGGACTTCCAGAACACTCAGTTCGTCCTCGCCGAATGCAAGACCGAGGTGCTGGCGGGTAAGACGCTGATCGACCACTGCATCACCCAGTACATCGACGGCAAGCTCGATGCCGCGACCGCGTCGATGGCCAAACTGTGGGGCTCCGAGCGACAGGTCGAGATCATCGACCGCTGCCTGCAGATCTTCGGCGGCTACGGCTACATGATGGAGTACCCCATCGCACAGATGTATGCGGCGGCACGCGTGCAGAAGATCTACGGCGGCACCAACGAGATCATGAAGGTGCTGATCGGGCGGACGCTGTAACCGAGCGGCCACCGGTCCCACGGTCCCCGTGGTCACCGGGCGCACCACCGCGGTCCGGCGTGTCCCTCGTCAGCGCCACGGTCTTGCTCGGTGAGCGATTCCGCGCAACCGAAGCCGTGAGAGTACCGGGCTCGCATCCTGACGAATTCCGACCCACAGCTGGAGGCCGGCGCCAGCGCACTCGCCGCCCGGCTGCACCGCGAGCTGCAAATGACAGAGAGGCGCGGCCCGAGTCAACGCTTGGCGCCTCGAAATTGGTTCGGGGAGCGAGGACATGGCCCACAGATCGAAGTTTCGGTCCCTTCCGGGCTTCGAAGGTTTATCGCCGCTGCCTCGCGCGGGCGAAATCCACCACCAACCCTGAAGTCAGTCAGTCAATTGACGGAGAAACCATGGCAACACTCGGCGGACAACTGTCGATCAATGCGCGTCGACACCCGGACCGATGCGCGCTTGTGTTCGGCAAGACCGAACGCAGCTACCGCGAATTGAATGCGGACATCAATCGGTACGCCCACGCCCTGCTGTCTCTGGGTGTGACGAAGGGCGATCGTGTGGCAGTACTGTCGCCGAACTCCGACCGCTTCCTGCTCGCATTGTACGCGGCGTTGAAGGTCGGCGCGATCGCCGTCCCACTGAACCCGCGTGCGACAGCGCGTGAATTGCGATATCTGCTAGACGATTCCGGCGCGTGCATGCTGCTGTTCGGCGGTGACACCGACAGCGCCGTCCGGGGTTTGATCCAACTCGGTCCGGAGCCGACCGCCAGGATCTACTCGCTGGACGGAGCGGCCGGCTTTGACGACTTCACTCAGCTCACCGCGGAGATGCCGGATGGTGAGCCGTCAGTCGAGGTCGTCGAGCACGACGACTGCATGATCATCTACACCTCGGGCACCACAGGATCACCCAAGGGCGCATTGTTCGACCACCATCGAATGCTTTGGGTCGGACACTCGATGAGCGCACTGGGGCTAAACTCGTTCGACCGGCAGCTGCACGTAGCACCGATGTATCACTGCGCCGAACTCGTACTCATGGTGCTGGCCGGGTTCTCGATGGGCACTACGCATGTGGTGCTGCCGGCATTCGAGCCCAACGCAGTGCTCGACGCACTCGAACACCACCGCGTCACCGTGTTCCTGGGTGTGCCGACGATGTATCAGATGCTGTTGACGCTGCCCGATCTGCCGGACCGGGATTTGTCGGCGTGGCGGCTCGGGTTCTTCGGAGCCGCACCGATGCCGCCGAGCGCGGTCGAGAAGCTCGTTGCGACCCTGCCGGACGTGGGCTTCTTTCAGCTGTGCGGCCAGACCGAAGGCGGCCCCACCGGCATCTACTCGACACCCGATGATGTGAAGGCACGTCCCGACGCCACGGGGCGGTGGGCAATCACCAACGCCGAGGTGCGGCTCGTCGACCTCGACGGCAACGACGTCGCCGTCGGCGAAACCGGCGAGATGATCGTGCGCGGTGAGACCATCATGAAGGGATACTGGAACAACCGGGACGCTACGGCCGAGACGCTGCGCGGTGGCTGGCTGCACAGCGGGGATATGGCAGTCCGGGACGCGGACGGATACATCACCATCGTCGACCGCCTCAAGGACATGATCATCACCGGAGGCCGCAACGTCTATTCCGTCGAGGTCGAGAACGCGCTCGCAGCGCATCCGGACGTGCAGGACGTCGCGATCGTCAGCCGCCTCGACGACACGTTCGGCGAGACTATCGTCGCCGTCGTGTCACCGGTCGAAGGACGAGAGGTGACGCTGCACGATCTCCGCGTGTTCGCGGCCGAGTATGTCTCCGACTACAAGCTGCCGCGTGACCTCGTACTCCGGTCGATCCCTCGCAACCCATCGGGGAAGATCCTCAAACACGTTCTCCGGGCGGAGGTGCGTGCGCAGTGACCGACTACTTCGACACCGTCCAGTCCGGTGTGGTGTATGGGGAAGACATCGAGGTGGGTCGCCAGTACCGGCTGGGTACGTACACGATTTCCGAGCGCGCTCTGGTCGACTTCGCCGCGTTGTGGGATCCCCAGGGCTTCCACGTCGACAAGGACGTAGCTGAGGCCGGGGCATATGAGGGGCTCATTGCCAGTGGCCTGCACACCCTCGCGGTGTATCAGCGGCTCGCGGTCCTGGACGTGTTCTCCGGCTGGAGCGTGATCGCCGGACGACGACTGCGCGAGGTCCGGTTTCTGCGGCCCGTCCGGCCGGGGGACACGCTCACCGGCACCGTGGTTGTCCAGGATGTCACCTTCGACGACCGGGATCGGGCCCTCGTCACTACCGCGGCCGAGCTGACCGATGGCCAAGCCCGGCCGGTGTTGAGCGTGGACGTCGAGGCCTATGTCCGTGCCCGACCACCGCACATCTTGTGAATACGACTCTGTCCGGAGGCCTCATGCCCGACGCATACATCATCGACGCTGTGCGCACGCCCGTCGGCCGACGCGGGGGAGGGTTCGCCGAAACCCATCCGATCGATCTTGCCGCGCACGTCATCGCCACTCTTGTGGGGCGCAACGACATCGACCCGACCGGAATCGACGACGTCATCTTCGGCTGCCTCGACAACATCGGTGCACAGGCCGGCGACATCGCCCGCACCGCAGCTCTCGCCGCCGGACTACCCGAATCGGTCCCCGGTGTCACCCTTGACCGTCAGTGTGGATCGTCGCAACAAGCGGTACATTTCGCCGCACAAGCTGTGATGAGCGGGACGGCCGACTTGATCGTCGCGGGCGGGGTACAGAAGATGAGCCAGTTCCCGCTGCTGTCGGCGATCACCGCGGGCGAGCCCTACGGCTCACCGGATCTGTACTCCGGATCGCGAACGTGGCGGGCCCGATTCGGCGATCAACAGATCTCCCAGTTCCGGGGCGCCGAGATGATCGCCGAGCAATGGGGTCTCGAGCGATCCGCAATGGAGGAGTTTGCGCTCGAAAGCCATCGCCGCGCGCTGCATGCCATCGATGCGGGCCGGTTCGCTGCCGAGATCGCCCCCTTCGCAGGTGTGACCTCGGACGAAGGTCCACGCGCGGACACCTCTGCGGAGAAGATGTCGGCGCTCCGCACTCTCTCCCCGGGAGGACGCCTGACCGCCGCTGTGTCGAGCCAGATCTCCGACGCATCGTCGGCGGTGCTCATCGCATCCCACGATGCCGTGAACCGGTTCGGCCTTACCCCCCGTGCCCGCATCCACCACCTGACCGTTCTCGGCGCTGACCCCGTTCTCATGCTCACCGCCCCGATTCCCGCGACCCAGCGGGCATTGCAGCGGACCGGCCTGACCATCGATGACATCGATGTCGTCGAGATCAACGAAGCGTTCGCTCCGGTGGTCATGGCTTGGCTGAACGAACTCGACGCCGATCCAGAACGGGTGAATCCGAACGGCGGCGCGATCGCGCTCGGACACCCGATCGGTGCGACCGGCACTCGACTCATGACGACGCTGCTCCACGAACTCGAACGCACTGGCGGCCGTTATGGGCTGCAGACGATGTGTGAGGGCGGCGGCCAAGCCAACGTCACGATCATCGAACGACTTTCTTAACCTTCCTCTCACCCAGAAAGCAGTCAACGACATGGACATTGCAGGAAACACAGCCCTCGTCACCGGCGCCGCCTCCGGGCTCGGTCTGGCCACTGTGACCGCGCTTGCCAAAGCTGGTGCGCGCGTCGTCGCACTCGACCTATCCACCGCGAATACCGAGGCACTCGACGCGCTGGGCGACGCCGTGCAATTCGCTCCTGCCGACGTCACCGACGAAGATGCCGTCCTCTCGGCTGTTGCCCTCGCCAATGCCGACAACACCCTGCGCGTGACCGTGAACTGTGCAGGCATCGGCAATGCCGTCAAGACCGTTGGCAAAACTGGGCCGTTCCCCCTCGCTGCGTTCAAGAAGGTCATCGAGGTCAACCTCGTCGGCACCTTCAACGTCATTCGCCTTGCTGCGCATGCGATGTCGACGAACGAGCCCGTCGATGGCGAGCGCGGTGTAATCATCAACACTGCATCCGTCGCGGCATTCGAGGGACAGATCGGACAGGCCGCGTATTCGGCATCCAAGGGCGGCATCGTCGGTGCCACACTCCCTATCGCCCGTGACCTCGCGTCACTTCAAATCCGGGTGAACACCATCGCCCCAGGTCTGTTCAAGACTCCGCTGCTCGGCACCCTCCCCGGTCATGTGCAGGAAGCGCTCGGCGCCCAGGTGCCGCACCCATCCCGTCTCGGTAACCCCGCCGAGTACGCCCTTCTGGTGGAATCCATCATCAGCAACCCCATGCTCAACGGTGAGACCATTCGTCTCGACGGGGCGATCCGCATGGCGCCACGCTGACCCCGACACTCCAGGTCACCACCGCGGTCGTCTCGACGTCCGCGGTGGACTGGTTGACAATCACCATGTGATCCTCGGCCCTGAGCAAAAGCGGCCTCGACACACCCGAGACGGCGCCGGTCGCCGTTTACAGACCGTCTTGGGATCACGTTCAAAAGGGGCAGATCGAATGACTGATACGGGTGCCGAAATAGTCGAGATCGACGGCCACTCGACGGCGACGCGTGCTGCACAATGGGAACAAGCCATATCCAATATCGGGATCGCTCTCGAGGCATCGGTACCGGCCCGCCCTCGCGTCGCATCGGAGCACTTGCACCGGCACACGCCGCTTGACGAGATCCTTCTTGTCGACTTCCACTGCGGACCCCTCACGCTTTCGCGGACCAGGCGGTCGATTGCGCGTGCAGCCACCGATCTCGTAGCGGTTGCGGCGATCCGGGGCGGCGTGGAGCAAATGTCGCAGGGCGATGCCGGAATCGCGCTCAGGCCCGGTGACTTGGCGGTGTGGGACACTCGCCGACCAGTCCGGTTCGACTTCGACGACAACGTCAGCAAGCGGGTACTGCTCATTCCTGAGGCGACCTTCAAAGACCTCGGTGTGTCGTTAGGGCCGCTGGGCGTCGTTGCGCGCCAGAGTGGGCCTGCCACCCGACTGCTGTCACACTTCATCGACGCGCTGACCGAGTCCGTCGCCGACCTGTCGGGCACGGCTCTGGCTTCCGCCCGGAACGCCACCCTCGAGCTTTTGTCCGGCGCACTACGTCCGGATGTCGGCGCCTCTGCCTGCAGTTCCGTGGCTGCGCTTCGCGCGACGATTGAGCAATGGATCGAGCGCAATCTGTTCGACGAGATCACCCCGGCTTCAGTCGCCGCGGCACACGCAGTCTCGGTGCGAACGGTGCACCGGGCCTTCGCTGAGTCTGGTGAATCCCTTGGCGCGATGGTTCGCCGACGCCGGATCGTGCGGGCGCGGGCGGAGTTGTGCCGCACCGACATCCCGGTTGCTTCGATCGCGTCCAGGTTCGGCTTCGCAGATGCGAGCCACTTCAGTCGCGCATTCAAAGATATGTACGGGATGCCGCCAGCGACCTACAGACAGCGCAGCGGTAACGCAGTCCGACGCGGTGAGATCGCCTTTCGACATCCACGCAAGGGTGCAGCCGAATGAGATGAGACCCGGGTGTGATGTCGAGCGCCCGTCCTTGGGATTCATGAACAAGCGCTCGTCGCCGTAGTCGTTCGCCACTCTCTCCGATCGAGACTCATTGCTGCGGCCGGCTCTTCGACAGCTGGCATCGAGATCGCGTCCAATCGATCCGAGTCGCATTTGATTTGGGCACTCGTGAAAGAGGTCGTGCGCGAGAGGTACGTGATCGAGTAGTCGTGGCGAGGTGCGCCCGTAGCCTTGTTGAGGGACGTACAACGCACCTCGCGCCCTATCACGCGATCTGTGTATCGGATCTGCTCCCGTCGGCTCCGTCGCCGCGATTCCGACAGTGCGCCTTGGACACTGCGGTTCACCCGCCTCATCACGCTGGTCCAAAACGCTCCACATATGACGCATCACACTTAGGTACGCGACCGTCTTCGCCGAAGACCTGGCCGAACCGCTGATCCTGACGTGACAGCTGTCGCGCATCGGGATGCCGTGGTCTCTGTTCGATAACAGGACAGCGACCGCAGCGCGTCCATGGCGCACCGACTCGAGTCGCGACGGCGTCGATCGGCCGCGTCATGCGACGCCGCGCAGCGGCCGTCGAACTTGACCGTCAACTGTCCCGGACAGTTTGCGTCCGGACGGCCGGTGCCGGGGGATCGGTCTGGCCAGGTCGGCGATGGTGGCGGGGCTCTGGCGCAGTCGGAAGAGCTCGGTGTTTGTGCTGGTGACCATGGCGCGCCACCGCTGTCCAATCGCCCGCTCGTCTCGGAGTTCCTGGCGCAGTCGCCGCATGCTCTCGTTCGAGCGCGCTGCACTGGTCGATGGTGTCGCGTAAAACGTCCTGGGGTGCGGTATTTCGGGCCGCGGTCTCGCGAAACTGCTCGACGATGCACCGGTGGCGGTAGACCGCATGCCGGGACAGGCCGGACTCGATGACGAGTTTGCTGACGGTCAGTTTTCCCGAGGTCGAGATCAGTGGCGTGCGGGTCAGCAGCCGGGCGGCGGCCGCCGAGGTCGCCGCGGCCTCGATCGACCGATCGTGTTGTCCCATCGGATGTGTTCTCCGCAGGTCAGGGGGTATGTGGGTCGCCGAGATTGCTGACGCGCAACAGTTCGAGCGCCGCATCCAGCTGGGCCAGCGCACCCGAGCCGAGGACGGTGCCGATGCGCTGGTGCAGTTCATCGGTGACGGTGGCGCCCGCGGCCGCCAGCACCTGCTCGCCGGATGCTGTCAACGCGATGCGGTGTGACCGGCCGTCGCCGGGATCCGGTTTCCGCTCGACATGGCCGACGCTCTGCAGCCGATCGACGAGCTTGCTGGCGCCGCCCTCGGTGATGATCAACCGGTCCGCGATATCACGGACGCGGGCCGACCCGAGCTCCTCGACGACCCGCATCGGCTCGTACCACGACAGCGGGATGCCGTGCTCGGCCCGGAGACGCTCATCGAGTCGGGTCCACAGCAGTGTCTCGACGCGCACAAGACGGTCGAACGCTGTGGCTGGGTCGCTGGCTGCCACTGATATCCATCCCTCAGATTGATTCTTCCTCCACGGTATCAATCGAGATGTCGTAAAGATGCAGGAAAACAGCTTCAGGCAGAGCCCGAATATTCATTCCATGGAATGGACTATTCGACGACGGCGTCCTATCGGTCCATGGGCTAGCGCAGCGTCTCAGACGGAGACCCGCTCGGTTGACACCGACCTGTAGCGCACGCCACACTATCGGATACACAACTAGATGTGGATACACAAACGTATGTGAAAAGGGAAGGACTCAACCCATGCGGTGGTTGTCCCCGGCGGTGCCCCTCGTGGCCGCGGCGTCGATCCTCGGAGCCACGGCGGTCGCTGCGGCCGACGGGCCGCTCGCCGATCATCGGGCCTGCGTTCCGGCCGCGGCCCATCCTGATCCCGTGGTGCTGCTGCACGGGACCACCGACAGCACGCAGGCCTTGGCCGCGCTCGCCGCTCGGCTGACCGCGGCGGGACACTGCGTCTACGCGCTGGACTACGGCAAGGACCCGGCGACGGGCGGCCTGATCAACGGCTACGCGCCGATCGAGCGATCAGTCGGTGAGACAAGGGATTTCGTCACCTTGGTACTCGACCGGACCGGCGCGGCGCGCGTCGACCTGGTCGGGCATTCGCAGGGCGGGGTGATCGCACTGGCGCTGGCCAAGGAGCCGACGCTGGTGGACCGGATCGACACCGAGGTCCTGCTCGCTCCGGCGACCCACGGCACGACCCTCGATGGCGCGGTCGACCTGTCGAACGGCACGGGCGCGCGGCCTGCCGTGGACGGCATCCTGGCCGCCGGCGTCTGCCCGGTCTGCCGCGATCTGCAGGCGGGTTCGCCATTCATTCAGCGCCTCGCCACCCCGTCCGTGACGGTTCCGGGCATCCGGTACGCGGTGCTCGCTACCCGGGACGACCTCGTCGTCACCCCGGCCGGGCAGGCCTCGTTCATCGACGAACCGGCCGTGGCCAATGTCTTCCTGCAGGATCTCGCGCCGAACCGGTACGTGGAACATGCTCGGCTGCCCCAGGACTCGGTCGTCATCGACTGGGTCGCCGACACCCTGGCCGACGCGGCGGCGACGAACGACCGGCATGGCGCGGGCCCGGCGTGACCGAATCGCCGACAGGGCAGCGATCGCCGCCGCGGCGGCACGGCTGTTGACCGACACGGCCTCGGTCGTGCCCCTCGGCGACCGGACGATCGGTGATCTGATCGCCGAATCCGGGCTGCGCCGCGATGTCGTCTATCAGCACTCCGGCGCCGTCCGCCGATTTCAGCAGCAGGTGGCCGAGCAGGTGTCGACCGCCGACGCGACGCGGGCTGTCATCGAACGGCGGCGGTCCCTGCAAGTCGAGAACGACTGTCTGGCAGCCGAACTGGAGGACGAGCGGACCGTTCGGCACCGCCTGGAGACGATCATGTCGTCGTTCACCGAGGAGTTGGGGCAGTTGCGGCGGGCGCTGCTCGCCATCCAGGAACTCGCGCGCGGGTAGCCGTCGCGGGCATTCATCGCCGAAAAATGAAGAGAGAAGAGATCAATGCGGATAACTCTCCCCACCAGGCAGAGGCGGCGAGTCGTCGCCGCCTCGGTCGCCGTGGCGTTCACCGCCTGCTGGACGACCGTCGGCGTCTCGATGCCCGCGTTCGCCGATCCCGGGCAATCCGATGCGCCGCCGGTGATTTCGCCGGCGCGACCGCTACCCCTGCCGCCGGAACTCGATCCGGGTTTCTACCACCAGCCCCCGGAAGTTCTCGCGGCGACCGCGCCCGGCGGGATCATCGCGGTCCGCCAGGTCACGCTGGCGAACTTCAGCGTCTTTCCCCTCAATGTCGACGCCTGGCAGGTGGCCTATCGATCGAACAACAGTCGGGACGAACCGATTTCGGCGGTCGCGACACTGATCAAGCCGCGTGGTGTCGCACCGGAACCGCGCAAACTCCTCTCGATGCAGCTCGCGGAGGACTCCACCGCCGGGTATTGCACGCCGTCCTACGGGCTGCAGCATCTGTCGCTGTCAGCGCTGGGCGGACAGCTCGACGTCCCGGGCGAGTTCATCCTCGCGCAGGGGGCATTGCAGCAGGGCTGGGCCCTGGTCATCCCCGACCATCAGGGACCGGAATCGGCTTTCGCGGCGGGCCCGCTCGCGGCGCGGATCACCCTCGACGGCATCAGGGCGGCAACGTCTTTCGCGCCGCTCGAGGTCGGGCCCACGGCGCCGGTCGGGATGTACGGCTACTCCGGCGGGTCGATTCCGACCGTCCACGCCGCCGAACTGCACTCCAGCTACGCGCCCGAACTGAACATCAAGGGCGCCGCGGCGGGCGGTGTCGGCGCCGATCTCGGGATGGCGGTGGACATGGCGAACGGCCAGGCCACCTCCGGTGTGGTGCTGGCCGCGGTGCTCGGCCTGTCCCGCGAATACCCGGAATTCGAGGCCTTCCTGGAGGAGAAGATGGACCCCGTCGGCCGCACGCTGCTGGCGGCGAAAGCGCCACTGTGCGTGCAGTATCAGGGCGCGGTGCTGCCGTTCCTCAACATCAAGGGCATGATGCGCACGCCGGGAGATCCCCTGCGTGAGCCCGTCGTCGCGGCCATGCTCGACGAGACCCGGATGGGGAGCGAGCTGCCCGATATGCCGATGTTCCTGTGGCACTCCGCCCTGGACGAGGTCCTCCCGCTGGCCGCGACCGATCAGCTCGTCGACTCCTACTGCCGGAATCCGGACGCCACGGTGCGCTACACCAGGGACCACCTCAGCGAGCACGTGATCGCCGGGATCGCCGGATTCCCGAGCGCCATGCTGTGGCTGCGGGATCGCCTGAACGAGGTTCCGGTCGACGCCGGTTGCTCGGTGCAGGACGTGCCGTCCATGGTCGGCGACGCCGAGCAGCAGGCCTACTTCGCCTCGGTGGTCGGCGAGACCGTCGCCGCACTGTTCGGTAAGGCCATCGGCGCGCGCTGAGCCGCGCGTCGACCCACGACGACGACCACCCGGCCGAGGACATCGCGTCCTCGACCGGGTGGTCGCAGTTCGTGGGATCAGGCCCGGCCGCGGACCGTGACGGTCACCGGGTCAACGCCGGTCGCCACGACCCGCACCCGGTTGCGTTCCGGCGCCGGGTCTACCGTGCCGCCGGTGACGATCACGTCGTAGCCGTTCGGATAGTGCAGCGGGCTGACGAAGATCTCCGTGGGCACGCCCAGTTCGGCCGGGGCGTAGCTGTAGCGGAAGTCGCCGGTCACCGGATCGAAACTCAGCTCCCGCGGGATGCCCGCCGTCGCCTGCGGGTAGGTGCGAACCAGTGTGCGCAGCTTCGGTTTTCCGCTGGTGAGGTCGCCGTCCTCGGTGAACAGGCCCTGTGATCCGTCGGCGGTCGTCGGATCGTTCCAGCCCTTGTAGGACCAGTACATCCAGCTGGTGAACGCGCTGTCCGCGGCGGCGGTGTCGATGTCGAGCAGCCGGAGATCGTCGGTCGCGCCGAACTCGGACATCAGCCCGACGGCGTTCATCCGCTCACTCTGCGCCGCGGCCCTGCTGTTCATGTCGGCGCTGAACGCGGCGCAGTCCTCGACCGAGCCGAGCGGCAGGCCCTGGGAGCGGAAGAAGCCCTGCGGGCAATAGCTGTGCCACGAGTAGCCGAGCTGATTCTCCCCGGCGACCGGGCCGTAGAACGTCGGGGTCGCGCGGCCGCCGGTCAGCTGGTCGGGCTCGAACCAGACCAGCCCGTCGGGATCGGCCGCCCTGGCCGCCCGCAAGCCCAGTTCCATGGCCGGTTGCAGGCGGTCGCGATAGTGGTCCGGGCATCCGGTGACCAGGCACTCGGGCCAGGAGGACCCGGACCAGGGTTCGTTCAGCAGGTCGTAGCCCATCGAGTAGGGGTGATCGCGGAAGCGGGCGGCCAGCGCGCCGATCGCTCGGATCCAGCCGTCCCGCAGGCCGTCTCGTCCGGCCCAGAAGTCGTCGAACTTCGCCGACTGCTCGGGCGTGAAGTAGCCCTGGGGGAAGCGCGGCGCGAACACCGGCGCGGTCTCGTAGCCCACAGGGCGTCGCGCGGCCCAGTCCGGTGCTCCCTCGCCGCCGTAGACCTCGTTCCACTGGTCCTGATGCAGGTCGAACTGCATCCAGATTCGCTGGGCGGCAAGCTGTTCGGTGATCCGCGCCCAGGCGTCGAGATAGCCCGCGTCGACGGTGTCCGGCGCATCAGGGGTGATGCCTGCCCACAGCGTCCCCAGCCGGGCGCCGTTGAATCCGTGCTCGGCGAGCCAGGTGGCGTCGGCGGCGGTGAAACCGGTTGGCGCGTCCGGCGGGACGTACGGTGCGTGTTTCCACACCAGGTTCACGCCGTGCACGATGACCACCCGCCCGTACTCGTCGACCAACCAGCGCCCGGCCCGCTGCAGCGTCTGCCCCGGTCCCGGCGTCGCCGCCGCGGTGCCGTGGTCGAGGGCGGGGACGAGGCCGAGCGTCAGGGTGACGGTGGCGAGCAGGCCCGCGGTGCGCACGACTGCCGCGGTGGTGCGTCGCCGCGCTTCTCGCGGTCGGTGCTGCGGTGGTGCGGCCGAAATGGCGCGAGAGAGACGGGGACGCCTCAATACTGATCTCCGTTCGGGATACTGGATCGGAGGCAGCGATCGAGTCGATACTGAATCCAGATACATCAGTGACTCTGAAAGGGTGGTGGACGACACATGTTCTTGTCAAGCGCGACGTCGAGCCGAGGTGAGCGTGGCTAGGTTGTCGCGGACCGAGAGCATGGCCCGCACCCGGGCTCAGGTGCTGACGGCGGCCCAGGAGGTCTTCGCGGAGAAAGGGATCGCGGGCACCTCGATCGAGCAGATCGCCGAACGGGCCGGCTACACCAGGGGCGCGGTATACGCGCATTTCGCCGGGAAGGACGAACTGGCCATCGCGGTCCTGGATCTGTGGCTCGACGAGCAGATCGCCGGTGGCGAGGTGATCCAGAGTGCAGGGGGCACCGACGAGGTGCTGAACGAACTGGCGACCCACGAGGGCAACAGATTCGCCGATCGGCGAAAGTTCATGCTCCTCACCGAATTCCGGCTCTACGCGATGCGCCGACCGGAGGTGAGGGAACGGCTCGCGGAGCTGGACCGGCGGCAGCTGAGCTGGTACACCGACGCGATCGAGGTGGCCGCGCGGCACAACGCCATTGAACTACCCGCTCCCGCATCGGAATTGGCGCTGGCGGTCCTCGGGTTGGAGAACGGAATCGCCGCGCTGGCCCACACCGATCCCGACCGGGTCCGCCACCACGCCTTCGTCGACGCGGTGAGCCTGCTCGCCCGGATCGCCATGGGGCCGGCGACCTGACCCGGCGTCGCCGCGTGGGGGTGGCATTCCGCGGGCCACCCCGCCCGGGGTGACCGGGCGGGGTCGACGTGATCAGGGACGCGAGCTCACTGGACGTTGCGCGCGTTGTCGGCCCAGCACCGACCGCGCGTTCTCTCTTGAGGATCTTGCCCGCACCCGACATCGGCAGGGCGTCTACGAACGATACCGACCGAGGCACCTTGTAGCCGGCGATCAGCTCGCGGGTGAGATCGCGCAGCTCCTCCTCGGCGGCCGCTTCGTCGGATTTGGCCCGCGATCACCGCGTGTGCCCGCTCGCCCCACCGTTCGTCGGGCACCCCGATGACGGCCAGCGGCGCCACCGTCAGGTGCTTGGCCGGCGCGTTCTCGACCTCGGCCGAGTACATGTTCTCCTCGTCGGTGATGATCATGTCCTCGAGCCGGCCCACCACGAACACATAGCCGTTCGCGTCCACGTATCCGCCGTCGCCGATGCGCTTGGCCAGGCGGATCGTCGAGCTGCGACCACACGGTACCCGTCCGCCCGGGACATGGCGTCGCTCCACCGACGGCAATCGAGGGCCGGTCGGCGATTCGAGTCCGGGTGCGGTCGGTCGCGGGAGAGGAGGAAAAGGGCTACGCGCAGCCGGTGGGTCAGGACCGCCGCGATCGTGTGGTGAGGGCCGCTGCCGGGACCACGGCCATGGCGAGGACGCCGCAGGCCAGGGCCAAGGCCGGGTAACTGGTGGCGGCGACTATCAGACCCGAACCCATGCCACCGGTGGCTCCGGCGATGGCGATCGAAACATCTACCGCACCTTGGGATTTCGCGCGGATGGCCAGCGGAACCGTGTCCGTGACGACAGCCGTGCCCGCCACCAGGCCGAGGTTCCAGCCGAGCCCGAGGATGGCCAGCGCCAGCGCGAGTAGCGCGACCGAGTCTTCCGGCGCGGACGCGGCGAGCGTCCCAGCGGCGAGCAATGTCAGCCCGGACGCGGCGGCGACGGGAAGTCGGCCGTAGCGGTCGACGAGCCAGCCGCTCAGCGGTGAGGGCAGATACATCGCACCGACGTGGACCGCGATCACCGCACCGGCCGCCACGGTGCCGTGCCCATGCTCGATCATGTGAACCGGGGTCATGGTCATGATCGCGACCATGACCAGCTGTGTCACCGCCATCACGAAACCGCCCACCGCTACTCCCTTTCCTGGGTGGGCGACGGGAGGATCGGCCGGGCCCGGGACAGTGATCATCTCGGCCCCGCACAGCTCGCGTGCCAGCAGCAATGGGTCCGGTCGTAGCCAGATCGTCAGCACGAGCGCGGAGGCGCCGTAGGCGAGTGCGGCGAGCAGGAAAGGCCCGGCCAGATACGGGATACCCAGGGCGCGGGCCAGCGCACCCGTCGGCGCGGCGAGATTGGGGCCGACGACACCGCCGAGGGTGGTGGCCACCAGCACGGTGGACACCGCACGGCCGCGATGCGACGCGGTGGCCAGATCGGCTCCGGCATACCGGGCTTGGAGGTTGGTCGCGGTCCCCGCGCCATAGACGAACAAGGTCAGGAACAGCAGAACGGGGTTGTCCAGGACGGCGGCGGCGATGACACCGAGACTGCCGATCGCGCCGGTGAGATACCCGGCGGCCAGCCCGGGACGGCGACCCCGGGACTGGGAGAAGCGCCCGACGGCGACCGCGGCGAGTGCGGATCCCGCGGTGAACAGTGCGCTGGGTAGACCGGCGAGGCTGGTGGAGCCGAGCATGTCCTGGGCAAGTAGTGCCCCGACGGTGATGCCGGCGGTCAAACCCGCGCCGCTGAGGATCTGCGCGCACACCAGGACGATCAGGGTCTTTCGCTGCGCCTGCGCGGTCTCGGGCGGGTGGGAATCTGCCGTGGTGCCGGTCGTGCTGGGGGACACGGGGTGCTTTCCTGGACGTCGGAGCGTTGGCGAGTCGTTCGATCAGTCCTGGATATTCCAGCGGGCGAGCCAGGCTCGCTCTTGCTGCACCTTCTCCTCGTGATAGGCGACGGACGGTCCGCGCAGGCTCACCTGTGGTGTAGGCGGGGCCAGAAAATTGCCGTCCGCCTTGGCCGCGAACCCGCTTCCGAGCTCCACATGGCATGCGCCCTCGCCGGTGAACCGGGTGTCGGGGGCGTCGTAGCCCAGATAGCGGGCTACCTGGTGGGCGGCGACTTCGGCCTCGGCTCGGGCGAAGATCGCCGCCTTCGGCAGGGGTTTGCCGCTGGGCAGCGGCAATGCGGTGCTGTCGCCGATCGCGAACACTCCCGCGGCGGTGGTGGCCAGCGTGGCGGGATCGACGGGAATCCAGCCCCGCGGACCCAAACCGGTCGAGGTCACCGCCGCGCCGGGTACGTGCGGCGGCACGACGGCGAGCAGATCGAAGGATTCGGTGGTGCCGTCGGCGAATTCGACCGTCCTTGCCTCCGGGTCGATGCCGACGGCGGACTTGCCGCCGTGGAAGCCGATGCCGTGAACTTCCATCATGGCCACCAGCGCGTTGCCGATCGCGGGTCCCGCCACCGGCATCGGCAGTGGGTCCGGCGTGAACGCGTCGACGCGCACCGCGGCGCGGTTCCCGCTCTCGTCGAGTTGGTCCGCGAGCAGGAACGCGGCTTCGAACGGCGCGGCGGGGCAGGTGAACGGCACCGCCGCCACCAGTACCATGATCCGACCAGAGTCCATCGCCTCGACGCGTTTGTGGAGGTCGGCGGCACCGTCGACGGTGTAGAACTGGCCCGCCACGCCCGTATCGATCGCCTCTGTCAGGCCGGGGAGTAGAGAGGGCGCGAGCTCGGCGCCCAGTGCGACTACGAGCGCGTCGTAGTGAATCATCCCGGCCGCGCCGCAGTCCACCGCTCGCGCCGCGAGGTCGATGCGCGCGACGTCGCCGGTGATCATGTCGACGCCGGGCAGTGTCGCCGCGGTGGGACGCACGGTGATCTGCTCGGGGGTGCGCCAACCGCGCAGCACCCACAGTAAGGACAGGCCGAGGCGGCCGGTGAAGGAACGGTCGACCAGCACGACCCGGTCCTGGACGGGAAGGACATCGCGAAGTTCGGCGGCGGTGGTGAGCCCACCCACACCCGCGCCGAGAACGACGACGGTCTTGCTCATGGCTTCTCGCTTCCTCTGGGTAGAGCGGGCGGTGAATACAATCGCGCTGTTCCCTGTTGTTCCAAGGAGCTGTGGAATACGATATTCCAAAGAGTATTGGAGAAGCAAGCGTGAGTGAGCTGTCCCGCAAGGCCGCCCTCTTCGACGAGATCGCCCGCGTCGGCAAGGCGCTGGGCAATGGTCGTCGCCTGCAGATCCTCGACCTGCTCGCCCAGGGTGAACGGACGGTCGAGTCGATCGCCACGGCGACCGGCATGAACCTGACCACCGCTTCGGCGAACCTGCAGTCACTCAAGGCGGGCGGCCTGGTCCACTCCCGGCGCGACGGCACCCGCCAGCACTACCGGCTCGCGGGTGCCGACGTCGCGCGGCTGTTCGCTCTCGTGCAAACCGTGGCCGAGGCGCACCTGGCCGATGTGGCCCGCTCGGCCGCCGAGGTGCTCGGGTCGCCCGACGATGCCGTCACCCGTGCGGAGCTCATCGGTAGGCGCGAAACCGGCGAGATCACCCTGATCGATGTCCGGCCGCACGAGGAATACGAGGCCGGGCACATCCCGGGCGCGATCAACATCCCGGTCGCCGAGCTCGCCGACCGGCTCGCCGAACTTCCCGCCGACCACGACATCGTCGCCTACTGCCGTGGTGCCTTCTGTGTGATGGCGCCCGATGCGGTCCGCATCGCCCACGCCGCGGGCCGAGATATGAAGCGACTTGACGAGGGGATGCTGGAATGGGCGCTGGCGGGATTGCCGGTGGATACCGGGCCGGTCGCCTGACCGGATCCCAGTCTTAGGCGTACTGCTCGAGGTGATCTTCGCTGCACGATAGGTGTGGTGTCCCGGACTGGCCGGCACGAATGCGATCTACGGGGCGAGCTGCGCAGTCAGCATCCCGGCTCCGTGTTCGGCCGGCCGAGCTGGAAGCTGCACCGCCGGCGGCCGGTATCGGAGGGTGGTCGAGGGCGGGAAGTGGACGCGTGCGCATGGCGCGCGCCACATCGTGGTTCGGTTGCCGCACCCGCCGGCCGGTATCTACTGTCTAACTACGTAGATATATTCGGTGCGAATCCGCCACCGAACCAAGCCAAGAGGAGTATCCGCAGTGAGCCCTGTAGTTCTGATCGCCGACAAGCTCGCCCAGTCGACCGTCGACGCGCTCGGTGACGGTGTCGAGGTTCGCTGGGTCGACGGCCCCGACCGCCCGGCCCTGCTCGCCGCGGTGCCCGAGGCCGACGCGCTGCTCGTGCGTTCCGCGACCACCGTCGACGCCGAGGTGCTCGAGGCGGGCAAGAAGCTCCAGATCGTCGCCCGTGCCGGCGTCGGCCTCGACAATGTCGACGTGCCCGCCGCCACCGAGCGTGGCGTGATGGTCGTCAACGCGCCGACCTCCAACATCCACACCGCCGCCGAGCACGCGGTCACCCTGCTGCTCGCCGCCGCGCGCCAGATCCCGGCCGCCGACGCGACCCTGCGCGAGAAGACCTGGAAGCGCAGCAAGTTCAACGGTGTCGAGATCCTCGGCAAGACCGTCGGCGTGATCGGTCTGGGCCGCATCGGTCAGCTGTTCGCGCAGCGTCTGGCCGCGTTCGAGACCAAGATCGTCGCCTACGACCCCTACACTTCGCCCGCGCGCGCCGCCCAGCTGGGCATCGAGCTGCTGAGCCTGGAAGAGGTGCTCGAGCGCGCCGACTTCATCTCCATCCACCTGCCCAAGACCCCTGAGACCAAGGGCATGCTCAACGCCGAGACCCTGGCCAAGACCAAGCCGGGCGTCATCATTGTCAACGCCGCGCGCGGTGGCCTGATCGACGAGCAGGCGCTGGCTGATGCGATCAAGTCCGGTCATGTGCGTGCCGCCGGTCTGGACGTGTTCGAGACCGAGCCGTGCACCGACAGCCCGCTGTTCGAGCTGCCCGAGGTCGTCGTGACCCCGCACCTGGGCGCTTCCACCGCCGAGGCCCAGGACCGCGCGGGCACCGATGTCGCCAAGTCGGTGCTGCTGGCGCTGGCCGGTGAGTTCGTGCCGGGCGCGGTGAACGTCACCGGTGGTGCCGTCAACGACGTGGTCGCGCCGTGGCTGGACGTGGTCCGCAAGCAGGGCGCGCTGCTGGGGGCCATCGCCAACGAGCTGCCCGTCAGCGTCGAGGTGCAGGTCCGTGGTGAGCTGGCCTCGCAGGACGTGGCCGTGCTGGAGCTGTCGGCGCTGCGTGGTGTGTTCTCGGCGCTGGTCGAGGACCAGGTCACCTTCGTCAACGCTCCGGCGCTGGCCAAGGAGCGTGGCATCACCGCCGAGGTCACCACCGCCACCGAGAGCCCGAACCACCGCAGTGTCGTCGATCTGCGCGCCGTGTTCGGCGACGGCTCGACCCTGAACGTGGCGGGCACGCTGACCGAGCCGAACCTGGTCGAGAAGATCGTCAACATCAACGGCCGCAACTACGACATGCGCGCCGAGGGCCTGAACCTGGCCGTGCTGAACTACAGCGACAAGCCGGGCGCGCTGGGCAAGATCGGCACCAAGCTGGGCGAGGCCGAGATCGACATCCTGGCCGCGCAGCTGAGCCAGGACGTGGACGCCGAGGGCGCCACCGTGGTGCTGCGCGTCAACCGCGAGGTGCCCGCCGAGGTGCAGACCGCGATCGCCGAGGCCGTCGGCGCCGCCAAGGTCGTCCTGGTCGACCTGGCCTGAGTTGTGAGGTCCCGGTCTCCGGGACATCGGCAGCTGCGCGCCGTCACCTCACGGTGACGGCGCGCTCCTGTATCCGCGGTCGGAGGTGGAATTGGCACCTGGGCCGAAGAGGTGAGGGCGTAGCCGGCGATGCGGCTCGCCCACCGAAGCGTGGGATAGCAGAAGGTGGGGGCGATATCACCGGATCACCCCCACCTTCTGGGATCGGGGCGCGGACCGACGAGGTGCTGATGAGACATCCTGTCGGGGCGCCCGATTCGTAGACAGCAGTCCGCGGGGCTGGTGTTCGGTGGGCCATCCCCGCTCCTGTGACCGTGAGAAGGCTGACGTGATGGATGAGGGGGTATCACGTCAGCCGCCGCGCCGGTCACCGTCCCGTGGCTCAGTCGGGGCGGCTTCGTGTCGAGTTGGTCGAACGACACGAATACTATCTACGTCAGTAGATAGTAGATAGTAGAGGTGGTTCATGCAACCCCGTATTTCGCTGGCCAGTTCCTGTTCGGCGGCGTCCATCCCGATCTTCCGACCACTTTCGGCGAGTCGATAGTATGTTGCAAGTACGTAAAACGCCGCTGGTCAGCGTCTTGACTTCGGCCCGGCAAAGGAGCCTTTGGTGCCGTCTGTGTGGATCCGCTCGACTACGGAGATCGCGGCCATGGCGCGGGCGTCATGAGTGTCGCGGTGTGTCTGCTGGCCTACAGCATGATCGTCGCGGTGCTGTCGCCGGCACTGCTGGTGCGCTCTACCCGGGCCGGGCGCCGTCCGCGTCTGAGTCTGGTCGCCTGGGTGAGCGCGATCGGATCGGTCCTCGTGTCGTGGGCGGCGGCGGTCGTGTTCGTCGTCATCGATGTGGTGCGGGACCTGCTCGCGGAGCAGCATCTGGACCTCGGTCGCTGTTTCACCCAGCTGCACGACGCGGCGGCGGGCGCTTACGGCTCGGTCGTGCGACTCGGCTTGGCGGCGCTGGTGGTGCTGGCGCTGACCGCGGCGGCGGTGGTGCTGTGGCGTTTGACCCGGATGCTGCTGCGGGCGCGATCGGTGACGCATCGGCACGCGCAGCAGGCGCGCATGGTGGGCCGGCGTCATCATCGGCACGATGCCGTCGTACTGGATCACCCTGAGCCTGCCGCGTATTCGGTCGCGGGGAATCCGCACGCCATCGTGCTGACCCAGGGAATCGTGACCGTCCTCGACGACGTTCAACTGGCTGCGGTCATGGCACACGAGCGTGCGCACCTGTCCGGGCATCATCACTTCCTGCTCGCGGTCACTCGCGCGCTGGCCCGGGTGTTTCCCCGGCTCGACCTGTTCGTGACCGGGGCCGCTCAGGTCGCGCGGCTGGTCGAAATGGTCGCCGACGATGCCGCGGCCCGGGTGCACGGGCCTTTGGTGGTTCGGGAGGCGCTGCTCACGCTGGCCGATTCGCAGGGGGCAGGGCACCTCGGGTCCATCGAAGTGGGTCTTGTCGACAGGGTGCGCAGGCTGTCACCGTCGGCGGCGACGGGTGGACTGGTCTCGTCGATGGCGATGGTCGCGGTGGTGCTCGGTCCACTGGCGGCGACATTTGCCGCGATGGGCGGCCTCGGCCTGTGCATCCTCGGCTGACCCGATCAGAATCTCCGAACGCGCGACCGACGGGCGAACACGAACGCCGCGGCCCCGAGTAAGCCGGCTCCCACCGCGTAGATGCCGATCGCCGCTCCTACCTGGGCGCCGCGCGTCGCAGCTGTCGCCTCGGCCGGTCGATACAGGTGCCGCGCCTCGCCCACCGTGTCCGACTGGTCGGCGATCAACGGTAGCCACACCTCCAAGGGGCCGCCGCCGGTCAGGAATTCGGCGTAGACGAACCACCGGCCATCGTCGGGAACGGTCACCGTGCCGGTGAACCGGCACTTCTCCATGGCACCCAACGGCCCGAAAACCGTGGTGCCTGCCCTTCTGGCTGTGATCCGCACCGGAGTGAGGTCTGCGCACGTGTCGGGCACTTCGACACTCAATTCGAGTCGGCCGTTGCCGTCGGACCGGCCGCCGACCGTGACCGCACCGGCTGATTCGCCCTGGCCGGGATCGTGCGCCGACGCGCCGGGCATCGGCGCGGCGAGCGAGATCGCACCCGCGAGGACGACCGAGATCGTGGCGGCCATCGGCGTAGAGCGCGGTCGGTCGAGCAACACGGAGGCCAGGAACACGGCCATGACGGGCACTGCCACGACCGCGACCGCCGAGACCGGCCGCTCCGACAACCCGGTCGCCGCCGTTGTCAACGCCAATGCCGACATCGCGGCGGCCGCGGCGCTGTACCGCTGCAGCGTCGTGCGCCACGGCAGGTCGAGGAGGCCGAGTCCTAGCACGGCCACCGGCACCTCCGGGGTGGTCCTGCCCATCGCGGCCAATACCGCGATCGTCGCGATGCGCACCACCACGTAGACGGCGACCATCGTGGTCACCGGAGCGCGCCCGGGGACCAGCCGACGGGCGACCACCGCCGCCGACAGCCCTGCTACCAGCGCGACGGGGAGATAGAGAACCTCGCTGAACTGCGGGACATCGGTCTCGTACTCGAGCACGCTCATCATCAGCCCGCCCAGGAACAATCCGGCCAGCGCCGCTTCGGGCAGGCCGGACCGTGATCCTCGGGCGCCGGCGGCGATCCCGAGCACCATGGCCGACGAGGCCAGCACCACCAGCATGTGGGGCGGACTCCACAGCACGGCGTCGCGCCCGAATGCGGTGTGCCAGGCCGCGTCGAGGGGTGCGGCTGCCAATGTGGCGGCGCCCGCTATCGCCGCGACCATCACCGGTCCATACCGCAGCACGGTGGGCAGCGAGCGGGTGATCAGCAAGGCCCGGACACCCCACCACGCTACGACGACGCCCGCGACGGCTACCGAGCCGTAGAGCAGGAGATGGGGCGCGATCGTGGCGTCGTCCCGGCCTAGATCGGTGTGCCACGCGTCATCCCAATAGGTCGCGAGCAGCGACACGAACCCCGCGACGGCGGCGACAGCGCTGCTCCATGCGGGAAGGGCGAGACGATTGGTGCTCACGCGTGAGACGGTCATGTATCAACTATGATTTCGGCATGTCACAGCGTCAAGAGTTGGTAGACAACGATTTGATCGCCGCTACCGAGGCCGCGGTCGCCCGGTGGGGGCTCTCGGAGATCACCCTCGAGCGAGTGGCGGCGGAGGCGGGCATGTCACGGGCGACGATCTATCGGCGCGGAGTGACGCGTGAGGACCTCATCGCCGCACTCACCGGACGGGCGGCCGAGACTTTTCGGACGCAGATCTGGCCCGCTCTCACCGGATCCGGTACCGCCGCCGAGCGACTTCGCGCGGCCTTGGAAGCGGTCTGTGTCACCGCCGACAGCCATCTGCCGACCCTGTCCGGGATGTTCTTGGCCCACGGGGAGGTCTTCCATCGTCCGGGACCGCGCGCCCTGTCCGTCGATGTGTTCGCCGAGCCGTTCGAACGGCTGCTGCGCGACGGCGCCATGGACGGCAGCCTGCGACCGGTCGACGCGCCGGAGGTAACGGCCACGGTGCTGTTCAACACCGTCGGCTGGGGCTATATCCACCTACGCGCCGGTCACGAGTGGGATCCGGAAACCGCGCGGCAGCAGATTCTGGACCTGGTGCTGCGCGGTCTGCTCCCAGAACCATCCGGTAGCCAACCCTGACCGACCGGCCGGTGCGCCGAGTGGACGCGCCGGCCGCGTCGGCTTACCCGGCGGTGCGGCGGGTTCGCACCAGTGCGGTCAGTCCGGCTGCCGCCGCGAGTGTGCCCAATGCGAGGCCGCCCGCGGCGAGCAGACGCGCCGCGGAGTCGGAACCGGCTTCGGATTCCTCGTGTTCAGCGGCGGCATCGGTGCTGTGCGAGTGATCGCCGCCTGCCGGTGCGGCGGACAGTGCCAGCACCGGGAGCGGGTACTCCGGTTCCGGCGCGCCCGCGGCGGCGGCTTGATCCCAGGTGACGACCTTGCCGTCGCTGTAGGTCTGAACGGCCTTGAACGCCACCGTCTCCCGCGTCGGGAGCGGTCCCGCGTAGAGCACGAACCGCTGGAACTGGCCTGGGCCGACCCCGGATTCCGGTGCGGCGGTCCAGGTGACCGACGTGGCCATCTTGGCCGGGTCGCGGGTGACGGCGGCGGTCCAGCCGGGGAGCGGTTCGGTGCGCGCGGTCTTCAACCCGGGCAGTTCGACGGTGAGGGCGGTGGTGGAGGCGGTCTCGGACTCGTTGGAGATGCGGAACGAGAGCACCGATGAGGAGCCTTGTTTGGCGCCCGGAGCCTCGACGGCCAGGTGAGCGGAGGCGACGCCGCCGGCGAACGCGGTCGCGAACGCGGCGGCCCCGGCGGTGACGGCGAGCCGCCGCAGAACTGTCTTCATGTCATGTGTCCTTGAAAGAGAGCGGGAGACGGAGCCGAGACCCGACTGGGGGACCTCGGCGCGAGTCGGCTTGCCCGGCTGCCCGCGCGCGGAACGCGTTCGCGCTCACCGCCGTTGGTCCGGCGGGCCCGCCGGATAGCGGCGCCTCTCCGCCCCACCCGGAGCGGGCGGCAGGACGCGGCGATGTCCACGGCGGTCGTCGCCGGTGCTCGGCCAGGGACGAGGCTCCCCGTTGGGGAGTCGACCCGCCCGGTTCTCGCCGGGCGGTTGATGGCGCCGTGGTGGACGCCGATATCCGCGCGCGTCCGGGCCGGGCCGGGTCGACACGGACACGGTCGGCGGGGCAGCGGCGGCGCGCAGGCGCAGCAGTGGTGTGGTCGGCGCGCCCGAACCGGCGAAGACCGGTTCGCCCGGGCGGTGACGGCCGCTGGGCAGCCGGTGTCTGCCGGTGGGCGGGTCGATCGCGGTGTCGGTGCCGGTGCGTTCCAGGCGCAGCAGGGCGAAGACGGCCAGCGTGCCGATCGCCGTGAGACCGGCCCAGACCGTCCAGTTCAACCCGGCGGTGCGGGCGGCGCCTACCAGGGTGCCGGTGGCGAGATTGCCGACCAGGATCCCGATCCCGACGACGGTGTTGTAGAAGCCGTAGTGCGTGGCCACCAGCTTGTTTCCCGACAGCGACACCACGGTGTCCATCTCGAACGGGAACACCGCCGCCGTGCCGATCGCCAGCAGCGTGGTGGTGAGCAACAGCGCAGTGATCGCCGCGACGGTGCCGAACATGCCGGGCCCCGACACGATGATCAACGGCACGAAAGCCACGGTGAGAACGGCCATTCCGGCGACCAGGCTCTTGCCGGGACCCCACCGTGCGCGCAGCCACGCGGTGATCCGCAGCTGACCGGCCACCGCGACGATGCCCGAGACGACGAACAGTGCCGAGACCAGCAACTGCGAGTTCTCGCCCGCGATGAACTCCGCCTGCAACGGCAAGGCCAGATACACCTGGAACGACAGGACATAGGAGCCGATCATGGCCACGGAGAACGCGAGGAAGCGTCTGTTGGACACCACGGTGCGCCAATCCTCGAGCACTGAGGTCGGCGTGGCCGTGGTCTCGGCTCGACGGGCGGGCAGGGCGAACAGCTGCGCGATGGTCAGCGCGGCGAACACCGCGGCCGCGGCGCCGGCGGTGACCCGGAAGTCCACCGCCATCAGCGCCAGCCCCACCAGCGGCCCGGCGAGGATGCCCGCTTGATAGAACATGTTGAACATCGCGAAGGCCTCGACCCGGCGCTCCCCGGTGTCGGCGGCGAGATAGGCACGCACCGCCGGATTGAACAGGGCGCCGGCGAAGCCGGTTGCGGCCGAGGCGATCAGCACCGCAGGCAGCGAATCCGCGAAGACGAGCAGTGCGAATCCGCCCGTGCGCAGCAGACATCCGGCCACGATAAGGGGCTTGTAACCGAGCCGGTCGGCCAGCGTGCCACCGATGAGGAACATGCCCTGCTGGGAGAAGTTGCGCACCCCGAGCACGAGGCCGACCGCCCACGCCGCCAAGCCCAGCGGACCCGCCAGATACCCGGCCAGATACGGCATCAACATGTAGAAGCCCAGGTTGATGCCGAACTGATTGATCATCAGCAGCCGAGCGGGCAGGTCGAAGCCGCGGAACTTGGCGATCACGGTCACGAGGCGACCTCGGCAGCGCGCATCGCCGCGGGAGAGACCACCGTGGTGCACCGGGACCAGCGCTCGACGACGCGCTCGCCGAGGTGGGCGAGGGCGTCGGGTTCGGATGCAGGCGCGCCGGTGAGCAGCCCGTTCTCGGCGCAATAGGTGTCGTTGTAGACGGTGTCGAAGTAGCGGTGGGGTCCGTCGGGGAACACCGCGGCGATGCGGGTCGACGGGGCGGCGACGCGCGCGGCCCAGCCTGCCACCAGTGCGACAGCGCCGACGCTCCATCCGCCGGTCGCGTGGTGGGTCGCGGCGAGTGTGCGGCAGGCCCAGACCGATTCGGCGGGGGCGACCCAGTGGACTTCGTCGAAGGCGTCGTAGTCGACGTTGGCGGGGTAGATGCTCGATCCCAGCCCGCGCATGAGGCGCGGGCCTGCGGGCTGGCCGAAGATCGTCGAGGCGATCGTGTCGACGCCGACGAGCCGCAGTTCGGGGTTGTAGCGGCGCAGCACCCGGGCAACCCCGGCCGAGTGGCCGCCGGTGCCCACCGCGCAGACCAGCACGTCGACGGTGCCCAGCTGTTCGATCAGTTCCAGCGCCAGGGACTCGTAGCCGTCGACGTTGTCGGGATTGCTGTACTGGTCGGGGCACCAGGCATCGGACTCGGCGGCCAGGAGCTGGGCGACGCGATCGCGGCGCGCTTGCTGCCAGCCTCCTACTGGGTGCGGTCGCTCGACCAGGTCGACTGTCGCGCCGTAGGCGGCCAGCATCTGCGCCACGATCGGCTCGAGGCCGGGATCGGTCACGACGGTCACCGGGTGCCCGTACACCATGCCGGCCAGCGCCAATCCCATTCCGAGTGTGCCGCTGGTCGATTCGACGATGCGCCCACCGGGGCGCAGCTCGCCGCGCTCGCGGGCACAGCGCACCATGTGCAGGGCGGGCCGGTCCTTCATGCCACCGGGGTTGAAACCTTCGAGCTTGGCCCAGAACCCGCGTCCAGGGGCGGTCAGCGGCTCGCCGATCCACAACACCGGGGTGTTGCCGACCAGCATACGTGGGGCGTCGGCGGCATCGGGCGCGCCGAACATGCGACGGGGGAGTCCGAGCTCGGTGTGGTACACGGTCTTGTTCACGATTGCTGTCTCTTCTCTGCGACGGCGCCCGCTCAGCGGTGCGCCACGACGGTGGGCAGCGGTCCCCGGCCGGCGCGAGAGGCCGGCCTGACGCTGACCGATCAGCGTCGGGAGATGCAGAAGAGAGTCAGAACGGTGCGGCCATCGGCCGACAGCGGATTCGGCGGCCCGCGGACACCGCCGTGGGTGGACGCGGCGGCCGAGGCGGGTGCGGTCCAGAGCGCGGTGAAGGCGGCCAGTATCAATGCCACCAGCGTCATCGATACCGTCGCCGGGGGCAGGGCCTTGCTCGGGCAGTGCACCACCGGTGCCACGCAGTGTTCCGCGTCGGCCTGTTCTCGCGTGTGGTCGTGTCCGGTATCGGCGTCCGGCAGCGCGAAGGTGGTCACCGCGTGGTGGCCTGCCGGGTGGTCGTCGGTGTCGAAGAGCAGGCAGTCGACGGCGGGCATCAGCACCAGTGCTGCCAGTAGCAGTGTTGCGAGCCAGCTACCGTATCGCGCTCGCCGGAGGGAAACCACAATGCGGCGATGACAGCGGAGCCGTATCAGCCGATTCCGCCCGTTCAACGACGGTCGGTGAGGGAGGCGGCGGGTTCGCGACCTACTGACCGCGCACGGTGACAGCGGTGCCCCCGGTCGCGTCCGTACGTCGTTCACCTTCTCTCTCCCTCTGCCAAATAACTGTGGCGACAACAATTCTCGCTGTCGAATCACGTCACGTCGCAGACGCCGGTTGACATCTCCTCCGATCAATCTACTATCTCGGTACGTAAGTAGTTTAGATTGTGTGACCAGGCGCACGCTACGGCGTGTCGGCCCCGCCGGGCCGCGGGCGTCACCTCCACGACACCACCCGGTGACGGGGCCGTGATCGGCGGTGAACGCGCGGCGAACCACACCGGAATCGAGAAAAGGAGGCCATGGTGGCCATCATCGGGACGAAAAGACCCACCGCCCTACCCGCTCGACTGGTAGCGGCGACCACGATCGGGGTGGCGGCGACTCTGCTCGCCGCGGCACCGGCCATCGCGGCACCGGCGTCGGCCGGTGCCGACGGCAGGCCGGGGCACAGTGCGGCAGCCGACAACGGGCGCGGCAGCTACTGGCACGGGAACAGTCGTGTGGACAACGGACACCACGACGACGGCCGGGCGCGTGGCCACGGTCACGACCGCTCCGACCCCAGCCGCAACGGATCCTCCGACGGGGGCGATCTGTGTGCCCCGCGAGAGTGCACCGGGCCGCGCTGATCAACAGCAGTGAATCCGCCGCGGCCCCGCGGCGATCGGAACGCCGACATCGATGAAGGAGAACCTTGCCGTCACCAACGCACGTTCCGGCGATGCCCCGCTCGCGGCGCTCTTTCCTGGCGCTGGGAGCCGGGGCGGGTGCCGCGGCTCTGCTCGCCGCCTGCGGCGGGCCCGGCACGCCGAAAGCCGGTCCGGTCGGTCCGGGCGACGAGTCGGTCCGGTCCGCCGAAGCCGCCCGCCGCGCGGCGGACGCCCCGATTCGCCGAGTCGCACTGCACGCACGGCCGGCCACCGTCGATCTCGGTGGTGTGCGTGTCGACACCTGGACCTACGGCGGCGAACTACCCGGCCGGGAGATCCGGCTGCGCCGTGGTGAAGTGCTGCGTGCCGATCTCACCAACGCGCTGCCCGCGCCGACCACGGTGCACTGGCACGGCATCGCCCTGCGCAACGACATGGACGGCGTTCCCGGCCTCACTCAGCCCCCGATCGATCCGGGCGCCACGTTCGGCTATGAGTTCACCGTCCCCGACGCCGGCACGCACTTCTTCCATCCGCATGTCGGCGTGCAGCTCGACCGCGGTCTGTACGCGCCCTTGATCGTCGAGGATCCCGACGACGGCAAGGACTACGACCTGGAGGCGGTGATCGTCCTGGACGACTGGCTCGACGGCGTCGACGGGCGCGACCCCGATCGGGAACTCGCCGCCCTCCGCGCGCAGGGCATGGCGGGTATGGACATGGGCCCGCCCGCCGGCGGGGGCATGGACCACGGCGGCATGTCCATGGGCGGTTCGGCGACCACGAGCATGCCGGTCGATCCCGCGGCGCCGCTCGGCGCCGACACGGGCGACGTGCGGTACCCCTACTACCTGATCAACGGCAGGATCGGCACCGACCCCGCTGTGCTGACGGCGCGGCCGGGGCAGCGCATGCGCCTGCGGATCATCAATGCCGCCGCCGACACCGCGTTCCGGGTCGCGCTCGGAGGTCACCGGCTGCGCGTCACCCACACCGACGGCTTCCCGGTGGTGCCCACCACCACCTCGACCGTGCTGATCGGCATGGGTGAACGCTACGACGCCGTCGTCGAGCTCGGTGACGGCGTCTTCCCGCTGGTCGCCTCCGCCGAGGGAAAGAGTGGTCAGGGATTCGCGCTGGTGCGTACCGGCGCGGGGACGCCGCCGCCACCGGACGCGCGGCCCACCGAGCTGGCCGCGATTCCGTTGTCGGCGCAGACGCTGACCGCCCTCGACAGTGTCCGGCTGCCCGATCGCCGGCCCAACGTAACCCTCGATGTCACCCTCGGGTCCGACGCGACCGAATACCTCTGGACCATCAACGGCAAGGCCTTCCCCGACCACGCCGCGCTCGATGTGTCGGCCGGACAACGGGTTCGGCTGCGCTTCGTCAACAGGTCCATGATGTGGCACCCGATGCACCTGCACGGCCACACCTTCCAGGTCGTCGCCGGCGCCGGGGCGGGTCCGCGGAAGGACACCTCGATCGTGGCGCCCATGCGGACGGTCGAAGTCGACTTCGACACCGACAACCCCGGGCAGTGGATGCTGCACTGCCACAACGTCTATCACGGCGAGGCCGGAATGATGTCGGTGCTCTCCTACCGGCAGTAGCGGCGGCCCTCGCCGGCGAGATCGGCCGAAAACGAGACGATTCGTCAGGAGGTGAAGACCGATGGACCTGTGGAAGATGCTGTGCGACTTGATGTGTGCCGCGATGGCGTGCTGCCGGATGTAGTCACGAGCCGAATTACTGCCTACTTACGTAGGACGTCGAATTACCAGGAAAGCTGATCATGACTGCTCTGTCCTCTTCGCCCCGCTCGCGTCGTCCGGCCATCCGGCTGGGCTTCACGTTGGCTGCCGTCGCGGCCGCCGCGACGCTGGCCGCCCCGGCCATCGCCGATCCGACTCCGGCCTCGGCGGGAACGGAGATCACGGCCAGGCCCGGCGGTCACCATGGCAACGACCATGGCAGCCGCAACGGGCACCACCACAACCGAACCCCGTTCTCGCTGCTCCGCACCGGTAGCGCGTAGCGCGGCCAGCCGCGGACAGTGCCGACCGGCTCCTGTGGCGGCCGGCACTGTCCCGGTGTCTTTCCCGCTCGGAGTGGCAGAATGCCGCCGAACATCCTACGATATTGCTACGTAGATTTAAGGTTCCTGTCAGGAGGATGGCCGTGGGGCACCGTTTCGGCGATCTGGAAGCCGTAGTGATGGACCGCATGTGGTCGGCCGAGGACGATGTCACCGTTCGCGAGATCTACGAGGGCCTGCTGCGTGAGCGGGAGATCGCTTACACCACCGTCATGTCCACCATGGACAACCTGCACCGCAAGGGCTGGCTGGCCCGGGAACGCCACGGAAAGGCCTACCGCTACTGGCCCACCCTCAGCCGCGAGGAATACAGCGCCCAGCTCATGCGCGCCGCCCTCGAAGGAGCGCGATCCGACCTGGTGCTCGCGCATTTCGTCGAGCAGATCAGCGACGACGAATCCGACGCGCTGCGCGCCCTGCTCCGCCGTCTCCGGCCGCAACGCGGCAAGGGCTGAGACTCGTTCGCTCCCGTTCCACCGACCACGGAGGACATCAGCGTATGCCCAGCGATCATCCCGGCAGCGACCCCGCGCCCGACCAGTCGACCGGCGAAACCCACCACGGCGGCCATCCGCCCACCGGCGACGGCAGCCATGGTGAAGCCGGAGTCGTCGTGCACGAGGACGCCGGACACGACACTGCGGCCGTCGCCCACGCAGGTCACGGTGGACACGCCGACCACGGCGACCACGCTGACCACGCCGGGCACGACGATCACGCCGCGCACGGCGACCATGCCGGGCACGCCGGCCATGCCGGGCACGGCGACCACGTCGCGATGTTCCGGCGGCTGTTCTGGTTGATGCTGGCGCTGGCGGTGCCCGTGGTCGCGGCGGACATGATGTTCGCCGACCTCGTCGGCTACACGGTTCCCTCCGCGTTGCGCTGGGTCTCGCCCGTGCTGGGCACGGTGATGTTCTTCTGGGGTGGCCGGCCGTTCCTCACCGGCGCCGTCGGTGAGATCCGGGCTCGCAAACCCGGGATGATGCTGCTGATCTCGCTCGCCATCACGGTCGCCTTCGCCGCGTCATGGGGATCGACCCTCGGACTGCTGGCCCACGAGCTCGACTACTGGTGGGAACTGGCGCTGCTCATCGTGATCATGCTGCTGGGGCACTGGATCGAGATGCGCTCGCTCGGTCAGGCGTCGAGTGCGCTCGAGTCGCTGGCCGCGCTACTGCCCGACGAGGCCGAACGCCTCGGCGACGACGGCACGACGTCCACCGTTCCCGTCGACGACCTGCGCACCGGAGACCTCGTCGTGGTCCGCCCCGGCGGCCGGGTGCCCGCCGACGGCACCGTCGAGACCGGCAGCGCCGATGTCGACGAATCCATGATCACCGGCGAATCGCGTGCCGTGCGGCGCGAACCCGGTGACCGGGTCGTCGCGGGCACCGTCACCACCGACAGCGCGCTGCGGGTACGCATCACCGCGGTCGGCTCCGACACCGCGCTCGCGGGCATCCAGCGTCTGGTGGCCGAGGCGCAGAACTCCACCTCGCGAGCCCAGGTACTGGCCGATCGGGCCGCGGGCTGGCTGTTCTGGTTCGCCTCCGGCGCCGCTGTCGTCACCGCGATCGCCTGGCTGCTGCTCGGCCAGCCCGAGACCGCGGTGACCCGTACCATCACCGTGCTCGTCATCGCCTGTCCGCACGCGCTCGGCTTGGCCATTCCGCTGGTGGTCTCGATCGCCACCGAACGCGCCGCCAAGGCGGGCGTGCTCATCACCGATCGTCGTGCGCTCGAGACCATGCGCACCGTCGACGCGATCCTGTTCGACAAGACCGGCACCCTGACCCGCGGCGAACCCGCCGTCGTCGCGACCACCGCCACTACGCCCGACCTCGGCGACGATCAGGTGCTCGCCCTGGCCGCGGCCGCCGAAGCCGACAGTGAACATCCGCTCGGGCGCGCCATCGTCCACACCGCCACCGAGCGGGGGATCGCCATCCCCGCCGCCACCGAGTTCACCGCCCACAACGGCGTCGGCGTCACCGCCACCGTCGACGGCGCGACCGTCAGTGTCGGCGGGCCTGCCCTGCTCTCCCAGCACGGGCTCGACCCGGCCGCTACCGCCGCGGAATGGTCCGCGCAGGGCTCGACAGTGCTGCACGTGCTGCGGGACGGCAAGCTCGTCGGCGCGCTCGCGCTCGCCGATGAGATCCGCCCCGAATCCGCCCAGGCCATCGAGGCGCTGCACGCCCGCGGCATCCACGTCGCCATGATCACCGGCGACGCCGAACCCGTGGCCAGGACAGTGGCCGCTCAGCTCGGTATCGACGAGGTCTTCGCCGGCGTCCTGCCCCAGGACAAAGGCGCGAAGGTGCAGGCGCTCCAGGACGCCGGGCGCACCGTCGCCATGGTCGGCGACGGTGTCAACGACGCGCCGGCGCTCGCGCGCGCCGACGTCGGCATCGCGATCGGCGCGGGCACCGATGTCGCCATCGCCTCCGCGGGGGTCGTCCTCGCCGGGGACGACCCCCGCGCGGTGCTCTCGATCATCGAACTCTCCCACGCCACCTACCGCAAGATGATCCAGAACCTGGTCTGGGCGGCCGGATACAACATCATCGCCGTTCCCCTGGCCGCCGGTGTCCTGTCGCACTGGGGCATCACCCTGCCGATGGAAGTGGGCGCGCTGCTGATGTCGGCCTCCACGGTCGTCGTCGCGCTCAACGCCCAACTCCTGCGCCGCCTCGACCTCGACCCGGCTGAGGTCGTGGCTCACAAGCGTTGACTTGGCCGACGCTAGGGTACTTCGCAGACGTCACGAGCGGCCAGCACGAAAAGGTCTGTCGGTAGAGCATTGTGCTCCGGCCGGTCACCGGCCCTGCCCTGTCATCTCTGTAGGTCAGGGTCATCTTTGGCCCCGCGCGGGGCAAACGACGTTGGCCCTGCACCGGCATCTCCGAAGTCTCCCGGAGCCGGAGCGGGGTCAACTCCGGGCGAGTCACGACGGATACATCCAGGAGTGGGCCGCGTTGCTGCGGCAGGCCCGTCCCGACCTGGCGAAGGACGAGTCCGCGGCGTTCGCGCAGCTGACCTCCTGGAGCATCGCGTCGTTGCTGACGATCTCGCATCTTCGGCGGCGCCCCACCTTCGAGCGTGACCTCCTCGCGGTTGCCACAACGATCCTCGGTCTCGACGTCGCTGGGAGCGCCGATTGATCCGGTCGAACATTTCGACGAGTCCGAGAATCAGGGGCAGTTTCGGGCAGGCTCGCCCCGAATTCTCACTTCACAGCGCTCGACAACTGGGGCCGATTTCGATGTAGTCGAGCGCCGCATTCTCGAGCTAATGAACCAAGCGCTTGCTAGGTTCATGATCTAAACAACAATCGGAGGCCGAATGTTCCGGACATCGCGTTCTGCTGTCTTCATGCTCTCGCTGGTTGCGTTGGTGCTGCCCTTCGGGACGGGCCCGGTGGCCGCCGAACCGCTTCCCGAGAACTACAACTTCTTCGCGGGTGTTCCGAACGAACTGGCCGATCCAGGCGGGTCGCTGCCCGGTTCCAATGACTTCGGATGCAAGCCCACCGTCGAGCACCCGCGACCGGTGGTGCTGGTCCACGGCACCGGCGGCGGGCAGCAGACAAACTGGGGTGGCTACGTCCCGATGCTCGCGAACGCGGGCTTTTGCGTGTTCGCCCTCACCTACGGCGCTGTCCCGGGCGCGCCGTGGCCGATCTCGGCGATCGGCGGCATGGCGCCGATCGAGGACAGCGCGCGGCAGTTCGGCGCCTTCGTCGACCGCGTTCTGGCCGCTACGGGTGCGTCGTCGGTGGACGTCGTCGGACATTCCCAGGGCACGGTGGTTCCGCAGTACTACGCGAAGGTGCTCGGCGGAGAGTCGAAGATCTCCCACTACGTATCGCTGGCTCCGGGCTGGTTGGGCTCGAGAGTGCTCGGCGTGGACGTGGCTCTTGCGTTCGTCCGCCGGTTGGGCCTTCCCGACACCTCGGTTCCGGTCTGCCAGGCGTGTGGTCAGTTCGCCCCCGGATCCGATGTGTTGAACCGGATCAGCGCGGACGGGACCCCGTACCTGAAGGGGATCGAGTACACCAACATCGCGACCCGATACGACGAGTTGGTCGTGCCGT
Organism: Nocardia fodinahabitans; assembly: GCF_052983615.1. Taxonomy (NCBI): domain Bacteria; kingdom Bacillati; phylum Actinomycetota; class Actinomycetes; order Mycobacteriales; family Nocardiaceae; genus Nocardia; species Nocardia fodinahabitans. The sequence goes on from NZ_JBRJJC010000001.1 coordinate 5,097,487, forward strand.
ACACCCAGGGTCTGGTGCCGGGCCTGCCCGGCTACGACGTCACCAACATCGTCGTCCAGGACGGCTGCGCCCAGGACTATTCGGAGCATGCCGGGGTCGCCGGCTCGAAGCGGGCGGCCTACATGGTCCTGAACGCTCTCGACCCGGCGCATCCGCGCGAGGTGCCGTGCACGTTCACGCCACCGTTCACCGGCTGACCATCGAAGGGGCACACGGAGAATGACGGGTGCGGGTGCCGAGGTAGTCGCGATCGACGGCGATTCGACGTCGATGTGTGCGGCACAGTGGGAACAGGCGATGTCCGGGATCGGGATCGCTTTCGAGGCGTCGGTGCCCACCCGTTCCCGGGCGTCGTCGGGCCACCTGCACGTGCACCGGCCGCTCGGCGAGATCCTTCTGGTCGACTGGCGCAGTGGGCCACTCTCGCTGTCGCCGACAGAGCGGTTGATCGCCGGTGCGACTACCGATCTGGTCGCGGTCGCGACGATCCGCGGCGGCGTGGAGCAGATGTCGCACGCCGACTCCGGTGCCGTACTCAGGGGTGGTGACCTGGCCGTTTGGGACACTCGCCGCCCGGTCCGGTTCGACCTCGACGGCACTGTCAGCAAGCGGGTGCTCCTCATCCCCGGATCGGTCTTCAGGGACCTCGGTGTGTCATTTGGGGTCGAAGGGTCTCCTCGCGCGTGAGGACGGGCCTGCCACCCGCCTGCTGTCGGGCTTCATCGACGCGCTGGTCGATTCCGGCCCCGCACTGTCGGGTATCGCTGTCGCTTCTGCCCGAAATGCCACGCTCGAGCTCGTCTCCGGCGCGTTGCGTCCGGAGGTCGGTGCGGCTGCATGCAGTGCGGTAGCGGCACTTCGAGTGACGATCGAGCAATGGATCGAGGGCCATCTGTTCGAGGAGATCACCCCGGCTTCGGTGGCCGCGGCGCACGCCGTGTCGGTGCGGACGGTGCACCGGGCCTTCGCCGAGGCCGGGGAATCCCTCGGCGCGATGGTTCGTCGGCGCCGGATCGCGCGGGCGCGGGCGGAGTTGTGCCGCACCGACCGCACCGTCGCTTCGATCGCGTCCCGGTTCGGCTTCGCGGATGCGAGTCATTTCAATCGTGCGTTCAAGAATGAGTACGGGATGCCGCCGGCCGCCTACCGGCAGCGGAACATCGACGCGCGCCGGCGCGGCGAGCTAGCAGTCTGACACGCGCACCGCGGCGCAGCTGGGTAACTGCCCTGCGGACCTACCCGCCGACCGTGCCGCCGCCGCGACTCCGACAGTGCGTCGCCGATGATCGGGCACTGCGGTTCATTCGCCTCGTCACGCTGGTCCAATACAGCTCCGGTGTGACGCAGCATACTTGTTGGTGACGCCACCGCAGGTCGCGCAACTCCCTCCGGCCGCTTCCTTTCCTGGAGACCGGACGCCGACCAGAACCGTTGTGGCCCAATCCACAAGGAGTAGCCCATGTCCGATCACGACATGCTGTTCATCGACGGCGGGTTCACCGCACCCACGTCCACGTCCGTCATCGAGGTGCTTTCGGCGAGCACAGGGGAGCGGATCGGATCGGCGCCGGAGGCTTGCGCCGCCGATGTGGGCACCGCGGTGGCCGCGGCCCGCCGCGCTTTCGACGACCCGCTGGGGTGGGCGGCGTGGACACCGCACGCGCGGGCCGATGCCCTCGACCGGCTGGCGACAGAACTCGAACTCCGCAGCGGCGACCTGGCAAAGACCGTCGCGCAGCAGAACGGAATGCCGATCAGCATCGCCGGGCAGCTCGAAGGCGCGCTGCCGGTCGGGATCTACCGGTATTTCGCCGCGCTCGTGCGGGCGACCGCCGAGGAGGAGGAGCGGGCGGGCGTACTGGGAGGTCGGGTTCTCGTCCGACGGCTCCCGGTCGGCGTGGTCGGCGCCATCGTCCCGTGGAACTACCCGAACCTGGTCACCGTCTGCAAGCTGGCTCCGGCATTGGCGGCCGGCTGCACAGTGGTGCTCAAGCCGAGCCCGGAGACCGTCCTCGACTCCTATCTGTTCGCCGAAGCGGTGCAGCGCGCGGGGATCCCGGCCGGTGTGGTCAACATCGTGCCCGGCGGGGCCGAGGCAGGCGCCGCCCTGGTCGAGCATCCCGACGTCGACAAGATCACGTTCACCGGCTCCACCGTGGTCGGGCGGCAGATCGCCGCGACCTGCGGACACCTGCTCCGCCCGGTGACCCTCGAACTGGGTGGCAAGTCCGCGGCCATTGTCTTGGACGATGCCGACCTCGCGGCGAACATGGAGAACTTCTTCCAGGCAACGCTGCTCAACAACGGACAGACCTGTGTGTTGAACAGTCGCATCCTGATTCCCCGATCGCGCTACGACGAAATCGTCGGACTGCTGGGCGCTTTCGTGTCCGGCGTCCAGGTGGGCGATGCGCTCGATCCGGCGACCCAGGTCGGCCCGGTCGTCTCCGAGCGTCACCGGGATCGCGTCGAGGGCTACATCCGAAAGGGAATCGGCGAGGGCGCCCGCTTGGTCGTGGGAGGCGGTCGCCCGAAGGGCCTCGACAGCGGCTGGTTCGTCGAGCCGACCCTCTTCGCGGACGTCGATCCGAACTCCACGATCGCCCAAGAGGAGATCTTCGGTCCGGTGCTGGCCGCGATTCCCTACGACACGGTCGAGGACGCTATCGCAATCGCCAACAACAGCGACTACGGCCTGGGTGGCACCGTTTGGACCGCCGACGAGCAGCGCGGCCTGGAGATCAGCCGTCGCGTCCGGACCGGGACGGTCGGCATCAACTACTACCTGCCCGACCCGGCCGCGCCCTTCGGCGGGATCAAGAACAGCGGACTCGGTAGGGAACTGGGACCCGAGGGTCTCGCCTCCTTCCAGAACCAGCAATCGGTGTATCTCGCTCCGTAACAACCGGATTCCGCCGGCGAGCCGGGAAGACTCCGGCCGTTCGAACCCTGAGTACCGACAAGAGATCGAGGATCACATGAAGATCGAAGCCGCAGTGCTGTGGAATGTCAGCGACGACTGGAGTGTCGAGGAGATCGACCTCGACGGCCCGAAGGAGGGCGAAGTACTCGTCCGCTGGGTGGCTGCCGGACTGTGCCATTCGGACGAGCACGCCCGCACCGGCGACATGCCGACCGCCGTGCCGATCGTCGGCGGGCACGAGGGCGCGGGCGTGGTCGAGGAGGTCGGCCCCGGTGTGCGCGGCCTCGCGGCCGGGGATCACGTCGTCGCAGCCTTCCTCCCGGCGTGTGGGCGGTGCCGCTGGTGCTCGACCGGCCACCAGAACCTCTGCGACCTGGGATCCGAAATCCTCGCGGGCACAATGCTCGACGGCACCTTCCGGCGAAGGGCACGCGGCACCGACATCGCCGCGCTCGCCATGCTCGGGACCTTCGCGCAGTACGGGACCGTGCCCGAGGCGTCCCTGGTGAAGGTCGAGGACCACTACCCGCTCGAGCGGGCCGCGCTGGTCGGCTGCGGCGTGACCACCGGGTGGGGATCGGCGGTCAATTCGGCGAAGGTCGAGCCGGGCGACACCGTTGTCGTGATCGGCTGCGGCGGAATCGGTTCCGGCGCCATCCAGGGCGCCCGCATAGCCGGCGCCGAGCATATCGTCGCGGTCGACCTCATCGAGTCCAAGCGCGACACACTCATCGAACTCGGGGCCACCCACTTCGTCACCGACGTCGATGAAGCGGCCGCTCTCGTCGGCGAACTCACCCGAGGTGTGATGGCGGATGCGTCGATCCTCACCCCGGGCGTCGTCACCGGCGAGATGGTCGGCCAGTCCGTCGACATCATCCGCAAGGGCGGAACCGCCGTATTGACCGGTCTCGCGCCGTTCGCTGATACGACCGCGACCCTCCCGATGGCGATGATGACGCTGTTCCAGAAGAAGCTGATCGGCAGCCTCTACGGTGAGGCGAACCCACGCGCGGACATCCCCCGGCTGCTCCGGCTGTATGGTTCGGGCCAGCTCAAGCTCGACGAGACGGTCACTACCGAGTATCCGCTGTCCGAGATCAACCAGGGATACAAGGACATGTACGCGGGCAGAAACATTCGCGGCATCATCACTCACTCTCACTGAACCCGCCGATCCGGCCTGTGGGGGTGGGGTCGAGGATCCCGCCCTCCAGAGCCGTTGCGCGGCGGGTATCGCCGGGGCGTGAATGCGGTCAATCGATGGCGGTCGCGTCGGCGGTTTCGAAGAGAAGTCGCAGGTTCGATTCCTCGGCGGGGCACATCGAAGAAGGGAAAGCGGACGACCTGGGAAATTGCTCTGGCCAACTGGTTGTCGAGACGGATTTCTACCTGGGCTGAGAGAAGATGCGGCGTTCCTCGGACCAGCCCGCCGGTTCCCGCATTCGAGTGAAACCGGAGCGGGGCACGATCGACCGCGCGGATACCGGCAGGCGCGAAGGCACTTCTTGCCCGATTGATCTTCGTCCATGGTCCCCCTCGAAATCAACGATCCCCTCGAAAAGCGCCGGTCCGGGCTACCGCCCTCTCATGTGACGAGGCGCCGGGCGTGAGCGCCCGCCTCGTGATCCGGGGATGGGGCGCGATCACCCGCCGCGGTGAGCTGGCCGAGCCGTTGGTGGACCTGCTGCGCGCCAGCGGTGGAAACTTGCACGCATGGCCGAAGAGTCTCTAGTCACCATCACGATCACCGCCGAATCCGCCGACTGGCTCGCCGAGTTCACCCGGCGCCTGGTCGCTGACCGGCTGGCCGCGTGCGGGAACATCCTCCCGGGCGTGCGGTCGATCTACGCGTGGGAGGACAAGATCGAAGACGACGCCGAAGCGCTCGTGCTGATCCACACCCGCGCGTCCTCGGTCGACGAGATCATCCGCCGCGCCTCGGTGGAGCATCCCTACGACACACCCCAGATCCTGGCCGTGCCCATCGTCGAGGCACACGACGGCTACCGCGAATGGGTCCTGGCCCAAACCGATTGACCAGCACGAACGACGGTCAAGCCGGATCCGCTGGCCGCGGCCGCAGCGCGTAGGCAGGCACGAGCTGGTCGGTCAGCTGCAGGTCCGGGCGTCCGTCGGCGTAGGCGATCGAGTAGGTGACCCGGCCCAGCCACTCGCCGGCGAAGGTCGGGACCCAGTGGGTGAGCAGGCCCGGGCGCTCGCCGGTCATGTCCAGCCCGGCGCCGTTGACATGGCGGGGCGTGCCGGGATCGCGGATCACGATGGCGTCCAGCCGCACCCACACCGGCTTCGGCGCCTCCACTACGGTCCGCGCGAAGTGGCCCTGCGCCTGCGGGTACAGCGGCCGAGGGAAGGTGCCCTCAGTCCGCGCGGGCCCGCTCGGCTCGTCTCCGCCGCCGCTCATCGCGCTCACTCGGTCCAGGGGCTCAGGTCGACCAGCCGCATCGAGAACGGGTACGCGCCCGGGGCGTCGAGGGTCGGCTCGATCCGGGCGGCGGTGTCGTCGATCTCGACGATCTTGAACTGGCTGACGCCGTTCGTCCCGATCCGGACTAAGTCTCCTACCTGCATAATCGATACTATAGTCGAACACATGTTCGCATCGATCTGCGAGTCGGCACGCCCTTACCTGCGGCTGAGCGTGTGGACCGAGCCTTCGCCGCGGTTCTGTCCGAACGGGCACCGGCTCGGCGCGGGCCGTGCGATGGTCGCGGCGATGCCGTGCCGCCGCGTCGGCGGCCACCACCGCGCCCACACCTGCCTCGCGTGCGGCGCCACGGTCTACAGCCCACCCGTGCACAACGACTGCGAGCACTGAGCACCCGGGTGCCACGGCCAGAACCCGAGATCGTCAGAGCGGCAGCAGAATCGGGCCCCTTCGGGTCGATCCTGTGCGACGAGCGGGTGCATGGGGTGGGTGCGCGATTTTGTCCGCGATGTGGGTCTGTATGTGCTGGTCGTGGCGATGTTGTGTTGCCCGTTCGGCTTGCTCTTCGGTGTCTGGTACGCCAACCCTACGGAGAACGGGCCAGGTGGTGAGGCGTCGTGTGACAACAGCGTTCCGATGGTCTGCACGGTGGTCTTCGCCCGGCGCGTGGAAGATCCGTCGGCGACGGCGTACGGCAAGCCGGTGCGCCTGGTCGCGGTCGAGGGCGATACCGCGGTGGTGGAGATCAAGGCCCTGTTCGGGTGGGTGACAAGTACTGTGCGCCGCCGGCGAGGGAGCCACCATGCACGGCGGACTTACCGACAGCTACAACACGGTGACCATCGTCGACATCACCGACGATCGAGTGATCATCGAGTTGGAAGGCGCCAGTGACGTGTAGGAGCTGAGCGGAGACCAGTGCCGCTCAGCTCCTATGTCCACCGGTTGTCGACGCCGAGTCCTGTTGCCAGACGTCTACTTCGCCGAGGTGAGGTCGACGACCGTAGCGCCGGCGGCGTTGGACTGTACCGAAGCGATCCCCTTCTTCGCCGCGTCCTTGGACTCATAGGCCTGGCTCTGGGCGATGATCTCGCCGTTGCCCGCCTTGAGCCGCCACCGGAACTTGCTCGACGCGTCGGCGAAGATCTCGAACTTTCCTGCCATGACCGGGCCTCGCTCTCATTCGAAGGAAACGCGCCTACCAGCGCAGACTATGCCACTCCGGCCGGTCTAGTCTTGATCTTTGTGGCTCTGGGGGTGCTAGCCCCGATGCTGGCCAATCCCGCATGGCGGCCGCGGCCGCCCACCGGCTGGCACGCGGAATGGAAGTTCGACGCCCTCCGCGCCATCGCACCGAGGAGGGCGTCAGCTCGTGGAGTGGGAACACGCGCGACGTAGCGTTCCTCTCAACCCCGAAGTAGTCGCTGCGCTTACCGAGATCACCGCAGCTGATGATTGGCCGGACCCGACCATCACCCCGGTTTGGCGCGTACCCGTTGATTCGGCCACTGGCTCACTGTGAGTCGGAATTGGCCCGCCGTTGACTGGATACTAATTTTGTCTCGAAGCCAAGGTGGCGACGAGTCGACCTGCGACCTGTCCACGCCTGAGGCGCTCGACTCCCGCCGCGATGTCACCGAAGCCGATCAGTTCGATGTCCGCATCGAGGCGTCCTGCTGCCATCAGCGCGCACACCCGCTCCGCGTCTTGCCTCTCGCCGCCCATGACACCGATCAGCGTGACTCTGCCCAGAGTGAGGTCGAGCATACTGATCTCCGCAGTGCTCACGCCCAGTCCGACTTGGACTACCCGCCCGTGTCGACGCACCGCTCGAATGGCCTCGCTCGTCGTGGTCCCGAAGCCTGCGAAGTCGACGATCGCATCGAGGTCACGGTCAGCGAACTCGACGATCGACTCGCCTACCTCCACCGCGCCCGGCGGCACGAGCGGCGGGCCACCGATCGCGTTTGAGTTCTGCTACGTATACCTGCGCACCCGCGAGCGAGGCGATCCGGGTGCCGAACTGGCCCAGCCCGCCGAACCCGATGATGCCGATCCTGCGTCCGGGGCCGGCCTGTGCGCCGGTCATCACCGCGGCGTGCGAGGTCATGCCGGCGTCCATCGCCACGGCCGCGAGTTCGAACGGCAACTCGTCAGGGATCCGGATCAGCATCCGGGCGGGAACGGAGACCTTTTCGGCATAGCCTCCGTGTCTGTCGATGCCGGGGCAATCGTCGGACGGAGGACCGACGCAGACCGCGTCACCGATAGCCCACTCCGTCACTCCCGGGCCGACTGCGGCGACGGTCCCCGCTATTTCATGCCCCAGAACGAATGGCGACGCAGGCAGCGGAAAGGCGTCGTCGTCGACGATGCCGACATCGGAATGACATAGTCCGGCCGCGAGCACGTCGAGTATCACCTCCCCCGGCCGGAGCGCTGGCTCGGGGAAGTTGACCAGCTCGAGTGGCTCCCGCTTGGCGCGGATCACCCAGGCCCTCATCGTGCGGCCACGCGCTGCGGCGGGGCGTCCTCAGCCAAGCGGTCACGCGCGATCGCGCGGTCGCGGGGAACTGATTCGGCTCCGGTCATGGTCAACCTCTTCACGCTTGTCGGGTGCGATGCGGGTGCAGCTCACGACCGCGTCGTGAGCTGCACATCCGCGGTGAGCACGTGGCACCCTCCGATCGCCGAGGGGGCAGGAGGGTGGTCTCGGTCATAGCTCAGAAAGTATAGTCATGTGATCAAGTCTATTGACTGAAATATGATGAGGGCCGCCATTGAACGACCTGGCATGTCGATGTTCGTGCGGCGAATCACCTGGTCCGTGCGGATATCGATGTGGGACAGCCTGTTCAACCGGAATCGCACCAGTCTGGCGTGCACGGTCGAGGCCGACATCGGCAAGCGTGAGGCGAGATGTGGAAGTAACTCGGCCGCCCGGACGTCGATGGGCCAGCAGAAATTGGCCTTTCAATGAACACTTACAGCGTGTCGTCGCAATCCCTCAGCCAACCTGCCGGCAGTACCGCTAGGCCCGCGCGATCTGGCGCAGGTGCTGGCATACCTCGTCGATGGCTTGCTTCGCCTGCGCGAAGACATCCACCTCGGTGATGAAGCCATGGAAGACGCCGGCATACCTGGTCAGCGAGACGGGGACGCCGTCCCGCTGCAACCGTCCTGCGTATGCTTCGGCGTCGTCCCGGATCGGATCAACCTCGGCGGTAAGGATCAGGGCGGGCGGGAGGCCGTGCAGCGATTCGGCGCGCATGGGTGCCGCGAGGTGGTCGTCCGCCCGATGTCCCGGGCCGACGTAATGGTCCCAGCACCAGCGTGCGTCCACGGTGCTGAGCAGCGGCGCATCGGCGAATTCCGACCATGACGGCGCGGAGAATGTCCTGTCGACCGCGGGGTAGGCGAGGACCTGGGTCACGGGTAGGGGGCTGCGTTCGTCGCGCCGGTGCAGGCAGAGGGCTGCTGCGAGATTGCCTCCGGCGGAATCGCCCCCGATCGCTATCAGTCCCGGATCGATACCGAGCTCTGATGCTGTCCGGGTCAGCCATGCGTAGGCGTCGAGGCAGTCTTCCAGTGCTGCGGGGTACGGATTTTCGGGAGCGAGCCGGTAGTCCAGCGACACCACCGTCCAGGCGGATCCCGCGGCGATCGCGCGACACAGCTCGTCGGCTCCGTCCAGGGTTCCCAGGATGAAACCTCCGCCATGCAAGTAGACGAGAGCCGGTGTGTCGCCGCCCGAAGCGGCAGTGTTCGCGCGGTACAGACGAGCGCGGATCGCGCCTGCACGGGTCGGGATGGCCAGTTGTTCGACGCGGTCAACCGGAGTGATGGGCTCGGCAGCTGGAGTCGTGTTCAGAAGCGCCCTGGCCTGCTCCGGTCCCAGCTCCCGGACCGGTTTCGGCAGGGCATGGGCGATCATCCTGGCCGCTGCCTGTGCGTTGCCGTCGAGCAGATTCCACCAGGCGGGGACGTCGTTGTTCATTTCGGAAACCTCGCGATTGATTGACAAGAAGTGATCTGTGCCTCACTATCGTAGTCGAATGACTGAGACGAATGACTGCATAGAAGACGCTCCACTGGGATCCGCTGCCTGCGGTCTACCGCGCACACGATCTCGTCGAACCGAAAGGGCAGAACAATGACCGAAACGACGATCGGCCTCGCGACACGCGGGGAAGACGTGGTCGACGGGGTCGACATTCGGATCGAGGACGACGCGAGTCCGATCGCCCGGTTGATCGGCCGGACCATCGCCGACTCCGTTCGGGAAGGCCGCCCGAACTCAGTCGTGGCGGCGGTGGAGGGCCGTGTCGCCATCTACTCCCACGACACTCCGCAGTCAGCGACGGTCAGCATCTCGGACGGTGTCGTTACTGTATCGAGCGGGGTGTTCACCGAACCCGACCTCACCCTGACCGTTGATCTGAACGCGAGGCTCGCTCGAGTTGGCGAGCCTGTCGGCGCTGGCGACGATGCTCTCGCGGTCGCTGTGCTGGCACTGCTGTCACCGCCCCTGCCGGACTGGCAGATTGCCGCACAGAGCTTCTGGGCCAAGGCCCGCTCGATACCAGGTATCCCTGACGTGCTCGTCGCGATCGCGGACGGCCCTGACGGATTGGCCGAGCATGTCGTCGGTGAGGGCGAGACCCAGTATGTGATCGCCGGGCCCCCGGATCTCCTGGCCGGCATCTTCTCGGGCGCAGACGACCTGGTCGCCGCCTTGTCCACCGGCCTCGTCGGCGTGCGCGGCACCCTCTCGCAGCTGTCCGTGCTGGTCGGCGCTTCCTGGAAGGTTCGTTACGATGTCTGAAATCGCCACCACCGCAACCGTTCTCGAGCCCGGCGTGCACACGGTCCGGATCGAGTCGACCAACCACGACGGTTCCTTCCACGGCAAGAATGTCGCGCCCGCGAAGTTCGCCGCGTGCGCGGAATCGGGTTTCGCAGTGGCCGATCTGCTCTTCGGGCTCGATCTCGGCAACGCGCCGACCTTCGGTTTCGCCTACCCTGCGTGGCGTGGTCATCTCGCGGATCTGCAGTTCCGGCCCGACCTGTCGACGCTGGTCCAGTGGGCGCCGGGTGTCCAGTCGGTGATCGGTGACTACTGGCAGCCCAACGGCACGCCGATCGGCACCTGTCCGCGCAATCTCGCCCGCAAGATGGTCGATCAGCTCGGCACCCGCGGCTTCACCGCGACGATCGCGGTCGAGATCGAAGCCACCCTCTTCCAGGAGTCGGTCCACGAGGCCAGGGCCAAGGGCTATCGCGATCTCACCCCGCTCGGCGGCTCGGCGGGCACCGCCTACAACCTGGCGAAGTCGAAGGACTGGGTCGACTACATGTCGGCGGTCGCGCGGCGGCTCGAGGAGATCGGCATCGAGTGGGAGGCGTGGAGCGACGAGGACGCGGCCGGTCAGGTCGAGCTCAATCTCGTTCCCGGTGATCCGATCTCGGTGTGCGACAACTGGGCTCGGGCGCGGCAGGTGATGCGGGAGGTGGCCTTCGAACTCGGCCACACGGTCACCTTCATGGCCAAGCCGACCGCGGGCTACGGCCAGGCTTCGCACGTGAACCTGTCGTTGCAGCGCGACGGGGTCAACGCGTTCTACGCCGCCGACGGTCCGTCGGACACCATGCGTCACGCGGTCGCCGGGCTGCTCGCGACGATGCGTGGCGCGACCTCGGTCATGCTGCCGCAGATCACCTCCTACCGTCGCCTGGTCGATCTGAGCGGGCCGCCCACCACGGTGACCTGGGGCATCGCCAACAAGACGACCGCGGTGCGCGCGGTGTGTGGCCACCCGAAGTACTCCCGGCTCGAGTACCGCGTTCCGGGCGCCGACGCGAACCTGTACCTCGCCGTGGCGACGATTCTGGCGGGCGTGATCGCCGGGATCGACGGCAAGCTGGAACCGGCCGACCCGGTCAGCGACATGGCCTGGTGTGCGCCAGACCTGGAACGGCTGCCCGACACGATCACCAAGGCCGCCGACGCGCTCGAGTCGGACCTGATCTTGCGTGAGCAGCTCGGTGACGAGTTCGTCGACTTCTGGGTCGGCACGCGGCGCTGGGAATGGATGCAGTTCCATACGACCGGCGGCGACCCGTTCGCCGAGCTGTCGGAGTGGGAGTCCACGCGCTACTTCGAGTTCCCGTGAGCGCGGGCAGGCCGACGCCAGGCCTCATCCGTCCGATGATCGGCATCACCGGACGGCGGTTCCGGCTGGGACTGATCGAAGGGCTGGACAAGCGCTACGGCCATCTGCTCACCGACAGCTTCATGTCCGACTTCTCGCAGCGAATCGACAGAGCTGGTGGGGTTCCCGTGAATCTGCCCTACGACGCCGACCCGGATGCGCTGTGCCACTGGCTGTCCGGTGTGGTCATCACCGGCGGCCAGGACGTTCATCCCGCGTACTGGGGTGGCGACCGGTCAGTGGTCCGGGATGTGGATCCGCGGGACGATCCGATGGTCCACGACCCTGATCGCGACGAGTTCGAGATCGCGCTCGTGCGTGCCGCACTCGCCCGGCGAATCCCCGTGCTGGGAGTGTGTCGCGGCCTGCAGGTCCTGAACGTCGCGCTTGGTGGCACACTGATCGCGGACCTCGGGCCGGGACCCGTGGAGCACCTGTCGGCTTCGCCTCCGCTCACCGACGGAGCTGACGATCACAAGGTGACCTTCGAGCCCGGTTCGATCGCGGAACGGCTGTTCGGTACCAGTGTGGTGACCAACTCGTGGCACCACCAAGCGGTCGACCGCTGCGGTACCGGCCTCGTGGTCACAGGACGCGCCGCCGATGGCGTCGTCGAAGCGGTCGAGCTGCCAGGAGCGGCAGTGCTCGGTGTCCAGTGGCATCCCGAGTGGATGGAGCGTGACGATCCGGCGCTGAGATGGATCGTCTCCGAGGGCAACCAGCGGATCTGACGCAGGATGAGCGTCGGCCGCCACCGAACGGTGGCGGCCGACAACTACTCTCGGGTCAACGTGGTATCACTTCACGTTCACCCAGGACACGAGCGATCGCAAGGTTTGCTCGGTGGAGACCTGGGGGACCGTGACGGCAGGCGCGGCCGCACCGCCGAGGTTGGCGGCGATCCAGGCGTCGAGCACACCGAGTGTCAGCTCAATCTGCGACGCTGTCGCTGTGCGGTCGGTGAATACCAGCCAGTTGAGCGCGAATCCGTCGGACAGCGCGGACACGATGTAAGTCAGTGCGTCGAGGGTGTCCGGCTCCACCGTCTGGCCTGCCTCGGTCGCAACCGTTTCGAGGATGGTCCGCATGGTCGCGAATGCCTCGTTGTACACCATCTCGGCCTGTCGGCCTTGCTGGCGCTGGCCCCAGCTGATCAACTCGATGATCGCTGCGCCGAAGTCCGGGTTCACCAGGTACCACTCCATCAGGCCTCGTAGCAGGGCGCGGGCGGTGGTGGCCACGTCGGCGTGAACCTCGCAGTGCGTCAGGACTTCTCGATACTGTTCGGCGACGTGTTCGAAGACGGCCGCGAACAGCACTTCCTTCGTGGAGAAGCAGTAATGCAGCGTGGCCAGCGGTGCGTTCGCTTCCTGTGCGATGCGGCGTGTGGTCGCGCCGTCCACGCCTTCGGCGGCGATCACGCGCACGGCCGCCGCCACCAGTTCGGCGCGACGTTCGGCAGCGGGGATGCGGGCCATGAACTTCTCCTGTCAGAGCCGATTTGAACGAATGATCAAGTCAAGTCGAATGCCACGGTAGCAGTCAGAGGATTCCTGCACTGCCGAATCGCAGGGAATGCATCGAATTGCGCGACGTACGGCCCATTCTGTTCAAATGCCTTGATCGATTGACTAACTTGACTTACCGTATGAGCCAGATCACATGTGCGCCGCACCCTTTCGAAGGAACGAACCACTCATGACGAACGAACTCACGCGCCTGGCACCCGACGCCACCATCGACGCCGTGGTGGAGGTGATCATGCGAGACGGTGGCGTGATCATCGAAGGGCTATTCGACGACGCCACTGTCAAGGGACTCGAGAACGACTTGAATCCCGTCCTCGATCGGGTGGACACCGGCCACGACGAGGTGTTCGCCGGCAACCGAACCAAGCGCGCAGGAGCCTTGTTCGCGCGGACCGAGCACATGGTGACGATCGCGCTGAACCCGCTGTACCGGGGCGTGGCCGAGCGCATCCTCAACAAGCAGATCAACGTCTTCTTCGGTGAGGAGTCGGTGCCGAATCCGGCGGGCATGCACGTCGGCGCGACGATGGCCATCAAGATCGGCCCTGGTCAGGGTTCGCAGCCGCTGCACCGCGACGACTCGGTGTGGTTGTGGCGGCACCCCACCTATCAGCGTGAGGCGCGGGTGCAGATCATGGTGGCGGTCAGCGACTTCACCGCCGAGAACGGTGGCACCCTGGTGATCCCCGGCTCGCACTTGTGGGACGACGAGCGCGCACCGCGCCTCGAGGAGGCGGTCCCCACGGAGATGAAGGCCGGGTCGGCGGTGATCTGGATCGGCTCCACCTATCACGGTGGTGGTCGCAACACCACGTCGGACGAGTACCGCGTCGGCGTGACGATGGGCTACGACCTCGCCTTCCTGCGCCCAGAGGAGAACCCCTTCCTCGCCTACACCCTCGACCAGATCCGGTCGTTCCCGCAGGAGATCCAGCGTGCGCTCGATTGGTCCTCGGAGCACTACGTCGGGTGGGTCGAGGTCGGGGGCCAGATGTCGGACCCCATGAACCTGCTCAGCCGTGACGACTACACCGCCATCGGCGCCACGCTCCCGGCACACGCCTGATCACGAATCGGAGAACCTCATGACAGAGATCCGTCAGCAAGCCGGACTCGCCGGCGAGGATCCTGCTCGCGGTGCGCCGCGTAAAGGAGTGCTCATCGGTGTCGGCACGTTGCTGGTTGTCCTGACCAATGCCGTCATCTTCATTCTGCCGCCGCTGTTGCCGGTCATTCAGGCGCAGTACGGTCTCGCCACGGTCGCCGAGACGACATGGCTCTATACCGCGCTGACCCTCGGTGGGGGAGCGGGCTTTATCCTGCTGCCGCGCCTGGCCGATCTGTACGGCGACCGAAACGCCTCGGTGGCGGCGTCCGCTTTCCTCGCGGTCGGCGCGCTCATTCCGGCGGTCGGCGACTCGTATCCGACCCTTCTGGTCGGTTGCATTCTGATGGGCTTCGGTGGTGCGGCGCAGCTGCTTCCGCTCGGTTTCCTGCGCCGCAATCTCGGCGAGGACGGCATCACGGTGGGTGTCGCGGTCCTGGTCATCGCGACCGGTGTCGGCATCGTCGTGGGCATGATCGGCGGCGGCTTCATCGTCGAGAGTCTGTCGCTGCGAAGCTTTTTCGTCATCCTCACCGCGGTGTGCGCGGCTTCGACGGTCGCGTGCTTTGCGATGATTCCGGACGCCCCGCCCGCGGAACGTACCGGCAGCATCGCCGTCGTCGGCACGGTGTGGATGATCGCGTGGGTGGCGGCGATCCTGCTGGCCCTGACGCAAGGCCTCGTGTGGGGCGCCGCGGCACTCGTTCCGTTGCTGGTCGGCATTGTCGGCGGCATCGCCTGGATGCGTGTCGAGCGCCGGTCGACCTCGGCGGTGTTCGACGTCGCATTGATGAAGACGCCGCTGGTCACCGCGTCGTGTGTGTGCATCGCCCTGTTCGCGGCGGTGAACTCGGCCTTCCTGCTGCTGCTCAGCACGTACGCCCAGATCATTCCCGGGGATCTTCGTCCAGAAGACTCCTACGGCCTCGGCCTGAGCGCGCTGCAGACCGGCTGGCTCATGGCACCTTTTGCGGCGGCGTTCCTGATCCGCGGCACGATGCTCGATCGTGCTCTGCTCAACGGCCGTGGTATGACCGTCTTCGTCAGCGCAGCGCTCATCTGCGCATTGGGGTTGGCTTGGCTCGCACTGGCGCACGAGCAGCTGTGGCATTACCTTGTGGGGGCCGCGGTCATAGGTCTCGGGACCAGAATCGGCTACGCGGCGGGATTCACCATGGTGCAGATGGCGGTGCCCGAAGAGAAGACCGGGATGGCGGCCGGAATCGCGGGCACCTTCATGGCCGTGGGTTTCGCCTTCGGCACGGCGCTGGTAAGTGGCGACCTCAGTGCCTCGCTGGTTCCGGTGGTGGGCACCGGTCTCGAGGTTGCTGACAAGGGCCTCTACAGCATCGGCTACTGGCTGTCGGGAGTTCTCGCCCTGCTCGTCGTGGTGACCGTGGTGATCTCACGCGCTCGGTCCGGTCGGCGCGCCGGCGCAGCCTCGGCCTGATTCAATTCGCTCTCGACGGCATCGGCTCGTGCGCACTATCGGCCCCGACCTGGCGAGATGGTGCGTGCGGGCCGCTGCGCGCCCGCTCACTATCGGTCGATGCTCACCCAGGATGTCAGCGAACGCATGGTGTCTTCGGATGAAGTCTTCGCGGCCGGCATCACCGGCATGGCCGCATCGCAGAGGTTGGCGGCGATCCAGGCGTCGAGCACACCGAGTGTCAGCTCAATCTGCGACGTTGCCGCTGTGCGGTCGGTGAACGCCAGCCAGTTGAGCGCGAATCCGTCGGACAACGTGGTCATGGTGTAGGTCAACGCATCGATCGTTCTCGGGTCGATCGTCTGGCCTGCCTCGGTCGCAACCGTTTCGAGGATGGTCCGCATGGTCGCGAATGCCTCGTTGTACACCATCTCGGCCTGTCGGCCTTGCTGGCGCTGGCCCCAGCTGATCAACTCGATGATCGCTGCGCCGAAGTCCGGGTTCACCAGGTACCACTCCATCAGGCCTCGTAGCAGGGCGCGGGCGGTGGTGGCCACGTCGGCGTGAACCTCGCAGTGCGTCAGGACTTCTCGATACTGTTCGGCGACGTGTTCGAAGACGGCCGCGAACAGCACTTCCTTCGTGGAGAAGCAGTAATGCAGCGTGGCCAGCGGTGCGTTCGCTTCCTGTGCGATGCGGCGTGTGGTCGCGCCGTCCACGCCTTCGGCGGCGATCACGCGCACGGCCGCCGCCACCAGTTCGGCGCGACGTTCGGCAGCGGGGATGCGGGCCATGAACTTCTCCTGTCAGAGCCGATCTGGACGGATGATCAAGTCACTTCAAAGGCTACCAGGTGTATGCGAACGAGCCGTCGGGTGAGTCCTCTATCGCAAAGGCGTAGCGCAAAGGCAGACCCCGGCTATGGCGGTCTTCATTGGTTCTAGTCGATCGCCTTGATCATATGACTATGTTCTTCTAGGCTATGACCGAGACCACACTCCGACCCCATCGGCGATCGGAGGGATACGGGCCACGTGCTCACCGCGGATATGCCGTCACGACGCGGTCGTGAGCGGCACCCGCATCGCACCCGACAAGCGTGAAGAGGTTGACCATGACCGGAATCGAATCAGTTCCCCGCGATTGCGCCATCGCGCGCGACCGCATGGCTGAGGACCCGCCGATCGGCACCCTCGTCGACCTGCTGGCGACCCAGGCCGCCACATCGCCCGACCGCGAATTCCTTCGGTTCACGGAAGGATCGTGGACCTTCGCTGAGATCGACGACTGGACCTCTCGGCTGGCCCGTCGACTGGCCACGGATGACGGTGTCCGACCGGGGGACCGGGTCGCGATCATGCTGCCCAACGTGGTGCAGTGGCCGGTCGCCTGGCTGGCGATCCTCAAGGCGGGCGCGGTGACGGTGCCGGTGAACTCGTCGTACCAGCGCGCCGATCTGGAGTTCGTCCTCCAGGACTCCGGCGCCCGGGTGCTGTTCACCGACGCCGAGCACGCCGGCCTGGTCGAGGAGGTCCGCATCGCGAACGGCGAACTGGCCGATCTTCGGGTCGTCGAAGCCTCTTCGCCGGCCGAGCTGGCGGCGTACCCGGCGGAACGGCTGGCCGTCGAGATCACCGGCCAGACCCTCGCGAACCTCCAATACACCTCAGGGACCACCGGTTTCCCCAAGGCCTGCATGTTGACCCACGACTATTGGGTCCGGCTGGGGTGGGTATGTGCGAGCGCGGCGAGTCTGGGACGGGACGACGTGGTACTCACCTCGCAGCCGTTCTCGTACATGGATCCGCAGTGGAACACTTCGCTGTGTCTGACGATCGGCGCGCCGCTGGTGGTGCTACCCCGGTTCTCCGCCTCGGGCTTCATGGCCGACGTCCGCAGGCACCGCGCCACGTTCTGCTACGTGCTCGGCTCGATGCCCACGCTGCTGTTCAAACAGCCGCCGAGCCCGCACGACCGGGACAACGATCTGCGCCTGGTGATGTGCTCTGCAATCCCTGTCGCGCTGCACGCGCAGCTCGAACAGCGTTGGGGTGCACCGTGGCGTGAGCTCTTCGGCATGACCGAAAGCGGGGTTGACCTGGTCAGTCTCCCCGAGAGTACTGCCGACGTCGGCAGCGGGCGGTTGGGTCACCCGTTTCCCACCAAGGAGGTCCGGGTGGTCGATCCGGAAGGTCGCGACGTTGCCGAGGGAGAACCCGGCGAACTGATCACCGCTGGCAGACCGATGATGCTCGGCTACTGGAACCGGCCGGCGGAAACCGCGCAGACGCTGCGCGACGGCTGGCTACACACCGGCGACGTCGCTGTTCGCGAAGCAGGCAGCTACCGCCTGGTGGGCCGGATCAAGGACATGGTGCGCCGCGGCGGCGAGAACATTGCGAGCGCCGAGGTCGAGCGCGTCCTCGAGCGCGACGACACCGTTGTCGCGACGGCGGTCGTCGGCGTCCCGGACGAGCTGTTCGGCGAAGAGGTGAAGGCCTTTGTGCAGCTGGCACCCGGGGTAGAAGAGAGCCGCGCGAGCGCGGAGCGAATCATCGGTGGCACGCGAACCCAGCTCGCGCGCTTCAAAGTTCCGCGCTACGTCGAGTTCGTTGCCGACTTTCCGCGGACCCCCTCCGAGCGGGTGTCCAAGCCGGCCCTGAAGGCGCGCTCCGCTGTGCATCCAGGCATCACCTATGACCTGCAGCCGCCACGCACCGTCGGCAGTGCGCCAACTGAGGAGCCAAATATGACCGAGAACTACCTGGATGTGCGCATCGACCGCGACGTCGCCGTGCTCACACTGAACCGCCCCGCGAAGCTCAACGCGATGGACGTGGACACCCGAGTGCTGCTCGCGCAAACCATCCGACGGTTCGGGACGGGTGACGTCGTCCGCGGGATCGTGCTGACGGGTGCCGGGCGGGCCTTCTCCGCCGGGGAAGACCTGCAGACCGTCCCGACCAGTTACAACGAGGTCCACGAGGCCTTCGCGACCTTCCACGACATCACCCGCGCGATTCTCGAGACAAAGATCCCGGTGATCGCGGCTGTCAACGGCATCGCGGTCGGTGGTGCCTCGGAGATCACGCTGTGCTGTGACGGTCGGATCGGCAGCACGGCCGCCGAGTACTTCCAGCCGGAGAACCACCGCGGGATCATCATCTCCAACGCCTCGAGCTTCCTGATGAGCCGCCTGGTCCGCAACCACGCGATGCGAATCATCCTGGGCTCTCAGCGAATCGACGCGGACGAGGCGCTACGGATCGGGCTGCTCGACGAGATCGTGGCCCCGGAGACACTGGTGGACCGCGCGGTCGAGGTGGTCGGCCAGTGGAACTCCGATCCCCGGATCACCGCGCTGCACCTGGGTCTTCTGCGGCCGCGCCCCGAAGACATCGAGGCCGCGTTCGCCCGCGAGGACGACGCCGCCCGCCAATCCTGGGAGTCCGGCGCCTTCACCGAGGGCATCGCGGGTTTCTGGGCATCGAAGAACGCGGCGTCGTCGGCGCCCGCGCAGAGCAACTAGATCGGACACGATGATGATCAGCACCGAAGCAGCTGTCCTCACCGCGGTCAACGAGCCGCTGGAGTTCACCGAGATCCTGGTCGACGACCCGGAGCCCAACGAGGTCCGGCTCGCGGTCTCGAATGTGGGCCTGTGCCACAGCGACCTGCACTACATGACCGGAACCGTCGGCGCGGACCTGCCCGTGGTGGTCGGCCACGAGGTAGCGGGTGTGGTCGAGTCGGTCGGCTCCGCGGTGACCACCTTGCGCCCCGGCGACCGCGTCGTCGGCGCCCTCACGCCCTCGTGCGGGCTGTGCCGCAACTGTCAGGTCGGGCACTCGACCCAGTGCCAGCGCGTCACCCAGATCCGGCAGCGGCCCCGGCCCGCCTTCCAGCTGCCCGACGGACAGGTCATTCACCGCCTCGCTGACATCGGCGCGTTCTCCCGCCACACGCTGATGCGTGAGAACGCGCTGGTGAAGGTGGCCGACGAGGTGGGTCTGCACGTGGGCTGCCTGCTCTCGTGCTGCATCATCACCGGTGTCGGCGCCGTGTTCCGCGGTGCCGAGGTGCGCCCCGGCTCCACGGTCGCCGTGATCGGTTGCGGCGGTGTGGGTTCGGCGATCATCCAGGGTGCGCGACTGGCCGGTGCCTCGGCGATCGTGGCCGTCGATCTCGACGACGCGCGCCTGGCCGCGGCCCGCACCTACGGCGCCACCCACGTCGTGAACGGCGCGGCCGACGTGGCCGCCGAGATCCAGAACCTGCTCGGTGACGGCGTGGACTACTCGTTCGAGGCCGTCGGCAGCGCGCGGACCGCCGCCACCGCGCTGGAGGTGCTGCGCCCCACCGGCACCGCGTGCCTGGTCGGTATCGCCCCCGACGGCACCGATCTGACGCTGCCCGCCTGGAACTTCTTCTTCAGCGAGAAGCGCCTCATCGGCTCCTACATGGGGTCGGGACAGGCGCAGGAGGACATCGCCCAGTTCGCCCGCCTGTACCAGCAGGGGCGGCTGCTGCTCGACGAGATGGTCAGCGATGTCATCGGATTCCGGGACATCGACAAGGGCTTCGAGGCGATGAAGTCCGGCGAAGTCACCCGCATCGTCGCCGACCTCACTGTCTGAGACCTGTTCGCGCACCGAAGGAGCACCTGATGACGAACCCGCAACTGCCCCAACCGATCAACTACATCGCCGACGAGTGGTCCGAGTGCGCGACGATTCCCGACGCCTGGAACCTCGATCCCAACACCGGCCTGCCGGTGCACCGCGCCGTCACCACCACCCCTGCGGATGTGGAACGCGCATTGCGCCATGCCGAGCAGTCCTACGGTTTCGAACGCTGGGACGACGCGGCGAGCGAGGAACGCGCCGAGATCATCGAGCGCGCGGCCGACATCGTCGAGTCCCGCATCGAGGACATCGCCCGCACCGACGCTCTCACCAGCGGTGTCCCGATCGCCAAGGCCCGGATGGTCGCCCAGTTCCTGCCGTACCGGATCCGTTCGGCGGCCGCGGAATTGCGGACCATCCCGCGTCGCACCGCGCTCGAGGCCGGTGGGCGGGACGTGCGTTTGTACAAGGTCCCGTGGGGGGCCGGCCGCCATCCTCACCCCGTGGAACGGCCCGAGTTTCATTCCCGCCGCGAAGATGGTGAGCGCGCTGGCCGCCGGCTGCCCGGTGATCCTCAAGCCGTCCGAACACGCGCCGAGCAGCGCCCAGATCATCGTCGAGAGCTTCGTGAAGGCCGGGCTGCCAGCCGGCGCGTTGCAGCTGCTGCACGGTGCGGGTGACGTGGGCGCGGCCGTCACCGGTGACCGGCGCGTAAAGATCGTCTCCTTCACCGGCGGCCCGAACGCGGGCCGGGCGATCGCCCGCGCGGCGGCCGAGGACTTCAAGGTGCTCCAGCTCGAGCTCGGCGGCAACAACCCGGCCCTGGTGCTCGATGATGCCGACATCGACGTGGCGGCCGACGGCATCCTCGACGGGATGACCAAGCTCAACGGTCAGTGGTGCGAGGGCCCCGGCAAGGTGCTCGCGCACAAGAGCCTGGTCGAACCGCTGCTCGAGGCGCTGCTGGACCGGATCGCCCACCTCGAGATCGGCAACTCGCTCGACGAGAGCACCGAACTCGGCCCCATCTCCAACGCCCCGCACTTCGCGACACTCCAGAGTCGCGTCGAAGGGCTGCGGGCCAACGGCGCGACCATCCATCAGCCCGCGAAACTTCCCGGCCTCGATGGCTTCTTCCTGTCGCCGACTGTCGCCACGGGCGTCGATGCCTCGCTGGCGACCGCCGAGCTGTTCGGCCCGCTCATTAGCCTGCACGCCGTGGAGTCCGACGATGACGCCCTGCGCGTGGCCAACGCCGACCCGTCAGGGCTGGACGCCTACGTGTTCGGCGGCGACCTGGATCGTGCTGTCGAGGTCGGCTCGCGGGTGCTCTCGGGTGAGGTGCGGGTGAACGGCGCCAAGCTCGCCGACCTGGCCGACGGCTCGGCCCAAAGCTTCTGGGGCACTTCGGGAATCGGCGGGCACGGCCCGAGCGAGGCGGTTCGGGTGTTCTGCGGCGACCGAGTGGTCGGCGTCGATTCTCCCGACCTGCCGATGTAGCGACCGGAGTAATTCCCCCGAACCCCTTGACTGTGACCGGGGCCACTGTTTTACTGGTCTAAGTCGATTGATCCAGTCATATGACTTTCATGAAAGCGGCAATCCCATGAACTTCCCCTCCGCCTCGGATACCGGGATCGTCGATGTCATCGGCATCGGCGCCGGCTTCTCCGGCCTCTACCTCGCACACCGGCTGACGACGGCGGGCTGGTCCTTCGCCGGTTTCGAAGCAGGCCCCAGCGTCGGCGGCACCTGGTTCTGGAACACCTACCCGGGCGCCCGCTGCGACGTCGAGAGCATCTACTACTCCTACTCCTTCGACGAGGCACTCCAGCAGGAGTGGACGTGGAGCCAGCGCTTCGCCCCACAGGCCGAGATCCTCAGCTACATCGAGCACGTCGCCGACCGCTTCGACCTGCGCAAGCACTTCACCTTCAACACCCGCGTGGTCGCCTCCACCTGGAACGCCGCCGACCGGCTCTGGGAAGTGCGGCTCGACAACGGTGAGATCCGGCGCAGCCGCTATCTGATCTCGGGTGCGGGCGGCCTGTCCACGCCGAAGGACTTCGACGTGCCCGGCCTGTCGAACTTCACCGGGTTGACGGTGTCGACGAGCCGGTGGAACATCTCCCTCGACGACCTCGCGGGCAAGCGCGTCGCCGTGATCGGCACGGGATCCTCCGGGGTGCAGGCGATTCCGCTGATCGCCGAGGTCGCCGAACACCTCACGGTGTTCCAGCGCACCCCGAACTACGTGATGCCCGCCCGCAATGCCGAACTCACGCCCGAGCAAGTCGCCGCCGTCAAGGACAACTATCCGGCGGTCCGTGAGGAGTGCAGGCACTCGCCCGGCGGAATCCCCGACCGTCCCGTCACCGACAACGCCTTCGACGTCTCCGACGAAGAGCGCCGCCGCCGCTACGAGGCGGCCTACGAACGCAGCGGCTTCCAGGGCGTCGGCGGCGAGTTCGCCGACCTGCTCACCGATGTCGAAGCGAACCGGACCGCGTCGGAGTTCATCCACGACAAGATCCGCGAGATCGTGAAAGACCCGGTCACCGCGGATCTGCTCGTGCCCAAGTACCACCCGCTCGGCGCCAAGCGCAGCGTCTTCGGCACCGACTACTACGAGACCTACAACCGGCCCAACGTCTCGCTGGTCTCGCTGCGCGAGGAGTCGATCGAGACGATGACGGACAACGCCATCGTCACCTCGAAGGGCCGCTACGAGGTGGACGCGATCGTGCTCGCGATCGGCTTCGACGCCTTCACCGGTCCGCTCTACGGCCTCAACCTCACCGGCGCGTCCGGCAAGAAGCTGCAGGAGACCTGGCAGGACGGTGTCCGTACGTACCTCGGGATCATGGCCGCCGACTTCCCCAACTTCTTCATGGTCGGCGGTCCTCAGAGTCCTGCGCTGGCCAGCAACGTGGTGATGACCATCGAGCAGGCCGTCGACTGGATCGCCGACCTCATCGAGCACGCCCGCGACAACGGCGCCACGCTGATCGAGGCCACCCCCGAGGGGCAGAACGACTGGGTGGACATCTCGGAGGAGACCGTCGCCGTCACGTTGTACGCCACAACCGACTCCTGGTACCGGGGCTCCAACATCGAGGGCAAGCCCAACACCTTCATGGGCTATGTCGGCGGAGTCGGCAAGTACCGCCGCATGTGCACCGAAATCGCCAAGCGCGGCTACCCCGGCATCGCGATCGACGGCGAAACAGAGACCCGCCACCTGGGCCCCATCCACCGGGAGATCGCATGAGCACGGCACTCCACCGGCGCTACGTGGCCTTTTCCGATGCGCACTACGCGGGCAACCTGGTCGACGGCGCCTACGCCCTCAAGCTCTTCGGAGACGTCGGCACGAACCTGTCTATCGAGCTGGACGGCCACGAGGGGCTATTCGCCGGCTACTCGTCGGTGCAGTTCCTCGCCCCGATCCGGGGCGGCGATGTCGTCGAGGCCGAAGCGACCCTGGTCAAGAAGGGAAACCGCAGCCGCACAGTCGATTTCGAGCTCAGGGTGATCTGTCGCGGCTCCGACGACACCGGCCGCGCACAGGTCCTGGAGCCACCCCTCGTCGCGGTCCGCGCTCGCGGCACCGCAGTCATCCCCGCCGACGAGAAGCAGTAGAAGCCCTCGGGCTGATCTACGACCGTTTCGACGGCAGCCCCGCCCTGTACGCGGCCCGGTTCGCCGACCGCGCTCCGATCGCTTGGTAGCCCGCACGAAAACAACTCTTGGCGCAAGCCAACCTCCAAGGAGAAGATCATGTCCATCAAAGAACTGCTCTTCGCGGTCACGGACATCTGGATGCTCGCCGTCGGCTTCATCTACGGGATCAAGTTCATCCGGAACCACAAGAACTACCTGCTCGGTATCGAGTGGATCGTCGTCGCGACCTCTGGCACGAACTTCCTGCTCTACGGTCTGCTGAAGGCCGGTCACGACAGCCCGATGTACACCTTCTCCTTCTTCCTCGATGCCTTCTCCCGGTCCTTCGGCTTCACGCTGGTCCTGGTCCTCGGGTTGATGCAGGTCACCCACCGCTACAAGCCATCGGCGGCGGTGGACATCGGCGCGTTCGCGCTCGCAGGTGTAGCGGGCTACCTGCTCTTCGCCTTTGCTGAGGAGATCGGTACCGCGGGCAAGATCTTCTACATCGTGGCCAACGTGCTCACCACGATCTTCCTGATGTACTTCGTCAAGCGCCTGTGGGAGATCGGGGAGCGCGGGCACGCTGTGTGGGCCGCCATCGCCACCGCCTGCGGCTTCATCATCTCCTCGACCTACGACTTCGTCCACATCCCAGGCGACGACGCCGAGCACACGATCTTCTACATCTTCGCGCTGTCCACGTGGGGCCTGCAGCTGTTCACGTATTTCCGCGCCTACCGGGCGTTCGACGCCTACAACAAGCGCGTCGATGCCCAGACGGTCAGTGGCGCCGCACCCGCTACAGCGTGAGCGGCGGCTGAACCAGCCCTGGCATATCGCCGACCCACCCCACACGAGGCGGGTCGGCGATATGCCGGTAGTCACCACACCCCCGGTTGCTGCCGAGCAGTACCCGCAGCCAACTGCTCAACACTTCAAGGAAGACCCAGTGAGCTTCAAGAGCCCGTTTCCGGACGTCGAGATCCCGAACCTCAGTGTCTACGATTTCCTGTTCAGTCGACTCGACCCAGCGAATACGGAACGGCCCGCACTGATCGACGGCGCCTCCGGCGCTGTCACCACCTACCGGTCGCTGGTCGCCCAGATCAACGACGTCGCCGGGGCGCTTGCCGCCCGAGGCCTGGTTGTCGGTGAGGTCGTCGGCCTGCACTCGCCGAACGTGCCCGCCTTCGCCGCGGTGTTCCACGGCATCCTCCGCGCCGGCGGCGTCGCGACCACGATCAACGCCCTCTACACCGCCGAGGACATCGCCAAACAGCTCACCGACTCGCACGCGAAATTCCTGTTCACCGTCTCCGCACTGCTGCCGCAGGCCGAGGACGCGGCGACCCGCGCCGGCATCCCGGCCGACCATGTGATCGTCCTCGACGGCGCCGACGGCCACCCGTCCCTGCATGATCTGCTCACCGAGGGCCACCCCGCGCCGCAGGTCTCGTTCGACCCGGCGATTCAGCTGGCGGTGCTGCCATACTCGTCGGGGACCACCGGTCGACCCAAGGGGGTGATGCTCACCCATCGCAACCTGGTCGCCAACATCTGCCAGATCGACCAGCCGATGGTCATCGGCGCCGACGACAAACTCCTTGCGGTGCTGCCGTTCTTCCACATCTACGGGATGACGGTGCTGCTCAACGCGGCCCTGTTCAACCGGGCGACCTTGGTGACGATGCCGAAGTTCGACCTGGTCGAATTCCTGTCCATCGTCTCCGGGCAGCAGTGCACGTACGTGTTCATCGCCCCGCCGGTCGCGGTGGCGTTGGCCAAGCATCCGCTGGTCGACGAGTACGACCTGTCGTCGGTGCATTCGGTCTTCTCCGGTGCCGCCCCGCTGGATCAGGAACTGGGCAAGGCTGTCGCGAACCGGCTCGGCTGCCGGGTCCGGCAGGGCTACGGGATGTCGGAGATGAGCCCGGTCTCGCATGCGATTCCATTCGACCGCGACGACATCGCCTTGGACTCGGTGGGTCTGTCGGTCGCAAACATGGAATGCAAACTCGTCGACCCCGCCACCGGTAAGGAGGTCGCCTACCCGGCCGAGGGGGTCAGTGTGCCGGGGGAGTTGTGGTGCAAGGGCCCGAACATCATGGCCGGCTACCTCGGCAACGACGAGGCGACGGCCGAGACCTTGGATGCGGACGGATACCTGCACACCGGGGACATCGCGACCGTCGACTCCGACGGAGTGGTGACGATCGTGGACCGGATGAAGGAGCTGATCAAGTACAAGGGATACCAGGTGCCGCCGGCGGAGTTGGAGGCGTTGTTGCTCACCCACCCGCACATCGCCGACGCCGCCGTCATCGGTGTCTTGGATGAGGAGGGTGAGGAGGTGCCGAAGGCGTTCGTCGTCCTGCAGCCCGATGCCGACCTGGACGAGGCCTCGGTGATCGCGTTCGTTGCCGAACGGGTCTCGCCGCACAAGAAGGTGCGAAGGGTGGAGTTCATCGACCTCGTGCCGAAGTCCGCGGCGGGCAAGATCCTCCGCAGGGACCTCCGGGCGAAAGAAGCAGCCGGGAAGTAGGAGTCCGCCCGCGTCAAAGTCGCATGCCCGTAACATCGCCCTCGCGGAGTCGGTGCACGTTCGTGCAACTCTCCGGACGCCCACAGGCTCGACGCGATCAATGGCGAGTCGAGGACGTCAGCAACCCGCCCTGAACGCGAACGCAGCACTACGGCAGCCGATCGATCGGAGCAGCCGCGTTTCCTGCACTATCGAGCCCGTAGGTGATGTCAGTTGTGCGGGCTGCAGTAGCCCGCACCTTTCAGGCCGCCGTCAGCGATATCCTGGAAACACGCAAACGAGAGGCTGATCGTGCGGATTTCACCGAACAAATCGTGGACCGGATGAATCGACCCGGACGATGCCCGAAGTCGATCCGTTCGAGACCCACCGCGATGTAACACCGTCGGTCGCGTCGGAGCTGGCCGCCGACGGGTTCGACGATGCCCAAGAGATCGGGCGGGGAGGCTTCGGTGTCGTGTACCGGTGCACGCAGACCTCCCTCGACCGGACCGTCGCGGTGAAGGTACTGACTGACGATCGTGCGGAAGAGGACCGGGAGCGCTTCTTTCGTGAACAGCGGGCGATGGGCTGGCTCACCGGTCACCCCAACATCGTTAATGTCCTCCAGGTCGGAGTCACCGACAGCGGACAACCATTCATCGTGATGCCGTACCACCCGCAGGGCTCTCTGGACGAACGTATCCGAGGGCACGGACCGTTAGATGTGGACGATGTGCTGCAACTGGGGGTGAAACTGGCAGGCGCGTTAGCAGTCGCCCACGCTCATGGCATCATCCATCGCGATGTCAAGCCGGCGAATATTCTTCTCACCGATTATGGGGAGCCGGCGCTCGCGGACTTCGGGATCGCGCACATCTCCGGCGGGTTCGAGACCGCTACCGGCATTGTCACCGGTTCGCCCGCGTTCATCGCGCCCGAGGTTCTCAGCGGCGCTGCCCCGAGCACTGCCTCCGACATCTACGGACTCGGCGCCACTCTGTTCTGCGCCGTCACGGGTCACGCCGCTTTCGAACGTCGCAGCGGCGAACAGTTGGTAGCCCAATTCATCCGCATTACAACGAAATCCGCCCCCGATCTGCGAGAGCACGGCCTCGCCGATGAAGTTGCCACCGTGATCGAGCAGGCAATGGCCGGTCACCCCGGGGACCGGCAACCCTCGGCCGCCGTATTGGGTGAGCGGCTACGCGAAATCCAACGTAGCCGCAGACTGCCTGCGGGCCACATGGCTCTCCGTCCACAAGCCACGGTTGAACCAGAACGGTCCGCAACCGGGGAGATTTCCTCAAGCACTTCCAGCCGTGAGCGCGGGAACCTCCGCCTGGAATTGTCCAGATTCGTTGGCCGGACGCACGAGATCACCGAAGCGAAGAATCTACTCGCATCGTCACGCCTGCTGACCCTGGTGGGAATCGGCGGCGTCGGTAAAACACGACTCGCAGCACAACTCGCCACGAGTATCCGCCGCGAGTTTGCCGACGGCGCATGGCTGGTCGAGCTCGATGAGGTCCGCACGGCGTCTCGATTGATCGACGTGGTGGCTTCCGCGCTCGGTGTGCGGGACCATGCCGAGCGGTCGCTACGCGGGGCTCTGCTCGGCTACTTGTCGTCGCGAGAACTGTTGCTGGTGTTGGACAACTGCGAGCAGGTGGTCGACGCCGTCGCCGACCTCGCTACGGTGCTGCTGCAAGGCAACCCGAATCTGCGCATCCTCGCGACAAGCCGCGAACCCCTTGCGATAGCGGGCGAGGCCGTGCTGCGCGTTCCTCCACTAACCGTCCCCGACGCCGATCGCGATCCGCCACTGCAGGGTCTGCCCCATTACGACGCCGTCGCGCTGTTCACCGAACGTGCTGCCACCGCGGTATCGACCTTCACGTTGACCGAGGCCAACAAGGCCACGGTGATTCGGATTTGTCAGCAGTTGGATGGATTGCCCCTGCCCATCGAATTGGCAGCGGCACGATTGCGCGCGATGTCGCCCGAGCAGATCCTGCAACGACTCTCCGACCGGTTCGCGCTGTTGACCCGAGGGAGCCGAGGCGCACCTTCGCGGCAGCAAACACTCCGATTGTGCATCGACTGGAGTTACGACCTCTGTACCCCGCTCGAACAACGGATATGGGAACGACTGTCAGTGTTCCCCGGCGGCTTCGACCTCGACGCCGCTGAATACGTATGCGGGGAAAGCATGCCGCCGGACGAGTTCCTGGACTCGGTGGCATCCCTCGTCGACAAGTCGATCCTGATCCGCGAAGAACACGGAACCGCAGTCCGTTTCAGGATGCTCGAGACCTTGCGCGCATACGGGCGAGATAGGGCCCAGCACAACGGCGACCCCCACGATCTGCGCCGCCGACACCGAGATTGGTATCGCCAGCTCGCCCTCACCGCCGACGAGGAGTTCATCGGTCCCCGGCAGATCGAGTGGATCGAGCGACTCACCAGTGATCAGCCGAATCTGCGCGACGCCATGGACTTCTGCCTCGCCGAGGACGACGTCGAATCCGGCCTGCAAATCGCAACCCCGTTGTTCCAGCTCTGGGGCGCACGAGGCCAGTTCAGCGAAGCGAGACGTTGGCTCGACCATTTCCTCTCACACCACGGAGCACGGCCGAGCACCGCCACTGTCCGAGCGCTGTACGCCGACTGCTACATGACCGCAGAGCAGCGGGATCCCCACAGAGCTGCAACCCTTGCCGCCCAGGCACGCACTCTCGCCGAACAGCTCACCGACCCCATCGCACACGCGATCGTCGACCATACCGACGGCATCGTCGGACTGATCACCGGCGATCTCGCCCGGGCCGCCTCGAGTTTGGAACGAGCGCAACCAGTGTTCCGGCAAGGTGAAAGCGATCTCGCGCTACTCATCGAGTCTCTGACGTTGCTGGGACTGGCGTATCAACTGCAAGATTCCGAACCCCGCCGGGCTATCGAATGTTACGAGGAAGCACTCGCTATCACGAAAGCACACGGGGAATCGGTCTACCGGGCCTACGT
Organism: Nocardia fodinahabitans; assembly: GCF_052983615.1. Lineage (NCBI taxonomy): Bacteria > Bacillati > Actinomycetota > Actinomycetes > Mycobacteriales > Nocardiaceae > Nocardia > Nocardia fodinahabitans. The sequence goes on from NZ_JBRJJC010000001.1 coordinate 5,126,970, forward strand.
GTTGTGGGCGATGGCCGTTGCCCAACGCCGCATGGGCGCAGAAAGCCGGGCAATCGAGCTGCTCGAAGAGGGAGTGCGGCTCGCTCGACGCGTCGACGATCCAGTCAGTTGCGCGAACTGCATCGAAGTACTCGCCTGGATCACCGCAACCACTGACCCCGAACGCGCCGGCACCCTGATGGGAGCCGCGGAGGCACTCGGCAGCGCGGCCGGGATCCCGTCGGTGTACATTCCCGATCTGTTCGTCCATCACGACGAGTGCGAACAAGTCGTACGCCGGACGCTCGACGAAAGCGTCTTCGAACAGACCTGGCAGCGCGGCAGCGCAATGGATCTCGCATCCGCTGTCGGCTACGCACTTCGCGAGTGCAACTCCAAGACAAGCCCTCCGGTTCCACCAAGTTGAACAAAGGCGAATTAGAGGTCGCGGACCTGATCGCCGGAGGCGATGACCAACAAGGCGATCGCCGCTCGCGTCGTCACATCGCAGCGCACCGCGGGGACACATCGAACACGTCCTCACCAAACTCGGCTTTCACGTGACGAGAACTGGTCGCAGCCTGGATCGTTGACGCGAGTTGACAGCTTCCGGCGTCGATTCTATGCAGGCCCGCACGAACGCGCCCGTTGCCTCCCATCAACGGGGCGCGTTCCGAGGTAGCCGAGTGTCTTGATCCCCGCCCCACCACTAACGCCTCGTTCACCTGCCCAGCAGGACGTCCGCCCGGGCGGAACACTCGGTCAAGGTCACCGAAGAAAACCACTGGGTCGAGAAGGTTCGATTCGATAGAGTCCCAGGCAAAACGTCGAGGGGGGATAGTGGCTGCTGAGGTCGATCATGGGTTCTTCCTGCCTGACCGAGAGCGTCACGTGTACCGGGCATTCGACCAAGAACTCCTCTTAGGACTCGAAAGCTGGGACCGGGGCGAAAGTCCCGGCAGCATAACCAAACCAGACCCTCGCCCCTTCGCAGAGGTGGCCGAGCGATCGGCGAAACAATGTCGCAGGCTGCTGGCCATCCTGTCGCCCGCCGTTGCAATCTCGGCGTGGCGACAGGCCGACCCGGTGGTGCTCCAGGGGCTCAACGACCTGACACTGCTTAATCGGCTGCTCTGGGCACTGGCTGCTGGCGCAACCGGTCACAGCGATGATCCTGGTGTGATCAACCGTTTCCTCGTGCACGCGGCACGGTGGTGGACGGCACAATGGACCGCCGATAGCTTCGAGAAATTCGAAGACGTGATCGACCTTGAACTAGGAGACAGCGCCTCGCGGGAGTTCCTCACCCGGACGAGCTCGAGCGTCATCCGGTACCACTGGGCGTCACGAATGATCTGCAAAGAGATCGGCAATCAGATCCAGCAGGACCCCGGTTACAGGGCGGTCTTCCCGGAGTTCACAGCTGCCAACATCGACCGGTGCCTGAATCTTTGTTGGCAGGACGGGCAGCTGGCAGTCGCGATGACACCATGGACCGACCCCGCAACCCCATTCGCCCAACACGTTGCCCTCAAGGCTGGTGCGCTCGCCGACCGGCCGTTTCCAGAGATCGCCTTGTCAACCGAGATGGACAAGCGCCCCTGGATCGCATTCGCAGACGGTATCGCGCCGATCGCGCTGGGTTCGGTCGCCTTCGCCATGGATCGGGCGCTCCTCGCGGCCGTGGACGACCGGCTTCTTGCTCACCGTGACCATCGCTCCACACCGGTCCTCGACAAGGGGGAACTCTACGAGCGCGTCGCCCAAGCATGCATCAACAACGCTTTGGCCACACTGACCGGCCCACAGCCCTCGCGTCCACTAACTATCCGCATCCCGGGCGAGAATAGACCCGACATCGATTGCGCGGGCATCGGTCATACTGTCGAGTTCATCGGCGAAGTGAAGGCGATGGCGGCACCTCTTCGGATCAACAGCGCGGCAAGCGCATTCGAAGAACAAATATCCAAGGTAATTAGCCAACTTCGCAAGAGGCTCGACGCGATCGACAGCAACACGCCGATCCTCGACGGCAACAAAAATGCGCACTTCGGTTCGCGCCAGACAGTCGGGCTCGGCGTCGTCCTGAACACCTACAGCGGCTCGCTGACTACCCCATCGATGCTGAACCTTCTGCCGTCGGTAGTGGTCAGCGACCGGATCGCGGTCGCCGACCTACACGCATGGATCCTGGTTCTGTCCGCGATGGATTCCTACGACGACATTCGAGCCTATTTCCGTTTCCGGGCTCAACTGCTCGACATGGACGTCAGCGTTATCGACGAATGCGATATCGCACTCACGTACTTTCGGCCCGATCGCGACAAATACCTGATGCGGTGTCAACAGACTCGTGAGGAGGCAATCGACTCGGATCCATATCTGATACTGCCCGCGATGTACATCGATGGAGCGACTGCGTCGGCGTGTCCTCGCCCGACTGACCCGCGTACCTGGCGCAGGCAGTTCTACAACTCGGCGCAGGAAGTACCCCGGTTCGGCGGATAGCCCGTGAATCCATCGGACGGGCTGGCGAGGTGCCTTAATGCGGCTCGGCGGAAGCGAGGACCTGCGTCCGCCTCTGGTGCTTCGTCGCTTCCCGGAGTCAGCCACCTCATCGTCCGAGGCACGAGTTCTCCCATACCCGTCCAACTCTCGGTTCGCCTGCCGGCACGAAGAGTGCAGATACACTCTGAGGGTGCATCTCTCGAGTTGGCGCCCGAACGCCACACCGTCCGCCGAGGCCGATCTGGCATCACAGCTTCCCGCATCACTGAGTAGGAGTGGTCAAGTTGGTGGCTGATGCACCATCGTTTGCCGAGGTTGCGGGCAAACTTGCGAAATCCCTGGCGAGAAAAGGCCCGGTCATTGGTGACCCTGAAGCAAACCTACGAACTCCTATCGCCCGGTTCTTAGAACAAGCAGGGGAAGCCCTTGGATACAAGGTGACGCCCTACGACGAGGTGCGTGAGCTCGACGGCAGGACACGGCTGGACTGGGCAGTCGCAGTTAACGATGTACTCACTGGCTGGGTCGAGGTCAAGAAGCCAACCACCGATATCAACCCCGCGTCATTTGCCAAGAGCAGCCACAACTACCGCCAATGGCAAGCACACAAGGAGTTGCCCAATCTTCTCGTCACCAACGGCAAGGATTGGCGGCTATACCGCACTGGCGAACTAGTCGGCGAGCAAACGGGTCTGGAACTGAAGTCTCTACACACCAGCGCAGGCAACGTGAAGCCCGCGCCTAGGTTCGAGGCAACCATCCTCGACTTCTTCGCATGGCAGCCAGCCGAGATCAAGACCGTTTCTCGCCTGGTGTCCTGGCTTGCGCCACTCACCCGGGCCACACGAGAGGCGGTGCGGCTTCAGCTTACGCACGAACGACAAGTTCAGAAGACAGGAGCGGACGTCACTGAACTCGTATTCCTTGGTGCACTGAAAGATTGGCGTGCGGCCCTCTACCCTCGCGCGAAAGACGCTGAATTTGCCGATGGATTCGCGCAAACCGTGACATTCGCATTGCTCCTCGCAGTATCTGAGGGGATATCGCTTGAAGGCGGCTTGTCGCCAATCGGTGCCCAACTTCGTAAGACGAGCTATGGCTTGATGGGCCAAACGCTCGACCTGCTCACCCGGCACATCGGTGGAACGGCAGTCGATGACACGGTGGACACGATCGTGCGTGTTCTGACTGCCGTAAAGTGGGAGACCATCGCAGAGAAGAGTAGTGACCTCTACCTGCATCTTTACGAGGACTTTCTCACCGAGTACGACTCCGAACTACGTGAAAAGAGCGGCTCGTACTACACGCCACTGCCCGTCGTGGAGAGCATGGTGCGGATAGTAGACACCATCCTGCAAGCACATCTTCACCGCGAGCGCGGATACCGTGACCCCAACGTATCAGTAATAGATCCGGCAATGGGGACAGGGACCTATCCGCTCGCTGTTATTCGTCATGTCTCGTCTCAGGCTGTCTCAGAATTCGGGCCTGGGGCCAGCGCCGAGGCTGCCGCGTCAATGGCAGGACGACTGTTCGGCTTGGAATTGCAGACGGGGCCATTCGCTGTGGCTGAACTCCGACTCGCACAAGCCATACATGCGGCCGGGGCCACAATTCCCAAGCAGGGCCTGGGCCTATATGTAGCCGATACGCTGGAGGACCCCCATACTGGCACCGCCGACCTATCATACGACCTTGCTCTAATAGCCCGACAACGAAGCGAAGCCAACGAGATAAAGCGGAACAAGAACATCACAGTCGTAATCGGCAATCCGCCCTACGATGACGCAGCCGGTGGACGGGGCGGCTGGGTCGAGACAGGGGCTGGCGATGGTCAATCCGCGTTACTCGATGCTTTCAAGCGCGGGGTTCCAGGTAACTTGACCCGAAAACTAAAAAACCTATACACCTATTTCTGGCGGTGGGGCGCCTGGAAAGTATTCGAGTCAACTAGTGGAGTCGACCTTCCGCTTGCAGATCAGGGGATAGTATGCTTTATCACCCCACTGAGTTACACCACCTCTGATGCGTATGCAGGAATGCGTGAATATCTTCGACGGACGTGCACGCATGGATGGGTTATTAACCTCAGCCCTGAAGGGCACCTCCCCGATGTCCCGACACGGGTATTTCCAAAGATCAAGACCGAACTCGCAATTGGCATCTTCGCCCGCGCTAACAATTGCGACGAAAATACACCTGCGAAAATTGAATATATCGAGCTTCATGGTCGCAGGACCGAAAAGTTTTCTGCATTGGAATCACTGGGTATCGAATCGGACCAGTGGCGAACGACCTCCGATGGGTGGCGGGAACCATTCACTCCAGCACCATCCGACTCTTGGGTAAACTACCCTAAGCTGGGCGACCTCTTTCCGTGGTCGAATACCGGGGTGACCCCGAGTCGGGGTTGGGTCTCGTCGCCAAGCGCAGACACTCTTTACAGCCGGTTTGTGAACCTTATAACTGAACCCGATAAGGGCAAACGCGACGCCCTATTTCATACGACCGCAACTTGCACACCTTACCGAGGTAAGAAGCGTTTACCCGATGTCTCGCTCGACACCGAACTCCCGCTCGACAGCATTGCAGTCCCTCCAGCCGACATCCCTACCGAGACTATTCAGTATCGGTCTTTTGATTTGCAGCTTATTATTGCCGACGCTCGGTTAATCGACCGGCCATGCCCTTCGCTGTGGGAAGCTAGGGGCGTGGCTGGACAGATATTCCTTGTCGAGCAGCACAATTACAACCCCGGCCGGGGGCCAGGGCTGTTTGCAACGCCATTCCTGCCCGACCAGCATTGCTTTAACGGACGAGGCGGCCGGGTATTGCCACTTTTCCATCCCGATGGAACGCCAAACCTCGCACCAGGGCTAGTGGAAACTTATAGCGCGAAGTTGGGTATACCAGTAACGCCAACGGCTTTCGCTGACTACGTGATTGGAGTGATTGCAAATCCTGCCTACACTGAAAAATTCTCAGCAAATCTGAATTCACCAGGAGTCCGCGTTCCGCTCACGGCGGATTGTGAGCTGTTCAACGAGACCGTTGAGCTCGGGTCGGCGGCACGCTGGTGCATGAGTCTCGGGTCCGTAGGTACACCGCCGAAGGGGGGACAGGCCGAGCAGCCGATGCCTTCGTACCACAGTCCCGTTGGTCGTTCCGTTCCCCAGAATTACTCATATGACGCCGCACTCAACCAGCTTCATGTCGGCCCCGGGGTGTGGGCCCACGTCACTCCCGAGGTGTATGGGTACGAAGTTGGAGGCCGCAAGGTAATCCCGTCCTGGCTCGACTACCGGATCGCATCGATGAATGGATCAGACCAAGAAGGGCTCAACGCCATCGTAGAGTCACGTTGGCTGCCTGAATGGTCTGAGCAGCTGACGACTGTTCTGCGATCTGTAAGTCGGCTGCTGAGTTTCGCGGCCCGTCAAGCAGCGAATCTTGAGAAGATCGCCGAAGGCCCACAGCTGTCCGTTGCAGATTTGAGTGGCAGCGTCCCGCCATCAGATGCCACTCGCAAGGCACGGCGTCGGACCGAGGGAACCTTGTTGTAAGCGGCCTCAAAGCAAGCAATGTGCTTACTCCCTCCCGTACCCGGGGTAACTGGTAGGTTCCCCGAGTACGGCTGGTGGTCTAATCTGCAAGCAGCGGGTCTTTGGGTTGCGGACGGTTGCGCGCGTCGTGTTTCGTCCGATTGAAGGTCGGCCGCTCTACAGAGTGGTGCTGCGCTTCAGCAAGTTCGCGCGCGCAGACTGGGCGGTGTTGTCACTCGTTTGCTACACGAAGGGTCGGCGGCACTACTTGCTCAGGGAAGTTGGTGTTGACATAGTCGATGGCGTGCTCACGCGAAGCGTCGTAGTTTAGTGCATCCCTGAAGAAGCGAAGTTGCTCTTCACGCTCGTCGATCAAGTCGGCCCACGTCTTCACCCAAATTCGCGCGGGTGGGTCCAGGTGGGTCCAGTCGGCCAGCAGGCCTTTGGGATTGTCCTTGATGTCGTTCTGGGTGACCCTGTGTATCTTTGTCGAGATGAGCAAGAAGTCCCAGTGCGACTTGCGTCCCTGGAACTGCGGATCGCTGGTCACCGCGTCAGCATAGGACTTGATCTGCTCAACCTCCTTGGCCGAGATCGTGACAGACGGGCGTTTGAGTTCCACCACTAGGTACTCGGATCGATTGACCGTACGGCCGGTTTGCCCGAGCATAAGATCGACGATCCCGACGGACCCGTCGTCGCGTCGAACTGGTTGGAGCGGGGAGTCCTCGGGGTCACGAATCATGGAAAGGTGTCGTTCAAGGACCGCATCGAGACTCCTGTCGCTCACCATGAGGTCGTATTCTTCGCCGAACACCCAGGTGTTTCGCTCCAAGAGTTTGTGGAGCTGAGTGCGTTCCATGGCGGTCTTGCGCCCCTCGGGGTCGAACACAATCTCTTTCAGGGCCTTGAGGAAATCCAGACGGTTGACGAGTTTGGTATTTGCAGAAATGAGCTCGGTGATCTCTGTTCGGTCGAGCAGGCTCGCGAGTTGCTTGACTTCCGGCTTCGGCAGGTGCATGACCTCTTCAAGCACACGCATCGTCTCTGCTGGCTGACTAGACACCGTGGCTCTGAGTAGAGCGAGGGTGCTGCGCCGACCAACCTCCTGCTTGGGCAGCTTACGGGCGATGGTTGTCGCAACAAAGTCGAAGGTCTCCCGCTCGATCCGCTCGAGTTCGTCTTTCGGCTCGTCAGTGTAGGGATAGTCGCCGTTGTTCTTCCAGGTCTCGACTTGTTCAGCACGGCGCTGGCGATCTCGACCGTGAAAATACTTCTTGATTTCGGTCCGCGCCTGCGTCAACACGTCGCTGATTTCGCCGTGCAACTCGCCCGCGGCGAGTTCCTCTTCCGGCTGATCATTGAAATGGTCCCACACTACGAACGCCGTGTAATTCAGCCCGGGTGTCTGTATCTCTGGCTTGTAAGTCGCCCGAATGATCCCGTTGGTGTCACAGAGATGGATGGCGCGATCGGCGGAATCATGCCATTCGATTATCCGCAGCACGGGGGATTGTCCAGCCTCGTCGGTGAAGTCACTAAGTGGCTTCTCGAACCGGGTACGCTCGGCGGCCTTCGGGTCGAGCTTGGCACCATCAAGGATAATTGCGACTTCAGGGTGCTCAGTGAGAAATACTGAGAAGGTTGCGGTCAGTCGGCCACGAACTCCGTCGGCCAGTAGGCGGGTGATGAATTTCGGCGGATTGAGTGCCTCGAAGACGGTCCCAGTGGTGTCGCCGTCGATAATCAGCTGTGAGTCGGTGGAAAAGTTGGTCGGGTCCGACGCGCTTCCATTGATGACCGTGCGTTTTAAATCCCCCGGTGTGTCAACAGCCGTCGTAGTCCATTTGATGCGCTCTCCGAGCGCGAAACCTCGGATGCGGCCCTGTCCATCGCGGCCGTTCAACCGCCGCTGGGTATTCGGTGAGAGCTTTGCGGTCTTCTTCCATGACCCTCCAAGCCGGCCGAAGTAGGTGTCCACCTCTTCCGGTGGAACGCCGTGACCGTTGTCCTCGATCACGACCCGGGCTACCCCATCAAGACCGTCCGGTTCCACCTCGACGCTGACCGTGGTCGCCTCCGCGTCGAGTCCGTTCCAAACAAGCTCGATCACCGCCCGAACCGGATCGTCGCGGTGTGCGATGCGCAGTACGTAGTCATCCTGCGCGTCAATGTGGAAGCGTTTCGTCACGGAAGTAGTATCGCCGAGGTCGTAGCTCCTCGCAGTTAGATGCGCGGTCGTCGACCTCACCGCGGCGTGCGGGTCGGCCGGCATCCGCAGAAGACTCGTCCTCAACCCCGATCTCGGCCTCAAGCCCATCGCCCCCTACTCGCTCGGCTGGACTTCGTCGTCCTCATGACCAGCCGCCCGGAACCAGCGCCTTCGCCCCCGTCCTCGACAAGATCCGAATGCTGCGTGCCGCCCTGCACAACCGGCACCTCGACAACGTCGAACTCGTCGCAGACGGCGGCATCACCGCCCTCACTGCTCCACAGACAATCGAGGCCGGAACCGACACCTTGGTCGCGGGCAGCGCGATCTTCAACTCCACCGCCGCTGACCTGTCCACAGCCGTCCAGGGCCTCGCTCAACCCGCCCAGAACACCGCCACCGTGCGCAAACGCTGAACATCTCAGAAGGAATCACGCGAACGAGCGAGGTGATCCGAAGCGTGTCGGCTACAGGCTCGCCCAGCACGACACCAGATACCCTGGTGCCGATGCCACCGCGCTACGCAAGGCCCGGCCCGGCTCTTAAACCGAACTCTGTTCCAGCCCAGAACTTTCGGCTGCCCGAGAAGCATCGATTCCGTGACCCAACACAGGACGAGCCCATGGTGTCACACACGCCCAAGGCGGTTGTGATCGACATCGTGACCGAGGCAGACGAGCAGACCCCTGGATTCGCTGACAGCCCTGCTACCTCAGTTGTCCGCCACCGCAGCACCTTTGACCCGAGACCGCCTGGAGCCGGACATCGATTCACCGGCGACGCGGCTGCTCACCACACGCGTCGACGGCACGATCGTCGGCGCGCTGGCATTGGTCATGTACTCGATCCCCACCGGGCTGCGCGCGTATCGAAGATGTCGTCGTCGACCAAGCCTCACGCAGCCCGGTGCTGGACAAGCACTGACCACAGCTGCGCTGACCATCGCGCCATGGAGCGCGCACTGTCAACCTCACATCGACGCCGACGAAAGCCGCAGCCGATACACCTGTACCAGCAACTCGGATTCATCGCACGCCAGTCCACGACCTACCGTGTGAACCCCTGACAGAGGTCGAACCGTCACGTCGCAACGCCGACCAGACCGAAGGACACGTATGGACAACGCTCAACCGACGGCCGAGGCCCAGATCCGCCAATATGCGATCGCTCTGGCCGCCCTCGCTCACAACGGCCTCGTCTTCGCCACCGACGTCTTCGACCGGCAGCGCTACGAACAGGCAGGACAGATCGCTCCGGACCTGCTCACGCTCATCAGCAACAGCACCGTCGAGAACCTACACAAGAACGTGTTCCTCGAAGACGGGTACATGACCCCCAAAGTCGATGTCCGAGGCGGCGTCTTCGATGACGAGGGCCGCATCCTGCTCATCCGCGACCGCAGCGACGAAAAATGGACTCTGCCCGGCGGCTGGTGCGACGTCCTGGAACCCCCGTCGCTCGCGGTCGAGCGCGAAGTCGAGGAAGAATCCGGAATCAACGTGCGCGCCACCAAACTCGTCGCGCTGCACGACCGCGACGTACAAGGACACCAACCCGCGTTTCCCTACCACGTGTACAAGCTGTTCTTCCTGTGCGAGAGCGTTTCCCACGGCCAACCCAGCCCGGTCGAGACCATGGAAATCGGCTGGTTCGACACCGACAACCTGCCCGAACTGTCGACCACCCGGGTACTCGACTCCCAAATCCGCCTTCTTCACGACCACTGGAACAAGCCAGAACTCCCAACTGCGTTCGACTGACGAACCGTCATCACCCCGGCTACATCGCGACCGCCGCCGTAGTCCGCCCGGATACGCGACTCGTCGCTGCTGGGCGATCCGCGATACCAAGAACCCCCACCGCCCGTCGAGGAAGGTGAGGGTTACTTGGGTATCGGAAGGCTTGACATAGTTGATAGCTTCCAGCGTTGAGTCTATGCAAACCCGCCCGAACGCGCCTATTCGCTTCCCTGAAACGGGCGCGTTCCGAGGTAGCTGCGTCGGGCTCGCTCTCCGGGTCACCGTGCTCGCCGGGTAGTCGGCTGAAGCGGCCACAGGCCGCGACGAAACGCGAGGGAACCGTTTCGTACCCGGTCACGTCTAACCAGGCATGACACAAAACCAGCACGTAGTGATTCGGCCGGTGCCGCAGTACGAACCGGCGCTGGAATCTGAACCCACCTGCAATCCCGCCGCGAAGTGGGAACAGCATCTAGCCGTGCTGGAGAGGCCCGAAGACCCTGACCGGTAGTAGCTGGCCAAGGGTGCGCTGCCGTCCTGTCCGGACGGCAGCCGCGACCCTTCTCGCCCGAGGCCGGGTCAAGGGTGCACATCTCAGATTGTCGGGGTTCGGAGTGTAGCCACTATCACTGCCCCACCCAGTTCGATGACACCTTCGCTCACTAGCTGTCCAAAGTCCCAGGTCGGGCGCGTTCTTATATCTTCGATGTGACCAGCCGACCTGAACACACTCAAGTGGACTGGTCACTGCGGCCCTCGATACGCCTACGAAAATGCAGCCTGTCCGCCTCGCCCGGCACATGCTCGGTCCAGAAGCACTCGTATCCGGCCTTCTCGATGGCACTCAAGCTGTCAGGGTTGTTGGCGCGGATCATGCAGCGAAAGGATCGCACCCCTCTGGCGACCTCATGCTCGCTGATGGCCTGCTTGGAGGCCGAAGCGTACTTACGACCACGGTGGCTCAAGTCGATGTATGTCGCTGTCCCCAGGCAGGGGTAATCGGTGGGGTCTTCCGTCTCAGCGCTATCAGGATCAGGTTGGTCCTGGATCGACGCGAAGACCACTCCCACCGGTTGATCGTCAGCGAAGATGACCCAATTGTGCTGCCTCCTGGATTTTCCGGGACGAACTTCATTACCGAGGTGGACTCCAGTTTCGACTCCAGGTTCGTAACCGAGAACGAAATCCGGCGCAACCTGCTTCGCGAACTCCTCGGTGCCCGCCCAGGTGCGGACCTTCGATTGGACAGCCTCCGGGCACTCGGTGAGGTAGCGCAATTCCACCATGAAGGCGACCGTACCGAACTATCAACACTGCGGCTGCGGATCCTCAGCATGGAGACAACCTGCAGGCAGCGTGGATCTCATCGTGCCGTCTACTCGAATTGGTTCTGAAGAGATCTCGTGCTCATCTGGGACAAGGTTGTATGGCTCAGACATCCGACAGCCCTCGTACGTGACGAGGGCTGTCGGTTCGTGGGCTATCCCAGCAGCGCGGTGAGCTGTTCGCGGATTCGCTGGGCTGCGGTCTCAGCGTTGTGGTGTCGGTGGCGGATTCCAGCGACGATGTGGTCGGGTGCTTTCGACAGGAAGGCGTCGTTGTTCAGCTTCTTCTCGGCGGCTTCGATTTCCTTGAGTGCGCCGGCGAGTTCTTTCTCAAGGCGACGTTTTTCGGCCTCGACGTCGATTGCTTGCGACAAGTCGAGGCTGACGCGTGAATCGCCGACTGGCAGCGTGGCGGTGGGATCGAAGTCGGGGGTCGGGGGATCGAGGCGCAGCAGTTGCCGGATGGCTGCCTCGTGGTCGGCCAGTGCCGCGGTGAGGTCGAGTTTGGCGGGCACCCGCTGGCTAGAGCGCACACCCTGCTCGGATCGGAACCGGCGAACATCGGTCACGAGCTGCTGGAGCTGAGCCACCGTAGCCTCGGCCCCGGCGTCACGGAAACCGGAATCTTGCGGCCAGGATGCGATGACGACCGATTCTTCGCCGGTGAGGGTTGTCCACAGTTTCTCGGTGACGAACGGCACGAGCGGGTGCAACAGTCGCAGCAAGGTGTCGAGGACGTGCCCGAGGACCCTGCGCGACGCCTCGGCGGGCGGACCGCCTTGGGCGAATACAGCTTTGGACAGTTCCAGGTACCAGTCGAAGGTTTCGTCCCAGGCGAAGTGGTACAGCAGGTCGGACAGTTTCGCGAACTGGTAGTCCTCGAAGTAGTTGTCGACTTCGGCGATCACGGTGTTCAGACGCGACAGGATCCACCGGTCGGTGACCGACAGTTCCTCAGCCGGGGGGAGCGGCCCGCTGGTGGTGGCGCCGTTGAGGAGGGCGAATCGGCTCGCGTTCCACAGTTTGGTGGTGAAGTTGCGGCTGCCCGCGACGGTCTCTTCGGCGATGGGTGCGTCGGTGCCGGGGTTGGCGGCGCGGGCGAGGGCGAAGCGGAGGGCGTCGGTGCCGTAGGCGTCCATCCAGTCGATCGGGTCGACCACGTTGCCGAAGCTCTTGGACATCTTCTTGCCGTGTTTGTCGCGCACCATGCCGTGCAGGGCGATCTCGGCGAACGGAGGTTGTCCGGTGGCGTAGAGCCCGAACATCATCATGCGGGCGATCCAGAAAAACAGCAGGTCATACCCGGTGAACAGCACTGTGTTCGGGTAGAACTTGGCGAGGCTTTCGGTCTGGTCGGGCCAGCCCATGGTCGAGAACGGCCACAGGGCCGAGGAGAACCAGGTGTCGAGAACGTCGGGGTCCTGGGTCCAGCCCTCGGGAGCGGTGTCGTCGGGTCCGACGCAGATGGTCTCGCCGGTGGAGCTGTACCAGATGGGGACGCGGTGTCCCCACCACAGCTGGCGGGAGATGTTCCAGTCGCGCAGGTTGTCGACCCAGTCGAAGTAGCGACCGGCCAGCTCGGGTGGGTGGATGGCGACGCGGCCGTCTCGGACGGCGTCACCGGCGGCTTTGGCCAGCGGTGCGACTTTGACCCACCACTGCATCGACAGGCGGGGTTCGATGACGGTGCCGCAGCGTGAGCAGTGTCCGACAGCGTGGGTATAGGGCCGTTTCTCCGCGACGATGCGCCCCTCGGCGCGCAGGGCGGCGACGACAGCGCTGCGGGCTTCGAGCCGATCGAGCCCTTGGAACGGGCCGGGAGCGGTGATGATCGCGTGTTCATCCATCACCGTCAGCGAGGGCAGGTGGTGGCGTTGGCCGATCTCGAAGTCGTTGGGGTCGTGGGCTGGGGTGACTTTGACCGCGCCGGTGCCGAATTCGGGATCGACGTGCTCGTCGGCGACGACGGGGATGCGGCGCCCAGTCAAGGGGAGTTCGATCTCGCGGCCGACGAGGTCGCGGTATCGGGGGTCGTCGGGGTGCACGGCGACAGCGGTGTCGCCGAGCATGGTTTCGGCGCGGGTGGTCGCGACGACGATCTCGTCCTCGCCGTCGCCGTAACGGATGGACACGAGTTCACCGTCGAGGTCCTTGTGGTCGACCTCGATGTCGGAGATCGCGGTGGCGCAGCGCGGGCACCAGTTGATGATGCGTTCGGCCCGGTAGATGAGCCCGTCGTCGTAGAGGCGTTTGAAGATCGTCTGGACCGCGCGCGAAAGGCCCTCGTCCATCGTGAACCGTTCGCGGTCCCAGTCGACGCCGTCGCCGAGGCGGCGCATCTGGTCGGAGATCGCGCCGCCGGACTCGGCCTTCCATTGCCAGACGCGTTGCTCGAACGCTTCACGACCGAGGTCGTGGCGGGAAAGTCCCTCTTTGGCGAGTTCGCGCTCGACCACGTTCTGGGTGGCAATGCCCGCGTGATCCATACCGGGCTGCCACAGGGTCTCGTAACCCTGCATGCGTTTGCGGCGGGTGATGGCGTCGATCTGGGTGTGCTCGTAGGCGTGGCCCATGTGCAGGCGGCCGGTGACGTTCGGTGGCGGGATGACGACGGCGTAGGCGGGTTTGTCGCTGGCGGCGTCGGCTGTGAAGTAGCCGTTGTCTACCCACCGTACGTACAGTTCGCCCTCTAGTTCTACCGGTACGAAGGTCGTCGGCAGGGTGGTGGGGTCGATGCTGTCTGTGCGGTGGGTTTCGGTCACGGTGGACCAGCATATTGGCTGAGCATCGATGCTTTCACGGCCGCCGGTCGGAGTCGGGTTCGGGTTGGGCTCGGTCATGGAATCCCCAGCACGTTGATGGGACTGCCCAGGGTGGCTTTGCGGCCCCGGGCGAGGGTCAGGGCTTGGTCGAGGTCGACTGCGGCCATGTGGAGTAGATCGGTCAATCGGTCGGGTTTGCTCGCGCAGACGAAGCCGGCGAGTTCGGCGGCGGGCCGGTTGTCGGCGAGGATCGTCTGGAAGTAGTCGAGGTTCTTCTCGACGGTGAGGCGTACCGCCTGGAGTTCATCGACCTGAGCGACCGACAGGCGCGCGAATCGGGCGTGCACCCGGTATTCGTGGAATGGGCCCGGGATGCACGCGATCGTGTTCGGGTGGCCGCGCCGGTGCCGGGCGGCGAGCAGGTCGATGGCGAAAGACCAGTCCTGCCATTTGCGGATCCGAGGGTCGTAGCCGCCCGCGGCGAGGGCGTCAGCGCGCCGGTACACGATCGACATCGGCGCGTGGTGTTTGCGGACCAGTAGCTCTTCGCGGCACGGGTATGCCGAGATCGTCAGGCCCTGGAAGGTGCCGAACATCTGGGAGTAGGTGTGGACGAATGCTAGATCGGGCTCGGACTCCAAGAGCCGGACTGCCCGTTCCGGGTAGCTGCCAGTAGCGAGGAGCGTGGTGTCGTCCGCCAGTCGGTCGTCGGAATCAAGCGGAAGGACATACGGGTATTGGGCAGCATCCAGCCCGGCGTTGCGGGCCGCCTGCGCCCCCTGGTTCTCGCCGAGTCGCACCACGCGAACCTCAGGCAAGGCCGAACATGCATCGAGGCTGGCCAGGGTGTCTGGGTCGTCACTTCCGTCATCGATGACCACGACCTCGCCGCGGAACGACAGCCGTTGTCGGAGTGTGGATTCGACGGCTTCGCGCACGAAGTTGCCGGTGTTGTAGCAGGGCACGATCACGGTGAGCCCGAGCGTATTTCGGCTCATGAGCGGACCTGGTTGTTGGTGGTGCGGTAGGCGCGGACGGTGATCTTGTTGGCCTCGAAGTAGTTGCCGGGGGAGTCGGTGTTGCGTTCGCAGTGCCGAGTCAGGCTCATGTGGCAGCTCCATCCGTGGTAGAGCCGTTCGATGGTGGTGCGGAAGGTGTCGGCGGTGTAGGCGGCTTCGTTTTCGATCAGTACCCGGCGGCCCTGCCTGTCGGTGCGCGTGATGTCGGTGAACACTTCGAGAAAGTGACCGGTGCCAACGGTTGCTCGCTGGACGCAGCGGGTCAGGATTTCGCGGACCTGGTCCTGTCGTAGGTAGTGCAGGACGTCCTTGGCTATGACGACTCCGAATCGTTGTCGCACGGGGTAGTTCTCGATGCGTTGCTGGACCAGTTCGATCCGGTCGGCCCAGTCGTCGGGGCCGACCAGGCGGGTGCGCATGATCTCCGTCGGGACCTGGTCGACGGCGACGACGTCGAAACCGGCGCGGGCCAGGGCGACGGTGTAGGTGCCCATGCCGTAGCCGAGGTCGAGCGCGGTTCGCGGTGTGTGCGGATCGAGGGCGTTCAGGAATCCGGCGAACCGGTCGGACACTGGTGCCGACAAGCGCTCGGCCGTTGCCGCGTGGCTTGACAGCGCGGCGAGATAGAAGGCGGTGACTTCCTTTTGCGAGCGTTCTGTGCACATAGGTTTGCTCCTAGAATCCGTCGACTTCCACGATCTGGCCGGGTATCCGTAGCGATAGCGCGAGGGCCTCGGTGACGCGCATGGGCAGGTAGTGGTCTTGCAGGCGGCTGCGAGTTTCGGTGCCGCGCAACCAGTTCTGCATCAGGGCGCGGTTGCTGTCGCTGTGGAAGAGTCCGTCGAAGGTCTCGCGGGTGACGTATTCGTCGGCGGTGAGCAGCGAGGCGTTTGCGCGGGTGAGGATTTCGGCGACCGCGCCGATCTTGTCGGCGTTGGGGCCCCGGGGGACGTCGTAGCAGTGAACGTGGACCGAGTACAGCGTTGAGAGCTGGGCCTCCAGATCGACACTGCTGGTCCGGCCGTTCTTGTTGTACACCCCGTCCGGAAAGGTCGACCAGTTCCGGATCGATGGTGTCGTCTGCTCGAAGGACAGCGTGCCCAGGGTGATTGTGGCGTCAGTGTCGGCATCGACGAGCCGGAACGTCGAGGTGATGTCGGTCTCGCCGAAGCGTCGCGGTTCACGTCGCAGCACAGCGCATTTCGCGTGGCCGCCGAGCAACTTCGTCGCCCGCGAGGACACCCTGCTGCCTTGGTCGGCGGGAAACGCCCCAAACGAGCTGATCTGCAACCGCAACGGCCGACCAGCGAAGAGCAGCTTGTTGAGTGCAAGGACCTGCACGGCGAGGTCGATGTAGTGGTAGCTGCCGTGCATCAGCATCCCGTACCCGTACCGGTAGGGGTGGTCGTCGCGGGTGACGAACTCGTGCTCGAGATTCCAGACACCACCTGCGGCCCGTAGGTGGAACGAGGTCACCGGCGCCCGCCAGGCGAGCATCCGTTCCCGTAGTGGTGCGATGAGCCGATCGTTGTAGATGCTGTGATAGCGGCTCAACGTCATCACCGAGTGCCGTGACCGCTTGGCCGAGGCGCCTGCGATCAGCTCGGACATGGTTGACGAGATCTGGGTGGGATCGAATGCGCCCGCGTTCATCGGAGCCAGGACTGGTTTCTCCACCAGCGAGGCGATGCCCTCTTCGACGCAGCGGCGCAGATACGGCTCGTGCGAACCGACCTCGGTGGCGATGTAGGCCAACATCGGCAGCCCGGGAACCCGCAGGAATCGCAGCGCGGTGAGTGCGGAATCGAGAGCCAGTGCGCGATCGCCTCGATCGGCCTGGACGAAGAACTTCATGCGCGGCTGCGGATCGGCGCCGAGCAGGCGAGCCTCGATCACCTCACGCTCGGATTCGAGGTCAATCAGCGACCAGGAATCAAGATGGCCCTCGTCGATTGCCGTTTTGATCACGGGCATGTACTTGTTGCGGACGATCTCGTCGTATCCGATGACGACCAGCTGGTGGATGCTCATCGAGTCCTCCATTCTCACGCGGCGGTTCTCGATGTCCGTCGCCTGGTAGGTGGGCCACCAACGGCGTCTGCGTGCCGGTGGGGCGTTGAAGGGTGTGAAGCGTGATGGCTTGAACGTCCGATCACCGCGCCGAGGGGCGAACGACAAATCGGAAGGTCTCGCTCGTGGGAGTGGCTGACGCTCCTTCGGCTAGCTCTGACGGTGGCCAACGGCGGCGTAGGCGCTGAGGTCGTACTTCGGTGGGTGAAAGGCCTGATGTGCCAGGTCGCCTATGTCTGGCCGCCAGTGGTGCGGTGCGACCAGGCCGGGCTGCAGTAACTCGTAGCGGTCGAGCATCGCGGTCACCGTTGCGCGGTCGCGCGGCTGATAAGGGAGCCCGTTTCGGACGAGGTTCTCGGCCGATCTACGGACTTCCACGCTGAAGACGTCGTCGGTGAGGTGGCTGAAGATGATCCAGGTGTTCGCTGGGAGTCCGCTGGTCAGTTCCGTGAGCACGTCAGTCGCGTTGGGCAGGAGTTCAGCGGTGCCGGACAGACACAACGCGATCGGTTGGTCGAGGTCGAGGAACCCGGTGATCTGGTCGAGAACGGCGGCGGTGTCGGTGATGTCGACCAGGGCGAAGCGGCGGTCCAGGCTGCGTTCGAGCAGGGCGCGGGCGTAGACGGCGACCAACGGATCGTGATCGAGGTAGAGAACGCGCCCGGTCTCGCCGCGGTGCGTAGCGGCATCACCCACGTCCGGAGGCAGCGGCATCCCGCAGCCGAGGTCGACGTACTGGTGCACACCGTGTTCGGTGCTGAGGACATGGACCGCGCGCAGCAGGAACCGTCGCGCCTCGCGCAGCGCGACGACGAACCTCTTGCTCACTGTCGCGGCGACGACACCGTCTATGTCGTAGTTATCCTTGCCGCCGAGCAGCTTGTTGACCACACGGGCGCTGCTGGGCACGTCGTAACGTAGCGCGACGCCAAGATCGGCCATGTCGAACAACTCCCGTGATGAGAAGGGGGCTGCCGGGCCCGACCCGTTCTGGCCGTGACGAGGGATACGGCCGAGCGGCGGTCGGGCCCGGGCAGCGGGTCAGGTGGTCAGATGCCGGGGCCGATGTGCTCGGCCAGGGCACGGTCGAGCAGGGCGCGGGCGTGCTCGCCGTAGAAGGCCTGGTCAGCGAGCAGGTCGAAGGTGCGCAGCGCGAGGGCGATCTCGTCCGCGCCTGTGGTCTCGACCGATCCGGTCACGGTCTCGATCGCGACTGCGGTTTCGTCGTGGATGACGAAGTTGTCGGCCTGGCCGATGAATTCGGCGTCGAGAGGGATGATGCCGATCTCGACGTTGTCGCGGGTGGTCAGGATGTCGCCGAGCTGGCGGATCTGCGCCGCCATGATCGCGTGGCTGCCGACGGTGCGCCGCAGCGCAGCCTCACCGATCAGCAAGTGAAAGCGGTGCCCGGGGGCGTCGAGCACGGCCTGGCGCTGCATCCGTGCGGTCGCGGTCGCCTCGCTGTCGTCGGGCAGGCCGAGGGCGGCGCTGCACTTAGTCAGGATCGCGCGGGCGTAGTCGAGGGTTTGCACCAGACCGGGCAGGATCTCGGGGCTGTGGCTGCGCTGGTATTTGGTCTCGGCTTCGATGTCGATCAGGCTGCGCTGCAACGTTTCCAGACCCGTGTTGTCGGTGGCGTCGTACCAGCTGGAGTAGGACATGATCTAACCTCTATTCTGCTTTTCGGTGGTTCGGTAGGCCGATGGAAGTCCACCGGGAGTGGTTGCTGGGTATTGGGGTAGCGCCCCCGGAGGTGCCGGGGCCGTGCCTCCGGGGGCGGTTCCCCACCCTCGGGTCGACCGGCCGGGTGCCCGGCCAGGGAACGACCCGAGGTATTCGGGTGGTCAGGCGCGGGCGATGGAGCTGATGCGGGTCGTCCCGTCGAGGTTGCGGGTGGTGATGATCTGGCGCGGTGCGAATGGCTCGCGGTCGGGGTGGTATTCGGTGACGGTGACCGCCCACAGGTCGGCGTCGCCGAGGCTGACCAAGGGGGAGATCGTGACGCAGTGGTGGGTGCCAGCCGGTGTCGCGTCGATCCCGGCCTGCAACCGGTCACCAGAGCGGAGCAGGGCGTCGTCGGTGAGGAACCGGCGTGCCTGCTCGGCAGAGCGTTGTACGTAGTAGGCGTAGTTGAAGCCCAGGATCGCGCCAGGGCCGGTTTCGGTGTTACCCGGCCCGAAGCCGGTCACCACACCCGATGGGGAGGTGATCTCGGCACAGGTGAAGGTGGGCGAGCCCGCGGTGCTCTCGGGCGCGGACACGATCGCGATCGTGGTCAGGGCTGCGAGGGTGCCGAGTACCGTCGCAGCGATCCAGCGGCGGTTGTGTGAGCGAGGCGTGGCAGTGGTGTCGAATTTGGCATACATGGGGATGGGGATTCCTTGGCTCGGGCGGGTTGTCGGGGGTGGCCCCGGAGTCGCCGGGAAACAACTCCGGGGCCGCCTCGGCACGGGGCCACGACCGGGTGAGACGTCTCGGGTATCTCGCCGGGTCACGTGCGGAGGCCATTCGGGTTGGTCGGGGCCATGACGACAGGCGTCAGGGCTGGAGGTAGAGGCGTTCGTTGGGCAGCCGGGGCAATCCGGTGCACCGGCCGGGGTATACGGCGACGGTTCCAGGGCGGTGGGCAGCCACGTCGCAGACGAACACCAGCGCGGCGGTGATACAGGCAGCGAATTCCATTCGGACGTTGGACATCAGGACCGTGAGACGAACGTCGGGTTCGTCCGGACGCGGCGACCGCCTGCTGTCGGAGCTCATCGCCGAGCCGTTCTGGGCAGGAAGGCTCGCGCGCACTCGATCACTACTTCGCCCGAAGGCCGGAAGGTCCCGGTTGCCGGCGAGATCCAGGTGCGGATCATCGACGAGTCTGGGACGGGGGAGGGCAAGGCGATGTCTCCGTCCCGGATGACCACGACGCGCGCCTGCCACAACTGCGCGACAACGGCAGGGTCATCGATCGGGCGCAGATCGGCTCTAACCAGGAAGGTCCACATATCCGCCCGGGGGTGGCCGATGATGGAAAGCGGCGCAACCCCGCGCACGTCGAGGCTGGTCTTGACGCGCTGAGCGAGCATCATTACCGCACCGATTAGCCTCCCTGCCTGCATCGTGATCCGTCCCGTGTCAGGGTCGACCACTGTGGGCAGCGAGCAGATGCGACGGTAGAACTCGCAGCGAGAGCGTGGTGTCTCGGCGAAGGCAGCAGCCGGAGAAGCGCTTTGGGACATTACAACCACCCGTCTTGAATCATCGCCTCGAACACCCGAGTCAGAACGGCAGGCGTCGGCTTGGGAACGGGCAGGGTGTATGCCTCGATCGCGAGCGAGTGGTCATCGCATCCCGGCGAAGACTGAGCGGCGGCGCAGACCAGACCGGCGTTTTCGAGGTCAGCGATGCTATCCAGCAGTGTTTGTCGGCCCTGAGTCTCACGATGCTGACTGGACAGGCTGGATGTCGAAGGCACGGGAACGGGCTCGCGCAACGAAGGGCCGTCGCATGCGACGACTTCGCGGTCGGGCACGCAATCGGTGTTCTGATCGCGTTGGTACTGGGAAATCGGACCGCTATCAGGCGACTGGGACTGGGAGCACGGCCCATCTTCTGAGGCGTGGTTCAGGATCGTCCTGCTCATCAATCCCCCTGGTAGGGCCCGGCGGGTGTCACACTCGACCGCTGCTCGAAGACTCGGGTAGCCGGAGTGGACCTGCTGCAATTGGGTAGGTCACGTCCAAGCATCCAGCGTCGAAAGCGGCAGGAAGAGGGCAAGTTATGGGGCAGATTAGGGCGATGACAACGCGCTCGCTGCGTTGCGTTTGCCGACTACACTCAATGGCGTCCCCGTACTCCACGCGGAGGTGCCGTGCCCCCGAACACTCAGTTGCAACAACGCAGGGAAGGCACGCCGTCACGGTTTGTGCCAGGACAGACGATGACGCGGGCTGAACTGGCTGACGCGATCAATGAGCACGTATGGCAAACAACTGGCATACGGCGCGACTTGGATGCGCATGCAATCGCGAGATATGAACGAGGAGTTGTGCGTTGGCCGAACGCTGACTACCGCCGCGCGATGAATGACATCCTCGGGGCGTCGGACGCTGAACTCGGGTTTGTCGCCTCCCGCCGTCGCCAGCCAGATGAGGGGCAACCCGACGGCACGCTTGCGGTGAACCTGTTCAGCCCGTTTGGCCCGTCAGCTGATCCGACGGCAATGGTGACTTTCTCTGATGCCGAAAGCTCGCGACCCGCTCGAGTTGGCAGTAGCGAGATCAATGCGATCCGCGCCGCTACACAGACCGCCGCAGAGACGGAGAACCTTCACGGCGGGGGTTCATCAGCAATTGTCATCGCGAGCCGCGAGCTGACGAAGTTCGCGCCGTGGGTGCACAGCTCGGTGAGCGCTAAGCTGCGCCGTTCCCTATTTGAGGCGGTCGGTAACCTGAGCAGCGTCGTAGGCTATACCGCGTTCGACGCGGGTGAGTTCCTTAATGCCGACCGCTGTTTCCAATTTGCCTTATGGTGTGCAGATTCGGCTGGATCATGGGACCTGCGGGCGAGTGCGCTCGCTGATATGGCGCGGCGGTCCGCGTTCGTTGGTGACCCTGACAGCGCACTCTCCCTGATTGAACTCGCACAGGTCCGATCCGACCGCTTGGCCTTCACCGTTCGGGCGATGCTGAGTGCCATGCGCGCACAGTACTTTGCGGCCTTGGGCCGTAGCGGTGAGGTGGTAGGTGAGGTTGCCCGCGCGGACGAGCTCTTCGCAGCTCGGACCCCCGACAGCGACCCACCGTGGATGTGCTTCTACGACACTGCCGAACATCTCGGAAGCACAGGGAAAGCACTTGCGCTCGCAGCCGAGGCGCTGGACTCGATCGACGTCGCCGCACCTAGAGCTCCTAACAGGTTCGGCTCGGTAGCGGTGAGACACCTTGTGGTGCACGATGTTTCGCTGTGGCAGCACCGTGGATCGTGGAGGACGAGTTGTGGGCGGTTATCGAACCGCTACTACCAGCGAAACCGGCGGGAACACCGGGCCCGGCCCAGCACGATCCGAGGCTGGTGTTCCAGGGAATCTTGTTCGTGCTGTTCACCGGGATCGGGTGGGAAGACCTGCCCCAGGAACTGGGGTTCGGGTCCGGGATGACGTGTTGGCGCAGGTTGCGGGACTGGCAGGCCGCCGGGGTGTTCGAGGCGATGCACCAAGCGGCCCTCGACCGCAGCAACACTGCCGGGTTGATCGACTTCGACCGGGTCATGATCGACGGCTCGCACGTGCGGGCCAAAAGGGGGGCGCAGCGACCGGGCCGAGCCCGGTAGACCGTGCCAAGACCGGCTCCAAACACCACCTGTTGACCTGCGGAAACGGGTTCCCGCTCGTCGTCGAGCTCTCCGCGGCCAACCTCAACGACCACCTGATGCTCGCGCCCGTGCTCGACCAGGTTCGACCCCTCCGCGGACGGCCGGGGTCACCACGGCGCCGGATCAAGACCCTCATCGGCGACAAGGGCTACGACTACCCCAGCGTGTACGCCGAGCTGCGGAAACGCGGGATCACCGGCTACATTCCTCGCCGCGGAACCCGTGACAAGGTCACCGCCGGTCGGTGGATCGTGGAGCAGACCTTCGCCCTGCTCCACCAGTACCGGCGCCTGGCCGTCCGATGGGAACGTCGGACCGACATTCACTACGGATTCCTCAATCTTGGTGCGGCACTGATCTGTTGGCGACGACTCAGCAACCGAACCCGATAGGGGCTCCTAGGCTTCGCTACGCCATCGACATGCACGGCTCCGACTACCTGAGGTCGCGCACCTTCTCAGAGATCCGACTGGCTGCGCTGACGATGAAGCTCGGAGACCCGCGCGAGGCGGCGGCGCTCGGATGCGAAGCGGTAGAGCACAGTCGGACGCTGAGGTCGGCGCGCATCGCAACCGAACTTCGTGGGCTGGCGGCTGTGGCAAGTACTCACCGTCGCATCACTGACGTCGGCGAGTTGCGAGCGATGATCGCCGCCACAGCACCACGTAGGCGAGCGAAATGAACAGATCCGAAGCTGCCGAGCGGGACGCGCGGGCCATTTTCAAGCAGGCGGCGGCTAGAAGCGGCGTCGATCCGACGCACGCGGAACTCGTACGGGCCGGGTCGAACAGCATCTTCGTGGTCGACGACCTCGTTGGTCGGGTCGGCAAGGTGGGGTCGGCGGACTCGGCTTTGCGGGAGTTGCGTATCTCCCAGTGGCTGAACGCATCTGGCTTGCCCACGGTTCGAGTCGCTGACGTGGCGAATCCGATTTCGGTGGTGAACGATCGTCCGGTGACCTGGTGGGAGCGTATTCCGGACCATCGCGCGGCGAGCACGACTGAACTCGCAACCGTGCTTCGCCGACTGCACGCACTCGCGCCACCGACGACATTTACGCTTCCGGAGCACCAGCCACTCGCCGGCCTGCGTGGAGTCATCACGTCCGCAGATGAGCTCGGGAAGAACGACCGTGCATGGCTTCTGGAACACCTCGACACTTTGTCCAGCAGGTATCTGGCTCTCGGCGAGCCGATGCAGCGCAAAGTGATTCATGGCGATGCCTGGCAGGGCAACGTCGTTGTTCCGCTCGACGGTGTCCCGATAGTTGTTGATTTGGACCGTGTTTCGTTGGGCCGCCCCGCATGGGACCTCATTCAGGTAGCTGCTGACCGCACCGACTTCGACCGCTTGTCAGAAGGCGACTACCGATCGTTCGTGGATGCGTATGGTGCTGACGTCACTACCGACCCGGCCTTCCGGCTGCTTGCCGACATTCAAGAGCTGCGGTGGGTTGTCTTCGCCCTGTCGCAGTCCTCGAGCAGCGAGAGCGCAGCAAACCAGGTACGGCACCGGCTGGCGTGCCTCCGCGGAGAGATCGCACGGCCCTGGCGTTGGGCCGCACTCTGAATTGCCCGTGCCGCTGCCTCCCTGGCTGTGCGTCGCGCCGATGGGACTCACCGCGGTTGCACGGGGGTTGTCGGCGCGGTGCGTTTCAGCAGGCGATGGCGCGTGTGTTGTAGAGGCCGTGGACGGACAGGATCTCGAAACATGCTCCGTACTGGTCGATTTCGAGGTTCAGCTGGATCGGGTGCGCGTCGCCAGGTGGATGGAGACGGAGTGGGATCGCGCGATGCCAGTTGTAGCTGACCTGCAAGGGTGTGGCGTCCCATGCTTGCCGGAACCCGGGGTTGTCGCGCAGCGTCCGGAACAGTGCTTGTGCTCGGGGTGAATCGCGGTAACGGCCAAGCGCGGCGCGCAGGTTGCGGATGTTGTAGGGCAGGTGTTCGTGCCAGTCCTCGATGAGGTCGCGGGCGGTGGGCGAGAACATCCACCGCACGATGTTGTGGTCGGCGTCAGCGAGGCCGGGCATGATCCGGTAGAAGACCTTGTTGCAGTGCAGGACGTTCTGGAGTGGGTCGAGGTAGGCGCCCATGACCTCGCATCGGTCGAGGTAGTCGAGGTGGTGGTGGACGCCGTCGTTGGTGAGGTACCGGCGCAGGCCGTTGATCGGTGGTAGCTCGGCGGCGGGGTGCAGCAGATCTTGCAGGTGTCGCTGTTGGTCGGGGGTGAGGTCGTCGAAGAAGGCGAACAGACCCTTCTGCACCTTGGGTCCAGGCTTGGTGCGGGTCTGAATGATCTGGTTGAGGCGGGAGATGCCGAATCCTGCTTTGTTGGCGGTGGATTCGCGGGATAGCTGGCGCTTGTGGCGCAGGAATTCCAGCGTGTCGTGGAAGTCGGGCATCCCGGATAGCACGAGGGACATGTCAGTGGTCTCGCTTCTGCGGCGGGATCAGGACGATGGCGACGGCGAGCGCAGCACACGGTGCCGGTGGCTGTCGGTGTGGATCTGTTCCGAGATGGCGGGTGTGCTGGGGGTTGCTGGTCATGGTCGGGCTCCTTCGTTGGGATGTCTCCGCCCGGGGCTTCCGGGGGAGTGGTCGTAGTGCGATGGAGGGGTCAGGTGTCGCTGCTGGGCTGCTCGTACGGGTCGGGGTAGACGAAGCAGAACCTCAGGTCGGGAGGGCCTTCTGCTCCGACGCCGAGGTGGATGCGGATGGTGCGTTGCTCGCCGGTGTCGGGATCACGTACCTGCAGCGGCTGCACGGTTTTGTGGCCGTAGGCGACCTCGATGCTGTCGGCCCATCTCTGCCGGAAAGTGGTTGCCGCGCTGAGCTTCTCGTGCAGCGTTCGTGCGCGGGGACTGTGCCGGTAGATGCCGAACTTCGCGCGCAGAGACGCGACCATGTAGGTAGCGGCGGCGTCCCAGTGCACGAGGAGAGGCTCGGCGGTGGGTGTGGTGGTGCTGGGGTGGAAGAACCACTGGCTGAGGTTGTCGTCGTAGTCGGCGAGCTCGGGCAGCGTGCTGCGGAAGCGCTCGCTGGCGTAGACCACGTTCCACAAAGGGTCGAGATACGCACCGACCAAACCTCGTTCATCGAGACGACGCAACGTCGTGCGGTGCTCGCAGGCGACGGGGCGGGCTCGTAGCTCCTCGATCGAGGGCAACGGTAGCGGCGGCCCGGCGAGTTCGCGGGTGTAGCGGGCCTGGGACTCGTTCATGCCGAGCCCGGTGATGAACTGCTCGAGCACTGTCGGCGAGGCCGAACGCTCTCCGCGTTCGATCTTCTTGATCAGGTCCTCGCTGACCTGGAGTCGGCCGGCGGCCTCGGCCCGGGTCAGGCCCCGCGCCTCGCGGACTTGTCGGATCCATCGGCGCAGGTCGGGTAGCTCGGATGTGGTGCGGCGGGCCTTGCCTCGCCGCGGTCGCCGGGTCGAGCCGGTCCGCCGGTTCATGTGTCAAGCCCCTCCTATTTGAGTCTTCCGTCGCCCCTCCACCACGCGATAGGCTGAAGAGTTAACTCCCCCGAGTTGATTAACTTCTACCAGAAAGGGAACAGCCCGGCCACCGATCATTCACTGTGACCTGGCTGACAATTAGCTACGGACCTCCGCGCGGGGCGCGCGGAGCGTTCTGGGCACCCTTTCCCCGATGCGGGACACCCGCCGGAAAATTTCTTTGGTGACACTTTTTGTCCCTGTTTCGCTGATCGGCGCAGGCCACCGTGTGTGTGCGTGGTGGTACAGAAAATGGTACCGATTTTTGTCCCCGTCAAAAGGGTGGCGCACCAGTGGTTTTCGGGGTTGTGATGGTGAGGCAATCGCTCCTCCTCGGAAAGGGAAGTCATGGACCTCTACACCATCCTGTCGGTTCTCAGCGCCGGTGCGTCACTGGTCTCGAACGTGCTGGCAATCGCCACGCAGGTGCTGCCGTTCTTCTGATCTAGGCTGATCATTTTTTGACTACTCAAAAGATGATCAGCTAAGCCTCTCGGCTGCGGTCCCCGCCGGGAGCCGGGAATCTCCCGGCGGGGACCGGCAACTTCATTCGCCTCAAAACTTCCTATTACTTCTCTGCTTCATTCCTTCATTCCTTCCTTTATCTGAAAGGAGTCATTTGTCATGTCCAAAAACGGTGCTACATCGTCAGCGGTCGTGTCCGTCGGGCCGCTCTACGGTGCCGGAGGCCGGTGCATTCGCCGAGGCCATGAGGGCTGGATGCTGTGGGGTGGCCGTGCGGTCGCTGCGGGTGTGGTGCCTGTGCTGATGGTGTTGGCGGTCCAGCCCGCGAGTGCGATGGCGCCGTTGGCCCCGGTCGCGGATCAGCCCGGTGTCACCGCCCCGGCCCAGCCCGGAACGACCGCTCCCGCACCGCCTCCGGCCCCGGTCGAACCGGAACCGCCGGTGTATGTCGAACAGCCACCCGAGATCCGCAACGGGCCCGAACCGCGCCCGGAGCCCTCGTCTGCGCCCGCCCCGCCGGTGTATCTGATGGAGCTGCACTCGCCGGAGCCGGTGGAGCCGGTCGCGCCGATCGAACCGCCCCCGGACACGATCCGGATCGGGACGGCGGTGTTCCCCGATCCGGAGTGGTTGCCGCCGGAGGTCGGCGACACGATCAACACCGTCAGCGCTGACCTTGAAGCCCAGGCCGCGACGTTCCTCGACTCGGTTGGGCTGCCCGCCGGGCGCTCGGACCGCGTCGCCGGTGCCACCGTCGCCGGAGCCGGAGCGGGTGGCGCGATCGGCGGCGCGCTCACCGGTGCACCGGCGGCAGCGGTCGGTGCTGTCGTGGGTGGTCTCGCGGGAGGCACGATCGGCGGGATCGCCGGAGCCGCGATCGGCACCGTGATCGCGATCCCGGTGATCGGCACCGTCACCTCCGGTGTCGCCGGTACCGCGTTGGGCGCGGCGGCCGGGGCAGCAGCCGGGGCAGCCGTCGCGGGTGTTCCTGCCGCCGCGATAGGTGCATTGGTCGGTGGCACGGTCGGTGCTGGGTTCGGCGCCGGGGTGGGAGTCGGACAACCATGATCGGTCTACGCCTGCCCACCACCGTCGTCACCACCACCGTTCTCGCCGGTGCCCTCTGCTTGTCCTGCGTGGGTCCGGCGACGGCGCAGCCCGAGGTCGCCGGCCAGAGCTGCCCGGCGTTGTGGATCCTCGGAGTCCAGGGCACCAGCGAGTCCTCCCCAGGCGCGTCGGCGACCGCTGACTCCGGCATGCTCGGCCACCTGCTCGGCCCCGTCGCCGCCGACGACCCGAACCTGGTGCAACGCACCTACATTGCCTATCCGGCCTCCTTCGGGGGAGCGCCTGGCACCGGTGGCGGCACCGATCCGTACTCGGCCTCGGCCAATGCGGGCCTGAACGCGCTGCTGTCCGCATCCGAGGATGTCGCCGCGACGTGCCCAGCAACCTCACAAGCGGTAGTCGGATATTCCCAAGGCGCGCAGATTGTTTCGGGGTTCGCGCAGATGGTCGGGGCCGGGGAAGGCCCAGTGGCGCCTGCGCGAGTCGCCGCGGTGATCCTGTACTCCGATCCCGACCGCGCGCCGGGCTCCCCGGTCATTACGGGCCGCCCCGGGCAGACGACCCCGGACCCAGTCCCCGGCACTAGCGGGGCAGCGGTGTCCCGGATCAACCTGACCAGCGCTGTCGCCTCCGGTGGCGGGATCGCTACCAGCGCCGGGGTCGACTACGGTGCGCTCACCGGCAGGGTCGCCGACATTTGCGTCGAGGGCGACCTCAGCTGCTCGGCACCCGACCGAGCCGCCATGCTGCGCGTCGCGGCCCAGCTCGCCGCCCAGGCCGACCTGCGCGACCCGATCGCCGCCGTCGCCTCGATCCAAACCCTGCTGTCGAGTGCCCTCGGTGACGCCTGGACCACGGTGGTGCTCGACGACTTCCAGATCGGACCAGGCACAATCGCGTACGTGCCCGCGGCGAGTCTGGCGCAGCGGCTCACCGATGCCGCCGACTCCCGCACCCCTGCACCGGGCCCAGCTGAGATCGCCGCTGCGAACGCGCGGTGGGCCGAAATCTCCGCCACTGTCGCCGCCAACCCGCTGACCACGTTGCCGCCGCTCGCGGCCGGATTGTCGGCCGCCTGGGGCCAGCTCGTCGCGGACAACGCCGACCTGATCGATCCTGCGGTGTGGTTGCGCTACACCGACATTCCCGCCCGCCACACCGGCTACGTCGCATCCGGGCACATCGCCAGCGGGGCCGCGTGGCTGACCGCCGCTGCCCACGACCTCGCCGGAGCCAACCAATGACCATCAGTGACTTCTACACCACCCCCGTCCTGCCCGAAGGCGTCCGCCCAGGCGACATCGTGCGCCTGCGACCGGTGTTCGTCCCGCAGCTGGCGGGTGCGGCCGGGGCCTGGCAACTGGTCTACGTCTCGAGCGATTCCCGCTCGCAGCCGATCGCGGCCTCGGCGATCATCTTGATCCCCGAGGCCAAGCCGAAACCGGGAACCGGCGCGATCCTGCTCTACTGCCCGCCGTTTCGCGGACTGGGCGGCCACTGCGCGCCCTCGCAACTGCTGGCCACCGGTACCGAGTACGACCTCGCCGGCATCGACGCCGCACTCGCGCGAGGCTGGGTCGTCGCCGTCCCCGACGGGCAAGGACTCGGTGCGGGGACGGGCCCGCACACCTTCCTCGCGGCCCGTGCGGCCGGTGCCAAACCCGTGCTCGATCTGGCTCGTGCGGTCTACCGTGCCTCGGACCTGGACCTACCGGTCGCACCAGTGGTTGCGTGGGGATATGCCGACGGCGGCCGGATCGCGGCCGTCGCGGCGGAGCTGCAGCCCTGGTATGCCCCGGAGGTCGACCTGCGTGGTGTCGCCGCTGGGGCGGTCTTCTCCGACCTGGCGGTCCTGGCCCCGTTGGTCGGCCGCAACACCCGCACCGGACTCGCGGGCCTGGCGTTCGCCGGGCTGATCGGGTTGTCCCACGCCTACAACCAACTCCCATTACGGCACGTCCTCAACGAAGCCGGGCTCGTCGC
Organism: Nocardia fodinahabitans; assembly: GCF_052983615.1. NCBI lineage: Bacteria > Bacillati > Actinomycetota > Actinomycetes > Mycobacteriales > Nocardiaceae > Nocardia > Nocardia fodinahabitans. The sequence goes on from NZ_JBRJJC010000001.1 coordinate 5,156,504, forward strand.
CGCCGCCGAGGCCCGCCACCTCACCGTCGTCGAACTCTTGCAACGGTTCCCCGAGCCGCTGGCCCACTGGTGCCGCGAACCCGATCCGTGGAATGACCACTGGTGGCGACGCGTCCTCGCCCTGGAATCTTTGGCCCATGTGAAAACGGCTGTGCCGCTGCACCTTTACCACGGTGAGCTGGATCTGGTGGTGCCGGTGCGCTCAGGGCGGCGCGCCATGATCGCCTACCGGCAACGTGGCACGAACGTGGACTGGCGCGAGTACGACGGCGACCACCGTTCCACCGCGCACTGGGCGATCTCCGATGTCCTGGCCCGGCTCACCGAGGACATCGCCACCGGCCCTGTGCCCCAGCCGATCCCCGCGCAGGGCGAGGCCGAGGCCAGGCGAGGCGCGTGAGCCGCCCCTGAACCCCTCCGGGGGAACCCGCCCACACCCTGGCACCCCCACTTCCCCCACCCCAGGGTGCGGGCGGGCCCCGGAGAACCCCCGATGTGAGGCGAGGCGAGATGAATGGCGAGGTACCCGCGTAACCCAGATGACGACGACAGCGACGACGAGACCTGGGTCGACCTCCCCGCGTCCCCCGGCCTGCGCCTGGTGACGGGTACCGGCTCCGATCCGTCCGTCGACGAGCCAGAGCCGCCCTCGGGCGAGTGCTGGGCCTACCCGCTTCGACATACTCCCACCGCTGCCGAGGGCGGTGGGTTTTCCGGCGGGTGGGGCGGCATCGGGCACCGGCTGCCGGGCGGGGCGTGGGCCGCCCTGGCGGCCCTGGTCGCCGTCCTGGCCGCTGTGCTGGTGGTCTCCGCCGACGAGGGCGGCGATACCGGCCATCAGGCGACGGTCACTACCGCAGCCCCACCCAGCTCGACCACCACTGCGCAGGGCCCGTGCACCGGGCTCACGGGCACCGTGGTCACCGACCGCGCCGGTGATCGCGCCACCCTGGAAGGGCTGATTGCTTCCTTCGAGGCCGCCTACTACATCGACCGAGACGCCGCGAAAGCGATGCTGTTGCTCGCACCCGAGACCGGGATCACCGTCGAGGGACTCGCCGCGGGCATCGCCACCATCCCGCCCGGCACCCGCCACTGTGTCGCGATCACCCCGATCGCAGCGACCGCCGCCACGGTGCACATCGTGGAACTGCATCCGGACCGGACACGAACCGACTACCTCCAGCTGATCAACACCCGCCCCGCCGAACCCGGTGGTGCGCTGGTGATCTCCAACTTCCAAAAGCAAGGATAAGAGGCGGATACCGATGATGAGGCCGGGCTCGCAGGCGCCGTATCTGATCGCTGTGGCCGGACTGAGCCCGCGCGCCGGAACCACCACGACTACCGTCGCGCTGGCACACGCGTGGCCCGGCCCCGAGCCCGCCCTCATCGTGGAAGCCGACCCCGCAGGCGGTCAACTCGCCGACCTGCTCGATCTGGACCCGCATCTCGGGTTGGCGAGCCTGGCCCGGCGCACCGTCACCGGCCAGCCCGTCAGCGCGAACTCGCTCGCCCAGCATGTGCAGTACCTGCCCGGCGGGGAGGCGTTACTGGCCGCGCCGCCAAGCCACGACCCTGCTCGCCCGATCCCGGCCGCTGAACTGCTCACCGGGCCCCACGCGAGCTGGCAGGGATTCGGGGCCACGGTGTTCGCCGATTGCGGTGTCCCCGAGCCGGACTCGCCCCCGCATCCGGTCATCGCCGCCGCCGACGGCAGCCTGTTCGTCGTGCGCGCCGACCACATCGACCCGCACGACGCCGCCCAGCGCATCCTCGACCTCACCCGTCGACGCCGCCTGCGCGGGATCGTGGTCATCGGCGGCAGCACCGCCTATGTCGCCGCGATCGGGTTCCCGGTCGTGGGCGCCCTGCCCGCCTCACGCGCCGGTGCCCGAGCGGTGCTGACCGGCCGCCGGGCACGACGGCACCTGATCACCCCGGCCCGTTCCATCACCACCGCCGTCGACATCCAGCTCCGCGATGACGGCCGCCACGACCTCCTCGCCCACCCGCACACCACCCGAGCTGTCAGACAGTCCCGCCCGAGACACCGCGACGAGGACGGGCCGAGGATCTACAGCATCGACGCCGCACCGATGCCCGCCTCGCGCACCCGTGCGACCGAGCCCGACAACACCGAGCTGCTCCCACCGCTACCAGCGACTGCCCCGGTACTCGCGGCCGAGGCCGAGGATGCCGGCCACACCCGCGAGGACGACCTCGCCGCGGCACCCGAGTCCAGCATCGGCCCGGGGGCCGAGGCCGAAGGCGCCGACATCACACCAGTTTCGGAACCCGCAGGAGATGAGCCAGCGTTGACGGTGCGGGTTTTCGGGCCGACACGGATCTTCTGGCGTGATCCCGATACCGGGGAGAGCGTCGAGATCACCGTGCAGTTGCAGCCCCGCATCCGCGAACTCGTCGCCGTCCTGGCCCTGCACCCAGACGGGCTCTCGCGCCAGCAGCTGATCGAGCTGCTGTGGAGCACACGCTCCCGCGACAAGGGCGGCAGCGCACTCGCGAACACCCTGAGCCGCCTTCGCGCCGCGATCACCACCGCCACCGGCGGGCAGATCACCGACATCCTCGCCGACGACCGCCTCCAATTCCGGCTCTCACCCCAGCTGGTCGGCGTCGACTACTGGGATTTCAACACAGCAGTGGCCGCGCGCCGCCGCGCACGCAGCGACGTCGACCAGGCCGACGCCGCCCGACAGATCGCGGCCCTGGCCACCAGCGAGCTGGCCAGCGATCTCACCGACACCTGGGTCGAAGCCCTGCGCGAATCGGCCCGGCGCACCTCGCTCAACGCCTTGAGCTGGCTGGCCACCCGCAACACCGACAACGACCCCCGCGCCACCCTGGGAATGCTCGAGACAACCGTCGAGAACGACCCCTACAACGAATCGGTCTGGCGGGACCTCCTGCGCCTACACGCCCGCCTCGGCGAAAACGCCGCACTCACCCGCACCTACACCCTCCTGACCAGAAAACTCGCCGAAATCGGCCAGACCCCGAGCCGCGAGACACGAGAACTACTCGACCGACTCCGCCATGCCGAGAAACAATAACGAACCATCGGGAATTTCTCTGATCGCCAATTATCGTTTATCCTATAGGTGCGAGTTCTGCTGGCGAATATCGCGCCGACAACCGCAATACTAATAGCGTTCAAAATGCGGAAATCGTCGGCGTTTTTATGGTTGACGATTTCCTTCTGTTCAATTCTGGAATTGTTGACCGCCTGGGTGGCTCGATGGATATCGATCCGTGGAGTATTCGATGGCCAGGTTCGGTGTGCTGATCCGTGGGGGAATCAAGCCAACCCTCCCCGCCGCCGCATACCCGCAGGTGATGGGCGGTTTATCCGCGCGGATACCAGCGTGGATTGTCTATACACAAAGCTGTATAGACATGCTCGGGCGGTGTCTCGCGGTCCGCTCCCTGTGTCCTCCTGTGTGTCGTTATCTGTCTGCCTCCCGTTCCATGCATCTCCTTTCTCGTTCTATTCCTCATTGTCTTTTATTCTTCCTGGCTTTTGTTGTTCGAGTTGCGGGTGGGCTGGCGAGTGCGTGTGTGTGCCGCGTTCGGGGATTGCCTAGTCGGACTCGCGGTTGTCCGGAAAAATTCCGGAAAATTGAGGCATTTTTGGGGTTGTGAGGCTGTTCGAGGTCGAGCTAGCGTCGACCACGTTCCCGGAATTCGCCGGGAAATTCGCAGAAATCCGAATGGCGGCCACGCCGCACGCATGCCGAAAACCGGCGCGAATTCGGAACGGAATTGCAGGAGTCGCAATGCCCACCACACCCGCCCCCGCCGCCACCACTGCACCGGCCGCCGGTCGCCTGCCCAACGGCGAACTGCGCCGCATGGTCGCCGCCGCGCTGGCCGCCGACCCCGTCCGCGAACAGTCGCCCCGCGAAATCGCCGCCGGGCTGAACCGGTCCTCGGGCGCGGTCGGCAACGCCCTCGAGGCGTTGACGGCCGCCGGGCACGCCGAACGCACCTCGGCCGCGCCCCGCCGCTACCGTGCCACCGCCACCACGGCCACCGCCGCCGCCCCGGCCGCTACTACCCCGGCCCCGGCCGCGCCTGCCACCCCGGCCCCCAGCAAGCCGAAACCGGCCCGCCGCACCAAGAAGACCGCCACCCCGGTCCCGGCCGCGCCCGCCGCCCCGGCGGCCCCGGCCCGCACGGGTAACACGGTGGCCCGACCGAACGGGCAGGACTACCACCTGCGCAAGCTCGCCGGACGCGCCGATGTGGAGGTGTTGCAGACCATGCGCGCGGCCGAGGTGCCGGTGCTGCTGTACGGGCCGCCCGGTACCGGCAAGACCTCGCTCATCGAGGCCGCCTACGGGGACCTGCTCACGGTGCAGGGCGACGGGGACACCACGGTCGCCGATTTCGTGGGCGAGTACACCCAAACCCCCGACGGCCGATTCGTGTTCGTGGACGGGCCCCTCGTCCGCGCGATGAAAGAGGGCCGGGTCCTGTTCATCGACGACGCGACCCTGATCTCGCCGACCGTGCTCGCGGCGGTGTATCCCGCGATGGACGGCCGAAAAGAGCTGGTGGTCAAAGCAACCGGCGAGGTGGTCAAAGCCGAGCCCGGTTTCTTCGTGGTGGCAGGCCACAACCCCGGCGTGCACGGAGCCATCCTTTCCGACGCGCTGAGTTCCCGGTTCGCGTTCCAGGTGCGAGTAGTCAGCGACCTCGACCTCGCCGCCCAGCTCGGGGTGGAACGGCGCGCGGTGAAAGTGGCGCGCGAGCTGGCCGCCCGGCAGGCAAAGGGCGAGGTCGGGTGGGCCCCGCAACTGCGCGAGCTGCTGGCGTTCCGCAAGATCGCCGCCGCCACCGACCCCGACACCGCGATGGCCAACCTCCTCGGGGCCGCCCCGGAAGAGGACCGCGACGTGGTGGCCGCCGTGATGAAAACCGTGTGCGGCACCACCCACACCCCGCTCGCCCTCGGCCCCCGCCTCTAACCGCGCCGCCCACACCTGAGCACACGAAAGGTATTGCCCGCCATGACCGGCCACGTGATCACCGCTCCCGCCCCCGCTAGCCCCGCCGCGCCCGCCACCCCGGGCACCGGCACCGCTTCCGCCCCGGCCCCCGCCGGGGCGGGGCGGCCCCCGCCGCCACGCCTGCCACCCCCGCCCCGACGTCTGTGTCGGTCACCGGCGGATGGGCCACCCTGTCGGCCGCCATGACCGCCGAGGTTCCGCCGATCGCCGACCGTGACGACCTCACGGTGAGCATCGCCCCCGGTGCCGCGTTCGGGCACCCGGCGGTGTTCGTGCCCGCACTGCGCGCGATCGAACTCGACGGGTCCCGACTCAAGATCGACCCGGCCGCCGCGCGCCCGGCCCGCAACAGTGACCGCAACAACTACCCGGCGGTGTGGGGTGCGTTGGTGCACGAGTGCGCGCACGCCAAACACTCGGTGTGGCGGGCCCCGTTGCTGGCGCACCCGGAGGTGGTGAAGGCGGCGGATTTGCTCGAGGAATCGCGTATCGAGGCCGCCCAGATTCGCCGCCGCCCCGATGACCGGCATTGGTTGCGCGCCAGCGCCACCGAGATCGTGATCGGCGACAACGGCGGCGCGAGCGCCGCCGCGCACCTCCCACGCACCACCTACGCCGCCGCCCACAACGCCGCCCTCGTGCTCGGCCGCATCGACGCCGGGGTTCTGACCGAGTCCGAATGCGCGCCACTGGTGCGCGAGCTCAAGTCCATCCTCGGCACCGACACCCTCGCCGAACTGCGCGCGATCTGGCGTGAGGCGCACACCGTGGCCGATGCCGACACCGCCGCCATGCTCGAACTCGGGCGGCGCTGGTTCGACATCGTGGGCCCCGAGCCGCACGCCACACCGGTACCGAGTTCACTGTTGGGTGCGGCCATCGAGGCCACCGCCGCCGCCATCGCCCGCGAGGTCGCGGCGAACCCGGTACCCGCCGACCCGGCCGAGTCCGCTGCCGCCGCGCGCCAGGCTGCCGCCGCCTCTGCCGAACACGCACAGCTGATGGCCGAGCACGTGTTCGGCGACGGTGCAGCACCGGCCCGCTCGCGCACCGTGGCCCGCACCCGTACCCCGCTGACGACGGAACAGACCGCCGCGCGGGTGCTGGCCCGCGCGCTGGACACCGCCGCCGCCCGCGAACGAGCAAAGGTGAAAACGACCTCGGTGGTGCCGCCGGGGCGGGTGCGGATGCGTGGTGTGTTGGCCCGGCAGGCTCAGCTCGCGGCCGGTGCCATCCCGACGGCCGAACCGTTCACCCGCACCGCCCGCAAAACGAGCCCGTACCCGCCGCTGCAGGTCGGCATCGCGTGCGATGTGTCCTCTTCGATGCGCGCGTTCGCCGCGCCGGTGTCCTCGGCCGCGTGGATCATCGCCCGCGCCGCCGAGCTGGCCGCGATGCCCGCCACCACCGCGACCGTGACCTTCGGCGCGAAGGTCACCCCGGTCACCTACCCGGGCACCGCCCCCGCCCGGGTCGCCGAGTTCGGTTGCCCGGACAAATACCACGCCCTCGCTGCCGCGACGGTCGCACTCGACGGGGCCCTCGGCTTGTCACGGCCCGGCGCGACCCGGCTGCTGGTCGTCATCTCCGACGGCATCTACCGACCCCACGAACGCGAGGCCGCCCAGCGCCGACTCGACGCCGTACGCGCGGCCGGGTGCGCGGTGCTGTGGCTGGCCCCGAACACCGGCAGACGCCCCGGCCGCCCCGGAGCCCCGACTCCGCTGAACGGGGCGACCGTGCACGTGGTCACCGACCCGGCCACCACCGCCACCGCGATCGCCCGCGCCATCACCGCCGCCGTACGCGCCGCCTGAACCTCCGGGCCCCGGGCGCACACCGCGCCCGGGGACCCGGACCGGGCCGCGCTGGTCCCACCGGCGCGGCCCAACCATCACCCACCCACCCGCCCCGCACCCCGGGGCGGCACCACACAGGAGACACCGTGACCGATCCCGCGATTCCCACCACCGCCGCGCTCGACGCGATCTACGTGATCGCCAACGCGGTCACCGGCGACCAGTTCGTCATCTACGGACTCGGCCCGCATGACGGGCGCGGCATGTTCACCGTGGCGCACGTGACCGGCGGCACTGGCGGCTACGCGGCTCCGCGTATCCATCTCGTGCACCCCGACGACATCGCCGCCTACGCCACCGGGGCCGCCAACAGGCTGCGCCAGGGTTCCCACGGGCACGCCGCGACCGTATGGCTCGACCGGACCACCGGCACCCTCCACGAGCGCCTCACCCGATGAACGCGCCAGTGACCCAACCGAACTCGAACCGCGAACAGGAGCACCTCGTGAAAGACACTCGCACCCACGACGAGGACGGCGTCATCAAACCGGGAGCCAAACTCAGCGGCAACGACTACGTCGTGGTGAGGCTGCGCGAGGGCGACGACCCGCCCGGCCGGATCCTGCTGGTACGCAACCCGAGCCGCTGCCACCACGGCTACACCCTCTGCATCGAGTGCGCCGAGAGCTGGGAACTCGACCACCACGTGGACTACGAGCTGACCGGCGGCGGACGACGACTGCGCGAGGACCTCGACACCCAGCAAGCCGCACCCGCGAGCAACGACTCCGCCGAGGACGACCCCGGCGAGCCCAGTACCGAGATGGTCGACTCGTCGCTGGCGCACCCGTGACCGGCTTGCACGTCGAGTCCGCGGCCTCGCCCCCCAACGGGCCCGCGGCGAGGCCGCCGGCCTGAGGTGCCTCGCACTCCGTGAGCCAATGGACGCGAGTCGAATTCCATTCGCGCCGAGGCCATTACGGAATCGGGAGAGAGGAATTCATTTCGGGAACCAATTTCCACATTCCGCTTGACATCACACGCCCTATCGAGCGGTCATGGAAACCGGAACGGCACCGACCACCCGGGGAAATCGCCCCGATCGGAACGCATTCCGTCCCCACCCGGGGACATCACCGAATTCACCAAACCCATTGTTGGAAGGAAACCCCATGTCGAAAACCAAGAACACCGTCGTGGCCACCGCAACGGCCACACCCGCCCCGGAAAACGGGTCGCGGGCCGGTGCCGTGCCAGTGCCGCGCCGCGACAGCACCCGGGCATTGTGGGCGGCGCTGCGCGCCCACCCCGACAGCACCACCGCCGCGCTGGCCGATCTGGCTGGGATCGGCCAGTCGACCGCGCGGCGGCTGCTGGCCCAGTGGGAAACCGCCGGGTGCGCCCAATCCCACACCGACCCCGAATCGCCCCGGGCCGCCAAGACCTGGACCCAGGGTGCGGGCACACCCGCCGCCATCGAACCGGACCCGGCCGCCCCCGCCCCGCCTGCCGAACCGGAACCGGCCCCCGCCGCGCCCGCCGACCCCGGCCCGGCCGAACCCGCCACGCCCGAGCCGGTTTCATCCGAGACGGCCGCACCGGTCGCCTCGTCTCCCGAAACCACCGAGCCCGCACCTGAATCCGCCACCGCGACGACGGCGGCGGGAGTGCCCACGCTGCACAGCGCCGAGGCACGGGCGCTGTGGGAGGCCCTGGAGACCCATCCCGGCAGTACCTCCGCCGAGTTGGCGAAAGCCGCACGCATCGACATCGGTGCGGTGCGGCATCTGCTGACCGAGTGGGAACTCGCCGGGGCCGCGTGGGCGGCCACCGACCCGGGCAAGTCACGAACCAAGACGGTTCGCTGGACCGCCGGAGCGAAAACCGACCAGACCCCGGCTGCGCCCGAGCCCGTCACGACCGAACCTGCGGGCACCGCACCGGCCGACCCGGCGACCCCGGAACCCGTTGCGCCCGAACCGGCCACGCCCGCCGCACAGGCAACCCCGGCCGACCCCACGCCCGACACCACGGCGGAGACGGCCGTAGCGGCCCCCACGGGCGACGAAACCGCCACCGTGGCCCCGCACCCCCCGGCGGCGGCCGACAACGGTGCTGCGGTGGACGCGGAGTCGACCGCTGAACGCCTGCCCGCCGGTGCGCTGCGCGGGCAGGTCGAGGACTTCCTGCACGAAAACCCCGGAAAGGAGTTCACCCCACACCAGATCGGCAAAGCCCTGGCTCGGTCCAGCGGCGCGGTCCACAACGCCCTGGTCAAGTTGACCGATGGCGGAACCGCGCGCCAGACCAGCACGGCCCCTAAGAAATTCACTCTCGCGTCCTGAAACTGGGCGATGCCGGAATCCCCGGAGAAGGTAGCTCCGGGGAGTCCGACACCGCCCGCTCAATCTAACCTTTGAGAAAGGTGCTCGACTATGTACTCCACCCCAACCCCCGCCATCCTGGGTGCGGCCCTGTACCGGGTGTACGCCGACTCCAGCCATGCCCCCGACAGCCTCGAGCTGTGGATCGCCATCGCCGAGACGGCGGTGCGGGAACTGCAGATGCCCGTGCTGGCCTCGCTGGTGCCGTGGGTGCCGATCGCGTTGCGCTACGAGCAGGTGACCACCGACGGTGAGTTCTTCCCGCACAGCGGTGCGGTGCGTGTCATGTCCGGCCCGTTGACGGGCACCCTCTACGGCGACCTCGAGACCGCCGCTCGCGAGGTGGTCGTGGCAACCCTGGACCAACTGCCCGAACAGGAAAGCGGGGACACCAGCGACGGCGGCAGTGACGGTGACGAGCAGACCGTGACCGTGTACAGGGCGTTGCCGTCGTGGCGGTTCCGCAACGACAGGGGCCCGGCCGCGCCGGGCCTGCGCGCGGTGCCGCCACTCATCTCCTGACCCGCCTACCCGCTGAAACGGCCCGTGGTGCCGAGCATTCCGCTCGGCACCACGGGCCGTTTGCTGTGCACTGTGCAGGACAGCGGCTACCTGGCTGCGGGCGATGGCCCTGTTGGGTCTGGTTGGGGCAGTACGTGCCCGGTTGGGCACTTTGCTGGTGGCGACGATCATGAGTGTCGCCGTTCGGGGGCGGTGCACCGTGGCTCGTGGTGGGTTGTCGCCGTTGTGCCCGGCCGTAGTGTCAGTGCTCGGCGTTACTGTCGGGCCATGTTTGGTGGGCGATATCGCGGGCCGTGGGACCGGGCACCGAAACCTGGATCATCAGTCTCGGAAAGGGACACCTTCGCAGCATTGAATCTCGTGCTCGGCACCGGTGTCCTCGGGCCACCGGGGTGGGTGAAGCCGGACATGGCGTTCTCGATCCAGGGCGAGAGAGGCGAATACGACCTGCTCGTGGAGTATGACGGCGAGTACTGGCACCGCCACCACGAGCGCCGCGACCTCGCCAAATACCCTCGTGACGGGTACGACTTCGATGTGATGCGGCTTCGCCTTCAGCCATTGCGCAGATTGCGACCGGCCGACATCAGCGTTCCGAGCCGTGTCGATGCGACAACATGCGCGAGGCTCGCGCTGCTACACCTCGCCCACCGTCCGCCGCCCTTCCTGATCTCGGAGCCGCTATTGGAACGGATCGGCTTCTACCTGCAATTCTGTGCGAGGCCGCTGGGCGAGGACGACATCGCGTGCGGGCTGTGCGCCGAGCTCGACCACCTCCTAACCAAGGGCCTCGGGCCCTACCCCGAGGGGCGTGGCTGGCTGAATGAAAGCCATCCCTCGCTGTGGGACTTCATGAACCGGGCTCGTGAGTTGTCGGAGAGGTGCCTCGAAGCCGAGGGCTTGTGGGTGCCTGACCCGGACGAGCGCGGATGGGAACAACGGGAGGTCGACGCTGTGTCTCCGAAGTTCAGGCGACGTCACCAGATCGCGCTCGGGCATCACAGCGTTCGCGACGTCGAGGCTGCCTTGACCGAGTAGTCGATCTGTGGACCTGCGTCGCAGCGGCCGATAAGTGGCGAGCAAAGTGCTCGCCACTATCGGCCGTCCGATCAGTCGTCCTCCTCGTCCTCGTTGCGGGTGGCGGCAGCGTCGGCCCGGTCGGCGAAACCAGACGTCGCTGTCGGTGAGCCCGGATCGCGATCGGCCGCAGCGCTGATGCGATCCGCGGACTCGCGGTCCATGTCTTTACCCACGACGATCACCTTCCGAAAGAGAACGGGATTGTTCGCGCCCGTGTCCTGGGAAGGAGCCGTCACCGGCGGGTGTGCGGCGAGCCCAGGCATAGGAGCGCTCTCGCGGTCTCGTTAGCCTGGGTCGAGGTGTGCACGACGTCTACCGCCGGATTCCGGTCGCCGTGAAGGCCGCCGCACGGTGCGCCGACTCGCACGGTGCGGCGGTTCGTTGGTCATAGTCTCGCCACGTTTCGAGGCACACCGACCGCTGAGCGTGCCTTACCCGAGAACCGCACCGCCGACGCCCGGCGAAGGCAACGTCGACATCCCGTCTCTCCAGTATCGCCGCACGCCTCCGGCCCGGCCACCCCCACAAGCGGCCGTTCTTCGGCAGACCGCGTCCGCCGCCACCGGCCGCTGTCTGCCCGTCCGAGGTTGTCAGTCCATCTCTCTAACATGCCCACCGTGACTACACGCAGGGGAGTAAGGGGCCGAAACTGATGAAAGAGAACTGGAGTGAATTTGTACCGTTCCTGGCGGTACTGACGATGTTGCAGCTCGGCTCAATGGGGATCGCGAAGACGATCGGAGCAATGCCATACAAGAAACTTGACAGGTTCGCGAAATGCATCGAGGGTGCAGTCAGCTTGGCTTCCGCGTCAATCATTGGCATTGTGGTGTGGTCGGTAATGGTCGAGAAGCCCGGCACGAGAATCGTTCTCGATTCTGAGGAGTCACGAAGCCAGACCGTGTCAGACATGGCCGGTGCCTACGTCTTTCTGTGTGTGGTGTTTCTAATTGCAATATCGGTGTTCAGCTTCGGATCCTTCAGGGCCAAACTGGTTACCGGTGCATTCGTCATATTTGCCCTGTTGGTAAATGTTTCTGCGCTGACGAGTTTCAATTTTGTCGGATATCTTAGGTCGGCGACCGTGATCGCCGAGGCTGTGTTGCCTACGGTGATCTCGGGCATAATCTGTGCACATATTGTCTGGATCGTCTCGCCGTCCGGGTGGCGTGCATTCGTGCGCCAGCAATTACTCAAGGTTCAGGGCAGCCTGGCTGCCCGCAAAAACCGGACTATTCAATGGCTTGAGCCATCGGCGGACTGACCAACCATCAAGTCGACTAGGGCCGCAGCGGTGCTTGATGTCGCTGGGCTCACCCGGCCGCCTCGGAACATTCCAGTGGGATCCTGGCAGTCCTCGTCGGGTCCTTCGGCAGGCAGTGCACCTGCTGTCGGCGTAGCCTCGACATGATCCCCGGCTCATCCCCTCCGAGCCGGGGATCAGGTCCACCCGTGAAGCCCTCGCCGCGTGCCCGGCAACTATGACCGGGCACGACGGGGAGGACGCCGGTGACGAGGCCGACCTTTGCGGTGAAGGTGTTGCCGTTGTGGCGCTTCCGCGATACTGGTGCCCCGGCCTCGTTCACCGATCCGCCGCTGCACAGCGCATCGGACTGCGCGGCGCACGATGCTCGGGGTTGTCGTGGCAGCGGCTATTTTGTGCCGTCGATAGTCGCGACGATCCAGTCGGACAACGCCGGGGCGACGGTGGCGTAGCGGGTGGAGTCGAACACCGTGGTGTCGCCGTCTCGCGGGTCCACGCCGGTGCCTGTGGTGGTGCTTGCCGTGTCGATTCCGAGGGTGGCGGTGTAGGTCTGGGTGAGTGTGGGGAACGTGGTGCCGGTGAACGCGGTTGCGGTGGCTGCGAGTAGGTCGGCGGCGATCGGTGCAAGCCCTGTCAGGGTCAAGAACGCGGCGACGGGGTCGCCTTTCGCGAGGGTCTCGGCGGCGGTCCAGGCGATCTCCTGGGCTTGGCCGATGTCGGTGGCTATGCGGGAGATGTCGAGTCCGGCCAGGACGCCGACGATCTCGGCCGCGATCAACGCGACCCCGGTGGTGTCCAAGGGTGCGGCCAGTTTCAAGGCTCGGGCGACCAGGCGCAGATCGAGTCCAGCGGTCATCTGGACGAGCGGGTTGAACTGGTTGTTCAGGTCACCCGAGACACGGTGCAGGCCGGGCACGTCATTGCTGGCAAGCAGTCCGGGCAGCTCGGCGAGGTCGGCCAAGATCGCGGGCACGTTCGCGGTGAAGCTGGCCAGGCCGCGCAGGACGGTGACGACCTGGGCCAGGACTTGGGACACGCTGATCTGTCCGGTCGAGTCCGACCCGATGCTGATGGTCGGTGTGCTCGTCGTGGTGGCGGGGGCTTTTGTCGTGGTGGTGGGCGAGGTAGTGCTGGTGAGGGCTGGGGTGGTGGTCGTGGTGGCGGTGGTGAGGGCGCGGCTCACCGCGGCGAGGACGGGCGAGGACTCGGCGGTGGTCGAGCAGTAGCTGTCGCCGTCGAGGCACAGAGTGCGGACCCGATCGGCCAGCTCGCCGAAGCCCTGCGCGCGTGGCCCGGTGACACCCTGCCCCGAGACCGGGGTACCGAGCTGGGCGGTGGCCGGGTCGCGGCGCGGGTCCGAGACAAGAGCGACCGCCAGCACTCGCGAGGCCGGGATCGGGCCGCCTCTGTTGCCGAGGACGGTGGCGAGGTCGCCGGCGACCTCGGCGCCTTGGCCGTAGCCGGCCACAACGACTCGCGTGTCCGAGCACAGCCCTTTCACCGCCGCGGTGAGGTCGGCTCCGCTCACCGACCCCGCACCGGCGGAAGGCGCGAGGGCGCGAACCTCGATGTCGGTGCCGTAGCGGGCGGTGAGTGATTCCCCGAGCTGGGTGAGGATCCCGTTCGTGGCCTGTCCGGCGGTCGAGGTTGTCTCGTAGGTGCCCGGTGCCAGTAGCGCGGTCCAGCGCGGGCACTGGGTACCGGTGCGGTCGGGTGTTGGTTCTGCGGCGGCGACACCGGCCGTCATGGTGGTCGCGGTGACGGCCGTGCACAGGACGACGCGGATGGTTCGAGAGTGGTTGTGGCGCATGGATGTTCTCCGTTCGGGAGTTGGTGTTCAGGGCGCGGCTGGGGAGTTGTTGTTGTGGGCGGGTGTGGGTCGGATGGCGGTGTAGTAGTCGTCTCCGGGCCACCGGTAGGGCGAGACTTGGACGGGTTCGCTGAAGGTGGGTGCGTGCACCATCTGGCCTGCGCCGAGGTAGATGCCGACGTGGTGGACGTCGCCGCCGGTGCTGTAGAAGACGAGGTCGCCGGGGGCGAGTTGGTTCTCGGGTACCGGTGTGCCGGTGTGGACTTGGTCGTAGGTGGTGCGGGGGATGGAGATCCCGGCGGCGCGGTAGGCGGCTTGGGTGAGTCCGGAGCAGTCCCAGCCGCCGTTCACCTCGGGCCCGTTGCCGCCCCACACGTACGGCAGGCCGAGCTGGGCGCAGGCGAAGGAGATCGCCTGTGCGGCTGTCGGATTCACCGGTGCGGTGGTGGTGCAGTCGCCGCCGGAGGTGTCGGGTGTGGTTGCGCGGTAGCGGGCCGCCTGGTCGAGGACCTGGTCGACGTACCAGTCGGCGTGGTTGTAGGCGAAGATCGCGCTGTACATGTCCTCGGGCGCGCCGGAGTCGCACAGGTAAAAAGCGGCGGCGTGGATGGCGTCGGAGGCGTTGTAGCGCGAGGGCGGACTCGCTCCACCAGCGGGCAGCGGATGCCGGGCGATGACCGAGTCGAAGGTGGGAGCGAGGAACTGCATCGGCCCACCGGCCCCGGAGCTGTTCTCGCCGGAGGAAACTCCCGGCAGGGTGGAACGGCCGTGGTCGGTTTCGATCTTGCCGATCGCGGCCAGCACCGACCAGTCCAGGCCGGAGCAGTCCCCGGCGGCGGCTTGGTAGAGCACGAGCATCTCGGCTGGAATGTCTTGCTGGGCTTCGGTGCTCGGGGTCGAGCCGGTGCCAGTCGAGCCCCCGGGGGCGGGTGCGAGCGCGTGGTCGAACACGACGACGGCGCTGACGACAGTCGCGATGACGACGGTGAGGAACACGAACGCGCCGAATCCTGCGCCGAGGGTCTTGACCAGCATCAGAGCTTCACCACGACTCGGAGCGGGGCGGCTGGGGTGGCGGTGGGGAGAGGGTGATGATGCCGCCCAGCGCGGTCGGTTCCGGGTCGATCTCCTCGGCCGGTGGCGTGCGTCGGGGCCACGCGGCGGCGAGGTGGTGCAGGCGTTTGCGTTCGCTGTCGGTGCCCAGCGGCAGCCACACCTGCTCGGCGGGGCTGGCCTGCGCGCCGGGCGAGACAAGTTCAGCGGCAGCGGTCGCCACGGGCATGGCCTCCGGGTCGGGGAGTCGCTCCCACGTCCGGTGCAATGCCGCGCGGGTTCTGGTCTCTCGGGCGATGCTCGGTACCCAGAACAGGACCGGGGTGATGAGGCCGGTGGTGCGGGCCAGCTCGGCGAAGCCGTTCAGTTTGGCCGCGACCTTGGACAGCTCTCGGGTGGTGTCGAGGTCGTATTCGAGGAAGAAGTCCAGGGTCGTCTCGGCGTAGGTGTAGCGGCCGAAGGCGTCGGGGTGGGCGAGGTCTCCCCAGAGGCGTTCGCAGCGGGTCTGCGACCACCACGCCCGCACGTGTGAGGGTTCGCCGCGCTGGTCGCGGGCGGGGTGGGCGATCAGGGCGGTGAACCAGTCGGCCACGCCGAGGGTGTGGCTCAGGTGCAGGCTGTGGGAGACGGCGAGGGCGCGTTGGTGGTTGTAGCCCAGCTCGCGCAGGGTGATCCCAGCTTCCGCGGCGAGCACCCCGGCACCGACCGGGGCGAGGACCCAGTGCATCGGCGCGCTTCCCCGAGTCCGCAACGGCCGGAACCTGTCCACCACGCCGTAGCGGTGCAGCAGAGTCAGGCGTCGCAACGCCTTGGCAGGGGTGGGGAAGGCGAGGGCGGCGAGCTGGTTGGTGGTCAGGACGCGGTGCTCGTGCAGCATCCGCAGGAGCCACCGGTCTCGCTCGGTCAACTTCCCGACGAGCGCGGTCAGGTCGAGCGGTCGGGGTCGGGGCCGGGTATCGGGTCGTGGGCGGCGGCTGTCGGCTTGCTGGGCGGGGCGGGAAAGCATCTGTGGCACTGCCTTTCTCGGGTGGTCAGGTTGGACGGGTGAGGGTTGGGCGGCGGGAGGGCTGAGTCAGTCGGTGGGGCCTAGGGCAGGCGTGGAGGCTGGGGCGGCCAGGCGGGCACGGGCGGCGGCGGCGATCTCGCGGGCGCGGCCCGGGATCGGCGGGTCGAGCGGGCGGGTGGTGAGGGTGAAGGGGCGGGCGTTGCGGCCGTCGACCAGCAGGCGGGCGGCGGCGTGGAAGGCGTCCAGGTGTGACAGGTCGTGTTCGGACAGCCACGGGTCGGTGTGTCGGGCGAGATCGCGCGCGTCGTCGGGTGACACGGCGAAGATGACCTTGTTTCGGGCGTTGGCCGAGATGCCGTCGCGCAGCTCCCGCGAGAGTTGGCCGAGGTTTTGGTGGGCCAGTAGCAGCGACAACCGAAGTCCTCGGGCTTCGGCGAGCATGTCTTCGATCGGCGTGGACAGGTTCAAGAAGTTCTGCGCCTCGTCGAGCACGAGGGCGGCGTCAGGCCGGTCGGCCGACGGCACCCTGGCTCGCGCGGTAACGGCCTGCCAGGTCCGCGCTACCAGCAGCGACCCGACCAGGCGCGAGGTTTCCTCTCCGAGTGAGCCTTTCGGCAGTCGGGCGAGGCAGATGCCGCCGTTGTCGAGGATGTCGGCGAACTCGACCGTGCTGGGTCCGCCCGCTATGGCCGAACGCACGAATGGGCGCAGCAGGAACGCCCGAAGTTTGTTCAACAGCGGGCCGGTGAGTTGGGCGCGTCCGGTGTCGGAGAGTTTTTCGTAGGCGTCCCAGAATCCCCGCAGGACGGGGTCTTTGGTGGCGCGGGTGACTCGGGATCGGAAGGCGGTTTCGGTGAGCAGTCGGGGTAGGTCGGCCAGGGTGGCGGTGCCGGGTTGTGCGCAGAGGGTGAGCAGGCTGGCGCGCATGATGTCGTCGGTGCGTGGTCCCCACCATTGGTGGAAGATGCGGTGGAAGACGGTGACGAGGTTGTCGACGGCGAGATCGGTTCCCGCGCGCCCGATCCGGCCGATATCGAGCGGATTCACACACGGCGGCGGAGCGGGGGAGTCGGCGTCGAAGAGCACCACCCGCTCACCCATCCGCGACGGCAGCCGAGACAGGACGTCGGTGACGAGGTCACCTTTGGGGTCGATGACGATCACCCCGCGCCCGGCCTCGGCGTCGTCGAGGATCGTGCGCGCCAACAACGTGGACTTGCCGACGCCGGTGGGGCCGAGGATGTGCAGGTGGTGGCGGGCATCGGAGATCTTCACCGCGACCGGCCGGCGAGTACCGGTATCAGCCATCCCGAGCGGTTTGGTGTGCTCGCCGCCGACGGGGATGTCCGGGGCGGGGGACAGGGCGCGGGCTCCGGCGCGCTGCAGGCCCGGTAGCCCGTCGTCGGTGGGTAGATGCGCGATCGTGGCCAGCTCGGGCACCGACAGCACGTCCCCACGCCCGAGCCGCCGTTGCCGGATCAATCGCTCCAGGCGGTAGGGGCGACGGCGTCGCCGGTAGTAGTTGTGGTCGGTGCAGGCTCCGAACACGGTGGCGAGAGCATCAGCGCGCCCGCGCGCCACCGCCCTCGCCTGTGCCGCCGAATTGACCTGCTCGGGCTCGGTGGAGATCGGGATCGAGGCGGCGTAGCGCACGATCGTCTCCCAGTGCGCGCCTCGGGCTTTGGCCGCTGCCGCGCGTGCGGCGGCACTGTTCTCCAGCGACATCTGCCGGTCGGTGCCTCTTCCGTGCCCCGCCCCACCTCCAGCGGCGGTGGCGCGGGCGTCGCGCGCCGATCCCGTGCCGGGTGTGAGCAGGTTCAGCGCCTCGCACAGCAGTCCCACCACGACTCCCGCTCGAGTGCTGGTGCTCGCCGCGGCGCGGGTGGCTCGGGCGACGCGGCGGCCGGTGACGGGGCGGGCGAGGATCTGCACACAGGTGGCCTGACCGGGGGCCAGGTCGTCGGCGGCGGTGATCAGGTTGCGCACCAGATCCCCGGAGTGGTCTGTGCTCAACGGGAGTCCTTCGCGGCGGCCGAGCCGCAACTCCCCTCCCGCGACAACTCGCCGCACACCCTTCACCGGGGTCGGCAGCGGATGCCGGGCAGGTTCGAGGGTGTCGGTGTGTGCGCCGGGCCAGGCCGAAGCGATGGCGCGTTCGATGAGTCCGGGTGGGATCGCACCCGGCACCCAGAGCCGGATCGCGGCCCCTTCCTCTGGGGTGACGGTGTACTCGAACCCGAGATGTGGTTGCCCCAGCAGGGTTCTCGCCCAAGCGGGGCGGAGTTGCCCGATGAGGTGAGCCCAGAAGCTGAGCGCGCCTTTGGCATCGACGTCGGGTGGAGTGAGCACCGTGATCTGGCGGGCACGCGCACTCAGCCGGCCTCGCCGCCACCGGGCCACGAGCCGGACCGCGGCGAGCACCGCGACACAGGCTGCGACGACGAACAGCCCATCGGTCGAAGTGACGGTGTGGTGCAGCGTCTCGGCGAGGTCGCCCACGGCCCGGCCGGGCGCGAGGAGCGCCCGACCGAGCCACCCGTGGCCGGGGTCGTGTGCGGTATTCACGAGGCAACCGACCCGGGGTCGATCTCGGTGGACGGCAGAGTCGCCGCGCTGCCGAACGGGAATCGGCCTGCCGCGCGGCGGCGTTCGCTCGCCTCGTCGGCGTCGGGCTTGCGCAGGATGATGACGTCCTCGTGGGCGATGAGATGCATCGGCAACCCGGCCGCGCGCTGCTTGACGATGAAGTCGCGCTGGAAGAACGAACTGCGAGCAATGAGTTCGCCCTCGGACAAGCGACCCAGCAGCGCCACGCACCGCTCCACCGGCACGAGTCCGGCCAGCTCGCCGCAGGTGTAGAGGTGGGCAGGCAAAGGCACGAGTTCGGCGTGCTGCCGCCACGGCCGCGCGGTGATCACCACATACCCACCGGGAGCCAGGTATTCGGACGCACCGGCCAGGATCTTGGTGAACCCGGACAACAGGCGGCCGAGGCCGACGTTGGCGAGGTTGCCCCGATCCAGCACCGCGCCGTAGCGGTGGTTCTTCTTGAGAACCGGGTCTTTGCGGTTGGCGCGCACGTGCCCGTGCAGAGAATCGCCGTAAGGCGGGGAGGTGATGACCAGACGTGCCTGACCGCGCAGCTCGGCCGGGATCAGCTCACCCAGCTTGCGGGCGTCGCCGTGGAAGACGTCTGCGGCGAGATCGATCCCGGCCTCGCGAGCGAGCTCGATGTTGGTACGCGCCAGCTCCGCCCACCGACCCTCGTACTCCACACCCACCGCGCGGCGGCCCAGATGCAGCGACTCGACGAGGGTGGTGCCGATCCCGCACATCGGGTCCAGCACGAGGTCCCCAGGACGGGTGTAGGTGGCGACCGCATGCTGCACGATGGCTGGGAACATCTTCGCGGGATGCGCGGTGCTGTCGGGGTGATAACGGCCCCGCCGCTGCGCGGTGGGCGCGGTCTGCGCGGTGGCCCACACCGACACCGGCGCGACGGCCGGACCGGTCTGTACGGGGCTGCCGGAGTCGATGTCGGTGGTGTCGGTGGTGGCCGGTTCGAGCGTCATTTGGATGTCCTTCGCGTGGGAGTTGCGTTGGGGCAGTGGGTGTGCGGGCTCAGCCATGGGCGGGCTGGAGGAAGACGAAGACGTCGGTGTGCGCGACGGTGTGGCGCGTGTTGCCGGAGGGAGCCGGGGCGGGAGTCGCGGTGACGGTCTGCCCGGAGATGGGGGCGGCGATGATGTGCTGGAGGTAGAGCAGATCGGCGGCTTGGGCGGCGGCCACGACCGGACCGGCCGGGTCGAACAGGACCCCGGAGTCGCTGTGTCGGCAGCGGGAGAAAACGACCAGCAACCCACCCATCGCCAGCACCTCGGTCGCGAGCGCAGTGATGTGTTCGGCGGCGGCGATCGGGTCGAGGTGATCGGCGAGCAGGCTCGCGACGACCAGATCCACCGGCTCCTCGTGCAGGGTTCGGTCGGTGGGGGTGTCGAGTCCGTGGCGTCCCAGTTCACCGATCGTGGACAGGGCGGCGGCGGTGTCGGGCTCGACGATCCGCAACGCCCCTCGCGTGACAGGGGCGGGCCAACCCAGCAGCATCACTCGCGCGCCGGGTGCGGAGAATTCGGTGATCGTGTGGACCAGAGCCCGATCGGGCCAACGGTCAGCGGGGTCCAGCGGCTCGGACCCCAGCGCCCACAAGGTCGAGGGGACGCGCACGACGGTGGAGCTGGAACGGGGTCGGGACGTGGCGGGCATTGCGGCCTCCTGAGCGAGAGAGCGGTGTGTACTCGCTTACTTCCGCCAAAAAGCCGAAATCGGGACACAGTCACCCGATAATTTTTCTGAGAATTTCTTGAGGCCGAAAATCCTGCCCACCGGGACAGTTGTCCACCCAGTCGGTCGGGAACTTTTTTAAGTACTTTTTCGCCAGGTTGCCGACACTGTTCGATTGCTCTATCCAGACCCTATCTGAAACATATCCGGTTCATATCCTGGGGGTATCCGTGACTTCACAAACCTAGGTAGACACCTATATCCGCGCGGATATCCAGCAGCCCGGCGGTGGCGCGGCGAGCGATTGCGAAGCATTCGCCGACTCGCCCAGGATATGACTTGGATATGTTTCAGATATGGTTTGGGTGTTGTCAGGATATGGTTTGGATAGGTTTCGGTTATGGCCGCGAGGTGTCCTTGCGAGGTCGGAATTTCTCGACCGAACAAGGAGATCTGTAGTGACGAATTCACACGTCGCGACATATGCAGGACCGGGCGCAAAGCCGAGCTCGCCGCTTGCAGTGGTGTGGGCGGGCTTCGACCGGATCGCCGCCGAAACCATGCCCACCGAACCCCACCCGATGCCGACAGCACCACCCGACCCCGCCGACCCGGTGCGGACGTGGGGGCAGTTGCGTGAGCGGCTGTGGCATCCGGGCACCCCGATGGGAGAGGTCGACGCGATCTGGGTGTGGTTGCTGCAACGAGTCCGCGCCAACGACGACAACGCGATGCTCGTCTGCGCCGGGCTGGCCGCGCCGATGCTGTCGCGGACCGCCAGCGAGTGCGTCTCCTCCAACCACCCGGCCCGCCACGACATCGAGTCCGAAATCCTGACCGCGTTCCTGGCCCACCTCCCGCGCGTGGGGCTGGAGCAGCCGGGAGTCTGGCACCGATTGCGATGGGGCGCTTACCGTGCGGCGCTCGCGGCAGCAACTAGTCAGCGAACCGGCGCAACTGTCGTCGGCGACCTCGACCGTGACCTGGCTTCGCTGGGGGAGCGGGGCCAGGCGATGGTCTCGGGGCCGGGTCATCCCGAGACGGTGCTGGCCGATGCCGTGGCCGCTGGAGTGATCTCCGCCGACGCTGCCGAACTCATCGCCGCGTCGCGGTGGGAGGGCCGGTCGCTGACCGCGCTGGCGGCCGAACGTGGTGTGTCGCTGTGGAAGCTGCGCAAGCAGCGCCCTCGCGCCGAACGCGCCCTGCTCGCGTGGCTGAACGACCGGGTCCGAGACCGAGATCCCGAGTGCAGCGGCCCGGTCGAAGCCGAGGCGGTGACCGCCCTCGCGCCCCCGGACCCGTCACCGCGGCGAGGTCGCCGGCCGAACCCACCCTCAGCGGTCCCGGCACTGTCGAGCACCGAGAACGGGCGGGTGGCGGCATGAACACCAACCGGGGACACGTCAACCAGACCACGCCACAGTCGGCTCGGCAGCATGGACGGCGTTGGCTGCGGGTGCTCGTGGTCGCGGCCACGAGCGCAGTCCTGCTGCTGATCGCCGGATCTGCCTCGGCGGCACCACCCCACACCGAGGTACTGGCCATCGCCTCGTCGTTGGGGGAGGTGATCGACAACGCCCGCAACTGGCTCGTCGGCATCCTGGCCGGACTGGCGACGTTGTTTCTGACCATCGCCGGAGCCCGCTACCTGCTCGGCGGCGGCGACCCCAGCGAGATCGAGAAGGCCAAAACCGCCTTCCGCGCCGCCTGCCTGGGCTTCGCGCTGGCGATGCTCGCACCGGTCATCGTCGCCGTGCTCAAGTCCATCATCGGAGCCTGACCGTGACCACCTCGGCCCAGGCACCACCCGCACTCGCGCGGCTCTCGCGGACAACGCGCATCGCTGCCGCCAGCGCAGCGGCCGTGCTCGCCGCGATCCTGATCGTGCTCACCAGTCCTGGCGGGGCAGCCGCCCAACCCGTCACCCCGACACCGGCTCCGCCGGTGACCACCGCACCGGCCACCCCCACGCCGTCAACCACTCCACCGGCCACGACAACCCCGCGCCGGTGGGTGACACCGCCCTCGACCACCGCCCCACCGACGACGACCGCGCCCGGCACGACAACGGCACCCGGCTCCGGTTCCGGTTCGGGGTCGGGGTCGGCGGAGTGCGGGGTCACCAACATCAACGGGTGTGTGGAGAACGCGGTCGATGGGTTCTTCCGCCGCATCGTGGAGACCTCGCTCAACCCGCTGCTCGAGCTGCTGTCGCAAACCCTGCTCACCACACCAGAACCCGGGCAGATCCCCGAGATCGGGGCTTTGTGGAACCAGTCGTGGCAGATCGTGCTCGCGCTCTACGTGCTGGTCGTGATGGCAGCCGGGGTGCTGTTGATGATGCGCGAGACGGTCCAAACCCAATGGTCGATCCGTGAACTCGCCCCCCGCTTGGTGATCGGGTTCGCGGCCGGGGGATTGAGCATGATGATCGCCACCGCCGCTATCGGTTTCGCCAACGCCCTCGCCGGTGCTCTCGCTGGGGACGGCGTCGACTCCAGAACGGCCGCTGACGCACTGACCGAGCTCGCGGTCACCGGACCGCAGAGCCAAACCATGCTGATGCTGCTACATCTGGCGTTGGCGGTGATGCTGCTCGTGCTGCTCATCTCCTACGTCATCCGAGTCACCATCACGATCCTGCTCATCGTGGGCGCGCCGTTGGCGTTGATGTGTCACGGGCTGCCCGGCCTCGACGGTGTCGCGCGCTGGTGGTGGCGCAGCTTCGCCGCCTGCTTGGCGATCCAGGTCGTGCAATCACTGACGCTGGTGACCGTCTTGCGGGTCCTGCTGACTCCCGGCGGGTGGCACCTGTTCGGCCCGAATGCGAACGAGATCGCCGATCTCACTGTCGCTTTGGCGTTGATGTTCGTGTTGATCAAGACCCCGATGTGGCTGTTGTCGGTGCTCAAGATCGGGCAAGGACGCAGCTTCCTCGGCTCGATCGTGCGTGGCTTCATCGCCTACAAAACCCTCGGGATGCTCAAAGGGGCCACCGCGAGCACCGCTCGCACCGCCGCGACGGGGGCATCGGCACGGCGAAACGCGCGACCCGTCCGCGCTCCACGAGCACCCCGCACCGCCGCCAGCAGTGGACCACCCGATCTGTACGCGCGGGTGCGATCGACACGCGACGGGCAGCTCATGCTTCCCCTGGAAGGAGTCCACCGCGTCGCCCGGCAACCCAGCCCGGCACCGGCCCAAGCGACCGGCACGCCACCGCCGCGCCCGAACCGTTCGGCGAGGGGACGACAGCTCGCGTTCGACTTCGCCCCGCCGGACCCGTACCGGGGCATCCGCGCCGGGACTGGTGGCCAGTACCCGCTCCCGATCCTGGTGCGGCGGGTCCGAACAACGCCCCCGCCTCCCGAGCTGTCGCCGCAGCGCCCTGGTCGCCGCGCAACACCGCAACAACTCGCCTTCGACTTCACCGAGCCCACCCCGCCCGACCCGTACGCGCGTGTTCGCCCGAACCGCAGCGGCCAGTACCCGCTCCCGTTCCCGGTCACCAGGGTCAAACCTGTTGCACCGCCGCCGAACCCGCCACAACTTCCCGGACCTGCGCGTCCGGCGGGTAGGCAGCTGCATTTGCCCATGCCGGATCTGCCCGTGCGCCGCCGTGCGCCCCGCGCCCCGAGAGGAGGAACTCTCCAATGAGCACCATCGTGCGTATTCCCGCCGACGTCGACCGCTCCGACCGGCTCGTGGGCCCGTTCACCGCCCGCCAGCTCGCCGTCCTCGCCATCACCGCCGTGCTGCTGTATTCAGCCTGGGCCGCCACGCGGTCCCTGTTGCCTTTGCCGGTGTTCGGTGGTGCCGCTGCCCTGGTGTTCGTCGTCGTCGCCGTCGCGGTGCTCACCCGCCGCGACGGCCTCTCGGCCGACCTGCTGCTCGTCGCGGCCATTCGTCACCGCCTGCGCCCACGCCATCTCATTCGATCACCCGGCAGTGGCACGCAGGCCCCAACACCGCGCTGGATGACATCGGGCATCAAAGGTCGACGTCCCTGTCTGCCGGTGCCCTCGGAACTGTCGGCGCATCAGGCCCGCTTGCCCGAGTCGGTGTCGGGCGGCGGCGGGGTCGGGGTGATCGACCTCGGCGCCGACGGCCTCGCCGCCATCGCGGTCGCAGGGACCCTCAACCTGAGCTTGCGGACCCCGGCCGAACAGGACAGCCTGGTCGGCCAGCTCGCGGGCTGGCTGCACACCCTGCGCCAACCCGTCCAGATCCTCATCCGCTCGGCCCGCCTCGACCTGACCGAACACATCACCGGCCTGCACTCCGCCGCCGCGCAGATGTCGGCCGACCTCGCCGCGGCAGCCCTCGATCACGCCGACCATCTCGCCGAGCTGGCCGCCCGGGAAGATCCGGTGCACCGGCAGGTGCTGCTCGTGTGGCGTGAACGCACCGAGACCCTGCCCACCAGCGGGCTGCGTGCCCGGTTACCCGGACAGCGCCGAGCCCGGTCCGCTCTTTCAGGTGGCGCGCGCCGTGCGGCTGAGTCCCGGCTGCTGCGCCGGATGAACGAGGCCGCCGATGTGCTGTCCCCGCTGGGGATCTCGGTGACCGCCCTCGACCACGACGCCGCCACCGCCGTGCTGGTCAGCTGCACCAACCCCGAGGGCTTGGTCTCGGCCGCCGCCGACATCGCCCCCGCCGACACGGTCATCACCACCGACCCCGAGAGGCGAACCCCGGACCCGTTCGCCGGGGACGGGCTCGACCGGTTCGCCCCGGAATCCCTGACGATCGGCACCAGGCATCTCGAGATCGGGTCCGACTGGAGTGCGACCCTCGCGGTCACCGGGTACCCGCGCGAGGTGACGGCCGGCTGGCTCGCGCCCCTGCTTTCCCACCCCGGCAGAGTCGAGGTCGCCGTCCACGTCGAGCCGGTCGACCCCGCCACCGCCGCCACCCGGCTGCGCCGCCAGCAGGCGCGCCTCGAATCCTCCCGGATGCACGATCTCGGGCGGGGCCGCCTGACTGATCCGCAGGTCGACGTTGCCGTCGAGGACGCCGCTGATCTGTCGGCCCGCGTTGCCCGGGCGGAGGCGCGCTTGTTCCGGGTCGGGGTGTATCTCACGGTGCACGCTGCCTCGGAATCCGAGCTGGCCGATGAGGTTGCCGCTGTGCGGGCGTTGGCGGCGAGTCTGCTGGTGGACACCTGCACCCTGTCCTACCGGGCGGCGCAGGCATGGGCGACGACTCTTCCTCTCGGGTTGGACCTGATCCGGGTCCAGCGGACCTTCGACACCACTGCCCTCGCCGCGGCATTCCCCTTCGACTCACCGCAGCTCCCTGCCGCCGATCCGGCCCAGGCCGACCGGCCCCAAGGCGTCCTCTACGGTCGCGACGCCGCCTCCGGGTTGTTGTTCGTGGACCGCTTCGGGGCTGAGGCCCACAACCACAACCTCGTCGTGCTGGGCCGCTCCGGTGCGGGCAAGTCGTACCTGGTGAAGACCGAGATTCTGCGGGCTCTGTATCGCGGGATCGAGCAGGTCATCATCGACCCCGAAGACGAATACCGGCGCCTGAGTGAGGCCGTGGGCGGCACCAACATCCGCCTCGGTGCACCCGGAGTTCGGCTCAATCCGTTCGACCTGGAAATCCACACCCGACCCGACGGGAGCCGCAGCGCCCCGACCGATGCGCTCACTCGGCGCAAACTGTTCTGCCACACCCTGATCCAGGTGCTGGTGGGGGACCAAACCGCGGCGCAACGGTCAGCGCTGGACGCTGCTCTCGCCGCTGCTTACACCGCCGCCGGGATCACCGACGACCCCGCCACCTGGACCCGGCCCGCGCCCACGCTGAGCGACCTGCGAGACCAGCTTGACCAGCTCGCCGTGCCCGCTGCCGTCGAGTTGGCTGCCGGGCTGCACCCCTACACCGGCGAGGGAGCCTATGCCGGGCTGATCGACGGGAACACCACCACCGAACCCGAGGGCGCGATGATCGTGTTCTCGCTACGGGAGCTGCCCGATGAAATGAAAACCATCGGCACGCTGCTGGTTTTGGACGCGACGTGGCGGAAAGTGTCGAACCCCGGTCATCGGCGGCCCCGCATGATCACCGTGGACGAGGCATGGCTGCTGCTGCGCGAGCCCGCCGGGGCGGCGTTCCTGTTCCGGGCCGCGAAGAGCTTCCGCAAGCACTGGGCCGGACTCACCGTCGCTACCCAGGACTGCGCGGATGTCTGCTCGACCGACCTCGGGCGCGCGATCATCTCCAACGCCGCCACCCAGATCCTGCTACGCCAAGCACCCCAGGCCATCGACGAGGTCGCTACCGCCTTCCACCTCTCTGACGGCGAGCAACAATTCCTGCTCTCCGCGGCTCGCGGTTCGGGACTGCTCGCGGTCGGCGGCACCGACCGCGCGGTGTTCGGGTCTTTGGCCTCGCCCACCGAGAACGCGCTCATCACCACTTCTCAGGAGTTCCTCGCATCGGTCGAGCATCACCACGAGAACTTCAGCAGGGTCGAGATCGTCACGACCGCTGCCGACACAGTGGCGACAGCCTGCAGAAGCGGCACCGGGGAAGGCGAGTATCAGAGCTTTCCTCGGATGGTGAATCGGCCACGCATTGAAGGTGAATTATGATGAATGTTTCGAGAGAGGCACCCGCCGCACTTCCTCTACCTCAATTCAACGATGAGCACGAGCCGACTGCTGACGCCCCTCACGTCGCAGTATCTACCCTTGACCACTCCGGCAAAGTCGCAGACCGTTCAGCGCTCCGACACCTCGGCTGGTGCCATGGACAACGTATCACTATGGTCATTACCGAGGGCATCGTCAAAATTGCCGAGAAAAGCGACGGTGGACAACTAATCGCAGCACACGGTTACTTGCGACTTCCAGCGGAGATACGAACTGGTGCGCGGATCAACCGCCATGACCGCATCCTCCTAATCGCGATCCGCGAGTCCCGAGCCCTGCTGATCTACCCGTCAATGCGTGCGGCCACAGCCTTGAGGTCCTTCACTCCGCTCGTCTGGCAACAGCGATGACGACCGGCGAGATCGAAGCAGCACGGCTACTGCTCGCCCGACTTGGGCTTCGCGCGGAAGACCTTCTCGGCGACAACGGAGCTCAGGATCGCTCAACTCCAACGTTCTCGGACTACATCCAACGTCTCGAATCTGCCTGCGCTTCAGGAACATTACGCACCTATGCACCCTATTGGCGTCGCATCGCGAACGCATGGGGAGACCGACAGATCACCGAACCATCCCCTCTCGAGATCAGGGAAATGATCGAACACTGCAAACGAGACGCGATCGTCCGGCGGAACTCCCGAGGAGGTCGCTCAGCCGCAGAGCATATGGTTGGTGCGCTCCGCGCGCTCTTCCGCCAAGCCCAGGCCGATGGCTACTTAACCGCCACCGACAACCCTGCCAACCGGATCGCCAAGCCGCGTCGGCTACCGAGTAATCGCCACGCGCTGTCCGGCAGTCTCCTTGCCGACATCGCGCGAGTTGTCGCCACCACGGGCAACGATCCCGACCTCGACACTCTTATTCTCCGTCTGCACATCGAAACTGCTTGCCGGCGAGGTGGTGCGCTTGCGCTGCGGCCGTGCGACCTCGACACGAAACAATGCCTCATCAAGCTCCGAGAAAAGGGAGACACGGTTCGCTGGCAACCCGTCACTCCATCATTGATGCAAGCGCTGACCCGCCACCGTCAGCGCGGATTCGCGCCTGACGAGCAACTGCTCCGATACCGAAACCGAAAGCCCATCACGGCGCGCCGCTACGACTACATCTGGACGAGAGTCGCGAAGCACCTACCTTCGGCAGCCTCCCAACAAGTCACCGCGCACTGGCTTCGTCACACCACGCTCACATGGGTCGAACGTCATCGCGGATACGCGGTCGCACGAGCGTTCGCCGGACACAACGATGGTGGTGTAGGAAATGCTGGTGTGACTCTCACCTATGTTCGTGCATCGCTATACGAAGTAGCCGAAGCGCTCACCGCGATGACCGGTGAACCGCACCCTCTGGTGAACGAAAGGGACATAGAGACAAGTCCTTTGGCTGCTTGAGTGGTACGCGAATCCGAACGGGCTGAAAGGCAGCCGAAACTCTCCGCCACTGACCACATGCCCCCGTACCTCCGGTCTATCGCTGGGGTGGCTGGATTATCAACCCGTCAATTGGGTGGCCCCGTCAGTTGCCAGTGGGTGCGGCTCGGCAGTCAGGACCGAAAGAGCTGCTGCTACCTCGTGGAGGTTCGCTTTGACGTATGTCGCGGTGGTGCCGCCGGTTTTGCCTGAGTGACCGGCGTATTCCCGTGCAACGGCGTAGCTGAAGGTGCGCTCGACCCAGGTCAGAGTGGTATGCCTCAGCCAGTGTGTCGTGACGCCTTGACTGGCGACCCACGGGAGTTCGAGTCCGATGCGGTGCCAGAGGTGGTCGTAGCGTCGATGGGTGATGGGCTTCCCGTTGCGGTATCGGAGTAGTTGCCCGGATTGAGGACTATGGCGCTCGCGGCCGTGGGCGACGAGGTGGCTCATCAGAGTCGGGGAGACCGGTTGCCAGCGGTCGGCTCCGTCCTTCTCGCGGAGGAAGACCAGGCACTGGGAGGTGTCGAGGTCGTGCGGGCGTAGTGCGAGGGCTCCGGCTCGGCGACAGGCAGTCTCGAGGTGAAGGCGCAGGATCAGAGAGTCCAGGTCGGGATCGTTGCCGGTGGTGGCGGCGACGCGGCAGATCTCGGTGAGTTGGTCGGCCGGGATCGCGTAGCGGTGGGATTTGCGGCGTACGGGGAACGCGAGTTGTCGAGCGGGGTTGTCGCCGGGACGGATCCATGCTCGATCTTCGGCGTACCGGTATACACAGCGGACGGTGGAGATGAAGTGCTCGACGGCGCTGGTGCCGCCGCGAGAGGCCCGGTTGGTGCGGGCTGTGGTGCGGATCGTGTGTGCCATGGCCTCCAGATCGGGCTTGGTGACCTCGTTCAGCCTGCGGTGGCCCCAGACCTCTTCGAGTCGGTTCAGATGGGTGCCATAGGTACGTCGCGTACCGGCTTCGAGGGTCACGCGGACCGCCGGGACGATTTCGGCGAACGTCGGTACCGATGCGGCAGGAGTCACCAGGTCCGCGGGCGACAGCCCCATCTGTGTGAGTAGAAGGCGCGCGGCGGCGATCGTGTCGCTCGTCGCGGCGACCGTGTTCGGGACGAACACGGGTCACCGGTCCAGGAGGGCGAGCTGGGTGGCCAAGACCCTGCCCGTCGTGGATGGCGGATGGATCAGGAGCTGTTTGCGACTGCGGCGTCCAGCGAGCAGGACACGCTGGCCGATCAGCAGGCCGACTCGGCGTCGCTGCCGGTACGGGATGCGGAAATAGCGGTCAGCGGTGACCTGGACCGGACCGTCGGCGGCTTCGCCGACGAGCAGGAGGTCATCGAGTGGGCGAAGCTCGAGGCGTGTCCCCGGCAGCCAGCCGAGGGTAGTCATCACGTGCCGGTCCAGGACTCTGCCCGCGTCGCCGACCGTCGATATGCCGTACAGCACGTCGTCGTCGGGGATCGGGTCGGGTCCCGGCGTCGTCGGCAGTGGGCCGCGGATCAGCTGTTCCAGTGGCGCCTGCGGGGGAATCAGCGGGGGGATCATCGCCGCCCCCGAGCGTGTACCGTGCGCGGTCCGTCAGGGGCAGGGATGGTGGATCCTGGCAGATCTGCCAGGAGTTCGTGCAGGTGGGTGCGCATTTCCCAGGTCACCTCCGTGTGTTCGAGTGCGCTCGAACACACGGCACGCAAATGCGGCAAATCTACCGTGAATCTGTGCACCCAAGCGGACCTCTTTCAAACCGTGAAGGTTTGAAAGAACCCGTTCTGGTACACCTAACCGGAACGCTTTCAAGCCTGCCGCTCCCTCTCGAACTGCTCATCACCAAGCTCGGTGAACATCCTGACAGAGCGCCACGTAAGAAGCTCGTCAACAAGGTGAAATCGGCGAAGCAGGAGCGACGAGAGTACAAGCAGAACAAGAGACTTCTGCCGGTAGATGTTCAGAAGCTGGTGGCACAGTACGAAGCCGGTGCCTCGATCGCCAGCCTCGCCCGCGAGTTCGGTGTCCATCCACAGACCGTGGACACCCACCTGAAACGGCAAGGCGTTGAGAAGAGGGGCGCTTTCAGACTGTCTCGCCAGCAGAACGAGATGGCTGTGAAGCTTTACGCCGATGGTTGGTCCACGATTGAGATTGCCAAGGAGTTCGGCATCTCAACCAATGCGGCACGGTTGACGTTGATCCGCGCAGGCGTGACGCTCCGGAGCTCCCAAGAGGGGCGATGGCATACGGACCGCAAGACGTCGCGGCGCAAGGAGAAGTAGGTAGTCGATAGACCTGCCGGGCGCTACCGTTCAACGTTGTCGCATTCTGGTGTCCCGGAGTACTCCTCTAATATGGCTTTGTCTAGCTCGTCGCGTTCGCTGTCGATTGCGGGGACTGACGAACGTGGATGTTCCCCCGTCGATGCATGTTGACGCAATGCGCCAAACTGTCACTCGCTGGATCGAAATTTCCGCGCGGCAATAGACCTGTCGATGTGCCCAAACGTGGCCGACTCGATCTACGATGTCGCGAGTGGTTTTCGGCAAAGAGCGACTGATCCTTGGGCGACATGGTGCAAGATCGTGTATAACGATGGTATGCCTGGCGATATCGACTATACTAGTCTGCTCAGCGAATTGGATTCTTCCGAGTTTTCTAAACTACGTCCAGGCCAGTTGGCTGCTCTGGAGCAATACTCGACCAAGCATAGCGCGACCGCTGACTTGGCAATCGAACTGCCGACAGGCGCTGGGAAGAGTCTGATTGCGCTACTTATAGGTGAGGCGTGGCGACGCCAGGGCAAAACGGTTGCCGTACTGACGGGTAACAAGACTCTGGCGCGCCAGATGGAGGCCGAGGGTACGCGCCTGAATGTGCCTATTGTCCGCTTTGAGGGGGTTGGCAATTCGATTCCTCTACCGAGTAAACGTCGGTATCGCAGAGCACAAGCAATCGCAGTGATGAATTACTGGGTCATGATCAACCAAGGCTCAAAGATCGATGGCGCCGACCTCCTGATAATCGATGACGCTCACCTTGCCGAAAGTGCGCTTGACTCTCTCTACTCGGTGGAAATCGACCGATACCAGCATCCGGGTCTCTTTAATTCGCTTGTCTGCGACCTCGCCCAGGCGTTTCCAGACTACGCATCACTGCAGGATGCAATGACGGACAGTCCGTCGCGAGCAGGTACGGAGCTGCTGTCATTTCTCGATCAGAGCGCGTTCGCTGACCGATTTCGCACAATTATGGATGCTTCACCGGAAATGCTAACCGACGACGACCTTCGGTACCGATGGGGGCGGGTGCGTGAGCGTATCCGTGAAGTGAATGTTTACTGCTCCACGCGGTCACTGTGTCTGCGACCATACGTGTATCCGCTGCAAGACTTCGTTCGATACGCCGATGCTGAACAGCGTATATATCTGTCGGCCACGATCGGAAATCCCGCAGATCTGGCGCGGCGATTGGGGACCAAGCCAATCGTCAAGTTGCCGCTTGAATCAGGCATAGCTACGGAAACCTACGGCCGCCGTCTGATTGTGCTCAACCCGGATGACTCCGCAGATTTTCCTCTACATCTACAGAGGGTCGTCATTGCCGCCCTCCGAGTGCAACCGAAGAGCGTTTGGCTCTGTGCTTCCAAGAAGGATGCCGAGGAGTTCAAAGCGTCTATCACCCTCTGGCTGAAGGCTATGGGGCTGCCCGACGGGCCTACGTGGCTACTGTCAAACCTGGGGGATGAGATCGATCAGTTTAAATCGTCACCGACGGGACATCTGTTCGTGGGCGGTAGATTTGACGGAATGGACTTCTCGGCAGATCAATGTCGACTGGTCGTTCTCGCCACACAGCCCCGCGCCATCAATCTCCAAGAGGAGTTCCTCGTGAACTACCTCCGTGACGCAGAGTTCATGATTCAACGTCTGAATCAACGCATCATGCAAGCATTGGGCCGCTGCAATCGTTCCGAAGACGACTACGGTGTCTACGTCCTCGCGGACCGACGTTTCAGCACACATTTTAGCCAAGAATCTCGTCGCCGAGGACTGCCTGCGAACATACAGGCCGAAATCGATTTGGCAGAAAATGACACTATCCTGGATGCTGCCGCGCTCACAGAAAGGGTTACGTTGTTCCTCAGCGGAGACTTCGATCAATTCGATCGGGATCTCGCCGAGACGACAAGCGCGGTGCCGCCGGTGGTAGCGGGGAGCGAGGGAGACGACGCCAACGCGGAGATCACGGGATGGCTGAAATTATACGAGCGGCAGGACTATCGCAGCGCAGAGTCTGATTTTCGTACTCGTCAGGAATCGTATGCGAACGCCGGGGTCCGTGAGCTGGGGGCTTTCGCTCAATGGTGCGAAGCCAAGGCCGCCTTCCTAGAAGGTCGACGCGGAGACGTGGCCGCTGGAGCAAGATCGCTTGAGACTCTTGAACATGCTATTGCTCGCGGCGGGGCGTCATCGTGGTTCAACCGTCTCCGCTCCTCCCTTCTCCGGTACAAGAGTCAGACAAAATCTCTACAGCTCATTGGTGAAGATGACTTCCGAGTCGCGGTCGTGCAAAGCTTTGACGACCATCTTGAGCGCTGGGGTGTTGGTGTACGTCTTGAGAAGTGGCGGAACCGGATGACCGCAGGGTTGTCTTCCACAAGTCACGACCAGTTCGCTGAATCTCTAGAATTTCTCGGGACCATACTTGGATTCTCCGCATCGCGACCCAAGTATGGTGCTGCGACTGATTGCCGGTGGCGTGGCATATTCGGCAACAGCCATGAAGCAGTGACGTGGGAAGCGAAGATCGAGCACTTGGTTGACAGCACTATCGACGCGCACGCTGTGGGACAGGCCCACAATCAGGCAACCCGAGCCGCGTCAGAACTCGGAAACCGGGGATACACCATACGAGGTGTGATCGTCACTCACCTCGAACAGCTTGATCCCGCAGCGGCTTCTAGTATCGGGAACGTAAAGGTGATCCGGAAGGACGCGGTCATCGAGCTGTGGAACCACGTTAATGGCCTCCTCGGAATTTATGCAAATAAATGGAACGCGAACAGCACAGAGGCGCGCCTCGACGCGGCCGACAGCATAGCTTCACAGCTCCCGCCCACGGGATGGCTCATCCGCGCTATTGATACTACCGAAATCTTCGTGAACGCCGAGACTCTTCTGCACGAGTGGCCAAAATAGGAACAGAGTCGAGAAAATCGAAAAGCTATGACTGAGATGACCCCTACAGTGGGGGCTGGGTTAATGGGTACGACCCAGCGTCGTGCTCAAATCATGAGCGACTACTATTGATGCCTGCATCTGAAACAATAAACCGAGCACGCTCGTATAATTCATCGAATGTGATGATCTCAACGTCAGTTATGCCTCGGCGATAGAATTCGAATGAAGATACTTGCTCGGGATTGAACGTCCCACCAACCTCGAATTCGGATGTTCTTCCTGCAACGACTATCTGCCTCGGCTTCACGGTAGATACTTCGAAGCCAGAAGGTGTGCCGTCTGGGTCAAATTGACGATGAATGTAGTCGTGAACACTTCGGACTGCCTTATCTGCCGTCTTTTGTACCTGCGCGACAGCTCCGACGATATCTTTCGCAGGCTGAAAAACGTCCGGCGGTCGGTATGCAGTACGATCCAATAGTGGAGTGTCGTGTCGTTTAATTTCACAAAATAGTAGACTGCTTAGCACCCCGCGCGAACGAAGGACCGCATCGCTGCGCTTGCCGGCCCCGCCGAACAGACTTGCACCCGTGGTGATCCGCTCAAGCTTCTTATCATCATAACTGGCACACGCAATAAGGTTGAGCCCGTAACCAAAGATCCATGGATTCTCTTCGAAGAAGGCTTGCCATAGATCCTCTACCCGAGTCTTCTCAAGCCGCGCCCGCTCAGTGGCTAGAAATTCTTCGTCGCTTAGTAGTTTATGGAACCTATCAAGTTGACCTTTACGATTTGCGATCAGGTTCAGATCTTCCTGGGTGACCTTCCCTGCAAGCGCCGTGCTGAGTGCGGCAACCAATACCTCCTTATCGCTTCCATGGAGTATCTCGACCAGTTGCGCACGCTCATGCCCGACAACTCGGAATACTTCCTGGGGGACAGTGACGTCCTGGCAGGTCCGCAGGAAATTGATTAAGCGCCACAGGTTTTCATGGCCATCCCGAATATCTACAGCTGCTTTGATCATATGAAACGGCGGTTCATCTGCTGTCCGATGGTCAATGGCTGCATTGTTTTGACCTCGCCGCCTGTCTTTTTTCCAAAACTTCAGTCGTGGCGAATAGGATGTGCCGTCGTGGATAAGAGTGACTGTGCAAAGTGTCGATACTTTCGGTCCTTCATGGAGGATGAAGTCTGTAATCAGACGCCGCTTCTGCGCGTCATAAAAGTAGTGGAAGTTCGGATTGTTGTCACTCGGTCGAATTTCGAGCGTAGAAAGGTCGCCTCCCTCGATTTTGAATTCCGTCGCTAGGCCACGGGTCAGCAAGTCTATCCAGTTACTCACAGATTCTCTTTCAGCCACTTACTTCCGCTCTCTGCTATGCCCTTCCAAGCTGCGCCATCGCCAGTGACATCAATGACCAGCAGTTCGTCGTCGGAGTCCAAGTGACTCCACGCCTGATCTCGAACCTCTTTGGCGGATAGTTCAGTTTTAACAAGCCAAAAGCTTTCGAGGTGGTGCCAACGTGTGCTAAATGACTTGAGATAGCTAATGAGGTCGGAGTAGTTTTGCTCCGGCCTATTGAGGTCGTAAGATATTAATATAGTTTTCACAGTGATGCCCTTTCTGTAAACAATTATCAGTTACGAAGTCTATTATATTTTAACGACGCGTTTTTGACCATAGGTCAATCTTGTTCTATAACCACAAGCGCTTTGATCGGAGGTCTCTGCTGGTGCATGCTCTCAGGGTGGTCACTGTATCACTTACTATAAACAATGTGGGGACTTGTGTGAGCGGCGTGCTGCATCGCAGCGCAGGAGAGGCTGGCAGTATAAGAAAGGCAAGACGTCACCGGGTAAGAAAACGTAGGTGATCAATGAGCCGCCGGTTGGTGGATCTGCCAGCATCCGGGCGTCGCCCCCAATCGCCACCATCTGCACCGCAGGGATACCGAAAAGCCGCCCCTCGGAAGTCCTCCAGGAGGGCGGCTGTCGAGCAGGCGGCAGGGCACGTTTGGCTAGGCGAACCGCTATTCACCCGCTGCGAGTGGTCAGTAGCGTCCCGGGAATCGGCCGTTGAACAACAAATTCCAGTACTCGAAGGCTTTGTCTACGTTGCCCGCTTTGTTGTAGTCCAGTGCTTGTTGGGCACGCTTCGTGGCGGTGGCGAGTTTAGACAGGGCATCTCGCTCGTTCGCCGGGGACGAGCAAGCTTGAATCCTTCCCGTAGCGCCAGTTGGGTCGTTCATGTCTGCAAGCCCAACCCGCTCCAGTGAGTTCAGGAAGATGGCGAGGTCGATCGGATAGATGATTGAGGACTGGGTGTTCATGTAGGCGGCGGCGCGCATTTCGAGGTAGAACGAGGAGATCGGTACGTCGCGGTAGTATTTCCACGCCTTGACCAGACGTGCGAGTTCTTTGGCTCCGCCCTTGGCGCCTACCTTGCTGTTGCACTCGTTGACGTACTTGACGTGAACTTCGGGGCTCGACTCCATCCACTCAGAGGTCACACCGGGAATCTTGAACTTCATGCCGCCGTCGAGGTTCTGCTGAGCGTAAGCGGGGATGATCTCGACGCGTTCGTAGCCTTGGCCGAAGTCGAGGACAACCGCGGGACGGGAAACGTGGATGTATGTTTGGGGGAAGCGTGCGAGGAGCGCGGTGCGGACGCTGCTCAGGATGGAGCTTCCAAGCTGCGGTCGCGTGGATTTGAGTGAGACGAAGAAGTCGACATCGCTGTA
This sequence comes from Nocardia fodinahabitans, assembly GCF_052983615.1. Lineage (NCBI taxonomy): Bacteria > Bacillati > Actinomycetota > Actinomycetes > Mycobacteriales > Nocardiaceae > Nocardia > Nocardia fodinahabitans. Next base: position 5,192,724 of record NZ_JBRJJC010000001.1, read on the forward strand.
GACGCTGACACCGGTTCCATGCTTGAAGGAGCCGGTCTCGAACATCCGGTGAATCCCAAAGGTGTTGTCCAGCTTAGATTCGATACTCGCGCGGTGCGATGTCGCCTGTGCGCGTTCCGTTGCCGTTGGGGTGATGTTCTCCAGAAGCCTGGTGAAGCCTTGTTCGACTGTGCGTGCCATGTCTAGTTCCCCCCGTTTCTAGTGACGTCGCCTGAGATCTGGCGCGCCGCACTGTTCATCGCTCGTTCGTTGGCCTTGCGCTTCAACCAGTACATGAAGTCGGGCACCTGCGGTGCGACCCGTCGCAGGTTGAACAGTTCGTTCTGCCACACCAACAGATCCTGGCTCTCCAGCCCCGCTGCGTTGTTCGAGAGCTTCGCCTCGATCGCGTCGCTGAGCTCGCGCCGGTCGCGGGCGGCTTTCTTGATGCTTCGCCAGTAGTCGTAGACATCGAGGAAGGCAGGCAGAAGCGGGAGGACGACGCCAAGCAGCACGACCGGGAACGTGAGATCGAAGACGAAGCAGAGGATCGTCAGGATGATCACCCACACAACCATCAGCGTGATCCACATATTCGCTGTCGATCGAAGCAGGCGATCGGTGTAGGAGACATTGGCCCGCTGACAGATCGCGACCGAGACGGCTCCGTCCTGCGTTGCGTCGAACGGATACCAGTCCAACAGCTTGTCCTTGTTCGCCTGATCGAGCACGGCCTGGTCATCGCCGCTGATGACGTTGATGTCTTCGAGGGACAAGGCCGATGCCCGGCGACCGCTTGACGGCATACCGTACACACTGAAATCGAAGGTTTCCTGGACCGCTGCGGCCTTCTCTGCCGCTTTCTTTTCCTGCGCCATGATCGTTGTGCGGCCCAGGAAGGCCCACAGCGCAGCGACGGCACCCCCGATGGTCGCCGAGGCCGGGATCAGTACCGCGAATATCGGTGCAGCGATAGCGATGATCCCCATGCCGAGCCACCGACTCGCCATCCAGCGCTTCGCTTGGCTGTAGAGCCGTCTTTGAACGAGTAGTAGTCGGAGCGGTTCGACATCGTTCTGCTTGGTTGCCATCGTGGCAGTCGCTGGTGGCTGGTACTGATCGTCGGCGTTTTCGGCTGCCATCAGGTATTGAATTCCTCGTCGTTAGAATTTTGATATCGGTGCGTAGAGTTTTGAGTAAGAAATGGCTTGAACTGTCGGTATTATACCATTTCGAATCAATTTGGGATTTAATTTTGCGGGAACGGCGCATTGTGGCGACTATATTGGTCTTGCGTCTACTGTCAGGCGACAGGGCTATGGTTGGAGCACTCTTTCTCCTATATCAGCTAATCGGGCTATGATTACCTGCCGTCGATATTCAACTGCCAGGCGGGCACAAGTAGGCGACGCGCTCACGGCCAACCCGCCGACGAAACTCTCCAATCAGACCTTCGATAAGAGTCTCGCCAGCGCCAGTCGGTAGCTCGATCGCCACATCGGAAGCATTGAGGTTGCTGCCGTGCCAGGACCGCCGGATGCGCCCATAGATCTTCCAGCCCGTCGTTCGCCAGCGCCGGTTGCCGGTACAGCTGTTCTGGGTCTTCTGGCGCCATTTTTGTAGCGGTGCGACGCTTGAGCGCCATCCACATCCTCTTCTCGGGCTGACTTCGGCGAACTGGGCGTCTTCGGAACTATTGCACCCGCTGACGTCGGTCAGCGCAGGGATTTTCGGATCTCGTACTGAACGTCGGCCGTGCTCTGCGGGTCGTTACGCAAGTGCGAAGCGCGGCCCGGCCCAGGGCGCGAGACGGTTCCTCGGCCAACCCCGATACTCGCTTGGCCGCGGCAGCCGTACACATCACCTGTGGCTGGTCGCTGGACATCTGTCTGTCCTTCCCAATGTCGCTGCGCACCTGCCGATTCCGCAGCAGCCGGGTACGCTTGGCGAGCATGGGGAACCCACTTGACGCCACCCGCAAAGCTATCGAGGCGATGTCTGCCCGATCCTTCGACCACGATGATCCGGGCTCCGAGCGCGAAGCGCGACAGGTGCTGATCAGGTTCTTTCAGGAATCGGAACACGCCCCGTACATCATGGCGCTCGGGTTCGAGAATCTGGCCCACCTGCTACTCCTTGAGATCGAGGAACTCACAGGCAAGGCGCCGCACCTCACGTTGGCCCAGCACGCCAAGGCAATTGAGCGTGCAGCCGCGAACCCGCTGATGTAGTCGGCATTAACCCAACATCCGAAGGAGCGAAGTGCCGACATTGCGGCACCGCGCTCGACTGACCGGATAGGTGCTCAGCCGAGCCGTTTTGCGACAGCCCATTCGATGAGGATGAATTCGGATCTCTGTTTGTACCGGTGACACGCGACCGACGAAGCGATTGCGCAACCAGTTCGAGTTGGTATGAAAGTCTTCGCCGCAGTAGAGTTTGTACTTTGCATCCGCTGCGCCACATTTTCGAGAGGACTTCAAATGGCACGCAAGGTCATTGTCGAACTAGTTGATGACTACGATGGTGAGTCCAAAGCCGAGGAAACGGTCCTCTTCAGCGTCGACGGCGTCGCGTACGAGATCGATCTGTCAATCCTAAACGCTGAAGCTCTTCGTGGGGTTTTCGAGCGGTGGACACCGTATGCCCGGAAGATCGGTCGTGTTCAACGCTCTAAGGCGAACTCGGCCAAGCCGGCGATCGACCGGGATCGGACTGCGGCAATCCGAGAGTGGGCTCGCAAGGAAGGGATCGAGGTGTCCAGTCGGGGGCGGATCTCTGCCGAGCTGATCCAGCAGTACGAGAAGGTGTCGGCGTAGCTTTCACCTTCCATTCTGGGCACTGCCTATTTTCGCGGCGCGCCAGAGTCGTATAGGCATGCACCCTTGGAACACCCATCCAGTGGCATCGTTGCAGGTCAAGGGGCTGGAGGATGAAGGCGCCTCCCTGACTTAGGTCCACAAGCTGTCGCAGCGCTTGGCACCCAGGTGTGGCCGAGGAACTGGCGAAGGCATACCGAGCAGGCACACACACCTCGCTCCGCGGTTCGGGGTGTGGCCAGAGGCGGTACGACGGGCGCTACTCAAGGCGGGAGTGAGGATGCGGCCGGCGGGTGGGAGTCGGCCGAAGGAACAGCGCTAGGTGACCCACGAGCCTGCCGCAAAACGCGCGCCGGTCATCCCAACGCAGGGCACCCATCCAGGCGTTAACTGCCAAGCTCCCTACACGGGATCGCTCGTCGGCGTCGGCCGCTGTCTGGTGAACGGAATAGAGGTGAACAGACGGACTGTCCGACCGTTTGCCTCTGGCGCGGGCAGCGGCGGTGCCGAGTCTTCGGAGGAGTCAAGGTGATCACCGAGCTTCGGCAGCGCCTCGACGAGCAGCTGGAGTTCCTCGAAGAGTCGGTGGTTCCCCTTGGCGTTACGAAGCGCAGCCACCCAGTCGTGGTTGTCCCGCCATGCGTTGATCAGCCGACTGCCGATCGTGCGGTCCACGACCTCCTTGTCGAAGATCCCCATACGAACCCCCGCCGCGATGTTCTCCAAGTAGCCGAGGTAGGAACGCAGATCCATATACTCTTGCTGCCCCTCGTGGATCGCCTTGCTGCGAAAGTCGGGATCGCCGTGGATCCGCCGGTACAACGCGTGCTGGTGCTCGATCGTCGAGGCGATGAAATCCAGTGTCGCGCGGCGACACTGGCGGCGGTTCTCCTCGACCGCCTCGTCGGTGGATCGCTCGACAGCGAGACGCGATTCGTTCGCCTGGTGCGCGAAAACCCGCACCTGGTAGATCAACCCGCAAACGGCCAAGATCAGTGTCCCTACAGCCGTGAAAGCTCCTACGACCGCCGAAGATATTCCCATAGCCCAAGCATCGTCGATAGACTACGAACCGGCAGCGCGAACCGGCGTATCCAATTGTGTTGCAGGCGTGTTGATCTGAAGCAAACTAGTTTTAATGAGAGACCGACTCAAGCCGATCGGGTTGTCGGAACTCGGGGAGCCCTTGTGTACCCCAGGCTTCTTATGCGGGACTCAACAACTATCCAGCAAGGTGGCGCTCAACCGACGCCACCTTGCCGGTCATGGCGTCGGTGATGCCTGGCCGGACATCGCCCTTGAGCACGATGCTGCAGCGCGGCGCGACGGCCATCACTGCATCGATCGCCTGTTTGATCACCGCCATGACCTCGTCCCATTCACCCTCGATCGTGGTGAACAGGGCGTTTGTCTCGTTGGGCAGTCCACTGGCACGGATAACGCGGACGGCTTCGGCGACACCTTGGCCGACGCTTTCGCCGGTACCCATCGGCGTGACTGAGAAGGCGATGATCACAAGCAGCTCCTTGTCGATTCAATTCTCAAACTATGAGGCGTACAGCAAATCGGTGATGCCGCGTCGCAGTTCCTGTGCGCCCGCGGCGGGCGTGACATGCTTGTCGCCAGCCGCCTGGTACACCGTTTTGAGGCCATCTAAAACACGCACCGAACTGGTCCCGGACGCATCCTCCACCGCCTGCATGCCCAGCGCTACGCCTTCGTCGCTATCCCCATGACGAAGCTGCAAGGCGGCCAACCGGATCAAGCTCAACTGACGTGACCGGGCATGCGCGTCAGACAGGGACAGCGCCGTGCGCAACCTGTCAACCGTGTTGGGCACCTCGGCATTATGTCGATACGAAAGGTCGAACAACCCCTGAGCCGTGTCGCCTCGCAGGAGAGATTCGCTGTAGTAGCTTTTGAAGCCCTCGTGCTCAGTATCGGGATGATCTTGTCCGCGCGATTCAGCGAAAAATTGTTCGGCCTGGTCAACGGCCCTCATACATTCCACGGCGTTGCCGAGCTTCCCAAATGCACGGGCTTGCACGGCTGCGATGTCGGCACGGCGCAGCAGCGACAACCGATCAGAACGTACAGCGGCCAGTCCGAGCATGGTCAGGGCGTTGTCCGCATCACCGAGATAGATGTCCTGACGTGCCATGCACGTCAGGACGGCAGCCCGCAGCCACCACTCGTCGGCCTGCTCGGCACAGTGCCATCCCGCGCGAAAATTCGTCCGGGCCGCCTCGTGGTTGCCACGGTCGTAGTGTGCCCAGCCAACAACCCTGAAGAAGGTGCCGACCGCCGCGTTCATCGCGTCGTGGACAGGTGCCGACATGTCCGCGCGAAGATATTCCAAGGCCACTCGAAGTTGAGCGACCATGCCGTCCCCGACATGCAACCCGGCGTCATCGGCTGCCCGGAACAGCGATGCCCAATCCCTTACGCGGTCGGCGTGATCCATATCTACCCGCATGGGCGAACGGTCAATCGGCCGAGTGGCACTGGTGATCACGTCGTCCGTCAAGGCCGTGGCAGATACGGCTAGAAGACCGCGAAGAAAATCAGCGCGTCGCACGTCGTCAACCTGGGGTTCGGGGGTCCATGCCACCCCATCATAGAGCGAACGACCACTAGGCGGCGGGCTCGGGAGCCGGTGATGCCGCTCCCGCCAAGCCGCCTCACCCTCACCAACAATCTGCTCGAACCGCGCCCGGTCATCCGGCGTCGCCCGCCGCTGGTAGGTGGTGTCAAGGATGGCCTGGGTGTTCGAGCGCGGCTTGACCGCACTCAGGCCTGTGCGCCAGTTGCTGACTGTGGTGGTTTCGATTCCAAGCAGGGCAGCGAAATCGCGCACCGACTTGCGCATCGCCTCTTGCAATGCTGCTGCTTCGAACCCCGTCCATTCCCGCCCTCGTACCATCGCCCCTCCCTACATTTTTCGGTCCTGACCTGGGCAAACCCCTACGTTACGCCCACACTACCCCCACACCGGGCCAGTCCGGGCCAAACCCCTTGTGGGCCAAGGTCAAAGGCGGTACCCGGCACCGGGCTGACGCCGTACCCCTCAGCGGCGCACCGGTTTACCCGTGGGTGGCAAACCGGTGGCGAAAGCCCCCGGTGCCGGGTACCAACCGCCTGCTGGTCTGTTCGCCCCGTTCGGAAACCGGAGATGCCGCTCATGGCCGTTACCAATTCGCTTGCCATCCACCAACTGGCAGCCCTCTACGATGCGGCTGCACACGTCGCCCCGAGGCTGCCATTCACCGTCGAACATGCACACGAGGTGATGCAGTTCCATGTGGCCTGCCGCGCTACCCGCTGCCAGAGGAAGGCCGCCGCGCTCGATGCGCTCGTCGAGGCCGGACGCGTGGTGCTCTCAGCCAGCAAACCGCGGTGATCGGTGGTGACCACCATCCCGGATAGCGATCCACCTGAACCCGGCCCACCGCACGATCATTCGCATCGCCCCAACGACCCTGAGCCGGTCGATGCGGCTCTCAACCAAGCACTGCTCGAACCGCTGCCGTCCTCGGAGATGTTCCTTGCCTCGTTCGCGGGAGTCCGGCCGGTCGCTGGTCGTGACATCCTCGACCCTGCCTTCGACCTGGTGGCCTGCCAGCGCGAAGAACGGTTGGCGGAGGAAATCCTCACCGACGAAACCGCCTCTCTCGAAGAACTGAGAACGGCTGGCAGAAACCTTGTTTCAGCCCGGACGGACATCGTCATGTTGGTCACGATCATCGACGATGCTGTCCGTGACCGACTGAAGGCGCGTTGCCGCCACGACCCGAGCGCGCCGGTCCTGCCTCTCACCCCGGACAACAAACCACCCGATGTGGTGATGCATACCGAATCTGTCGGGGACGTCGCCGCGCGGATGGCTGAGCTGTGGGGACTGCTGGGTGCCTACGCACCAGACGTTAGCGATCCACCCGAAGCGGTGTTGCTGATGGAACTGTGCGATGGCTACGACGCTCTGGCAGCCGAGATCGAATCTGGCCGACGTCTGCCTGCGGGGGTGTGAGGGATGCCGACATGGCTGAACCTTCTCTTTGCCGCAGTCGCAGGCATCGCAGCAATCGCATTGCTCGCCTCCGTGGTCGCTATAGCCGTGAGGTGGCCCGACGATCAAAGTAGTTCGAGCACGGCCAGGCCGGCGCCGGGCGGCGATCCGGCATCGCGCCCGTCGACTGGCGACGCCGCTTCGGGGATCTGGCCCCATTCCTGGACACACGACGCACCCGATCAGCCCTTCACCGCCGACGAAGCCCACCGCGAGATGCAGGTGCATCGCAGCTGCCGCCTGGATGGGTGCGGTCGGAAGGCCGCAGCGTTCAGCACCCTGATCGAGGCCGGACGGGTGACGCCGGATACCTCGCGGCAGCCGTACTGAGTCATGGTGCTGATGAACGCCGCAGCAGCGCGGCGAAGTGTTGGACGCATGGTCACTTGCTTCGGTCCGAACCGTGCCGGGCTGACCTAAAACCCGCTTCGACTTCGGTCTCGGCACGAAATCATGGTGCCTTGACGGAAAACATCAGGCAGGAGTCTGGGCGCGGAGACATTCGTCGCAGGCTGGCCAGGCCTAGCATGTCCGACGCAGGCGCAAGCAGTGGCGATGGCGGGCAAGCCGCAGGCGGGGGCGCTCGGGGATGAAACTGCTACCGGCTCAGCAACTTCCGACGTATCCGGAGAAGATGGAGGTCAGAGGCCAAGTGCCCAGACGAGATCGTGATAATGGAGCAATCAGCGCTCGGTGAGCTACCACTAGATCCCCATCGGTCAGCCAGCTTCCGATCTTCCATGCATGGGCCGCTCCCGACCCCTGTCGTGTTGTTTCAGAGGTGACCCCACAGGTTGCATGCTCGTGGCCGAGAGGTCGGGGTACTGCGGGAGGCATCATTTGTCGGTCTGCAAGTTATTGCATAGCGTCATTTTGGGGGATACGCTTGCCGTGCTAGTCCTTTGATCCCTTAGGTGGAGGCGACGATGCAAGACTCTGGCAAGCTGACGATCTACACTCCGACTGCCGAGCGCATCGCGCGGACGATGGTCTCCAGTGATGCGTACCTGCTCAATGTGGACGACTTCTTCACTTGGAAGAGTGGCGTCAAGGCACCGGTGTATACCGACTGTCGTGTGATGCTGCGCCACGCGGGCGGGCGCTCGATGATCAAGAAGGCGTTGGGAAGTGCGACGCTGTCGAACTTCGGTATTCCCGATTACGTAATCGGCGTCTCCGAGGCGGGGATCGTGTGGTCCACGCTGGTCGCGGATGAGCTTCATACGCGTACTGCGTTCGTTCGGAAGCAGGCGAAGTCACATGGCATCGGCGGTTTGGTGGCCGGTGTTCCTGAACGTCCGGATCGCCTCGACGGCATCACCGCTGTCATCGTCGATGATCTGGTGGCCAGCGGAGAGTCCCTTGTTCACGCCATCACCGCGATACGTGAGGAAGTCGGCCTCGAGGCGATCGGTGTCGTGTCGATCGTGAACTGGGATTTCCTGGCGATGCGTGACCGCTTCCGTGAGCTGCGTGTACCTTTGGCCTGCCTGGTTTCCTATCCTCAACTGCTTCAGGCAGCGTTCGAGGACAAGCGGATCGACAATGACCAGCGCGAAGAGCTGCTGCGCTTTTACCGGAACCCGCGGGGCCACGTATGGTCTGGCCGGTTCGGCGGTAACAACGTCTCTGATCTGTCTCGAGGTGAACTAGGGTGAACCGCAAGGCAACGCTGGATGAGATCGCGTTGGAAGCCGACGTTTCAGCCGCCACGGTCAGTCGTACGTTCAACAAGCCCCAGATGGTCAGTGGGGTTACGCGAGAAAAAGTGTTCGAGGCGTCGCGGAGGCTGGGCATGGGTGTACCGGCCTTACAGACGCTCGGTCTCATCGTTCCAGACGCATCGAACCCCTTCTTCTCGCAGCTCATATATCTGTTCGAACGTGAGCTTGCCGTGCACGGCGCGCAACTTGTCTCCGCCAGCGCGGACGGTCGACCGGATCGAGAGGTCGAAATCGTCGAACGGTTTCGGGCGATGGGTGTCGAAGGTATCTTCTATACGCCTGCCCGTTCTGGCGGGGAAGCGATCCTGGAGTTGGTCTCGCGCGGCGACGTGCCGGTGTTGGCGTTCGATCGGCAAATCGTCACAGGTAATCTTGATTGCGTTACGACCTCCTCACGTACAGCGACTCAAACAATGGTCGACTACCTGGTCAATCTCGAACACGAACGGTTCGGCTACATCCTGGGGGCGGATCAAACAACGACCGCCTCCGACCGGTACGAAGCGTTCGTTCACGCCCTCGCGCGAAATAGCCTGGAGTTGCGGCCTTCTTTGACGTTTCCCGGAAATTACCACGCATCTTCGGGTAGGGACGCAGCTGAATCATTCTTGCTCCTGTCGGACAGCGAGCGGCCGACGGTAATGGTAGCTGCCAACGACTTGATGGCCATCGGATTCATTCAGCGAGTCCAGCAGGAAGGACTCTCGGTTCCACTCGATGTATCCGTTACGGGTTTCGACGGCATTGAATTCGGTGCATGGTACTCACCGTCTTTGACAACCGTTGTCCAGCCTGTTCGGCGCCTCGTTCGGGAAGCAACGAAATTGCTCCTCGATCGTATAAGCCGCACCTCTCGTGGTGATGAACTACCGCGCCCACGCACCGTCACAGTGGACCCCCGATTTGTGGTCCGCGATTCTGTCGGAGTCCCGCGCAGCTCCAGGAGACCTCCAGGGCTATATGTACTTAACAATGAATCCGATAACTGATAGAATAGAAGGAACTATGGGACGCGTATTCGTTATCGGAAGTATCAATGATGACATCGTAGTGCTTGTTTCGAGGCACCCCCGTGTCGGGGAAACTCTCGTAGGCTCGGATCTGAAACACTTTCCCGGAGGAAAGGGTGCCAATCAGGCAGTCGCGGCCGCTCGTGCGCAAGCCGACACGACCATGATCGGATTGGTTGGCGAGGACGCCGCCGTAAAGCGGCAAGGAATTGGTCGACTATCTCACGGGCGCTGGCGTGAATACGAGCCTGATCGAATCGACCGACGCCGCGCCGACCGGAACAGCACTCATCACCGTCGCCGATGGAGACAACACGATCGTCGTGGTCGCTGGTGCCAACGGCCTGCTGGGCCAAGAGCACATGAAGAACTTCACCCCAGAGAAGGGTGATGTCGTCCTGGCGCAGTTCGAGACGCCCATCGAAACGACCATTGCCGCCTTCGAGGTCGCCCGCAGCGTCGGTGCGACCACGATTCTGAACCCGGCTCCAGCCGCGGCCGTGCCCGGGCCTCTGCTCGGTCTCGTTGACATTCTCGTCGTGAACGAGCACGAGTTCGCGCTGCTCTTCGGCCAGGAACCGTCGCAGGCGGAAATGATCTCGACGGCCCGGCGAGCCGGCTACCAGGGAAGTCTTGTTGTCACTCTCGGCAGCGATGGCGTCATTGCCGCGAGCGACGACGCGACGGTGCGCTACAGCGGTCACAGTGTCGCTGCGGTCGACTCCACCGGAGCCGGTGATTGCTTCGTCGGCTATGTCGCGGCGGGAATCGTACAAGGCTTGGCGTTTGATCTCTGCCTCGAACGGGCGAACCTTGCGGCAGCGATCAGTGTGACAAGGCCGGGAGCCGCATCGTCCATTCCGACTGTGGCCGAGGTGGACGCATGGAGGTGACGTGGCGCCTTGTTCTTTTCGACTTCGACGGCGTCCTGTGCGACAGCCGCGAAATGGCAATCGACTATGTCGAGGAATTGCGACTGGACCCGGGATTCGCAGGGTTGCCGAGTGTTCGAGCCGATGGTCATTTCGGGGAGCTGTATCGTGGAGAGCTGCGCAGCGCGCTTCACCGATTCGGGATATCACCCGAGGAGTCACGCAGATTCTTTGCGAGCCACGCTGAATCCATGCGAGGCCGGGTCGCTGATCTGCGTCTGTTCGATGGTGTCGTACAAGGACTTCGGAGCCTGCCTCGATCAAGCTACGCGATTATCACGTCGGCCTACAGTGATGCGGTACGCGCCATCTTCGAGCATTCGGGCATCGGCACCGATGGTCTTGAGATCATCGGCCACGAAATACGCACCACGAAAACCCAAAAGGCCAGAGATCTGTTGGCGAAACGAGGGATAGACCCCTCGGACGCGATCTATGTCGGAGACATGGAAAGCGATATCGAATACTGCCGCGGACTAGGGCTGCGTTGCATCGCAGCCACCTACGGCTACCACCCCGACACGGTACTCCGAGCTGCTTCTCCGTTCGCGCTCGTCGACTCGCCGGACGAACTCTTCACCCATTTACAGAAAGGACTGATTACAGCATGAACATACTGATCCTCATCGATCTGATCAACGAGATGGTCGATCCTCGTGGCAAACTCGCCTCCAAGGGCTACGCCGAGTTCGCTCGAAGCGCCGGTGTTCCCGACGCGGTCGACGCGTGGCGACGTTCGAACGACGTCGACCGCGTGATCCACGTCGGGCTCGAATTCCGCACCGACTACGCCGACGCGGCCCGGAAATCGCTGCTGCTGGGCAAGGCTCCCGAATTCGGCGTGGCGAAGCACGGCGAGTTCGGTGCCGAGTTCGTCGACTGGGCCGCCCCCAAGAACGACGATATCGTCATCCGCAAACAGCGGATCTCCGCATTCTTCGGCACGGACCTCGACGTTGTGCTCAGAAGCCTCGGCGCAACCACTGTCACCATCGGAGGCGTCGCGACCGACCTGGCCGTGTCCTCGGCCGCTAGAGATGCCCACGATCGCGACTACGAAGTACGAGTAGCGCAATCTGTGTGCGTCGCCGCGACGAAGGAAGACCACCAAGCGGCACTGCAACACATCGCCAAGTTCGCCACCATCGTCTGACACCTCGCCGAACTACACGGCGTCATCGACCGGCCGACTCCCACCGGAGAATCGAGGTCACTATTCGCTTGTATACACCCGAATACGGCGGCATCGGATACCGCTACTCACCATCCATTCGATCGACCATCAGCTACTGCACGGCTCGACACGGAGGAAACACAATGCAAACAAAGAGCACCGGCCAGGCCACGGAGAAGACAGCGAAGCCCTTCTTCGGGACAGCGCGCGAGAACGACACATCCAACATCCGCGACTGGTACACGCGGCTGCCCAACACCAGGGCCGAAAGCCCGGCCGCTGGCCGGGACTGCTGACAAATAGGAAGTGACCACCATGCTGTCGTTCCTGACAACCGAGAGACTCAAAGCAAACACAGAGCTCCTAGTACAGGCAGCGAGCGCTCCGTCAGGGACGGTCAGCCCCGAGGGAGGGGAGCGCGCTATCGCAACAGGACGCACCGCCTACTTTGAGGCGTTGAACCGCTTGCAGACCGTAGCGCTCCCCTCGCCTCGAACACCGTGGCCCGACATCAAACTTCAGCCAGGAGACCCCACGGCAACCGAGCTGTTGTCAGTCTTCGATCTCACGGCCAACTGGCCCGACATCGCGCCAGCCGATGAATTGCGGGAAGCGATCAAGGACATCCCCGCGGCGTTTCGACTGTTGGAGACCGCCGACGTGGAGGCACTGGACAGCTTCTGCAATCTCGTATCCCGCATGATCGCGGTAGCGGTATTCGCGGCAGACTTCTCCGGTGGCGGGATGAGCGAAGGCCACAACCTGGGGCTGGTCTGCTTCGGCATGGACTCGAAATGGCCCGATATGACCATCCATTTCGCCGAGACGTTCATTCACGAAGCCACCCACCAGGCTCTCTTCCTGGAGGACATGCTGCACAGAGTGTTCACTGACGAGGCCCGAGTGCGCGTTTCTCAACATCCGCTCCAGGCATACAGCACCACGCGTGCCACACATCGCCCTTACGATGTCTCGTTCCACGGAGCCTGTGTAACAACCAGTCTCGAGGAATTCCGGCGACGGACAGGGCTCAGTTCCCAATACCCGGAACAAACTGCGCACGTGGCACGCGAACTCGAACGGTCAGTCGAGGATCTGACACGACTGCGTGAACAGGCGCTCACTGACAACGGAAATATGATCCTCGAAGAATTGATTGAGAAGACAGCGGCCATGTCGCTTTAGTGGACGCAAGCACGAAATACCGGAGTGGGTCGACATGACAAAATTTAGCGATTCCAACCCTGAACACCCCGACTGTGAAACCTGGCTACGAGACCTTACCGAAGAGGGTGCCACTAATTGCGGAGTCTGGTTCTCACGCGAGGAAATGGCATCATTGGGCGATGATCTGGCCGAAATCCTCGCCGATACCGACATCGCAGGCGTCGTTTACGAGGCCGAGTCGGACAGCACGAGAACCATATTCGGTATCCACCGGCTGAGACAATCCTATGAACTGCTTGTTAAGGATCAACGGTTCATATCCACCGCCGAGTCGATACTCGGTGAACCAGTCTACCTATACCAGACCAAGCTGAACCCGAAAGCTCCTGGCGCATACGGATGGGACTGGCACATCGACTACCAAGCCTGGTGCCGCGACGACGGCATGACCCACCCCAGAGCAGTCACCTTCGGTGTCTACATCGATGACGTCCCGGTTGAGGCCGGACCGTTGACCGTCCTGGCCGGGTCACACAAGTACTTCGGCTCCGAAGGCCTTGTGTCGGCAAAACCCATCGGCAAAGGCGGCGGGCATGCATCCTGGCACGAAGACTTCGGCGTCAATCTGAAATACCCTCCACCCCAAGACTTCATGGACAAGCTACTTCGGGAATGCCCTAAAAAATCATTCACAGGCGAATCCGGCAGCGTCATAGCCTTCGTCGGGGCCACCGTTCACGGATCCCCCGGCAATGTTTCCGGTGCTCGCAGAGCAGTCGTGTATCTCACTTACAACGCCGTATCGAACCGCCCTGACCCAACGGCTATGAAACGTCCGTCGTTCATCGTAGAACAGTGAAAGACGACCTATCACTGCGAACAATCAATCGCTACCGACGAAAACGCACCACAGATCGCGAGGGCGAGGGCGAGGGCCAAGTCTAGGACGATCTCGCCCGGCCGGGGATCGCCGTCGGCTTGTGCCACGGCCTGGAAGTATTTCCTGTTCGAACGACGGCGACGCGAACCGATCCAGGCGGAGTTGGACATGATCGCCCTGCATGGCCACGGGGTGGCTTGCGACCGTTTAGTCGCTGATGTCATGGCGGGCAGGGTGCGGCTGCCAGCGGAGGCGACCGAAGAGGGGGCGGCGAGGTTGGTGTCTGCTGCTGATCCGAGCAAAGCGGACATATGGCCGACGGGCAGCGCCCGCGGGCAGGCGCCGTCATGACGAGAAGGTTCACAGGGTGCGAGAAATGATATGCCACAGCCAATGCCGCGGCGGCATCGAGCTCTGACAGATCGGACCTTCGTGCACGCGGACGGACCGTTGGCCGAGATCTTCACCATCGAGCAAGCACACCGCGAGATGCAATTGCACCGGAACTGCCAGTTGGAACACTGCCCGCGCTCGGCCGTCGCGTTTGGCGTACTGGTCGAGGCCGGGCACGCGATGCCGGACTCCTCATGGCAGAAGTAGGGACGGACCGGCTCTGATGGAAAACCGCGAGCTATATCCAGGCAAACAAACAAGCATCTATGCTGGCAAATTCTTAGGTTCTTCATCGAAACAATATCTTCTGTTTCCAGGCGCTACTCGCTATCCTGTAGGGAGCGCGCAAAAATGCTGTCGCTGATTTCGAGGGGGATCTATGGCAATAATACTGCCTTTGCACGCATTTCAGCATAGAGTCGTCTCATCTTGCCGATCGGTCGACCTCGATATGGTATGAGGATCGAGCACTGCGTACAGAAGGTCTCTCCGATCATCTAAGGAACGCAATCATGCAAATATCGGGCTCACATCAATCTGCCAATCTGGGGGTACCTGCATTCTCTTCCGAGTGGCAGCGATCACTAACCGAAATGCAACTTTCGTTAAGTGAGCGACAAGCCAAGAGCCTCCTCGTCACCGCCGATTCCCCAACATCAACGGTGCCTGAAGAAATCGCGCGAGTATCGCTCATTTCCGCGGCTACCGCCAACGGAACTCCCTTTGCCTTTCGGGTGGAAAGTTCTGAATTGATACAGAATGTCACCATATCGTCGGCATCGGCCACAAGTAGCGTCGGAAAACAGGCCCTGGGCTTTCATACAGACTTCGGCCCACCTACCTCCGGCTCATGGTCGCACTGGGATTTGCGACCGGAAACAATAATCTTGTTGGGGATGGAGGCGCCAACTAATCAGGCAGTCATTACTAGAATTGTAGCGGCAGACGAACTGGCTTCCATGTTATCTTTGTCGACCATCGCTGCGTTGAAAGAATCTGCTTTTCGCTTCCCGGTGTCTTATTCGATGCAGCCAGTACCGCTCGATATTCGCAGGTGGTCTATGCCGGGTCCGATATTTGTTGGAAACGATGGACACCTCCTTTGCGCTGCGGATCTGCCGACCGTGAGTATGTACTTCCATGATGCCTCGATAGCCGGGCGCATATGTCAGAGCGAAAAGGCACAGAATGCCTTGGGCGATCTCTTGACTGCGCTGGACCAGCCACATCTCGGCGTCAGCATCGAGCTAAGGGCTGGGTCACTGTTGGTATTCTCCAATCATTCCGCACTCCATGCAAGATCAGAATATGAGCCAGGAACAGTAGGGCGACGCCGCATGCTCCGTGTCTACAGCACATACGACACATATGCGCTGCTACGTAGAAGAGATGAAATCGTTCAGTAGTGAAAGGGCGGAGGACTAATGCAGACATATCACGTGACATTGGACCGAACACTCTCTATGACGCAGGTCGTAGATCTGTTCAACGAAGTTGGCTGGCACGACGAGGCATCGATTGACGCTGATCGTTTGGAACAATCATTTACGCGCGATGCGATTGTCGCGTCCGCATGGTGTGACGATATGCCAGTAGGATTTGTTCGCGCCAAGATCGACGGAATGTATGTAATCCTGTTCAACTTGGTGGTACACCCCGCTCATCAAGGCCAAGGCTTAGCAGGCCAGCTGTTCGACGCGATCTGTGCCGCAGCGACCTCCGTACCCGGCATCTTTGGCGTGATCGGCCATGCGAATCGCAAAGGCCGCTCCTTTTATAACCGACACGGCGGACTTTTGTATGTGGACGAGCTAGAAATCATCGCATCGAGGAATGACATCTAATGACGCTGGCCGGACTTGATATTCTCCTTGCCGCTCATAAGGAACTAGACACCGAGTGCAGGAACCGGGGTGACAGAGCCGTTCCCGGAGATTGGTATTGCACGAACCCGTTCCTGGAAGATTTGCTGCAATTGCCGCTGGGCGAACCTTCCCGCAAGGAACTTCTTGATTACTACTTTCAGAACGACTCCCAGCGGCTGTCTAATTTGATCCGGGCATTTCATTCCCGTCGAGGTGAGAACATTGCTGGGCAAGCCGTATTTGTTGGTGCAGGAATGACGCCGCTACTCACCGCGCATATGGCCATGCTGAAATCATGGGGCTACACTCGGCTACATTACGTCCGGCCGCTCTACTATACGTACTACTATCTCGCCGATCTACTTGGCATAGAACTAATACCCGTAAATGGCGGCGCACTCCTCGGCAACGAGATTGATGAACTAAGGTTGCCTCCAGAACGTTCCCCGCTACTGCTCTGTTGTCCTCGTTGGTTTATGGGCAAGGCGGTGCCCCGCGTTTTGATTCAACAGATACACGAATGGCAGCAGAAGTGGGGATCGCCAGTCGTTGTCGACGGGGCTTTCCAATATATGCGCTTCGGTTCCGCTAATGTCGCGGAGGAAACAGCTCGCCTCGATCCATCGCTGACCATACGCTCCATTTGCCCAACGAAAGCTGTTGTCGCCCACGGTGTTCGATTCTCGTACAGCCTTGTCCCGCACCGTTGGTTGGAAGATTTCCGGTACGCCTACGCCAACACCTCCGGCTCGGGCTGCAGCTACGATGCCCTCGCGGGCGCGGCGATCATGCAAAGCTTGGGGAGCGACAGGAGCAATACCGAATTGCTGGATTATATCGCTACGCGGCGCCAGATTATTCTCGATGCCGGCCTGGCGAAGGACCCCTTCGATGCCGACAGTGGATACTTCGGATTTGTCGAACTCCCGCTTGCCTCCGAAGAACGGGTAATCAAGATGGGGCCTAGCTTCTTCGATATTGATGACTGCCAACAATTCACACGGATGAATTGGCTGATGGTGGACCGCGAGTTCGACAAGCTCACTACCATAGTCGGTCGGGGGCTTTAGAAATGGGATCACGATTGATGACTGCCCACTCCAAGACCATCAGTTTCCTGGAGGGCGGGTCACAACCGATCTGGGATCACCACTCATTGCCCTGGGTTGCCGCAGCGGAATTGTTGGCACCGAGACTAGCGGCGGAGTTCCTGGATAACAGGATCAGTAAATTGGCCGATATATCGGACATTTCAAGTCGTCAAAACGCTCTGGCGAATGGTCAGCAGTGGTTCGCCGTACCGTTGAAGGTGTATGGGCGAGCAATCCCTGAAGTTGCCACGCGCTTTCCGATTGCCAATTCGATGATCGGTATGTTGCCGGGATGTCGTTCCGCCATGTTTTCGGTCTTCGGCCCCGGAACGGAGCTATCTCCGCATACAGGTGTCACGAGGGCTGTTCTCAGAGTGCTGCTGCCTCTCCGAATTCCTGACGGGGACTGCGGAATGACCGTGGCCGGACAAACGATTCAGCTAAGCGAAGGCCGCTGCGTCGTATTTGATGACTACTTTGAGCACAGCGCATGGAACCGGACAGCCGAGAACCGGATCGTCCTGTTTCTCGACATCGACCGCCCCCTACGATGGCCGTTCTACTCGCTCAATCGTCTGATTCTCGATAGTCTACGTTTTCATCCGGACGCACAGTCTGCCTATCAGCAGGCCCGCCGGGCGTACGCGACCAGCGGGTAGCCGCCACCGCATCGAGCCAACGTAGCCAGGGCGATGTCACCCTGCGTGGTGGTCCACGCATCATTCGCCCTGGCCCCGGCGAAATTAAGCCGACACGGTTTCGAGGTTGATCCCAGGATAGAGCGGATGATCGCCTGTGAGCTGGTCGATCTGTGCCCTGATCTTGGACGTGAGTGCATCGTCAAGTTCCCATTTGACCTTGCTCTTGCCGTCAACGCGAATAGACGACAACGCCTCGTGAATCAGCGACGCGATCACGAGCATGTCTTCCTTCGTGAATCCACGCGTGGTCAGGGCGGCGGTACCAAGGCGGATGCCACTGGTGTACCAGGCGCCATTGGGGTCGAAGGGAAGCACGTTGCGGTTCACCACCACGTTGCATGCGCGCAGCGCCGATTCTGCCTGTCGCCCGGTCAAGCCGTACTGCCTGACATCAACGAGGAGCAGATGATTATCGGTGCCGCCAGTTTGGACGGTTTCCCCGAGTTCTTGCAACGCTCCGGCGAGTGCCTGGGCGTTGGCGACGACGGCTTGGGCGTAGCTCTTGAACTTCGGATCGAGGGCTTCTTTGAAGGCGATGGCTTTTGCTGCCATAACATGAGGCAGCGGGCCGCCGAGAACCATAGGACAACCGCGGTCGATGACATCGGCGAATTCCGCACGCGACAAAATGAAGCCGCCACGCGGTCCACGCAGCGTCTTGTGCGACGTCGAGGTGACGATGTCGGCATACGGTACCGGATTGGCGGTTCCCGAGAAGACGCCTCCAGCCACAAGCCCCGCGAAGTGGGCCATGTCTACCATCAGCACCGCACCGACTTCGTCGGCGATCTTCCGGAACTCACTGAAGTCGATGATCCTGGGATACGAGCTGTAGCCGGCCACAATGAGCAGCGGGCGGGTTTCCAGTGCGATGCGACGAACCTCGTCGTAGTCGATCAGGCCCGTCGTCTCCGACACGCCGTAGGGAATGATGTCGAACATCCTCGCCGACATATTCGTCCGCATGCCATGCGTCAGGTGTCCCCCCGAGTTCAAATCCATTGCGAGCATCTTCTGCCCAGCCAGGAGCTGCCGAAGCTCACGGAACTGCTCTACTGTCAGTTCACGATTGTCCTTGACACCCAGCGCAGCGAGAAACGGCTCTTCGACCTTCTTGGCCAGCACGGCCGAGAAGGCCACCAGATTTGCGTCCGCCCCACTATGCGGCTGGACGTAGGCATGTTCGGCCGAGAACAGTTGCTTGGCCAGGTCGACGGCCAACGATTCGATTGTGTCTACGTGTTCACACCCCGCATACCAGCGCTTGCCCGGCGCGCCTTCGGCGTACTTGTCGGTGAGCCAGTTACCCATTGCTATCTGCACAGCTGACGAGCTGTAGTTCTCGCTTGCAATCAGCTTCAACTGGCGCCGCTGATCTTCAAGCTCACCCGTAATGGCAGTGGCCACTTCGGGTAGAATATTCGAAATAACTTCCAGGCCTTCACGGAAGACCGTTGAAGACAATTCAGCGATATCGGCGTCAGAGCGAATGGGGGCGTTTGTCATATGACTATATTACCATAGGGCATATATTTCCCCAATTCTAGGGTAGCAGACAAGGTGTGGGTATCGGCTGTAGATGTGTCGATAGAAGCTGGTTGGCCGATATCCGCAGAAGCAATCAATAGACTCGTTCGACGCAGCGCATTCGCCTGTAGTAGTCGATCACCTGCTACATGCAGTCGGCATCGACCGGGGGCAATGTACATAAAGTCGGCCCTGGGCTGACCACATGGCGCGTACCTCTCGGGTGGCTAAAACGAGCTCAGATCTGTCGGGTCGGGCCAGGGCTTCTTGTCACTGAAGGCCAGGACCTTAGTGGGATCGTCCGGGTCCAAGAGCACGAGTCCTTTGAGGCCAACGCTGCCCGGCTATCGGAACGTTGAACACCAGATTGCCTTCCTGCACAGCCCGCCCGTTCGGCTGATGGCGAAGGGGCTTGAACGCGGGTTTGCCCTGGTTCAAGGACCACGTAGGGCCAACTACTGGCGAACCCGTCCCACGTCATCATGTTGTTTGGCAGCGTGAGCGGAACCGCATCGCGATTGACGTTCGGTGGAACGGCCCAGTACTTCTGTCCGTCATGGGTAACAACGATCGGCTTGTCGCCCAGCTCCGCGGTCGATGCCGGCGGTGGCTGCCACCAGGATTCGTAGATCTCGGCGTCGAGGTGCAGCAGATGCCGTGGTAGTTCGAGTCGCCCGGAGCCCCGCAGATAGCACCAGGCTCAACTGATACAGCGTTGATGCGGGCAGCGCGCTTCTTCCACAAGTAGAGTGAATTGAAAGAGGGCCGTACTGCGAATCGCAATACGGCCCTGCCCCTTCATTTGACACTAGCGCCGAGGTGGCTTGCCGCGATCGGATCGTGGCATTTCTGCCAGTTAATCCTCAAGCCGGATCATCGTCGCGAAGTAGTCCTCGGCCAGATCGAGTCGCTCGGCATGCTCATCCAGCCGATACCGGAAGCAGTTGATCGTCTTGACGAAGCTCAGCATTACGCAGCAAGCTCCGACGATGATCAGCAGCCGCCACAGGGGTGACAGATCACCCCACAGCAGCGCGAGGACGAGGATTTTGGCCGTGAACAGCGCCGGTTCGTACGCGGCATGGATGAACACAGCCAGCCAGGTGTAGCGCCAATCTTCCCAGCGTTGGGTGAAGGAACGGATAATCGCCGCCATATTAGCCTCCGAGGCGAGTACCTTAGCTAGAAGCTAGGGGTCACGACGGGAATGCCGACGACCGCAAGCGGCACGCTAGGAGCCTGACGCCAACGGTTATTTAATTGTATCATATTTTGTATTATCTGTCAATAATCAGACCACTACGGTCGCGATAGAAACCCTTCCAAATGATGCACCTGGAGACGGGGAATACAGGCCATAATATACGCTATTCTCAAGAGAAAGGCCACCGATTTGTGATTTGTAGTATTTCGGGTCTTCGATCCACTTGACCGTCTCCAGTAGGCCATCGTCTGCGAACGTCCAACCAAATGCCACGACTGGCGATGGCTGGATATCGCATCGAAAAATCGGGTTATTCGGAGTTTCTTCGTTTGCGCCAAATATCATCTCGTGCGTGTTCGCCTCTGGAGTCGATATCACTAACCCCGTGATTGAAAGACACGATGTTCCATCGTTTAGAATTACTTCATAGGGCCACGGCTCGACCCAAGGTGGCACGGCGTTTACTTCAGGCATTGCTACGACGGGTGCATGCCACTTGGTGTACTTCTTTTCTCGACCTAGGCTTGGGCATGCAACTGCGCCTTGTATGACAGCGAAGCATGGATCTAATTTTATGCGGGTCGTACCATCCGGTCCAGGTATGAGACACAGATAGGCATCCGAACGGTTGGATGCCGGAGAATTTCCACAAAAAGCTTCCCCGGGTGTGCTCTCGTACGGGAAGTCGAAGAATCTATGCCCCGCCACATAGATAACGTCAGTTTGGACAGGCGTTTGCGATGCTGCGTCCCGGATAACAACTGCAATTATCGAGGCAACTGCGGCGAGCGCAGTCAGCAAGCCGACAAACACCGCCCATTTGGGAGAGCGTGCGAGCCTTCGCGCTGAACGATCAATTCTTCTGTTTACCCTTGCCCACCAGCGTGCCCATGCTGAGCTACTCGTCTGAGAAGTGCTGTTCTTTCCGCTTCTTTTCGCGCCGCTGTCGCCATCCGATTTTGCAGACTTCTTGGCGGTGCTATGAGCTAGTCGCTCTTCGCAATATTCGCTGATGGATTCGGCTAGCTTTTTTATCAACGGATATTCCTTGTGCCGCCTAAATCCATCGGCGGTCACAAACAGTACACGAGCCGCCTTCTCGCGGCGGACCGTCAATGATGTTCGTCGAACCTCGGACCGTATTCCGAACAGTATGTTCAGCGCGTCCCGTTCGCCATCTATGTCGAGCCTATCGATACTCGATGTAATTACGTTTTCCAGGTCCTTCGCGGTCGTTTTTGAGTCACCCGATCCGGCCGCGATAGCACATCGGCGCAGTGCAGGAACCTCCACCTGCCCAATCGAATTCACCCCCTTCTTTCTCACGACCACTAGATTCTGGCGAACTGCGTCGATCGACGGCAGCTGCGGGCTGTCAGTCACCCTCAGATCATGCCTCAGATCATGCCTCACCGGCGGGTGGCAAGCATGGCCGGATCGCGCATCCTCCGCTACCAAGGACCGCGCCCAGTCTCGCCCACTTTTGCTACTCAGCATCCGCGCAGTTCAGCCCACTTTTTGGTCCGAAGATGGAGGGCGTCAATCGTTCCCTCTAGAAGGAGAATTCGCATGGCCGCACCCACAGCAATGCCGACGCCCACGCTGGCCGCCCGGATAACTCATCTCACCCGTACCAGCCTCACCACCACCGTAGTGATGCTCATAGCCCCAGCAGGTCTGCTCGGCGTGATCGGTTGCGCATCGGCACCCGCAGACACATCGGCGTCCGCGATCACCCTCGTCGTCACCGCCACCAGCGCCGAACCCCGACCGGCCCTGCCGGATTCGGTGGTGGAGGAACTGACCACGATGGCTAAACGCTCCAAGCGGGCCGGCGACGCCACCGTCCGCGTGGTGTCCTCGGCCACCGGCGAAATCACCGCCATCGACCTGACACCCCTCCGTCCCGGCAGCAGGCAGGTGCAGCACGCGCACGCCGATGCTGAGCGTCAGATCGACACTGCCCTTGAGGAAATCGCCGCCACAGCGGTGAACCTGAAGGCAGATACTCCGGGCCTGAATCTGCTGTCGTTGCTCGACCGTGCCAGCCAACTGCCCGGCGATCTGCACATCATCTCCTCCGGCATCAGCACGGAGGCCCCGATGGACCTGCGCATCCTCGGCTGGAACACCAACGCGGACGCCATTATTGACAGCATTGCGAGGCAAGGGCATCTGCCTGACCTTGCAGGCCGTCACGTGACGTTCCACGGCCTGGGCGTCGCCGCCGGATCGCAACCGAGCTTGCCGCCGGTTGCACGACTGTTTGTCGAACCGTTGTGGACCGGCATTTGCCAGAGGGCGCAGGCGGCCAGTTGCACCGTCGCGCATGACGTGCCGACCGCGGCACAGCCGCTGTCCACGCTGCCGGTGCCGGTCGTGCCGGTGCCGACTGCCATCACCGAGAGCGGTTGCCCAGTCTGGCTGAACCTCTCGGATTCCGTCCTGCACTTCTCCCCGGGGAGCGCCATCTTGCCGGCGAACGCCGACGATGCCCTCCGTCCGATCGTGCAAGCCGCCGCCCGCTGTGACATCCAGTCCATCGATGTTGCCGGTCACATCGCCGACACCAGCGTCGGTGACGACCGCGACGACCTCGCGGGACGCCGCGCCCGTGCAATGGCGGATCGGCTCATTGCCCTCGGCCTGCCGCCCGTGCAGCTCGGTGCTGTCACCGGCCGCGGTGCCAGTGAACCGGTCATCCCGAATTTCACCGCCGGTCTGTTCGACGAAGCGAAGGCGCAGCAGAACCGCCGCGTCGAGCTGACCTTTCACCGGACCGGTCGCTGATGCCCGATCCGTTTCCGAAGTCCTTTTCCGCCAACCAGATTGGAAGTCCACCCATGACCATCACCACCAGGCCGAACGGCCGTCATCCCGAGCAGCGTCCAGCCGTGACGCTGCGCAAGCTGACTGACCCGCCAATCGCCGCCGAGGTGCCCTACGACCCAAAGTCGGTGCCGAAGAAGGAGATCGCCACCTCCTTGATCGGGCGCGGCCCGATTCCCCTGGCCTGGCTGACCATGGTGCTCGCCTTGGTGTCCGAACAGTGGCGCATCGGCGCACAGCGTGCCGCTTCCACGTTCAGCAACCTCGAAGCCTTGGTCATGAGCAAGGGCATGGCCGGGGGTGCCAAGCTGCGCGACCAGGGTGCCGCGCGGTTGGCCGAGGTGGTCGATCAGTACCAGCGCGTCACAGCGGACATTGCCGGGCGACGCGTGGCGCTGACGCGGCTCGATCAGGCACCGGTTTGCGGGGCCAACGGCGAGGTGCTGTCCGCCAGCAGCGCTACCAGCCGCATGCAAACCGTCGCCGCCACCGTGGAACAGGAGCGCGATGCGGGCAGCCTCAAGCATCGGCGGGTACCCGCCCGGTTCCATCGCCTGATCATTATCGCCTCGCTACTGGACTTCCCGGTCCTGCTGTACTTCGTGACGCAGGTGTTCAATGTTGATCTTGCTGGCCTAGCGGCCGGTGACGGCGCAGCCTGGGGCGAGAGCCTGATACCACTGATCACCAGCGTCGTCTTCGCACTGCTCGGCACTGCGGCCGTGGCGGTCGGCCTGAAGTTCTTCGGCCGGGACGTCAAGGGCTACAAGGACGCGGACGGGCACATCACGTTGCCCGAGGGCACGGCGAAGATCATCCCGCTGATCTTCATCGGTTTGTCGGCCGCGTTGGCGATCGGCGCCGGAATCGTGATGGCGTATCGGATCGTCGCCGACAGCGTGGCCGCGGGCAATGGGATCGGCAGTGCCGTCATCTTGGGTGTCTTCTTCGCGGTCGTCGTCATCGTTGTGAACGTGGTCGTCTTCGCGGTGTACTACCGGGACGGGTCGCTCTTGACCGACGAAATCGGGCAGTTGGCCGCGCAACTGGAACCGATCGAACGACAGCGGGTGGAGTTCCAGCGCCAGATCGACGCGCTGATCCCCGAATTGGAGGTCCTGCGCGTCAAGGGCGAACAGGTATACGCCACCACCATCGCCAAGATGGGCGAGGCGATCAAAGGCGCGGATCAGGTGCGGCTGCTGGCTCGTTCCTATCACCAAGGCTGCGGTCCGGAGGCCGAACTCATCGACCAGCACGACAATCCGCTGCGCGGGTTGCTGTTGCCCGACGCCACGGTCGATACCTCGATGCTGGACGCATTGCTTAAGCGGATGGCGCCGGACGAAAAGATCACCGATCCGTACAACGGCGAGGAATCGGACGCCAAGCTGAGGGGTGACACCGCGATACCTGCGGTCGTCCCAGCCGTCGATCTTGATGACGAGCTCGGTGGGGAGTGGTGAGCATGATCATCCGCAACCATCGTGTCGTGTTGAACGAGCTGCAGCCGAAGGTGCCACCCGGTGACGACCTCGAAACATGCAGTGAGCTGGTCAATTTCGTGGTGAGGCGCAGTCTGCGCCTCACCCGCGACATCCAGCGCTACGCCGGCGAGCGGGCCGATGCGGCACCGGCCAGCAGTCTGCTGGCAATGGAGTTCGGAGCCATTGTCGCGGCCGAGGCGATCGAGTGGGTACGGCGGTGGCCAGCATGAGCGACGAACTGAACATGGCCGAGAAGTTCAAGAAGGGCTGCATCAGCGTCCTGGTCGGGGTCATCGCGGTCTACTGCGCAGTGGGCGTCATCGAATCCATCTGGCCGACGCTGGCGATCATCATCGGGGTGCTGGGGGTCATCGCTCTGGTTATCGGCGGCGTCATGATCTACCGAAAATTCCGTGCCGGGTGGTGAATAAAATGTGCCAAACAACCGCGATCTTCCACCCCTGTTATTAATAGCCGTTTCGGTGTTGTAGTTTGGTCAAACTCTATTGCCTGGTGAATAGATTCACCGCATAGTAGAGCTATGACCTGGTGAAAGTATTCACCGGCCAGCCCGGCGAGCATCTTCGCTGATGGCAATTATCAAATGTAATTCGAATAGGAGGAGTGCTATGTCCAAAACAGGACGATCGAACTATCGCCGAGGTGACCGCGAAGGCCGTCGCAAGGCAAAGGTGGAGCGTCATATTTATGTGCGAGCTGTGCGCAATCAACCCCCGGACGTGAAATTGCTGGGTAAGGCGTTCCTCGCGCTCGCGTTGGCCGATGCGGCCCGTATGGCGCAGGAGAAAGAGGCCGATGGCGAGAGTCGCGATACCAAGCCGGATCAGGCGGATGTCACCCCGGAGGTGCGCGATAATGACTGATCAATCAGACCTCACCGCCAATTCTCTCGTCTGGCAGCTCCTCTTCTGGCCCAGCCCCTTCCGGGAAGGAGCAGCCACGTCGCTGCTCCGCCACTGGGCGGCACAGAAACATGCGCCACAGCTCATCCTCGAAGCCCGCGCAACCAGCGACGGCGTGGAATACCTTGTGGGCAGCCAGCTTCGACATGTACACAGCGTGCGACGGTCGGTCGAGCAGCTGATCAGCGGCTCAGTGGTGACGCCGTTTGATCCCACCGAGCGTGGGGAGATTGTCACCGCCCGCCGCCTGAAGCTCACCGCCACGGACTGGCCGCTGGAACCAGTAGATCGGGTGGCCTCCAGCCGTTCCATCCTGAGCGCCCTTACCGCCGTGAACGCCGGGGAGCGACTGGTGATTCAGGTGGTGCTGGGGCCACGTCGCCAGCCGATGTTGCCGCCTAGCGAACAGCCCCACGGTGGCCACCAATCGGTGGCGTCGAAGGTGTGGAACGGGTTGCTGCCGGATAAGCGCCCGAACGCCCGGCAAGCCGTCGCTCGCAAGCTCGGCCACCACGGCTTCGCGGCCGTCATCCGCATCGGCGTCGAGGCTGGCACCGCGGACCGCCGAAAATCCCTAATACTCGGATTGGCGGCGGCGATCGGCACGGTGGAGACGGCCGGGGTGCATCTCAAGCTGGCGGACGAGAAAGCCGCAAAGGTCAACGGGCCGAAAGCAACCTGGTCGATCCTGACCCCGGCGCAGCCGCTGAGTGTGCCGGAACTGAGTCACCTTTTGGCCTGGCCGGTTAGCGATCACGACGAGCGCTTTCCCGGTCAACCGCCGCTGCATCCGAAACCGGTCCGACCGACTCCTGCGCTACTGACCGGCGAGCGGGTGATCGCCGAGGCCAACGCCCCCGGCGTCGGCGGGACCATCGGGTACGACGTGCTCGACAGCATGCGGCATACGTGGGTCATCGGGCCGAACGGCACCGGCAAGTCGACGCTGCTGCTCAACCTGATCGTTCAAGACCTCGAAGCGGGTCGGCCGGTGGTGGTGATCGAACCGAAGGATCTGGTGACGGACATCCTGGCGCGGATTCCTGAGCATCGGAAACAGGACGTGGTCCTCCTGGATGCCCTTGATGAGGCACCGGTCGGAATAAATCCGTTGGCGCACAGCGAGGGACGCACCCCCGAGGTGATCGCGGACTCGCTGTTCGGCACCATCCACGCCATTCACGGTGATCTCGGGCCACGGTCGGCCGACATTCTGCGAAATGCCTTGGAGGTGCTGGCGAAGCGCGATGACGCCTCGCTCACCATGCTGCCGCTCCTGCTCACCAATCCGGGGTTCCGCCGGTCGCTCACCCAGCGGGTGATCCGCGACGATCCTTTCGCGGCCGGGCCGTTCTGGGCCTGGTTCGATGCGATGTCACCAGAAGCGGTGGATACGAAGATCGCTCCACTGAGCAACAAGCTGCGTCCACTCCTGACCCGCCAACTGAGAGCTGTTCTGGCGCAAAGGAACCCACGCTTTAACATCCGCGATGTCCTCCGGCAGAACAAGGTCTTGTTGGTGCCCTTGCAGAAGGGCGTCATCGGGCCGGAAAGCGCGCAACTGCTGGGCGCGCTCGTTCTGGCGGAATTGTGGCAAGCGATCCGGGAACGAGCCGGGACGCCGGAAGAGACCAGGCAGCCCGTCGCAATCTACATCGACGAGGTGCAGGACTACTTGCGCCTGCCAACGGATCTGGGTGATGCGCTGGCCACCGCCCGCAGCCTGCGCGCCGGGTTCCACCTGGCGCATCAGTACCAGAAGCAGCTGCCTCCGGCGATGCTCGACGCCTTCCGCAACAACGCCCGCTCACGGATCACCTTCCAACTGCAATCGGGTGATGCCAAAGACATGGCGGCAGGGCAGACGATGATCGCGCCGGAAGACTTCGGGGCACTGCCTGCCCACCACATCTACGCCAGCCTGATGCGGGACAACTCCGTTCAGCCGTGGGCCTCCGGCACCACGTTGCCACCGCCACCGATCACCAGCGATCCGAATGAAATCCGCCGGTTGAGCCGGGAACGCTACGGCCAACCGCTCGATGAGATCGAGGCGGGGTTCACCGAACTGCTCGAACAGGTCAACGGCGGTGCAGGCGACGGCACCGGGTCCGGACGTCGAAGGCGGCAAGCATGAACGACGGATTGGAGGGAAGCGACGTAACTTTCACATCTGTTGACGGTATTCGTCCCGCTATTCGTGCCGCATCGACCACAACATCCCCATCGACGTCGATCAATGGCTCCTTGCGGGAGCCGAATGATGGTGCCCTACAGGGCACCACACCCCGCCACCACTTACGCACCACCAGCCCTGTTCGTGACATCACATCGCTGGCGACTCAGCTCAGTGACCGTGATTGGTCGATCGTGCGCTCAGTAGCCGAACACCGCTATCTGACTGTGGCACAGATCCAGGCGCTGCACTTCGGCGACATGCCACCAGGCAGCGGCCCACGGACGGCACAGCGGGTACTCGCCCGGCTGCGACGCCACCGAATACTGGCGAGCCTGACACAGCGGATTGGCGGCATCCAATCGGGCAGCAACGGCATGGTCCATTACCTGGACGCTGTCGGGGATCGGCTCTTGCGACTGGAGGCGGGCCGCGGCCACCGACGACGGTTCAAACAACCCACACAACGATTCCTCGACCACCAGCTGGGCATCGCTACCGCGCACGTCGCCCTTGTGGAGGCTGACCGTGCCGAGGCTCTGGAGCTGCTGCGCTGCGAGATCGAGCCCATCGCCTGGCGTTCCTACATGGGTATCGGTGGCGCACGGCTGACCCTCAAACCGGATCTGTACGCCGAAACTGCCTCACCGCCCAGTAGCGAGTACGTCGACGCTGCCTTCATCGAGATCGATAGGGGCACCGAATCGATCCCGACCGTTCTGAAGAAGTGCCGCGAGTACGAGTCCTACAGGCGGCAAGGCATCGAACAGGAACGTAGCGATGGGGCGTTCCCGCGCGTCGTCTGGAGCATGAGCGCCGACACCGAGGCAAAGGCCGAACGGCGTCGCACCGCATTGCGCGAGGCGATCGAGAAGGACCGAACACTGCCCGCCGATCTGTTCTGTGTCATCGCGCCTGAGCAGCTTGTCCACGTAATGCAGAAAGGAGCCGAACTATGACCATTACCAACGTTATTCGCCGCTACCGCACTATTCTGGCAGACCCTCCGTGGACGCGGAATCAGGTCGGAAGCTGGGGAGCGTCAGCCCACTATCCACTGATGTCGCTGGAGCGGATCGCGGGTATGCCCGTTGCTGATCTCGCCGAAGACAACGCCCACCTGTGGCTGTGGGTCACTAACGCCACACTGCGCGACGGATTCGACGTCATCGAATCATGGGGATTCGTCCCGCGTTCGCCGCTCACGTGGATCAAGCCGCGCTTTCAGCTGGGCAACTATCTCCGCAACGCCACCGAGCATTTGCTCTTCGGCACCCGCGGCCGGGCGCCGGTCAACTTCAAGGCTCAGCCGACCTGGATGTTCGCCCCATTGCAAGAGCACAGCCACAAGCCTGAAGAGCAGTACGCCGTGATCGAGCGGGTTTCGGGTGGCCCCTACCTGGAACTGTTCGCACGGCGGCACCAACCGGGATGGCATGTCTGGGGCAACGAGGTCGACGCCGATGTGGTGATCCCGGGCTACCCCGTGCCATCGGACCGGGCAAAGACGACAAATATTTGTGAAGGGTCGCCGCTCCCGCATACCCGCAGGAAGAAGGCCATCCAACAGGAAGGAGGTGAACTATGACAGACACCAAAGTTATTCAGATGCCGAAGGATTCGGTACACCCGAAGCGCTACCGCACGATCATGGCAGACCCGCCGTGGGACATCCTTCAGCGTGGCCATCTCGGTGCCTCGCAGCACTACGACCTGATGAGCATCGAACAGATCAAGGCCATGCCGGTGGGCGAACTGGCCGAGGACGATGCGTATCTCTGGCTCTGGGTCACCAACGGTGCCTGGCGTGCGGGGTACGACGTCATGGAAGCCTGGGGATTCACCTACCGCTCACCACTTACCTGGGTGAAGCCGCGTCTACAACTCGGCCAATACCTGCGCAACATGACCGAGCATGTTCTATTCGGCACGCGCGGCAAAGCCAAGGTCAACTTCCGGGCACAACCGACGTGGTTCATCGCGCCGGTCCAGGAGCACAGTCACAAGCCCGAAGAGCAGTTCGCGATCATCGAACGGGTCAGTCCCGGACCGTATCTCGAACTATTCGCCCGCAGACAGCAACCCGGCTGGGACGTCTGGGGCAACGAGATCGACTCGGACGTGGTGATTCCGGGCTACCCCGTACCTTCCGACGCCAAGCACCTGAGCACGACGGCTGATCGGCCACGGGGTCGACCCCGCAAGACCGCCGCGTAGGCGGCACACCGGCTCGTCGGTGTCCTGCGGCCGTACTTGTAAGCGCTACCTGCGCTTACCGGCCGCTCGCACCGAGGAGGAGCGATGTCCACACCCGAAGGGGGCAAGGAAATCACCCTTGCCATCCGTATCGACACCGCCCGGCACGCCCAGCTCACCTGGATCGCCGAACTACGCGGCACCAGCCTCAAGGCTGAATGCTTCAAGGCTGTCGATGCCTACATCGAAGCCGCCAAGCAAGATCCCGAGCTGATGGCCAAGGCAACAGCCGCCCGCGAGGCGATCGAAGCCGAAGCCAAGGCGCGCCAGGCGGCTATCGACAACCTGTTCACTGCCACCCCGCCACCACCGCCAGACGACGAGGACGCCCCCGTCGTCACGGTGACGGAGGTCGGAGCCGACGCCGACGTGGCGGAAGCTTCCGGCGACGAATCGCCGACAGGCACGCGCCGCAGCCGTAACCGCCGTGGCGGGCAGCAGGCAGGAGGTGAGCAGCCGGACAGCTGAGCATCGCTCAGCCCAGGTGTAAGAGGCCGGCGGACGGCGGATGGAGGGAATGCACACCCTCTCCGCTGTCCGACCGGCCAACACTCAACCATAACGAAAGAGAGGTAACCATGAGCGAGAAATACCCACAGCCACAACGGAATTCAAGCGAAGACGAACCGGAAGCAGCCGACACCATCACGTCCGACGAACCGGGCGGTGAACCCGAGTTGGAACTGCGCTGGGCGATCAGCGACGCCATACTGGCGGCGATCGACAACATGATCGAACAGCCGGGCGACGCATCACACGCTGCGACCCGTGCCCTCGCGGACAGGCTCGTTCAACACGTCTACGGCGCCATCCCACCAGATGGCCAGGACCGGCAACCCGTGGCGCTGCTGACCGCTACCGTTACCGACCGAATCATCGAGCTCGCCGGGGCGTACCAGCAGCTGACAACCAGCGATCTACAAGGCGCTGTCGAGGCACTCGCCCTGCCGCTGGTACGTCACCAGTTGATCTCTGACGCCAAGAGGGACGTCGAAGGCGGTGATCATGAATGAACGGTTCCCACAACGTGATCTACCCAGCGGACACCAGGGCGATGGTGCAGACCTCGAAGCCAGCCGCGAACAGCAATCCCAGATAAACCCCCGCATCTACGTCACCCGCGGCCTGCCGCTGCGCGCCGAGCTGACCGATGGCACCTGGCTGGACATGGCGCGCGATCCACGGACCATCGCGGCCGAAATGTACGCCGTCCTCACCCGCGACGAGGCCACTGAGGGGGACCCGCTCTATATCTGGGACTACGACGGCTTCGGCGCGTTCAGTATCACCACTGGGGCGATTGGATTGGAGGGCGTCGACAGCATCGAACTGCTGGCACAGGTGGCGCGCGGCATCAAGGAGCACGGTCCGGCCTACGCCGCCTGGGCAGAAGCGCACGAAGACGATCCACACCTGTTCGACCACTTTGCAACGGCCTACAGGGGCCACCACGAGAGCATGGCCGCCTACGTGCGGCAACTGTTCGCGCCGCTCGGCATTGAAGACCGGCTCAAGCAGGCGGTACCAGCGACATTGGAGGAGTTCGTATATGTCGACTATGCAGCGATCGGTGAGGAGATTCTCCGCGAGAGGGATATTGTCGCGTTTCCTACCGAGGGCGGCGGAGTGTGGATATTCGATGAGAGCGCATAGTTGCGCCATGCATTCATATTCGTAAAACAGGACAAAAGAATTGTTGTGAAATTGTAAAAATGGTCCGAAAGCGTTGAATATATTCACCGCCCGGAGGTATTATTGAATGCGAATGGGGGCAAGAATATGAACATGGATTCGCACATTAACGAAACAGGCGACATTGTCAGACTGGCAAAATTCCTGAGATCCAGGCGCGAAGCGCTGGGGCTATCTGCCCGGATGGTTGCCCAGCAAGCTGACGTCGACAAGGCGACGATCACACGTCTGGAACTCGGACAGATTTCGCATCCACGCAGCGAGAACATCAAAGCTATTGCTCAGGTGCTGCGCGTGCCAGTCAGTGACCTATTCGCTGTCGCCGGTTGGATGCCTAAAGGTGAACTGCCGACACTGCGACCGTACCTGCGCACGAAATACAACCTCTCCGCAGCGGAAGCGAAAGAGATCGAAACGGACTTCGCGCGTATCGCCAAAGAAAAAGGCATCAGCTTTAACGAGTACGACGGGCCGATCGATGGTGAAGACGAAGCATGAGCCCAGGACGGAGGCTTGTATTCAGCGGTTAATAATTCCTTAATGTCATAATAAGTAAAAAGAAAGGAGTAGTGTCCATCAACTAGCAACCGCTAATTTCCGAAAGGAGGTGACACCAATGCGCGACGCGCGATCAACTTTAACCAATCGAGAAACCCTCGCTGAACATCAAGAAGGGGGCATTTTTCGGCTCAGCATCCTGCACGAACTACGCAGACTCGTGCCTCGCCGACCGAACGTCACCAACGCGGAAGCGCTGGTGATCGCTGAACTACAGGCGGCCAAGCTGCTGGAGCTGTGCGAGATTGACAGCGGTCCGGTACCGAGCGAGATCGTTTCCAGGCTACCGAAACTGCGCGTGGAACGGACGCTCCGAAGCGCGTCGGGAGCCAGCCTGTGGGATCGGGGACGTGGTGAATGGGTGATATACCTCAATCGGATCGACTCCTGGCGCCGACAGCGATTCACCCTGTTTCACGAGTTCAAGCACATCGTAGACCACGGCCACAGGCACGTCCTGTATGCCGGACCCGGCCATAGTGATTCAGATATCGAGGCTGAACGCGCCGCTGACTACTTCGCGGGCTGCGTATTGGTACCAAAGAAATTCCTCAAACGCGCCTGGGGGCAAGGCACCCAAAAGGTAGTCGATCTCGCCCGCCTGTTCGGCGTGAGCGAAGTTGCGATCGAAGTCCGGCTCCGTCAAACCGGATTGGTCGGATGCGACCATCGCGATGAAAGCGGCGTCGTGCGCCATGCCCTCGGGTGGCAGGCGAACTGCCACGGTCGTCACGGCGATGGCCAACGGTGGTCAGGATTGTCCAGGATTGATTTTGTAAGGAGTTTGCAATGAAAATGTCGGACAACACGGCAAATGAGGATCGCCGCACTCGCACGGCTACGTCGCAAGATGTCGACCTGATTCGAACCAGATAAAAGAACAAGATCGGAGGACGGGCATGACACAAAACCTATCTCAACCAATTTATCCGGATATGGGCGCACCAGAACTGCTCAAAACAGCGGTATCCTATCCGCGCGTATCCACCAAGGAACAAGCAGAGAAGGACGGCGATCCGGACGGCTACTCCCTGCCTGCGCAGCGAGATGCCAACCGTCGCAAAGCCGCAACACTCGGCGCGGTCGTCGTCAAGGAGTTCATTGAACGCGGCGAGAGCGCCAAAACCGCCGATCGTCCCAAGCTTCAGGAGATGCTCGCCTACATCAAGGAGCACCGGGTCGATTACGTCATCGTCCACAAGGTCGACCGCTTGGCCCGCAACCGGGCCGACGATGTCGAAATCCACATGGCGATCAGGGCTGCTGGTGCCGAACTGGTCTCGGCAACCGAGAACATCGACGAAACACCCAGCGGCATGCTGCTGCACGGCATCCTCAGCTCCATTTCCGAGTTCTACTCGCGCAACCTTGCCACCGAGGTGCTCAAAGGCATGACCGAGAAGGCGCGCACGGGAGGCACGCCCAACCGCGCACCCCTCGGCTACCGCAACGTCGGCATGATCAACGCGCAAGGGGCCGAAATCCGCACGGTCGTTGTGGACCCTGAGCGTGGACCCCTGATCGCGTGGGCGTTCCAGGCATACGCCACGGGGGAGTGGACGCTCAAGAGCCTAGAGAAGGAGTTGGAAATCAGGGGTCTGACGACGAGGCCGACGCCGAAGCGTCCGTCCAAGTCGGTGGAGTACACCAAGCTGCAAGCAATCCTGCGCTCGCCGTACTACAAGGGCGAAGTCGTCTACCGTGGCGCGACACATCCCGGTCGGCACACTCCCTTGGTCGATCCGGTCACCTGGCAGCTCGTACAAGCCATGATGTCCTCACGGGTCAACGGAGAGAAGCAGCGCGAACACCCGCACTACCTCAAATCGACCGTGTTCTGTGGCGGCTGCCACAGCAGGCTCATCGTCACTCACGCCAAGAACCGGCATGGCACGGTCTATCCGTACTTCGTGTGCCTCGGTCGCCATCAGAAGAACAACGACTGCAAGCGGCAAGCGGTGCTGATCGAGCGCGTCGAAGAACTGGTCGAAGATGAATACAAGGTCGTCCAGCTCGCCCCTGAGCTGCGCGAACAGATCGAAGCCAGCCTGCGGGGTGAACTGGCAACCAGCCGCACGGCTGCGGATCGCGAAGCCCGAGAGCTGGACAAGCAGAAGAAGCGCCTGCTCGATGAGCGATCCAAGTTGCTCCAAGCCCACTACGCCGGCGCCATCCCGCTTGATCTCATGAAAGACGAACAGGACCGTATCGCCGAGCAGCTGGCCCGGATCGAGATTCGTCTGGAGGCCAGCCTGGTCAACATCGAGGTGGTGGAGAACAACCTGCGCACTGCGCTCAACTACGCCGGTAACTGCTATGCGGGCTACGTGGAAGCCAATCCCAGCGTCCGCCGTTTGTTCAATCAAGCGTTCTTCGAGAAGGTCTACCTCGAACAGGACCACGTTCGCTGTGAGCTGGCCGAACCGTTCAAGACGCTGCTCGGCGGTGAGCTGATCGCCGACGTCGCGGACCACTCCGAAGAGTCTGAGCTAGAAGAAGCCACGGGCATCGACTCAGCCGACCAACGGCTGGCGGCGGACGGAGTGGAGCTCATGGATCTCATACGAAGCGCCGCGCCTAGCAGGGCAGAAACCAACAAACCTGCACCAGTTGG
The DNA here is from genome assembly GCF_052983615.1 of Nocardia fodinahabitans. Taxonomy (NCBI): domain Bacteria; kingdom Bacillati; phylum Actinomycetota; class Actinomycetes; order Mycobacteriales; family Nocardiaceae; genus Nocardia; species Nocardia fodinahabitans. Next base: position 5,227,791 of record NZ_JBRJJC010000001.1, read on the forward strand.
TGCAGGTTTGAAAGGTGGTGCTTTGGTGCGCGAGAGGGGACTTGAACCCCTACGTCCGTGGACACCAGAACCTAAATCTGGCGCGTCTGCCAATTTCGCCACTCGCGCTGGATGTGTACGACCGTCCAAACTCTACCGGGCAAATCCGGCTTCGCGAAGCGTTCCGGCGGCGTGGCGTACTCGTCGGTAACACGACCTGGGATTATAACGATTCGATAAACCTCAACATGAGGGCCGCTCATGTTTGCGAAGCGAAGTAACAGGCTGGACCTGCGGTTTGAACATGAGGCGGAGTCATGTTTCAGAAAAAAATGGTACGAGCGTCCAGAAATACTCGGCGGTAGCTGCCGCCGGGGCGGGAAACGTGAGGCTTTCCTCATGATTTTGTGCGATCGTGGCTCCCAACAGGCCCGAGGGGCTGCCGGATACGTGTGCGTTCCGTCGGTGGGCGGAGCGCCAGGAGAAGGAAGTCGAGCGTCTTGACGATCAACGAGAGCACCGAGATGGGCACGGGGTCGACCGCGAAAGCTGGTGGTCGTGGCCAGACGTCGGGTGTCCGCGCGGCGCTGCTGGAGCAGCTGCGCGACGGGGCCGGGTACGCGTTGGCGTTCGGTGGGCAGGGTGCGCAGTGGCTGCGCGAGCTCGAGGAGATCGGGCGCGACAGCGCGCTCGAGTCCGAGCTGACCGCGCTGGTGCACGCGGCCGAGGCGCTGGTCGAGCCGGTTGCGGCGCAGTTGCTGGTGGTGCGCCCCGGTGGCTTCGACCCGATGGGCTGGATGCTGGAGAGCGAGCTGGACGAGCCGGATGAGCCGTCCTCGGCGCCGGCCGACGCGGTGCTGCGCTCGGCCGCGGTGTCGATGCCGGGCGTGCTGCTGGCCCAGCTCGCGGCCATCAAGGCGCTGCGGCTGCAGGGCCTGGACACGGCCGAGCACCCGCCGGTCGCGATCGTCGGGCACTCGCAGGGTCTGCTGGCCGCCGCCGCGGTCGAGGCCCGTGGTGAGCGTGACGCCGAGCTGCTGGCCATCGCCCAGTTCATCGGTGCCGCGGCCGGGCTGGTCGCGCGCAGGCGTGGGCTGATGCCGGTCGGCGAGCGTTCGCCGATGGTCGCGGTGTCCAATGTCGATCCGGAGCAGCTGCGGGCGATCGTCGCGGAGGTTGCCGAGGGTGTCGATCCCGCGATCGCCGCGGTGGTGTCGATCCGCAACGGCCGCAGGCGCGTCGTGCTGTCGGGCGCTCCCGCGCAGATCGATCGGGTGCGCGTGCAGTGCGCGCAGCTGCACGACGAGCAGACCCGCGAGCGGGAGAGCAAGGTGCGCGGTGGTGCGGTCTTCGCGCCCGTGTTCGAAGACATCTCCGTCGATGTCGCCTTCCACCACCCGGCGCTGGCCGAGACCGTCGACCTGGTCACCGGCTGGGCCAGGCAGTGCGAGCTCGACGCCGACCTCGCCGCCACCCTGACCCAGCAGGTACTGGTCGACCCGATCGACTGGGTCGCCACCGTCGACGGCGTCGTCGAGACGGGCGCGGAGTGGATTCTGGACCTCGGCCCCGGCGACCTGCTCTCGCGGATCACCGGCGGTTCGCTCAAGGGCACCGGCGTGGGCGTGATCGCCGCCGCCACCCGTCCGGGCCAGCGCAGCCTGCTCACCCCGGGCGCGGCGCCCGAGCCCGCCACCGCGTGGTCGGCCTTCGCGCCGAAGCCGGTGCGGCTGCCCAACGGACGCATCGTCGTCGAGACCGCGTTCACCAAGCTCACCGGCCGCTCGCCGATCCTGCTGGCCGGCATGACCCCCACCACGGTCGACGCCAAGATCGTCGCCGCCGCGGCCAACGCGGGCCACTGGGCCGAGCTGGCCGGTGGTGGTCAGGTCACCGAGCAGATCTTCGCCGACCGGATGACCGAGCTGCGTCAGCTGCTGCAGCCGGGTCGCGCGGTGCAGTTCAACTCGCTGTTCCTCGATCCCTACCTGTGGAAGCTGCAGCTGGGCGGCAAGCGCCTGGTGCAGAAGGCCCGCGCGGCCGGTGCGCCGCTGGACGGCGTGATCGTCACCGCGGGCATCCCCGAACTGGACGACGCCGTCGCGCTGATCGAGGAGCTGACCGAGGCGGGCATCAGCCACGTCGCGTTCAAGCCGGGCACCGTCGCCCAGATCCGTGCCGTGCTGCGCATCGCCGACGCCGTGCCGGACTACCCGGTGATCATGCACATCGAGGGCGGCAAGGCCGGCGGGCACCACTCCTGGGAAGACCTCGACGACCTGCTGCTGGCCACCTACGCCGAACTGCGCAACCGCGCCAATGTCGTGGTCTGCGTCGGCGGCGGCATCGGCACGCCCGAGCGGGCCACCGACTACCTGACCGGCACCTGGGCCACCGACCACGGCTACCCCGTGATGCCGCTGGACGGCGTCCTGGTCGGCACCGCCGCCATGGCCACCCTGGAGGCGACCACCGCCCCCGAGGTGAAGCAGCTGCTCGTCGACACCCCCGGCACCCCCGACTGGGTCGGTGCGGGCACCGCCAACGGCGGCATGGCCTCGGGCCGCAGCCAGCTCGGCGCCGACATCCACGAGATCGACAACGCCGCCTCGCGCACCGGCCGCCTGCTCGACGAGGTCGCCGGTGACGCCGAGGCCGTCGCCGCGCGTCGCGCCGAGATCATCGCGGCGCTCGACGCCACCGCCAAGCCGTACTTCGGTGACGTCGCCACCATGACCTACCAGCAGTGGCTGGAACGCTATGTCTCGCTGGCGGTCTCGAGCGAGGTTCCGATCTCCTTCGACTGCGGCAGCGACATCGGTGACGCGATCATCGACGCCACCCGCTCGGACTGGCTCGACATCAGCTGGCGCGACCGGTTCGCGGAGATGATGCGGCGCACCGAAGCCCGGCTGCACCCCGCCGACAGCGGTGAGATCGAGACCCTGTTCGCCGACGACGAGGCCTTCGAGCATCCGGTGCAGGCGCTGTGCGCGCTCAAGAAGCAGTACCCCTCGGTCGCCGAGACCGTGCTGCACCCCGCCGACGTGCCGTTCTTCGTCGCGCTGTGCAAGACCCCGGGCAAGCCGGTGAACTTCGTGCCCGTCGTCGACGCCGACGTGCGGCGCTGGTGGCGCTCGGATTCGCTGTGGCAGGCCCATGATCCGCGCTACTCGGCCGATCAGGTGTGCATCATCCCCGGCACCGTCGCGGTCGCCGGCATCACCCGCGTCGACGAGCCGGTCGGCGAGCTGCTCGACCGCTTCGAGCAGGACACCGCCTACAGCCTGGTGCGCGCCGGCATCGTGCCCGCGCCGGTCGACGCGCGTCGCGTCGCCGGTGTGGTGGCGGGCCCGCTCGACACCGTGCTCGCGGCTCCCGACGTGCAGTGGGCCGGGCGCACCACCGTCAACCCGGTGCACCGGCTCGGCGCCCAGAGCGAGTGGGTCGTGGAGCAGGGGAGCGCGGTGCATCAGGGCACCGGCGCGACGCTGACCGAGATCTCCGGTCCCGAAGCCGAATTCAGCTACGTCGAGCTGGCCGTGCCGCTGCTCGGCCGCGACGCCGTGAAGATCCGCATCACCGTGCCGGCGAGCGTCTACTCCGGCGGCGCGCCGGTGATCACCGAGGCCGATGCCGAGACCGCCATGTCGGCGCTGCTCGGCGTGGCCGCGGGCCAGTCGCTGCCCGAGGTGAAAGCCGGTGTGGCGCACCTCAACCTGGCCTGGATGCCGGATCTGATCGCCGATCACGCCGGGGTCACCGGTTCCGGTCTGCCCGCGACGCTGAGCACCCTCGGCCGCACCGCGCCCGACGTGCTCGTCGGCGCCTGCTGGCCCGCGGTCTTCGCGGTGCTCGGCGCGGCGCGCACCGGCAACGGTGGTTCGGTGATCGAGGGCATGCTGGACCTGGTCCACCTGGATCACCAGATCGAGCTGCTGAGCGAATTGCCCGCCGAGACCGGCATTCTCGTGGTGCGGGCCGAGAGCGGCGCGGTCGTCGACACCGACATGGGCCGGGTCGTCGAGGTGGCCGTGCAGGTCGGCCTGATCCTCGATCAGGGTCTCGAGCCTGCTCCGCTGGCGCGCCTGGTCGAGCGGTTCGCCATCCGTGGCCGCAACGGCGCGGGCGAGCTCACCGATCCGCCGCGCGCGGCCGGTGCGGTCTCCGCCGAGGCCACCGACACCCCGCGCCGTCGCCGCCGCGACGTGTCCATGACCGCGCCGCGGGCCATGCACGCCTTCGCCGCCGTCTCCGGTGACCACAACCCGATCCACACCTCCGACGCCGCGGCCAAGCTGGCCGGGCTGGGCAGCCCGATCGTGCACGGTATGTGGCTCTCGGCCGCCGCCCAGCACGCGGTTGTCGCGGTGGATCCCGAAAGCTCCGTTCCCGCACGCACTCTCACCGCCTGGACCACCCGGTTCCTCGGCATGGTCCGCCCCGGCGCGACCGTGGACGTGCGGGTGGAGCGGATCGCGGTGGACGCGGGCAGCGAGATCATCGAGGTCTCCTGCCGCGTCGACGGTGACCTGGTCATGACCGCGACCGGGCGCACCGCCGCCCCGAAGACCGTCTACGCCTTCCCGGGCCAGGGCATCCAGCGCAAGGGGATGGGCCTGGACGCGCTGACCCGCTCGAAGGCCGCCAAGCAGGTGTGGGAGCGTGCCGACGCGCACACCCGCGAAGCCCTAGGTTTCTCGATCCTGGCGGTGGTGCGCGACAACCCGACCTACCTCAAGGCGCGCGGTGTCGAGCACCGGCACCCGGACGGCGTGCTGCACCTGACCCAGTTCACCCAGGTCGCCATGGCGACCCTCGGCGTCGCCCAGGTCGCCGAGCTGCGTGAGGCCGGCGCCTTCGTCGAGGGCGCGATGCTGGCCGGTCACTCGGTCGGTGAGTACAACGCGCTCGCCGCCGTCGCCGGGGTGCTGCCGCTGGAGGCCGTGCTGGAGGTGGTATTCCAGCGTGGCTCGGCCATGCACGAGCTGGTGCCGCGTGATGCCCAGGGTCGCAGCGACTACCGGATGGCCGCCATCCGCCCGTCGCAGATCGGGCTGCCCGATGCCGAGGTCATCGACTTCGTCAACGGCATCGGCGAGGCGACCGGTGAGTTCCTCGAGGTCGTCAACCTGAACCTGCGCGGCTCGCAGTACGCCATCGCGGGCACGGTCGCCGGGCTCGAGGCGCTGGAGACCGAGATCGATCGTCGCCGTGAGGAATTCGGTGGCAAGCGGGCGTTCATCCTGGTGCCCGGCATCGACGTGCCGTTCCACTCCTCGGTGCTGCGCGACGGTGTGCCGGAGTTCCGGCACAAGCTCGAGCAGCTGCTGCCCGCCGAGGTGCACCCGGAGGTGCTCGTCGGCCGCTACATCCCGAACCTGGTGCCGCGTCCGTTCTCGCTGGACCGCGCGTTCCTCACCGAGATCGCCGAACTCGTGCCGTCCGAGCCGCTGGCCGCCGTGCTGGCCGACTTCGACAGCTGGGCCGAGCGTGACGCCGAACTGTGCCGCGTGGTGCTGATCGAGCTGCTGGCCTGGCAGTTCGCCAGCCCGGTGCGCTGGATCGAGACCCAGGACCTGCTGTTCACCGACGCCGCGCACGGCGGCCTCGGTGTGGAGCGGTTCGTCGAGATCGGCCTCGGTGCCACCCCGACGGTGGCCAACCTGGCCTCGCAGACGCTGAAGCTGCCCGCGTTCGGTGGGGCGACGGTCGAGGTGGTCAACGTCGAGCGCGACGCCGCGGTCGTCTACGCCACCGACACCGATCCCGCACCGGTCGACGACGACATCGAGGAGACCCCGGCCGAGGCGCCGGCGGCCGCTCCCGCCGCCGCGGCCGCACCGGTCGCCGCGGCGCCGGTCGCCACCGGCGGCCCGCGTCCCGACGACATCTCCTTCACCGCCGCCGACGCCACCCGCGTGCTCATCGCGCTGTGGACCAAGCTGCGGCTGGACCAGATCGGCCCGGTCGACACCATCGAAGGCCTCTGCGACGGCGTGTCCTCGCGCCGCAACCAGCTGCTGGTCGACCTCGGCTCCGAGCTCTCGCTCGGCGCCATCGACGGCGCGGCCGACGCCGACATGGGCGCCCTGTCCGCCACCGTCGAGCGCCTGGCCCGCACCTACAAGCCGTTCGGCACGGTGCTCACCGATGCCATCGGCGACCACCTGCGCAAGGTCTTCGGCCCCTCCGGCAAGCGGCCCGCCGCCATCGCCGACCGGGTCAAGAAGACCTGGGAGCTCGGTGACGGCTGGGCCAGCCACGTCACCGCCGAGGTCTCCCTCGGCACCCGCGAAGGCGCCAGCGTGCGCGGTGGCGACCTCGGCGGGCTCGTCGGCGGTGCGCTGTCCGACGCCGCTTCGGTCGACGCGGCCATCGACGCCGCCGTGCAGGCGGTGGCGGCGCGACGCGGTGTCGCGGTCTCGCTGCCCTCGGCGGGTGGCGCGTCCGGCGGCACCGTCGACGCGGCCGCGCTGGGTGAGTTCACCGAGCAGATCACCGGTCGCGACGGCGTGCTCGCCACCGCGGCCCGGGTCATCCTCGACCAGCTCGGCCTCAGCGAGCAGGTCAGCGCGCCCGAGGCCACCGAGGACACCCTCGTCGACCTGGTCTCGGCCGAACTCGGCACCGACTGGCCGCGACTGGTCGCGCCGGCGTTCGACGCCCGCAAGGCCGTCCTGATCGACGACCGCTGGGCCACCGCCCGCGAGGACCTCGCCAAGATGTGGCTCGGCGATGACGCCGCCACCGCGGAGCTGTCCATCGGCGGCTACGTCGGTGCCGGTGAAGCCGTTGCCGCGCAGGCGAACTGGTGGCGTCAGCGGGCCATGCACGAGGCCCGCTCGGTGCTGGCCGGGGTGTACGGGCAGATCGCGGAGGCCGCGCTCGACACCACCGAACCCGGTCTGTGGTCCGACGACATCGCTGTGATCACCGGCGCCAGCAAGGGCTCCATCGCGGCCGCGGTCACCGGCAAGCTGCTCTCGGGCGGGGCGACCGTGGTGGTCACCACCTCGCGCCTCGACGACGCGCGGCTGCGGTTCTACCGCGCGCTCTACCGCGACAACGCCCGCCACGGCGCGGCGCTGTGGGTCGTCCCCGCGAACATGGCCTCCTACCAGGACCTGGACGCGCTGATCGACTGGGTCGGCACCGAGCAGGTCGACAACGCTGGTGGCGCCAAGATCAAGATCAAGGACGCGATGACCCCGACGCTGCTGCTGCCGTTCGCGGCACCGCGTGTCGCCGGTGATCTCGCCGACGCCGGCGCCCGCGCCGAGATGGAGATGCGGGTCCTGCTCTGGTCGGTCGAGCGGCTGATCGGCGGCCTGTCCGCCCTCGGCGCCGACCACGACGTCGACGCGAAACTGCATGTGGTGCTGCCGGGTTCGCCCAACCGTGGCCTCTTCGGTGGCGACGGTGCCTACGGCGAGTCCAAGGCCGCGCTCGACGCGGTGGTCACCCGCTGGCGGGCCGAGAAGTCGTGGTCCGCGCGGGTCACCATGGTGCACGCGCTGATCGGCTGGGTGCGCGGCACCGGGCTGATGGGTCACAACGACCCGATGGTCGAGGCCGTCGAGCAGGCGGGCGTGCACACCTGGTCCACCGTCGAGATGGCCGACGAGCTGCTCAAGTGGTGCACCTCGCGGGCCCGTCAGGTCACCGAGACCGGACCGCAGCAGATCGACCTCACCGGTGGTCTGGCGCGCGCCAAGCTCGACCTGCCCGCGCTGGCCAAGCAGGCCCAGGAGGCCGCGGCCGCGAGCGAGGAGGAGGAGGCGATCACCGCCGCCACCATCGCCGCGCTGCCCGCGCCGCCCACCCTGAGCTCGGCGCTGCCGGTGCCGGAGTGGGGTGCGGTCACCGCCGACCTGGCCGACATGGTCGTCATCGTGGGTGCGGCCGAGCTCGGCCCGTACGGCTCCTCGCGCACCCGCTTCGAGATGGAGGTCGAGGACAAGCTCTCGGCCGCGGGCGTGCTCGAGCTGGCCTGGACCACCGGTCTGATCCGCTGGGAGAACGACCCGAAGCCGGGCTGGTACGACACCGAATCCGGGGACTTCGTGCCGGAATCGGAGCTGGCCGAGCGCTACCACGACACCGTCGTCGAGCGCTGCGGCGTGCGCCGCTACGAGGACGACGGCGCGATGCTCGACAACGCGGCGCCGCTGCTCACCTCGGTCTTCCTCGACCAGGACCTGAGCTTCACGGTCGCCAACGAGGCCGAGGCGCGTGCCTTCCACACCGCCGATCCCGAGCACACGGTGATCAGCCCGGTCGCCGACTCCGGCGACTGGACCGTCACCCGCAAGGCCGGCACCGAGATCCGGGTGCCGCGCAAGGCGAAGCTCTCGCGGGTGGTCGGTGGTCAGATCCCCACCGGCTGGGACCCCACGATCTGGGGCGTCTCGGCCGACATGGCCGCCTCGATCGACCGGGTCGCGCTGTGGAACATCGTCTGCACCGTCGACGCGTTCGTCGGCGCCGGCTTCAGCCCCGACGAGCTGATGAGCTGGGTGCACCCGAGCCTGGTGGCCAACACGCAGGGCACCGGCATGGGCGGTATGTCCTCGATGCGCTCGCTCTACGTCGACAACCTGCTCGGCGAGCCGCACCCGAACGACATCCTGCAGGAGGCGCTGCCCAACGTCGCGCTGGCACACGTGGTGCAGTCCTACGTCGGCAGCTACGGCGCCATGGTGCACCCGGTCGCGGCGTGCGCCACGGCGGCGGTGTCGGTGGAGGAAGCCGTCGACAAGATCCGGCTCGGCAAGGCCGAGGTCGTGGTCGCCGGTGGTTACGACGACCTCGGCATCGAGGGCATCGTCGGCTTCGGTGACATGTCGGCCACCGCGGACTCGGCGGCCATGCGGGCCAAGGGCATCAGCGACCGGTACTTCTCCCGCGCCAACGACCGCCGTCGCGGCGGGTTCGTGGAATCGCAGGGTGGCGGCACCGTGCTGCTGGCCCGCGGTGACGTGGCCGTGGAGATGGGTCTGCCGGTACTCGGCGTGCTCGCCTTCGCGCAGTCCTTCGCCGACGGCGTGCACACCTCCATCCCCGCGCCGGGGCTCGGCGCGCTGGGTGCCGGTCGTGGCGGCAGCGGCTCGCGACTGGCCGCCGAACTGCGCAAGCTCGGCGTCTCGCCCGACGACATCGCGGTGATCTCCAAGCACGACACCTCCACCGCCGCCAACGATCCCAACGAGTCGGAGCTGCACGAGCGGCTCGCCGGCGCGCTGGGCCGGACCGCGGGCGCGCCGATGTTCGTGGTCTCGCAGAAGAGCCTCACCGGTCACGCCAAGGGTGGCGCGGCGGCCTTCCAGCTCATCGGCCTGTGCCAGGTGCTGGAAAACGGTGTGGTGCCGCCGAACCGGAGCCTGGACTGTGTCGACGAGAAGATGCAGGCCTACCCGCACCTGGTGTGGGCGCGCGAACCCCTGCGCTTCGGTGACAAGTTCGCGCTCAAGGCCGGTCTGGTGACCTCGCTCGGCTTCGGCCACGTGTCGGGTCTGCTCGCGGTGGTCCATCCGCAGGCGTTCCTGGCCGCGATCGAGCCGGCGGCGCGGGCCGACTACCAGGAGCGGGCGCAGGCGCGTCAGCTCGCGGGCAGGCAGCGCTTCGCCGAGGCGATGTGCGGTGGCACCGCGCTGTACGAGAAGCCGGCGGATCGCCGCCTGGGCGCCGACGGCACCCCGGCCAAGCAGATCCGTCAGCTCGAGGCCGACATGCTGCTCTCGCCGGAGGCCCGGCTCGACAGCGAAGGCCTGTACCGGGCGAACGGATGGGGTTGCGGCGCAGGACAGCCCGGTTCCGCTCCGCAGCCGACCGAAGCGTCGTAAGCTGCCGCTTCGTGACGATTCTCGGTATCGGTTTGGACTTGGTGACCATCTCCGAGTTCGCCGAGCAGCTGCAACGGTCGGGGACGACGATGCTCAGGGAGAGCTTCACCGCTGGTGAACGCCGCTACTGCCAGAGCAAGCAGACGGACCCGGCCCGCAGTTTCGCCGCACGCTGGGCCGCGAAGGAGGCGGTGCTCAAGGCTTGGGCATCGTCTCGCTTCGCGCGCAGCCCGCAGATCGGGGACAACCCGTATCCGCTGATCGAGGTCGTGAACGACGCCTGGGGCAGGCCGAGCATCAAGCTGCACGGCCTGGCCGCGGAGTTCCTGCCCCGCGTGCGCGTGCACCTGTCGCTGACCCACGACGGCGACACCGCCGCGGCGATGGTGGTCCTGGAAGATCCAGGTGAACTGGCCGACCTGATCGAGGGTCGGCACTGACCGCGGCCCGCCGCAACAACTGATCTCGTCAGTACATCGGTAGCTCGCCGGGAACGCCCAGGACCCGGCGAGCTACCGCACCGTCGGTTCTGGTGGCCGACGTTCGCCGCCACCTAGCTGTCGGCCGCATCCCCGGGGTGGCGGTCATGGCGCGATTCCTTTTCCGCCACAAGCAGATACGCGACCATCAGCCGCTTGAGTTCGGCGACGGCGTCGGCGTTGGACTGCTCGTCCTGCACGGAGAAGTTCAGCATCGAGTAGACGACGTGCACGAGCACCTCGGCCATCATCGTGCGCCGGGCGCGCGGGGTGCGCGGGGTCAGTGGCCGCAGCATCTGCGAGACCACCTCGGCGAATTCCTTCTCGTGCAGCGCGCCCGTCGCCCGGGTGGAGGGGGTCGACTGCATGGCCAGCCACACCTCGCGCCGCGAGGGATCGGTGGTCCACAGGCCGGCCAGGTGGTCGACGAACTGGTTCATGTGCCGCAGCCAGTCCAGCGACGGCACCTCGCCGTGGAAATCGGCGAGTTCACGGGAAACCGCAACCAGGTCTTGCCGATTGAGCTCGCAGACGATCACGTACTTGTTGGCGAAGAACTGGTACAGGGTGCCGATCGGCACCTCGGCGCGCTGCGCGACCTCTTCACAGGTGAACGATTCGAAGCCGACCTCGACGAGCAGTTCGCGCGAGGACGCCAGCAGCGCGTCGAACTTGCGCTTGCTGCGCTCCTGGGTGGGCCGCTTGCGCGGCATGAGCTCCTGCGGGTCGTCCTGCAATTCCAGCGCAGGGTCCGGACGGCTCTGCTTGGACCGGGCCTGCGCGTGTACTTCCACCCATCCAGGCTAGCGGTATACACACATACTCGACACGCGTCTACCGACAGCGTGTCAACAACTGGGCGAGATTCCTCCCATCCATGCCGCAGCCGGTGACGAATCATCAGATGAGCGTGCGTGCATCCGCACGCTTATTCGCGGCGATCTCTCGTCGCAACCGACCTACCGCGAAGTGATGGGCCCCGTGCGGTCCCGTCCCGCATCGTTTCGCACAGGGAAGGCAAGACTTGTGGCTGCAGGATCTGTGATCACCCTCGGCGTCAGCACCGAGCGAGGCGCCGTGCATGCGGTGGCGTTCGCGGCGGCGGGCGCAACCCTCACCGACCGGATGCTGCTGCGGCGCACGGTGCGTGCGGGCGGGGACAGCAAGGCCGAGGTCGCTGTCGCGGTACAGACCGCGCTGGACTCGATGGCCGCCGAACTCGACGACGAGCACGAGATCGCCGGAGCGGCAGTGAGTTACCGCGATGCCGCCGAGCGGCGCGCGATCGTCACCCGGCTCGCGTCGACACCGTGGCGCACGGCCTCGCTGGTCTCGGCCAAGTCGGCGCATCTGTTCGTCGCGGGCGCGATGACCTGGCTCGACGAATTCGACAATCTGCTGGTCTACGAGGCCGTGCCGGGCCACCAGGCGATGACCCTGCTCGATCCGGGCAGGCACCGCGTGCTCGCCGCCTCCGCGCAGACCGGCGCGCCCACGCCCGACGCACTGCGTGCCGGTGTGTCGGCGGCCTGGGATCAGTTCGAGGCGGCCGGGGTGCGGCCGGGCGCGGTGGTGCTGGTCGGCTCCACCGCCGACGCGCCCGCGGTGCGCGAGGCGGCCGCCGGGTTCGGCGTGCCGGTGCTGCCGTGCCGACTCGCGCCGTTCGCCCCGGCCGCCGGTGCGGCGCTGGTCGCGCTCGGTGATTCGGTCGACGTGCCGGTTCCGGCGGCGCCGCACGCCAAGCGCGGGACTGCGTTGGTCGCGGCGGCCGCGAGTCTGCTGGCCGGTGGGCTGGTCGCGGGCGGTGCGTACGCGGTGATGAACGGGGGGCCGCAGGCGGTGGACAACACCGCGGTGTCCTCGGAGCCCGGTGCGGATCCGGTCGCGCCGGTCGTCCCCCAGGTGCCGGAGGCCGGTCCGGTCGCCGACACCGGCTCGGCCGACAGCGGCACCTCGGGCGGCGTGAATTCCGGCAGTGGGCTACAGGTGAGCCCGGGCGGTGAACCGACCGCCCACTCGCCCTACGACACCGTGTCGCCGAATCCTCAGCTGATCGACCCGGGACAGTTCCCGCTGGGCTATCCCACCCAGCTGTACGGCGACGCGCCGCAGGACGAACCGCTGCCGCTGGAACCCGCCGCGCCGGTCGTCCCGCAGACACCCGCCGCGGCGCCGACCCTGCCGGGCACGGGCATCCCGATGGGCATGCAGCCCGCCCAGGCTCCGGCGCCGGAGGGCCCGCGCTCGGCCTCGGCCGACTGATCCGCCCCGGACCACCGACAACTCCCGCGAGGGGCCGCGCGATACGTCGCGCGGCCCCTCGCTCGTTCCCCGCCGATCGTCAGGCGCTGGTTCGACGTCGGTACAACACGCCGGCGGCGAGATAGCCCGCGACGGCGATGCCCGCGCACCACAGCACGGCGAGCAGTGCGCTGTCGCCGATCGGGGTGCCCATCAGCAGGCCGCGCATGGTCTCGATCACCGGGGTCACCGGCTGGTGCTCGGCGAAGGTGTGCAACCAGGTCGGCATCGTCTCGGTCGGGACGAACGCACTGCTCACGTACGGCAGGAACATGAAGAAGAAGGTGAAGCCGTTGGCCGCCTCCGGATTCCGGGCGAGCAGGCCCAGCGCCGCGGCGAGCCACGACAGCGCGAAGACGAACATCGCGAGCACCGCGAGCGCGCCGAGCCAGCGCAGCGGGTCGGTGGTCGGCCGGAAGCCGATCACCACCGCCACCCCGATCACGACGGCGGAGGTGATCAGATTGCGCAGCACGCTCTCGGTCACATGCCCGGTGAGCACCGCCGACCTGGCGATGGCCATGGTGCGGAACCGGTCGATGATGCCCTCGGCGAGATCGGTCGACAGCGCGACCGCCGTGGTCGAGGCGCCGAAACCCGCGCACAGCAAAATGATTCCGGGCACCACGTAGTCGATGTAGGGGCCGGGGCCCGCGTCCATCGCGCCGCCGAAGACGTAGACGAACATCAGCAGGATCATCACCGGCAGCGCGATGGTCATGATCATCGTGTCGGGGGAGCGCACGGTGTGCCGGATATTGCGGTCCAGCATGGTGATCGAGTCCTGGGCGGTGTGCACGGCCCGCAGGGTGGGGGACTGGGTGGTCATGGTCGGTCTCGTTTCGTAAGGGCTCAGGCGGCCGACGCGGCCGGCTGAGCGCGGCCGGTCAGGGCGAAGAAGACGTCGTCGAGGTCGGGGGTGTGCACGCTGAGCTGGTCGATGGCGATGTCGAGCTCGGCGAAACGGTCGAGCAGCAGCTTGATCTCGACCGCGCTGCCATTCGAAGGCACCTGCAGGGTCAGTTGTTCGGGGTCGGCGTGGCCCGCCTGGTCGCCGACGGCGTGCGCGGCGGCCGCGAGCAGACGCTGGTCGGCGAAGCGGAACCGGATGTGCCCGCCGGGGACGAGCCGTTTGAGTTCCTCCGGCGTGCCGTCGGCGACGATGCGCCCGCCGTCGAGCACGGCGATCCGGTCGGCCAGCTGATCGGCTTCCTCCAGGTACTGCGTGGTGAGGAAGACGGTGGTGCCCTGGGCCGCGAGATCGCGGATCGCGGCCCAGAGGTCGCGGCGGCTGCGCGGGTCCAGGCCGGTGGTCGGTTCGTCCAGGAAAACCAGGCGCGGCCTGCCCATCAGGCTCATGGCGAGGTCGAGCCTGCGGCGCATGCCGCCGGAGTAGGCGGACACCGGCCGGTCGGCGGCGTCGGCCAGGTCGAAGCGATCGAGCAGGTCGGTGCCGCGACGCCGGGTCTCGGCGGTGCCAAGGTGCAGCAGCCTGCCGGTGAGCCGCAGGTTCTCCGCGCCGGTGAGGACGCTGTCGACGGCCGCGTACTGCCCGGTGACGCCGATCAGGCCGCGCACGGTGTCGGCCGCGCGCACGGCGTCGTGCCCGAAGACGCGCACGTCGCCGCGCTCGGGCCGCACGAGGGTGGCCAGGATGCGGACCAGGGTCGTCTTGCCCGCGCCGTTGGGCCCGAGCAGCGCGAAGACGGTGCCGGGCGCCACTTCGAGATCGAGGTCGTCGAGCACGACCTGCGCACCGAAGCTCTTGCGCAGCCGGTGGACCTCGAGGGCGGGCGATGGTTCTGGCGACATGAGTTCTCTCCGATCGAGAAACTGTTTATCTAATAAACATAGTTTATAGAGTAAGCAGTTAATGAGCGCAAGAGTGGCACCGCTAGAGTCGACGCGAGCGAGGAGGAGAGCGGATGACGGACGCGGCGTTACCGAAGGCGGTCGAGTTGATGTGGGGGCTGGAACAGCCCGGCACGCGCGGCCCCCGGCGCACGCTGACCCTCGACCAGATCCTGGACGCCGCCGTCGCGGTGGCCGACGCGGAGGGCTACGCGGCGTTGTCGATGGGCCGGGTGGCCAAGCAGCTCGGCTTCACGGCCATGTCGCTGTATCGCTATGTCGACAGCAAGAACACACTGGAGGACCTGCTGCTGGACCGGGTGGTCGGCGCGCCGCCGGTCATCGCGGCCGGGACGCCGTGGCGGGCCGGGCTCGAGCAGTGGGCCGGCGCGGAGTTCGAGCGGATCGGCAGGCACCCGTGGTGGGTGGACATCCCGCTGAACCGGCCGCCGCTCGGGCCCAACAACATGGCCTGGCTCGACGCGGGCCTGCGGCTGCTGAGCGAGACGGCGGTGCCGGAGCCGGTCAAGCTCCAGTTGGTGATGAACCTGTCGATGTTCGTGGTGGGCAAGCGGCGGGCCGTGCGCGACCTGCAGGCGGAGGAGGACGGCGACTTCGCCTCGGTACTGGCTCGGGTGCTCGACCCGCAGCGCTTTCCCTCGGTGTCGGCCGCGCTGTCCGCCTCCGCCTTCGACGCCGACGATATCGACTGGAGCAAAGCCGATTTCGAGTTCGGCCTGGCGCGCCTGCTGGACGGCTACGAGGTGTTCATCCGCACCTACGGCGACTAGCTACACCGACAGGTCGCGGCGCAGCTTGGCAACGTGGCCGGTGGCGCGGACGTTGTACTGGGCGAGTTCGATCTTGCCCTGCTCGTCGACGAGGAAGGTCGAGCGGATGACGCCGGTGACGGTCTTGCCGTACATCATCTTCTCGCCGAACGCCCCCCACTCCTTCAGCACGTCGCGCTCGGGGTCGGACAGCAGCGGGAAGGTCAGGCCCTCGTTGTCGCGGAACTTGGCCAGCTTGGCCGGCTTGTCCGGTGAGATGCCGACGACCTCGATGCCCGCGCCGCCGAGTTCGGCCAGATTGTCGCGGAAATCGCAGGCCTGCTTGGTGCAGCCGGGGGTGCTGGCGGCCGGGTAGAAGTAGACGATCACCTTGCGGCCGCGGTAGTCCGACAGCGACACGTCCTTGCCGTCGGCGTCGGGCAGCGTGAAATCGGGAGCGGTGTCTCCGGGGGAGAGGCGATGGTTGTCGGTCACCACCGCACGGTAACCGACCGGGTGCGGCGAACGCATGGATAGACTCGTCGGCGAGCAGCAGACACATATTGGAGGTGACGGTGGCCAAGGACGACACCGACCGGATCGAGCGCGAGATCGAGATCGCGCGCGCCCGGTTGGCGACGACGCTCGACGAACTGGCGGTGCGCGCCGATCCACAGCGGATCGCGGACGACACCAAGGCGATCGTGGTCGCCAAGTTGAACGAGCCGAAGGTCAAATACACGCTGATCGGCGCAGGTGCCCTGGTGGCAGGCCTGGTCCTGGTCAAGATCTTCCGCCGCTGACGCAGCGGGCGAAACAACAACACCCGATGTGGCCGAGCCACATCGGGTGTTGTTGTTCGAGCGCAGGATTACTGCGTGGGGCAGGCCAGCCCGTCACCGTCGGGGTCGAGGTGGGGGGAGTAGCCCGCTTCGCCGCGGAACAGCGGGGCGCGCCCGGCCGCGATCGCGTCGTCGCAGCTGCGGAAGGCGCCACCGGCCGAGCCGGACTGGACCAGGTTGGCCGAGCCGGTCGCGCCGAGGAGCGAGTCGAAGCTGGAGGAGCCGGTGCCCGCGGAACCCGACACCACATCGGCGTGGGCGGCGGGGACGGCGAGCAGGGTCAGACCTGCGGCGGCGAGGCTCACGGTGAGCCGGCGAACGTTCATGAATTCCTCGATGTCTGCTGCGGTTCGGTTGTGGGCCCGGACACTTGGCACCCCGGGCGGCCCCGTCAACCTTCGTGACGGGGCGTCCGGTTGTCAACCGCGTGGCGTCTGCACATCGTCTACAACCGTGACCATCTACTCGCCCAGACGTCGTCCGGTCAGGTGTTCGGCGGGGATGGTGCCCATCCGGCCCGCCTGGAAATCCTCCATGGCCTCGATGATTTCCTCCCGGGTGTTCATGACGAACGGCCCGTACTGGATCACCGGTTCGCGCAGCGGCATTCCGCCGAGCAGCAGGACCTCGAGATCGCCGGTGCTGCTGTGCTGGGTGCGGTCGGCGGTCAGCGTGATGGCGTCGCCCTTGCCGAAGACCAC
Organism: Nocardia fodinahabitans; assembly: GCF_052983615.1. Taxonomy (NCBI): domain Bacteria; kingdom Bacillati; phylum Actinomycetota; class Actinomycetes; order Mycobacteriales; family Nocardiaceae; genus Nocardia; species Nocardia fodinahabitans. The sequence goes on from NZ_JBRJJC010000001.1 coordinate 5,244,559, forward strand.
CAGTTGGCCGGCGCTGATCGGCCTGCGATCGACGCCGACGGTGCCGCTGCCGGACAGCACGTAGGCCATCGCGGTGTAGTCCTTGGGCCACGGCGTCGCGAGCTGCGCGCCGGGCACCAGCGAGGCGTGCGCGTAGGCGATCGGGGTGTAGGTGGAACCGGGACCGGCGAAGCCGGCGAGCTCACCGGCGATGACGCGCACGAGCGCACCGCCGTCGTGCGAGCTGACCAGGGTCAGTTCGCTCGCGCGCAGGTCCTGGTAGCGCGGAGTGGCGAACTTGTTCGCCCGGGGGAGGTTGACCCACAGCTGGATGCCGTGGAAGGTGCCACCGGAGATGACGAGCTTCTCCTCGGGCAGTTCGTCGTGCAGCATGCCGGAGCCCGCGGTCATCCACTGCGTGTCGCCCTCGCTGATGACGCCGCCGCCACCCTGCGAGTCGTGGTGGACCATGGTGCCGTCGAGCATGTAGGTGACGGTCTCGAAGCCGCGGTGCGGATGCCAGGGCGCGCCCTTGGCCTCGTAGGGCTCGTAGGCGACGGGGCCCATCTGGTCGAGCAGGATGAACGGGTCGGCCGAGCGCAGATCGATACTGGGGAACGGGCGGGTCACCTCGAAGCCCGCGCCTTCCTGCTGGCGCGCGGCGGTGACGATCTGGCGGACGGGTCGCTGGGTCTCGGTGACATCGGGTCGGGGCAGCCGGGGCAGCACCATGATGTCGTCGACGGTGATTGCGGGCATGGGATGCGCCTCCTGGTCCGTTCGTGCTTTGTTTCCATGTCAACCAAATGGGTTCTAGGATCATTCCCGTGACTCGATGGTTGACCGCGGAAGAGCAGCAGACCTGGCAAGCCTATATCCGCATGCGTCAGCGCTTGGACGCGGCGATCACGGCCGGGCTGGCCGAGCACGGGCTGTCGATGGCCGACTACGAGCTGATGGTGCCGCTGTCGGCCACGCCGAACGGCTGCATGCGGGCCAAGGAACTGGCGGGCGAGGTGTGCTGGGACAAGTCCCGGCTGTCCAAGCAGCTGGCGCGGATGGCGGCGCGCGGGCTCGTCGACCGCAGGCCCGCCGAGGACGATGCCCGCGGGATCGTCGTCTCGCTGACCGAGGAGGGCCGCGCGGTACTCGGCCGGGCCGCGCCCGAGCACGTCGAGCTGGTGCGCGATGTGTTCGTCGACCGGCTGACCGAGCGGGAGAGCAACGCGCTGCGGTCGCTGTCGGCGAAGGTAGTCGGGGCCAGCGACGACCGAACAGCTGTGCCCGGTTAACGAATTCGCGCATCCGGCCGATGCACAGTCGAGGGTCGGAGCTCGTCGAATCAAGGGGGTGGCCATGGCTGTCGTTCGAGCAGGAGTCGCCGGTGCGGCGCTGATCGTCGTCCTCGCCGGGTGTTCGTCGTCGCCGGACACCGCGACGCCGACCCAGGCCACCCCGCAACCCGCGACGTCCGGTGTGCCGACCCAGGCCACCGGGCAACCGGAGCCGCCGGGCCCGACGAGCGGCCCCGGAACGCCGGTCACCTCGGGCCAGGTCACGCTCGCCCCGTCCGGCCCGGCGACCAGCGTCGTCTCGGTCGTCGCGGTGACCGCCGCCGGTGAGCCCGCTGACGGCTTCACCATCGTCAGCCCCGATCCGTACGGCGCGCTGGACTGCACATACGCCGAGCCGAGCCGCTCGGGGAACACCCCCGGGATCTACTCCGGCTGCGGCGCCTCCGCCGACTCGGCCGATGTCTGCTGGGCCCCGCCCGGCAACACCACCCTGCTCTGCGCCGGCGATCCCTGGCAGCGCACCCTGCGCCGCTACACGGTGACACCGCAGCTCGGCGCGGTCGGCCGCACCGAGTCGCCCGAACCGTGGGCGCTGGAACTGGCCGACGGCAGGCACTGCCGCATCCGCGTCGGCGGCGCCTGGGGCGGACGCTCCGACGGCCTGGTCGGCGCGTACTCCTGCGATGGCGGCCACGACGTGGTGCTACAGCCCGCGAACGCGCGCACCGCGGTCGATACGTCGTCGAGCACCTGGACGGTGCGGGTCGGCCCGCTCGGTTCGGGCAATCCCGACTTCCCGCCCCCGCCGGACGTCGCGGTGCGCACGGCGTATTTCGCCGCGACCGCGGGCTGACCACGGCGCCACCGCCCGTCGGCCGAGCCGGCCATCGATGGCTGACGACGGTGCCACCGCCCGTCGGCCGTGGTCGCCCATCCTGGACCCGCTGTGCCAGGTCCGGCGCCCGGTGCGCCGAAGGCGGCCCGGAATGCCCCGGTTCAAGTGGGTGAGGCTCCGGCAGTGCCGGTGATGTGGCCGCGAACACGCCAGGTCGCGCCGGTGCGAGTGTGCTCGGGTCGTCGGGCGAGGAAGGTCCCGGTTCAAGCGTGCGCGGTGCTGGCCGGGCTGGTGATGTGGCCGCGATCGTGTGTCGGGTCGCGCCGGTGCGAGTGTGCTCGGGTCGTCGGGCGAGGGAGGTCGCGGCTCAGGCGAGCGCGGTGCCGGTCGTGGCGGTGATGTGGTCAGGGACCTCGCCCGAGTGATCACCGGTCGTCAAGGTGCCGGTGGGTTCGAACAGCAGCAGTGTCGCGCCCTCGGCGGAGGACGGGCGGTGGTCGGCACCGCGCGGGACGACGTAGGTGTCGTTGCGGTGCAAGGTGACTCGCCGGTCCGGGGAGCGCAGGTCGATGTCGAGGGTGCCGTCGAGGACGAGGAAGAACTCGTCGGTGTCGTGGTGGGCGTGCCAGAGATGCTCGCCGCGTACCTTGGCCAGGCGCACATCCCAGTCGTTCACGCGGGCCAGGATGCGCGGGCTCCACAGGGTGTCGAAGGTGGCGAGCGCGGCGTCGATATTCGTCGGTCGATCGGTCATGCCTCATCGTCGCGGTTGCGGCACGGACCCGAACAGTGCGATGAATGACGCATGTCGCAAGATTTCTCGCAGCCGGGCCTGCACCGGATCGCGGCGCTCGTCGACGAGGGGTCCAACCCGTTCGAGCTCGCCTGCATGACCGAGGTGTTCGGGATCGACCGGCCCGAGATCGGCGGCCTGCTCTACGACTTCCGGCTCTGCGCGCATCGACGCGAGGTACCGATGCGGCAGAACTTCTTCACCATGACCGGCCTGGCCGGGCTGACCCTGCTCGATGCCGCCGACACTGTGATCGTCCCGAACCGCCCGGACACCGGAACTCCGCGTCATCCGGCGGTGCTCGCGGCGATCGCCCGCGCGCATGCCAGGGGCGCCCGCCTGGTCGGCATGTGCAGCGGGGCGTTCACCCTCGCCGAAGCCGGAGTGCTGACCGGCCGCACCGTCACCCTGCACTGGCAGTGGGCCGCCGAGTTCCGGAGCCGCTTCCCCGGCACCGAGGTCGACGATGCCGTGCTGTTCATCGACGACGGTGACATCCTCACCTCGGCGGGCAGCGCGGCGGCCCTCGACCTGGCCCTGTACCTGGTCGGGCGGGACCACGGCGCCGAGATCGCTACCGCGGTCGCCCGCCGCCTGGTCTTCGCCGCGCATCGCCGCGGCGGCCAGCGTCAGTTCATCGACCGTCCGGTGCCTCGCGACCCCGGCCCGGCACTGGCCCCGACGCTGGAGTGGGCCGAACACCATGCGACCGAACCGATCACGGTCACCGACCTCGCGGCCCACGCCTGTGTCAGCGTGGCCACCCTGCACCGCCGCTTCCGCGCCGAACTCGGCTGCACCCCACTGTCCTGGCTCACCGCCCGCCGACTCGACCACGCCCGCCGCCTCCTCGAAGCGACCGACCTCTCGATCGAACGGGTCGCCACCGCGAGCGGGCTGGGCACCACGGTGAATCTGCGCACCCACCTCGCCACCGCCACCGGCCTCACTCCGACCGCCTACCGCAGAAAGTTCCGCACCCGTTCCGAGTGATCCGCGAGTTCAGCTGCGGCACAGCCGGATCAGTACCCATCGGCTCGGACAAGCCGCTGGACGAGCAGATCACCATCGGGCGCACGTCCACCGTCACGACGCTGGGCAGCGGGCCTCGGCCGCGTTGGCAGACCTCGGCCGCGTCAGCGGGTGGACCTCGGCCGCGCTGGCGGGTGGACGTTGGCCGCGGCGGCTGGCAGACCTTGGCCGCGTCGGGCGGCAGACCTCGGCTGCGTCGGGCGGCAGACCTCGGCTGCGTCGGCCGGTGGATCTCAGCCGCGTCGGCCGGTAGACCTCAGCCGCGCTGCCGACCGGTGTGCCGGTGAACGTCACAGGCACGCGGTGGGCGAAGTGCCCCAGCTGTCCGGCACGGTGCATACCGCGGGCTCACCACGGCACCGAGTGACAGGGCGGCGGCCGGATGCCGCTCGCGCTCACTGGGGTCGGTGGGTGGGCAGGAAACGGCGGGCGTAGGTGATGGCGGCGCCGGTATCGGGGAAGACGGCGTCGTCGCCGCCGGTGGGCAGGGCGCCCATGGCGGCCAGGCGGGCGCGGTGGTCTTCGCGCAGGCCGGACATGAGGACGGTGATGTGGCGGTGCTGGAGTTTGGTGACGGCGTCGGCGAGCACCAGCGCGCCGGTGGTGTCGAGAGCGGTGACGCGCGACATCCGCAGGATCACCACCTTCACATCGGCGACCTCGGACAGCTCCAGCAGGAAGCGATGCGCGGCGGCGAAGAACAGCGGGCCATCGATGCGGTAGGCGACTATGTGGTCGCGCAGCAGGTCGTGTTCCTCGCCGAGGTGATCGGATTCGTCGAGCGGCACCTGCTGCATGCTCGCCTCGCGCGCGACCGCGCGTACCGCGAGCACCAGCGCGATACCGATACCGATCACCACCGCGGTGACCAGGTCGAACGCCACCGTCACGACGAAGGTGAGCGCCATGACGATCGCATCGCCCCGGGACGCGCGGGCGATCGCGGCCAGTGAGGCCGCTTCCACCATCCGCACCGTGGTCGCCAGCAGGACACCGGCCAGCGCCGCGATCGGGATGTCGGCGACCGGCCCGGACGCCAAATAGACGATCGCGGCCAGCACCACCGCGTGGAAGAGAGCGGCCATCCGTGTTCGCGCACCCGAGCGCACATTGACCGCGGTCCGGGCGATGGCACCGGTCGCGGGCACGCCGCCGAACAGTGGCGCGGCGATATTGGCCAGGCCCTGCCCGAACAGTTCGCGATCGGGATTGTGCCGGGTGCCCACCGCCATGGCGTCGGCCGCGGTGGCCGACAGCAGCGATTCGAGGGCGGCGAGCGCGGCCACCGCCAGTGCGGGCAGCAGCAAGCCGGACATCGCGCCCCACTCGACGAAGTCGAGGGACGGTGCGGGCAGCCCGGCCGGGATCGCCCCGATCCGGGTGAGGTCGAGCTCGAACACGCTCGCGACGATCGTCGCCGCCACGACGGCGACGAGCGCGAACGGCAGCTTCGGCAGGTACCGGCCACCGATCAGGATCACCGCGGCGACGAGCAGTGCCGTCACCGGCGCGGTCGCGTCCGGATGCTCGACGAAGCGGCGCACGGCATCGAAGGCCGACTGCCAGACCTTCTCGCCCTCGGCTCCGGACACCCCCAGCGCGCCCGGAACCTGCTGCAGCGCGATCACGACCGCGATGCCCGCGGTAAACCCCTCGATCACCGGAGCGGGCATGAACCGCACCGCCCGGCCGACACCGGCGAAGGCCAGCGCCACCAGCAGCACGCCCGCCATCAGGCCGACGGTCAGTACCCCGGACGCGCCGTGCTCGTGCACGATCGGCACCAGCACGACGGTCATCGCGCCGGTCGGCCCCGACACCTGGAAGCGCGAGCCGCCGAACACCGCGGCCAGGACGCCGGCCACGATCGCCGTCGCGAGACCGGCGGCGGCACCGAGCCCGGAACTGATGCCGAATCCCAGCGCCAGCGGCAGAGCCACCAGCGCCACGATCAGCCCCGCCATCAGATCCGTGCCCGGCGCCCGGAAGGCGGGCTTCCACTCCGACCAGGTCGGCAGCAGTGCCCGCATGGTCATCGGTTGCTCACCAACCGTAACTTCAGCGCGGCGAGCTGCTCGCGCAGCGCATCCGGTAGCCGGTTGCCGCCGATGCCCGCGAACCACTCGTCGATGGAACGGGTTTCGGTCACCCACTCCGCGGTGTCGACGGCCAGTGCACGCTCGACCAGCGCGCGGTCGGCGTCGTCGAGGCCGGACAGGTCCAGCGCGTCGGCGGTGGGAACGTAGCCGATCGGCGTCCACTCGGCGTCGGCGGTGCCGTCGAGGCGTTCCAGCGCCCACTTCAGCACGCGCACGTTGTCGCCGAAGCCGGGCCACAGGAATGTGCCGTCGGCATCGCGCCGGAACCAGTTGACCTGGAAGATCTTCGGCAACTTCGCCGGATCGGCCTGTGCGCCTAGCCGCAGCCAGTGCGCGAAGTAGTCACCCACGTGGTAACCGAGGAACGGCAGCATCGCCATCGGATCGCGGCGCACGACACCGACCGCGCCGGTCGCCGCGGCGGTGGTCTCCGAGGACAGCACCGAGGCGGTGAACACACCGTGCGCCCAGTCGAAGGTTTCCGCCACCAGGGGGACCGTGCTCGCGCGGCGGCCGCCGAAGAAGATCGCCGAGATCGGCACTCCGGTGGGATCGTTCCACTCCGGCGCGACCGAAGGGCACTGTTCGATCGGCGTGCAGTAGCGCGAATTCGGGTGCGCGGCGGGGGTTCCGGATTCGGGTGTCCAGTCGTTGCCGCGCCAGTCGGTGAGGTGGGCGGGCGGCTGCTTCGTCAGCCCCTCCCACCACACGTCGCCCTGATCGGTGAGCGCGGTGTTGGTGAAGATGGAGTTGCCGCGGTCGATGGTGGCGATCGCGTTGGGGTTGGTGCGTGCGCCGGTGCCGGGCGCGACGCCGAAGAACCCGGCCTCCGGGTTCACCGCGTACAGTCGGCCGTCGGCGCCGAAGCGCATCCAGGCGATGTCGTCGCCGATGGTCTCGGCCTGCCAGCCGGGCAGCGCGGGTTCCAGCATCGCCAGATTGGTCTTGCCGCACGAGGACGGGAACGCCGCGGCGACATAGTGTGTCCGGCCCTGCGGCGAGGTGAGCTTGAGGATGAGCATGTGCTCGGCCAGCCAGCCCTCGTCACGTCCGATGACCGAGGCGATCCGCAGCGCGAAGCACTTCTTGCCCAGCAGTGCGTTGCCGCCGTAGCCGGATCCGTAGCTCCAGATGGTGCGCGATTCGGGGAAGTGCGCGATGTATTTGGTGTTGTCGCACGGCCACGGCACGTCGGCCTGGCCCACACCCAGCGGTGCGCCGACCGAATGCAGGCATCGCACGAATTCGGTATCGCCGGTGAGCTTTTCCCAGACCGGGGTGCCCGAGCGGGTCATGACCTGCATCGACACCGCGACATACGGCGAGTCGGTGATCTGCACGCCGAACTTCGGTTCGGCGGCGTCGAGCGGGCCCATGCAGAAGGCGATCACGTACATCGTGCGGCCCGTCATCGCGCCGCGGTAGTGCTCGGTCATGACGGTGCGCATGTCGATCGGATCGACCCAGTTGTTGGTCGGGCCCGCGTCGGCGGCGTCGGCGGAGCAGATGAAGGTCCGGTCCTCGACGCGGGCGACGTCGTCGGGGTCGGAGACGCACCAGAACGAGTTGGGCTTGCCGGTGAGCCGGACGAAGGTGCCCTTCTCGACGAGTTCTCCGGTCAGCTGATCCCACTCGGTCCGGGACCCGTCGCACCAGACGATGCGGTCGGGCGTGGTCAGCGCGGCGATCTCGTCGACCCAGGACAGGATGGCCGGATGGTCGGTCGGAACCGTCGTCGGCGCGGAACTCGCGGTCACGGATGTTCTCCTTGTCAACTTGCTAGGTGTCTAGTTTAGAAAGTATGCAATCAGAGTGTAGGGGTCGAGCGGTGGGCGGAAAGGTTCAGGCCAGGGTGGACTCGGGGTTCTCGAGGAGTTCCGCCTGCCCGGCGACGACGCCGGTCAGGATCGCGCGAGCCACGATCAGCAGCTCCTTCACGCGCGGCGAGGTGAGTTCGTAGGTCACCGAGAGACCCTCGCGTCGCGCGGTCACCAAGCCCGCCCGGCGCAGGATGGCCAGCTGCTGAGACAGGTTCGCTGCCTCCACGCCGACCTCGAGCAGCATCTCCGAGACCGCGTATTCGCGCTCGCTGAGCAGCTCCAATACCCGGATACGGACCGGATGGCCGAGGGTTTTGAAGAAGTCGGCCTTCATTTGGTAAAGCGGTCTGCTCAGTCCTGGCACCGTGGTCAACCCCGTCCTGCTGTGGCGGTATGGTGTTTTCTAACTTTAGCAAACAGGCTAACAGGAGAGATATGCCCCTCGTCACGCTCAACGGCATCCAGCTCAACTACGACGTCACCGGGTCCGGACCACTGGTCCTGCTCGTGATGGGCAGCGGTAGCCCCGGCCGGGTCTGGCGTACGTACCAGGTGCCCGCCTTGGTCAAGGCGGGCTTCCGGGTCGTCACGGTCGACAATCGGGGGATCGCGCCGTCGTCGGAGTCGGCGGCGGGGATCACCATGGCCGACCTGGTCGGCGACACGGCCGCGCTGATCGAGCAGCTGGGCGCGCCCGCGCACGTGGTCGGGACGTCGATGGGGTCGCGGGTGGTGGCCGAGCTGGCGCTGGCCCGTCCCGAACTGCTGGGCAAAGCCGTCATGTTCGCGGCCACCGCGCGGGCGCACCCGGTGTCGAGCACGCTCAATCGCGGTGAGCAGGCGTTGTTCGACAAGGGTATTCAGCTGCCCCCGGAGTACGCGGCCGCGGTCAAGGCGATGCTGAACCTGTCCCCGCACACCCTGGCCGACCCGGCCAAGGCGCAGGAGTGGCTCGACATCTTCGAATTCACCTCGGGCAAGGGCACTCCCGGCACCCGTGCCCAGCTGGGGATGGACCGCTCCGAGGATCGGCGCGCGGCCTATCGCGGCATCACCGTGCCCAGTCTGGTCGTCGGATTCGCCGACGACCAGATGGTGCCCGCCCGGTTCTGCCGCGAGGTCGCCGAGGCGATCCCGGGCGCCCGCTACGCCGAGATCGAGCGCTGCGGGCACTACGGCTACCTCGAACAGCCCGACGAGGTCAACCGCGTCCTCGTCGAATTCCTCTCCGCCGCTTGATCACCCACCCCGAAGGACTTCCCATGAGCGACTCGCTGCCGGCCTGTCCGGCCTGTTCCTGTGAATACACCTACGAGCTCGGCGCCCTGCTGGTGTGCCCGGAGTGCGCCAACGAGTGGTCACCCGGCGGCGCCGAAGACGCCGGTGACGACGTGATCCGCGACGCCGTCGGCAATGTGCTCGCCGACGGCGACACCGTGACCGTGGTCAAGACACTCAAGGTCAAGGGCAGCCCGACCGGCATCAAGGCGGGCACCAAGGTGCGCAATATCCGTCTGGTGCAGGGCGTCGGCGATCACGACATCGACTGCAAGGTGGACGGAATCGGCCCGATGCAGCTGAAGTCCAGTGTGGTGAAGAAGGTCTGACAACCGCCACCTGAGGCCCGGCGATCAGCGCTGCGGCTGGATCAGCTTGTCCGCGGCGGCCGCCACGATGGCCGCCGCGGTCTCGCTCAGTGCGGGGGAGTCGAGCTTCCACTGCTGCCAGTACAGCGGGACATCGATATGGGCGCGTCCATTGATGTTGACGAGTGTGCCCGCGGCCCTGTCTTTTTCGGTTTGCAGGTCGGGCAGCATGCCCCAGCCCATGCCGAGGCGCACCGCGTCGCCGAAGGCGTTCGACGACGGCACGAAATGCATCGGCGGGTCGATCGGCAGATTCGACTGGCGGCCGACGTGCCGGAACTGCAGATCGTCCTTGCGGTCGAACTGGATCATCGGCACGGTCGCGTACGAACCGGGTCGCGCGCCGTCGGGAAACCAGTACGCCACGAAATCCGGCGTCGCGAGCGACTGATAGCGCATGGCGCCGAGCGGGAGGACCTTGCAGCCCTGGACGGGTGTGGCGGTCGCGGTGATCGCCGCCATCACGGTGCCGTCGCGCAGCAGCCGTGTGGTGTGTTCCTCGTCCTCGCGGTGCAATTCGAAGCAGATCCCGCTGCCCACCCCGGCCAGGGCGGGCATCACCCAGGTCTCCAGCGAGTCGGCGTTGACGGCGATCGGGATGCGCGCGGGCCGCCCGGCGGGCCGGTCGACGTCGCCGAGTTCGCGGGCGGTGTCACCGGCGAGCAGTTCCACCTGCCGGGCCAGCCGCAGGACCGCGAGCCCGGATTCGGTGGCGCGCACCGGTTTCGAGCGCTGCACCAGGATGCGGCCGGCCGCCTCCTCGAGCGCCTTGATCCGCTGGCTGATCGCCGACGGGGTGACGGTCAACCGCCGCGCCGCCGCCTCGAAGGTGCCCTCGGTGAGCACCGCGTCGAGCGCGCGCAACTGGTCCAGCTGGAGATCCATGTTAGAAATTCTAATGCTGGTGAAGAATCATCAGCTGGCCTGAAAATTGATGCGCTCCTAACGTCGACAGACGTGACGGCTTCTTCCGCGGCACTGGCCGCCCTCTCCGGATTGGGCTTCGGGCTCTCGCTCATCGTGGCGATCGGCGCGCAGAACGCGTTCGTGCTGCGCCAGGGCGTGCGTGGGCAACACGTGCTGCCGGTGATCGCCGTCTGCGCCGTCTCCGACATCGTCTTGATCGCGGCCGGGGTCGCGGGCTTCGGGACCGTCGTCGAGGCCGTGCCCGCGGTGCTGACCGTCGCCAGGTACGCGGGCGCGGCGTTCCTGTTCGGCTACGCCGTGCTGGCGGCGCGGCGCGCGCTGAGTTCGTCGGCGCTGATCGCCGAAGCGGCGGGCGCCTCGGTGGCCGTCGGCGCCTCCGTCCTCACCTGCCTGGCCCTGACCTGGCTCAACCCGCACGTATACCTGGACACCGTGGTGCTGCTGGGTTCCTTCGCGAGTACCTACGCGAGCCCGGATCGCTGGTTCCTGGCCGCGGGCGCGATGCTGGCCAGCATCGTCTGGTTCCTGGCGCTGGGATACGGCGCGCGCCGCCTCGGGCCGCTGTTCGCGCGGCCGACCGCGTGGCGGGTCCTCGATTCGCTGATCGCGGTGATCATGCTCGCGCTCGCGATCGGTCTGGTCGTTTCCTGACGGTGCCGCTCAGGATCCGGCGGTCCACGGCGTGACGGGCGGCTTCACCCACAGCAGCTTCTCGTCGGCGTGGGTGCGCACGGCGGCGGCGTGCCCGGGATTGCGGGCCGCCCAGGCGTCCTTCTGGTCGAGCAGGTCGGCGACCACCTGCCAGGTCTCGCCGGTGCTCGGTGGATTGGTGTCGGCGGCCCTGGCCAGTTTGCGCAGGGTGGCCGCGGGCAGGGCGAGCAGTTCGGTCCCGCGGATGTCTCGGTCCCAGAGATAGCCGGCCAGCCGGCGGGCCTTGGCGACGCGGCTGGCGGTGGCCGCGTCGGAATGCGCGTGATCGGGTGCCTGATCGGCGCTGTCTGGCACGGGGCGATTCTACGACGAACGCCCGCGCTCCGGTCGGCGATGACCGGGGCGCGGGCGTTCACCCGTCAGGTGGCTCAGTAGGCGCTGTTGACGTTGTCCATCGAGCCGTAGCGGTGCGCCGCGTAGTTGCAGGCCGCCACGATGTTGGAGACCGGGTTCCAGACGTCGAAGGGGGTGCCCTCGACGTGGTACGCGGCGAAGGTCGGGTCGATCACCTGGAGCAGGCCCTTGGAGGGGATGCCCATCGCGGCGTTGGAGTCCCACAGGTTGATCGCCTGGGGGTTACCGGTCGACTCGCGCATGATGTTGCGGTGGATGCCCTCGTAGGTGCCGGGGATACCCTTGGCGGCCATGATGTCGAGGGCCTGGCGGATCCAGCCGTCCAGGTTGTCCGGGTACACGGGGGCGGCGGGCTCGGGCATCGGGGCCGGAGCGGCCTCGGGAGCGGGCGCGGGGGCCGGAGCGGCCTGCGGCGCGGGGGCCGGAGCGGGGATCGCCTCGACGGCGGGGGCGGCGCCGACGGCGGGGATGCTCTCCGCCTGCTCGACGACCATGGCTGCACGCTCGGGAACGCTGTCGTCGGCGAACGAGACGGCGGAGGACGCGGCTACGGCGACCAGACCGACCGCGGCGACCGCCACGGTGAACGCCTCACGGCGCGAACGACGGCCGATAACGGTGCTGAGCTTGTCTTTGTTGAGCATGGCTGTTCTGTTCCTTCATCTCTGTCTGGCGACCGCGGGCCCCAGCGGAGGGCGCGGTGGATCGCGCAGCGCACGCAGCGGCGCACGCCGGTCAGGCGATGTGTTGTTTCTGTCTGTATGGGAATGTGCGACGCTGTCAGTGGTCGGCCGCTCGATGACGGTCCGCGCGTCGCACGGTGCTCCACAGCTGGCTGCGGGGAGACCACGCGCTCTTCGGTTCTTCGCTCCGGAAGTTGGATACCTCGGGGCTAACCAAACCGCAGGTCTGTTTGTGACCTGATTGCAGAATGGTCACGACGGGTTAACAGAAAATGAACGGAATCTGAACGGCAAACGCTGCCGATCTTGGTCGGTTCTTCGCGCAGTTGCAGAATCGTTATCTACGCAGGGGGTTTGCTGCTCCGAAAGATGTGCCGCGCGTCACAGAAAAATTTTGCACAAATCGGGTTTCGTCAGCGTTTGCGCAGCTCCAGCCTGTCCGGATCGGAACCAGAGTGACTGGAGCCGGTCTTGTCCATGGTGGTTCGATAACGGCATCGTGACTGTTGGCGGACACGGAATCGAATGCGGAACGACCCTCATCCCGGCAGCGAGTCCAGTGCGCTCGGCGGCGGTGAAGCGGTGAACCTCATCTCCGGTGAGGCATCGCCGCGCCCGTCAGGGCCAGCCAGGCATGGCACAGCCACCACGCCGTCATCGCGCCGAACGTGGTGGATGGGTCGATCCCGGTGGCGTCGGTGAAGCGCTGGACCCGGTTGCGGACGGTATTGGGGTGAACGAACAGCGTCTCGGCAGCCGATGCGGTGTCCCGATCGCCTTCCAGCCAGGCGCACACCCCGACCACGACCTGTTCCGCGTTCGGACCGAGCGAGTTCATCGCCGCCGCGTGACAGTCGAGGAGTGCCGTAGCCAGGTCAGCTCGGTCGGCGAGCGCCGCCGGCACCGCGACCTCGGCGATATGGATCACACCGACCTTGCCTATCGTCTCGGCCGCGGTCAATGCGGCGGTCGCGAGCACCCTGACGCCGGCCAGGTCCTCGGGTTCGGCGGGACCGGCCGCGCCGACCGCGAGCGGTGCTTCCACCCGGTTGGAAGGAGCGTGGTCGAGCACGCCGATCAGAAGATCATCCACGATCGCGAACAATGCCTGGCCGCGATCGTGGCGCACCGAGCGCTCGAGGCCCGCCGTCGCGACGGAGTCGCCGACGCGGGCAACCAGTACCCAGAGCCCGGCCCCGACTCGCAAACCGGCCTCGGCCGCAGCCAGTGCGGCCACCGAGCCACCCGCGAGTAGCCGCCGCAGAATCACCGCATTCCGGTCGCCGGTCCTGCCCCGTTGTCCGACCTGCGCGGTGCGGTGCGCGGTGATCAGCCTGCACCGTACAACCTCGGCCCAATCGTCGTAGAGCTCCCGCGCATCCAGGAGGAGGCCGGTCTCGATTCCCTCGGCCGCGGCCAGCTCCCGCGCACGTGACCAGATCGCTCGCTCGGCGACGTGGATGGCGCGCAGCACGGCTTCGATGGGGACACCTTGCCCGGCCCGGGTGACCGCGAGCTCCTCGACGAAGGACAGCTCCGCTTCCACGGGTCCGCGCCGATCAGTCAGCGCCCGGGTCGCCGCGAGGAGCAGCGCGCGGGTATGTCCGGCGATATCGGTGCGGGTGAGCGGCGCGACCTCCCGGACCGTCGCGCGCACTCCGGCAACTACGGACGACAACAGATCGTCCTCGCCGACGACCTGCTCGATGAGGTCGGTCATGGCTGTCCAGTCAGCTCGGGTATGCATCGGTCGATACTGCACAAAATTGTGGCGCGCCACAACAAGTAGGGGTAATAGGGTGGCGTGGGCCATATTCAGGGCCGATAGTCGCCCTTATGTTTGGGTGGAATTACAACGGTGAGGGTGAACCGGCGCAATCAGACGCTCGGTCCGCGCCGTGAATCGCGACGACAGGACATTCGATGAGACAGGTTGCCGTGATCACCGGCGCTGCCGGCGGCATCGGCCGGGCAATGATGCGGCAATTCGCCTCCGCAGGCTATGCCGTCACGGGTCTCGATCTGCCCGGTGCCTGCACGTCCGACGATCCGCGGCTCCTCGGTTGCGACATCACCGACGAGGACCAGGTTCGGGCCGCCTTCGACCGTGTGATGTCCGAGCACGGCCGAATCGATGTGCTCGTCAACAATGCGGGAATCTCGGCGATCGGCAGCCTGATGGACCACGACGCGGCGACCTATCGGCGCGTGATGGAGGTCAACTACATGGGTGCCCTGCTGTGTACCCGGGCCGCTCTCGCCGGGTTGGCCGCGACCGCGGGGCGAATCGTCGTGCTGAGTTCGGTCGCGGGCTTCGCGCCGGTTCTCGGTCGCCCGGCCTACGTGGGCGCCAAGCACGCCGTCACCGGACTGTTCACTGTCTTGCGGGAAGAGCTTGCGCCGCAGGGGATTTCGGTCACGATGGTGCATCCGACATTCGTCGTCGGCGGGATGAGCGAGGTGGGGCGCGCCGCAGGCGTCCAACGCTCCACCACCGGACCCGAGATCACCCCCGAGGACGTGGCGCGCCTGGTCGTGCGGGCCGTGGCCGACGGGCAGGACCTCGTCCTGCCGGGGCGCACCGCGAAGCTCGCCTGGTGGGCGAATCGGATCTCGCCGCGCGGCTACGCCCGAATCATGACCCGCGGACTGCGAGCGACCACGCCCATACGAGCGCCGCGTTCCCACTGAACACACGATCCACCGTTTCGAGGAGACATCCATGAGTTCGACCAGCCGCGTCGCGGTGATCGGCGCCGGCGCAGCCGGTCTCGCCACGACCAAGGCCCTGCTCGACGCCGGTCTGGAGGTCGTTACCTACGAAAGAGGTGACCGGCCCGGAGGTCTGTGGGCCAGGGACAATAGCAGTGGACTTTCCCCGGCCTACGCGTCGCTGCACCTGAACACCAGCAGAGCCCGCACGCAATTCGCCGACTTCCCCATGCCCGCCGCGTGGCCGGACTATCCATCGGCCGACCTCGTCGCCGGCTACCTCGCCGACTACGCGCGCACCTTCGGTGTGACCGAGCGCATCCGTTTCGGCACCGCGGTCGCCACCGTCGACAAGGCCGAGCCAGGGCAGCCATGGGTCGTCACCGCGGAAACCGGTGAATCAGCGGAATTCGACGCCGTCGTGGTGGCCAACGGCCACAACTGGGAACCCCGCTGGCCCGAACCCGGGTATCCAGGGACATTCACCGGCGCGCAACTGCACGCGCACGAATACCGCACTGCCGAGGTGTTCCGAGATCGGCGAGTGCTCGTCGTCGGCATGGGCAACTCCGCGATGGACATCGCTGTCGACGCGTCGTACGTGGCACGCGAACCGGTGCTGCTGTCGGCCAGGCACGGCGTTCACATCGTGCCCAAATATCTGTTCGGCAGACCGTCCGACCAGACCGCCGGGATCATCGCCGCACTGCCTTGGCGGATGCGACAGCGGGTCGCGGAGGCCATGCTGCGGCTCGCCGTCGGCGCTCCACAGAAGTACGGCCTGCCGAAGCCCGCGGGTGGGCTGATGCAGAATCACCCAACGATCAGTGACACGATTCTGCATCGGCTCACCCATGGTGAGGTGGTCGCCCGGCCGGGCATCGAACGGCTCGACGGCGAGCGGATCGCCTTCACCGACGGCACCTCCGAACTGGTCGATGTGATCGTGTGGGCCACCGGCTATCGCGTGAACATCCCGTTTCTGTCGACCCGCTGGATCGCCGATGACGCCGATCAGCTACCGCTGTACAAGCGCGTCTTCCACCTCGAAGACCCGAGTCTGGCGTTCGTCGGCCTCATGCAGTCGACGGGTGCGGCGCTCCCGGTGGTAGAAGCCCAGGCCGCACTCGCCGCCGCGTACCTGTCCGGGACCTACGCCCTGCCCACCCCGGCCGCGCAGCGCCGCGTCGTGGCCGCCGACCTGCACGCCGCGGCCGAGCGCTGGGGCTGGAATCGGCGGCCGCACATGCGAATCGACTTCGACCACTATGTCAGCGGTCTGCCGCGGGAAATCCGGGCCGGGCAGGTCCGCGCCGCCCGGGGACCAGCTGTGAAATTCGCTCCCGCCCGGCATGAGGAGGCCTCCGCATGAGCATTCGATATCCCCTTCGCGCCGCTGCGGTGCACGGTCCGCGTGACGCGCGCGGCCTGCGTGTGCTCATCACCGGCGCTTCGGGAACCTTCGGCCGGGCGATGAGCGCACGGCTTGCCGAACTCGGCGCCCATGTCATCGGCCTCGACGTGGCTCCCCGACCGGACGACCCGGTCGAGGTCCTGCCCTGCGACCTCACCGACGACGCGAGCGTCGCGGCGGCGGTGGCCACCGCCATCACCACGCTCGGCGGCCTCGACCTGCTGATCAACAACGCGGGAGTCGGCGGACCCGCGCCCGCGGAGTACGGGCCGGGGGCCGAGGTTCGCAGCCAGTTCGATATCAATCTGCTCGGTGCCTGGCGGGTGACCGCCGGGTGCGTCGACGCACTGGTTCGCTCGCGTGGGCGGGTCGTCATGGTCTGTTCGCGAATGGCGGTGCTACAGCTGCCCTTGGCCGCCGCGTACGGTGCGTCGAAGCGTGCCCTCGTGGCGTACGCGGACGCGCTGCGCATGGAAATCGGCACCCACGTCGGCGTGACCTGTGTGTACCCGTCCGCGGTGCGCAGCCCGATCCATGACGCGACCGCCGCCGCCGGGCTTTCGCTCGAAGGGATGAGCAGCTACGAGCCGCTCGAAGGAGTCATCGACACGGTCCTGCGCGCATCGCTGGGTCGATTGCGCCGTGATATGCCGACGACCCGCAAGGGAGCCGTCGAATTCTTCCTGGCCCGCCACCTGCCCTGGGTGACCGATCGCATCGTCGCCCGGACACTGGCTCGCCGCGCGCGGTCCGGCGCGTTCGGCGACGCCGAACTCGCCACCGGTGTCATCCGGCGGCACACCGCCGGATGAGTACTGTGCGCGGGCCGGGAACGGGCGAGACGGCCCTTCGGCCGGACGACTCGGTCCAAGCGAAAACCGCTGACCTGCTGACCTATTCGACCGGCTCGGCCGGCATGGGAGTGTGGATCACGGTCCCTGGCCTGCTCCTGCTCTACTTCCTCACCAACACCCTCGGTGTCTCGCCGCTGCTCGCCGGGCTCACCCTGCTGTTGCCGAAGATCGTCGACGTGCTGATCCATCCGCTTTTCGGGTCGCTGTCGGACCGGCAGGCGCGCAAGGCCGGTCACCGCCGCGGCATGATGCGCTGGGGACTGTTACTGGCGATCGCCATGGCGGCCATGTTCTCGGTGCCCACGGCCTTCTCCGGTCCGGTCGCCGCACTGTGGGTGGGTGGCTGGCTCGTGCTGGGGAACCTGCTGTTCGCCTCCTTCCAGGTGCCGTACCTGACCACCCCGTCGGACCTGCTGGTCGGCTATCACGAGCGCACCCGCGTCTTCATGTTCCGGATGCTCCTGCTGACAGCGGGCCTGTTGGCCGCCGGCGTAGCCGCCCCGGCATTGGTGGCGGCGGGCGGCCGTGCGGACTACTCCCGCATGGCGGTGCTCCTGTCCGGCGCGATGTTCGTCTCGGGCTTGGCCGCGCTGGCCGGAGTTCGCAGACTCACCGCCGGCTGTGGCTTCCGCGTCCCCGGTGAAGGCCACCGGTCCACCGTGGGTGACGTTCGGAATGCGTTGCAGGACAGCAACTTCCGAATGCTGGTGCTGTCCTATCTCTTCACCGGGGCTACCACGCACGTGTTTCTGGCGGCGGTGCCGTTCTACTCCGAGTACGTCTTCGACGACAGCACACTGACGCCGATACTCATGGGCGGATTCCTGGGGGCGGCGCTGTTCGCCGGACCCGCGTGGATGCGGCTGTCGCGACGGATCGGCAAACAGCGGGGACTGTTGTTGTCGCAGGGCATCTTCGTTGTCGGCTCGCTCACCCTGCTGTTCGGCACGACGCTCGGGGTACCCGCCACGGTCGTCGTGGTCGTGGTGCTCGGAATCGCTTTCGCCGGGCTGCAACTGTTCGCGTTCTCGATGGTCCCGGACGCGGTGGCCGCCGCACAGACGCACAGCGGCGCTGCGGCGGGGGCCTACACCGGTGTATGGACCGCGACCGACGCGTCCAGTACAGCCCTCGGTCCCTATCTCTACTCCATCATCCTGGCTCTCGGTGGTTTCGTGGCGTCCACCGACGGCCACTCCGTGGCTCAGTCGAGCACCGCGCACACGGCATTGTTGCTCGGTTTCACCGTGCTGCCTGCGGCACTGATGAGCGTGGCCATCGTGTTCCAGCGGCGCTGCGTCCTCGACCGGGGCGCGCGATGATCGGCCAGGCCCTGTCCGCCACGCACGTCCTCATGCTGGTCGGCGTCTTGTTCGGCGCGGTGGCACAATCCGCGACCGGCATGGGGTTCTCCCTGGTGGCGGCGCCCGTACTGATTCTGCATCTCGGCCCGCGCGAAGGCGTCGCGGCCACGGTGATGCTGGCGGCACTGTCCTCCGTCGTACCCCTGCTGCGCGATGGACGCCACATCCGGCCGCTCGAGGTCACCCGGTTGCTGGCGCCGATGCTGCTGTGCACGCCGCTGCTCGCCGCGGCCTTGCGCGGGGTCGACACCGACGTGCTGGCGATGACCGCCGGTGCGGGCGTGGTCGTTGCCGTCGGTGTACTCGCCAGCGGTATCCGCTGGAGCTGGCTGCGGCGGCCCTCAGGGGCCGTCGCCACCAGTGGCGCCAGCGCGTTTCTCAATGTCATCGGTGGTGTCGGTGGGCCGCCGATCGGGCTCTATGCCGCCAATTCCGACTGGGAACCGGCGACGGTGCGCGCCAACCTGCACGGTGTCTTCATCGTGCAGAACATCGCGACTTCGCTGGTGCTCGGGATGGTCTTTCCCGACGCGTTCGAACTGCTCGCACTGGCACTCGGCACGATCGTGGGAATGGTACTCGCGCCGCGGATTCCGACCGCGCGGCTGAGAGTCGTCGTTCTGGGCCTTTCGCTTGTGGGCGGAATCGCACTGATCAGCCGGGCCCTCTGAGTCGGGCGACCAGCGCACCCGATCCGGAGGAGAGATGCACGCGAGCCCAACTGCCGCGCCGGAAGCCGTGGAGCGCAGCGACCGAAAAGCCCCAACTCCCGAACACCAGTAGATGAGGAACGAAAGTATGAATATTCGCCGAGCGACCCTGACCGCCGCCGTATTGGCGGCGAGCGTCATCGCCAGCACCGCGACCGCCACGGCCGCACCCGAGCCCGCGCCACCGGCGGTCACCTTCCGGGCGAATCTGATCGGTGACGCCGTGGTCACCACGCTCGAGGCCGGGGTCTTCGCGCTCACCGACGACAAGCAGGCCGTCGCGATCCGCGATGTCGCCGGGCAGAGCCTGGACACGCTGCCGCTGGCGTTCACCCTCGACGGGCAGCGGCTGCCGATCCAGCAGCAGATCACCGACGACGGGCACACCCTGCGACTCGTCCCCGACCTCACCGGCCTGGACCGTGCGGCGTTGAAACCCGTTGCCTCGCCGCTGGAAAACCAGCTGGCCATGAACGACCTCATCAACGCCGTCAGCCTGGGCACCTCGATCGGCAGCCTGGTCGGCACCGCCATCGGCGCGGTCGCCGGTGTCGGCGTCGGCATCGCACTGGCTGGTGCGTCCTGTCTGGTGCTCAGCCTCGGATGTGTGGTGACGGTGCTGCCGATCGTCAGCCTCGTCGCCGCGGCGGGCGGGCTCGCCGGCCTGATCCTGGCGGGCGGTCCCACCGCGGCGGCGGCGGCCTTCGACTACTGGACCACGCTGCGTGCCGAGCCCGGGGAGAGCAAGTACGCCCCGCAGTTGCAGGGCAAGCCCGGTGTCCCCGCCCCGGCGGCAGCCGGGAACTGACCCGAGGCGACCAGAAGGACTCCGGAATGAAACTTCGCACAACAGCATTCGCCGCGCTCATGGCGGCAGGCGCGATGACCGTGGCGGCCACGCCGGCCGCCGCGGACCCGACCACGCCTGCGTACTACCGCGCCGGCGTGGTGGACGGCTCGGTCGTCACCACCCTCGACGACGCGACCTTCACGCTCGCGGCGGACCAGCGATCGGTACTCGCCCACGACCTGTCGGGACAGCTGGTGCTCAGTCTGCCACTGAGCTTCGAACTCGACGGGGTGCCACATCCGATCCTGCAACGGATCACCGATGCCGGCCGCACCCTCGTCCTCACCCCCGATACCGGCTTGCGCCCGGTCGCGTCACCGCTGGAGAACCAGCTGGCGCTGACCGAATTCGCCGGAAACATGACCAAGGCGACGCTGGTCGGCACCCTCGGCGGATTCGTGGTGGGCGCACTCGTCGGCGCCGTGATCGGTCTCGGATCGTGCCTGTTGGTCGGCCCGGGCTGTCTGGCGACCACCCCGGCGGCGATCATGGCGTTCGCAGCCGGCGGCGGCTTGATCGGCACCCTCGCGCTCGGCGGCGCGGCCATGGTCGACGGCGTGTGGAAGTACGTCAGGACCCTGCAAGCCGCGCCCGGTGAGAGCGCGTACGCCGAGAAGGGCGGTCTGCTCGACCCGGAGGGCACCGGCGTCCCCGACGCCAACCTTCGGATTCCACCGCTGCCGTTCAAATCCCTCATGAGCGGCTCCGGCCGATAGCCCTGGGGCAGTGCCCGAGGCGGCAACGACCTGAGTCGTTGCTGCCTCGGGTAGAGCAACGCGCATTCGCGGCGGTCGGTGTGCGAGGCCACGGGCGGACGCACAGAGGAGCGAGGAGGGCGGACGACCGGTCGCTACGGCTGAGGAGGCCGTTCGACTTCGGCAGCGATCCACTCCAGGTGTCGACGTGGCAGTCATTGGCTTCGCCCGGATCCCGGGCGAACAGTTCGTCGACCGCGCGCCGACTCTCGACGGTCCGCCAAGGCCGTCGGCTCAGGCCCGTCCGGCCAGGAGCGAATCGTCTATCGGACCGGACCAGGCACCCCCAGCGCGCACGCCCTGACCCTGCTGGGCACCCTTGCCGCCACTGGGACGGGATGTCCGAGACGTCCAGTACGCGGATGTGACGCATTGCACATTGTGGAAGGTGGTCGCGACGCTGAGCGCCGCGGCGTCGGATTCGGAGACTGCTGCACAGTAGCTGGGAGTGCTCCGGTGGGCGATCACCGAACGGCGCACCATCTAGTCACCGCAACAGGTGCCGGACTCATCGGCTGTGATGGCGAGTGGGTTTCGGTGTATCCAGCTGGCGGATACGAACGAAGGCCCTGATCGGGATGATCTGATCAGGGCCTTCGTTGTTGTGCGCCATCAGGGACTCGAACCCCGAACCCGCTGATTAAGAGTCATGCGTAAATGGCCTATCCAGGCATTTCAGAGAAATAAGTCACGGCAAAACCCCAGGTCGCGGCCGTAGTTGCAGGGTGTAGATCGCAGTTGCGCGCAAATAGATGTGGGTAGTATTTGTGGGTAGTCGGATATGGGTAGTTGCCAATAACTGCCCAATAACTCATCCGGAAAAAGGCCCCGGAAAACCCTCATCACCCAGAGAGACCCAGTGACCAAGCTGATCCGCCGCGTCCCCAACGGTGCCCCGAGCTGCACCTTCGACAAGACCAAGAAGGTGTACAGAGCACGGCAGAAGAACCCCGCCGGCGGCCCCCGGCTCGAAGCCACCTCCACGGACTACAGTGAGGCCCTCGACAAGCTGCGTGTGATGTACAACCGCGCACTCGCCGGACTCTCGCCATCCGGCGAACGAGGCTCGGTCGAGGAGTGGATGCAGACATGGCTCACCGAGATCGTCGCCCGACGCTCGGCCCCCAAGACCCTCTCGTCCTACCGATCGGTGATCAACACCCACATCGTCGAACTGATCGGCGACACCCAGCTGCGCCGCCTCACCGTCGACGACCTCGACAACATGTACGACGCCATCGTCATCCGAGTCCGCGAGGGCAGCAAAGGCCGCTACAACGGCATCTCCACCGCACGCCTCGCGCACCGTGTCATGCACTCGAGCCTGCGGGACGCCCTCAAGCGCGAACGCATCGACCGATCCGTCGCCGACATCGCTACACCCCCGAAGGCCCTCCCGTCCAGCCGGGCGAGCAATGACCGCGCCCCAGGCGATGAATCTGCTCCGTACCGCCTACGACAGCCAAAGCGACTTCACGGTCGTTCTCGCCGTCCTCCTCTTCACCGGCGTCCGCATGGGCGAGGCTCTCGGTCTCACTTGGGACCGCGTCAACCTGCCCACCAACGCCGAAGGCACCAACGGCACGGTCGAGGTCACCTGGCAGCTCCAGAGCTTCCAGAAGCTTCACGGCTGCGGCGACGAGCACCCCGAGGAAGGCTGGCCGTGCGGGAAGATCCGCGGCTTCCGCTGCCCGGACGGATACTTCAACTTCCAGCCGGACTACGAGGTCCTACACCTCGTCGACTCCCTCTTCCTGTCCCGCCCGAAAAGCTCGGCGTCGATCCGCCATCTCCCGCTAACCCCCCAACTCGCGGCCTTCCTCACCGTTCAGGCGCGCAAGACTCGCGGGATCCGCGGAAACCGCCACAACCTCGTGTTCTTCGACCCGCGCCACGAAGAGATCCGCCCGATCCCTCCTCGGCACGGATGGCAGATGTTCAAGAACGCCGTCATCGCGGCGGGGCTTCCTCGCGACCTCGTCGTGCACGAAACCCGCCACACCACCGTCACGCTGCTCACCGAAGCAGGCGTCCACCCGCAGACGATCCAGAAGATCGTCGGCCACGCCACGCTCGGCACCACGGACATCTACACCCATGTCGACCACGAGATCGCATCCGCTGCGCTCAACAAGCTCGACGAAATGATGAACCTCGGGCTGCCTGGCCCGAACGCGCTCAGTCTGGCCGCGTAACCGAAAAAGAAACCCCCGCAGGCACCGTCAAGCTTCTGCGGGGGCTCACCACCAGGGAAGGGAAGTCCCCGGCATATGTTCAATGCTATCCGCTCCACGCTCTCCAAGACGCGATGGGTGCACGTATCGACGGCCTCGACGGTCGTCGTCAACCTTGCCGCGTTCGCGATGTCCGTGGTGGCGCTGACCGACCTCGCCGGTGCGCACGGGGTACCGGCCTGGCAGGCTTGGCTGCTGCCTATTGTCCTCGAAGGCTTGGTGCTCGCGTCCACGGCGGGCACGGTCAGCCTGTCCGGCATGAGCGCGGCCTACGCATGGGTGCTGATGATCCTGTCGATGCTCACCTCTGGGGCCGGCAACGTTGTGCACGCCTACTTCGGCGCCGGCAGCGTGTTCACCCTCGACTCCATCGTGGCCATGGTCATTGCGGGCATTCCGCCCCTATGGCTCCTACTGAGCACCCACCTCACCGTGATGTTGATCAACAACTCCAAGGCGCCGACTGCCGCGATCGTCACGGCCGCCGAGAAGCGTGCTGACACTTCGCCGGTGGAGACCGCTGTGCCCGCCCCTGCGGCGATCCCGGTTGTTCGCCAGATGCCGATTCGTTCGTCTCTCGTCGCGCAGGAACTGCCGATCGTGGCCGCGAACAAGGTCCTCGATCAGGAGGTCGCCGAACCGGTCCTTACCAACGCTTGACTGCGCCCGGCCGGTCACCCCAGCACCCCGCGAACGCGCGTCGCGCCGCCTTGGGCACCAGCTGTGCCTCGGGCGGGCGAACCCGCGGGATTCGGCGTGCCCCAGGGGAGACCGGCCGATCGCCTACTGCGCTCGACGCGGCGAGTACCCACTCACCTCCGGCCGGTGCCACATGCTCGCATCGGCCGCCGCCCAAGCGCCCGACGCCGCAACGATGACGGCAGTGGGTCGTCAGGCGTGCCTCCTCCGGCGCTGATGTGACCAGCCTCTGCGAAGGCGCGCGACCGAACTGCCACTGTGACGCCGGTCGACCAGCCCTTCGTACGCACGCGAATACCGACCGGCGCCTCGTCGGGAAAACCTGCCAAGAAACCGCTGGAGGATAATCAGCGGCTTTCGTCAGCGGGCATGAGGGCGTGGGCGGGACACCACTGTCGCATCTCCAGCTGGCCATGGCCGTTGCCGGTCACCAGCGTGAATACAACGAGTGCCATCCAGGTGCCGTCGTTGAGCTGGACCCACGCATACAGCCAGCCTGGTACACGATCGCCCAACCTCAAGCCGCCGAGCCGAACCCGCATCGGCAACTTGTCGACCCCGAAGTACTTCGGCTTCGTCGGGATCGCAACGTTCGCCGCGACCAGGACCCGCCGAGGCGGATCTACCACGCGCCACGGCGCAGGAGAGAAATCCACGGGCCAGTTGTCGAACATGTGTGCGAATCTACCCCCGAGGCGCAATGGCGTCGACGGGTGCCTCAACGTGCTGCGACGCGACAGTGAAGGATGTACAGGATGGGCCAAATGACCTGCGACGTGTGCGACGAACCCGGCGACGTGGCGCTCGTTCAGCCGGGCGATACAACCTCTGACGGGCCGACCGTGCTCTGTGCGAACCACCTCGCGCGATTCTCGATCGCCCTGCTTCTGAGCCGATCACCTGAACTGGCGGACCGCTTTCCACGGGAATTCCGACCGGAGTAGTCGACGACTCGGCCCTGGTCAGGCGGACCTGCCCGTGCTGCGAGAAGTCGCCCGAAATGCCGGGAACCCCCACGGGACTGGACGCGTCCAATCTGGCATGGAACCCGAAGATCGCGCGGCGTTGGTCGAGGCGGGCTATGACCCTGACGATCCCGACGTTCGGGAGCGAATGGCGATGGTGTGCCGCGGATTGAAGTTACTACGCGAGCGGTGGCATGAGATGCTGACGCCGGTGGACCTATGGGATGGGCCGACCGGGCCTGCAACCGAAGCTGCTCCTCGTTCGTGCGGCTTGAGGCAGTCGTTGACCGAAAGTCGTTACCGCGCTTAACCTCCGCCTATTTTGCCTTACAGCGTGCGTAGCTGGCATGGATCGTGAAGAATGATCGCATGTCGAACGCGGCGGTCTCACCTCCTTCCTCGACCGGGCCGCAGCCCGCGAGCCCGCCGCGTCCAACCGCCTCGGCATGCAAGCGGTGGTGCAAGCACGAAACGGCACTTGGGGCGTCAGTGGTGGGTACGGCGACGCGAGAGCTACTGGTGTTATCGCGGGGCGTCGCCAGCTACTGGGTCGGCAGCCCGACCGGCCGGGCGTGAGCGCGGCCGGAGACTCCTCGGCCAGTTGCCCAGCTTGGGCACGGTATTGCCGTGGACTGGTAATGGCCAGATGGGGGAATCGCAATGAAGACGTCACCCGAGAACTTGTACCGGAAGGCGATGGAGCATATCGCAAGCGCGCATCACTTGGAGGCAGCAGCGCGATTTAATCCGTATGCTAATGCCACGCTCTCGAAAATGTTAGACAAGGCGGTATGCAATCCTGATGTTTCGGATGCGCATCGTGAGGAACTCGAGAATGCCCGTCGCTTGCTAGCGGACGGCCGCATTTACTGCGGCCTCTGGCCGGACGACTCGGTCAACGCGAGCGCGGCCGTATTTGCCAACGGATTTCTCATCCGTGTTCACTGGGGGCTCTATCGAGCAGCGATCGCTTTGAGCTATATTATCGCCGCGATGGTTGATCGAGGCGGCGGGCCGGACGGGGCGAGGCTAAGCCCTGAGGAAGGAACGAGATACTATGATCGGCTAGCGGGCGAGATTGCAGTCGGAGGTGCGATTACGGTAGGCGATCTACCGCTCAATAACTGGCAGCAGCGCACTGCTGAGGGGCTCTCAAGGATGACAATGAACTTTGTCATCGCTCATGAGCTTGCCCACGTTTTCCTGGGCCACCTCGACCCCTCGGCAGACATTCAAACCGAGATTAAGGAACCCGACGGCGATCTGGGCGAATGGGATCCAACGGAAACTATTGACGCAATGTCAATAGAAATAGAAGCGGATCTCCTGGCCTCTACGTTGGTTGGACGCCTATACGATGAGTCGGTTGAAGATGGAAAATATTGCGGTCACATGCTGTTCTTCGAGATCGTGGAGACTGTGATACTCGCCCGGTACTCATACCTTCATTGGGCAGAGGATTCTGAAGGCTTGGACAAATTCGAGCAATTGAGTGCCTATCGCACGCATCCGCAGCCTGCATGGCGGCGCGCAGTTTCGATAGCGTCGCACCATCCTGATGGGTGGAGTGCATCGTTGCCCCACAGTGAGGGTCTGCTCGCAATATTTGATACCTGGCATGAGATGTCGCCGCGCAAGTACGACAAGGAACTGGTAGAGCGGCTGTTCGAGTTTGCTGATCAGGCGAGCCTACAGGACTTGGCGAGCCTTGGGGTTCAGACCGGTGATCGGTTTACTTTTATTCCGCTTGAAGCCGTTGCGTCATTTTTCGAGCAGGAATTGAACCTCGTGAGGCCGGTTCTGGCACAATTTGCGCTGCAATACATCTGGCATACTTTCGAACAGAGCCGGGCGATATCAGGCGCTCGCGCGTTGATATTTGCTTGCTCTTACGATGCATTCCTTAGTTCTCATATCGCAATCGACGAAGTAGAGCCGGAGGCTCGCGATTTTTTCGATTTGATACAGGCTGCGGTGCCCGATCTATCCGCCGTACGGAGATTCGTGGAAAAAATGGCCACGCTAGTGAGAGATCCAGACTCTGGAGAGAGGATGCTTGTCCTCTGGGACCATCGGGTCAAGGTGTAGGTGCGGCCCACCCGTCTGCGGTTGACCTGCGCGATGCGCGGCCGTGCAATCTGTTTCCAAAATAGATAGGAGTAGAAGTGTCCGAGGTGGATCAAGAAGAAGCGGTCTTGCTCGTTGAGCAGGACGACCTCGATGAGGTTAGAAGTCTGGCAAAGGAACATTCTGTCGAACTGACCGTCTTGCCTGCGCGTGGGATAGAGCCCGTAACGACGGTCACGCTCATCGTGCTCGGAACCGCTGCGGCAGTCGGCGCAATCGCCTACCTGGTAGATCAGAAAAAGGGAGGGCAGGTGATTGATTTGAGGGAGGGTGCTCCAGCGACACTTTATCGCTCTAAAGAGTTGATCTATGGGCTGGTGGTTATCATTACCCGAGAGGGCGTCGTACGGGTTGAGGTTCGCGAGCCGCAAGGAATGTTCGGAACCGCCGTAAATGCCCTGAGTGGACTTACCTCTGACATGGTTTCCGCCGGGAACCAGGAGGTGGTCGAGGCGGTTCAGGGTGCCCTCGGTGACCAGGTTGCGGTTGTGGTCGAGGAACTTGAAGCCGGGCTATAAGCTCGGGTCACGTCGATCGATGCCGTCGTCAACCTTACGATAATTCCCAGGCTTAACCACTATCTGGCCGGTTCCCCCCCGGGTGTGGTTGTCGCGTTCGAGTGGTGAGGTTGCAAACCGCTGTCGCCGCTGATTCGTGGCGTTCAGAGGAGTCGGCGCTGGTCCGGCCCGAAGGGGACGGGCCGGACCAGCATGCGCTTGGGTATCGGCCTGAGGCTGAGCACATCCTCGCCCTTTGCGAGGGCCTGATCAGCCTAGCTGCTGGGCGTTCTGTCCGCATCCAGCGGCATCTTCCGACTCTCGCAGAAGTTGCTCAGCGACCCACGTCTGTGAGACCGGTGTGAAGTGGTGGGCGTCGACTCCGACGTGCAGCTGTCGTCCGCGGACACGAGTCTCGGAGTGAGTGTGGCCGTGGAGCAGCCACTGGCCTACATCAGGCACCCTCCACTCCTCGAACCGGTTCTCCTCGGTATGGTCACCGTCCGGGTCGTGGCGGAATGGGAAGTGCGATAGCCACACTCGGTGACCTGCGATCTTGTGGACTGCGGTCTGCTGCACCGAATCGAACGCGTGCAGCAGGTACTCGGCCTGCCACTTCGCAGCCCGGCTTCTCATCGAGTGGCAGCCGTCGTGGTTGCCAGCGATGAGGTGTTTGATCCCGTTGCGCGCCGACAGCCAGTTCAACGCGGCCAGTTCGTTCTTTTTGCCGCCGATGGAGATGTCGCCGAGCACCCACACCTGATCCTTCGGGCCGACGGTGCGATCCCAACGGCGGGCCAGGTCGGCGTCCTGGCTCTCGACGCTCGGGTAGCCGCGGGTCTCGGCGGCCCAGGCGTGTCCGATGTGCAGGTCAGAGGTGTAGAAGATCTTCACGCGGCGACTCCGTCGAGGTTGGCGCGACGGATCCGATGCAGGAGATCCAGGATCGGTGCCGGGTCGGCCTCGGCGGGCACGGCCGGGGTGGTGGTGTCGAACAGGTCGACGAACATGCCGAGCAGGTACTTGAGCGACACGGCGTCGGGATCGTCTCGCACCGAGGTGCCGAATTCCATCAGGCGTTCGGAGTCGCGGACCTGGACGGTGAGGCGGCCGTCTCGGTACAGCTCGTATCCCTGCTCGAGCAGTCGGGCGATGTGGCGGGCGTGCTTTTCCCTGCGGCGGTCGGATGCACTGCCGGGTGATTGGCCGCGGCGAACGAGCTTGCCCCACTGGCTGGTTGCGTATCCGAGGTAGGCGTCTCTGATCCGTTCGGCGCCCAGGAAATTGGTACGCAGGCCGATCAGCTCGTCGCCGAAGGGCGTCCGGACCAGGTGCTCGTCGAGCCACAGCAAGTCCATCGCCGACGGGTTGCACGACAACAGCAGTCTCATCGCCTTGCCGACCTCGTGGTAGGTCGCGTCGTCGCCGTTGCGGCCTTTCACGGTCAGCTCGGCGCGGGTCGGTGGGTAGAAGCCGTGGAAGATCTCTGTCGGAGCGACGTAGATCCCGGCGTAGTCGGTGTCGGAGTCAGGTCCAGCGAGCCCGAAGGCCCGCGACCCGACGACGCCTTCGAGTAGGAGGTTCACCGCGGTCAGCCCTTCACGCACAGGACCTGGCGCAGCGTGTGCTGTACCTCGATCAGGTCGGCCTGGGCGGCGATGACTTGGTCGATGTCCTTGTACGCAGCGGGGATCTCGTCGACGACGCCGGCATCCTTGCGTGACTCGACTCCTTCGGTCTGGGCGATCAGGTCCTCCACTGTGAATTGGCGCTTGGCGGCCGAGCGGGACATCCGTCGGCCGGCACCGTGAGAGGCGGACTGGAACGACGCGGGATTGCCCTTGCCGCGCACTACGTAGGACCGAGTGCCCATCGAGCCGGGAATCAGGGCGAGGTCGCCTTCGCCGGCGCGGACGGCGCCCTTGCGGGTGACGAGCATCGGCACGCCGTCGATCTCTTCCTCGGAGACGTAGTTGTGGTGGCAGCTGATGGGGTCGTCGAAGCCGATCGTTCGCTCGCCGAACTCGTCCCGGACTGCCTGGGATACCAGGGCGAGCATGACCGCGCGGTTGCGGGCGGCGTACTCCTGTGCCCAGGTCAGGTCGTGGCGGTAGGCCGCCATTTCCGGTGTATCTGCGAGGAATACGGCTAGGTCGCGGTCTGGCAGGTCCTGGTTGTGGGCCAGGTCGCGGGCGATCTTGGTGTGCCGCTCGGCCAGCTCCTTGCCGATGTTGCGGGAGCCGGAGTGCAGCAGCACCCAGACCGCGTCGTCTTGGTCGAGGCAGACTTCGATGAAGTGGTTGCCGGATCCGAGTGAGCCGATCTGCTTGCGCGCGCGAGACTCGAGGGCCTGCACGCCGGGGTGCAGGTCGCTGAACTTGTCCCAGAACTGGCGCCACAGTGCAGTGGATGCCAGACGCCATCCGTGTTGCCGGAGACGTCGGATGTTGACCGCGTCCTCGTGGGAGTGGAATCCGACCGGCACCGCGGCCTCGATGCGGCTGCGTAGCGAGCGCAGGTCATCGGGAAGGTCCGCGGCGGTGAGGTCGGTGCGCACCGCTTCCATGCCGCAGCCGATGTCGACGCCGACCGCTGCGGGCGAGACGGCGTCGGGCATGGCGATGACCG
The DNA here is from genome assembly GCF_052983615.1 of Nocardia fodinahabitans. Taxonomy (NCBI): domain Bacteria; kingdom Bacillati; phylum Actinomycetota; class Actinomycetes; order Mycobacteriales; family Nocardiaceae; genus Nocardia; species Nocardia fodinahabitans. The sequence goes on from NZ_JBRJJC010000001.1 coordinate 5,274,542, forward strand.
AGCCGACGGTGGCGCCTTTGCCCAGGTGGACGTCTGGCATGACGCGCACTCCGTGGACCCAGGGCAGCGCGGCGATGTTGCGCAGCTGAGCGGCGGCCTGTGGCTCGATCTCGTGCTCGTGGGCCCACATCAGGGTGGGAGCATTGGCTCCAGTCAGCGCGACGGGAAACATGATGGTGCAGTCCTTTTCAGTAATCGGGGTCGGTTGGTTCGACGAGGATTTCGTCCAGGGTGGCGCTGACTTCGACGTTGACGCCGAGGTTGGACAGCATGGCCACGGCGTATTCGCCGTCGACGAGTTCGTTGGCGAACAGCTTCACCAGCTGCCAGGTGGTGTTGTTGGGCTCGTGCCCCCACATCTGTTTCAGTTCGCCGAAGGTGAGGGGTTCCTCGTGCCCGGTGAGCCGGAAGTCGGGGTCCTCGATGTGGTAGCGGTAGCTACCGTCGGGCTCGGGGTTTTCCAGCGTGAAGGCACGCCAGTGCACGGACTCGATCTGCTCGCATTCCAGGACTGCGCGCAGAAAGATGAACAGCTCGTCGATCGGCAGCTGGATCAGTGGGCCGAGAGCCCAGCGGGGGCAATCGTCCCCGCGGACCGTGAAGCCGCCCACGGTCCGCGAGGTGATCTCGGTCGTCATGGTCAGTCGTGCTCGTAGTGCTCGACGTTGAATCCCGCGGTGGTGGCGGTCACCTGCGCGGGATCACCGAAGTGGGTGAGAAGGTCGCGGTCGTAGGCGCCCGACTGGAGGGCGTTGCTGAACTTCTCGAGCGCGTCGACGATGTCGGGGCTGGCCTGCGGGTATCGGGGTGCCCATCCCTCTTCGTGGGCGTGGCGAACGGGGTCGTTGTAGTAGCGCAGGGACCACACGTCGACGAAGTCCCCGTCGTCCTCGTCCTCGGTGTCGGTGTCGGTGTCGATGAGGGTCTCGGAGTTCGCGTCGTCAGGGGTCACCGGACTGAACCTCAGCGCGGGTTCGCACGCATCGAACGTGCAGGCGTCACCGTCGTTGAAGTAGGGCGTGTACTGCTCCCACCGCACTGCCGCGACGCCAGGCAGCGCCAGGACGATGTCGAGCAGGTCGATCAGCGCGGCGATGGGGCGCTGATCGACAGGGGCATCGCTGTAGTGGTTGATGGTGCCGGTGATCGGGCGGCCGGCGAGTTCGGTCGGTGTGGCGGTGGTCATGATTCCGTTCCGTGTGCTCGATTGGGGTGCGGCAGAGAGGAATTCAGCAACTCCTCGCGGCCGATGAATTTGTTGCGTTTGCCGCCCATCCAGGTTTTGCAGGTCAGGCACGCTGACCAGTCAGCTGGGGAGGGGAGCCAGCCGAGGTCCTCGAGGATGTGGTTCTCGGCGATGTCGCGGACGAGGATGACCTTGTCCGCGGAGTTGGTGATCGTGCGGCCGAACACTTCCTGCGCCATCCACGGGCCGTGGCTGTTGTGCCGGTACTGGCGGTGGGTGACGTCGCCGACGATCGACTTGAAGGCGTCGATCCACTCGTGGATGGCGATGTAGTCGTCCGGCTCGCCGCCGAAGTGGCGGGCGCTGGCTTGGGCGTGTACCCACGACTGCGCCATGGTCAGGACTCCGTTGGCGTAGGCGTTCCGACTTCGGTGACGCTGTCGGCCATGAACGTCACGGTGATCAGCGCGATGCCTGATGCTTGGTCGATTTCGACGGTCGGGCCGGATTCAGTGATGTGCCACGGGAATTCCTCGCCGTCAACGTGCATGGTGCGGGCGTCGTGGTCGATAACGACGAGGTCGGGCAGGGTCTGTTCAGCCATCACAGGTCCTTGACGGGGTAGAGGGCGTAGCCGTCCCACTTGATTTCGGGCATGGTGTCGCGGGCGATCCGGGCTTCGAGCCCGATTTCGTCGCGGGTGAGGAACGGCGCGGGAAGCTGCTCCATGAACTGGCGGCCGAGTGCATCCTGGAAGCCGAGTAGGTACCCGGCTGGCGGCTTGCTGAGCCGTCGGCGTTGCGGGCGTTTCTCTCGCGGCTGCGGGTGCATGTGGGCGACACCGAATTTGGTGAGGTAGAAGCCGCCATAGCAACCGCAGCAGCACCCGTCGATCCAGCCCTTGGCGTGTAGGCGACGCAGCTTGGCCAATGCGAGCTTGTGCGGCACCGGGTAGGGCCGCTGCTCGGTCGGCCGGGCCACGGCGTCGAAGCCGTAGTCCTTGAGGCTGGCGACGACTTCGCCGAGCGTCGCCCAGGTGCCGTTGCGTCCGTTGATGAGCTGGATGATGGTCAGCAGCACGGCATCTGGGATGTCGGCGGCCTTGCTCAGCGGGATCGACGGGTGGTGCGGGTTCATCGTGCGGGGATGGTCACGGCCATGCCGTTGCCGGGCCAGCACTGGAAGCCGACCGGCAGTTGGTGGCCGGCGGCGACCAATTCCAGGCAGCGCGCAACGAGCACATTCGGATCACGGCTCACCGAATCGGCCAACACACGGTTGGCTTGCGCCTGGGCGGCGGCGGTGCGCTGGGACTCCTCGGCGATGCGGGTGCTCGCCAGCTGGGCCTGGACTGCGTTGATGCGGTCCTGGGTCTGGGTGTCGAAGTGGACCAGCGCGATGATGACGTTCTGGACGTCGATCTGAGACTTGATCTTGGCCTGGATCTTCGCCGTGACCGCGGCGGACAGATCCGGCAGCTTGGGTGCGTTGGCGTCGAGCGGGTTGTAGGCGGCGAACACCTCAGACAGGGCCGCGTTCAGTTCGCGGGTGACCAGCGATTCGCGGATTCGCTCATCGGACTGGTAGTCGCGGAACAGTTCGTCCGCGGCGGTCGGAACCAGTCGCCACCTGATGGTGTTGTCCACGCACGCGGTTGAGCCGTTGGCCAGCCGCACCGAGGTGCCGCCGTCGCAACGTCCCTCCCGCCAGCCGCCGACCTGTGAGTCGGTGTGGATGGTTCCCGACAGTTCGGGAACGCGCTGCCAGGGGGCGATGAAGTGCAGGCCGTTGCTCAGGGTGGAGACCGGCTTGCCGAAGCTGGTGACCACGCCGATGTTGCGGGTGCCGACGATGGTGGTCGAGGCGGAGCCGAATCCGAGTACGGCCAGCAGTCCGGTGGCGATGAACACCACGGACGCGGTGCGGCGGTCACGCGGGCTGGCCAGCTTGTAGAAGGCCAGTGCGGCGAGGGCGACCAGCGTGAGTATCACGCTGATGACGAACATGAAGGGCATGGCTGCTTTCTGAGATCGGTGGAAGGGGCGAGTGGGCCGCCGTGCGAGGGCGACCTGGAAGGGTTACTGGGCGCCGGGAGCCAGATCTGGAGCGCGCAGGAGCCGACGGGTCAGCGCATCCAGCGACACACCGAGGCGTTCGGAGATCCGTTCGGCCGCCATGCCGAAGCTGGTCATGTGCGCCAACTCTTCGACGAGCACCTCATCGGTGATCAGGGCGCAGGCGTCGCGGCTGATGGAGGCAGACTTGCGGCGGGCCGCGGCGATCTGGCCGATGCTCACGTCGACATCGACATCCCACCGTTTCGGGTAGCGCTGCGACGGCAGCATCACGCCGCCCGCAGATCGGCGACGATCAGGTGGGCCAGCTCGTGAAGGTCGAGCACTTCGGGTCCGCGCGCCGAGTTGATCCAGGCTCCACCGTTGCCCGCGTTGTCGGTGATCTCGATCGCGGAGAAGGTGCTGAGGTAGCCGGCGAGGGAGGTGCGGACCTTGGAGACCTGTTCGGCGGACGACAGCGCCGGAACCCAGTTCGCGCGCGCCTTGGGGCCGAACACGTTCGGGGCCTTGTTCGCGAGCTGGCGGCCGATCTCGGCGGCGAGGCGGCGGTGCTCGGCATCGGCATGGGGCGAATCCCGCTTGATCAGGTATTCGATCCACGACCGGTAGTTGCCGGTGATCGTGATCCTGGTTTCGGTGTTCTCGGGCAGAAACGCTCGCGCTGCCTCCCTGGCCTGCTTACGTTCGACACCGCGCTCGAGGTAGCGCTGAACATGGCGGCGGTATCGGCTGATCGCATCCTCGGCATGACGGGTCAGGTCCGAGATCGCGTCCTGGTCGCCGTCGTAGAGCGGTGGCACGACGAACGCGAGGTCGCGGTCGTCGACGAAGCGCTGTGATACCTGGGAGGGGCTCAGGTGGCGGTGGCGCACCAGCTCGTGGGTGAGCGCGCGGGTCACACCGCGCACATAGAAGGTGGCCGTGGCGTGCTCGAGGACCGACAAGTGCCGGTGGTCGAGGATGTTGGCCAGGTAGCCGGTGGCGGTGGCGGTGGCGCGGTTGGGGCGGCCGAAGCTCTGGTAGCAGACGCGCCCGGCGAACACCGCCAGTTCCTCGCCATTGTCGGCGGCATCGGCGTTGAGGGCGTAGTCGACGCTGGCGGGCACGACGAAGTCGGTTTCCGCGATCAGCTCGACGCTCAGAGGGGCGAACACAACCATGGACCGAAGCCTATAAACCGCGTAAAACCTCGGAACCGAAGGTGTAAACGTGCTGGTGGAGGCGCTTTACGCCTCGGTGCGCCTCATGGGATGTGGGCGCGGAGGTACGCGTTTGCGTTGGCGGCGATGTTGGGCCCGCTGTTGAACTGCGACCCGCCGCGGGCATGGAGCATCAGCACGCTTCCCGCTGGCACGCTCATCCCGGAGATGCTGACGGTGGCGGTCCCGCTGCCGAACGCGGGGGCCGTGGCCTGGGCGCCGGTCTGCACCGAGGCGCCGTTGAGGTAGAGCTGGAGCGTCAGATTGAACGCATACGACGTGCCCGAACTGAACGGGATCGACGCCGACAGGGTGACGTTTTCTCCTGCGTTCGGGATCACCAGGCTGTCAGAGGAGACGGCCGACCCGGCGTAGGCAGGGTCGGCGGTGAACCCCTTGACCTGCGCCCACGCGGTGGTGGTCTGGTGAGCGGTGGTGAGCTTGGCGCTGGCCGGGGTGAATGGCTGCCCATCCCAGAGCAGGGTTGAGCCGAGGCTGATCCGCAGCAGCGGTGTCGCGCCGAGGGAGGCCTTCACGATGGTGGCAGTGCCAGTGGATCCCGCCATTTATGCCGACCTGAGGTAGATGGTGTTCGGGTCCTTGGTGGCGATCGCCGTGAATTGAGCTTCGGTGCCGACCCAGAGGGTGAGTGTGCGCGGGCCGGCGTTGTCGGCGCCCGCGACGAATCCGGTCGCCAGCTTCGACAGCGCGATCCCCGCACCGGCGGCGATCTTGGCGTTGGTGACCGAACCGTCGACGGGCGTGCGCTGATCGGACAGGCGCGCGTCGTCGCCAGCAGCGGCAGTTCCCGCGACTGTGCCGAGGGCAAGGCTCGAGGTGCCAGCGCCGAGGGCGGAGCGCGCAGCACTGGCGGAGGCGGCGGTCATCACCGCTCGGCCGATAGTGGTGGAGTCGGTAATGTCGGCGGCAGCGGTGGTCACCGCTCCCGTTCGCCCGTTCACGCTGGACACCGGTGAGGCCGGGTAGGTGCGTTCGCGCCAATTCGACAGGGCTGTGGAGGGTTCGGCGATGACCTGCCAGTCGGTGCCGGTGTCGGTGCGTGTGCACCAGTCGCCGCGTTGTCCGCCCAGTGTGAGCATCGCGGACTCGGAGGCGACGGCGCCGAGGAACTCGGTCAAGGCGACCGCTGGGATGATCGCGGCGGGCAGCTTGCCGGAGCCATCGACCTGGACTGCGCTGTCGGCCTTGCCGAGCGAGGTCTGAACGGCCGATTCCAGGTCCGTTTTCGGGATGCCGGCAGCAGGCTTGGTGTAGGACTGATCGGCCTTGCCCAGCGACGCTTGGACAGCCGTGTGCAGGTCCGTGCGGGGGATCCCGTCGGCGGGCTTTGTGTACTTGGCGTTCACGGCGGCGACGTCGGCCTTGCCGGACCAGCCTGTGACGACCGGGTGCTCGAAGGTTCCGCCCAGCTCGCCCGGCGTTGAACCGGGCAGCATGATGCCGCCCTTGATCGAGACATCGGCGTTGGGGATACCGGAACCGACTGTCTCGGCGGCTGATTCGGCCCAGTGCTGCGCGTCGGCGGCCGAGGCGGCTGCGGCGATCTTGGCGGTGGTGGCGTCGCTGGCCGCCGAGACCGCGGTGTCGCGTGCGCTGGTGGTGGTGTCGCGTGCGGAGATCGCGTCGGAGGCCGACGTTGCGGCGGCACTGGCCGACGATGCGGCCTGCGTGCGGTGGGTGCCGGCAGTGGCGGCATCTGTGGCTGCGGCAGTGGCCGAGTCCGTGGCCGCGGTGGCTTTGCTGGTCGCTGTCGCTGCTGCGGCCTGCGCTGTGTCGCGCGCGGCGGTGGCTTCTTCGGCGGAGTCGGATGCAGAAGATGCCGAAGCAGTCGCTGAACCTGCTGCACCGGTGGCGATCTCGGCTGCCGAGTTCGCCTCGGTGGCAGCGGTGCTTGCTTGGGTGGCAGCTGCGGTGGCAGCGGCCAAGGCGGGCACGGGAACATCGACCTGCGTCGGCGCCACGGTCATGGTGAAGCGCAGGCCGTCGGTGGTCGCGGCGATGGAGACGACACCGCGGCCGGGATCGCCCTGGTCGCCCTTGAGCGGAGCGCCATTGCCTTCGGCGGGCCACTGGTAGCCGTTCCATAGGTAGGCGCGGTTGTCGGTGAGCACCAGGTACCCGACACCGGAGTCTGCTGGTCCAAGATCGGTCGGCAGCTCTGCGTAGGTCGACAGCACGCCTGCGAGCTGGAGGCCGGAACCGTCTCGGCCCGCCACGGGCACGAGGACACCGCCCGGGGTGACGGCGTTGTCACCGATTTCGGGGTTGGCCTCCGGTGGCAGGCCAATGATGAATTCGCCCATCATGCAGCCTTCCAGCGACGTACGCGGCCCATGCCGAGCGCGATCGGCTCGGCGGCGGCGGCCTGCTTCCACATCAGGTAGAACGGCGCCCGATCGGCTACGCCGGTGAGTTCTGCGACAGTGAGGATCAGCGTGGCTCGTGGTCCGAGGATCTCGAAGTCCCATCGTCCGGGAGCATCTTCTGGGCCGACGAGGAGGTAGAGCTGGCTGCCGGCCGGGAACGGTTCGCTGCCGTCGCCCCACCGGAACTGCCACTCCAGGCCGCTGTGGTTGCGGATATGCAGCACTCCCTTGGGTGGGGCCTGCCCGATATCGAAGCTCACAGCTTGGACCGCCAATCGGGGTCGTCTGCGTCCATCGCGCGGTATAGCTCGTCCATGAACGCGCCCTCGGGCCCGCACTTGCACATCATGTAGTACAGGTCGCCGGTGGGATCGAATCGCGACAGGGCCTCCATGTCGCGCATGATCGTGCGAACGTATTCCAGGACAGCGGCATTGCTCGGTGCTGACGTCGGCTCCCCGACGGGATCGTAGTTCGGATCATCGCGCATGACCGCCATATACAGTTGCGGCACGGCGAACTCGTGTATGTAGCTACGCGCAGGATCGAGGTTGGAATTGCCGACGTATTTCCGGACACCGAATCCGTCGAGTGCTCGGGCATACATGAATTCCTTCACGTTGCGCAGTGCATCAGGCAAGGGGAATTACCTCAGGACGTAGAAGGGGAGCTTGTCGCTGTTGCCGTAGTCGAGTCGGCTTTCGGCGATGGTGGCGGGGATGCCGGAGGAAGAGGGCCCGTACCAGCAGTAGTTCTTCCTCGGGTACACGACCGCTGGCGGGGTGATGTCGGTGAGCGTCGTGCACATGAGCGAGTTGCAGGTCTGGAAAGCATTGGTGACCTGGAGCAGTCCGACAGCGAAGATGTCGCCCTGCTTGGCCGTGAGGACGGTGCCGATATTGAACCGGTACTCGGTGTTGGTGCTGCCCATCTGCTCGCGAAAGTTCATCGCTGCCGACAGCGGGTTGAGCAGGGTCAGGTTGCCGGTGGCCCTGTCGACCGAGAACACCCCGATGTGGAATGCCTGGATGCCCAGGGCGGTCACCGCATTCCCCGTGATGAAGCCGACCTCGGTGTAGGTGCGGTCGCGCGGGGTGATGATGTAGCCGATCTCCACATTGGCGTTGCCGTTGCCAGCGGGCTTGTAGTCCGGGATCGACCGCAGTGAATGCGAGTGCGAATTCTCTCCACTGCCACCGCTGCTGGTGCTCGACGCGGCGCCGAAGCTGAGCTGGGATCGCGGGAACGTGGAGTCCTCGTTGCTGATGATGGACTGCCACAACGGCGACCCGATGGGGATCTGCGACAGACCCGGCTTGGAGTCGAGCGGGCTCTCAACCTGGTCGACGAATTTCTGGCGAGCCGCGCCGTAGGCAAGTCGGATTCCACCGGTCATGACGCTCAGGGCAGAGTCCTCGTCGAGGTCATAGCCGTAGGTCGAGCCGAACTTGTACGCGCCATCAGGTGGATTGCCAACGGGGTAGGTCACCGCGGCGCCTTTCGGTACTCGGCCAATTCTGCTCGTAGGGCAGCGATTTCGACCATCGCTGCCGATAGCTGCGCTGTGGTGGCGGCCAGTTCGTCGGAGGTGCTCGACAGGCGATCACGCAGATCGTCGAGCTGGGCTTGATGGCGTTCGGAGTCCTCGCGGCGCTGGCGCAGAAGGTCATCGAGCTGGTCTTGGTAGCGGTCGGCGTCCTCACGCGATTGGCGCAGCACCGCATCGAGCTGGGCGGAGACCCCGGCCAGCTGAATCGACAGCAGCCGGTTGCGCTCGTCGTGCAGGGCCGCCGCGGCGGCCTCGATACGCGCCTGGCGCTCGATCTTCCGGACGCCGCGATTGCTGACGAACCCGAAGATCGGAGCGATCAGCTCACGCACGCGCGGCACGGCCGTCGCGGCGACGGTGATCACGGCGGCGATCACCGTCGCCCACACCACCCACGGGTGTGTTTCGGGCATCGTTACTCCTTGGCGACCGCGTCGCCGCCGACGTTGTGCAGCAGTGCGATCAACGCGGCCAGGCCGGCCGCGGAGACGCTGGCGCGCCAATCGGCATCCAGCACGCCGGTGAAGACCACGAGCGAGCCAGCGAGGGACTGAGCAAAGGTGCGCACCGAGCGCTTTCCGGCCTCGAGCAGGCCGGCGGTGGTGAAGACATCAGGCAGCATGGGCGGTTTCCTCCCGGGACAGTGGGCAATTCGCGCACCGGGCACCGGTGCACGTGGTGTCGACCTCGCCGAGCGCCTTCACCAGCGTTTCGAGCTTGGCGTCGATCTCGAGGACGTAGCGGGCGAGCGAGGCGTGGAAGGCCTGCTCGGCGGGCTTGCCAGAACGCAGGTCATACAGCGATGCCAGGCCGGGGTTGTCGCCCGTGTCGCGTCCGCCGGTCAGCTCCTGGCGGATGTCCTTGACGTCGGAACCGATCGGACCGCAGAACGCTGCGATGAAATCGGTGATGATCTTGACTTCTGCGGCGCTCAAATCGGCGTCCTCTCCGTTGTCGATGAAGCTCTGTACATCGGCCCGGAAGGCATGCATGTCGATCCCCGCGGGGTCGATCTTGCCTTCGGAGCTGTACTCGCGGTGGGCCACGCAGCCCTCCTCGGCGCTGCGGCCGATGCGGCGCAGGATCGCGGCCACGCCGCGCTTGTAGGCATCGAGCTGCACGTCGGTCCAGTCATCGCCGTATCCGCGCGAGACGGCCTCGATGCCGATGACGTGGTAATTGGCGTTGTTGGTCGGCCATCCGGGCCACGATCCGCGACCGGCATGCCAGCACACCCCCGCAGCGATCACGCGGTAGGTCCCGTCGCGTTCGAGCACCAGCTGCGCGAGCGGTCCCGGCAGATCGGCGCGGCCGTACTGGACGATCCGCCAGTCATTGGTGCCGCCGCCGGCAGTGTGGTGGCAGAGCACTCCGCGGATGTCGGCGAAGTCGCCATGGCCGCGGTCGCGCCAGCCCTCGTGCTCGATGACGGTCAGACCTGCATCGCGCAGCACATCGGCCAGCCAGATCGGATCACCGCTCCATGCCATGGGTCTCCATCCCCGCCGGACACGGCCCACAACACGGGGAAGGTCACGACGTCGCAAACCGCCCACACCGGCCGCGGAAATGTGCCGCGATCCGGGGGCGAACGAAATTCCTCCCGCAGGCTTGGCGAGGGCCAGACAACCTACGGGGCGTCCTCATTATCTGATGTCCCGGAGGCTGGTGGAAGATCATCTGTATTCAGACGACCTGTGCGTAATTCGGCGGTGGCTCTGGATCGGGGATATATCCCTTTGCTCGCCACATTGCGACCATCGCATCGCGTTCCTGCGGCGTGAGCTGATCCGGGTCCGGCAGGTTGATCACCGCCGGTTCAGGGGTGTCCATCGGTACCCACTGGCAGCCCGGGTTGAAATGCGACTGGTCGCCTCGTTGGGGCCGAAGGAACTTCTTCGTCTGCCGAGGAAGGTCGCTGATGTGGATGTAGCCATCGGCGTTGGCTTTCGCGGCCAGGTACGGGCCCCAGACGAATCCGATCTCCGAAAGATGGGTCGAGATCGCATCAGCCCAGGCGGCGGGCAGGGAGGTTCCAGACGGGCCCGTTCCGACGCCTGGAACGTTTCGCAACGCCCACGAGAAATGCTCTGCCGGATTGTCGAGATTCGACGTCTGGAGAGTTTTAAGAGCCATTATTCAGTTGTCCTTAAAGAACGCCCAAGTCCTGAATGAGACCGAGCACATCCTGTAGAGCTTCCCATGCCTTCACGACAGGGTCCTTGTGTTCTCGCTTGCCGATAGTGATCTTCCAGCCCGGAGCACGTTCGCGGTCCCACGACAGCGACACTTCCGACACCTGGTCGATGAAGATTCGTCCGGGCTTCATCCCGCGGACCGTGCTGCCGATCCGGTCGCCGAGGTAGAAGTGTCCGTGCCCCTGCGCGCCGATCCGGTACGGCGCACCGTCGGCTACGACCACCTCATGAGAGATTTGCTCTCGGGTAGCCCACATGCCCGCTCGCATGGCGAGGAGCCAGCCGAGGGTGTAGGCGCGGTCGGCGCCCTCGCTGAACGACTCGTGGTACCGACTGGGGCCGAGGCGTTGGGCTCGGGCGATGTTCTTCCACTTACCGAAGGCCAGAATTGTGTCTGTGTACAGGGGTTTTAGCAAAGCATCGAGTGCGCCGCCGATAGGTGGAACGACGATGGCGGCGGCGATCAGATCCCCTGCGGTCTGTACCGCCGCGGAGATCAACTCGTTCACGTAGGGCGCCGACTTACCTCCGGCTACGACGCCCACGTCGGTCGCTGGCTGGATGCTGAATGTGCTTGTCTGGATGCCTGTGCCCGGTCCGTCGCGGTAGATCACCCATGGCGCGGTCGGCACGGTTCCCAGGTAGTCCGGGTCGCCGTATTGCGGCGGCGGATCGACGTTGGGGTCATCGGCAATGTCGATGCCCTCCTCGAGCCCGTTCTCATCAAGGCCGATAATCGCCTTGACCAAACCGGTGAACAAATTGCCGAAATACGACGTCACCAGTCCTGAGGCGCCCTTGTTGACCAAATCGACAACGAGGCACCCGTGACGCACATTGGCACCTGGCCACGGCGGCGGATCGCCCTGGAGCCATCGTCGGAAAGTCCACGTCAGCTGTGCATCGGCTACGATCTTCTTGCCGACCTCGTGCAGTGACTTCATGCGCGAATGCACCAGTGCGGGCATGGACGTGTCGGACTCGAGGGAACCGGGCGCTACGACAATCCACCACTTGCTCTGATCGAGGTTGAACCAGCTCGACGCATCGAGCGGATCATCGGGCAGAGTCCAGGCCGAACTTTCCAACCTGGCGATATTCAGAAAAGCGCAGAGCTTGAGCGCCCATGAGGCGCTTCCGAATAGGAAAAAATGGCGCGGAAATTGTATCTCTGGGGGGAGCGCCGGATTTGGATAGCAAATGATGTGTTTCAATTCTTCGTAATCGTGCTTGAAACTCATCGCGAGAACGCCGGTGCCGTCCTCCTGCTTCCGAACCTCGAACATCGACATGCGCCCCGACCAGCGCACACCGTCTTTGTCGACGGTGAGGTGGATGTTGTCGAGACGGTTGTCGATGTCGACGACCCAATCGGAGATCCAGTAATCCAGCGGCAACTCAAGATGTGCCATGCCGGTTTCGTTGTTCAATTCCGTGATCTCAGCGGAAATGATCTGAGTGACCTTGCCCCGCAGGTTCCAGGCGCCGTCCCACAGCCGCACCAGCGGCGGCTGGAGACGCCAGAACCGCTCCTCGGCGATGTCGCGCTCGAACTCGGCCAGCGCTGCCGCGAAATCTATTGTGGGAACGCTCATTCGAGCCCCCACGGCCGCGACCAGGTCCGCTTGCACAGCACCTGCACTCCGACTCCGGCGGTCGCATTTGTCACCGAGACCGGCAGCTGCGTGGGCGGGGTGTACGCCGGGATCGGGTAGTTGTAGGTGACGCCGTTCATCAGCGACCAGACCTGCGATCCGTTGGGATCTCGCAGCTGGTCCTCGTGCGGGTCGGTGTTCACCAGGAACGTCTGGCCCGGGTTCTGCAACGGCATCTGGATCCGGCGTGCCGCGTCGACCTCAGCTCGCCGGAACCGGCCGTCGCCGAAGCTGTAGTCGGGCAGGGTCCAGCGCGCGCCGCCCTGGAGGACCCAGCGCAGCCACATCTCCTGATCGGTGGGATTGGAGACGGTGACGAACCCGGCGCCGGCGGTCCCTTCGGCCAGCACCCATGTGCTGGTCTGGTCGGTCTCCTCGTACCACCACGGGTCGCCGGCCACCACGGTCATCAGCACGCGGCCGGACTGGAGGATGTTGGGGTCCTTCTCCGGCTTGAACTGAGGCTGCTCGAGCAGGCGGACCTTGAGGTATCGGCGCCCGGATTCCTCTGTCTCGATCCAGAGCTTGCAGTCGCGGTCATAGGCCCACGCCTTGCGCCAGCGAGAATCGTTGGCCTGCCACGAATCTGCGGCTTCTTTTCCGATCCAGACGCCGAAGACGATGTCGCGTCGCAGATGCCGCATACCGGCGTAGCTGGCGCCGATCTGGTGTGCGTGCTCTGTCCAGATCGTTTTCACCGGCGCGTCGAAGATGCCCTCGACGTCGGTGCCCAGGATGACGCCCTCGGCGCCCATGCCGGGGCCCGAGAGCGTGAACCAATCACCGTTCACGCCCTCGAGCTGCACAAGTGTGCGATTGCTCGCCACGTTTCCTCTATTCAGTTGTTATTCAGTTGTTTTCGCAGTTCAGCGGTGGTTCAGCGCATGAAGCTGGCCGCATCCTGCCGTTGGCGGATCGCGTTCTTGCGCAGCGCTTCGTCGATGTTGGTCACGTGGTAGTGCACGTGCTGCTCGACGGTTTTCTGCGCGCCGGTGAACGCCTCGGTCGCCTTTTTCTGGATGTACTCGACGCCGATGTTCTTGTCGTCGTTGCGGTGCAGCTTCACCAGCTGCGACAGGCTGCCCTCACCGGTGATCCCCAAGTCCGAGGTGAATTGATTCCACGTGGCCTCCGCGAAGTTGGACGGGATGTCCTTCCACTTGTTGGCGTAGTACTCCGGCTTTCGGATCTCCATCGCTGCCGCCAGGTAAGGGTCGGTCTCGGTGGTGTCCTTGGGCTGGGTGCCGCCGGTGTCGGCCATGCTCAGATCGCCGGAGTCAGCACTGCCATCGGTGAGCGCCGAGTCGGCGCCGGTGCTGGTATCGGCACCGGTCTCTGTCGTCGAAGCGCCCGATGTCGAGCTGTCGGCACCGGAGGTGCTCGATTCGCTGTCGCCGCTGCCGGTTTCCTTGGCGGTGAGCGACTTGATGCGGTCGACAACGGCCTGGACGACCTTGACGAAGGACTCGACGAACTCGGCCGGGCCGGTTGGCGCGGCAAGGTTCGACACCCCGGGAGCAAGCTTGGCCATCGACTGGAGCAGGCCGGACATGGTCTGCCATTGGTCGTTGGTGAAGACGGGTTCGGGCTTTCCGCTGAGGTTCCAGCCGAATCCGCCGTGCGGCAGCCAGCCACCCTGGTCGTAGCCGTGACCCTTGCCCCACATCGCACCGAGGTCTTCACCCCAGCGCGCCCGGTAATACCTCAGCGCGGCACTGATGTTGGCGTCCGGGTCGGTGCGGTCGTTGGGCAGTAACGGGTTGCGCCAGCGAGCGAATGTTCCCGGGATGACCTGCAAGAGGCCGACCGCCTCGTTGCCGCCCGAGTTCACATCCTGCACCTGCTGGGTGATGTTGGGGTTACCGCCGGACTCGGATTGGATCTGAGCCAGGGTCAACGAGATGTTGCGCTCGTTGGGCTCGAAGCCCTCACGGATCAACGCAGCGATGACCTTGTCGCGCCACTGCGCCGCGCCGGCGCCGATGTCGAAGGCGACATTCCCGGCGTCGACCGAGGACCCCGCCGCGGCGCTGGCAGCGCCGGTGACCGCGTCGAAGATTGCCCTCGGCAGCTTCTCGAGGCCGCTGGCACCGGTGGGTACCTGCTTGGCCAGCTCAGCCATCGGCCCGGTGAGCAGCTCCTGGACCTTGGCGCCGCTCGCGCCGAGCAGGTCGCCACCGAGCGCGGGCATGACCACGTTGGACAGGTCGCCGAGCGCCTTGGCCAGCGCCACGTGGACGTGGTTTCGGTGCCCGGCCATCGTCGCCGGGCCGTAGAAGCTCATGCCGTCGCCGACGTCGCGCCCGTGCTTGATGTTGTGATTGAACGGGCTGTGGATCAGCTCCAGCGTGCTCGACTGGAAGTTCGAGGCCACCCATGCGGCCAGCTGCCGCATGCCGGGCGTCGAGTCGGTCCCATCGGAGAAGTCCGCGGCGTGGCCTGTGGAGTGGTAGCCGTTGTCGGTGAATCGCAGTCCGCTGGTGAGCTGCATGCTCGGCCAGCGTTCCTTGACCGCCGACTCCAGCGAATCCACAATGCCGCCATTGGCGTAGGCACCCTGGATCCGCTGTACCGCTGATACGCCACCAGCGCGGGCTGCGGCGTTCATCCGGTGAATCCAGTCGGCGCCGTAGGCGCGCACGAACTCCGGGCGCATGATCGCTTCGCCTCGGCCGACCGCGACGATGCGATCGTCCACGCCCGGCTGGTAGCCGGGAATGATGCCGCCGCGGTTGTACCCGGAGATGGTGGGGATCACCGCGGTCCACTCGGGCAGGCTGGGCAGTGTCTTGCGGACCTCGTTCCAGGCGTTCTTGAGCGCGGTGTTGAACACGTTGGTGATCAGCCAGTTGATCGGCTCGGCCACCGCGCGTTTGATCCCGGCAAAGGATGCCGTCGAGTCGGTCGCGACGGTCCTGAACTTGGTGTTCAGCTCGTCGAGGCCGCGAACGAGGTTGGGCAGGCCGTGGTCGACGAGCACCACCAGATCGGCGTCGATGGCCGGGCGCAGCTTTCCCCACTCGACCAGCGCGCCCTCGGTGATGTCGGCCTTGAACACCGCGTGCAGGTTGGTGATCGCGGCGATGAATTCGTCGAGCTTCGGCTTCGCTGCGCCAATGCCGTCGACGAGTGCGGTGCTGAGCTTGTTCGCCTTGTCCAGTGCGCCGTCGAACGACGGCAGCAGCCGCTCCTTGTATCCAGCTTCGACGGCCTTGGTGTAGTCGTCGTAGGCCTTGATGGCACCGGTGTAGTCCGGAACGGTCGGGTTGACCGTGGCCGCTGGAGCGGCGGCGGGCACCTGCGCTGCGGGTACGCCAGGCACGGCCAGCTCGCCGAGAGTGTTCGCGGGGGCGGCGACACTCGGCAGGCCGGGCGTACCAGTGACCAGCAGACCCATCGTCCCGGTGGTGCTGTTCGCCGGGGCGGTGCCGTTGCCCGGGACAGCCGCAGGGGCCGCGACAACTAGAGCGGTCGGGCCGGGGATCGCTGCCGCGGGCGCCTGGGCGCGGGGTGCCTGCGCGCGGGTGAAGCTGTCGGGCGCGATGCCGTACTCGGCGAGAACGTTGTCCAGGTCGGCACCCGAGAAGTACTGCCCCGCCTTCGCGCGCGCAGCGTCGGTGATGTTGGCCGTTGCCTGCACCACAGCCGCGCGGGCCGCTTCATCGCTCTTGGTCTGCTCGTAGGTCGTGGCATACACCGCGCCGGCGACGCTGTTGTAGGCCTGCGCCAAGCTGTAGAGCTGCTGATGGAAAGCGGCGCCAGCCTGGCTGTTGACGTCGACCTTGCCGTCAACGTTGACCGACCCGGTCGTGTCGGCGGTGGTGAAGTCGTTGAAGCTGGTCAGCGTCTGGGTAGCCTGCGCCTTGGCTTCGGCGACGGTGAGCCGATTCTGGGTCTGGCGGTTCATCGCCGAGGTGAGCTTGTCAGCGGCGTCGGCGGCATCGAGGTAGCCGGCGCGGACGTCGGCCAGGGCATCGACGAGCTTGGACGCCGAGTTCTGCGTTTGGGTGAAGTTGTCGCGCAGCTTCTGGTACTGCTCGGCCGCGATTCGTCCGCCCTCGGTGCCGTCGAGCAGCTTGGCCTTGAACCGGTCCCATTCCGCGGCGCCGCCGGTGAGCGCAGAGGTCAGTTCGCCGGTGGAGATCTTGAGCGCCTTGAGCTTGTCCAACGCCGCGGTGGCAGCATCGCCGGTCTGGTCGATCTGGAAGTTCTTGGGCGCGTCGAGCTTCTGGGTCCACTCGAACCACGTCATCGGGTTGTAGAAGCGGAACGACTCGAAGGCCTCACCGAACTGCGAGGAGTTCTTCTGGTCCTCGACGGCCTTCTTCCACGCGTCCATCACGTCCTGGGCGCGCTGACGCATCAGCCCCCGGACGTTGTCGTCGACGAAGCCGTCGCTGTTGTTCAGCGCCTTGGTCAGGTCGAAGGAGAACTCGAGGCTGCTCGTGGTCGAGTCTGAGATGGCCTTGAGATGCGACTGCCAGGCGGCCTTGAACTGATCGGCCTTCTGGGTAATGGCGGTGATCGCCAGCACCGCCGCGACCATGGCGACGTTGAACCAGCCACCCATGGCATTGGCCATGGAGTTGGCCCCGGCCGAGATCGAGGTGTAGGCGCTGCTGGCAGCGTTGCGCATGCCGGTGAACGCGGTCTCAGCGGCCAAACGGGTGCCAGGGAACCGGCCAGCGGCAGCGTCGCGGATCCGTGAGAACACCGTCGAGACCCGGTCACGGGTGGTGTTGGCCACCGACTGCACCCGGTCCATCGCCGAGGACGCGGCCGTAGCCACGCCCGGGAACCGGTCCACGGCTGCCTGCCGGATCTCGGTCAGACGCGAGGTAGCGGTGTCACGCAGGTTGGTGAACTGCTCGCGCGCCGCCAACACCGGGTTGGTCAGCATGAAGGGCAGGTTGCGCGAGATCGCCGACATCGGTGCGGCGAGCCTGGACTGCGCCCGTGTGGCCTCAGCCGCCATGCCGCGGTACGCGGTGGAGGCCGCGTTGCGGATCGTGTCGAACATGCCCGACAGCGAGCGCAGCGCGTACATCGCGACGAACGCGGTAGCCACGCCTTCGATCAGGGCAGCCGTCGGACCGAACGACATCAGCGCTTCGACGATGCTGGCCAGGCTCTCGGCGAGAGTTTCGACCACGCTCAGGGTGATGCCGAAGTTCTCCGACACCGGACCCAGCACGTCGACGACTGCCGAACCCAGCGCGGAGATGATGTTGCTCAACTGGGTGGCGATCGAGTTGATCTTGGCGAAGATGGCCTGGATCTTGGTAGCGCCTTCGGCGGACTTGGCCCATGCCTCGAATCGGGCGGTGGCCGCGGTCATCCGCTCGATCATCGAATCGCCTTCGCCACGCATGGCTTTGAAGACCCCGGAGATGCCGCCGAAGGTGTTGGCGACGATCTGGCCGAGCTGGCCCATCTTCTCGATGCCGTTGTTGATCGATTGGTTCAGCTCGCCTGTCTCGCGCTTGAGCGAGATCTTTTCCGACCAGCGCGCCGAGGCATCGGCCAGTGCGTCACCGAGCTGAGGCAGCACTGACGAACCGGCGGTCGCCAGGTCGACGAACATGGTGGTCAGCGGCGCAGCAGCGTCGGCCAGGCCGCGGAACCCGTTGCGGGTGTTGGTGAGGAACTTGTTGTAGTCGGCCTGGGACTTGCCGCTGGACAGTACCGACAGCGAGTCACGGAATCCGCGACCGATCTCGGTGTTGATCGCTGCGAACCCGGCCTTCATGTTCGGCAGCTGTGCGGTGGTGAAGTTTCGGATCGCGGCGCCGGCGCCGTTGGTCAGAGCGTCCTGGGCCGCCCACTTCACCTGCTGCCACGCAGGTTTGATCGAAAGAATGTCGTTGACAAGGCTTTTCGCGTTCGGCGACAGCTTGGCCATCGCCTTGGCGAGCTTGTCGTCCTTGGTGCTGGACTGGAGGTCGGTCCAGGCGTCGGTCATCCGCTCCCAGGCGTCACCGATCGAACGCTGGGCGTCGGAGTTGGCCTGGGCAACCGAGGCGATGGTGTCGGTGACGGCCGAGCGGGCCTCTTCGACCCGCGATTGCGCGTCAGCCAACGCCTCCTTGGCCGCGACGACCTCGTCGGAACCCTCGACCCCCTTGGCCCTGGTCTCGGCGGCGTCATCGTGGTTGTCGCGGTTCTGCTTCCGGGCAACGTCGACGCCGTAATCAGCCTGGTCGATGGCCAGCTGGGCTTCTTCGATGTCGAGTGCCGTCACCCCGTTGCCGGTCTTGAGCAGGTCCGACATGTTCTGGCGTGCACGCTTCTGCGCCAGCACCGCCGAGCGCTCATCCAGGGCGCTGCCGCGCAGGGCATCGCCGAGGCCGCGGATCTTCTCGATCGCCGACTGGCGAGCCTTGGTCAGATTCTCCTGGGCGGTCTGGCTGGATTTGAGGGCCGACTGCACCGACTTCTCCGCGGACGCGATCTGGCGCTGTCCTGCGGCGTAGGTGCGGTCGGCGGACTCGCGCGCACGCTCGTAGGACTGCTCGGCGTCGCGCGCTCGGCGGCGCGAGGCAGTGCGGTCCTCGTCGGACTGGTCCGCGGCCTGGCTGGCGGCCTTGATCGCTGCACCGATGCCGCCCATGCCGGTCACCAGCGATGCGATACCTGTTGCCGCCCCGGCCAATACGGCAGGTAGGGCAGCGAACACGGTCAGCGCCTGCGAAGCGGACGAGATCAGCGGCACCAGGCGAACAGCGCCCAGTGCGGCCATGGCCATGGTGACCGTGGTGGCGATCTGGGTGATCGAGGCGAGCGCGCGACCCAGCAGGATCACCCGCGACATGACCTCGCGAATGTTGTCGCCGACGTGCAGGTCCACGCGCTCGAAGGCCCGCACGACGCGGCTGGCGCCGGTGCGGCTGCCGATGTTTCGCTCGGCACCCACGTAGCGCTCGCGGGCCGAACTCATTCGGATCGCGGCGACCCGTTCCTGGCGCTCAAGGGACTGGTGGGTCTGATACAGCCGGGTGTAGGCGTCGTTGAGTGCGTCGATTTCGGAGGTGTCAGCCTCGCGTAGACGCGCGTGCTCCAGCTCGATCGCGCTCTCGGTGAGCTTGGTGTAGATCCCGTCGCGACGGGAAAGAACCTGCTGGTAGGCGGCTTCGGCGCGGTCCTGCTCCACCGCGGCCTTGGTCAGCGTCGCCATCGCCTCCTGATCGCCAGGCAGAACGCGACGCGCCACACCGGAGCGCTCCGCCAGCTTGGCGATCAACTCCTGCGACCGTTCGACGGCAGGGAACTCTGCGTACTGGGTCTGGCCGGCGCGGGCGCGGGCCATGTTGTTGGCGCGCTCACGCAGCTCGGACATATATGAGGAGTCGAAGCTGGTGTTGGCGATGGCGAACAGCTCGCGCGCCCGCTTCATCTCTGCATGTCGGCTGTCGACAACACCCTTGGCACGGGCGATTGCTGCGTGCAGCGCATCGAGCTGGTCCGACGAGCCTTGGGCACGATTGCCGAGCCGGTTGCGGGTGCGGCCGTTGCCGTTCGGATCGGCGATCGCAGCGGCCAAGGCGTCCAGGTTCTGGTGGTGACGGCGGTTCGCGTCACCGAGATCCTGATAGAGCCGCCGCAGCGACTGCCCAGCCTTGTCGACGTTGTTCGAGATCCGCGCCCAGTCGTCACCGAGTTTGCGAGCCACACCGTTGTTGATGTCGGTGCGACGCAGAACATCCTGGGCGCGATCGGTGTGCCGCCACGGCTGCGGCTTCTTCTTGACCCGCCGCGATTCGGCCTCATCCAGGCGCGCACGCTCAGCGGCGGTGTCGCGATCGAGCCTGCGCTCAGCCGCGGCGCGCCGAGCCGACTCGCGCAGACGCGCATCGTTGCGGTCGGACTCGCGCCGAGCACGGTCCTTGGCATCGACTTCGAGCCGCTCGAGCCGGGCCAGCGCCCTGGCTACGCCCTCGGTCTCGATCTGGTCGATCCGCGCCCGGCCCTTCTCCGTGATCCGGCGCAGATTGTCCTGGTGGGTCTTCTCCCGCGCCTCGGTGGAGTCCTGTCGAGCCCGTCGACGCGCCGCCATAGCCTGATCGGCCCGATCACGCTGGGCCTTGAGCTTGGCCGCGGCGACCTTTTCGACTCGAGCGACCTCGGCGGCGGTGCCCTGGGCATGGCGCACCGAGGTCGCCTTGCCCTCAGCCAGCGCCTTCTTCCGGGCCGCGGCGGCTGAACGGGCGCGGCCCTTTTCGACCGCCGATTCCAGCTCCTGGCCGGCACGCTCGGCACGGGCCTTGTCGACCTCCGGATACAGCTCGACCATGGTGCGCTTGTCGGCGCCCAGCCGCGCGGCCTCCTCCTGCACTTCCTTGCGGAAGCGGCGAAGGTCGGGCGACACCGTGATCTTGATGTGGCCAGCGACGTTGCTCATGAGGTCCTCGCGGCGGGTTGGGGATCAGAATCCGAATGCGCTCAGCGCGTCTCCGACCTGGTCGGTCTCTTCGTCGACGGCATGACGTGCACGAACGACGTCCAACGCGGTCACAGGTCGGGGCAGGAACCGCGGTTTGGGTGGGGTTTTGCCCTCGGGCAGATTGACTGCGATGAGGGTGGCTTGGAGCTGCTGGATCAGGTCTGCGATCGTCATCAGCGTCTGGACCGACAGGTCGTAGCCGGCCGAGGTGCTGACCTGCGGGCCCGACTCGTCCTCGCTCGGGCTGTCCTCAGCGTCGAGCTGCTGGCGGGCGTAGGTGTATTCGGCGATGTCGAAGTCGGCGTCGATCGCGGCCTGATACCGCGAACCCGCGGGGAGCTGCCGCAGAAACCGGGCCAGCTTGGCCCAGGGCAACTCCCCCCGGAAGAAGTCGAGCAGGTCGACCCGCCAGTAGGCGTGCAGGTCCCACTCGACTGCCTCGTAGTGGCGCTCCAGCAGCGCTACGAGGCCTGCTCTCCCCCCGGGAATTCCTCGGCGCCTTCATCGGTGTTGGCGTTGAAGTGCTCGCCGATGTCGTCGATCAGTGCCAGGGCAACCTCGATCGGCTCGTTGCGCAGCTCGCTCCACACGACGGCGAAGGCATCCTCGCCGACGAGGGCCTCGAGCATCGGAATGAGGTTCTCGATCGCCGAGTCCTCGCTGGCCTCGAGCAGCCGAGCCAGCGCCAGCGAGCGCTCCAGGCCGTCGGGAGCGGCGATCAGCAGCGGAGGGTCCACCGCGTCGAACACATACGGTTCGTGGACGGGCAGGTCCTTCTTGGCCTCGCGGACCAGCTGAGACCAGCGTGATTCGGTGGCAGGGGACTTGCGTGCGCGCTTGGTGGCGGCCATGGGTATGGGAACTCCCGATTCGATATTCAGTTGTGGGTGAAGCTGTTTCGCGCGCGTCTACTTGGCGGCGGGTACCCGCAGGGGCTTGGCGGGCTTGCGGTCCTCAACGGACTCGGCGGCCGATTCGGCAACCGGGGCGGCCTCGGCGGAGGCGGCGGCGGGCTTCGGTTCAATCTTCGCCCGGTATCCGGCGCACGCAAGATTATTGGCTTCCACGGCGGTGGCCACACGGACCTCGACGCCAGCGGGGGACACCATCGTGACGGGGGCAAAAGGCATGGGGACTCCTGGTAGGTCGGGTGCTCCGAGGATGAGAATGCGAAGGGCCGCCGCCGGTGGTGGAGCATCACACCAGCGGCGGCCCGATCAGATCTGGCTGGGCCTTACGGGGTCGAGGCAGCGAAGCCGGCCTTGGTGGCCAGCGCCTTCCAACCCGGGCCGGCGAAGACGGTCTTGAGGGCGTAGCCCTCGGTCTCGTCGATCTTCGCGCGGGCAGTGATGCCGTATTCGACGGCGTTCTCCTGCGACCAGCCCTGCTCGTCGACCTCAGTGACAACGAGCTTGGGCGCGAACTTGATGATGTAGATCGCATTCGCGCCAGCACCATCCACCGACAGGAACACCGCGCGGTGATAGACAATGCTCGGGTCGGTCGGGTCGGTGAACTCGGTTTCACCGCTCGCGGCGTCGAACTTCACCGTCGACAGGTCGCGGCCGTGGTAGAGCTCCAGGTTCTTCTTGTGGGTCTCCTGGCCCTTCCACTTGATGGTGGTGTTGCGAGAGATGATGTCGGTGCGCGCCGACTCCAGCAGACCCCACGCCTCGACCTCGCTGGTTTCGGTTTCCGGGGTGAAGGTCGGCGCGCCCTCCTTGGAGATGTGGCCCAGCGACTCGAAGCCGGCCGCCTTGAGGTCGATCAGCGCGCCGGCGGTGTCGGTGAACTTGTCAGGCACCTCGGTCGACAGCGGCGCCAGCAGCACCGCACCGGCCAGCGGCTTGCGGATCAGCGACTGCTTGAGATCGCGCAGCACGGAGAAATCAGCCATCTTCGGCTCCTCTATTCAGTTGTGGTGGTGTTCAGGCTGCGGCGTGGGAGTGCAGGTAAGCCGCTGCTCGGAGTAGGAGTTCGGGGTCATCGCGCAGCTGGCCGAGGCCGACGTTGCAGCTGCGACACAGGAGGGCTCGCACCCGGCCGTCGTGGTGGGAGTGATCTACGGCCAGCACTTCGCCCGGTTGCGGTTCGTGCTCGCAGATCGCGCACCGGCCACTCTGGTCGGCGAGCATTCGCCGGTACTCGGCGTGACCGATCCCGTAGCGGCGCAGCAGCTTTCGCTCTGCTGCACAATCGCGGCACTGGGGATCCATGCCGCTGGGGCGGGTCGTGTTGCGGTGGAACTGGCCGGGAGCGCGGTCTCGACCGCAGCGTGTGCAGATCACTGGGCGCGAAAGCTCATCCAGAAGGTCAGCTCGACGAATCGGTTGTCGCTGGCCAGATTCGGGTCCTGTGCGGTGCCGGTTTCCTCGTCGGTGGTGTCGATGAGCACACCGTTGACCTCGGTGCAGCCGGCGCTCAGGATTCGCGCACGTACGGCACGGGCTGCCGTCCACGCTCGAGGCCGGGTCGAGTCGACGACCACGACCGCGATCAGGGCCCGGTCGGTGATGCCGGAGCTGTCGACGCCGCCGCCGGTACGGTTGACCGCGATGATCGGCGCCAGGCTCGCCCATTGTTCAGGGTCAGGTAGTGCGGTGCAGCACCAGCCCAGATCCTCGAGCAGATCCATCGCCACCAGCTCGGCGTCAGGGAATTGTGGTTCGCTCATCGGAACCGCCCATGCCGGCGTTCGATGTCGGCCACCACCGACCGCAGACGGCGGTTGTCGCCGCCGAGGGTGTGGTCACCCGCCCAGCGGTCGGGCATCGAGCCGGGCAGAACCCGGCGTCGCCCGCGGCTGCGCTCGTTGTCGCGAGCGAGGTTGACCTGGCCGAATTCAACCGCGGCGGAGTACGGCGCGCGGATGGTGAGCACGCCCGCCCATCGGCCGGGATCGGAGTCGCTGGTCCGCAACACGTCTCGGTGGACCTTGCCCGATGTGGCGTAGCGGCCGGTGCGCCGACGTGCGCGTTGCTCGAACAGGGCCTTGGCTTCCTGGGCGATCGAGCGCAGGATCTTGCCGTACTTCGGGGAATGCAGGACCGCGTCGATGGCCGGGTTCACCGGCCAGCCGGTCGGGGTCTTGCGCTCCTCGTACCATTCGATCTGCGGTGTCGGATCCTTCTTGGCCATCAGCCCTCGATCCGACGAAGCCGCACAATCACACCGGGAGCAGAGCCGGTGCGCGGATGGCGAGGACGTTCCGGTCGGCCGACGACGTGGTATTGCAATCCATCGGGAAGCTCGGCGATGTCGGAGGCCAAGACGTCGGAGCCGGTGGGGCAGTAGGCGATTGCGTCGTAGCGCGCCATCGGCCGATCCAGCGTCGGTGCACCGTTCGGGTTCGGCTCGTCGCTGCCGGTGAGGTCGATGGCGACCCCGTCGATGTCGTGATGAGCAACATAAGAGGTATCGCCAAACCTGTCACGTGACGGGCGGCGAAGGATGGTGATCGTGTCACCGTGGGCGTAGCTCACGACACCCACCTCGGTCCAGCCAGTCCGATCACACCGACTCGGCGTGGCCGCGTGCGCACTGCCGCAACCTCCTCGTCGGTGAAGTGCAGGTCGCCGCGAGCCGCACCGTCGCCATAGCGGGTGGTGAAGGAACCCACGACCTCGTAACTGACACCAGCGGGGTTGCGGATGACCCGCAGCACCGCTGCACACACCGCGCGGACAGCGTTGGCGCGAACCAACTCCGAAACCCCGGACGGCCCGGCGGCCAGGGAAGGAACCAGGCTCATCAGCAGCGCCTCGGCGTCGACGATCTTCGCCTCGCCAAAGGTGAGCTGACGTTCAGTCAGCTCACCCTCGAAACGAGCGATCAGGTCGTCACGACCCGCGAACACACCCATGAATCAGGCCCCTGCCGCCTTGCGGGTGCGCCGGACCGGCTTCTCGGCCGGCTCCTGCACGGTGGCCGCCGCGACCGGATCGTCGATCGGCTCCTCGACCGGCGCCGCCTCGCGCGGGCCACCGACGGCGTAGGCCGCCGGGTTGGTGATCTTGGCGATCGCCCACTCCGGCAGATCCACGCCAGGACCGAACCAGTGGTCCAGACCGCTGTCCGGGTTACGGACAGCGACGAACGTATTCAGTTGTGCCACAGAAACTCCCGATCAGAAGACGGTCGCGACCATCAGCGACTTGGGATCCTCGAGGACCGGCAGCACCAGGCCGTCGACCACCGTGGTCTCCTTGAACGGAGGGCCGGACTTCACGACCACGCCGGTCAGGCCCGGAGCGTCCTCGAAGGTCATGTCCGACTGCACCGCACCGACCAGCTCCAGCGCGGTCGCGGTAACACCCCACTTCACCGCACCCAGGCGACCGGCCGGAGGAACGAAGATCACCTTGTTCTCCGGGATCACGCGGGTGTCCACGCCGCCTACGTTCACGCTGGTGTCGTACACCGCGCTGATCGGAGGCAGATTGAAGTCGTCGAGAACGTTGTTCACCACCGACTTCGACACGATCGCCGGACCGCCAGCCAGGGCCGAGGTATAGGCCCGGAACTCCTGGTTGCGCTGGAGGAACGAGGCCGTCTTGCGGCTGATGATCATGCCGGCGGGCGCGAAACCGTTGTCGGCGATGTACTTCTCAGTCCAGGTCGCCAGGTCACCGACCACCGTCGCGGTCGCGGTGTTGGACCACACGGTGCCCGCGGTGACGAAGTGGTCGACCGGCACCTCGAAGTCGGCGGTCAGCGTCAGGCCGTTCTCGCCGGTCAGCTGGATCTTGCCGGTGGACAGCAGCTCGCCGCGCGCCAGCTCGATGCGGTTGCGGATGCTCCGCACCGCGATCTCGATGTCGTTGTAGATCGCCTGGGTGATCGCCGAGAGGCTGCCACCGTTCTGGCGGGCACGCTCGAGCTGGAGGCGCTCGAGTTCGCCCTTCATGCCCGCGATGGAGATCGGCAGCAGGTCGACCTCGCGGGTCTCGACGTAGTCACGCTCGAGCTGCGGGATCGAGCCGTCGAAGCTTCGGAACTGCGCGGTGCGGTTCACTCGCGTGCTGTTGAGCAGCCGGATCGTCTGCTCCTGCACCAGCTGGTCAGGCAGATACGCATTCAGAATGTGGTCGGACGGGTTCGGGATCTCCCGCGCAAACGCCGTCGCGGCATCCGGGTGGACCGGGCCATCGAAAACAAGAGCCATGACAGGCCTCTCCGCTATTCAGTTATGTATTCAGTTGTGGTGCTGGTGAATTCAGCTCGTCAGACGAACTTGAACCAGCTGGCCAGGTCGGCCTTGGCCTTGGTGCCCACACCGGAGGCCGGGGGCAGCTTGTTCTCCTTGACCAGGCCCGGACCGATCCACAGCGCGGTCGCTTCCTTGCCCGTCCAATCGGTCGGAGCGAAGGCGTCCCAGAGGAATCCGGCTGCGACTTCGCGGCCGTCGGTCGCGGTCGCATCGTGAATGCCGTACAGACCTGTGGCGGTGACGCGGCCCAGGAGCAGGCCCGAGGGCAGATAGCCCTTCGGCGCGTGGGTCGCGGCGACGAACTTGGTCATGTCCAGCGTGACGGTCAGTCGGCCGGGCTGGCCGGAAATGTCGCCGAGCGCGAACGCGCGGCTATCGCCGTAGAAGGTGCCGGTCTTGCGGATCGCGATATTGCTCATCAGGTGCTCTTTCCTGGGTTACTTCTCGGCCTTGGCGCCGAACCGGCGCGCGGCCTCGGCCAGACCGGCCTGAAACGCGGGCGTCTTGGTGAAGCCCGCACCCGAGGAGGCCTGCCCGACGTTGGGGTAGGTGGAGGTCGGTGCCGCCGGGGTCTTGTCCGGCTCGCCGAACAGGGCGGTCAGGTGCGCGACGACCTTCGCGCCGTCGACTGCGCCCTCGGCGTCGAGGAACTTGGACACCGATACCGATTCGACCCAGCCGTCGAGGCGCTCGCCGGTCAGCACCGTGCTCGCATAGCCGCGGACCTGGGCCTCGTGCAGCATGGGCAGCAGCTCGTTGCGGGCATCGGCGCGGGCCTGCTCGGTGGCGGCGGTGATTGCTTCGGACTGCGCACGCTCGCTGTCGCTCATCGCCGCGGTCCGTAGCTGCTCGATCTCATCGCGCAGCGCCTGCGCCTCTTCGGCGCTCAGGCCGCCGGTGTTCTTGGCCTTCGCGCGTCCCTCGTGCTGGCGGGCCTTGTGCTTCCAGTACGCAGCCTGCTCGGCGACGCTCATCTCCGACAGCGGAGTGGCATCGGGGAAACCGTGCTCGTTGACGACGCGCTCGCTATCGGTCGTCTCGGTGGTCTCGCCAGCGACGGCCGGATCGCCGCCTTCCGGGGTGGTCTCGGTCGCGGCGGCAGTCGTCTCAGGAGGCATATGAAGTTGTGATCCCTTGTCGGGTAGTGGATTTCGATGAGCCCATGTCGGGCGTGCGTCAGTTCGCGGACAACAAGCGCTCGTAGCGTGCGACCTGGGCGGTCTGCCAAACCACCTTCGGATGGTCGTCGCCGAGTCCCTCTGCGCGGGACTTGGTGAGCATCTGTCGCATCAGGGGCAGCTGGCGGGCAGCGAACGCCTCGATGCTCTGGTCCAGGTCCACCAGCGGTGTGGCGGATGGATCCCGGTACCGGGGTACCGCTTCGCCGCGGCGGTCAGGAACCAGCACAGCCTGGAGTTCGCCGTGCTCGTCGACCCTGTACCTGGTTCGCTTGAGCAGTCGGCCCGCTGTGCCGCCGGCGTCGTCGTACAGCCGACCCAGGTCCTCGTCGTTGAGACGACGTCCTGGGTCTGCGCCTGCCTTGATCGGCATGACCTCGCACTTGCAGCCAGCGTGGATCGGCTTGAGATCACTGGTGTGATAGGTCCGATCCGAAGCCGCCAAACACAGACCGCATGTTCCGCCCGCAGACAGTTCCGGGCGAACCACGCGGCGCCAGCCGATCACGTCCAAATCGACGATCCCGGCGTGGGCCAGGACCTGCGATTCGGCTTCGCGTTCAGCCAGCGCAATATTGGTGGCCAGCTCCATTTTCACACGATTGGCGGCTACGTCCAGAGCATCACCGGGGTCGCGTCCCTCAGCGACCAGCCGCCGATACATCCGCGCCGGGCGGTTGAAGACCTCCTCGGCAGGCAACCGTTCAGTGACCACCCCAGCGGCCTTGACCTTGCGGGCCGTGGCGTACCTGTACTCCCGGTCCCTGGCGAACATGCGCACCTCGTCAGGGACCTCGGTGACGAAGTCCTTGATGTCGGTTCCCATCTCGTCGAGATAGCGACGCTGGGCCGCCAACGTCAACGACACTGCACGTCGCTGCGCGGCAGTCGAGACCTCCGCCGCCGAGTCGGCGAACTCGCCGACCGAGCGCCCGTCAGCGGGATCGGTCATGCGGAACATGGCGTGGACTCGATCCTGGGCGTTGAGCAGCAGCAGCTGACGCCGAGCTGCCCGAGCCAACAGGATCTTGGCCAGCATGTCGATCACCATCAGGCCGCCAGCAGCTCGTCACCGGCCGACGCGGAACCGGGATCGGTCGATACTGCCGTGGGCGTCGCTGCCCCGGTCAGGCCGCCCGCCATCGCGCCGAGGCCGCCGCTGCTCTGTTCGGTGGCCATTGCCTCCTCGAGCAGCTCGGACTCCGACAGCTTGGCGATCACCGGGTCCATCTCGAGTAGCTCGACGATCTGGCGCTTGCGCGACAGGATGCCGCGGGTCTTCTGCGCCGCGTCCGCGCGTGAGTTCAGGCTGGTGCGCTCCGGCTTGCCCCACTGCAACCGGATTCCGGTCGCGGAATTGGCTTTGCCGGCCAGGGTGAACACCATCTGCCACAGCAGGATCCACTGCGGCTCCTGCCGGGCTTGGCGGTCGGAGATCTTGTCGATCAGCCCTTCACGCATCGTGGTCGCACCCTCGGCGCTCTGGTTGACCCCGTCAGGGGTGAGCATGTGCATCGGGATTCTCGTGCAGACGCCAAATTCCTTGACGTCGTCACGGGTCGCGACGAGCAGCGGGGTGAGGTCGGTTGACTGGCTTTCCCAGAAGTCCACACCTTCCGGCACCGCCCAGAGAACGCCTGGGTCGTTGGCGAAAACGTCGGCGATCGTGGCATCGTCCAGCGGCCGGATGAGCGACTCGGTGTCACCGTCGGAGTAGTCCGCCCCGCCATCGACGTCGCCCTTGATCGCCCGCTGCCGAAAGCTCTGGTAAGCGGTAATGACCATCCGGTGCAGGATGCCGTCAGTGATGCGGTCGAGCAGGTCGATGTGCGGCTCGAACTCGCCCAGGCCCATCTTGTTGACGAACCGCACCACAGGGATGCCGCCCATGCTCTCGAGGCCTGCCATCGGAACCGTTTCCACGCTGGTCCACTGCTTGAGGTTGAATTCGGGGTCGAACTGCCCCTCCTCGCGCTGCCAGGTGATGCGCTGCCCCGGCAGGAACATCACGGCCTTCTGGCAGTTCGCGATGCGATCGGCGAACACCTTGATGAATGCGATCAGCCGACGCGGATTCAAGGGATCCGGCTCACCGACACAGAACCGCGGATCCTCTGACAGCAGCATCGGCACCGATCCTTCCGGCGCTCCCTGTACCGGCGGGACAACCATCGCGTAAGCCTCACCGAGGGTGTACAGCCAGGTCTGCATATCCCGTTGCAGCGCAGCGAAACCGGAGACCTCCTGAACCTGGCGCGCGAGGTCGTCACCGTCGAGATCGGCATCGGCAGCGGTATAGATCCCGCGCAGCACCGACCGGTCGCACATGCTGTCGATGGACATGATCGCGTAGTTCGGGCGGGCCTTGCGCAGCATCTCCCGGAAGGTCTCCCGATACCGCTCGTTGATACTCGGCAGCGGCGGGTCACCCAGGTAGTACGACCACAAGAGGTCCAGCCGCTCGCGACGCGTGCTCGGCGAGTTCGCCGTCTGCGACCGAGGTTCGCGCTCGAGGTCCTCGTCGAACCGGTTCATCAGGTACTCGAACCACCATTCCGGCGGCTGGGTCTGCTGCTGCTGTTCAGCCATATTCAGTTGTCCTCGTCATCTATCGCAGTCGGCGCACGATCCGCTTGCGCGGCCTGACCGCGAGGCCCTTCGACACCGCATCCAGATACGCCTGCCAGGCGAGCACCGCGGCGACGGCGCCGTCGATCTTGTTCGGGGAGTCAGGGTTTTCCTTGCGGATCTGCACGCCCTTGGTCGTCTCGAACCGGCGGGCGTTGAGCACGTGCGCACGCAGCGTCAGGTCACCGTCATGGCGCAGCTTGCGGTCGAGGACAGCGTCCGCGAACTCGCGAAGGGCCTGCACGGTCTTGTATCCACGCTCACCGGTCATCCACCACTCGATCGGGTGGGCGACAGTCGATTTCAGCTTCAAGCGGGCGCCGTAGCGGGCCTCCCAGGCGGCCACGTTGGCCTCCCACCGTGCCGGGTCTGCATACATGCCCAGCACGCGGTAGTCCCGGAACGCGCCGGCGATCACAGCGTCGACGTCGTGCTCGGGAACCTCCCAGCCGTCGGCGTGCACGCCAGGCGGTTGCTCCCAGATCTTGATCGGCGAGATCAGGCCGTCGGAGAGCCGGCAGGCGATCAAGGCAGTGGCATCGGTGACACCGCGGCGCCGGCGGCGGCTGCCGTCGAAGCCCAGCACGATGGAATCGCCGGGCGCCAGAGGGCCCGAATCGTGGTACTCCGGCGCGACGCCATCCCACTCGTAAGCGGCCAGCCAGGCGTTCTCCGCCGACGTCGGCGAGTTGAACCAGTACCTGAACGAGCTGGTCACATCGTTGCGTGGATCGGCGATCGCCTCGACGTATCCGTCGATGTCATTCCAGGTGCAGTCGCCGTAGGCATCGACGAGCGCCGCGCGGACCTTGTCCTCGTCGTCGAGTTCCTCGGGTGTGATCGCGCCGTAGCGGTGATCGAACAGCTGCCGGGGGTGAGTCTTGAGCTTGCCCTGGAGCACGTCCTGGATCAGCTTGTAGGTTTGCTCGGCGATCGAGTCCTCACCCGGGCTGTACATGGTGGTGGTCTCGACGGCGAAGGTCTGCGCGGTGCGGCGGCGCTTGCGCAGGTTGCGGGTCAGCGTCCGATACGTCGCGCGCAACTCGGGCTTGTTGTACAGGTGGGTCTCGTCGAACAAGACCATGGTGTCCTTGCCGCCGTCCTTGGACGCAGCGCTGGATGTCGACGGGATGATCTCCCCGCCACCGGGAATCAGGATCCGGGTCAGGCCGGCATCGTCGCGACGTGGAAGCGCGCGCCGAAGCGGCCCCTCGGTGAGGTTGAGGTGGATCGTGTCGTAGATCAGCCCCGCCTGGCCCTCTTCGGTGGCCACGCACCGGATGTAGGGCGTCTTGAGCCTCTGCCCCATGGGCTCACCGGGTCGATAGACATAGCGGAACCCCAGGCCCCATTCGTCGGTGAAGACCTCACCGCCGCGGGCATACCCAGCGAATCGGCACGGCCCGAGAGCCTCGAAAAGACCGATGAAGGCAGCGATTTCGCTCTTGGCGCAGCCCTTGGGCCTGCTCAAGAAGACATGGTCGTAGATCCGTCGGCCGCTGTCCTCGAGCGCGTAGGTGTCGACCAGGAATCCGACGTACTCATCGATGATCTGGCCGATCGGCTCGCCGCCGAGGTCGCCGGGGCCGTGGACAGCGAAGTACTCGAGCCACGATGTCGCCAGCCAGCCCAGCGACCGCTCCCGGTCATGATCGGGATGGGTGATGATGTCGTGTGGCACTGGCGATTACGCAGGCTTGAGGAGACGGGCGCGGCGTTCCTCGGCGAAGTCGACCACCGGGGCATCAGAAGTGCCGTCCTCGTCGGCCTGGTCGTCGATGACCGGCTTGATGCGCACGCGGGCACGCTGGAGGTCGTCCTCGGTCAGGCGCAGAGCGGCGCCGAGGGTGCTGGTGATGGCCTTGTAGTTCTCGCTGCCGGGGCGCGACAGATAGCGCTCGATCAGCGGCAGCGTCATCCACAGCTGTACCCAGGTGCCCATGCCGTACAGGCGTGCTTGGGGGAGAGCGGCCAGCTCATCGTAGACGGCACGACCGATCGCGCCCACGGTGATCCACTCCGGGATCTCAGGGACTTCGCCGTCGTTGGGCGTCGGGTCGATCTCGGTCCAGCCATCCGCGCCGGTCAGCGGGTCGGCATTGCGCCGAGCCCGATCCTCGGGGTTCTTCGGAGGCGGGCCGCTGCGGCGTCCAGCCATATTCAGTTGTCTCCCATGTCGGGTGTATTGCTCGTCCGGATAATCGGGATCCCATGTCGGGAAACAGAATTCGGACGAAAGTCGCGACGCGTTGATTTGACCCGTTTCACACTTGGGCTGGCAGACGCGTCCCTGCCGGGAATGCAATGAGCTGGGGCGGCAGGATTTGAACCCGCGGCGGACGGCTTTGGAGACCGTTGCTCTACCGGACTGAGCTACACCCCATGGAAGCCCGCTCACCCGAAAGCGGCGGGCCGATACACATCCACGGTATCCAGGGCACGTGGATGTGCAAGATCATCCAGCCAGCGCGACCAGGATCGGGAGGATCTTGAGTACCGCACCGGCAATCGTGGCCAGAGCCTCGCCAATGGTCACGATGTCATCGACGTTCATTTCGACCTCACACATATCCGGGATGTTTCCGCAGGGAATCGGGATGCCGTGCTGCACGGCGCAATTCAGCCCGTGCCGCAGCCGCTTCCCTCCCGGTCTTGCGTTTGTGGCACGCGGCGCAGACGGACTGGAGGTTGTCCAGGTCATCTGTGCCACCACGTGCGAAGTTGCGCCTGTGGTCGACCTCCACGGCCGTCGCCGTGCAGCCCTGCCACCTCAGCTGGCACTGAAACGCGTCGCGAGCCAACACAATTGGTCGATTGCGCCGGAATTCTGCGCTGACCTTCCGCGTGCCACCCGTGCCCCATGCCATTTCCAGAATTATCCCAGCTCAACGAGTGGATTCCAGATCATCATCTACTCCGTAGCTATCGAGAGTGGCGGCGCGATAGCTGGTTGATCGGCTAAACCTATTTGTCAAAATGCCTGATGGGGAATCGTATCCGCAACGATGACGCTGAAATCCTGTACAGCTCTCATCTCAAACCCCGCTGGGAATGTCGGGGTGCGGCGGGCAGCGGCTGGGAGTACCCCGTACCGCGAAAGTACGGGATCACCCCGAGCGCAATAGCTTCCGCCGGTCAGACGGTCATGCGTATGGTTGCTCAGGTATGAACGGGCTGCGTGTATTACTCGCTTGCCCAACGGCCGGGATACGAGGTCGCGCCGCTACGGCTACCACGCTGTCCCCCGCCGGGCGTTCCTTCAATTGATCGGGGTGGACGCAGACCTCTCGGATCCGTACCAGTAGCCGCAGCACGGCGTATGGGTACGGTTGCAGAAGCGGCTCTGACCCGCGACGGCGCCGCTCGGTGAGGCGGCCCACCCGTCGACCTACGGGCGCAGAGGGCGGTCATAGACCGCGATAGACCGGGTTTTACGCGGTCTATGGCGACGTTAGCACGCTGCGGTGCACTCGGCGCTACTTTGACCCCGCGTCAGCACGTGATCACTCGGCGTTCTGCTAACCTCGACGGCATGCCTCGCCAAACGATCGACGACCGCCAGCAGCTGGCCACAGCCATCGCCGCGGCCATCGAACGATCCGGCGAAGGCGTGCCCTTCATCGCCGACCAGATCGGCGTTCCCCCAAACAGCCTGTGGGCGATCGCCAGCGGCAACGTCAAGTCCTGGACCGTGGACAACCTCATCGAGGTCTGCGCCAAGATCGGGATCAACGTGTCGATGACCATCTCCGGCGCCCCCGCCCACCCCGCCGAACCCAAGACCAAGGGCCGCAAGTCGACCCCCGACGACTCGGTCGTCTTCCCGATGCGCGAGGAACTCATCAGCGCGATCGCGAGCAAGATCGAGTCCTTCGATGGCACGCAGAACGACCTCGTCGAAGCGACCGGTGTGATCATCCCGACCGTCTCCCGGCTGCGGAACCAGCACACCGACTACTTCCGCCTCGACAAGCTCATCGAGTTCGCCCGCAAGTTCGGCCTCGACGTCACCCTGTCCGCGGAGCCAGCATGACACCGGTCGAAGAGATCATCTGGGCCGAGTGGAACGCGCTCGACGACGAGGAACCGTCGCCCGTGAAGCGGATAGCCCGCAAGCTCGGCCTATCCAATTCGGAAGTCGCTGCGGTGGTCTATCCCACTAGCGGCGAACTCGACTTCGGGCCGTGGGACGATCGGCAGGAGCCCGACATTGGATGAACAGCAGCAATACGCAGTCGGCGACAAGGTGAAGCTGGGCCAGGCCCTTGAACTCGAATCGACCTATGAGGTCGTCGCGGTCAACTACGACGGCCGTCCCGACCTTGTGCTTATTCGGCTCGCCGGCTACCCCGAGGACCACCCCGGCGTTTGGCCTTGGGTGGCCAGGGTCGATGGCATCCGGCCGGTCCCGGA
Organism: Nocardia fodinahabitans; assembly: GCF_052983615.1. Lineage (NCBI taxonomy): Bacteria > Bacillati > Actinomycetota > Actinomycetes > Mycobacteriales > Nocardiaceae > Nocardia > Nocardia fodinahabitans. Next base: position 5,308,659 of record NZ_JBRJJC010000001.1, read on the forward strand.
GGCTTGATCCGATGCGTCCTCGGGCCCGGCCGACTCCAGTGTCGGTACCGGGCCTCCCGACTACACTGCTGCCCAGCCCTCTGCATCGCAGTGGGTCGACGTGCGCAAGTTGCGAGGAAGGATTCACGTGGCGATTCGGGCTGTGGTCTTTGATGTCGGCGAGACGCTGGTCGACGAGACCCGCGAGTACGGCACCTGGGCGGATTGGCTCGGCGTACCCCGGCACACCTTCGTCTCCGTGTTCGGCGCGACGATCGCTCAGGGCCTGGACTACCGCGAGACCTTCCAGGTGTTCCGGCCGGGATTCGACCTGACCGCCGAACGTGAAGCCCGCGCAGCCGCAGGTCGGCCTGAGTGGTTCGGCGAGGAGGATCTGTACTTCGACGTTCGGCCCGCCCTGTCTGAGCTACAGACGATGGGTATCTGGGTCGGGGTCGTAGGCAACCAGACAGTGCGCGCGGGCGGCCTACTCCGCGGGCTTCGGCTGCCCTGCGACTTCATTGCAACCTCGGACGACTGGGGCGTCTCCAAGCCGGAAACAGCGTTCTTCGACAAGATCGTCGAAGAATCTGGACTGCCAGCGGAGGAAATCGTCTACGTTGGCGACCGCCTCGATAACGACATCGCGCCGGCGAAGGCTGTCGGGATGAAGACCGCATTCATCCGCCGAGGGCCGTGGGGTTGGATCCACCGCAATTCCCCGCTACTCGACGAGCTGGCCGACTTCCGCATCGACCACCTCACCGAGCTGCCCGCACTCGTGGCCGCCGATGTCGACGCGCTCGACCCTCGCTGAGTAGTACGAGGCGATCGACATCGCCAGCGACTAACCGGTCAGAGAATGGACGGTCGTATGCCAGTCGTACAACCGCTCGTCCAACTCGCGCACCGCAGGAAGAGAATCCCACCTCCGCAACGTGACACGGACAGCCTTCACCCGGTCAAGAGCGGTCGCGTACCAGTGCTGACCGATGGCGTTGAGTGCCTGCTTGAGGTAGTCGCACGCCTGCTCAGGATTCTCCAGAAGCACCTGAGCCGCTGCGGCATCGGCCAGGTACACCGACCTCTGCTTGATCGCGGCGGCCGGCAGCTCCTCGAGAACCTGGCTCAGCGTTTCGGCAGCTTCACGTCCACGTCCCAAAGAGATGAGAGTGTTGGCCTTGAATCCACCCAGCCGGGTAGGTGAGAACCAATCCAGCCATGCAGGCGATGGATCGGCTGACGGATCGAAGCTGGCATAGGACCGTTCAGCGTGCGCGATGTGTGCCAAAGCGGTCTTCGTCTCGCCGAAACGGGTGTCGACCTCGGCTGCCACTGCGTCAATCCATGCTGTGAGTTCGCCATTGCCTCCACCTCGCCGCGCGAAAGCTCTTGCCGCGGCGAGGCGTTCGCGCGCTTCCTCCGCCCGCCGCGGGTCGCCGGAGAAGGCGGGGGCGAAGCTCATATGGGCCAGGATCGCTGCCCCGAGGAGAGAGTCGTCGGCATGGTGAGCTGCTTGCAGCGCGGCGCCGAAGCTGTGCCGGGCTTCGGTCGGCTTGTCGAGGTCGAAGAATTCCAAACGGCCTGAGAGAAGGTTGGATTCGGCTACCGCGCCAGCCAGTATCGTCAGGGCTCGACCCTCGGCGCGATCGATCAGATCCATACCCAGGTGGGCATGCTCGTTGACTGATCGGTGCAGCGTCGACGCGGAGAGCACCCAATAGAATCGGCGATGCGAAGCCGTGATGGTTGCGTAGTCTGCCGCAGCAGCGACGCTCAGGCGCGGCAAGTTGCTGGAGCGCAGCATGTTTCGTGGCCTCGCCGGGGCGGGGCGAACATCAGTGCCGCCGACCTGCTTGCCCTCAGTCCACGGAGGAGTGAAGCCCAGCTCGGAGATCGGCCGATCGAATAGCGCTTCCAGGGCCGTGACATGTTCTGCCTGGGGCCAGGGCGGGTTCTCCGATTCCCAGCGGCGGGCGGTCCGCGCCGACACTTCCACCCGCAGGCCGATGTTGCGCGCGGTTTCCGTGACGGCTTCTGCGAGTGCTGCTTGGGATCGGAACCCAAGCGCCACGCGAGCGGCTTTCAGGGCCGCATTCCCGGTGTTTGCCATGGGCCGACGATAGACCCGAAGGGGACCGTTCCGCGAGCGGCGATGCAAGAAGCGGCCATCAGATGTCCGCTCGTATGGCCTTCTTTCGCGCGGTTAGTTGGGCGACGCTAGGGCTGTGACCCCGAACACTCATCCCTCGTCGAGTGTTCGGGGCACACCGTCTAACTGCCAGGAGGGTGCCATGTTCGGGAGCAGCAGCAGCGGCGGTCGCGGAACATTGACCGTGGACCGTATCACCGAAGACCTCGAAGCCGACCACCGCAAACGAGCAGCCGAGGCGAAGCGGGTTGGGTGCCCGACGTTCACTCGGCGTGGCCCCAACGGGGAATCTGGCCTGTGGGTCTGCGCCCACGATCCTGGCGAAATGACCGAGCACGAAGCGCATCTCGCCATGCAGGTCCACCGCGCGTGTGACCAGTGGGCGTGCGCGGTGCGGCGGCGTGGACATAAGACCCTGGTCGGCTCTGCTGCGACCGCCCCCTGTGCCTTGCGATACCCGCGATGAGGACGCCGTTACGGCCGAGGGGCGGTGAGCGAGCCGCTGAGGCTGAACAGTCCTGCGGTACTGCGCCGATCGCTCTGTGTGCGCTCAACCCCGACCGCGTGCCCGGATGCCAGATCTGGGAGCGCGTCCTGATGTCGACGACAGCACAGCGCCGCGGATGGCGAGTACCCACTGTCATCGACTGGACGAATGCCCTCGCCGACCCGGTCCCGTTGATCCTCAATGCCTGCGCTCAGCACCGTGCAACCGGGGTCTACATCCCCAGCCTCAAGCACCTCCCCGACGGTGCGCTTGCCCGACTGCGAGCACACATCGCGGTCTTCACCACCTCGCCTGACCACTGCTACACCGTTTTCGCTCCACACGAAGGGTTCCACAGTGAGTAATCCGCACACACCGCTCGCACTCCCGCTGGAAGTAACTCAGTCCCGGCGACCTCTCCGAATCCTCACCGAGGCGGAGCAGGCCAAGCTCGACCCGAAGTTGCAGCGCGTCATCGACTACCGCAAGAGCGGCCTGTCACTCAACTGGATCGTCGGGTGCCCACTCGACTGCACCTACTGTGTGCGGCACACGTTCGGGAACTACGACATGAAGGTTCCGCGCCGACTCATGGACGAACCGACCGCGGCTCGCATGCTGCTGCGAAACAAGCACTTCCGGCCGCACGTGACCCCGATCCAGCTGCTCAACCGTGCAACCGATCCCATGCTGCCGGTCGTGAAGCCGCACACTCTCGAAATGCTGCGCCAGCTCGACGACCAAGGGATCACCAACCACGTCCTGGTCATCACGCGCTGGCGGATCGACCCCGAAGACTGCGAGGTCTTCAACAGCTTCAACAACATCAAGCTGACCATCCTGGTCACCCACTCCGGCATCGACGACGGCCGGATCGAACCTGTCGATTCCAACATTGCCGCAGCCTCGCTACGAACGGCGTTCGAGCACGCCGAGAACTACCGAACGATCTTGTACTGGCGCCCGATCGTGCCCGGATTGAACGACTCCGACGACCACCTCGAACGTGCCCGTGAACTGAGCCACCACGCCCACGCCACGGTGTTCACCGGCCTGTTCTTCAAGGACGAGATCCGCGACTACTACCAGGCCAACGGCCTGCCCGAGCTGTACGACGACGGACCCTCGCGCAAGATCTTCCCCGAGCTGCTGGAGAAGCGAATCCTCGCCAAGCGGAAAGGATTCGGCTCACCACTGTTCCGCAAGACGTCCTGCGGAGTGACCTACGCTCACGAAGTGGCCGACTACAACGGCCACTACGGCGTCCGCGAGCTGTGCGATATCTGCCCGATCGCCCAGATCAAACGATGCTCGGCCGACTGGCGCCGCCCGGAGGAATCGACAACCGCGGCCTGGGTCGGGCGACTCGGCGGGGAGATGCTGGAGATCACCAACAGGGCTGTACTCGTCGAAGGCTTGCCGGAAGGTCGCCGAAACTTCCTTCAGCACAACCTCGGATACCAGGTCAACGACATCAGGCGTCCGCACCATATCGGACGGCACGGACGCGCAGACATTGGTTGGACCAACACCCAGGAGGCAACACGATGATCGTCCCCGCGGCACTGCGAGGCAAAGAATTCGCCGTCGTCGACGTCGAAGGCAACGGCCAAACCCCACCCGAGATCATCGAAATCGCGATCCTGCAAGTATCGCGCGACGACGTGCTCGTCGACGAAATGCGGTCCTGGTTGATTCGCCCCATCCGGCCGATCACCCCCATCGTGACCCGCAAAGTCCACGGCATCACCAACGGTGACGTCGAGGGCAAACCGACCTGGGCAAAGGTATCCACCCAGATCAACAGCGCCCTGGCCGACAGAATCCTCGTCGCCCACAACGCGAACGTGGAACGGCGAGTGCTCTCGGAGCATCTGCCCGACTGGGCGCCGACATTGGTGCTCGACACCCTGCGTCTGGCCAAGGCCGTGTGGCCGGGGTTGGCTGGCGGCTACGCACTGGAGAAACTGGTCTCCCACGCAGGTCTCGATACGCACGCTGTGGCCGATCAGGGCCACCACCGCGCCGGATGGGACACCTGGGCTGCCTGGCAGCTGCTCGTCCACCTGGTCGAGAAAAGCGGCTTCGACTGGGACGGAATCGTGCAGGCCGCAGCCCCGGCCGAATTCATCCCGCCCCGTGAGCCGGAAGGCCGATTGTGGTGAAAGCCGAATTCGTGCGCCCCGTCACCATCGCGGTGACGGGGACGCACTCGACAGGCAAGAGCACGTTCCTGCAAGAGCTGGCTGACCGCCTCCATCGCGACCGCATCGCAGTGGGAGTAGTTCAAGATCTCGGCGCCGAAGCCGTCGAACTCGGGCTACCCATCCTGGCCAACCACACCTGGGCATCGACCCTGTGGTTCATCACCCGCGGAATGTCGCTCGAGGCGCAGGCCTGGACGGAGGCCGACGTCGTCCTGATCGACCGGCCCGTCTCCGACGCCCTCGGCTACTACGAGGCCGCACTCGAATCCCGCAGTGAACAGCCGGACCCAGCGAACATGCGCCAGCTCGAACAACTGGTCACCCGCCATGTCCGGCACTACGACCTGATCCTGCGAACCGTGCTCGACCCGACCATCCCCCTCGACTACAGCAAGCCCCGCGGTACCGACCTGGAATTCCGCGCACTCGCAGACCGGCATGTCGCGAAGGTGCACGAACGACTCGGCATAGAGCACGACCTGCTGCCAGCCGACGCTCACAGCCGGGCGCTCCTCGAGGCCACCGCCTTCATTCAGGGTCGCCTCACGGGGGTCGAGTACGACGACGACACGGAAGGCCAACAATGACCCTCGAAACCCTCCCGGCCACCGCAAGCGGCAACTTCTCCATCGGTGGCGACCTGCCCGTGCACCGAATCGGCTACGGCACAATGCAACTCACTGGTCCCGGCCACTGGGGTGAACCGGCAGATCCAGAGAACGCCGTGGCAATCCTTCGCCGCGCCGTCGAACTCGGTGTGAACCACTTCGACACAGCCGACGCGTACGGACCCGGCGTCGCCGAGGAGATCATCCGGAAAGCTCTGCACCCCTACCGCGAGGAGCTGGTGATCGCGACCAAAGGTGGGCTGACCAGACAAGGCCCCAACCGGTGGGCGCCCGTCGGCCCGGCCGCCTTATCTGCGGCAATGCCTCGAGATGAGCCTGCGTCGACTCGGCGTGGACGCAATCGACCTGTACTACCTGCATCGTGTCGATACTGAGGTATCGCTCGAGGAACAGGTGGGGGCGCTTGACCTGCTGCGCGAGCAGGGCAAGATCCGCCACATCGGGCTGTCGAAGGTGACCCTGCCGCAGATCATCGCCGCGCAGAAGATCACCCAAATATCGGCGGTCCAGAACCTGTTCAACCTCGCCGTCGACGGCAACCGGGACGTGCTGGACTACTGCACGCAAGAGCAGATCGCGTTCGTTCCGTACGCGCCGCTCGCGGCCGGAAACAGGTCGCTCAACCCCGGAGCCGCCCTGCGATGGTTGCTCCAGCAGTCGAATGTCGTCCTGCCCATTCCTGGAACGGCCAGGCTGAACCACCTCGAGGAGAATGTGGCCGCCGCCGGCTAGGCCACAGCCAGAGGACCAGGTCGTCTCGCGCAGGTAGTCGTCGGACCTGAGTGAGGCACGGGGAGCGGTGGGGCCGTCGAGAGAGCCGTGAGAGGCGGCGGCCCCACCGTGACCCCTATCAGCCGACCAACGAGATGACTTCGCTGTACCCGAATCATGAGCCGTTTGACCGACATCGCATCCGGAGCCCACATGACAACACAGCCCCCAGTGATGGAAGCAGCCGACACGACCAGCCTGGTCGACACGGAGGGCGAGCGACGGGGTCTTGCTTACTGCCTGGAGATCCAGCGAAGCATCAAGGAACTCGTCGACATGGGGTTGATCGCGCAGGTGGCCGAGCCGCGGGAAGGTGACTGAGGTGATCTGGGAAGTCCTTCTCGGCCTGGGATCGATCTGCGCAATAGGAGCGTTGATTGTCTGCCTCACGCCGCCGTCATTTGGCGATCTGGAACCCAGACTTGTCACGCGGCGGAGACCTCAGCCCGTGTACTACTTCGAGTTGCTGGATCTCATCGATCACACTGCGCCCGAGTCACCGCTGACCCTCCAGCAAGCGCATCGCGAATCGCAGCTCCATGCCCCATGCCCGCCGTGGCTGTGCCCGCGGAAGTCAGCAGCACTTGCCGTGCTCGATGCCAATAACCGCCGCTCTCCCAGTAGGACGATCCTGTGACCGCAGATCCAGCGCAACCGAGCCTCCCCGAACGTGCACCGTTTACTGGTCCGCCCATCGAGCTGGCACCGAGTACCACCTTCAAGCGGGACGCGGTCACCTTGGCGAAGGTGATCGCTGGGCTCGCCAGCCTGAACCCACCGAAGCCCGCGTAAGCGAACCTGACAGCAGCGCAACGGCCACGCTGAGGATTACACCCCTAGGCCCCCGACGACCCGCCAGCCATACGCTTTGAATCTGTGATCCAGGAAATCCCAGTTCGACTGCTGTACAACGACCTCCCGGTGCCGACCCGGGCGCACCCCGGCGACGCCGGCATCGACCTTCACAGCAACGAGACCATCCACCTCGCCCCCGGCGCACGAGCCCTCACAGGCACTGGCATCGCAATCGCAATCCCCGCCGGCATGGTCGGCCTGTTCCACCCACGCTCCGGCCTCGCCGTCCGGTCGGGGGTGACCGTCCTCAATACGCCGGGAACGATCGACTCCGGCTACCGCGGCGAGATCAAGGTCTGCCTGATCAATCATGGAGCCGACCCGGTCACGATCGAGCGTGGCACACGCATCGCACAGTTGCTCGTCCAGGCCGTCGAGCTGCCAGAGCTCGTTGTCGTCGACCAGCTCGACGACACCGCCCGCGGAACTGGCGGGTTCGGATCGACTGGTATCGGACTGGAGATCGCGGCGTGATCCTCAGCGAACTCATCCCCCACCTGGAGAAGGCTCTCGCGACCCTGGGCGATCTTGAGGTGGAGATCCCCGACGGCGGCTGCGGCTGCTGCGGGTACGGCACCGACGACATCACCGACATCCACATCGTGCAGTACGACGATGGCAACTCGGCCCAGCTACACCTCACCGACAGGCAACTCGACGACCACCGGCACGGCGCGAAGGCTCAGGTCTCCTCGCTCATGACCGGCGCCACCGCGGACCCGAGGGAGTGGGAGCTGTGACCATCGCGCGCGCCATCAACTGGAACCGAGTCCCCGATGAAAAGGACGCCGAGGTCTGGGACCGCCTGACCGGCAACTTCTGGCTGCCGGAGAAGGTACCGGTATCCAACGACATCCCATCCTGGACAGCACTCACCGACGCCGAACGCCAGCTCACCATGCGAGTGTTCACCGGCCTCACGCTGCTCGACACCATCCAAGGCACCGTCGGCGCGGTCTCGCTCATTGCCGATGCCGCCACCCCACACGAGGAGGCGGTACTCACCAACATCGCCTTCATGGAGTCGGTGCACGCCAAGTCCTACAGCGCGATCTTCTCCACCCTGTGCTCCACCAAGGAGATCGACGAGGCGTTCCGCTGGTCCGAGGAAAACCGAAACCTCCAGCGCAAGGCCGAGATCGTGCTGTCCTACTACAGCGCCGGCACCGACTACGGCCGCGGCGACGAGTGGCTCCACGACGACCGCGCGTTCGTCGCAGCGAAACGCAAAGCAGCGTCCACCCTGCTTGAGTCTTTCCTGTTCTACTCCGGCTTCTACCTGCCGATGCACTGGTCATCCCGCGGCCGGCTCACCAATACCGCGGACATGATCCGGCTCATCATCCGCGACGAAGCCGTCCACGGCTACTACATCGGCTACAAGTTCCAGCGCGCCACCGACGCCTGGCCGCCAGGCGACCGGGACGCACTGCGCGACTGGGTGATCGAACTGCTGCTGGAGCTGTACGACAACGAGCTGGAGTACGCCACCGAGCTGTACAGCGGAGTCGGCCTGGTCGACGACGTCGCCACGTTCTTGCGCTACAACGCCAACAAGGCCTTGATGAACCTCGGCTACGACCCGCTGTTCCCCAAGGACGACTGCAACGTCAACCCCGCCATCCTGGCCGCCCTATCGCCCAACGCCGACGAGAACCACGACTTCTTCTCCGGGTCCGGCTCCAGCTATGTCATCGGGAAGGCCGTTGAGACCGAAGACGAGGACTGGGAGTTCTGACGGTGGAAGCGGTGGGGTGAACCATCACAGTGACGACTCCTAGGGGATGATCGTATTGAGGATCGTCCCCCAGGATTCAAGAGCCTGCGCCAACTGTGGTGCCGCAGCGGCGGCCGAGTTGAGGCTAGAGAGAACGGAGCGGACGATCCCGCGGTTCCGCGCCCCAGGCTCACTGCTCGCGCTCTCGGCCAGATACTCGATATTGTCGATCAGATCCTGGCGGTCCGCGTCAGGAATCGCAGGGTCGGTCAATGCAGCCTGTTTGACGGCCTCCAGCGCATCTGCAAGCTGCGAATTGCCCTGATTGACTACAGACGAGATCGACGACTCTATATTCGAGATCTGGAGGGCTACCTGGCTACCATTGAAGACTCCGCCGCTAATTTGAATGGAATAGTTCGGAACCTGGCCTGACGCTTCGGTGTAATCAGACATTCTGGACTGCACATCCTTTAGGTAGTGAACCGATATGGAGAGAAAGGCTTTCGCCAGGCCAACGTTGCGAATGACGGAAAGCGTAGACGATTTGAATGACGCAATCGATTGCTCGTAATTCCGGCTAATTGTCGGAGGGGAGAGGAGGCTGAGGGCGTCTCTGATTTCCGATCTGATAGACCGGGCGTCCACCTCGATGTCCTCTGACTGCCCTATAGTCGAGGCCATCGAGGCGAGTTTGTGAATCAAGGCAGCGACGTCTTCTGCTATGAGGCGACCGAGATACCCATCCCTGACCCTTCCGTGTCGGTCCGGCGGACAGTAGCGTGGCTCCCGAAAATAAACCGGCGGCTGTACGGCAAGTAGTGGCTCGGAGAGAATGTCGAGGAGGTCGGCCAAGCCGCAGAGTGGACATCCAATTGTCTTCGGCGCCAAGCCTCGCTCAAGCATTCCGATTTCATCCGTCACGGTGGTGAGCTGTTCCTCGGCGTTCCTTACAGCCTCGACGACGGTGATCACGGCGTTGGCGCTTATGGATCGGACATCCAGTCTGGGGATTGGTGGCTCTAGAACTGTTTCGGAAAAGAAGTCCTTGCCTGTCTGTTCCGTAAAGCGAATGCGCACACTCTTTGTCCAATGGATGACCGCGACAAGCTGTTCATCATCGATTCCGATCGCGTGTTCAGACTCGATATGGTCCATAATGCGTTTATGGTTAGCTGCATAGCTCGTGGCCATTCGGCTAACCAGTTCTCGGCTGGGCGTGAAAGCGGGTCCTCCTCCGCCGAATGTGGCAGCGGGATCATAACTGTTCTCGTTCTCGTCCTCGTGCAAGTTGTCGGCTGGCGGTAACAGGGAATTGCCGCGAAGGTATCGTGCGAGCCTATCTGCCGTCTGGCCCATTTCGTTAATAAAAGGAGCTGTCACGTTCTGTGCTCGCAGCTCGAGGTCGAACGACTTGATCGCCTGATGGGCAGCCTCGATGCTCATTACCCCGGCGGTTGGGCTTCCCTCCATGTTGACATCCTTCATTGACTTTGACGGTCGCGCAAGTAGCTCCGGTTCGACACACGCCGGTGCTTGCAGGCATCCGGATGCCGGCGATGGAGAGACCTCTGGTGGGGATCGGGAGTGCCGCCAGGGCGTGCGTTGGACGGGTAGGGCGTGTCATCCAGGAAGTCACCGTGGCGGTGCTCGAGATTGAAGCCTATGCGAGAGTGTTGAGAATCGTTCGCCATGACGCAAGGGCTTGCGAGAGGTGGGGTGCGGCCGTAGCTGCCGAGTTGATGCTTGAGAGTGCGGATCTCACGATCCCTCGGTTGCGCTGCTCGGGCGCTGTCGTAGCTGCGTCAGCCAGATATTTGATATTGTCCAGCAGATCCTGTCGATCGTTGTCACACAACTCTGGGGCTCCGGAGGCTGCTTGCTTAATGGCCTCTAGTGCCGCGCCTAGCTGATCATGTCCTTGATTCAGCACGGTTGAGATCGAGGAATCAATATTATGGATCTGATGGCCAACCTGATTTATGGTTCCACCGTTGATATTGATCGCGTACGTTGCTTGCTGCGGAATCTGGCCGGATGCTTCTGCGTAATCTATCATGCGAGCTTGCACATCCTTAGTGTAGTGAATCGCTATTGCCAGATAAGCCTGCCGTAGCAGCGCGTTGCCGAGGGGGTCTACGTCGGCGAAGCGGACATCACTCGTGTATCCGACAAACCTCAAACGAACTTCTGCTGGTTCAAGTCGATATAGAGTATCGATTATGTCCGAGAATTTTTGCTGCAATGATCCTCGGTCTGCCCTGTCTGCATTGGCATACATGTCAATGAGATGTTGCGCGTGTTCGTCTAAGTCTTCTGTAATTAGCCGCGCGAGACTTCCTGCTTTAATGTTGCCATGTCGAGGTGCTCCGCGGTACTGCGACGCCGAAAGGAAAGTAGGTGGCGCAGCCTCGCGAAACAGGCTTGCTAGACTCTTGAGCTGTTGCCATGTGTCGCAGAGAATGCACCGATAATCCGGCCAGCTGAAAGGATCCGTGGCGGCTAGCAAGTTATCTTGGTGCCACTCCATGGTTGCCGTCAATTTTTTAGAGATTCGGCTTACCGATGGGCCATCTAGTCTGCGATAATCTGTGTAGTACATGTCCGGGTAGGTTACATAGCTGCCAAGGTAGCTGCGATTGCCGGCAAGCCTTAGCGCTTCATCTGTATACGCTGCGATGTACGTCCTAAATGGGATGCCCCAGAATTTTGAAAACTTATCGGACAGCGACGCTATCCAGTAGAACGGGGAAGTCAGTGGATTCGGCTCGATCGGCGATCCGGCCAGCAGGCTCGAAAGGGAAGTCACGTGGCGCTCGTCAACGTGGTTGATCATCTGGTTTTGCGTGGTGCTCGAAACAATGGCCCGAAAAAATGGTCGGTCCGAGGGGTCGCACTCGTAGCTGAGATCAGACTTATCGTCGGCGAGGAATTGTTCGGAGGGTTCCAAAATGCTGGCATAGTAGTCTGCATCGGCGGCGAGGGATTGAAGAAACGGGATGGTCACGTTCATGTCCCGCAGGCTTTGGTTGTACTGCTGAATGACGCTGTACGCCATGGGGATGCTCATGATCTGAATGCCGCTTGCCTCCGGTCCACCCGCCATGGCTACATCTTCCATCGGGCTCAGTTCTCGCACAACTGATTCCATTCGCCGACACAAGGATCGGGTGAGCGACACGGACGACCGTGTGCGCAACCTGGCAATCGCGAACCGGAGGCTGTCGACGCTAGCTCCCCGCCCGATCCTTCGGTTCCTCTAGGCGTGAGTCGTCGCGACCCTGGAAACCCGTACGCGCGGCGAACAACAGAGCACTGCGCTGCCCTGCCTGACCTGCGGGGGAGGGCCCCCAGGGGTGGTGGGTGGTGGTCCTGGCTGGCGCGCCGTGCCTGCCGCGCCGTGCCTGCCGCGCCGTGCCTGCCGCGCCGTGCCTGCCGCGCCGTGCCTGCCGCGCCGTGCCTGCCGCGCCGTGCCTGCCGGGCCGTGCCTGCCAGGCCGTGCCTGCCGGGCCGTGCCTGCCGGGCCGTGCCTGCCGGGCCGTGCCTGCCGGGCCGAGCCTGCCGGGCCGAGCCTGCCGCGCCGTGCCGCGCCGGGCCGTGCCTGCCGGGCCGTGCCGCGCCGGGCCGGGCCGTGCCGCGCCGGGCCGGGCCGTGCCGCGCCGGGCCGTGCCTGCCGGGCCGAGCCTGCCGGGCCGAGCCTGCCGCGCCGGGCCGCTGGCCCCCGTATGTGCGCGTAGTTGATACAGCCTCAGCCTAACGTCTTGACCTGCGGTTATATCGGATAGCCGCAGGTCAGGCGGCGTTTTAGGTGCCCGCTTCTGGATATTCGCAGGTCAGAGCGTTGTTAGGGTTCCCATACTTAGGGTCGCCTAAGTTTGGCGAGTTTGGCCCAAAAAGGCCATCTGACCAGCAGGTTTGACAAGTTAGCAAAACATCGCGTAACTTTGTCGTCGTTCGGCCAGCGAGGCCGGACCGACCGGGTGACATTCCCCCGGCGGAATTCACCCCCAACCGGTCACGGTGACCGGATGAAAGGCAGGCTGAAATGTCCGAGACCATGACCGTTGTCGAGTCCGACGCCGTCGAAACTGTCGAGGTGGAAAGCGTCGAAACTGTTGCCACGCCGCCACTTGGCGAAACGATCGGCGGATGCTTTGTCGAGTACGCCGAGACGTTCCGCAAGGTCACCCGTGCTGGCGAATTGCTGGGGCAGGTTGTCGAGTTCAACGACCGTTGGTTGGCTGTTCCGGTTGACGGCATGGCGACCGACTACGAAACGGATTTCCTCGCTGTCGAAGCGTTGATTTCTGCGCAGATGGCGGCGGCGGCGGCGAACATGATCGCCAAGGGCAAGGGCAAGAATGCCAAAGAACGGGCGCTGTCCCTGGTCACTGTCCACACTCGCCGCTACTACAAATTCTCTCGCGAGTTGACTGTTGCCGAGAATGGCTATAAGCGTGCCGTGTCGGCGGCGGAACGGGCGGCGGCGTCCGCCAAGGATAAGCGCGAAAAACTGGCGGCGGCAAAGTCGGGTTTCGTTGCGCAGGACAACACCGACATTGCCGATCGCAAGCACAACCTTGCTTGGCAAATCGTTTCGATCCACGATGCGAACCGTGTCGAGGCGGGCAAGCAGCTCGACACCGTGATTGCCCAGCGTGCGCAGGCTGAGCGCATCGCTGTCGACGACCATGCCGCGACTCAGGCCGACGTGGACAAGGCGCGCGCTGCGGGCAAGCCTAAGCGCAAGTGACCTAACGGGGTCGATTGCGGGTCGCACACTCGCACGTGGTGAGTGTGCGCCACCGGAGTTACCCGTTAATTCCGCCCGGCATTAGCCAGAGCTACGGCTCAATAGGTGAAGTCGGTTTCCGAACGGCGCGACCGAATCGCGCCCACGGTATGGGCCCTGTGATGGGGTGTCCTGCCATTCCGCCCAATCGGGCAATCAATCTCTACCCAGCTAGACAAACCTCTGCGATTCGTGGGGGCGGCAGGCCGAACGTGATCGGTTACTGACGGATTAGGGGTCGGAAAATCCCGAATCAAAACCCGCGCTTGCACTTTCGGTTCACGCCGATCGGAACGTGTGGCGGCGATTCTGCCGGGCTAGTAGGCGCATGTTGTTTGAGAACTCCATAGTGTGTGGGCGAAATTATCCGCCCGGTTTCATTCCCTGTTCTGTTGCTGTCGACTTGTCCGGCATCTAGGGAAGCTGGGCCGGGCGTGAATGCGACGAACGGCCGTAGCTGGTAGCGGCGTCGCTCGGTATCCGAGTAATCCGCTTGTCGGATGAGTGCGAGGGCGGCCGGTGGTGTGAGCGCCGGACCGCCAATCGGACTTATTCGGTCCATTGACTTGAACAATAGGAGTTGCAATGCAGGTTATGGAAACGGTCGCGGGTACCGCATCGTTTGTCTCGGTCGACGTGAACAACGTGCAGGTGACTGCCAAGGGCATTCGCCTGTGGGATCAATTCGGCACAGAGTACGCGTTTGGCCGGTCGCGGCTGGCGACGGCGCTGCACAGCGTGTATCTGGCGCACAAGCCTCGTGTGCTGGCGCTGGATTCCGCCGGGCTGATCGTTGGCGTCGCCGATGATCCGGCCTACGTCGGCACCGGCTGGCTCGCCGACACTGATCGAAAGCGCCTGTGGGTCCGTGGATCTGGCGAGACGACCCGTGATGGGCGAATCACCTTGTCGACCGGCGCGACCGGCTTGGCGTATGAGGCGCCCGAAGGCTCGGCGGTCAACGCCGTGATGGCGGTCGCGCAGCCGGGCAGCCGAATCGACGTGTGGCTGCGGCGCGGCACGAACGAAATCGTCGGCGCCATCTTCTGACCCGATGTGTGAGCACGAGTGATCGGCACGAGCACACGGCTGTCAGGCCCTGTGCTCCTTCGACTACTTGCGTTCATTCCCGCGCCAGTCCGGCCGGGAGTGTTTTCCATCCACAACCAGGAGGTTGTTCCATGTCCACCAACAAGCTGGTCAAGGCAGTGAGCGCGATGGCGCTCGGTGCGTTGTTCGTCGTGCCCGGAATCGGCGACGCCGACGCACAGCCGCAGTACAGCCAGGACCATCACGTGGTCTGCTTCACGATGGCCATCGGTCCCGGGAAGCACGGCCCGGCAGCCAATACGCCGATCTCGTTCGGCTACAAGGTGCACTGCAATGCCGCGCCGACCGTGCGGCAGATCGAGTACATCCTGCACCGAAAGAATCTCGCCACCGGCCGTGACGAGGTGCAGGCCTTCGGACGGACCTACGACACCACCCCGGACAAGGAGGAGATCTTCTTCTCCGAGTGCTCCGGCGATACCCTCTACGAGTTCTGGACTGAGGTCAACCACATGGCTGAGCACGCGAACTTCGACTCTGACCAGGTGTTCTCTGACCGCGTACTGCTCACCTGCTGACCTATGTCGGTCCCATCTGCTACACCAGAGGCAGGAGAAGGGAGTCACCCCGTGACCACACTCGAGCACCCCGCCGCCGTCGCCGCCGAAGCGGCCCTGGCTGACCAGGCGATGCACGCAGAACGCCTCGTCGACCGGGGATCGACTGTCGTGGTGCAGCTCGGCTCACCCGACCACGAGATCATCGTGCTCGTGCCAATGGACTCGGACGGCTGCGGTGCTCCTGTGGGAGCCGTCGGCACGTTCCGCCGCCCGATCGTGCGAGCTGACCGCACCGTCGAGCACAGTCCGATCCAACTGCTGACCAGGAAGCGCGCCACGCTTCCCGGCCAGCAGCATTGGTGGGTTATCTCAGCAGTAACCGCCGCCGATGCTATCGGAGTCCAGGTCACATCAAGTCAGGACACCCACAAGTCGGTACCCGATGCGGAAGGCCGCTTCATCGCGGCCGTGCAGGTACGCGAGGGCGAGGTGCCGTCGGTGACGGTGAGCACCCGCGACGGCGACACGGTTAGCGTGCCGCCGGACTACCTCGGAAGGTAATCCGACACACCACCCGAAGGGGCATCGCCGAACCAGGCGGTGCCCCTTCGCAATTCATCGAGTCGTTCCCGTCGAGTCGGCGGGATTCATACGGCGCCCAGGGTTTTCCCTGGGCGCCGTTTTCGTGCAAGGAGAAGACCATGACCATGCTGCTCGATTCCGCACCGGGCCTCGATTGCGACGGCGCCGACGAGGAGACCGTTCCCACCATGCGCGCCGTGCTCATCGACGAGCTGGGCAGTGACTGGGCCCGCCACGTCGATCACGTGGCCACTGTCCGCACGGCCACAGTGAAGCGCCGCGTCCTCGACGATGACGGACGCACCCGCGAGGAGACGACGCTCGACTGCGAGCTGCTTGTGCTCGAACACACCAACCTCTACGACCTGATCGGGCACGAGGACCCCATCAACGTCGGCAACCATCGCGCCCTGCAAGCGGACTGGGGCTCGCAGGTGATCACCTACGGTCGCGAGGAGTACATCGCGATCGATCTGGACGACGAGGCCGCGCCCGGAATGACCGACGTGCTGCGCGTGCTCGCCGACTCGCTGATCCTCGACGACGACGAATACCACACCGCCTCAGTGGAGATCGTCAAGGAACACTGGGCCGACTACGGCGAGAAGGAGACCACCGCGGAGGTCGGGAAGATCCTCGGCAGCGAGCTGGACGACGACTCCGCCGAGCTGATCATGGGGATGCTGCGGGAAGGCTGGTTTCACCGCTTCGGCGGCGTACCCGCACCTCACTTCCCGGCCGACCCGTCGTGGGTCGACTTCGGCGCGAAAGAACTGGCCGCGTGGATCTCCGCGCGGCTGGGGCTGGTGGTAACGCTGCGATTCGCCGGCCGCGCCCGCGTCCTCGATCTTCGCCCTCGGCGGCTGTTCGCCGCCTAAGCCCTCAACCGTCCCAATCTCGGGGCCTGCCGTCCGGCGGGCCCCATTTTTCTGCCCTGAGGAGGGTTTCGTGGAGTTCCGCAAGATGACCTCGCACCAGAACGACAGGCTGCGACGTGCGTGCGACCAGCTCGGCGTCCGCTTCGATCCGGCGCACTACTCCTTCGACGGCGACCCGATGTGCGTGACGTTCACCGTCATCGGGCAGCTCGGCGGTGCGATCTCCGGCTACTTCCGCAGCACGCCGATCGTCCAGGTCGACGCCAGCGGCGGTCTGGCAGTGCTGGGGGTGCCGCGTCCGAACGGACTGTCGGTCAAGGGTTCCCGGCTGATGGCGTACCAGCCGCCGGTGAATCTGACCCAGGCCGCCGCGGTGTGGGCACAGCTGCGGGCCTGAGCGTTGGGCTCGGCTGCCAGACACACCCGCGTTTGGCGGCCGTACCGAATTGTCGAGTCCCTCTGTCTCCCAATGTTTCTGGAGGAATATGTCATGTCCGATTGGATTGATCATGTGATCATCGCGGCGGCCCGGCAAGGGTTTGCTGTGGTGCAGCGCAAGGATGGCCGATGGGTGTTGCATCGGCAGGGAATGTATCTGGTGCTCGGTGAAACTCCGGAGGGTGTGAAGGCGCTGGCCGAGTTCTTGTCGGCGCTGCGAGCGGCGGGCATCGACCTGAGGGGTGAGCGCCCGTGAGCAAGATGAGCCTGGACGAGTACATGGAGTTGCTCGCGGCACGTTCGGCTGAATGGCGGGCCGCGAATCCTCCTCGCGAGGGGGTGACGCCGAAGCCCTGGATCATGCCACTGCTCACCTGGTTCATTCGCGACGGCGACGAGGAACTGGTGGAGTTGCCGCCGGAGCCCGAACCCAAGCCCAAGCCCAAGCCGCGCTACTACCGGCCAGCGTCGTACTGGCGTGCACGATGTGAGGCACTGAAACAGCAGATGGCTGCGCTGGCCGAGCCGATCATCCCCGATCGCGCCGCCGCGGGTGGAGTAGCGCTGGGCCCGCGACGCACTGCGCGAGTTCAGAAGCTCGAGGACGGTCGCCTCCAGCGCTACACCGCGTTGAGCCGCAAGCTCGAACATGCCCAGCGAATGCTGCGCGCCGCCGAAACGCGAGAGGCCAAACAGGCATCGAGCTGAACACCATTCCTTCCTGCCCGGTCACGTCGATGGCCAGGCCCAATTTCCGTGAATGGAGCGATGATGAACAACCTGGTGAATGTGACGTACACAGGCACCCACGGCCTGCCCGATCCCGATCCGCTGGACATCGGCCAGGCATTGCGCGATCTCGTGGAAGACCTCGAGAACACCTACCCCCACGGCAATTCCGATGGCCGTCAGGCGCGGGCATGGCTGACCGTCAACGGCTGGGTGGTGGCGACCCCGATGGCCGATGGCCTGGCGTTCTATCAGTTTCCACCGGTGCCCCAGTTGGTATCCGGTTCGGTTCGGTTCGGCGACCTGCCGCTGCTGTTGTCGCCGGAAGGGCTGATCGACCTGCTCATCTACACCGCGTTCGCCCAGCCATTCACCTCGCTGGCGGTGGCGCGCGACCAGTCGGTGATACGTCTGGATGTCCGGCCGCATGAGGGATCCGCCAGGGTCCTGCGGTTCGAGTTCGAGGCCTGACACCATGGGTTTCCTGCATTGGCTCTCGTGCCATCATGGGCAGGTGAGCGACAAAGCGTGGCTGGTGGACGTGCAGCTGGTGGAGCTGGCCCTGCCCGGCGGCGATGATGCCATCGAGACCGGGCTGATCAGCCTGGCTGACCTCCTCGGCCACACCGCCATCATCTTCAACGCCGACACCGGCGTAGCCGTCGTACCAGTCGCCCTCGACGCGCCGACCGAGTCGGTCGCTGCCGCAGCAGCTGAACGCGCCGTCGCCGAGGCCGTGTCGGCACTGCACTGGTCGGTCGGCATCGCAGCGACCCGCACAGTGCCGGTCGATGACGAACTGCGCGAAGCGTTCCCTCCCGACGGAACTCCACCGTCATGATCGGCAACGCCACCGACAGGCCCCCAGGCACGCACCTGGGGGCCTTTTCTATGCCCGTTTTCAGGAGGTACTCGTGCAGCACCGTGTAGTGCTGGCCGGAACGGGGCGTGAGATGCGAACCGGAATCCGCGGTAGCGCCCAACACTGTCTGACCTGGCTTCGAGCGTTGGCCGCTCGCCCGGATGGCTTGGCCTCCACGACAGGCACCCAGGTCCACATCCTTCGACCCGACAGCACCGTGCTGCCCGGAGTCCGATTCGAGCTGCGGGCCGAACAGCAACAGGAGAACGACTCATGACCGACCACGTCACCGGGAGCAACAGGCCATGCGAGAACTGATCGAAACCCGGGAGAACGGCACACGAATCCACTTCGAGCACGATGACACGTGCAGCTCCCCGTATGACGACGGCGACTACATCCACATGTCAGCAGTCATCGGCCAAGGGTGGGGACACTACGACCTCTACGAGTCCAAGGACGACGAGATCCCCGTGACCGCCACGCAGGTGCAAGAGGCCCTGCGCCGCACCGACTACCGCATTGTGGCGCGCTGGCTAAAGGCCGTACACCACCTGACCGTCGACGGAGACGGCCGCTCGGAGCTGTTCTTCACCCGAGGCGACGCCGAGGATCTCTCCAACGACATGGAGATCTTCAACGCCTGGCGAGAGGGTAATTGCGGCGGCTGGATCGTCGAGAGCCCAGACGGAGACGAGATCGAATCCTGCTGGGGCTACTACATGACCGAACCTGAGCGTGACTACATGCTCGACCAGGCCAGACAAGCCGCCGACGCCTGGACTCCGAATGTGGACGCCATGCTCGACACCGCTGTCGGCCTGCTGTCGAAGGCGATGCACGGCACCGACCACCTCGACGGCGGGTCCACCGTCCTCGAGTTCATCGACCGAAAAGGCCGCCCCATCCAACTGTGGCTGTCGCACAACGACGGCTGCATCAAATGGGCCGTCCAGCCCAGCTGACCCCCGACTCATCAACCGCCCCACCGCACTTCACAGCGGTGGGGCTTTTTCATTGCCCCGCAGGGCACTTCTGGAGGTGTTTCTCATGTTCATCGAGCGTGTCGCTCGTCCCGAGCAGGTGCAGCGCGAGGTCGCGCTGCACGCAGAGGCCGGCGTGCCCGTCGGCGACAGTGTGGCCCGCGCCCTGGCACAAGCGCTGTGGAGCGACGGCGACGCCGCGCTACTGGCGATGGCACTGGGCGAGTCGTTCGACCCCGCCCGAGTCGACCTGACCGGAATGGAGTTTGCCGCCGACCCGGCCCGGATCGCTGCACTGCGAGCATGGCTGCGAGTAGCGAGCAAGCGAGCCTCGGCGGTGGTCGGGTGAGAAATCGCCTGATCGAGTTCGACGCGATCGACCACACCGACCCATCCCGTCCAGGCGGCCGGCTGCGCTGCCAAACCTGGTACCCCGGCCCGCTGGAGGACACCGTCTGGGTCCTCGATCCCGACACCGAGGGCCTGCCGAACAAGGGCGCCCGCGTCGTCGACGTCCGCCGTCACCGCGAGATCAGTTGGCCCCCGACGGGCGCGCGCGAGCCCGCGGCGGCTGGGCCGCAACTGCTGACGCGTGAACCTGCCGCGCAGTACGCCCTTTTCTGATTCTCCGAACGAATTTTGAGTCCCATTTCCTGGCGGGGCTGGATTTACACCCCGCGTTCCCCGGTCGGGGACTCCCGGTAGCTTCACCGAACGATTCAACAATCCGTCACTCCCGGGGGATTCAGTGGACGAAAACTACGCCGACTATCTGAGATTCGTGCAGGTCACGGGCAACTTCTTCCTCGGCTGGGAGACGTGGAGCGGGCAGAGCGACTTTCCCGACTTCGTCACCGGCTATCAGGAAATGTTCGGGCTTTGCGAAGCCCTCTTTGTGTGACCGAAACTCGACCAAGAAAGGAACAGAAAAATGAATGATTCCGCTCCCGCCATCGTCGGCGACAACTGTCAGGCCGCCGCCATCGCCGCTATGAAGGCCTTCGCTGCCCACCACGGCGAACCGACCGACATCGAGGTCGAGGGCGAGCTGATCTGGGACGACAGCCAGATCGCAGACTTCCTCACCTGCACCCTCAAGTACCTGACCCACCGCCGAGTCGACCTGCCTCATGTCCTCGGCAGCGTCGACCGCGACTTCAATGCCGAGGTCGACAGCGACGTCGCGTGCCTGTACCTGATGGCCTGGGTTTACACGGACGTGCGCGAGTGACCTATCGCGACCACGACTGGTACGTCAACCAGGTCGGCGTCCTCGAGCGGCAGGCGACCAATACCGAGCGGCAGCTCTACGCCGAGATCGCCCGCAGCGCCGCGTTGATCGACTACATCACCGCCGCCGGACTGACGCTCGAGGATCCAGAGATCCGCAGCAAGGTCAGCTCGAATCTGGTCGGGGAAATCCTGACCGCCAACCGCGCCGAGCGGTGTGAAGCCTTCCGCATCGACATCGTCAGCCTCACCCACGAGGTGACGCAAGCGCGCAGCCGAGGCGTCGACGACACCACAATCCTCGACGCCACCGTCAAAGCCATCAACAAGGCCGTCGCCCGCTGCAAGCGGCGCGAGATCGCCGCCGCCGCAGCCAGGGCCCAAGCCGCAGAACGGCTCGCGCTCCTGCCGCACCGCTAACCCGCTAAACCCTCTACCTCCCAACACCTTTCAACAGGCCGTCCGGCATCAGCTGGACGGTCTCCCAACCATGCAAGGAGCACCCCGCATGTCCCAGGAAACCTCGCAGTGGCTCAACACCAACACCCTGATCGGCATGACCGCCGAGCGCGGCAACGCCTGGCACTACCGCGCCGAGGAGCAGGGCGAGGAAACCAACCACTACCCCGGCTTCGTGCCGGTCGCGGATGTCGTTCGGCGCCTGTTCAACTGGGATGCCCAGAACACCAAGCTGCGCATCCAGGTCCCCGCCGACACCGAGAACTTCACCACCATCGGCGATGACGGCACGCTGATGCGAGAGATCGTCGACGAGACCCGCAACGTGACCTATCACCCGGTCACCGGCCAGATCTTCGGCGTCTACAAGACCGACAGCATCCACCAGTACTCGGAATGGCTGCTCGACAACCTCGCTCACCTGGTCACCGCCGACGGCCTGGCGGTTACCACCGACTCGCTGGGCATCGGTTCGGCAGGAGTGCTGCGCGGCGGCGCCCAGGCGTGGGTTCAGCTCGAACCGCACGAGACCTTCAAGACCCCCGAGGGCGTGGCCTACCGCTCCCACATCACCGCCTACTCCTCCCACGACAGCAGCATGGCCACCACCTACGGCCGCGGAAACACGGTCGTGGTCTGCGACAACACCTTGAGCCTGGCTCGCAAGGATATGTCGCGCACCGGCCAGCAGTACAAGGTGCGCCGCTCGTCGAAGTCGATGAGCACCAAGCTCGAGGACGCCCGCCAGGCCCTCAACCTGATCATCGAAAGTGCCGACTCGTTCGCCGAAGAGATCAAGCGGCTGTGCGAGACGTCGGTGACCGAGCGTCAGTGGCAGGCCTTCCTCGGCGAGATCGCGCCGTTCCCGGGCGAAGAGGGCCGGGCGAAGACGCTGGCGGAGAACCGCCGCGAAAAGCTCACCAGCCTGTACCGCAACGACCGGCGAGTCGCACCGTGGGCTGGCACCGCGTGGGGCGTGCTCCAGGCCACCAACACCTACGACCACCACGAGGCCAGCCTGCGCGGCGGCATCACCCGCGGAGAGCGCAACACCACTCGAGCGATCGACGGCGAGCAGGCCAAGTCCGACGAGAAGACCTTGCGTCTGCTCGACCTGGTCCTGTCCAACTCCTGACACACACGAAAGCGGCCAATCATGCCCATCACCACGCCTCAGCAGCTCGATCTCGCCCAGAGCGTTTCTGCCTGGATCCAGCAGAACCCGGGCCTGCATAACCAGGCCACCTACACCGCCGAGACCGAAGCCGGTGCGGAGCACTGCATTGCGGGGATCGTCGTAGCGCTGACCCCCGGCGCACGCTTCGACTATTGCGGCTGCTGCGTAGCCACCGCCGACGGGGCCGTCGATATCGCCGAATTCGCACAGATGGAACTCGGACTGACCGAGCAGGAAGCCTTCGACCTGTTCTTCGAGTACCGCAACGCGGTGGCGCGCCAGTATCTCGATCAGTTGATCGCTGACGGTTCGGCCCATCTGGCAACTGTGTGACCTGTGGGTTTACACCCCATGTTCCTCGTTTCGCGGCGCCGGGCAGGATTCGCCCGGCGCCACGGAGCCTCCTGAAAACCCCTCCGAGAAAAGGAATCACATTGAGCAACATCGACCAGGTGCGCTTCCGTGTGCAGCACGACACCGGCGGCGAATGGCGCACATCCCACGGTGCCGACCTGGCCACCTTGGACAAGGCCTGCCAGCGCGTCAAAGCCGGTCCCGGAACCCAGCACCGAATCCTCATGATCACCGGCCCTGACGACGCCGCTGTCGTTGTCTGGCAGGGCAAACGAGTCCCGAAGTTCCTCGGCGCGGCGGTGACGTTGTGAGCGGCAAGCCTCTTCGTCACGACACGGTGCTGAACGAGGGCTGGGCAGTCGGCACGACCGACCTCGGCGAATACCTCACCGTCATCGGCAGCCGCTACAGCGCCTATCTCGTCTTCCCCACGGCCGAGGCTGCCGAACCTCGAGCGGAGTTCTTCCGCGAACGCTTCCACAACCCCGCCGACGTGCTGGTCCGCAAAGTGCGCCGCCTCGGCCTGTGCGAGTACCTGCTGATCGACACCCCCGCCACCTCTGCGCCGGGCACCGCGCTCACCGAAGGAACCAGCAATGTCTGACGGATTCAAGACCGACTACGAACTCCTCCGCGACATCGACAAGTCGATCAAGCTGCACGAGGAACTGGGCCTGGACACCTTGGCACTCGAGGAGATCCGCGACGGTGTCGAAGCTGTCGCCGAGATCGACGAGCAGATCGGGCAAGCGCTGGACTCGGTGCGGACAACAGGCAGGTACCCCGTGGTCGGCGGCCACGTGCGGCGGGCACTGGGGCGCGCTGGATTCCAGATCGAGCCAGCCGACGACACGGTCGAAAAGTTCATCATCGGAAAGTCCGGTGGCATCACGATCCTCGTGCCCAACTCGGCGACGTGCGAACTTGCCGACGACATCCGAGACATGGCCAATCGGCCTGGCAGCGGCGCGCAACTGTTCGTCGAACGCATCCGCCCCCACCGGGCCACCGTCCCCCAGACCGACAACGAGCCCCCGTTCTGAACCCGTGGGGCACACCGTCAGCCCCGAGTGACCAGCCGACATCACCACCAGACAGGGAACCCCGCATGATCGAGGTGACGCTGACCGAAACGGTCAACTACCACTCCACATACACCCGCGACGAAGTCGTGTACCTGCTCACGACGCACGGGAAACGCGCTCCCTACCAACGCTTTCCGGACGCCGCGCTGGCCACAGCATTCAGTGACTTGCTCAACGCTGGCGTGTTCGCGGTGACCGACCTGGTCAACAACCGCGGCGAATCGCAATCCGAGGTGATCTCCACCGACTACGCCGTCGCTGGAGGGCCTCCGGTGGCCGCGTCGACAGGGCGTGCGCATGGCTGAGCGATGGATCGCGACGGCGCCGGGAGTCTCGGTGACCTTCACCCTGGCCGAGACCGATCAGACTCCGCTCGCCGAAGCGGCGCGACGCGTTCTGGCCCGCCGTCGCGGCGTGGCCGTCGAGGACCTGGCCGTGACCTTCACTGCCATCGAACCCGCCAATGACACCGCGCGAGCCCTCACACGACCGAAAGGCGCCTGACCATGGCATTTGCCTACATCCAGGAGGGTGGAGCCTCCGACGAGTTGTACCTCCACGTCTGGGATACCGAAGACGAAGCCGACGCCGGCCGCCATGACTGCGCCGTAGACGGTAGCTACCGCACAACCGGCGTAGTGGAACTCCCCGACGAGATCCCGGACGGTCTGCTCGAGGCCTTCGAGGAACTGCTGGGGATGACCGGCGACCTCGAGCACTACTACAGCCAGGACCACGACGACACCGACGAGGACGACAACTGATGGAACACCTCGACATAACACCCCACGTCCCCGGCGTCGTTCGGTTCGCCCGCCAAGTCCTCAAGGAATCGCCCGCAGACAGCCAATCCGCCGAGGCCGCCCGAAAGATCCTGCGCGAGTGCGGCGTCGAGCCCGACGAGAACTGACCACCACCTGCCACTCCACCCGCCGACAGGTCTGTCGGCGGCAGCCCACTCCAGCAATGAAAGAGAGCACATCATGACCGCCCCAGCTTCCGGCTTCCCGGTGGCCTTCGACCCGTCGATCAAGGAACTGGCCCTCGACGAACTGAACAACCGCATCCAGGCCGGCACGAAAGTGATGGTCGCGATCGAAGAAGTCGCCGACCTGCTCGCACCGCACGGCCCGGCGAAGGGCACCATCTACGGCTGGTATCACGCGACGAAGAAGGCCGCGACCAAGACGACCGCGAACAAGCCGCGGTTGAAGGTCGTGCCGCCGCAGGAGCCGCCCAAGGTCGACCTGACCGCGTTCGGCGAGTCTGTTGCCCGCCCCCTGCGGAAGGAGATCACCACCCTCGAACAGCAGGTCAGCGCGCTCAAGGACCAGATCGCCGCGCGAGACGCCCGGATCAAGGATCTGGAGTCCGGACCGAAGTCATCGCGAACAATGACGGTCTCGCAGGCAGATCTCGACCGGCTGGCCACCCTCGAGGCTGAGAACGCGGCGCTGAAAACCAAGCTGAGCCATATGGAACCGCTGCTGACCGCCTACATGAAGTAGGCCCCACGCACACCACCCACCCCGCGGGCCGAACTGGCCCGCGGGGTTATCTGTCCTGCCCGAAAGAGGAACCCCATGATCCATGTCGTTGTCGACACCATCAACGGCACCACAGTGAGGATTCGTCACCGTGACGGCCGCACCAGCAAACTCGTGATCACCGAGTCGGCGCCGCGCGTGGAATTCGACATCACGCCAGCCGACGCCGAGCGCACGACGGTGCAGCTGAACGGCCAACCGCTACGCCCACCATCACCAACCCTCGATGCCGCGCTTGCCCAGTTCCTCGCCGCGTGGAACGACGGCTGGCTCGCTGGACAGGTCGGCCAGCTGTGCACACAGACCGAGATCGCACCGCTAGTCGATCTGTACGAGAAGGCCGAAATGCGCGCCACCGCCCAAATGTGGTCCGCAGCAAAGGAATCCGGCCACACATCCGATGACGGCGAGACCGCCGGTCTATGACGTGCACGATCTCGACCTGCACCAACCGAAGGAGACCACGATGATCATCACCCAGGTCTGGGAAGCCGACAGACTGCCGCCGGGGGCCGTGCTGGTACCGCTACGCGACGGCGCAGCCGCGCTGCAATACCTCGACGGCGTATGGGTTGTAGTCGGCGAGCTGCATCCAGTGGAACTGGACCAGTGTGAACACCTACCAGCCAGGGCGTTCAACGTTCCAGGATCCAACGAGCACGCCCAGCCCGCTGAGAAGGCGGCCAGGATCGTCTTCGCAGAAACCACCAAGTACGCGATGCAGATCCCGTGGCGAGTACTGCTCGAGGAACTCGGCATCGACCGCGACGACGCCGAGGTCACCGTCGACGACCTCAACAACAGCATGGCGATCGACGCGCTCCTCTTCGACGCGGTCAACCCCGACTGCGCGGACGGCAGCGACCGCAAGGTCATGTCCATCGAGGCCATCACTGTCCACGCTCCATAGTCGATCCAGAGGAAAGACCTTGCCGCTCAACGACATCCTGGACACCGTGGCCCAGAACATGACCGGCAGGGTCCGCCCCGCCGTCATCCGCCGCACTATCGCGGACCTGCGCCGATCCCTACCGGAAGCGCTCGACGAGGCCGCCGTCGACACAGCCGCGGACTACCTCGCTGCCGTTGGACACCCAGCCATCAGCGCACTGGAAGCCGTCGTCGCAGCATGCGATGCCGCCGCGTCCGGCCACGCAACACCGGAGGTCTACAACCTCGCCGTCGAAGCGAGCGCCGAGGTCGCCCACGCCCTCGGCGTCGACGAGGAGCGCGTGCTGGCCCTCACCACCAACTGGACCACCAGGAGCTAAGCCCGATGAACTCCGCCACAGGTCAAACCATCACCGACCTCATCGGCCGGGTACAGCAGCACCTGACCGCTCTCGACAAGCTCGGCGAGAGCCTCGACGAGCAGAACCCCGACTACCGCTCCTACGACGAAAAGCGGTTCAACGAACTGGAGAACATGCACGGATCGGTCGAAGCACTCCTCGTCGCCCTCCAACAGCATCGGCTGTGCCAAATATGCAGAGAGCCGATCCGCCCACACAGCTGGATACACGAGCACAACGACATCTACTGCGGCACCGGCGATGGCGCATCGGCAGCACCGGCGAGAGGGTGACCTCGGTGGCACCGACCAACCTTGCGGCGACCCGCATGCGCATCCAGAACACCTACGGCGACGGCTACAGCACCGACACCACCTGCTTGGTCTATCTGAACCCTCCCTGCCCGAACGAGGACCTCCCGGAGTGGGCCGAGGAAGTGCTGTTCACCCTGACCGGCACTGGACGCGACGACGACTACGCCGTCTATGAAGTCGAAGTCCTCCACGCACCCGCCTCACTGCCCGGCCTCGCCGGATACCGGTACGAGGGCGGGTACTGACCATCCCACCATCACGCGCCGACGGCACAACGGCGTCCATCGAACAAAGGACACCCATGATCACCAATAACGACATCGCCTTCGACCGACTCGTCCGTGACCTGATCGATCAGTTGCCCGGCTACAACCTCCGCGACAAGGGAACCGAGTACATCGCCGTTCACGAGCACGGCCACGGACTGCGGTTCGTGGACGGCGACGGCAGGTTCGAGCCCGCAGCCGACCGGGGGCGGCTCATCGTCATCCCGCTCGAAACCGTCGGCAGAGACGGATACGACTACAAGCCATTGCGGTCGGGGCGCATGCGCGTGTCGAAAACCAAGTCCCACAAAATCATCCTCGCGGACATCCAGCGACGCGCGATCGTTCCACTGCTCGCCCGGCTCGACCACCTGAACAAGGTGAACGCACGAATCCAGGAACTGGCAGGCCAGGCGTACCAAGCTGCCGAAACATCGCTAGAGCACCTGGAAGGCTGGGGTGTTGAAGCCATGCGAACAAGGCCGACGATCGCACGCACAGTGCCGGCCGACGTACGGCTCGTGAACCGCACGAGCGCCGACAACGTAGATCCAGACAGCGATCCACTCGACGTCGGGGCCTTCTTCCTCAAGGTCAGTCTGGTCGTCGACGTCGAGAAGGGCCCGGCATTCACTGCCGCGCTGCGGAGGTTCCTTGACTCGCGCCCCTGGGAATGCCCGACCTCAGCCCTCGACGCGACCGGCGAGACCGCCTCGAGTGCCGAGATCGCGATCGTCGACGAAGGAACGCTGTTCGAGGCCGCCTTGTTCATCAACGGCCAACCAGTGCCAGCCGAGGTGTATGCCGTCGACGCCAACGCCGACCTCGAATTCGTCGAACGCGCCGTGCCGCCGATCAGCCCGGCATGTGCTGCACAGCTGGAGCAGTACCTCGCCGACGCGGTCACCCACGCCGAGGGCTTGTAGCTGCGCCGCCGATCAATCCACCGATAAGGAGAAACCTTGGGCAACAGCAGCTTCGCGAAGTACGTCCACGCCGTCGCAGCCGAGCTGGGATGGACCGCTGGTGAGGTGACCATCCACAACTGCACGATCAAAGGGCCCGACGTGCAGCGCGTCTCGATCTACGACGGAGACCAGAACCACCGCAAGACGATGACCGGCCGTGTGGCGATCAGCCTGCACAGCACCGTCGACGAGTTCATCCCCAATCACCTGCGACCGCGCCAGTTCACCCTGGCCGCAGACCGCGGGCCCGGAGTCGCGGTGCGCGAGATCCGCAAACTACTGCCCAACTACCAGCATGTGTTGGAAATGGCCCAGCAGGCGCAGGCTGCGCAGACAGCGGCCCGCGCCAACCGACTGACCCTCACCAAGGTCGTCGCGGAAGCCTTCGCCGGACGCATCACCTCCAATGACCCGGACTATCCCGAAGTGCACTTCGACAGCGGCACAGTGAAACTCCGCGGCTCCGACGTCACCTTCACCGTGAAGGTGCCAGCAAGGCGCGCCGCCCATCTCGCCGACATGCTGGCCCTCGCCATCGCCCACAGCCCAGAGGGTGACTGAGCAGTGCCAACTTTCAACGTCCGCGTCGCAGCCGTCGCTCTCATCGACGCGGCAACCAACGAGGACGCGATCCGGCAGCTGCGCACACAGCTGACCGACGCCGGGTTCGAGCCCTTGGAAACCGATGCCGACGCCTTCCTGCACCAGGACTAGCGCGCCGAAGCATCCGCCGACCCAACTTCACACCGACCATCAACGACCAGCCCGCCGCGGCTGGTCGTTCGCATTTGAGGAGACACCATGATCAGCAACGAGCAGCGCGCCGTCGCCGACCAGCTCGCCGCGCAACTGCCCGGAGATTGGACCGCCACGCCGATCGAGTACGGCCTGGGCAGGCACATGGCCTTGGTCAATACGGCCGGCGCCCGTGTGGTTGTCCTCGACGGGGACGCAAAATGGGGGTGGGCCCAGCCGGGCCGTTGGACGTTCGTGGGGCTCAAGGACGGACTCTACGACCACGTCAAGCACAACCAGTGGCCGAACGACATCAACATCGCCAAGTCCAAGCGACCCGCGCTGATCGCCCGCGAGGTTCAGCGCCGCCTGCTCGAGCGGTTCGTCGAGGTCCACGCCGAGGCGCTCGCCAACAAGGCAGCCAAGGACGAGAAGGCCGCAGCGTGGGTGCAGCTGTTGAACGACGTTGCCGCCGCGCTCGGACCCGCCGTCGAGGCACGCGTGTGGGCCGACAACTCACGCCACGGCACGCCGCAGCTCTACTCCCCCCAGGTCCAGGCGGAGGCACACGGCCGCGGCGGGGTGCAGGTGAAGTTGTCGGTCCCGTCTGACCGCGTGGTCGAACTGGCCGAACTGCTGGGACTGTTCTTCACCGCGTCGGCAGCCACGCTCCAGGCTGCCTAGCCATCATCCGTCGGCCGACCTTGGCAACGAGGTCGGCCGACGGCACACCGCAGGAAGGATCGCTATGTTCGGTGCTGGTCACCGGGATTATGGAAGGCTGATGGTGGTACAGACAGAAGCTGTCGCCGCGCCGTGCAATAGTGCATGGGTGAGAGGAGTCGCTATGTCGCCGACCAGGGCAGATCAGGATCGCGCTGCGCTCATTGCGCTCATGCGGATGCAGCCGAAGCGTGCTGAGTGGGCGAAGCTGACCGAGGAGATCTTCGAGGCCGGTATCAGCGCTCTTGAGATGTGGGAGAGGCTCAATCCGCCGGACCTTCTTGGGCCTGGAGAGAACCAAGAACTGCTCGATCAAGCCCTGCGTGACCTTCCCGTGTGGGAGGGCAAGGGATACCGGTTGCACACCTTCCAGGACGAGTCCTACCCGGGCTTACTGCGGTCGGTTCGCAACTTGCCGCCGGTGGTGTTCACACAGGGCCAACAAGTGGTCGACGAGTTGGGAGTATGCGTCGTCGGCTCGCGGGATGTGTCGCCTGCGGGCGCCAAGTATGCCCACTGGGTCGCAGAGAACGCGGCGGATTGCGGACTATCAGTCATTGCCGGGCTTGCGCTCGGGGTTGACACGGCAGCGCACGAAGCAGCGTTGGCTGTAGGCGGCCGGACTGTTGCGGTGTTGGGCAACGGCCTAGATCACGTTTATCCGAAGGCCAACGCTCGATTGCAGTCCGAAATCGCTGACCGTGGCATGCTGCTGACGCATTTTCTACCTGAGTACACGCCGACCAGGTGGTCGTTTCCTGCGCGCAACGTGACCATGAGCGCGATCGGCTTGGTCACGGTGATCGTGGAAGCTGGGGAGAAGTCCGGCACCCGCATCCAGGCGCGCGAGGCCAACCAGCACGGCCGCCCAGTCATCCTGGCGAAGGCTGTTGCGCAAGGCACGTCGTGGGGTCGCAAGCTGCTGGAAAGCCCGGGTGTGTCGGTGGCTGACTCGCCTGACGACGCAATTCATCAGGTGCAGCAAATCGTGCGGCAGCGACAGACACTGTCGAAGTGGCTGACCGATGCCGCCTCATGACATAGCCCCCTATCTGCTGTACATCGAGCAGAACCTCAGCGCTACCTACCGGAACACCTACATAGAGGGCGTATGCGCGGTGTGCCGCGGACCGGCACGTGACGAGCTGTGTTATCGCTGCGCAGGTCATCGGAACTCGTTCGGAGACATGCTTCTCGATCAAGCCGTGCCGCTGACATACGCCCAGGCGTATCGCGAAGACTTCCGGCAGCCTGTCCATGATCTGTACGCATACAAGGGCGCGCCACCTGCGACGGAATCGCTGCTACACCTCGCTGTGATGGTCGGCGCCGCTGCGGCTAAGCACATCGGGTGTATCCGGCAGGTTCTGGGCGGAGGCACGGGTTGGGGTGGACTGACCTTCGTCCCTTCGCTGAGAAGGCCTGACGCTACCCATCCGCTGTCCAAGGTCACCGACTTCATGGTGTCAACAGCCGGCCTGGATTCGGTGCCTCGCGTCAAGCTTGTGCCCAACAACATGGGAAACGGCCGGACGCTGACCGTCGACCGGTTTGTGGTTGATCCGCAGTCCGTGGAGACGGTGGACGGTGCTGACGTGCTGGTGGTGGAGGACACCTGGGTAACCGGCACGAATGTTCAGGCTGCATCGCTAGCGTTAAAGCGCGCAGGCGCTCGGTCCGTGACTGCGGTATGCCTAGCGCGCTACCTGCGGGCAGACTGGGCCGATCACGCCCAGCTCTGCCACACACTGGATCCGTATCCATACGACCCTGGACGATGCCCCGCCGGAATATGCACTCACTCAATGTAAGTCGATTCGGCTGCGCTACCTGGCGCGGTGTCCCCGAACACCGCGGGCCGAGGTCAGGCTGCTACTGCCACGTCGTCTGGGAGTGGGATGAGGCGGTAGCGGTGCCAGGTATTGATCGGGAATTCTGGCTTGTCGATGCGGACGATGTACCGGGCCTGGTCGCCAGAGGCTGAGCGCAGGGCGATCACGTCACTGTCCGCGCCGGGATCGGGCGGGAAGGTGTTCCAGAACTGCTCCCATCTGGGGACCGCGGCGCACCGGTCGACGATCCTGGCGAACCCTTGAGCGACGTCGCCGTTCGGCTTCACCGCAAACCGCACGCTGTGGACCAAGCCGTGGGCGAATGTGGCCCACTCGGGAAGCGCTAGGGGCGCCCGAGGGTCGAGCATGACCCATTCGACGACGTTGCCACCGGCCGTCAGCCCGGGGAACGCCTCCTCGAACGCGTCGTTGCAGGCCACGACGTCGAACAGTGGCCACTTCATCAGCGCATGAGGATGCGGGCTGGTCTGGAGGTCGATGATGTCGTGAGCGTGCGCGGTGCCGTAGTCCCGTGGTCCTCGTTTGCGCGCTGAGTCTAGGAGTGTTGGGTGGGCGAGTTTGACCAGGAACTCTCGCGTTCGCTCGTCGACGTCGAGTGCGTCGAACAGGTTGGACAGGGTGTCGAGCTTGATCTGCTGGGTGCCGCGTTCAACTCGGCCGAGGTACTCGTGCGAGATGCCAGCTTTGCTTGCGGCCTCTTTCAGGGAGAGACCGAGGAGCTCGCGACGCCCCCGGAGGTACCGCCCCATTTCGTGCTTCAACTTAGGCTTGCCTTATTTTGCTGGGTCCATTCCCTTTTTGATGGACAGGCAAACCTAACCTAGCCCATGGTTTTGGGTGGGAATTTCCTGAATGGATCAGGAAAATGGCCTCTGACATGCGGTTTTGCGCTTCAAGTTGCCCCTATTGTGATTTGCATCGCAAACGCCAAACAATGGTCATTCCACAATGGAAGGAGGAATTAGCCTTGCTTAACTAAGGCGCGCCTAACCGGGGATCCCGTATTTATGCGGGTTTACGGGGTGGAACCTGTTTCAGAATAAATGGAAATGATCTCCTAAGGCAAGCCTAAAGAGGTATTGCCCATATTGGAAGGAGGGCTCATGTGTAACGGCCAGCAGATTCTGTCCGGTGATGCATGTGTTGTTTCCGGTGGGGGTGGTGTGCGTATTCTGTGCACGGCATCGCGCCATGGATTGAGGGAGAACAGTGGCAACGATCATTTCCGACTACCGCCGGATGACCCGCGGAGACCGCCGATCGCTGGTGGTCATGTTGCTCAAGGCGCGCCGCGAGGTCGATGTCGAACTGGTCGATGCCAAGCGCGAATACGACGCTGCGAAGGCGCGGGTGGAGGCACTTCAACAGCGCCGCAACGACATTGAGCACTCGCTGTCGTACATTGACTGAGGATCGAAGAGGGGTGCACATGCAGCATCGGAACCATCAGATCATCAGCGACGGTCATCGCTCATTGGTGCTCGTCGCTGGCCGACCTGTCGGCAGCTTTCAGCAGCTGGGTGCCTCGGCGTGGATGTTCACCGCCTGCCACTTCGCCGAAGGTCGCGAGGACATCTTCGTCGGGACCGACTTCGCCGAAGGGGTTGCGGAGCTGGTTCGCGTGGCAACCGGGGACTGAGGCTCCCGCTCACGAGGAGTCCTCGATGCTGTCGGGGTGCGCCTCCTGCCCTGCGGCTGGGGTGAGGATTCCAAGCCGCCAATGCAGGCGCGAGGTGGACTCGGACCGGTAGTAGCGCTGGTGGTAGTCGGTCACTACGCCGGTGTCGACGTCGCGAAGCGAGATCATCTCTGCTGCCGAGCGAGGTGGCGTCACGGGGGTGGAAAGCATCCGTGACCAGTGGGGATCGTGCTCGCACGCCTTCTCGATCCGGGTGAACGCATCGGCGTTCTCCCACTCGGGAGCGTTGTCGAGCAGGTAGGACACGGCCAAGTGGGTGTTTCGCTGCCAGTTCACCATCACGATGCGCGCCACCGGCTCGTTGAACAGCCAGGTCACCCCGTTCATCCCGGCTGTAAGGCCGGGAGCCACCCGCTCTGCGTGGCGATTCAGAGCGATGACGTCCCAGCTGCTGGCGTCGAACACCGCCGCCGGCATGTTCATCAGCTCCAGCTGTGCCTGGTCGGCGGGGGTGACCTCTGCTGGCAGGGTGTTCTGGCCGGGGTCGGTGAACAGCTGTGGCCATGCTCGTCGGGTTAGCTCGATGCGATGTCGCGCGGGGATGTGCAGGGCGTCAGCGATCGCCCCGAAGTTCGCGAACGACAGGGCTAGCGTGCCTTGCTCGATCTTGCCGAGGGTGTCGGGCTTTATCCCTGTGCGTCGCGAAACTTCAATGCGACTCAGGTTCATGGAAATTCGCAAGTCTCTCAGGTACGGCCCGAGCCCGGGGTTCTTCATTTGTGTCATTGTTAGGCGAGCCTTTCTCGGTCCACCTCGCGTGACAGATTTGTTAGCTCCAACTATTTGACGTACCCACTCAGCGGAGGTGATGCTAGGACAGATTTGCAGTTTGATCGAACTGTAATTCTGATGAGACCGAAGGGGGACACATGAGCAGCGTGTCGCATGTCAAATCGGAACGTGTATCGACTATGGGACACCTTTCCGTCACCACAACACTGGTACCAGGTGGTAAGGCGCCGTACCAGACAGTGGTGCGCGGAGGGCGTTGGGACGGGCGCGAACAACGGTGTATTTCACGCCGCTGTGCAATGGCATGCCATGTCCGTATGTGTCGCGACGTCGGGATCCCAGTGAGGAGCGATCGTGAACTATCGAGTGCCCCGAAACAAGTGGCAGCAACGCAAAAAGGATCAGCAGGACTGGGAAGCTGCGCAGCGGGCGCGCCAGAACTTGGCCGAGGAGGCCGAGGAGCTGGCGAACGAGGCTGAGGCCGCGTTGGCATCCGGCGACGGGTTCGAGGCCAGCAGGCTGATGAACCTCCGGTTCGGAGCGCTGGGCGCCCGTGCCGAGATCGGCTACCGAGGTCTGGGGCTGTAGATACATCGAGGGGGCGAGCTGGATCGGCTCGCCCCCTCGGTTCCGGCCCACCATGTGTGCCTCCGCCGGGGCTTCAGATCGCCACCGGCCGCTATTCAGTTGTCGATATTCAGTTGTTCCGCCCGTGAGGGCGGGATGCTCCCACCATCTGGGAGCGGTGCTCCCACGTCTGGGAGCCAGAGCCTCACAAGTCCGGCTCGAATCGAGCGTATAGCCCGGTCAGAGGGCTGTCACGACGTTCTCGCAACGTCAACGATCGAGCGAGTTGCTCGTTGCAGCGGCCAGCTCGAGTTCACTGCTGCGGCCTTGCTCTCCAGCTCTGCGGCCGACTCCAGGATCTTCTCCACGCGCTGCCGCTTCTCTGCGGCCAGGCCCGCGAACCGCTGCCGAAGCGCCTCTGCCTGGTCGCGGTACCAGCCGGTCTGCATCTGCATCAACGCAGCGCCGTTGAGCCGTCCGATCTCCGGGAAACGGCGGCCCAGAACCCACGCCAGCCGGATCGCGGCCAAGGTGTCAGCGTCGGCAGTGTGCGCGGTCCCCATAGTCAGCCCGTAGTGGCGCACCGCGTCGGTGAGGCGACGCCGACCGACCCTGTCGGGATCGCTGGCCCGGTCGATCACCAGCGGATCGACGAGCAGCCCGCCGGCAAGAGGCTCCATGCCCAGCCGGGCCAGCTCGCAGGAGATGATCGTGACGTCGTAGGCCGCGTTGTAGGCGGCCATCGCCCGGCCCTCACGCCACGCCGCGTTGAGCGCATCGCGAATCTGGCCGAGGCCCAGCGCGTAGTCCATGCCCTCGGCAACGGCGCGCTCGGTGGTGATGCCGTGCACAGCCGCAGCCTCGGCGGGGATTTCCACGCCCGGGTTGAGCAGCCAGGTCCGCGTCGATACCTCGGTGCCGTCGACGATCATCACGCACGCGGTCACGATGCGTTCCCGCGTGGGGTCCAACCCTGTGGTCTCGGTGTCGAACCCGCCCAGTGGCAGCGTGATCCACGGGCGATCGGTCCAGGTCCGATGCTGCATCATGCGGGCTCCGCTGGTCCGATCGGGCGGTCGTCGAAGCCGCGGTGCATGCGCATGAACTCCGCCAGCACCAGGCAGTGCCAGGCGGCGGAGATGACATGCGGGACACCGGTTTCCGGGTCATAGTCCTCGCCGCGCCAGAACGCCCACGCGTGTCGCATCATCGCGTCGAACGATAGTGACCAGTCGAATCCGCGGCGCCAGTTGTCCGCGGAGTACTTCTCGGCGCCCTTGCCGCACAGCTCGGCCAGATCATGCAGCGGCACCGCAGGGATCAGGCCGTAGCGGTGAATCTTGCGGCCCTTCTCGCCGCCGGTCGCGCTGGTGACCCGCACCTCCTCGCGCGCGTTCACCACAGGAACTGGGCGGCGTAGACGGCGCCGGTCAGGACCGAGGCGACGGTGTAGGCGCACACGATGCGCCACGTCACGAGTGCAGCCCGCTCGCAGGCTTTGTCGTCGCCGACGATGCTCACCAGGCAGATGGTCGATCCGATCAGCGCGCCGACGAAGATGATCAGCAGGTCGTACACGATGGCTCCCTAGTACTCGATAGTGATGTCGGTGTCGGCTGGTAGCGCGACGATCTCGTTGCCGTGTGGTCCCTTGATGCGCAGCCGCACGTAGCTCTGGAGGTGCTCGACCTCGAACAGCAGGCCGCGGCGGCGTTTGCGCCGGGCGGGATCGTCGTAGGCGATCAGGCAGCCGAAGAACTCGCGTGTGAGCCCGGACGCGGGCCGGATGGTCAGGCTCATGCCGCCCCTCGCTGGTATGCGCGGATGGCCTGGGAATGGGATATCCGCAGGATTCGGGCCAGTGAACTGACGTTGAGTCCCCACGACGGATGGGTCATCGCCGCTGCGTAGGCCTTGCGCTGCCCGTATGGCACCTTGACTGGCTGGCCGGCGATGAGCTGTTCGATCAACGCGGTGTCGATCTGCGGCGGCGCGGGCGGTTCGACCGGAAGGGCCATGATCCGCGCGGCAACATCGGCCGCGAATCCCTGGGTGTCGCGACGGTTGACGATTCGCGAGATCGTCGACACCCCGACGTGGGCGGCCTTGGCGAGCTGAGCCTGGGTGTGGCCGAGTCGGAGCAGCTCCAGTACCCGCTCGTGCAGGTGCTCGCCGCTATAGCGGCGCACCGTCATTCGCAGGTGCTCGATCGCGAGGTAGACGTGAGGCAGCAGTGCGGCAGCGTCGGAGCGGAATTCGCCGGAGTCGGTGTTGAACGGGGTGTGCGAGAGTGCGCGGTCGGCAGCGGTGATCAACGCGTCGAGTTCGACGACGGAGTAGTCGGTCACAGGGGGTCTTCCTCGTCGTAGATGGCGTCGATCTCCGCGGCCAGCAGCGCGGCCAGTCCGGTGGCGTTGTGGTAGGGCAGGTCTGAGGACGCGGCGACTTCGTATCCGGTCCCGGGTCGCTCGCTCGACACTCCGGCCGAGATGAGAACCCACTCGGTGGCAAGCACGCCGGGGTGAAGCGCGGCCATCCAGCGCTGGATCGCGGCGTCGACCTCGGCAAGCTGGGCAGCGCGGCTCACGGGGTGCTCTCCTTGCAGATGTGGTGGGCCATCAGCGTTTGCTCGTCGGCCGAGGCCAGGCGCTCACGCAGCCCTTGCAGAAGCAGCTCCCCGCACGACGGGCACTGGTAGGCGACACCGTGCTCGGTCAGCTGCGGCGA
The DNA here is from genome assembly GCF_052983615.1 of Nocardia fodinahabitans. Taxonomy (NCBI): domain Bacteria; kingdom Bacillati; phylum Actinomycetota; class Actinomycetes; order Mycobacteriales; family Nocardiaceae; genus Nocardia; species Nocardia fodinahabitans. The sequence goes on from NZ_JBRJJC010000001.1 coordinate 5,346,058, forward strand.
GGGCGCTGTGGCGCCCGAGGTCGCCGGGCGTGGCGGGTTCGGCGCGGCGCCGGTATTGAACGATTCGCGGGTCACGGTCATCACCGGCAGACTGAGAATTCGCACGGTGGTGCGCACGTAGAGGATGTTCATGGGCGGACCAGACTGCTCGCGTGTGAGCTGATGAAGATGACGGTTCGGGGGTTGGCGCGGTCGAGTTCGATCACGCCGAACTGGGCGGTGCAGTGTGAGTCGTCGACCCAGGCAACGCCGTTGCCGGCGTCGAAGACGTGCTTGAGCAGGTTGTCGACGTCGACGCGGCGGCGGGTGGAGCGGTAGAACTCGCATCCCACCGCCAGGTTGCCGGTCAGCGGCGCGGGCAGCGTCGCGCGCAGGATCGCAGCGGTCGATGCTTCGGCTTCGACGTCGGCAGGATGGGTGTATCTGCGGCCGTTGCCCAGTCGGGGCCGCCGCTTGGCGACTGGTTCGCCCGGAATGGTGATGACGTAGGTCGGTCGCATTAGCGATCGCGCTGCCTCGCCTAGCCGTTCTGGAGTGTTCACAGGCGCAGCCCGTCAGCGATGCGCTCCAGCTGGGCCACGGCGCTGCGGTGGAATCGGGTGCTCGGTGTCTGGGGAACCGGAACGCCTGCCCAGACCATGCCGCCGATGTTGTAGCGGTCGAGCAAGGCATAGGCGGCGCATTCTCGTTTGGTGGTGCAGCCGCCGCAGGCGCGTTCGAGGTTCTCGGCTTGTCGGCCGCCGCGGTTGTCGGAAACGTAGAGCGCGAACTCTGCGGCGGTGCGCGAGGTGCGGCACTTCGCCCGGACCATCCAGTCCCGGCTGTCGCTGGGCACGAGTGATTCACTCCATCTCGGTGATGTGGGTGACCCGCCAGCCGCAGCTGCGCCTCCCGGGAAGGTTGCAGACCGGGTCGTGGGCGCGCTTTCAATTCCGCACTCGGGCGCAGGGGTTCCCGGTGGTGCGGTGATGTTGACGGCAGGCGGGTCAGGGGGAAGGCGGTCTAGAAGGGCGGGGCGTCCTCGCCCGCGCTGGCATCCGAACCCCAGGGGTCGCCGGATCCGCTGCGGGAACCGCCGCCGCCCTTGGCCGCCTTGGTCACCTTGGCCGTGGCGTACCTGAGCGAGGGTCCGACCTCGTCGACCTCGAGTTCCACCACGGTCCGCTTTTCGCCTTCCTTGGTCTCATACGAGCGCTGCCGTAGCCGCCCGGAGACGATGACGCGGGCGCCCCGCACAAGGCTCTCGGCGGCATTTTCGGCAAGCTCGCGCCAGGCATTGCACCGCAAGAACAGGGCCTCGCCGTCTTTCCACTCGTTCGAGTTCTTGTCGAATACTCGCGGAGTTGCAGCGACAGTGAAATTCGCGACCGCCTGGCCGCCGCTGGTGAATCGGAGTTCCGGATCGGCCGTCAAATTGCCGATGACCGTAATTACGGTTTCGCCTGCCATTTCGGCGGGGCTCCTCTCTTTCTGCTGATTTCGAGGCTAACAGTGGCGAGAGGGCCGGGGCCTGGGGGTGTAATCGGCCAGATTGTCCGATCTAGCAGGCTAAACGGGTGTCGGGAACGCGCAGAAGAAACTATGTCCAGAAATGGGCATGCATGCCGCGATTCTGACGTTATGCCGAAGAATGCCGGTCCGAAAATCGTCGGACCGGCATCTCGTCGACCTGCTCTACAGGCTGTTTACGGCGTTCGCCAATTCAACGCACAGGCCCTCGTTGATGTAGGCCGACGTGTGTCGGCCCTCGGTGAGGTAGGCGTTGGCCTGGGCTATCACGTCCGCGGTGTCGCGCCAATTTTGCGGCGCCCACCACCTCTGAAACCGACGCTGTAGGGCGAGATCAACCAGCGACGCGCCCCACTGCGCGAACTCCTGCGGCGACGAGATCGACATATACGCGCTCATGTCGGCCAGCGACCTCAACATCGACCCCTCCGGCAGGGCACAGATCGGATCCCGGAACGCGGCGGCGTGAAGTGTCGGCATCGTCGAGATCTCCAGTTCGCCGACCACGCCGTAACCGCCCGGCTCGACGCCCACGCATACTCCACGGGGCCGCGAAGGGCACGCAATCAGCGCCGCCGCCCGAACATCGAGATCCGGGTACATCGCGATATCTGCTGCAACCTCGGCCGCAACAGCCGCACCCTGGGAGTATCCGGCCACGATCACCGGGTTCGGCGAGTCCCGGATTGCCTGCACGAGTGCGTATTTGCCGACATTGACACTGTTGCGGAACGACATCGGCGTGCCGTAGGTCGCGGGGTACGGCACATAGGCATGGCGGAACCGACGGTGGTCGAGGGCGTTGGCGAAGGTCTCGGTCACCGGGTCGCCGTTCGGGTTCCAGGTGCCGCCCATGATGAGGACGTCGATCATGCGGTGAAGGCCTTTCGGTCGTGATGGCTGGCGTGGGTGACGGTGAAAACCAGATGCCCGCGGGTGTCGTCGGCGGGGTCGGCCTGGAAGACGATGCGATCGAAGCTGTAGACGGCGACGGTGTTCGGGTCGGTCACGATGAGCGCGTGTTCGTTGCCGATGATGTCGATCTCAGGCAGGCTGGCCATGCTCACCTCCGAGGATCTGCGCCACGCCGACGCCTGTCTCGCAATCGGTTGAGCTGTCGAAGGTTTCGGACACCTCGGGCCGGTACATGAAGGTGAAGTCCGGGTGCGGCAGCCCGCGCACGACCATCGACCCGCAGTGCGGGCAGTGCGCCATCCCGCCGGGCATGTCCTGTCGGTGGGTCGGCCACCACGGCCACGGGCACGGATCACCCATGTCGTCGAGGCAGTCCAGGATCCCGGGTTGGGGCAACACGATATCGGCCGCCTCCTGCGGCGACAGGTCACTCCAGTGTCGCTGCTGTTCAGACACGGTCAAGCTCCGATCTTGGCGTAGTGAGGCCGCCACGGCAGGGTGACGACGGTGTCGCGGGTGCCGGTCCGGTTCTTGGCGACGATCAGTTCGATCTCCCCGGTCGGCAAACCCTCCATGGTGGGGTGGTGCAGCAGGATCGCGACGTCGCAGTCCTGCTCGATATCGCCGGTCTCGCGCAGGTCACTCAGCACCGGCGGGCGACTGGATTGGTCGGGGCCGCGGTTGAGCTGGCAGGCCAGCACAACGGCCACAGACAGTTCTTTCGACAGCTTGACCAGCTCTTTCATGATGTGGCCCAAGCTTTCTCGCCGATCGCGTTTGCCGCGGGAGGCGCTCACCAGGCCCAGGTAGTCCACGCAGATCGCATCCAGGCGACCACGCGCCGCCATCTGACGAGCCGTCTCACCGATGTGTTCCACGGTCATCGACGGGTTGTCCATCAGCCACAGCTCGGTCTCTGCCACTCTGCTGCCGCGGTACAGCTCGAGCTTGTAGCGGTCGCGCTCCTCAACCTCGCGCCGGGTGATCCGGCCGTAGTCAGCTTCGGCGCCAGATGCCATGATCCGCGAAACCATCTCCAGCTCAGGCATTTCCAAGCTGCACATCAGCACCGGTGACCCCGATTCAGCCAGGTACTGGCCGATGTTGAGCAGGCCCACCGTCTTGCCACCACCTGGCCGACCGGCGATCACATACACCCTGCCCGGGTGCAGGCCGCCGCCGATGACGTCGTTGAGGTGCGGCCACGGGCTGGGGAAGATCCGCACCTTCTCCGCGGGCGCGTGTAGCCAGCGCCACCAGTCCTCGACGGCGTCCGACAGCCGCCGGACCCCCTCGGGCAGCGGTGCCTGGGTCCAGACGAATTCGTCGAGGCGGCGACCGGCCGCGATGTGGTCGGCGGCGTCCTTGCCTTCGGCAGGGGAGACGATGCAGGTTTCAGCGTGTCCGGCGAGCAAGCCCGCGACTTGGTTGGCGTGCGCCAGGCCGACGTCGTCCATGTCGCGCACGATCACGACGCGACGTCCATAGAGAGGACTCAGATCGGCCAGGTGAGCCTTTCCGGCGCCCATCGCGGTGCAGGTCGCGATCTCGCCGAGCGCCTCGAGTGCCAGGACGTCCTTCTCGCCCTCGACGAACCAGATCACCCGATCCGGGTCAGCCTCGGCAATCCGCGATGCCCGAAACAGGGCGGAGCCCTTGGTGTTCCCCGCCTGCTTGAATTCCTTGGTCGGGGAGCGGCGAACGATCCTGCCGTCGTCGTAGCGGTACTCCGCGCCGCGCGGCTGATCGAACAGGTCCACCATCCCCAGACCCACCGATTCGAGCACCGCATCGGTGTCATCACTGTGGCAATGGATGAGGACTTGGCCCTCGATGGCGCGAATCGAGACACTGCGGTCTGCCGCCGAATGGCCAGGAGCCTGGGCCTGCGCGACGCCGTTGCTGCGTTCGACCACGATCAGGCCGGCGGCGCGGAAGGCGTCGACGACGCGATGGTAAGCGATCATTGCAGTTCGAGTTGCTCTCCGTTGGCAAGGGCCTTGGCGACGAGTCGGGCACGGTTGCGGTCGATCCAGCGCTGAAACTCTCTGCGGTGGAAAGCCACCAGCGCATCCGGGTCGTCGGTGGAAACAGCCGCCGGCGGCGGCCATGGCGGCGACCAATCCAGTCCGGTCATCTGCTGGATGGCTTGGGAGTACGGGTGCTGAGACCACCGATCCAGGAAGGCCTCGATGCGCGCAGGCGAACTGGTCACCGGCAGCGCCGCCACCCCCGCGATCACATCGCCGGGCTTGATCGGGAACCGACCAGGCCTGCGGTAGTAAGCCTTCACCGCCGCGACCGCATCCTCTGGCCCGATACCCTGCCCCTCGAACAACGCCGCCCACGCCTGGATCCGCAGCTTGGTCGGCTCCGGCATCTGCGCATCGATCGCCGCCGCCATCGCGTAGGCGGCGCTGGCCGCCTCGATATGTGCGGTCACAGCGGCTCGACTCGATAGGAGATCGCGGGCAACTGGGCCACCTCGGCGACCAGTTGACGGCCGATGTCCAGCGCGTCGACGAAACCGCGTTCGGCGGTGCGACGGCTAGGGTTTCGGTCCGGCAGTGGCGCATCGTGCCAGCGCTCGCCGTTCAGCCACGTCGCCCCGTACGGGGTGAATCGGTCCTCACGGTTGGGGTCCTCGGCAAAGGCGATCGTGGCCCGCATCAACTCCGCGAACCCGACCTTGGTCATCGCCTTGGTGAAAGCCCGCTCGGCATCGCGACGTGCCTGCTTGCGCGGCCACACTTGCCACCACGACTCGAACCGCGGATCCGAGGTAGCCGCGACAGCGCGTGAGCGCGTCACCCGCCCGGCCGAGGGCAGCAGCACGTCCGCGCTACCGGGCACCTGATGTGCCGCTGCGTGCGCAAGCAGTGCCTGTCGGTCGCCCTCGCCGCCGAGGCCCGCCCAGACCTGCGCGGGCAAGGTCGTCACGTTGTGCCGCGACAGATACATCCACCCTCGGACCAGCATCATCAACTGAGTGCTCGAAAGCGGAAGGTAGGCAGGACCATCGGGGAAGTCGTCGGGAATCGAAACCTTCACGCCGCCAGGACCTTCCACACCATCGGCGTGGCGCCAGGCTTGGCGTGCGACCTCTTGATCTCGCGGCGACGAGGCTTGCTCCAGCGGCACGGCTTGTGCGCGGGGTCGTCCAACCCGTCCTCGTCCCACTCGAACGGCAGCGCCCATCGCCGCAGCCGACCCAGTTCCCGCGACTGCGCGCTGCCACCTGGATGCAGCTGCCACACCCGAAAAACCGCATCCAACCGCTCAGCGACATCGTCTGGCACCGACGAGACCGACCCGTCCGCCAGCTCGAGCACCGACCGCATCGACATGCAGGCCCGCGCCGCCAGCCATGGCACCGTATGGCCGCTGGCGATCAGCGCCTGAACGCGCCGGATGGAACCCAGAGCGTCGACGTGACCTTCGGGGATCGGCGGGCGCACTGCCTCGACCGCCATCAATCGCTCGTGGGTCGTCACGGTGATCGTCCGTTGTCCCGCCAGGATCTGGATGATCGATTGCCGCGACACTCCCGCCTCGCGGGCGATCCGTTTGCGGGACGAGGTTTGCAGTAGGTAGAGCAGGTGCTCATGGACGGTGTCGGCGGGGACCAAGGCCACGGCTGCCACGAGGGGCTCCTTCGTTAGGGCATGGGGAATAGACCCTGCGCGGACAGATGCCCGCGCAGGGCTCAGGGGAAAGGGGGGCTAGCGCTTGGGCTGGCCGTAGTTGACCAGCCAGTCCTTGAGCGCCTCAGGGAAGATCAGCTTGCGGCGGCCGACTTCGACGTAGGCCAGCTGGCAATCACGCATCGCGTCGTAGATGGCGCGGGGCTTGACCCCGACGGCAGCTGCGGCCTCTTCGACGTTGTAGGAGATCTTCTCGCTCACGCGACGTCTCCGAAGTCGTCGTAGCTGTCCTCGACCGGTGCTGCGCCGGTCAGGTCGACGAGCATGCCTCCGGTGACCCGAAGGTCCACTGGTGAGGTCGATACGAACTTCTCCAGCTCGCGGACTGCGACCTTGCGGTGCATCGGCGCGGCAGGGGAATTCCACGGGGAGGCGGCGTTGTCCGACCCGCGGGACTTCGCCTTGGAGGCGGCGATCATCTCCCTGGTGGCCTCGGCCACCTTCGAGATGGCACCGCCCTGGAACTGCACGGCATAGGCATAGGCAGAGACCGGCTTGCCGCGGTCTCCCTTGGCCTTGACGTGGCGGGGGCGCTCATCGACGTTCTGGTCGAACTCGTACTCATCGTGCTCATAGACGGCCTCGACGATGACTTTTGAGTACAGGGCGCTGCGCTGGATGCGCTGAATGATGCCCTTGTAGTCCTCCCAGCCCTCGATGCTTGCGCCCTTGGGAACCAGATGGAACAGCCCACCGCCCGGCTCGTGGCCGAGGGTGGCGCAGCGCATCAGCGCCCGCATGAGCGACGCACCGCGGTCGCGCCGGAAGATCTCCGCCAGCTTGTCATCGGCGTTGACCGCCGAGATGGCCAGCCGAACCCACCGGTCGACATTCATCGTCGGCGGCAGCACCGAGGCGAAGTCGGCGCGATGCCGCGTGATCAAGCTCGCAGGCGTGGACTTCGCGGCAGAGGCAGCATCAACAATGGATTCGGTCACAGACTGGTCCGTTCGGTGGTGGTGATGAAGCGGGCGTAGACGTCGCTGCCGCGGTTGGTGGCCTCGAAGGCTCCAGCCGGGGTGAACGCGCGCAGGCCGCCGGTGCGGATGGCGCTGGCCTGAGCGACGGCGGACTTCGTGGTCGCCGCGGTAAGGACCAACCCCCATTTGCCCGGGTTGTCGCGCAGCCCCGAGGCCTCCTCCTGGTAGGCGGCGGGGCGTCCTGGGGCGCGGACTACACGAGGGGGCAGGGTGTCGACGAACTGCACGTCAGGGTCCTTTCACGGCATCGGTAATGGTTGAAAACTTCGGGCGAGCAGCAGATTTGACGAACGGCGGTCCGTTTCCCTTGGGCGGACGCTGCCGGTAGGCGACCTTCTGCTCGCCACACATCGCGCGCCACGCCTCACCCATGACTTGGGCCAGCTCGCTCCGCACGCCCATGAGCTGGGACTCGGCGGCCTCGGCCTCTTCGAGTGCGGCCCACCAGCGATCGGCCAGGTCGGCGCTGATCTGGAGGGTGGTGCCGTCGATCTCTGGGTGTAGCTCGCGCAGTACGGCATAGGTCGCGGAGTGCTCGTCGATGTCGGGTTCGACGTCATCGGCCAGGTCCTGCATGAACTGCTCGCCGGCGGAGATGAGCAGTTCGATCTCCTCGGCTGTGGGTTCGACGCGGTAGGTGCGCCAGTCGCCGACGCCGAAGACGACCCGCACCCACATGCCCGGCAGGCCCATGACCGCGCAGTACCACGCGACCTGGGTGCGGTAGTAGATCGGGATTTGGTCCGTGCCCGGCTCGCCCCACTTGTCGTCGCGGGCGGCACATTTGATCTCGAGGCCGTCGACGAGGTTGCCGTAGGCATCCCAGATCAGACCGTCGGGGTTGGCGATCATCCACGAGTGCTCGGCGTGGCGGTAGGTGACGCCGGTGGTCATGGTGTGCCCTGGTGGGAGCAGGTGCTCGCGGTAGTGCGAGTAGATGACCGGCTCGAAGAGGGAGCCCATCAGCATGTAGAGGTTCTCGCGGACCGGCGGCAGCTTGTCCTGCTTGCGCCACCACAGGGTGAACCGAGACTCCCACGGGCTCAGGCCGAGGACTGCGGAGATCTCGCTGCCGCCGAGGCCGGCCGCGCGGGCGGCGTGCCACTGGGGGGATCCGCTGGGGAACTCGCCGAGGGCGACGGCGGCCCCGGTATGGGGGTGTGTTGTGGAGATCACTGTCGATTCGCTTGGGGTCGCCAAGTATCCGCGCCGGTGGAGGTTTTACGAGGTTTATCTCGGCGTGGAAGTGGCTCTATGTGGGCTGTTTATGCTGGTGGAGGTCGAGACTGTTAGGTCTCGTATGTGGACACCGTAACGCATTAACGCGGTTTATGTCGAGCTGCGAACTGATAGCTGACCGGAAAAAGACCCCGTAAATCTACTAGAGAAAGTGATTTACGCGGGTTATCGACGTACTATGGCCGCGAACCTTGACATAGACCAGAGGAGGCGGCCATGGCCCGAGGTAAGCCGGTCGGCGAGCCGTGGGCGACGCCGATGATTGCTCGCGGGTTCGTCGAGCCGCGCAGCAACAACCCCAGCATTCAGGCGCTCGCGACCGCCGCAGGCCTGGGGCCGACCACGGTCCAGCGGATCATCCGGCGCGAGGCGATCCCCGAGCGTCGCACACAGGCCAAGCTGGCCGACGCGCTCGGCATTGATGTGGAGACGCTCGCTGAGTGGCTCGACCTCAAGGAGCGCGCAGCCGTGCAGCCGCACTGGACGCCGCCACGAGCCGTAGCGACCCTCACCGAGGAAGACCTGCTCCAGGTCGAAGCGCTGATCAACGATCTCGCGCTCAAGCGGATCCGGGGTCGCGTCGGCGCCGGCAAGGACTGAGCCTCAACCGGGCGAGGGTCCACCCGATCTGATCGGGTGGACCCTCGCTGTGTCTACGGCTGTTCAGGCTGCGGGAAGTTCGTCTTCGCCGAAGTGGTCATGATCGGCCGCCTCGATCTCGGCGGCGTCGACAACCCGCTGCGCGCAGTCGAGCAGCGCGCGAAACGTGGAAGCGCGGAACTCCGCAATGACCGTCTCGCCCTCGCCGTTGTCGATCTCTACCGTCACGTACGCGCTGTCCTCGACGGCCCCGCCTCGGATGGTGACCGTCTCCAGCCCCATGGCCACGAACTGCGCTGTAGCCGGGTCTGACGGGACATGCAGCACAGCGAAACCCTTCGATCAGGCGAGGCGAGATCCTCGATATGCAGGATCGTACGTCAGGTTTATTCGCCCGTTTCCCGGGGTGTCACCGGCTGTGTGGACGGTCAGGATCATCGGTCCTGCTGTGCGGCAAGGGAGTTGCCTGATGGGTTCGACGCCCGATCTCGAAGCGGTTTGTGTGACCGGTTTCACAGGATGACTAACCTCTGCAAGTTTCTATGCAGGTTAGATGGAGGCATTTGAGTGACTCAAATCACACAGAACTTCTGCTCCGAGAAGCCGCTGGTCAGGGCTATGGAGAGGGAAGTCAGTCGCTCCAGGCGACCCTCCGCAGAGGGGCGTGGGTAGTTTTGTGGGTAGCTCAACCTCAGGTTGATAGTTCCACAACCGCATAACACCAGGTAGACCTGATGTTACTGAGTGCGCCATCAGGGACTCGAACCCCGAACCCGCTGATTAAGAGTCAGCTGCTCTGCCAATTGAGCTAATGGCGCTTGGTTTGCTCGGACCGCGACTCTAGGGGAGAACCTCTCGGTGTCTCCCTCAGCCCCGCTCTCCGGTGCGGAACAAACATTAACAGGCTTGGGGCCGGAAAGTGAAATCGGGCTCTGACCAGCGACTATGCGGGGCGCTTCGCGTTGTTAACGACGGAGGCCCCGCCACGTATCTAACGATTGTGACTTGGTCGTGTCGCGGGGGCTTTCCCGTTGGTGGCGACCGGGCGGGCTGGCAGAATGGCGGGACGACGATCTCGACCGCCCCCGTCGACGCGGATGGCACGAGCGATAGGCGTCGATGGGATCTGCGGCGCACACAGTTATTGCGTCGGTACGGAAACGGGGTTGACATGGGTAAGACACGGGGGCGACATCGGTCGCTGCGGACGATCGTTCCGGTGGCGTTGCTGGCGGTCTTCGCGCTCGGCGCGTCCGCTTGCTCGGCGGCCGAGGGTGCGGGGGTCGAGGTCGCGATCGACCGTAACCCGATCACCGAGCTCATCAAGCCGAAACTGGTATCCGCGATCAAGGACGGTCAGGTCGGCGTCTCGCCCGGTATGCCGATGGCCTTCCAGGTCGAGGACGGCAAGTTCACCGAGGTCTCGCTCATGAACAAGGAGGGCCGCCCGGTCGCCGGCCAGCTGGCGGCCGACGGCCGCTCCTGGGCGACCAGTGAGGTTCTCGGTTACGGCAAGACCTACAAGCTGACGGCCTCGGCGATGGGCCTGGGTGGCGTGAACTCGACGACGCTCAGCTTCACCACGAGCTCGCCGAACAACCAGACCAAGCCGTACCTGCTCCCCGGCGAGGGCGAAGTGGTCGGCATCGGTCAGCCGGTGGCCATCCAGTTCGACGAGAACATCCCCGATCGCCGGGCCGCGCAGGAGGCCATCAAGATCACCACCGAGCCCGCGGTCGAGGGCGCCTTCTACTGGGTGAACAACCGCGAAGTGCGGTGGCGCCCAGAGCATTTCTGGGCACCCGGCACCAAGGTGACCATCGATGTGAACGTCTACGGCAAGGACCTCGGCAAGGGGCTGTACGGCCAGGACAACATCCACTCGTTCTTCACCATCGGCGACGCGCAGATCTTCACCGCCGACGACAACACCCATCAGGTGACGGTGGAACGCAACGGTGAGGTGATCATGACCATGCCGACCTCGATGGGTAAGGACTCCACGCCCACCGACAACGGTATCTACATCGTCAGTGACCGGCACGAGAAGATCATCATGGACTCCTCGACCTACGGTGTCTCGGTGAACTCGCCGGACGGCTACCGCACCCCGGTCGACTACGCGACGCGAATCTCCTACAGCGGCATCTTCTTCCACTCCGCGCCGTGGTCGGTGGGGCAGCAGGGCTACTCCAACGCCAGCCACGGCTGCCTGAACCTCAGCCCGGCCAATGCTCGCTGGGTGTACGAGAACGCCAAGCGCGGTGACATCACGATCGTGAAGAACACCGTCGGCGGCACCCTGTCTGGTGTCGACGGCCTCGGCGACTGGAACATCGCCTGGCCGGAATGGAAGGCGGGCAACGCCGACGCTCCCTGATCCGCGGGAAAAACGAAGGGCCACCGGTTTCCGGTGGCCCTTCGTGCGTGATCGGGTGGGTCAGGCGGGGGTCGGCAGGTCGGCGCAGTCCATCATCGCCTCGCCCGCGACGGCCAGTGCGCTGCCGAGCGCGCCGCAGAGGATGCGGCCACCGAACAGCAGGCGGTCCAGGTTGGGCAGGCCGGCCGAGCCGGTGCCGGAGGAGCCGGTGGTCTCGACGCCGGTGGTGGAGCCGCTCTGCGCCGACCCGGACTCGGGTTTGTCGCTGGGCAGGCCGAAATCGCCGGTGGCCGTCGGTGCGGCGGCGACATACGGGGACAGGGGCAGGCCGGGCGACTCGGCCGCCGCGGTCCCCGCGATCGGGCCGAGCGCGGTGGCGGCCGCGAAGGCCGCGACGACGGTGGAACGCTTCATCAAGTGGTCTTTCCGGTCGAACGCTGACGAGACATGCCCCACATCTGGGCAGTGGTCCAGAGTGTAGCGGGCAAACGTGATGTTCGTCATGGCGCTGGTCGCGGTGACCTACGCGGTCGCGGCGAGCCCGTCGTCGTGGCCGCGCAGTTCGCCCGAGATGCTGACGCCGGGGTCGCCGACGACGACCCGGCGGGCGCCGCAGCGGCACCGCTGATAGGCGACGAGGCCCTCGCTGGTGCGGTGGCAGGACTCGATCCGCCAGGTGTGCGTGGGGTGGCTGGTCATGCTTCGAGTCTGATGTAATGGCATTGTGCATTACAACCATTACGGGCGGGAGCCGGTGCAGCTCGGGGTCGACCTGCTCAACCGGCCGTGCGACAGCGCGGCGGAGTTGGGGCGGCGCTGTGCGGCGTCGGGACTGACGCTGTCCCTCGCGCCCACCGACGCCGATCTCGCCTCCGTGACGGCGTTTCTGGCGCGCTGGCGCCGGGTGGTCGAGTGCGCCGACCACACCGACCGCGCGGCGCTGCTGAACACCTTGCTGGGGGAGTACGCCTCGGCGCCCCGGCTGACCGATCACGCGGGCGACGGCTGGCATCTGCATTTTCGTGATCCCGGCGTCGCCACCGCTCGGCAGATCGCGGCGCTCATCACCGTCGGCACCGCGCTGCATCTGACCGGTCTCGGCATGGATCGCCTCGGCGGCTGCGCGGCCGAGGGCTGCGCGCGGGTCTACGCCGACACCTCACGCAACGGCAGGCAGCGCTTCTGCAGCCCGGCGTGCGCGAACCGCTCGGCGGTCCGCAGGCACCGGGCGAGCCGCGCTGCCGCTCGATAGCGTCACTCCAGGACGGGGAAGTTCGCGCGCAGCACCCGGTGCGGATCGCGGTCCTGCTTGAGCTGCCGCAGCCGGGCCAGCGTCGCTGTGTCGAACGCCGCACTCGCCGATTCGCCGGGAGCGAGGAAGGTGTAGGGCTTGGCGCCGGTGATGTGCGGGCCGAGCTCGTCGAGGATCGTGGCGAACCCGGCGGTGACGTCGTCGACCAGGTGCGGCAGGCCCAGTCCGAGGAGATAGAGCGCGTAGGGCTCGGTGACCGGTCCGCGGGCGCCGTCGTGCGGACCGGATTCGGCGAGCGCGCCCCCCAGGCCGCGGATCTGGATAGTGAGCAGGGGTGCCACCGGCGCGTCGACGAGGGTCTTCACCACCGCGTCGCCGAGATCGGTGAGCAGTTCGCCCCGCGAGAGCGACGGACTCGGATCGGTCGGCTCGGCGGTGATGGTGCCGAGCTGATCGGCCGTCATCGCCGCCCTGGTGTCGACGAGCGCGCCCGGTAGCGCGTCGAGGCCGCGAGTCAGCGCGCGGCCGTCGGCCGGGTCGCCGAGGTAGGCGAAGTCGATGGCGACCGTCGGCGCCGCGCCCGGCAGCTGAAAGCGCTGCAGCCACACCGACAGTTCGGGCGGCGCGTCGGTGGTGAGCGCGGTGAACACCTCGAACGCCTCGTGGGTGCGCTCGGCGGACCAGCTCACCCGGCCGCCGTAGAGCTCGGGGAGCTCGACGAGATCGAACTCGAGGGCCGTCACGATCGCGAAGTCGCCACCGCCGCCGCGCAGCGCCCAGAACAGGTCGGGGTCGGACTCGGCGTCGATCCGGCTCCGGACGCCCCCCGGCGTCGACGATGTCGAACGCGCGGACCGCGTTCGCTGCCCAGCCGTGCGCGCGGGCCAGCCAGCCGAACCCGCCGCCCAGGGTGTATCCCGTCACGCCGACGACGGGATTGCTGCCCGCCAGACCGGACAGCCCGTGCGCCGCCGCGGCGGCCTGCACGCGGCCCCACTGGGCGCCGGAACCGACCCGGGCCAGTCGCCGGGCCGGGTCGATCGCGATGCTGTCGAGCGCGCCGGTGCGGAGGAGGACGGCGTTGTCGATGTCGCCGGTCGCGCCGTGGCCGGTCGGCTGGGTCACCACCGGGCGGCCCGCGCGGCGGGCCCAGCGGACGACGGCGGCGATATCGTCGGCGTCGGCGACCGCGACAACAGCGCCGACCGATTGCGTGACCGCCACGTTCCACGGCCGCGCAGCCTGGTCGAAGCCCAGGTCTCCCGGCAGGAAGACCGTCCCGCGGACAGTGCCGCGCAGTTCGTCGATACCCATCGCCGAATCCTCATCTCTCTCGGTTGTCACAGAGTCGACGACAGCGGGCGGCGAGGTGTGACATGCACGCGCTCGTCCCGGAAAATGCAGAAGGCCCGGTCCTCGCGGACCGGGCCTTCTGTTCGGGGTGACTGACGGGACTCGAACCCGCGACAGCCAGGATCACAACCTGGTGCTCTACCAACTGAACTACAGTCACCATCACCGGTTATTCACCGGCGCGGTAAATAGTAGCTTGTCTCTGCCCTCAGTCCCTAATCCGCTGGTCGGGGGCTTGTTCCGGTGACATCGACCACCTCGGTGACGGCTTCGGCCACCGCCGCGATCTCCGTGGTGGACGGCCCGGGCAGCGGCACGAACGCGGTGCGGCGGTAGTACTCGAGCTCGCGGATGGATTCCTTGATGTCGGCCAGGGCGCGGTGCGCCAGCCCCTTCTCCGGCTGCCCGAAGTAGATGCGCGGGTACCAGCGGCGGCACAGTTCCTTGATCGAACTCACGTCGACCATCCGGTAGTGCAGGTGCTCGTCGAGTTCGGGCATGTCGCGGGCGATGAAGCCACGGTCGGTGGCGATCGAGTTGCCGCACAGCGGCACCGTGCGCGCGGTGGGCGCGTACTGGCGGATGTAGTCGAGTACCTCGGCCTGCGCCTGCTCGAGGGTCACCGTGGAGCGCCGGACCTCTTCGGTGAGACCGGATTTCGCGTGCATCTCGGCGACGATCGGTGGCATGCAGGCCAGCGCGGCGTCGTCGGCGTGGATGACGATGTCGACACCGTCACCGAGAATGTTCAGGTCGCTGTCGGTCACGAGCGCGGCGATCTCGATCAGCTTGTCGCTGTCGAGGCGGAGCCCCGTCATCTCGCAATCCATCCAGACCAAGAGTTTGTCTGACACCTGAGCCACCCTAACGGGCGATACAGTTTGCCTGGAATTCCCCGCAGACGTTTCGAGCATTTCTTGCGTACGGCAGTTGTGACCAGACGGAGGACGCGCGAATGACCACCCCCCAGGAGAAGGCGGCAGCGGCACGCAAGGCGGCCGAGGAGGCGGCGCGGGTAGCCGCGGAGGCGGCCGCCGCCGCGGAGGCCGCCGAGCGGGAAGCCGCCGCGGCGAGCGCCGAATCGGCGCAGGCGCCCGCGGCATCCGGTGCGGCCGCCGAGATCGCGGCGGGCTATGCCTTCGACGGGCCGGCACTCGAACTCGGCTCGGTGATAGTCGACGGCGTGACCGATCCCGCTGCGCGCGTACGCATTCCGCTGCGGATGATGAACCGGCACGGCTTGGTCGCCGGCGCCACCGGCACCGGCAAGACCAAGACGCTGCAGGGCATCGCCGAACACCTGTCCCGGGCGGGCGTGCCCGTGGTGATGGCCGACATCAAGGGCGACCTGTCGGGCCTGAGCGAACCGGGGGAGGACAACGACAAGATCACGACGCGCGCCGCCGAGACCGGTGCCACCGACTGGGCGCCCAGCGGTTTCCCCACCGAGTTCGTCTCGCTGGGCACCGGCGGCATCGGCGTGCCGATCCGGGCGACCATCTCCTCGTTCGGCCCGATCCTGCTCAGTAAGGTGCTCGGCCTCAACGACACTCAGGAATCCACGCTCGGCCTGATCTTCCACTGGGCCGACCAGCGTGGCCTCGCGCTGCTGGACCTCAAGGACCTGCGTGCGGTGATCACCCACCTGACCAGCCCCGAAGGCAAGGAAGACCTCAAGGGCATCGGCGGCGTCTCAGCCCAGACGGCGGGGGTGATCCTGCGGTCGCTGGTGAATCTGGAGGCCGAGGGCGGCGACACGTTCTTCGGCGAACCCGAACTCGATCCGGCCGATCTGCTGCGCACCGCGGGCGGCCAGGGCGTGATCACGCTGTTCGAGCTCGGCCAGCAGGCGGCGCGGCCGGTGCTGTTCTCCACCTTCCTGATGTGGGTACTCGCCGATCTGTTCCAGACACTGCCCGAGGTCGGCGATGTCGACAAGCCCAAGCTGGTCTTCATCTTCGACGAGGCGCACCTGCTGTTCGCCGAGGCGTCCAAGGCGTTCCTGCAGCAGGTCGAGCAGACGGTGAAGCTGATCCGGTCCAAGGGCGTCGGCGTGTTCTTCTGCACCCAGCTGCCCACCGACATCCCGAATCCGGTGCTGTCCCAGCTCGGCGCGCGCGTCCAGCACGCGCTGCGCGCTTTCACCCCCGACGATCAGAAAGCCCTGTCGAAGACGGTGCGGACCTACCCCAAGTCGACGGTGTACGACCTGGAGGAGGCGCTGACCTCGCTGGGCACCGGCGAGGCCGTGGTCACCGTGCTCTCGGAGAAGGGCGCGCCGACCCCGGTGGCCTGGACCAAGATCGCGCCGCCGCGCTCGCTGATGGACACCATCGGCGACGAAGCGATCAAGTCCAAGGCGCTGTCGAGCTCCCTGCAGGGCAAGTACGGACAGAGCATCGATCGCGAATCGGCCTACGAGATGCTGCTGGCCAGCGTGGCCGCCGCCGATCCGGCCCCGGAAGCGCCGCAGGCGCCGGGGCGTACGCAGCAAGAAGAGGATTCGGCCGCCGAGCGGATCATGAAGAACCCGGCGGTGAAGAGCTTCCTGCGGTCAGCGGCGAGCGCGGCGGGTCGGGAGATCAGCCGCAGTCTCTTCGGTACCCGGCGGCGGTAGGGCACCGTTCAACGCACGGTCGGTGATCGTCCCCGGCCGTGCGATGCGGGGCGATGCGGCTCAGCTGCTGCCGAACCACCCCCACGGGAACCAGTTGTGGTAGCCGCCACCGCGACCACGGTCGCAGTAGTCCCAGTTGCGGTCGTTCCAGTGGTTGCGGCCGTACCAGTCGTTGTCACAGCGGTGGCCGCGGTCGCGGTCGCAGTAGTCCCAGTTGCGGTTGTTCCAGTCGTCGCAGCGCGGACGCTCGGTCAGCACCGTGCCGGGAGTAGTGGCGGGCGCGGCGATGGCGGGTGCCGCCACCGTCAGCGGAAGGGTGAGAGTCGCGCCCACTACCGCGAGACCCAGGAACAGTCGGCGAATGCCTGCCTGATGTGTCGTGTCGGTCTTCATGGCTGCCTCTTCCGGTGCGCCGGTCACCGGACGAGCACACCGTAGGTCGGTTTTGTTCGATTTCCCCGACATGTCCGATCCTAGGCGTGGGAGGGATGTCGCCACCAGCCCTGACGGCGCCCATCGCGAAGTATCAGCCGAGTTCGCGCATCAGCAGGTCGGCGGTCGTCTCGCGGCGCAGCAGCTGCTTGACGCGTCCCTCGGCGACGGCGACGATCGGCGGCCTGCCGACGGTGCTGTAGGTCGAGGCCAGCCCGTGGTGGTAGGCGCCGGTGCACGGCAGCGCGAGCACCTCGCCCGGGCGCAGATCGGCGGGTAGCCGCACCTCGGTGGCGACGAGCTCGCCGGACTCGCTGTGCCTGCCCGCGATCGATGCGGTCATCTGCGCGCCGGTGGGGTGCCGGTTGACCACCAGCGCGCCGCCGTGACCGCGGCCCTGCCCGCCGCAGCCGCCACCGTCGACGATCACGCGATGGCCGCCCTCGGCGGTCTCGGTGACCGACAGCACCCGGTACAGCGTGACGCCCGCCCTGGCGACGATCGCGCGCCCCGGTTCCATGGTGATCGCGGGACGTGGGAAACGGTGCCGGGCGCAGGCGGCGTCCAGCGCGTCGTCGAGGATGTCGGCGAGCTCGCGCAGATTCAGTTCGGCGTCGCCGCTGCGGTAGGCCACCGCGTGTCCGCCACCGATGTCCAGGTGGGTCAGCAGCATGCCGTATTCGTTGTCGATCCAGGCCAGTTCGCCGATCATCCGGCGGATCGCCTCGCCGTAGTGGTCCGGATTGTGGATCTGTGCGCCGAGATGGCAGTGCAGGCCGGTGAGCTGCAGGTTCGGTTGGGACGCGATCCTGGCGACCGCGGTCTCGAACGAATCGCTGCCGAGCGGGAAGCCGAAGTGCGGGCCGCCGGGAACATCGATACCGGTGGCGACGCGCAGCAGAACCTGCTGGGGTGCGGTGGCCAGCGCGGCCAGCAGGGTGATCTCGGTGAGCGAGCCGACCACGATGCGACCGACCCCGCAGCCCACCGCGCTCTTCAGCTCGTCGAAGGTCTTGCCGTTGCCGTGCAGCACGATCCGGCGCGGCTCGATCCCGGCGGCCAGCGCGACCGACAGCTCACCCGCGGACCCGACCTGCACCGACAGGCCCTCCTCGACGACCCAGCGCGCCACCGCGCCGACCATCAGCGCGGTGCCCGCGTAGACGATCTCGGCGTCGGGGAAGTGCTTGCGGTAGGCGCGGCAGCGCTCGCGCACCTCGGCTTCGTCGACCACGTGCACGGGAGTACCGAACTCGTCGGCGATATCGGCCAGCGCCACCGTGCCGAGAGTGATCCGGCCGTCCTGGTCGTAATGGGTGTCGGCCGGCCAGACCGCGGGGTCGAGCCGCGGCACGGTGGTCGCGCGCAACGAGGGGAAGATCTCGAGCAACGTCACGGTGGTCTCCTGGGGACGCCCCCGCGTTCCGATGGCGGGGCCGACTCCAGGACTACGCCGTTCGCGGGCCGCCGAACTCGGTGTTTACGGGTCCTTGACCACGTGGCCGGGCTTCCTGACGGATCGCTGACGCGCGCGACCCGTCAGGCGGCGATCAGCTGCCCAGCTTCTTGTAGAAGGCACCGGCGATCGGGGCGGTCACGGCGCGGGGACCGTAGTTGCCCGCGACGCTCATGCCCTTGCTGATCAGCCCGGGCACGATGCGCATCTTGTTGCGCGACAGCGCGTCGATGGAGACCTTGGCGGTGTACTCGGAGGAGACCCAGAGGAAGTCGGGGACCATCCTGTCCACGATCGAGGCGTCCTCGGGGGCCGGGGTCTCGGTGCGCACCGGACCGGGCGCCAGCAGGGTGACGTTCACGCCGGTGCCCTTGAGTTCGCCGCGCAGCGACTCGGAGAAGGTGTTGGCGAACGCCTTGGACGCGGCGTAGGTGGCGTTGTTCGGGATCGGCATGTTGCCCGCGGCCGAACCGCTGATCAGGATGCCGCCCGCCTTGCGCTCGATCATGCCCGGCAGCACGGCCAGGGTCAGGTCGTGCACGGCGGTCGCGTTGAGCTCCATCTGCGCGCGCTCGTAGGCGAAGTCCAGCTCGGCGACCGGGCCGAAGGTAGCGATGCCCGCGTTGTTGCACAGGATCGCGATATCGCGCACCGCGAGTTCGTCGACGAGACCGGCCCGCTGCGACCGGTCGGCCAGGTCGACCGCGCGCACCTCGGCGGTGATCCCGTGCGCCAGCGTCAGCCGCTGGGCCAGTTCGGTGAGGATCTCACCGCGCCGCGCGACCAGGATCAACGAGTAACCGCGCCCGGCCAGTTCGGCGGCCAGCGCGGTGCCGATTCCGGAGGACGCGCCGGTGACGACGGCACGATTGTCTGCAGTGGGGGAGGGCAAGCTCACACGGGGAGCTTAGGGGATCGGCCTCGGCCGGGCGGTGACCACATCGACCGCGCAGGGGGTGCCGACCATAGGCTGACCCCTGTCATGACTTCGTCTACGTCCTGCATAGGCCTGGTTGCTCCGTCTTCACGGCGGGCCGCGACCGGGATCGTCATGGTCGCCGGTCGGCGGCGATGAGGGTGGGCGGGCTCCATCTGCGAACGCGGCGTGGCCGTGCGCCGGACAGGGGTGCGGGCAGCGGGCTCGTCACTCGCGACGTGGACGGCCTTGCTCGGCGTGGCCGTTGTGCCGGAAATCGGTGCGGATCCGGCGCCCGCAGTCGCGCTCGGCGGGGTGGGTGGTAGGCGGGCCGGACTGGTCGAAAGGTGGTCGCGGTGGTGGCTGAGCATCAGGTGTTCGGCATGGGCGACGACCCGTCCGCGGCGCCGACCTGGCCGTCGCCGACCGAGGACGAGATCGCCATGGCCGTCGCGGCGACGTGGGGCGGACCCGCACCGGCCGACATCGAATGGCGCAGCGCCCGCCCGCTGTCGTCCACGGTGGGCGTGCGGTTGGACGACGGCGCGATGGTCGTCGTGAAGCGTCTGCCGCTGCGACTGCGTGACCTGACGGCGCTCGCCGAGGAACACCGGTTCATGGCGCACCTGCGGGCCAGGGGCATCGCGGTGCCCGAGGTGCGGGCCGCGCTGGGGGCTCGGCCGGTCGACGGCCGCGCGACGGAATCGGCTGCGGATGGTCAGCGGCGCCCCGCCGCGCCCGACGATCTCGGCTTCGTCTACGAAGTCCACCGGGCCGGAGTGGGGGAGGACCGGTATCGCACCGACTTCTCCTGGACCCCCTATCGAGAGCCCGGCGATGCCGCGGCCGCCGGCGCGATGTTGGCCCGAATGCACCTGGCAGCAGTGGGTTTCGACGCTCCGGCCCGACCGGCGCGGCCCCTGGTGGCCAGTTTCCACGGCGCGGACGTCGTGAGCGCCTTCGAGTGGCACGTGGCGCGCCGCCCCGCGGTCGCCCAGTTCCTCGCCGACCGCGACTGGCGCGACGAAATCCTCGACCTGCGAGTCGATCTCACCGAGGTGAGTCCGCTGTGGACGCACGGCGACTGGCACGCGACCAACCTGCTCTGGAGCGGCACCGAGGTGACCTCGGTGTTCGACTTCGGCCTCGCCGATCGCACGACGGCCGTCTTCGATCTGGCCGCTGCCGTCGAACGCGCGGTGGTGGACTGGGTTTCGATCCGTGACGGCGGACCGGCCGATATCCGGGAGGACCAGCTTCGCGCCCTGATCCAGGGGTATCGATCGGTGCGCCCGCTGTCCCGGGCCGAACAGCAGCTGCTCGCCGACCTTCTCCCGCTGGTCCACATCGGCTACGAGCTCTCCGAGATCGACTACTTCCTGTCCGTCGCACAGGAGCCGCGCAACGCCGAAATCGCCTACCAGGATTGGCTGCTCGGCCATCTGTCCTGGTTCCGGACATCGGCCGGACGGGATCTCCTGACCCTCGTCGGCGACCTGGCCGCCGAGTAGCCGACCTCGATGGTCTCCGCGCCGGCGAGGACTGCGCGCCCGCGGGCGTCGCTCTCCGGTTCGGACGGGGCGGCCCACCCGCAGAACACCGCCCCGCACACCGGATGCGAGTTCGGTGTACGGGGCGGTGCGACGATCGTCCGTCGCGTCGGACGACCGGGTTCGGGGAATTACAGGCGCGCCGCCAGGCGGGTGCCCTGGGCGATGGCCCGCTTGGCGTCGAGCTCGGCGGCCAGGTCGGCGCCACCGATCAGGTGCAGGTCGACGCCCGCCGCGCGCAACGGCTCCTCCAGCTCGCGCACCGATTCCTGGCCGGCGCAGACGATCACGTTGTCGACCTCGAGCACCCGCGGCTTCTCGTGCTTCTCACCGAAGCTGATGTGCAGGCCCTGATCGTCGATGCGCTCGTAGTTCACGCCGCCGACCTGTTCGACGCCCTTGGCCTTGAGCGCCGCGCGGTGCACCCAGCCGGAGGTCTTGCCGAGGTCCTTGCCGAACGGGGTCGACTTGCGCTGCAGCAGCACCACGTCGCGGGCGGCGGGGGAGGGCTTGGGCTGCTTGAGCTGGCCGCGGACCTGCTCGTCCTCGGAGTCCACACCCCACTCCTCCTTCCACTCGTCGAGCTTGAGGGTGGGATGGCCTTCGACGGTGAGGAATTCGCTCACGTCGTAGCCGATGCCGCCCGCACCGATCACCGCGACCTTCTTGCCGACCGGCTTCTCCTCCTTCACCAGCTCGGCGTAGGACAGCACCATCGGGTGGTCGATGCCGGGGATGTTGGGGATGCGCGGGCGCACGCCCGTCGCCAGCACCACCGAGTCGTATCCGCCTGCGATCAGTTCGTCGGCGGTGACCCGCTTCTGCAGGTGCAGGGTGACGCCGGTGAGCTCGATCTTGCGGCGGAAGTAGCGGATCGACTCGTCGAACTCCTCCTTGCCGGGGATACGGCGGGCGATGTCGAACTGGCCGCCGATCTTGTCGTCGGCCTCGAACAGGTCGACGTGATGACCGCGCTCGGCGAGGCTGACCGCGGCCGAGAGCCCGGCCGGACCTGCACCGACCACCGCGAACCGCTTCGCGCGCCGGGTCGGCAGCAGCTGCAGCGTGGTCTCGCTGCCCGCGCGCGGGTTGACCAGGCACGACACCTTCTTGTTGCCGAAGGCGTGGTCGAGGCAGGCCTGGTTGCAGGCGATGCAGGTGTTGATCTCGTCGGCGCGGTCGCCCTCGGCCTTGTTGGCCCACTCGGCGTCGGCCAGCAGCGGCCGGGCCAGCGAGATCAGCGCCGCGTCGCCGCGGGTGAGGATCTCCTCGGCGATCTCGGGCATGTTGATCCGGTTCGACGCGCAGACCGGGATGTTCACCCGGCGGGCGACCTTGGCGGTGAACTCCACGAACGCCGCGCGCGGCACCGAGGTGACGATGGTGGGCACCCGCGCCTCGTGCCAGC
Organism: Nocardia fodinahabitans; assembly: GCF_052983615.1. NCBI lineage: Bacteria > Bacillati > Actinomycetota > Actinomycetes > Mycobacteriales > Nocardiaceae > Nocardia > Nocardia fodinahabitans. The sequence goes on from NZ_JBRJJC010000001.1 coordinate 5,368,369, forward strand.
CGATATCGGTGTTGAGGATGTCGACGCCCGCGGCCTCCAATTCCTGTGCCAGGGCGATGATCTCTTCGAAGGTCTGGCCCTTCTCCACCAGCTCGGCCATCGACAGCCGGAACACGATGATGAAGTCGGGGCCGACGGCGGCGCGGATGCGCTTGGCGATCTCCACCGGCAGCCTGCGCCGGTTCTCGGCGGTACCGCCCCACTTGTCGGTGCGCTTGTTCACCCGCGGCGCGAGGAACTGGTTGATGAAATAGCCCTCACCGCCCATGATCTCGCAGCCGTCGTAGCCGGCGAATTTGGCCAGCTCGGCACAGCGGGCGTAGTCGTCGATGGTGTTCTCGATGCCCTTGGCCGGAGAGCGCGCGCGGCTTGAACGGGTTGATCGCCGACTTCACCGCCGAGGCCGACACACTGGTCGGCAGGTAGGAGTAGCGCCCGGCGTGCAGGATCTGGATGGCGATCTTGCCGCCCTCGGCGTGCACCGCCTTGGTGATCCGGCGATGGCGGTAGGCCTCGGACTTGGTGGTCAGCTTGCCGCCGAACGGCGCGAGCCAGCCGGTCCGGTTGGGCGCGTAACCGCCGGTGATGATCAGGCCGACACCGCCGCGGGCGCGCTCGGCGAAGTAGGCGGCCAGCTTGTTGGTGTCCCAGGCCCGGTCCTCCAGGCCGGTGTGCATGGAGCCCATGACCACCCGGTTGCGCAGGGTGGTGTGGCCGAGGTCGAGTGGCTCGAACAGGTGGGGATAGGCAGTCATGGAAGGTCGTCACCTTTTCGGGGTCGCAGGGCCTGCAGTACTTCGTCGCACCATTCGACGTAGCCGGACTCCGCGCGGATGCCCGCGCGCAGCACCAGATACTGGTGCAGGGCGGCGCCGGAGAGCTGGTCCGGCGCCGGGAAGAATTTCTTTTCGCTGAGGCGGTATTCGTCGAGGCGCTGCGCGTGCTGGGCGCGGTGGCGGGCCACCTCACCCAGCACGGCATCGATGTCGCCGTGCGCGGCGCCGCGGATCTTCACACCGAGCTCGTCGTGGGACGGGCTGTACTCGGTGGGTTCGGCGATCCAGCGGGCGAGTTCGGTCTGGCCCGCTGGGGCGACCGAGTACACCTTCTTGTCGGGCTTCCCCTGCTGAGCGACCGATTCCACGGTCACCCAGCCGGAGTCCTCCATACGCTTGAGCACCCGGTAGATCTGCTGGTGGGTGGCGCTCCAGAAATAGCCGATCGACTTGTCGAATCGGCGGGCGAGCTCGTAACCCGAGCCGGCCCGTTCGCTGAGCGAGACCAGCAGCGCGTGCTCCAGTGCCATGCGACGAGGGTATCCGGAACGCTCGGTACTATGCAACCAGGTTCATATGAAATGACGGCGTGCCGAAACGCCGATGTGCCCTGCCGGGAGCCCCGATCCCCATTACGCTTCGGCCATGACCGAGGTGAACGCGGCCGAGACCGTCGGCGAGGCGGCCGGGCGCGGGCAGGTAGTGGCGTGGGGATTGTGGGACTGGGGGTCCTCGGCGTTCCAGGCCGTCACGCTGACCTTCGTGTTCTCGGTGTATCTCACCGACAAGGTCGGCGACGACCTGCCCGGCGACACTCCGGCCAGTGCCTGGCTGGGCTGGGCGCTGGCGGCGGCGGGCCTGGTCGTCGCGCTGACGGCGCCGGTCTGCGGGCAGTACTTCGACGCGGTCGGCTCACGTAAGCGGGCGCTGGCGACCCTGACGGCCCTGACCGTCGGCGCGATGTCGCTGATGTTCTTCGTCCACGACGACTACCACGATCTCTGGCTCGGGCTGGCGCTGCTGGCCTTCGCCTCGGCCGTGTTCGAACTGGCCGGCGTGCCCTACAACGCCATGATGCGGCAGGTGTCGACCCCGGCCACAGTCGGCCGGGTCTCCGGATTCGGCTGGGCGATGGGCTATTTCGGCGGCATCGTGCTGCTGCTGATCTGCTACGTGGGCTTCCTGGCCGGTGACGGCGACACCCGCGGTGTGCTCGGGATGCCCACCGATCAGGGGCTCAACGTGCGCCTGGCCATCGTGCTGGCGGCGGTCTGGTTCACCGTCTTCGCGCTGCCGGTGCTGTTCGCGGTGCCCGAACTGCCACGCACCACCGCCGACCCCGGCGCCGCGCGGGCCGGTTTCCTCGGTTCCTACCGGGTGCTGTGGCGCGATGTGCGCGAGCTGTGGGCGCGGGACCGGCACACGGTGTGGTTCCTGCTCGCCAGTGCCGTTTTCCGGGACGGGCTGGCCGGGGTGTTCACCTTCGGCGCGGTGCTCGCGGTGCAGGTGTACGGCTTCGCCGACGCCGACGTGCTGCTGTTCGGCATCGCCGCCAATGTCGTGGCGGGCGCGGCGGCGATCACGGCGGGCCGCTTCGACGACAGGCTCGGGCCCAAGTGGGTGATCGTGGCCTCGCTGATCGGGATGCTCGCGTGCGGGCTGGTGCTGCTGGTGGTGTCCGGCTCGCTGATGTTCTGGATCTTCGGGCTCGCGCTCACGGTGTTCGTCGGGCCGGCGCAGGCCTCGGCGCGCTCGTTCCTGGCGCGGCTGGCGCCGCCGGGACGCGAGGGTCAGCTGTTCGGGCTGTACACCACGACCGGGCGGGCGGTGTCGTTCCTCGCGCCCGCGCTGTTCGGTGTCTTCGTCGCGGTGTTCCACAGCGACCGGGCCGGGATCGCGGGGCTGCTCGTCGTCCTGGCCGTCGGCCTGCTGGTCCTGCTGCCGGTGCGCGCGCCCGCGTCCTCGGTGGCTGCGGCCTAGTGGAAGTTCACCGAATCGGTGCGGCCCGCATTGTGTGTACGCCCGTACTCTGAAATTCCGGCTGTGCTGCATGTGGGGCGTGTTACACCATGGACCGCATGCGGCCACAGCACCGGAAACATCCCTCAGTCAGCGGTTTTGGGAACCCAGCCGCCGATGCCGAGCGCGATCAGGCGCATCTGCATGACGGTGCGCTCGACCACCGCCGACTCCTCGCGCGGTGTCGCCGCGACGTAGGCGGCGATTCCATCGGTGACCGTGGTGACCAGTAGGTCCGCCGCGATCTCGAGCTCGGTGGTGCTCCAGGTGTCCAGTGCGCGCAGCCGGGACAGATCGGCCACGATCTCGCGCACGATCAGCTGCATCTCCATCGCGATGGCCTGGCGCAGCGGGGCCGGGCCGCCGTGGCGTTCGCGGATGAGGAAGCCGAACAGCGCTCGCTTGGCCCGTACCTGCTCGAAGACGAACCGCACGGTATCGGCCAGGTGCGCGTCCGGCTTGCGCCTGACCTCGCGCAATGCCAGCCGCAGCGCCGTCACGCCCTCGTCGACCAGCGTGGCGCCGAGATCGTCGAGCGAGGCGAAATGGCGATAGAACGCGGTCGGCACGATGCCGGCCGAGCGGGCGATCTCCCGCAGGCTCAACGCCGCGAATCCGCGGTCCGCGGCCAGCGTCAGGGTGCCTTCGAGCAGGGCCGCACGGGTGTGCGCCTTGCGCTCGTTGCGGGTTCCTGCCTGCTCAGTCACATCGGTGAGCATACATCCGTTCACCATAGTCGCTTCCCTGGATATGTTGCCCGCCTCACATTTTTGCCGGTTGACAGCGGGCTGGGTCCATCCGGCACACTAGTGAGTGTACAGGCGTGCACTGAAATGTGAATCGCATGCCGAAGGACTTCCACAGAGGGGCAAGACGCATGGTGGGACTGATCGACCTGGTGCAGACGTTGACGACGCCGCATCCGCTGGACCGGTACCTGGAGCTCGTCTCTCCCGCGCTCACCGCACGGGAACTGCGCGCCGAGGTCACTCACGTCTCGCGTGCGGTGCCCGGCTCGGTGACGCTCACCCTGCGCGCCTCCCGGCAGTGGCGCGGCCACAGCGCGGGCCAGTACGTGCAGATCGGCGTCTCCATCAACGGCGTGCGGCACACCCGCTGCTACTCGCCGATCGATCCGGAGAGCCGCGGCGACCGCTTCCTCCAGCTGACGGTGAAGGCGCACCCGGGCGGGCTGGTCTCGAACTACCTGCACGACCACGCCAAGCCCGGCATGGTCGTCGACCTGGCGCCCGCCGCCGGTGTCTTCGCCCTCCCCGAGCGGCGCCCGGACCGGGTGCTGCTGGTCAGCGGCGGCAGCGGCATCACCCCGGTGCTGTCGATGTTGCGTACCCTGGACGCGGAGGGCTTCACCGGTGAAGTCACCTTCCTGCACTACGCGCGTCAGCCCGAGATGGTGCCGCACCGGGCCGAGCTGACCGCGATCGCCAACCGCCGCCCCAACTTCCGGGTCGAGTACCGCTACCCGGTCGAGCCCGGCACCGTCATCGACGGGGAAACCTCCACCGGCAGTGGGTTCTTCGACTACGACGAGCTCGAGCGCGTCGCGCCGTGGTTCGCCGACGCGCAGACCTTCGTCTGTGGTCCGCCGCCGCTGATGCGGGCCGTGCAGACGATCTTCGAGGCCGAGGGTCTCGCCGATCGGGTGCACAGCGAGGAGTTCACCCTCACCACCGTCCCGGCCGACCCGGCCGAGGCCACCGGCACCATCACCTTCTCCGGCAGCGACGTCGCTGCCGACAACACCGGAGCATCGCTGCTCGAACAGGCCGAATCGGCCGGCCTGACCCCGGAATACGGCTGCCGCATGGGGATCTGCTTCTCCTGCACCGCCACCAAGGTCTCCGGCTGCACCCGCAACCTGCGCACCGGCGAGCTCGACGCCGATCCCGACAAGCAGATCCAGATCTGCGTGAACACGGCCGTCGGCGACGTCGACCTCGCCCTCTGATCACCGAGTACCGAGAAACCAACCAAGGGGAGATACCGACATGACGATCCTCACCGAAGGCAAAGACGGCCCGGTCATCCTGACCCCGGAGCAGGTCGAGGAGCTCGGCCAGGCGCTCGACGACCTGCGTGCCCGCGTCGAAGCCGATCTCGGCGAACGCGACCGCGACTACATCTACAAGATCATCAAGACCCAGCGTGGCCTCGAGATCGCCGGCCGCGGCCTGATGTACCTGGGCTTCCTGCCGCCGTTCTGGCTGGCGGGCGTGGCGGCGCTCGGTGTGTCGAAGATCCTGGACAACATGGAGATCGGCCACAACGTCATGCACGGCCAGTACGACTGGATGCGTGAGCGCGGCATCAACTCCCGCGAATTCGACTGGGACACGGTCTGCCCGGCCGACCAGTGGAAGCACTCGCACAACTACATGCACCACACCTACACCAACATCCACGACATGGACCGTGACATCGGCTACGGCGTCCTGCGCATGGACGAGGGCCAGAAGTGGCACCCGTACTACCTGGGCAACCCGGTCTACGCCTTCCTGCTGATGACGTTCTTCGAGTGGGGCGTGATGCTCCACGACCTCGAGTTCGACAACATCGTCAAGGGCAAGCGCAGCTGGGCCGAGGTCAAGCCGCTGCTGAAGGGGCAGACCAAGAAGGCGAGCAAGCAGGTCCTCAAGGACTACGTGGCCTTCCCGCTGCTCACCGGCCCGCTGTTCTTCCACACCCTGGCAGGCAACGCCGCGGCCAACCTGGTGCGCAACCTGTGGACGTATTCGATCATCTTCTGCGGTCACTTCCCCTCGGGTGTGCAGACGTTCACCAAGGAGGAGACCGAGGTCGAGACCCGCGGTGAGTGGTACGTCCGGCAGATGCTCGGCTCGGCCAACATCAAGGGCTCCAAGCTGTTCCACATCCTGTCCGGCAACCTGTCGCACCAGATCGAGCACCACCTGTTCCCCGACATCCCGGCCAACCGGTACCCGGAGATGGCGCCCGAGGTGAAGGCGCTGGCCGAGAAGTACGGCCTGCCGTACAACACCGGCCGTTTCGCCAAGCAGATCGGGTCGGTCTGGGCCAAGATCTTCCTGCTCTCGGTGCCGGATCGCTTCGTCAAGAGGGCCCCCAATCCCAGTGTTATCGTTATGCGTAATCGGAAGGCAACCGAAGTGGGCGTGTAAATGGTCGGCAAATTCGAAAGCAACAAAGATCTTGTCCAGGAATTGACGTCCTCCGGTGCCAGGCATGTCGGCAATATCGCCACGCTGATCACCGGGGCGGTCGCCGAGGTCGCCCGTGAGATCGGTGAGTTCATCACCGACGCGATCGAGATGAACGAGGCCGCCGCGGCGGCCCGCCGCGATGCCGAGCAGCAGCTCGACGCCGAGCGGGCCTACCCCGAGTTCGTCGAGGCCGAGGCCGAGGACGGCGGTTCCGCCGAACCCGTCGAGGCCGAGGTGGAAGCCGAGGTCACCGAGCCGGTTCCCGGCGACAAGGCCTGATCGTCACCACACCGGCAACCGCCTGCGGTGCTCGGTGACATCGGTGATCAGATCCCGGTAGCCGTCGGTCAACTCGGCCAGCCGGCACCAGTGCAGATGGGTGCGAGCCTCCCACTGCCGCGGGGTCGTCTGCTCGATCGGGTCGCCGCCCAGCGCTCGCTGGGCGGCGACCCATTTCGCTGCCATCCGGTCGATCACCGCGCCGAGGGTCTCGGTGTGCAGCGAGGCTCCCGCCCGGTGCGCCACATTGGCGGCGACCCAGTCGTCGATGCGGGCGATGAGCGTGGCGCGGTCGCCGTCGATCTGGTCGATCACTGTGCCGCACGCCGCGATCCGGCCGCTGCCCGCCTCCGGCGCGCGGGCCGCCTCGATCGCCTGCAGCCTGCGGTCGTGGCAGCGGGCCAGCCGATTCGCGGCGTCGAGGACCCGGTGCCGCGTCGGGTCGGGGTCGGTGGGCTCCAGGAAGGCCCGCAACAGCGCCGAGGGCGGCGGGAATTGCGTGGCATCCACACGATGGCCGGGATCGAACGGCATGATGCACGCCCCTGAATACGCTGAATTCATGCTTGGATACGCCAGAGCCGGGGAGGATTCGGGGGAGGTGCACTCCCCGGCACCGGCGTAGCCCCGCCCGGGCGTCGACGAATATCCGCGACGCTGCGGCGAGGAAGACGACCCGGGGAACAATCGGGACACCTCCAGGAAAGCGCGATTCGGCGCGACCGCGCAATAGTATGGTGTACAAATCGCGGGGTCTGCGGAAATTGTTATGCACCGTTACGACCGGGTCACCACGAGACGTCCGCCGTGTTACCCAACCGCACATTTCCGGCAATCGGATCGGCGGTACCCACCGCGGATGTCACCGCATGCACTAACCTCGATAAATGTGCCGGCCTATGTGTCCTCACCCGAACTGACCTTCGGGTTCCTGTTCGCGCTGGAAGACCCGCAGCGAATCGCCGACGTCGTGCGCGACCTGATGGAGCGCCGCGCCGTCTCGGTGTTCCGGCTCGCGCGCCTGTCCGACGACGACGGACCACCCGAACGCTACGTGGTGAACTGGGCTGCGATCCCGCAGATCTCGATCACCACCAGCTCGCCGGAGCCCGACGACCTGCTGGCGCAACGGACCATGCTGGTCAACGCCTTCCTCGGCGAGAACGGTGAGGTCAGCCTGTACTCCGGCACGCCGAACGCGCCGAGCTGACTCAGCGCGCCGACTCGTAGATCCGGCGCACCACGTCCTCGATGCCCGGCTCCTCGATCGACAGATCGCGCACCTTCGCCCGGTCCGACACCGCGGCCAGTAAAGCCGCCGCCGTGGTGTGCTCGGCGTCGAAGGCCAGTCGCTGGCGCATGCCGCCCGCCTCGCTGGACAGCAGCTGGGCGCCGCACGGCAGATCGTCGAGATCCTTTGTGGGCGCGGCCAGATCGACCACCAGCACCCGGCGCGCGCCGACGGTGGCGCCGAGGCCGGTCAGTGAACCGTCGTACACCAGCCTGCCGTGATCGACGACGAGGACGCGATCGCAGAGCCGCTCGATATCGCCCATGTCATGGGTGGTGAGCAGCAGCGTGGTGCCGCGTTCGATCCGTTCGGCCCGCAGGAACTCGCGTAGTCGCTGCTTGGACAGCACGTCGAGGCCGATCGTCGGCTCGTCCAGGATTACCAGTTCCGGTGAATGCAGCAGCGCGGCAGCCACTTCCGCGCGCATGCGCTGGCCGAGCGAGAGCTGGCGCACCGGGGTGTCGAGGGTATCGGCCATCTCGAGCTGCTCGACCAGTTCGTGGGTGCGCTTGTCGGCGATATCGGGATCGAGGCGATGGATCGCCGCCAGGATCGAGAACGACTCGTGCAGCGGCAGGTCCCACCACAGCTGCGAGCGCTGCCCGAACACGACGCCGATCCGCGCGGCCAGTTCCCTGCGCTGGCGCACCGGTTCCAGCCCGCAAGTGCGTACGCTGCCGGTGGTCGGCACCAGGATGCCGGTGAGCATCTTGATCGTCGTCGACTTGCCCGCGCCGTTGGCGCCGATATAGCCGACCGCGGTTCCGCGTTCGATCCGGAAGCTCATCCGGTCGACCGCGGTGATGGTGTCCCGGTGTCTGCGCCAGCGGCTGCCGTTCTTGCGGTAGACCGTGAACTGCCGGGTGAGGTCGTCGATGTCGATGATCGGCTCCGCGGAGCTGTGCTCGTCCATCGCTATCCCCCTCCTCCCTGATAGTGCCTCGTTCCTATCCGCCACGCTGCGAAGGCCAGTAACCACACCCATGCCGCCGCGACCGGTGTCAACCAGGCCGACCACGCGGGCAACAGCGGCGGCCCGGGGAGACCGAGCAGCGCTATCGTCGGCACGTAGGCGGTGAACGCGACGGGAATCGCGAACCCGAACAACAGCTTCAGCGGCGCGGGGAACACCGAAGCGGGCTGCATCGCGGCGAAGGATCCGCCGTAGGTGAAGCTGTTGGTGAGCTCGGCACCGTCGATCAGGAAGAACTGTAGTCCTGCTGCGCATACGAAAAGGCCACAGAACAGGGCAATTCCACTGATCAGGGTGATCACGATCAAGGTAACCGGGGCGATGCCCCAGTCGATTTCGTTGCGCCACAGTCCCACCCCGAGCACGATCACCGCGACGGCGGCGCGCGCGAGCCTGCGCAGCGAGATATCGCTGGTGATCAATTGCAGCAGGAGTGGTTGCGGGCGCAGGTGATAGGCGTCGAGGGTGCCCATCCTGATCATCGCCGGCAGCGAGTCCAGATGCCCGACCAGCACCTGCGCCAGCGCGAACGAGGTATTGGACAGCCCGAACAGCAACAGCGCCGCGTCGGTGTCGAGCCCGCCGAGCGTGCCGACATTGTGGAAGATGACCCACACCTCGGCGAACTCGACCAGGCCGATCAGGAAGGCGCTGAACACCTCGGTGGCGAACGAGAGCCGGTACACCTGCTGTGCTTTCACACGCGAACGCAATACTGCGAGATAGGGGGTGAACCAGGTCCCGGCCACGATGCGCGCGGAATCGGGTTCAACCACCCTGTACCTCCAACCTGCGTTGTCCCGCCCGCAGCAACACCCTGCCGAGCAGTCCGATCACCAGAACCCAGAAGCCTTGCGCCGCAACGGTGAGCAAGGCGTCCATACCGGCGACCCGCCCGGACAGCGTATCGATCGGTGACTGGAGGATGGAGGGAAACGGGGTAGCCAGCGCTATCGTCCGCAACCAGTCGGGAAACATGTGGACCGGGACGAAGAGCCCGGCGAGGAAGGTTCCGACGATCTGGTACAGCACCCTGATCCCGCGGATCTCCACCACCCAGAACCCGATCAGCGCGACCGCGAACAGGCACAGGAACGACAGCGCCACCGCCAGCAGCACGCTGATCAGGCCGAGCAGGTAGGCCACCGGCGTCGTCGGCATCGACAGCCCGAAGGTCGCGGCGCCGATGATGATGCTCGGCACGCCGCGCGGCAGGAAAGTGCAGGCGGCCCGGCCCATGTCGGTGGCCAGATAGCTCAGCTGGACGTCGACCGGGCGCAGGAAATCGATCGCGACGTCACCGGACTTGATCCGATCGACCAGGTCGATCGGTGGCCCCATGAACTGGGTCGCGCCGAGCAGCGCCTGCGACAGCCACACATAGGCGCCGATGGTGCCCTCGTCGTAGCCGCCGAAATCGCCCGCCGCGCGCACCGCGGCCACCATCACCGCGGCCCGGACGAAACCGAACACACAGTTGGTGAACAGCCCGGCGAACATCGCCAGTTTGTACTGGGCCTGTCGTTTGAACCCCGCCCGCGCCAGCTTCCAGTACACGCCGAACGCGCTCGGCCTGCGGCGTCGGAATGCGCAGTGGCCCACCGCGAGGGCAACTCGGTCGTCCCCCTCCGCATCGCCCCGCACAATCAGTCAACTCTAGGCGGCCCCACCGTGATCCGGACGAAAACGCACCCGATCGTGACTGCTCAGCGCAGTGGTACCCCGACGTCGCCGCCGCCTTCGGGGGTGATCCGCGCGTGCACCTTCACCAGCGCGGGCGCCGGGACGAAGCCGCCGGCGAACAGCGCCTCGCCCTGGCGGAACCAGGGGGAGCGGCCGAGCAGTGCCGAGGGCGCGTAGCCGAAGTAGGTGCCGAGCTCGGCGAGGTCGACCGGGGAGGTCATCTTCATCAGCGCGAGGTTGTCGCACTGGGAGATGATGCCCGGGTGCACCTTCGACGGCCGCTGCGTCGACAGCAGCAGCCACAGACCGAATTTGCGTCCCTCGGCGGCGATCTGGATCAGCCGTTCGCGCACCGCGACCGCGATCGGTGAATCCAGCCGGGGCGAGGCCAGATTGTGCGCCTCGTCGATGACGAGCAGGACCGGGCGCCGCTCGTCGCGGCGGGCCCACAGATCGTCGAGCAGGGCCAGCGCGACCACGAGTTGCTGTGCGGCGGTGGAGAATCCGCCGAGATCCAGGACGGTGGCGTCGGGCCGCTCGTCGACGATCTCGGTGACCGAGCGATCCTCGCGCGCCCACACCTCCCAGTCCATCAGCCCGAGGTTCTCGATCCGCATGGCCAGGCGGCGCTGGGCCGCCGATCCCGAGCCGTGCAGTTTGGGCAGCGAGCTGTCGAGTTCGGTGGCGGCCAGGTCGTCGGCGAGGTGGATCAGCTCGTTGAACTCCTTCGGCCACGCAGGCGAACCGGGGTCGTCTCCGACCGCTCCTCGACGAGGACGAGCTGACGGCGGTCGGCCGCGACGATCACGGCCAGCGAACCGGCGACCAGCGCGCTGTCGGTGGCGTCGGCGACGACGAACGAGCGGCCGTCGTCGGACCGCGCACTGGGCTGGCTATTGTTCGGCACCCGGTCATCTTCTCACCCCACCCGATCGGGCGGACCGCACAGCTATGTGTCAGCTACCACTGAAGCCTCAGTGCTCGGGAAACCCGGTAGCGAACAGGATCGCAATGATCACGGAGCTGACCACGGAAATGGCGAGAATGATCCACATGAGGGGGAAGGCTACCCGCACCCGGGCGTGTCGACGGCATCGCACCACCGTGCTAGGGCATCGCCGCAGGTCACGACGGTTCCGGTGGTCAGAGCTGGGCCGGCACCGAACAGTCCGCGAAGTCGGGTTCCTGGAGATCGCGGACGAGGTCGGGATGGGCGTCGCGCACCGACCGGGCGATCTCGACGAACGAACGGACCAGGGGCGTCTCCTGGTCGGCGCGCCAGCCGACCGCGACCTCGTTCGGCGTGGTGTCGGCCACCGGGACCAACCGGACCCGGGGAAACGGAATCCACCGGGCGCACGCGGCGGTCAGCACGATTCCGACTCCGGTCGCGACCTTGTTCAGTTCCTCGAGCAGCGAGGTGGACCGGTCGACCACGGGCGCGGGCCGACCGCCCCGATACTCGGACAGCTCCCAGTAGGCATTCCAGACCGGGTCCGGGGTGGCGGCCCCGAGCAGCGGTTCGTCGAGCAGTTCGTGCGCCGAGACCTCGGTGCGGTCCGCCAGCCGATGGCTCGACGGCAGCATCACCATCAGCGGCTCGGTGAACAGCGGCTCGAAGCGCACGCCGTCGTCCACGAACGGCCGACGGGCGAAGGCGACGTCGACCGAGCCGTCGGTGAGTCCGACGGCCGGGTCCTCGTAGCTGAAATGCCGCAGCTCCACCGACACGTCGGGATGTCGTTCCCGGAACGCCGACAGGATCGGCTCTGTCAGGGTGAGCGCGCCGCCTTCCAGCAGCCCGAGCACCAGGCGATCCCGTTCGCCCCGGTGTACCGACCTGGCCCGCTCGATCGCGGTGCCGAGGCCGGTCAGCATCGCCCTGGCGTCGCGCAGGAACACCGCGCCCGCGGTGGTGAGTTCGACGGTGCGGGTGGTGCGGGCGAACAACGCCACCTCCAGCGTCCGCTCCAGTTGTTTGATCTGAGTGCTCAAGCCCTGCTGGGACACGTGCAACCGCTGCGCGGCGCGGGTGAAGTTCAGCTCCTCGGCCACCGCGACGAAGTACCGCAACTGCCTGGTGTGCACCTCCATGGCGCGCAGCCTAGTACCGGAGCGGTGATTGACAACCGAATCCGGTCAATCGGTGAAGTTCGACTGTTTCACAGGGTTTTTCCGGTGCGTTAGCGTTCGTCGGCATGCAGCTCAGGATCTTCGCCGTCGTCGCCTGCCTGTTCGGCGCGCTCCTCACCCCACTGCTGCGCGAGGGCGCGCCCGCGGTGGCCGCTCCGGGCGGAATCCACGGCCCGCTCAGCACCAGCGGGCGATACATCGTGGACGCGAGTGGGAACCGGGTCAAGCTGAAATCCGGGAACTGGCACGGGTCCAGCGGCACCTGGAACGGCAGTGGCGACGACGAATCCGACGCCGACAACTTCGCGCAGGAAACCGGGCACCGGGCGCCGCTGGGCTTGGACCGGGTCCGGATGGACACCCTGATCGGTGACTTCCAGGCATTGGGGCTCAACAGCATTCGGCTGCCGTTCTCCAACGAGATGATCACCGACGCCCGTCCGGTGCAGGGGCTGACCGCCAATCCGCAGCTCAACGGGCTGCGTCCGCTCGAGGTGTTCGATCGCGCGGTCACCGCGCTCACCGACGCCGGGCTCGCCGTCATCCTCAACAATCACACCACCTCCACCCGCTGGTGTTGCGCCGTCGACGGGAACGAGCGCTGGAATTCCGGACAGTCGTGGAACGAGTGGATCGACGACTGGAAGTTCATGGCGGCCCGCTACCGGGGCAACGCCGGCGTCGTCGGCGCCGACCTGCGCAACGAGGTGCGCCGCGACACCTGGGACGACCCGAACTGGGGCCTCGGCGACAACCACGACTGGTACGACGCCGCGCAGGAGGCGGGCGATGCCATTGTCACGGAAGCGAATCCGGACCTGTTGGTGATGATCGAGGGTCTCAACTGGATCGGCATCCCCACCGATCTGACCCCGCACGAACGACCCATGCTCGAGCCGTTGAACCGGCTGTCGGTGACGCTGAAACGGTCGCACAAGGTCGTCTACGCGGCCCATTTCTACGGCTATATCGGGCGTCATCACACCGGTGCGACCGGCCTGGGGGAGACCACCGACCCCCGATTCCGCGACCTGTCGCGCGCCGAGCTGTTCCAGGCCATGAACGAACTGGCCGGGTATGTGGCCGCCACGCCGGACCGGCATTTCACCGCGCCGGTGTGGATCAGCGAATTCGGTATCGGAAAGGACGCCGAGCCGCTGGATCGCGCCTGGTTCGCCGCCATGGTCGATTTCCTCGTCGAGCAGGATCTGGATTTCGCCTACTGGCCGATCGTCGGATTCCAGCAGAATGACGCGGGCAATCAGTGGGGTCTGCTGCGCTACGACACCGGCGGCGGCCTGCGCAGCGTCACCGACGCCGACGACTGGCGCGCCGCGCACGTGCAGCGCCTGCTCGCCGCGGACGGCAAGACCGGGCAGGTCGCGCCCGTGCGGACCTGGTCCATGCTCAACGGGATCCACGAAGACGACAACCGCTCGGTGCGGGCCGCCGCCGACTGGGACAGCGGTGCGCACAAACTCGTCTGCCCCGACGACCAGCGGTTGATCGGCATCAGCTCCCGCGGCCAGGGCGGGCTGTGCACCGACGCCACCGAGGGCGAGCTCTGGCAGCCGGGCACCACGGCCGTGAAGGTCGACTCGGAGCAGGTCAGCACCGACTGGGCCGGTGGCTTCACCAAATACCAGTGCCGGGACGGGCAGTTCATGATCGGTTACAGCCTGCGCGGCGACAAGATGTCGGCCATCCTCTGCGCCCCCGCGCGCCTGCCCCTGGCCGGCGCGGGTCGCACCCTCTGGGACGACCGCCACGACACCCGCCCCGCTTCCGGCGAAGGCGGCGACTACGCGCATGGGTACTACAAGGCGCAGTGCGCGGCGACCGAGTACGCGGCGGGCATCGCCTTCTCCTGGGCCAATGCCCGCGGCGCCCATCCCGACGCGCTGTACTGCCGCGCCCTGCGCTGAGCACGCTGGTTCGTTCGCGTCAACACCTTGATCGCTACATAGTTGCTGCTGTCCGACTCGGCAACTGTTCGATGTCATTTTCGCAGTGCGGCCGAGTAGCGGTATACCGTGCAGTGTCCGGTTCGTATGCGGGTGTTGGCAGAGGAGCGGAAGGGGCTGGCTGTGGCGTTGGTCGGGAGAACATGGGGTTCGCTGGGAGGAAGCCACCGCGCGGTCCGGGTGCGGATACGGCGGCCGTTGCGGGTGATCGAACTGGTCACCGGCGCGATGCTGCTGACCATCGCGGCAGGGGGAATGGCCGGGCCGGTGGCCGCCGCGATGCTGATCTATCGCAGCGGCGCGGGTCGTGACGGGACCGCGGTGACGGTGTCGCTCGTCTTGGCGATCGGCGCGGTGGCGCTGGTGCTGGTCAGCGCTGCAGCGCTGTTCGCGATGGCGTGGCGCCGCATCCACCTGCGCAGGCCCGCGCCCGGGCCCTCGTCTGTCGTGGCCGATGTGTGGTTCCCGACCCCTGCGGGCAAGCGGCTGCGGCTGCCCGCGCCCGGCGTCGCTGTCGGTGGCGCGCGGTGAGCGTGACCATCGAGCCCGGCGGCGCGACTGCCGGCCGTTCGCCCTGTTGAGGGCATTGGCACCGCCGCGTCGTCGGCGGACACTGGAGGAATGGTTGACAGGGAGCAGCGCACGCCCTTCTACGGGGTGGTGATGATTCTCGCGGCGCTCGGTGCGTCGATGGCGGTCAGTTACTACGGTCCGACGTGGATCCGCGTCACGGTCTACGTCCTCACGGCGATCATCGTCGTGGTCGGCGGCGTCATGACGTTCCGGGACTACTCGCACTGAGGCCGCGCACGGTCAGGTCGCCCCGGGTGGTCGGGGGCGGCGCACCGGCGTGTGGACCTCAGTGCTCGCAGTCGTTGTGCGCGGGCGGGCTGTAGGTGACGGCGCCGCAGGCCAGGCAGGTGTGGACGCGGTGGTGTCCACCGATCCGCCGGCAGGGCATCGCGACGACCAGCGCGCGCCCCGCGCCGAGCCGGTGCCCGTTCGGGCAGAAGTGTGGCGACGGTTCGGTCCATACACCGGCGCGCAGATAGGGCCGGAGGGATTCGCACATACGTTCGATTATCCACATCCGCGGCGTCCCCGTCTTCGTGGACGCCATCGGAGTGACGGATTGCCTGATCGACGCGGCGCGTCCCGCCGGGTCGGGCATCGCGAGCAGTGACACGTGAGGTCGTCTGCCGCAGGTCCGCGTTCACGCGTCCGACTGTCGCGATGCCGACTCGTCGATCTGCTCGCGCAGGATATCGCCGTGCCCCGCGTGCCGGGCGAACTCCTGGATCATCGCGAGCAGTGTCCATCGCATGCTGACCTCGCCTTCGCGCGGATTGACCTTGGTGTCGTCGAGGGCGAAGCGGGACGCGATCTCCCGCGACCGCTGACTCGCCCGCTCGAACTCGGCGATGACCCCGGTCAGCGACTCGTCGTCGGCGACGGCGAAGGTGCCCTCGTCGCGACGTGAATAGCCGTCGCAGTCGGCTTCGTCCAGCCCCGCCCAGAACCGCTGGAACCAGATCCGCTCCGCCGCGGCGGCATGCTTGATCAGCGAGATGGGTGTCGTCAGCGATGCGACGAGCCGCCGGCGGGCCTCGGCCTCGGACAGGCCACGCACGGTCGCGATGAGTGCCGCGCGATTGTGGTCGAGCAGGTCCTCGATGATGGCTCGCTCGGGGCCGGTGGTGATTCCGTTGGTGCTCATGGGTTTTCGCTCCATTCGGTGGGGATGTTCGGATTCGGGTCGGTCGATGGAGCGCACGCGACGGCGCGCCGATCGACCTCGGGAAGGGCTGAGAAGCCGGGTGGCGGGGGCGCTCGTGCGCAACGTGGCGATATCGGCACCGCGGTGCAGGATTGTCGGGAGAGCCGAGCATCGAGGTCGGCGAGATCCTGGGTGATCCGCCTGTCGAAGTCGAGAAAGCGGTTGTCGCCCTTCGTGATCAGATGGCCGTAGTCACCTGTCGGTCGGCGTCCGGCCAGTCGCCGGTCGAGGTGGCGGTGAGGCGTCCGTCCATCACCGTGATCGCCACGTCGCGTCCGCTGCCGACTTCCGCTGCGAACGCGTCAGCGGGAATCGTGTCGAGCAGTAGAACGAAGTGCAGGGCCAGCGGTGGATCGTCCAGCGCGTGGCCGTCCGCGTCGAGCCGCAGGTTCGCCTGCCACGCTGCCTGGCAGAGCACCGAGACGAACACGCCCAGATGCTCGGCGCTCAGGAGGAGATCGGCGTGGTCGATCAGGACCGCTACCCGGCTACCGTGCCGGTGACCGGGTAGATCGCTGAGGCAGTCGACCAGAGCGTCCCAACTGTGGCCGAAGTAAGCTCGCTCGCCACACCGGGATCGTCGTACGGCCCTGACCTGGAATACATGCAGGTCAGGGCCGATCTGCGCCCCCGGCAGGAATCGAACCTGCGACCTAGGGATTAGAAGGCCCTTGCTCTATCCAACTGAGCTACGGAGGCAGTGGCATCCACCTTGGCCGAACTCGGCGCCGGTGTCCAGCGCGAAAGTATAGCGGCCGACCAGAAGGAGTGCTGGGCTCGGCAGCGACGCCCCCTCGGGTCGGCCCCGGGCAGGTCGAACTACCCTCGTTGTCATGTCGTTATCGCAGGACCCCTCCGCTGGACCCGCCGTGGACGGCGCGCCACCAGTGGAAGCGGGTCGGGCTGCGCCGACGGGGAACACCGCGACGTTCGGGGTGCTGAGCGTCGTCGCCGGGGCGATGGCCGCGGTCGTCGCGGCGATCGTGGTCGGGTTGTCGGCGGCGCAGGCCCTCAGTCTGCTGGGTATACCCGATCCGGGGCCGTTGACAACATATGGCTTGCCCGCGCTGCGGGCGGTGGCCGATCTGGCCGCCGCGGTGACCGTCGGCTCGCTGCTGTTCGCCGCGTTCCTGCTGCCGCCCCGCGACAGCGGGCTGCTCGAAGCCGGTGGCTACCGGGCGGTGCGCCGGGCGGCCGACGCCGCGCTGGTCTGGGCGGCCTGTGCGGCGCTGCTGGTGCCCCTGACCGTCTCGGATACGACCGGTCAGCCGGTCGGTGACATCTGGCGGCCCGAGGTGCTGTGGCCGGTGATCGCCCAGGTCGAGGTGGCCGGTGCCTGGCGGACCACGACGCTGCTTGCGCTGATCGTCGCCGTCGGCGGCCGCCTGGCGTTGCGCTGGGGCTGGACGCCGCTGCTGCTGGCCGGCTCGCTGATCTCCATGATGCCGCTCGCGCTGACCGGGCACTCGTCCTCCGGTGGCGCCCACGATGTGGCCACCAACTCGCTGATCCTGCACATGGTGGCGGCCGCGGTCTGGGTCGGCGGCCTGGTCGCGGTGCTCGCGCACGCCCTGCGCGGTGGTGCGGGGACCGATGTCGCGGCGCGGCGGTTCTCGGTCGCCGCGACCATCGCGTTCGTGGTGATCGGCCTCAGCGGCGTGGTCAACGCCTGGGTCCGGCTGCCCGCCGCGGACCTGTTCAGCACGACCTACGGCAAGCTGGTGCTGGCCAAGGCTGCGGCGCTGCTCGTCCTGGGCGTGCTCGGCTACCTGCAGCGCCGGGCCGCGCTGCCCGCGCTCGCCGCCGATCCGCGCGATCGCCGGGCGCTGATCCGCTTCGCCGGGGTGGAGACGCTGATCTTCGCGGCCACCATCGGCCTGGCCGTCGGCCTCGGCCGTACCCCGCCCCCGCCGCCCACCTCGATCCCGACGCCGGTGGAGGTGGAACTCGGCTACACCGTGGCCGGGCCGC
Organism: Nocardia fodinahabitans; assembly: GCF_052983615.1. Lineage (NCBI taxonomy): Bacteria > Bacillati > Actinomycetota > Actinomycetes > Mycobacteriales > Nocardiaceae > Nocardia > Nocardia fodinahabitans. The sequence continues at coordinate 5,386,435 of NZ_JBRJJC010000001.1, forward strand.
CGACCGTCGGCAGGCTGCTGTTCGACTGGCGCTTCGATCTGATCTTCGGCACCCTTGCGATCGTGCTCGCGGCGCTCTACCTGCTCGGTGTGTACCGCTTGCGCAAGCGCGGCGACGCCTGGCCGATCGGGCGGACCATCGCCTGGTGCAGCGGCTGCCTGGTGCTGCTGCTGGCCACGTCCTCGGGTGTCGGCCGGTACGCGCCCGCGATGTTCAGCGTGCACATGGGCGCGCACATGGCACTGTCGATGCTGGCGCCGATCCTGCTCGCCCTCGGCGGCGCGGTGACGCTGGCGTTGCGCGCGCTGCCACCCGCCGGGCGCGAGGGTGTGCCGGGTCCGCGCGAGTGGATCCTGGCCGCGGTGCACAACCCGGTCTCGCGGTTCCTGACCCAGCCGGTCGTGGCGTCGATCATCTTCGTCGCCGGGTTCTACGCGCTGTACCTGGGCGGGATCTTCGACGCCTCTGTCGACTCGCACGCCGCGCACCTGATGATGAACGCGCACTTCCTGATCAGCGGCTACCTGTTCTACTGGGTGGTGATCGGCATCGATCCGAAGCCGCGCGAGGTGGCGCCGCTGACCAAGCTGGCGATGGTCTTCGGCACGCTGCCCTTCCACGCGTTCTTCGGCATCGCGCTGATGAGCATGAACACCGTGCTCGGCGGCTGGTTCTACCGCACCCTGGGCCTCGGCTGGAACATCGATCTGCTCGCCGATCAGCGCAACGGCGGCAGCTTCGCCTGGGCCAGTGGCGAGGTGCCGCTGGTCGTGGTGATGCTGGCCCTGCTGATCCAGTGGTCGCGCAGCGATCAGCGCTTGGCCAAGCGCACCGACCGCGCCGCCGACCGCGACAACGACGCCGAGCTCACCGCCTACAACGCGATGTACGCCGAGCTGGCGCGTCGTGACCGCGAGGTGCGTAAGTGAGTGGATGTGGTGTGCCGGTGAGCGAGTCGACACATCGCGTGCCGCGCACGGAGGTGCGGGCGGCGCGCCGCAGGCTCTCGGGCCGGGTGCGCAAGACCCCGGTGTTCCACACGACCGTCGACGGCCCCGAGGGTCCCGTCCCGGTCTCGCTGAAGCTGGAGTTCCTGCAGCACGGTGGCACGTTCAAGGTGCGTGGCGCGCTCAACGCGCTGCTGGCCGCGGACAAGGGCGCCGATCACGTCGTCGTCGCCTCCGGCGGTAATGCCGGGATCGCGGTCGCGCTGGCCGCCGCGCAGCTGGGCAAGGCCTGCACGGTGGTGGTGCCGGAGTCGGCGCCGCACACCAAGGTCGCCGCGATGTGGGCGCACGGCGCCGAGGTGCTCTGGCACGGCACGAGCTACGCCGAGGCGCAGCGCAGGGCCGTGACGCTGGCCGCCGAGCGTGGCGCGCAACACCTGCATGCCTACGACATGCCCGCGGTGGTGGCGGGCGCCGGCGTGATCGGCCTCGAACTGGAGGAACAGGTGCGCGGGCGGCCACCGGTGCTGGCCGCGATCGGTGGCGGCGGGCTGATCGCCGGCCTCGGTGCCGCGCTGGGCAAGCGCAGGCAGATCGTCGGCGTCGAATCCGAGCACACTCCCGCGCTCTCGGCCGCGCTGGCCGCGGGCCGGCCGGTCGAGATCGACGCGCAGGTCAGGGCCACCGAGCTGCTGTGCGCGACCCGGGTGGGCGAAATCGCCTTCGACATCGCGCGCAGGCATCGGATGCCCGCGCTGTCGGTCGCCGACGACGCGATCGCCGCGGCCAGGGAATACCTGTGGCGCGAATTCCGCGTCGTGGTCGAGCTCGAGGGCGCCGCCGCGCTGGCCGCGGTGCAGAGCGGGGCCTACCGCCCGGACCCGGGCGTGCGCCCGATCGTCGTCCTGTGCGGGGCGAACACCGAACTCCCCGTGCTCTGACACGGGAGATCTCCACAACCGTCGACTTTGTCCCCAATTGCGCTCGCGGCCGTCCGTTCGACGGCTCACGACTCCATCCTTGGATGGTCAGCGCAACACAGCGACCGAGCGGGGGCGGATTCGATGTACGAGGCACATGCGACGGTGATCGGCACAGTGGTGACCCATCCGGTCCGGCGTGATCTCACCAACGGTGAGCAGGTGGTGACCTTCCGGATGGCGAGCAACTCGCGCCGGTTCGACGCGGCGCGCTCCGCGCCGCACGCTGTGCGGAATATCTCGGACCGGCCGCGCGCTATACCTCCGGTCCCCGCGGAGGACGCGGCCGAGTATGCGCCGACCGTACCCACTGCCGTAGCCTCTACGACCGCGGCGGATTCCCTCCCGGCGCGATCGCCGGTTGCGGTGCCGATCTCCGGTACGCCCGAGCGGGTCGACGCCTGAGGGTCGTATCCGCGGCACCGGCCCGCTCCGCATCTCACCCCCGTTACCCGCACCGATAGGCTTCCGTATATGGCTGAGTTCATTTATCAGATGATCAAGGTTCGCAAGGCGCACGGCGACAAGGTCATTCTCGACGACGTGACGCTGAACTTCCTGCCCGGCGCCAAGATCGGTGTGGTCGGCCCGAACGGCGCGGGTAAGTCGTCCGTGCTGAAGATCATGGCGGGGCTGGACCGGCCGAACAACGGCGAGGCGTTCCTCGCGCCCGGCGCCACCGTCGGCATCCTGATGCAGGAGCCGCACCTCAACGAGGAGAAGACCGTCCGCGGCAACGTGGAGGAGGGCCTCGGCGAGGTCAAGGTGAAGCTGGATCGCTTCAACGAGATCGCCGAGCTGATGGCCACCGACTACTCCGACGAGCTCATGGACGAGATGGGCAAGCTGCAGGAGTTCCTCGACCACGCCGACGCGTGGGATGTGGATTCCCAGCTCGAGCAGGCCATGGACGCGCTGCGCTGCCCGCCGCCGGACGAGCCGGTCATCAACCTCTCCGGTGGTGAGCGTCGCCGCGTCGCGCTGTGCAAGCTGCTGCTGAGCAAGCCCGACCTGCTGCTGCTCGACGAGCCGACCAACCACCTCGACGCCGAGAGCGTGCTGTGGCTCGAGCAGCACCTGGCCGCCTACCAGGGCGCCGTGCTGGCCGTCACCCACGACCGGTACTTCCTCGACAACGTCGCCGAGTGGATCCTCGAGCTCGACCGCGGCCGTGCCTACCCGTATGAGGGCAACTACTCCACTTACCTGGAGAAGAAGGCCCAGCGGCTCGAGGTCCAGGGCAAGAAGGACCAGAAGCTGCAGAAGCGCCTCAAGGAGGAGCTGGCCTGGGTGCGCTCCGGTGCCAAGGCCCGTCAGGCCAAGAACAAGGCCCGCCTCGGTCGCTACGAGGAGATGGCCGCGGAGGCCGAGAAGCACCGTAAGTTGGACTTCGAGGAGATCCAGATCCCCGCGGGTCCGCGCCTGGGCGACATCGTGGTCAACGTGTCGAACCTCGACAAGGGCTTCGGCGACCGTCAGCTGATCAAGGACCTGTCCTTCACGCTGCCGCGCAACGGCATCGTCGGCGTGATCGGCCCCAACGGTGTCGGTAAGACCACGCTGTTCAAGACCATCGTCGGACTCGAGGCGCCGGACAGCGGCGAGGTCAAGGTCGGCGAGACGGTCAAGCTCAGCTACGTCGACCAGAACCGCGCCGGCATCGACCCGAACAAGAACGTCTGGCAGGTCGTCTCCGACGGGCTCGACTTCATCGAGGTCGGCAACCAGGAGATGCCCTCGCGCGCCTATGTCAGCGCGTTCGGCTTCAAGGGCCCGGACCAGCAGAAGCCGGCGGGCGTGCTCTCCGGTGGTGAGCGCAACCGCCTGAACCTGGCGCTGACCCTCAAGCAGGGCGGCAACCTGATCCTGCTCGACGAGCCGACCAACGACCTCGACGTCGAAACCCTCAGCTCGCTGGAGAACGCGCTCGAGCAGTTCCCCGGCTGCGCCGTCGTGATCTCCCACGACCGCTGGTTCCTGGACCGCACCTGCACCCACATCCTGGCGTGGGAGGGCGACAGCGACAACGACGCCAAGTGGTTCTGGTTCGAGGGCAACTTCGAGGCCTACGAGGCGAACAAGGTCGACCGCCTCGGTGCCGACGCGGCGCGCCCGCACCGCGTGACCCACCGCAAGCTCACGCGCGACTGATCGCCGGGGTTTGCTGCGACGGCCCGGCGGAGTGATCCTCGATGATCTTTCCGCCGGGCCGTCGGCGTCAACGCGCGAAAACGACTGGTAGCGACGACTTCCCCGGCGTTCACCGAACGTTGGCCAAGTTACCGGCGCGGCAAGCTGAAATTCTCTCCGCGTGTCCATGGACCCCCGGCTAGTCTCGAATTTGCGTCACCTGAGTTGCGGAATCGAAGCGAACCGAATCCATGGGAGTGGGCGAAACGATGACGGTCTCGTCGGAAATGTCGAGCGCGGCGTGGGCCGCGGGAATGCCGCGAAGCTTGCGCGGTGATCTCGCGACACTCGAAGGGGCGTACTTCCGACACGTGGACGCCGGCGACGCGGACTTCCCGGTCACCGGCATCAACCAGATCTTCCGGCGGCACATGGAATTGGCCGCCGAACGCCCCGCGGATACGGCGCTGGTGCGGGTCTACCATCCCGACGACGGGTCGGGCATGGGCGCGGCGGTGCAGCTGGTCACCGACGACATGCCGCTGCTGGTCGAGTCGATCACCGCGGCGCTGGCCCGGATGCAGGTGAGCGTCACCGAGGTCATCCACCCGATCTTCGAGGTCACCCGCGACGCTAACGGCGTGCTGATCAGCGCGGCACCGCACGAGGTGGACGGCAACGGCGCGACCGGCATGCCGGAGTCGTGGATGCACCTGCAGCTGCATCCCTCGACCGGGCGGGCCCAGCTCGATCACATCGAGCGCACCGTGCCCACGGTGATCGCCGACGTCCGCCAGGTGATCGACGACACCGAGGCGATGACCAGGGTGCAGAGCTCGCTGGCCGATCAGCTCGATCGCACCGCGGGCGCGGGCTCGGCCCCGTTCCCCGCCACCGACCTGGCCGAATGCGCGCAGCTGCTGCGCTGGCTGGCCCACGGCAACTTCACCCTGCTCGGCTACGCGCGCTACCGCCGCGAGACCGAACACGGCCGCACGGTCTCCACGCCGGTGTCCGGCGCGAGCCTCGGCGTGCTGCGCGCCGACACCGGCACCGACTTCCAGGTGCCGATCAACGGCGGCGACCGTCCGCTGCTGATGCTCACCCAGGGCCTGGTCCGCGCGACCGTGCACCGCTCGGTGTACCCGTACTTCGTCGGTGTCGCCGACGTGGACGACGCGGGCGCCGTGGTCGGTGTACACCTGTTCATCGGGGTGTTCACCGTCAGCGCGGTGCACGAGAACGTGCTCGACATCCCGGTCATCAACACCAGGGTGCGCACCGCCATCGAGGCGGCCGGATTCGACAAGGACTCCTTCTCCGGGCAGGCGATGCTCGAGGTGATCGAATCGTTCCCGCGCACCGAGCTGTTCTCGGCCGACACCGAGGCCATGCGCCGCACCGCGGTGGCGGTGCTCGGCGTGAGCCTGCGCAGGCAGGTACGGCTGTTCCTGCGCAGCGACCGGTACGGCCGCTTCGTGGCCTGCATGGTCTACCTGCCGCGCGATCGCTACACCACCGCGGTGCGGCTGCAGATGCAGGAGATCCTGGTCCGCGAGCTCGGCGGCGCCGACATCGACTACTCGGCCCGGGTGAGCGAAAGCGAGCTCGCCAGTGTGTATTTCACCGTGATGCTGCCCGCCGAGCCCGCCGCGGCGCCGGACACCTCCGAAGACAACCGGCTGCGCCTGCAGGCACTGCTGAACGCGGCCAGCCACACCTGGGACGACCGGATCGACGACGAGGTCGCCACCTCCACCGTCCTGGATCCCGGTGTCGTGAAACAGTATTCGGAGGCCTTCCCGGAGAGCTACAAGGAGGACTTCGGCGCGGTCCGCGCGCTGGCCGACATCGGCAGGCTGGAACGGCTCACCGAGGGCGGCATCGGCCAGCATCTGTACCGCAAGCCGGAGGCCGCGCCCGGGTCGTGGCGCTTCAGCCTCTACATCGCCGGGTCGGGCGTCTCGCTGAGCCAGGTGCTGCCGGTATTGCAGAGCCTCGGCGTCGAGGTGGTCGACGAGCGGCCCTACCAGCTGCAGCTGGAGTGCGGTGCCGAGCGCTGGATCTACGACTTCGGTCTGCAGGCGCGGCCCGAGCTGCTGCGCAACGCGCTCGGCGGCGATCTCGACGCGGAGCTGCTCGAGCAGGCCACCCACGAGGACGAGCTGCACTCCCGGTTCACCGACGCCTTCGCAGCGGTCTGGTACGGCCGGGCCGAGGCCGACGGCCTCAACGAACTCGTGCTGCGGGCCGGTCTGCCGTGGCGGTCGGTGGCGATGCTGCGCGCGTACGCGAAGTACCTGCAGCAGGCGGGATTCCCGTACAGCCAGGTCAATATCGCGCGCGTGCTGCTGGCCCATCCCGAGGTCGCGCGCGCGTTCGTCGACCTGTTCGCCGCCCGCTTCGATCCCGACACCGTCTCGGCCGAGACCGCCGCCGAGCTGGAGACGAAGGTCAGGGTGGGCATCGACGAAGTGGTCAGCATGGACGCCGACCGCATCCTGCGCGCCATCCTCGGCCTGATCAAGGCGACCCTGCGCACCAACTACTACATCGTCGACGCCGAAGAGCGCCCGCGTGACTACTTCTCGTTCAAGGTGGAACCGCGCGAGATCGCCGAATTGCCCAAGCCGCGACCGCAATTCGAGATCTTCGTCTACTCGCCGCGGGTCGAGGGCGTGCACCTGCGGTTCGGATCGGTGGCGCGCGGCGGCCTGCGCTGGTCGGACCGGCTCGAGGACTTCCGCACCGAGATCCTGGGTCTGGTGAAGGCACAGGCGGTGAAGAACGCGGTGATCGTGCCGGTCGGTGCGAAGGGCGGCTTCGTGGTGAAGAACCCGCCCGCCGCCACCGGTGATCCCGCCGTCGACCGGCAGGCGAGCATCGCCGAAGGCGTCGCCTGCTACCGCACCTTCATCTCCGGCCTGCTCGACGTGACCGACAATGTCGACCTGACCACCGGCGCGGTGCTGCCGCCCGCCCGGGTGGTCCGCCGCGACGCCGACGACACCTACCTGGTCGTCGCCGCCGACAAGGGCACCGCCAGCTTCTCCGACATCGCCAACGACGTGGCCACCCGCTACGGTTTCTGGCTCGGCGACGCGTTCGCCTCCGGCGGCTCGGCCGGCTACGACCACAAGGCGATGGGCATCACCGCCAAGGGCGCGTGGGAAGCGGTCAAGCGGCACTTCCGCGAGATGGGCATCGACACCCAGAGCCAGGACTTCACCGTCGTCGGCGTGGGTGACATGAGCGGTGACGTGTTCGGCAACGGCATGCTGCTCTCGCGCCACATCCGCCTGGTCGCCGCGTTCGACCACCGGCACATCTTCCTCGACCCGAACCCGGACGCCGCCACCTCCTACGCCGAGCGCGAGCGGTTGTTCGCGCTGCCGCGGTCCTCGTGGGCCGACTACGATCGCACCCTGATCAGCGCGGGCGGCGGCGTGTTCGAGCGGACCGTGAAGTCGGTGCCGATCTCGCCGCAGGCCCGGCTCGTGCTGGGGCTGCCCGACTCGGTGCAGGCGCTCACGCCGCCGGAGCTGGTGCGGGCGATCCTGCTCGCCCCGGTCCAGCTGCTGTGGAACGGTGGGATCGGCACCTATGTCAAGGCCAGCACCGAATCCAATGCCGAGGTGGGCGACAAGTCCAACGACACGGTCCGGGTCGACGGTAATCAGTTGCGGGTCAAGGTGATCGGCGAGGGCGGCAACCTGGGCGCCACCGCGCTGGGCCGGATCGAGTTCTGCCGCGCCGGCGGCAAGATGAACACCGACGCGCTGGACAACTCGGCGGGGGTCGACTGCTCCGACCACGAGGTCAACATCAAGGTGCTGCTCGACGGCGTGGTGAGCGCGGGCGCGCTGGCGCAGGCCGACCGCAATCCGCTGCTGGCCTCGATGACCGACGAGGTCGCGCGGATGGTGTTGCAGGACAACGTCGATCAGAACGTGCTGATCGGCATCGCGCGCACCGACGCGCCGCAGATGGTCGGCGTGCACGGCCGCGTCATCGACGATCTCGAGCAGCGTCGCGGCCTGGACCGTGAGCTCGAGGCGCTGCCGACCGATGTCGACCTGAAGCGGCGCGACGAGGAGGGTCGCGGGCTCACCTCGCCCGAACTGGCCAATCTGCTCGCGCACATCAAGCTGGGACTCAAGGCCGATCTGCTCGACACCGACCTGCCCGACAGCGTCTACTTCGCACGCAGGCTGCCGCTGTACTTCCCGACGCCGCTGCGCGAGCGCTTCGGCGCGGCGATCAAGAAGCACCGGCTGCGCCGCGAGATCGTCACCACGATGATCGTCAACGAGGTGGTCGACTACGCGGGCATCACCTACGCGCACCGGCTCAACGAAGAGGTCGGGGCCAGCACCTCCGACACCGTTCGCGCGTTCGCCGCGGCCACCGAGATCTTCGAGCTGCACGACGTGTGGGCGCGGATCCGCAGCGCCGACGCGCCCGCCGGCGTGTGCGATCTGCTGGAGCTGGAGTCGAGGCGCACGCTGGATCGGGCCTCGCGCTGGCTGCTCAGCAACCGGCCGCAGCCGATCGCGGTGGGCGCCGAGATCAACCGGTACCACCGCCGGGTGCAGGAGCTGGCGCCGCAGGTGCCGGGCTGGCTGCGCGGGCACCACGTCACCTCGCTCACCCAGGGCGCGGCCGAGCTGATCGCCCGTGGCGCGCCGACCGAGCTGGCGACCGAGGTGTTCGGACTGCTCAGCCTGTACCCGCTGCTCGATATCGTCGATATCGCCGATATCGCCGACCGGGACGGCGCCGAGGTGGGCGCGCTGTACTACGCGCTCAACGAGCACCTGAAGATCGACTGGCTGCTCGAGGCGGTCAGTCACCTCGAACGCGGCGACCGCTGGCACGCGCTGGCCCGGCTGGCGCTGCGCGACGACATGTACGGTTCGCTGCGCTCGCTGACCCTCGATGTGCTGTCCGGGGGTGACCCGGAGGAGACGGCCGACGAGAAAATTGCATACTGGGAGTCGAAGAACCAGTCCCGGCTGGGCCGTGCGCGCGCGGCACTGTCGGAATTGTTCGAGTCCGGGACCCACGACCTCGCCACACTGTCGGTCGCCGCGCGACAGGTGCGGAGCATGGTGAGCGGGGTGGGCGCCCAATCGGAGGTACCACGGTGACGAGCTCGCCGAACACAGCCACGGCCGCGCCGGCGGCGAACCTGGTGTTGCCCCAGCGCTTTCACGCCAAGGTCGAGATCCGCTGGTCGGACATGGACGTGTTCCAGCACGTCAACCACGCGCGGATGGTGACCCTGCTGGAAGAGGCCAGGATTCCGTGGCTGTTCGACGACGACAAGCCGACGGCGTCGATGGGCCGGCAGGGCTGTGTGCTGGTCGACCTGCACGTGAAGTACCGGGGTCAGTTGCGGCACGAGGACACCCCGCTCGATATCGCCATGTGGGTCAAACAGCTGCGGGCGGTCGATTTCACGATCGGCTACGAGGTGCGCGCCAACGGCGCCGCCCCGGATTCGCCGCCCGCGGTCACCGCCACCACCCAGCTGGCCGCGTTCGACATCGAGACCCAGCGGTTGCGCAGACTCAGCGACACCGAACGCGACTACCTGGCCCTGTGGCGGGCCTGACGTCCGTGAGCTCCGAACAGCGGGTGCTGCACGCGCCCGACCCGGCCGAACGCGAGAACCTGGCCACCTTCCTCACCCGGGCGATCCGGCTCGACGCCGCCGCTGTCGTCCGGTTGCGGCGGCGTGGTTCCAGTCTCGTCTCCGCGTGGGTCGCAACAGGTTTCGAGACCCTCGCGGTGCGCACGGTCACCGCCGAACTCGGCGTCGACGATGTCACCGTCGGCGCCGACACGGTGCTGGCGGGGCTGCGCACCGGTCACCCGATCGACCTCGGCTATTCGATGGACTCGGCCTGGCGCGGCGCGCTGCCGCCCAGCGACGGTTTCACCCACGTCGACGACGTCCCGGCCCGCGCGCTGGTCGAGCTGGCCGAGCGCGGCGCCGACCTGGCCCGCGAGCACGGCGGCGCGCACGGCCCGCCCGCCTCGCTGCTGGACCAGTCGGTGCTCACCGTCACCGGCGCGGACGATCTCGCGGTCGAGGTCCCGATGCGCGTCGTCTTCGCCCTCACCGCCATGGACTTCATCCCGCACGCGGGCGAGAAGACCGAGTCGCGCCGCATCCAGCCCACCGAGCTGGTCCGCGTCCGCGCCACCCGCACCTGGCTGCGTCTCGACGCCCGTTACGGCTCCGTCGCGCGTCGCCTGGGTGGTGGAATCCCGCTGTCGCCCAGCTGACGTCGCGCGCCGGGGCTCAGACGCCCGTCGCTCCGTCGATGCGTTCGCGGAGCAGATCGGCGTGGCCGCAGTGGCGGGCGTACTCGGCGATCATGTGCGTGTAGATCCAGCGCAGGCTCACCCGGCTGCCCATGAAGGGACTGGTGTCGTCCAGCTCGCGCGCGGCGCAATTGCGGCGGGCACGGGCGATCTCGTCCTGCCAGGTAGTGACAGCTTTGTCGTAGGACGAGTCGTCGGACAGCTCGAACCCGCCGTCATGTCCCGCGGTATCGGCGTGCGGGTCGTAGATCGGCGGCGCCGGCTCCCCGGCGAGGACCCGGCGGAACCAGTTTCGTTCCACCTCGGCCATGTGCTGGAGCAGGCCGAGCAGGGTCAGCGCCGACGGTGCTGCTGCGGTGCGCAACTGGGCGTCGTCGAGGCCCTGGCATTTGAGCGCCAGCGTCGTGCGGTAGAAGTCGAGCCACGCCTCCGTGGTCGTGCGCTCGTCGGCGTTCAGGGGCGGCATCGGCCGTTCGCTCGTGATCACGGGCGACATGGTGCCAGTGGGGTCGGACATCGACCGGCGATGACGAGGTCGTGCACGCCGGTGCCGGAGCGGGTGGTCGACGCGGCACGTGTCCGCAATCTCGGGCACAGTGACCAGCAGCGGCGCGCGCCGCACCGCGAGCAGGCTCTCACCGACCGTGACTCGACGGCAGTGCGACGATCAGGTCGGTGGACGTTTGCGAGCCGGCGCAGCACGGTCGTCGAGCACAGGGTGACGGCACCGAGTCAGTGCACGCCGGCCAGTCGTAGGAGTGCGGTTGTCGCGGCTGCGGCGAGCACAGTGACGAGCAGCGGTGCACGGCGCCACGCGAGGAGGCCGCCGACCGTCACCCCGGCGGGCAGGGCGATGCCGAGTTCGCCGGACCCGGTCGGGAGAGTGGCGGTCGCGACCAGCGCCGCGAGCAGAATCAGCGCGCCGGTATCGAGGAGATGGATCATCCTGGGCGACAGGCGAAGTCGATGCCGGAGAGCGGGGCCGGTCCACCGCAGCGCGTAGGTTCCCGCAGCGAGCGTGAGCATCGCTGGCAGCAGGTACGGGGTGTTCACGACGCGCACCGCCGCTGGGAGGTGGGCTGAGTCCGGTCGGTCTGCGCACAGGTCGGCACGACCCTCGGCGATTCGAGCGCGTGGCTGGAACGCGCGGCGATCGACCGAGCACCGGCGTGCCCGGGTCGAGCGGTCGAGGTCAGCATGGTTGTGCCGCCGGAGTCTCGGTCTGCTCCGGTGGTCGCAGCGCGAACACCAGGCCGAGCAGTGCGATCAGCACCGGCAGGCCGGCGGGGACGAACGGGGCCGCGACGACGGCGAGTGCGGCGCCGACCAGGACCGGGCGCAGCGTGGCGCGGTCGCGCAGGGCGGGCAGGATGAGCGCGAGCAGGATGACCGGGAACACGGCGTCGAGGCCGAGGGCCGAGGTGTCGGGGACGAGCGAACCCAGGGCGGCGCCGAGGGTCGCGCCGAGCGGCCAGCTCAGGGCGACGCCGATGCCGCAGGCCCAGTAGGCGGCACGCTTGCGCTCCTGGTCGCCGGGAGCGGTCGCGAACGCCACCGACTCGTCGTTGAGCACGTGGATGCCGAGCACCCGCTTCCAACCCCGGCCGAACACCTCGGGCGCCGACAGGCCGTACGGCAGATGCCTGGCATTGAGCAGTAGTCCGGCGACCACGGCGGCGAGCGGGCTGCCGCCTGCCGCGACGATGCCGAAGAACAGCAGTTCGGACCCGCCGGCCAGCACCGTCACCGCCATGACGATCGGCATCCAGACCGGGAACCCGGCCGCGATGGTCGACGCGCCGTAGGACACGCCGAAGAGGCCGACGGCCAGGCAGGCCGCGGCCACGGCGGTGACGGTTCGCCGATCGAGTGTTCGCCATATCGAACGCATGTTTCTCATAATGAACAGGCCGGGTGGGTAAAGTCAACGCGAAATCGCCAGCTCCCAGGAGGCGTTGATGGACCGGCAGGACCCGGTGAGCGGACCACCCCAAGCGGTGATCGCGGCGTCGCTGCGCCGCGAACGCGCGCGCGCAGGCTTGTCGCTGACCGAGGTCGCGAGCCGGGCGGGCGTCGCGAAATCGACGCTGTCCCAACTGGAATCGGGCACCGGCAATCCCAGCCTGGAAACCCTGTGGGCGCTGTGCGTTGCGCTGGAGATGCCGTTCTCGCGGCTGCTCGACCCGCCCCGGCCCAACGTCCAGGTGATCCGCGCGGACGAGGGCGCGCCGGTCCCGTCGGCCGATGCGGACTATCGAGTGACATTGCTCGCAGCGGGTCAGTCACACACGCGCTGCGACGTCTACCGCATCGCGGCCGAACCCGGCCACACCCGCCGCTCCGACCCGCACAACCCCGGCGTGGTCGAGCACGTGGTGCTGGCCGCCGGGCGCGCGCTGGTCGGCCCGGCGGACGAGCCCATCGAGATCGGCCCCGGTGACTACGTCCGCTACCTGGGCGATCTCCCGCACATCTTCGAGGCGCTCGAACCGGGGACGTGGGCCTCGATGGTCATCGAGAGCCCCTGACTCAGGCGGCTCCTTCGCCGAGATACTGCAGCCAGATCGGATCCAGGTCGGCGGTGGTGGACAGCAGGCGCCAATGCGGGCCCTTGGGGGAGACCAGGGGATGGCGCAGCGTCCAGCCGAGCTCGGTGAGCATCTTGTCGGCCTTGCGGTGATTGCACGGGGCGCAGCTGGCGACGCAGTTCTCCCACGAGTGCTCGCCGCCGCGGCTGCGCGGGATCACGTGGTCGATGGTCTCGGCTTTGCCGCCGCAGTAGCCGCAGCGATAGCGGTCGCGGTGCATGAGCGCGGCACGGGTCATCGGTACCCGGGCGCGATAGGGCACGCGCACGTAGGTGCGCAGCCGGATGACGGAGGGAATCGCCACTTCGGCGCCCGCCGAATGCAGGACCGGGGCTTCGGGGTTGTCGTGGACCGCATCGGCTTTGGCGCAGATCAGCAGGACGACAGCGCGGCGCGCGGACAGCGCGGTGAGCGGCTCGTAGGTGGCGTTGAGGAGGAGGACCCGGCGTTTGCGCCATGCGGCGGCGTCGTGGTCTCCGGCAAGGTGCAATGGCGCGGGGTGATGCGGCAGGTCGTGATGACCGTGTGCGCCCGGATGGTGATCGGACAAGATGTGCAGCGGGATAGCCCCCGAGCCACGATTGTGGACGTCGGCGGGCTGGAGTTGTCGGTGCGCGCGCGCCTCGTGTGACCGGGCGCCTGGTCGCTGCTTCATCTTGACCTCAATTTCATGATTGGCAGGATCATGTGGTATCTGGGGCCGATACTGCCCCCCAGTTGACCATGGTTCCGCCGGTATTGCACGGCTATTTTTCAAACTTTCGGGTGAACTGTGGTTGAAGGGCCGCGCGTTCGTGATGCGCGGCTGCCGCCGAGCCGGGTGCCCGGTCATCGGGGCACAATGGAGGCCGTGACTTCAGGAGAGCAGACAACGACCTCGTTCTACGAAGCGGTGGGTGGCGCCGAGACGTTCCGCCGCATCGTGTCCGTGTTCTATCGCGAGGTCGCTGCCGACGAGATCCTGCGCCCACTGTATCCGGAGGAGGATCTCGGCCCCGCCGAGCGCCGGTTGCGGATGTTCCTCGAACAGTACTGGGGCGGGCCGCGCACCTACTCCGACGAGCGTGGGCACCCGCGGCTGCGGATGCGGCACAACCCGTTCGTCGTCGGCCCGCTCGAGCGCGACGCCTGGATGCGGTGCATGACGATCGCGGTCGGCGAGATCGAGCCGTCGATCCTGGACGACGCGCACCGCAAGCAGCTGATGGACTACTTCACGATGGCGGCCGCCTCCCTGCAGAACTCGCCCGGCTGAGGGGTGCGGGTGCCCCGCGTTCGCTGATGACCGGCAGGTGGCGTCGCGGTTTCGGGTCGATGCCGTGGTTTACCCCGAGGTTTCGCTCCGGCGTGGCGAACGCTGGCGATTTGCCGGATTCGCAGAAAGTCTCGCGCCGTAGGAATATCCCGGGCAATCTTTGGCAATATTGCGGTTGTGACACAGACACCTGCCTCGCCGGTGCCGGGGGAAAACAGCACCGCTCCGTGGTGGACAACCGCCGTGTTCTATCAGGTCTACCCACGCTCGTTCGCCGACTCCGACGGTGACGGTGTCGGCGATCTGGGCGGCGTTCGCGAGAAGCTGGGCTACCTGGAGTTACTCGGCGTCGACGCGCTGTGGATCTGTCCGGTGATGCGCTCGCCGCAGGCCGACGGCGGCTACGACGTGGCCGACCCCCGCGACATCGACCCACTGTTCGGCGGGCTGGCCGCGTTCGACGAGCTGATCGCCGAGGCGCACGACCGCGAGATCAAGGTGACGATGGACCTGGTGCCCAACCACACCAGCGTCGAGCACCCGTGGTTCGGTGCGGCGCTGGAGGCGGCGCCGGGCAGCCCCGAGCGGGCCCGCTATCTGTTCCGGGACGGCCGCGGCCCCGACGGTGCCGAGCCGCCGAACAACTGGCCGAGCATCTTCGGCGGCCCGGCCTGGACCAGGGTCACCGAGGCCGACGGCACGCCGGGCCAGTGGTACCTGCACATCTTCGCCCCGGAACAGCCGGACCTGAACTGGGAGAATCCCGAGGTCGCCGCCGATTTCGAGAAGACGCTGCGGTTCTGGCTGGACCGCGGGGTCGACGGCTTCCGGATCGACGTCGCCCATGGGATGGCCAAGCCCGACGGCCTGCCCGACATGGCGAAGGTCGAGACCAAGATGCTGGTCCACGACGACGACGATCCCCGCTTCAACAATCCGGGCGTGCACGCCATCCACCGCCGCATCCGCACGGTGCTCGACGACTACCCGCGAGCGGTGTCGATCGGCGAGGTGTGGGTCGACGACAACACCCGCTTCGGCGAGTACGTGCGCCCGGACGAACTGCACCTGGCCTTCAACTTCCGCCTGGCCGAGACCCCCTTCACCGCCGACGGTGTGCGCGCGGCGATCACGCACTCGCTCGACGCGGTGAGTGGTGTCAGCGCCCCGCCGACCTGGACGCTGTCCAACCACGACATCGAACGCGAGGTCACCCGCTACGGCGGCGGCCGGACCGGGGTCGCGCGGGCGCGGGCGATGGTGATGGTCGAGCTGGCGCTGCCCGGTGCGGTGTTCGTCTACAACGGCGCCGAACTCGGTCTGCCCAATGTCGACGACCTGCCCGAGGACGCGCTGCGAGACCCGGTGTGGGAGCGGTCGGGCCACACCGAACGCGGACGCGACGGCTGCCGGGTGCCGATCCCGTGGGAGGGCGCGGCGACGCCGTTCGGCTTCACTACGGGCACGCCATGGCTGCCGATCCCCGCCGACTGGGCCGACCGCACCGTGGAAGCCCAATTGGAGACCCTGCATTCGACGCTGTCGCTGTACCGGCTGGCGATCGATCTGCGTAGCACGCGGCCGGAATTCGCGGGTGACCGGATCGAGTGGTACGGCAGCCCGGACGGGTGCCTGGCCTTCCGCAGGCCGGGTGGACTGATCTGTGTGCTCAACGCTTCCGACGGGCCGATCCAGCTGCCGCCGGGGGAGGTGCTGCTGGCCAGCGCCCCCGTCGCCGACGACCGGTTGCCCGCGAACGCGGCGGCCTGGCTGGTCTGAGGAGGGTGGACACGCGGTTTCGGGAGTGCCGGAGGATGAACTACTACACAGCATCGTCTACCGTTGGTCCGTGAGCATTCTCGAGACAGTGCTGATCTTCGTCGGCATCCCGGCCGCGATCTACTTCGCGATCGCGGGTTTGTCCTATCTCGGTAAGCCATTCCCCGGTGAGAAGCCGGCCCACTTCGCGCTCGGGCAGAAGTGGACCCACCCGCCGGTGCTGTGGAGTGCTACCGACGAGGTGACCGCCGCGGCGGGTCACCACACCGCCGAGTCGCATGGCAGCCATGCGGCTCTCGAAGCCGCGAACGCGGAGCTGATCGGAGGCCGGGCAAGTGGCAAGTTCTAATTGGCCTGCGGTGGTCGAGGCCGACCTGCCGCACGGATTCGCGCTGACCAGCAGCGGCCGCGTCTCGGGCGTGCACGAGCCGGGCACCGTCTTCGACGAGGTGCCGTTCACCGACCGTGAGCGCGTCATGCTCGACAACGCGCTCACCGAGGCGACGCGCGCGACCAAGGTCCGCTTCAACATCTACCTCGGCGATCTCGGCAACGACGCGGCGGCGGGCGCCGACGCGGTCCTGCCGAACACCCCGGAGGCGGCCGACTCGGTGCTCATCGCGGTCTCGCCCAACCAGGGCGCCATCGAGGTGCGTTCCGGTGCGAACGTCGCCGAGCGCGCCAACGATCGCATCTGCCAGCTGGGCGTCACCGCCGCGCTGGCGTCGTTCCGTCAGGGCAACCTGATCGACGGCCTGATCTCCGCCGTCCGTGTGATGGCCGCGGCCATCGGCCGCTAGTTCGTTCTCCGCCGAACGGCGCGTTCACCCGAGGGTGAACGCGCCGTTCGTGTTTCCGGTCCCCGTGGTCCGCCGGAAGGCGTCGGGACTCTGGCCGGTCCAGCGACGGAAGGAACGGCGCAGGGCGCGGGCATCGGTGTAGCCGAGCCGGGCGGCGATGGACCGGATGGGCAGGTCGGTCTCGCGCAGGAGTCGTTCGGCGCGCTCGCGGCGGACGGCGTCGACCTCCTCGCGCCAGGTCGTGCCCGCCTCGGCGAGGCGCCGTTGGAAGGTGCGGGGGCTGGCGGCGAAGCGGGCGGCGACGGCGGGGAGTTCGAGGTCGCCCGCGGCGAGTTCGTCGAGGATCGCGGCGCGCAGTGCTTCCCGGTGGGTGGGGACGGGGCGTGAGCCGGTGAGGGCGAGCTCGGCGTGCTGCCGGAGCAGGGCACCCAGCTGGGGGTCGGTCCCGGTGGGCAGGGCGGCGACGTCGAGGAAGGTCAGCTGGGCGTGTGGGGCGCCGAAGTCGATGCGGTGCGTGCCGAAGACCTCGACGAGGTGCTGCCGGGTGACGGGCGCGCGCTGACTCAACGCGACGTGCACCGGCGTGATCGCCGTCCGGGTGGCCTCGCGCATCCGCCGCAGCACCGTCGAGAGGACGAAGTCCTCGACCGGGGCCAGCAGCGGATCGGGCTCGATCGCGTCGAACCGCAGCACCAGCAGTCCGCCGTCCTCGCGCACGGTCCAGGTGACTCCCGGATCGGTGACCAGCGCGCGCAGGTCGAGCGCGGCGCGCACGCTCTCGGCCAGGGTGGGCGCGCTGGTGAACAGGTAGTCCCATTCGAGCAACTGCCCACGATCGGCCGCGGCTCCCGCGCGCAGCCCGGCGCCGGGACCGCCGAGCGCCTCGGCGAGTTCCCAGATGCGCCAGGTCGATCCGGTGGGGATGCGGGACAGGCCGTCGGCGATATCCGCCGGATCGGGGCCGGGCAGATGACGCAGCTCGGCCTCGGTGACACCGATACCCCGGGCCGTCGCCCGGATCAGCCGCGCGGTGCGTACCGGGATGGTGCTGTCGATCACCAGCGGATGCTAGTCCACGGCAGTCGTGCCGCCCCATCCGAAATCGCACCGTTTCCGGTCGGATGGTCTGGCGCGGATAGTCCGCTGCGCGGCGCCGGTGGTCCGCCGTCTACGGCTCGCCGGCGCCGTACGTTCTGAGTACGCCGCGAAGGCGCTCCGCCGCGAATCCGATGTTTTTTCCCGAACCGGGAATCAAACGCACTCGGGCTAACCTTTAAAATGTTATTGACTGGTTAGAACGACGGACACCATCCGCACGATCCAGGGAACGAGCCATGAGCAACCACACCGTCCTCGCGCTGTCGGGCAGCCTGCGCGCCGACTCGCACAACACCGCCCTGCTGCGCGCCGCCCAGAAATTCGGCGCCGGCCTCGACATCGAGATCTACTCCGGGCTCCGTGAGATCCCGCCCTACGACCAGGACCTCGACACCCCTGACCATCGCCCTGCCGCGGTGGCCGACCTGCGCCGCCGGATCGCCGCGGCCGACGGCGTGCTGATCGCGACGCCGGAGTTCAACTACTCGATCCCCGGCGTGCTGAAGAACGCCATCGACTGGGTGAGCACCGACTGGACCAGGACCGAAGGACTGCCCCTGCTGCGCAAGCCGGTCGCGATCATGGGCGCCGCCCCCACCCAATTCGGCTCGGTCCGTGCGCAACTGGCGCTGCGGCAGGTCTTCGTCTGGACCGAGAGCGATGTGGTGGTGAAGCCGGAGGTGATCGCCTTCCGCTCGCACGAGCGTTTCGACGACGCGGGCAACCTGGTCGACGAGACCACCATCGATCTGCTCCAGGGGCTGCTCGCCGCGCTCACCGCGAAGATCGAACGGGTGCAGGGGTAATCGTGACCGGGCACTACGCGCAGGTCGCGTTCACTCCGCTGGTGCGTGAGCACCAGCGCGCGCACGGCAGCCTGCGCAGCTACGAACGGATGGCGCAGGTGCCCGAGGTCGCCGACCGGATCGGCCCCGACGAGGCCTGGTTCATCGGCGAGCGGGACAGTTTCTACCTGGCGACGGTCGGTGAGACCGGCTGGCCGTACATCCAGCATCGCGGTGGCGCACCGGGATTCCTGAAGGTGCTCGGTGAACGCACGCTGGGCTTCGCCGACTTTCGCGGCAACAAGCAGTACATCAGTCGCGGCAATCTCGATCACGACGACCGGGTCTCGCTGTTCTTGATGGACTACGCCGCGCAGTCGCGGATGAAGATCTTCGGCCGGGCGCGGGTGGTCGAGGCCGCCGACGATCCGGACCTGGTCGCCTCGCTCGCGGTCGAGGGCTATCGCGCGCAGGTCGAGCGCGCGGTGCTGATCGACGTCGAGGCGTTCGACTGGAATTGCCGTCAGCACATTCCGCCGCTGTATCCCCGCGCGGCCGTCGCCGAGGCGATGCAGGTGCTGCGGGACCGGATCACCGAGCTCGAGAACGAGATCGCCCGTCTGCGAAGCGATTCCGCGCGCGACTGATCTCCGGCGACGGGAATGTGCCCGACCACGGTCCAGTTATAACCATTCAAAGTATGTTAGATAGTTAGGAGGTGACGGCATGCGGCGTGAGCACCTTGCCTGGGCCGGACTCGCGGCGATGACCGTGTCGTTCGGGCTGAACTTCACGATGGGCGTGTTCTTCGCTCCCACGGCCGCGGCGTACGGCGTCTCGGCGACGGCGCTGGCCGTGGCCGCCGCGCTGGGCACCACGGTCACCGGGCTGGCCCAGCAGGGCATCGGCAGGCTGCTCGATCTGCTCGGGCCCAAGCTCGTGCTGACCGGCGGGCTCACCTTGATCTCGAGCAGCTATCTGGTGCTGGCCGCGGTCACCGAGACCTGGCAGTTCGTCGCGGCCTACATGGTGCTGGGCGGACTCGGCTTCGCGTCCTCGTCGACGCTGACCGTGACCACCCTGCTCGGCCGGGCGTACGGCGCGCAGGCCGGACCCGCCATGGCGCGGGCGGCGATCGGCATCAACCTGGGTCAGCTGATCACGCCGTGGGCGGCCACGGCGCTGTTCGAGCCGATCGGCGTGCGGGCCACCTTCGCGGTGCTTGGCGCGATCGGCCTGGCCGCCACTGCCGTGCTGTGGCTGCTGCTGCCGACGGATCGACGGTCAGCGACCGGCGCCGGTGCGGGGGAGTCGCTGGCTGATCGATGGAAAGTGCTGGTGTCCTTCGGGTTACACGCGGCGACCCTCTACGTGGTCGTGCTGATGCTGCCCAAACATGCGGTGGAGCAGGGCTGGTCGGTGGCTGGCGCGGGCCGGCTCGTGGCGCTGGCCGCGTTGGCGGCGGGCGTGACCTCGGCGGCGATGGTGCGTCTGTTGCGGCGCTATCCGCCGGAAACCCTGCTGCGGGTGCTGTATTCGGTGCGGCTGGCCGCCCTGCTGCCCGTGGTGTTCGTGCCGGGACCGCAGGTGCTGGTCGTGGTGGCGGTGCTGTTCGGCATCGCCTCGTTCCCGGTCATCCCGCTGACCATGGCCATCCTGTCGCGCGGACTGGACCCGGCCCGGATGGGCCGCACGCTGGCCCCGGCCTGGGTGATCCACCAGCTCGCCGCCGCCACCGGCCTCGGCGTGGCCACCGTCGTGCACGCCCTGACCGACAGCTACCGCGGCTATTTCGCGCTCGGCCTGGTGTTCACCATCGCCGCCGCTGCCCTGATCACCCCGGTTCGCCAGCGCGAACCGGTCACCGTCTGAGAAGTACACCCCCGATGACCGAGCTTCCGGTGATCCCGGCCTTCCGCCGCGGCGACTTCGTCGAGGTCATCCAGAACTCCGCCTGGTCCGAGTAGAAAACCCATCGAGAAAGCGAGATCCACTATGAGCACGATCCGGCACAACACCGTCCAGATCCAGGGGCAGACCGTCTTCTACCGTGCGGCGGGCGACCCGGACAAGCCCACTGTGCTGCTGCTGCACGGCTTCCCGACCAGCTCGGCCATGTTCCGCAATCTGATCCCCGCCCTCGCCGACGACTACCACGTGATCGCGCCCGACCACCTCGGGTTCGGCCAGTCGGCCATGCCGGGCGTCGCCGAGTTCGACTACACCTTCGACGCGCTCACCGACATCACCCTGGAACTGCTCGACACCCTCGGCATCGAGCGCTTCGCGATCTACATCCAGGACTACGGCGCCCCCATCGGCCTGCGCATCGCCTCGCGCAACCCCGAGCGGGTCACCGCCATCATCACCCAGAGCGGCAACGCCTACATGGAGGGCTTCACGCCGTTCTGGGAGGTGCTGTTCGCGCACGCGAACGACCGCGTCACCCACGAACCCGAGGTGCGCAAGCTGCTCGAGCTCGACGCCACGAAATGGCAGTACACGCACGGGGTTCCGGCCGATCGGCTGCCGCTGGTCAGCCCGGACACGTGGACCCTCGACCAGGCCTACCTGGATCGCCCCGGTAACAAGGAGATCCAGCTGCAGCTGTTCTTCGACTACAAGAACAACCTCGACGGCTACCCCGCGTTCCAGAAGTACTTCGCCGAGCATCGGCCGCCGACGCTGATCGCCTGGGGTGAGCACGACGAGATCTTCGCCGCCGACGGCGCCCGCGCCTACCTGCGTGACCTGCCCGACGCGGAGCTGCACCTGCTCGACGCGGGCCACTTCGCGCTGGAGACGCACGGATCGGAGATCGCGGCGCTGATCCGCGATTTCCTCGGCCGGGTCCTGCGCTGAGTCCGGTGGACGGCCGGGCGCTGTCCGGCGCCCGGCCGTCCACCCGGCATCGAGTAACCTGATCCGCGGTTTACCGGCCGCGCGTGGCGGCCGTTCGGTGGCAGTGGGGGGAACATGCAGACAGGAATCGCTCGGGTGATCACGGCCGCCGCGGTGGCCTGTCTGGCGTTGACGGCCGCGGCCTGCGCGCAGGACACGGCGAGTGCGGCCGAGGTGGCCGGAGCGCCGCGGTCCGACTTCTATTCGCCACCCGCGGAATCGATTCCGGGACCGCACGGTTCGGTGATCCGGACCCAACCCGTCACCGGGTCGCAGGCGGTGCCGGGCGCCCGGAACTTCCTGGTGCTGTATCGGTCGGTCGACGCGCAGGGCAAGCCCGTCGCGGTCTCGGGCACGCTCGCCGTGCCGGCGGGGACACCGCCCGCGGGCGGTTGGCCGCTGCTGTCCTGGGCGCCGGGCACCAACGGCGTCGCCGATGTGTGCGCGCCCTCGCGCACCGAGGGGTCCTCGCCGGGCAAGGACGAACAGGCCCGCTGGGTCGCCAAGGGCTACGCGGTGGCCAGGACCGACTATCAGGGTCTGGGCACGCCGGGTGACCACGGCTATCTGATCGGCGAGACCGAGCAGCGGGCGATGGGCGATTTCGCCACGGCCGCACGCGAAGTCGACAAGTCCGTGGGCGCGCGCTGGGTGGCGATGGGGCATTCGCAGGGCGGGCACGCCGCCCTGTTCGCCGCCGGCGCGGCGGGCGCGTGGGCGACCGGCGCGGAACTGCTCGGCGCGGTCGCACTGGCACCCGCCTCGCACCTCGGCGAACAGGTCAGGATGGCGAAGTGGGCGGTGTCGAATCCGCTCGGCAAGCTCGGCACCGGCGATGTCTCGCTGTACGTGCCGTTGCTGGTGCGCGGCGCGCAGACCGTCACCGATGTCGATCCCGGCCGGTTCCTCACCGGGCGCGCGGTCTCGATGCTGCCGCTCGCGGACTCCGAATGCACCGCGGGACTGCGGGATCGGAGCAAATGGGGTGGGTTGGCGGCGAAGGACGTGTTCACCGAGGACGGCGATTTGTCCGGCCTGCTGCGGGTCCTCGACGACAACGATCCCAGCGGATTGCGGTTCGCGGCACCGGTGCTGGTGCTGCAGGGCCGCGCCGATATGACCGTGCCGCTGAAGTCGACCGACGCGATGGTGGCCGAGCAGCAGCTGAACGGCCAGTCCGTCGACTACCGCAAGTACGACGACGTCGACCACAGCGGCATCGTCGCCGCCTCGTTCGCCGACGCGCTCGGCTGGGTGGACACCCGCTTCGGCGTCACCCGCTGAGTTACGCCGAGAGCAGAAGAACCGGGTGTGTCGGGACCAGCGTCCCTACGCTCGACGTATGGGCGAACACAACGGGTTGCGGGTGATTCCGGGCGGACGCGGTGCAGGGCGGCCGCGTCCCGAACCGTTGTGGCGCGAGGCCCTCGGCGAGCGGCTGCGCACCCTGCGGCTCGAGCAGCGCTCCACCCTCGTCGACACCGCGGGGCGCGCGGGAATCTCGCCGCAGTACCTGTCGGAGGTCGAGCGCGGCCGCAAGGAGCCGTCCAGCGAGATGATCGCGGCGCTCGCCGGTGCGCTCGGCACCTCGCTGAGCGACCTCGTCGCCCAGGTGGCCGAGTCCATGCGTGGCCGGGTGCCGGCCCGGGCCGTCGTCGTCGGCGGCGACCGCAGTATCGCGACGCACGTCCAGCGGGCGCCCGTGCAGAACTCGATCGCCCCGAACGCCGTCCTTATGGTGGCCTGAGCCGGCCGGTTACGCCGTCCGGACGGATTCGAGCAGGCTGCGCAGCAGATCGACCAGCGCGCTGACCGGCATCTCGGGATCGATCGCGCGCTGCACGCCGAGGCCGATGCCGAGCGAGAGCAGCTGTACCGCCGCGTCCTCGGCCGGCAGCGGCAGCTCGAAGCCCAGCTCGTCGGCCTGGACCTGGATCAACGAGCCGAGCACCGCGGTCATCGATCGCCTGCGCGCGGCCAGTTCGGTGCGCACCTCGGGCATGTGCCGGGTGCTGGTGGCGAATTCGACCTCGAGCGCGGTCCAGCCGACGTCACCGATGTTCTCGTCGGCCCAGCGCGCGAAGCGTTCGATCCGCTCCGCCATGGGGTCGTCGGTCATCACCGCGGCGGCCAGGGACTCCGCGCGCTCCACGTGCACCACGTCGATCACGGCCAGGCCCAGTTCGTGCTTGGTGGCGAAGTTCGAGTAGACGGCGCCCTTGGAGAAGCCCGCCTCGGCGGCGACCTTCTCGAGGGAGGTCACGTTGTAGCCGTCGGCGAGGAACAGTCGCTTGGCGGTCTCGACCAGTCGTTCGCGGGTCTGTGCGTGTGATTCCTTACGTGTCATCCGGGCGGCCACGGCAAAAGTGTAGCAAGTCGGGGTACCGCTGGAATTCGAATACCGTTAGTATCCGAGTTATGACTACACGACGTGGCCTCGCCATCGGGTGCGGCGGCATCCTCGGCTTCGCCTGGACCGCGGTCGCTCTCGACGCCGTCGAACAGGCGCTCGGCTGGGATGTCCGCACCGCCGACGTACTGATCGGCACCTCCGCCGGCGCGGAGATCGTCGCCGCGCTCGGCTCGGGCCGAACCCCCGGTGACCTGCTCGCCGCCCTCGACGGCGCGACCGGCGCCGATCCGGTCCTCGCCCACCATGTGGCCGTCGACCCCGGCATGACGCCGCCGGTGCCCGCCCTCGGGCTGCCGGGACTCGGGCTGATCGGCGCCGGGGTGCGCAGCGGGTCGGTGTACACCGCGCTGGCCGGGCTGCTGCCGAAGGGCCGGGGCGACGCCGACTGGCTACGCGCGTTCGGCCGGGCGCTGACCCCGCGCGGCGGCTGGGTCGACCATCCGGCGACGTGGCTGGTCGCCGCCGATCCCCGCACGGGCGAGCGGGTCGCCTTCGGCTCACCGAGCGCGCCGACTGTCGATCTCGGGACGGCCATCGCCGCCTCCTGGGCGATCCCCGGCTGGTTCCCGCCGGTGCCGGTGCGCGGCCGCGCGTTCGTCGACGGCGGTGCGGTGTCGTCGGTGTCGGCCGACCTGCTGGCGCCGCTCGACCTCGACGAGGTAGTGGTCGTCGCGCCGATGACCACCGAGGGCGGCGCGTCCGCCACCGGCCTGAGCCGAGTGGAGCGCCTGCTGCGCAGCCAGATGACGCGCGGCCTCGACCGCGAGGTCGCACTGCTGCGCGCGCGGGGCACCCGGGTGATCCGGGTCGAACCCGGCCCCGCCGAACTCGCCGCCATGGGCGCCAACTTCATGGACTCCGCCCGGCGTCCGGCCACCCTGGCCGCCGCCCGCCGGGCCGTTCCCGCCCGGGTCGCCGACGCGATCAGGGCCGCTGTCGTCGAAGGAGAGATCGTATGAGTCACCACGAAGTGGTCGTGATCGGTGCGGGCATCTCGGGCATCTGCGCCGCGATCAAGCTCGCCGAGGCGGGCGTCGAGGACGTCGTGATCGTCGAGAAGGCCGAGACCTTCGGCGGCACTTGGCGCGCCAACACCTATCCGGGCTGCGCGTGTGACGTGCCGTCGGGCCTGTACTCGTTCTCCTTCGCGCCCAACAGCGAATGGTCGCGGCTGTTCGCGACCCAGCCCGAGATCCTCGCCTACGTCGACCGGGTGGCCCGCGACAACGGCCTGGCCGCCCGCACCCGCTTCGGCGTGGAAGTGCTCGGCGCGAGCTGGGACGACACCGCCCGCCGGTGGCGCCTCGACACCAGCACCGGCGAGCTGACCGCCCGGTTCGTCGTCTCGGCCGCGGGCCCGTGGAACGAGCCGCGCGTCCCCGAGATCCCCGGCCTGGCCGAGTTCCCCGGCGAGGTGTTCCACTCCGCGCGCTGGAACCACGACTACGACCTGCGCGGCAAGCGCGTCGCCGTGGTCGGGACCGGGGCCTCGGCGGTGCAGTTCGTGCCCGCCATCCAGCCCGAGGTCGCCGAGCTGCACCTGTTCCAGCGCACCGCGCAGTGGGTACTGCCGAAGCTGGACCATCCGGTGCCGGCCCTCGAGAAGCGGATGATGCGACGATTGCCGTTCGCGCACAAGGCCTTGCGCTCGATCGAGTACGGGCTGATGGAAGCCCTCGGCGTGGCGTTCCGCCATCCGCGGCCGCTGATGCAGACCGTGCAGAAGGTCGGCTCGGCGTACCTGCGCGCGGTGGTGCGTGATCCGCGGCTGCGCGCCAAGCTCACCCCCGACTATCTGCTCGGCTGCAAGCGAATCCTGTTCTCCAACAGCTACCTCCAGTCGCTGACCCGCGACAACGTCGACGTGCACGCCACCGCCGTCGCCGAATTCCGTGGCAGCACCGTGCTCGGCGCCGACGGCAGCACCGCCGAGGTCGACGCCGTCATCCTCGGCACCGGCTTCCACATCCTCGACACCCCGCTGGCCGACATCGTGCGCGGCACCGACGGACGCACCATGGCCGAGCACTGGCAGGGCTCGCCCGAGGCCTACCTCGGCACCGTCACCACCGGCTTCCCGAACGCGTTCACCGTGCTCGGACCCAGCCTCGGCACCGGCCATTCCTCGGCCTTCGCCATCCTCGAGGCCCAGGTCGACTTCCTGGTGTCGGCGATCGCGAGTGCCCGGCGCCGCGGCTGGGCGATCCTGGATGTGCGTCCCGAGGTCCAGACCGGCTACGTCGACCAGGTGCAGGCCGCGCTGACCGGCACCGTCTACAACGCCGGCGGCTGCCAGAGCTACTACCTGGATGCCAACGGCCGCAACAGTTTCAGCTGGCCCTGGTCCACCGGCGAACTGACCCGCCGGGTCGCCGCCTTCGACCCCGACGACTTCAGCATCACCCACGACGACGACATGGCGGTACCGGCATGAGTTACCCACGGATCGATCTGGACGGCGCGCTGGTCGCGATCACCGGCGCCGCGCGCGGTATCGGCCTGGCCACCGCCGCGGCCTTCGCGGCCAAGGGCGCCTACGTCGCGCTCGGTGACCTCGACGAGGCGCTGGCCGTGCAGGCCGCCGACGGGCTGGGTGACCGGGCCATGGGCCATGTCCTCGACGTCACCGACAAGGCCTCGTACGCGGCGTTTCTCGCGGCCGCCGAGCAGTGGCGCGGTGGACCGCTCGACGTGCTGGTGAACAACGCGGGAGTGATGCCCAACGGCGCCTTCCTCGACCAGTCCGACCGGATCGACCAGCTCACCATGGATGTCAACGTCTACGGCGTCATCCATGGGATGCGGCTGGCCCTGCCCGGGATGGTGGCGCGCGGCTACGGCCACGTCGTGAACGTCGCCTCGCTGGCGGGCAAGTTCCCGATCAAGGGCCTGGCCGTGTACAACGCCAGCAAGTACGCCGTGGTCGGGCTGACCGCGGCGACCCGGCTGGAGATGGACGCCACCGGCGTGAGCGTGAGCGCGGTGCTGCCGTCGGCGGTGCGCACCGAACTCAGCTCCGGCATCGACTACGGCATCCTGCCCGCCGTCGACCCCGAGGACATCGCCGCCGCCGTGGTCCGCAGCGTGAAGTCCAGGGCCGCCGAGACCGCGGTGCCGTCGTATGTCGGGCTGGCGGCCGACGCCGCCGGGCTGGTGCCCGAGCCGGTGATGCGACTGTTGCGCAAGGCCGCGCACGACGACGCCGCGATCACCCGGGTCGACGACACGGTGCGCCGGGCGTACCTGGATCGCATCGACAAGCAGTGAGCCACCGGACGCTCACTCCCGCTCGTGCAGCACCCGGTCGACCAGGCCGTACTCGAGTGCGGTGTCGGCGGTGAACACCCGGTCCCGATCGGTGTCGCGGCGCAGGGTCTCCGGGGTCTGACCGGTGTGCTTGGACAGGATCGCCTCGATCGCCGCCCGCATCCGCACGATCTCGTCGGCCTGCAGGATCAGATCCGGGATGGTGCCCTGGCCGCGAGTCGCGGGCTGGTGCAACACGATCCGGGTGTGCGGCAGCATCGCCCGATGCCCCGCCGCGCCCCCCGCCAGCAGGACGGCGCCGACCGCGATGGCCTGGCCGACGCAGGTGGTGTGCACCGGTGCCTTGATGAAACTCATGGTGTCGTAGACGGCGAGCATCGCGGACAGATCGCCGCCCTCGCAGTTGATGTACAGGCTGATCGGCTGACCGGGGCTGTCCGATTCCAGGTGCAGCAGCTGGGCGATCAGCGCGTTGGCGACACCGGAATCGATGGGCGTGCCCAGATAGACGATCCGCTCGCTGAGCAGGTGCGAGTAGATGTCGGTGATGCGCTCACCGCCGCGATGCTGGGACACGACATTGGGAATGGTGTAACTGGTCATGGGGTTGTGCCTCTCCGCGAATTTCGGCCGGGCTCGTGCTGGGGTCAGGCAGTGATGCCGATGCGATGGCGGTTGGGGACCACCTGGTCGAAGGATTCGACGATGTGGTCGATGAAGCCGTAGTCGAGGGCCTGGGTGGCGGTGAACCAGCGGTCGTGCAGGGAGTCCTCGTACACGCGGTCGAACGGCTGGCCGGTGTCGGCGGCGATCAGGCCGAGCACGGTGTCGACGGTGTAGCGCAGATCGTCGGCCTGCACTTCGACCTCGACGGCGCTGCCGCCGATTCCGGCCGAGCCCTGGTGCATCAGGATGCGCGCGTGCGGCAGCGCGAACCGGCGGCCGGGCGTGCCGGAGGACAGCAGGAATTGCCCAGCGCTGCACGCCAATCCGAGGGCGAGCGTGGAGACCTCGCACGGGATCAGCCGCATCACGTCGCGGATGGCCAGCATCGAGGGCACCGAGCCGCCGGGGGAGTGGATCCACAGTGAGATCGGCGCTTCCGGGCCCTGCGCGGCCAGGGTGAGCAGCTGGGTGATGAGCAGGGTGCCGTTGTCGTCGTCGAGCGGGCCGTCGAGCACGAGGATGCGGCGGCCGAACAGTTGTTCGCGGACCCGCCAGCTGAACATCGGAGTCTTGTCGTCGTGTGCCATGCGCCCACGGTGCCCCGCGCGCACCGTGTTTCGCCGCTCTTGCTGCCCCCAGCAGATCCGCTCACAGCAGCGGGGACGGGCGTGACGCGCCGACCCCCCGACATGGCGGTCGTCCCCCGCTCGGGGACTACCCACCGGTCCGGCGAAATACGTCGGGTCACCTCGAAACACGGATGGCCCCGATCCGGGCGGGATCGGGGCCATCCGTGGGTGTCAGCTACTTGGCGTCGAATTCCCGTGCGCGCAGCGAACGTTCGATCCCGGCGCGGCCCTCGGAGACCAGGCGGTACAGGGCAGGCGGGTGATCGCCCGCCAGGAACTCGTCGGCCTTGGCGACCGCGTCCTCACTGATCGCCCAGTGCGGGTACAGGCCGATGACGACGGTCTGGGCGACCTCGCTCGACCGGCGCTCCCACACCGCCGGGATCTCGGCGAAATACTTGTCCACGTACGGCGCGAGCAACTCGCCCTGACCGGCGGGCGCGAAGCCACCGACGATGGCGCGGGCGGTGATGTTGGGCACCGAATCGTCGCCCATCACCGTGCTCCAGGCCTGGGCCTTCACCTCGGCGATCGGCCGCGCGGTGGCCGCCGCTGCGGCCTGGCGCTTGCCCGCCGCGGTCGGGTCGCCTGCCAGCTCGGCGTCGATGGTCGGCGCGTCGACACCGTCGGCGTCGATCTGCCCGGCCGCCGCCAGCGCGGTGACGATGCGCCAGCGCAGATCGGTGTCGACGGTCAGCCCGGCCAGGCCCGCCACGGCCGGATCGCCGTCGAGCAGCTGGGCCAGCACGCCGGTGTGCCGCGGTGCGAGCTTGGCCGCGGTCAGCGCGTTGACGAAGGCCAGCTGGTGATCCGAGCCAGCCTCGGCGGCGCCGGCCAGCTCGAGCAGCCGGTCGGCGAAGCCCGGCCAGCCCTGCTGCTCGGCCCATTCCGGTTCGGCGTAGCTGGAGATGGCGGTGGCGGCCTGCATGAGCAGGCGCTGCACCACGCCGATCTCGGACTCCGCGCCGATCCCGCGCTGCACCAGCGCGACGAAATCGCGGGCCTTCATCTCGGCCTGGCGGGTCATCTCCCAGGCCGCCGACCAGGCCAGCGTGCGCGGCAGCGAGTCGGCGATGTCACCGATGCGCTGCACCACCACATCGAGCGAGTCGGGGTCCAGGCGCAGCGAGCAGTAGGTGAGGTCGTCGTCGTTGACCAGCACCAGCTGACCGCGCGGCACCCCGGCCAGCTCGGGCACCTCGGTGCGGCCGGTGGCGTCGAGGTCGAGCTCGACGCGGTGGGTGCGCACCAGCTTGCCGTCGACATCGTCGTAGACGCCGATCGCGATCCGGTGCACCCGGTGCTCACCGGCGCCGGGCGCGGCACCCTCCTGCACCACGGCGAAACTCGCGAAGGTGCCGTCGGCGGCGACGAGGAAGTCCGGGCGCAGGATGTTCAAGCCGGTGGTCTTGAGCCACTGCGCGCCCCAATCCGACAGGTCCCGGCCCGAGGCCTTCTCCAGCGCCGCGAGCAGATCGTCGAACGTGGCGTTGCCGTAGGCGTGCTCGGCGAAGTAGTCACGCAGACCGGCGAGGAAGGGCTGCAACCCGACGTAGGCGACGAGCTGCTTGAGCACGCTGGCGCCCTTGGCGTAGGTGATGCCGTCGAAGTTGACCTCCACCGCGTGCAGATCGGGGATGTCGGCGGCGATCGGGTGGGTCGAGGGCAGCTGGTCCTGCCGGTAGGCCCAGGACTTCTCCACATTCGCGAAAGTGGTCCAGGCACTGGTGTATTCGGTGGCCTCGGCTTGGCACAGCACCGAGGCGAAGGTCGCGAACGACTCGTTGAGCCACAGGTCGTCCCACCACTTCATGGTGACCAGATCGCCGAACCACATGTGCGCCATCTCGTGCAGCACGGTCTCGGCGCGGCGCTCGTAGGACGCCCGCGTCACCTTGGACCGGAAGACGTAGTCCTCGAGGAAGGTGACCGCGCCCGCGTTCTCCATCGCGCCCGCGTTGAACTCCGGCACGAACAGCTGGTCGTACTTGCCGAAGGCGTACGGCACGCCGAAGTTGTCGTGGTAGAAGGCGAAACCCTGCTTGGTCTCGGTGAACAGGCGCTCGGCGTCCATGTGCTCGGCCAGCGAGGCGCGGCAGAACAGGCCGAGCGGGATCTCGCCGTGGCCGTCGGTGAACGAGTCGGTCCACGTCGCGTACGGGCCGGCGATCATGGCGACCAGGTAGGTGCTCATCTTCGGCGTGGTCGCGAAGGTGTGGCGCACGACCGCGCCGACCTTGTGCTCCTCGGCGGTCGCGCCGTTGGAGACCACTCGCCAGTCATCGGGCGCGGTGGCGACGATGTCGAAGGTGGCCTTGAGGTCGGGCTGGTCGAAGCAGGCGAACATCCGCTTGGCGTCGGCGGTCTCGAATTGCGAGTACAGGTAGACGTTGTCGTCGGCCGGGTCGACGAAGCGGTGCAGGCCCTCGCCGGTGTGTGAGTACTCGCAGTCGGCCTCGACGACGAGCTCGTTGGTCGCGGCCAGCTCGGGCAGCGTGATCCCGGTCGACTCGTCGTAGCCGCTCACGTCCAGCGGGGTGCCGTTGAGCACGGCCGAGCGCACCCGCGCGGCCACCAGGTCGATGAAGGTGCTCGCGCCGGGGGTGGCGGTGAAGGTGACGGTGGTCGTCGAACCGAAGGTGTCCGACACTGCCGAACCCGCGCCTCGCGGCTGGTCGGTGAGGTCGAGTTCGATCCGGTAGTTCTGCACGGCCACCGTCGCGGCGCGTTCGACCGCCTGGTCGCGGGTGAGATTCGGGGCGGACATAGATCTCCTTCGTCGTCGACGAACACGGCACGGTCGAGCGTTCCGGTTCGCACCGGTGCGCACATCAGCGTCCACAATGCCACTTGCCGTGCAGCGCCGCTCACGAGTTTCCGCCGATCCGCCGCCACCCGCGCGCACCGGCGGCGCAGGCCCGGTCAGCGCACCGTGACCACGAGTTTCCCGAGCGTGCGATCCGTCTCACCGAGCGCGTGCGCCTTCGCCGCCTCGGCCAGCGGGAACACCCCGGCGATCGTCGGCCGCACCGTACCGGCGGCGAGCAGGTCGGCGACCGCGTTCATGCCCGCGTGATCGGCCTCGACGAGCAGTGCGGCGAACCGGACGCCCCGCTCGGCGGCCGCCGAGCGCAGGTCGCCCTGGCCCGGCCGGAGGGTGACGAGCAGGCCGCCGGGCCGCAGCATGGGCAGCGACCGGCGGGAGTTCTCCTCGCCGAGGGTGTCGAGCACCACGTCGATGTCGCGCACGACCTCCGCGACATCGACCTCCCGATAGTCGATCAGCTCGTCGGCCCCGAGTGCGCGCAGGTGCTCGTGCTTGGCCGAGCTCGCCGTCCCGATCACATACGCGCCCCGCGACTTCGCGATCTGCACCGCGAGATGCCCCACTCCGCCCGCGGCCGCGTGGATCAGCACCCGCTGGCCCGCCTGGATGTTCGCGGTGTCGACCAGCGCCTGGTACGCGGTGAGCGCGGCGAGCGGGGTCGCCCCGGCCACGATGTGATCGACCGCGGCGGGCTTGCGGGCGAAGGCGCGCGCGGGCCCGACGACGTACTCGGCCAGCGAACCGTGCCCGTGCGGGTAGGGCAGCATGCCGAACACCTCGTCGCCGGGCTCGAACAGGGTGACACCGAAACCGACGGCCTCGACCACACCGGAGACGTCCCAGCCGAGGACGAAAGGCGGTGCGGGCAGGAACAATCCGGGGATCGCGCGATGCTTCCAGTCGGTCGGGTTGAGCCCGGCCGCGTGCACCCGGACGAGCAGCTGGCTCGGGCCGGGGGTGGGGCGGGGGAGTTCGATCTCGCGCAGGACCTCGGGTCCGCCGAGGGTGTCCTGACTGATGGCGCGCATGGTGTCGGTCATGGGGTCAACGGTGCCGGGTGCGGGCCGAGGAGAAAATGGCAAGATAGTCATCCTCCGATAGAATCTTGCCATGCATCGCGTGGTGGTCCTGGCGCTCGACGGCGTCTACCCGTTCGAACTCGGTACGCCCCAGCGGATCTTCGGCACCCTCGACGACCGCTACGAGGTACTCACCTGCTCCGCCGACGGGTTGCCGGTGCGGACCTGCGCCGACTTCCGGATCGCCGTCGAACACGGGCCCGAACTGCTGGCGACCGCCGACACGGTGGTGATTCCCGCCGCCGATATCACCGAGGCGCTCGCCGGGCTCGGCACGGTGACTCTGGGCGCGCTGGCGGGGATCCGGCCCGGCGCCCGGATCGTGTCGATCTGCACCGGAGCGTTCGTCCTGGCCGCGGCGGGTCTGCTGGACGGGCGGCCGGCGACCACACACTGGCGCATGGCCGACTCGTTCCGCAGGCACTTCCCACGGGTGCGACTCGACCCGGACGTCCTGTTCGTCGACGACGGCGACGTCCTGACCTCGGCGGGCGCGGCCTCCGGCGTCGACCTGTGCCTGCACATCGTGCGCGCCGACCACGGCAGCGCGGTGGCCAACCACGCGGCGCGCCGCTGCGTGGTGCCGCCGTGGCGCGAGGGCGGCCAGGCGCAGTACATCGACCAGCCCGTCCCCGACCCCGCGATGGCGAGCACCGCCGCGACCAGGCACTGGGTGCTCGAACACCTCGAGCTTCCGCTGACCATGGCGGAACTGGCCGGGCACGCGCGAATGAGCCGGCGCACCTTCGCGCGCCGCTTCGTCGACGAAGTGGGGATCAGTCCGGGACGCTGGCTTATCCAGCAACGCGTGGCCAGGGCCAGGCACCTGCTCGAGGCCAGCGATCTGTCGGTCGAGCAGATCGCAAGCCGCGTCGGCTTCGCGACGGGCACCTCGCTACGCCAGCACTTCCAGGTCGCCGTCGGCGTCGCCCCGCTGGCGTACCGCCGCACGTTCCGCGTCGCCGATGGCGAGCGCGCGACTGCCTGACCGGCAACCCCGACGGACTGCGGCCGGAACGGATGCGCACCGGCGACCGCTCTCGCGGCGCAGCTGCGGCCAGGCTGGGCACCCGCCCGCGACCGCCACCGCGGCGGACCCGTGGCCTGGGCGAGAGCCCGCCGCACCGGAATGTGACCGCCCTCGCGTCGTGGTGACCAGGTCGGATTCGGTACCAGGGGTGGCCGGTACAGTCCTTGCATACCGAGGATGTATGCCCACCCAGGATTCGGAGGCTCGACGTTGAAGCATGTGCACGCGGGGAAAGTTCGTGACCTCTACGAGGACGGCGACACCCTGCTGCTCGTCGCCTCGGACCGCGTCTCGGTCTACGACGTCGTACTGCCGACCCCGATCCCGGAGAAGGGCGCGCTGCTGACGCAGCTGTCGAACTGGTGGTTCGAGTACTTCACCGGCATCCCCAACCACGTGGTCTCGGCCACCGACGTGCCCGCCGAGTTCGCCGGGCGCGGCATCCGGGTCAAGCCGCTGAAGATGGTGCAGGTCGAATGCATCGCGCGCGGCTACCTGACCGGGTCGGGACTCAAGGAGTACCAGCAGTCGGGAACCGTTTCGGGCATCGCGCTGCCGCCGGGGCTGCGCGACGGCGACAAGCTGCCCGAGCCGATCTTCACTCCGTCGACCAAGGCGGCCGAGGGCCACGACGAGGCGATCAGCTTCGCCGATGTGGTGAACCAGGAGGGCCGCGAGGTCGCCGAGCAGCTGCGCGATCTCACCCTCGAGATCTACTCGCGCGGTGCCGAGCACGCGGCGAAGGCCGGCGTGATCGTCGCCGACACCAAGGTCGAATTCGGCTGGGACGGTGACGTTCTCACCCTCGGCGACGAGGTGCTCACCTCCGACTCCTCCCGCTTCTGGCCGGCCGACGAGTGGGAGCCGGGCCGCGCCCAGCGCTCCTTCGACAAGCAGTTCGTGCGCGACTGG
Organism: Nocardia fodinahabitans; assembly: GCF_052983615.1. Lineage (NCBI taxonomy): Bacteria > Bacillati > Actinomycetota > Actinomycetes > Mycobacteriales > Nocardiaceae > Nocardia > Nocardia fodinahabitans. The sequence continues at coordinate 5,420,854 of NZ_JBRJJC010000001.1, forward strand.
TCGACCTCCACCGGCTGGAACAAGGAGTACCCCGGCCCGGAGATCCCCGCCGATGTGGTCGAGGCGACCCGGCGCAAGTACGAAGAGGCTTACGAGCGCATCACCGGCCGGACCTGGAACTAGCCCGCCTCGGTGCGGCAATGCCTTTGACCTCGCAGATGTGGTCCATATGAGTGGTGCCCCATCGGCCGAGCGTTTCCAGCGCCGCGTTCAGGGAGACCCCCAGGTCGGTGAGTGAGTACTCGACCTTCGGGGGCACCTGCGCGTAGACCTCGCGATGGACGATGCCGTCGTGCTCGAGTTCGCGCAGCTGCTGGATCAGCATCTTCTCGGTGACGCCCGGCACCAGTCGCTTCAGATCGCCGAAGCGCTGGGTGCCGGTGGACAGCGCCCACAGGATCAGCGCCTTCCACTTGCCGCCGACGACATCGAGCGCGGCATCGATACCGCACGAGTACGGACGCTCTCGCTGTTTCATGTTCGCCTTACTTACTTTTTGGTGAGTATTGGACTTGATAGTCGGTACTTGTGCAGTGTAGCGCTACCGGCGAATCTAGGAGGGCGTTGCCGACCGGCGACGAGGGCTTCGAACCAAGGGGAACAATGACCAACTCGGCGACGGCACAACGGGTTTCGGTGGTCGGTCTCGGCGCGATGGGCACCGCGCTGGCGCGGGCACTGCTGGCGGGCGGTCACCAGGTGACGGTGTGGAATCGCACCGCGGCACGGGCGCAGCCGCTCGTGGCCGAGGGCGCGGTGCTCGCGGTGACCTCCGCCGAAGCGCTGGCGGCGGCCGATCTGGTGATCCTGTGCGTGCTCGACGACGCGGCGGTGCGCGAGCACCTCGAGCCCGCCGCGGACCGGCTGCGCGGCCGGACCGTGGTGAACCTGACCACCACCTCGCCGGAACAGGCGCGCTCGCTGGGCGTGTGGGCCCAGGACAAGGGCGTCGACCTGATCGACGGCGGCATCATGGCCGTGCCGTCGATGATCGGCGGGCCCGCGGCATTCGTGCTCTACAGCGGCGGCACCGCGGCGTTCGAGCGTTTCCGGCCGGTGCTGGAACTGTTCGGTCGCGCCGAGTTCGTCGGCGCGGATTTCGGTGCCGCGGCGATGTACGACCTGGCCATCCTCGGCGGCATGTACTCGATGTTCGCCGGCTTCCAGCAGGGGGGCAAGATGGTGCGCACCGCCGGGGGCTCCGCAGCGCACCTGGCCACCCTGATGGCCCCCTTCCTCCAGGCGATGACGACGATGTTCGCGCAGTATGCGCCCGGAATCGACGACCCGGACAGCTATGTGCCGGAGCAGAGCGCCGACTTCACCGCGAGCGCGCTGGGCACCATCGACAAGGCGGCCGCCGACTCCGGCAACCCCAGCGAGCTCTTCGGGGTCCTGCTGCGGACCATGCCCGGCATCTGACCGGACCGGCCACACACGGTGGCCGGTCCGGGTTGCCTGGCTCTCCCGCGCGATGGCGTCAACGGCCACCGCGCGGGTGCCCGCGCTCAGGCATCGACCAGTTCGGCGGCCAGGAACTCGTCGACGAAGCCCACGGCCGTGGCATCGAACGCCGCGTAGTGTGCGGTGCGCGCGTCGCCGCTGATCGCCTCGCCGATCAGCAGATTGCCCTCGGCGTCGAGCGACTGCGGCTGCTCCTCGGCGTCGGGCAGCAGGCGCACCCGCGAGTCGGCGAAGCCGCTGTAGTAGGCCAGGCCTTCGCTGAGCAGGCCCTCGAGCACCGACTGCATGCCCGGGATGATCGCGTCGTCGGCGGTGGCGCCGGCCAGGCCGATCCACAGGATGCGCTTGCCCGCCAGCCGGGGCTTGCTGCGGCCGTAGGCGAAACCGTAGTTCCAGACGCGATCGATCCAGCCCTTGAGGATCGCGGGCGGGCTCTGCCAGTAGACCGGGAACACCACCACGACCACGTCGGCGGCGAGCAGCCGCCGCATGTGGGCCTCGGCCTCGGCGGAGTACTCCTTGTCCCGATGGCCCCAATCGGGCTGGTCGGCGACGGTCATCCGCGGGTCGAAACCCTCGGCGTGCAGGTCGAGCAGGTCGACCTCGTAGCCACCGGCGACGAGCCGGGCGACGGACAGGTCGGCGATGTGCGCGGTCAGTGAGTCGCGGCGATGGTGCGAGAGCACGACAAGCGCACGGCGAGTGCCGGATTCGGTCGACTGCGGCTCGGTGGCGATGGCGGGGGACTGCGACACGGTGGGCTCCCTGTTCGATCGTGGCGGTGGGGCGATGCGCCCCGTGCCTTCGAGTCAACCGCGATTTGCCTGGACGATCTATGGGTGATCATCTCGGGTTGATAGGAGTTCGTCTACGCTGGTGGCATGGATCCGTTGAGTTCACTGCTGAGTGGCATCCGTGCCGACGGCTCGGTCCTCGCCCACGCCGTCCTGCGCGCGCCCTGGACGATCCACTTCGCCGATCGGGCGCCGCTGGTCATGGTCTGTGTCCTGCGCGGCGGCGGCACCCTGGTGCTCGCCGACGGTTCGCGCACCCGGCTCGGCCCGGGGGATACCGCGGTGGTCCAGGCCGGAGAACCGTTCCGGCTCACCGACATCGACACCGTCGCCGATCGGCCGCCGGTGGAGTACGAACTGTCGTGTTTCGTCCCGAACGGCTTCGGTCCGGCCGACCTGAGCTGTGCTACACCGGAATTGATCGAGGAGATCTCCGAAACCGGTGCCCCGGAAGAGACCTCGATGATCGTCGGGGCCTATCGCGCCTCGGGCAGGCGACACGAACGGCTGCTGCGCGCCCTGCCGCCGGTGATGGTGGTCGCCGCCGACAGTGATGTGTGCACCTGGCTCGAGGAATCCGCCGCCGAAGCGGTCCGGCACAGTGCGGGCTCGCAGGCCATGATGGACCGCCTGCTGGACTGGGCGCTGGTCTGCAACCTGCGCACCTGGCTCGCCGAGCAGCAGCACTGCGCGCCCGCCTGGTATCGCGGGATGGCCGACCCGGTGGTCGGCCCGGCGCTGGAAGCCATCCACGCGAAACCGTTCCAGCGCTGGACGGTCGCGAGCCTGGCCGCCGAGGCCGCGGTGTCCCGGGCGTTGTTCGCGAAGCGGTTCACCGAGGTGATCGGTGAACCGCCGCTGACGTATCTGACCGAATGGCGGATGGCCGAGGCCGAGGAACTGCTCGCCGATCCCGCGCGCAGCGTCGCCCAGGTCGCGACCAGCGTCGGCTACTCCGACGCCTTCGGTTTCAGTGCCGCGTTCAAGCGCTCGCGCGGCAGCAGCCCGACGGAGTTCCGGGCCGCGCTGGTCTGATCAGGCGCGCGGCGTCAGCAGGACCAGCGGGATCTCCCGGTCGGTCTTGGTCTGGTAGTCGCCGTAGCCCCGGTAGCCCGCGACGACCCGGGGCCACAGCTTCGCCCGTTCCTCGGGCGTGGCGATGTGGGCCGTCATCGGACGGGCCGGACCGGTCTGCAGCGACACCTCGACGTCCGGGTTGTCGCGCAGGTTGAGGTACCAGGCCGGGTGGGTCGGATCGCCGCCGCGGGAGGCGACGACGACGATGGTGTCGCCGTCGACGATCGGCGCGGTCAGCATCACCTTGCGCGGCGTGCCGGATTTGCGGCCGATCGTGGTCAGTTCGAGGGACGGCATCCCGAAGATGCGGTTGCCGATCCGGCCGCCGGTGAGCGTGAGCAGGGCACGGTGACCGGCGTTCATGATCTTCAGCTGCAAGTCGCTGGGCATGACCGCGAATCTACTCGGCTTCCGTGAAGGTCTGGGGTGCCCGAGATCAGCCGAGCAGCTCGGTCAGGCGGGTGAGGAAGGGGCGCTGGCCTTTTCCGAGTTTGTCCAGCGCGGTGGCCGGATCGAACCAGGCCGCGCGGTCGATCTCGGGGAACTCGCTCCTGCGGCCGGAGCGGGGCGGCCACTCCATCTCGAATGTTCCCGGGACCACCTCGGCCGGATCGAGATCGCCCTCGACGGCCCACACGGTGACGGTCTTGCGCCGGTTCCCGCTGCCGTACCGCACATCCCCGAGTGCGGTCCACTCGCCCTCGGGCACCGGCAGGCCGAGCTCCTCGGTGAATTCCCTGGCCGCGGCCGCGCGCCGATTCCTCCTCGGGCTCGTACTCGCCCTTGGGAATCGACCAGGCCGAAGCGTCCTTCTTCGCCCACAGCGGGCCGCCCATATGCCCGAGCAGAACCTCGATCCCGGCCTCGCCGCGGCGATAGACCAGGACACCCGCGCTGAATACCTCCGTCACGAGGGAGAGTCTGCCAGGAGCGGGGTCAGTCGAGGCCGTCGACGAACCGGCCGAGCAGGCGGGCGAACTCGACGCGGTCGGCGTCCGGCCACCCGGTCATCGCGCGGTCGAAGGCGCCGCGGCGGCGCTCGTGCGCGCGGTCGAGCAGGTCCCGGCCGGGCTCGGTGAGCACCAGCAGCGAGCGTCTACCGTCGGACTGGTCGGCGACGCGGCGCAGATAGCCCGCGGTCACGGCGGCGGCGACGAGCTTGCTGGCACGCGGTTGGTCGACGGCGAGGGCGGCGGCCACCGTGGACACGGTCGGCTCGATCGCGTCCTCGACGACGTCGAGCACGTCGAAGGCCTGGCCGCTCGGTGCGTCCACCGCCAGGGTGCGCCGGGTCTGGCGCCGCCGGATGGCGATCATCGCCCGTTCGATCCGCTCGACCTCGTCCACGAGCTCATGTTACCGTCGTACATATACATGCAATATGACATGTAGTTGTTGATAGTCATGAAAGGGCGGACGATGACCGAGCGCAGATTGGTCGGCTATCAGGTCAAGCGCCTGGACCAGCTCATCGAAGCGACCTTCGACCAGGCGGTCGCGAGCGTGGGGATGTCGCGCCGCGAGTGGCAGACGCTCAACACGATCGTCCGGGACCCCGGCGCCGATCTGGTCGACGCGCTGCAACCGTTCTGGGAGTCCGACGGTGCGTCGATCGCCGATGTCACCGCCGCCCTGGTCGTGCGGGGGTGGGTCATCCGCGCCGCCGATGGACGGTGGGCGGCCACCGATGCGGGTCGGGCGGCGCACGAGTCCGCCGCTCGATCGGTGGGCACCCTCCGGCGGCAACTGGCCGAGGGAATCACCGAGGCCGAATTCGCCACGCTCACCGACACTCTCGCGCGCATGATCGCCAACCTCGAACACCCAGGCTGAGCCGGCCTCGGCCCGCCGAGCCTCCCGCGTCGTCCAGCTGCTCCCCACGCTCAGTGGGCCGGCGTGGCCTCCTCGGGCCGTTGACGCGAAACCACCGATCCGGCGGCACCCGAACGCACGCGGGCGGCGCGCAGCAGCAGGTAGTCGCGCTCCGGCACGCTCGCCGTCTGTGTCGCGGCCAGCTGATACTGCGCGACGGCGGCGGCGTCCTCGCCCGCCATCTCGTGCAGGTGCCCGCGCACCGCGGCGAGCCGGTGGGAGCGGGCCAGCGGCTCGGCCACCGCGTCGGCGACGGCGAGCCCGGCGGCCGGGCCGTGCACCATGGCGGTCGCCACGGCCCGGTTCAGGGTGACCATCGGGTTCGGGTTCGACCGCTCGATCATGGTGTAGAGCACCAGGATCCGCGCCCAGTCGGTGTCCTCCACGCGCGCGGCCTGGGCGTGCAAGCCCGCGATCGCGGCTTGGAGCTGGTAGTTCCCGGTCAGCCCGGCGGGCATGGTCGCGGTGAGCAGGCGCAGGCCCTCGGTGATCTGCGCGCGATCCCAGCGGCCGCGGTCCTGTTCGTGTAGCGGGACCAGTTCGCCGTGCGGACCCGAGCGGGTGGCCCGGCGGGCATCGGTGAGCAGCATCAACGCGAGCAGGCTGGTGACCTCGGTGTTCTCGGGCAGTAGGGCGCGCAGCGCGCGGGTCAGCCGGATCGCCTCGGCGGACAGGTCGCCGCGGCGCAACCCGGCCCCGGCACTGCTGGTGTGTCCCTCGGTGAAGATCACGTACAGCACCCGCAGGACCGCACTCAGCCGCGCGCTGTCCTGCGCGCCGTCGGCGAACGGGCGTTCCGATTCGGCCAGGCGTTTCTTCGCGCGGGAGATGCGTTGCGCCATGGTCGCTTCCGGGACCAGGAAGGCGGCGGCGATCTCGGCGGTGCTCAGGCCGCCGACGGCGCGCAGCGTCAGTGCGATCGCGCCCGCGGGCGGCAGCTCGGGGTGGCAGCACAGGAAGTACATGTCCAGGGTGTCGTCGCGGCCGGTCGCCTCGACGGGCACCTCGCGCACGAACACCGTGGTCTCCCTGCGCCGACGCGCGACCTCGGCGCGCACCGCGTCGGCCATCCGGCGCTGGGCGACCTGGATCAGCCACCCGCGCGGGTGCTCCGGCAGCCCGTCGGTGCGCCACTGGGTCGCGGCGGCCAGCAGCGCGTCCTGCACGGCGTCCTCGGCCAGGTCGAAATCGCCGAACCGGCGCACGAGAACACCGAGGACCTGCGGGGCGAGTTCGCGCAGCAGGTCCTCGGTGCGTGGGGTCGTGCTCACTCGGCGGGCGCGCTCATGACCTGGCGCACCTCGATGTGCTCGCCGATCGGCTTGCCGCCGGGTCCGGGCGCGGCCGAGGCCTGCGCGGCGATCTCGATGGCGCGTTCGCGCGAATCGACGTCGACGATCCAGTAGCCGGCCAGGAACTCCTTGGTCTCCGGGAACGGGCCGTCGGTGACCACCGGCGCCGAGCGGCCGTCGGAGACCACGATCAGCGCCTGATCCGGCCCGGCCAGGCCCTGGGCGTCGACGAGCTCGCCCGCGGCGGCCAGCTGTTCACCCAGTACCCGCTGGAAATCGATGTGGGCGGCGATGTCCTCGGGTGCCCATTCGGGTATCGGGGTGTCGCAGTAGGCGGCGTCGGCGTAGGTCTTGACCAGCATGTACTTCATCGCATCGCTCCTGGTGTCGGGGGCGCCCTGCGGGCGCGCTCGAGACATGGTCGGAGCGGGCGCGCGCCGTTCGACACCTCGGCTCCGCCAGTCGGTGTGAACTGACTCACAACGGGATATCGGGATCGGCCAGCCGCTCCGGGTCGACCGGCTCGCCGGTCAGGATCAGCTGCTTGATCCGCTCGGTCACGTCCCAGACATTGACGTTCATGCCCGCCCTGACCCGGTTCTGCGGATCCAGCCAGAACGCCACGAACTCACGTTCGGCCTGGTCGCCGCGCACCACTACGCGCACATCGTCGCCGCGGCCGACATAGCCGGTGTACTCCATGCCGATGTCGTACTGATCGCTGAAGAAGTACGGGAGCCGGTCGTAGGAGGCGGGTTTGCCCAGCATGGTCAGCGCCGCCACGGCGGGCTGATTCAGCGCGGTGGCCCAGTGCTCGACCCGTACCGGCCGGTTCAGCACCGGATGCTGCTGCTCGGCGATGTCGCCGACCGCGACCACGTCGGGGTCGCTGGTGCGCAGCGCCGCGTCGACCACCACGCCGCCGTTCGTCGTGAGCCCGGCCGCCAGGGCGCCCTCGATATTGGGTGCCGCGCCCACCGCGACCAGCACCGCCTGCGCGGGCACCACGGTGCCGTCGCCCAGCTGCACGCCGGTCGCGATGCCGTCCTCGGTCAGGATCATGTCGACCTCGGTGCCGGTCCGCAGGTCGACGCCGTGCGAGCGATGCAGCTCGGCGTAGAACGCGCCCATCTCCGGACCGAGCGCGCCGATCAGCGGCAGCTCGGCCGCCTCGAGCACGGTGACGTCGACCTGTCTGGCGCGCGCCTGCGCGGCGACCTCGAGCCCGATCCACCCCGCGCCGATGATCACCAGCTTGCGGTTCGAGCGCAGGATCTCGGCGAGCACATCCGAATCGCCGATCGTGCGCAGCGTGTACACGTTCGGCGCGGCGGCGCCCGGAATGGGCAGCGTGCGTGGGCGCGAACCGGTGGCCAGGGCCAGCTTGTCGTAGGTCAGCGTGGAACCGTCGGGCAGCGTCACGGTGTGGGCGGCCGGATCGAAGGCCGTCGCGGTGGTGCCCAGCCGCAGGTCGATGTGGTGATCGCGGTACCAGGATCCCTGGTCGACGGTGAAATCGGGCAGCTGCTGGGTGCCGGCCAGATGCTGTTTGGACAGGGGCGGCCGCTCGTAGGGCAGCTCCTCCTCGGCGGCCAGCACCGTCACCCGGCCGTCGAAGTCGTTGGCGCGCAGAGCCTCGGCCAGCTTGGCTGCACCGAGTCCGCCGCCGATCACGACGAAATGCTGATTCGAGCTCATGAACGGACTCCTTCTCGCGGACGACCGGACTCCCTCGCCTCGAGCCTAGTGCGCGAGCTGCCGCACGGGAACGATTCCGGTCGTCGCGGGGTTGCACCAACCGGTGGGCGTCTCGCCCCGCCGTGCTGACCCGAGAGGAAAATCGTGAGCGATCAGGCCACGAAGGACGTCGTCGATTTCTGGTTCGATCCGCTGTGCCCCTGGTGCTGGATCACGTCCCGCTGGATCCTCGAAGTGGAGAAGGTGCGCGATATCGAAGCGCGCTTCCACGTGATGAGTCTGTCGGTGCTCAACGAGGGCAAGGACGACCTGCCCGAGCGCTACGTCGACCTGATGGCCGCGGGCTGGGGACCGGTCCGGGTCGTCATGGCCGCCGCCGAGAAGTCCGGTGACGAGATCCTGCTGCCGCTCTACACCGCGCTGGGCACCCGCATCCACGAGCGCAAGGACGAGTACCAGCGCGACTCCGTCGCCGAGAGCCTGGCCGCGGTCGTCGCCGACGCGCTGGCCGAGCTGGAACTGCCCGCCGAGCTCGCCGAGGCGGCGACCGGCACCGCGTTCGACGAGGCGCTGCGCACGAGCCATCACGCGGGCATGGACAAGGTGGGCCCCGATGTGGGCACGCCGACCATCCACGTCAACGGCATCGCGTTCTTCGGTCCCGTGCTCTCGCGCATTCCGCGCGGCGAGGACGCGGGCCGGGTGTGGGACGGCGTGGTCGCGCTGGCCTCGTACCCGCACTTCTTCGAGCTCAAGCGCACCCGCACCGAGGACCCGGTCTTCGACTGAGCGCCGATCGGGGGTGCCGGACCCGTCGGTCCGGCACCCCGCTGCCGATCACACCGGCTGCGGCGGGAGCGCTCGGTGCGCGGTGATCGGCGGATAGCCGCCCGGCGGTGGGATCGCGCCCGGCTGGGGTGCGCGCGGACGCAGGAACATCGGACCGTGCCTGCTGCGGTCGCGCAGCGCCCACATCCGCCAGGTGAGGACCGGATGGCTGGACATCGCGTTGACCAGCCAGACGAAACCGTCCTTCTCGATCGCCGCTCGATCGGCCATTTCGTCGAAACCGACCTGGGCGTTGAGGTACTTGCCCGCGGCCAGCGTTCCCATCGCGCCGGGCGCGCCCTGATACCGGTTGCAGAACCCGTGATTGTCCGCGGTGTACTCCTGCGCCCGGATCAGCGAGGCCCCCAGGATCGGCAGCCACGGCGCGACGAACATGCCGACCTGACGCCAATAGGACACATGCCCCGCGGCGATATGACCCACCTCGTGGCCGATGATGAAGGCCAGCGCGTCGGGATCGCGGGCGGCGCCGCCGATTTCGAACAGGTCGCTGTAGACCACGACGAACCGGCGGAATCCGTGCCCGGAGGCGAACGCGTTGATCTGGCCGTTGCCCAGCACGACGTAGGCGTCGGGCACCTTGCTCATCCCGAAGCGCGCCGCCGCCTCCTGCACCATCCGGTAGCCCTCGGGGAACTGCGTCGGCGACATCTTCACGCCGTTGATCCGCTGGGTCGCGTAGTTGAGGCCACGGCCCATCCACAGCAGCACCGGCGCGAACATCAACAGCAGCACGTACGGACTGGTCAGGATCGAACCGGTGTCGACCGGCTGGCCCTTGTCGTCGAGCACCGGCTCGGCGAACAGCTCGACCAGCAGGATCAGCGCGACGAGCAGATACGCCACCGTCGTGACCATGATGACCACCACCAGCAGCGGGATTTCCCACGAGTGGCGGGCGGGCATCCCGAACGGTGACAGCCCGCGCGGCTGATGCTGCGGTGGGATCGGCGGGCCGCCGGGCGAGTGGTAACCGGCGTGCGGCACCGGGGGATACGGGCCCGGGTACTGGGGTACGTGCGCGGTCAGCTGGGCCGGGAAACCGCTGGTCGGCGGGACTTGCTGGGTCCAAGAAGAGGACGTGGACCCGAGGTGTGGGAGCGGGGCGGGGATGTCGCCGGTGCCCTTGTCCAGCGACGGTGCCGACCCGGCAGGTGGGCCGGAATACCCCGGTGGGGGACCTGCCGAAGGCGGTTGAAGCGGTTCGTGCGGGTGCATGAAACGACTCTAAGCGGGCCTGACACAATCGCAGCCATGCGCGTTTACCTGGGTGCCGACCATGCCGGTTTCGAACTGAAGAATCATGTCAAGGCTCATCTGCAGGAGGCCGGACACGACGTCGTCGACTGTGGTGCTCTCGAGTACGACGCCCTCGACGACTACCCCGCTTTCTGCATCGAGGCGGCCCGCCGCACCGTCGCCGACCCGGGCTCGCTCGGCCTGGTCTTCGGTGGCAGCGGCAACGGCGAGCAGATCGCCGCCAACAAGGTCCCCGGCGCCCGCTGCGCCCTGGCCTGGAGCGTCGAAACCGCCAAGCTGGCCCGCGAACACAACAACGCCCAGCTGATCGGCATCGGCGGCCGCATGCACACCACCGCCGAAGCGCTCGCCATCGTCGACGCGTTCCTCGCCCAGGCGTGGTCGGAAGAGCCGCGCCACCAGCGCCGCATCGACATCCTCGCCGACTACGAGAAGTCCGGCGAAGCCCCGGCGGTCCCCGCGTACTGAGAGCTCCCCGCCTCCCCGCAACTCTTGGCCAGACCTGGGTGCGGGGTGGTTCGGCGGTCGAGGCAGCCCGCTACCGGGTGAGTTACCCCTGTGCTTGCGAGACCAGTCCGTGAGTTGAGATCGAGGAAGGTGTGTTTCTTGCCTGAGGGGCACACCCTTCATAGCATCGCCCGCCTGCATCAGGAGCGGTTCTCCGGTGGAGCCGTGCGGGTTTCGAGTCCGCAGGGGCGGTTCGCCGAGGGCGCGGCGATGGTCGACGGCCAGGTGCTGGCCTCGGCCGAGGCCATCGGCAAGCACCTGCTGCACCACTACACGTCCGGGCTGACGGTGCATGTGCACCTCGGGCTGTACGGCACCTTCAGCGAGGCCGAACTGCCGATGGCGGCGCCGGTCGGGCAGGTGCGGATGCGGATGCTCGGGGCCGCCACGGATTTCGGCACGGATCTGCGCGGGCCGACCGCGTGCGAGGTGCTGCTGCCGCCCGAGGTCGACGCGCTGACCGCGCGCCTCGGCGCCGATCCGCTGCGGCCCGACGCCGATCACGAACGCGCTGGCGCGCGCATCCGGCGCTCCCGCCGGGCGATCGGCGCGCTGCTGATGGATCAGGCGCTGATCGCCGGCGTCGGCAATGTCTACCGCGCGGAAGTGCTGTTCCGGCACGGCATCTCGCCGTTCCGGCCCGGCACCTCGATGAGCGCCGCCGAATGGGACGCGCTGTGGGCCGATCTCGTCGACCTGATGCCGGTCGGCGTGGCCACCGGCCGCATGCACGTCGTCCGGCCCGAACACGACACCGGCGCACCGTCCTACGCCAAGGACCGGCCGCGCACCTACGTCTACCGCCGCCAGGGCGAACCCTGCCGGGTGTGCGCGACCCCGATCGCGCACGGCGTCATGGAGGGGCGAAACCTCTTCTGGTGCCCGACCTGTCAACCGCGCTGAGCCCGCCGGGCGTACTCGCCCTGACGTGGATGCGCTCACCGTGCGCGCCGAAGAGACTGAGGATCTCGACGCTGCCGCCTCCCGCCGCGCCGAACCAGTGCGGGATCCGGCAGTCGAACTCGGCCGCCTCGCCCGCGCCCATGACGAAATCGTGGTCACCGAGCCGGACCCGCAGCCGCCCGCGCAGCACGTACAGCCACTCGTGGCCGTCGTGGGCGCGCGGGAACGGTTCCTCGTCGCGGGCGGGGATGATCATCTTGTAGGCGCGGGGTTCCCCGTGATGGCGCGAGAGCGGGATCAGCATCCGGCCGCCGTTGTCGGTGGACTCCTGTGGCACCCGGGGATCGACGATGCGTGGCGCCGCGACGATCTCGTCGAGCGCGATGCCCAGCGCCGCCGTGATCGGCAGCAGCAGTTCGAGACTGGGCTTGCGGTGCCCCGATTCCAGCCGCGACAGCGTGCTGGTCGAGACGCCGGTGGCGCGCGCGAGCGCGGCCAGGCTGACGTCGCGCTTCTCCCGCGCCCGGCGCAACCGCGGCCCGATCTGTTCGATCACCGCGCCGACTGTCGGCTGATCCTCCATCCGCCCAGTGGAATCGATCCGTCCCGGAATCGGCAAGGTTCGTTGCTGATCCCGCAAGATCGTCGGGATGCTCGTCGCGGAGGTGATCCGAGATGGATTCAACAATGGAAACGGGCACGGCCCCGATGTCTCGTACGAGCGGCAGACTGCCGACCGGGGTATATCTGCTGGGGTTCAGCCTGTTCGCGATGGGCAGCGCGGAGTTCCTGCTCGCGGGGGTGCTCCCCGACGTCGCCCTCGATCTGGGGGTGCCGCTCTCGTCCGCGGGCATCCTCATCACCGCGTTCGCGCTCGGTGTGGTCTTCGGTGGGCCGCCGTGCGCGGTGCTGGGCCTGCGGCTTCCGCGACGTTCGGCGCTGCTGGTGACCCAGGGGGTGTTCGCCGCGAGCATCGCGATCGGGCTGGTCGGCGACTATCGGGTGCTGCTGATCTCGCGCGTCGTCGCCGGTGTCGCCTACGCGGGGTTCTTCGCCGTCGCGTCGGTCACAGCGGTCCGCCTGGTGACCCCGGACCGCGTGGGGCGGGCGTCCGCGGTCGTGGTGAGCGGGCTCAGCGTGGCCATGGTGGTCGGTGGTCCGCTGGGGACGTTGCTGAGCCACTTCCTCGGCTGGCGCGGCGGATTTGTCGTCGTCGTGCTGCTGACCCTCGCGGGGCTGGTCGGCTGTCTCCTCGGAATCCCCACCGCCGCAACGGAGTCCGAGGCCAGGCCGCAGGTGCGCCGCGAGCTGGCGGTGATGCGCAGGCCCGCGCTCTGGGGGATCTACGCGATCACCATCCTGAGCACCGCGGCCTACATGATCACGTTCAACTATCTGGCGGCCATGCTGGGTGAGGTCACCGGTGTTGCGGCCGTGTGGATTCCGGCCGTCCTCGCGCTGTTCGGCATCGGTGCGTTCGTCGGCCTGTCCATCGGCGGCCGGATCGCCGACCGGCGGCCGCACACCGCGCTGCTGGCCGGGACGATCGCCATCGGGCTGCTGTCGGTGGTGCTCGCGACGGCGATGGAACGGGTGTGGGTGGTGGTGCCCGCGGTCTTCGCGCTCGGCGTCGCGGCGTTCGTCCTCAACCCCGCGCTGTACGGCCGGGTGTTCACCATCGCCGCCGAGGCCCCGACGCTCGCCGGCGCCACCACGGTCTCGGCCTTCCAGCTGGGTATCAGTGGCACTCCGGTGCTGGCGGCCGTCGCTCTCACGCACGGCGGCGGTCTCACCTCGGTCAGCCTGATCGGCGCGGTCCTCGCAGTCGCGGCACTGCCGCTGATCCGGCTCGACGCGATACGTCGAGCCGGATCCGAGCGCACTGCCTGACTGCTGTCATCGAAAGGGGTTGAGCCGGAACGCGAAGTGCAGGCTTCGCGATCCGACTCAGCCCGCGACCGCGGTTCCCAGTTCCGGGTCGCCCGATTCGGCGAGCGCGAAACGCCGCCCGCCCGCGGATTTCGCCGAATACATCGCGCGGTCGGCGCGACGCAGCAGATCGGTGAAATCGCACGTCTTTCCCGGCGCGCAGAACGCCGTGCCCACGCTCGCCGAGACCGGTACCGGCCCCGCGCTCGACCACACCGGGTCGCGCAGCGCCGCCACCACGCGGTGCGCCAGCTCGCCGAGGGTGTCGCGCCGCGGGTTGGCGGCGACGACGAACTCGTCACCGCCGTACCGGCAGATCACCGTCTCGGGCGGGCACACCTCGCGCAGCCGGTTGGCCAGTTCGACCAAGACCTCGTCGCCGATCGCGTGCCCGTAACCGTCGTTGATCTGCTTGAACCGGTCCAGGTCGACCACCAGTACACCGACGCCGCGGGTCGGGTCGGCCGCGAAGGCCCGTACCCGTTCCTGCAGCAACGTGCGGTTGGCCAGATCGGTCAGCGCGTCGTGGGTTGCTTCGTGGCGCAAGCGGTGCTGCAGCGCGGCGATCTCCTGTACGCGCAGCGATACTTTCGCCGAGATGTTCTGTTCCTGTTGCGCGAGCGCGCGTTCCTGCAACGCCTGCGCGTAACTGTCGATGGCCTGACTGGCGACCAGTGGCCAGCGAGTGGCCACCAGCGAGCCGGGCACGCCGGAGGGGAAGCCGAGCAGCCAGCGGGTGGCGTGCGCCAGCATTCTGGTTCGTTCGAAGGGCGCCTCGGCCAGCCGGGCGCCGAGCATCCGCGCCTGTGGCACCGGGAACGGTTCGGTCCGAGCCAGCTGCAGCAGCCGCTCGACGATCTCGACGAGCACCGGCTCCAGCTGGTGCGGCGCCGTGGACGATCCCGGTTCGGCGCATACCGCGCGGGCCCAGGCACGGGCCATCGCGGCGACCGGTGGCTCGATGTGGACAGTCATCGACATCACCGGTGGTCGGTGGCGACGAGCTTGCCACCTCGATCGTTCGCACTGCTACGCGGTTGAGTCCGCCGAGTTCGGCACACGCACACCGCCCCCTTTCCAGATACCCCCGTCCGGCAAAAAGGATCCTAGCAAGCCACCCGAGACCGAAAAGTCGCGTTGTAGAACGCGTTGCAGGTCTCTCGCGAATGGCGATCGGCTATGACATCGCTACAGGCGCTCCGGCGTTACACACTTCCCGAAAAAACTTTGGGAATGCCGAAACACGCAGCGTAGAGCCCATCTCGAGGTGGTGGGCGTTGCGATGCCATGCGGTTCCTCCTGGCCCAGGGGCGAGTCGTGACGAGGTGGCCGAGTGACCACGACTCCCCCCGACAAGGAGCCCGTCACGCGCCATTTCATGGTGGCCTACTCGCCGCCCACGTGCCAGGTTTTTAAGGAAAATTCTCCTATTTATTCCCCCGGTGGAGCAGGCGCCGGTCCCCATTGGCGCGCATCAACCATCGTGGCCGGGAGGGGTTCGCCTGGATAGGGTCATTAGGCCCTAATCGGGCATCGGGGCCGGCGGGAGCCGGCACCGCGGGCGGGGCGCGTCGCCGTGGTCGCCGGGGGCGGATTGGCATTCGGCGCGCGGTATTCGGTACAGTCGTGGCGCACACGACATCGTGGCGATCCCATCGATGTCGTATGCCTGCGGGTGTAGTTCAATGGTAGAACCTCAGCCTTCCAAGCTGATGGTGCGGGTTCGATTCCCGTCACCCGCTCAAACATGAATTCCCTCGACGGCGTCGCAGCCCCGAGGCCTCGGGGTGTAGCGCAGCTTGGTAGCGCATCCGCTTTGGGAGCGGAGGGTCGCAGGTTCAAATCCTGTCACCCCGACCATCACCATTCGCCCAGCTCACGGTTGTGCTAGCGCGGTAGGAGTGCACATGTCCACGGAACGCAGGGTCGCGATCGTCACCGGTGCCGCACGCGGTATCGGCGCCGCCGTCGCCGTCAAACTCGCCGCCGACGGATTCGCCGTCGCCGTGCTCGATCTCGACGCCGCCGCCTGCGCGGACACCGTCGCAGCCATCGAGGCGGCCGGGGGCAGCGCTCTCGCTGTCGGCGCCGATGTGGCCGACGAAGCGGCCGTCGCCGCGGCGGTCGAGCGGATCGCCACCGAGCTCGGCGCGCCGACCGTGCTGATCAACAACGCCGGCGTGCTGCGCGACAACCTGCTGTTCAAGATGTCGGTGGACGACTGGGACACCGTCATGAACGTGCACCTGCGCGGCGCCTTCCTGATGACCAGGGCCGTGCAGAAGTACATGGTGGACGCGAAGTTCGGTCGCATCGTGAACCTGTCGAGCACCTCCGCGCTCGGCAACCGCGGCCAGGCCAACTACTCCGCCGCGAAGGCGGGCATGCAGGGCTTCACCAAGACCCTGGCCTTCGAGCTGGGCAAGTTCGGCGTCACCGCCAACGCGATCGCGCCCGGCTTCATCGAAACCGAGATGACCGCCGCGACCGCCGCGCGGGTCGGCGTCGACTTCGAGGCGTTCAAGCAGGCCGCCGCCGCGCAGATCCCGGTCAACCGGGTCGGCAAGCCCGAGGACATCGCCAACACGGCGTCGTTCTTCGTGAGCGAGGGCGCGGGCTTCGTGTCCGGTCAGGTCGTCTACGTCGCCGGTGGACCGCAGGACTGACTCGATGACCGGTGGGCGCGAAGAACTTTCGCGCCGAGGCGGTCGACCTCGACCGGTTCACCCGGTCCGCGGCTGACGCCTCAGGCACAGCGGAACCGGAACTCGGTGCTCACCTGGGTGCCCCTGGCGACGTGCAGCCGCATCGGTTCGGTGTCGGCCAGCGCGCATCCGCCGGGAACGGTGATCACCTTCGCCTCGTAGCAGCCGTCGGGCAGGGCCGCGGTCGCGCGTCCGTCGGCGCCGCTGGTCAGGGTCGTGACGACCTGACTCTCGCCACAGCGGGTCACCGCGATCTCGGCGCGGTTGACGGGGATCGGGTCGCGGCCGGTGAAGGCCAGGACGGTCAGCGTTCCGGCGGTGCCGGTGCCCGGCGGCGCCGGATCGGCGGCGGCCAGCCCCGCCCCGACCAGCGGACAGAGCACGGACAGAGCGAGCAACGTTCGGCGCATGAACCTCTCCTCGGGAATGAGTCGGGTCGTCCGCTGCGATGGTAAGCCCGTCTCGCCAGGTGACGGCCCGCTCGCCCGGGATGTCGAGTTGACGATTCGGCGACGATCCCGCCGGGCGCGCTGCCCGCGTACCGGCCCGCCGGTGTGTCACGATCGATCGGTGACCTATGTCGCCGATCCCCGCGTCGACGCCTACATCGACGCGCTCCCCACCTGGCAGCAGGCGATCTGCCGCCAGGTCCGCGAACTCGTCCACGCCGCCGACCCCGAGGTCGTCGAAACCGTGAAGCGCCGCGTGCAGCCCTATTTCGTCCTCGACGGCAATATCTGCGCCCTGCTGGCCGCCAAGACACACGTCAACATCTTCCTCTACGACGGCGCCATCGTCCCCGATCCGGACAACATCATCACCGGCGGCCACGACAACAAGACCGCCCGCACCGTCGCCGTCTACGAGGGGCAGACCCTCAACGAACGCGCTCTGGGCAAGATGCTGAAACAGATCATCGCCGACAATCGCGCCGGCGGCTGGCGCAAGATCAAACAGGCCCGTGGCGAGGGCTAGCTCCCGGGGTGATGCCGGCTCGTTCGCACCAGATCTGCTCGGCGGGAACGGAGATCGTGGTGAGTTCGGGGTAGCGCAGGGCGGAGAGGGTGCCGCCGAAGACGGCGCCGGTGTCCAGGCAGAGGGTGTTGTTGACCCAGGTCAGTTTGGTGACGGGGGTGTGGCCGTAGAGGACGGTGGCGGCGCCGTGGTAGTCCTGGGCCCAGTCGTAGCGGATGGGTAGGCCGTGTTCGTCGAAGTCGCCGGTGGGGGAGCCGTAGAGGGCGAACGAGCGGGCGCGGCCGGAGGTGCTGCCGTGCAGGCTCTCCGGCAGACCGGCGTGGGCGACGACCAGCTTGCCGCGGTCGAGCAGATAGTGACTGGGGAGATCGCGCAGGAAAATGTGTGCGGCGCCCCGGAATTCGGCGTCTTCCTCGGCCAGCTGGGCGAGTGAGAGCTCGAGACCGTGGGCGACGCGGACATTGCGGCCGTCCAGCGCGCGCACCAGTTTGTACTCGTGGTTGCCGGTGACGCACAGCGCGGTGCGCGCGGCGATCATGCCCATCGCCAGGCGCAGCACGCCGGGGGTGTCGGGGCCGCGATCGACGAGATCGCCGACGAAGACCACCGTGCGCGCGTCCGGGTGCGCGGCGCCGATCGCCCGGCCGCGCTCGTCGCGCTCGATCGTGTAGCCGAGCTCGCCCAGCAGGGTTTCCAGCTCGGCGCGGCAGCCGTGCACGTCGCCGATCACGTCGAAGGGGCCGGTGAGGTCGCGACGATCGCGGGGCAGGGTGTCGGTGCGGCGGGGCTCGGTCATCGACTCCATCGTCGTGCAGCGCGGGCCCGCGCCGCAACCGCGTTACGGCACAGTGGGGATCGCGGCCTCGGGCCAGACCCAGTTCGCGACGACCGGGATGTCCTCGCCGTGCTCCCTGGTCCAGCGGCGGGCGATCAGCCGGGCGTCGACCATCTCCTGGCGCAGACCCGCCGCCTGCCCGCGCAGGCCGGGGACCCGATCGATCACATCGAGCACCAGGTGGAAGCGGTCGAGATCGTTGAGCATCACCATGTCGAAGGGGGTGGTGGTCGTGCCCTTCTCCTTGTATCCGCGCACGTGCAGTTCGGCGTGGTTGGTGCGGCGATAGGTGAGCCGGTGGACCAGCCAGGGGTAGCCGTGGAAGGCGAAGATCACCGGGCGGTCGGTGGTGAACAGCGCGTCGAACTCGGCGTCGGACAGGCCGTGCGGGTGTTCCTCGGCGGGCAGCAGCCGCATCAGGTCGACCACATTGACCACCCGGATCCGCAGGTCGGGCAGGCGATCGCGCAGGATCGCCGCGGCGGCGAGGGTTTCCAGGGTGGGGATGTCGCCCGCGCAGCCGAGCACCACGTCGGGGGTGGTGCCTGGTGCGTCGTTGTGGCAGGCGAATTCCCAGATCCCGACCCCGCGGGCGCAGTGCAGCGCGGCCTGGGACACCGAAAGCCAGTCCGGCCCCGGCTGTTTGCCCGCGACGACCACATTGGCGTAGTGCCGTGAGCGCAAGCAGTGGTCGTAGGTGGACAGCAGCGTGTTCGCGTCCGGCGGCAGATACACCCGCACGATCTCGGGACTCTTGTTCGCCACGACATCGAGGAAACCCGGGTCCTGGTGGGTGAATCCGTTGTGGTCCTGCCGCCACACGTGCGAGGTGAGCAGGTAGTTCAGGCTGGGGATCTTGCGCCGCCACGGCACCGCCAGGCTGGCGTCGAGCCATTTCGCGTGCTGGTTGAACATGGCGTCGACGATGTGGATGAACGCCTCGTAGCAGGTGAACACCCCGTGACGGCCGGTCAGCAGGTAGCCCTCCAGCAGACCCTGGCACATGTGTTCGGAGAGCACCTCCACGGCACGGCCGGTCGGGGACAGGTCGACGTCCCAGCGACCGATCTCGGCCTGCCAGTCCCGCCCGGTCACCTCGAGAATGTCCTGTAGCCGGTTGCTGGCCAGTTCGTCGGGGGCGAAAGTGAGGAAATTGTGCGGATTGCGCGCGGTGACGTCGCGCAGCCAGCCGCCGAGCACCCTGGTCGCCTCGTGCGGACCCGAGCCCGGCTGCTCGACGGCGACGCCGTAGTCGCGCCAGTCCGGCAGGTCCAGGTCGTGGACCAGCAGCCCGCCGTTGGCGATCGGGTTGAGGCTCATCGGCCGATCCGGGATCTGGCCGAGCACGGCGGGGACCGGGGCGCCGTGCTCGTCGAACAGTTCCTCGGGCCGATAGGACCGCAGCCACTGTTCGAGTACCCGTCGGTGCTGCGGGTTGGTGCGGGCCGCGGGCAAGGGCACCTGGTGGGCGCGGAAGGTGCCTTCGACCTGCTGGCCGTCGACGACCGGGGGACAGGTCCAGCCCTTCGGGGTATGCAGCACGATCATCGGCCAGCGCGGCCTGGCGGTGTCGCCGTCCTCGCGGGCCGCGCGCTGGAATCCGGCGATGCGGTCCAGGCAGGTGTCCATCGCGGCGGCCATCGCCTGGTGCACCGGGGCCGGGTCGTCGCCGGAGACGATCAGCGGTTCGTAACCGTAGCCGCGCAGCAGCGCGACCAGTTCGTCGGTGGGGATGCGGGCGAGGATCGTCGGATTGGCGATCTTGTACTCGTTGAGCGCCAGGATCGGCACCACCGCGCCGTCGCGGGCCGCGTTGAGGAATTTGTTCGCGTGCCAGCTGCCCGCCAGCGGGCCGGTCTCGGCCTCGCCGTCGCCGATCACGCAGAAGACGGTCAGATCGGGATGGTCGAGCGCGGCGCCGTAGGCGTGCAGCAGGCTGTAGCCGAGTTCACCGCCCTCGTGGAAGGAGCCGGGGGTCTCCGGCGCGCAGTGGCTCGGCACGCCGCCGGGGAAGGAGAACTGGTGGAACAGCCTGCGCATGCCGTGGCTGTCGCGCGCGATGTCGGGATAGAGCGCGGCGTAGGCGCCCTCCAGCCAGGCGCAGGCGTTCGGGCCGGGGCCGCCGTGGCCGGGACCCGCCACGTACACCGCGTTCAGCCCGCGCGCGCGGATCACCCGATTCGCGTGCGCCCACACCAGATTCAGGCCGGGCACGGTCCCGAAATGGCCGAGCAGGCGCGGTTTGATGTCTTCCGGGCGCAGCGGTTCGCGCAGCAGCGGATTGCTCATCAGATAGATCTGACCGACCGCGAGATAGTTCGATGCCCGCCACCAGGTGTCCACCGCGACGAGTTCTTCGCGCGAGAGCGGGCCGGGGGCATCGGTGAGGACGTAGGGCTTCGGGGCGATGGTCTCGCCGTCGCCGTCGCCCACGCTGTCGGCGGCGGTATCGGCATCGGGATCGCTGGTCCGGGTCATCGCGGACTCTCCTCGTACTCGGTGAGCTGCGGCGCCGTCCGCGCCGCCGGGACCTGCGCGGGGCGCCGAGTGGACACTCGGCGACACCGGTGGAGAAACGCACCGCCGAGCCTACCGCCGTGCCGGTACCCGGCGCCGTGCACGCGGTCTATTACTGTGCGGGCCATGCATTCTCTCGGCAGGATCATCGGCATCGGACTCGTCGCGGCCGCCGCGATCGCGACAGCGGCCTGCGGCTCGGACTCGGATTCGGCGAGCTCGCCGGGCAGCAGTACCGCCGCGGGCCAGTCCACGGCGAGCAAGGGCCGCGAGTGCACCGCCGACGACATCACGGTCAGCGGTGGCTACGGCGACGCGCCGGAGATCACCATTCCCGACTCCTGTGATCCGCCTACGACGCTGATCGTCAAGGACCTGGTCCCCGGCAACGGGCCCGGCGCGGTCGCTGGGCAGCCGCTGACCATGAACTACGCGCTGGTCACCTGGTCGGACAAGCAGACTCTGGACAGCTCGTTCAAGCGCGGCAAGCCGTTCCAGCTGACCCTCGGCGCCGGCCAGGTCATCGAGGGCTGGGACCAGGGTCTGCTCGGCGTGCAGCAGGGCGCGCGCCGGCTGCTGATCGTGCCGCCGAACCTGGGCTACGGCGCGGGTGGCAACGGTGTCGCGCCGAACGAGACCCTGGTCTTCGTCACCGACGCGGTGCAGGTCGGCCGCTAGCCGCCGCCCAAACAACCGCCGATTGCACGACCGCGAAGGCGGTCAACTACCCTGGTCGGGATGCGCATTATGCGCCGCACCCGTCCAGGTTGCGACGTCCCATGCGGGGACACCACTGAACTACGAACCAAGGAGCATGTCCGTGAAGAGCACCGTCGAGCAGCTGAGCCCGACCCGGGTCCGGATCAACGTCGAGGTGCCCTTCGAGGAGCTGAAGCCCGACTTCGACAAGGCGTACAAGGCGCTGGCCCAGCAGGTCCGCATCCCCGGCTTCCGTCCGGGCAAGGCCCCGGCCAAGCTGATCGAGACCCGCGTCGGCCGTGGCGCCGTGCTGGAGCAGGTCGTCAACGACGCGCTGCCGGGTCGCTACGCCGAGGCCGTGCAGTCCGCCGAGGTCAAGGTCATCGGCCAGCCCGAGATCGAGATCACCAAGATCGAGGACGGCGAAGAGCTGGCGTTCACCGCCGAGGTCGACGTGCGCCCCGAGATCGCGCTGCCGGACTACTCGGGCCTCGAGGTCACCGTCGACGCGTTCACCATCGAAGATGCCGACATCGAGCAGCAGCTCACCTCGCTGCGTCAGCGCTTCGGCACCCTGACCGGTGTCGAGCGCGCCGTGCAGGACGGCGACTTCGTCTCGATCGACCTGTCGGCCACCGTCGACGGCGAGGACGTCCCCGAGGCGGCCACCACCGGCCTGTCGCACGAGGTCGGTTCGGGTCAGCTGATCGAGGGCCTCGACGAGGCGATCACCGGTCTGGCGGCCGGCGAGTCGAAGGAGTTCACCTCCACCCTGGTCGCCGGCGACCACGCCGGTAAGGAAGCCGTCATCACCGTCACCGTGCAGTCGGTGAAGGAGCGCGAGCTGCCCGAGGCCGACGACGAGTTCGCCCAGCTGGCCAGCGAATTCGACACCATCGACGAGCTCAAGGAAGACCTGAAGGGCCGCGTCGAGCGCGTCAAGAAGGTCGAGCAGGCCGGCCAGATCCGCGACAAGGTGCTCGACACCCTGCTCGAGACCATCGAGGTCCCGCTGCCCGAGGCCGTCGTCAAGGCCGAGGTCGACGCGGTGCTGCACGACGCCGTCCACGGCTTCGATCACGACGAGGCCAAGCTGGCCGAGGCGCTCGAGGCGCAGGGCTCCTCCCGCGAGGAGTTCGACTCCGACACCCAGGAAGCCGCCGAGAAGTCGGTGAAGACCCAGCTGCTGCTCGACGCCATCGCCGAGGCCGAGGACACCCAGGTCGGCCAGCAGGAGCTGACCGAGCGAATCCTGTTCCAGGCCCAGCGTTACGGCATGTCGCCGGAGCAGTTCATCCAGCAGGTGCAGCAGGCCGGTCAGCTCGGCGCGGTGTTCGCCGACGTCCGTCGCGGCAAGGCGCTGGCCGGTGTCGTCGGCCAGGTGAAGGTCACCGACTCCGAGGGCAACGTGGTCGACACCACCGAAATGTTCGGTGACCCCGCGGATTCCGCCGAGACCGAGCAGGTCGAGGCCGCCGCCGAATAGGTTTTGTGATGCCGGTGTGACCGGTACCCCTCCGGGGGTGCTTGGATTGCGCCGTGAGGGAGCGCAGCGAGCAAACCGATGACGCAGTGCGCCTTGCGCACAGTGCCATCGAGCGGAGCGAGATTGCGCTGTGAGCGAAGAAGGGCGGTACCGGGAGTTCGGTGCCGCCCTGCTTCGTTACTGTTTGTGACGACGAACCGTATGGCCGTAGCAATCGGTGAGAAGAGAAGGCAGGTATCCGTGACAATCAACCAGGCAGGGGTCATGACAGCCGCTACTGCTGGTCTCAACCTCAGTGATTCGGTGTACGAGCGGCTGCTGCGCGAGCGCATCATCTTCCTCGGCACGCAGGTCGACGACGACATCGCCAACAAGCTGTGCGCGCAGATCCTGCTGCTCTCGGCCGAGGATCCGACCAAGGACATCTCGCTCTACATCAACTCCCCGGGTGGCTCGGTCACCGCGGGGATGGCCATCTACGACACGATGCAGTTCGCCGAGTGCGACATCAAGACCGTCGCCATGGGTCTGGCCGCGTCGATGGGGCAGTTCCTGCTGACCGCGGGCACCAAGGGCAAGCGATTCGCGCTGCCGCACACCCGGATCATGATGCACCAGCCGTCGGCGGGCATCGGTGGTTCGGCGGCCGACATCGCGATCATGGCCGAGCAGTTCGCCCACACCAAGCGCGAGCTCAACGAGCTGCAGTCGCTGCACACCGGCAAGTCGGTGGAGCAGGTGACCGAGGACGCGGACCGCGACCGCTGGTTCACGGCGAAGGAAGCCCTCGAGTACGGCTTCATCGATCACGTGGTCACCCACGCGAACCAGGCGAAGTAACGCCGCCGTCCCCCCTCACTCGAGACAAGCTTGGAGATAAAGATGGCCAACCTCTTCGACCCGCGCGCCGGACACGGCGGCTCCGCTGCGGGCCTCCCGCAGGCGCGCTACATCCTGCCGCAGTTCACCGAGCAGACCTCGTTCGGTGTCAAGACGTCGGACCCGTACAACAAGCTCTTCGAAGAGCGCATCATCTTCCTGGGCAACCAGGTCGACGACGTGTCGGCGAACGACATCATGGCGCAGCTGCTGGTGCTGGAGTCCCAGGACCCCGACCGTGACATCACCATGTACATCAACTCGCCCGGTGGCTCGTTCACCGCGCTCATGGCGATCTACGACACCATGCAGTACGTGCGCCCCGACGTGGTGACGGTGTGCCTGGGCCAGGCCGCCTCGGCCGCGGCGGTGCTGCTGGCCGCCGGTGCCCCCGGCAAGCGCGCCGCGCTGCCCAACGCGCGCATCCTGATCCACCAGCCGTCCTCGGGCGGCGTGCAGGGCCAGGTGTCGGACCTCGAGATCGCCGCGGCCGAGATCGAGCGCATGCGCCGGCTGATGGAAGTCACCATCTCGCGCCACACCGGCAAGTCCGAGGAGCAGGTCCGCAAGGACACCGACCGCGACAAGATCCTGACCGCCGAGGAAGCTAAGGAATACGGCATCGTCGACCAGGTCTTCGACTACCGGAAGCTCAGCGGGCAGAAGTGACACGCCCGGGCCCGTCGCCCGATCTGGGCGGCGGGCCCACCATTTTTCGACCGTGGGCCTCACAATGGTGAGAACCCGCACAACGCTTCACAGAAACATGCGCGAGTTGTCGACCTCTCTCGCGCACACCAGGTACGGTCGACTCAGGGACCATTGCTCTGATTGACGGCACCGAAACGTATTTCCGGCCCAATCGGGGGACGACGGTCGCACTCGGACAAGGAAGTAGGGACCTACGAGATGGCGCGCATCGGAGACGGCGGCGATCTGCTCAAGTGCTCGTTCTGCGGAAAGAGCCAGAAGCAGGTCAAGAAGCTCATTGCGGGCCCCGGGGTCTATATCTGCGACGAGTGCATCGACCTCTGCAACGAGATCATCGAGGAAGAGCTGGCCGAGTCGAGTGAGGTCAAGCTCGACGAGCTGCCCAAGCCCTCGGAGATCCGGGACTTCCTGGAGAACTACGTCATCGGCCAGGACACGGCCAAGCGCACGCTCGCGGTGGCGGTCTACAACCACTACAAGCGCATCCAGGCCGGCGACAAGGGCCGCGACAGCCGCGGCGAGACCGTCGAGCTGGCCAAGTCGAACATCCTGATGCTCGGCCCCACCGGTTGCGGTAAGACCTACCTCGCGCAGACGCTGGCGAAGATGCTGAACGTGCCGTTCGCCATCGCCGACGCCACCGCGCTCACCGAGGCGGGCTACGTCGGTGAGGATGTCGAGAACATCCTGCTGAAGCTGATCCAGGCCGCCGACTACGATGTCAAGCGCGCCGAGACCGGCATCATCTACATCGACGAGGTCGACAAGATCGCCCGCAAGAGCGAGAACCCGTCGATCACCCGTGACGTCTCCGGCGAGGGCGTGCAGCAGGCGCTGCTGAAGATCCTGGAGGGCACCCAGGCGAGTGTGCCGCCGCAGGGCGGTCGCAAGCACCCGCACCAGGAGTTCATCCAGATCGACACCACCAACGTGTTGTTCATCGTGGCGGGCGCGTTCGCCGGCCTGGAGAAGATCATCTCCGACCGCACCGGTCACCGTGGCATCGGCTTCGGTGCCGAGGTCCGCTCCAAGGCCGAGGTCGACACCGATGACCACTTCGCCGATGTGATGCCCGAGGACCTGATCAAGTTCGGTCTGATCCCCGAGTTCATCGGCCGCCTGCCGGTTGTCGCCTCGGTGACCAACCTGGACAAGGAATCGCTGGTCAAGATCCTCTCGGAGCCGAAGAACGCACTGGTCAAGCAGTACGTGCGGCTGTTCGAGATGGACGGTGTCGACCTGGAATTCACCACCGACGCCCTCGAAGCCGTCGCCGACCAGGCGATCCTGCGCGGCACCGGTGCCCGTGGCCTGCGCGCCATCATGGAGGAAGTCCTGCTCCCGGTGATGTACGACATCCCCGGCCGCGACGACGTCGCCAAGGTGGTCGTGAACGCCGACACCGTCACCGAGAACGTGCTGCCGACGATCGTCCCCCGCAAGACCCAGCGCACCGAGCGTCGCGAGAAGTCGGCGTAGGACCTACTCAGAGCTATCGACAGAGGGCCCGTGCTCCGGTGGGAGCACGGGCCCTCTTGTCGTGTGGCTGTCAGCTCTCGCGGAAGGCCGGGGCGGCGGAGAGGAGGTCCTCGGCGTCGTCGGTGGGGATTTCGGCGGAGGCGCGGGCGATGGCGGTGCTGTAGCGGGCGCTGGCGGCGTTGTGGATCATCAGGGCGACGCCGATCATGACCGGGGCTACGGCGTGGACGGCGGCGTCATACCAGTGCTTGGCGCTCAGGTGGGGGTAGGTGTTGAGGGCGATGGTGAGCGAGAGCAGGAACAGTTCGGCGACCAGGACCTGGGTGCGGTTGCCCATCACGCCCCACTCGGCCACGCGGGTGGTGCCGATCATGATGATGACCAGGCAGACGCTGATCATGGCCTCCAGGCCGAAGCTGGCCCAGTAGAGCGGGTCGCTCGGACCGCCGGGGGCGATGTTGTGCTGCACGTTCACCGCCGACCACAGCATGCCGGCGATGACCACGCCGGCCAGGGCGCGCAGCGACCAGGTGCGGTGTTGGTAGAGCGAGGCCAGTCGGGCGCGCGGGTTGGATTCGCGGCGCTGGGCGGCGATGGCCTTGCGGGCCAGCATCACGTCCGCCATCTCGGCCCGCTCCATCTCGGCGGTGGTCTCGCGCAGCCGGTCGGCGTGGGTGGAGGCGGCCTTGATCTGCTTCCAGCGCTGGTCGCGCTCATAGGTGCGGATCTTCTCGGCGAGTTCGCGCTCGGCGCGCAGCTCGTCTTCGGACAGTGCGTCGGTCAGGGCCGGATCGGACTGGTAGGCGATGCGTCGCCTGGCCCGTTCGACCCGGACCGGCAACGCAACGACCTCGTCATCGAGCGGGTGTTCCTCGCGCATCGCAACTCCAGTAAGCAAAGGGGTTCGCCGGGTCGCGTCATTCTTGCGCATGGAGCGGGGGAGAGCACAACCGCGGGCCGCATTTCTCGCCGACCCGCCGATGCCGGAAACGTCTGGCGCACAACTGTGTAGCTGTTACCGCACGATCACGGGGAGACGGTGACGACCGGAGACCGATCGCGCCCGGGTCGAGGAGCTTCGTTGATCCTCCGTGGTTCGCCGTTGAACCTTGGTCCCGTTTTGTGCTTCTGCTGATGTTTCGTCGCAGCTGGGTGCGGTGTTACGTGGGTCACCCGGCGGAGAAGTCGCCGTACTTCGGTGCCCCGTCGGCGCGGTAGCTCGCGATGAGCACGCCGGTGGAGGTGGTGCGGACGTCGGTGAGAGCGAATCCGGTGGGTCGCACCGTCTCGGTGAACAGTTTCTTGCCGGTGCCGAGCACCACCGGGAAGGTCGGCAGGTTCATCGTATCGACGAGACCGGCCGCGAGCAGGGTCTGGGCGAGTGCGCCGCTGCCGAGCAGGAACGCATCGAGAGGAACTGGGTCAGGGAGAGCTCCATGGCGGCGATCCTTTCGTCCGTTTCGTCCGTCTTGCCGGTCGTTCACCCATTACGACGGGCCCAGCACGCAAAACTCATCGGCGTATCCTCGCGGTGTGTCGGACTGGTGCTGCCGTTCGGTTGCTGTTTACTCGGTCCGTCAATCAGATGTTCGAGTGACGAGTGGAAGCGGAGGAGACATGGCACTGCCTACGATGACCGCCGAACAGCGCACCGAGGCGTTGGCCAAAGCGGCTGCCGTGCGCAAGGCGCGCTCGGAACTGATCGGCAAGGTGAAGGAGGGCAAGGTCACCGTCGCCGATCTGCTCAAGAAGGCCGACAGCGACGACCTGGTCAAGAAGACCAAGGTCGCTGCGGTGATCAAGGCGCTGCCGGGCGTCGGCCCGGTGAAGGCGGCCAAGCTGATGGATCAGGCGGAGATCCCCGAGGATCGCCGCATCGGCGGGCTCGGTGCTCGCCAGCGCGCGGCGCTGCTCGACGCCCTCGACGGCTGAGCCGAGTCGCGATCCGGCGCCCGTGGACGCACACTGTGCGCCCCACGGGCGTCGGGACAGTTCGGCCCGCTAGACGCAGTAGGTCAGCAGGAAATCGTTGATGCGCAGACGCCAGCCCGGTTGCAGTTCGATGGGCAGGGTGCCGACGCGCGACCAGCGTTCGGAGTCGGGGGCGGCGAAGAACGTACCGGAGGTGGCGGGGGCTTCCCGGACGAACACCTTGCCACGGTCGGGGGCGACGAAGGCATGGACCCGGGACACGAGCCGGTCGCGTTCGATCAAGATGGGGGTAGCGGCGGCGGCCCGCACCGATTCGTCGCCGGAGGGGTTGCGGCCCAGGACATAGGGCCGATCCAGGGGATAACTCAGTCCGTCCTCGGTGACCAGGGCGCCGCGCGAGCTGGTGGGATGCGGCCCGGACTTACCGAGGGCGACGGGTTCGGCCCGCTTCGCCGCATCCAATGCCTGGGACCAGGCCAGCGGCGCGTTGGCGGCGGGGGAATTGCGCGGACCGGTGCTGACGGTCTCACCGTCGGCGGTCACCGGCCGCGAGCCCGTGCTCACCGTCTCGCCGTCGGGATCGCCCGCCTCGGTGGACGGCACGAAACCGGTTGCCGGACCGGTGAACCCGGCTTCGGCGCCGGGAGTGGTGAAACCCGCGGTCGCCGGCCTGGCCTCACCGTTCTCGGTGCGGTCCGACGGGGCGCGCAGGGCGCGGAATCCGGTGGCCTCGGTCGGTGGCGGCTCGTCGAGGGTCTCGACCCGGCGCGGTGCCGGATTGCGGCGGCGGCCGAGGGTGAGTACGAAACCGTTGCCGGTGACGATGCCCGCGCGGAGATCGGTGCGGGGATTGGCGCTGGTCGGGTCGGCCATCTCGGCGCCGACCGCGATCCGGCGGACGGGCTCGCGGATGATCTCGTCGACCCAGGTGAAGGCGCGGTCGCCGGCCAGGCGGCGGTTGCCCTCGGCGCCGGAGATCTCGGCGATCACCGCGCCGCGCAACAGGATCAGCATCCCGTCGGCGGTCGGGGCGAGGACGCCGAACGGTGGCGGGGCGGACGCGCCGCCGAAGACGACGCCGGCCAGCCGCTGGGCCAGCGCGGCACCGGGCGCCGAGGCCGCGGTACTCATCGCGACGGTTTCGACCGCGCCGAGTAGTCGGTCGGTGGACGGGGTTTCGCCCGCGAGATACATGACGACGTCGCCGAATCTGGCGACGATCCCGGTACCGGGCACGATGGCCACGGTAGACGAATGCGCGCGCATCAATGCCTCCTTGTCGGACTGGCCTTTGCCAGCATAGAACGACTCTCCGCATGCGGTTGAGATTGTGTCCGCGAACAGCGGGCGACCAGGCCGTCAGCTGCTGTTCCGGCGGAGGTGTCGGGGGCTGGTGCGCCACTGGCACAGCGGGTTTCGGCGGGTTGAGATCGCCGGGCACGCAGAGGGGCAGGCGGTCGAAGCCCCGCGGGAGTCATCGGCCGACGAGGGCGAACGATGTTCGTGTCAAACGTCGTTCGTGGCCCGCGTATGATGCGGCGCATGAACGCCGCACCCGTCAGCCGCCGGGCCCGACCGGCGAAAGCGCCGTTGAGCCGCGAGGTCGTCATCGAGACCGGTTTGCGCATCCTCGACACCGACGGCCTGGCCGCACTCACCATGCGCCGGGTCGCCCAGGAACTCGACACCGGCGCCGCCTCCCTCTACGTCTACGTCGCCAATCGCGACGACCTGATGACCGGCATGCTCGACCACGTCCTGTCCACCGTGACCACGCCCGCCGACGGCGACTGGCGAGAACGTCTGACCGCCGTCGTCGAGACCGCCATCGAGGTGCTCGGCAGGCACGAGGGGCTGGCGCTGGTGGCCTTCGGCCGGGTCCCGACCACCGCGCACGCCCTCGGCTTGGTCGAACAGCTGCTCGTCCTGCTGCGCGAAGGCGGGCTCGATCCGTCGACCGCCACCTGGGCCGTCGACCTGATCCACCTGCACATCACCGCCGAGGCCGCCGAACAGGCGGCCTGCGACATCCAGGGCGGCGCGGAGTCGGCAGACCTCGCCGAGATCGGCAGGCGCTTCGCCGAATTGCCCGCCGAGCGCTACCCGACCATCGTCGCGCTGCGCGAGCAGATGCTCGCGGGCGACGGTCACGCCCGCGGCCGGTGGGCCCTGCGCGCCATGCTCAACGGCATCCTCGCGACCCCGGTGAACGCGCGATGACCGGCATCGATCAGCCGGGGACCGCCGCGCGAGGGCAGGTGAGCGGCGGTCCGATCCGGCCCGCGACCGAGGCCGAGATCCCGGTGCTGCAGGAGATCGAGCGGCGCGCGGGTGCCCCGTTCGCCACGGTGGGGATGACCGCGGTCGCCGACGACGATCCGCCGCACGCCGACACCCTGCGCGAATACATCATCGCCGGGCGGGCCTGGGTGTGGCCCGACGACACCGACCGCCCCGTCGGCTACCTGGTGCTCGGCATGGTCGACGGTGAGCCGCATGTGGATCAGGTATCGGTGGACCCGGCCCACGCCGGACGGCGGATCGGCAAACGCCTGATCGATCACGCGGTCCGCTGGGCGAAAGACCGTGGACTGCACGAGATCACCCTCACCACGTTCATCGGGGTCCCGTGGAACGGCCCGTACTACGAGCGGCTCGGCTTCACCTACATCCCGGCCGCCGACGAGACGCCGGAGCTGCGCGCCATCCGCGCCGCCGAGACCGCCCACGGCCTCGACGAATGGCCCCGTGCCTGCATGCGCGCCGACCTGGCCACCTGGCTCGACGGCTGACCTGGTGCGCGCGGGCGGGCCCGGTCGGCGGTGCGCCGAGACGCCGTCCCGGATGGAGTCCTGCTCGGCGCGGGCGACGCGGCCTTCCTGCGCGCCGCCACGCTGGTCGCCGCCTATGGTCGCCGACCGGCGGTAGCGCGGTCAGCTGCCGACGACGGCCCGGGCGAACGCGGCTTCCGCGGCGGGGGTGGCGGCGGCACGATCCTCGGGGACCAGGCCGATGCGGGTGCGGCGGTCGAGCAGGTCGTCGACGGTGAGGGCGCCCTCGTGGCTGATGGCGAAGTCGAATTCGGCGGCGGTCACGTCGATTCCGGGGGCGACGGGTTCGCGCAGGGCCGGGTCGGCCAGCCAGGCCGAGACGATGTGGCTCGCCTCGCTGCCGTAGCGCTCGATGAGGACCGGAGGTGCGTCGATGCGGTCGCGAGCCGCGCCGGCGACCGCGCCGACCAGGGGGAGCCGGGTCGTGCGGCAGATCGACGCGGGCAGCCCGGCATGGGCGACGGCGGCGTCGACGGCGTCCTGCGCCATCTGGCGGTAGGTGGTGAGCTTGCCGCCGACGACGGTGATCAGGCCGTCGGGGGAGGTGAGGACGGCGTGCTCGCGGGAGATGTCGGCGGTGCTGTCGTCGGCGGTCTCGAGCAGCGGCCGCAGGCCGGCGAAGCGGCCACGGATGTCGGCGCGGGTCAACGGTTCCCGCAGCGCGGTGTTGATGGTGTCGAGCAGGAA
The DNA here is from genome assembly GCF_052983615.1 of Nocardia fodinahabitans. Classification (NCBI taxonomy): domain Bacteria; kingdom Bacillati; phylum Actinomycetota; class Actinomycetes; order Mycobacteriales; family Nocardiaceae; genus Nocardia; species Nocardia fodinahabitans. The sequence continues at coordinate 5,452,235 of NZ_JBRJJC010000001.1, forward strand.
ATCGATCTCGGACTCGGTGGGCTGCGGCTCGTCCGGGATCGGGCCGGGCGCCTCCTCGTCGGTGAGCCCGAGGTAGACGCGGCCGTGCGCGGCGGGCAGCGCGAAGACGAAGCGGCTGATGCTGCCGGGAACCGGCACGGTCAGCGCCGCGCTCAGGCCGCCGAACGCGGCGGCGTCGAACACCAGGTGGGTGCCGCGGCTGGGCCGCAGCTTGATGCTGTGGTCGACCTCGCCCGCCCACACGCCGGTCGCGTTGATCACGGCGCGGGCCCGCACGGTCAGCGTCTCGCCGGTGATCGTGTCGCGCAGCTGGACCGAATCGCCGGTCGCGGCCACGGCTTCCACCCGGGTGAGCACGGTCGCGCCGTGGGCGGCCGCGGTGCGCGCCAGGGCGACGACCAGCCGCGCGTCGTCGACGAGCTGACCGTCCCAGGCCTGCAGGCCGCCGCGCAGCCCCTCGCGGCGCACCGTCGGGGCCAGCCGCAGCGCCTCGGCGGCGACGACCCGGCGGGAGCGGGGCAGGGTGGCGGCGGAGGTGCGGGCGGTGACCCGCAGCGCGTCACCGGCGGCGAAACCCGCGCGGATGAGCGCACTCTGGGAGGCCTTGATACCGGGCAGCAGCGGCACCAGCTGGGGGAGCGGGCGCACCAGATGCGGCGCGGTGGTGCGCAGCATGACGCCGCGCTCGACCGCGCTCTCGTGCGCGATGCCGACCCGGCCGCTCGCCAGGTAGCGCAGGCCGCCGTGCACCAGCTTCGAACTCCAGCGGCTGGTGCCGAACGCGAAGTCGGTGCGCTCGATCAGGAGGGTGCGCAGTCCGCGCGAGGCGGCGTCGAGCGCGACGCCCGCGCCGGTCACGCCGCCGCCGATCACCAGCACGTCGATCTCGGGTCGATCGCCGAGCGCGGTCAGGTCGGCGGTGCGGCGGGTCGCGTGCAGGGCGGCCTTCGAATCAGGAGTCATCACAGTCCTTGTCGCGGGGAGGGAGCAGGTAACCCTCGATCGCCCTCGACAGCTCCGCGTCGAACTGCGCACCGGCCAGCAGCGGCTCCACCGTGCCCGCGGACTGCACCGCGGACTGGGTGATGAGCAGCAGCATGGTCGCCATCTGCTCGGCATCGCCGGCCCGGATCGAGCCGTCGTCGTGGCCGAGCCGGATCGCGGTGGCGAACAGCTCGATCAGCGTGCGCTGGTTGCGCCCCAGCCTGCCGAACACGTAGGTGAGCATGAGGTCGGTGTCGGTCCGGAAGATCTTGGCGAACACCGCGTTCGCCCGGATCGCGGCCGCACCGGCGACGATGCCGCGGACCAGCCGGTGCCGGCCGAGGCCGATCTCGGGCATGGTCTCGCCGACGATCGTGCGTAACTCACGGACCAGGAGCTCGGCGATCAGCGACCCGGTGTCGGGCCAGCGCCGGTACACCGTCGGCCTGCTGACCCCGGCGCGACGCGCCACTTCGGTGAGCGTGGTGCGGCGGACACCGAAATCGACGACGCAGGCCCGCGTGGCATCGAGGATCGCCACGTCGGTGGGCGAGAGTTGCTCGTCCGCGTTGGTCGCGATGTCGATCATCGTGCTTCACCCCGGTGTGTTCGGCGGCGCCGGAGGAGGCGCCGTGGTCGAGCTGGAACGCTCAAGGGTATCGAGCGGACCAGCGGGGTCGGTGTCGTGAATGCGGGGCAGTGACATCCGACAGCGGTCGGATGCCGACTCGAGGACATATCGTACTGGTTACTGCTTGACACTATATGTCAGAATGTAACGCATGGTCGAGACGCAACCCGAGAATTCCGGTGCCACCACGCTGCCGCCGAGCATGGTGTGGGACGCCTGGGGTGTCCCCGCTGGACACCAGCCCCTGTCGGCGCAGATCCGCGGCCTGCTCGCGCAGGTGTTCGGCATCGCGGGCGAGCCGGTGGCGCGTCGCGACGAGGGCGACGTGCCGCTGCGTCCCACCACCCTCACCGACACCGACCGAGCCGGGATCGCCGCCATTATCGGTGACGAAAATCTCAGCACCGAGAATGTCGCCCGGCTGCGTCACGCGGGCGGCAAGAGCACCCCCGACCTGCTCCGTCGCCGCGCCACCGGCCTCCAGGACGCGCCGGACGCCATCGTCTTCCCCGCCGATCACGCGCAGGTCCTCGCGCTGCTGGCCTATTGCTCCGAGCACGGCATCGCGGTCGTCCCGTTCGGCGGCGGCACCAGCGTGGTCGGCGGCGTCGACCCGGTGCGCGGGCAGTTCGCCACCGTCATCGCGCTGGATCTGCGCAGGCTCGACACCCTCACCGGCGTCGACCCGGTCAGCGGGCTGGCGACCCTCGGCGCGGGCGTCACCGGCCCGCAGGCCGAGAAACTGCTGGGCGCGCACGGACTGTCGCTGGGGCACTTCCCGCAGAGCTTCGAATTCGCCACCATCGGCGGGTTCGCCGCGACCCGGTCGTCCGGTCAGGCGTCGGCGGGCTACGGCCGCTTCGACGATATGGTCGAGCGCCTGGTCGTCGCGACCCCGCAGGGCACCGTCGAACTCGGGCGGGCGCCCGCCTCGGCGGCCGGACCGGACCTGCGGGAGCTGTTCGTCGGCTCCGAGGGCACCCTCGGCATCATCACCTCGGTCACGCTGCGCGTGCACCCGGTCCCGGAAACCACCGCCTACCAGGCCTGGTCGTTCCCCGACTTCGCCACCGGCGCGGCCGCGCTGCGCAGCCTGGTGCAGACCGGCGCCGCCCCGACCGTGCTGCGCTTGTCCGACGAGGCGGAGACCGGGCTGAACCTGGCCCGCTCCGGTGACATCGGCGGCGCACCCGTCGCGGGCTGCCTGGCCATCACCACCTACGAGGGCACCGAGGCGCACGTCGCCGCCCGCGCGCTGGAGGCGAGCGGACTGCTCAGCGCCGCCGGTGGCACCGCGCTCGGCGAGGCACCCGCCCAGCACTGGGAACACGGCCGCTTCGCCGCGCCGTACCTGCGCGACGCGCTGCTCGACGTCGGCGTGCTCTGCGAGACCCTGGAGACCGCGACCACCTGGGCGAACCTGTCGAACCTGAAGACCAAGGTGACCGGGGCGCTGATGGATTCGCTCGGCGCGCAGGGCACGCCCGCCCTGGTGATGTGCCACATCTCGCACACCTACCCGACCGGCGCCTCGCTGTACTTCACCATCGTCGCCAAGCAGCTCGACGACCCGATCGCGCAGTGGCGGATCGCCAAGTCGGCGGTCGGTGACGCCATCGTCGCCGCGGGCGGCACCATCACCCACCATCACGCCGTCGGTGCCGACCACCGTCCGTGGATGCAGTCCGAAGTCGGCGACCTGGGCGTTCGCGTCCTGCGCGCGGTGAAACGGGAACTCGACCCCGCCGGCGTGCTGAATCCTGGGAAGCTGGTTCCGTGAGGGAGCTTTGGCGAGTGAACCGTAGGCACAGCGCGCGTTCGCGCACGACGGCGCCGAGCGCCGGCGAGGTGGAGTCGTGAGCGAACTTTCGGTGCGGCGCGTCCTGGTCGTCACGAACCCGCATTCGGGTGTGGGGCGCGGTGACGGTGTCGCCGAGGCGGTGCTGGAGCGGCTGCTGGCGCAGGGCGTCGAGGTGGCCGAGGTGCGCGCGCCCAGTGCGGTCGAGTCGGTCGAGCAGGTCAGGGCGGCCGTCAGCAGCGAGCTCCGCAGGCCCGACGCGGTGATCTGCGTCGGCGGTGACGGGCTGATGAACGTGCTGCTGGCGGCGGTCGCGCACAGCACGGTGCCGCTGGGTCTGGTGCCCGCCGGTACCGGCAACGATCTGGCCAGGGAACTCGGCATCCCCACCGGTGACCCGGACGCGGCCATCGACATCGTGCTGCGCGGCCGGGTCCGCCACATCGACCTCGGCCGGATCGAGTCGACGTACGCGACGCCCACCTGGTTCGCCACCGTCGTCGGCACCGGATTCGACGCGCGAGTCACCCTGCGCGCCAACAAGATGCGCTACCCGCGCGGTCCGCTGCGCTACACCGTGGCCGCGGTGGCCGAGTTGATGCGCGGCTACACGCTGCCGTTCACGATCGAGCTGTCGGGCCTGGCGCCCGGCGCGCTCGACAACCCGGCGGGCGAACACACGGTCGTCCACACCGATGCGGTGATGGCCCCGATCGGCAACACCCGCACCTACGGCGGCGGGATGCTGGTGTGCCCGGACGCGCTCGCCGACGACGGCTACCTCGACATCACCGTGGTCGGCGCCGTCTCCCGGCTGGAGATGGCGCGGCTGCTGCCCGCGCTGTCGGCGGGCAAGCGCATCGACCACCCGTCGACCAAGCGGTACCGCGCACGGCGGATCACCGTCAGCGCCGACGGCGGCTACGCCACGGCCGACGGCGAGCCGGCCGGGATGCTGCCGGTCACCGTGCAGGCGATGCCGGGCGCGCTGACGGTATTGGTTCCCTAGCCGGGTGCGGGCGGCGCGGCCCGCGTCGGTGCCCTGAGCGGGTGTTGACGGCGCGGCCTGCGCTGGTGCCCCGGACGCGTGCTGACAAGCGTGGTCTGCCGCGGACCCGCGGTCGGGCTGCGTCGTCGAGCGTGCCGGGGCTCGTGTGGTCGGGTTGTTCGCACCCCCGGTGCTCGACTCGCGCCGGGGCAGGCAACGGCCGGGAGCCCCGGCAGCTCGTCATAGGCGGCGTGTGGCGGCTCAGGCGGCGTCGAAGGTGACGCGGGCGACCGTGCTGAGGGTCGGGCGGTCGACGATCACCACCGACGCCGACTCCAGCGGTTCCGAGACCGAGCGGAGCGGGCCGTCGCCGCGCGCGCCGAGGCTGCCCATCATCCGTTCCCACCGGCGGCAGTGCGCGGTGAACGCCACCCCGTTGACCCTCCGGCCCCGGGTGATCTGACCGGCGCGTGCCTGCGTGGCAGGCACATCGATCAGCACCATGTGCAGTTCGCGGCGACCCTCGCGGGCCCAGCGCGCGATCAGCCTGCGGCTCCAGTCGAAGGTGGCGCAGTCGTGGATGGCCACCGGCCCGTCGGCGGCGCGCAGCGCGTCGCGGATGGCGCGGTAGTGCGCGAGGTGCACCAGCGGACGCCACAGCGGGTACGGCAGCAGGCCGAGGCGGTGCCGGAGCCGGTTGCGGGTGTGGTGGGAATCGAGCACCAGCGCGCCCGACGCCGTGCGCACCGGCTGCTCGGCCTCGGGCCCGGCGGCGAAGAAGCGGTGTAGCGCAGTGGATTTGCCCGCGCCGGGCACACCGGCGAAGACCAGCACGCTGGCGGCGGGGTAGTGGAGCTCGTCGACCTCACCCGCGCGGAGGTCGAGCAGCGCGGCCGGCCGGACGGTCCGGGTGCGCGCGGCGCGGGGCGGGGGAGATGCGGCGGAATCGAGCGGGGGCGTCACCCTCTCCAGACTCCGGTAAAACGGACAATTCGGCAATCGGGGATTTCCCGGATCTTCGTCGGAGCCGCTTGGCTCACAACAACTTCCGCGTGTCGTTGTGGTCGGGAAACAAAAGTTACTCGCGCGGCAACCAGAAGCTGAGAATTGCCTATGGATTCCCCGGGCCGCCGGGAATCGCCGGTAGTATCACAGGAGTAGACGGAGTCTTCGGTGTCCCTCATCCACCGAAGATTCCGTCTCTGTTTTTTCGGCGGTGCCGCGCAGTGGCGGGGGGCGTCAATTGCTTTGCCGGGGCCCCTTAGGATTGGTGGGTGACCAGCGCAGCCCCAGACAACTCGCGTAATCGTGCCGATGCCCTGCCCAAGAGCTGGAACCCCAGCGAGGTAGAGGCCGACCTGTACGAGGGCTGGGTAGCCGCCGGATACTTCGGCGCCGACGCGACCAGCAGCAAGCCCGCCTACTCGATCGTGCTGCCGCCGCCGAACGTCACCGGCACCCTGCACATGGGCCACGCCCTCGACCACACCCTCATGGACACCCTCACCCGCCGCAAGCGGATGCAGGGCTACGAGGTGCTGTGGCTGCCCGGCATGGACCACGCGGGTATCGCGACGCAGACCGTGGTGGAGAAGCAGCTCGCCGCCGACGGCAAGACCAAAGCGGACTTCGGCCGCGAGCTGTTCATCGACAAGGTGTGGGACTGGAAGCGCGAGTCCGGTGGCGCGATCCAGTGGCAGATGCGCGCGCTCGGCGACGGCGTCGACTGGAGCCGCGACCGCTTCACCATGGACGACACCCTCTCCCGCGCCGTGCGCACCATCTTCAAGCGCATGTTCGACGCGGGCCTGATCTACCGGGCCGAGCGCCTGGTGAACTGGTCGCCGGTGCTGAAGACCGGTATCTCCGATCTCGAGGTGGACTACAAGGACGTCGACGGCGAGCTCGTCTCGCTGCGCTACGGCTCCCTCGACGACAACGAACCGCACGTCGTCGTCGCGACCACCCGCGTCGAGACGATGCTCGGTGACACCGCCGTGGCCGTGCACCCCGACGACCCGCGCTACGCCGCGATGATCGGCTCCACGGTCTACCACCCGATCACCGGCAGCCAGATCCCGATCATCGCCGACGACTACGTCGACCCGGAGTTCGGCACCGGCGCGGTGAAGATCACTCCCGCGCACGACCCCAACGACTTCGAGATGGGCCTGCGGCACAACCTGCCGATGCCCACGATCATGGACGAGGGCGGCCGGATCACCGGCACCGGAACCGAATTCGACGGCATGGACCGCTTCGAGGCCCGGGTGAAGGTGCGCGAGCGCCTCGCCGCCGAGGGCCGCGTGGTCGCCGAGAAGCGGCCCTACACGCACAGCGTCGGTCACTCCGAGCGCTCCGGCGAGCCGATCGAGCCGCGCCTGTCGATGCAGTGGTGGGTCAAGGTCGAGTCGCTGGCCAAGGCCGCCGGTGACGCGGTGCGCGAGGGCGAGGTGAAGATCCACCCGGCCAGCCAGGAACCGCGCTGGTTCGACTGGGTCGACAACATGCACGACTGGTGCATCTCGCGTCAGCTGTGGTGGGGCCACCGCATCCCGATCTGGTACGGCCCCGAGGGCGAGATCGTGTGCCTGGGGCCGGACGAGGAAGCGCCCGAGGGCTGGGTGCAGGACCCGGACGTGCTCGACACCTGGTTCTCCTCGGGCCTGTGGCCGTTCTCCACGATGGGCTGGCCCGAGGCCACCGGCGAGCTGTCCAAGTTCTATCCGACCAGCGTGCTCGTCACCGGCTACGACATCCTGTTCTTCTGGGTGGCCCGGATGATGATGTTCGGCATGTTCGTCAGCGACGACCCGGTGCTCACCGTCGGCAAGGGCGGACGCAAGCAGGTGCCGTTCGAGGACGTCTTCCTGCACGGCCTGATCCGCGACCAGCACGGCAAGAAGATGTCGAAGTCGCGCGGCAACGGCATCGACCCGCTGGACTGGATCAACTCCTACGGCGCCGACGCGCTGCGCTTCACCCTGGCTCGCGGCGCCCAGCCCGGCGGCGACCTCTCGGTCGGCGAACCGCACGCGCTGGCCTCGCGCAGCTTCGTCACCAAGCTGTTCAACGCCACCAAGTTCGCGCTGATGAACGGCGCGCGCTCGGGTGAGCTGCCGCCGCGCGAGACCCTCACCGACACCGATCGCTGGATCGTCGACCGGCTCGACGAGGTGCGCGCCGAAGTCGACGCCGCCTTCGACGCCTACGAGTTCGGTAAGGCCTGCGAGGCGCTGTATCACTTCGCCTGGGATGAACTGTGCGACTGGTACCTGGAGCTGTCCAAGGTCCAGTTCGCCGAGTCCGACGCCCGCGCCGAGAGCACCGCGGTGGTGCTCGGCACGGTGCTCGACGCGGTGCTGCGCCTGCTGCACCCGGTGATCCCGTTCGTCACCGAGACCCTGTGGAAGGCGCTGACCGGCGGCGAATCGGTGGTCGTCGCCCCGTGGCCGGCCGCGACCGGCGTGGCCACCGACACCGTGGCCGCGCAGCGGGTCGCCGACGCGCAGCGCCTGATCACCGAGATCCGCCGCTTCCGCAGCGACCAGGGCCTGGCCGACAAGCAGAAGGTGAAGGCCACGCTGGTCGGTCTGAACGAGGCCGGGCTCGGCGAGTTCGCCGGCTCGGTGGCCAACCTGGCCCGGCTGACCGAACCCGGTGACGATTTCGCCACCACCGCCGAGGTGCAGGTCCGTCTGTCCGGCGCGACGGTCACCGTGCAGCTCGACACCTCCGGCGCGATCGACCTCGACGCCGAACGCCGCAGGTTGGAGAAGGATCTCGCGGTCGCGCAGAAGGACCTCGACACCACCACGGCCAAGCTCGGCAACGAGGCGTTCCTGGCCAAGGCGCCGCAGCAGGTCGTCGACAAGATCACCGGGCGCCGGGACGTGGCCGCGGCCGAAGTCGCGCGCATCGGTGCCCGGCTGGCGGAGCTGAGCGGCAAGTGAACGACGAGCCGGAGCCGCAGTACGAAGCCGACGACCACCGCCCGGCTCCACTCGGCGCCGGACCGTCGCCGGTGGACCTGGCCGAGATGGCGCTGGTCGAGGCCGAACTCGACAAGCGCTGGCCCGAGACCAAGATCGAGCCGTCGCTGACCAGGATCAGCACGCTGATGGATCTGCTGAGCAACCCGCAGCGCAACTATCCGGCGATCCACGTCGCGGGCACCAACGGCAAGACGTCGGTGACCAGGATGATCGACGCCCTGCTCACCGCGCTGCACCGGCGCACCGGCCGGATCACCAGCCCGCACCTGCAGCTGGCGACCGAGCGGATCAGTATCGACAACGCGCCGATCAGCCCGGCCCGGTACGTAGAGACCTTCCGCGAGCTCGAGCCCTACATCGCGATGATCGACCAGCAATCCGAGGCGGTCGGCGGCCCGGCGATGAGCAAGTTCGAGGTGCTCACCGGCATGGCCTTCGCCGCCTTCGCCGAGGCGCCGGTCGACGTGGCCGTCGTCGAGACCGGCATGGGCGGCACCTGGGACGCGACCAATGTGATCGACGGGCAGGTCGCGGTGATCACTCCGATCGGCCTCGACCACACCGACTACCTCGGCCCCGACCTCCCCTCGATCGCCGGGGAGAAGGCCGGGATCATCAAGCGCGCCCCCGAGGCGCTGATCCCGGTCGACACCGTCGCGGTGATCGCCGAGCAGGAGCCCGAGGTGATGGACGTGCTGCTGCGTCGCGCCGTCGAGGCCGACGCCGCGGTCGCCCGCGAGGGTGCGGAGTTCCGGGTGCTGGAGCGGGCCGTCGCGGTCGGCGGCCAGCTGCTCACGCTGCAGGGGCTCGGCGGCGTCTACGACGAGATCTTCCTGCCGCTGCACGGCGAGCACCAGGCGCGCAACGCCTCGCTCGCGCTCGCCGCGGTGGAGGCGTTCTTCGGCGCGGGCGCCGATCGGCAGCTCGACATCGAGGCCGTGCGTGCGGGTTTCGCGAGCGCGGCCAGCCCGGGCCGGATGGAGCGGATGCGCAACGCGCCGACCATCTTCGTCGACGCGGCACACAATCCGGCCGGTGCGGTGGCGCTGGCGAACACCCTCACCACCGAGTTCGACTTCCGCAAGCTGGTCGGCGTCGTCGCCGTGCTCGCGGACAAGGACGCGGCGGGCATCCTCGACGCGCTGGAGCCGGTCTTCGACGAGATCGTGGTCACCAGCAACGGTTCGCCGCGGGCGATGGACGTCGACGCGCTCGCCGACCTCGCGGTGCAGCGCTTCGGCGACGAGCGGGTGATCACCGCCGATACCCTGCCCGACGCGCTGGAATCGGCGATCGCCCTGGCCGAGCAGGCCGGCGACGACGGTGACGTGATCTCGGGCGCAGGCGTCGTGGTCACCGGCTCGGTGGTGACCGCGGGCGCCGCGCGCGCCCTCTTCGGAAAGGCTCCGGCATGAGTGAGGTTCCACCGCCCGCCACAGATCCATGGAAGGGTCTGCGCGGGGTCATGGCGGGCACCCTGGTCCTCGAGGCCATCGTGGTGCTGCTGGCGCTGCCGGTGGTCGCCGACGTCGGCGGCGGGGTCACCTGGTTCTCCGGCACCTACCTGGTGGTGCTCGCGCTGCTGATGATTCTGGGCGCGGGTCTGCAGCGCAAGCCGTGGGCGATCCCGTTCAACCTCGGCCTGCAGGTGCTGCTGCTGGCCGGCACGTTCATCCACCTGTCGATCGGGATCATCGGACTGGTGTTCGCCGCGGTGTGGGCGTTCATCCTCGTGCTGCGCTCGGACGTGCAGCGCCGGATGGACGCGGGGCTACTGCCCAGTCAGCGAATGGGTGGCCGAACCGGCACGAGTTCGGCTCCGGGCGGCGACGCCGGTTAGAGTGACGCCGTGACTGAGCAGACTTTGGTACTCATCAAGCCGGACGGCGTCTCCCGTGGCCTCGTCGGCGAGGTGCTGGCCCGTATCGAGCGCAAGGGCCTGACCCTCGAGGCGCTGGAGCTGAAGACCGTGTCGACCGAGCTCGCCGAGGAGCACTACGCCGAACACGCCGAGCGCCCGTTCTTCGGCTCGCTGATCGAGTTCATCACCTCGGGCCCTGTTGTCGCGGCCGTGCTGTCGGGTCCGCGCGCGATCGCGGCCTTCCGTCAGCTCGCCGGCGGCACCGATCCGGTCGAGAAGGCCACCCCGGGCACCATCCGCGGTGACTTCGGCCTGGAGACCCAGTTCAACCTCGTTCACGGTTCCGACTCGCCCGAGTCCGCCAAGCGCGAGATCGCGCTCTGGTTCCCCGAATTCCCTGCCTGAACGCGCTGTACTCGCTCGTCGCGTCCGGTGCGGACGCGACGAGCTCGAGCGGCCGAGGTTCGCGTGAGTTGCGCCGATGGCGATCCCCGCGCGAACCGTATGGGATACTGACAATGGATGTGTTCGTCACCGATGCTCGAACAGGGCGGTTGGTGACAGCCTGTCGCGCAGGTACGCGACGGCGGTGACGGACATGACCGGATGACACCGCGGTTGGATGCCGATCATCGCTGCCACGGACGACCCTGTTGCTGGGGTTGCCCGCACCGGCACGCTGGATGAGCGCTCGGAGCGCGGCGTCACGCCGTACAGCCAGGCGCCGCGTGACCGGTTGGCCCGCCAGAAGATCGATCGAGGTGCGACCGGACACGCGGGGCGAGACCAGATGACCCTCGTACCATCGGGTACGAGGTGCACGGACGATGCCCCCGCGTCGGCCGCGTCACTCCCGTACCGGGGAAGGACGCGCCCGGGGGCCCGAGGAGACTTCGTGGCCGATACAGAGCCGCTGGACACAACACAACAGGATGCCGATCAATTGCCGGAGCGAATTCGAGTTCATGCACTGGCCAAGCGGTTGGGAGTGACCAGCAAACGCATCCTGGCCAAACTGGCCGAACTGGGGGCCGAGGCGCGCAGCGTCCAATCGAATGTGGATCGCGCGGTCGCCGAGACCGTGCGCGACGCGATCGCCGCCGCTGACGCCGATACCGGCGAATCCCCAGCATCCACCCCCGCGACGGCGCCCCCGCCGTCGACCACCCCCGTCGCCGAGCAGCCGGCCGACCCGACCACCGCGCCCGCGCCGATGTTCTCGGCACCCGAGGTCGCGCGGACCGACGAAGTCTTCGCCGCCATGGCCGACGACGCGCACACCGGGCTGTTCACCCACCGTCCGGTCGAGGCGCCCGCCCCGGCCGAACCGGTCAGCTTCGAGGCGCCCGCCTTCACCGCGCCGCTGTTCCTGCCGCCGGACGCGACCGCCGCCGAGGAGGCGCGCAAGCGCCGCCGCGCCGAGCGGACCGTCAAGCGGACCGAGGAGCCGGTCGAGGAGATCGAGGCCGAGACCGAGCCGGTCGAGGACGAGTCCGACGCCGCCGGTGACACCGACGCCGACGGGCAGCCGCGCCGCCGTCGCCGTGGCCGTCGTGGCCGCGGTCGTGGCCGGGGCGAGCAGTCGGCCGACGGTGACGACACCGACACCGAGGGTGCCGAGCACGACACCGACGACGAGACCGCCGCGTCGTCCGAGTCCGCCACCGACGAGGCCGAGCAGGCCGAGGACACCGACGCCGACTCCGACGACGAGGACGACAACCAGCCCGAGGGCGCGAGCCGTCGCCGTCGCCGTCGTCGCCGCCGCAAGGTCGGGGGGGAGGGCGGCGAGGCCGACGCGTCGTCGGAGGACGATCCGCCGAACACCGTCGTGCACGAGCGCGAGCCGCGCAACAAGAGCCGTGGCCGGGCCGGATCCGACGAGGTGCAGGGCATCTCCGGGTCCACCCGGCTCGAGGCCAAGCGTCAGCGTCGCCGGGACGGCCGGGAGGCCGGTCGCCGTCGTCCGCCGATCCTGACCGAGTCGGAGTTCCTGGCCCGCCGCGAGGCGGTCGACCGGGTGATGGTCGTGCGGGAGAAGTCGTTCGACGCCGCCGAGCACGCGCCGGGTCACCAGATCACCACCCAGGTGGCGGTGCTCGAGGACAACATCCTGGTCGAGCACTTCGTGACCAGTTCCGGCCAGGCGTCGATGGTGGGCAATGTCTACCTCGGCAAGGTGCAGAACGTGCTGCCCAGCATGGAGGCCGCGTTCATCGACATCGGCCGTGGCCGCAACGGCGTGCTCTACGCCGGTGAGGTGAACTGGGACGCCGCCGGTCTGGGCGGCAAGGAGCGCAAGATCGAGCAGGCGCTCAAGCCCGGCGATCAGGTGCTGGTGCAGGTGTCCAAGGACCCGGTGGGTCACAAGGGCGCCCGCCTGACCACCCAGATCTCGCTCGCGGGTCGCTTCCTGGTGTACGTGCCGGGCGGCACCTCCACCGGGATCAGCCGCAAGCTGCCCGACACCGAGCGCAAGCGGCTCAAGGAGATCCTGCGCGAGATCGTGCCCGCCGACGCCGGTGTGATCATCCGCACCGCCTCCGAGGGCGTCAGCGAGCCCGAGCTGGCCCGCGACGTCGAGCGGCTGCAGGCCACCTGGCGCACCATCGAAGAGGCCGCCGCCAAGGAGTCCAACGCGCCCAAGGCTCTCTACGAAGAGCCCGACATGCTGGTCAAGGTCATCCGCGATCTGTTCAACGAGGACTTCGCCAAGCTGGTCATCGAGGGCGAGCGGGCCTGGAGCACGGTCGAGAACTATGTGCGCACCGTCGCGCCGGACCTGCTCCCGCGGGTGAACCGGCACGAGAACAACGGTGTCGACGTCTTCGACGCCTTCCGGATCGACGAGCAGCTGGCCAAGGCGCTCGATCGCAAGGTGTGGCTGCCCTCCGGCGGCACGCTGGTGATCGACCGCACCGAGGCGATGACGGTCGTCGACGTCAACACCGGCAAGTTCACCGGTTCGGGTTCGTCGAACCTGGAGGAGACGGTCACCAAGAACAACTTGGAGGCGGCCGAGGAGATCGTGCGCCAGATGCGGCTGCGCGACATCGGCGGCATGATCGTCGTCGACTTCATCGACATGGTCCTCGAATCCAACCGTGACCTGGTGCTGCGCCGCCTCACCGAGGCGCTGGGCCGCGATCGCACCCGGCACCAGGTGTCGGAGGTGACCTCGCTCGGACTGGTCCAGATGACCCGCAAGAAGCTGGGCACCGGACTGGTCGAGGCGTTCTCCACCACCTGTGAGCACTGCCACGGTCGCGGCATCCTCGTGCACTCCTACCCGGTCGACGCCGGGTCCGGCGCCGAGGACTCGGGCAACCGGGCCAAGGAAGGCTCGTCGCGCCGTCGTCGCGGCAAGGACAAGAGCCAGGACAAGCCCGCCGCCGCCGCGGCCGCTCCGGCGACCAACGGCACCGCGCCCGCCGCCGAGCACGGCGAGCACGGCGAGGAGGACATCGCGGTCAAGCGGGCCCACCCGGTCGCGCTCGCGATGGCCGCTCACCACGGCGAGGACGGCGAGCCCACCGAGGAGGTCGTGGCCCAGGCCGCGGTCACCGAGGAGGCGCCCGCCGAGCCGACCCGGTCGCGGTCCCGCTCGCGCCGGTCGAGCCGGGGCGCTGCCGCCCACGCCGAGTCGGCGGTCGACAGTCCGGCGCTCACCGGGGTCATCTCGGCCGAGCCGGTCGCGGCGGACGAGGAGACGGCCATCGCGCCCGAACCCGCGCCGGCGCCGGTCGAGCCGGAGCCGGTCGCGGCGGAAGCCGTCGCCGAGCCGGAGCCCGAACAGCCCGAGCCCGCGCCGGTCGTCGAGGAGCCCGCCGCCCGCGCACCGCGCAGGCGTCGCGTGGCCCGCTCGACGGCGGCACCCGCCCCCGACAGCGCGGGCGCGGTGTTCGTCCTGTCGGCGAGCGAGCAGCCGCCCGCAGCGGCCGTCGTGGACATCGCCGCCGAGCCGGTCGTCGTCCCGGTCCGCAAGCCGCGCCGCCGCGCGGTGGGCAGGCCCGCGGGCGCACCCGCGCCCGAATCGAACTAGGAGGCCGCCTGCGCGCGAGGAGCCGTCCTCGCGCGCAGGCCCCCGATTCGGCCCTGACCGGCCGAATTGGGGGAGTGGATACCGGTCTGGTAACCTAGGTCGGTCGCTGCCCCGCGATTGGGCACCTAGCCGAACGGCAGGGTGATTCCGCAGGCAAGTGACCGTTGCTCTCCCCGTTCGCGGGAATGAGCCCCAGTCAAGAACACGCGTCGCGCAGCTGTGACGTGAAACGAGCACGACCAACGTGAGTGGAGGAAGCCGACCGATGGCAGCGTACGCAATCGTCAAGACCGGCGGAAAGCAGTACAAGGTCGCGGTCGGTGACCTGGTGAAGGTCGAGAAGATCGAGGGTGAGCCCGGCACCGCCGTGGCCCTGACCCCGGTTCTCGTCGTCGACGGCGCCGATCTGACCACCGACGCCGACAAGCTGGCCAAGATCTCCGTGGCCGCCGAGGTCGTCGATCAGACCAAGGGCCCGAAGATCCGGATCCACAAGTTCAAGAACAAGACCGGCTACCACAAGCGCCAGGGTCACCGTCAGCCGCTGACGGTCATCAAGGTCACCGGCATCAAGTAAGACACCCGAGGAGACGAAGCAATGGCACATAAGAAGGGTGCATCCAGCTCCCGGAACGGTCGTGATTCGAACGCCCAGCGCCTCGGCGTGAAGCGCTTCGGTGGCCAGAAGGTCAGCGCGGGCGAGATCCTCGTCCGTCAGCGCGGAACCCACTTCCACCCCGGCGTGAACGTCGGTCGTGGCGGCGACGACACCCTGTTCGCCCTCGCGGCGGGCGCGGTCGAGTTCGGCACCAAGCGTGGCCGCAAGACCGTCAACATCGTCGTCCCGGAGCCGGCCCAGGCCTGACCGCCTGGAGCGTCAGCTCCCCACGGACACCGGAGCGGGTCAGGGTTCATTCCCTGACCCGCTCCGTCGTGTTCGCCCACCCTTACCGCAATCGACCAGTCAGAAGGAGGAGGATCAACCCATGTCCAAATTCATCGACCGCGTCGTGCTGCATGTTCGTGCCGGTAGAGGTGGACACGGTTGCGCCTCGGTGCATCGTGAGAAGTTCAAGCCGCTCGGTGGTCCCGACGGCGGCAACGGCGGCAACGGCGGGGACGTGATCCTCGAGGTCGACCCGAACGTCCACACCCTGCTCGACTTCCATTTCCATCCCCACGCCAAGGCGGGCAACGGCAAGCCGGGCGAGGGCGGCAACCGCGACGGCAAGATGGGCACCGATCTGGTGCTCCAGGTTCCCGACGGCACCGTGGTGGTCGACAAGAACGGCGAGGTCGTTGTCGACCTGGTCGGCGTGGGCAACAAGTTCGTGGTCGCCAAGGGCGGCCGCGGCGGTCTCGGCAACGCCTCGCTGGCGTCCAAGGCGCGCAAGGCACCCGGTTTCGCGCTGCTCGGTGAAGAGGGCGAAGAGCTCGACCTGGTCCTGGAGCTGAAGTCGGTCGCCGACGTCGGCCTGGTCGGGTTCCCGTCGGCGGGCAAGTCCTCGCTGGTGTCGGTGCTCTCGGCCGCCAAGCCCAAGATCGCCGATTACCCGTTCACCACGCTGGTCCCCAACCTGGGTGTGGTCGCCAGTGGTGACACGACCTTCACCGTCGCCGACGTGCCGGGTCTGATTCCCGGCGCCAGCGACGGCCGTGGCCTCGGCCTGGACTTCCTGCGCCACCTGGAGCGCTGCGCCGTGCTCGCCCACGTCGTCGACTGCGCGACCCTGGAACCGGGCCGCGACCCGGTCTCCGACGTCGACGCGCTCGAGGCCGAACTGGCCGCGTACAAGCCGGCCCTGGCCGGTGACGCGAGCCTCGGCGACCTGGCCGACCGCCCCCGCGTGGTCATCCTGAACAAGACCGACGTCCCCGACGCCGCCGAGCTGGCCGAGATGGTGACTCCCGAGTTCACCGAGCGCGGCTGGCCGGTATTCGAGATCTCCGCGGTGAGCCGCGCCGGGCTCCGTCCGCTGACCTTCGCGCTGGCCGACATGGTCCGCCAGTATCGCGAAGATCACCCCAAGGCCGCCCCGAAGCGCACCGTGATCCGCCCGATCGCGACCGACGAGTCCGGCTTCAGCGTGATCGCCGATCCGCAGGAGCCCGGTGGGTTCATCGTGCGCGGCACTCGCCCGGAGCGCTGGGTGCGGCAGACCCAGTTCGACAACGACGAAGCCGTCGGCTACCTGGCCGACCGCCTGGCCCGCCTCGGCGTCGAGGCCGAGCTGGTCAAGCAGGGTGCCGAGCCCGGCTGCTCGGTGACGATCGGCGACGTGTCGTTCGAGTGGGAGCCGCAGGTGTCCGCCGGTGTCGACATCGTGCCGACCGGACGCGGTACCGACGTGCGACTGGAGAACAACGACCGGGTCGGCGCGGCCGAGCGCAAGCACGCCTCGCGCGCGCGCCGCGGCCTGCTCGACGAAGACGGGAAGTAGGGGTCCGGCCGCGGCGGCCCGGTCGAAAACCGGTGTCGCGCGCGGCCGTTCGATCGGCATACTGCGGTGGGTCACCGGCATGAGCCGGGACCGTCGACGACGGCGATCGCGGTGCAGGGAGTAAGGCTATGCAGGTGAGTTCGGAGCTGAGTGCGGCGCGCCAGGCCATCGTGTCGGCGCGCGCGGTGGTGGTGAAGATCGGTTCGTCGGCGCTGACCAGCCTCGAGGGAGGTCTGGACACCGACCGGCTCGACCGGCTGGCCGACGCCGTGGAGGCGCGGATGCGCGCCGGCTCGGACGTGGTCGTCGTGTCCTCCGGCGCGATCGGTGCCGGCATCGCGCCGCTCGGCCTCTCGCGCAGGCCCAAGGATCTGGCCACCAAGCAGGCCGCGGCGAGCGTCGGCCAGCTGGCCCTCGCGCACGCCTGGGGTACCTCGTTCGCCCGCTACGACCGCACCGTCGGCCAGGTGCTGCTCTCCGCCGACGACTTCGCCCGCCGCGAGCATCACCGCAACGCCCAGCGGACTCTCGACCGACTACGCTCGCTCGGCGCGATCGCCGTGGTCAACGAGAACGACACCGTCGCCACCGAGGAGATCCGCTTCGGCGACAACGACCGCCTCGCCGCCCTGGTGGCGCACCTGGTCGGCGCCGACGCGCTGATCCTGCTCTCGGACGTGTCCGGCCTCTACGACGGTGACCCGCGCAAGGGCGCCGCGAACTTCATTCCCGAGGTGCGCAGCAGCGCCGACCTCGACGGCGTGATCGCCGGCAGTGGCGGCGCGCTCGGCACCGGCGGCATGGCCTCGAAACTGTCCGCCGCCCGCCTGGCCGCCGACGCGGGCATCCCCGTCCTGCTGGCCTCGGCCGCCGACGCCGCGACCGCGCTGGCCGGCGGCACCGTCGGTACCGCCTTCGCCGCCCGCCCGGTCCGCCTGTCCGGCCGCAAGTTCTGGGTCCGTCACGCCGCCGACACCCGCGGCTCGGTCCTGATCGACGCGGGCGCCGTCGACGCCGTGGCCAAGCGCCGCTCCCTGCTCGCCGCGGGCATCACCGGCGTGCGCGGCCGCTTCTTCGGCGGCGACGTCGTCGACCTGGTCAGCCCCGACAATCGCGTGGTCGCCCGCGGCGTCGTCGAATACGACAGCACCGAACTGACCACCATGCTCGGCCGCTCCACCCCCGAACTCCCGGACACCATGCAGCGCCCGGTCATCCACGCCGACGACCTGGTCAAGGTCTGACACCGGTCTCCGGCGCCGGGAACATCGCCCGCGGGTAGACCTTTCGCGCGCATACGCGCCGGGGAGCCTGCCGGAGCACCGTGTGCGAGGTCGGGTTCGTGGCCGTGCCGGAGTCGACGCGCGCCCGCTGCTCGGCGTCGCGCTCCGCGACGACGCGGCGGTGGCGACAGCAGGTCTCCGACTTCCCGCTCGGCCGGCCCCGCGCGAGCAGGTAGGGCATGGTGCGCCCGTTCGCTTCAAGGTGAGCTGGACGCGCTGGTGGCCCGCGTCGTGTTCGACCGACGCTAGCGGCATCGTTCAGCCGGCGGCACTATTGCGGCACCGATGACCACGGGCTGGGAAAAGCCCGTTCGGGGCCGTACTCGCCTCGGCCGCCCAGGTGCGGGGCGAACAGCGTGTCCGCCGACCGCCCCGCTCCGTCGGGCCGCTCATCGTCGCGGCGGAATGACGCCCGGCTGATCCAGGTCGAGTGGTGCTGCGGGCGGGGGCGTCACCGGCTGCGGGTGTGGTGCGGTCGTCTCCGGGATCGGTCCGGTCACTCCAGGCTGTCCACCCGGATCGGCCGGCCCACCGGGCACCGGCGGCACCACAATGCCCGCGTGCGGTTCCGGTGCTCGTGGAGCCTGCTGCGGTGCGGGCGCTTCCGGCGCGGGGCTCCGGGGCGCAGGTTCGGGGGCTGGTGGCTCCGGTTGCGGCGCAGACCGTTCCGAAGTCGGCGCCGGTGTCTGGGGTTCGGGCGCGGGGGCCGCGGGTTCCGGTTGCGGCGCGGGCTGTTCCGAGGTCGGCAGCGGTACCTGGGGCGCGGGTGCGGGGGTAGGTGGCGGTGCGGGCTGCTCCGAGGCGGGGGCCGGGGTTCGCGGCGCGGGTTCCGGTGTGGAGGGTTCTGATGGCGGCACAGGCTGTTCCGATGCCGGTGCGGGAGGTGCCGGTCGTTCCGTGGTCGGAGCGGATTGTTCGGTCGTCGGCGCGGCGGAGGTGCCCGGGTTCTGGTGGGTCGGCGGCGAGGTCGGGGGAGCGGGTGCCTCGCTCGTCGGCGCGGGAGTGGGTTCCGGCTTCGGGGTTTCGGGGTTCGGCGTGGTGGTCGGGGCCGGAGCCTGGCTCGGTGTGGGCGTTTCGCCCGTCCCGGAACCCGGCGCGGTCGCTTCACCTCCAGCGTCGGGAGTCGAATCACCCTGCGGTGCAGCGGGTTGCGTGTACCCCGGCGTAGATCCGTTGCGCCCCTGGCCCGTCGGCATCTCCTGCCCCGAGCCGGGCGGCGCGGGCAAGGCGGGCACGCCCGTCCCGGCCAGCGAATACGCGGGCTTGTAGATCATGTTCATCGCCAGCACGGCTTCCTGGCGCAGCGCCTCCGCCGCCATCTGCGCGTCGATGACATGGGCCGCCTCGAGCAGCCGCGCGATCGTGCCGATCGGCCCGGAACCGCCGGGCGCCACCACCGCGAGCTTCACCGCTTCCGCGGCCGCCGCGACACCGCCGAGGCGGGCGCCGACCTCGCCGAACACCGCCGCCAGCTCGCCGATCGAGTCGGCGAAGGCGCGGGTGCTGGCGAAGGCGGCATCGGCCGCGGCGCCCTCCCACCCGGTGCCGTCGATGACGCGGTCGGCATTGGACCTGGTCAGCGGCATGGTGGTGGTCAGTGCGGCGGCGCTCTCCAGCCAGGCGATCGAGGCATCGAGCACCTCGGCGGCGTCGATCTGCTGGGTACGGGCGTAGATCTGCTCGTGCGGCATGGACTCGAAATGTTCCATCGCACTGATGTAGGTGGGATCGGTGCCGCCCATCAGCGCCGCCTCGGGTCGACCGCGCGCAGGGCGGCGGCCGCTGCCGCGTCGGCCTCGTCGAGCAGACCGGCGCTGAGCAGAAACGCCTCCTTCATCCGGTAGGCGGCCTCGATGTAGTGGTCGAGCAGATCCGCGGCGTCGCGGGCCTTGTGCGCGAAGCCGGCCTGCAACTGCTGCGCGGAGACGAACCCACCGAAGCCGCCTGCCGCACCGGCGGATTCGAGGCGCTGACGGAGCTGGCCGAGCCGGTCGGCCTGCTGTTCGTAGAGGTCGGCACAGCGGCGCGCGGCATCGGGATCGAACTTCACGGTCCCCGCCGCGGCGGCGCTGCGGAACCGGGAGATCTCGGCTCTGCTGCTCTCGATCGTCATCGCGTCTCCCCTCCAGATCGTGCGTCGGCGTCCAGGCTAGCCGGACCTTCTGGTGTTGGAACTGTGCGCGGGAGCGAGCCTGCGCTGCAGCTGGGCGGCCAGCTGACCGCTCGCGGCGGGCACGACGTGCACCGTTTCTCCCGCGCGCAGCAGGTAGCGGCCGTCGCCCGCCACGTCGATCCAGCTGTAATGCACCGGTGGCGTCGGCGTGGCGCGGTCGAGCCCGGTTTCGATACGGATGTGCCCCTCGGCGGTGTGCCTACGGCGCAGCAGGCGCTGGATCCGGGGGACGGCGGGATGGGTCGCAACCACGGTCTCCTCGTCGCGCACGGCGTCGGCGGCGGCCTCGCGCGCCGGTTCGCGGCCGGGCGGGGTATCGGGCAGGCAGGCGGCGACGCGGGCGCCGATCCCGGCGGTGTGCCCGATCGAAACCCGCACCCGGCCACCGTAATCGGGTCGGGTGCCCGGTTCCTGGACGACGAGCACCGCGTGGTCGAAGACCGAGCAGGCGAGCAGCCGGATCTCGCTGCCGGGGGTGTGCGCGCCGCCGACGAGGGCGATCCTGGCGTGGGGCGCGGCGATGATCCGCAGACAGGCGGCGAGGTCGGGGTCGCCGCCGCCGGGTAGTCGGTGATCGAGCTCGGCGCGTAATCGGGCGGCTGCGTCCTCGGTGCGTGGCGATTCGAGCACACGGATCGGGAAGGGCATTCGGTCCTGACCGGATTCCCGCCACACGTGCGCGAATTCGTCAGCGCTGAAGGTCCATCCCATTGCCGATCCCATCCTTACCGAACCAGGACCAGGACAGCCTAACGGTCGTGCCCGATTCCGGCGCATCGTTCATCCGTCCGGATGGAAACTTCGGGTTGCGGGCGCCGCATGCCGTGACCCGGGTCGCGGCCGGATCGTTCAGTAGCCGCGTCGCGGTTCGACGATCGCCAGCAGCGGCGCGCCCGCCACGAACCGGGCGACATTCGCCGCGACATGATCGGCGAACGCCGCCAGGCGCAGCTGCGGTGGATTCGAATCGTGCGGGGTGATGATCGCGTTCGGCAGCGTCCACAGCGGATGGCCGTCCGGCAGCGGCTCCGGCTCGGTGACATCCAGACCCGCGCCGCCGATCACACCACCGGTCAGCGCGTCCACCAGCGCGTCGGTGTCGATCAGGCTGCCACGGGCCACATTGATCACCCACGACGAGGGCTTGAGCCTGGCCAGTTCGTCGGCGCCGACCAGATGCCGGGTCTGCGCCGTCGCCGGCGCCGCGATGACCACGTGGTCGGTGTGTGACCACACCCGGCTCAGCTGATCGGCGGGCAGCGTCTCCATCCCGTCGGGAATGCCTGCGCCGGTCACCGGCGTGCCCGACCGGTTCACCGCGATCACGTGCGCGCCCAGCGGACCCAGCATCGGGATCAGAGCCCGCCCGATCCCGCCCGCGCCGACGATGGTCACCGTCTTCCCGCGCAGCGATCCGACGTGCGGGAAGAACTCGCGCTGCTGCCACGAGGCCGCCCGCAGGTGCTCGGGCAGATAACGGACCCCGGCCAGCAGCAGCATCAGCGCGTGCTCGGCGACACTGTGTGAGAACGCGCCCGCCGCGGAGGTGAACAGCACCCCGGGGTGCGCGGCGAAGACTTCGGCGTCGAAGTAGTCCTCGATCCCCGCCGCGGGCAGCTGGACCCAGCGCACCGAGGACGGCAGCGTCGTGGGGAAGTCACCGGGTGTGCCGGTCCAGACCAGCGCCTCGGCATCGGCGAGCTCACCGACCTGGGCACCCGCGCCGACGATCGCCTTCTCGACCAGACGGGAGGCCTGCGGGTCCGGGCCGAGCGCGATCGTGGTCGCGGATTCCTGCACGAAAGTCCTCCTGGTTGCCCGGCCGCTCACGCCGCACGGTGCGGCCGAGCTGTGTCGGAATCCGATTCTTCCCTCTCGCGCGCGACGGTGCCGACCGGCCCCGGCTACCCGGGCGCGTTCACGGTTCGTCGAGGTCGACGGGCTCGTCGACGCCGTGCCGATCGGCCAGGTCGAGCAGGGGCGTGATGTCGAAGACCGCGGCGTCCATCTCGGCCTGGATGTCGCCGAGTTCGGCGTAGCGGGCCGGGACCGTCTGGATGGTGAAGTCGCGGGGGTGGATGTCGTCGATCTCGGTCCAGCGCACCGGGGTTGACACCGTCGCCGCGGGCACCCCACGCACCGAGTAGGCGGCGGCGATGGTGTGATCGCGCGCGTTCTGGTTGTAGTCGACGAACAGCTGGGCCGGATCGCGGTCCTTGCGCCACCAGGCGGTCGTCACGTCGGCGGGCGCGCGGCGCTCCACCTCCTGGGCGAAGGCCAGCGCCGCCCGCCGCACCTGTTTGAACCCGTGTTCGGGCGCGATCCGCACGTAGACGTGCAGGCCCGAGCCACCGGAGGTCTTGGGCCAGCCGACCGCCCCCAGTTCGTCGAGTACCTCGTGCACCACCCCGGCGACCCGCTGCACCCGCGACCACGGGCAGTCCGGCATGGGGTCGAGGTCGATGCGCCACTCGTCGGGTGACTCGGTGTCGCTCGCCCGCGAGTTCCAGGGGTGGAACTCCACGGTGGACATCTGCACCGCCCAGATCACGTCGGCGAGCTCGTGCACACAGAGTTCGTCGGCGTGCCTGCCGTAGCGCGGGAAGTACACGCGCACCGTCGAGATCCAGTCCGGCGCACCGCCGGGCAGCCGCTTCTGATGCACCTTGCCGCCGGGCAGGCCCTTGGGGAATCGGTGCAGCATGCACGGCCGGTCCCGCAGGGCGTTGACGATGCCGTCGCCCACACTCAGGTAATACCGCACCAGGTCGAGCTTGGTCGCGCCGAGCTCGGGGAAGTACACCCGGTCCGGATTGCTGACCCGCACCGTGTGCTCACCCACCGGTAGCTCGACCGCCGGTGTCGCAGACTTGGCCACACGCGCAACGATAGACGAGCAGGCCCGCTCCCGAGGGGGAGCGGACCTGCGGTGCGGGGTGTGTCAGCGGCGCTGCCGCGCGGGTGGCGTGTAGTAGCTCTCGGCGTAGGAGTACTCGGCCCAGCGGGGTGAGCGCTCCTCGTCGCTGTCGCCACCGTGGCCCGGCCACCAGGCCCGGCGACCCAGCAGCGCGGTGACCGCCGGGGTGAAGAACAGCGCCATCACGAAGGCCGCGATCGCGATGCCCACCGAGATGGCGAAGCCCATCTGCGACAGGGAGCTGTTGCCCGCCAGCATCATCGAGGCGAAGGTGCCCGCCAGGATGAGTCCGGCCGCGGCCACCGTCGGTCCGGTGTGGCGCACCGCCAGCGCCGCCGCCTCGCGCGGCGTGTGCCCCTCGCGGGATTCCTCCCGCAACCGGGCGACCATCAGGATGTTGTAGTCGGTGCCCAGGGCGACGACGAACAGGTACATGATCACCGGCAGCGTGAAGATCAGCCCGTGCTCACCCTGGATCTGCTGGAACACCAGCACCGTCGCGCCCAGGGTCGCGGCGAAGCCGAGGAACACCGAGGCCATCAGGTACCAGGGTGCGACGAGGCTGCGCAGCAGCAACGCCAGCACCAGCATGATCAGGATCGCGGCCACCGGGAACACGATCCGGTAGTCGTGGTTCATCGCGTCCTCGAAGTCGACGAACACCGCCGTCATGCCGCCGACCGCCGCCGTGGCGCCGGCCGGTGCCGCCTGGTGGGCGACCTCGCGCAGCGGGCCCGCCACCGTGTCGAGCGCGGCGTCGGATTCCGGCGCGTTCGCCAGCGTCACCTGGAAGTTCGCGATCGTCCCGTCCGCCGACAGCTGCGGCGCTCCGACCTGCCCGACACCGTCGACGCCGGTCAGCGCCGTGCGGTAGGTCGCGAGCTGGTCCTCGGCCAGCGGTGTGGTCGACTTCAGCAGCACGTCCGAGGGCTGGGTGGCGCCGGCGGGCATGCCCTTGAGCAGCTCGGTGGTGAACGCCACCGACTCCGAGGCATCGGTCGTCGCCCCCGAGTTCAGATCGAAGGTCGGATCGAACCCGAAGGCGAACACGCCCAGCGCCACCAGCACACCGCCGGAGGCGACGGCGAACACACCGGGCCGCCTGCCCATCGCCGCGCCGATCGCGCCGAACCGGGCGCCCTTGGGCTCGACCTGCCAGGCCTTCGACGGCCAGAACACCTTGGTGCCCAGCAGCGAGACGATCGCGGGCACCAGCGTGAGCCCGGCCAGCAGCGCCACCGCGACCGCGATCGCCAGTGCCGGTCCCAGCGCACGGAACATCCCGAGGCTCGACAGGGTCAGCGCCATGAACGCGATGATCACCGCGGCCGCCGCCGACGTGATGGCCTCGCCGACCCGGGCGACGGCGTTGACCATGGCCGTCTTCGGATCGTCGCCCGCCCGCAGCCGTTCCCGGTACCGGAACATCAGGAACAGGATGTAGTCGGTGCCGACGCCGAACAGCACCACCAGCAGGATCGAGTTCACCGAGGTATCGATCTCGAGGTCGAAGGCCTTGGCCGCCATGGCGATCAGGCCACCGACCGTGCTCGAGATGGCACCGATGGTGATCACCGGCAGCAGCGCGATGACCGGGCTGCGGAAGATGACCAGCAGCAACACCAGGATCAGCACGATCGTGGCGATGCCGATGATCGCCATGCCCTTCTCGCCCTGCTCGGTCTG
This sequence comes from Nocardia fodinahabitans, assembly GCF_052983615.1. NCBI lineage: Bacteria > Bacillati > Actinomycetota > Actinomycetes > Mycobacteriales > Nocardiaceae > Nocardia > Nocardia fodinahabitans. Next base: position 5,477,034 of record NZ_JBRJJC010000001.1, read on the forward strand.
GTCCAGGGTCTGCGCCGCGGTGCCGGTGATGCCTGCTTTCAGGCCGGTGTCCCGGACCTGATCCGTCAGCTGCTCGCGCAGACTCTGCACCGCCTCGCCCTGGGTCTTGTCCGCGGCGTCGGTCAGCTTGGTCATCTGCACCGCGATGACCTGGACCAGGCGATTCTCCGAGGGCGGTGTCACTTGAAGGCCGGTGACGCCCTTGATGTTCTGCGCCGTGAGCGCGGCCGCGGCGGCGGTGATCGTCGCCGAGTCGGCCTCGGTCAGCGGGCCGCCGTCCGCGCGGACCGCCACGACCAGCGCGGCGGGCGCGGCATTCTGCGGGAAGGCCTGCTCCTGCAGCTTCATCGCCTGGATCGACTCGTAATGCGAGGGCAGGAAGGCGGATTGGTCGGTCGTCGCGGTGAGCGCGGGCGCCGTGGACAGCACGGCGACGATCGCGATCACCCACAGCCCGATCACTTTCCACGGATGGTGGACGACGACGCGCCCCAGTCTGGCGAACATGATGGAGGTCCTTTCCGGGCCTGTGTGGGTCAGACGTCGAGGTCTTCGGTCTGCGGATGCAGCGCGCGGTCGGCGATCGTCTCGTGGACCTTCGGCGGCACCAGCTCACGCAGCGCGTCGAGCGAATCGACGACCTCGACGGTGAAATCGCCCCACTCCTGCTCGCCGACCATGGAGCGCCAGTTCTTCCAGTCCTTGGTCCAGTGCTCGGGGAACGCGTAGTCCGCCCACTCGGCGGTCTGGGTGTGCACCACGTAGTTGCCCTTGCGCGTGAGGTACACGCGCAGGGTGTCGACGCTCTTCCTGGTCACCTGGCGCGACTCGCCGACCTTACGCCCGGTGAAGCGCTGGAAGCGGCCGCCACCGGGGCCGACCTTGACGGTGACCGGGCCGAACCCGTCGGCGTCGGCCGCGGTGGTGCCGGGCTTGGTGGTGTCGACGAGGGCGGGCGTGGCGTGCGTTTCGGTGGTCATCGATCGCTCCATTTCAATATGTGCATGCGCATATGGGCATGGGTATTCGAGCGGCGAGCCCCTGTTCCGGCTCGTCGTCACTGGTCTGTGTGCAGTTGTGCGGCGACTGTGCGTCCCGTCCGACTCACTATAAGTAGATGTATACGTATAGGGCAAGGGGCAAAAAAAGTCCGCACGGATCGACTCCGTGCGGACCGCGGATCGGCGGCGCGAACTACAGCTCGTACACGCCGAACGCCCGGTTCTGGATGCACATCGGCATCACGTGGACCCGGTCGGTCCATTCGAATTTGGCTGCCGCCTCGACGGTTCCGCGCTCGTCCACGCACACGCTGGCGGTGCCCGGCATGGTCAGCGGGTTCAGCACGGCCAGCGGAATGCCGGCGTGGATGCCGCTGTAGAGGCCACCGCTGAAGCACAGCGGGGTGATCGCGATGCCACGCACCGCGCTCTCGCGGTCGGCGGCGGCCTGCGCGCCCGGCACGCCGGCGCAGTCGAGCGGGTTCTCGTTCGACGCCTGGGCGGGAACGGTCAAGAGGGTGAATCCGGCCGCACAGCCCGCGGCGACGGCCATCAGGGATCGAGCAAATGAGGTCCTGGTCATAGCCGCATTGAAACACTGGTGGTGGGTCGCACACACAATCGGCGGCGGCGTGTCGACCTGCCAGTCATCGAGGAACGGCCTCCAGCACGCAGTCCGGCGCCGCCGTCGCGACCGTGCGCACCAGCGTGAAGCCGCTGCGTGCCAGCAGCGCGCGGAACTCGGCCTCGGTGCGTTCGTGGCCGCCCTCGGTGTTCACCAGCATCTCCAGATCGATGAATTTCGCCGGGTGTGGCCGCTGATGATCCGGCAGCACCAGTTCGAGCAGCAGCAGCGTCGAGGTCGGCCGCATCGCGGCGCGGACGGTGCGCAGGATCTGCTCGGCTCGGGCCTCGGACCAGTCGTGCACGATGTGTTTGAGCAGGTAGGCGTCACCGCCCTGGGGGACTTCCTCGAAGAACGAGCCGCTCTCGACCGCGCACCGTTGCCCCAGGCCCGCCGCCTCGAGGTCGGCGGTCAGGTCGTCGACCACGTTCGGCAGGTCGAAGACGATGCCCTGGGCCGCCGGATACCGGCCGAGGATCTCGGTGAGCAGGCTGCCGCGGCCGCCGCCCACGTCGACCAGGGTGCCGAATCGGCTGAAGTCGTAGGCGGCGAGCAGCGGTTCGATCGCCAGCGTGCTCACGCTGGTCATCGCGTTGTCGAACAACTCGCCGACCTCACGGTTCGCCGCCGCGTATTCGAAGAAACTCGCCCCGTCCAGCGCCCGGCCGACGGCTTCGCCGGTGCGTACCGCGTCGGTCAGATGAGTCCAGTGGTTGCGATGGTACGGCGAGCCGAAGAACCGCGACATATCGCGCAGCGTCACGTCGGCGTCGCTGCGCAGCGCGTCACCCATCCGGGTGAGCGCGTAGGAGCCGTCGCGCCGCTGGGCGAACACGCCGTAACTCACCAGCAGGCGCATCAGTCTGCGCAGCCCGTCCTCGTCGACCTCGACCGCGCTCGCCAGCTTCGCCGCCGTGCGCGGGCCCTCGGCCAGCTCGTCGGCGATCCCGAGTTCGGCGGCGGTGCTGATGGCCTGGGACAGGAATCCGGCGATCTGGAACTCCAACAGCGCGATGTGGCCGGGAACCAGCTTCCGTTGCAGCGTGCCGAGCGCGTCCCGCAGCCGATCGATCGCGCGGAGCACGGGCAGCGGAGGGAGCTTCTTCGGTGCTGTGGACGTCATCGTGACTCCATCGTCGGCCGGTTGACCTGCACGTACGGACCGAGCTTACGGGAGTCGAGGTCTGCCGGGGAAGGGATTCCGCGGCCGGTCGGTCGGCTGCTGACGAGATCAGGTCGGCGTGGCCAGGGCGAACGGCAGGACCGCGTCGGCGCCGCTGGTGCGCAGGGCGTGGGCGGCGACGGTCATGGTCCAGCCGGTGTCGGTGAGGGCATCGACCAGCAGGATCGGGCCGTCGACGCCGGACAAGTCGGGGACCTCCCACGAGTCGAACAGTCCGGCGACGCGGTGCGCGGAGTTCGCCGCCGACACCGGCGGCCGATCCGGCCTGGTGTGCAGGGTGCCGAGGTTGTCCAGCCGGCCGACCTGCGCGAGCCGTGCGGCCAGACTCGTGGTGAGTTGCGGATAGCGCGGTGATTCCAGCGCCAGCACCGAGGTCGGGCGGGTGGCCCAGTTCCAGTCGCGCAGGACGGCGATGCACGCGTCGAAGACGGCGTCGGGCACCGGTGCGTCCGGTCCGTCGAGCAGGGCACGCAGCCGCTGACCCCAGCCGAGGTCGGTGAGCCTGCCCAGCACGCGGCCGGTCTCGGCGGCGCCGGTGATCTTGCCCGACAACGGGATTCCCAGTTTCGCCATGCCGGTCGGCCACTGCTTGCGCGGTGCCAGATCGAGGCCGGGCCGGTCCAGCCTGGCCCGGGTGGCGGCGACGGCCGCCGCGTCGACGGTGGTGTCGGGGCGGGCGCCGGTGCAGTTGTCGCAGCGTCCACAATCGGGGGTCGCGGCGTCGAGGGCGCCGAGGCCGGGGTCGTCGAGCTGACGGCGCAGGAAGATCATCCGGCAGGCGGTGGTCGCCTGGTAGTCGATCATCGCCTGCTGCTCGGTGTCGCGGGCGGCGGCCAGGCGTTCGTAGCGTTCGGTGTCGTAGGTCCACGGCTCGCCGGTGGACAGCCAGCCGCCGCGTACCCGGCGCACCGCGCCGTCCACGTCGAGCACCTTCAGCACCATCTCCAGGCGCGACCGGTTCAGCTCGACCAGCGGTTCCAGCGCCACCGTCGACATCGGCCGATCGGTATCCAGCGCCGCCAGCACCGCGCGCACGATGTGCTCGCGCGGGAACGCCACCGAGGCGAAGTAGCTCCAGATCCGCGCGTCCTCCGCGCCGGGCAGCAACACCACCTCGGCCCGATCGGTGCCGCGTCCCGCGCGCCCGACCTGCTGGTAGTAGGCGATGGGCGACGACGGCGCGCCCACGTGTACCACGAAGCCGAGGTCGGGTTTGTCGAAGCCCATGCCGAGCGCCGAGGTCGCGATCAGCGCCTTCACCTCGTTGTTCAGCAGCGCGCCCTCGAGCACCTCGCGTTCGGCCGGGTCGGTCTGGCCGGTGTAGGCGGCGACCGTGTGGCCGTGCGAATTCAGCACGTCGGCCAGGTCGTGCGCGGCGGCCACGGTGAGGCAGTAGATGATGCCCGAGCCGGGCAGCCGGTCCAGCTGGGCGCCCAGCCAGGCCGTGCGCTGCACCGCGTCGTCGAACCGCACCACCGACAGGTGCAGCGACTCGCGGTCCAGCGTGCCGCGCAACACCAGCGTGTCGGTGCCGATCTGCCCCGCCACATCGGTGACCACGCGATCGTTGGCCGTCGCGGTGGTCGCCAGCACCGGTACGTCCGACCCGAGATCGGCGATCAGCGTCCGGATCCGCCGGTAGTCGGGCCGGAAATCGTGCCCCCAGTCCGACACACAGTGCGCCTCGTCGATCACGACCAGCCCCGCGTCGGCGGCCAGCCGGGGCAGCACCTGATCACGAAAGTCCGGATTGTTCAACCGCTCCGGGCTCACCAGCAGGACGTCGACCGCGCCGTCGGCCACCCGCTGATGGATCTCGTCCCACTCGGTGACATTGCCCGAGTTGATCGTGTCCGCCACCACCCCGGCCCGCTCCGCGGCGGCCACCTGATTGCGCATCAACGCCAGCAACGGCGACACGATCACCGTCGGCCCCCGCCCCGCCCGCCGCAGCAACTTCGCCGCGATGAAATACACCGCCGACTTACCCCAGCCGGTCCGCTGCACCACCAGCGCCCGGCGTCGCTGCACCACCAGGGCCTCGATCGCGACCCACTGGTCCTCGCGCAGCCGCGCCTGCGGCCCGGCGAGCTCCCGCAACAACTCCTCGGCGCGTTCGCGCAGGTCGGGAGCCGTCAGATCGAGCACGTCATTGCCGGTCGCTGAGGTCATGGGCACCATGCTGCCCGACCCCACCGACAGACACGATCGGCAGTACGAGCTTTCCGCCTCTCCGCGATTCCGGCCGGAGCGAGGTGTCTGGGCGGCCGGCGGTGGTGCTGCTCGTCGGCGCGGGTGTGGCGGGCACCCTGCGCCGACGATGACTCAGCCCTTCACGCAGAGGACCTGACGCAGCGTCGCCACCACGTCGACCAGGTCGGCCTGCGCCGCGATCACCTCGTCGATGTCCTTGTACGCGGCCGGGATCTCGTCGACCACGCCCGCGTCCTTGCGCGATTCCACGCCCTCGGTCTGCGCGACCAGATCGGCGACGGTGAACTGCTTCTTGGCCGCGGTCCGGCTCAACCGCCGGCCCGCGCCGTGCGAGGCCGACTGGAACGAGGCCGGATTTCCCTTGCCCCGCACCACATACGACCGCGTCCCCATCGATCCGGGGATCAACGCGAGATCGCCTGCGCCCGCCCGCACCGCGCCCTTGCGGGTCACCAGCATCGGCACGCCGTCGACGACCTCCTCGGCCACATAGTTGTGGTGGCACGAGATCGGCTCGTCGAAACGCACTTCGCGATCGGCGAATTCGTCGCGCACCGCCCGGCATACCAGCGACAGCATCACCGCGCGGTTGCGCGCGGCGTACTCCTGCGCCCAGGTCAGATCACGCCGGTAGGAGTCCATCTCGGGCGTCCCGGCGAGGAACACCGCCAGGTCCCGATCCGGCAGCGACTGGTTGTGCGGCAGCGCCCGCGCCACCGCCATGTGCCGCTCGGCCAGCTCCTTGCCGATATTGCGCGACCCGGAGTGCAGCAGGATCCACACGGCGTCGTCCTCGTCGAGGCAGACCTCGATGAAGTGATTGCCGCCGCCGAGCGAGCCGATCTGCTTGTGCGCCTTGGACTCCAGTGACGACACCCCTGGATGCAGGTCACCGAACTCGCGCCAGAACCGGTCCCAGCCCTTCGTCCGCGCCGACCGGCCGTGCGAACCGGCATGCAGCGCACCGACGTTCACCGCCGCCTTGTGCGCGTTGAACCCCACCGGCACCGCCCGCTCGATCCGCGACCGCAGGGAACGCAGATCATCGGGCAGATCCGCGGCGGTCAGCCCGGTCTTGACGCTCTCCATCCCGCACCCGATATCGACCCCCACCGCGGCGGGCGCGACCGCGTCCCGCATGGCGATGACCGACCCCACCGTCGCGCCTTTGCCCAGGTGCACATCCGGCATCACGCGCAGTCCGTACACCCACTCCAGCTCGGCGATATTGCGGAGCTGGCGCAACGCGGACTGCTCGATCTCGTGCTCGTTGGCCCACATGAGCGTCTGCGCCCTGGTACCGCGCAGCTCGACGGGAAACATGGTTCGGTCCTTTCCTTGGTGTACTACCAACGGTAGGACCGCGGCCACGGCAGCGCACCTGAATATCGCCGGGCGCGGGCTGCGGCGAGACGGATCAGTCCGTCGTGAGCGCGCGTTCGATCCGGGCGCGGTCCGGAATCGAGGAGCTGGCGCCCAGGCGGGTGGTCGCCACGGCGCCGGCGGCATTGGCCCAGGTCACCGCGGGTAACGGTCCGGTCGCCCAGGTGGCGACGAGCGCGCCGGTGAAGGCGTCGCCCGCGCCGGTCGTGTCGACGACATCGACCGGGTGTCCGGCGACGGTGAACTCGACGCCCTCGGCTGATCGATACCGCGCACCGTCACCGCCGAGCGTGCGCACCACGTGCGGAATCCGGTCGAGGTCGGCCGAATACCGTCCGGACTCCAGCGCATTCACGATGGCCAGATCCACATCGGCCCACAGCTCCGCAGGCAACGGTTGTACCGGCGAGGGATTCAGCGCGACGATCGTGCCCGACGCCCTCGCGTGCCGGGCGGCCGCGGCGACGGTGTCGAGGGGAAACTCCAACTGGCACAGCAGGATATCGGCGGCCGCGATCGCCGCGCGTTCGTCCTCGGTCAGCTCGGTCACCCGGCTGTTCGCCCCGGCGACGACGATGATGCTGTTCTCGCCGGTCCCGTCGACCACGATCGTGGCGACTCCGCTCGGGCCCTCGGCGGTGCGCAGCAGAGAGGTATCGACCCCGGCGTCGGTCAAGGTGGCGCGCAGCGTGGTCGCGAACGCATCGTCGCCGACCGCGCCGAGGAACCGTACCCGCGCGCCCGACCGGGCCGCCGCGATCGCCTGGTTCGCGCCCTTGCCGCCGGGCACCGTCGCGAAGCCGGATCCGAGCACCGTCTCACCCGGCGCGGGCCTGCGCTGGGTGCTCGTGACCAGGTCCATGTTGATACTGCCGAGCACGACGACGGTCTGACCGGCGGAGCTGTCCATGGTGGCCAACCTAGTGGTGCCCGTACCGAGGTCGACGTCGTGCCGCCTATGACCTGTGGACAAGTCCCACGGCGTTGCGAAATCCTGTGGACAACTCGGTCCCGCCGCCGGTCGGAGCGGTATTCCGGGGTCCGGGTGGCGTCGAGGCGGACCGGCGGCCTGCGTACGCTGATACCCATGACGGTAGAAGTGACCCCCGAGCTCGACATCCGCGCAGCGGTGCACGACGCCGCCCGCAGGGCTCGCGTCGCGTCCCGTGTGCTGGCTCAGCTGACCACGGCGCAGAAGAACGAGGCCCTGCACGCGGCGGCCGACGCCCTGCTCGCCGCCGCCGACCGCGTGCTGGCGGCCAACGCCGCCGACATCGCGACCGCGCAGGCCGCAGGCACCGAGGAGAACCTGCTCGACCGCCTGCGGCTGACCGAGGACCGCATCGACGGCATCGCCGCCGGCCTGCGTCAGGTGGCCGGGCTGCCCGATCCGGTCGGCGTCGTCGTGCGCGGTTCCACCCTGCCCAACGGCCTCGAGATCCGCCAGACGCGGGTGCCGCTCGGCGTGGTCGGCATGGTCTACGAGGCGCGGCCCAACGTTACCGTCGACGCGTTCGGCCTCGCGCTCAAGTCGGGCAACGCGGCCCTGCTGCGTGGCTCCTCCTCGGCCGCGAACTCCAACGCTGCTCTCGTCGAGGTGCTGCGTGAAGCCCTTGTCGCCCAGAGCGTCCCGGCCGACGCGGTCCAGCTGCTGCCCAGCCACGACCGCTCCAGCGTCACCCACCTGATCCAGGCCCGCGGCCTGGTCGACGTGGTCATCCCGCGCGGTGGCGCCGGCTTGATCAACGCGGTCGTGCGCGACGCGCAGGTGCCGACCATCGAGACCGGCACCGGCAACTGCCACGTCTACGTGCACTCCGCCGCCGACCTGGACATGGCCGAGGCGATTCTGCTCAACGCCAAGACCCGCCGCCCCAGCGTCTGCAACGCCGCCGAGACCGTGCTCATCGACGCGGCGGTCGCCGAGACGGCGCTGCCGCGGCTGAGCAAGGCGCTCGAGGACGCCGGCGTCACCATCCACGGCGATCTGCCCGGCCAGGTGCCCGCCACGGATACCGACTGGGGCGAGGAGTACCTCACCCTCGACATCGCGCTGAAGGTCGTCGACGATCTCGACGCCGCCGTCGAGCACATCAACACGTGGGGCACCGGCCACACCGAGGCCATCGTCACCGCCGACCTGGCCGCCGCGCGCGCGTTCACCACGCGCGTCGACGCCGCCGCGGTGATGGTGAACGCGTCCACCGCGTTCACCGATGGCGAGCAGTTCGGTTTCGGCGCCGAGATCGGCATCTCCACCCAGAAGCTGCATGCCCGCGGCCCGATGGCACTGCCCGAACTCACCTCCACGAAGTGGATCGTGTGGGGCGACGGCCAGACTCGGCCGGTGTGATCGTGACACTGGTACAGGAACCGATCTTCACCTCGGTCGACGACGTCATCACCCGCCTGTCCGAGACCGGCTATCTGGCCGACAAGGCCACCGCCACCTCGGTCTTCCTGGCCGACCGGCTGGGCAAGCCGCTGCTCATCGAAGGTCCGGCCGGTGTCGGCAAGACCGAGCTGTCACGCGCGGTGGCCCAGGTCGCCGGCGCCGAACTGGTCCGGCTGCAGTGCTACGAGGGTGTCGACGAGGCCCGCGCGCTCTACGAGTGGAACCACGCCAAGCAGATCCTGCGGATCCAGGCGTCGAGCGAGAACGACTGGGCCGAAACCAAAGCCGACGTCTTCACCGAGGAATTCCTGCTCTCGCGCCCGCTGCTCACCGCCATCCGGCGCAGCGAGCCGACGGTGCTGCTGATCGACGAGACCGACAAGGCCGACGTCGAGATCGAGGGCCTGCTGCTGGAGGTGCTCAGCGATTTCGCGGTGACCGTGCCGGAGCTGGGCACCATCACCGCCACCCGCAAGCCGTTCGTGGTGCTCACCTCGAACGCCACCCGTGAGCTGTCGGAGGCGCTCAAGCGCCGCTGCCTGTACCTGCACCTGGACTTCCCGGACGAAGACCTGGAGCGTCGCATCCTGGCCAGCCGGGTGCCCGAGCTGTCGGAGTCGGTCGCCGAGCAGCTGGTGCGGATCGTGCACGTGCTGCGCGGGATGCAGCTCAAGAAGCTGCCGTCGGTGGCCGAATCGATCGACTGGGGCCAGACCCTGCTCGCCCTGGGCGCCGCAGACCTCGACGACGCCACTGTGCGCGCCACCCTCGGCGTGGTGCTCAAGCACCGCAGCGACCACCAGCGCGCGCTGGCCGAGCTGAAGCTGGCCTGAGATGACAGCGCCTGCCCAGCACGGACTCGGCGGGCACGTCGCCGGGTTCGTCGCGGCCCTGCGGGCTCGCGGTGTGCCGGTCGGCCCGTCGGAAACCGTCGACGCGGGCCGGGTGCTCACCGTGCTCGACCTCCTCGATCGCGAGTCCGTGCGCGAGGGGCTGGCGTGCGCGCTGCTGCGCCGCCCCACCCACCGCGCCACCTTCGACGGGCTGTTCGACCTGTGGTTCCCGGTCGCGGTGGGGGAGCGCACCACCGAGACACGCGACCTGCCACGCACGCCCGACGGTCAGATCGACCTGCCTGCCCTGCGCGAGCAGCTCGCCGAGCTGCTCGCCGCGGAGGATGCCGGTCAGCAGTTGGAGCTGCTGGCCGGGCAGGTCGTCGAACAGCTCGGCCAGTACCAGTCCGCACGCGGGCCGTCGTTCTCCGCTTACCAGGCGATGAAAGACCTCGCGCCACAGACCTTGCTGTCCCGGGTGCTGGCGGGGCTCGCGCTGCCGCCGGACGCCGGCGAACGCGACACCGAGGTGGCCCAGCGGATCGTCCGGGAGCGGATCGCCGGATTCCGGGCGAGTGTGGAAGCCGAGACCAACCGTCGCGTCGCCGAACAGATCGGGCGTGAACGCGTCGCCACCTACGGCGTCGCCCGCCAGGCCGAGGACGCCGACTTCCTGCGCGCCTCCGAACGCGAACTCGTCGAACTGCGCCGCGGCAGCCAGCGGCTGGCGCGCATCCTGGCGTCTCGCTTGGCCGTGCGGCGCAAGAAAGCCCGCCGCGGTGAGATCGACCTGCGCAAGACCCTGCGGGCCTCGATGTCGACCGGTGGCGTGCCGATCGATCTGGTGAATCGCAAGCCACGGCCCGGCCGCCCGGAACTGGTGCTGCTGTGCGACATCTCGGGGTCGGTGGCCGGCTTCAGCAACTTCACCATGCTGCTGGTGAGCGCGTTGCGCGAGCAGTTCTCGCGGGTCAGGATCTTCGCCTTCGTCGACCGCACCGACGAGGTCACCGGCTTCTTCGATCCCTACGCCGGCCTCGACAACGTGCTCACCAGGATCTTCACCGAGTCGCGGATCATCGACGCCGACGGGCACTCCGACTACGGCCAGGCCCTGACCACCTTCGCCGACAACTTCGGCGACGCCGTCACCAGCCGCAGCTCCCTGCTGGTCCTCGGCGACGGCCGCACCAACTACCGCAATCCGAAACTCGACATCCTGCGTCAGCTCGTCGACACCGCCCGGCACGCGCACTGGCTGAACCCGGAGCCGCGGAACCTGTGGGGCACCGGCGATTCGGCGGCCCGCGACTACGGCGAGGTGATCGAGATGCACGAATGCCGGTCGGCCCGGCAGCTGACCGATGTGGTCTCCCGGTTGCTGCCCGTGTGAAGGAGCTGGTGATGAGCGAGGATCTGCTGACCTACTGCCTGGCCAAACCCGGTGCCTGGCAGGACGAACCGTGGGAGGGCGACGTCGTCGCCAAGGTCGGCGACAAGATCTTCGCCTTCCTCGGTGACGGCGGCTCGATCGGCCTCAAATGCGGCCGTGACCGCGCCGAAGCCGACGAACTGGTGCACGTCTATCCCGACGATGTCACCGCCTCGGCCTACATCGGCCGCTACGGCTGGAACAGCGTCACCGTCGGCGGCGCCGTCCCACCCGACGAACTGCGCGAGCTGATCGATGCCTCCTACGACGCGATCGTGGCCAAACTGCCGAAATCCAAGCGCCCCACGGTCTGATCGTTTCAGCGGACGTTAAGCCGCTTACAGGCGCCACCCACCAAGATCACCGCCATGCTGGCAGGGGCGTCGCGCGACGACGAGCGGTTCGGTCGACGGGCGTCGGCCGACACGGTGATACGAGTGGTGGCACGGCGGGCGCGGTCGACCCGGTGACCGACCCGCTCGCGAACGACGGCGCCGGGGCCGTCCCGTCGCCGTGCGCGGCACCCGAGAGCACCGTCCCGTCCGGGGAGATCGTGCGTCCCGAGCACCTGCGTCCGGGCGCGGGGGCACGGGCCGCGCGGCGGCTGGCCGCACTCGCGGCGACCCGGCTGGCCGACGCACCCGCCGCCGCGGAGGAACAGCTGCGCCGTGCCCTGGTCGTCGGCTGCGGCGAGCTCGACGGGCGCGAACTCGCCGAGCTACGCACCCGCCTGGTCACCGCCGTCGCCGCCCAACCGCGCCGGGATCGAGACCTGGCCAGGGCGGCGGCAGCCGCCGCGGCGTGCTGGCACCCGATCTCGCCTGCCGACGCGGCACACCTGTGGGTGGTCGCCGGCCGGGCTTGGGCGCGGGCGGGCAGGCATGCCGAGGCGGTCACCGCCTTCGACCGGCCCCTGCTCACCGGCGCCATCGCCTATCCGCCCGGTGAGCTCGCGCTGGTCCGCGCCGAGTTCGCCGAGTCGCTGCTGCGGCTCGGCCGCTACCGGCAGGCCGCCTGGCAGTTCACCGAGGCGGCCCGGCTGCTCGCGAGCTCGCCCACCCAACGGCACCGGCACGCCGACCTGGTGTGGTCGGCCGCCGTCGCCCGCGAGTGCTGCGGGCAGGAGTCCGCGGCGCTGGGCGGCTACCTGCGCGCCGCCGGCCTATGGGGTGAGCTGGACAAGATCGTGCCGCGGGCCCGCTGTCTGCGCGCGGCGGCCTGGCTGCAGTTGCGCGGCCCGGCGGGCCGGACGCGCGGTCCGTGGTGGGTCACGATCGACGTGCTGATGGCCGAATTGAATCTGCGGCTCGCCGCCGAGCCCGCCGCGCACATCGCCGACGAGCTCGATCGCACCCGCGCCCAGTTCGCCCAGATGTGCGCGCAGGCGTCGGGCCCGAACGACCGCCCGGCCGCTCGGGGGCGGTCCGGTCCGGTCGAGTGGTGGCAACCCCGTTAAGCTCGGACCTCATGCACGAGACAGCTCGGCCGCGCCGCAAGCTCGGCGTCATGGGCGGCACGTTCGACCCGATTCACCACGGTCACCTGGTCGCGGCCAGCGAGGTCGCGAACCGGTTCGAGCTCGACGAGGTCATCTTCGTTCCCACCGGTCAGCCGTGGCAGAAGGTGAACAAGCAGGTCAGTCCCGCCGAGGACCGCTACCTGATGACCGTCATCGCCACCGCGTCCAACCCGAGGTTCTCGGTCAGCCGGGCGGATATCGAACGCAACAAGGTCACCTACACGGTGGACACCCTGCGCGAGATGCAGAACGCCCATCCCGACGCGGAGCTGTACTTCATCACCGGTGCGGACGCGCTGGCCAACATCCTGACATGGCAGGATTGGACCGAACTGTTCGAACTGGCGAAGTTCGTCGGGGTGAGCCGTCCGGGGTACGAGCTGAACACCGACCATCTCGAGGAGCATCTGCGGGACCTGCCCGCCGATGCCGTCACGATGATCGAGATCCCCGCGCTGGCCATCTCGTCGAGCGAGTGCCGCCGCCGCGCTGCGGAGGGTCGGCCGGTCTGGTACCTCGTCCCCGACGGCGTGGTGCAGTACATATCGAAGCGGCACCTGTATGTGCCCGCAGGAACGGAAGGTAGCTGACGTTGAGCCACACGAGCGAGGTGCAGTCGTGACTGCCACTGCCGAAGCGGTCGAAATGGCCAAGGTCGCCGCACTGGCGGCCGACGACAAACTCGCCACCGACGTCGTCGTCCTCGACGTCTCCGAGCAGCTGGTGATCACCGACTGCTTCGTGATCGCCTCGGCGCCCAACGAGCGTCAGGTCAACGCGATCGTCGACAACGTCGAGGAGAAGCTGCGCGAAGCCGGGCACAAGCCGGTCCGTCGCGAGGGCACCCGCGAGGGTCGCTGGGCGCTGCTCGACTACGTCGACATCGTCGTGCACATCCAGCACAACGACGAGCGCAATTTCTATGCGCTGGAGCGGTTGTGGCGTGACTGCCCGACCGTGGCCGTCGAGGGCATCGCCGCACCGGCGACACCCGCCGCCGCCGACGCACAGGTAGAGGGCGACACCGAGTGAGCAAGTACGCCCATGTGCGCACGCTGATCCTGCTGCGGCACGGGCAGACCGAATGGAACGCCGCCGACCGGATGCAGGGCCAGATCGATACCGATCTCACCGACCTCGGCAGGCAGCAGGCCAAAGAGGCTGCACGGGAACTGGTGTCCCGCAACGCGATCGCGGTCCACGCCTCCGATCTGCGTCGTGCCAAGGAGACCGCGCAGGCGCTCGGTGACATCAGCAATCTGCCGGTCATCGCCGATCAGCGGCTGCGCGAGACCCACCTGGGCGACTGGGAGGGCCTGACCCATCTCGAGGTCGACGCCGACTACCCCGGCGCGCGCGTGCAGTGGCGGCTCGACGCCACCTACACACCGCCCGGCGGCGAGAGCAAACTCGAGGTCGGCGCCCGCGCCCTGCCCGTGGTTCGCGAACTGTACAAGGACCGGCAGGATTGGCCGGGCCGGACTATCATCCTGGTTGCGCACGGCGGGCTGATCGCTGCCCTCACGGCCGCGTTGCTGGAACTGCCTCCGGAGAACTGGCCCGCCCTCGGCGGGCTGGCCAATACGAGCTGGGTGCAGCTGTCCAGCCACGGGCCGGACATCGACCGACCCGGCTGGCGCCTCGATGTTTGGAACGCAGCGGCGAAGGTAGCTCCCGATGTCCTCTGAAGAGCCCGTCCGATCGGTACCGGACGAACTGTTCCAGCAGGTGACGGCCAAGCCCGGACGGCAATTGCCGGACGCGCTGTTCGGCCCGCCACCCGCTGAGCCCGCACGCCCTGAGCGTGAGGAGCCCATCCGTTCGGTACCGGACGAACTCTTCAAGCAGGTCACCGCGCGCAGCGAGCGCTCGCTGCCCGATGCGCTGTTCGGCCCGCCGTCGGCGCCGGTAGCCGCCGAGCCCGAGCAGATCGACACCGCGGCAGGCGATGCGGTGGCGACGGGCGGCTCGTCGGACGATGCAGACGCCGAGCCTGCCACAGCGGGCGAGGCTGCCGAGGCCGAGGTTGTCGCGGATTCCGCCACGTCCGACGCCGAACCGGCTGCCGCGCAGTCGGATACCACCGAGTCGGCGGCCGACACGGACGTGCTCGAGGGGACAAACCTTGCCGCGAGCGCCGACGAGGTCGCGGTTGCCGCTGATTCGGTGGCGGAGCCCGCTGCCGCGCTTGGCCTCCAGTCGGCAAGTGCGGCAGATGATTCCGCTTCGTCGGTCGATGACGACACGTCGGTGGATGACGAGCCTGCGGCGGATGCGGTCGCGACGGTGTCGGCCGATGCCGTCACCGTGGCCGCTACGGTCACCGAGGTGCCCGCTCCGGCCGCCGAGCCCGCTGTCGCGCAGGGTGAATCGCTCGGCGAGGCTGCCGCGGAGGTGGTGCTCGTCGAGGAAGCCACCGCGCCCCGGCCGGTGGAGTCCGCCGCGCCGCGTCCCGTGCTGCTGGTGATCGCCGACTCGCTCGCCTACTACGGTCCCAAGGGCGGCCTGCCCGCCGACGATCCCCGGATCTGGCCGAATATGGTGGCCGCCGAACTGGATTGGGACGTCGAGCTGATCGCCCGGATCGGCTGGACTTGCCGAGACGCCTACTGGGCACTGATCGGCGACCCGCGGGTGTGGGCCGCCGTGCCACGGGCGGGTGCCGTCGTGTTCGCCGTCGGTGGCATGGACACGCTGCCCTCGCCGCTGCCGACCGCCCTGCGCGAGCTGATCCGCTACATCCGTCCGCCCAAGCTGCGTCGTGGCGTGCGTGCCTCGTACAACTGGCTGCAGCCGAAGCTGTCGAAACTCGGTCGGCCCGTGGCGCTTCCGCCGAGGGTGAGTGTCGACTACCTCGAGCAGTCGCGCGAGGCGCTGAATCACCTGCGCCCCGAGCTGCCCGTGGTCGCGGTGCTGCCGTCGGTGCACAAGTGCGATGCCTACGGCCGGGTGCATCGGGGCCGGGCGCGCGCGGTCAAGGCGCTGCAGGCATGGTCGGGCCGGACCTCGGTGCCACTGGTCGACCTCGGCGAAGCCGTGCGCGACAACATCGAGTCGGGCGAGGCGAACCCGGACGGCATCCACTGGGGCTGGGCCGGGCACGCGGCGGTGGCGACGGCGATGACCAAGGCGCTGCAGGAGGTCCGGTAGTCCGTGACCGTTGTGGTGGTCACCGATTCGGCGGCCGGGCTGTCGGCCGACGTCGTCGGCGAGCTCGGTATCGAAGTGGTCCCGTTGCACGTGCTCGTCGGCGACCGGGAGATCCGGGAGGGTGTCGACCCCGTCGAGATCGATTACTCGACGGATGCGGTCACCACCTCGGCCGCCTCGCCGGGCGAGCTGCGCGAAGTCTACGAACGGGCGCTGCGCCGCAGTGACGGCGACGGTGTCGTCGCCGTGCATCTGTCGCGCACGCTGTCGGCGACCTGGGAGTCGGGCAGGCAGGCCGTCCGCGACATGGGCGCCGAAGACCGCGTCCGCCTGGTGGATTCGCTGGGTGCGGGCTTGGCGACCGGTCTGCCCGTGCTCGCGGCCGCACGCCGCGCTCGGGCAGGCGAGGCGCTGGACGCGGTCTACGAACGCGCGGTGACGGCCGCCGCGCGCGCCCGTACGTTCATCCTGGTCAACCGCACCGAGCAGCTGCGCAAGGGTGGCAGGCTGAGCAGCGCCGCCGCGTTCTTCGGCAGCGAACTGGTGACGAAGCCGCTGCTGCAGCTGGTCGAGGGCAAGCTGGAACTGCGCGAGAAGGTGCGGACGCGGTCGCGCGCCTACACCAAGCTGGTCGCGGCCGCGGTGGAGGCGGCCGGGCGCGACGGTGCCGCCCTCGCGGTCCAGCACCTGGGCGCCGCCGATGCCGCCGAGACCATCGCGGCCCAGCTGCGTGAACAGGTGCCGGAGGTCGAGGAGCTGTACGTCGGCGAGTTCGGTCCCACCCTCGGTGTCCATCTCGGCGTCGGCGCGCTCGGTGTGCTCGTCGTGCCCGGTGGGTGTTCCTGACCGGCGCCGATTTCCGGGGCTGAAGGGCGCGCCGGGAGGCTGAGCCGACGGTCCGGCCCGATGGGCCTCTACGATGCCCCGGTGACCGGATACGACGACTTCGACTTCCCCGACACCGCGCACCTGCCGCCCCGCAGGCAACACATCCTCGCCGTGATCCGGGATTCGGTGCTCGCGCACGGCTTCGCGCCGAGCGCGCGGGAGATCGCCGACGCGGTCGGTCTGCGGTCCACCTCCACGGTCTCCCAGCACCTGAAAGCGTTGGAGGAGGACGGTTTCCTGCGGCGTGGCACCGGGATGGCGCGCCAAATCGATGTGCGCCTGTTTCTGCGCGATACACCGGCCGCCCGCTCCGATGCCTCGGTGACCGTGCCGGTGGTCGGCGACATCGCCGCCGGCACGCCGATCCTGGCCGAGCAGCACGCCGACGACGTACTGACGCTGCCGCGCGAACTGGTGGGTCGCGGTGAGGTTTTCGGGCTCCGGGTGCGCGGTGACTCCATGATCGACGCCGCGATCTGTGACGGCGATCTGGTTGTCGTGCGCAGCCAGCGTGAGGCGAACAACGGTGACATCGTCGCCGCCATGATCGGTGAGGAGGCCACCGTCAAGGTGTATCGCCGGCGCAACGGCCACGTCCTGCTCGAACCACGTAACCCCGCCTACTCGGTCATCGACGGCGACGAAGCCGTGATCCTGGGCCGGGTGGTCTCGGTGATGCGCCGCGTCTGACGCCGTCCCCGCTACGCCGGGCCGAACCAGTCCAGGTACTGACCGTGCGGCCCGGCGTAGGCGACCGGCTCGCCGTCGACCGCCAGCACCATCCGCGCCGAGCCCGAATCCCGTTCGGGCAGCCGGCCGGTGAACTCGGCGATCACGCCGGTGCCCTCCTGCGACACCCAGTGGCAGGGCAGCGCACGCACCGACGCGATGAACTCCTCGCGGGCGCGCTCCGCGAGGTAGGTGAGCACAGCGCTGTGGAGAACGACCACCGTGCTGTCGCCGGGCGCCGTCCGGTGGCAGCTCGGCGATCAGCGCCAGCACCGCTGGATCCGCGGCGATGTCGATCGCACGCCGGTGGTACAGCGGGGAATTGCCGCTCACCTCGCGGTGCGCGAAGTCGCGGAATCGTAGTGCCAGGTCCATGGATCCATCCGTACGCGGTCTCGGCCATGTGCGCACCGTATTCGCTCGGTCGGCGCGGGTCCGGTCTCGACGGCCGTGGGACCGCGAGTTGTCCACAGGCTCGGGGTTGTCCACAGGCCTGCTCGAGGCCCAGGTCGGCGCCGGTTTCCCGCGGTCGCCGGGTCGTAGCGTCGATGCCATGTCACGACACGACGAACACGAGCGGGTACGGCAACGGCTGGGCGGGCTGGCGCTGCGCGACAAACCCGGGTCCAGCGGCTCGCTGCGCGGTGAGCCGGACCCGGCACGTCCGCGCCGCGCCACCGAAGGACGCTGGGACGAGGAGGAACTCGGCTCGACGGGGGAGGTGCGTTCGCCGGGCTGGCTCGACGTCGGCGCCGACTCCGGTGGTCTGCGCCGACTCGTCCCGGAACGATTCCGGCAGGCGCGGGTCGATCCAGGCCGCCGGGGCGCGCTCGTCCTCGGCTCGGTGGGCCTGGCAGCTGTTCTCTGCACCGGAGTGCTGGTCCTCCGTGATCAGCCCACGCCACAGGCGTTGCCACCGGTACCTGTCGTTCGCGCGGAGAGCGCGGGCGCCCACTCGGAGCCGAGTGCCGGCATGGCCGCGGTGGCCGGCGCGATGCCGAGCCCGTCGGCGGAAGTTGTTGTCAGCGTGGTCGGTCTGGTCGAACGGCCAGGCCTGCACCACCTGCCGGGTGGTACGCGCGTCGCCGACGCCATCGAGCGGGCGGGCGGCGCCACCGACGGCGCTGATCTCGCAGGTCTGAACCTGGCCCAGCGCCTGACCGACGGCGACCAGGTCGTCGTCGGCACGACCGGCCCACAATCGGGACCTCCACGCCTGGGCAGCGTCATGATCGGTGCCGCCGACCGTGCCCCCACGGCGGGCCACAGCGCCACCAGCGCACCGACCCCGAACGCCAACGCCCCGACCGCGCGCATCAACCTGAACACAGCGACGGAAGCCGAACTCGACGCCCTCCCCGGAGTCGGCCCGGTCACCGCCAAAGCCATCCTCGCCTGGCGCACCACCAACGGCCGCTTCACCGACGTCACCCAACTCGGCGAAGTAGACGGCATCGGCCCCGCCCGCCTGTCCCGCCTCCGCGACTTGGTGACGACATGACCGAACCGATCCACCTCTCGTCGGTGCTCGGGCGGGGTGGGGTGTGCCGGGATGCACCGGTGTTGGGCCCGGATTCGGAATGAGTGCGGCGGCTCAGCAAGCGGAAGTGGCGGAGGAGCCGGAGCGGCAGGTGCTGGATATGCGTCTGGTGCCCGCGGCGCTGGGATGTTGGGGCGCGACGATCGTGGCGGTGTCTCTCGGGTGGTTCGCGGGGCTGATGCTGGCGGTCGGTGCGGTGGTGGTGGCGATCGGTGTGTGGGTGGTGTTGTTGTGGGCGATGGCGCACCGGCGTGAGCGGTGGCGGGTCGTCGCGGTCGCCGGGTTGGCGGTGCTGCTGATGGCGGCGGGGTTCGGGGCGGCGGGAGCGTGGCGAGCGCATCATGTGCAGACACACCCGCTGCGGGAATCGTTCGGGCGGACGGTGACGGTGCTGGCTGTGGTCACCGATGATCCGAAACCGATGCGGGCGGGTGGGTTCGGTGGACAGCGGCGGTGGATCGTCCACGCGGGGCTGCGCGAGTTCAGTGGCGGTACGACCTCCCGGGCCGGCGAGGCTCTCGGGTCGACAACCACCCGGGTCGGCGGGGCGCTCGTGATCCTCGCCCCGGGGAAGGACTGGGCCGACCTGTCACCCGGTCAGGTCATCCGGTTTCGGGCGAAGGTCGCCGAGCCGAACCGCTCCGACCTGACCGTGGCCGCGCTGCACCCCGTCGCCGCGGCGGAACGTGTCGGGACGCTTCCATGGTGGCAGCGGATGGCCGGGGGCGTGCGAGCGGACCTGGCGGCAGCCGCGGCGAGGGCGCTGCCGCCGGCCGCGGCGGGACTGTTGCCCGCACTCGTCGTCGGCGACACCGCCGCGCTGTCCGACGAGGTCAGGGACGACTTCGAAATTGCTGGCCTGCAACATCTCTGCGTGGTCAGTGGCGCAAATTTCACCATTCTGCTGACCGCGTTGCTGGCACTGACGAGGTTGCTGACCGCGGGCCCGCGGACGAGTGCCGCGGCCGCCGCGGTAACGGTCGTTCTGTTTGTCGTTCTCGCGCGTCCCGACCCGAGCGTGCTGCGGGCGGCGGCCATGGGGTCGGTGACGGTGCTCGCATTGCTCACCGGACGGCGCAAACAGGCGTTGCCTGCGCTGGGTGCCGCGGTGATCGGATTGCTCGGCGTGGCACCGCAGTTGGCGGTGAGTGCGGGGTTCGCGCTGTCGGTGCTCGCCACCGCCGGACTGATCCTGCTGGCACCGAGCTGGGCGGACTGGTTGCGGGCGCGCGGGTGGTGGCGCACACCCGCGGAGATCGTCGCGGTGTCGGCGGGCGCGTTCGTGGTCACCCTTCCGCTCATGGTCGCGCTGTCGGGGCGGGTGAGCGTGGTCGCGATCGTCGCGAACGCGCTTGTCGCACCCGTGGTCGGGGTGATCACCGTGATCGGGGCCGCGGGCGCGCTCGTCGCCTGCTTGTGGGGTGATGCCGCGGTGGTGGTGCTGTTCTGTGCGCGCCCGCCACTGTGGTGGCTGCTCACGGTGGCCGACCGGACCGCCGCGGTGCCCGGTGCCACGGTCTCGGTGCCGTCCGGCGTGACCGGGGGACTGGCCGCGGCGGCGATCGTCGTCCTCGTCGTAGCAGCTCTGCGCTGGTCGAAGACCCGCCGACTGCTCGCCGTCGTTGCGCTGGGTGTGGCGGTTGTCCTCGTCCCGGTGCGCCTGTGGCAGCCCGGCTGGCCGCCCACCGGTTGGGTACTGGCGATGTGTGACGTAGGCCAAGGCGATGGCCTCGCTCTCTCTGTCGCCCCCGGCGCCGCGATCGTGATCGATACCGGACCGGACCCCCGCCCGATCCGCCGCTGCCTCGACCGCCTGCACATCACCCACGTCCCACTCCTGATCCTCACTCACCCACACGCCGACCACATCGACGGCCTAGCCGGCGCACTCCGCGGCCGCACCGTCGCCGCATTAGCGACCGCCCCGGGTGAACTTCACTCCGCCGGTGGCGAGCACCCCGCCAGCGGCGAGCACCCCAGCAGCAGCGGCAAGCACTCCACTAGCGACGGCGCTTCCACGAGCGGTGAGCTCTCCACCAGCGACGGGTTCTCCATCAACGACCGCCGCCCGGACGGCGCACAACTGGCCACGCCGTCCACCGCGCGACCGAGTATTGCGGCGCAGCGACATTCGTCTGCGCACGGCACCGAGGCCGGTGGGGCCGAGCGGGTCGTCGAGCTCGCGGAGTCTGCCCGGATCCCACTGATGGAACTTCACGCGGGGCAGGTACTGGCGTTCGGGACAGTGGAATTGACGGTGCTCGCACCGAGCCGGGACGTGCCGTCCTCGCTGGACCTGGACGAAGCCAATGACCGGTCGCTCGTCCTGAGGGCGCGCACGGCCCTGGGCACGATCCTGCTCACCGGTGACATCGAGGCCGGCGCGCAATCTCGTGTCCTGCGCGACAACGACATCCGAGCCGACATCCTCAAAGTCCCACACCACGGATCCCGCACCACCACAGCGGAATTCCTCCGTGCGGTCCACCCACGACTGGCCTTGATCAGCGCCGGAACAGACAACTTCTTCGGCCACCCGCACCCCACGATCATCGCCGCGCTGGATGCCCTCGGAGTCACGATCGCCCGGACCGACCGTCACGGCGACATCATCGTGACGGGCACCGCCGCCGACCTCCGAACGGCGACCTCCCGCCGCCGAATGCGCACCGCCGCGAAGCCGATCGGTGGTGGACTACCGTGCGAACTCCCACACGACGCCATGACCCGTCATGCGCCGACTTCACGGCAACCGATCCGGTCACCGGAGTCCGGCACCCACCGGAGTCCGTTATCAGGGAGTGCGGTCGGGCATCGCCAGATGCCGGAAGACCATGGCGAGCGGCCGAACCACGCCGAAAGACCGCGGCCGGTCCGCTGTCGGTGCCCGAACGTAGGATCGCCTGGTGAGCGAACGCCCTGCCGCGGTACATCTGGTTCTCGGTGACGAGGAGCTGCTGGTCGAGCGCGCCGTGGCGCAGGTGACCGGCCAGGTGCGGGCCGACGCGCCCGACCCGGATTCGGTGCCGGTGGACCGGCTACGCGCCGGTGACGCGAGTACCGCCGAACTCGCCGAGCTGCTGAGCCCGTCGTTGTTCGCCGAAGATCGGGTGATCGTGCTCGAATCGGCGGCGGAGGCGGGCAAGGACGCGGTGGCCGTGATCACCGACGCGGCCGCCGACCCGCCGGCGGGCGTGGTGCTGATGGTGCTGCATTCGGGCGGCGGCCGCGCGAAGGCGCTGGTCCCTGCCCTGCAGAAGCAGGGCGCGGTGGTGCACGAGTGCGCCAAGCTGACCAAGGCCACCGAGCGGGCGGAGTTCGTGCGCGCGGAGTTCCGCGCACTCGGCGTGCGGGTGGCGCCCGACGTCGTCCAGGTGCTGATCGAGTCCGTCGGCTCGGAACTGCGTGAACTGGCCGCCGCCTGTTCGCAGTTGGTCGCCGACACCGGCGGCAAGGTCGATGTGAACGCGGTTCGCCGGTACTACTCCGGCCGCGCCGAGGTCACCGGCTTCGACGTCGCCGAACTCGCCGTCGCGGGCGACCGTCCCGCCGCGATGGAGGCCCTGCGCTGGGCCACCGACCGTGGTGTCCCGCACGTCCTGCTGGCCGACGCCCTCGCCGACTCCGTGCATACCATCGCCCGCGTCGGTTCCGCGGGCCGTGGCGACCCGTTCAAACTCGCCCAGCAACTCGGCATGCCCCCCTGGAAGGTCAAGAAGGCCCAGGCCCAGGCCCGCGGCTGGACCCCCGCTACCATCGGCACCGCCCTCCAAGTGGTCGCCACCCTCAACGCCGACGTCAAGGGCGGCGCCGCCGACGCCACTTACGCCGTCGAGCACGCCCTCTCCCGCATCCTCGACCTCCGCGCCGCGGGCTGAGTCACGATGTGGCGTGCCTGATCCCCGAACTCATCTGCGCCGACCTCCAGGCCAGTCTGGAGTTCTACCGGCTACTCGGATTCCGGATCCGATACGAGCGTCCCGAGGAACGGTTCGCCTACCTCGAACGCGACGGCGCCGATCTGATGCTCGAACAGCCCACGGACCACGAGCGGCTCTACCCGCACGCGCCGCTCGCACACCCCTATGGGCGCGGCATCAACCTCACCATCGACGTAGACGATGTCGCCGAGCTCCACGCCGTGATCACCGCGACCGGCCGGGAACTGTTCCTCCCGTTGGAGGACCGCTGGTACGCGCGCAGGCAACCGATGTCCTGGGCGTGCGCCGGTTTGCCGTGCGGGACCCGGACGGGTACCTACTGAGGACTGCCCAGGACCTCGGTACGTGCAGTCGCTGAGCCGACACGCCGGGTCGCTGGGTAATCGGGACCGAATCGCGATGTCCGGACGGTCTCGCGGCTGGCACAGTTGATCATGACATGGACGATCCGACCGTCAGCCGGACCGGGGAGCGCGGGAGAAGTCGACGCGCTCGTGGTTCGGCGGGTCGGTGGGCCAGAGCATTCGGGAAGGGGTTCGCCGCCGGGATGTCGGCGCTGGTGGTCGCCGTCACCGCGTACGGGTGGTCGACGGCGGGCAGTTTCGACGCCGGATTCCTGCGCTCGCAGGCCATCGAGGACGACGCGCCACATTCGCTCGGCGGGGATCTGAACATCTTGTTGATCGGGCTCGACACCCGGCGCGATCAGAACGGGAACGAGCTGCCGCCGGAGATCCTGGACCAGCTGCACGCGGGGGACGGGGACGAGGGCGGCTACAACGCCAATACGCTGATCCTGGTGCACATTCCGGCCGCGATGGACAAGATCGTCGCGGTGTCGATTCCGCGTGACGACTACGTGCCGGTCAGCGGCATCCCGGGCTACACCCACGCCAAGATCAAGGAGGCGTACGGGTTGAAGAAGGCCGCGGTGCAGGACCAGCTGATCGCGCGCGGGGTCACCGATCAGCGCAAGCTCGAGCAGGCGGGCCGGGAGGCGGGGCGGGCCTCGATCGTCCGGGCGGTGCGTGATCTGACCGGCGTGCCGATCGACCGGTTCGCCGAGGTCACCCTCGCCGGTTTCTACGATCTCGCCGTCACGCTGGGCGGGGTGGAAGTGTGCCTGAACCATCCGGTGCAGGACCTCGAGTTCTCCGGCGCGAACTTCCCGGCGGGACGCCAGCATCTCGATCCCGCTCAGGCGCTGGCCTTCGTGCGGCAGCGGCACGGGCTGGAGAACGGCGATCTGGACCGCACCCACCGGCAGCAAGCGTTTCTCACCTCGGTGGCCCGGCAGCTGCGCAGCGCGGGCACGCTGACCGACCCCGGCAAACTGTCGGCGCTGATGGAGGTGGCGCACCGCAATATCGTCCTGTCGGACGGCTGGAACATGACCGAGTTCGTGCGCACGCTCGGCGCCGCGAGGGACCCGCAGGTCGAATTCCGTACCCTGCCGATCGTGCGCTACGACGTGATCAACGGTCAGGACGTGAACATCGTGGACCGGTCGGCGATCCGCCGCGAGATCGCGGCCGCGTTCGGGATGCCGGTGCCCGCCATCACGACGACCCGGCGCACCACGGCGCGGACCGAACCACCCGCCGCCTGGCCGTACGAGACGACGACGGGCGCCTGGCAGACCAGCACGACCGCGCCGGTGTCGGAGACCCCCGACGCGGGCACGCCGGTCCGCAGCGACATCACCTCGGGGCGGATCCCCTGTGTGAACTGATCAGTCGCCGACGACGGCGAGCTCCTCGTCGTCCTCGAGATCCTCGTAGCGACCTTCCCACTCCTCGTAGAGCGGGACCTCGTCCTCCCTGGTGACGATCCACGCGGCCGCGAAGCCACCGTCCTCGTCCGGGACCATCACATTCTCGATCTTGAGACCGATCCCCAGGATCTCCGCGGCGCGGATCACCTCGGCCAGGTCGTCGCCTCGTACCACCGTCTGATTCGCGTACACCGTCAACATGCGCGGAATGGTAGCCGACGACAAAAGCCGCCGTGGTCATCGAGGCCACGGCGGCTGCGTCTTGCGAAGTATTGCTGAGCGGGCAGACCCGCTCCGATCAGATCTTGTTCAGAGCCAGCGCGAGCGCGGACTTCTTGTTGGCCGCCTGGTTGGCGTGGATGACGCCCTTGGAAGCGGCCTTGTCGAGCTTGCGGCTCGCGAACTGCAGCTGCTCGGCAGCCTTTTCCTTGTCACCGCTGGCGGCAGCTTCACGGAAGTTGCGGATCGCGGTGCGCAGCGCGGACTTGACCGACTGGTTGCGCTTGCGCGCCGCCTCGTTGGTACGGATCCGCTTCATCTGGGACTTGATGTTGGCCACGCCTGTATCCTCTGGTTTCCTGTCGCTGGGTGGTATGTCTCGAAAGCTCGTCGGGCGCGCGCCCACGATGCAGCAGATGGTGCTGAACTACGGGTAACACCGCGCCGAAGATCGAGGCTACCAGCTCGGCACCGCCCGGCGAAATCGGGCTCCGAACACCCGGCCCCCGGCTCCGCTGATTTCACCCGTTTCAGGTGATGCAAGAAATTTACCTGTGTCTCACACGACCCTGCTGCCGGGTGATGCACAGTTTT
This sequence comes from Nocardia fodinahabitans, assembly GCF_052983615.1. Lineage (NCBI taxonomy): Bacteria > Bacillati > Actinomycetota > Actinomycetes > Mycobacteriales > Nocardiaceae > Nocardia > Nocardia fodinahabitans. The sequence continues at coordinate 5,502,454 of NZ_JBRJJC010000001.1, forward strand.
TCCCATGACCTCCACCACAGCGCCGAGTACGGCTCGATCTGCATCACCGGCGTTGGTGAGAACGAACGGGCATCCGGTGAACGCGCACGCCGGCTTGTTCGAGGGGTACGGCCCTGGCCGCTTCGCCGACGCGTTCGACGAGATGTTCGACGCGGCGGGGCGGGTGCGGGCGCCGTATAAAGGCATTCACGCCGCGATGGCGGCCAACGACGTCGACGACCTGGCCAAACGCTCCGACGCGCTGGACCGGGCGTTCATCGACCAGGGCATCACCTTCTCCCTGTCGGGGCAGGAACGGCCGTTTCCGCTGGACCTGGTGCCGCGGGTGATCGCCGCCGCGGAGTGGGCCAAGCTCGAACGGGGCATCAAGCAGCGGGTCACCGCGCTCGAGCTGTTCCTGGCCGACGTCTACGGCGAGCAGAACATCCTGCGCGATCAGGTGATCCCCAAGCGCCTGGTCACCTCGTGCGAGCACTTCCACCGCGAGGCCGCCGGTCTGGTCCCGCCGAACGGGGTGCGCATCCATGTCTCCGGCATCGACCTGGTGCGCGACGAACGCGGCGACTTCCGGGTGCTCGAGGACAACCTGCGCTCGCCGTCGGGTGTCTCCTATGTGATGGAGAACCGGCGCACGATGGCCCGGGTCTTCCCCGATCTGTTCTCCTCGCACCGGGTGCGGGCGGTCGGTGACTATCCGGCACACCTACTCCGGGCGCTGCGGGCCTCCGCGGCGCCCAACGAGGCCGACCCGACCGTGGTCGTGCTCACCCCCGGTGTGCACAACTCCGCCTACTTCGAACACTCGCTGCTGGCCAGGCAGATGGGCGTCGAGCTGGTCGAGGGGCGTGACCTGTTCTGCCGTGACAATGTCGTCTACATGCGCACGACGGCCGGCGAGCGCCAGGTCGACGTGATCTACCGGCGTATCGACGACACCTTCCTGGACCCCATGCACTTCCGCCCCGACTCGGTGCTCGGCGTCGCCGGTGTTCTCAACGCCGCCCGCGCGGGCAATGTGGTGATCTCCAGCGCGGTCGGCAACGGCGTCGGTGACGACAAACTCATCTACACCTATGTGCCGACGATCATCGAGTACTACCTCGGCGAGAAGCCGATCCTGCCCAACGTCGACACCTTCCGGTGCTGGCTCGACGACGAACGCGAGGAGGTGCTCGACCGGGTCGGCGAGCTCGTGGTGAAGCCGGTCGAGGGGTCCGGCGGCTACGGAATCGTGATCGGGCCGGACGCGTCGCCGCGCGAGCTGGAGGCGGTCAAGCGCAAGGTCAAGGCCGATCCGCGCGGCTGGATCGCCCAGCCGGTGGTGCAGCTGTCGACCGTGCCGACCAAGATCGGCAATGATCTCGCGCCCCGGCACGTCGATCTGCGTCCGTTCGCGGTCAACGACGGCGACGACATCTGGGTGCTGCCCGGTGGGCTGACCAGGGTCGCGCTGCCGGAGGGCTCGCTGGTGGTGAACTCCAGCCAGGGCGGCGGCAGCAAGGACACCTGGGTGCTGGCCGGTCGCTCCGGTCCGGTCGACCGGGAACTGGCCGGGCCGGAACTGGTGAGCGATCCGCCGCAGGCCGACTCGTTCGAGATCGGCCGCGAACTCAGCGCGCCGCAGGCCAATCAGCAACAGCAGCAACAACAACAGACGCAGCGGCTGATCGGGGACTGACACACATGCTTGCTCGCAACGCCGAATCCCTCTACTGGATCGGCCGATACGTCGAGCGCGCCGACGACACCGCGCGCATTCTCGACGTCGCCGTCCATCAACTGCTCGAAGACGCCACCGTCGACGCCGACCGCACCTCACGGGTCCTGCTCAAAGTGCTCGGCATCGAACCACCGGAGGGACTGCGCCTGGACGTGTGGTCGGTGACCGACCTGGTCGCCTTCAGTCACGACCACGGCGTCTCGATCAGCGACTCCATCGGCAAGGCCCGCGAGAACGCCCGTGGCGCACGCGAAGTCACCTCCAGCGAGATGTGGGAATGCCTCAACGCCACCTACAACGGGCTGGCGACGGCGGAGAAGGCGGCGCGCGGCCTCGGCCCGCACGAGTTCTTCTCCTACATCAAGGACCGCGCGGCGATGTTCACCGGACTGACCGACTCGACGCTCTCGCGCGACGACGGCTACCGGTTCCTGCTGCTGGGCCGCTCCATCGAACGCGTGGACATGATGGTGCGCCTGCTGCTCTCGCGCGCGGGCGACCGCACCTCCTCACCCGCCTGGGTGACGGTGCTGCGCTCGGCGGGCGCCCACGACACCTACCTGCGCACCCACCGCGGCGCGCTCGACGCCGCCAGGGTCGCGGAGTTCATCCTGATCGACCGGCTCTTCCCGCGCTCGGTGTTCCACACGCTGCGCGTCGCCGAGGCCTGCCTGACCGAACTCGACCAGCGGCCGGGCAGCCGCGTGGGCGCGCGGCACGAGGCCCAGCGTGTGCTGGGCCGCGCGCGCAGCGAGCTCGAATTCCTGCCGCCGGGTGTGCTGTTGGAGGACTTGCAGAGCAGGCTGCTCGCACTGCAGAAATCGTGCCGCGAGGTCAGCGAGGCCGTGTCACGCCAGTACTTCCACGCCGCCCCCTGGGTGGCGTGGACCGATGTGCGCAGCAGTTCCGACGGTCGCGTGCAGGTGGAGGGAGAATTGTGAGCGAGCACCAGCGAGTGAACCGGCAACACAGTGCGCTGCAGCGCACGACGGAGCCGAGCGCCGGCGAGGTGGAGTCGTGAGCTGGCGGATCAGGGTGGTGCACACCACCGGATATGTCTACGACGCGCCCGTGACGCGCTCGTTCAACGAGGCCAGGCTGACGCCGCGTGCCGACAGCAGGCAGAACGTGATCCTCAATCGCGTCGAAACCGTGCCGGCCACCAGGTCGTATCGCTACACCGACTACTGGGGCACCGCGGTCACCGCCTTCGACCTGCACGCCCCGCACACCGAACTCGAGGTGACCGGGTCCTCGGTGGTGGAGACCGAGCCGTTCGCGGAACCGACCGAGGAACTGAGCTGGGACGAATTGCGCGGCGGCCGGATCGTCGACCGCTTCGACGAAATGCTCAGTCCCACCGCCTATGTGCCGCGGGATCGCAAGCTCGCGACGGTGGCCAGGCAGCTGTCCCGGGGCGAAGAGCCGGCCAAGGCGGTGGTGCGCGCGGCCGAGTGGGTGAACAAGGAGATGGACTACCTCGCGGGCACGACCTCGGTGCACACCTCGGCATTGCAGGCCTTCGCCGAGCGGCGTGGGGTATGCCAGGACTACGCGCACCTGACCCTGGTGTTGTTGCGCAGCATGGGAATTCCCAGCCGGTACGTCTCCGGGTATCTGCATCCGAAGCCGGGCGCCGAGATCGGCGAGACCGTGGCAGGCCAGTCGCATGCCTGGGTGGAGGCCTGGACCGGGCAGTGGTGGGGCTACGACCCGACCAACAACCTGGCCGTCAACGAGCAGCACGTCTCGGTCGGGGTCGGGCGCGATTACGCGGATGTGCCACCGCTGAAAGGTGTTTTCAGCGGCGGCGGCTCGACAGACCTCGAGGTCGTTGTGGAGGTCACCCGCCTGGCGTAATGTCCACTTCGCTCGTGCGGACCCCGCTCGCCGCGGGGATGAATCCTCCCGGAGAGGTGGTGGCCGATGCCCACTGCGCAGGAACTCGTCGAATCCGAGGTCGTACCCGAGCCGAAGAAGTGGGCCGCCGAAGGGCTCGGCACCTTCATCCTGGTGATCTGTGGCGCCGGCACACTGGTGCTGGCGGGCGACCGGGTCGGGTCGCTCGGGGTCGCCTTCGCCTTCGGATTGACGCTGATGTTCCTCGTCTACGCGATCGGGCCGATCTCGGGCTGCCACGTCAACCCGGCCGTCACCCTCGGACAGCTGCTGCTCGGCCGGATCTCGGCCGTCGGCGCGGCCGGCTACGTGATCGCGCAGCTCGTCGGCGCCTTCCTGGCCGGGCTGGTGCTGTTCGCGCTGGCCAAGAACCTGCCCGCCTACGACCGCGCGGTCGACGGGCTCGGCGCCAACGGCTGGGGCGCGCACAGCCCGTCGGCGATCCGCGGGCCGCTGGGCGAGGTCGTCGTCCAGAACGGGTACGGCCTGGCGGCGACGATCATCGTCGAGGTGATGCTGACCGCGCTGCTGGTGTTCGTGGTGCTGGCCTCCACGGACCAGATCTCCGATGTGCCGCTGGCGGGGCTGTCGATCGGTGTCACGCTGACGGTGATCTACCTGGTCTCGCTGCCGATCGACAACACCTCGGTCAACCCGGCCCGCAGCCTGGGCGTGGCGCCCTATCAGGACGGTGCGATGGCGCAGGTGTGGGTGTTCGTACTGTTCCCGCTGGCCGGTGGCGCGTTGGGCGCGCTCGTGTACGGCCTGATCTTCGGCCGGTCCAGGGACGTGCAGACCTAGTCCTCGACAAGCGACGCGAACCCCGTTCCGGTCAGACCGGAACGGGGTTCGTCGTTGTCGGGGTCAGCTCCAGCTGTACTCCGCGACGAGCCGGTGCGCGACCAGGTCGAAGGTCTTGCGCTCGACGATCGCGCCCTCGCGCCGGATGCCGTCCTCGGGCACGTCGAGCACCCGGTCCAGCCGCACCCAGCTCGGGCGTCCGTCGTGGTCCCACGGGCCGGTACCGATGCCGACCCAGTTGCGGTCGTGCGCGCGTTCGGCTTTGGACGACAGCATCAGCCCGAGCAGGGTCTTGCGATCGCGGCCGACGACCAGCACCGGCCGGTCCTTGCCGTTGGTGGGGTCCTCCTCGTAGGGCACCCAGGTCCACACGATCTCGCCCGGGTCGGCGCGTCCGTCGAGCTGCGGGCAGTAGACGATCTGCCGGGCCCGGTGGGCGGTGGGAACCGGCGTCGACGCGGTCGGGCGCACCGCGACGGTGGGCTCCGGCTTGGCCGCCAGCGCCCCCACCAGCTTCTCGAGCAGCCGTGGACCCTGCTTGCGCACGATCTTCGGTCCCTGCTCCTTGGCGATGACGCCGAGTTGCTTACCGAGAGTGTTCCAACTGCTGGCCATCCCTGAAATATAACGGTGACCCGTGCTTCGGTGCACCGGTGACAAGGGGGCGATTCGGCGCATGGGACGATAGACGCAGTTCGCCGATACCCCTCGAGGAGTGGAGTGGCTTCCAGTTTTGCCGATACGACGTTCACCGATCCGTCCCGGATCCGGAACTTCTGCATCATCGCGCACATCGACCACGGCAAGTCGACCCTGGCCGATCGGATGCTGCAGCTGACCGGTGTGGTCGAGGAGCGGGCCATGCGTGCCCAGTACCTGGATCGGATGGACATCGAGCGTGAGCGCGGCATCACGATCAAGGCGCAGAACGTGCGCCTGCCGTGGAGCGTCGACGGCGACGACTACGTCCTGCACATGATCGACACCCCGGGCCACGTCGACTTCACCTACGAGGTGTCGCGCGCGCTCGAGGCCTGTGAGGGCGCGATCCTGCTGGTCGACGCCGCCCAGGGCATCGAGGCGCAGACGCTGGCGAATCTGTACCTGGCGATGGAACGCGACCTGGCGATCATCCCGGTGCTCAACAAGATCGACCTGCCCGCCGCCGACCCCGACCGCTACGCCGCCGAGATCGCCCACATCGTGGGCTGCGAGGCCGACGACGTGCTGCGGGTGTCGGGCAAGACCGGCGTCGGTGTGGCCGAGCTGCTGAACAAGGTCATCGCCGAGGTGCCGCCGCCGGTCGGTGACGCCGACGCCCCGGCCCGCGCGCTGATCTTCGACTCGGTCTACGACACCTACCGCGGCGTGGTCACCTACGTGCGTGTGGTCGACGGCAAGCTGACCCCGCGCCAGAAGATCAAGATGATGTCCACCGGCGCGCAGCACGAGCTGCTCGAGATCGGCATCGTCTCGCCCGAACCGAAACCCACGCAGGGTCTCGGCGTCGGCGAGGTGGGCTACCTGATCACCGGCGTGAAGGACGTGCGTCAGTCCAAGGTCGGTGACACCGTCACCTCCGCGCGCGACGGCGCCACCTCGGCGCTGGCCGGCTACCAGGAACCGCGTCCGATGGTCTACTCGGGTCTGTACCCGGTCGACGGCTCCGACTACCCGGACCTGCGCGACGCGCTGGACAAGCTGCAGCTCAACGACGCGGCGCTGACCTACGTGCCGGAGACCTCGGTGGCGCTGGGCTTCGGCTTCCGCTGTGGCTTCCTCGGTCTGCTGCACATGGAGATCACCCGCGAGCGGCTGCAGCGCGAGTTCGGCCTCGACCTGATCTCCACCGCGCCCAACGTGATCTACCGGGTGGTCATGGAAGACGGCACCGAGCACGTCGTCACCAACCCGTCGTACTGGCCGGAAGGCAAGGTGCGCCAGACCTTCGAGCCGGTGACCAAGTGCACCGTGATCGCGCCGAGCGAGTTCGTCGGCACCATCATGGAGCTGTGCCAGAGCCGCCGCGGCGAGCTGCTCGGCATGGACTACCTGTCGGAGACCCGTGTGGAGATGCGCTACACGCTGCCGATGGCCGAGATCATCTTCGACTTCTTCGACTCGCTCAAGTCGCGCACCCGTGGCTACGCGTCGCTCGATTACGAGGAGGCGGGCGAGCAGTCGTCCGCACTGGTGAAGGTCGACATCCTGCTCCAGGGCGAGGCTGTCGACGCGTTCAGTGCCATCGTGCACAAGGACGCCGCCCAGGCCTACGGCAACAAGATGACCACCAAGCTGCGCGAACTCATCCCGCGTCAGCAGTTCGAGGTGCCGATCCAGGCCGCGATCGGCTCGAAGATCATCGCGCGCGAGAACATCAGGGCGATCCGCAAGGACGTGCTCGCCAAGTGCTACGGCGGTGACATCAGCCGTAAGCGCAAGTTGCTCGAGAAGCAGAAGGAAGGCAAGAAGCGCATGAAGACCATCGGCCGGGTCGACGTGCCGCAGGAGGCCTTCGTGGCCGCGCTGTCCTCGGACGCGGCCTCGGACAAGCCCAAGGGCAAGTAGCCCGCTCACCCCGGCTCGGCGGTGACGCGCACCAGCAGGCGCGTCCCGCCGAGCGGGCTTTCGGTGAGTTCGGCGGTGCCGCCGTGCAATTCGGCCTGCTGCCGGACCAGGGCCAGGCCCAGTCCGGAGCCGGGGGAGCCGGGCCGTTTGGCGAAGCGGTCGAAAGCGGTGGGGGACAGGTGTTCCGGTATCCCGGTGCCGTTGTCGTCGACGGTGATCTCGATTCCGTCCGCGCCGGTGTGCGCCGCGACCGCGATCTCGGTGGCGTGTCCGTGCAGGACCGCGTTGGCGACGGCGTTGGTGACGATCAGCAGGATCCCGCCGGGCAGTCCGGTCATCGGGACCGGCTCGCACGCGGTCAGCGTGATGTCGACGCCGGGTTGCGCGCGCCGCGCGTTCTGGACGGCGCGATCGAGGGTCTCGCACAGTTCGAACGGCTCGAACGCGCCCGCGTCGGTGAGCTCACCGACGGCGAGGCGCTCCAGATCGGTGAGTGTGCGCTCGATCTGACGTTCGGCGGCCAGCACGTCGGCCAGGACGGCGCCACGCTGCTCGGCCGGTAGATCGTCGCCGGCCAGGACCTGTAGGTCGGTGCGCATCGCGGTGAGCGGGGTGCGCAGTTCGTGCGCGCAGACCGCCGCGAAATCGCGGGCGCCCGCCAGCGCCTGCCTGGTCTCGCCGTGCGCGGTCTCCAGGCGCGTCAGCATCCGGGTGATGGCGTCGGAGAGTTCCTCGGCCTCCCTGGCGCCACGGCCCGACAGCGGCGGCAGTTCGTCGAGGGTGTCGATCTCGTGGGTCGCGGTGGCCAGCCTGCGCAGTGGGCGCGCGGCGAAACCGGCCAGTACCCACCCCAATCCGGCCGCCACCAGCACCCCGCCGACGCCGATGCCGAGACCGATCAGCTGGCTGCGGGTGATCGCGGCGTCGACGAGTTCACGATCGGGATTCAGCCGGACCAGCAGGCCGGGCGCGCCCTGGACCTTGGCCAGCGCGGTGTCGGACGGGCGGCCCGGCGCCACCACCGTCGGTGGTTCGGGCAGGTCGGGGGCGGCGGGGAACGGTGTCGCCTCCGCCGGGAGCGGGATCGGCAGGGCGGGCACGCCGTCGATGCGCTGCACCACCTGGACATTCATCGTCGACACCGTCTGATCCAGTTGCCGGGTGCCCGCCACCTTCAGCAGCGCCGCGTAGGTGAGCCCGAGAGTGATCGCCACCAGCGCGGCGACCACCGCCGACACCACGGCCACCCGCATCCGCAACGACCACGACCCGGTCCTCACGGGCGCTCGCGCAGGACGAAGCCGACGCCGCGCACCGTGTGCACGACCCGATCGACGCCGTCGGCCTCGAGCTTGCGCCGCAGGTACGAGACGAACACGTCGACCACATTGGTGTCGGTGGTGAAGTCGTAACCCCAGACGGCGGACAGGATCTGCTCGCGCCCGAGCACGATGCCGACGTTCTCGGCCAGCATCGCCAGCAGCTCGAACTCGCGTTTGGTGAGCTCGACCTGTCGTCCGCCCGCGTGCACCCGGTGCCCGGCCGGATCGATCTCGACCTGTCCCACCCGCACCGTCTTGCCCTGCGGCGCAGCGGTTGCCGTGCTGCGCCGCAGGAGTGCGCGCAGCCGGGCGATCAGCTCGCCGAGATCGAACGGTTTGGTGAGGTAGTCGTCGGCGCCGCGTTCGAGTGCCGCGATCCGGTCGCTCACCGCGCTGCGGGCGCTGAGCACGCAGATGGGGATCTCGTTGCCCATCGCCCGCAGGGCGGTCACCACGCCGACGCCGTCGAGCTCGGGCATGTTCACATCGAGCACCATGGCATCGGGTGTGGCGGAACGCACCAGGGCGAGCGCTCCGGCACCATTACTCGCGGTGACGACGTCGAAGCCCGAGAGCTCGAGGCCGCGCCGCAGTGACGCCAACACCCTGACCTCGTCGTCGACGACCAAGATCTGCTGTCCGGTCATCTGCTCACCCTAGTGCGGTCCATCGTTTCTCCTGGTCAGCGCACGTGCGGCGGACGGATCACGATGACGCCGCCCGGTGCGTCGCCCGGGTCCACGTCCGTGCAGTCGCCCGGCACTTCGACGGCCGGGTCGCCCGGGCGTCCCGGCAGTGCGGGCAGCGGCGTCGCCGGGGCGCCCTCGAAGCGCTCGAGGTGGATGCGCGCACCTTCCGGCGGCAGGGGCAGGGCGGGCGCGCCGGGCGCGGCCGGCGCCGCACAGATGATCAGCGTCCGTTCGGGCCCGATCTCCCTGGTCACGGCGGGATCGGCGGTCGCGGCGCCGGCGACACCGGCGATCGTGCCGGTCAGCAGCGCGCAGCCGCCGACCAGGGCGGCGGCCCTGGCACGGCGGCGGGCGGTGAATACGGTCATGGGCGGTACTCCTCCGAGGTGGGTTCACCGATCGACGCGACCGGCGAAACCGACGCTAAGCAGCCGATCTTCAGGCTCCGTTGAGTAATCGTTAGAGTTCTCTTGGGATCGTGAACCCCCCGATTCCACCGGGTCGCCGAAATCTGTTGCTCGCCATAAGGTGGTACCAACCGTTCTGGACGAAACGACAGTTCGGCCTCCGGGTAATAGTGTTGGATGATCTTCACTTCGCCTCGTTCGTGGTGGGGGGCCGACAGTGATGCGAGTGTTGGAGCATTGATGACGCGTGATCTGCCTTTCGATGACGATGCTGTGCGCGCGGAGGGGACCGACACGGCCTACCGGGTCGCCAATGGCGTCGCGCGGGTAGCCCGCGCGGGCGCCTACGTCACCGGTGGAGCCCTGGTCGCCGCGAACGGCACCGGTCCCGACACGACGCCGGGCACCAGCAACGCCGACAGCCGGGTCGCCGGCTGGTCCTCGCAATACCACTCCGACCCCAGCCCGGACGCGCCGAGCCCGGTCGTGACGTTCCCCGACCTAGCCGACGTGCCCGCGCCACATCCGGTGCCGCACACGCCGTTCGCACCGCACGCGCCCGCCCCGGCCGACGTCACCATGGTCGCGCGCGCCAGCGAATCCGACTGGCGCCCACAGATTCCCGGCTCCGACGACGAGCGGGAAATGCGGATCCCCGGCTCCGACAGCAACCACTCCACCGGCTTCGGCATCCCGGGCTACGCGCAGGCACCGACCACGCCCGGCCGGGGATTCGGCGACGCCGACACCGACAACCCGTTCGGCCTGCCCGAGACACCCGCCTTCGGGCTGCCCGGCCACGGGATCGGCATCCCCGGTTTCGACGGGCTGCCCGGCCACGGCCTCGGTATCCCCGGTTACGACGGGATCGGTCTGCCCGGCGCGAGCACCGGCCTGCCCGGCACGAGCGCGCCCGGCGCGGGCCAGCCCGGCGACGGACTGTTCGACGGCATCGGTGACATGTTCGACGGTTTCGGCGCGATGGTGAACACCGAATGGCAGATCGACGCGCACGCCGGCCTGGACGGCGTGTGGTTCACCTCGCAGATGAAGGTCACCGCCCAGGTCGGCCAGGTCGGCGATCAGCTCGACGACTACGGCAAGTGGCTCGGCGACGGCATCAAGGTGCCCGGCGACACGACCGCGGGCGGCACCGGCGGTGGACTGTCCTCGCCGACCGGGCCGAGCTTGCCCGGATCGTCGTCCTCCGGTGTCGGCCTGCCCGGCACCACCACCGCGCCGTCGACTGCCGCCCCGGCGCCCGCTCCCGCGCCCACCCCCGCCGCTCCGCTGGCGCAGACCCCGGCCCCCGCCGCGCCCGCGCCGGTCGCGCCCGCCCCGGCGCCGGTCGCGCCTGCCGCGCCCGCGCCGGTCGCCGTCAACCCGGTGGTCAGTACCCCGCTGCAGACGACCATCCAGCCCGATGCCGCGTCGACCCCGATCGCCAACGTCTTCGGTGGGGCGGGCGCTGCCACGTCGCCGCTGACCGCGCCCGCGGCCGCGGTGCCCGCGCTGTTCGCACCGACCACCCCGACCAAGCCGGTGGTCGTGCCGGATGTCACCGGTGGCCACACCCCGACCACCGTCCCGGTGACCGTGCCGTCGAAGCAGCCGACCGTCGACATCGACACCCCGACCACGGTGAAACTGCCCGAGCTGCCCAAGCCGACAGCGCAGCTGCCGGAGCCGACCAAGGCACCGATCACCGTGCCGCCGACCGCCGCGACCGGCCCGACCAAGCCGACGTTCCCGGACGATGATGTCGTCACCACGCCGGGTACCACCGGCGGCGTCACGGCACCCTCGACCGCGCCGAGCACCCCGACCGTCGACGTGCCCGACCCGACCGGGTCGCTCCCGACCGCGACGGTGCCCACCCAGCAGCCGACCGCGCCCACCCAGCAGCCGACCGCGCCGACCCAGCAGCCGACGATGCCGACCAAGCAGCCGACCGTCGACATCGATGCGCCGACGATGGTCACCCCGCCGCCGGTGGTCACCGTGCAGCCGACCCAGGTTCCGGTGAAGCCACCGGTCATCGACACCAAGCCGATCGCCGCCGACATCAGCTACACCGACGACGGCTACCATGGCGTTTCGGCCGGGCTGTTCGACTCCGGGGTGGGTGGCGCCGATCACCTGGCTGCCGCGTTTCCCGTCGAGCATCATGGGTATGACTTCGTCGTCTGACACGACGACGTGTGATCCCAGCGTCTCGGCCGGACTCATGCAACGAGAGTGAGGAACAGGTTGTCAGCCGCTGCCGGACTGCAGGCCGCGACGGTGAAGCATCCGGATGTGATGGCTCCGGTCGTTTCCCTGGTCGACGAACTGCGGGAACTGGTCCGCACGGGCGGTCGTGACGACCTCGACGCCAGACTCGGCATGGTGCGCGCCAGACTCAGCGATCCCCGGGTGCGCCTGGTCGTGGTCGGTGAACCCCAGGCCGGAATGAGCACGCTGGTCAACAGCATGGTCGGCACCCCGGTCAGCGCCACCGACGGCAAGCCGAGCGTTCCGGTGATCGTCGAATACGGGCCCAACCCCGCCGCGACACTGGTGAAGTCGGCCCAGCGCGGCCGCGTCGAGCGGGTGCCGGTCGATCCGCAGAATCCCGGACCCGCGCTGACCGCCCTCGGGGTGCTGCGCGCCGAATTCGCCGAACCCAGCCCGCTGCTGGCCGACGGCCTGGTGGTGATGGACGCCCCCGGCGCGTCCGCCCACGAGAGCGCGGCCTGGTCGATGATCGCCGCCGCCGATGTGGTCCTCTACGCCGCCGACGCCGCCGCCGAGCTGACCGAGGCACAGCTGGACTACCTGCGCCGCGTCGAGCAGGTGTGCCCGTCGGTGGTGTGCGTGCTCACCAAGATCGACCGCAACCCGCACTGGTCGCTGACCCAGCGTCGCAATCGCGCGCTGCTCGACGGCGCGGGCCTGAACTTCGCGGTCGCGCCCGTCTCGGCGGTGATGCACCGGCAGGCGTCCGAAACCGGCGACCAGCAGCGCGACATCGAGTCCGGTGTACCGCAACTCATCGATCACCTGCACGACTATGTTGTCGCCCAGGCCGATTCGGTGGCGGTGGCGGCGGCCGTGCGCGATATCGCGCTGGTCACCGATCAGCTCACCCTCACCCTGCGCGCCGAGGCCGACGCCCTGCGCGACCCGCGCAGCCGGGCCGAGATCACCCAGCGGCTGGCGGCCGCCAGGACCGCGGCCGATCAGCTGCGGCAGCGCACCGCGACCTGGCAGGTCACCCTCGTCGACGGCAGCTCCGAGCTGAGCGCCGATATCGAACACGATCTGCGGCATCGGCTGCGCACCCTCGTGCGCGAGGCCGAGGCCGAGATCTCGCGCACCGACCCGGCCCGCAAGTGGACCGATTTCGCGACCGAGCTCGACGCCCGGATCTGTGAGGCCGTCGAGGAGAACTTCGTGATGGCGCACTACCGCGCCGTCGAACTCGCCGAGCAGGTCGCCGCGAAGTTCCCGCCCGACAACCGCACCCCGCCGCTACCCGAGCTGCGCCTGACCAACCCGGGCGACGTGCTCGAGCCGGTGCAGTCGCTGGAGACGCTGGAGAGTGCGAAATCCAGTGTCGGACAGCAGGCGCTGTCGGCCCTGCGCGGTTCCTACGGCGGCATCCTGATGGTCGGTCTCGCCACCAGCCTGCTCGGGATGTCGCTGGTCAACTGGTACTCCGCGGGCGCGGGCGTGCTGCTGGGCGTGAACGCGCTGTGGGACGACCGCCGAAATCGCAAGCAGCGCAGGCAGGCCGAGGCCAAGGTCGCCGTCGCCCGGCTCGCCGACGACGTGATCTTCCAGGTGGGCAAGGAATCCCGCAACCGCCTGCGCACGCTGCAGCGGGTATTGCGCGACCACTACACCGAGATCGCCGCAGAGGTGGGCCGCACCGCCGACGAGGCACTGCGCGCCGCCGAGGAGACCGGCCTGCGCTACGGCGACCACCGCGAGCTGCGGATCACCGAGATCGACGCGGGTCTGCGCACGGTGGCCGGCCTGCGGGAACGCGCCGACCGGCTCGCGTACTGACGGCTAGGACCGGTGCGACGGCGTGTGTGCGGGCTGGAACTGGCCCGCGTTGCGCGAGTCCTCGGCCCGGATGACGTGGGTGACCGCGTTGATCAACGCCAGGTGGGTGAACGCCTGCGGGAAGTTGCCCAGGTGCCGACCGGTGCGTGAGTCGATCTCCTCGGCGTAGAGGCGCAGCGGGCTGGACAGCCCGAGCAGCCGCTCACACAGGTGGGTGGCCCGCTCCAGCTCGCCGATCTCCACCAGCGCCGAGACCAGCCAGAACGAGCAGATGGTGAAGGTGCCCTCTTCGCCGTCGAGGCCGTCGTCGGTGGTTTCGGTGCGATAGCGCAGTACCAGGCCGTTGACGGTGAGCCGGGTCGCGATCGACAGCACGGTCGCCCGGACGCGATGGTCGTCGGGCGGCAGGAAACGGGTCAGCACCACCAGCAGCAGCGAGGCGTCCAGCGTGTCGCCGCCGTAGGTCTGGGTGAAGACGCCTTCGTCGTTCACGCCGTGCTCGAGGACGTCCGCCTTGATCTGCTCGGCGATGTCGAACCACTCCGCCGCGCGCGCGTGCTGCCCGTGCAGCTGGGCCAGCCGGGCGCCACGGTCGAGGGCCACCCAGCACATCACCTTCGAGGAGGTGAAGTGCTGGGGTTCGCCGCGTACCTCCCAGATCCCGCGATCGGGTTTGCGCCAGTTGGCGATGGCCGCGTGCACGGTGCGCTCCAGCAGCGGCCACAGCGATTCCGGTACCTGCCCACGGGATTTCACGTGCAGGTACACGGCGTCGAGCATGGTGCCCCAGATGTCGTGCTGGTTCTGGTCGTAGGCGGCGTTGCCGACCCGGACCGGGGCGGCGCCGTCGTAGCCGGACAGGTTGGGCAGCTCGTATTCGGTGATGCGGCGCTCGCCGCCGATGCCGTAGAGCACCTGCAGTGGGAGCGCGTCGCCGTTGTCGCCGGTGGTGACGTCGTTGAGGAAGGCGAAGAAGTCGTTGGCCTCCCGATCCAGGCCGAGGGTGTACAGACCCCACAGGGCGAAGCTCGCATCCCGCACCCAGGTGTAGCGGTAGTCCCAGTTGCGTTGTCCACCGGGGGTTTCCGGCAGGGAGGTGGTGGCGGCGGCCAGCAGGGCGCCGGTCGGCGCGTAGGTGAGGCCCTTGAGGGTGAGGGCGCTGCGCTGCAGGTAGCCCCGCCACGGATGGTCGGGGAAATCACCGAGAGTGATCCAGCGCCGCCAGCATTCGGCGGTCGCCCACATCTTCTGCGCGGCCTCGGCGAAGGTGGCGGGCGCGGGCAGTTCCGACCAGGTGAGCGCGACGAACACCTCGTCGCCCTCGGCCATCCGGGTGCGGGCGCGGGCCTCCCGGCCCTCGAGGCCGAGGCGCAGATCGGTGGTGAGCACCAGCGCGGGACCGGCATCGGGGTCGAGCGGGGCTCTGGCCGTCGCCTGTTCGTAGACCTTGCCGGTGTACTCCCATGTCGCGCCGCCCTGGTGATAGTCGAACGAGGGCTGACAGCTCATCTCCAGTTCGACCGTGCCGCTCACACACTTCACCGTGCGCAGCAGCGTGTGTTCGGCGTCCCAGTCCATCGGGGTGCGGCGATGGGTCTTGGACCGCTGGTTGTTGTTGTGCCACGGCCCGAGTACCAGTGTGTCGCGCACGATCAGCCAGCCGGTCTCGGTCTGCCAGGTGGTCTCCAGGATCATCCCGCCCGGCAGGTACCGGCGCTCCGCCGGCACGTTCTTGCCGTAGGGGCCTATCCGGAAGTGCCCGGCGCTGCGGTCGAGCACGGCGCCGAAGACGCTGGGGGAGTCGGGGCGCGGCACGCACAACCACTCGACCGCACCGCTGCTGGCGATCAGGCAGCTGGTCTCGCAATCGGACAGGAACGCGTAGTCGTCGATCGGCGGGAACGCGCCGCGATGGCCGCTGGAGGAGACCGGACTCAGAATCGGCAGGCTGTCAGCGCTGGGAGACTCCATACCCCATCATCGGGGCGCGGCACCGCGCTCGTCCACCGCTCGATGCCGACGTGCCGCTCACAGCGACGGAATTCGCCCGTTCACGGTGACCGACTAGTCTGGTCGGCGTGCAACGCATCGCAGGTTGGTGGGACGGCTTCGAACTCTGGGTAGCCGGGCTGCCCTTCATCCCCCAGTTCCTGGTCGTGCTGGTCGGCATGGTCCCGATCAGCTTCGCCATCGCCTTCGTGCTCGACCGCGCCCTGCGCGCGGTCTTCCGCCTGCTCGGCCGCGGTGACCGCGGCGAGCCGCCGGTCGCCACGGCGACGGTGCCGGTCACCGCCGCCGCGCCGGCCCGCCCGACCGTCGGCAGCGGTGCCCGCTGATGCCTCGTTCTCGCGTTCAGCTCGCGCTGGTTGCCCTGCTCGTGCTCGTTGTCATCGCGTGGTTCTTCACCCGCTGACGCGCTAGTTCCTGCGCCAGTCGTCGAAGCGCTTGCCCAGGTCGGAGACGGTCCGGCCGACCTCATGGCCGACGGTGCTCACCGCGGCGCCGACATCGCGGCCCAGGTCGCGCACCGTGCGGACCAGCAGGTCGTCGGACTGGTCGAACGACTCCCGGTAGCTGCGGGCGGCCTCCTTCACCTCGTCGCTGATCCTGGCGCTGCGGTCGTGCTCGCGCCGCGGATAGGTGCCGCCGAGCACGCGGTCGTAGTCGCCGGACTGGATCCAGCGGCGCAGCTCGGCCGCGCGCAGCACCGAGAACGGGTGCGATTGCAGCTCCAGGTTCAGCAGCTTGAGCACGCCGTCGCGCAGGTCGCCCGAGCGCAGGTAGTCGTCGGCCTGGTCGAGGAACGCGCCGTGGTTCATCTCCTTCAGCCAGGTGCCGCCCGCGGTCTTCATGTGCACCCGCACCGACGCCTCCACGTCCTGGCAGCACAGCAGCCCGGCGCGGTCGCCGGACAGCTCCGACTTGCGGCTCCACTCCATCAGCGCGGCCACGATCGCCCGCAGTGCCCACCCGCCGCCGGGCATCCAGCCGATCGAGGCCGACAGCCGCAGCAGATGCATCAGCATCGTGCGATACACCGCGTGCCCGGACAGCGCGTGCCCGAGCTCGTGACCGATGACGAAGCGCAGCTCCTCGGTGTCCATCAGGTCGAGCAGGCCGGTGGTCAGCACGATGAACGGCCGGTCCATCCCGATGGTGAAGGCGTTCACGGTCGGGTCCTGCAGGACGTACATCTCCGGCGTCGACTGCGCGTCGAGCACGCCGACGCAATCGGCCCGCAGTTGGTGCAGAGTGCGGAACTGGCGGTCGTCGACCCGGACCGCCGTCGCCAGATACAGCAGCCGGTGCTGGCGCTCGCGCAGCAGGCTCGACAGCGCCTTCAGCACGGTGTCGAACCCGGTCAGCGCCCGCAGCGCGACCAGCGCGGTGCGGTCGGCCGGGTGTTCCCAAGTGCGGGTGCTGATCTCGGGAAAGCGGACGCGGACGCGGTCTGGTGCCATGGTCATGGTGTGAAATCCCCCCTGAGTGTGGAACTCTCGTCGATGCGAATCATCATGTCGCAATCTGCTACAGTCTGCCTGTGTCGTCGAGTGTCGCCCCGCAGATCCGCCATGAGCTGGCGTTGATCGCTGTCGGCAACCTCGCGGTCGCGGACATCCTCTGTCGATGATCGGCCACCGGACTCGTCTGCGCGTTCCTGCCCAGTAGACTGGCGCGCGCTTTTCGTTTCGCAGTCGTAGTCCGTACTCCGGGGGCCAGTGGTCCGAGTCGCGCCAACTGCCGTGTCATTTCGCGCACGACAGGTCTACCGATCGACACGAGTGTTCCTGCCGCAGTGTAAAGACGTTGCGCCGCAGGTCCTTTCCGAAAGGTTCACCCCGATGTCTCGCAACACCTGGATCGGCTCGCGCCGCCGCCGCCGCTGTCGCCGTCACTGCTGTCGCCGCGGTCGCGTTGACCGCCTGCGGTGGCGGCGCCAGCGACTCGACCGACGGCGCTGCGGGAGCCGACGGCAGCGGGGGCAGTCTCTATCTGTATGCCTATGCCGTCCCCAAGCCGGGCTTCGACAAAGTCGTGCCGGAGTTCAACAAGACCGAAGCGGGCGAGGGCGTGCAGATTCTGCCCTCCTACGGCGCCTCGGGCGACCAGTCGCGCAAGGTCAAGGACGGCGCCGAGGCCGACGTCGTCAACTTCTCGGTCGAGCCCGACATCACCCGCCTCGTCGACGCGGGCCTGGTGGAGCCGAACTGGAACGCCGACGCGAGCAAGGGCGTCCCCTTCGGCTCGGTCGTGACCCTGGTGGTGCGCAAGGGCAACCCCAAGGGCATCAAGGACTGGGACGACCTGCTGAAGCCGGGCGTCGAGGTCGTCACCCCGAACCCGTTCAGCTCGGGCTCGGCCAAGTGGAACCTGCTCGCGCCCTACGCCGCCAAGAGCGACGGCGGCAAGAACCAGCAGGCCGGCCTGGACTACCTGTCGCAGCTGATCTCGCCCGAACACGTCAAGGTGCAGCCGAAGTCGGGCCGCGAAGCCACCGAGACCTTCCTGCAGGGCACCGGTGACGTGCTGCTGAGCTACGAGAACGAGGCCATCTTCTCCGAGCGCAACGGCGACCCGGTCGAGCACGTCAACCCGCCGACCACCTTCAAGATCGAGAACCCGGTCGCGGTGCTGAAGAACTCCCAGAACCTGCCCAAGGCCACCGCGTTCCGCGACTTCCTGTTCACCCCCGAGGGCCAGAAGGCGTGGGCGCAGGCCGGTTTCCGCCCGGTCGACCCGCAGGTCGCCGCCGAGTTCGCCGCGGACTTCCCGACCCCGGCCACCCTGTGGACCATCGATGACCTGGGTGGCTGGAAGGCCGTCGACAAGGACCTGTTCGCGCAGGGCACCGGCAAGGTCGCGGTCATCTACGACCAGGCCACCAGGTAGGCCGTGACCCAGCACACACGCGATACTGGACAACTGTGACTGACAGCAGTGGGCACGCCGGGACCGGGGAAACCGCCGATCCCGGCGTCGCCGTGAAACTGGAGAAATCCGCGCCCGCGTCGCGCGCCCCCCGCCGGTCGTGGCTGCGGGTGACCGGTTCGGTGGGCCCGGTCGGCATCGGCGTCGCGGTCTTGTGGCTCAGCGTGATCGTGCTGCTGCCATTGGCCGCGTTGACCGTCAGCTCGTTCGAGGACGGGTGGTCGGGCTTCTGGGACGCGGTCACCGCGCCCGCGGCGCTGGACTCGCTGAAGGTGACCGTCGGCGTCTCGGTGGTCGTCGCCGTGCTCAATGTGGTGATGGGCACCCTGATCGCCTGGGTGCTGGTGCGCGACGAGTTCCCCGGCAAGGGGATCGTCAATGCGCTGATCGATCTGCCGTTCGCGCTGCCGACGATCGTCGCCTCGATCGTGCTGCTCTCGCTCTACGGCCCGAACAGCCCGCTCGACATCCACCTCAACGCCACCCAGCCCGGTCTGGTGGTGGCGCTGGCGTTCGTCACATTGCCGTTCGTGGCGCGGTCGGTGCAGCCGGTGCTGATCGAGGTCGACAAGGAGGTGGAACAGGCCGCGCTCTCGCTGGGCGCGAGCAACTGGATCACCTTCCGCCGGATCGTGCTGCCGACACTGGCGCCCGCGATCATCTCCGGCGGCGGCCTCGCCTTCGCCAGGGCGATCGGCGAGTACGGCTCGGTGGTGCTGATCGGCGGCAACATCCCGCGCGAGACGCAGGTGACCTCGCAGTACATCCAGCAGCAGATCGAGGTGGACCGGCCGGTCAACGCCGCCGCCGTGTCGGTGGCGCTGCTGGCCATCTCCTTCGCCAGCCTGCTCGTCCTGCGGTTGCTCGCCGAGCGCACCGCACGCAAGGAAGAGGCGGCCCGATGAAGCTGTCCCTGTTCACCCGGCTCTCGTTGCGCACGGTCGCGCTCGGCTATCTGCTCGTGCTGCTGGTGCTGCCGCTGGTGATCATCCTCGTGCGCACTTTCGAGCGGGGAATCGGCGCGTTCCTGGACTCGATCACCACGCCCGCTGCCATCTCGGCGTTCCAGCTGTCGATGATCATCGTGGCGATCGTCGTGCCGCTGAACGTGGTGTTCGGTGTGGTCACGGCGCTGGCGCTGGTGCGGAGCAAGTTCCCGGGGCGCAGCCTGGTGCAGGGCATCGTCGACCTGCCGTTCGCCGTGTCGCCGGTGGTCGTCGGTGTGTCGCTGATCCTGCTGTGGGGTGCGGGCGGCTGGTTCGGCGGCCTGGAAGCACTCGGCGTCGACGTGATCTTCAGCCTGCCCGGCATGGTGATCGCGACCATCTTCGTCACGCTGCCGTTCGTGGTGCGCGAGGTGGAGCCGGTGCTGCACGAGATCGGCGACGATCAGGAGCAGGCCGCGGCCACCCTCGGCGCGTCGCGCTGGCAGACCTTCTGGCGGATCACCCTGCCCGCGATCCGCTGGGGCCTGACCTACGGCGTCGTCCTCACCGTCGCCCGCGCGCTCGGCGAGTTCGGCGCGGTGATCATGGTCTCGACCGCGCTGCCCGGCAAGTCCCAGACGCTGACCCTGCTGGTGCACGGCCGCTACATCAACGACCACAACACCTTCGGCGCCTACAGCGCTGCCACGCTGCTGATGGGCATGGCGCTGGTTGTACTTCTCCTGATGACTCTCCTCGAACGCAAGCGGGGCACCGAATGATCACCGTGACCAACGCGCGCAAGAACTACGGTTCCTTCGCCGCTCTCGACGATGTCAGCATCGACATCACCTCCGGCGAACTGACCGCGTTGCTCGGCCCGTCCGGATCGGGCAAGTCGACGCTGCTGCGCTCGATCGCCGGCCTGGAGTCGCTGGACTCGGGCATCGTCTCGATCGCGGGCAACGATGTCACCCACGTGGCACCGCAGAAGCGCGACATCGGCTTCGTGTTCCAGCACTACGCCGCGTTCAAACACATGACGGTGCGCGACAACGTGGCCTTCGGCCTGACCATCCGCAAGCGGCCGAAGAAGGAGATCGACAAGCGCGTCGACGAGCTGCTCGGCATCGTCGGCCTCGACGGTTTCCAGCACCGCTACCCGGCCCAGCTCTCCGGCGGTCAGCGCCAGCGCATGGCACTGGCCCGCGCGCTGGCCGTCGATCCACAGGTGCTGCTGCTCGACGAGCCGTTCGGCGCGCTCGACGCCAAGGTTCGCACCGACCTGCGGCAGTGGCTGCGCCGGCTGCACGACGAGGTCCACGTGACCACCGTGCTGGTCACCCACGATCAGGAGGAGGCGCTCGACGTCGCCGATCGGATCGCGGTGATGAACAAGGGCCGGATCGAGCAGATCGGTTCCCCGGAGGACGTCTACGACCGGCCCGCCAACGAATTCGTGATGTCGTTCCTCGGCGCGGTGGCCCGGCTCAACGGTCACCTGGTCCGGCCGCACGACATCCGGATCGGGCGCGACCCGAGCATGGCGATGGCCGAGCACGAGGGCACCGCGGAGTCCGCCCGGCATCACCAGGGCCACGGTCGAGCGGATCGTGCGGCTCGGTTTCGAGGTGCGCCTCGAACTGCGCAACGCCGCGACCGGCGACCAGTTCGCCGCGCAGGTCACCCGCGGTGACGCGGCCGCGCTGCATCTGAGCGAGGGCGAGACGGTCTACGCCCGCGCCACCCGGATCCCGGATCTGCCGCACAGCTGAGACCGGCGATCCCTGTTGCCCGAGATCACCCGGTGAGACGATGGGATCCGGTGCGGTCGCACCGAACCGGGCGGGGCCCGCACCAGGGGTGTGCGCGGGTCGCGTCGACCGTGGTCGGGGACCTGGGGGTCGGCACTGCTGGGCGCGGGCGCCCGGACCGGAGGAAGACATCATGTCGACCGGGGTGTTCAGCGTAGATCTGTTACGGCGCTCGATCGCAGCGCAGGTCATCGGACCCACGGACGCGGGCTACGACGAGGCGCGGGCGGTGTGGAACCGCGCCATCGATCGCCGTCCGCTCGCGGTGGTGCGGCCCGCCGACACCGCCGAGGTGGCCGAGGCGGTCGCCGCGATCCGGGCGAGCGGCGCCGATCTCACGGTGCGCGGCGGTGGCCACCACTGTGCCGGGCACGCGGTCGCCGACGGCGCGGTGCTGCTGGATCTGAGCAAGCTCGACAGTGTGCTCGTCGACGCGGTGCGTCTGCGCGCGCGGTGCGGCGGTGGTGCGACCTGGGCCGAACTCGACGGGATGGCCAACCGGCAGGGCCTCGCCGTGACCGGTGGCTTCGTCAGCGACACCGGCATCGGCGGGCTCACCCTCGGCGGCGGCGTGGGCTGGCTGACCCCGCTGTTCGGGATGTCCTGCGACAACCTGGTCGCCGCGGAGGTGGTGACCGCCGAAGGTCACGTCGTCGTGGCATCGATGCAGGAGAACCCGGACCTGTTCTGGGCGCTGCGCGGTGGCGGCGGCAATTTCGGGATCGCCACGAGTTTCGAGTTCACGCTGCACGAGTTCGGCCCGATGGTGCAGGTCGCGCTGCTGTGGTGGCCGCCGTCGGAGGCGGTGGGGCCGCTGATCGAGGGGCACGCCGTGCTGATGGCGCTGCCCGCCCGGCACTGCGGCGCGATCAACGCGATCAGCGCTCCGCCCGCCCCGTTCGTCCCCGAACGCTGGCAGGGCGAACCCGGCTTCGTGGTCGGCATCGCCGGCGACGGTTCGGCGAACGACCTGGCCGACGCGGTCGCCCCGCTGCGCGCGCTGACCCCGACACCCGCCTGGGAACTGGTGGCCGAGATGCCCTACGCGGCCTTGCAGCAGCTGTTCGACGACATCGCGCCCTGGGGCACCTCCGCCTACGAGAAGTCGCTCTACCTGGACCGGATCGATGCCGCGGTGGCCGAGGTGATGGTCGAGCAGTATCCGCGCAAGAGCTCGCCGCTGTCGGTGATGCCGTCCATGCCGCTGTGCGGCAGGTTCTGTGACGTGCCCGAGGGCAACACCGCGTTCGGGGGTTCCCGCGCCCCCGGCGTGCTGGTGAACATCGCCGCGTCCTGCCCCGACCCCGCCGTCTTCGCCGCGGAGCGGGGAATGGGTGCGGGAATTCTGGGGCGAGTTGCGCCCCTTCGCCCGCGGCGACAGCAGCTACGTGAACTACCTGTCCGACCCGGGCCAGGAGCAGGTCGCCGTCAGTTACGGCACCAAGTACCACCGGCTGCGCTCGGTCAAGGCCACGTGGGATCCGGACAACGTGTTCCGGCACAACGCGAACATCACCCCCGCGTCCCCTGAGTAGGGGCGGTGTTGCCGAGCGGTTCGCTGGGCGGTCACCCCGCGCCGCGTGCGCGCAGGATATCCGGTACCGGCGGTACGTCAGGCGAATCGCCGGATCCGGGTGCATGAATTTTCCCGGCCCGCCGCGGCCTGCGGCGAACTGTGCATGACGCAGTGTCACAGGTAGAGCCATTTTTACTGGTGAGTAGCTTTTCCCGGCCGCATTCCGACGCGCCGAACACGCGAAATCGAGAGTAGGGGGGGAGTTGACGTGACTCCTCGTAGGTGTAACTATTGGAAACAGTAAACGTCCCTTGAGGAGAGGCAGTGACGACGATGTCTGCGCCCACCACCCCTGACGTCGATCCCGTAGTCGCGGAGGCTCAGGCGTACGCCGAGAAGTTGCTGATGCTGTCGGAGGCGTCGGTCAACCGGCACTTCGACCCGTTCGAGGACATCGACTGGGACAACCCGGAGTTCGACCCGGACTACAAGCCCGAGCGCTGGGTTCTGGTCACCTCCGCCGACCCGATCGGCCGCCACCCCTGGTACCAGGCGCTGCCGCTCGACAAGAAGATCGAGATCGGCAAGGTCCGCCAGGCCAATGTCGCCAAGGTCGGCCTGCAGTTCGAGGCCATCCTGATCATCGGCATGATGCAGCACATCTTCAACCTGAAGAACAACGATCCGGAGTTCCGGTACTGCTCGCACGAGATGATCGAAGAGCACAACCACACTCTGATGTTCCAGGAGATGGTGAACCGCGTCGCCGACGTGCCGGGCATGAACCCGCTCGTGCGTCAGCTGCGCCACCTGGCCGCTCCGGTCGGCGCCCTGATGCCGAACCTGTTCTTCATGGCCGTGCTGGCCGGCGAAGAGCCGATCGACCACATCCAGAAGGACATCCTGCGCTCGGGTGACGACATCCACCCGATCATGCGCGGCGTGATGGCGATCCACGTGGCCGAGGAAGCTCGCCACATCTCCTTCGCCCACGAGTTCCTGAAGAAGAACGTCCCGGCTCAGCCCGCGTTCAACAAGGCCGTGCTCTCGATCGCCATGCCGGTGATCATGTTCATCCTGGGCCGGGCCATCGCGACCCCGCCGAAGACCTTCTTCAAGCAGTTCGACATGCCGGCCGATGTCCGCAAGGAGCTGTTCTACGGTTCCAAGGAGGCCAAGCAGGTCTTCGCCGACTACTTCATCGACGTGCGCGCGCTCGCCGAGGAGGTCGGTCTGATGAACCCGATCGCCAAGAGGGTGTGGAAGCTGCTCGGTATCGACGGCCCGTCCAGCCGTTACCGCTCGGAGCCCAAGCGCTCCGCCAAGCACGCAGCCTGAGACGATAGCAATATGCCATACGTCGTTACCCAGTCATGCTGTAGTGACGCCTCGTGTGTCTACGCATGCCCGGTGAACTGCATTCATCCGACCCCGGATGAGCCGGACTTCCTCAGCGCGGAGATGCTCTACGTCGATCCGGCGGCATGCGTGGACTGTGGCGCCTGCGCCACCGCGTGCCCCGTCGACGCCATCACCTCCTCGAAGAAGCTGACCGAAGAGCAGAAGCCCTTCATCGAGATCAACGCCGACTTCTACCGCGTGCAGCGGGACCGGCCGACGTTGGCTCGCCCGGTGATGCCACCCGCGATCGACACGCAGCGTTCGCCGCTGCGCGTCGCCATCGTGGGGTCGGGCCCGTCGGCGATGTACGCCGCCGACGAGCTGCTGACCCAGCCAGGTGTCTCGGTCACGATGTTCGACCGGCTGCCGCAGGCCTATGGTCTGGCCGGGCTCGGCGTCGCGCCCGATCACAAGCGCACCCGTCAGGTCGCCGAGCTGTTCGACGTGATGTCGAAGCAGGAGGACTTCGGTACCTACCTCGATGTCGAGATCGGCACCCATGTCAGCCATGCCGAGCTGCTCGAGCACTTCCACGGCGTGATCTATGCCGTGGGCGCGTCGGCGGATCGCAAGCTGGGTATCCCGGGTGAGGGTCTGCCGGGCAACGTCTCGGCCACCGACTTCGTCGCCTGGTACAACGGTCACCCCGACCACGCCGAGGACCGGTTCGATCTGAACCAGAAGCGCGTCGTGATCGTCGGCAACGGCAACGTCGCGCTCGACGTGGCCCGCATCCTGACCGTCGACCCGGCCACCCTGGCCGACACCGACATCGCGCCTTACGCGCTGCAGGCGTTGCGCGAGAGCAAGATCGAAGAGGTCGTGATCCTGGGTCGTCGTGGCCCGGCGGAATCGGCTTTCACGGTGCCCGAGTTCGTCGGCCTGCTGGCCGCCGACATCGACATCGCGATCGATGGTGAGCTGCCCGAGGTCACGCCCGAGCTGCCGTACAAGGTCGAGCAGAAGCTGCGCCTGCTGCACAGTGTCGCGCAGCGTCCGTTCGGCGAGCGCAAGCGCATCGTGTTCCGTTACCTGTCCTCGCCGGTGGAGATTCTCGGTACCGACACGGTGACCGGAGTACGGGTCGAGCGCAACGAGCTGGTCACCGACGCCGAGGGCCGCACGAGCGCGGTGGCGACCGGGGACACGGACCTGCTGGAAGCGGGTGTCGTGCTCACCTCGGTCGGCTATCGCGGGGTGCCGACCAAGGATCTGCCGTTCGACGAGGCTCGTGGCGTCATCCCGAACGAGCAGGGCCGGGTGCTGACCGCGCCCGGTGGCGAGGTCGTCACCGGCACGTATGTGACCGGCTGGATCAAGCGTGGTCCGACCGGTTTCATCGGCACCAACAAGTCCTGCGCGCAGGAGACGGTGCAGCAGCTGGCCGCGGACTTCAACACCGGCAAGCTGCGCGCGCCCGCTCGCGACGCGCAGGAGTTCGACCGTCTGGTGCGCGCCCGCCGACCCCAGGCGCGCGCCGGTGGCGCCGCGGTGCCCCACGCGGGACCGATCAAGCGCCTGCTGGCTCGCGGCTGACGCGACCGGCGCACACGCCGAGGCCCGCCCCGTCGTCTGGGAACGACGCGGCGGGCCTTCGGCGTTTCACTGCGCGGTGAAGCCGCCGTCCACCGTGACCGCCGCCCCGGTGACGAAAGACGCCTCGCCACTGAGCAGGAACGCGCACAGCGCCGCGATCTCGTCCGGCCGGGCGATCCGCCCGATCGGGTGCAGCGCCGCGATCGCCGCCTCGCCCTCGGGCGTCGCGCCCATCGAGGCGCGGAAGGCGGGGGTGTCGACCGCGCCGGAGACCAGCGCGTTGACCCGCACGCCTGCCGTCGCGGTCTCCAGCGCCACCGACCTGGTCAGCCCGACGACGCCGTGCTTGGCCGCCACATACGGTGCCACCGAGGCCATTCCGACCACACCGAGGTTGGACGCGTTGTTCAGGATCGCGCCGCCACCGGAAGCGGTGATCGCGGGTACCTGGTGCCGGAGCCCGTGGAACACCCCGGTGAGGTTCAGGTCGAGCTCGGCGCGCCAGGCCGCGTCGTCGATCTCGGCCACGCCACCGAACGCGGTGACCGCGCCCGCGTTGTTGAACGCCGCGTCGAGCCTGCCGTACTCGGTGACCGCCGCCTGGGTGAGCCGCTCGACATCGGCGTCGACGGTGACATCGGTGGGCACGAACAGCGCGCGCCCGCCCGTCGCCCGGATCTGCTCGGCGACCCGCTCGCCCTGATCCTTGCCCCGCGAGCCGAGCACGACCGCCGCGCCCTCGGACGCGACCCGCAGCGCGACCGCCCTGCCGATGCCGGAGCCGGCGCCGGTGATGAGGACGACCTGGTCGGCGAAACGAGTGGACATCTGTACCCTCTTCTCTCCCTGTGTATTTCGGAGAACAACTCCATGTCTCTCCGTACCTCGAGTCAACCGCGATCGACGGGGCGGTGCTGGCGGGTATCGGCCGTGACGTTGACGCGTCATAGTGTTTGGCGTGTACTTCGGTACGCGACACCCGAATTCGGCAAATTCGATAATGCGAGCGGCTGTAAAAGAATCAATTACCGGTCGGTAAGTGTGCCAACTGTGGCTCAAAACCGACCTCAGGAATGTATTCAACTGGCGTCCAAGTCGATTACTCGCAAGTAGCTGTATCTCGGAGTCTGTCAGTAGCTTTGACAACGTTCAGGGGACTGGACGACTGTCCGTATACCGGCTAACCAGCGGAAATCTCCTAACAAGGGCCAAAGGTCACGTGTTTCGTATCAATCAGGCAGCAATTCGGCTTTGGGCCGGTTAATCTGTGCGAGCTGTTTGGAAGACGACCGCGGCCACATGGTGCGCTCGCGTGCTGGACGTGGTCACGGTGCGTTGACGGGATAGCAAATACATGACCAGAGGTCTGGGCTTAAGCATCGGTACGGTCAATGCGATGTCGGCGGTGGTGGCCGATGATCCGGCCAAGCCGACGGTGCGCACACGGCGTACTGCACTCACCTTCGATGAAGCGGGTCGGCCGCGCATCGGGGCCATCAATGAGTTCGCTTCGGCGATAACGGATTTCGCGGATCTGAGCCGCGAGCCGGAGCCGATGGTGATCGGTGGCCGCTTCTTCTCGGCGACCAACCTGATCGCCGCGGTGGTCACCGGCCTGATCGAACTAGCCGAGCCGGCTGCCGGCGCCGTATTGACCTATCCGGCAGTGTATTCCGACAAACAGGTCGCGTTGCTCGGGCAAGCCCTGCACCTGGCGGGTGCCGGACAGGTCCTGCTCGCGCCGGAGCCGGTCGCCGCGGCCGAATGGCTGGAGGTCGACCAGGGGCCGCTGGCGCCGGGCTTCGTGCTCGTCTACGACCTGGGTGCGAACAGTCTCGACCTGACCGTGCTGCGCGTCGGCCCGGACTGGCCGCACCATCCGATGGTCGGAACTCCGGTGCGCTCCACCGACTTCGGCGGCAAACCGCTGGGTGAGATGGTCGCGCGCTACGCGGGGCCGGCCAAGGTGGGCCGCGCGACCCCCACGCTCACCTCGATGGTGAACACCGACGCGCTGCGGGCCGAGCACATCCGCGACACCTTCCCGCTGGTCAGCAAGAGCGTGGCCGCGGCGGGCCTGCGCCTGGCCGACCTCTCGCGCATCCTGGTCGTCGGCGGCGCCTCGCGGCCGCCGGAGGTCGCGCGCACGCTGGCCGAACTCGGCGTCCCGCTGGTCACCGTCGCCGATCCCGGTCAGGTGGTCGCCGCCGGCGCCGCCGCGCTGGCGGCCCGGACCTTCGCGCCGGTGCAGGAGGGCGGGTCTTCGGCACCGCATGTCGCCGTATTCTCCAGTGCAGCGGTCGTTTCCGCGCTCGCCATGTCGGCGATGACGGTGTTCGGCAGCCCCTTCGACCCGGGCCTCACCCCGGTGCTCGACCGGTTCCCGGCCCTCGGCGCCCCCGCCGACGCACTGCTCTACGACATGAGCGCCGACCTCGTCGCCGCGCAGAGCACCGGCCTGCTCGGTGCCGTCGACCCGATCACCGGCCGGGTCCGCGTCGCCGGCGCCACCGTCGCGCAGACCGCCTACGAGATGATCGTCGCCGGCGGCACCGCCGCCCGCGGTAAGACCGCCAACGGTGGCGAGCGGGGCAGCTCCCGCGACCAGGACGTGCGCAACGACTGTCGCCCACCGGCTCTCGCGCGGTTGACCTACGGCGACCCGGCACGTTTCATCAACCCGCTGCCCTTCCGGCTCGGCACCCCGACGCAACCGCAGGACGTGTCGACCACCCCGGGCCACCCCGACCTCCCCGGCGGCGGCCCCATCACCGCCCCCGGCCCGAGCGTCCCGTCCCAGGGCACACCGACCGCGCCCGGCGCCACTACTCCCGGCACCGACCCCTCGGCCCCGTCGACACCAGGCGGCACGACCACGCCGTCCACCGACACCGGTACCTCGGCACCGAACGAGGGAACCGGCACGGGCACAGCGCCTTCCGGCAGCACGACCGGCGATACCGACACCGGTGCCGGCACAGGCGGCACGACCGGTGAGGCTCCGGACGGCGGTTCCACTTCCGGCGGCACGACCGGTGGTAGCGCTCCCAGCGGTGGCACGACCGGTGGCACAGATACTTCCGGCACCGGCGGTACGTCCAGCGGTGGTGCGTCGAGCGGCGACTCCGACAGCGGAACGTCCGGTGGTGGTGCGTCGGGTGGAAGTGATTCGGGCGCTGGTGCTTCCGGCGGTGATTCGTCGGGTGGTGGTACTTCCGGTGGCGGCGCTTCTGGCGGTGGTGCTTCTGGCGGTGGTGCGTCGGGTGGCGGCGCTTCTGGCGGTGGTGCTTCTGGCGGTGGTGCGTCGGGTGGCGGCGCTTCTGGCGGTGGCGCGTCGGGCGGTGGTGCTTCCGGTGGTGCGTCGGGTGGCGGCGCTTCTGGCGGTGGTGCTTCTGGCGGTGGTGCTTCTGGCGGTGGTGCTTCCGGTGGTGGCGCGTCAGGTGGAAGTGATTCGGGCGGTGGCACTTCCAGCGGCGGAGCTTCCACGGGTGGATCCGGTGGTGCTTCCGGCGGCGGCACATCCTCCGGCGGATCAGCCTCCAGCGGATTCTCGTCCGGCGGTGGTGCCTCGGACGGTGGTGCTTCCAGCGGCGGCATGTCCTCCGGTGGGTCCAAGGGCGGCGGCGCGAGTGGCGGTGGCGGCGGAGGTGGCGGCGGCGGTTCGCGCCGCTGACCTTCCGAAGCTCTTCCACCTGACTCGCTCCGCGAGAACGATGGTGGTGACGGTTCGCACCGTGGTCCACCGATCCCCGTCCAGCGGATTCGATCTCGCAGCACAACGAGCGGCCGCCCGAGCCGCGAGCCAGCCCGAGAAGCACGGCTTCGGCCCGGTCGTCGAGGGTGTGCCCGAGCAGCACCGGCGTGCCGTCGCGCGCGGCTTCCGGCTGCCGCTCGCACCGGGCCGACCTCGGCGCAAGTGCGACCGGCGGCCGCTTCGTCCGTGCGCGGCTCCCAGTCGGTGGCAGCGCGGGAACCGTCCCCACCTGGACCGTCGAATACGGCGCGTCCCGCGTCCGTGCCGCCACCTCGGCGTGTTCACCGGGCACGCTTCAGGACCGGGGTGCCTCCTTCGCCGACGCAGGATCGGTGATCCAGGCGTCTTCTGCCGGGACAGAGCTGCCCTCGTACTCGGATGTCGTGGGTACGTGAGCATCGTGACTGTGCCGCCGGTGCGGAGTGCTCGACCTGACTGCTCGCGCCGGCCCCGTCTCGTGGCATCGATGTGCTTGTCTTGCGGGCGGGCATCCGGTCGATGCCGGCGGGATCGGTTGGGGGTGTGGGTGATTGTGGCTGGTAGGAGTGCTGAATTTCGGGTGGGTGTCGGTGGGGGCGGGCACAATGGGCTGATGGCATTACTCGGGGGAGCGCCGAAACTGATCGCGCTCGATGTGGACGGAACCCTGTTGGCGACGGGGTTCGAGGTGAGCGCGCGGGTCGCGGCGGCGGTGGCGGCCGCGGTGGCGGCGGGGGCGCACGTGGTGGTGACCACCGGGCGCACCCTGCTCACGACGCGGCCGGTGCTGACGGAACTGGGGCTCACCGAAGGCCATGCGTTGTGCTCCAACGGCGCGGTGCACATCGATGTGGCGCGGGGTGAGCCGGTCGCGGTGCAGTCCTTCGATCCCGCGCCCGCCATCCAAGCCCTGCGTGCGCTGTTCCCCGACATGATCTTCGCGGCCGAGCGGGTGGGCGAAGGCACCTGGGCGACGGGGCACGGACCGGGAGAGTTCCCCATCGGGGAGTTCCTGCTCGTCGACCACCAGATGCTGGGCAGCGCGCCGACGCCGCGGCTCAACGGCTGGTGGCCGGGCGGCACCGTCGAGGAGATGCTGGGCCAGCTCACCTCGCTGGAGGTGCCCGACGCCTCGTGGGCGCACGGCGAATTCGGGCCGTGGGTCACGGTGTCGCGCCGTGGCGTCTCCAAAGGCTGGGCGCTGGAACGGCTCCGGCTCGCGCTCGGCGTCGAACCGGAGGCCACCCTCGCCATCGGCGACGGTTTCAACGATCACGAGATGCTGCGCTGGGCGGCCCATTCCGTCGCGATGGCGGGCTCGCCGGACTCGGTGCTCGCGCTGGCCGACGAGGTGACCGGCGACGTCACCGAGGACGGTGTCGCCACCGTCCTCGAGCGCTGGTTCGCCGCCTGACCGGCTAGGCGGACGCCGCCGCGCCCGTCGGGGCGGTCATCGCGACGAAGTGCGGGTTGCTCATGATCCCGAGGACATTGCCGAACGGGTCGAGCACCGCCGCGGTCGCGAACCCCGCACCCTCGCCGCGCTCGGTGATCGGCTCGTACTCGGTGGCGCCGAGCTCGAGCAGCCGGGCGAAGGTGGCGGCGAGATCGTCGACATGCCAGAACACGACACCGCCGCCACCGGGGGCGTTGCGAGCGCCCGCGGGGGCGTAGGCGCGGTTGATGATGCCGAGCTCGGCCTGCATCGGCCCCACGCGGAACTCGTAGTAGCCGCCGGGCACCTCGTAATACGGTGCGAGGCCGAGGAACTCGGTGTACCAGTCCTTGGCGGCGGTGAGGTCGTCGGCGTAGTAGGTGGTGGTCGCCATTCCCTGCAGCATGTCTGCTCCCGATTGTCGTCGTTGTGGTGAGAACGACTCTGCCAGGCAAAGTGCTCACCGAATGAGCACTTTGTTCGGCAGAATCATCGAGTATGCGAGCGGACAGATTGGTGGCCACCCTGCTGTTGATGCAGGCGCGTGGCCGGGTGACGGCCGCCGAGGTCGCCACCGAATTGGAGGTCTCGGTGGCGACCGCACGCCGTGACCTGGAGGCGCTGTCGGCGGCGGGCATCCCGGTGTATCCGCAGGCCGGTCGTGGCGGCGGCTGGTCGCTGATCGGCGGCGCCCGCACCGACCTGTCCGGGCTGACCGCGGGCGAGACCAGAGCGCTGTTCCTGCTCGCCGGTCCGGCGGCGCAGGCCGCGCCGGAGGTGAAATCCGCCCTGCGCAAGCTGGTGCGGGCCCTGCCGCAGACCTTCCGGGCGGACGCGGCCGCGGCGGCCGACGCGGTTGTCGTCGATCCTGCTCGCTGGGGCAGGCCGGACCCGGAACCGCCTGCGGCCCTGCGGCTGTTGCAACAGGCGGTGGTCGATCGCCGCCAGGTCCGCATGGAGTACATGCGGGCGGGGGAGCGCACTGTCCGCGTGGTGCATCCGTGGGGATTGGTGGAGAAGGAGACGGTCTGGTACCTCATCGCGGGCACCGAGCGTGGTCGGCGGACTTTCCGGCTGGACCGGGTCGCTGCGGTCACCGTCCTCGACGACCCGGCCGACCGCCCCGCGGATTTCGACCTCCCCGCCGAGTGGGCGCGGATCGTCACCCGGATGGAGCAGCGGCGGGCCGCCGTCGCCGCGACGGTGCTGGTGTCGGCGACGCTCGCCCCGATCCTGGCCGATCAGCAGGGTCGCCATTGCACCCTGCTCGGACCGGCGGACGACGGCCGGGTCCGGGCGACCATCACCGCCGACACGGCGAAGATGGTCGCCCGGCAACTGGCGGGCTGGGGCGCCGACGTCGAAGTCGTCGGGCCACCGGAGGTCCGGGCCGAACTCGTCGCTCTCGGTACCGAACTGGTGCGCGACAACAGCTGACCGCCCCGTGGTGCCGGTGGACCGCCGGCACCACGACGGACTCAGCGGTCGATCCGCGCGGCCAGCGCCCGCACCACCTCGGTCGCCACGACCGCGTGCCCGCTCGTCGTGAAATGGATGAGATCGGCGCTCATCAGCCCCGGTCGCGTCCGCACCGGATGATCCCAGAACTCGGTGAGCACCGCGTCGTAGTCGGCGGCTACCGCGCGGACCACCTCGTTCAGCTCGGCCATCCGCGGCCGCATCGGCCGCATCGGCGCCATCCGCTCGACCGCCCACACATCGGCCACCGTGAACACCGACAGCTGCGCTCCCGTCGCGGCCAGCGCGGCGAACATCGCCGACAGGTTGTCGCGCAGCCGGTCCGGGTCGCCGCCCGCCTCGAACAGGTCGTTGCCCCCGCAGCTGATGTGCACGAGATCCGGCGCGAATTCCAGGATCTCGGGCAGCTGGTGCTGTCTGACCTGGGTGCTGGTCGCGCCGATCCGGCCCGTGTTGCGATACTCCAGCGCGGGATGCACCGACGACAAGGTGGCGGCGACCCGATCGGCCCAGCCGGTCGCCGCGTAGCCGGGGCTGGGATCGCCGGTGCCCGCGGCGATGGAGTCACCCAGCACCGCGAAGCGCTGCCACGGCGCGTCGCGCAGCAGCGCGACCGCGTCATCGGGGTGCAGCAGCAGCGGATCGTCGGCTTCGGTGTACTGCTCGGACAACGGTGTGGTGGAAGACATCTCACAACTCCTAGCGGTCGGTACGGGCCTGCGACGGGACGACGAGCAACAGCGTGACCGCGAGACCGATGGCCGCGCCAACGGCGAACACCGTGTGGAAGGCGCGCACCGCGTCGTCGGGGACCGCGGTGAAGACGGCCGCGAGCACCGCCACCCCGAGCGCGCCACCCACCTGCCGGGCGGTCACGTTCATGCCGATCCCCGCCGCGAACTGTTGTGGGGGAACCGAACTCGCGGCCGCGGTGCCGAGCACGGTGACCACCACGCCGATCCCGCCGCCGCCGAGCAGTCCGGCGGGCACCCACGCCGACCACAGGGCGGGATCGGGGCCGAACGCGTCGGTGCTCATCCAGGCCAGCGAGGCGGTGTACATCAGCGCGCCGACCACTCCGGCCCAGCGCTGCCCCTGCGGTGCGGTGATCCGGCCGACGATCACCGAGGTCACCATCGAGGCCGCCGCGCCGACGGTCAGCGCCGCGGCCGATTCGAGCACCGAGTATCCCCAGAGCGCGTCCAGGAACATCGGTCCGGCGAGCAGCCAGGCGAACATCGTCGCGCCGAACAGGAGCGAGCCGGCATTGGCGAGCGCGAATTGCCGGTTCCGCCACAGCGCTACGGCCACGGCCGGATCGGGGTGCCGCATCGAGCGCACCAGCGCGAAGGCCACCAGCACCGCGCCGCCGATCAGCGCGGCGAGCGTGCCGGGCGCCGTCCAGCCCCAGCTCTGGCCCTCGGTGACGGCGGCGACGACCGCGCCGAGGCCGAGCGCGACGGCGAGCGTGCCCAGCGGATCGGGCAGTGCGGCGTCGCGGCGGGCGTCGTCGGCGCTCGGTAGCCGCAGGCCGGGCACGATCAGCGCGAGCGCGATCGGCACATTGACGAGGAATACCGCGCGCCAGCCCAGGCTCTCCACCAGCGCGCCACCGATGGCCGGACCGACCACGGCGGCGAAACCGCCCGCGGCCGTCCAGACGGCGATGGCGGAGCCGATCTTCTCCCGTGGCGTGGCCGCCAGTACCAGCGCGAGCGCGGCGGGCACCATGAACGCCGCCGTCATGCCCTGCAGGACCCGTCCGGCGATAAGCCAGCCCGCGCTCGGCGCGAGCCCGCACAGCAGCGAGGTGACGGCGAATCCCGCCAGTGCCAGCGCGAACATCCGGCGCCGTCCGAGCACGTCGGCCAGCCGGCCCGCCGGGGTCAGGAGCGCGGCGAAGGCGATCGCGTAGCCGCTGACGATCCAGGTCAGCGTGCTGGTCGCGGTGCCGGGGTAGGTGGTGGCGATGGTCGGGAACGCGATGTTGACCACGGACAGATCGAGGAAGGCGATGAACGCGGCGCCCGCGGCCACGGCCAGGGTGCGGCCCGCGGCGCCGGTATCGGGTGTCGTGCTGGTCGGCGAATCTTCGGGCCGAGCAGAAACGTCGGTCATGAGGGGTCCTTCACGGAGGAGAAATAAGAACGTACGATCGTTCGTAGATAAAAGTACGACCGATCGTTCGCCTATGCAAGAGGTGGTGGAACAATGGAGTTCATGACCCAGCTGACCGAGTCCGGCGACCAACGACTGGCCAAAGGTGCCCGCGCCAGGGCGACCATCGCGCGCCGCGCCGCCGAGCTGGCCTCCATCGAGGGGCTGGACGGCATCAGCATCGGCATGCTCGCCACCGACCTCGGGATCAGCAAGAGTGGCATCGCCACGCTGTTCGGCACCAAGGAGGCGCTGCAGCTGGCCGCCGTGGCGTCCGCCCGTGAGGTGTTCATCGAACGGGTGATCACGCCGAGCCTGCGGGAACCTCGCGGCGTCGGCCGGGTTCGAACGCTGATCGACCGCTGGTTCGCGCACATCGAGGATCCGCCCTTCCCCGGCGGCTGTTTTCGCGTCGCCACGCTGACCGAGTACAGCAGCAAGGCGGGTCCGGTCCGCGATGCCGTGGTGGCCGACCACGACGAGTGGCTGGCCCTGCTCGCGGTCGAGATCCGCAAAGCGCAGGAACTCGGCGATTTCGCCGACGCCGACCCGGAGCTGCTGGTGTTCGAACTCGACGCGGTGGTGAGCGCCGCCAATATCGCACGCCAGATCGGGGATTCGGCACGGGTCGAGGTCGCCCGCGCCATCGCCACGCGCCTGCTCGCGTCCTAGCCCGGAAACGCCGATGGCGTCGCCACCCGGCTGGGGTGGCGACGCCATCGTTCGGCGATTCAGTGGTGGTGTGCGTGTCCGGCGTGCTCGTCGTGGCGCGCTGTCGCGATGCCCGCGGTGAGCGTGAACGCCGCGGTGCGGACCACGTCGCCGTGCCGGAAATCGAGGAACAGGCGGTAGGTGCCGGGGCCGGGAACCGCGGTGTGGAAGGTGATCTCGGGGCCGGCCGGGGTGACGCCGTCGCCCGGTTCGCCGTTCGGATGCACGTGCACGTAGGCGAGATCGCCCGCGCGCAGGATCACCAGATGGCCGAAGGCGGCCAGGTAGGGCTGTAGATCCGTCACCGGCACACCATCTTTGCGTACGGTCAGCGTGAGCAGCTCGCCCTCGGCGCGCAGCTCGCCGTCGACGGTGACCTCGTAACCGTCGACGGTCGCGGTGCGGCCGAATGCCGGAACCGGCTGCGGCGCGTAGTGACCCGCGATCGCGAGGTCGGCGCCGAGGGTGATCGTGCGGCCGAGCGCGCGCGGCGCGATATCGGTGAAGACCCGGTAGGCGCCCGCCTCGGGCAGGTCGAGGCGGATCACCCAGGTGCCGTCGGCCTCGCGCACCGGATGGACGTGCCAGAACCCGGTCAGCTCCCGGCGCGCGACAATCAGATGGAGCTCGCGGTCGTGGATCGGGTCGAACTCGGTGACGGCAGCCCCGTCCGGTCCGAGGATCCGGAACCGGAAATCGATGCCGCCGGGCGCGGCGATCGTGGTGTCGAGATCGAGGGTGTACCCGTCCTGGGTGACCAGCAGCCCGCCCGGCCCGCCCGCGCCGTGACCGGCGTGAGCGTCGCCGTGACCGGGCTCGGCGGCGGCGTGCTTGCCATGTCCCTGGTGCGCCGCGTGCGCGGCGGTATCGATTCCGTTGTCCGCGTGGTTGTTCTGGTGCGTGTCGTGCGCGGTCTCAGCGTGTCCGGCGTGGGTGTGGTGTCCGGCGTGGGCGTTGGTGGTCATCGTTGTCGCCTCTCTCTGTTCGCTGTGCGTTAGGACGAACATATACCCCTGGGGGGTATAGGTGAAAGGGTTGTGACCTGTGAGCTGGGTCACGGACGACTGGGCGCCCCGGGGCAGTGCTGGGCGTTCCAGAAACCATGGCGATGGCGCCCTGTCAGTAGATCTGGAAGATCACACCGGACGCGGCGCCCCGGATCGGCGGTCGCGGCGGTAGCGGCGCGGTCGGCCGGTCGGCCTGGCGCTTGCTCGGGACGTCGCCTGCGGTTCGTTGACGGTGCGGATCGCCGTCGACACTCGTGGGTGGCCACCCATGGGGTGCCGCCGAGCAGTGCCGTCGAGCCGACCGCCGCGGCGCCGAGGAGTCAGCGCATCCCATTCGAGACGCCCGGCATCCCCGCCGATCCCGGCGGTGGTGTTCCGATCGACTACACCCTGAGGTCGGCTCCCGAGAACACGCCGGTGGAAATCGTTGCGGCCGTGCTGGATCCGATCGCTGCCGAGGTCGCGCCCGCCTCGATGCCGGCGGCACCGGAATCTGCGGTGCCGCGCCCTCGAGGCGGATCGCTCAGGCGGTCAGTTCCCACTCGGCGCCGACCGTCACGTCGTAGCGATCCCACACGACGGCGGCGAGCAGCGGGTGCGTGCCGAGCGTCGGGGCATGGGTGAATTCCGGTGCGGCGGTGCGCAACCGGTCGGTGAGTAGGCCGGGCGCGAGGAACCACGGCGCGACGACGACGTGCTCGGCGCCACGGTCGCGCAGCCGATCGATCGCCACTCGCACGGTGGGTTCGCTGGTCGCGAAGCAGATTTCGGTGAGCAGCCCGGTGCGCCGGGCGACCAGCGCGGCCACGTCGGCGGTGCGCTCGTTGGCGCCGGCCCGCGCGGAACCGACCGCGGCGACGGCGATCCCGATCCGGCCCGCCGTGTCACCGGGGATCGCCGCGACGATCCGGTCGCACAGGGCGGTGAGCAGGCGTGGGTCGGGGCCGAGGACATCGGCCTGATCCAGCTGGAGCAGCGGATGCCTGCGCCGTGCCGCGTCGAGCAGACCGGGCAGGTCGACGCGGGCGTGGAACGCGCTGCCGAGCAGCATCGGTACCACGATCGCTCGGGTGAACCCGTGCGCGGCGACCCCGTCGACGACCTGGTCGACGGACGGCGCGTTGAGATCGAGAAAGGCGAGCCGGACGGTCAGGTCCGGCCGCTGCGCGGCGACCAGATCGCGCACGGCCGCCGCGTTCGCCGCCGAACGCGGGTCACGGCTGCCGTGGGCGACCAGGATCAGCGCGGGCTCGCTCCCGCCGCGCGGCGCCACGACGGCACCACGCAGCGGGGCGAGCACAGGCGTCATCAGACCGCGGTACCGACCTCGACCGAGGTCAGCACATCGCCGACCAGGCCGGCGGCCAGGGTGTTGCCACCGGCGGGGTCGATCAGCAGGAACGATCCGGTGTGCCGGTTGGTGCGGTAGTCGTCGGCCGGGATCGGCTCGGCCAGGCGCAGCGACACCCGGCCGATGTCGTTGAGCTCCAACGTCTCCGGGCTCGGCTCGGCGGTCAGGGTCTGCTCGTCGAACCGCTCCACGAGCGCGCCGACGATCGCCTGCGTGGTCTTGGCACCGTGCTTGAGCAGCAGCCGGGCCCCGGGACGCAGCGACTTGTCGCCGAGCCAGCACACGGTCGCGTCGAAGGTGTCGATCGCCTCCGGCGCGTCGGCGACCGAGGCGATGATGTCGCCGCGCGAGATATCCACCTCGTCGGCCAGGATCAGCGTCACGCTGCGGCCCACCTGCGCGACGGCGAGTTCGCCGTCGGGGGTGTCGATGCGCTCGACCGTGGTGCGCTTGCCCGAGGGCAGCACCACGATCTCGTCACCGGGGGAGACCGAACCCGCCGCGATCTGACCCGCGTAGCCACGGTAGTCGGGGTACTCGGCGGTGCGCGGACGGATCACGTACTGCACCGGGAAGCGCAGGCCGAGGGCGTGCGTGCCGGTCGAATCCGCGTCCACCGGCACCGATTCCAGGTGCTCGATCAGCGAGGGGCCGTCGTAGTACGGGGTGTTGTCCGAGCGGCTGGCGATGTTGTCGCCGTGCAGCGCCGACACCGGGATCTCGAGGACATCGGAGTCGGCCCAGCCCAGCTTCGAGGTCAGCGAGTTGAACTCCGCGGAGATCTCGGCGAACACCTCGGCCGGATTGTCGACCAGGTCGATCTTGTTCACCGCCAGCACCAGCTTCGGCACACCCAGCAGTGCCAGCACGGCGGCGTGGCGGCGGGTCTGCTCGATGACGCCCTTGCGCGCGTCGACCAGCAGGATCACCAGCTGCGCGGTGGACGCGCCGGACACCGTGTTACGGGTGTACTGCACGTGACCGGGGGTGTCGGCCAGCACGAAAGACCGCTTGGGCGTGGCGAAGTAGCGGTACGCCACATCGATGGTGATGCCCTGCTCGCGCTCGGCGCGCAGACCGTCGACCAGCAGCGACAGGTCGGGGGTGGACAGACCCTTGTCGACCGAGGCGCGGGTGACGGCGTCGATCTGATCGGCCAGCACGGACTTCGTGTCGTAGAGCAGCCGTCCGACCAGGGTTGACTTGCCGTCATCGACAGAACCGGCGGTGGCCAGCCTCAATAGGTCGGACATCAGAAATAACCCTCTCGCTTGCGGTCTTCCATGGCGGCCTCGGACACGCGGTCGTCGCCACGGGTCGCACCACGTTCGGTCAGTCGGGACGCGGCGACCTCGGCCAGGATGGCCTCGTTGTCGGCGGCGTCGGAGATGATGGCGCCGGTGGTGGAGCCGTCGCCGACGGTGCGATAGCGCACCGAGCGGGTCTCCAGCACCTCGTTCTCGGCCGGGCCACCCCACACGCCGGGGGTCATCCACATGCCGTCGCGCTGGTACACCGGGCGCTCGTGGGCGTAGTAGATGCTCGCCAGGTCGATGTCCTCGCGGGCGATGTAGCGCCAGATGTCGAGCTCGGTCCAGTTGCTCAGCGGGAACACCCGCACGTGCTCACCCGGGGCGTGTTTGCCGTTGTAGAGGTTCCACAGCTCGGGGCGCTGGCGCTTCGGGTCCCACTGGCCGAAGGCGTTGCGCAGCGAGAAGATCCGCTCCTTGGCGCGCGAACGCTCCTCGTCGCGGCGGCCGCCGCCGAAGACCGCGTCGAACCGGTGCTCGGTGATGGCGTCGAGCAGCGGGACCGTCTGCAGCGGGTTGCGGATGCCGTCGGGGCGCTCGGTGAGGCGGCCGTCGGCCAGGTACTCCTCGACCGACGCGACGTGCAGGCGCAGGCCGTACTTCTCCACCACCTTGTCGCGGAACTCGAGCACCTCGTCCAGGTTGTGCCCGGTGTCGACGTGCAGCAGCGCGAACGGCAGCGGCGCGGGCCAGAAGGCCTTGAGCGCCAGGTGCAGCAGCACGGTCGAGTCCTTGCCGCCGGAGAACAGGATCACCGGCCGCTCGAATTCGCCCGCGACCTCACGGAAGATGTGGATCGCCTCGGATTCCAGCGCCGCGAGGGTGTCGAACTCGGTCAAGCCGAGGTCGCGTTCGGTGGTGTTGGTACTCACAGGCTCACTCCCGGTGGTGGTGATGGTCATGCTGTGTCCTATCTGCCTGTCCGCGGGGCCCTCCGTGGTGACGCAGGCTGCCGCCTCGGGGCCCTGATGCGGTCAGGCGGTGTGCAATCCGCATTCGGTCTTGGCGAGGCCGGCCCAGCGGCCGCTGCGCGGATCGGACCCCGGCTCGGGCTTACGCGTGCACGGTGCGCAGCCGATGGACGGATAACCCTCCTCCACCAGGGGATTGACGAGGATGCCGTTGGCCTCGATGTAGGCCTGCATCTCGTCGTCGGACCACGGTGCGATCGGGTTGATCTTCACCAGGCCGAAGCCTTCGTCGAAGGAGATCAGCGGTGCGTTGGCGCGGGTGGGAGCCTCGACGCGGCGGATACCGGTGATCCAGGCGTTGTAGCCGGCCAGCGACTTCTTCAGCGGAACGACCTTGCGCAACCGGCAGCATTCGGCGGCGTCGCGGGCGAACAGATCCTTGCCGAGCAGCTGATCCTGCTCGGTGACACTGTGTTCGGGGCGCACGTTGACCACGTTCACGCCGTACACGGCCTCGACCGCGTCGCGGGTGCCGATGGTCTCGGCGAAGTGGTATCCGGTGTCGAGGAACAGCACGTCGACGCCGGGCCGGGTCTGCGCGGCCAGGTGCACCAGCACGCCGTCCTGCATGTTCGACGCGACGATGTAGCCGCTGCCGAAGACACGGTCGGTCCAGGCGATCAGGTCGGCGGCCGATGCCTCGGTGCCGAGTTCGGCCGCGCCCTGCTCGGCGATGGCCCGCAGCTCGTCTTCGGACAGCTTGGCGGCGAGATTCGTTGTCACAGTTGAGATCCCCTCATCCACTAGCGGAGGTCGGCCTCGTCGGCGCGCACGGCCCACACCGCGAACCGCTCACCGGCTTCCCGGTTCTTGACGAAGTTGCGGACGACGCGGTCGATGTAGTCACCGAGCTCGACGCTGGTCACCTTGTGCTGACGCAGCTTGCGGCCGAATCCGGAATCCAGGCCGAGGCTGCCGCCCAGGTGAACCTGGAAACCCTCGACCTGATTCCCGTCGCCGTCGTCGACGAGTTGGCCCTTGAAACCGATGTCGGCGATCTGGGACCGGCCGCAGGAGTTCGGGCAGCCGTTGATGTTGATGGTGATCGGCACGTCGAGTTCGGCGTTGATGTCGGCCAGACGCTGCTCGAGCTCCGGCGCGAGCACCTGCGAACGCTTGCGGGTCTCGACGAAGGACAGCTTGCAGAACTCGATGCCCGAGCAGGCGAGCAGGTTGCGCCGCCAGATCGACGGACGGGCCTGCAGACCCAGCGGCTCGAGCTCGTCGATCAGCGCGTCGACCTGGTCGTCGGCGATGTCGAGGATGATCAGCTTCTGGTACGGGGTGAACCGGATGCGGTCCGAGCCGTACTTCTCGGCGGCGTCGGCGACCTTGCTCAGGATGGTGCCCGAGACGCGACCGGCGATGGGGGAGAAGCCGACGGCGTTGAGACCGTTGCGCAGCTTCTGCACGCCGACGTGGTCGATCGGCTCGGCGGGCTGCTCCGGTGCGGGACCGTCGATCAGCTTGCGCTTCAGATACTCGTCCTCGAGCACCTGACGGAACTTCTCGATGCCCCAGTCCTTGACCAGGAACTTCAGGCGGGCCTTGGTGCGCAGGCGGCGGTAACCGTAGTCGCGGAACAGCGAGACCACGGCCTCCCACACGTCGGGTACCTCGTCGAGCGGCACCCACGCGCCGACCCGCTTGGCCAGCATCGGGTTGGTCGACAGACCACCACCGACCCAGAGGTCGAGACCGGGGCCGTGCTCGGGATGGTGCACGCCGACGAAGGCGACGTCGTTGATCTCGTGCACCACGTCCTGCTGGCCCGAGATCGCGGTCTTGAACTTGCGGGGAAGGTTGGAGTACTCCTTCTTCCCGATGTAGCGCTTCACGATCTCGTCGATCGCCCAGGTGGGGTCGATGATCTCGTCGAGCGACTCACCGGCCAGCGGCGAGCCGAGGACGACGCGGGGGCAGTCACCGCAGGCCTCGGTGGTGTGCAGGCCGACCGACTCCAGCCGGCGCCAGATCTCCGGGACGTTCTCGACCTCGATCCAGTGGTACTGGACGTTCTCGCGGTCCGACAGGTCGGCGGTGTCGCGGCCGAACTCGGTGGAGATGCCACCGATGGCGCGCAGCTGAGCGACATCGAGCGCGCCCGCGTCGCAGCGCACCCGCATCATGAAGTACTTGGCTTCGAGGATGTCGATGTTGTCGTCGTCGGTCCAGGTGCCGTCGTAGCCCTCTTCGCGCTGGGTGTAGAGACCCCACCAGCGGAAGCGGCCGCGCAGATCGGCCTTGTCGATCGAGTCGAAGCCGCCCTTGGCGTAGATGTTCTCGATGCGCGCGCGCACGTTGAGCGGGTTGTCGTCCTTCTTGGACTGCTCGTTCGGGTTCAGCGGCTCGCGGTAGCCGAGGGCCCACTGGCCTTCGGAGCGGCGGCGGACCGGCTTGCCGGTGCGCTCGCGCGGCGCGACGGGGGCTTCGCTGCGCGGCCGATCGGGTCGGACGCGGCGTTCGGCGGCCGGGCGCTCGGGGCGGGCCGGCGTCGACTGTTCGGTCGAAGCGGCGTCGGTGCTCGACGTCATGTGGGGTCGCTCCTGCGGGGTGGGTGATACATCCGTGCTGAAGGCGCGAGGGGCTGGCTCGCGTCAGGTGGTCAGCGGGCCGATGAAAGTCGATGGCACCGGGGGAAACCCGGGCGTGGACGCCGCTGCGCTACCGGTGGAAACCGGGCCGACAACAGGCGCTGCAGACACGCTGGAAGTCGACGTGGCGACGGGCCACGAGTCGTACTCCAGTTGCGTGCATGGGCCTATTGTGCCATGTCAGCCCGGTCGTTCCGACCGCAAGGAGATATTTCCCGCACTTTCGAGGGAAATTCCCTGGACGGTCGTCCCGTTCTGTGACGGGGGTCATAGTTCACCTGCTGGAAGCGACCTGTGATTCGTCATGGGCTCCGGTTGTGCGGTGTGGCACAACGCGTTGACGCGATCTGGACGACCGGCCACGCTCACCGCCGACCGGAACACCCCGTGGTGTCCGGCTGATCGTCGGCCGGCGGCCCCGCGGCCGCCGGCGGCCCCAGCGTGCCGGAGCCGACGGGAGCCCGGCAGACTGGTGGGGTGACTATCAGCGCTGCTTCCGGGGCTCCCGGCGTGACACCGGCCGATGCCGATCGGCCGGTGCTGCGCGACTTCGGGGGCGGCGCGTTCGGGGTCTACGTGCACGTGCCGTTCTGTGCCACCCGGTGCGGGTACTGCGACTTCAACACCTACACGGCAGGGGAGCTGGGCACCTCGGCATCGCCGCAGTCGTGGCTCGAGGCGTTGCGCGGTGAGCTCGCGACCGCGGCGACCGAGTTCGCCGCGTTGCCGAGCACGACACCGGCGGTGTCGACGATATTCGTCGGCGGTGGCACCCCCTCGCTGCTCGGCGGCGACGGACTGGCCTCGGTCCTGGACGCGGTGCGCGCGAACTTCACCCTGGCCGTCGATGCCGAAGTGACCACCGAATCCAATCCGGAATCCACCTCGCCGGAGTTCTTCGAGCGCATCCGGGCCGCCGGCTACACCCGGGTGTCGCTGGGCATGCAGTCCGCGGCACAGCACGTGCTGAAGATCCTGGACCGCACGCACACGCCCGGCCGCGCGGTCGCGGCGGCGAAAGAAGCCAGGGCCGCCGGATTCGACCACGTCAATCTCGACCTCATCTACGGCACACCCGGCGAGACCGACACCGATCTGGACGCGAGCCTCGACGCCGTACTGGCTGCCGGGGTCGACCATGTCTCCGCCTACTCCTTGATCGTCGAGGACGGAACCGCCTTGGCGCGCAAGGTCCGTCGCGGTGAACTGCCCGCCCCCGACGAGGACGTCCTCGCCGCCAGGTACGAGCGCATCGACGCCCGCCTCGCCGACGCGGCCCTGTCCTGGTACGAGGTCTCCAACTGGGCGGCCGACGACGCCGCCCGCTGCCGCCACAACCTCGGCTACTGGGACGGCGGTGACTGGCTCGGCGCAGGCCCCGGCGCGCACAGCCACGTCGGCGGTGTCCGCTGGTGGAACATCAAGCACCCCGCCCGCTACGCCGACCGTGTCGCGCTCGGCGGCCTGCCCGCCGCGGGCTGGGAAGCCCTCACCGACGACGAGCGCTACACCGAACACCTCATGCTCACCGTCCGCCTCCGGACCGGTCTGCCACTGGCCACCCTCGCGCCGACGGCCCGTCCCGCGCTGGACCGTGTCCTCACCGACGGCCTCGCCGAGATCGCCGACGACCACCTCGTCCTCACCGACCGGGGCCGTCTGCTCGCCGACGGCGTGGTTCGCGACCTGCTCGACTGACCCGCGGAAATTCGGTGTCGGTGCCCGGGCCGCCGTGGCACGATGCGCCGTGTGTCCCCCTCGCGGAATGAGCTGGTGCGCTGGCAGTTCGACCTGACCTGGTCGCTGTTCGAGTTCCACCTGGATCGGTTGTCGGCGGCGGACTTCCTCTGGGAGCCGGCCGAACTGTGCTGGACTCTGCGGCCGGGCGACACCGGCGGATGGGTCGCGGATTGGGCCGACATCGAACCCGATCCGATCCCGGTCCCGACGATCGCGTGGCTGAGCTGGCATATCGGCTGGTGGTGGAGCGTGGCCATCGACCATGTCGGCCGCCCGGCCACCGCGGCAGCGGACCGACATCGTCTGGCCAGGACCGGG
Organism: Nocardia fodinahabitans; assembly: GCF_052983615.1. Taxonomy (NCBI): domain Bacteria; kingdom Bacillati; phylum Actinomycetota; class Actinomycetes; order Mycobacteriales; family Nocardiaceae; genus Nocardia; species Nocardia fodinahabitans. Next base: position 5,546,841 of record NZ_JBRJJC010000001.1, read on the forward strand.
AGCGCCGACGATCGCCTGGCTGCGTCGGTTGCGGACGGAGTGGATCGCGATCGTCGACGCGCTCGACGACGACGCGCTCGACGCGGCCTCGGCCTACCCCTGGCCCGCCGACGCCGGGCTGACGATCGCTCATCTGGTCTCCTGGGTCGATGCGGAACTGATGAAGAACGTGGCCGAGGTCGGCCAGCTGCGACTGCTGCGAGCGGCCCGGACTCAGGTCGCTTGACACCGCTTCGTGACCGGAATTCCGGGGTCGGCGAGTGTCGCAGGCGACATCGATGATCGCCCGGTCAGCGCGACGAGCAGACGTGATGCACACCTCAGCGCGGGCACCACGCACCGGGGTCGCGAAGCGCGGGTTTCGGTGGGTTCGGGGCCGAAGATAACGATTGGGGGCGTAGGCTTCGGCTCGATCCTAGGGAGCTATATGTCCACCGAACGGCACATCACCCTCGTCCACGAGCAGAGCGAATTCGCCGAGGCGCGCTCTGCGGAGAAGGCGGAGAACGCGCGGCAGTGCGCGGTCGCCGCCCGCACGGTCGCGTCACATTCCAATGACGCGGAAGATTGCGTATCGCTGCTGGCGATGCTCGGCCTGGATGCCCTCGCGGGCAAGCAGGTGGGCGCGGCCTCCACCGCCGCCGCCCGGAGCTGAATCGGACCGGACCGCCCCGTGTGGGCGGTCCGAACCGGCGGTCGATCGGCTCGGCCGCACGGGCGCGATGCGCTCGGCTCGCTGACACGGTCATGCCCGAGCCGAGGATGCGTGCTGCGCGTCCGGCCCGACGTCGTCCGCGCCACCGATCACGCCCCCGGTGACCGCTGGTCGCCGATTGCCGAGCAGCGCTTCGGTATTCGCCTGCGTGATCAGGTACTTCGGCAACCCACGTTCCGTTTCGCCGATCGGGGCCTGCGCGGGACCGAGTGGCCCGGCGTAGTGGAACAGCCGATCGAACATCGGGCTCGGCGCCGGGACGGTCGGCGGATTCGCGCCGATGACCGGACCCACCGCCCCGGGCACACTGCGTCCCGCATCCGGTCGAACGAGGGCGCCATTGTGCGCCGACCGGTAAGCCGTGCCACTGACCGACGGCCGATCGCCCGATGCTGTCGACGACACATCATTCGAGCCTGGTCGGTTGCCCCCTAGCTCGGTGAACGTGCGGCCGAGCGACGTCGTCGGCGCCTCGGTACCCGGCAGCGCGGGCGCCGCATGCGCTGTCTGCATCCCCGGACCACCGGGTGGAGGAAATCCCGGGCCACTGGGTGTGGCCGCGAGCGGTGCGTTGCTCACGCCCCCGCTCGATGACGACACCACCCCTGAACCAACCGCCGCTGACTCCACGTCCGACCCCGCGTCGCCGACCGATTCACGCGCAACCGAGTCCGCCACAACCATGCCGGAGGTGGCCGACTCGCCGATCGCCGCTGCGTCGTCCTCCGCCTCGATGGCACTCGGTGACGAGACCTGAAGCGGTTGGTCTCCAGTCGCGGCCGAGGAATCCCATGCGCCATTCGCCGCATCCCCCGAGGACGGTCCGTCATCGCCCCCCGTCGACAGTCGGTGGTCGCCGCTCGTCGACGGTGGGTGATCGCCTTCGGTCGATAGTTGGTGGTCGTCGCTCGTCGACCGTGTGTGATCGCGGTCGCCCGGAAGTTGGTGGTCGCCGCCCGTCGACAGTGCGTGATCGCCTTCGGCCGACAGCCGATGGTCGGTTCCCGCCGACAGCGCGTTCCCGCCGTCCGCACTCCCGACGAGTACCCGCCGTCGGCCCGGACCACCCCTGTGAATCAGCATGGGCAGCAACGGAATCCGGCCGTCGATCGCACCGAACGGCACCACATACCGCTCCCGCATCGCGGCTCGCGCGGATTCCTCCGCGTCCGCTGCCGCACGATGTGTCGCCGCCCCACTCGCCGGCGACATCGAGGGTTCCGCTTCGTTCGCGACCCGCTCCGGGATCGCGTACTTCGTCGCCACGATCGCCTCGGCTGCCGCCCGAACCAGGCCGGGAAGTTCCGCCAGCGCCGGCGTCAATTCCCGCGCTTGCGCCACATACGCGCTGACAGCGGCTCCGGCCGCCTCGGCTCCGATACCCGCCCATGCCGTCGCAAGCGTTTCCCGCATGGCGCGCTCGAAGGCGTCCAGTCCCGCAGCCCACCAGGCCGCGATCCGCTCGAACCGGTCCGCCTGGGCGGCCGCATCGGTCACCTCGAGCGACGTGAACGCCGCCACGATCTCCGCGTGACGCCAATTCCACGCGTTCTCACCGCTACCGGGAATCGCCGGCGGCTCGTACCCGGTCACGGCAGCGACTTCCCGGACGTCGGCTGTCCCGCATCGAATTCCACCGCCCTGAGTCGCCCGGCCCACTCGTCGTCGGTGCGCACCAACTCATCCCGCGCGGCCCGATACGCGCACCGGAGTTCGGCGACGACATCGGCATGGGCCGACAGCACCGCGGCGACGCTGTTCGCGCCGCCGTCCGCCTTGGCGCGAAGCCGGGCGACGACCGTCGCCGCCGAGATCAACCCGGCCTGGTCCTCACCCAGACCCCACCGCGTCTGCTCGCCGATCTCCCCGGCCAGCGCGATGAGCTGGCCGATCACCCCCAAGAACGCCGCACATCCCCGATCGAACCCGGCGAACTCCGCCGGTTTCAGCGCCACTCCCGTGGCCGCATCGCTGCCGTTCCGCCGCATCACAAGCCCCTCCCTGCCCGCCGTCGACACCCGAAAAATGCTGGTAAACAGCTGAATCAGTGCCGAACGTACGCCGCTGTCCGCAGCGGCGACAGCCCCCGCGCACCACCTGTGGACAAACCGCGGCCTGTGGACAACTCGGCTCCGTCGCGACCATGTGGGCGGGCGATCCGGGACCGGACAATTAGACTGGACAACGAGACGCTCCGAGCGTCCGCATGCGAGTCTGTGCGTCGAACACAGCGGCACACGCGGGCCGATGACGTACCCGGCACGAGCGAGGAGGTGGGGTCGATGGCGTCGAGCACCGAGGATCGGCGATTCGAGGTCCTGCGAGCGATCGTCGCGGACTACGTCGCCACCAAGGAACCGATCGGCTCCAAGTCGCTCGTGGAACGGCACCACCTGGGTGTTTCCAGTGCCACGATCCGCAACGACATGGCCGTGCTGGAGGCCGAGGGGTACATCACCCAGCCGCACACCAGCTCGGGCCGCATCCCCACCGACAAGGGGTATCGCGAGTTCGTCGACCGGATCGCCGAGGTGAAACCGCTCTCGGGCGCCGAGCGGCGCGCGATCATGGAGTTCCTCGAATCCGGTGTCGATCTCGACGACGTCCTGCGCCGCGGGGTGCGGCTGCTGGCCCAGCTCACCCGCCAGGTCGCGGTCGTGCAGTACCCCACGGTGTCGGCGTCGATCGTGCGCCACATCGAGGTCGTCGCGCTCAATCCGGCCCGCCTGCTGCTGGTGGTGATCACCGACACCGGCCGGGTCGATCAGCGCATCGTCGACCTCGGCGCCGTCATCTCCGACGACGATCTCGCAGCCGTGCGCGGCCTGCTCGGCAGCGCCATGGACGGCAAGCTGCTGTCGGTGGCCAGCGCCTCGGTGGCCGGCCTGCCGGAGCGCGCCCCCGACAAGATCAAGGACGTGCTCGTCCGGGTCTCCACGGTGCTGGTGGAGACCCTCGTGGAGCACCCGGAGGAGCGGCTCGTCCTCGGCGGCACGGCCAATCTCACCCGCAACGTCGCCGATTTCGGTTTCCCTGGCTCGCTGCGGACCGTGCTGGAAGCGCTCGAGGAACAGGTCATCGTGCTGAAACTGCTGGCCGCGGCACAGCAGCCGGGCCAGGTGATGGTGCAGATCGGCGAGGAGACCCAGGTAGAGCAGATGCGTGGCACCTCGGTGGTGTCCACCGGCTACGGCGCGGCGGGCGCGGTACTCGGCGGCATGGGTGTGCTCGGCCCCACCCGCATGGATTATCCGGGAACGATGGCTTCGGTGGCGACCGTCGCCCGCTACATCGGCGAGGTACTGGCCGAAAGGTGACGCGGGCCGGAATCGGCCCGACCCGCAACTGTTAAGGTCGATACTTCGGCCGGTAAAGTTGAGTGGATTCGACTTAAGGATGCGCCCGGCGCTCGGCTGGACCACAGCGACCAAGGACTAGAGAACTCACAGTGGCACGGGATTACTACGGACTGCTCGGCGTCGGCAAGAACGCCACCGACCAGGAGCTCAAGCGCGCTTACCGCAAACTGGCCCGCGAACTGCACCCCGACGTGAACCCGGACGAGGCCGCCCAGGCCAAGTTCAAGGAAGTATCGACCGCCTACGAGGTGCTGACCGATCCGGAGAAGCGCCGGATCGTCGACCTCGGTGGTGATCCGCTCGAAAGTGGCGGCGGCGGAGCCGGTTTCAACGGCGCGGGCTTCGGCGGTCTCGGCGACGTCTTCGAAGCGTTCTTCGGCGGCATGAGTGGCCAGGGTGGTGGCGCGCGCAAGCCGCGCGGCCGCGTCCAGCCCGGCGCCGACTCGCTGATCCGCACGCGGCTGAGCCTGGCCGAATGCGCGGTCGGCGTCACCAAGCACCTGACCGTCGACACCGCCATCCTCTGCGATATCTGTCAGGGCGCGGGCACCAACGGCAACTCCAAGCCGGTGCGCTGCGAGACCTGTGACGGCGCCGGTGAAGTGCAGTCGGTGCAGCGGTCCTTCCTGGGCCAGGTGCTCACCTCGCGCCCCTGCCCGACCTGCCGCGGCGCAGGCGAGACCATCCCCGATCCCTGCCACAAGTGTGGTGGCGACGGTCGTGTCCGCGCCCGCCGTGAGATCGCCGCGCCGATCCCGGCCGGTGTCGCCAACGGCATGCGCGTTCGGCTGGCCGCCCAAGGCGAGGTCGGTCCCGGTGGCGGCCACGCCGGTGACCTCTACGTCGAGGTCGTCGAGCAGCCGCACGACACCTTCGTCCGCGACGGCGACGACCTGCACTGCACCGTCCGGGTCCCGATGGTCGACGCGATCCTCGGCACCACGGTCGTGGTCGACACCATCCTCGACGGCCCGACCGAGCTCACCATCGCGGCGGGCACCCAGCCCGGCGAGGTCATCCAGCTGCGCGCTCACGGCATGCCCCGGCTGCGGTCGGGCGCCCGTGGCGACCTGCTGGCGCACCTCGACATCGTCGTGCCGACCAAGCTGGACGGGAAGCAGACCGATCTGCTGCGCAAGTTCAAGGGCATGCGCGACAAGGATCGCGCCGAGGTGATGTCGGCGCAGTCCGAGCACAACAGCGGCCTGTTCGCCCGGCTGCGCGCTTCCTTCAGCGGACGCTGAGGCCGTGGCCGCGACGGTCTTCTACCTCGACGAGGTGCCCGAACCGGGCGCCGTCGCCGTCCTGGACGGTCCGGAGGGTCGCCACGCGGCGACGGTGCGCCGGATCAAGGTCGGTGAGCCGATCACGCTGTCCGACGGACGCGGCGTGCTCGCCGAATCGGAAGTCGTCGCGGCCCAGAAGGACCGCCTCGAACTCGCGGTGCACCAGCGCCGGATCGCCGCGCCGGTGACCCCGCGGGTGACCGTGGTGCAGGCGCTGCCCAAGTCGGATCGGTCCGAGCTGGCCGTTGAGCTGATGACCGAGGCGGGCGCCGACGTCATCGTGCCGTGGCAGGCCGCGCGGTGCGTCTCGAACTGGGAAGCCAAGGCCGCCAAGGGCGTCGAGAAGTGGCGCGCCGCGGCCAGGTCCGCCGCGCGGCAGTCCCGGCGGGCCTACATTCCCGAGGTCGCCGACCTGCACCGCACCCGCGATCTGGTCGACCTGGTGCGGAAAGCCGCGGCGGACGGCGCGATCGTCGCCGCCCTGCACGAATCCGGCGCTGGCAAGTTCACCGAGTTGCCGCTGGCGCAGGCGCGCGAGGTCGTCCTGATCGTCGGGCCCGAGGGCGGCCTCGACGACACCGAACTGGCCGCGCTGGCCGAGGCGGGCGCCGCTACCGTGCTGCTCGGCCCGACCGTGCTGCGTACCTCCACGGCCGCCGCGGTGGCACTCGGTGCCCTCGGCGCGCTCACCCCGCGCTGGTAGATCACGGCTCTCAACGGCCGCCTCCCGCTCGTGACCTGCGATCACCGGTCGATCGCGGTTCGGCCGATCCCGCCGTTATATCGCTGGGCGGTGTCGGTGCCGCGCGTTAAACTGAGCTCATCGAACACACAGTCGAGACCGGAAGCAGGCCATAGCCACTTTTGAAGAACTCAGGCGAGATCGGCGACCCCACCAACCCCGTATCAGGCATCGGCGCAGGCGGAAACAACGCGGGTCCCGCGGCGCGAACAGTGCGTTCCAGCATCGAACTCGCCCCGGAGTCTGTTTTCCCCTTCCTCGGCTCGGCCGACCAGAATCTTCGTCAGCTGGAGAAACTGCTCCCGGCCGACATCCATGTGCGCGGTAACACCGTCACCATCACCGGTAAGGCCGGCGATGTGGCGCTGGCCGAGCGCGTCATCGAGCAGCTCGTGGCGCTGACCGGCCGGAATCGGGTGATCACTCCCGAAGCGGTCCGGCACACCGTCTCGATGCTCACCGAAGGCGTGTCCGAATCGCCCGCCGAGGTGCTGAGCCTGGACATCCTGTCGCGGCGCGGCAAGACCATCCGGCCCAAGACACTGAACCAGAAGCGCTACGTCGACGCGATCGACGCCAACACCATCGTGTTCGGCATCGGTCCCGCCGGTACCGGCAAGACCTACCTGGCGATGGCCAAGGCGGTGCAGGCTCTGCAGTCCAAGCAGGTCACCCGCATCATCCTGACCAGGCCCGCGGTCGAAGCCGGCGAGCGGCTGGGCTTCCTGCCCGGCACGCTCAACGACAAGATCGACCCGTATCTGCGGCCGCTCTACGACGCGCTGCACGACATGATGGACCCGGAAGCGATCCCCAAGCTGCTCGCCTCCGGCGTCATCGAGGTCGCGCCGCTGGCGTACATGCGTGGCCGCAGCCTCAACGACTCGTTCATCATCCTCGACGAGGCGCAGAACACCACGGCCGAGCAGATGAAGATGTTCCTGACCCGCCTCGGCTTCGGTTCGAAGATGGTGGTCACCGGTGACATCTCGCAGGTCGACCTGCCCAACGGGCAGCGCTCGGGGCTGCGGGCGGCGGCGGAGATCCTCGTCGACATCGACGACATCCACTTCTCGGAGCTCACCAGCGCCGATGTGGTGCGGCACCGGCTGGTCTCCGACATCGTCGACGCCTACGACCGGTTCGAGTCCGACACCCGCGCGGTCCCCGGCCCGCACTACCCGGGCAACCGGGCGCAGCGCCGTGCCGCCGGGCGTGCGAACCGGGGGTAACTCACGCCACGCTGGCCCGATGCCGCTCCCGGCGGCGTCGGGTCGGCACCGTACCCTGAACAGGTGAGCATCGAGATCGCCAACGAATCGGGCATGGACGTCCCCGAAGAAGACCTGGTCAGCGTCGCACGTTTCGTCATCGGCCGGATGGACGTGCATCCCGCCGCCGAGCTGTCGATGGTGCTCGTCGATCTCGACACCATGGCCGACCTGCACGTGCGCTGGATGGACCTGCCGGGCCCGACCGACGTGATGTCGTTCCCGATGGACGAGCTGGAGCCGGGCGGCCGCCCCGACAGCCCCGAGCCCGGCCCGTCGATGCTCGGCGACATCGTGCTGTGTCCCGAGTTCGCGATGGGTCAGGCGCAGAAGGTCGGCCACTCCCTCGACCACGAGCTGGCACTGCTCACCGTGCACGGCGTCCTCCACCTCCTCGGCTACGACCACGCCGAGCCCGAGGAGGAGAAGGAGATGTTCGCGCTGCAGGCCCAGCTGCTCGAGGAGTGGTACGTGAGCCTGCGCGAGGAACAGCGCCGCGCCGAACTGGCAGAGCGTGACGCCCAACTCCTCGGCAAGGCAGGTTTCACCGCACCGGGTGACACACTGGGCCCGGCGTGACCTCACTGACCCAGATCCTGCTGGCGATCCTGCTGATCGGGCTCGGCGGGGTATTCGCCGGGGTCGACTCGGCGTTGAACACGGTGTCGCGGGCCCGGCTCGACGACATGGTCCGCGAGGAACGGCCCGGCGCCGCACGACTGCGCAAGATCGTCGACGACCGCCCGCGGTACGTCAATCTCATGGTGCTGCTGCGCATTCTGTGCGAGATCACCGCCACCGTCCTGCTCGCCGCCGCGACCCTGGAGCTGTGGAGTGCGGGCACGGCACTGCTCGTGGCCGCCGCGGTCATGGTGGTCGTCTCCTATGTCGTGATCGGCGTCGGTCCGCGTACGCTCGGCCGCCAGCACGCCTATTCGATCGCGCTCGGCGCCGCGGTGCCGCTGCAGATCATCGGCGCGCTGCTGGGGCCGGTGAGCAGGCTGCTGATCCTGCTCGGCAACGCGATCACCCCGGGTAAGGGATTTCGCAACGGCCCCTTCGCCTCCGAGATCGAGCTGCGGGAAGTGGTCGACATGGCCCGCGAGCGCGGCGTGGTCGCCGACGACGAACGCCGGATGATCCAGTCGGTGTTCGAGCTCGGTGACACCGTCGCCCGCGCGGTGATGGTGCCGCGCACCGAGATGGTGTGGATCGAGGCCGACAAGACCGCGGCCCAGGCGATGTCGCTGGCGGTGCGGTCCGGGCACTCCCGGATCCCGGTGGTCGGCGAGAACGTCGACGACGTGCTCGGCGTGGTGTACCTGAAAGACCTTGTCCCGTACGCCGATCGCAGTCGCAAGGTGACCGTGCGCGAGGTCATGCGCCCCGCGGTGTTCATCCCCGACTCCAAGCCGCTCGACGATCTGCTCGACGAGATGCAGCGCCGCCGCAACCACATGGCGTTGCTGGTCGACGAGTACGGCGGCATCGCGGGCCTGGTGACCATCGAGGACGTGCTCGAGGAGATCGTCGGCGAGATCGCCGACGAGTACGACACCGACGAGACCCCGCCGGTGGAAGACCTGGGCGACGGCCGCTACCGGGTGTCGGCCCGGCTGTCGGTGGAGGACCTCGGCGAGCTGTACGGCCTCGACATCGAGGACGAGGACGTCGACACGGTCGGCGGACTGCTCGCCCACGAGCTGGGCCGCGTCCCGCTGCCCGGGTCGAAGGTGACCGTCTACGGCCTGGTCCTGCGCGGCGAGGGCGGCGCCGACGCGCGCGGGCGGATGCGGGTGAACACCGTGCTGGTGCGCCGCGATGCCGAGAAGGACAAGAAGGCCGAGAAGTCCCGCAAGGGCAAGACCAACGGCACCGAGCAGACCACCAACGGCACCGCGCCCGCGGAGGTCACCGTGCCCGACGACAACGGAGATACCGATGAGTGAACTGGACGCCGAAGACACCAAACTGCTGGTCCTGGCGCGGGGCGCGCTGGGCCGCACCGGCGGCGCGAGTGGCGCCGCCATCCGCGACACCGACGGCCGCACCTACGCCGCGGGCGAGGTCGCGCTGACCGCGCTGCGCCTGACCGCGCTGCAGGCCGCGGTGGCCGCCGCGATCTCCAGCGGTGCCGAGGGTTTCGAGGCGGCCGTCGTCGTCGGCGGTGACACCGAGGACGCGGGCATCGCCGCGGTGCGCGAGGTCTCGCCGTCGGCCGCGGTGATCCGCGCCGACCGCTCCGGCGCCGTGCTGAGCGAGGTGCACGGTGGCTGAGCAGGAATTCCGCTCCGGCTTCGTCTGTTTCGTCGGCCGCCCGAACACCGGCAAGTCGACGCTGACCAACGCCCTGGTCGGCACCAAGATCGCGATCACCTCCTCGCGCCCGCAGACCACCCGGCACACCATCCGCGGCATCGTGCATCGCGAGCACGCCCAGCTGATCCTGGTCGATACCCCCGGTCTGCATCGGCCGCGGACCCTGCTCGGTCAGCGCCTCAACGACCTCGTGCGCGACACCTACTCCGAGGTCGACGTGATCGCCCTGTGCATCCCGGCCGACGAGAAGATCGGCCCCGGTGACCGCTGGATCGTCGAGCAGATCAAGATGATGGCGCCCAAGACCACCGTGCTCGGCGTGGTCACCAAGATCGACAAGGTGAGCCGCGACCAGGTCGCCCACCAGTTGATGGCGGTCTCGAAGCTGCTCGGTCCCGAGGCCGAGGTCGTTCCGGTGTCGGCGGTCAAGGGCGAACAGGTCGAGGTGCTCGTCGACGTCATCGCCTCGAAGATGCCCGAGGGCCCGGCGTTCTACCCCGACGGGGAGATCACCGACGAGCCCGAGGAAACCCTGATGGCCGAGCTGATCCGCGAGGCTGCGCTCGAGGGCGTGCGCGACGAACTGCCGCACTCGCTGGCCGTGGTGATCGAGGAGATCCAGCCGTACGAGGCCAACGAGGACATGCTCGAGGTGCACGCCCTGCTGTATGTCGAACGGCCGAGCCAGAAGGCGATCGTCATCGGTAAGAACGGTGCCCGCCTCAAGGAGGTGGGTACCAACGCCCGCAAGCAGATCGAGCACATCCTGGGCACCCGGATCTACCTGAACCTGCACGTGAAGGTGGCCAAGGACTGGCAGCGCGACCCGAAACAGCTGGGGAAGCTGGGCTTTTGATCGTTTGAGCGTCGGCGGTACGGGGTATCGTTCGGCGAATACGCCGACAGTGTTCGGTGTGCTCGCTGATCGCCCGGGGAGGCCGTCGAAGTGCCCGATGCCAATGATGTCGGCAAGCTGCTGGAGTTGCTGCGGGCGCTGGAGATCCCCGACACCAAACCGCGGGTGCTGCGTACCTTGCTGCGCGGGCGCCGCACGCTGCCCCGGCCGATCGTCGAATTGGTCGGGGTGCAAGGGCATTCCGCACTGGTCGCCGACCTCTACAGCTGGCTCGGCGAATCGGGCGGCCGCCGGGCGACGCCGCGCGCCAAGATCGACCTGCACGCGCCGGATCTGCCGCGCACCGCGCTCACTCCCGACCTCACCGCGGTCAGCTCACAGGACGATCAGGAGATCGCCGGACATTGTCTGCCGATCATCCAGCAGCTCGTCGCCGGCTTCGCGGCCGACGACACCGCGATGGGCGCGATCAAGTTCCCGCGCTACCGCACGGCCGATTGGCTGACGCGCCAGCGGGTCACCAGCGACGAGTCCGAGGCGCCCGACGAATTGCGCCGCCGGCTGCCGAAACTACTGCGCAGCGGATCGCCGACGAGCCGCTCCGACACCGCGGAAGGCGTCGCGGGCGACACCATCTCGCGCGTGGTCTTCGGCGTGCTCGCGCTGTGGCCGGTGCTGCGCTTGTGGCTGTGGGTGTCCGGGCGCATTCCGGGCATGTCGAAGGTGACCAGGTGGTTCCTGCGTCAGCGCTACCTCGCGCCCGAATTGTCCGGCAGCTTCCTGGGTTTCGCCTCCCGTCTGACCGCCTCGCACCGGGTCGACGAGAACGAGGAGCAGGTCGCCAAGCTGCTGATCCACGCGTTCCTGGAGGATCTGCGCGACGCGTACCGGCGCCGGATCTGGCGGCCGTCGAGCTGGCGGCGCACCGCCTATCCGGTGGCGCTGCTCGGTGGCCTGGCCGAGGGCAGCGACGGTGCCCGGATCCTCACCTGGATCAACGAGATCAGGAACGAGACCGGCCATTTCGACCCGCTGGTGCTCGTCGCCTTCCGCGACGAGGGCCCGAACCGCGAGGTCGGCGAGCTCGGCGACATCGGTGAGCTGCGCACGCTGCGCACGCTGGAGAGCCTGGCCGACCAGCCGTCGCCGCAACCGCCGGACCCGCTGCAGAGCTGGGTGCGCGAGATCGACAACCGGCGCACCCACCGCCAGGCCGACGCCTGGTTCCTGCCGCTGCGCGCGCTGCTGCCCGCCGACACCCCGCCACGGATCAGTGACCCCCGCTTCCGCGGTCTCGCGCTGCCGCCGGCACCGCCGATGGCGGCGCGCAGCTGGTTCGTCGGCCTGTGCGTGCTCATCCCGATCGCGCTGGCCGTCGCCGCCGCGCTGGTCTACTTCCCGCCGCTGCGTGGCGCGCCGTGCTCGCAGTGGCCGTGGACCGGGGGCGTCTCGGTGAGCCTGCGCGACGGTGAGTGCGTCGGCTACAGCGACAACACCGCGCAGCTCTTCGCCGACGACCCCGAGCTGACGGCGATGCAGCGCGAGGTGTTCCGGCTCAACGAAGCGGCGGTCCAAGCCCGCGAGAGCAATCCCAACCGGCCGCTGGTCTCGCTGGTGTACTTCGCCGGTCTCAGCTACGCCGACACCAATGTGCGCTACCCGCACGCCCAGGTCGAGGAGCTGGCCGGGCTCGCGGTGCAGCAGCGCCGCGCCCTGCTGGCCTCCGACGAATCGGAACCGCTGCTGCGCATCGTCATCGCCAACGGCGGCTCGGACATGCGCCAGGCGAGCTGGGTGGTAGAGCATTCGCTGCGCGGCCTGGTGGCCGACGATCCCAGTGTGCTCGGCGTGGTCGGCATCGATCGCAGTACCGACGAGACCCGCACGGCGATCGCCCGGCTCGGTGAGCTGGGCGTGCCCGCGGTCGCGACGACTCTGTCCGCCGACGGCCTCGACCAGGCCTCGCCCCTGTATTTCCAAGCGGCGCCGAGCAATACCGTGCAGGCCAGGCTGATCGCCGATTACGTCCAGGGCGCGCGCGACACCAACGGCACCGCCCGCTACGACAAGGTGGCGATCTATCATCCGGAAGCGGCCGATGACCTGTACGTGACCACCCTGGTCGCCGATCTGAAGGCCGAGCTCACCACACGCGGTGTCGCCCAGCAGAGTCTGAGCTGGCGCGAACAGCAGCAGCTCTACCGGTTCCCCGCACCGTGCGAGACCGAGGGCGCCGACCGGCGCACCCTGCTGTTCTTCGCGGGCCGCAACGACGATTTCCCCACCTTCGCCAAAGCGGTCAGTCGCGGTTGTCTCAGCGGCGCGGGCCCGGCGATCCTCGGCAACGACGCGGTCACCCGGCTGATCACCGACCCCAGGGCCACCGCCGCGCTGCCCGCCAACCTGACGGTGCGTTATGTGGCCAAGGCCGCGCCGGTGATGCTCGGCGGCGCCGACTGTGTCGGTGGCGTGGGCAAACTCGGCGATCAGCCGGTGCCGTTCGAACACGAGCAGCTGTGCGTCGAACTGGCCGGACTGATCGAGGACCTGCGCGGCTACCCGGAACTGGCCGACTACCGCCCGACCTGGGCGGGCGACCGCACCGGTCTCGCGTTCGACGTCAGCGGGCTGTTCCTGCAGGCCGTGCGCGCCAGCCGCGGTGTGCTCGCCGACCTGCCGCCGAACCGCACCGCGATCGCGGTGCAGCTGCGCGAGAGCGACTATCGCGGCGTCACCGGCACCCTGGGCTTCTCGACGCGCCGGGTCGCCGACGGCTCGTCGATCGCGGTGCTGGTCACCACCGCGGTCGGTGGCCCCGGCCCGCAACGCTGCCTGATGATGTTCCCGCGCCAGACCGGTCAGCACGGCTGCCCGGCGGGGACGAAGAGCGATCTCGAGGGCTGGGCCGAACCAGCGCGGTAGTGCGGTAATGCCGGAATTACCGGACCGCGCCACCGGATTCGTGCTGTTACAGTCGCTCGAACATGACCTCCGGGTGGGGACCGGCTTCAGCGGCGACCGATTCGGAACGCTGCCGGAAGGGGCCCGGCAGCACTGTGACCGTGGCGACGACGCCACCGGCCGGCCCGCCGTGCGCTATGCCCGCCGAGTGCTGCACGGGCGCTAGGCTGCGCGTCATTCGCGCCTGGGCGCGATCAAGGTTCTGAGCGAAGCCCACAGCGGTGCAACGGAATTCCGGGCCATGTTCATCCGGGAGGCCGAACTGGCGGCCCGGATCGATCACCCGAACGTGGTGGCTGTGCACGATCGCGGCCTCGTCGACGGCGCGCTGTGGATCGCGATGCAGTACATCGCTGTGATTCACCACCACGGCGTGGGTCGCGCCCGCTCCCAGCGCAATTCTTGTTCCAGCTGCGCGGCCAGCGAGATCAGGGTCGGCTCGGTATCGGCGGTGCCCATCAGCTGTGCGCCGATCGGCAGCCCGGCATCGGTGAAGCCGGCGGGGACGTTCACGCTCGGCCAGCCGAGGACGTTCCACGGCCAGGTGTAGGGACAGGCGGCGGTGATCAGACTGTTGGTCGCGCCGACGCCGATGCCGTCGATCTCCTCGGCGTGCGGGGGCGGGGTGGCGGTGGTCGGGGCGAGGACCAGGTCGTAGTCATCGAAGAACGCGCCGATCCGCTTGTGCAGCAACGGTTCCGCGCGGCGGGCGGCCGCGAGCACGGGACCGCCGAGCACCCCGCCCACCCGGGCGTTGGCCGTGGTGCGCGGGTCGACGATCGCCTCCGGCATCGCCCGGCGCACGCGCGTGATCCCCGCCATCGAGCGCGGCAGGAACGACGCGCCGATCATCAGCCCGTAGTGCAGGTCGGCCACGGTGACCGTGTGCCCGAGACCGCGCAGCGTCCGCGCCAGCGCGTGGACGGCGGCCGCGATCTGCGGGTCCAGCGCGGTCTTGGTCGCGGTGAACGGAATCCGCAGGGAGAGCGCGATCCTGAGCTTGCCGGGATCGCGCCCGACGGCGGCGCTCGCGTCGATCGGCGCCGGGGTGTGCAGGTCACCGTGGTGCGGCCCGGCGGCGACATCGAGCAGCAGCGCGGCATCGCGGACGGTGCGCGCCAGCGGTCCGTTGACGGTGAGCCCGTAGAACGCCTCGGCGTGCGGCCAGGTGGAGATGCGGCCGCGCTGCGGTTTGATCCCGACCAGGTTGTTCCACGACGCCGGGATGCGCACCGAGCCCGCACCGTCGGAACCCAGTGCGGCGGGCACCAATCCGGCAGCCACCGCTGCGGCGGAACCGCCCGAGGAACCGCCGGGGGTGCGCGCGCGATCCCACGGATTGCGGGTGTGGCCGAAGGCGTCGCCGCTGGTGAACGGGAGCTGGCCCAGCTCACAGGTATTGGCCTTGCCCACGATCACCGCACCGGCGGCGCGCAGCCTGCGCACCGATTCGGCGTCCTCGGACTTCGACGTGAACTCGCCGCCGCAGCCGAAGGCGGTGATCTCCCCGGCGATGTCGGTGTCGTCCTTGACCGCGATCGGCACGCCGAGCAGCGGCAGCCGCGCGCCGGCGGCCAGGCGCGCGTCGGCGTCGGCGGCTTCCCGCAGCGCGGCCTCGCGGCGGACGACGCGGAAGGCGTTGAGCGTCGGCTGCGAGGCCTCGATCCGGTCGAGCGCCTCGGTCACGGCCGCGACGGAGGAGACGCTGCCGTCGGCGATCGCGGCGGACATTTCGGAAAGGCCGAGGTCGGCTGAGGGCTTCGGCGCGAGGCGGTCGGGCGCGGACATGTGAGCTCCGTCTCTGCAGTGCGTGTGCTCGACCGTAGCGCGATAACTGGTCACCCGTCCACATCCCCTAGGGTGAGTATCCGGCTGTAGACATACATACCGTATGTATGTAACAGTGGATGGGCCCAGCATTCGACCAGGGGAGGACCCCATGGGAATCAGCTCAGCACTCGGCCCGGCGCACGAGATCGCCCTGTCGTCCGGCCGCCTCCGCTATCACGACACCGGCACCGGATCGCCGGTCGTCTTCGTGCACGGCCTGCTCGTCAACGCGGACCTCTGGCGCGGGGTGGTCCCCGGCCTGGTCGCCGCCGGACATCGCTGTCTCACTCCCGACTGGCCGCTCGGATCGCACTCGATCCCGCTGCCCGACGCCGACCTCACGCCCACCGGCATCGCGGACCTCATCGCCGAGTTCCTCGACGCGCTCGACCTGACCGACGTCACCGTCGTCGCGAACGACACCGGCGGCGCGCTCACCCAGATCCTGATGACCCGCAGGCCGGAACGGATCGGCCGGGTCGTGCTGGCCGCCGTCGACTGCTTCGAGGTCTTCCCGCCGCGGCCGTTCGCGAGTCTGCTGAAGGTGGCGAAACTGCCCGGCGCCATCGCCCCGCTGCTGGCGCCGATCCGGTGGAAGCCCATGCAGCGGCTGCCGCTGGCCTTCGGCTGGGTGACCAAACATCATCTGCCGCAAGAGATCGCGGAGTCCTACCTGGGTCCGGCCCGGCGCAGCGCCGCGATCCGCGCCGACCTGCGCCGCTTCGCCGCGGGTGTGGACAACCGGGTCACCCTGGCGGCCGCCGAGCGCTTCGCCGAGGTCGACTTCCCGGTGCTCGTGGTGTGGTCCACCGAGGATCGGCTGTTCCCGATGACGCTGGCGCAGCGGCTCGTCACCGCCCTGCCGAAGGCGAGCCTGCGCACCGTCGAGGACTCCTACACCTTCCTGCCCGAGGACCGGCCGGAGTTGCTCGCCGAACTGATCGTGGAGTTCACTCGGCTGCATGCAGCGCCGTAGTCAGGAGGATCGCTCCCGCACCACCCGAGCCGCGCTCGAGCGGGCAGGTCGCAGCCTGTTCGCCGAGCGCGGCTTCGCCGCGACGTCGGCCGAACAGCTGGTCGCCGCCGCCGGCGTCACCCGCGGTGCCCTGCACCACCACTACGGCGACAAGCGCGGGCTGTTCCTCGCCGTGCTCGAACAGGTCGAGACCGAAGCCACCGCGGAGATCGCGGGCGCGGTCGCCGCCGTCGACCCCGACGATGTCCTCGCGGGCATGACCGCGGGCCTGGCCTGCTTCCTCGATCTCTGTGGCCGCCCGGAAATGCTGCGCATCGTCCTGATGGACGCCCCCACCGTGCTCGGCTGGCCCGCCTTCCGCGAATTCGAAGCCCGGCACGGCCTCGGCCTGATCACCGGCGAACTGCAACGCGCCGTCGACTCCGGTCTGGTCCCGGCCGTCCCGGTCCCGGTGCTCGCGCAACTGCTGCTCAGCGCCATCACCGAAGCCTCGCTCATCGTCGCCCACGCGACCGACCCCGAGCGCGCCCGCGCCGAGACCCAGCAGTCCCTGCTGTTGCTCATCGCCGGTCTGCTCCGGCGGGACTGACCGGCCCGCCGTGTCCGTGGTGGCGGTGTCGGGTCGACGTGGAAGACTGAGGCCGTGCGGTTGTATCGAGATGAGGCGGTGGTGGTCCGTCAGCACAAGCTGGGCGAGGCCGATCGCATCGTCACGCTGCTGACCAGGCAACACGGTCTGGTGCGCGCGGTCGCCAAGGGGGTGCGGCGCACCAAGTCGAAGTTCGGGGCGCGGCTGGAGCCGTTCGCCTACATCGACGTGCAGCTGCATCCGGGCCGCACGCTCGACATCGTCACCCAGGTGACCACGGTCGAGGCGTTCGCCGCCGACATCATCGACGACTACGGCCGCTACACCACCGCCTGCGCGATCCTCGAGACCGCCGAACGTCTCGCGGGCGAGGAACGCGCGCCCGCGCCGAAACTGCACGCGCTCACCGCGAGCGCCCTGCGCGCCATCGCCGCCAAGCAGCGACCGCACGAACTCATCCTCGATGCCTATCTGTTGCGCGCCATGGGTTTCGCGGGCTGGGCACCCGCGCTCGACGAATGCGCCCGCTGTGCGACGCCGGGCCCGCATCGCGCGTTCCACGTCGCGGTGGGCGGCGCGGTCTGCGTGCACTGCAGGCCGCCGGGCGCGAGCACCCCGGCCGCGGGCGTCCTCGACCTGCTCGTCGCCCTGCTGAAGGGGGAGTGGGACTCCATCGCCGGTGTTCCCGACAACATCCGCCGTCAGGCCAGCGGACTCGTCGCCGCCCACCTGCAGTGGCATCTGGAACGGCAGCTGCGCACGCTGCCGCTGATCGAGCGAAGCCGGGATGCGGGCGAGTACCGCCCGGTCGCGGGAAACGTCAGCTGATCGAACGCTCCCGCCGACAGCCCTCGATCCGTGCCATCCGCGGAGCCCGTGCGGGCCGTACTCGACGATCAGGCAGGATGGATGCCGTGATCCTGCGTCGTGACTCCTCCACCGCGAGCAAGCCCGCCCGCACCGTGCGCCCGCCGTCTGCGCATCCCTCCGGTGCGCGTCCGCCCGCGATCCCGCCGGAGCTGGTCCCCAACCATGTCGCGCTGGTGATGGACGGCAACGGCCGCTGGGCGCAGGAGCGTGGCCTGCCGCGCACCGCCGGTCACGAACGCGGCGAGGCCGTGCTGATGGACTCCGTCGAAGGCTGTATCGAGATCGGCGTCAAGTGGCTGTCGGCCTACGCCTTCTCCACCGAGAACTGGCGGCGCAGCCCCGACGAGGTGCGCTTCCTGATGGGCTTCAACCGTGACGTGATCCGCCGCCGCCGCGACGAGATGCACGAGATGGGCGTGCGCGTGCGCTGGGCCGGTCGCCGACCGCGGCTGTGGCGCAGCGTGATCAAGGAGCTCGAGATCGCCGAGAAACTCACCGAGGACAACGACGTGATGACGCTGACCATGTGCGTCAACTACGGCGGCCGCGCCGAGATCGCCGACGCCGCACGCGAAATCGCGCGCCGGGTGGCGGCGGGGGAGATCGATCCGGAGAAGGTCGACGAGGCGACCGTCGCCCGGTACCTCGACGAACCCGATATGCCCGACGTCGACCTGTTCCTGCGACCGTCCGGCGAGTTCCGCAGCTCGAACTTCCTCATCTGGCAGGCCGCGTACGCCGAATTCGTCTACCAGGACACGCTTTTCCCCGATTTCGACCGGCGTAACCTGTGGGACGCGTGCTTGGAATACGCCAAGCGCGATCGTCGCTTCGGCGGCACCAAATGAGCGACGGAGCCGAGATGGACGCGGTGGTCACACCCGAACTGGACCTGCAGGCGCGCACCGGCGCCTGCCTGCAGATGCAGGACATCGATATCCGCGTCGACGCCGACGGCTCGCTCGGTTTCGAATACGACGGCGCGCTGTGCTCGATCCGCGCCGTCACCCTGGCGCCCGGGCTCACCGTGCTGTCGCTGACCAGCGTGCTGGCCTGGGATCGGCCGCTGAAGCCGCAGCTGCACAAGCGCGTCGCCGAGCGCAACAACGAGATCCAGTTCGGCTCGGTCACCCTGATCGGGCGCGGCAAACTGGGCGATGTCATCCTGCGCTACACGTTCCCGGCCGAGGGCCTCGACGATCAGGCCCTCACCACCATGCTCCTGCTCACGCTGACCGGCGCGAGCAGGGCCAGGCAGGGCCTGCTCGCGCCGTAGGCGTCAGTTCGAGGGCTTCCAGGTGATCTTGCCGCCCTGGAAATCCTGGGCCTTGCCGCCCTGGTAGTCGTATTCGTCGCTGGTCGGGTAGCCGTAGCGGCCGCCCTCGGAGCCCGCGCGGATCCAGTCGGCCTGGATGCTGCCCCACACCGCGTGCGCGCCGGTCGACGAGGACCAGTAGATGGCGCCGGTCGGGAACATCGAGAACTGGCCGTCGCCCTTGCCCGCCTTGGAGACGTCGCTGAGCGGGAAGCCCAGCGGGCTCGACTCCCAGCCGAGCGCGGCCCACTTGTCCCGGATCGGGCCGCTGATCTGGTGTGCGCCGGTGCCGACGGACCAGTAGATCGAGCCCTTCTGAAAGTGGTTGTAGCGGCCTGCGCCCCCGGGCGTGGACTCTTCGCGGGTGACCGGGTAGCCGAGCTTGCCCGACTCGTTGCCCAGCTCGGCGAACTTGTCGCGGATCTGCCCGGCGACGGTGTTGGCGTTGGTGTCGGGGTGCCAGTAGATCGCCGCGTTGTTGGCGAAGGTCTGGTACTTGCCGCCGGCCGCGGCGTCGGATTCGGGGGAGGTGGGGTCACCGAGCGCGCCGCCGCCGGCCTGGTCGTATTCGATCTCGATCGCGCCGCCCACCTCGAATCCGCCGATCATGCGTGCCTGCGCGGTGCCTGCCACGGCCACGGGCAGCACGGCCGCCACGGTCGCGGTCGCGAGGGCGGCGATGCCGCGTGATCGAAGGGTTCGTCGGTGCAACGCCACAGGAAACTCCCTGGTCTGATCGATTGTCGGCGGTTCGGTGGCCCCACGACCCCACCTGTGCCGCACCCGAACCTACCCGTTCCCCGGCATCGGTAACAGTGAGCTTTCTAACGGTCCCCGGCCGGGGCGACGGGCAGTAGCACCGCCACGCCTCTGGCTATCTCGTCCGGGTCGACATCGCCGAGCAGCAGATGCTGCAGGATGAACCCGGGCAGCAGCCCGATGATCGTCTTGGCCAGGGCGTCGATATCGGCGTCGGCCGGAATCCAGCCGAGCTCGCGCATCCGCAGGATGTATTCGAGCCACAGATCCCGCATGGCGGCGATGCCCTCACGCACCGGCACGCCCGCTTCCGGCTGCACGATCGCCAGCGCCCAGGCCTGCGGCGCCAGGCGCAACGGCCCGTCCGGACCGCTGCGCTTGATCACCTCGGTGGTCAGCAGCCGGACGACCTCCGCGGGCACCGGCGGCGTCTCGGCGCGGATGACCTCGGCCAGCCGCTCCCGCAACGGCACCATGGTCTGCATCACCAGAGCGGCGATGATCTCGTTCTTGCTGGTGAAGTACCGGTAGACGGCTCCCGCCGACAACCCGGCCTCGGCGAACACGTCCTGCATCGAGGTCTCGTGGAAGCCCTTCCTGGCGAAGCAGAGCTGCGCGGCGTCGAGGATCTGCTGCCTGCGACGTTCGAGGTGTTCTTCGCTGACTCGGGGCATGACTCAAAATAAAACGAATATCCGTTCTTGACAAGCGAGGGTGGCCGATGCCACCGTTGAACCACCAAAAAGAACGAACATTCGCTTTAAGGGGAGAACCGCCATGACGATCACCCGACGAGCAGTCGCGCTCGGTCTCGCGGCCACCGCGCTGCAGGCTCTGCTCCTGATCGCCTTCGCCTGGCCCGCCGTCAACCTCGCTCCGCGCGACCTGCCCATCGCCGTCACCGGCCCGCAGGCCACGCAGGTCACCCAGCAACTGCAGCAGCGCAGTCCCGACGCCTTCGAGATCACCACCCTGGCCGACGGCGGTGCCGCTCGCGCCGCGCTCACCGACAACGAGATCTACGGCGCCATCGTCACCGGCGAGGGCGCGCCGCAGGTCCTGGTCGCCTCGGCCGCCTCACCCGCGGTCGCCCAGCAGCTCACCGCCCTGGCCCAGCAGCTCAGCGGCGCCCCCGCCGCGCCGGTTCAGGATGTCGTCGCCACCGATCCCGACGACCCGCGCGGTGCCGGCTTCGGCTCGATGGTCCTGCCCCTGGTCATGTCCGGGATCGCCGCGGGTGTCCTGCTCACCCTGCTGATCCCCGGTTTCGCGGGCCGCCTCGTCGGCCTGCTCACCTTCGCCGTCGCCGGTGGCCTGCTCAGCACCCTGGTCTTCCACAGCTGGCTCTCGATCGTCCCCGGCTCCTACCTGGAACTCGCCGCGATCGCAGGCCTGGCCGCCTTCGCCGTCGCCACCACCATCGTCGGCCTCGCCGCCGCGATCGGCCGCCCCGGCATCGGCCTCGGCGCCCTGACCATGCTCCTCATCGGCAACCCGTTCTCCGCCGCCACCTCCGCCCCCGAACTCCTCCCGCAGCCCTGGGGCACCATCGGCCAGCTGTGCCCACCCGGCGCGGCCGCATCACTGCTCCGCTCGGTCGCCTACTTCGACGGCGCGGGCGCACTGGCGCCCCTCGCCGTCCTGCTCGCCTGGTCGGCGGCCGGTCTGGCCCTGCTCGGCCTCGGCGCACTGCGCGCTCGCCCCTCGACCACTCCGGAGGTCACCCCGGCATCGACCGCCGTTCCCGCCTGACGTCCCTCCGAAGATGCTCCGCACGAACAACTTTCGTGCGGAGCATCGCCACGTGCCCGCCCAGTCGTTCGGATCTACCGTCGCGCAGGTCATTCCAGCCGTGGCACGCCCGGACCCGCTTCGCTACGGTGACAATGATCGGCGTCCGAGGGGGAGACATGCGCGAAGTCGGGTACGTCCCGATCGATACCGATCGGCCCATACGATGACTCACCGCTCAGCCTCCCTGCTCGATTCCTCGGTGCTGTTCCCGCTGGGTGACTCCGAGCGAGTCCTGATCGCGGGCGCGGGCGGCGGCTTCGACTTCCTCAGCGGCCTGCCGATCGCCTTCGCCCTCCAGGAACGCGGCAAGACCGTCTTCCTGGCGAACCTCACCTTCACCGCCGCCACCCGCACCACGGCGAAACCCGTCGCTCCCGGGGTATTCGAAGTCCACGCCGACACCGAAGGCCAGCTGCACTACTTCCCCGAGAAGCACGTCGCCACCTGGCTGGCCGACCACGGCTACTCCGACACCGTCTACCTGATCCGCAAAGGCGGACCGGCCGCGGTGCGCGCCGCCTACGAATGGCTGGCCCGCGAACTACGCCTGGACAGCGTCGTCCTTGTCGACGGCGGCACCGACCTTCTGATGACCGGCGACGAAGCCGGCCTCGGCACCCCGGTGGAAGACGTCACGAGCCTGCTCGCCGCCGCCGCCCTCGACGTCCCCGTCAAACTCGCCGTCTGCGTCGGCTTCGGCAACGACACCTACCACGGCGTCTGCCACGCCCATTTCCTCGAAAACGTCGCCGCACTCGCCAAACTCGGCGCCTATCACGGCGTCTTCGCCCTCACCCCCGGCACACCCGCCGTCGACGCCTGGCTCGACGCCGTCGCCTGGGTCCAGCGCCATACCCCCGGCCGCGAGAGCATCGTCAGCGCCTCCATTGCCGATGCCGCCCGCGGCGAATTCGGCAACCACCACTCCCTGGACCGCACCCGCACCAAGAACGCCGCCCTCTTCATCAACCCCCTGATGTCGATGGCCTGGGGCTTCGACCTGGACACCGTCGCCAACCAGGTCCGCTACACCGACCACATCGCCCACGCCGCCACCCCTTTCGAGGTCTCCGCCGCCATCGAAGCCTTCCGAACCACCATCCCCCTCCGCCCCTGGCGCGACATCCCCGTCTGACACCGAGTGACGTGCGACCGACCTCGGCCCCGGCCCGCGGCACCCGAATCGGGCGGCATTGCCTGGTCGAGGTGATCGCCATCGACTGGCGAGGTGCGAGCGCTGGACTCAGCCGTTGAGGATCAGGTCTGCGCATTTTTCGCCGATCATGATGGTGGGCGCGTTGGTGTTGCCACCGGTCACGCTCGGCATGATCGACGCGTCGGCGACTCGGAGGCCGTCGATTCCGCGTACTCGGAGTTGCGGGTCCACGACGGCGCGTTCGTCGGCACCCATGCGGACCGAGCCGACGGGGTGGTAGACGGTGTGGATGCGGTTGGGTAGTTCTTCGCGCATCGCTGCTTCGTCGGTGAAGGGTGCGCCGGGGACGATTTCGCCCTCGTTGTCGCCGGTTCCCGCCATGATCTCGCGGACCATGGCGATGCCCTCGAGCAGCACCTCGGTGTCCCTGGGGGCTGTGAGATATCCCGGATCGATGAGTGGTGCGGCCGTCGGATCCGCTGAGGCCAATCGGACGGTGCCCCGGCTCTCCGGATAGATGAGCGCCGGGAAGACGCTTTGGCCCGGCTTCTTCGTGGCCGGAACGACGCGCTGGTCGGAGTCCTGATTCGGCGACGGATACACCCAGTAGAGGCTGAGCAGTTGCAGGTCGGGGATCTCGCGCGCATGCGAGGTGCGCACGAATGCGACGGATTCGAAGGAGGAACCGGCCGCCCAGGACGATCCCGGGCGAAACCGTTCCGCCGCCAGTCCACGCATGAAGTACGGAGCCGTCGGCTTGCGCAATGCCGAGTTCATCTTGAAGGAGAGAGGGACGAAGAGGTGGTCGTGCAGGTTGTCGCCCACCGGCAGATCCGCGATGACGGCGATGCCGTGCTCTTTCAGGTGCGCGGCCGGCCCGATTCCGGACAATTGCAGAATCCGGGGCGACCCGAATGTGCCCGCCGACACGACGACCTCGCGCGACGCTCCGATCACCTGCGTGCCGCCGTCGACCAGGACCTCCACGCCCGTCGCACGGGAGCCTTCGATGACGACCTTCGTCACGGTCGCGTCCGTGAGCACGGTGAGATTGGGCAACGGATCTTGGTGCAGGTAGCCCTTGGACGCGGAGTACCGCAGACCGTTCGAGGCGCTCTGCTGAAAGACCGCGACGCCTTCCTGGCTCGCACCGTTGTAGTCGTCGAGCTCCGGCACACCCAGGCGGGTCACGGTGGCGTCCATGAACGCGCGCGCCGCGTCGGTGATCGTGTGCTGGCGCGTGACCTTGATCGGACCGCCGGACCCGCGCAGATCGCTCGCGCCGCCCTCCCAGTCCTCCATCCGCTTGAAGTACGGCAGGACGTCCTCGTAGGCCCACCCCTGACAGCCCTCGGCGGCCCAGTCGTCGAAGTTCTTCCGGTTACCCCGGACGAAGAGCATCCCGTTGACCGAGCTCGATCCGCCGAGTATCCGGCCGTGCGTCATGGGAATCCGGCGGTCGAGCGCATGGCGCTGCGGTGTCGACTTGTCGCCCCAGTCGAACAGTCTCTTCAGCTGCGGCGTCGAATGGATGACGTTGATCGCGCCCGGAATCCGGAACAGCATCTGGGCCCAGCCCGTGTTGTCCGCGCCACCCGCTTCGAGCAGCGCCACGGACGCACCGCTGTCGGCGAGCCTGCGCGCGACCGCGCAGCCCGCGCTCCCCGCGCCCACAACGACGTAGTCGGCCTCGGTCACAATGTTCTCCGGTCTGGAGTCGACCCGAACGACCCCAGAATTCTAGCGCGCTGCGGCTTCGCCCCAGAAGGGTCTCGTTCGCCTCGATAGCATCGGTGTGAGCGACGGTTGGTGTCGCGATGGCCGTTTCTGATCGGAGGAATCAACGTGGACGGTCTGGCGGTGGCACCGCGCGAGACGCGGATGTCTGGACGTGGGATGGGGCTGCTCGCGGTGGCGGGTGTGCTGCTCGGGGTCGCGTTCGTCTCGGTGCCGGGGCTGGTGGCGGGGTGGGGATCCGACGGGATCGGGGACGAGGGGGAGCTGCGTGGTGCGTTGCGGGTGGCGTTCGTCGGGTACTGGAGTTCCGGGGAGGGGGAGTTCTCTCCAGCGCTGAATGATGTTGTGGACTATTGGTTTCGGTACCACATGGTCAAGGCGTTGATCGCGGTTGTGCTCCTGGTGGTGCTGGCAGTGCTGGCCTCGGCGTTGTGGAAAGTCGTTGGGAGGGAAGGAGATTCGGGATGGTGGCGTCGGGTGGCGCTCGGGACGGTCGGCGCGGGTGTCACGCTGTTCGCGCTGCTCGCGTTGTTGGCGGTGATGGCGAACGTGCAAGGCGCGGTGGCGCCTTACGCATCGGTGTTGCCGATGCTGTTCGACGAAGCGGTGGGGCCGGAACTGGCGGGAACGGTGGCGGACGTCGGTCGGCAGTTGGCCGCGTCGGGTTCGTCGCCCGCGCTCGAGGTGATGATCGGTGACTTCACGCGCTATCACGTGGCGATGGTGGTGATCGCGTCCGTGGTGGCGGTGGGCTTTGCGGTCGCGACCGTGGTGCTGTGGAAGCGACGTGCGGGAAAGTCGTCGGGGGAGCAGGCGGTCCTCGCGGGGCTCGGGCTGCTCGCGATGGGGCTGGCCGTGGTGTTCGCCGTTGTCGCGGTGGCGAATACGACGACGGTCCTGGAACCGGTGCCCGCGCTACAGGCACTGTTCGACGGCGGGTGGTGAGGAGCGCTCAGGCGAGGCGCTCGTCGGGTTCGCCGAATTCCTGGTGGTAGCGCTGGGCCCGGGCGAGCATGCGACGGATGCCGGCGATCATGCGGTCGGTGGGGAGGGGTTCGGCGATGATGGGGTCGCCGGTCTTGACGTAGTAGCGGCCGTCGTCGTAGTCCATCCACCAGAAGGTGCGGCCGGGGCTGGGGCGGGCGTCGACGGCGGGCCCGGAGAAGGCGGAGATCTCGCCGAAGGCACGGCGCTCGCGGCGGAAGATGCGATTGAGCTGGTCGGCGGAACTGAGCTGGCCCGCGCGGTACTCGAAGTGTTCCTCCTCGGCGGCGAGTTGTTCGCGGCGCACTTCCACCGGGGGCTTGGTGCCCGGTTTCGCGCGGGGCAGCGCCGCGACCGCGAGGGCGGCGACCTGATCGGCGGTGCAGTAGGTCATCACGACGTCGCCGCCGATGTCCTCGGCGGGGCCACGTGCCTGCGTCAGGGTCGCGCCCGCCCGGCCGCGGATCGCGCCGTGGAACCGCAGGACGTTCGAGTCATCCTGTCCGACATAGCCTTTGGACTCGACCCGGGCGTCCGGCTCGAGCAGGACGGCCAGGGCCTGTTCGACCGCGGGATCGTACTTGCCGAGCAGATTCCCGACCGCCGCCTCCCGATGCCGCTTCAGCTCGTCGAAGTCCGCGATGTCGGTGCGGTACTGCAATGGGTAGGGGAGCCGGTCACGGCCGTACCCCGACCACAGGATCTCGAACTCGATGCCGGTGAATTCAGCCCGCTGCACTGTCGCTGTCTCCGCCGATCACCGGGGGCACGGTCCGGAGTCCGTCCGTGCCGATGAGTAGTTCGCCGTTCTCCTGGGTGATCAGGTAGTCGGGGATGCCCTTGGTCCGTTCGTCGTCGGACCCGCCGCGCCCCGCGCCCGGTGCCCCCATCCCGCCCATGCCCGCCGCACCGCGGGCGCCGGTCGCCGCACCCGCTCGACTCGCCGCGGCGGCCGCGGCGGCGGGGGACTGGCTGCCGGGCGCGCTGCGGCCCGGTGCCGGTGTCGAGGGGGACCCGCCGCCCGGTGCACCGCCCGAACCTCGCCCGGTGCCGGTGGGGCGACCCGTTCCCGGTGTGGTCGTGCCCGGGGTTGCCGTACCAGGGGCGGTCGTCGTGCCGGGCGTGGTCGGACTCGGGGTGGTCGAGCTCGGCGAGGTGGACTGGGGGGTGGTGCTCTGCGGTGTCGTCGACCCGGTGTCGGTGGACGACGGTGTGGTCGACGACGAGGTGCCGGTGTCCTCGGTGGACGTGCCGTCGTCCGGCGTCTCCGGTGAGCCGCCGTCGGTGGTCGAACCACCGGCCGTGTTCTGGCCCTGTGCCCCACCGGTATTCGAGCCGCCGTTGCCGCCCGTCACGCCGGTGTCACCGGTCCCGCTGGTGATCGTCGGTGCCGACGGCAGGAAGGGGACGCCGTTGTCGGTCTGGACCGCCACCGGGCCGTAGACCGTGCGCAGGATCCGGCGGCCCTCGTCCTCGGCTTCCTTTTGGTTGTGCTCGTCGACCTTCATCACCCCGTCACCGGGCAAGGTCTTGCCGGTGACGGACTCCCGCGAGGTCAAACCCGGCATGAGCGCCTGGGTCTCCTCGATCCCGGTCCGCATCTCGGACAGCTTCAGGCTGATCGCCGTCGCCGCCTGGGACAACGGGATCGACTGTTCCGCATAGTTGTTCACCGCGGTGACGGCCGCCGACGCCGCGGCACCCGTCCATCCGCTGTGACCGTTCGCGCCGGTGACCGTGCGGGCGAACTCCTGATTGAACTTGTAGAACGTGCCCATCAGGTTCATCCCGATGTTCGCCCACGCCGTCACCGCGTCGTCGACGAGCTTCGGCTTCATCGCCGCCACCGCCGCCTGCATCTGCGCGAGCGACATGCTGTCGTAGCTGTCGGGCGTGGTGATGTGCGGGGGTTGGGTATCGCCGCCGAAGATCGTGGAGTAGTTGCCCTGCTGCTGCCGGTTGTAGATGCCGGTGCGCTCCTGGTTCCACTGCTCCTGCGCGGCGATGACTCTGCTCTTGTATTCGTCGTAGGTCACGTCGGTTCTCCTGTCGCGGAGATTTCGGTGGCGAGGGTGCCGTCCTGGGCGATGAAGTTGGCGATCGCCTTGGCGACAACCTCTTTCGCGGTCTGCACGGCCGCGATGTGTTGCTTGAGTACTTCATCGAGCGCGCGGTCACCTCCGGAGGCAGTGAGAGAGAACTTCCGTTCCAACGCCTTACCGGAATTGAAGTCTCCGAAGCCGGAGATCGCGCCGACGATCGCTACTTGCTCGAATACTTCTTCCAGCCGGTCCAGATGGTCGTCGCAGACGCGGTCCAGATCCTTGCCGATCTCGGGGTCGAGCGCGAGTTGACCAGCCTCTGCTTGGACCAACAGCTGGTTCCACTGCGCAGGGTCAACGTTGAAGTGCATGGTCGACCACCTCTCAAGCAGTAGGAAGGTTCTGAACCAGGCCCGAACTCAGCCGGCGAGCTTCTGAGCACGGAGCCAGCGGGTTGTCTGCACTGACCCGATTCTGGAATCTGAACATCACAGACCCGTTCGGTACCTCGACAGCAACGAAGCACGACAGGTCATGGGACGCGCCGGACTGTCGGAATTCGAGTGCCGAATGCGAGCCGACGGTCAACGACTCCCACTCCGAGAAGTCGCTGCGTGCACGCGATTCGGCCAGAGTGTGCTCCGACGATAGGACCGCGAGGCTGTACTGCTTGCCGGGGTCCATCCAGCTGCAGACCTTCCACCCCGTGAAGTCGACACCTGCGACATCCTTCTTCTTGCTGCCGACGTTCAGCCCCACCCCACTGATCGCCGAGTCCGGCAGCGAACACGGATCCCACACCTTCGCCTCGGCATCCACCGAGGTCGGGCTCGCCGCCACGCTCACCCCGCTCGTCGTCGGCGAGGCCGTCCCACTCTCACCGCCCCCGCAGCCGGCGACAACCAGCCCGATGGCGGTGACGCCGAGGGCCTTCCATACATGGCGTCCCACTGTCATCTCGACCATCCCCTCCTGGTGTAGACAGCTGTGCTCTCGTCGCGAGCGGTCACGGCTGTGCAGAGTCTAATCCGAACCCGGATCTCGTCGCCGAGTCGTCCGATGACGCCTGGCGCGGTGTCCGGCCGCCGAGCTGGTCGACCCGTCACTCCGCGGCGCACGGGGAGGTGGAAGCCATGATGAACCGCACTTCCTCGTCGTTCTTGCCGACACGCATCCGGGACGAGGCCACCGAGAACCCGCGAGAGTCCCGGTAGTACCTGTTCACCGAGTCTGCGGAGGGATTCTGGCTGGGCACGAGGGTGAAGCCGCGGGCGGTCATCGCCTCGAGATTCGCCATGGCATGGTCGATGAATTCCGGCGAGGGATCGACCACCTCCCGCTCGTATCTCGGGCGCCAAGGCGGACCTTCACCGCTGATGGAGGTCATGCTGGATCGGCAGCCTGTGCGCACGCTGACCGTCTCCGGGTCGACCGACAGCGGTGCCGGCCAGATGAGCTCGAAATTGTCCGCGACGATCGGCTTGGCCGTGGCGACGGTCAGGCCGGTCCCCTTCAGGACGTCGTCGTTCGTGGGGCCCTGCTCTTCCAGAATCGTGCAACCGGAGAGGACCACCACCGCCATAGCCAGAAGTGCAGCGGCCTTCATCGGATCCCGATCTGCGCGCCGGTGTCGGGATTGTCGGTGACTCGTGGTCTGGCGTAGGGGTCGATATCGATGCCGAGCACGGCGGCTGCTTGTTCAGCAGCGGCGGCCTTGGCGGCATCGAGGGACTCCTTGGCACCGTTTCCGTTGTCGCCCAGGCCGATATCCACATAGGGGGTCTCGACCCCGCGTTCGACATAGGCGGTCGCCGACGATCCCTCGATGACACCGACGATGTTGCGGAACGCGGTCGAGCCGGGATCGTCCCAGTACCGGCCGTGCCCGTCGGTTCCGAAAACGACTACGGGAGCATCGTCGCTCGATCCGCGGCTGTAGTACCCGGTATCGAGCCGGATGACCCCGGGAGCCTCATCCGGATCCCCGCCCAGCGCCTCGGATGCGTGTGGATTGCCAGGAAGGTGGATGCCTCCCGGAATGGTCAGTCCCCCTTCGGGATACGACTGCACCACCCCGATGAGATCGCCCGGCGCCGTCATCGAATACCGCTGCACGTCGGGGTTCGGATTGTTCCAGCCGGTGTCGAACACGCCGGTACCCGCGGACGAGGCGTGCAGGACCCGATCCGCGCGCAGACCGAGCTGCTCGGCGGAGCCGACGATCGAGCCGCCGTAGGAGTGGCCGACATAGGTCACCGGGGTGCCCGGGGTACTCGCGGCCACCTCACGGTCGATCTCGTGCCCGAATTCGACCAGGTTCGGCGCCATGTCGGCGGCGAACCGGGGGCTCGGCGCGCCATCGGAGAGGCTGGTCAGGCTCTGCGGGAAATCACCTTCCATATAGAGGAAGACGGGGCTGTCGGTCTGGTCGGCGAGATTCCACGCGGCGACGTGGTTGGAGCCGGAACCGTTGAGGTTGGTGGAGGTGCCGGGCACGTACACGCCGGCACCGGGCGAGCCCGCCTTCATCGAGCCCAGCATCTCGATCATCCGCCCGTTGCCCTCGGTGCTGAACATGACGAACTTGCGGTCCACCATGTCGAGCCTGGGCGTCGCGTTGTCGCCGGTCGCGGCGGCGGCCGCGGTGAGCGTGCCGGTGCCCTCGGGGTTCGGGATCGGCGCGAGCATCGCCTCCAGCTGCTTGACCCGGGACTCGTCGGGATCCGGCTTCGCCCGCTCCTTCGTCAGCGCGTTGCGGATGTTGATCTCGTTGGCCTCGATCCGCATGGCGAACGGGACGCCGTTGAGATTGCCGAGCTTCTCGGGTGCGGCGATCACCAGCTGACGCTGCGCTTCCGGGCTCAGGCCGGCCAGGAAGGTGGCCCGCTCGTCCGCCGACATCGCGGCCAGCTGGATCGCCACGGCATCGGGGTCACGGACGGTGCCGTCGGCGAGGGTGATGTCGGGCTGGCCGTCGCGGATCGCGGTCAGATCGGCCAGCGATTCCTTCAGACGGGTACCGAACTGGCTGTCCAGACGCTCGATCTCGTCGAGGCCGCCGAACAGGTTCAGCTGGAAGACACCCGCGGCGCCCTCCTTCTCGGGATCGGTGTGGGAGACCCGGCCGTCGGGTTCGACCTGGAAGCCCTGGCCGACGGCGAGCGTCCGCTGATCGAGGACGTAGGTGCGCGCGTGCTGCAGGCCCTGGAACGCGTCTTCGGCGTCGTCGGCGATCCGCAGCAGCACGGTGCGCACCTCGTAGCCGTGGTCGACCTCCTCGTCGATCCGCCGGCCCGCCGCATCCCTGGTCCGGCCGTGCCAGCTGCCCGCCGTCGAGACCGCGCGCGAGCAGTCGTCGACCGAGGTGGACACGACATCGGCATTGGCGCGGGCGGCCTCGGCGGCGCGGTGCAGGCCGTCGAGATTCCAGCCGTCGAGCTGGGGGATGGTCGGGCGCATCAGCGCGAACCCAGCTTCCCGATCTCGTCCGCGATCTCGGCATCCTCGGCCTGGATGTCGGCGGAGAACTTGTCGATCAGGCTGGCCAGGGTGGTGTATCTGGTCGAGATCGACGACATCGCCAGCTGGGCGGGATCGGCCAGGCCGCGGACGGTGGCTAGGACGTCACTGCCGTCGCCGGTGGCCTCGCTCATGGCGGTCCAGGCGAGCTTGCCGACCTCGTCGGCCTCCTGCCGCCACGTCGTCGCCAGCGCTGTCAGTTGATCGGGTTCGACACCGAGTGTGCTCACGATTGCCCCCTCCTTCGGCGCCGAGGCGGCCACAGGCCGTCGGTACCACCGTGCGGATCGGTCTCTTCGTGAAGGTTGGACGGGGCTGTCGAACCGAGGGTTCCATTATGTGACGTGAGTCACAAAGCTAGACCGTCGCGGTCTCGTCCTTCTGTGCGCGGGCGCGCGCGTCGACGCAGTCGCGGCAGGTGCCGAAGATCTCCAGGGTGTGGCTGACCTCGGTGAAGCCGTGTTCGCCGGCGATGGTCGCGGCCCACGCCTCGACCGTCGGCCCCTCGACCTCGACGGTGCGGCCGCAGTGGCGGCAGACCAGGTGATGGTGGTGCCCGCTCGAGCACTGGCGGTAGACCGACTCGCCGGAGTCGGTGCGCAGCACGTCGACCATGCCCGCGTCGGCCAGTGACTGCAGGGTGCGGTAGACGGTGGTCAGGCCGATGCCTTCGCCGCGCTTGCGGAGCTCGTCGTGCAGTTCCTGGGCGGAACGGAATTCGTCGATATCGCTGAGCAATGCCGAGATCGCGCTGCGCTGGCGGGTGCTGCGGATTCCGACCTGCTTGCCGGAGGGATTGTCTGCCAACGGATTACCCTTCCTCGGCGTGGGCGACGGCGTCGACGACGATGTGTGCGAGGTGGTCGTCGACGAGTTCGTAGAGCACCTCGCGACCCGAGCGTTCGCCGTGGACGACGCCCGCCGACTTGAGGATGCGCAGGTGCTGACTGACCAGCGGCTGGGTGACCCCGAGGGCGTCGACCAGCTCGTGCACGCAGCGCGGCGACTCGCGCAGCTGCAGCACGATCGCGATCCGCACCGGGGCGGCCAGCGCGCGCAGCAGCTCACCCGCGTCCTCGAGCACCTGGCGCGCGGGCACCGTGGCGGGGGCGGGGGAGTGATACGGGCTGTGCGCGTGTGCGGCCGTGGCATCGGTGGTCATCAACCAACTCCTTAATGGAAACCGATGCCATTTTGACATGCAAAAGTGCGCATGTCGAACGTGGCGCGCTGAGCTGGGGCGATCAGCAGTTGCTGTGCTCGTTCAGCGGCGCGTTCGGATCGAAGTACGCCTCCACCGGCTGACTGCTGGGGCCCGTGGCCAGGCCGGTGTCGCTGTAGCCCGGCGCGAGGAAGCCCTTGCGGACCATCGCGCAATTGGCGCCGAAGGTGAACCCCCGCGTCGCGCCGAGGTGCAGGCCCTGGGACTGCTCGACGTAGCGCGAGTCCTCGACCCACTCGTAGTCGACCTCCCAGCGGTCGACGGCCACGATATCGAGCGGGTCGTCGAGCTGGGCCACGTCCCAGGCCTCGAAAGCGTAGGCGACGAGGTAGTTGGTGCCGATCACCAGTTCGCCGTCGTCGCCGATGCGCGGCGTCATCGTGCCGATCACCCGGGGCGTCGCGGACAGCAACGAGTAGCCCTCGGCGATCTTGGCCGAGAGCCACCAGGTCTCGGCCTCGTTGCCCGGCCGGATCAGCTCGCGCGCGCTGGTGGCCTGCTGCGCCGACAGCAGGGCGAGAACGGGCTCCGCGTCATGGGATTCGAGCACATGCCGGTTCAGCCGGGCGGCGATGATGACCTGCCGCACCCGCTCCATGACCGCGGCCACCTGCTCGGCGGGGTACCGGCCCACCTGGGTCGCCGCGGCGGCGACGACCCCGGCCTCGCCCTCGGCCCAGCCGGCCGCCGGTGTGTTCTGGAACGGACGCGCCGGATCGATCGCGGCGCGTTCGGGGCGGGTGGGCACTGCCGGGAACTGGACGGACGCGGGTTCCATTCGCAGCAAGATCAGGGTCACGGCGACCAGCAGCGTCGAGACCAGCGCCAGGACGGCGGTACCGGCCGCCCGTTTCGACCGTGGGCGGGGCAGGCGACGCGCGGCCGCGGCATCGATGGGATCGGATGGCGGCTGATGCATGACGAACCCCCCGGTTCGAACTCGACTGTCTCCATTGAAGAACATCGGCGGACGGCACCGCCACCGGTTGCCCGAGAATGTGGGCGAACCCGTTGCCGAGCGGCCGTCGCGGCGCTACTTCGCCCGTGCGGTGCACAACCGGTTGGCCGGTGCCGATACGCTTGTCGGCATACTTGTCCGACTCCCAAGGGATGGAGAAATCTCGCGTGGCACCCAAGTCGAAGGTGGACACCGTTGCCAACCTCGCCAAGCGCCGGGGTCTGGTTTACCCGTGCGGTGAGATCTACGGAGGCACCAAGTCGGCGTGGGACTACGGTCCGCTGGGCGTCGAACTGAAGGAGAACATCAAGCGGCAGTGGTGGCGCACCATGGTCACCAGCCGCGACGATGTCGTCGGTCTGGACTCCTCGGTGATCCTGCCGCGCCAGGTCTGGGAGGCCTCCGGCCACGTCGAGACCTTCTCCGATCCGCTGGTCGAGTCGCTGCACACGCACAAGCGCTACCGCGCCGACCACCTGCTCGAGGCGTACGAGGAGAAGCACGGCCACCCGCCGGCCAACGGCCTGGCCGACATCAACGATCCCGAGACCGGCCAGCCCGGCAAGTGGACCGAGCCGAAGAACTTCTCCGGCCTGCTCAAGACCTTCCTCGGCCCGGTCGACGACGAAGAGGGCCTGCACTACCTGCGCCCCGAGACCGCGCAGGGCATCTTCGTCAACTACAAGAACGTCGAGACCACCGCGCGCAAGAAGCCGCCGTTCGGCATCGCCCAGATCGGCAAGAGCTTCCGCAACGAGATCACCCCCGGCAACTTCATCTTCCGGACCCGCGAGTTCGAGCAGATGGAGATGGAGTTCTTCGTCAAGCCCGGTGAAGACGCCGAGTGGCACAAGTACTGGATCGACACCCGCCTGGCCTGGTACACCGACCTCGGTATCGATCCCGACAACCTGCGCCTCTACGACCACCCCAAGGAAAAGCTGTCGCACTACTCGGCCGGCACCACCGACATCGAGTACCGCTTCCGCTTCCAGGGCAGCGAGTGGGGCGAGCTCGAGGGCATCGCCAACCGCACCGACTACGACCTGCGGACCCAC
This sequence comes from Nocardia fodinahabitans, assembly GCF_052983615.1. Classification (NCBI taxonomy): domain Bacteria; kingdom Bacillati; phylum Actinomycetota; class Actinomycetes; order Mycobacteriales; family Nocardiaceae; genus Nocardia; species Nocardia fodinahabitans. The sequence goes on from NZ_JBRJJC010000001.1 coordinate 5,581,159, forward strand.
TCGGAGCACTCGGGCACCGACCTGAGCTACTTCGACCAGGCCTCCGGTGAGCGCTACATCCCGTACGTCATCGAGCCCGCAGCCGGTCTGACCCGCTCGCTGATGGCGTTCCTGGTCGACGCCTACACCGTCGACCAGGTGCCCACCGCCAAGGGCACCACCGAGGAGCGGATCAGCCTGCGGCTGGACCCGCGCCTGTCGCCGGTCAAGGCCGCGGTGCTGCCGCTGTCGCGCAACGCCGACCTGACGCCCAAGGCCAAGGACCTCGCCGCGCAGCTGCGCAAGCACTGGAACGTCGACTTCGACGACGCCGGTGCCATCGGCCGCCGCTACCGTCGTCAGGATGAGATCGGCACCCCGTTCTGCATCACCGTCGACTTCGACACCCTCGACGATCAGGCCGTGACGATCCGCGAGCGCGACTCGATGGCGCAGGAGCGTATCGCCCTGGACAAGGTGGAGTCCTACCTCGCCACCCGCCTCCTCGGCGCCTGACACCGGACCGACGGGAGCCCGCATCGCCACGCGCGATGCGGGCTTCTCGCGTTCCGGGGCGTGCAGGTGATCACAGTGCGTACCCGGCGGTTTGCGTCGGTAGGCCGCGTGCCGCACTCTTTCCGTTGTGCTGTGGGAACCGGAAGACGTGCTGCGGGGGCTCGACCCGTCCGAACAACGATTCGTTCGGCACGCCACCTTCACCGGACGCTCGGTAACCCTGCGCGGTGAACTCGACGCGGTCGCCCTCGGCGCGGCCTTCGCGGCCTTGCAGCACGCCTTCCCGATCCTGGTCTGCCGGATCGTCGAGGACGACGAGGAGAACGGAATCCTGTTGCGTCCCGGGCACATCGAGCCCGTCGGCGCGTGGGTGAGTTTCGGCGAGCCCGACGAGGTCAGGATTCCCACCGAGTCGATGGACCCGGCCGCGCAGCTGGGGTACCTGGATGTGGTGCTGGCCGAAGAGGATCGGGCCAGGGTCACCCTGTTCGTGCACCACAGCGTCGCCGACGCCGGGCACTGCGTGGAACTGTTCGCGCGGCTGTGGGGGTACTACACCGATCATGTGGAGACCGGGTCGATCGCGGCCGGGCCGCGGGAGTATCCGGTGTCGGTGGAGTCGCTGCTGACGCGGCGGGGGACCGAGCGCGGACCGCGGTCGGGGCTGGAGACCGTCACCCGGCCGCTGGTGGTCGCCGACGCGGTGGGGGTCGTCGAGCCGTCGCCGCCCGCCACTCCCGCGCTGGCCAGGCCCGCGCGGATCCAGCTCGACCCCACCGAGACCGCGCGGGTGCTCGAGCTGGCGCGCACGCACGCGGTGAGCGTGAACGGGCTGGTCACCGCGGCGGTGCTGCGCGCGTTCGCGTCGGTCTACGACGTGACGCAGGTCGGCTGCGTCTACCCGGTCGACCTGCGCAGGCGGCTCGACCCGCCGATCGCGGCGGCCGCGGGCACGAACATCTCCGGCCTCGCCGCCTTCACCACGAAGGTCGCCGACACCGACGACATCGTCGCCCTGGCCCGCCGGATCGGCACCGGCCTGCACGACGACTTGGCCAGTGGCGTGATCGAACAGTCGGTGCTGCACTTCCCCGACTTCTTCGGCCCCACCCGCGTGCACTCGACGGCCGGGCACATCGCGCTCACCAATACCGGGCCGGTGCCCGTCTTCCGCGCACCGGCGGGGCTGATCCTCGACGACTACGAGATCGTCTACCTGTCCGCGCATCCGCGACCGTCGACCGGTGCCTCGGCGGCGGTCACGTTCCTGGTCTACACCTACTTGGGCAGACTGACCATCGGCAGGCTAGGCGGCGGCGTGCGGGCCACCGAGCTGCTGTCCGCGGTGGCCGCCGAGCTCACCTGGCGCGCCGATCACGAGGCCGCGACCGCCTGAGGCCGACCGATCAGCGGGGCGCGAGCGGCTCCTGCAACTCGGTGACCCAGCCCGCGGGATCGGGCGTCCAGGCCAGGGTGACCTCGCGGACCGGCGCCGCGGTGCGATAGCCGTTGTCCTCCACCCAGCGGCCCAATGCTTGCCACGCCGTGCCGATCTCGGCTACATCGCCGTGATAGACGGTCGTCGCCACCGTCGTCAGCGCGGGCAGGTCGACGATCGAGAACCCCGGCGCCGCCTCGGGTTCCACCGCCACCGGGATGCAGGCGTGCACCCCGACGGTGCCGTCCTCGCGCGCGTCGTAGTAGGCGATCGCCGGTCCCGCGATCGCGATGTTCGCCTGAGCCAGCCGATCGGCGAGATCGCTGAACAGCGGCTGGATCACCGGACTGATCGCTTGCGGTTCGAAACCGGCCGCCGATCCGGTCGATTCGGCCACCCGTACGGCGGCGACCGGCTTGAGCACCACTTCTTGATCGGGCATGACGCCCTCCTTCTCGATGATTCGGAGTCTCGCCTCGACGTCGGTCAACCGGGCGTGGTCGGCAGCGATCCGCTGCTCCAGCTCCGCCCTGCGCAAGGTGAGCATGCCGCGCAGTTCCTCCGCGGCAGGCCCCGGATCGAGCATCCGGCCCACCTGTTCCAGCGTGAAGCCGAGGTCCTTGAGCGCGACGAGTCGGTTGAGCCGGGCCAGCTGCGCGGCCGTGTAGAACCGGTAACCGGTGGCCGGATCGACCCGAGCGGGCCGCAACAATCCCACGGCGTCGTAGTGGCGCAGCATGCGCACCGACACCTGACCGTGTCTGGCGAAATCTCCGATACTGAACATGACGCCTTCCGGTGTACGGCCTCACACGGTGAGAGGGTCAAGCGCTCAGAATCGGCCACCCCGGCTGACCCGGCGGGAACCGGACGATCCGCCGAAGGAACCCGGCCGGTACCCGCCGCCGAAACCGCCGCCACCGCGCCGGGTCGCCCCGCCGATCGAGCCGCGCAGGAACCCGTCGAGCAGGATGCCGCCGAGCACCGCCCCGGCCTGTGAGCTGCCCGCCACCGGCTGCCGCGACTCCCACGCGCGCACGCTCGCCTGCGCCTGCTCCAGCGCCCGTCCACCCAGTTCGGCGGCGGTCTGCGCGCTGACCAGCGCGCGATCCGGTGCGGTGGCGGCGAGCCGGCGGGCCTCGTCGAGATGGCGCTGGGCCTCCGAGAGCCGGGTCCGCGCCTCGGCGTCGACGCCGCCGCGCCGGGTGGTGATGAACGAGGACGCGGCGTCGATGCGGGCGGCCGCGTCGGTGAGGGTCCGATCGAGTCGGCGCCGCAGATCCTCTACGGCGAGTTTGCGATCCGTGGCCGCCGCGATGGCCCGGTCCAGTTCGGCGTCGGCGGTCACGGCGTTGTGGAAGGCGCCGAGCGGATCGGACTCGGCGCCGGTGGCGGCGGTGTTCAGCGTGCTGGTGGCCGTGCCGGCGGCGGTGGCCAGGTCGGGACCGCCGTATTCGGTCAGGGCCGCCGCGGCGGCCAGGTCGGCGCGGAGTTCGTCGAGGGCGGCGGGCAGTCCGTCGCGGGCCTGCTGGATGTTCGTCGCGGCCCGGTCCACCGCGTCGAGCAGGGTGCGAGCCTGGCCGATCGCGCCCTCGGCCGCGCGGATCGCCGCGACCGCGCCGCCCTGCTGCCCGACCGGCCGGGTCAGCGCGGCGCGCGCGGTGTCGATGTTCTGCTCGGCGAAGGTCATCCGTTCCGCCGCCATCCGCACGTTGTCGTGGATCGGTGCCAGCACCGAGGCCGGGTAGGCCGAATTCAGCCGGGCCAGTTCGGCTTCGGACGCCGGTGTGCGCGCGGTCAGGTCGACGATGTCGCGGGTCAGTCCGTCCAGCCGGGCCGGTGCGTCGATGAGCAGGTCGCGCATGGCGTCGAAATCGGTCACCTGGGCGTCGAGTTCGCGGTCGGCCTTGCCGGCGGTGGAGAGCAGGTCGACCAGCATGGCGCGCTGCTGGTCCGGGGTCTCCGGGACGGCGTCGTCGAGCTGCTGGCGGATCGTGAACGCCTTCGCGGTGGCGGCGCGGGCGGCATTGAGCGCGGTGCGGAACGGGGTCACCGCGGTCTCGCCGAATTCGCTGGTGGCCAGGGCCAATTCCTCGGTGCTGGTGCGCACGGCGTCGTCGATCTCGACGAGCCGTTCGCGCGAGAGCGCGTGCAGGGTCGGCAGCGACAGCTTCGCCAGCGCACCCGAATCCGCCGGGTCGAGCTCGCGGGCGGTGCTCAGCTCGGCCCGGTCCCTGTCGCGACGGCGCTTGCGGGAGAACAGGATCAGACCGCCCGCCCCGACGACGACCACCAGCCCGATACCGACCAGCCATCCCCACGGCACGCCGGCGCCGCGCATCGCCGACCCGATGCCGTCGGCGGTGTCGACCCCGGCCTGCGCCCATTTGCGTTCTCGCAGATCGGGTTCCACCGTGCCCGCGAGCAGCGCGTCCAGCTCTCCGTCGCTGACGCCGTCGGGCAGGATGCCGTCGAGCCAGTAGCCGCGATCGTCCACGGCGACGGCGAGCAGCAGATCGCGGTCGGAGAATCCGGAGAGTTCGGTGGTCCGCGCGGCCCACTCGCGCGGCGCCATCCCGGCGAAGTTCCGCACGTAGATCACCCACAGCTTGACCTGGTGCTCCCGGTAGAGCCGATCGACGGCCTCGAGCACCCTGTCCTCGTCGGCGCCGCTGAGCACCTCGGCGGCGTCGACCACCTGTGGTCCCATCCGCGAGGGCGGCTCGGCGCTCGCGCTCGGCGCGCACAGCAGGCTCAGCGCGGCGAACACCGCGCAGAGCAGACCGGCCGTGGCGCGCGCCGGAACCGATCGTGGGGCCGAACTCTTCCTCGACTGCCGCATGCGTCGAATCTATCGGGCGCACGCCGACCACGCGGGTACGACGGCGCGCAGCGTGGCTTCTACGATCGGCGCATGGTCACAGTCGATCGCCTCTACACCGGACATGTCACCGCGAGTGGGGTCGCCCAGCAGCGGGATGTGCCCGGCGCCCGCATCGTGAAGATGTCCGTCGGCCCGATGGACAACAACACCTACCTCGTGCAGAGCACGGCCACCGGCGCCGCGATCCTGATCGACGCGGCCAACGACGCCACCCGCATCCTCGAGCTGACCGGCCAGGAAACCCCGGGCCAGATCGAGTTGATCGTCACCACCCATCAGCACCCCGACCATTGGCAGGCGCTGTCCGAAGTCACCGGCGCACTCGGCGTCGCGACCGCGGCCCACCCCCTCGACGCCGGGACCCTGCCGGTCCGGCCCGACCGCCTGCTCGCCGACGGCGACTCGGTCCAGGTCGGCGATGTCGTCCTCGAAGTGATCCACCTGCGCGGCCACACCCCCGGCTCCATCGCGCTGGCGCTGATCGACGGCGCGGGCCGCGCCCACCTGTTCACCGGCGACTCCCTGTTTCCCGGGGGCGTGGGCAAAACGCACAGCCCGGCCGACTTCGCCACCCTCCTCGACGACGTCACCACCAAACTGTTCGACCGCTATCCCGACGACACCGTCGTCTACCCCGGCCACGGCGACGACACCACCCTCGCCGCCGAGCGCCCCCACCTCGCCGAGTGGCGCGAACGGGGCTGGTGAGCTCGACCGGACAGAAGGAACGGCACCTGGCCCGGGCCATGATGCCGTTCCTCCGACGGTTCTGACGCCGCCGACTCCTGACGGTGCTCTACACCGCCGACCCGATGCCGACAACGGGCGTTGCGAGCGGGAGGGGCAGTGGATCAGACTGCCGGCCTGCCGACAACGCCTCGGCCAGCAGGAGGTCATGCGACTTCCAGATCGAGATCGTGGGGGTCGCGCGGAGATCTCTGAGGGCAACCTCCTTCGAGGAGCCGTTGTGACAAAAAACTCGGGTTCGCGCAACAGAGGGATGCTTGTGGAACCTGTTCACTCCCTGCCCAGGGGACCGGGAGATGCCGCCCGCCAGGCGGACGACCGGTGGGAGGGCTACCCGGTTGACCAGACCGCCCAACTCGGTGTCCTGGTGTCGTCGCAGGGCACCATTCCCAGTACACGCCCCTGACCAGGCAATTGTCGAGTGGTTGGACTACTCGAATCGGTCCGCGCCCGCTTTCCCGGCCGCGGCGGAGTCCGTGTGCCGCGAAGGCTGGTCCGCTCGATGGTCCACCTCGCCGCGCGGATCATCTGGGCGGACGAGCCCGCCGTCAGTAGTTCACCGGACCGGAATCCGGCGGTGACCGCTGGCATGATCGGTCGTCGGTCCGACCTGGCACACTGATCAGGATGAAATCGGGTTTCCCGCGAACGGCCGCACCTGCCCCGGATGCTCGGCGCCCGCATGGGCTCGCGTCGTCGGTCTCGCTGTGGATCGGCCGGATTATCGCGGGGGCGGTGCTGATGGGTGTGGTGCTCGTCGCCGGAACGGCCTTCCGGGTGTGGCAGGTCGCCCGGATCGACGACTACACCAAGGCCGACGCGATCGTGGTGCTCGGCGCCGCGCAGTACTCGGGCACACCCTCGTCGGTGTTCGAGGCGCGGCTGTACCAGGCGTGGCGGCTCTACGAAGCCGGCGTCGCGCCCAGGGTGATCACCGTCGGCGGCAAACAGGAGGGCGACCTCTACACCGAGGCCGCCTCGGGCAAGCGCTACCTCGAGGACAAAGGCGTCCCCAGCGCGGACATCCTCGCGGTGGAAACCGGATCGGACACCCTGCGCAGCGTCGAAGCGGTGTCGACCGCGATGCAGGCGCGGGGGATGTCATCGGCCGTACTCGTCAGCGATCCGTGGCATTCACTGCGGACCAGGACGATGGCTCGTGACGCCGGACTGGACGCGTGGACCGCGCCGACCCGCACCGGACCGGCGGTCTACACCAGGGAATCGCAGTTCCACGGCATCGCCCGCGAAACCGGCGCGCTGCTCTGGTACCAGCTCACCCATTTCTCGGCAGATTTCTCTTACACGGCGGGACAGTGAGATTCGATGACCGACAGCTACATCCCGCACGACCGGGAACGGATGGTCCACGAGCCGGGCAAGACCGCCTGGCCGGGCGCCGCCGACAAGGGGCACCGCAGTGAGTTCTCCCGCGACCGCGCCCGCGTGCTGCATTCGGCGGCGCTGCGCCGCCTCGCCGACAAGACCCAGGTCATGGGCCCGCGCGAGGGCGACACCCCGCGCACCCGGCTCACCCATTCGCTCGAGGTCGCCCAGATCGGCCGCAGCATCGCCGACGGTGTCGGCGCCGACCCCGACCTCGTCGACCTGGCCGGTCTCGCCCACGACATCGGCCACCCGCCCTACGGGCACAACGGCGAACGCGCCCTCGACGAATTCGCCGACGAATACGGCGGTTTCGAAGGCAACGCGCAGAACCTGCGCATCCTGACCCGCCTCGAACCGAAGGTGCTCGACCCGGCCGGGGAGAGCGCGGGCCTCAACCTGACCCGCGCCGCCCTCGACGCGACCCTCAAATACCCGTGGGGCAGAAGCGGTTCCGGCACCAAGTTCGGCGCCTACGAGGACGACCTCGAGCGCCTGGCCTGGATCCGCAAGGACGCGCCGGATCGCAAGCAGAGCCTGGAATGCCAGATCATGGACTGGTCCGACGACGTCGCCTACTCGGTGCACGACGTGGAGGACGGCGTGATCGTCGGCCGGATCGACCTGCGCGCCCTGGCCGACCCCAGCGAACAGGCCGCCCTCGCCGAGCAGGGTCACGGCCAGCACCCCGACCAGTCGATCGACGCGCTCGCCGCCGCCGCCCAGCGCCTGTCCGAACTCGACGTGGTGGCCGACGCGGTGGACTACGACGGCACCTTCGCCGCCTCGGTGGCGTTGAAGCGGCTCACCAGCGAGCTGGTCGGCCGGTTCGCGACGGCCGCGATCGCCGCCACCCACGAGCGGTACGGGCCGGGTCCGCTGCTGCGCTACGAGGCCGATCTGATCGTGCCGCCGATCGTGGCCGCCGAGGTGGCTGTCCTCAAGACCGTCGCGCTGCGCTACGTGCGCTCCGACCGCGGCCACCTGGCCCGCCAGCAGACCCAGCGCGAGCGGGTGCAGGCCGTCGCCGACCGTCTGCTCACCACCGCGCCCGCCCACCTGGACGACCAGATGCTGCCCTGGTGGAACGCCGCCACCGACGACACCGCCCGGGTGCGCGTGGTGATCGATCAGATCGCCTCCTACACCGAGAGCCGCTTCGAGCGCGTCGCCGCCTCGCTGGACTGCCGCTGATCCGACCCGACTAGACTCACTCATCGTGGCCGGACGAATCCCAGATCGCGATATCGCGGCGATCCGTGACCGGGTCCGGATCGAAGACGTCGTCGGTGAGTACGTGGCGCTCAAGCGCGCGGGCGCCGACTCGATCAAGGGCCTGTGCCCCTTCCACGACGAGAAGTCGCCGTCGTTCCACGTGCGGCCCAACCACGGCCTGTTCCACTGCTTCGGCTGTGGTGAGGGCGGAGACGTCTACAAGTTCCTGCAGCAGATCGAGCACATCGGCTTCGTCGAGGCCGTCGAGCAGATGGCCGACCGCATCGGCTACCAGATCAACTACGAGGGCGGCGGCACCTCGGTCCAGCGCGACCGCGGCACCCGCTCCCGGCTGGTCGCCGCCAATGCCGCCGCACACGAGTTCTATGTGGCGCAGCTGCGCGAACCCGAGGCCGAGGCCGCGCGCAAGTACCTGACCGACCGCAACTTCGACGGCGCCGCCGCCCAGCAGTTCGGCTGCGGCTACGCGCCGGGCGGCTGGGACGTGCTCACCAAGCACCTGCTGCGCAAGGGTTTCGAGTTCAAGGAGCTGGAAGCGGCCGGGCTGTCCAAGCAGGGCAAGCGCGGCCCGATCGACCGGTTCCATCGTCGGCTGCTCTGGCCGATCCGCAACCTCGGTGGCGAGGTGATCGGGTTCGGCGCGCGCAAGCTCTTCGACGACGACACCATGCCCGGCAAGTACGTGAACACGCCGGAGACGTTGCTGTACAAGAAGTCCCAGGTGCTCTTCGGGCTCGACCACGCCAAGCGCGAGATATCCAAGGGCCACCAGGCCGTCGTCGTCGAGGGCTACACCGACGTGATGGCCATGCACCTGGCCGGGGTGAAGACCGCCGTCGCCTCCTGCGGCACCGCCTTCGGCGAGGAGCACCTCCAGGTGCTGCGCAGGCTGCTGATGGACGACAACTTCTGGCGCGGCGAGATCATCTACACCTTCGACGGTGACGCCGCGGGCCAGGCCGCCGCCTTGAAGGCGTTCAGCGGCGATCAGCGACTCGCCGGCCAGACCTACATCGCCGTCGCCCCCGACGGCCAGGACCCCTGCGAACTGCGCCAGCACTCCGGCGACGCCGCCGTCCGCGACCTGGTCGCGCGCCGAACCCCGCTCTACGAGTTCGTGATTCGCGGTCTGCTCGCCGAACACAACCTCGACGATGTCGAGGGCCGCGTCGAGGCGTTGCGCCGCACCGTGCCCGTGGTGGCCCAGATCAAGGACAACGCGACCCGCAAGGGCTACGCGACCAAGCTGGCGGGCTGGGTCGGCTGGGACGACATCCAGCTCGTCGTCCGTCGTGTCGGCGAGGAAGCCAAGAAGAACCGGATGGGCGGCGCCGTCGGCCCGGGCGGCAAGCAGGCGGGCAAGGCGGGCGCCGAACAGATTTCCGCGCCGCGGGTCGAGGAGAACTCGGTGCGCCCGGCGCCCAACGATCCGGTGCTGCTCGCCCAGCGCCAAACCCTCAGCGCCGCACTGCAATACCCCGGCATCGCGGGCGTGGTGTTCGACTCCATCGACACCGCCGCGTTCACGCACCCGGCCTACGTGGCCCTGCGCATCATGATCGCGCAGGCCGGTGGCACGGCGGCCGGGCTCGGCGGCGCGGAGTGGGTCGCGGCCGTGGCCGACCACACCGACGATCTGATGACCCGCGCGCTGGTCTCCGAGCTCGCCAACGAGCAACTGCCGGTGCGATCGCAGAACGACATCCCGCGCTTCATCACCGGCGTGCTGGCGCGCACCCAGGAAGCCTGGGTCGGCCGTCAGATCGCCGAGCTGAAGTCGAAGCTGCAGCGGCTGTCGGCCAGCGAAGAGCCCGACACCTACATGACCCTGTTCGGCGACCTGGTCGCGCTCGAGCAGTACCGCAAGAGCCTCGCCGCCCAGGCGATGGGCAGCGAAGGCTACGCGGCGGGCGCCTGAGTCAGCGGCGCAGCTGGTTGTGCGGGATCAGCACCGTGGTGCGCTCGTCGATCGGCTCCATCGGCTCCAGCTTCGGCTGGGTGCTCAACTTGTCCGACAGCTTCTGCCGGCTCACCGACACCAGCTTCCTCGTCACCGGGCTCCCCGCGACGGCCCGCGTCGCCGCACTGATCTGCTCGTAGCGCGCGCGCCCGGCCTTGGTGCCCAGCACATAACCGGCCGCTACGCCGATGATCAACCGCAGCATCTCCTGGAGCTCCTCCCACGTCTGTGTGCGGGCTCCATCCTGCCCCAGCGGCCCCACCCCTGTCGATCCGGCCACCGTTCGTCAGCACATCGTTATACGCCGCATGTCCGCAGGTAGCAGCCCGATTTGGGAACCTGCGATGCCATGCGCTAAAGTTTCATCTCGGTCAGCCCGCCAAGGCAGACCGCCTGAGTCTAACGGTTCAGGAGAGTATTCCCCTATAGCTCAATTGGCAGAGCAGCCGACTGTTAATCGGCAGGTTTCTGGTTCGAGTCCAGATGGGGGAGCACAACCACCAGGTCAGGCACGGTCACCGTGCCTGACCTGTTTTGGTTTGCGGGCTGCGACCAAAATACGCCAAGACTTCCGGCCCGAAATTCCTGGGCGGTGTCAACCCGACTGGCGACGCGGGTCACTCGTTCCAACGCGATCCGCCCGGCCGGAGTCATCTGCCCCAGCGGCAGATTCGTCGCTCTGAATTCACCCGATTCGACTCCTCGCGGCTGCGCCTGATCGACGAAACCGGCCGGCAGCGAACCCTGCGTCAACTAGTGGTTGACGATACGCCGACCGTCAACTACTAGTTGACGCACGGCGAGAGTTCGTGAGTGGTGCTCGCCGACAGCAACATCGAACCGAGGAGTCGCAATGGAAGCCTTCGAAAGCGCTGCGCGCCGGCAAGCCGAGTCATCGGGCAGGCGGGCGACGGTCGTCGGCGCGGGGATCGCCGGGTTGGCGGCCGCGTTGCGATTGCGACAGCAGGGATGGGACGTCGTCGTGGTCGAACGCGCGCCCAGTCGCCGCAGTAGCGGCTACCTGGTGAACCTGCACGGACCCGGATATGCCGCTGCCGAGCGGCTCGGGCTGCTGCCGGCGTTGACCCCGCGCGATATCGGTTCCTTCACCTCGATCCTCGTTCACGCCGACGGCCGGGAGAAACTCAGGATTCCCGCCGCTGTCACCGAGGCTGCTGTCGGGGACCGGGCCTTGAGCTTGTTCCGCGGCGATGTGGAGTCAGCACTGTACGACGCCGTCGCCGAGTTCGCCGATATCCGTTTCGGCACCACGGTGCGGGCCATTGCCCAGACCCCCGGCGAGGTCGAAGTCACCCTCAGCGACGACACCCACCTCCGCACCGACCTCCTGGTCGGCGCGGACGGTGTGCACTCCCGGGTTCGAGAGCTCGTATTCGGTGCCGAGTCCGAGTATTTCGTGGATCTGGGCCATATGGTCGGCGCATTTCCGCTGGAAACTTCTCCCGCCGATATGCCCGACGGTGTCGGCACCACGTATATCGGTCCCGGACGCACGGCCGCGGTGATGAACCTGGGACCGGAAAGGTCCTCGGCGTTCTTCGCCTACCGCTGCCTCGACCCGGACACCGAACTCGCTCTCGGCGCCGCACCCGCCCTCACCGGAGCGTTCGGGGATCTCGGCGGCGGTGTCGCCGACGCACTCCGTCAGCTCGACGCCGAGCCCGGCACCGCCTACTTCGATTCGGTCGGCCAGATCGTGATGGACCGCTGGAGCCAGGGCCGAGTCGTCCTGCTCGGCGACGCGGCCTGGTGCGTAACGGTATTCGCCGGTTACGGCGCCGCCCTCGCCCTCGACGGTGCCGACCAGCTCGGCACCGCGCTGGCGGCACACGGCGACGACATTCCCGCCGCCCTCGACGCCTGGGAGACGACGTTGCGGCCGGAGGTGAACAAGCGACAGGCATTGGCGCGGAGGGGAATCAGCCGATTCGCCCCGCCGTCACGCACACATGTGTGGGCGGGCGAACTGATGCTCCGCGCAATCCAGCTCCCCGGCATCCGCAGCCTGGTCCGACGCTCCATCCAACGCGCCAACAACTAGGGCGTGTCTGACAAAGGTTGGGGGTGCTTGCTGAGACGCTCGACGGGTGTCGCGGTTTGAAGTGCTTTCGGACGCTCAGTGGTCGCTGATCGAGGGGATGCTGCCGCGTCCCACGGGCCGACCCGGTCGGAGGTTCTCCGATGCGCGGCTGATGGTCGAGGCGATCATCTACCGGTACCGCACTGGGATCCCCTGGCGTGATCTGCCTGAGGCGTTCGGGCCGTGGCAGACGGTGTGGACGTGGCATCACCGGATGGCGACGGACGGCACCTGGGACGAGGTGCTCGCCAGAGTCACTGCTGCAGCGGACGCGGCCGGGGCGATCGGCTGGTCGTTGTCGGTCGACTCCACGATCGTCCGCGCGCATCAGCACGCCACGAACGCGACCCGCCTCACAGGGGGCTGGATCGAATTACACGAATCCGCGGGAAGAGCCGCCTGATCATGGCATCGGCCGCTCCCGCGGCGGCTTGTCCACGAAGATCCACCAACTCGTCGACGGCAACGGACTACCGCTGGTCACGCTGATCACCTCAGGGCAGGCGGGCGACTCGCCGATGTTCCTGCCACTGATGGCGCAACTGCGCGTCGGCCGCGACAAGGGTCGGCCACGAACCCGCCCGGACGCGGTGCGCGGCGACAAGGCGTACTCATCTCGAGCGATCCGCGGTCACCTCCGCTCTCGCGGCATCAAGGCCGTGATCCCCGAACCCGACGACCAGAAAGGACACCGGAAACGGCGAGGATCACGCGGCGGAAGACCCGTCGGACTCGACGCCGCCGACTACAAGAACCGAAACGTGATCGAACGCCGCTACTGCCACATCAAACAATGGCGCGGACTCGCTACCAGATACGACAAGCATGCAGTCATCTACCGCACCGCGGTCGTCCTCAACGCCGTCGTCGCCTGGACAAAGGCGTTGTCAGCAACAGCCCTTTCCTTCGTTGAGGCGCACGACGAGGGTGAGTCGGCCGGCTGGCGTCCACGCGCCGACAGCGACGTTTCCCGAACTCAGATGCGTGAGGCTCTCGATCTCTCCCTCGTCGCCGAAGTCGATCGGCAGTGCGATGCGTTCGGACGAGTCGAAGTTCTCGTCGGTGACGATCAACGCGTCCTCGGTCGCGTACACGGCGGCTCGGTCGTCGTTGATCCAGCACCCGGCGAGCCCGAAACCGTACGCGGCGTCGATATCACTCGCGTCGAGCCGTGAGATCTCCTTCAGATCCGGCCACGACAGCATCCGTATGGTCTCCGGATCGCTCGGATACGGGGTGACAAGCAGCCTCGCGCCCGACGGACTGAAGCCCGCGATCACTGGATCATCTCCTGCGAGGATCTCGGTCAGATGTAGGCGCGATCCCTCGACATCGACGCGAAACGCGAGAACGCCATCCTGCCCCATGGCGAGCTCAAGAATCGCCGTGTCTTCAGCAGGATGCGGATACAGGAAGGCGCGAGCATCGTCGGCGTCGATCGCCTGGTCGTCGAGGATCGCCCCGGTCGCGGAATCGAACGCGAGCAGCCGGTGCCTCTCGCCGTCCGGGACAGCGACGACAAGTAGACCGCCTAGGAGCGCAGCCGCGTCGGCGGCTATTCCGGGCGCCGTGACCACTTCCTCTCCGGCGATGACGAGCCCGCCGGCGGAGGCGAGTACGACCAGATCGAGGCTGGATGCCGCAAGGACGCAGACGTCATCCTCCAGAGGGAGCTCTCGCTGCGAGTTCTCGGCGAGTCTGTCGTCGAGAAGCCGCACTGCACCGTCTCGCCACAGCGCGAAATTTCGACGCCCGCCCGCCTCGCCGGCAAAAACGAGACCCGACATCGGGTCCAGGACGTCGATCACGTCAGCGGAAATGAGCATGCGATCACTGTATCGAGCACGGGCGGTCATCGATTGGACCAAGACTTTGCCAGACACGCCCTAGGTTCTGTCCTGTGAGTCATCGGAGCCAGCGGATGATCGCGGCGATACTGACTTCGGCTTGGAAGGAGACGGCGCGTTCGGCGTAGCGGGTGGCCAGATCACGGAACTGCTCGAGCCGGTTGAAGCATCGCTCGACCACGTTGCGCTGCTTGTAAGCCTCCTGGTCGAACAGCGGTGGATCGTCCACCGGCCGATCCCTTGGCACGTCGGCGGGCGATCTGGTCGTCTCGTTCGGGACTGACGAACCCGATACGCCGTCGGCGAAGCGTGGCCCGGGTCGATGGATGTGCATGCGCCTTGTCGGCAAGCACGGTCTGCGGCCGTGTCCGTGGCCTGCCGGGGCCCGGTGCGGGCGACGCTGATCCCGTCGAGCAGCGGCAGGATCTGCGGGTTGTCACCGGCCTGACCGGGATGAGCACCACTGTCATCGGTAGGCCACGGCCGTCGACGGGCGAGGTGGATCTTGGTACTCAGCCTGCCTCTGGACCGGCCGATCGCTTCTCCGTCGACGCCGACATCGCCGTTGGTGGTGCCCCCCCTTCTTTCGGGCACCGGCAGCGTGCTGGTGGGCCCGGATAACGGTGGAATCGTGATGAGCACGTCGTTGCCGCGGCCACCGGGATCGACCACGACTTCGCAGATTTCGGGTGCCCGCGTTCGCGGTGGGTTCATCGACGTTGCCCCGGGAGCGTCCTGGCCGCATGATTTCCGGTGGGCGAGCCGTCCTCGAGACCGCGAATAGCTTTCTCGACGGCGCCGAGACGATCGGCCAGCAAGCCGAGGCCGCCCACGGCGCGGGCCAGTGGGTCGTCGGTGCCGCCGCCCAGGGCTCGGTCGCGCAGATACGCGGTGGTGACCTCGGCCCACCGAGCCGCCAGCGCTGGGGTGAGCCGCCCGCGGAGCTCCGCGAGTTTGAGCAGGTTGGCTTCCGCGTCGGCGGCCAGGGTTTGTGCTTCGCCGCGGTAGTGGTCATCGATGAGGGACTCGAGTTCCTCCTCGTCGAGGATCGGGAGGAGACGGGCGGTGAGTCCGTTCATGTCGCGATAGGAGCCCTGCAACCGGAACGGTGGCTCGGTGCGCGAGGCGTCGGTCGTGGCCGCCGAGGCGATGTAGGCCCGATTGACGGACATCACGACATCGCGGACGTGGAGGAGCTTGCGCAGCACCGAGACGATATCGGCCAGTTCGGCTGGGGCATACGGGTGGATGAGCTGGTCGGTGTGGGCGGTGTCCTCGCCCTGGGCGATCCGCAACAGCAGTTCGAGATCGCTGCGTTCCCGCGAGGACAAGGGCGCGAGTACGGGGTTAGCAGTGAGGGCGTTCTCGACATAGCTGAGCGCGAACACCTCGTCGCGGCCGGACACGACATCGCCGAGGTTCCAGACGTCGGCGCGGTTGGCGAGCATGTCCGGGATCCGGAATCGTTTGCCCTGCTCGGTGTAGGGGTTGCCGGCCATGCATACCGCGAACCGCTTGCCGCGCAGATCGTAGGTGCGTGACCGGCCCTCCCATACGCCGTCGATGCGGCGTTGCGCGTCGCACAGTGAAATGAACTTCTGCAGCAGTTCCGGCGAGGTGTGCTGGATATCGTCGAGGTAGAGCAGCACGTTGTTGCCCAGTGCCAGCGCGAAATTGAGCTTCTCGACTTCCTGGCGAGCGGTGGCGTTCGGTGCCGCGGCCGGATCGAGGGAGCGCACATCGGCACCGAGTGCCGGTCCGTCGACCTTGACGAAGATCAGTCCGAGCCGGGAGGCGACGTACTCCATCAAGGTCGTCTTTCCGTAGCCCGGCGGTGAGATCAGCAGCAGCAGTCCGGACTGCACCGCAGTGCCGGTGTCCTCCGGCGTGCCGAGCTGGCGGGCCAGATTGTCACCGATCAACGGCAAGTAGACCTCGTCGAGCAGCCGGTTGCGGACGAAACCGCTCATCACGGCGGGCTTGTAGTCGTCCAGGCGTAACCGCTCACGCTCGGCCGCCAGGAGTTCGTTGCGTCGGCGGACGTGGGTACGGAACGCCGGCATCGTGTCGGTGCTGAACTGATAGCCACGCGTGGTGAGCTCGTCCAGCCGGACCGGCAAGGAGCGCCCGGCGATGCGGGGATGTTCGCCGAGCAGACCGTCGACGGTCACCGAAAGATCGGCAGCGCACTCGTAGCGGGATAGTTCGGCGCCACACACTTCGATCGCCACGGCTTCGGGCAGCAGGTCGAGCTGTTCATCGTCACAACATTTTTCGGCGAACGCCGCCAACCAGGTGTTGATCAGGTGATACCGCTGCGGCAAGTCGGCGCCGAGGCTGTCCACGTCACGACGGAACTCGTCGAAGGCGCTGGACTGCGCGGCCTCGAGCCGACGGCCGAACGCGGTGAGGAACGTCCTCGCCGTGGCAGCGGTGACGAAACCTGCTGGTTCGGTAGCGATCTCATGGAACAGGTAGGTAGCGGCCAGCCGCGGCTCGGCATCGGTGTCCCCGAGGCGGCTGGCGAATCCTGTGATGGCCCCGGTGAGTTCCTCGATCACCCGCACCCGGGCGGAAGGATCGGAGAACAGGGTCGCCGCCCGGTCGGTCGAGCGGATCCGGGCGCTCCACCGCAGGCGGGTCTGCTCGTCGTGGGGCTGCCAGCCGTGGGCACCGAATTGCCACCACATCTGCGCTATCGCCCGGTCGGCCGGGCGATAGCGGAGCAGTCCCGCAGCGGGGTACATGTCGAGCAGGGCCGTCAGGATCGCTGTGGCGTCGTGGTCGTGCACCCCGAGCTGATAGCCCTCGTCGTAGCGCTGTCGCGCCACGTCCCGCACGAGATTGTCGAGTTTGCCCGCGGCGGCGGCATCGTGGAGGTCCTCGATCCCGGCGCGGGCTCGGGCGTCGGTCAGAATCGAGATCGCCAGATACTCGCCGCGGTACATCCCCGGCGACTCCGAGACCAGCAGTTGTGACCAGAGCGCGGCGGTGTCGGCGCCGAATGCGCTGTCGGGCACCGGAGCCCGGTAGTCGGTGCCGCTGATCGTGAAGACCAGCGAACCCTCGTGCGGAACCACGGCGAGCTCGAGAGCCGCAGTGGTGACCGCGAACCGATGCCTGCCCAGCCGGATCGTTGCCCCGCCATCGGCATACAGGTCCTGGCGGTCACGCAGGACGCGAGTCGCCTCTTGGCGCACCACGGTGATCCGGCCGCCGAGTTCCTCGGCAGCAACCACCTCGCCTGCGGTGCGCAGCTCGGTGATCGTCGCGCGGAGCCGGGCCACCATCGGATCGGTGGCGAAGTAGGCGTTGACCTCCTCTGCGGAGGTCAACGCCTGGCTTCGGCGTGCAACGCTCGACAGCGTGCGCCGCGCGGAATCGAGCAGCCGGCGTGCCCGCTGTGAACGTTCGTCGAGCAGGGTCTGTTTGCGGGTGGCGAACGCCTCGTAGATATCGTCCCGGCTGCCGGCGATCCGTTCGGCGAAGTCGTCGAACGCACCGAAACGGGACTCGAGGCGCTCGACGGTCAGCAGCAATTTCGCTACCTGGTCGTCGCACGCTTGTGGTGTGTCGGACACGGCGAGCGCGTTGGTGACGGCTTGGCCGAGCAGTGCGTGCTCGGCGGCGAATTCGGCGCGTCCTTCGGCCGCGGCCAGGTCGGTGAGGTGGGCTTCGAGGCTGGCCCTGGCTCGGTTGGCGGCGGCCAGTACGGTGGCGACGCGCTCGAGGATCCCGATGCGCAGGGTCGCATCACCCACGTCGAGTCCGGTCACGACCTCCACGACGGTCTGCAGAGCGTCGGTCTGTTCGCTCAACCAGCTTCGGATCGGTGCGGCCTCGGCGACGGTGTCGACGGTCAGCGTGCGCCCGACGGTGTCGTCGATGGCGTGCAGATAGTCGTCGAACGCGTGCGGCTCGGCGAGGAACTCGACGCAGCCGCGCCCGGCGGTGTCGAGCGTCGACGCCACGGTCGCCGCCAGGTCGTCGAGCCTGCTGGTGTCGGCGTAGCGCATCTCGCGCAGGGTCTCGATCCGGCCGGCCGCGCGATGCAACGCGGTGAGTTCCTCGACCCAGCCCTGTGCGCTGGTGTGCCCGCCCGCGGTGCGCACCAGCGTGGCGATCTGCTCGGCGGCCGCCGCAACGTCGGCGTCGGCCTGTGCTGTTCTGGCGCTGACCTTTTCGAATTCTTCGATGACTTGTTCGGCGGTGCCGCGTAGTGCGGTCAGCGCCGTGGCGAGCCCGCCGAGCTCGTCGTCGGCGAGCCAATGGTGGTGATCGGTAGTTCGATCGCAGGCTGCGATGATCGCTTCGAATACCGTTGCGGTGGGTGCCATGTCGGCGACGATGCGCGTCACCGACAGACAATCCGACAGGCCGCGCACCAGTTCGGCGTTACCGATCCTGGCCAGCGGCCCACTGCCGGCGGTGCGGGCGGCCTCGTGGGTGTCGGAGACGAACGGTGTCTGCCACACCTGCATGGTGTGGACCCGGGTCGGTTCGTCGGTGAGCGCGCGGAACACCACCATCGTGCCGTCGTCGAACAGCGAGTATCCGTGGCAGGTGATCGCCGTGGTGATCTGTTTGCGAATGATGTTGTAGGGCAGCAGCAAGGTGCGGCCATCGGCGCGCGCGTGGAAGACGTAGAGCACGTCTTCGCCGTTGGCGGCGCGCACCGTGCGTTCGTACTCCAGATCGTCGACGGCGGCGTCGAAGGTCTTGTGGATT
Source organism: Nocardia fodinahabitans (assembly GCF_052983615.1). NCBI lineage: Bacteria > Bacillati > Actinomycetota > Actinomycetes > Mycobacteriales > Nocardiaceae > Nocardia > Nocardia fodinahabitans. The sequence continues at coordinate 5,599,981 of NZ_JBRJJC010000001.1, forward strand.
CCGGTCTCGAGGTAGTAGCCGCCGGGGAAGACGATCCCGTGCTCCTCGGGCAGCAGGCGACACGACAGCCCGATCCCGTCGAGACGAACCACGGTGCGGGTCCTGGTGTTGAAGACCAGATGCCGCCAGGCTGTTTCGTTGTAGGGGCGGATGCGCAGCAGGATCAGCGCGCCGATCCGGGCGTAGTGGACGTCGGCGTCGGCCAGGCTCTGCAGCGGTTCGTCGACCGGTTCGGTGTAGATCCCGGCTCCGGTCTCGGTGTTGTTGTCCACCTTCACCGTGAGCGTGCCGCCGAGGGTTTCCACGAACACCTTGCCCAGGATCGACAGGTGCGGGTGAGCCCCCGCCACCTGGTCGTCACGGGTGGTCTCGACCCAGTCGAACTCGTAGGCCGGCGGAAACACGTGGTCGCGCTCGCCGCGGCCGTCCAGGTATTCCACGGCACCGGTCGCGTCGATGCCCCACCGCAGGACCTTGATGTCGTCGACGCGCTGTCCGGTCTGGAAAACGGCCAGCACGCGCCCTTCCACGGTGCGCAGCTGGAGCAGGCGAGCGTGGGTGTAGTACCGGTAGAGCTCGGCGAAGTCGCGCTGGAACCGTGGGTCGTCGAGCAGGCCCGGCGGTTCGGCGGCGGTGAAGCCGATGTCGGTGCCGTCGCGGTGGAGGCGGTGGGCGGCGAAGACGTCGCCGATCTCGGTGTGCGGCTTCAGACCGGGGATGCCGTTGTAGCCGAACAGCATCCGTCCGTCACCGACCGCGACGATGTCGCGGGGTACACAGTTGTGTTCGGTGCGGATGTGTTCGGTTCCGGCCAGCGACAGTTCGATACCGCCGAAACTGTCGATCCGGCGAGCGTTGAGGTCTTCGCAGCGCTGGGCCAACGCGTCGGCTTGCTCGTGCAGGCGAGTGCGCAGCACCTCGTAGGTGCCACCGTCGAGGGTGGCGCCTACCGAGTCCCGGTGCCGCGTGTGCGGCGCGCTCACTTGTCCAGCAGCAGGTCGTGCGCCACGGCCTGGTCGCCCTTGTCCGGGCTCGAGCCGTTGCGTGCCAGCAACGAGCCGACCACGGCCGAGGCCGCGGTTCCGGTGTCGGAGTGCAGGAGCCGGTCCAGGCCCTTGCCGAGACCGATCGAGCCGACGAGCCGATCCAGGAACATCGACTCCCCGCCGACGATGTCGATCTTGGCCTGCTGCAGGCCGGTGGCCAGCACGTCGGCTTGCGCCTGGGCGACGTCGCGATGTGCCTGTACGGTCGCCAGTTCCACGTCCTTCTGCATTTGCAGGCGGAGCCGGAACTCTTCGTGCTCGCGGGTTGCGTCGTCGAGAACGGCCATGGCCGCGGCTTTCTCGTGCAGGCCTTCGGCCTCGCCCTTGAGCTTGTCGCGCAGCCCGTCCGCTTCGGCGAGATTCATCTCGCGCAGCACCGCGGCTTCGGCGAGTCCGACCTTCTCGATCGCCTCGGCCTCGCGCTCCCGCACCTGCGCCTGGCCCAGGCCCGGTGCCGCGGCTTCGGCCTGGGTGGCCTCGGCGAGCCGGATCTTGGCCTTGGCCTGCAGTTCCGCGGCGGCGACCTCTGCCTCGGCCAGTGTCATCGACTCCTTGGCGCGGAACTTCGCCGCCGCCTCGGCGGCTTCTGCGGCCTTGATGTCTTTGACCAGGTGTTCTTGGGCGTCGGCTTCGGCCCGGATGACGATGGCCTGGCGGTCTCGTTCGGCGGCCTCCACCGCGCGCAGCCGGTTGATCTGCTCTTCCTGCTCGGCGACGGTTTTGTCGACAGCGATCCGCTCGCGTACCACCTCGGCGACAGTGCGGCGTTCGGTTTCGAGCTCGCGCTCGTTGGCCATGTGGGCGAGCGAGACCGCCCGATCCCGGCCGGCCACCTCGAGCTGGCGGTCCTTCTCGATACGCTCGGACTCGATCGCGATCACCCGCTCGCGGTTCTTCTCCGCGACAGCGATCTCCCGGTCCTTGTTCTGGGCCTGGACACCGAGGGCTTCCTCGGTGCGCATCGCCGCGGTCTGCGCCTTGAGCCGTTCCTCGGCCTGCACGCGCAAGATCTCGGCTTCTTCTCTGGCCCGCAGCGTTTCGACCTCCCGGCGCTGCCGGTTCTCGGCGTCGGCCTGCTGACGTTCGAGTTCGAGGACGGCTTCGCGTGCTTCCACGTTCTGGCGGGTGATCTCCTTCTCCTCGTGGCGGCGGAATTCGTTGGTGCGCACGTGCTCGATCGCGGTGAGCTCGGTGATCTTGCGAATGCCCTGGGCGTCGAGGATGTTCTGGCTGTCGAGCTGGATCAGCGGGGTCTGCTCGAGGTAGTCGATGGCGGCGTCTTCGAGGCTGTAGCCGTTGAGATCGGTGCCGATGACCGCCATGATGCGGTCGCGAAACTCGTTGCGATGGGTGTAGAGGTCGGTGAAGTCCAGATGCTTGCCGACGGTCTTGAGCGCCTCGGAGAATTTGGCGCTGAACAACTCCTGCAGGGTGGCCTGGTCGCTGGCCCTGGCGGTGCCGATCGCCTGCGCCACCTTGATCACGTCCTCCACGGTCTTGTTGACCCGCACGAAGAAGGTGATCCTGATGTCGGCGCGGATATTGTCGCGGCAGATCAACCCGTCGCGCCCGACCCGGGCGATCTCGATGGTCTTGACCGAGATGTCCATGATCTCGGCCTTGTGCAGTACCGGCAGCACGACCGCGCCGGTGAAGGTGACATCGACTCTGCGCATCTTCGAAATGATCAGCGCACGCCCCTGGCTGACCTTCTTGAACAGCCGGCTCACCAGCAACAGCCCGGCAAGTCCGGCGATCAGCAGTACCGCGAGCAGTACCCCGATCCCGATAGCGATGGTGGACATCAGTTCCCCTCCCATGCGGCCACCCAGAAGATCTCGGTGGCCGGGTCGTAGTCGAAGACGACGGCGGAATCCCCTTGCGTCAGGGGAGTGATCGCGGCATGCGTGGCGCTCTGCCGGACCTGGATGATTGCCGACGATCCGTCGGTGGAAGTCAGTTCGGCCTGGCCGAACTCGGTATCGACGCGGCCGGTGCGCACCACGCACACCCGGCCGACGAAGTCGTGTCGCGACTGCTCAATGCCGGCGCCGAAGAAGCGCCGTAGTGGTATCACCACGATCCGGGTCGCCGCGACGGCGGCGATGACCGAGCCGATCAGGACCACGAACCCAGCCAGAATCGACGGCACCCCGGACACCCCGAGTGCCCCGACGAGCACCATCCCGATCAGACTGGTGAACCACGACACCGTGACAACACCCGTCACCGCGATCGGCACGGACACACCATTGAGCCCGAGTGCATCCGAAGCGCCGACGACGGAACTGGATTCCGTGCCGTCGAGCAGGTCCTGTTCGACGCCGCCGCTGAGCACAAGCAGCCAGAAGCCCACGACAACGAGCAGCGCAAACGTGAACAGCGCGGTGGGAAAGGTCAGGATCGCGGTAAGGAACTCACTCACGCGACGGCAAAGCCGTCACCGACAAAGGCGCCGAACATAAACTATGCACAGAAGTCTCCCCACGTCGAACGAATCCCGAACGAATTCGAGATGCCGACCAGACTTCCCGGCTCACCTGCCCGTAAGGATGCCGTAAAATCGCCTGTTGCGCAACCGTTTCGACAGCGGGGCGCCTGCAAGATCGCTGCGGGCCGAGCCGGCTCGCGGGTTCGATGCAGATCGTCCAAGATTCGATATACGTCGTGCCGACGGGCGACAGGTCGTCGGGGCCCGCGATAGTAGCGGTCCAGGGCCACTACGACAGGCTGGCTACATGATGCGCTCGAACAACTCACTCATTTCAATGATCGCCGGCTACCTCAATGATCTGGGCGGGTACTGCACGACGGCCTACACCAACGCGACAAGGAGTGTGAACTCGACGGCGGCCGGCCTCGCACAGTACGAATCCGGCAGGGAGAAGGCAGAAACCAGCGGTGATCGTGATCTTGTCCGGCGGGCCGCGCTGTGACCTGGTTGCGCACGCTGGTCGTGGCACCGTCGGGCTGCCTGATCGTAGTGGGTTGTGGAACAGCGACGCCGGAGAATGCGGCAGCGCCCTTCAATAGTCCGCCCGCTGACTGTGTGCAGGTTCAGACCGTCGGCAAGGACACGGTGTCGAGATTTGCCGGCACCCTCTACGACCCGAAGATCGAGTTTCGTAGCGAGCGTCCTGAGCAAGAATCCGCCGAGGTGCTGACCTGTTACAGCGCGTACACCGAGGACGGCAGACAACACCCGGCCGACAGTGTCGATCCGCGCGCCGCCACACAGTCGACTTCTTAGTCGGTAACGCGACACTGCATGTCGTGCTGAACAAGACATACCGGGACAACGCGACACCACATCAGGAGTCGGACCTGGAATCCAACGCGCTGGCGCTCGCACACGCGCTAGCTGCTGGCCTGGACGGCTTCATGTGAGCTGGGATCGACCTGATCATCTGCCGCAAATTGACATTCGGCGGTGAGTCGGGCGGCGTCGCAAGCGAGGTAGGTCACCGGACTCAGGTGCCGGCGCAAGTCCAGACCACCGTGCAGGCAGACGCTCGATTCGCCTCTCCTCGGAACCCCGATCGAGTATGACGAATGTGTTACAGGCGTTGTTACGTCACTGAAAAAGGCCGTCCAACCTCCCGTTTCTGGACCTTCATCACGGCGCTGCGGCACGGTTCAATGCGCGCCACGCGTCAGCGGCAAGCTCTGCGGAGCCCCGAACAGGTCGACCAGTGGCCGCCGTCGGGGCATGTGCTCGAACCTGATGAGGGGAAGAATGAGAATCAACCGTATCCACGGTGTCGGCATGCGTGCCGCCGGTACCTGCGTCGCGGCACTCGCAGCAGGCGCCATGGTTGCCGGGACTGCCGGTGCCGACGCGTTCGTTCCACTGCCCGACGGACAGCGCACCGGCCCCGGGGTCACGCTGACGCGCACCGGCGAACACGCCGTGATCTCGCCGTCGATGGCCGCCAACGGCGCCGGGCGAGTCGCCTGGGTCTCCGGCAATGTCACCGCCGATGTCACCACCACGCCGCAAGGCGACCCCGGCCCGAGCAACGGTCCCTCCAACCGTCCCGGCTCGAACAACTCCTCGACCCATGGCGCCTCGCAGGTCAACACCGGCTACATCGTCGGCTGTCAGGTGTCCATCGGTGACGACGCGATCAAAGCCGGCATCTCGGGCGGAATCGACATGTCCGGCTTCAAAGTCGGCGGTTCGGCCGGTCTGAAGTTGGGGCCCGGCGAGGTCAAGTTCGTCCAGATCGACGCCAAGGACATCAAGAAGGCCGGTGTCTACTCACTCGAGTACCAGGATGTCGAGCTCGAAATCCAGGGGTGCGCCGGGTATGCGCAGGCCCGCGCCTACACGGTCGTGGAAATCATCGGCGACCACTACTCCAAGACCAGCCTGTACGGCGCGCCGTTCAGCATCGGCTGACCCGGCAGACACCCAGAATCGATCCGAGGATGAATAACATGATCGACCGCATGAAGCCGACCCGCACCGCGGCCGGAGTAGTCGGAGCTGCGGCGCTGACGCTCGGGCTGCTGTCGGCCGGCGCCGCCGATGCCGATACCTTCGTGCCGCTGCCCGGTGGTGAGATCGTCAAAACGCTGTCCGACGGCACCGTCGTCACCGTTCGCCTCGTCGGCGAATCCGCGATGATCAGCCCTTCGATGGGCGCGACTCCCGTGCACCGCAACACCTGGGTTTCGGGCAGCGCACAGGTGGAGCTCTCGGGCCCCAACGCCAAGGGCGGCAAGATCTACCCGGGTTACGTCGTCGGGTGCCAGGTCAATATCGACGGCGGCGCGGCCAGCGGCGGCGTCGACGGCGCGAGCAGCTGGGACGGGGAGAAGGTCAGTGTCGGTGCCAAGAGCGGTGCGGATCTGACGCTGGGTCCCGGCCAGGCGACCTCGTTCTACCTGCTCGATCTCGAGGAAGCCGACGCATTCGGCAGTGAGAGCCACCAGAAGCGGATCAAGTTCAGTGGCACGAGTGGCTCGGTGACGTGGGCCGACTCGACCATCGGTCTGAGCGGCTGCGCCGGCTACGCGCAGGCGCGGGCCTTCGTCAAGGTGAAAGTGTCGACCGAGAACGTGAATTCGGTGGTCACCCTCTGGGGGCAGCCGTTCAGCATCGGCTGAGATTGCCCTACCACGGGCCCGGCGCACCAGCGCCGGGCCCGTGGTCGTTGCGCGTCAGGCCGACCATATGTCGTCGGTCGGCAGATCACGCAGTGCGGCCGTGACGTTGCCGTCGACAGTCACGAGGATTCCGTAGCGACCGAGTTCGGCCGCTACCCGCTCCGCGATGGCGGCGGTAGTCCGGTAGTCGAGTGCGACGCCGCCCTGCGGAAACCGCAGTCGGATGCGGACCATCCGTGCGCCGTGGGGATCGGCGTCCTGCGAAGCGATCACCGGGACCGAGCGCTGTGCGACGCGGTCGATGTGTCGGTCGCCGAGCGCTCGACAACACTGTCGAGACGACGCGGCGGCACGTCCTCCTCCGGAACCGACCGTTCGGACGACGACTCGGTCCCGATGATCGCGATGTGCGCAGTGCCCTCGCTGCGTCCTTCCTGACCGGCGGACGTGACCCTCATCGTGTCCTGGCCGGGCGGTGACGCGTCGCGGCGCGACACACTCTGCGGTGCTGGGCATGCGACACGCACAGAGGGTGGCAGTGTCCTGTTGCAGCCGCTCGATCGGTTACTTTGCGATCTCATGACGAAACGTGATCAAGTGCGGGCAACGTCATGATGAAGCGTGCGCCACCGCCGGGCCGTTCGTCACAGCAGATGTGCCCGCGATGTCCGATGACGGTTTCGGCGACCAAAGCGAGCCCGATGCCGGTGCCTGCGGTATTTCGCGATGCGGTGACGAACCGGCCGAAGATCCGTTCGCGGTCGGCTGGGGGAACACCTGGGCCCGCGTCGTCGACGGTGATCAGGATGTCGGCGCCTTCGCGGTCGACCGTCACGCGGGTGACGCCGCCGCCATGGCGGTCGGCGTTGACCAGGAGGTTCACGATCGCACGCTCGAGCTCGAGGCGTCTGGCGCGAACCATCCCGGGATCAGGTGTTCGGAGCACGTCGGGTACGACGGCATGGACCGACATGATTTGGGTCATCAGCTCGGATACCGACAGGGGAGCGAGGTCCGATCGGTGAATTCCGGCCTCTGCGCGGGCCAGCGCGAGCATGTCGTCGAGGAGTCCTCGCAGGTAAGTGGTTTCCTCGACGAGCAGGCCGAGCGCGGTTCTGGGACGTTCGGAGAGTTCGTCACGATGCCCAGCCAGCACGGTGGCAGCGGTCGTGAGGGTCGTCAGCGGGGTCCGGAGTTCGTGGCTGAGGTCGGAGACGAGGCGGCGTTCGCGCTCGATCCTGCGTTGCAGTGAATCGACCATGGCATTGAACGAATCGACGGTGGTCGACAGATCCTGGTCGTCGGAGGGAGCCAGGCGCAGCTCGTGCTCCCCGGACGCGATCCGCGAGGCGGTCCTGGCCACCTGACGCAGTGGACTCAACGCGTGGTGCGCGGCCCAACCGCCCAGCGCAGCACCGATACCGAGGGCAACCACCGTGCAGGCGACGAGAATGGTGCGCAGCATCCGCAGAGTCGACTCGAGTTCGAGCAGGGGGGCGAACTCGTAGAGGATGGCATCACCGCGGCCGTCGATCGCCGCTGATGCCCGGAGATAGGGCTGGCCGCTGATCGTCACCCGCACCGCCGCGCTGCCGCCCTGGTCGGTGTCGAACACCGGTGGCGGCACCACCGGGAGGCCATCATCGGCGTCGACGATCGACCAGCGCGAATCCCACCGCAACATCGCGATGGTTCCGGTCGACAGATTCAGCCCCGCCAACGCCTGCTCACCGGTGACGTGTGGGTCGTCGAGTCGCCACCGCAGCAGCTCCGCGTGGACGCCGACAGCGCGATCGACGGTGCGTTCGCGCTGCGATTGCATGTAGTCGGCGCTGATCGCGTAGACCGATACGACGAGTACGAGGGTGACCAGGCTCGCGCTGAGGATGAAGGCAACCATGACCCGCCCGCGTAGTCCGCGAAGCCGAGTGAGCAGCCGATGCCGAACGTGGTCAGGATTGGACATCGAGGCGATAGCCCAGGCCGCGCACCGTCACGATCAGGCTCGGATCGGCGGGGTCTCGTTCGACTTTGGTCCGCAGCCGTCGCACGTGCACGTCGACGATGCGTTCGTCACCGAAGTAGCCGCGGTCCCAGATCTTGTCGAGCAGCATCTGCCTGGTCAGGACCAGGCTGTCGTTCTGGGCGAGCTCGCACAACAAGCGGAACTCGGTGAGCGTGAGGTGCACTTCCTCGCCCGAGAGCCGCAGCGATCCACGTTCCGGACAGAGCACCAGTCGATGCTCCGGCGATGCGTCGAGGACGAGTTCGGTGACTTCGCGTTCGACCACCGTGGCTCTCGCCCGCCTGCGCAGCGCACGGATCCGTGCGGTGAGTTCTTTGACTTCGAACGGCTTGGTGACGAAGTCGTCGGCGCCGGACTCCAAGGCAGCGACGACGTCGTGGGTGTCGTCGCGCGCGCTGACCACGATGATCGGTACGTCGTGATCGCGGCGGATCTCGCGGATACAGGTGTATCCGTCCAACCCGCCCAGCATCAGATCGACCAGCATCACATCGGGTACGCCGTGCGTGCGCACGGCGTCCAGGGCCGCTTCGGTCCCTTCGGCTTCACCGACCGAATAGCCTTCGTCTTCCATCGCCAACCGAAGAGATGTGCGGACTCGGGTGTCGTCCTCGACGATCAACAGGTGCATGGTCATCGGGGATCCTCCTGAGATCGATGTACCTCGCGCGATCTGAGATCGTCGAACATCGAGTGGTTGGTACCAGTCGTCAGCGAAATTCCCGGTTCGAGAGGCTCGAGCCGGGTTGCCGACCAGACTTCCCGGCGCACCTACCGCAAAAGATGCCGCAAGGCGGTGCCGATGGCAAACGGAGATGGTCCCGACCTCCCCGGTCGGCGGGTGACGGGCGTGAAGTTCGGTGGCGTGCCATGCCCGGTACGGCGTGCCGACGTCAGATCGTTCGATCGTCACACGATCGCAAAACAGCCATTCGGAGGATCTCAATATCGGCCAGCGACTCTGTCCGGACTCGGTCGGCAGTCGACCAGGAACGAACAGGGTGGTCGGATCTTGCGAATCGGTGTGCGGAAATCGGGCCGTCGTTTCCGCTGGGGCGCGACGGTTGTCGCGGCGGCATTGGCACTGGCCACCGCCGGCTGCGGCCTCGGCGATGACGGCGAACCCGCGGCGGTGACCTATGCCGAGGCGAAGGCTTCCGGATCGATCAAGGTCGGTTTCGCCAACGAAGCACCGTGGGCTTACCTCGGTCCCGATGGCGAACTCACCGGCTACGCCCCGACAGTGGCGCGCGCGGTGCTCGGTAAACTCGGAATCGACAAGATCGAAGGCGTCGTCACCGACTTCGACGGGCTCATCGACGGAGTACGCGCCAAGAACTACGGATTCGTCGCCGCGGGGATGTTCATCAACCCGAAGCGATGCGAGAGTTCGGCGTTCGCCATTCCCGACTACCAGGTCGGGTCGGCCTTCCTGGTGCCGGAGGGCAATCCGCGCGCGATCAATCGCTTCGAAGACATCACCCGCGAGAACGTCCGAATCGCGACCTTGGGTGGCGCGGTGGAGAACGGGTACGCCGAGTCCGCCGGTGTGCCGAGCGGGCTGATCGAGCCCATGGCGAAGCAGGACGATATTCTGCGAGCGGTCGAGGCGGGCGACGTCTACGGCGCAGCCTTGCTCGATGTCACCAGTGCGTGGCTGGTTCGGCAGAATCCCGAGGCGAGACTGGCGACCGCACCGTCGTTCCAGTTCGGGGACAAGCCCGCGGTAGGCACGTTCAACTTCCGGCTCGACGACACGGAGTTCCGGGAGGATTTCAACCGCGAGTTGCGCGCGCTGCACGAGAGCGGCGAGTGGCTGAAGCTGGTGGAACCGTTCGGCCTCACCGCGGCGAACGAGCCAGACCCTACCTCGACCACCGAGCAGTATTGCACCGCCTGACCCGTGGTTTCGGACAACTTCCCGACCTACGTCGAACGGGTTCTGGACGGACTGCCGTTCACCGTGTGGGCCACCGTCGGTGGAATCGCGCTGACAATCGTGCTGTCGTCGGTCGCCGGCATCGCATTGTTGTCGCCGCACCGCCTGCCACGTGTACTGGCGCGGATATACGTCGAGTCGCTGCGGGGTAGCTCCGAGGTGGTTCAGCTGTTCTTCTTCGCGGTCGCTCTTCCGATCTTTCTGGGGGTATCACTGGGCGCGACTGATCGCGGGTTGTTGGTGATCGGCATCATCGTGCTGGGCCTCAACCACGGCGCCTACGGTGCCGAGATCGTTCGCGGTGCGATCCGGTCCGTGCCGGCGGGACAGGTGGAGGCCGCCATCGCGGTGAATCTGTCACCGCGGCAGCGCCTGTGGCGGATCGTGCTGCCCCAGGCGGTCGTGGAAATGCTGCCTTCCTTCAACAACCTGTTCATCCAGTTGCTGAAGGGCACCGCGCTGCTGAGTTTCATCGCCGTGCCCGAGATCTTCAAGAAGGCGGACGAGTTGCGAGCGGTGCCCGCGTTCTCCCGCGAGCTGGGCCTGATCTACCTGATCGAGCTGGTGGCGTATTTGCTGATCGCGCTCGTCATCACCGTGTTGATGCGGGTGCTGGAACAGATCGCGGCTCGCCGGGCGGGCCGGCCGGTGCGGTGGGGTCGACGCATCGCACCAGCGGGTCTGGTGACGTGATGGAGAAGTGGCGGTGGCAACGATTCTTCGATGCCTTCCCGTTCATCTGGGAGGGGCTCCTGGTCACGATCGAGTACACGATCCTCGGATCGCTGGTGGCCTACGTGGTGGGCTTGGTCTTCGCGATGATCCGCCGATCCGGAATACCGGTGCTGAGTCAGCTGGTCTGGTTATTCATCGAGTTCGTCCGCAGTACGCCATTGCTGGTGCAGATCTTCTTCCTCTACTGGGTGGTGCGGCCCGAACTGCTGGGTGGGCTGCCGGTGGATGCTCAGCGCATGGTCGTCGGCGTCACTGCTTTGGGGGTGCATTACGCCTGCTACACGGCTGAGGTGTTCCGCGCGGGCATCGACGCGGTGCCGGTCGCGCAGTGGGAAGCGACCGTCGCGCTGAACCTGCCCCGTCGGCGGGCGTGGACCGACGTGATCATCCCTCAAGCCGTGCCGCGTGTCGTTCCAGCGCTGGGCAACTACACCATCGCGATGTTCAAGGAAGTTCCCCTGCTCTCGGCGATCGTCATCTTGGACATGGTCTATCAGGTGAAGACGGTTTATGCCGCCGACGTCGGCGGAGCCGGTCCCGAGGCCTGGTTCGCGGTCGGACTGACGTTCCTCGCGCTGAGCTATCCCTGCTCGGTGCTGATTCGAAAACTGGAGAAGCGTGTCGCAAGTACCTGAACCGATGATCCGGTTCACCGATGTCGAGAAGCGTTTCGGCACCACCGTCTGCCTGGATCATCTCGACTTCGCTGTCGCACCAGGCGAGTTCGTCACGCTGATCGGTCCGTCGGGCTCGGGCAAGACAACGATCCTGCGGATGCTGATGACCCTGGAAAAGGCCGACAGCGGAACGATCGAAGTGGCAGGTGAGTACCTCAGCCACGAACGCGACGGCGACGCACTGATCCCGGCAGGGGAAACGCACCTGCGCGAGATGCGCCGCCTGATCAGCATGGTGTTCCAGCAATTCAACCTGTTCCCCAACATGTCGGTGCTGCGCAACATCACGCTGGGCCCGGTGCGCAGTCTGGGCATCCCGAAAGATCTGGCCTACCAGCGGGCGAGGGAGCTGCTCGAACTGGTCGGATTGGCAGGCAAGGCCGACGCCCCGCCGTCGCAATTGTCGGGTGGTCAGCAGCAACGGGTCGCGATCGCGCGGGCACTGGCGATGGAACCGAAAGTTCTCCTGCTCGACGAGGTGACCTCGGCACTGGACCCAGAACTCGTCACCGGCGTATTGCATCTGCTCGCTGACATCGCCGCAGACACCGATATCACCTTCCTCTGCGTCACCCACGAAATGCGTTTCGCCCGCAAGGTGTCGGATCGGGTACTGATGTTCGATGGCGGTCGTGTCATCGAATCGGGTCCGCCCGAGGAGATCTTCACCGACCCCGCCAGCCCACGGACCAGGCAGTTCCTGGATGCGATCATCGATAGCAGATGACTGCGGACTGTGAGACGTAGATCGGTGAGGACATGATGACCGGATCGGATCTGGGGACGAAGCTCGGCGCGTGGGCGCTACGCACCCGATGGCTGGTGCGTGCACCTATCTGGCTGTACCGCGTCGGCCTCGGCTTTCTGCTGGGGCGACGGCTGTTGATGCTGCGGCACACCGGACGGCGTTCCGGCGTCGCACGGTATGTGGTGCTCGAGGTGGTCGACCAACCCTCGGCTGACTGTTTCGTAGTCGTGTCCGGCTTCGGGACCACCGCGCAGTGGTACCGCAACGTGCTGGCAGACCCGAAGATCGGGCTGTGGATCGCTCGCCGACGTGATGTGTCGGCGACCGCGACCCCGATGACGGAGAGTGACTCCGCTGCGACCTTGGACCGCTATGCCCGCGCCCACCCCGAGGCATGGACGAAACTACGCGCGACGATCGAACAGGCCACGGGGTCGCCCGTCGACACTTTGCCGATGGTTCGCCTGTGCATAGACCACGCCGTCCAACGGTGAGCCTCCACCGAATCCTCCTCAACCTGGCCGATCACAGGGTGACGGGGGAGCTCCCGCACGAGTGAGGCTCGGTACTGTGCCGATATGAGTCGTCCCCTGGTTCGTTCCGGCGCCCACTCGCTGGTTCGTATCGCCACCCTGTTCGCCGCTGCCTTCGCCGCTCTCGCCCTGACCGCGGGGTCCGCCGCTGCCCACGCTGCCCTCGCCGGCAGTGACCCCGCCGACGGTGCGCGTATCGACGTCGCGCCGGCACGCGTCACCCTGACTTTCAGCGAAGCCATTCAGTCGAGTTTCGCCACGCTGACCGTGCTCGGGCCCGACGGCACCCACTACGAAGGCGGCGACCTGCGCGCCGACGGAAGCGATCTCTCCACCGATCTGCGCGCTCTCGGCGCGGCGGGGCAGTACACGGTCGGGTTCCGGGTGGTGTCCGCGGACGGTCACCCCATTCAGGGCAGTTACAGCTTCGAACTCACCGCTGCGGCGACCCCGGCCGCCGGTGCCACCGATACCGCCGCGCCGGTCGACACACCGTCGGCGGCGGCCGAGACCGAAGACGACTCCACCGGAGTGCCCGTATGGATCCTCGCGGGAGGCGCGATACTGCTGTTGGGGGTGGGTCTCGCTGTAGTCCTCGGTGTATCCCGGGGTAAGCGCAGCGGTAATTGACCCGCCGACGACTGGTCGCGGCCTCAGGCCGTCAGTCCTCGCCGCGGTTGTCGAGTTCGCGCCGCAGGTCGGTGTTGATGAGCTGGGCCTCGGCGAGCTGATCCTCGAGGATCACGATCCGGCACGACGCCTCCAGCGCGTTACCGGCATCGACGAGTTCGCGCACGCGCGCGGCGATGCGCAGTTGATAGCGCGAGTAGCGGCGGTGCCCACCCGCCGAGCGTTGCGGGGTCAGCAGCCGCGCGGCGTCGAGGCCGCGCAGGAACGCCTGGGTGACGCCGAGGATCTCCGCGGCGCGGCCCATGCTGTAGGCGGGGTAGGTGTCGTCGTCGAGTTTGTCCGCGGCGCTGGGGCCGTCGGCGGGATCGATGTTCGGGTGCTGCACGAGGCCTCTCGGGTTCAACGCCGGAAGGCCCCGGCGCTGGGCGCCGGGGCCTTGGATTTACGACTGAGGGATTGATTTCACTGCACCGGCCGGGGAGGCCGATCTGAGACACCGCATCCGAGTTCTCCCGGGATGCGGGACTGGTAAATGACTGCTCAGTGGCCACCACCTCCAAGATCGTCGGTTCTACCTGCGGTACTGCCTGCCGTTCACGGTCTTCGTCCCCTCCGGCGGTCCGGCCGGGTGCACCGGATTCTCTTCTCCGCCGGAGGGGACGGTCGAACTGTCGTCCCGGGCAGTTCACCTGCCCGGCCATCTGATCTCTCAACCGGAACGACACCGACTGTATATCCCTGTATCGAGAATGTCTACACCCGGCACAACAGATTTTTTCCACCAGCGGGTCTCGGTGTCGCACGGTCGAGGTGACGTCAGTGCGAGCGATCCGGGATCGGCAGGCCGGTAGAGGGGCCGGCATCGTGGTGGGCGACGTCGTCGGCGGAGACAAATTCTTCCGGCGGATTTCGGCGTTCGAGAGGAATCTGGTCGGTCGGGCATCGAAGGGGCATCCTGGCCTCGAAATGCCTGTTGATCTCGGGTAACGTAAACACTCCGACTGATTGCGGACGGTGATCCGGGATTCGTCTGTCAATGGTGACATGTGAGGTTTTCTAATGCTTGGATCATCGTCTCGTCCGGGGCCGCCGACCACCGCGATTCGCGGGAGCGCCGCACCCCAGTTCCGGGAAGCCATCGACCGGTTCGGGCGGCTGTTCGACGGTGGGCGAGGTGGCGGTGCGCTGGCGGTGTACCAGCACGGACGGCGGGTCGTCGACGTGTGGGGCGGGTGCGCGGACGCCACGGGCGCGATGCCGTGGCAGGAGAACACCGCGGCGTTGTCGTACTCGACGTCGAAGGGTGTCACCTCGACGGTGCTGCATGTGCTGGCCGAACGCGGGCTGGTGGACTATCGGGCGCCGGTCGCGGAGTACTGGCCGGAGTTCGGCGTGAACGGAAAAGCGAAGATCACCGTCGCGGAGGCGATGAGCCATCGGGCCGGGCTGTCGCGAATCGGCGTCTTCGCCCATACCGCTGACGAACTCGCCGACCATCGGCTGATCGAGGAACGTCTCGCCGCCGCCGCGCCGGACCGATTCCGCGGAATTCCCGCTTACCACGCGATTTCGTACGGAACCATCATCGCCGGGATCGCCAGGGCGGTGACCGGCAAGAGCATGGGCGAGCTGTACCGCACCGAGCTGGCCGAGCCGCTGGGGGTGGACGGTCTGCACCTCGGGGCCCCCGGTCCCGGCACGCCGACCGCCGTGGCGGTGACGCACGGATCGACCACTCCGTTCGGAATTCCCCAGGCCGAGATGATGATCCGGTTCGCTTCGCGCACCCCGGTGCCCGGCGCCGGCTTCTTGCGGGCGATCTATACCCAGGGCATCGACCGCCTGGCCCACGGCGCCGACCCGGCCATTCTGCGGGGGGAACTGCCCGGCGCGAACGGTGTGTTCACCGCTCGCTCGCTGGCCGCCGTCTACAACGCGATCGCGACCGAATCGCCGCTGTTCTCCCGGAAGCGGGTGCGCGCCATGGCGCGGCTGCAATCCGTGCTGCCCGACCGCAACCTGCTGCTGCCGATGGGCTGGCGGCTGGGCTATCACTCCATGCCGGTGCCGGGTGCGCGAAATGCGTTCGGGCATATCGGTTTCGTCGGTTCCGGTGGTTGGGTCGATCCCGCGTCGGGACTGGCGGTCGGGTTCGTGCACAACTGGGCACCGGAGGCACTGCTGCTGCCGCGCGATCAGTTCGTCCTGCTCGGGCTGCTGGCCGCGGTGGTGCGCGGCGCGGCCGCGGAAGCCGGTGATCCGGTCGAGTTGCCGATGGCGGTCTGACGTCAGGTGATCCGTCGACCACCCGACGTCGCCGCAGCTCGGTCAGCTGTCTGGAAGTTGAGCTGCCAAGGCGGTGCGGAGCCGGTCCCAGGTGGCGGCCGGGAGGTCGTGGCCGATGCCGTCCAGGGTGAGTAGCTCGGCGCCCGGGATCTCCCCGGCCATGGCCAGGCCGTTGCCGTAGGGGAAGAAGGGGTCGTCGGTGCCGTGGACGACGAGGGTCGGCGCGGTGATATCGCCCAGGCGCTCGCGCCAGCGGTCGCCTGACTCGACGTAGGCCAGGTTGAGGACGCTGGAGGCCACGTCGGTGGTGCGGTCGACCATCCGGGTCGCCAGCTCCCGCGCCGTCGGTTCGTCGAATCCGTGGGTGCCCGCCAGTACTCGTGCCTGTTCGAGGCGGTAGTCGATCACCGCCGTCCGGTCGGACCAGTCCGGGGCCGGGGTCCGGGTGAAGAACGCCATGACTCGGTCCGCGTGTTCGGGCAGGTCCGGGTCGGCGGGGCCGGGTGCGGTCGGGCGGGTGTTGATCAGGGTCAGTGCCGAGACCCGGTCGGGGTGGTCGAGTGCGGCGAGCTGACAGATCCAGCCGGCCACGGAGAAGCCCACCAGATGGGCCCGCGGCAGGTCGAAGACATCGAGCAGTCCGATGAGGTCGGCGACCAGGTCGCGGAGGCTGTAGCCGGGGGAACCGGTCGGGTAGGCGGTCGACCGGCCGGTGTCGCGGATGTCGTAGCGCACGACGAACCGGCCCGCGTCGGCCAGCCGCGCGCAGAACGCGTCCTCCCAGAACAGTCGCGACGTGCACGGCAGCAGCACCGGGGGCAGGTGCCGGTCTCCGAAGGCGGTCACGCACAGGTCGACGTCGCCGACGGCGACCACCTGCTCGAGCGACGGTCGGACGGGAGGTGGCATGGCGACTCCTCTGCTGGTTGCGTCTCGCCAGAACAGACGGCGTGCGCCCAGAAAACTCATCGGTCCGAGGTGTCCGTCACGGCACGAAGGGGGTGGTGGTGCGGGCGGTGTGCAGGGCGGTGGCCCACCAGGTGAGCTGGTCGAGGGTGCATTCGACGGTGTCGTCGAGTTCGGGGTCGCGACGGGGCCAGGAGCCGTCGACGGCGAAGCGTTGCCAGGCCCTGGTGATGGTGACGGTGCGGCGGATCGGGACGGCGTTGAGTTCGCCGAAGACCTGGCGCAGCTGGGCGGCGCCGTGGCCGCCTTCGCTGTCGCGGCAGTAGGTGACGACGCAGACCGGCTTGGCGGCCCATTCGGTGTCGAACCAGTCGATCGCGTTCTTCACCGGGGCCGGGAAGCTGCGGTTGTATTCGGGGGTGACGAGGACGAAGGCGTCGGCGGTCGCGAGCCGGGAACCCAACGCGCGCACCGGGTCCGGACGTTCGTCGTCGAGGTCGGGGAGCTGGTGGGGGAGATCGGCGGTGGCCAGGTCGATCCGGTCGAGGCTCAGCTCGGGGCGGCGGGCGAGGCGACCGGCGAACCAGTCGGCCACCAGCGGGCCGAAACGGCCTGTGCGGGTGGACCCGACGATCAGCGCCACCCGCATCGGCTCGCGCATCAGGCGTCCTTGGTGGGGGCGTCGAGGAAGGCGGGGATCATCGGCAGCAGCAGCTCGGGGCGATGCGGCGCGGTGATGTGGGAGGTGCCGGGCAGGATCGCGAGCTGGGCGTTGGGCAGCCCGGCGGGAGTGTCGCCCATGATGCCGCCGCCGAAGAGCCGGAACATCTCGACGGCGTGCTCGGGCCGGACGATGTCGGAGTCGCCGATCACGGTCAGCGTCGGCGCCTCGATCGTGCGGGCGGCCTCCGGCGACACCGACGGCATGCCGTTGACGTCGTGATCGACGACCCTGGCCACCAGCTGGGGGAAGTCCTCCGGTCGCGGCGCGTTCGCCAGGTAGTCGGTGTGGAAGGTCGAGCCGTGCAGGTGCTCGGGCTTCAGCTCGTCCATCCCGTCCATCAGCCCGGGGTGCATGGCCTCGACGCCGAGCCCGCCCGACAGCAGGACCTGCTTGCGCACCAATGCCGGGTGCCGCAGCGTGATGTCGAGCGCGACGCCGGCGCCCATGCTGTAGCCGAGCAGGTCGATCCGCCGGATGCCGAGCTGATCGAGCAGCGTGACGGTGTCCTCGGCCATCTGCGGTGTCCGCAGCGGGCGGTCGATATCGGCCGTGCGGCCGTGCGCCTGCTGTTCGATCGCGATCACCTCGCGGGTCTTCGACAGCTCGGGGATCAGCTCGGCGAAGTCGGTGCCGATGCCCGACAGCGCGCCGTGCAGCAGCACCAGCGGCGGCTGCTCGGTGGCGACGCCGTGGCGCTCGTAGTACATGCGCAGGCCGTTGACCTCGGCGTAGGCGCCGGGCGAGGTGGGCGCGTCGGCCTTGTCGGCACCGCAGGCGGTGAGCAGCGCGGTGGCGGCGATCCCGGCGATCAGGGCGAGGGCGGTGAGTTTCATGTCGTTCTCCTGTGGTGTGTCGATCTCGTTGGGACCACAGTGCGCCCGGTGCCTTCCGGTTTGTTTACGGTCGGATTCCGGTGCGCGCGGAACCCGATAGGGTGCGGGTTATGCGTTTCGGTGTGCTCGGTCCGTTGACGGTGTGGACCGACGGTGGCGACGTCGTGCCGGTCCCCGGGACCAAGGTTCGCGCCCTGCTGGCCGATCTGCTGCTGGCCGCCGGTCAGCCGGTGTCGGCCGACCGGTTGATCGACGACATCTGGGGCGAGGACCCGCCCGGCAATCCCGCCGGCACCCTCGCCGCCAAGGCCTCGCAGCTGCGCCGCGCGCTCGACGACGCCGAACCCGGCAGCCGCGATCTGGTCGTGTCGCCCCCGCCCGGATACCGCCTGGCCACCACCTCGGTCGACGCGCTGCGGTTCCGCGCGCTGCTGGCGCAAGCCCGCACCCACACCGACGCCGGTCGGCGGATCGCGACGCTCACCGAGGCGCTGGGACTGTGGCGCGGAACGGCTTTCGACGACTTCCGTGACGCGGAGTTCACCCGCTCGGCCATCGCCCAGCTGGAAGAGCTGCGCCTGGTCGCGGTCGAGGAACTGGCCGAGGCCCGGCTCGCCGAGGGCGAATACGGCGAGGTGGCCGGTGAACTCACCCGCTTCGTCGCCGAACACCCACTGCGGGAACGACTGCGCGCGGCCCAGCTGCGCGCTCTGTACGGCGCGGGCAGGCAGGCCGACGCGCTCGACAGCTACGCGGACCTGCGCAGGCAGCTGGCCGACGAACTGGGGCTGGACCCGAGCCCGGAACTGGTCGACCTGCACCGGTCGATCCTCGGTCAGGACCCCGGCCTGGTGGTCACCCGCCCGCGGGCCGTCGTCCGCAGGCGTACGACGAACATCCCCGCGTCCCGCACCGAATTGATCGGCCGGACCGCCGATCTCGACGCCCTGAGCCGGGCGGTCGACGACTCGCGCCTGGTCACGCTGATCGGTCCGGGCGGTGTCGGCAAGACCCGCCTCGCCACGGCGACCGCGGCAGGCCGCGCCGACCGCTATCCGCACGGCACCTGGCTCGTCGAGCTCGCGCCGCTGGCCTCGGCCACCACCGACGCCGACCGCATCGCCGATACCGTGGCGCAGGTCATCGGCGTCCGCCTGGAGGATGGTGCGGGCTCGGCGACGGCGCTGGGCGAGGCGCTGGCCGAGCAGGAACTCCTGCTGGTGCTCGACAACTGCGAGCACATCGTCGAGCAGGTGGCCGACCTCACCGAGGCCCTGCTCGGCGCGTCCCCGGAGCTGCGCATCCTCGCGACCAGCCGCGAACAGCTGCGCCTGGCCGGCGAAGACGTCGTCACCGTCGAACCGCTCACCGTGCCGCCGCCGGGCAGCGATGTGACCGCGATCGCCGAATCGAACGCGGTGCGGCTCTTCGTGACTCGCGCGCAGGCGGGCGCCAGGGAATTCGCGCTCGACGCGGCGAACGCCGACGCGGTCGCCATCCTGTGCCGCAGGCTCGACGGCATCCCGCTGGCACTGGAGCTGGCCGCGACCAGGGTCCGTGCGCTCGGCGTGCACGAGATGGTGGCCCGGCTCGACGACCGGTTCCGGCTGCTGGCCACCGGGCATCGTGGTGCGCCGCCGCGCCAGCAGACCCTCGCGGCGATGATCGATTGGAGCTGGGGACTGCTCGACGAGGACGAGCGAGTCGTGCTGCGCCGCTTGGCCGTCCACGCGGGCGGTTGCACCCTCGAAGCGGCCGAATCCGTGTGCGCCGCCGAGGTCGGCGGCGACGCGGCGCCGGTCGCGCCCGCCATGGTCGCCGATGTGATCGCGCGGCTGGTCGACCGATCCCTGGTCCAGCAGAGCGGGCGACGATATCGGCTGCTCGAATCGGTGGCCGCGTTCAGCCTGGACCGGCTGGCCGAGGCGGGGGAGGACGCCGCGGTGCGGCGGGCGCACCACACGTACTACCGTGCGCTGGCCGAGCGCGCCGCGCCCGAACTCTACGGCGCCGACCAGCAACGATGGTTGTGTCAGCTCGACAGCGAAGACGCGAATCTGCGGATGGTGCTCGATGATTCGCTGCGCGAGGGTGACGCCGACGCGGCGCTGGGGCTCACCGACGCGCTGGCGTGGTATTGGCTGCTGCGCGGGCGCCTCGGCCTGGCCCGCCGCTGGTTCGACGCGGCGCTCGCGCTGGGCGGCACCGCGCGCCGCCGCGCACCGGTGGCGGCGTGGCAGCTCACCGCCGCCTTCCAGCAGGGTGATTTCACCGAGGCGAGCGCGCGCCGCGCGCAGGTGTCGGCGGGGCTCGCCGAACTCGACGACCCGGCCGTCCGGGTGCGGGCCGAGGTCGTTTTGCTGATCTCGGCGCTGGACGCGGGTGCCGACCAGGACCTGGAAACCTCGGTGCGCGAGCTACTTTCGGAGTCCCGGGCCCTCGGCGACCGCTGGAGTGTCGCGACCATCCAGGTGGCCTTGGCCAAATCCGCGCACAGCCGGGCCGACGTGACGGCCCTGGCCCGCTACGCGAACGAAGGCGCTCGGTTGTTCGCCGAGCTCGGCGATCGGTGGGGCAGGCTACAAGCCGCGGAATGGCTCGGTGGGTTGGCCGAGCTGACCGGCGATCTGGCCGGTGCCGCCGAGATCCATCGCGAAGCCCTGGTGCTGGCCAGGGAGCTGGAGCTGTGGGGGCAGGCCGCGTCGCATCTGTGCTGGCTCGGCTGGATCGCCATGCAGCACACCGAGTTCGACGCGGCCCGCGACTTCGCCGAGCAGGCCATGGTGCTCGCGGCCGAACAGGGCGACGGCGCGGGCCGGTTGTTCGCCTCGATCGTGCTGGCCTTCACCGCGCGCCGGGACGGCCGTCCCGACGAGGCGGAGCGGCTGCTGCGCGCACTGCTCGCCGATGCCGCCACCGACCCGGCCGGCGAGGACGAGATCCCGCTGTTCGTGCCGATGCTCCAGGTCGAACTGGGCTATCTGCTGGAACTGCGCGGCGAACCCGCCGCGGGCCTGACCGAACATCTGCGCGCCTTCGACGGCTCCCAGCGCATGGACGCCCCCCGCGATGCCGCGTTCGCCCTGGGTGGCGCGGCCGCCGCCACCGCCGCCCTCGGCGAATTCGACACCGCCGCACGTCTGCTCGGCGCCGCGCAAGCCCTGCGAACCAGCACCGGCATGCCCCTGCTGCCCGCCGAAGAACCCGATATCGACCGCGCCACCGCCGTGATCCGCACCGGACTCGGCGCCACCGCGTTCACCACCGCCCACACCGCCGGACTCGCCCTGACCGCCACCGCGGCCCGCGAACTCCTCGACGCGGTCGCTGTGGTGTGATGCCACTGCCGCCGGGCCGCTTTACGGCGTGTCGAGGCTTGCGCCGACGAGGCGGAGAACGCTGTCGCGCAAGACCGTCTGTGCTGCCGGCAGGGTCATCCGGCCCGCTCTGACCTCGTCGCCCGCCGCGTGGCTGACCGCGACGATCGCCGTGACGAGCCACTGCGGGGTGACCGCGTCGGTGAATTCGCCCACGTGCTGACCGCGGGTGAGCAAGCGGAGCAGGCGGTCGTTGATGGGGAGCTGGCGGTCCTCGTCGCGTTGCCGGGCGAACGCGCCGACGTGGTGGGCCAGCGGGGAGACGCGGAAGAACTGCCAGCCCACGTCGAGCATGCGGAGCAGGGCGGCGGTGGCCGGGCCGCTGTCGAGATCCGCGGCCCGCATGGCCTCGGCGGCGCGGCTGGTCGTGCGGTCGACGACCGCGTTGATCAGGTCCTCGCGCGAGGCGAAGTGGGCGTAGACGGTCTGCCGAGTCACGCCCGCCTCGGCGGCGATGGCGGCCATGCCGGCGTCCGGCTGGGTGGCGAGCAGGCGGGTGGCGGCGTCGAGGACCGCCGCCCGGCTGCGGGTGGCGTCGGCGCGCCGCTTCGGTTCCCGTGGTCCGGTCAAAGTCTTACACCCTTGTCAAAGTTGCCTGATCGCGCTTAACCTTTACATCTCTGTAAGAATTCTACGGCTGGAGTGTCATGGACCCCGCATCGCCCCGCTCGCCCGAGCAGTTCATCGCCGATTTCTTCACCGAATTCACCGCCGCGGCCCTCGATGCCGACGCTGATCCCGCCGAGGTTATCGACCGGTTCCACGCACCCGAGGTGGTCCAGATCGCCGACGGGATCCGGCTCGACCGCGACCGGCTGATCGCGCACCTGCGCCCGGTGCGAAAGAACCTGCGCGACTATCGATTCGAGGTGCACGAGGTGATCGCGGACGGTGCCCGGATGGCGGCCCGCCTGACCATTCACGCCACGATGCGCACCACCGGGACCGTGGCCACGGAGGTCTTCCTGTTCGGTGAGTTCACCCCGGACGGCAAACTCCGTCGTGCCGATCAGCTCACCCGCGCCATCACGGCCGCGTGACCGGCGGAGGAGAATCCGTGCTCGTCCGCTCGCTCGCCCTGTTCACGACCGGTCTGCTCGCCGGGGCCTTCGGCTACGGTGCCGCCAATCTGGTGCCGACCTTCCATCGCGTGCCGCTGCAACTGCGCTTGGAATTCCATACCGAACTCATGCGCAACAACAGCATCAGCATGCAGGCCACGATGGCCGCCGCCGCGCTGAGCTGTCTGGCCCTCGCGGTCCGCTCGGCCGGTCGGCGCAGGGTCGTCGCCGCGGTCGCCACCGTGCTGGTGGTCGCCTCGTTCCTGATCACCCGCTGGGGCAATGTCCCGATCAATCACCGGATCAACGAGTGGGTGACCGCCGGGGCGCCGGCCGACTACGCCGCGATCCTCACCCGCTGGGATCTGTTCCACTTCCTGCGCACCGGAACGGCGTTCGCGGCGTTCGCGCTGGTCATCGCTCTCGTTGTGGGGCTGCGGCAGCCGGGCGACTAGGGCTGTTCCGGTGTGGAGTCGGGTCGGATTGATACATCCTTTTCTGAATACAGAATGAGCTGTATTATTCGACCTATGAGCACCGCGATGCACGGCGACGCCCTGTCCCGATTCGGGTACGCGCTGTCGGACCCCACCCGGACGCGGATCCTGTTGAGCCTGCGCTCCGCGCCCGGATATCCGTCGGACCTGGCCGACCAGATCGGGGTATCGCGGCAGATCCTGTCGAACCATCTGGCCTGCCTGCGCGGCTGTGGCCTGGTCGTCGCCGTGCCCGAGGGCAGGCGCAGCCGATACGAACTGGCCGACCCCCGCATCGGGCGTGCGCTCGACGACCTGGTCGGGCTGGTGCTCGCGGTCGATCCGGCCTGCTGCCCGGCGGCCGCGACGCAGGACTGCTGCTGATGGCGGATCTCGGGGTGCCGCTGCCGCTGCCGGATCGGCGCCGGGTCCTCTCGACCCGGATCCGATGGCTGGTGGCGGCGACGATCACCTACAACGTCGTCGAGGCGAGCATCGCGCTGACCGAAGGCGCGCGCGTGTCCTCGACGGCGTTGATCGGGTTCGGGCTCGATTCGGTGATCGAGGTGTCGTCCGCGGTGGCGGTGGCGTGGCAGTTCGCCGGCCGGGATCCGCACGCGCGGGAGAAGGTCGCGCTGCGGATCATCGCGTTCTCGTTCTTCGCGCTGGCCGCCTATATCACCGTCGACGCGATCCGGGCGCTGACCGGCGCGGACGACGCGCGGCACTCGCCGGTCGGCATCGCCTTGGCGGCACTGAGTCTGGTGATCATGCCGGTGCTGTCGACCGCCCAACGCCGGGCGGGCCGCGAACTCGGGTCGTCATCGGCGGTGGCCGACTCCCAGCAGACCATGCTGTGCACCTATCTGTCGGCGGTGCTGCTGGTCGGGCTGGTACTCAACGCGCTGCTCGGCTGGTCGTGGGCCGACCCGATCGCCGCGCTGGTGATCGCGGTCATCGCGGTCAAGGAAGGGCGCAATGCCTGGCGGGGCGACACCTGTTGTGCGACACCGCCGATCGGTGCTCGCGACTGCTGTGACGGATGAGGGGAGAACAGCGATGGCGGCAACGGCACTGGTCCTGTACGTGATCTTCGGCGCGCTCGGATTCGGCTGGCGCAGCTGGCGGCAGTATCGAACGACCGGCTCGACCGGGTTCCGTGGCATCAGCGGCCGCCCCGGCTCGCTCGAGTGGCTGGCCGGGATCGGCTTCGTCGCGGCGATCGTCGTCGGCCTCGCCGGGGCGGTGCTCCAGCTGACCGATGTCCTGGCGCCGATCGAATTCCTCACCGCCACAGCGATTCAGCTGATCGGCATCGTGCTGGCCGTCGTCGGCATCGGCGCTACCCTCGTCGCCCAGAACCAGATGGGCGAATCCTGGCGCATCGGCGTCGATGTCAGTGAGACGACGGCTCTGGTGCACACTGGCGTGTTCGCTCTGGTCCGCAACCCGATCTTCACCGCGATGCTCGTCTTCGCGGCGGGGATCGCGCTGATCATCCCGAATGTCGTCGCCCTGGCGGCGTTCGTCCTGCTGCTGGTGACGATCGAGGTGCAGGTCCGGGTGGTGGAGGAGCCATACCTGGGGCGCGTGCACGGCGCCGACTATCGCCAGTACTGCGCTACGACAGGCAGATTCGTGCCGGGAATCGGACGGTAGCGGCCGCCCTCACGGTCGCGCCCGCGGTGTGACCAACCCGGATTCGTAGGCGACGACGACGAGTTGGGCGCGGTCGCGGGCGTGGAGTTTGGTCATCGCGCGGTTGATATGGGTCTTGGCGGTGTGCGGGCTGATCACCATGTGCGCCGCGATCTCGTCGTTGGACAGGCCGTGGGCGGCCAGGGCGACGGCTTCGCGTTCGCGGGTGGTGAGTTCGTGCAGCGCCGAATCTGTGACAGGCGGGTGCGGTGGCTGGGTGACATAGCGGGCGATGAGGCGGCGGGTGATCGAGGGAGCGAGCAGGGCGTCGCCGCGGGCGGCCACCCGGATCGCGTGCAGGAAGTCCTCGGGCTCGATGTCCTTGACGAGGAAGCCCGCCGCGCCCGCGCGCAGTGCGTCGAAGACGTATTCGTCGAGGCCGTAGTTGGTCAGGATGACGACGTGCACCGCGGCCAGTGCCGGGTCGGCCGCGATGCGGCGGGTCGCTTCGATGCCGTCGACGATCGGCATCTGGATGTCGACGAGGGCGATATCGGGCAGGTGCCGCCGGGCCAGGTCGACGCCTTCGCGCCCGTCGGCCGCCTCGGCGACGACCTCGATATCGTCCTCGATCTCGAGCAGTGCGCGGAATCCGCTGCGGATGAGTGGCTGGTCGTCGACCAGCAGAACTCGAATCATGGTCGCACCACCGGCAATTCGGCATGCACGGCGAAGCCGCCGCCGGCACGCGGCGCGGCACGCAGGTGCCCACCGAGGGCGGTCACCCGCTCGCGCATCCCGAGCAGGCCGACGCCGGGCAGCGGCGTGGTGGTGGGGGTGGCGCGGCCGTCGTCCGCCACGTCGACCACGAGGGTGTCGATGCCGTAGTCGATGCGCACCGAGGCCGTGTCCGCGTTCGCGTGGCGGGTGACATTGGTGAGCGATTCCTGCACGATCCGGTAGGCGGTCCGGTCGACCGCGGCGGGGACGTCGGTGCGCGTGCCCTCGATGGTCAGCGTCGCGTCCACACCCGAAAGCCGCACTCGCTCGACCAGTTCGGCGACGTGGTCCAGACCCGGCCGAGGCGCACCGTCGTCGCGCAGCGCTTCCAGCGTCGCCCGCAGTTCGCGGGCCGCCTCGCGCCCCGCCTCCCGGATGGCGAGCAGCGCCTCGGGCACCTGCTCGCCGCGCTTGCGCGCCACATGGACGGCCGCCTCGGACTGGACCTTGATCACCGAGATCTGGTGGGTGAGCGAATCGTGCAGTTCCCTGGCGATGTGCAGGCGCTCCTCGTCGGCGCGGCGGCGCGCGGTCTCCTCCCGCGTGCGTTCGGCCTCGTCGGCGCGGCGCTCGGCCTGCCGCAGCGCTTCACCGGCCGCGGCCGCCGCGATCAGCCAGGCGATCTCGAGCGCGTCGCGCGACCGGGCGAGCGCGGCGGCGGTGTCGTGCAGGGAGATCATCGCGGCGAACGGAAGGGTCGCCAGGAGCAGCACCGATGCCGCCAGGGTCACCCAGCGGTGGCCCGCGCGCATGGCGAAGTACACCGCGAACAGGAACGCGACGGCCGGCACGTCGAACCCGACCGCCTGGGACCCCAGCGCACACGCCCCGGTCGCCACCAGCACGGCTATCGGCGCCCGGCGTCGCGCCGCCAGCGCCAGTCCACCGGCGACCAGCAGCGTGTAGCCGAGTGGTCGCAGCTCGGCCGGGGACGGCTGCCGGGTCAGCGCGGTGACCAGCAGTACGGCCGCCACGCCGACCGCGATCGCCCAGTCGCCGATCCATGCCCTGCCCATGTCTGCACCCTAGCCGGATCCGCGGCGCGGGGAGTCCGGCGGCGGGATGATCCCGTGACTACCGCGCCCGCGGTATCCACGCTGGTGCTACCGCCTCGGCGGTAGCCGCTACCGCGGGTGCGGCAGTGCGGATTGTCCACGGTCGCACGACGACCGGACCCGGGGCGTCGGCCGATGATCGAGCGGTACCCAGCAGATCGAAGGAGCACGCCATGTCGTCTTTCCGTCACCTCACCGCTGCCGTCGGCACCGTCCTCGCCGCGGGTCTCGTCGCGGACGCCTACGGCTTGACCGCCGACCGCGCGATCGCGACCTCGGCCGCGTTCCTCGCCCTGTTCGGGGCCGTCCTGGGCGGCTTCGCGCTGGCGCGGCCGTCGAGCCTCCGGGCCGCGATCGCGGTGGGTGCCGGGGTGGTCGCCGCTGTCGTGGGGGCGTTCGTCGTCGTCACCGCCGACGGTGGTCTCGGCACCGGCAACGGGATCGCGGGCGGGTATATCGCCTTCGTGCTCGGCGCCCTGGGCGCGGCGCTGGGCGGTCTGGCGCTGGTCCGCGTTCGCCGAATCGGCTGACCGTCGATCGAACTGCGGCGCTGAAGAATTCGAGCGACCGGGAGTGCCCGCCGACCGAGGCGGCGGACACCCCCGGCGAGCTCAGTGGCCGCGGGCGATCCAGTCCGCGAGCGCGGGACGTTCGGTCCCGATCGCGGTGTCAGGGCCGTGGCCGGTGTGCACCGTGGTGTCGTCCGGGAGGGCGAACAGCCGGTCGCGGATGGAATCGATGATGGTGTCGAAATCGGAGAAGGAGCGGCCGGTGGCGCCGGGTCCGCCCGCGAACAGGGTGTCGCCGGTGAACAGGGCCGCCAGTTCCGGCAGGTACAGCGAGACCGAGCCGGGGGAGTGGCCGGGGGTGTGCAGCAGGTCGATATCGGTGCCCGCCACCGTGATTCGGCTGGTGTCGGCCAGTGAGCGGTAGGCGGCGTCGGGGTGGGTCATCCGCCACAGCGGCTCGTCGCCGGGGTGCAGCAGGACCGGGGCGTCGAGGCGCTCGGACAGCTCCGGCGCGACCGTCACGTGGTCGTTGTGGCCGTGCGTGCACAGGATGGCGGTGACGTGCCGGGAACCGACCGCGGCGGCGATGGCGTCGGCGTCGTGGGCGGCGTCGACGATCAGCACCTCGGTGTCGTCCCCGATCAGCCACACATTGTTGTCGACGTCCCAGGTGCCGCCGTCGAGCGCGAACGTGCCCGAGGTGACGACCTTCTCGATGCGGGCACTCACCAGACCACCACCGAGCGCAGCACCTTGCCCGCGCCCATGGCGGCGAACGCCTGCTCGACCTCGTCGACGCCGATGCGCTCGGTGACGAAGCGATCCAGCGGCAGCCTGCCCTGGCGGTGCAGATCGATGAGCATCGGGAAGTCGCGTTCGGGCAGGCAGTCGCCGTACCAGGACGACTTCAGCGCGCCGCCGTGCGAGAACAGATCGATCAGCGGCATATCGAGGGTCATGTCCGGGGTCGGGACGCCGACCAGCACCACGGTGCCGGCGAGGTCGCGACCGTAGAACGCCTGCTTCCAGGTCTCCGGGCGCCCGACGGCGTCGATCACCACGTCGGCGCCGAAACCGTCGGTGAGCTCCTTGATCTGCTCGACCACATCGGCGGTGCTCGCGTCGATGGTGTGGGTGGCACCGAAGTCCTTGGCCCACTCCAGCTTTCGCGGGTCGCGGTCGATCGCGATGATCGTGCCTGCGCCGGCGAGGTAGGCGCCGGCGATGGCCGCGTCACCGACGCCGCCGCAGCCGATCACCGCGACACTGTCGCCACGCGAGACCGCGCCGGTGTTCACCGCCGCGCCGATGCCCGCCATCACGCCGCAGCCGAGCAGTCCGGCCACCGCCGGATCGGCCTCGGGATCGACCTTGGTGCACTGCTTTTCGTGCACGAGGGTCTTGTCGGCGAACGCGCCGACGCCGAGCGCCGGGGTGAGCGGCGTGCCGTCGGTGAGCGTCATCGGCGTGCTGGCGTTGTGGGTGTCGAAGCAGTACCAGGGGCGACCGCGCCGGCACGCCCGGCATTCGCCGCAGACCGCGCGCCAGTTCAGGACGACGAAATCGCCCTCGGCGACATGGGTGACCGCCGCACCGACCGACTCGACGACGCCCGCCGCCTCGTGGCCGAGCAGGAACGGGAACTCGTCGTTGATCCCGCCCTCGCGGTAGTGCAGGTCGGTGTGGCAGACCCCGCATGCCTGGACGCGGACGACCACATCGTGCGGCCCGGGATCGGGAATCACGATGTCGACGGTTTCGACCGGCGCGTTCTTCGCGCGGGCGATGACTCCGCGGACGGTGTCGGGCATGCGGGACCTCCTAGGTTGACGTCGCCGTCAACGCTAGCGGGGTCCGGCGGCGGATCACATCGGGATGGGTAGGATCCGCCCGGTCCTCGTCGCCCTGCTGCGGGGTCGCTGACCGGCTGGCTGACGTGCCGATCGCGACTGCGGGATTCGTTCAGGTCAGCGGTCTACGCTCGGCGACATGGCCGCGGACGAGTTGTTCCTTGATCCCACGATCGGCCGACCAGCGGACAAGGTCGGGTACTTCACCGACCGGGCGAGCTTCGAGCACTTCGCCGCCGCCTACCGCGCCGGTATGGCGCGACTACCGCCACCCGACGCCATCGCCGCGGTACCGACCTCGTTCGGTCCGGTGCGTGCCTACCGGTTCGGTCCGGGCGGCGACACCCCCGTGATCCTGCTGGCCGGCCGCCAGGCGTCGACCCCGATGTGGGCCACCAACCTGCCGGGTCTGATGGCGCGGCGCACGGTCTGGTCGGTGGACAGCGTCGGCGAGCCGGGCGCGAGCGGGCAGACCGCGGCGCTGACCGACGGACCGGATCAGGCGACCTGGGTCGCCGAAACACTGGTGGGACTGGGTGTTCGGCGGGCCCACCTGCTCGGTGTCAGCATCGGCGCGAACCTGGCCGTGCAGACCGCGCTGCATCGTCCGGAGCGCGTCGCCTCGATCACCCTGCTCGATCCGGCCAACACCTTCGCCCGGCTGAGCTGGAAGATGATCGTCGTCTCGCTGGGCAGCGCGATCCCCGCCATGCCCACCAGGCTGCGAAACCGATTGCTCGGCTGGATCTCCGGCGGCGTTCCGGTCGACGACTCGATTCCCGAGGGCAGGCTGATCGCCGCCGGGATGACGGACTACCGCGGCGCCCAGCCCCTGCTCCCGCGCCCCACCGAGGACCAGCTGCGCGCTCTCGCGGTCCCGGTTCTCGCCCTGTTCGCCGGCCGCTCCATCGTGCACGACGCCGACCGGGCCGCCGCCACCGCGCGCCTGATCCCCGGCGCCCAGGTCGAGGTATGGCCCGACGCGTCGCACGCGATCAACGGCGAGTACCCCGACCGCATCGCCGAGCGGTTCACCGCCTTCACCGCCGGGATCGGCTGACCCGGCGCGCACGACGAAACCCGCACCGCCCTGCTCGACGGCATCGGCGCCCGGAAAGCGCTCCAGGGCACACCTATTCGGCGTCCGCGCTGATCCGGTCCAGTACCGCGCCGACCACCAGGCAACCGCTGTCGACGACATCGGCCAGCGGCTGGCGATACTCGTCGAGCACCCATTTCTGGGCGATGATCAGGATCGCGCCGACCAATCCGAGGACCACCATCCGCGCGCTCGGCGCGGGATAGGAGTCCAGGTCCACATACGGCGTCAACAGCGCCAGGCAGATGTCGACCAGTGCGTCGAGCACGTCGTGGTAGGCGCGGTCGACGGTCGGGCTCACGCCGAGGATCTCGAAGAAGGCGATCCGGGGCACGCGGGGGTCGTCGAGGATGAGCTGGAAGTACGCCGTGAGCGTGGTCCGCACCCTCGTGTCGATGTCGGCGTCGACGTCGCCGATGCCGACGTGGATCGCCTCCAGCATCCGCGCGGTGACCTCGCGATACACCTCGAGCAGCAGGTCCTCGCTGTCGGTGAAGGATTCGTAGAAGTACCGCTTCCCGACGCCGGCCGCGGCGCAGATGGTGGTGACGGTGGTGTTGCGGTAGCCGTCGGTGCCGAAGGCTTCGGTGGCCGCCTCGATCAGCCGGGCGCGGCGCTCCTGCTGGCGCTGCCCTGGTGCGGCGCCGCGGTACCGGCGTCCGTCGGCATCGATATCGGGCGCGTTCACGCCATCGATTCTGTCAGGTGGCCCGTGGGGGTCGGCGCGGCGGTTGGTCGTTGCGGGGAATGGGCCGAGAACATGTTCTTGCGATCGAACGTGACGCAGGCTACGTTACTTCCCGGTACGGGAACGTCGTGGTTCCCGATGGTGGAGGGCTGAGACCGAAGCATGATCAACAATCGAGGGCGACTTGCCGCGCTGGTCGCATCCGTCGTCGTGTTCGTGGGCGCTGTCGCGTCGGCCCCGGTCGGCCAGGCGCTGCCGGCCAACGGGGGACTGGACGCACAGTTCGTCGCCACCCACAACGGCCCGCAGCAGTACCCGAACGTCTTCATCGAGTGGGACGTGCCGATCACGATGAGTGACGGAACGGTATTGAAAGCCAACGTCTATCACCCGGCCGGCGCCGACGGTCAGCCGATCACCGAGCCGACGCCCACGATCGTCAACATGACGCCGTACACGAAGCTGGTGTCCAACGTCGCCGACTCGGCGCTCGCGGTACCCGGCCTGTCGGACGTGCTCATGCCGATCCTGCAGAACCTGGACTTCTCGGCGTTCGGCTTCAGCAGCCTCAGCGACATGATGAAGGCGCTGCCCGGCGGCGCCGCCCGCACGTTCGGTGTCGACCGGAATCTGATCCGCGGCGGCTACACGCAGGTGGTCGTCGATGTGCGCGGCACCGGGTTCTCGCAGGGCACCTGGCAGGTGTTCGGCGAACGCGAACAGCTCGACGGCGTCGAGGTCGTCGACTGGGCGGCCGCACAAGGCTGGTCCAACGGCAAGATCGGGATGAGTGGCATCTCCTACTCGGGGATCAACCAGCTCCACACCGCGCAGCGCCATCCCGCCGCGCTCGAGGCGATCTTCCCGATCGTGCCCGGCAGCGACCTGATCCGCGACGTCGCCGCGCCCGGCGGTGCGCTCGGCGTCGGCTTCATCCCGCCGTGGCTGCTCGCCGTCGACGGCGCGAAGCTGCTGCCGGACATGGTGTCGATCCTGACCGGCAAGTTCGACTGGACCTGGCTGGGCGACCGGATCCGTGATCCGTTCACCTTCTTCAATGTGCTGATCGCGGCCCTGACCACGCCGAGCGTGGACCAGATCCCGCCGGAGATGGCGACCATCCTCGACGACGAGAGCCCGCTGCGCACCGCCTGGGTGGGACAGCCGGACCAGGTGCAGGTGCCGACCTTCCTCTACGGCGGCTGGCACGACATCTTCACCTACTCGACCCCGCGCATCTACAACGCCGTCGATGTGCCCGCCGAGCAGAAGAAGCTCGTCATGGGCAACGTCTACCACGTGACCGTGAGCTCGGGCCTCGGCCAGGCCGGTGCGCCCGCGCCGCTGGAGTCGTTGCAGCGCGCGTGGTTCGACAAGTGGCTCAAGGGCATCGACAACGGTATCGACCGCTACGAGCCGGTCACCCTGTGGCAGCAGGGCAGTGAGCAGTGGACCACCGACGTCGCCTTCCCGCGGCCCGGAATGCAGTACCGGCGGATGTACCTCGACCCCGCGTCGTCCGGTTCGGCGCCGGGCGCCAGGTTCGACGGCAGCCTCGTCGGCGCGCCCGGTGCGGCGCAGCGGGTCTCGGTCGATCCGAGCCTGACCACCATCTGCTCGCGTGATGCCGCGCAGGGCACGGCGGGTCTGATCCCGCTGCCGGATGTGTGCGCCAAGGACGCGCGGATCAGTGAGGGCGCGGCGCTGACCTTCACCACCGCACCGGTCACCCAGCCGACCCGAATCTCCGGCGCGATCGCCGCGCACTTGAACACGGTGCTCGACGCGACCGACGGGTACTGGACCGTCACGGTGAACGACGTTGCGCCCGACGGCCGTTCGACGGTCTGGTCGCAGGGCCAGCTGATGGCCTCGCTGCGCAAGGTCGACGACGCCAAGTCGACCCGCTCGCCCAACGGCGACTACACCGACCCGTACCCGTTCCTCACCCTGGACACCCGGCAGCCGGTCGTCCCGGGCGAGCCGACCACGATCGACATCGGCATCCGCGCCACCGACGGCGTCCTGCTGCCGGGACACCGCCTGCGGATCGACGTGTTCGCGAGCAACTTCCCCAGCGGAATCCCGTTGCGGCCGTTGCTGAACGAGAGCGGCCTGCGCACCCAGCACCTCGAACTCGACCCCGCTCGCCCGAGCTGGATCAACGTCCCGCTGGATACCGACCCCGGCTGGTGATCTCCGCCGACGCACCCCCGTCTCGAGGCCGAGGCGGGGGTGCTTCGTTGTCGCTACCCGGGCACCCGGGTGACCCGCGCGCCCGCCGCGGCGGCGAGGTGGGCGAAGGTGACGGCGTCCTCGACCGCCGCACCGGCGTGGTCGTTGTTGAAGTAGACGTAGATGTCGGCGTGGTCAGACCAGGTGTCGAGCAGCCGATCCAGCCAGCTCGCCAGCGCTCGGCGACCGTAATGCGGTGGGGGAGAAGCGCGTCCGGCGTGCAGGCGCAGATAGGCCCAGGTCGTGGTCCGCCACAGCGGGGTGACCGGCCTGGAGTCGCGATCGGCCAGGGCCAGCGCCGCGTTCCGGGATTCCAGGACCGTCCGGATCTCGTCGGTCCACCACGACTCGTGCCGCGGCTCGACCGCGACGCGAACCGAGTCGGGGAAGCAGCGCAGGCAGTCGTCGAGCAGTGCGGGATCCGCGCGCAGGGTCGGCGGCAGTTGCAGCAGGATCGGGCCGAGTCGGTCGCCGAGCCCGTCGGCCCGGTCGAGCAGACGCCGCACCGGTTCCTGTGGCTCGCGCAAGCGTTTGATATGGGTGAGGTAGCGACTGGCCTTCACCGCGACCAGGAAGTCGGACGGGGTCCGCTCCCGCCAGGCGGCGAAGGTCTCCCGGCTCGGCAGCCGGTAGAAGGCATTGTTCGATTCGACCGTGGCGAACGCGTCGGCGTAGTGCTCGAGCCAGCACCGCATCGGCAGGCCGTCCGGATACAGCACACCGCGCCAGTCTCGGTATTGCCAGCCGGAGGTGCCGACCCGGATCACGTCACTCACCTGCCCCTCGCTCGGCGGCGCCTGTCTCCGGCGACTACCCGGGCATCGCGCGCGGAAACGGCCTTCGTGCCTCCCATTGTGGTCCCGGGGAGATCCGGCACACTGAGGCGGTGAGCGCAGCTGGCAGCGGGCGGGCTCGAACCGGCGCGGTGGCGGTCCGGCGATGGGTCCGCAGCGCGCCGGGGACCTATCTGTGGCTGGCCGCGCTGGCGGTGACCACGGCGATCATCCGGCAACTGCCGGACAGCGAGGCCCGCGAGTGGCTGGGCCACCGGTCGACCAATCTGCACCATCTCGCCGAGGACCCCATCCGGGTTCTGATCGGCAGCGCGTTCTGGACCGACGGGAGCGGTTGGTTCGCCTACGCCGTGCTGCTGTGGGCGATCCGCAACGACGACGCGCCCGCGCGGGCGATGTACACCCTGGACATGGGCGTCAGCTACGCGCTGGCCGGCGTCGCGGCGGTGCTGGCCTATCGGCTGGTGCCGCCGTGGCGGTGGCTCTACATCCTGGGCGTGCTGGCGGTCGTGCTGCCGCCGGTCTTCGTGCATCGCACGTTCACCGATGTCGGGCACGCGAGCGCCGCCGCCATCGGC
The DNA here is from genome assembly GCF_052983615.1 of Nocardia fodinahabitans. Taxonomy (NCBI): domain Bacteria; kingdom Bacillati; phylum Actinomycetota; class Actinomycetes; order Mycobacteriales; family Nocardiaceae; genus Nocardia; species Nocardia fodinahabitans. Next base: position 5,634,316 of record NZ_JBRJJC010000001.1, read on the forward strand.
TTCGCGTGCTATCCGCTCACCCGGGGACGCGGCGGTGCCCGGGACCCGGGAGTCCCGCTGCGCCGGTTCCGGCACCGCACCGCGCCCGGGTGAGCACCGCACGCCCGCACCACGTGGGTTGCCTGTCGGTAGCCGGATAGGCTGGCCCGGTGATCGTGCTGGTGCTCGGTGTGGTTCTGCTCGGGGTCTTCGCGCTGCGTTTCCGTCAGGAGCGGCGCCGGTTCGGCAACGGGGTGCTGTTGCTGCTCGGGCTGCTCTGCGCGGGTGGGGCGCTCGTGACCTCCGGTGCGGAAGGGGCGGGGCCGGACGTGCTGCTCGCGCTGGCGCTGGCCCTGTCGCCGCTGCTCGTGCTGGTACTGGCGGGTTTGCTGATGCTCAACGGGGTGGTGATGTTGCGCCGGGAGGGCGTGCGGGTGGCCAACCTGCTCTCGCTCGGCCTCGGTGTCGTGTTGCTCGTGCCGTACGTGCTGCTGGTGGTGGCCGTGGTCGCGGAGTGGGAGGCGCTCGGCGTGGTGCTGCTCGCCGTTGTCCTCGTGGCCGCCTACCTGGGCTTCGTGCTGGTGGCGTTCCTGCTGTACTCGGTGGTCTACGGCATGGCCACGCGCACCGACGGCGCCGCCGCGATAGTCGTGCACGGCGCGGGACTGCTGGGCGACCGGGTGCCGCCGCTGCTGGCGAGCAGGCTGGACCGGGCGCTGGGCATCTGGCATGCCGATCGGGCGCGCGGGCGCACCCCGCTGCTGGTGCCCAGCGGCGGCAAGGGTTCCGACGAGAAGGTCTCCGAGGCCGCCGCGATGAGCGCCTACCTCGCCGAACACGGCGTGCCCGCCCAGGACGTGCTGCCCGAGGATCGGTCGACGACCACCAGGGAGAACCTGCTGTTCAGCAGGGAGTTGCTGGCCCGGCAGGGGATCGAGCGTGACATTCTGCTGGTCACCAGCAATTTCCATGTGCTGCGCACCGCGCTGCTCGCCCGCTCGGTCGGCATCGATGCCCAGGCGGTCGGCGCGCCGACGGCTCACTACTACCTGCCCAGCGCGATCTTGCGCGAGTACGTCGGCGTCCTCGCCGAGCACAAGCGGCTCAATATCGCCGTCTGCGCGGTAGTGGTCGCGCTCCCGGTTGTGGTGCTGCTCGTGTCCTGATTTCGGCGAAATCGCTGGAAAATAGGTGTTACCTCAAATACTACGTACATGTATCATTTCCTTACCGCACGACCGGCGCACCGTGGCGCCCGGCGCTCGACCGAGCAACGCGCGGTAGGACGAGGAGTACCGATGAAGCTACTTCGCCGGGCTGCGCGGCGACCGGAGGTCGATCCCGGCAAGGTCGCCCTGCATGCCCGCAACGTGACCTTCGACTGGTCCGATGTCGATCTGCAGTGGATGTCGGCCGAGCCGTACGCATCACACCTGATCAGCGCGCTGAACATGTTGTTGCCCGAGGGTGAGCGCATGTTCATCGTGACCTATCGCGAGGCGCTGGCCTACGTGAAGGACGAGAAGCTGCGCGAGGACATGCTCGGTTTCATCGGGCAGGAATCGATGCACGCCGAGACCCACGAGAAGGTCCTGCGCGACGTGCTCACCGCCAACGGCATCGACGCGGGCCCCTATGTGCGGCAGATGGAATACCTGTTCCGCAAGACGCTGGGCCCGCGCGGCGGTGACGACCGCGCCGGACGGCAGATGCTGATCGAACGGCTCGCGTTCATCGCCTGCCTCGAGCATTTCTTCGCCTGGCTCGGCGACTGGGTGATCAACGCCGACCTGGAGAAGTTCGGCGCCGACCCGCGCATGGCCGACCTGTTCCGCTGGCACGGCGCCGAGGAGGTCGAGCACCGCAACGTCGCCCATGATGTCGCCGAGTACTTCGGCGTCGGCTACGTGCGCCGCTGCGCCTCGATGATGCTGGTGTTCCCGATCTTCATCGCGCTGTTGGTGCGTGGGGCGAAGTTCCTGGTGCAGCAGGATCCGCAGCTGCCCGACCACGGGTACCCGCGGGTGATCGCCTCGGTCCTGGGCGCGATGTGGCGCGGCGCGTTGCCGGGCATCCCGTCGCTGCTGATCAGCGCGCTGTCGACCTTCCAACCCGGCTATAGCCCGGAGAACGTCGGCTCGACCGCGCAGGCCGTCGCCTATCTCGCGCAGTCGCCCGCGGCGCGAGCGGCGGCCTCATGACCGTGCGCGACGTGCCGCGGGCACTACCCGGCGACCTCTACGGCAAGCATCGCCACGATCCCGGCACCCGGGTACTCGACGCGATCGCCACCGCCCGGCTGCGCTGGAGCGCCCTGGTCAATCGTCGTGACCTGCGCCCGCGCGTCGACGATCGCCGATTCCCGGTGGTCGTGACCGAGCGCCGGATCGTGGCGCACGACCAGGACGTGGTGAGCCTGCGCCTGGAGGCGCCGGACGGCCGGGTGCTGCCCGCGTGGCGCCCGGGCGCGCACCTGGACCTCGAGCTCCCCTCCGGCCTGCTGCGCCAGTACTCGCTGTGCGGCGACCCCGCCGACGACCGCGCCTACCGGATCGCGGTGCGCCGTATCCCCGACGGCGGCGGTGGTTCGCGCGAGGTGCACGACGAACTGCCGGTGGGCACCCGATTCGTGGTGCGCGGCCCGCGCAACGCCTTCCCGTTCGCGGTGCCCGGCCACGGCTCGCCCGCCCGGCGGCTGCACTTCGTCGCCGGTGGCATCGGCATCACGCCGATCCTGCCGATGGCGCGGCTCGCGCATCGGCTCGGTGTGCCGTGGACGATGGTCTACACCGGGCGCTCCCGCGACACCATCCCGTTCCTGGCCGAGCTGGAGAGCTTCGGCGCGCACGTGATCGTGCGCACCGACGACGAGCACGGCCTGCCCGACGCGGCGGCATTGCTGCCCGAGGTCGGGGCGGGCACGGCGGTCTACGCCTGCGGCCCCACCCCGATGACCTCGGCGATCGTCGCCGCCGTGCGGACCATGCCCGACGTGGAACTGCACTTCGAGCGGTTCTCACCGCCGCCGATCGTCGACGGCACCGCCTTCGAGATCGAATTCGCCTCCACCGGCGCCGTGATCGAGGTGCCCGCCGACCGCAGCGCGCTCGACGCCATCCTCGAATCCCGCCCCGACCAGCCCTACTCGTGCCGGCAGGGCTTCTGCCGCACCTGCGTCGTGCGGGTGCTCTCGGGCGAGCCCGACCATCGGGAGAACACCCTCTCCGATGCCGACCATGCCGCGGGCGAGCTGCTCGCCTGCGTATCCCGTTCGCACGGTGAGCGATTGGTGCTCGACCTGTGAGTTCGATTCCAGGACAAGGAGTCCGAAGAGATATGTCTGTCGACACCACACAGGCCGCGAACCGGCGCACCGTTCGCAACGGCGAGTTCGACCTCGCCGTGTTCGAGTACGGCGATCCCGTGGCCGACACCGTCGTGCTCGTGCACGGCTGGCCCGACACCCATCACCTGTGGGACAAGGTGATTCCTCGTCTCGCGCAGCGCTTCCACGTCGTCGCCTACGACACCCGCGGCCACGGCGAGTCCACCCGCACCCAGCGCACCGCCGACTTCCGGCTCGACGAACTCTCCCGCGACTTCTACTCGGTCATCGACGCGGTCAGCCCCGACCGCCCCGTGCACGTGCTCGCCCACGACTGGGGTTCGGTGCAGGTGTGGGAGGCGGTGTGCGAGCCGCGGGCGGCCGAGCGGATCGCCTCGTTCACCTCGGTGTCCGGCCCGAACCTCGATCACCTGGCCGCCTGGGTGCGCGACCGGCTCTCGCGGCCGACCCCGCGCAATATCTGGCAGCCGGTGACCCAGGCGTTGTCCTCGGCCTACACCGCGTTCTTCATGACCCCGGTGCTGCCACGTGCCACCTTCACCGCCATCGGCACCGAGAAGGTGTGGCAGCGGGCTGTCGCGCTGATGAACGACACCGCGCCCGCCAATGTCGTGCTCGGACCCACGTTCCGGCGCGACATGGTCGACGGCCTGCTCATCTACCGCGCGAACATCGTGCAGCGCATGCTGTCGCCGCGCGAGCGCCGCACCGAGGTACCGGTGCAGCTGATCGTGGCCGGTCGCGACGTCGCGGTGCGCCCCGCCGGCTACGACGATTCCGGCAAGTGGACCGACCGACTGTGGCGTCGCGACGTGCCCGCTGGGCACTGGATGCCGTTCTCGCACCCCGAGCTGCTGGCCACCGCCACCACGGAACTGATCGACGCGCTCGCCGGCGGCGACGTGCCGCGCGGCCTCGCGCGCGCCGAAGTGGGCCGCGCCGGTAAGGAATTCGACCACAAGCTGGTGGTGATCACCGGTGGCGGCAGCGGTATCGGCCGCGAGACCGCGCTGGCCTTCGCCCGGCTCGGCGCCGAAGTCGTGGTCTCGGACGTGAACGAGAACGCCGCCAAAGAGACCGCCGAGCTCGTCATCACCGAAGGCGGTGTCGCGCACGCCTATGCGCTGGATGTCTCGGACGAGGCCGCGGTGCGCGAGCACGCCGACGAGGTGATCGCCGCGCACGGCGTGCCCGACATCCTGATCAACAACGCCGGCGTGGGCCAGGCGGGCGGGTTCCTCGACACACCGTCGGCGGAATTCGACCGGGTCCTGCGGATCAACCTGGGCGGCGTCGTGAACGGCTGCCGTGCCTTCGGCGCGGCGATGGCCGAGCGCGGCCTGGGCGGGCACATCGTGAACCTGTCCAGCATGGCCGCCTACAGCCCACAGCGGGACATGGCCGCCTATGCCACCAGCAAGTCGGCGGTGTTCATGTTCTCCGACTGCTTGCGCGCCGAGCTGGCCGACCGCGGCATCTCGGTCTCGACCGTGTGCCCGGGCATCGTGCACACCAATATCGTGGCCACCACCCGCATTTCGGGTGTCTCCGCCGAGGACGAGGCGGCCACCCAGCGCAAGTTCGACAAGCTCTACGAGCGGCGCGGCTACACCCCCGACAAGGTCGCGGCGCAGATCGTGAAGGCGGTGCGCGGCGGCCGCGACATCGTGCCGGTGACGCCGGAATCGTGGGTGCAGTACCGGATCAACCGGCTCGCGCCCGGCGCGGTGCGGTTCGCGGCCCGCCGGATGAAGCTGGTCTGACGCGCGGTCACGCCCGGCGCAGTCGCTCCGTCACGGCGGCGACGTGCCGGGCGTCCACGCCCCACGGCTGGTCGACGCCGACCTGCCGGTCGAGATCCCACAGCACGCACTGTTCGTCCGGCTCCGCCACCAGCGACCAGGCCACCACGGTGCGGCCGAGCTGGTCGAGCATCGACCCGTGCTCGGGCGCGCTGTCGCCCGCGCCGTCGGGGAAGTGGTGCAGGAACCGGCCGTAGGCCGCGGTGCAGAACCGCGCGTACTGCTGGGTGCAGAGGATGAAACCGTGCCAGGCTTCGTCGACCGCGTGCGAGGGCATGCCGATCACCTGGTCGTCGCGCATCGCCGCGCCGCAACAGCGCAACCATTGGCGCAGACCGGTTTCCACCAGTTCGCGCGGCTGCCAGGGACAGGTCTTGAAGATCGCGTCGGGGAAACGCAGGTCGGCGACCGTGCGGTCGACCGCGGCGAGGTCGACCGGTCGCGGACCGCGTCGGAGAAACGAGAGCGCCACGAATTCACTGTAAGCCCCCTGGGTGGTCGCCCGTAGGCGCTGCTGAGGGCGGATACGGCGGCTAACCTGCAGACATGGTTGTCATGCTGTTGATCGTGCTCGCGTTCTCGGTGGTCGGTGTCGCGGTGCTGGTCACGGCGATCGTGGTCCTGGTTCGTAAGCTGAGTCCGCCGCGCGGCCACCAGGCGTACGGCGATCAGAGCTGGCTGGCCGGGTCGGAGGGGAGCTACGGTTCTTCGACGGGGCGGCCGAGCCCCACGGTCCGGGACCGAGCTGTGGGGGTGGTTCGACCAGCGGTTGCGGCGGGGGGAGTAGCGCCGGTTGCTCCGGGGGCAGCAACAGCGGGTGCGGTGGCGGGTCGAGCAGCAGTAGCTGTAGCGGCGGTTCGAGTAGCAGCTGTGGTGGTGGCTCGAGTAGTAGTTGCGGCGGCGGTTCGTGATCTTGTGATCCGGCCGAGACGGTCGTCGATGTCGACGGCGGCGCGTTCCTCGGATATGGGCCCGCGGCAGGTGATTTCGCTCACGTCGACGCCGATGCGGCCGCCGCCCGCAGGGTCACGGTGATCGGTCTGGTCGACGTCGTCGCCGGCGACATGACCGGGTAGCCATCGCCCGGCGCGCACCCACCGAGGTCGCCGCACGCAGGGTGGAAGTGGTGATCGGTCAGACGTTTCCGATCCAGCGGGCCGAGCGCGCGCACGCGGTCATCGAGGCCCGATCGGCACTCGGCCGAACCCTGTTGACGATCGGCGCGTCATTGTAACTTAGACTGCGCCGCAACGGAATACGCTATAAGTTCATACTGTGCAGGGAATAATTGTTATAGCAGTGATAGCAGCGGTGCTCTTGTTGGTCATCGGTGTGATCAAGCTAGCCAGCAACCCCGGGGGCAAGATCGAGCGGCGCGACATCGAGCAGCGGGCGCACGTGCAGCGTCAGAAGGCCGAAAAGGCTTAGCTGGGTTCAGTTCTCGGGTTCAGTACCACCACGGCGATCGGTCGCCGCGTCTTCGTCTGATAGGCGCGGTACCGGTCGCCGTTGACTGAATTCACCAGTTCCCACCGCCGGGCGTAGTCCGGATCGCCCGGGTAGGTCGCCCGCGCGGTCACCGCGATCTTGCGGGTCCCCACCTGGATCTCGCAGTCCGGCTGCGCCTTCACATTCGCCAGCCACCCCGGCGGCCGCGGCGACCCACCGTTCGACGCGGTCACCAGAAAATCCGCCCCGTCCGCGGCGTAGGTCAACGCCGACGTGCGCGCCTGCCCGGTCTTACGCCCCACCGTCCGCAACAACAGCGTCGGATTCCCGAACAACAACCGATGCCCCACCAGCCCACCGCTGTGCTCGTACACCCACTGATGCCCCGCCAGAACCCGCACGAAAAGACCACCCATACCCCCATCCTCGTCCGTCCCGCCGACCCCCGCGACCCGGCTCGCCGAGTGGTCGACGTCGCACCCCAGCGGGTACCATGCGACTCGCCCGCGGACACCCGCGGCCAGGGGCGGTAGCTCAGTCGGTTAGAGCCGCGGACTCATAATCCGCTGGTCGTGGGTTCGAGCCCCACCCGCCCCACTTTTATCCCTTGACCTGCGGTTCTGTGTGCGCGAGGGGTCGAACTCGCGGGGTGTGCGCGGCGAGCGCGTCGATCAACGCGCTGTGCAACGGGAGCCATTCGGTCAGCCCAGCGACGGCGACGACGCGGGCGACCACCGAGGGCCCTGGATCGACGACGCTGACGACCACGCCATGGGCGGCGGCTCGCTGGGCGCGGGCGGCCAGATCCAGCACCGACCGGCATGCCATGAATTCGATGTCGCTGAGGTCGACGACCAGGTGCCCGTCCTCGGCGGCGCGGTCGACGGCGGTGTCGATCATGCGATGCCAGCGGTCGAGGGTGCAGGCGTCGATTTCGCCGTGCACGTGCAGGATGACCACGGTGCTGCGGGACTCGACTTCGGCGTGCAGGCGCCGGCAGACGTCGGCGGGCTCGCCGGCGACCGCGGGGAACAGGTCCTCGTCGTGGCGGTACGGGTTGCTCATCGGACCTGCCTCCTCGGCGGAACCTGCAGGCCCGACGCTAACCGGTCGGCGCGCGTTTGTCCCCGGTCGTGACGCAGCTGATGCCGAGGAGGAACTCGTTCGTTTTCAGGGCTCCCCGAGGCGCCGGCCCGCCGACATCGCGTGAACGGGGCCGGGATTCAGCCGAGCTGGTCGTCGGACGGCCACAGCGCGCGCAGGGGGCGCAGCCCCTCTTCGACGTAGTCGGCGATGGGGCGGTCGCCGCCGTCGAGGTACCACTGTTCGAGGGCGGCGAAATAGCCGAAGGTCAAGGCGTTGGTGGCTACGCGGGCCTGGGTTTCGGTGAACTGTCCGGTCGAGGCGATGAGGGGGAGGAGTCGTCGGCTGGTGCGGTCGGCGGAGGCGCAGGCGGCCATGCGGACCGAGGGCTCGGTGAAGTGGTAGCGGACGCGACGCCAGGGGCCTTTGTCGGCCGGGGTGGGTTCGGCGCCGGTGGATTCGTCGGCGCGGACCGAGCGGAGCAGGCTCTCGATGGGGTTGCGGGGGTCGACCAGGTCGGCGATCTCCGCCTCGCTCATGGTGTCGAACTCGTCGGCGACGATGATCCCTTCCTTCGTGCCGAACAGGCGGTAGACCGTCGACGGTGAGACCTCGGCGGCCGCCGCGATCTCGTCGATCGTGACCGCGCCGAAGCCCTTCTCGTCGAAGAGATCCAGTGCGCGTTCCTGGATGGTGTGCATGGCCTTGAGCCGCCACCGCTCGCGAAGTCCGGTCATGCGAGCAGGTTAGCAATAGCTACTCGTTTCAGAGAGTGACTTGCTACAGACATTGACTGTCTGAAATCCCTTGCCTACAGTCACTTGCTAGAGACAGTGACTTTCTCAAACGGCATGAGGATCATGCGTTAGGTCTCTGACCAGTGCTGATGTCGCCCGTCGTATGAGGAGAAGGGGAGAGCGATGACCACCACCGGCCTTGTCGAGGTGAGGGAGGCGTCCACTCCGCCGCCGGACACCGGGCTCGCGGGGCAGAGCCTCACGGCCCTGCTGCGTCCCCAGATCGGGAAATTCGCGGCCGTGATCGTCCTGCAGATCGTCGGTGCGGTCGCGGGTCTGGCGCCGCTGCTCGCCGTGGTCGAGTTGGGGCGCACGTTGTTGTCCTCCGGCCCGGTCGACCACGGTCATGTGTGGCTCGTGGTCGCCCTGGGGGCGGCGGGGTTGTTCGTCCGGCTGGTCTTCACCGCCGCGTCCTCCGGGCTCGGACACCTCCTCGACGGCGCCGTGCAGCTGTCGTTCCGGCGGCAGCTCGCCGCCCATCTCGGGCGGGTGCCGATCGGCTGGTTCTCCCGGCGCGGCACCGGCGAGCTGGCGAAGGTGGTCGGTGAGGATGTGAGCGCGGTGCATCCGTTCATCGCCCACGCGCCCGGCGAGTTGGTGTCGGCGTTCGTGGTGCCGCTGGTGTCGCTGGTCTATCTGGTGACCGTCGACTGGCGGCTGACTCTGATCACGCTGATCCCGGTGCTGCTGGCGATCGCGTTGGTCCCGTTGATGATGACGCGGACCAGACAGCGCGAGCAGGCCGAGTTCGACGCGGCGATGGGCCGAATCGCCGACGCCGTCGTGGAGTTCGTGCAGGGGATCGCCGAGGTCAAGGCATTCGGCGGCGGCGACCGGGCACATCGCCGATTCCGTTCGGCGGTGGACGATTTCGCCGACACCTTCCTGCACTGGGCGCGCGGGCTCTCGCCGATCGCGGCCGGGATGCAGCTGGCGTTGTCACCGCCGTTCGTGCTGCTGGTCGTGCTGGTGGGCGGTGCCCTGCTGATCACGACGGGCGGAATGGTCCCCGCCGATCTCCTGCCGTTCCTGCTGCTCGGCCTCGGATTGACCGCTCCGGTCGCGGCTCTGGGCCACGGATTCGACGATCTGCAGGCCGCGGGCCGCGCGGTCGGCCGGATCCGGGACGTTCTCGATGTCGCACCGCTGCCCGAGCCGGTCGTGCCGGTCGAGCCACGCGGGCATCGAGTCGAGTTGCGCGGCGTCCGGTTCGGCTACGACACCGACCGCGAGGTACTGCGCGGGATCGATCTGGTGCTGGAGCCGGGTACGGTCACCGCCCTCGTCGGGCCGTCGGGCAGCGGCAAATCCACTCTCGTGCAGTTACTTCCGCGATTCTTCGATCCGACGGACGGCACGATCACGCTCGGCGGCGTCGACCTGCGCGAGATCGCCAGTCACCGGCTGTATCGCGCGGTGTCGTTCGTCTTCCAGGATGTGCGATTGCTGCGCGCGTCGGTGGCCGACAATATCGCGCTGGCCGTGCCGCACGCCGATCACGAGCGGGTGGTCCGCGCCGCCCGGCTCGCGGGCATCCACGACCGGATCACCGAGCTCCCGCGCGGATACGACACGGTGCTCGGCGTGGAGGCCGGGCTGTCCGGTGGCGAGGCGCAACGTCTCGCGCTGGCCCGCGCGCTGTTGGCCGATACCCCGATCCTGGTGCTCGACGAGGCCACGGCCTTCGCGGATCCACAGACCGAACTGGCTGTGCGGCAAGCACTGTCGAGCCTGCGAAACGATCGGACCATCCTGGTCATCGCGCACCGCTGGGAGACGATCGCCGATGCCGACACCGTCGTCATGGTGGAGGACGGCGTGATCGTCGAGCGCGGCGCACCCGCGCGACTCCTGGCAGGCCACGGCAGGTTCGCCGCGTTCCGGCGATCCCACGGAGGAGTCGAATGATGATCCGGACCCTGTTGCGTGTGCTCGGCCATCAGTACGCCGGCCCGGTACGCCGCACCGTCGCGCTGATGACGGCCACCGCGATCCTCGAAGGGCTGTCGTATGCCCTGCTGGTCCCGGTCCTGCGGGAACTGTTCGGGGACAACCCGAGTGGCGCCCGGCCGTGGCTGATCGCGTTCGGGATCGCGGTCGCGGTCTACGGTGCGCTGCGCTATCTCAGCGACCTCGCCGGTTTCCGCGCCGGAACCACCCTGCTGCGCGGCACCTATCACCGGCTCGGCGACCATCTGGCCCGGCTACCGCTCGGCTGGTACGGCCCCGATCGGGTCGGCGAGGTGTCGGTGCTCGCCAGTCGCGGTGTGCTGGAAGCGATGAGCGTGATCGCGCATCTGCTCGCGCCGTTCGTCGGCGCGGTGGTGACGCCGCTGACGATCGTCGTCGTGATGCTCGCGTTCAACTGGCAACTGGGGCTGGCGGCCCTGGTCGCCGTTCCGGTGGTAGCGGTGATCCAGGGATGGACTGGTCGAGCGATGGCCGCCGCCGACGCCGAACGCCACGATCGTGACCACGAGGCCGCCGGCCGGGTGATCGAATACCTGCAGGCCCAGCCGGTTCTGCGCGCCGGTGGCCGCACCACCGAACGTTTCGGTCTGCTCGACGACGCGCTGCGCGGACTCCAGCGTGCCGCCCGCCGATCCGCGCACTCGGCCCTGCCCGGCATCGTCGGCCTGACGCTGGCCGTGCAGGTCGTGTTCACCGTGCTGCTCGCCCTCGGCACCGCCCTCGCGCTGGGCGGGCAGGTCGGCGCGGCCGAGCTGCTGGCGATCCTCGTCCTGGCGGCCCGGTGCGCGGAACCGCTGCTGTCGCTGGCGGACATCGGCGGCCGATTGCGCAGCGCGCGAGCCCAGCTCACTCGGCTGGACGATCTGCTGCGCACGGAACCACTGCCCGAACCCGACCAACCCACCGCACCGGATCGCCACGACCTGGAGTTCGACTCCGTCACCTTCCGGCACGGCGACCGCACCGTCCTCGACGACCTCTCCCTGACCGTGCCCGCGGGACAACGGTTCGCGATCGTCGGTCCCTCCGGCGCGGGCAAGAGCACCCTGCTCCAACTGCTCGCGCGGTTCCACGATGTGGACGCCGGGGCCGTCCGGATCGGCGGGGTCGACGTTCGCGAGATCGACACCGCCACCCTGATGTCGCGCATCGCCATCGTCTTCCAGCACGTCTACCTCTTCGACGGCACCATCGAGGACAACATCCGCCTCGGCCGCCCCGACGCCACCGACGCCGAGGTCCGCGCGGCGGCGACGGCCGCCCGTCTGGACGAGGTGATCGAGCGCCTGCCCGGGGGCTGGTCCGCCGCCGTCGGCGAGGGCGGCGCATTGCTCTCGGGCGGTGAGCGTCAACGGGTTTCGATCGCCCGCGCCCTGCTGAGGGACGCGCCCATCGTCCTGCTGGACGAGGTCACCTCCGCCCTGGACCCCGTGAACGAAGCCGCCGTGCACCAGGGCATCGAACATCTGATGGCGGGCCGAACGGTGGTGCTGGTGGCGCACCGGCTACGCACCGTCCGCAGCGCCGACCGCGTCGTGTTCGTCGACCGTGGACGCATCGTAGAGGCAGGCACCCACCGTGAGCTGCTGGAACGAGGCGGCCGCTACGCCGGCTTCTGGCGCATCACCGCGACACCACCGCTGAATACCTGACCGGCACAGCCCTTTTCACCCAGAATCCCCCCAACAGAAAGTCCATTGTGCTCACCACCCCGCTGTTGTTGCTCGTCCCCGCTCTCGTATTCCGCGTGCTCGGCGCCGTCGGCGTGCGCCGGTTCGCCACCTGGCGCGTGGCATTCGCGCACGGTCTGGCCGTGATGCTCGTCTTCACGGGCATCGCGCACTTCCTCCCCGATTCGGTCGAGGCGATGCCCAGCCGTGACGATCTGGCTGCCATGGTTCCGGGGTTCGTTCCGTTCCCGGAGGCGATGGTCCTGCTGACCGGCGTACTGGAGCTGCTCGGCGCGGCCGGGCTGGTCTTCGCCCGCACCCGCCGCTACGCCGGGCTCGGTCTCGCGGTGCTGTTCGTGCTGATGCTCCCGGCGAATGTGCACGCGGCCGTCTCGGACATTCCGCTGAACGGCAAGCCGGCCACGCCGCTGTGGTTCCGGGTTCCCGAGCAGCTCGTGTTCATCGCGATCGCGGTGTGGGCGGCCGGGGTGCGGCTGTCCGACCGGCGCGGCGCGACCGTCCCGGGGTAGCGGACCGTCGGCCCCGATGACCTACCGCGGTCTCCGGGGCCGATCTCGGCGGGCGGTCACCGGTGCCCGGCAGGTGCCGCGTCGGTGTCGGTGCGGTCCCGCAGCAGTTGGGCGCGCTGGTCACCCTTGGCCCAGGTATGGGTGCCCGGCTTGCGCGCCTCGGTGGCCAGTTGCTTGATGGTGTGGGCGCACACGAACTCCTTCAGCGTCGCGCCGGGGCGGCCGCCGAGGTGGTACCACCTGGCGGCATCGTCCTTGTCGGCGAACTGGAAGACGCCCGCGTGGCGGCCGAGGCTGAGGCACTGACCCGCGAAGCCCAGATCGATCGGGTCGGGCCGGTCGCCGGCGATCCGGTGCAGGATCGTGTCGGCGGCGTGCGCGCCCAGCGGACCCGCGGCCTGGCAGCTCATCCGGAACGGCAGGTTCGACGGCGCCGCCGAATCGCCCGCCGCGACGATCCGCTCGTCGTCGATGCTGGTCAAGGTCTCGTCGGTGAGCAGGCGGCCGACGGCGTCGGTGCGCAGGCCGCTGCGGGTCGCCAGGTCGGGGACCCCGAAACCGGCGGTCCAGATGGTGACGGCGCTGCGCAGGAGATGACCGCCGCTGAGTCGCACGGCGTCCTCGGTCACCTCGACGACCTTCGCGTCCGGACCTTCGAGAATCGTCACGCCGAGCGCGGTCAGCCGCTTGGTGACCGCGCGCCGACCGCGCGCGTGCAGGTACGGGCCGAGCACATCACCGCAGATGAGGGTCACGGCGCGACCCGACTCCGCCAGCTCGGCGGCGGTCTCGATCCCGGTCGGGCCCGCGCCGACGACCGTCACCGTGGCCGTCGGTGCTGCTGCGTCGAGCACCGGCGCCAGCCGCTGCGCCTGTTCCAAACTCGCGATCGGATAGGCGAATTCGGCCGCGCCGGGCACGCGAGGGGCCGCGCTGCCGCTGCCCACCGCGTAGATCAGATAGTCGTAGCCGATCGTGTCGCCGCCCGCCAGCGCCACAGTGCGTCCGGCCGCGTCGATCCCGGTCACCGCATCGACCACCAGCCGCACACCCGGAGCGAGCACCTCGCTGTACTCGGTGACCGCGTCATCGGTCCCACCCACGAGCTGATGCAACCGAATCCGCTCGACGAACCGCGCCCGCGGATTCACCACCGTCACCGCCACCCCGGCCCGCTGCGTCAGCCGATTGGCCGCCATCACACCCGCGTATCCGCCACCGACCACGACCACATCGATCTTCTCGCTCATCGGTCTCTCCTTCACTCGAGGGCTTCGGGCATAAGACGCAGCCGGGCCGCCCGATGTGACAGGTCGTGACTCAGGTCACTGCGGAACCACCGCGGCCTGGTCACCTGACGGTTCGGTTCGGTGGGGCGACGGTGTCCAAGATCGCGGCGATCTGCGCTGCGTGCAGGCCTACGCCCAGATGGCTGGTCTCGACGGTGTGCACGGTGAACGGGTTGTGCGGGGTCAGGGCGTCGGCTTCGGCGATCATCCGGTCTTGCATGTCCAGGGGGATCGCTCGGTCCTGGGACAGGCGAATATAGGTGCGGGGGATCTGGCCCCAGGTGGCGGCCTGAACGCGACTGTCGGCGGTGAGGACCTGAGCCGAGTCGGCCGGTTCGAGCATGTTGAGGCAGGCGCGGAACTGGTCATCGGTGGCATCGGCCATCAGACCCTGCTTCAGCGCGGCGAGCAGGCCAGGATCGGCGGAGCGCCAATTGACCATCGTCTCGGCGACGCCGTGGTGTCCCAGAGCTGCCAAATAGGCGGCGACGCTGGGCAATTCCACGCAGCACCATGCCGAGACATAGACGATTCCGGCCAGGAGTTCCGGCGCTGCGTTCCCGACGCCGGAGATCGTCGCACCGCCACCGCTGGTGCCGACCAGAACCACAGGTCCGTGTTCGTGGACTCGGCGCACCGCGTCGATGACATGGGTGACGTTGTCTTCCAGCGTGATCGATGCCAAGGGGGAAGGCTGCGATGCGAAGGCGTCGAGATCCTGGGGCGCTTGGTAAGCGAGTGGGAAATGGGCGTCGAGGCCGTGTCCGGGGAGATCGACCGCCAGTGCGCGGTGTCCGAGCAGCGCGAGTTCCCGCAGTAAGGCAGACCAGGAGGCAGCGTTGCCGTGCGCACCGTGGACGAGGACGAACGTCGGTCGAACCTCCGGGCTGGATCGAGGGGCGAATCGGGCTTCTTCGAGTTCGGGCACGTCGTCGACGGTAGTCTCGCGCAAATGGCGGGCACGGAAAGCCGGGTTCGGTCGCCCGTCTACCTCCTGGGTGCCGCGGATTCAGGTGCGTGAGCTCGCGAGTAGTTCGCGGCATCGTCGGATGACGAGTTCGGTCTGGTCGTCGGCGGTGATGTCGTAGGCGCCGAACCCGCCCCATGGCGCCGACGCCGCTGGGGTGGTTGTGCGCGGTGGTGTTCCGGGGCGGGCGTGCTGACGGCGGCGCGACGGCCGAACAGGCGGTCGGCGCCGCGTGGTTGCTGGTCGGCTTCGCCGGATTGCTGTTGCAGAACGCCACTTTCACGGTGATCGTCGCGATCCGCTACGCGCTGGGAATCGCGCCCGACGCCGGGGCGCTGTGGGCGCTCCATGATGCGGTGCTCGCGCTCAACGGCACATTCCCGGCGCTGGCGCTGGTCGGCCTGACCCTCGCCGGACGACTCGGCGGCCTCGTGCCGCGATGGCACGGCGTGATCGGGGTCCTCACCGCCGCACTGCGATTCACTGCCGCGACCATCGCACCGGTGGTCACGACGGGAAGGTGCCGCTCGGTCCGATCGGCTTGTCCGGTCGGCTGCTGTGGGCGATCCGGTTCGCCGCGTACGGCGTGACGCTGCTGCGGAATTCATCGTCCGGTCGAGCGCCGGACCAGCGCGGCATGACTTTTGTCATCGGTTGCCCGTGCAGGACTCATCGCCAATCGGTGATCGCGCTTACTACTGGGGAGGGCCCGCATGGCCGACCGTGGAGAGTGTGAGAAAGGGGCACACGATGAACGACATCGTCATCTCCGCACGCGGGCTGCGCCGCACCTACGGTCGCGGTGCGCAGGCGTTCGAGGCGGTCGCCGGGGTAGATCTCGACATCGTCGAGGGGGAGGTCTTCGCGCTGCTCGGTACCAACGGCGCGGGCAAGACCTCGACGCTGGACATGCTGGAGGGGCTCGCCGCACCGACGGCGGGCCGGGTCGAGGTGTTCGGACTCGACCCGCTCCGGCATCGCGATCAGGTGCGCCCGCAGGTCGGGATCATGCTGCAATCCGGGGGACTGCCCGCGGAGCTGACCGTCGCCGAGACGCTGGAGATGTGGCGCGGGACCTGCAGCGATCCGACCACCGTCGACACCGTGCTCACCCAGGTCGGGCTGGTCGATCGCGCCGCGGTGCGGGTCGGCTCGCTCTCGGGCGGGGAGCAGCGCCGCGTCGACCTGGCCTGCGCGCTGCTCGGTCGGCCGCGACTGCTGTTCCTGGACGAGCCGACCACCGGCCTGGACCCCGAAAGCCGCCGCGCGACATGGCGATTGCTCGCCGATCTGAAAGCGGCCGGGGTCACGATGGTGCTCACCACGCACTATCTCGACGAGGCCGAGTCGCTGGCCGACCGCATCGTGATCATGGACAAGGGCGCGGTCGCGCGGCACGGGACATTGCGCGAGATCGTCGACGGTCATCCGGCGCGGATCGTCTTCGACCATCCCGGACTGCCGGTGCCGCCACTGCGCGGCGCGCGGATCGAGGCGCGCGAGCGCATCACCGTTACCACCGACGACCTCCAGGGGCACCTGTTCGCACTGCTGGCCTGGGCGCGCGAGACCGGTGTGCGACTGGCGGGGCTCGAAGCCCGCGCCGCCTCCCTCGAATCGGTCTTCCTCGACATCGCGGGCGACCACGACACCCACTCGCCCGCCACCGCACTGATCGGAGCCCGACGATGACCACCGCCACCGCGTCCCGCGTCCGCCGCCCGCTCGCCGCCCTCGCCGCGGCGGAGTGGCTGCAGTTCCGGCGCAACAAGACCCTCGTCTACCTGGCGACGCTGTTCCCGATCGGGATTCCGCTGGCCACCTACTTCCTCGCCCGCAGGGACACCGCGCCCACCGCCTCGATGGCCGCGGTGGCGATCGAGATGCTCGCGTTGATGGCGCTGGTGTTCGTCCAGTACTACTCGGTGCTGTCGATGGTGACGACCCGGCGCGGCGAGGGCGTCCTGAAACGACTGCGCACCGGCGAGGCCGCCGACTGGCAGATCCAGTCCGCCCCCGCGGTTCCCGGAGTGCTGGTGACCCTGGCGTGCGCGGTCGCCGTCACCGCCGTCGTCTACGGCAGCGGGGCACCCGCACCGGCCAATCCGGTGCTGATGATCGCCGCGCTCCTCGGCGGGATCGTGGTGTTCGCGCTGCTGGCGCTGGCGACCAGCGCGGTCACCAAGAACGCCGAGGCCGCCCAGATCACCTCGCTGCCGGTGATGCTGCTCGCCATGCTGGGGCTCGCCTCGATCCGCAACGTCCTGCCCGACCGGCTGGCCGCGCTCGCCGACTGGACGCCGTTCGCCGCCGTCTCCGACCTGGTGTTCCTCGGCGCGTCCGGCAAGACCGCGACGGCCGCGGAAGCCGACCCGGTGCTGAGCACCGCCGGGACCTTCGCCGCGTCGGGCACCGCTTTTGCGACACTGGCGATATGGACCGTCTTGGCACTCGCGCTGACCCGCAAGAGCTTCCGCTGGGACGATCGGGGGTGAGGCGCTGGACCGCCTGGTGGCATGAGCTGTCGAGCGCGGCCAAGTTCCGGTTGTACTCGCGGCTCACCTTCCAAGCGGCCATCGTCGGGCTGGTCATCGCGTTGATGACCAGCGCGAGCTCGGTGGCCGCGATGCCCGCGATCCTCGTCGGCGGCATCGCGGCCGTCGTCGCGGTCGAGGCGCAACCGGACTTCGCGACGGTGGCCGGGGTGGTCACACGGCCGTGGCTGCTGCAGGCCGCCACCGCGACGCTGGCCGTGCTGTGGGTCGGCGGCGCGGTGATCTCGCAGCTGGCGACCGCCGAGTCGGCCGTCGCTGTCGCTCGCCTGACCGGAGTGTCCGCGGCGGTGCTCGTGATGTTCGCGGTCGTGCCGTTCACCCGGCACAAGTGGTGGCTCATGGTCGGTCTGAGTCTCGTCACCGGGCTGGTCTTCGCGCCGTCGCTGGAGGGTGGAGTACGGACCGCGGTGACGCTGCTGATCATCGGGATCTTCGCCGTCGGGATGACCTTGCTGACGGTGTGGGCCCTCGGCATCATCGACGAACTCGACCGCGCCAAACTCGTCGAGGCAGAGCTCCAGGTCGCTGAGGAACGCCTGCGGTTCGCGCGCGACCTGCACGATGTGGTCGGGCGCGGGTTCTCCGCGATCGCGGTGAAAAGCGAACTTGCCGTCGCGCTGTCGCGTGCCGGTGACCACGAGCGGGCCGTGGTGGAGATGGAAGCGGTGCGCGGACTCGCGGTCGAGTCGATGGGGCAGATGCGCACCCTGGTACGGGGCTACCGCAATATCGATCTGCGCGGCGAAGTGGCCGGGGCGCGGTCGCTGCTGTCGGCGGTGGGCTGTGCACTCGTCGTCGAGGGTGACGCGGCCGCGGTGCCCCAGCGATTCCACGACGTCGCGGCGTGGGTGGTCCGCGAGGGCACGACGAATATCGTCGAGCACTCGGCGGCGACCGCCGCGACGCTGGCGCTCGGCGGCGCTGGCATGTCGCTGCGCAACGACCGGCCGCACACCACCATCGGCGAGCGGTCCGGACTGCGCGGCCTGGCCGAACGACTCGCCGCCGTCGACGCGACGCTCGACATCACCGCCACCGCCACCGAGTTCACCCTCGAAATCCACTGGGAGAAGCTGTGATTCCGGTCTACCTCGCCGACGACGAGACCCTCATTCGTGCCGCGCTGGCGACGATGCTCGATCTGGAGACCGACCTCGAGGTCATCGCGCACGTGGGTTCCGGAACCGAACTCGTCGATCTGTGGCGGCGGCGGGCCGAGGCGGCCGAACCGATGGCGGTGGCCGTCATCGACCTGCAGATGCCGGGGATCGACGGCGTCGACACCGCCGTCGAGTTGCAGCGGATCACCCCGGGCGCGGGCACGCTGATCGTCACCAGCCACGGCAGGCCGGGCTATCTCAAACGTGCGCTCGCCGCCGGTGTTCGCGGCTTCCTGCCCAAGACGACGTCAGCGGCGACGCTGGCCGAGGTGATCCGCACCGTCCACCGGGGCGGCCGCTACGTCGACCCGGAACTGGCCGCCGAGGCCATCAGCGCCGGCGACACCGTCCTCACCGCGCGCGAAGCCGACGTCCTCGAATTCGCCGCCGACGGCTCCTCCGTCGACGACATCGCCCGCCGCGCGCATCTGTCCCCCGGTACCACCCGCAACTACCTGTCCTCGGCGATGAGCAAACTCGGCGTCTCCAACCGCTACGAAGCCGCCCTCAAGGCAAGGGAAAAGGGCTGGATCTAGCACGCGCCCATGGTCGATGCCGTCGCCGCTCGACCCGAAACCCGTGCCTGTGGCTGGCACGATGAGCGGTATGCGTTTCACTGTGCCGACCATCGTGTCGATGATGGCGGCGGTCCTGCTGACCGGATGTTCTCTGTATGCGCAAGGTCCCGATCAAGCCGAGCGCAACCGCTGGTCGCAGGTGATCGCGAAGGCCGTCGAGGCCCTTCCCGGGGTGGCCGACGCGTCACATCGGTTCGCGTATAACCCGTACGGTGACAATTCGTACTACACCTCCAAGCTCGACGTGCGGCTCGACGACGAGGCCACCCCAGCCGAGGCGGCCTCCGTCGTCCGGGTCATGGGCGCTCAGCAACTGCCGCCGCACTATCGAGGCGACTCGACCATGGTCAAGATCCGCCGGATGACCGACTCCTATTTCGGGAGCTGGCGTTTCGGGCGGGACGTGGACGTGGAAGCGAACGCGGCAAACACCTGGACCCGAGTGTCATCCGCCGAAACCGGTGCGGAGATTCACTGGGCCACCCACGGCTTCGAAGCCACCGGCGACGCGGACGGGTTGACCGAATCCATCAGTGTCCGAGCGGGCTCCGAGGCCGAACCGCAGCGTGCCACCGCGGCGATGCGCCGAATCATCCAGGAATTCCCGGAACTGGCATCCAACGACTGGACAGTGTCCCCCGTTCATGGGAGAGCATGTCCGAGTACTGCTCGAGACTGGAACCCAGTCTGATCCATTCGGACCGCCGGACCCGCTTCCCCACCCACGGCGAACTCGAATTGTGGGAGTGGTTCCTGACCGATCAACCCACCCCGGCCATCGTCGAGCTGTCGGTCTTCGACCCGCCCGACACAGCGGGACGCACCTTGGGCGTCAAGGTATTCCCGCCTGTCACACAGAAATTCGACGCCGCGCAGGTGACGGAACTCGCCGAAAGGCATCTTCCGCACCTGGCCCGGCCCGGTGCTGTGGTCGACTACACGATTTTCGCGCGCAACGGCCCCGGTTTCGCGGTCCTGGTCGGCGGCTGCCCGTCATCCGGGCGCGAGGTCTCACCGGAGTCGGAACACTTCGCGCGTCTCTATGAACGCTGCTAGTTCCGTGCCCGGAAACGTTCGATGACCTGACCGGCCGACCCGGATCGCGCTGCCCGTGCCGGTCGCTGCCCTTAGGGTGTGGGCAGTACGGCCGACGGATGAGGAGTGGCGGTGGCTGCTGGGCTGGTGAAGGGGCAGAACGCGGGGTTGGCGCTGCCGGCGGTGGTGCTCACCGTGCGGGGCGGCGTAGCGGCGGATCTATCGGCACTGCTGGTGACCGGGGCGGGAAAGGTCCGCTCGGACGCCGATTTCGTGTTCTTCAATCAACCCCAGGCGCCGGGCGTTCGGCTCGACGGGGCGGCGCTGACTGTGACGCTCGCGGCCGTGCCCGCCGACATCGAGCAGATTCGCGCGGTGATCACCGTTGCGGCCGAGGGGGATACGTTCGGTGGGGCCGTCGCACCGGTGGCGTCGGTGGCAGACCCGGCGGGGAACGCGCTGTACGAGTATGTGATCGAGGGTCTCGACCGGGAGTCGGTGGTGATCGCGCTGGAGCTGTACCGGCGCGGTGAGCAGTGGAAGGTGCGGGCGGTCGGGCAGGGGTATGCCGGTGGATTCGCCGATCTGGTCACCGATCACGGGGTGAGCGTCGACGACGAGCCCGAGGCGGTAGCGGCCCAGCCGGAGGTCCGGAGCGTGCCGGGCGAGGCTGCGCTGTCGTTCGAGAAGCGCGCGAAGCTGGACCTGCGCAAGCGCGAAGTCGCGAAGGTGCTCATCGACAAGAGCGCGTTCGGCACCCGGGCACGGGTAGTGCTGGTCATCGACAAGACCGGCAGCATGCAGAAGCTGTACCGCGGCGGCACCGTCCACCGCGTGGTGGAGCGGATGATCCCGGTGGCCACCCAGCTCGACGACGACGGCACCCTCGAGGCCTACCTCTACGCGCTGACCTTCGCCAAACTGCCCGACATCACCGTCGACGGCGGCGACCGGTGGGCCCAGACCTACCTCCACCTGACCGGCACCCACGACGGCATCGATTACGACAGCATCGGCGGCCGCAACGACGAACTCCCGGTGATGCGCGCCGTCATCGACACCCTCATCGCCGGCGCCGCGCCGACCCTGGTCCTGTTCTTCACCGACGGCGGCTTCGCCAAGAAACGCGAAATCGCCGCCCTCATGCGCGAAGCCGCTGCCCTGCCCGCTTTCTGGCAATTCATCGGCCTCGGCAAAGCCAACTTCGGCGTCCTGCGCACCCTTGATGATCTCGACGGCCGGATCGTCGACAACGCCGGCTTCTTCGCCCTCGACGACATCGACCAGGTCGACGACGCCGAACTCTACCGCCGCGTCCTCGGCGAATTCCCCGACTGGCTCCGCGCCGCCCGCGCCGCGGGCATCCTCCACTAGGGGTGCCGTTCCGGCGATATAAAGAGAGAATTCGGGCTACATTGTCTCAATGGTGGGTGTAAGCGATTCGCGCCGATTCGTCGTCATCGGGGGTGGTTTGGCCGGGTTGGCGGCCGCGGTGTGGCTGGCGGAGGCCGGTAAGCAGGTGACGCTGCTGGAGCGGCGTGCTCGGCTGGGTGGCCGCACGCAGGCGATGCGCGTCGCCGAGGTGGACGACCTCGCGGACAACGGTCAGCATGTGGTGGCCAGTGGGTATCACAGTCTGTGGCGGTATCTGGACAGCGTCGGCACCCGGCAGTACGTGGAGTTTCCGGGCGCCGGGAGCCTGCGCTGGCCGGGCGGCCGCGCGGTCATGTTGTACACCAAGGGTTTCGGGGCGTTGCGCACGCTGATGGGTGCGCACCCCGATGCCGGTCCACTGGAGCGGCTGCGGGCGCTGCGGTCCTCGCTGCGGCTGGTTCGGGAGGCGCTGTGGCAGCCGCGGGACCTGGCCGGCATCACCACCGCGCAGTGGTTCCAGCGGGTCGGGATGCCAGCGAAAGCGCGTGAGGCCCTGTGGGATTGGCTGGCGCTCGGTATCGCGGCCGAGCCGGTGGACCGGGAGTCGGCGAAGGTGTTCGCCGATGTGCTGGCCACCGGGGTGCGGATCGGGATGCGGGATCGGGAGAGTGTCACGATCGGCTATCCCACCGTGGACCTGGACACCCTATACATCGGCGGTGCCGAGAAGGTCTTCGAACGCCACGGTGTCGAGGTGCGCTTGCGCGCGGTGGCCCGCGAGATCGTCATCACCGGCGGAAGGGCGACCGGCGTGCAGCTGGCCGATGGCTCGGTGCTCGAGGCCGACGCGGTGATCTGCGCGGTCCCGAACTCCAATATCGGCGGGCTCCTCGACGGCCTGCCCGAACATGCCGAAATATATGCCGCCGCCGACAAGCTGAGTGTCACCCCGATCGTGAGCACGAACCTGTACCTGGATCGGCCGCTGAACACCAAGTCGGCCATGGAGGCGCTGATCGGCGGCACCGGTGTGATCGATCAGGTCTTCGACCGGCAGCGCATGCACGGTCGCACACCCGACGGCACCTGGCTGTACTGCTTGACCACCAGCGGCGCCTACGAGCAGATCCACAAGAGCACCGAGGAGATCGTCGCCGAGCAGATCGACCTCCTCCGCCGCTACTATCCCGAAGCCGCCGAGGCGAAGGTCGTGACCGGCCACGTAGTCAAAATGCCCAAAGCGACGTTCTCCCAAGTCCTCGGCACCGACAACCTGCGCCCCGGCCAGCGCACCTCGGTCCCGAACCTGATGCTGGCCGGCGACTGGACCCGCACCGACTGGTCGGCGACGATGGAAAGCGCCGTCCAGAGCGCCGAACGCGCCGTCGCGGCCCTCCTCGACCAGTAGCGACCGGACTGTTTATCGGGTGAGTCGGCGAACGGTGGTCACGGCAGCGTCCAGAACACCCGGGTCACCAGAGAGAAGAAGAGTGCGGCAAGGGTCAGGAAGCCCACCGAGCAGGCGAGTCCCAGCAGGTCGGTGCGGGCGTCGCGCTCGGGGCCCGGGCGCATCCAGAATCCCAGCGCGCGGGTGACGACCGGCATCACCACCCAGGTCAGCAGGCTGACCGACAGGATATTGCCGATCAGCAGGCTGAGCCACAGCTGGGCGCCCGGCCAGAGCTCGTCGATCGCCAGGGTGAGGATCACCACCGTCGGATACAGCCCCACCAGGACCGACAGTGCTGTCTTCCACAACGCGGGACCCTCGTCGGGCCCGGCGGTCGGCGGAAACCACGACCCGTAGGGGTTGGCGATGCGGTGGACCTCGAAGTCCCGGAAATCGGGCGCTTCCGCGAGCAGCGCCTTGCGCTGGGGCGATTCGAGCCAGCCGTCGAGGTGCTCGACCGAGGCGTAGGAATAGACGATCGTCCACTCGTCCTGCACACCGGGAATCGGCCGGTGCAGCTCGGATCCGCGGAAGCCGCTGAACGTCCGTTCGGCCTCGGTCATGCGGGCCTGCCAGGCGACGAACTCCGCCTCCCGATCGGCCGCCACGGGATGCGAGACGACAACTGTCGCCACCTCTTCGTCCGGCTCGTCGACCAGGACATGCTGGGTCGAGGGCCGCTCGAAGAACCCGGCTCCGCGGGCCAGTAGCGCACGCCGCGTCGCGCTGTCGAGCCAGCGCTTCAGATGGTCGACGTCGTCGAACGGCGCCCAGATCCCGGCGGAACTGTCCGATTCGCACCCGTCGCTCGGGCAGTGGCCTCGTGAAGTCCTCGTACTGGAACGCGTCGTCGAATCCGATGTCGCTGGTGTCGTCCAGATCGCTGGCGAAATGCACGGCGTCGAGCCGCGCCCAATAGATCGCGCTCATGCACATGGGACAGGGGGCGCCGCTGATGTAGATCTCCATCCCCATCAACATTTTCGCGCGTTCGGGAAGCTTGTCGGCGGATCCCTCGGGCCGCGTGGCCAATTCGAGGATCGATTCGTTCTGGTATTCCCGGGAAATGGACGGCGATTGGTCGTTGAGTACCTGGGTCGCCCTGCGGATGGTCTCGATCTCGGCGTGTGCGGTGCAGTCGCCGGTGAGAAGTACCCGGTTCTGACCTCGCGCGACGATCGCTCCGTCCTTAGCGATGACGGCGCCGAACGGTCCACCCCAATTGTTGTCGACCGACTCCTTGGCCAGTCTGCATGCCTCTTCCATGAGTTCGTCGGGTGTCATCGGAAATCGTCGGCGGCTGCTCGAGGCGTAATGGCGGCGGTCATACGAACAAATCCGCCACTCATTGAATCTACCTCCGGGCCGGTCCGCGCGAAATAGCGGCAGCGCGGACGCCGAGGTCACCGGCCGGAAAATCGGTTGTCGTACGCCGGGCACATCGTTAGCGTGTCTACCGTTTGTGACCGCATATCGAAAGGACACTCCATGGAACCCGTCACCGAACGCGACATCAGGTCGTCGTTCGTCAACTGTTCGAAGGGGGACGCCAAACGCCTGTCCGTGCCGCGTGACCTCGACGCTCGCCCCTGGGACGATCTCGACTTCCTCGGCTGGACCGATCCCTCCTACCCGGGCCGCTGCTATCTCGCGGTCCCGCGCGACGGTGCGCTGGTGAGCGTCGCGCTGCGGCACGAGACCGGCGGATCGGGCAAGACGCAGATGTGCGCCTTCTGCCTGACCACCCACACCGGCGGCGGCGTCTCGCTGATGACCGCGAACAAGGCGGGCGAATCGGGACGGCGCGGCAATACGATCGGCAGCTACATCTGCACCGATCTGGCCTGCTCGCTGTATGCCCGCAACAAGAAGCGGCCCGCGCTGGGCAGCCGGTACCGCGAGGACCTGACGCCGGAGGAGAAGGCGCGGCGGGTCCGCGAGAACCTGTTCGCCTTCCTGGATCGCCTGTACACCTAGCCGAGCAGCCCCAGCACACGTAAGGAGGTAGCTGCCATGTGCCGACACTCGAGACCTCGCACGCCAGACGACCCGGGTTCTCCTGCCGAACAAGAGAACCCGGGTCGCGATGCCTTGCCGGTCGAGGTGGCCCGGAGTTGTCCGGACCGTGCCGAGCGGACAGGGATCAGAGCATGGCGTTCATGATCGTGCCCGCGCTGGTGGCGACCGCGCCGCCGATCATGGCGCCCGCGATCATCTTCGGCGACTCGAGTCCGCCGCCGGTCCACTTCTCCCAGGCGAACTTGCCGCCCGCGTAGGTGATGGCGATGACGCCCGACAGCAGGATGAACCAGGTGAAGTAACGCACCAGCTGCAAGATCTTGTCCGACATCGGGGGTGCTTCGGGAGTCGGATTGCCGATCTGCGCCAGGGTATCGGTGACGGCGGCCAGAATCATGTTTGCTCTCACTCGGTACTCGGGGGGAACGGCGATGAACTGCTGTCGCTGATGTTATCCGGTCGAATCGGGTGCCGCAGCCGCCCACCCGGAGCGGACCGATCGGTTTTGTTGGTGTGCTGGGGCTCCGCGCCCGTATCCTGGACTCGTTCGAATACGGCAGTGCTGGAACACAGTTCGCGTCACGCGAAAAGGGGAGCAGGCTATGAGCATCATTCTGACGTCGATGGCCGAGACTGTCACGACGTTCGCGCAGGTCGGCAACCCTACGCCCGAGGCGCCGCCGCTGTCGGACAAGATCATGCAGATGGTCCAGTACCTGACCTGGTTCATGATCCTGTCGGGCGTGCTGGCGATCACCGTGGCGGGCGGAAAGTTCGCCTGGGAGAAGTGGAACGGCAGCGCCATGGAGTCGCCCAAGATGATCGCGGGCGCCATGATCGGCGGCGTGGTGGCCACCAGCGGTGGCACGATCATGAACGCGATTCTCGGCTAGATCCGAGCGCCCTTGGCGCGGTTGCAGGCCCGGCACAGGATCTGCAGGTTCGCCGCGCTCGTCGCACCACCGCGGCTGAGCGGGATGATGTGATCGAACTCCAGGTAGTGGCCGTCACCGCACTCGACGCAGCGACCACCGTCGCGCTGCCACACCTGGGCTTTCACGTCCTGCGGGATGCTGCGGCTGTCCCGTTGGCCCGGGGTCAGGACCAGCCGTTTCGCCACGCGCAGCGCACCTTCCAGGGCGGCCGCGACATAGTCGGGATCGGTGACGCCGAAGGTGGCGCCACCGCGCGCCGAGGTCGCGGCCAGCACCACGGTGCCGTGCTCGGGATGCACGGAGACGACCCGGTTCCACGGCAGTTCGATGCCGGTGCCGTCGCCGACGAAACGCAGCTTCTTGGAGCTGCCGATCAACCGGCCCTCGGTATTGCGCGGGCCGCGCGCGAGCATCCTGATGTGCACGGCGGGCAGATCCAGGTGCACCCGTTCCTCGGGGTCCAGGTGCAGGCCGGGCGTATCGATGGTGGGCAGTTCGCCCGCGCGTAGCCGGGACAGGGTGCGGCCGCGGTGCATCCGGCGCCGCAGGTCCTCGACCATCGGGCCGGACAGCGCCAGCTCGCTCACCACGTGCTCGAACGCGTCGAGTTCGTCGGCGAACACCTCGCCGTCGGCGAAGGCGAACGCGACCATCCGCTCCACCTGGGTCAGCCCGGCCTCGCGCAGCACCGCGCGTCCGCGCTCCTCGTCGATACGCTGGTAGCGCAGGGCAGCCCAGACCTCGATCCAATCCTCGGACAGCGTGCCGGGCCCGGTGAGCACCCGGCGGGCGCGCGTGCGCCAGTGGGTGAGGAACTCCTCGACCTCGCCCGCGCACGACCGGCACTGGCCGTGCCCGCCGAAGAGTTTGCGGCGCAGCGGGTTGTCGCAGCGGGGGCAGCGGGCCCGGTTGTCCTGCACGTGCGTGCGGGTGCAGGTGGTCCACTCGTCGCCGTCCCACCAGCGCAACTGGTCGGGGACCTGCGGGTCGGGATGCCAGTCGGCGAGTTCCGGGTCGTGCGGCGGTGGGGGCGGGACATCGAT
Organism: Nocardia fodinahabitans; assembly: GCF_052983615.1. NCBI lineage: Bacteria > Bacillati > Actinomycetota > Actinomycetes > Mycobacteriales > Nocardiaceae > Nocardia > Nocardia fodinahabitans. The sequence continues at coordinate 5,661,348 of NZ_JBRJJC010000001.1, forward strand.
GACGCGGCGGGTGAGCGCCGGTGGGCGCGGCGACGCGCGTCCGGAGAGCGCGGGTTCGACCGGATCGCTGGTCGCGCCGTCGGGCCCGGAGCCGGGATACCCGGCCGCGACCGGGGAAGCGCCGTCCGCGCCGTCGGCGAACTCCGCATGTTCGGCGACGCGGGCGGACATCGCCGGAGCGGGCCGCGCCGGAGTGGTCCGCGCCGGAGCCCCCGATCGATCCGCGCCGGTCCTGCCCGGTTCGTCCACGGTGACGCCGAATTCGGCCGCGAGCCCGGCCAGCCCACCCGACCAGCCCTGCCCGATCGCCCGGAACCGCCACTGCCCGTCGCGCCGGTAGAACTCGCCGAACATCATCGCCTGCACGTCCTCGATGCCGTCCAGCGCGAACCGGGCCACCGGCCCGTCGGCGGCGTGCACGGTGAGCGTGAGCCCGGTGAGCTGATCGAAGGTGCCCTCGTCGAGCGACGCGCTGACGACGATGCGCGCCACCTCCGCCTCGGTCCGCGGCAGCGACACACTCAGCCGCGCGGTACCCGGCGCGGGCTCCTGGTCCAGGGTCACCGCCTGCGAGGCGTGCCGAGGGGCGTTGAAGAACACGAAATCCCGGTCGCCGCGCACCAGCCCCGACTCGGTGACCAGCAGCGCGTGGGCGTCGACGGCATGCGCCGACCGCCATGAAAGGACCACGGCGAGAAGCGATGTCGGGACCGGCGCGTGCGCGCCCTTGCGGAGTTCCATGGTGCTCGCATGATGCCATGTCGCACCGACAGGGTTATTGGAGCGCTGGCGCGCTCGAGGTCGCGGCCCCTTGTGTCCCGCCGATCAGGCGCCGTGGCTTGCTCCTTCGTCGCTTGCGCCACGGCGCCTGATCGGCGGGACGGCCGCGACGGCCGACTGCGTCGGCCTGCCCCTCCTCGGGGTCGGGGCGTGCGTGGCTGGGTTTGTTTCGTGGGGTCGTCGTTTGCGCGCCGGTGTCTGATCGGGGGGATGGCCGCGACGGCCGACTGTGTTGGCCTGCCCCTCCTCGGGGTCGGGGCGTGCTGGTCGGGTTGGTCGGGCTGACGCCACTGGCTGGGGTCGGTGCGGCAGGGCGGGGGGCGGCGGGACACGGTGGGGCGCATCCCTGTGTCTGGGTGCTCGGTGCGGCACAGTGGTGGCATGACGAACCCGAAGAAGCGGGGACGCGCCGCGGAGCCCGCGCCGGAGGCGCAGGGGCGCAAGGTGCCGGGGGCCGATCTGCTTTCCGCGGCGCAGGCCGCCGTGGGGGCCGCGCAGACGGCGGCGGGGCAGGCCATCGATGCCGCGCAGCAGACGGCGGGATATGCCTTCGACGCGGCGGTGCGGTTGCCGCCGGCCTCGGCGCAGCTGGCCGCGCAGCTGCCGGATCTGGTGGAGAACCTGTCGATCGCGGTCGACCGGCTCAACAGCACCATCGATCGGCTCGACCGCACCCTGGCGCTGGCCGACCCGGTCTTCGCGACCTACGACCGGCTGCTGCCCCGGCTCGAGGCGATGATCTCGCTGGGCGAGGATCTCTTCGGCGCGCTGGCGAAACTGCCCGGCGTCGGGTTGCTCGGCCGGATCACCGGCCGGACCGGGGAAGAACCGCCGCCGGAACCCGGCAAGGACAAGCGTTCGCGCCGCTAGCGCAGCGCGCGGAAGGTCGCGGCGGCCTTGAGCACCATCTCCGCGTACTCGTCCTCGGGATCGGAATCGAGGACGATGGCGCCGCCCGCGCCGATCCGCCATTCGTCGTCGTAGCGGACGGCCGTGCGGATGACGATGTTCAGATCGGCGGTGCCGCCCAGGCCCAGGAAGCCGATCGTGCCCGAATAGATCCCGCGCGCCTGCGTTTCCAGCTCGTCGAGGATCTCCATGGTGCGCAGCTTCGGCGCACCGGTCATCGAGCCGCCGGGGAAACAGGCCCGCAGACAGTCGATCACCCCGGCTTCGGGCCGCAGCGTCCCGCGCACCGTGGACACCAATTGGTGGAGGGTGGAATAGGTCTCGGTGGCCATCAGTTCGGGCACGTGCACCGAGCCGACCTCACAGACCCGGCCCAGATCGTTGCGCAGCAGATCCACGATCATCAGGTTCTCGGCCCTGGTCTTCGGATCCTCGGCCAGCGACAGCCGCAGATGCTCGTCCTCGGCGACGGTCCGCCCGCGCGGCGCGGTGCCCTTGATCGGTTTGCTCTCCACCATCCGGTCGCGGTCGATCTTGAGGAACCGCTCCGGCGACGAACAGGCCACGTCGAGACCGTCGAACCGCAGATACGCGGCGTACGGCGCCGGATTGCAGCGCCGCAGTCGCCGGTAGAAGGCCAGCCCGTCGCCGGGGGCGGCCGCGACGGCCACGGCGTCGGTCAGGCAGATCTCATACGACTCGCCCGCGTGCAGCCGCTGCCGGCAGACCGCGATATCGGCCAGGTAGCGGTCGCGGCCACGCACCAGATGCGGCTGGACGGCATCCGGATCGGCGGGCACGGGCAGGTCGGCCGGATTGGCCCAGGTCGGCAGATCGGCGAGCGCGGCAGCGGTCTCGGCCAGCCAGCGATCCGCCGATGCGTCGTCGTGCTCGGTGAGGGCGAGCAGATGCGTGTGGCCCGCTTCGTGGTCGACGACGATCAACCGGTCGGCGAAGATCCACTGGGCGTCCGGCGTGGGGGAGCGGTGCGCCGCGCTCGCGCCGCAGTCGGCCTTCACCTCGTAGCCGAGATAGCCGACGTACCCGCCGGCGAAATCGAACGGCAGGCCGGGGGTTTCACAGTGCCGGTGCCGGAGTTCGTGGTCCAGATAGTCCAGGACGGTGCCGGGGACGGTCCGGGCGCCCGCGGCGTCCGTCACCGTGACGGCACCCTCGCCGACCCGATAGCCGACGATCTCCGCGTGCGGACCCGTCGCGTCGCCGAGGAAGGAGAACCGGTCCAGGCCCGGCTCGACGTGTTCACTGTCGAGCCAGAACGCGGTCGGCGACTCGGCGTAGCGGCGCAGGAAGACCGCCTCGGTATCGATAGCCCGCTCGATCACGCTGTGCCGCAACCGGAATCGACGCTCTGGTGACGACAGCCGCGGCTCCTCGCGCGGTCCGCGCACCATGATCGGCGCGCCGTTGTGCGTGCGCGCTTTGGTGAGATCGGCGAAGTTGCGCAGCAGCGCCGCGCCGAACTCGCTCGACACCGACTCGGGATGGAACTGCACACCCCACTGCGGCCGCTCGCGATGCCGCACCCCCATGATCACGCCGTCGCTGGTCGAGGCGGTCACCTCGAGCACGGGCGGCAGCGGCTCCTGGGCGGCCAGCGAGTGATACCGGACGACGGTGAAATCCTGCGGCAGACCGGCGAACAGGTCGCGATCGTCGTGCGCGACCCGATCGAGGTAACCGTGCCGGGCTTCCGGCGCGCGGCCCACCGTGCCGCCCGCACCGATCACGATGCCCTGGTGACCGAGACAGACCCCGAGCAGCGGCAGGGTCGACTCCGCGATCACGGCCGTCGACACCCCCATATCGCGGACGCGATCGGGCCGGCCGGGGCCGGGGGAGATCACCACATTGTCGAAACCGTCGAGCGCGAGCCCGGCAGCCTCGTCATTGCGCACGACGGTCGGCTCGTTCCCGTTGACCTCGCTGATCAGCTGATAGAGGTTGTAGGTGAACGAGTCGAAGTTGTCGATCAACAGCGTGCGCATCGTGGCAAAACCCTACGCCGGGCCCACGGACGACCCGCCTCGGGCACAATGATCGCCATGTCTGTTTCGCAACCGGTCGACGTGGACCCGGCGATCGCGGATTTCGCGGCGATCGGCCGATGGATGGACGAGCGCGGCCTGCCCGCCGGCGAGGTCGGCGCGGTCAGCGCGATCGGCGGCGGCACGCAGAACATCATGTTGCGCTTCACCCGTGGCGGTCGCGAGTACGTGTTGCGGCGCGGACCCAAGCATCTGCGCGCCAAGAGCAACGACGTGATCCGGCGCGAATCGCGGCTGCTCGAAGCGATCGACGGCACCGAGGTCCGCTCGCCCCGGGTGATCGCCGCCTGCGACGACGAGACGGTGATCGGCGCGGTGTTCTATCTGATGGAACCGATCCACGGCTTCAACCCGCAGACCGAACTTCCCGAGCTGCACGCGGGCGACCCGGAGATCCGCAGGCAGATGGGGCTGTCCGCGGTCGAGGCGATCGCCCGGCTCGGCGCGCTCGACTACCAGGCGCTCGGCCTGGCCGACTACGGCAAGCCCGAGGGCTTCCTGGAGCGTCAGGTGCCGCGCTGGCTGCGCGAACTCGACTCCTACACCGCCAACGAGGGCTATCCCGGGCCGGAGATTCCGGGCGTCGAGCGGATCGGCGACTGGCTCGAACGTCACCGGCCCGCCACCTGGACCCCGGGCATCATGCACGGTGACTGTCACCTGGCCAACATGATGTTCGAGTACGACAGCCCGCAGGTGGCGGCGATGGTGGACTGGGAGATGTCGACCATCGGCGATCCGCTGCTCGACCTCGGCTGGCAGCTGGCGACCCGGCCGGTGCCCGGCACCGTCGGCGCCGGGCTGATGGGCACCCTCGGCACGGTCGGCGGTCTGCCCACGCCCGAGGAGATGATCGAGCACTACGGCCGGTTCTCCGATCGCGATCTGAGCGCGGTGACCTGGTACGAGGTACTCGCGTGCTTCAAGCTCGGCATCGTGCTCGAGGGCACGCACGCCCGCGCCTTCGCGGGCAAGGCGCCCAAGCCGGTCGGCGACTTCCTGCACGCGGTGACCCTGGAACTGTTCGAGAAGGCCGGTCAGCTCACCGCGTGATGCCCGGATCTCGCCGATGGTTGGCGGAATATCGATGGATCGCAAGATGCAGACATCTTAGGCTGTGGACATGATCGTTCCCGACACCAAGAACTGGACCTGGGTCCTCGAACGCGCCTGTCCCGACTGCGGATTCGATGCCGAGGCGATCGCGTACGCGGCGGTGCCCGAACGGACCGTCGACAGCGCGGCGCGGATCGGCACCGCCCTCGAGCGCGCCGACGTGCGTGTCCGTCCCGACGATGCGACCTGGTCGGTGCTCGAATACGGCGCCCACGTGCGCGATGTGTGCCGGATCTTCGACACCCGGCTGGCGCTGATGCTGACCGACGACGGCGTCGAGCCGCCGCGATTCGAGAACTGGGACCAGGACACGACCGCCGTCGCCGACCGCTACGACCGGCAGGACCCGGCGGTGGTGGCGACCGAGCTCGCGGCGGCCGCCGACCGGATCGCCGCCGCCTTCGCCGCGGTGCCCGCGGATCGGCTCGGCGCGCGGGGTGCGCGCAGCGACGGAGCGCTGTTCACGGTCGCCTCGCTGGCCCGATACTTCCTGCACGACCTCGTCCATCACGTCCATGACGTGCGCGGATAGATATTTCTCGGCAAATTTCTAGAACGTGTTTCAGAATTGGGCGATCTTTCGTTAGGGTGAGTGCAGTCACAACGAGGCACAAGCTTGGCGAGAGGTCGACCGGACATGAAGACGAAGGGCGCGATCCTGTGGGGCATCGATCAGGAATGGTCGGTGGAGGAGATCGAGGTCGGCGATCCCGTCGCCGGTGAAGTGCAGATCCGGATGGAAACGGCGGGCATGTGCCACTCCGACCATCACATCGTCACCGGCGCGACGCCGATGCCGGGCTACCCCGTGATGGGTGGGCACGAGGGCGCGGGCGTCATCACCAAGCTCGGCCCGAACTGCCCCAGCGACCTGGCCGTGGGCGACCACGTGATCCTGTCGTTCATCCCGGCCTGCGGCCGCTGTCCCGCCTGCGTCGCGGGCAACATGGCGCTGTGCGACCTGGGCGCCGGCCTGCTGATGGGTCAGGCGATCTCGGACGGCACCTACCGCATCCAGGCGCGCGGCGAGAACGTCATCCCGATGTGCCTGCTCGGCACCTTCGCCCCGTACATGACGGTGCACCACACCTCGGTCGTGAAGATCGACCCGACCATCCCGTTCGAGGTCGCGTGCCTCGTCGGCTGTGGCGTGCCGACCGGCTTCGGTTCCTCGACCCACGTCGCCGAGGTGAAGCCGGGCGAGACCGTGGTGATCGCCGGCATCGGCGGCGTCGGCATGAGCGCGCTGCAGGGCGCGGTGCTCTCCGGCGCGTCGAAGGTCATCGCCATCGACCCGAACCCGTGGAAGCGGGAGCAGGCGCAGAAGTTCGGCGCCACCCATACCTACGAGAGCATGGCCGCCGCGATCATGCCGATGATCGACGCCACCGAGGGTCGGATGGCCGAGAAGGTCATCCTCACCATGGGTGAGATGCACGGCGACTACATCGAAGAGGGCCTGATCCTCACCGGCAAGGCCGGCACCCTGGTCGTCACCTCGATGGGCCGCATGGACGCCGGCGACGTGAAGATGAACAGCTTCCTGCTGTCGATGCTGCAGAAGACGGTGAAGGGCTGCATCTTCGGCGGTGGCAACGCCCGCCAGGACGCGCCGCGCCTGCTGTCGCTCTACAAGTCGGGCCAGCTCAACCTGGACGACATGGTCACCCGCAGCTACTCGCTCGAGGAGATCAACCAGGGCTACCAGGACATGCTGGACGGCAAGAACATCCGCGGCATCATCCGCTTCACCGAAGCCGACTGGTAAGTCACCCGCGTTCCCGTTCGGCGAGCCGGACCGCGACCTGCGCGATCAGGTCGTAGGGAATCGGTTCCCCGAGCGGGAATTTCAGGGTGCCACGGCCCGCTGTGTAGGGCTCGATGGCACGTTCGAACGCCTCGTCTCCCTCCGGGATGGGGTACACGCTCACATGTTCCTTCCATCCCGCGAAGGACATGAACGCCCGGCCGTCGAGGGTGACGGCCGGGATGGCGTAACTGATCTTCTCGCCCGTCTCCGGCAGTACGCGATGAATCGTCTCGCGGATCCGCTGGAGCGCGGCGCGCTGGGCTTGCGGCTGATCGGCCAAGTAGGCGTCCACGGAGGTCGGTGTCGCGGCCATGATTCCTCCTGCTGCGCGGCGAGCGGGTGGAGCGGATGCCCGGCGATTCTACGGCCGGGCGCCCACCTCGCCGGGCCGACCCGCGGCGATCCGCCCCTCGGCGAGCACGAGCAGATGATCGGCCCTGGCGGCCTCGGCCGCATCGTGCGTGGCCTGGACGACGGTGACGCCGGCCGCGCTGACCTCGCTCAGGACCTGGGCGATCGTGGCCTGCGAGGCCGCGTCGAGACCGGTCGCCGGTTCGTCGAGTAGCAGCAGATCGGACTCCTGGGCCAGGGCCTGGGCGAGCAGGGCACGCTGGCGTTGTCCACCCGAGAGGGTGTCGAGCCGCCGCGCTGCCAGCGCGGTGAGATCCATTCGCGCCAAGCAGTCCTGAGTGATCGCCCTGTCCGCGCGGGTGAGGCGTCGCCACGGTCCGCGATGCGCCCACCGTCCCATGGTCACGGTGTCCCGCACGGTCAACGGCAGCGTCGGTGGAATTGCCGTGTGCTGCACCACGATTGCCGGGCGGTGGGCAGTGTTCCGGGTGACCCTGCCCGACTGGATCGGCACGGTGCCCGCGAGGACGCCCAGCAGAGTCGATTTCCCCGAACCGTTGGGGCCGACGATCGCCGTCACCTGCCCGCGCGGAATCCTGGCCGACACCTCGGCCAGCACCGGGGTCGCTCCGTAGCCCGCCGTCAGGTGCTCGATCTCGATCGCGCTGTCCGCTGTGTGCCGCATCTCACCTCACTTGAAACGATAATCATTTTCAGTATAGCGTTCCGCGCTATGGATTGGCTGTTCGCCCCGTTCGAGGTGGCCTTCGTGCAACGTGCGCTGTGGGGCGGGCTGCTCGTGTCGTGCGTGTGCGCCCTCGCCGGGACCTGGGTGGTGGTGCGCGGCATGGCCTTTCTGGGCGATGCGATGTCGCACGGGATGCTGCCCGGTGTCGCGGTCGCGGCGCTGCTCGGCGGGAATCTGCTGGTCGGGGCCGCGATCAGTTGCGCCGCCATGGCTTTCGGGGTGTCGGCGCTGGGCCGGAGCAAGCGGTTCGCGCCCGATACCGCGATCGGGCTGCTGTTCGTCGGCATGCTCGCCGCCGGGGTGATCATCGTGTCGCGCTCGCAGTCGTTCGCCGTCGACCTGACCGGGTTCCTGTTCGGCGATGTACTGGCCGTGCGGCCCCGGGACCTGGCGTATCTCGGTGTGGCACTGGTGATCGCGCTCGCGGTGGCGGTGCTGGGACACCGCGCGTTCGTCGCCTCGACCTTCGACCCGCGCAAAGCCCACACACTCGGGCTGCGTCCGAAAGTCGCGCAGGTGGCCCTGATCGGCCTGGTGACGCTGGCGATCGTCGCGTCGTTCCACGTCGTCGGCACGCTGCTGGTGTTCGGCTTGCTCATCGCGCCGCCCGCCGCGGCGCTGTACTGGTCGGACCGGATCCCGGTGGTGATGGTGGTCGCGGCGCTGATCGGTGGGGCGTCGACCGCCGTCGGATTGCTCATCTCGTGGCACGCGGAAACCGCGGCGGGCGCGACGATCGCCGCCGTGGCGGTCGGATCGTTTTTCCTGTCGGCGATCGGCGCGGCGCTGCGGGACCGACTCGGCGCGCGCCGGCTCGGTGCCGCCTCGGTGGCCGCGCTCGCGGCGTTGCCGCTGGTCGGGTGTGGGTCGGGGGAGTCCGCGGTGGTGGAAGAGACGCCGCACGGGTTCGTCGCGGGGGCCGAGGAGATGGCCGAGCCGCAGACGCGGTTGATCGTGGCCGATGCGGGGACGGGGGAGATGCGGGTCGTCGATCTGCTCACCGAGCAGGCGACAGCCCTGGATGTGGCGGTCCCACAACCGCATTCGGTGGGTTCTGGCGCGAATGCGGTGCGGCTCACCGGGGACGGCCGATTCGGCTACGTCTCCGCGGGTGGCCGTCTGTCGATCGTGGACAGTGGAGCGTGGACGGTCGATCACGGCGATCATCGGCACTACTACAGTGCTCCGGTCCGGGTGGTCGGGCCCACCGAATTCGTGGCGGGACGGTCCGGTACAGGTGAACCGGGTGGCTCAGGTGGGCCGGGTGGCTCGCCCGTACCCGGTACGCCGGCCCGACCAAGCCCGGCGGGCTCGAGCGGCTCGGCCGAACCGAGTGTCGTACCTGAACCAACTGGGCAGGCTCAGCCGAGTGGTGTGGTCGTCGCCGCGCACAGCGATCCTGCTGTCACAGCGGCGGTGTCGGATGGCGGCGAGACGATGGTGTTCGATCGTGCCGCGCTGGGCGAAGGGACCGTGGGGGAGCCGCGGCGGGTCGATGGCGTCGCGGTGCCGTATGGCGAGCGGTTGATCGTCGTCGATCGGGCGGGGCGGGTGGAGGTGCGCGGGCGCGATGGTGCGGCCGGCGAGGCGCAGCCTACGACGTGTGCTGATGCGCGCGGGCAGGCGGTGACCAGGCGCGGGGTCGTCTTCGGTTGTGCCGATGGCGCACTCGTCGTCGCGCAGCGCGAGGGCGCGTTCGTCAGCGAGAAGATCCCGTATCCGGTGCCGTCCGCCGAGCGGGCGACGGCCTTCACACATCGGCCGGGTAGCACGACGCTGACGGCGCTCGCCGGACGCACTGGTGTGTGGACTCTCGATATCAGAGCGAAGAGCTGGACGTTGACGCCGATCGCCGATGCGGTGGCGGTGAACACCGCGGGCGAGGGATCGGCGCTGCTGGTGCTCACCCGAGATGGTGTCCTGCACGGCCTCGATCCGGTCACCGGTGCCCAGACAGCGCGGCTCGACCTGGTCGAAGGTCCGGCCGATGACTCGGCCACCATCCAGGTCGATCCGGATCGCGCCTACGTCAACGACGTTCGCGCGCGCACCGTGTACGAGATCGCCTACAACGACAACCTCCGCCTGGCGCGCACCTTCCCCGTGGATATCGCGCCGTCGCTGATCGTGGAGACCGGACTGTGAACGTGCACTCCCGGTGGCAGGCAGCGGCTTCCGGCCCGGTCACCGACCGGACCCGGAACCCACGGCGGTCGTTGCCCGCCGCGATGATCTTCGTGCTCGTCCTGGCCGTGCTGACGCCGCTGGTCGGCGCCTGTGCGACCGGCGGCGAGCGATCCGGGATCGTCGTGACGACCAATATCCTCGGCGATCTCACCAGGGCGGTCGTCGGTGACACGGTGCCGGTCACCGTGCTGATGCAGGCCGGGGCGGATCCGCATTCCTTCGCGATCTCGGCCCGGCAGGCGGCCGAGATCGAACGGTCGGCGCTGGTCGTGCACAACGGGCTCGGCCTCGAGGAAGGGGTGGCGCGGCACGTGCAAGCGGCGGCCGCGGCGGGCGTCCGCACGTTGGCGGTGGCCGAACAGGTCGACCCGATCGCGTACACGTCCGACGAGTCGGCGGGAAAACCCGACCCGCACTTCTGGACCGACCCGCAGCGGGTCCGCAAGGCCGTCGAGGCCATCAGCACGGAAGTCCTCGCGCGGGTGGGTGGGATCGATGCCGCGACGGTGCGCGTGAACACCGATCGCTACCTCGCCGAACTCGATCAGCTCGACCGGTGGATGAGCGACCGGTTCGCCGCGATCCCCGCCGAACGCAGGCAACTGGTCACCGACCATCACGTCTTCGGTTATCTCGCACAGCGATTCGGCCTCCGGGTGATCGGCGCGGTGATTCCCAGCGGCACCACCCTGGCCTCACCCAGCGCCGCCGATCTCGACGAGCTCGCCGCCGCGATCCGGGCCGCGGGAGTGAGCGCGATCTTCGCCGATTCCGCGCAGCCCGACCGGCTGTCGCGCGTGCTCGCCGAGCACACCGGTCTGCGGGTGCAGGTGATCGCGCTGCACACCGAGTCGCTCACCGCGCCCGGCGGTGGCGCGGCCACCTATCTGGAGATGGCGCGCGCCAACACCGAGGCCATCGCCCGTGGTCTGGCCGGGCCGACAACGTAGTTCACGCAGGAGAAATGGAGCAGCACATGCACAGTCGGTCACGGACCACCACGCTGGTGGCCCTGTCCGGGGCCCTCGCCTCGGTGGTCGCGCTCAGCGGTTGCGGCACGGACGACGCCGCGCACGAGCACGAGCACACGCCGGGCGCGGAGCCGATCGCGCTCACCTACAACGGCGGCATCTACGTCCTCGACGGCGCCACACTGACCCAGCAGGGCGAGGTGAAGCTCGACGGCTACAACCGGCTCAACCCGGCGGGCGACGACGACCACCTCATGGTGTCGACCAAGGACGGCTTCCGCGTCTTCGACGCCTACGACAGGGAATTCACCGGCACCGAGTTCCCCGCGAGCAAGCCCGGCCACGTCGTCCGGCACGCGGGCAAGACCGTGCTGTTCGCCGACGGATCGGGCGAGGTCACCGTCTTCGACTCCGACCAGCTCGCGCAGGGCACACCGAAGACCGAGGTCTACCAGGCGGCCGCGCCCCACCACGGTGTCGCGATCGAACTGAGCGACGGACAGCTGGTGGTCACCCTCGGGACCGAGGACAAGCGGGTCGGCGCCGTCGCGCTCGATCCGAACCGCAAGGAGCTCACCAGGAACGAGGACTGCCCCGGCGTGCACGGTGAGGCGACCGCGCAGGACGAGGCGGTGGTGATCGGCTGCCAGACCGGCGCCGTCGTCTACCGCGACGGGAAGTTCACCAAAGTCGCCAGCCCGGATCCGTACGGCCGGATCGGCAATATGTCCGGCAGCGCGGTCTCCCCGATCGTGCTCGGCGACTACAAGGTCGACAAGGACGCCGAACTGGAACGGCCACAGCGGATCTCGCTGGTGAACACCACCGACGGCTCCCTGCGCCTGGTCGACATCGGCACCAGCTACACCTTCCGCTCGCTGGGCCGCGGCCCGCAGGGCGATGCGCTGGTGCTCGGCACCGACGGCAAGATCCACGTCATCGATCCCGTCGCGGGCACCGTCACCCGGACCATTCCGGTGCTCGGCAGCTGGCAGGAACCGCTCGACTGGCAGGACGCCCGACCAGCGCTGTTCGTGCGCGGCGGGATCGCCTACGTCTCGGACCCGGCGGCCAAGCAGGTGCATCGCGTGGACCTGGCGGACGGAAAGGTCACGGCCACAGCCACAGTGGCCTCGGCGCCGAACGAGATCAGCGGTGTCGCCGGACATTGATCGAGCGACGGCGCGCATCGGTGGACCGACCACCGATGCGCGCCAACCGCTTCCATCGTGACGCGGTGACGGGTCCGAGCCGCGGCGGCGTGCGCGGATCCGTGCCGAGTCGCGGGGTGCGCTGTGTCAGCCGGCGCAGCGCACGACGGCTTCGCGCAGGTTGCGGCTGCGGACGTCGTCGAGGATCGCCATGCCGAGGCGGTTCATGCTGTAGCCGAAGCCGAGGCCCGTGCTGGGGTCGGCGAAGCCGAACGATCCGCCCAATCCGGTGGTGCCGTAGGCGCGCTTGTCCGAGCCGAAGCGGAAACTCCCGCGCGACTTGCGGAATCCGAGGTGATAGCGGCTCTTGGTGTGCAGCACCAGGTCATCGGCGGGCACGTCGTCGGCGGTCTCGGCCGCGGCCAGCAGGTCGAGCACCGTCTCGCTGATCGGCAGGGCGCCGGTGCGCCCGGCTGCCGCGCCGTAGACGCGGGCCAGCGCGCGGGCATTGCCGACGCCGTTCATCCCGGGCCACTCGATCTCCAGGAATTCCCGGCGGGCGGCACGGGCGGGGGCGCCGGGGCGCGGATTGGTCAGCGCCGCATAGGAAAGTCCCCGCTTGGCGTAGACCTCGGCGCCGATCCGGACCGGGATGTCGGCGAGCTCGTAGCGCAGGATGTCGAGGCCCTTCGTCGCCGACAGCTCGGCGACGCGCTCCATCGGCTCGGACGCGGGCAGCCCGATGAACAGGTCGGCCGCGACCGGGGCGGCGATCTCCTCGGCGAAGAACCGGCCGAGGCTGCGGCCGGCCGGGTCGACGCGGCGCAGCAGTTCGCTCTGATAGAGCCCGAGGGTGAGGGCGTGATAGCCGTGCCGCGTGCCCGGCCGCCATGCCGGCTTCTGCTCGGCCAGCAGGGCGCCGAGGGCGTCGCGGTCGGCGAGTTCGCGCAGCTTCACGATCCGGTCGAGCCCGGACAGCCCGGCCTGATGGTCGATCAGCTGCCGGACGGTGATCTCGTCCTTGCCATTGGCGGCGAACTCCGGCCAGTACTTCGCCACCGGCTGGTCGTAGTCGAGCAGGCCGCGCGAGACCGCCGTGGCGATCGTGAACGCCGACATCCCCTTCGACGAGGAGAACACCGGCACGATGGTGTCGCGCTCCCACGCCACCTCGCGCTTGCGGTCGCGGTGCCCGGCCCACAGGTCGACGAGGGGCTCGCCACCTGCGTAGACGGCCACGGCGGCGCCGATCTCCCCGTGCTCGGTGAAGTTGCGGCGGAAGGCGTCGGCGACGGGGCCGAAACCGGCCGCCACGTCGCCGTGGATCGATGGTGCGGGACTCATGGTGACTCGATCGTAGCGGCGTCTCGTACGCTGCCGATATGCGTTCGTTCGAGCAGATCCAGCATTGGCCGGTCGCCAACGCCGCCGCCGCGGTCGTCACCGCGGGCGGTGTGGCGACCACCGGGGACACCGCGCGGGTGTTCCGGCTCGCCTCGGTCACCAAACCACTCGTCGCCTACGCCACGCTCGTCGCGATCGAGGAGGGCGCGGTCGAACTCGATCAGCCCGCCGGGCCGCCCGGATCGACCGTGCGTCATCTGCTCGCCCACACCTCCGGCGTCGCCTTCGCCACTCCCGACGTCATCGCCGCGCCCGGCGCTCGGCGCATCTATTCCAGCGCCGGCTTCGAACTGCTCGCCGACTTCCTCACCGAGAGCACCGGCATCGCGTTCCCGCAGTATCTGCACGACGCCGTCTTTGAGCCGCTCGGCATGCGCACCGCGGTCCTCGACGGTTCCGCCGGGCACGCGGCGAAGGCCTCCGTGGACGACCTGGTCCGGTTCGCCGCCGAGTTGCTGACACCTCAATTGATATCTGGGCAAACCCTCGCCGAGGCGACCTCCGTGCAATTCCCGGGCCGTGACGGAGTCCTGCCCGGATTCGGCCCCCAGCGCCCCAACGACTGGGGATTGGGATTCGAAATACGCGACGGGAAATCCCCGCACTGGACCGGATCCGCCAATTCCGGGCGGACCTACGGGCACTTCGGGCAGTCCGGCACGTTCCTGTGGGTGGACCCGGAAATAGGGGTGGCGGCGATCGCGCTGAGCGACGAGAATTTCGGCGACTGGGCTCGAGCAGCGTGGCCGAAATTCAGCGATTCCGTGATCGCAGAGACACACAACACGCTGTGAAGTAACACCCGTAACACCGAACACTTCAGTACACTCGGGCCACGCCAGTCCGACGGGTCGTTGGGGAAGACGCTCCTTGTCGAGGCTGGAGGTGTTGTGCAGTGCGCGCATCGAGTCAGTTCGCTGATGCGACGGCGGGTGTGGTCTACATCCACTCATCGCCCGCCGCGTTGTGCCCGCACGTCGAATGGGCACTGTCCACCGCGCTCTCCTCGCCCGCGAAATTGCGCTGGACAGCGCAACCCGCCGACGGACAACTGCGCGCCAGCAGCGATTGGATCGGTCCCGTCGGCACGGCATCGCGGATTGCCCAATCATTGCGCGCCTGGCCGGTTCTGCGCTTCGAGGTGACCGAGGACCCCAGCGAAGGCGTCGACGGCGAACGCTACAGCTTCGTCCCCGCCCTTGGCCTGTGGCACGGCTCCACCGGCGCCAACGGCGATGTGATGCTCGGCGAGATGCGATTACGCGCCTTACTCCAGGCCGCCAAGGAACTCGGCGGCCATGGCACCTACGACCTGTCCGCCGAGATCGACCGCGCCCTGGGGACCGCGTGGGACGAGGATCTCGAGGCCTTCCGCCAGGGCACCGATTGCGTCGGCGCCGAGGTCACCTGGCTGCGCCGCGACGTGGGCTGAGCGCTCGATCGTCGCGCGAACGCGACGCTGCCCGCGCCGGCCGACCAGTTCGGGCGCGCCTGACACAGACTCTCGCCGGCTCCGCACGGCGGGAACCGCCGGGCGCTACGGTGCGGCCCGGTCCATGACCCAGAGCATGCCGCGACCCGATTCGCCGGGCGTGCACAGTGCTCGCGGACCGATGCTCTCGAGTCGGTAGCCGAGGCGTCGGGCCACCGCGGCACTGCGGAGATTGGCCGCATCACAATGGATTTCGACGCGGTGGATCCGGGGGAGGGCCAGCGCGATGGTCGTGAGCGCCCCGGCGGCGCGGGTGATGACACCGCGGCCGACATGCTCGGAGTGGCACCAGTAGCCGATCTCCAACGTGGCAGGCCCGACCCGATCGTGCAGGCCCACCACTCCGAGCACCGAGCCCGCACGATCGAAGACGCCGTAATTGAAGCCGCCGTCCGGCGTCGGCCAGGCCGCCGACAGTTTCGCGTGCGTCGCGGCCAGCTCCTCGAAGTCCGGCGGCTGCGCCGCCCACTCCATCCAGCGATGCAACTGCTCGAACGACGCACTGATCGCCGCGAACTTGGCGGCCAGATCGTCGATTTGCCACCGTCGAATCACCAGATTCCCGACCACTACTCGATCGGGCGGCACGACCCCCGGCGGCAGTGCGGGCGGATGTTCGCTGTCCACTCCTCGATAGTCGTCCACCGCTCCGCGCGCACGCAATGCGAATTCGGCACCCATGGCGTTGGTGTTCGGACGACGATCGATGCGGCCCTTCCCCGGATGCCGAGCGGCGAGCGCTGTGGATGGCCGAGCGGGAGTGCGCCGGATGACCCGGATCAGGGGGTGAGGAAGCGGGAGGCGTTGGTGGTGGCCCAGTCGGCGAAGGTGGTGGCGGGGCGGCCGGTGATGTCGTGGACGCTGGTGACGGGGAGGCTGGTGGGGTCGGGGGCGTAGTCGGTGAGGACGTTGTCGACGTACCAGACGGCGTTGTCGCCCATGGTGGGGGTGAGGGCGGCGATGGTTTCCGCGCGGGTGGACTGCCGGAAGGTGAGGTCGCGGTCCAGGGCGGTGGCGAGATGGGCGACGAGGGCGGTGCGGGTGAGGACTTCGGGGCCTGCCAGGGAGTAGGCCCGGCCCTGGTGGGAGTCGGAGAGCAGGGCGGTGGCAGCCACGGCGGCGATGTCGTCCATGGCGATCGGGGCCGTGGCGGCGTCGGGGTACGGCTCGCGGATGGTGGCGGTGTCGCGGATCTGCTGCGACCACGTGAGGGTGTTCTCCATGAAGTCGGCGGGCCACAGGTGGGTCCAGGCCAGGCCGCTGTCCTCGACGGCGGTGCACACCGCGCCCCACCAGCTCTCCGGCTCGCCCGACAGGTCGACGATGTGCCGCACGCCTGCCGCGCGGGCCAGCGCCAGCACCTCGGCGGCATTGTCCGGGGTGGGCGCCAGGTACACCCGCTCCACGCCCTCGAACGCCGCGGGCAGGGTCTCCGGGCGACGGAGATAGCCCTCGACCACGTCCACCTCGGCGGGCAGCGCCGCCTTGCCTGGGTTGGTGGTGAGCGCGCGGACATCGGTGTGCCCTGCGGCGAGCAGGTGATCGACGACCTTGCGGCCGATGTTCGCGGTGGCCCCGGTTACCAGGACGGTCATGTGTTTCCCTCCGGTACGACTCGATGAGGAATCCATTCTGCCAACGGAATTCGCCGACGGCACGTAGCAATTTCGACCTCCGTCCGGCGCTCGCTCGTGGCCGCGCAGGCCATGGTTACCGGTCAGCTACCCTGGCGGGGCAAGTGATCAGTTCCTCCCGGCAGCCGAAGGACACCATGATGCGACGACTCGTCCTGCTCGGCGCGGTACTCGCCGTCGGCATCCTCGGCTGCGGTAGTCCGGCCGATGACCAGCCCGAAGCGAAGGACGAGACCGTCCGGATGTTCGTCGCGCCCGAGCAGGTCGACTGCGTCGGCGTCGCGCCGATGCGGTGCTTGCAGATCCGGTATTCGCCGGACGAGCGCTGGCAGCTGTTCTACGAGGGCATCGCCGGGTTCACATACGAGCCGGGCTACGCCTACGAACTGACCGTCCGGGTGAGCCCCGTCGACAATCCGCCCGCCGACCACTCCAGCCGCCGATACGACCTTGTCCGGGTGGACGCGAAGACTCTGGCCTGAACCCTCACCGCCGTCCGCGCGGATCGAGCCAGGCGGGCAAGGGTTCCCGCGCGGCCCGCCACGCGAACGGCACCCCGATCACACCGGTCCGATCGCCGATTCCGGTGTAGGCGGCCACGATTCCACCGACGATCGCGCCGGTGGTGTCCCGATCGCCATCCGCCTCGATGCAGGCGGTGAGCGCGGCGGGGTAGTCGTCGAGGTGCGTCGCCGCGGCCCACAGGGCGAAGGGCACGGTGTCCTGCGCGGTCACCCGCGAGCCGTTCCCCAGCTCGCGTGCCGCGTCCGCGACGGAAACGCCGAGCAGAGCGCGGGCTCGGTGGACCGCACGAGTCGTCTCGCCGGGTTCGAGGCGATCGAGTACCGCGGCGAGGAATTCGCCGGGCGCCGGCCGGATCCCGGTCGCTCGAGCGCGGGCCGCCGCGCCGGCGGCGACGGCCACCGCGACCGCACCGGTCACCCCTTCCGGATGCAGATGCGTCACCTGCGCCGACCGAATCGCCTCGGCGACAATCCGTTCCGGATTCTGCGCGTAGTACGCCCCCAGCGGCGCGACCCGCATCGCCGCACCGTTGCCGCAGGATCCCTGCCCGTCGAACGAGGCACCGGCCGCCGCACGCCAGTGCGCGCCGTCGCGGATGCGCCGCAGCGTCGTCACTGTCGCGTGGCCGTAGTCCCGCGCGGGATCGCATCGACGCGCGAAGACGGCGGCCAGCCGATCCTGGTCGATCTCCGCGCGCGTGTGCAGCTCGGCCACCACGCAGGCCGCCATCTCGGTGTCGTCGGTCCACACCCACGGCCCCGACGGTGGCCGCCCCGCCCGGAGCTCCGGAATCGACTGGCCCATGAGGAAGAACTGCGCGCCCAGCGCGTCACCGACGGACAGGCCGTCCAGCGCATCCAGCATCAGCTCCCGCCGACGCCCGCGTGCGCCGGAGCGCCACCAGCCGACCATGTCCCGACCACCCCTTCCATCGGTGGGGGACTGTAGCGGACCTGAGAAGGCCGTCGCCAGGAACCTGTCGAACATCTTCACCAAGCTCGAGGTCGGCTCGCGGACCGCCGCGGCCGCGTTCGCCTACGAACACAACCTCACCTGAATTCGAGGCGATCCGGTGATGTTTTTCCGGTATCACCGCAGGTGGGGTTCCACTTGATCGTTGACGATGCGAAAATGCTCGCGGATCGAGATCCGGTCCAGCAGAGGATGTTCCGCCGATCTCGGCGGGCAGACTGGAGGGGCAAGATGTTTTTCTCGTCTCGAACGAGTTCCAGCGCACGACGATTCGGCACCGTCGCCGTTCTCGCGGCAGGGGCTCTCGGCCTCGCGGCCACCACCGCGCACGCCGGACCAGCAGCAGCCGTTCCGACCGTCCAGGGCGTCGAAGGGGGAGTGGCGTTCACGGCGAGTCCGCTCGCCGATGGCTCCGGACTCACCGCCTCCGTCGCCGACGGCACGTTCCGGCTCGCCGGGGGTGTGGTCACACTCTCCGATGGGGCGGGCCGGGTGGTCGCCGCCGTGCCGACCCGCCTCGCCACCGGCGCGGGTGAGGTCGAGCTGGCCGCGGGGATCGCCGCCGACGGGCAGTCGGTCACCCTACGTCCGGTCGCCGCACCGGCCTTCGTCACCGACAACCTGGCGGCCTTCGTCGACGAGGCGAGCGACACCCTCGCCCGCAAACAGCACAACGCGGGCATCGGCGCCCTGATCGGTGCGGGCATCGGCGCGGTCCTCGGGTTCTTCCTCGGCGGTGTCGGCGCGCTGGTCACCATTCCGATCGGTGCGGGCATCGGCGCCCTCATCGGCTACTCGACGCCGTAGTGAATGGGTGCGGTGGTCGGACAGGCCCGGCCACCGCACCGCCGGCAGGAGACCGACGATGACGGTGCCGTGCTCCGGTTGCGCCGAGGAATGAAGCGCGACCGGCGACCAACTCGACGATCGGTGTCGGGCGCGGCCGCTCGCCGAGATCACCACCCCACCGGCCTCCGTCCGGGAAACACGACCCCGTTCGACGTCAACGTCGCGCTTCCGCCCGGCACCGATTCGACGCTCTACGCTGAGGTGGGCGCCACCTGGCGGCTGGCGCAGTCCGCGCCGGAGACGGAGACGGTGGACCGAGTGCGCGGCGGCCTGCGCGACGGTCCCGTCGAGCGTTGAGGGGATCCGGTGACAGAACCAGAGGGCAAGCCCGCCGAGGTGTTCGACTACGACGCGGAGCTGCGCCTGCACAACGCCCACTTCCGGGCCGCCGCACGGGTGCGGGTGCACGACCGGGTGCTCGATATCGGGTGCGGTGCCGGGCAGACCACGCGGGAAGCGGCGCGCGCCGCCGCCGACCGCAACGAGTGGACATCGGTGATCCGCGAGACCCTCACCACCGAGGCGACAGTCGCCGGCGACGGTCCCGGCGCGTTCGCGCTCGCCGATCCGGCCGTCACCGAAGGGATCCTGGCTGCCGCCGGATTCACCGATATCACGTTCACCGATGTCCACGAGCCCGTCTACTACGGCCGTGACAGTGTGACCGCCTTCGTCAACGTGCTCCGGCTGGTGGAGTTCCGGGACGTCATCGCCGGTCTGGGCGCACAGGGCGCCGAGGCGGCGCGTGGGCGGCTGCGGGCACTGCTCGACGCGCACCACACCGGTGACGGCGTGTACTTCGACTCGCGCGCGTGGCTCGTCACCGCCCGCCGGCCCCCGCGACCAGGCGTCTGAATCCTTTTGCGCGGTGCGTGCCTCTTATCGATGTCCCGACACAATGTCGGGAACGGAAACGGAGGTTGTTGTGCTCATCGGAATCGGTATCGTCGTCGGCCTGATGGCGCTGTGCACGTGCATGGTCGTCGTGAAGCGCAAACGAGCTGGGCGTGGCTGACGCGAGCTGGCCCGACCATCAGCTGATCGTCGCCGCGCAGGGCGGTGACGTCGATGCGATCGCCGCGCTGGTGTCGGGCTCGCACCCCAACATCCAGCGCTTCGCGCGATCCCTGTGCGCCACACCGGAAGACGCGGAGGACGCGGCGCAGGAGGCGCTGATCATCCTCTATCGCAAGATCGGGATGCTGCGGGCCTCCGGTGCGCTGGCGTCGTGGATGTTCCGCATCGTGCGCAACGAGTGCCTGCGGCGGGCGCGCATGGGAATGCGGGACAACGCACCGGTGCCGGAAATCGCCGCGGTCGCCTCCGCCGAGGACGAAGTGCTGCAACGCTGGGAAGCGAGCAGGGTGGCGGCCGCCGTCGCCGCCCTGCCCGCCGATCAGCGCCGGGTGCTGATCATGCGCGACATCCAGGGCTACAGCGGGCGGCTGGTCGCCGACGCCCTCGGCCTCAGCACCGCCGCGATGAAATCCCGCCTGCACCGCGCCCGCGCGACCGTGCGGGAATCCCTGCACACCGTCACCGACCCGGTTCCAGGAGGACACGATGACCGGAACGAAACCTGACACCCCCGACTACGCGAGCTCATCGGTGCCCGTCCACCTGCTTCGCGGCGCCCTGGGCTTCGCCGCCCTGACCGGCTCGGTCGCCCTCATCCCGATCACCGGCCTGCTCAGCCTCCTGCTCCTGCCCGTCGGTCTGTTCGCCCTGCGCGGCTGCCCGACCTGCTGGGCGATCGGCCTGATGCAGACCCTCTCCCGAGGCAAACTGCAGCGTTCCTGCGAAGGCGGCGTCTGCACGCTGACCGTCGCGGACCGCGACAAGGTCTCCTCGTAGTTCTGGGCCGGATCGCAGCGTGCCCCACGACATCACCGTGGGGCACGCTGCCCTATGGCCCGCCGAGCCGCCGACCAGACCCTCTCGAATTTCTCCGGACGGATCTCCTCGGGCGAGCCGTCCGCGAGGTCCCAGTCGTCGGCGGTGCCCTCGCCGAGCACGCCGTACCGCCGCTCATACTCCTGAACCGCACTGATTCCACCCTGGTCGCGGGCGCGCAGCACCTCGTCGAGTGCCGCGGCGGTCACCGGAACGCCGTCCAGGCCTCGAAAGTCGACCTGGCGGACCGGGCGGCCATCGTCATCGAGTTCGATGAGCAGCCAGACACCCTTGGTGGGTGCTTTTGAGGCTGAAGACCTGGCGGTTGTGGAAGTACGGGTCCTCACGGAGTTCGGTGATGCCGCCCGAGGTGGCGTGGAAGTGGGCGTAGCCCGCTGAATCGAGGGGCACGCGGATCCAGGACGCTATGACGAAAGTCAGCGCGCCGCCGTGGGTGACGACGGTGCGCACACTGCGCCCTTCTCGGGGAGCCGATCGTTACGGCACGGAGGGGTCAGATGGTCACAAATATCGCTGGCGGGGTATTGCCGCCTGGTGTTAGGGTCGTTCGTCCGAGTTCGATGTAGTGCGAGAGATTGGGAGGTGAGTTGATGATCGCGGTGAAGACCGCTGCCCTGTGCAGCGCCCGGACCATCCTCACGTCCCGGGCTCCGGTCTGATCGATTCCCATCGCCGCTAGCGGCGCGAGCCATTCGCTCGCAGCCGTGGTGGATTCGGTGTTCGAGCCGGGGTCCCTTTTCAAGGGTCTCACTATGTATTCCTCTTCTCAGTCCTCATTCGATCTATCCGCGCTCGGTTGGGACGACTCGTTCGCAGCGCTGTTCGTAGAGCATGCGGCCGCTGGTCTGGTTCCGGCTCGCGTCGTGCGGGTCGACCGCGGCCGCTGTGACACACTGACCGCCTCGGGTCCCGTCCGCGCGGACAGTGCGGCGGTAGCCTCGCTCGACCCCGCCCATACCGTGTGCACAGGCGACTGGGCGGCACTGCGCCCGGACCCGGAACCGGAACTGGTGGCGCTGCTGCCACGGCGCAGCGCGATCACCCGGGCTTCGTCGGATCGAACCTCCCACCGGCAGGTCTTGGCGACGAACGTCGACACCGTCGCTATCGCTGTCTCGCTCACAGCACCGCTGAACGCGGGCCGCGTCGAGCGGTTACTAGCGCTGGCGTGGGACAGCGGTGCGAAACCGGTCGTCGTACTCACCAAAGCCGACGTCACCGACGATCTCGACGCCACCTTGGCGGCTCTCGCCTCGCTGGCACCCGGCGTGGACATCGTCACCACCAGCGCCACGACAGGTACGGGGCTGGACCTTCTGCCGGAGGTGATGACCGGAACCACGGTCCTGCTCGGCCCCTCGGGTGCGGGAAAGTCCACCCTCGCCAACGCCCTGCTCGGTCGAGAACACATGGGCACCAACGAAGTTCGGGCCACAGACGGCAAAGGTCGGCATACCACCGTGCACCGCGAGTTGCTGCCGCTGCCCGGCGGCGGGGTGCTCATCGATACTCCGGGCTTGCGGGGCATCGGCCTGCACGATGCCGCCGACGGGGTCGAGCGGGTCTTCGCCGAGATCGAGGCCTACGCCCGTGACTGCGCCTTCCGAAATTGTGAACATCGCAGTGAACCGGGCTGCGCGGTACAGGAAGCTGTGGTCGCCGGCATGTTGGATGTGAGCAGGCTCGACCGATACCGCAAGCTGTTGCGCGAAAGCGCACGGGCCGCGGACCGAGGAAACGCCCGCGAGTCGAGTAAGCGCAGCACAACCAAAAAGGTGATCACGCGGGATCTGCGCGCGACCTATCGATTCCGTGACCGCCAGCGCGAACGCTGACGCCGATTGCGGCAGCACGCACCCGGGGACCTCCCGGCTGCGCCGGTTGCCTGCGGCCGGCACTCCAGCCCCGCAGACCTGCCGCCCTCCACACCGAGTAACTCACCACCCCGAAACGGAGAAGACTGTTGTGAGCACACACACCAACTGGACCACCCGCGCCGAGACCGACGGCGACATCCCCGCGATTCGCAAGATCAACCTCGCCGCATTCGACACCGCCGAGGAGGCCGACCTCGTCGACGCGCTACGCGCCGATCCGGCGTGG
Source organism: Nocardia fodinahabitans (assembly GCF_052983615.1). Classification (NCBI taxonomy): domain Bacteria; kingdom Bacillati; phylum Actinomycetota; class Actinomycetes; order Mycobacteriales; family Nocardiaceae; genus Nocardia; species Nocardia fodinahabitans. Next base: position 5,684,330 of record NZ_JBRJJC010000001.1, read on the forward strand.
ATAGCCAGCTTGTCCATCCTCAGCGCAGGACCCGACGGCCAGCCCGTCGGTTACGCGTTGCTGACTCGCTGTCACGTCGACGACACCCCGGCGCTATGCCTGGGACCGTGCGCGGTGTTGCCCGAGTACCAGAGGACCGGGGCTGGCTCCGCTGCCATCCGTGCCGCTCTCGCGGCTGCTGAAACGGCGGGCGAGCACTTCGTGATCGTTCTCGGACATCCGACCTACTACCCGCGGTTCGGGTTCACCCGCGCCTCGGAGTACGGCATCCGGCTCAGTATCGATGTCCCCGACGAGGCATTGATGGCACTGAGCCTCGACTCCGAACAACTGCCCAGCGGCACCGTTCGCTACGCAGCACCCTTCGGCATCTAACCGAGCAGAGACACTCCGCTCCGCCCTTTCCCGTTGTCCTGGGCCGGCCTGCAGACGTGCAGGCAGGCCCAGGACGCGGGCCGACACCCGCCGCCTCCGAGGAGCGGTAAGCCCATGCCAGGCGTAAAACCCGCCCGGGTGGCATAGTCTGCGCTGGTAGGCGCGTTTTCCCTTCGAACGGAAGCGGGGCCGACCATGGCAGGAAAGTTCGAGATCTTCGCCGATGCGGCGAGCAAGTTCCGGTGGCGGCTCGAGGCCGGCCACGGCGAGAGGAATACCAGGTGGCCAGGCCTTCGCTGAATGCGTGAGGTGAGCGGCTTCAGCTGTTCTGGAAGGGGTTGAAGGTCCTTCCGGCGAGGTAGCCCAGGCGGATGGGCAGGGGCTTCAGGACGGCGGCGGAGATCTTGTTGACGACGCCCGGGACACACACGGGCTTGCCTTTCATCACGGCGGCCCAGCCTTCGGAGACGACGGCTTCTGGCTGCTGCCAGAGGATGCTGGGCAGGTGGTCGGCTTTGTCGCGAGTGCCCATGACGTCGTGGAATTCGGTGTGGGTGAAGCCGGGGCACAGCGCGGTGACGTGGATGCCGTGGGGTTTGAGTTCCATGTCGAGGGCTTGCGAGGTGTTGAGGACGTAGGACTTGATGCCGGTGTAGAGCAGGCTGGCGCCGGGTGGGGCGAACGCGGCGACGGAGGACAGGTTGATGATGCGGCCCCACTGGCGTTTCTTCATGCCGGGGATGACCAGGTGGGCGAGTTCGGTCGGGGCGGTCACCATCAGCTGGATCTCCCCGGCCAGGACGTCCCATGGGGTATCGGCGAACGCGGTCTTGCCCGATAGGCCTGCGTTGTTGATCAGGACGTCGACGTCCAAGCCCTGCTGGCTGGCGTAGTCCACAATCGCGGCGGGTGCGGCGGGGTCGGTGAGGTCGGCGGCGAACACCTCGCAGCGCATACCGTGGCGATCGGTCAGCTGCGTGGCGAGCTCCTGGAGACGATCGGCGCGGCGGGCGACGAGCAGCAGTTGGTAGCCGCTTGCGGCCAGGTGGTGGGCGAACGTCGAGCCGATGCCGGCCGACGCGCCGGTGATCAGTGCGGTGCGAGGGGATGTGGTCATGGATCCTTCGTTCGGAGGGGCCGACAGGTGAGCGGTGTCAGGCGGGCGGGCCGGGCAGCTCGCGGGGGCCGGGTGCGAAGTTACGGCGGGCTTTACCGATGTCGCCGCGGTAGGAGCCGACCGGGCCGGTCAGCAGGAAAGGGCGGGGGACCCGGCGCTGAGCATCGGTGAAGCCCCAGGTGCCCATGCCCAGATAAACGCCGGGCGCGGCACGCCGCACCTCGTCCACCATGTGGATCGACCCGCAGATCGAGGTGTAGGCGCGATAGAGGAGCGTGTAGGCCGGGGCGCCGTCGTAGCGGGACGGGGCCAGCAGCGTGCGCATCGGGTAGCGCTGCCGGACCCGGCCGAACTCGCCGAAAGTGTTGTAGCCGCGCCCGCCGTTCTCATCGACGGGGCGGAACGCCTTGCACAGCCATGGTCCGAGCGGGTTGGCCACGGCCACCTTTCCGGTCACCACAGCGAACGGGTTCGGCTGGGCCAGCAGGCCGGCGGTGTACTCGCCATCGATCTCAGCGATGGTTGGCGCTTCCAGAGTGGTGAACAGGGCGAGCAGGCCGCTGGTGTCGAGCCGGCGTAGCTCGGCGGCCGCGTTGTCGGTGTCCATGGAACCCAGCCTCATCTCGTAATTTCTTGAGCGTCACTTAAGAATGCTAACGCCTTCTTGAGCGTTGCTCAAGATAAAGTGGTTAGGTGCCAAGGAATCGACGTCCGCAGAACCGCGAGGAGAAGCGCGAGGAGATCATCGCCGCCGCGCGGCGCTTGCTCATCGACGACGGCTTCGAGTCGGCGTCCACGGGGCGGATCGCCAAAAGCGCCGGGGTCACCGTCAATACGATCTACTGGTATTTCCAGGACAAGGACGAGCTGCTCATCGCGGTCCTGGACCGCATCCTGGCCGAGGCGCTCGCCACCTACGCGGAGATCGACGGCCTATCGTTGAACGAACGGCTGCTGTGGGTGGTCGACCAGTTGGCGCAGCTGCACGGGCTCGTCAACACCGTGCACGCCCGCGCCGCGGCCGCCCCCGCCATCGATGCCTGGCACTCCGGCTTTCACCAGGTGGCCGACGCGCTGTTCGCCGACAACCTCCGCGCGGTCGGAGTCGCCGAAACCGACCTCGCCGCCATGTCCGCTATCGGCACCTTCGTCATCGAAGGACTCCTCACCCATAATCGCGACGACGCGGACAAGCGAGCGGTCATCGACCTGCTCGTCCGCAGCCTCACCGCCGCATCCGGTCGACCCGAGCCGAACTGACCGGCAACGGCGCCCCACAGGCCGAACTCGCTTTCCTGTCGCACGAACCCGTCAATATCGATGCGGCTGACCGTGCCGGGCGGTCGAGGAGAACATCGACGCCCCGACTGCAACGTGCGAGTCGCTCGGAACGACCCGTCGACGATCTGCCGCCCGATCAGGGCCAGTGGCAGCGTTTCCCCATCGATAAGGCAGGTACTCTCACCGCGGCACTTCCCAGACTGTTTGGAACGCCAGGGCGAGTAGGCAGGCGTTGATGACGAAGCCGAGCACGAGGGTCGGCGCGAAGAACAACGCGAGCACCGTCGTGGAACCGAGGACGCCTGCGACGGTGAGACCGATCCACCAAGCGGACGGAACCAGCCATCCCAGCACCGCCAGCGCAGCCGCGGCCAACGCTACGAACGTGATGACGGCCAGCACCGCACCGAGCGCACGCACGAGCCCGCTGTCGACGCCGCGCCCGATCAACCACGAGCGGTCCATGTCGAATGGGTTGTCCGCGCCCGCCTCGCTCGTCCCACGATTGGGCGTCGGAAGAAGAAGGACTACATGCACCCAGCCGTGTGCGAACAGGATCGCCGCCACCAGCCACGGACCCCAGGCGCTCCCGCGGTCGAGCAGCCACCAGACAACAGCAACCACCGCCACGAGCACGACCGCCAGCGGCAGGAGCCCTGTCACCGTCTTCATCGCACCCACCTTCCCCTGCACGCCGGCAAACACCGCACCTCCGACTGAACCCCTCTTGCCCCGACACATGCAGAGCCGTTCGTCGCAAACCTCGGTGCCGAAAGTGCCTCCGATGCGGGGATCGGGGAGCAGAGGCCGAAAATCCGGCGCTGAGGATTCATCGCAGATGGCCGAGTCCCGCCACCGCAAGGCCGAGAACCTGCGCGCGAATCGACACAGAAACCGCTGACAGGCCGCAGGCCGGTGTCACATCGGGCGGGGATGTCGTTGCGGTGCTGGGGCGGCTCTGTTCGGCGGCGCGGAATCGGCCACCGGCACCTGGTCAGGTCGACCCCGTTGGCACGTGCAACGGGTGACGTGAGATCGGGGGAGTGGGCGCAGAGGGGATCGAACCCCCGACCGCTGGTGTGTAAAACCAGTGCTCTACCGCTGAGCTATACGCCCTGGCACCGCCGGCGGGAACCGGCGGTGACGGTTTATGAATCTAGCGCGGCGAGCGCTTTCTCCCAAGCCGCCTGGTCACGGGCCTCTCCGGGCCCGTTCATCTCGGCGAAAGTGATGTAACCGGACTTGTCGACGACGAAGGTGCCACGGTTGGGATAACCGGACTTCTCGTTGAAGACGTCGTAGGCCTGGGTGACGGCGCCGTGCGGCCAGAAATCCGACAGCAGCGGGAACAGGTAGCCCTGTTCGGCGGCCCAGATCTTGTGGGTGGGTGGGGGACCGACGGAGATCGCGAGGATCTCGGCGTCGTCGTTCTGGAACTTGGGCAGTTCGTCACGCACTTTGCACAGCTCACCCTGGCAGATGCCGGTGAAGGCGAGCGGATAGAACACCAGCAGGACGTTCTTCTTGCCGCGATAATCCGACAGCGAGACGGGCTGGTTGTTCTGGTCCTTGAGCGTGAAGTCCGGCGCGAGAGTGCCAACCTCTAGCGGCATACAGCGAATCCTCCGTCGTGTCGGGTCTCAGCCGAGCGTTCTCGTCCGGCTGAGACCTTAGCGAACGGCGGATTCAGCGCTGTTTGGACGGTGCCTTCGGCTGGACCAGGCGCGAGCCCGTCCAGCTGCCGAGGCTGATGGTCGAGGTCTGGGTCAGGCCGGCCGTGGGCGCGGCTTCGGCGATCTCGCTCGGATCGACATGGCCCGATTGACCGGTCTTGGGGGTGAGGACCCAGATGAAGCCTTCGTCGGCCAGCGGGCCGATGGCATCCATCAGCTCGTCGGCCAGATCGCCGTCACCTTCTCGCCACCACAAAAGGACGGCGTCGACGACCTCGTCGGAGTCCTCGTCGACCATCTCGGCGCCGCTGACCTCCTCGATCTCGGCGCGCAATGCGTCGTCTGTGTCCTCGTCCCAGCCCAATTCCTGAACGACCAAGCCGTGAGAAATGCCAAGCTTCTGAGCGTAGTTCTGCGCGTCCGCCGCGGCGACCACGGTGGTGTCCTCCCTAAACTGCCGACAGTAGATACGTGCAAGCGAACATGGTTATCGGCCGCAGCGCAAGCCGATCGGATGAATTGGGACCGTATGCCGCGTGTCGGCGGGGCGAATTCAGCGGCTCGGGCAGGCGTCGTGGACCGCGGTACGGGCCTGGTTGATCTTGCGGCTGGCGTCGTTGAGCCGGGTCACCTGGGAGCTGTAGGTCATCTTTCTGGTCTCGGCGGACAGCTCGCGCGCGGCGACGACGTAGGCGGTGAACTTCTCGGCGAGATCGGCGGGCAGCGCCCCCGCCGCCGCGGTGACGCCGGTCTCGACCTTGGTCGCGGCGTTGTCGAGGGTGGTAGCCGCGGCCTCGCGCTTGTCGGCGTAGTCGGGGGCGTTGCGGTCGTGCGCGGTGACGAACTCGTTGAAGGCGGTGACGCCTGCGCCGGTGGTGGTGGGGAACTGGGTGCAGTTGTCGCTGATCGCCTTGGTCTGCGCGGCGGCGGCCTTGGACGAGGCGGCCGCCGAGGAGGACGCGGCGGCGGAGGTCTTATAGGCGGCGACCTCGGCGGCGTCGGTGGTGGCGGTGCCGGGCACCTGCTCGGCGCAGCCGGCCACGACCATGCCCGCGGTCACGGCGACAGCGGCACAGACCAGCCCGAGCCGGCGCACGTCCAGCAGCCTCATCGTTCCCCCGATTCCTCTCACTCGGTTGCTTCCCCTGCCGAACTTAGTGGATTCCGCAGGCGCGTGGATCGGCGCTGCGCTGCGACTTCGTTCGGTCCGGAATCCATAGGGAAGTGATATGAATGAGGGGTGCCCGTGAGGTGGTGTGGCGGCGGGTCCGCCGCCGCCTCCGGCCGGGGCACGGATCGCTGGGGGAACGTCACGCTGTGGTCCAGCGAAATACCGGGCAGTACCTGCTCGGGAGGGATGACCCGGGCAGCCTTTTCGGTAAGGATGAAAGGTGCGCCCGAAACTTTCGTGACGGGTGGCCCGCACACCAAGCGGGCAGGCCCGGGGATAGCGACGCCAACAAGCAGTTCAGCCCCCAGTACGAGGAGCAGATTTGACCGACCTGATCCACTCTGTATCAGCGAATTCCGCGAACGATCCCGCCGCGGCGGCACCCGCCGCAGGCGCCGAGTCCGCCACCAGACCTACCGGTGAGCGGGTTCGGGTGATCCGCGAGGGAGTGGCGTCGTATCTTCCGGATATCGACCCCGAGGAGACCAGCGAATGGCTGGAATCCTTCGACGACATGCTCGACCGCGAAGGCCCGGGCCGCGCCCGGTACCTGATGCTGCGACTGCTCGAGCGCGCCGGCGAACGCCGCGTCTCGATCCCCGCGCTCACCTCCACCGATTACGTCAACACCATCCCCACCGAGAACGAGCCCTGGTTCCCCGGTGACGAAGAGGTCGAGCGCCGCTACCGCGCCTGGATCCGGTGGAACGCCGCGATCATGGTGCACCGCGCGCAGCGCCCCGGCATCGGCGTCGGCGGCCACATCTCGACCTACGCGTCCTCGGCGGCGCTCTACGAGGTGGGCTTCAACCACTTCTTCCGCGGCAAGGACCATCCCGGCGGCGGCGACCACATCTTCATCCAGGGCCACGCCTCGCCCGGCATCTACGCGCGCGCCTTCATGGAGGGCCGCCTGAGCACCGACCGGCTCGACGGCTTCCGGCAGGAATACAGCCACGGCGGACCGGGCCACGGCCTGCCGTCCTACCCGCACCCGCGGTTGATGCCGGACTTCTGGGAGTTCCCGACGGTGTCGATGGGCCTGGGCCCGATGAACGCGATCTACCAGGCGCGGTTCAACCACTACCTGCACGATCGCGGCATCAAGGACACCTCCGACCAGCACGTCTGGGCGTTCCTCGGCGACGGCGAGATGGACGAACCCGAGTCGCGCGGCCTGATCCAGGTGGCCGCCAACGAGGCGCTCGACAACCTGACCTTCGTGATCAACTGCAACCTGCAGCGGCTCGACGGTCCGGTGCGCGGCAACGGCAAGATCATCCAGGAGCTGGAGTCGTTCTTCCGCGGCGCGGGCTGGAACGTCATCAAGGTGGTCTGGGGCCGCGAGTGGGACGCGCTGCTGGGCGCCGACCGCGACGGCGCGCTGGTGAACCTGATGAACACCACGCCCGACGGCGATTTCCAGACCTACAAGGCCAACGACGGCGCGTACGTGCGCGACCACTTCTTCGGTCGCGACCCGCGCACCAAGGCGCTGGTGCAGAACATGTCCGACAGCGACATCTGGAACCTCAAGCGCGGCGGCCACGACTACCGCAAGGTCTACGCGGCCTACGCGGCGGCGATGACGCACAAGGGCCAGCCGACGGTGATCCTGGCCAAGACGATCAAGGGCTACACCCTCGGCAAGCACTTCGAGGGCCGCAACGCCACCCACCAGATGAAGAAGCTGGCGCTGCAGGACCTCAAGGACTTCCGCGATCTGCAGCGCATCCCGATCACGGACGCCGAGCTGGAGAAGGATCCGTACCTGCCGCCGTACTACCACCCCGGCATGGACAACCCGGCCATCCAGTACATGCTGAGCCGGCGTCAGTCGCTCGGTGGTTTCGTGCCGGAACGCCGCTCGGTCGCCAAGCCGCTCACGCTGCCCGGCGACGAGGCGTACCGCTCGGTGCGCAAGGGCTCGGGCAAGCAGAAGGTCGCGACCACCATGGCGCTGGTGCGCCTGGTCAAGGAACTGCTGCGCGACAAGGAGATCGGCAAGCGCATCGTGCCGATCATCCCGGACGAGGCCCGCACCTTCGGTATGGACTCGTGGTTCCCGACGCTGAAGATCTACAACCGCAACGGCCAGCTCTACACCTCGGTCGACGCGGAGCTGATGCTCGCCTACAAGGAGAGCACCGTCGGCCAGATCATGCACGAGGGCATCAACGAGGCCGGTTCCACCGCGACCTTCACCGCGGCGGGCACCTCCTACGCCACCCACGGCGAGCCGATGATCCCGCTCTACATCTTCTATTCGATGTTCGGCTTCCAGCGCACCGGCGACAGCTTCTGGGCCGCCGCCGACCAGCTGGCGCGCGGATTCGTCCTCGGCGCCACCGCGGGCCGCACCACGCTCACCGGCGAGGGCCTGCAGCACAACGACGGACAGTCGCTGCTGCTGGCCTCGACCAACCCGGCCGTGGTGACCTACGACCCGGCGTTCTCCTTCGAGATCGCGCACATCATGCGCGACGGCCTGCGCCGGATGTACGGCGGTGTGACCCCCGAGACCACCCCGCTGCCCGGCACGAATCCGCCGGAGAGCGGTGCGTTCGCCGGGGAGAACATCTTCTACTACATCACCCTGTACAACGAGCCCTACCAGCAGCCGGCCGAGCCGGACGACCTCGACGTGGCCGGTCTGCTCAAGGGTCTCTACCTGTACCAGCGCGGTGGTGAGGGCAGCATCCGCGCCCAGATCCTCGTCTCCGGCGTGACCGTGCCCGACGGTCTGCGCGCCCAGGAGATCCTGGCGCAGGAGTGGGGCGTGGCCGCCGACGTGTGGTCGGTGACCTCGTTCGGCGAGCTGCGCAGGGAGGCGCTGGACAAGGAGATCCAGGCGCTCAAGCACCCCGACACCGATCCGGGTGTTCCCTACGTCACCCAGGCGCTCGCGCAGACGCAGGGACCGGTCGTGGCCGCCACGGACTGGATGCGCGCGGTCTCCGATCAGATCCGGCAGTGGGTGCCGGGCGACTACATCACCCTGGGCACCGACGGGTTCGGCTTCTCCGACACCCGCCCGGCCGCCCGCCGGGTGTTCAACGTCGACGCGCAGTCGATCGTGGTCGCGGTGCTCGAGGGCCTGGTCAAGGACGGCACGCTGGACAAGGCGAAGGCGGTGGAAGCGGCGGCGAAATACCGCATCGACGACGTCGCCGCCGCGCCGAAGCCCAGTGCGGACGCGGCCGAGGAACTCGCGTAGCGGACTATTGGACTGTGGAGCGCAAACCGCCGCGGCCCCGTCGGATCACCGAGGGCACCAGCGAACACGAGGTCTATCTGCCGACCGGGGCACTGTCCCCGAATCGGCAGACCCGTGATCCGCTGCCCGACACGCTGCTCAAGCGGGTCAAGCAGTTCTCGGGCCGGCTGTCCACCGAGGCGGTGGGGTCGATGCAGGATCGGCTGCCGTTCTTCGCCGACCTGGACGCCGCGCAGCGTGCGGGCGTCCAGATGCTGGTGCAGACGGCGGTCGTGAACTTCCTGGAGTGGTTGCAGGATCCCGACTCCGATATCCGCTTCAGCCTGGACGCGTTCCAGGTGATTCCGCAGGATCTGGCGCGGCGGCTGACGCTGCGCCAGACCGTGGACATGGTGCGGGTGGCCATGGACTTCTTCGAGCAGTGGCTGCCCGCTCTGGCGCGCAACGACCGGCAGCTGGTCGCGCTCACCGAGGCGGTGCTGCGATACGGGCGTGAGCTCGGTTTCGCAGCCGCCTCGGTGTACGCCAGCGCCGCCGAGTCGCGCGGCGCGTGGGATACCCGCCTGGAGGCGCTGGTGGTCGACGCGGTGGTCCGCGGCGACACCGGTCCCGACATGCTCTCCGGGCGGCTACGTTGAACTGGGACGCCACCGCGCCCGCCACCGTGCTCGTCGGTACTCCGCCGGCGGACCAGGGCGTGTCGACGGTCGGCGCGGTGCACACCATCGCGACCAGGCACGGCAGGGCCGCGCTGGCGGTGGTGCAGGGCGCGCGACTGGTGATGGTGGTCAGCGGGCATCTCGGTGACGCCGGGATCGCCTCGCCGTTCCTGGCCGATCTGCTGGCCGACGTCTTCTCCGACGGCCCGGTGGTGATCGGCCCGACCATGCGGACCCTGGGCGCCGCGCACGCCAGCGCGATCGAGGCGCTGGCCGGAATGGAGGCCGTGGTGGGCTGGCGCGCCGCGCCAAGGCCCGTTCACGCCTCGGAATTGCTCCCCGAACGCGCCCTGCTGGGCGATAGAGCTGCGATCGAGGCGCTGAACGAGTATCTTGTGCTCCCGTTGGCTGCTGCCGGATCTTCGTTATCCGACACACTCGATGCCTATCTGGATTGTGGTGGAGCAGTAGAAACGTGCGCGCGTCAGCTGTACGTCCATCCAAATACCGTTCGGTACCGTCTCAAACGAATCGGCGAGATCACGGGACGTGATCCCATGAATCCCCGAGACGCTTATGTGCTCCGGATCGCGGCCACAGTGGGCCGTTTGACACGAACGCATAACGAATCGTCACCCCCCGTCACAGAAACACCGCCTACCCCAGTGGGCTTCGAGCCCCTGTAACGAGATTGGGGAATCGGTCGATCGGGACATCCCACCTCGGATTTTGTGGGACCCCTACAAAACCCGTTCGAAAGCTTCATTCGCGCCGACATCTCATGCGGTGGGGGTCACAGTGTTTTCTTAGGGAGTGATCGCGTTGTTCACCCCTGGACAGGGGTCCCAGACACCCGGCATGCTCGCGCCCTGGCTCGCACTTCCCGGTGCGACCGACCGCCTCGAGCTGTGGTCGAAGGCCGCCGGCCTCGACCTGGTCCGTCTCGGCACCACCGCGACGGCCGAGGAGATCGTCGACACGGCGGTGACCCAGCCGCTCGTGGTCGCGGCCGCACTGCTCGCGTTCGCCGAAATCGCCCCCGAGGCGATTCCGGCGGATACCATCGTCGCCGGACACTCGGTCGGCGAATTCGCCGCGGCTGCTGTCGCCGGCGTCATCACCGCCGACGAGGCGGTCACCCTGGCCGCCATCCGCGGCCGGGAGATGGCCAAGGCGTGTGCGCTGGAGCCGACCGGTATGTCCGCTGTGCTCGGTGGTGACGAAGCCACCGTGCTCGCACGGCTCGCCGAGCTCGACCTCGTCCCGGCCAACCGCAACGCGGTCGGCCAGATCGTGGCGGCGGGTCGCTTGGAAGCTCTGGCGGAGCTCGCCGCGAACCCGCCGGAGAAGGCACGGGTCCGCGCATTGCCCGTCGCCGGTGCGTTCCACACCGTTTTCATGGCCCCGGCCCAGGCTGCTGTCGCCGATGCCATTGCTCAGATCACGCCGAGCGACCCGATCCGGACGCTGTTGTCGAACTTCGACGGCAAGCCGGTCACCTCGGGCGCCGACGCGATCGACAAGCTCGCCGCTCAGGTCACTCGCCCCGTGCGCTGGGACCTGTGCACCGAGACCGTCCGCGAGGCCGGCGTCTCGGCGGTGGCCGAACTGCCACCGGCGGGCACCCTCGTCGGAATCGCCAAGCGGGAGCTGAAGGGCACGCCCAACCTGGCCCTGAAGACTCCGGAAGACCTCCCCGCGTTGGTCGAACTGACCATCTCCGGCTAGCTTTCCCCCCGGCGGTCGCGCACGACGAGGTGCCGGCCGTAGAAGACCCCTACACAATGAGAACAAGAAGGGAGCCACCAAAGTGGCCGCTCTGACCCAGGAACAGATCGTCGAAGAACTCGGCAAGATCATCGAAGAGGTTACGGGTATCGAACCCTCCGAGGTGACCATCGAGAAGTCCTTCGTCGACGACCTGGACATCGACTCGCTGTCCATGGTCGAGATCGCTGTGCAGACCGAGGACAAGTACGGCGTCAAGATCCCCGACGAGGATCTCGCCAGCCTGAAGACCGTGGGTGACGCGGTCTCCTACATCCAGAAGCTCGAGGCAGAGAACTCCGACGCCGCCGCGGAGCTCAAGGCCAAGTTCGACGCCGAGTAGGGCTGAACCAGTGACCACTCCTTCCACCTTGAACGGGAATTTCCCCAACGTCGTCGTCACCAGCATGGCGGCGACCACGTCGATCGCGGGTGATGTCGATGCGACGTGGAAGGGACTCCTCAACGGTGAGAGCGGAATCGACGTTCTCGAGGATTCCTTCATCGAGGAATACGACCTGCCGGTGCGCATCGGCGGTCACCTGAAAGTCAGCCCCGACACCCTGCTGAGCCGGGTCGAGATCCGCCGTATGGCGTATGTCGAGCGCCTGGCGACCGTCCTCGGTCGCGAGGTGTGGAAGAACGCGGGCAGCCCGGAGGTCGACCTCGACCGCCTGGGCGTCGCGATCGGCACCGGCCTCGGTGGTGGCGACGCGCTGATCGACTCGGTCGACAAGCTGAAGAACGGCGGCTATCGCAAGATCTCGCCGCTGGCTGTTCAGATGGTCATGCCGAACGGTCCGTCGGCCGTCGTCGGTCTCGAGCTGAAGGCCAGGGCGGGAGTGGTCACTCCGGTCTCGGCGTGCTCGTCGGGTTCGGAGGCCATCGCCAACGCGTGGCGGATGATCGTGATGGGTGACGCCGACATCGTCGTCACCGGTGGCGTCGAGGGCTTCATCGACTCGGTGCCGATCGCCGCGTTCTCCATGATGCGGGCGATGAGTACTCGCAACGACGATCCGAAGGGCGCCTCGCGTCCGTTCGACAAGGATCGTGACGGCTTCGTCTTCGGCGAGGCGGGCGCGCTCATGGTCATCGAGACCGAGGAGCACGCCAAGGCTCGCGGTGCCACCATCCACGCTCGACTGCTGGGTGCGGGCATCACGTCCGACGGCTTCCACCTGGTCGCTCCCGATCCCGAGGGCACCGGTGCGGGCAGGGCGATGACCCGCGCGATCCAGACCGCTGGTCTGTCGGCGAGGGACATCACCCACGTCAACGCTCATGCGACCGCCACGCCCATCGGTGACACCGCGGAGAAGAACGCGATTCACAAGGCTGGTGTCGCACACGCTTCGGTGTACGCGCCGAAGTCGGCACTGGGCCACTCGATCGGCGCCGTCGGCGCCCTCGAGTCCGTGCTCACCGTGCTCGCCATCAGGGACGGCGTCGTTCCGCCGACGCTGAACCTGGACAACCAGGATCCGGAGATCGATCTCGACGTGGTGCACGGGCAGGCCCGGCACCAGGAAATCGAGTACGCGATCAACAACTCCTTCGGTTTCGGTGGGCACAACGTCGCGCTCGCCTTCGGTCGGGCATAGCCGGAGCTGGTCAAGGGCCGTAGGCGGAAGCCTGCGTAACCACGAAGGCCCTCCAGATCCGGCCGGTTCAACCCGGCCGCACCGATCGACTGCATTCACGATCCCCGGTGGGGTTCGCGCCAACTGAATGGTTCGACCCCACCGGCGGTTCGCCATACGCAGCCGCCGCCGCGGCCACTCTCTTCGAAGGCAGGAGACGAACGCGATGACCATCATTGCTCCCGCGTTTAACGACACGACGACCGATCCGCGCGACCCGCTCGGCCGCCTGCAGCGGTTCTTCGATCCCGGCACGGTGCTTCCGTTGCACCCGCGGGACAAGTCCGGTGTGCTGGCCGCGATCGGCGAGGTCGACGGTGTCCGCACCGTGGCCTACTGCTCGGATGCCACCGTCATGGGCGGTGCGATGGGCGTCGAGGGCTGCAAGCACATCGTCGACGCGATCGACACCGCCATCGATTCCGGTATCCCGGTCGTCGGCCTGTGGCACTCCGGTGGCGCCCGCCTGGCCGAGGGCGTCGAGGCCCTGCACGCGGTAGGGCTGGTCTTCGAGGCCATGGTCCGCGCGTCCGGCCTGGTTCCCCAGATTTCCGTGGTCCTCGGCTTCGCCGCCGGTGGTGCCGCGTACGGCCCCGCGCTCACCGACATCGTCATCATGGCGCCCGAGGGCCGCGTCTTCGTCACCGGTCCCGACGTGGTGCGTTCGGTGACCGGCGAGAACGTCGACATGGAGACCCTCGGTGGTCCCACCACACACTTCAAGAAGTCGGGCGTGTGCCACATCGCCGCCGACGACGAGGCCGATGCCATGCATCGTGCGCGCCGGCTGGTCTCGATGTTCGCCGAACAGGGCGAATTCGACCAGGCTGTCGCCGAGCACGGTGACGTCGACTTGAAGGCGATGCTGCCCGCCTCGGCCAAGCGCGCCTACGACGTGAAGCCGATCATCCACGAGCTGCTCGACAACGTCGACGGCGAATCCTCCTTCGAGGAGCTGCAGGGCGGCTACGCCCGCAGCATGGTCGTCGGCCTGGGTCGCCTCGGCGGCCGCACGGTCGGCGTGCTCGCCAACAACCCGCTGCGTCTGGGCGGCTGCCTGAACTCCGAAAGTGCCGAGAAGGCTTCGCGTTTCGTGCGCCTGTGCGACGCGTTCGGCATCCCGCTGATCGTGGTCACCGATGTCCCCGGCTACCTGCCCGGCGTCGGCCAGGAGCTCGAGGGCGTCGTCCGCCGTGGCGCGAAGCTGCTGCACGCCTTCGCCGAGGCTCGCGTCCCGCGCGTCACCCTGGTGACCCGCAAGATCTACGGCGGCGCCTACATCGCGATGAACGCCCGCTCCCTGGGCGCGACCGCCGTCTACGCCTGGCCCGGCTCCGAAGTCGCCGTCATGGGCGCCAAGGCCGCCGTCGGCATCCTGCACAAGAAGGCCCTCGCGGCCGCGCCCGAGGACGAGCGCGAAGCCCTGCACGAGCGCCTGACCGCCGAGCACGAGCAGATCGCCGGCGGCGTCGAGCGCGCCGTCGCCATCGGCGTCGTCGACGAGGTCATCGATCCCGCCAAGACCCGCAGCATCATCGCCGCGGCCCTGGCCTCGGCGCCGGCTCGCAAGAGCCACCACAAGAACATCCCGCTCTGATCCCAGCGCGCCAGTCGTACACCGGCCGTCGCCCTCTTCCCGAAAAGGGAAGTGGCGGCGGCCGTTTCGCGCCCGACTCAGTGGTATTCGTCGACATCGAGCTCCGCTCCGGTCGCCACCAGGAACTCGAGCACGGCTGTCGTGAGGTGCCAACCCAGTGGACGCGGCCACTTGTGGACATCGGCGCACATCGTGTCGCCGGGTGTGCCATGGACGCCATCGGGATCGTCGTAGTGGCGCACGACCCGCATGCTCGCGCCGACGTCGGGGACGGTAGATCTGGCGGCTGCCGAGCAGTGTGAGGTCGAACTGTTGTCGACCAGGTCCAAGTGGCAGACCTCGAGGTGGTGGAAGATGCCGGACGCGCCGCTGCGCGATGTCGTGGAGGCAAAGCTGCGACGAAGGTCGCGGGCGAATTCGGTCGACCGCGGTCCGTCCGCCCGGTGAGGGGTGCCACTGGTGTTCTCGGGTGGGGTCGGTTACGGTGTGGCCGTGAATAATTCTCGTGGAAAGGGCGCCGTGCGCCCCTGCCGGTGAAGCCCGGCGCGTGGCTGGCGCCCGATGACGACCAGACCACGTATCTCGCTCATGCGCTCGCACTCGCCGCTGTGCACGGTCCAGGACCGTGGCCGGGGGAGGGACACCCTTATCCGGATGAGATACCCGGTGAGCGGAAGTTTCTGAGTTCGACTGTGCTCGACGGTATCCGGACGCATCACTTCGCGAACGAGACCGCGTCGGCGGCCGAGATCGTGGCGGCGGTGCGGGTGCTCGTCGCGGAACCCGATGACGCCGCGATGGTGGCATTGCACGATCTGCTCGCCGAACAACGAGCGCTCGCCGTGGCCGACGATCTGTGTCGGGAATTGCGTACTGCCGCACTGCCTGTCGAGCGGGTGCGTTCGGTGGCCAGGCAGGTGACCGATTCGGGAACGCGCCGCGATGCGGTGGCGCTCGGCATCGTGATGCTCGGTGTGGTCGGTGACCGCCGGGACCGGGAGGTCCTGCTGACATTGGGGTCGCTCGGCGATCTGACCTTGTATGCGGTGGTGGCGCTGTCGAATTCACAGCCGGATCGGGATCGCGCGGTGTTCGACATGGCTCGCCGGGTCGACGGCTGGGGACGGATCCATGCCGTGGAGCGACTGGCCGGAACCGAGGATCCGGAGATCAAGGCGTGGCTGCTGCGGCGCGGTTTCCGCAACGGGGTGATGAACGAGTACCTCGCCCATCTCGCGGCGACCACGGGCGATCTCCGTGGCGCCCTCGCCGAATCCGTCGTCGACGACGAACTTCTCGACGGTGCGGCCGAGATTCTCGAGGCGCTGGCGGCCATCGGCGGTCCCGCCGCCGACATCCGGCAGTACCCGGACGCGCTGCCGGTCCTGGCCGGATACGCCGACCTGCTGACCGCGGCCGCGCCGACGCTGAGCCGCATCTCGGGCGTCCAGTCGATCGTGTACCTCCTGCGAGAGCAGCCTTCGGAACTGGACTGGCCGCAAGCCGAGGTCACCCGGTTGGTCGAGGCCTACGCGGCATTGCTCGCTCGTCCCGACTGGGCCGAGTACGTGACAGCGAGGCTCGCCGACCCGCACGGTCCCTTCGGATTCAACAGGGCGCTGCGGGTAGCCGGAGCCGTCGGCGTCGATGCGTACGCGCAGGCCGTGGCGCACCTGGGCGAAGATCCGCGAAACGGATACGTGTGGGCGTGGGTCGCGCGACGAACGCCGGACGACGACATCGCCCGCATCGCCGAACTCGCGCGAACTGTGCTCCCGCTCGACGAGATCGCCTGCGGCCCTGGCCCCGAGGCGATCCGGTGGGGCGAGGAAGGCATCAGCGACCACACTCTCGAATCCGTGCTCTCGATGCTGTGCCGCGCCACTCCGGGAACCGGGGAACCCTTGGTCCGTGCTGCGCTGCGCGGCTATCCCGTGCGGCTGCGTCGTGCGGCGATCGGTGTCCTGACCTCCTGGTACGGAGACGATCTGCCAGGAGAAATCGCTGACCGGGTGGCGGCGGCGGCCGCGATCGAACCCGATGTTGATCTTCGTGCGCAACTGGCCGAGTTCGCGCATGCGGTGAGTGGGCTGCGGGAAGGTCATCGGTCGGGAGTCGACGAGGAAACCGCTGGAGGAACACAGGATTCAGGCTGATCCATCACGATCGATTCGTTGCGGCGGCTGGGGCCACCGGCAGCGGCGATGCGATCGATGAGCTGGTTCAGCTCGCGTCCGATCGTGGCGACATCGCGGAGCTGAGGCGGCTTGCCGCCGGTGGTAACAGCGACGCCGCCGATCTCCTGGCCGAATCGGCCGAGGACTAGCCGTTCGCCGTCAGCGGTGCGTGGCCGGATAGTCGCACCCGGGCGAGGCGATCTCGGCCGTTCGGCAGGCCGTCGACCGGCGGCGGCGCGCATAATGGCAGGGTGCGCTACGAAGAACTCGCCGAGGTCCCGTGCTCGATCACGCGGCCGCTGGTGATCTTCGGGGACCGCTGGACACTGCTGGTTCTCAAGTACAGCTTCACCGGGATTCGCCGATTCAACGCCTTCCAGAGCGCGCTCGGAATCTCCCGCAGCCGACTCCAGGACCGCCTCGACCGGCTGATCGAGCACGAGATCCTGGTCAAGCAACCCGCGAAAGACGGCGCCTACGAGGAGTACCGCCTGACCGAAAAGGGTCACGCCATCTACCCGATCCTGATGGCTATCCGCGACTGGGGCGACACTTACATGGCCCCAGACGGGCCCCCGGTCGAGTACCGGCACAAGGACTGCACCGGCGAGGCCCACGTCCACCTCACCTGCGACGAGTGCGACGCCGAGGTCACCGCCCGCGACATCCTCCCCGAACCGGGCCCCGGAATCACCTCCGCCTCACGTCCCGCCTGAGGGCCATCCACCTACTGGCTGGTGGACGACGGCATCGTGTGGACGGTGGTCGAAATCCACGCCGCCGAGCTACATCGGCAGCCGGCACAGGAGATCGCGAGCGCGTGGGTGCGAACCGACTCCGCATCCCCGGATAGCGGATCAGCTGGTGTGCCAGGTGATCTGGTCGGGGAGGGGGGCGCGGGCGGTGCGGAAGGTGTTGATGGGGTGGGCGAGGTCGGGGTGGCCGAAGGAGACGCCGAAGACGACCTTGCGGTGGTCGGGGAGGTCGAAGTACTCGCGGATGAAGGGGGAGTAGGAGGCCAGGGCGGCTTGGGGGGCGGCGCCGAGGCCGAGAGCCTGGGCGCCGAGGAGGAAGCTCTGGAGCCAGAGGCCGCAGTCGACGGCGCCGTAGGTGCCCAGGTCGGCCTCGGAGGTGACGATGGCGACATGGGGTGCGTCGAAGAGTTCGAAGTTGCGCACCATCTGGCGCATGGTGTTCTCGTGGTCGCCCTTGGCGATACCGACACTGTCGTAGAGCTGGAAGCCGCAGGCGCGCCTGCGGTCCCGGTAGACACCGGCGTATTGCGCGGGGAATTCGAAATCCGGTGCGGCGCCGTTGGTCTGGATATGGGTGAGCAGGGCCTTGCGGAAGCGCTCGGTGCCCTCGCCCGCGGTGACGACGACCTGCCACGGCTGGGTGTTGCACCACGACGGGGTGCGCGCGCCCAGGCTCAGCAGCTGGTCGATCGTGGCCCGGTCGACCTCGTCGGGGAGGAACTGCCTGCAGGTCCAGCGCGCGTCGGCGAGGCGCTGCAGGGCGGCGAAATCGCCGCTGTCGTGGTCGGTCGGCGCCATGGCGCGGCTCCCTCGGTCGATGCGGAGAACTAGTCTCATTTTGAGACCACGTTAGCAGCCGTCCCGGAAACGCGGAACCCGCTCACACCGCGAAATCGGGTGCGAGCGGGCTCCGGGGGTGGATCAGGCGCGACGCCGGGAAACCGCCCAGATCGCGACGCCGATGCCGATCAGCGCGACCACGCCGACACCGATGCCGGCAATGGCGAGCCACGGTGTCGACGAGTCCGAACCCTCCACGGCGACAGACTTTTCGGTGCCGGGCTGCGACTGCTCGCCGAGCACGTCGGGACTGGCGGTCACGTAGGTCGGTCCGGCCTCGATGTCACCGGCGACGGTGAGGTCGAGTTCGATCGGCGTCGGCGGCATAGCGGTTTCGCCCGACGGCATCCCGACCTTGACCGCGAGGTAGTGCCACCCGGCCACCGACTGGCGCTGGGCCTCCCCGGCGGCCTCCCGGTTGGCGTAGCGGGTCGGCACGGTCGCGCCTTCGAGAGTCGTGGCCTGGCGCCCGGTGTAGGCGTTGGTGTCCTCGTGGAGTTGTCTGCCCAGTGGCGAGTACAGGGTTGTGGTGACGTTCGTGGCGACGGTGTATCCCGCCCCGCCGGTTTCGGTGAACCGTACGCGATAGGCCAGCCCCTGGCCCCAGTTCAGGCGCACCTTGTAGAAGACGTACTCGCCGTTCTGGATCGTGTCGGTGTACTTGCCGCTGCCGTCGAGAATCGTGGCGACGGTGAACGATCCGCCGCCGCTGACCGGCTCGACCGGGCCCGCCGGGTCGGTGAACGCGGTCTTCTCGGTGACCGGGCCCTGGCCGGGATCGGTGACACCCGGTTCGATGCCGACGATCAGCTCCACCGGCAGCCGTGCGGGCACGCCCGCGGGGACCTCGTCCCAATGGAGTTCGTAGTAGTAGCGGCCGCCGCCCTTGCAGGAGTCGGAACTGCCACCGCTCGGTTCCTCGGTCGCCCGCTCCAGGGTGTTGCTGATCGTGAAGGCGACGCCGTCACCGGTGCGGGATTCGAGCTCACGTTCCCGGATATTGCAGTACGTGCCGTCGCGGCCGTAGACGCGCAGTTCCAGCACGGCCAGTCCGTCGGTGGCCGCACCGGCGGCCGCCCGCGGGAAGGAGACGATGCCGGTGAAGTACGCCGTCGCGCCCGCGGGCACATCGACGGCGTAGAACCGCTTCTCGTGCTGGCCGATGGTGTCGAGGTACTGACCGGGCTTCGCGACCGGGGCGGTGCCGTAGGTGGCGGTGCCGGTGATCGGGGTCCCGGTGGCCTGGTAGTTGCGCAGGGCCGCCGAACTCACCCGGGGCAGAATGCGTTCCAGCGCGGCGCCGTCGGCGGCGTCGCTGTAGGTGCCGCCGGTGGCTTGGGCCATACAGGTGAGCTGGGCGCGCGCCTTGTCGTCGACGGCGAAGCCGATCGAGTGCACGACCAGGTCGACACCCCGCTGCTTCAGTTCCGCGGCCACTTCGCACGGGTCCGGCGGCGCGCAGGTGTCGTCACCGTCGGAGACGAGCACGATCGAGCGCGGTCCCGCCGACGGCAGCGCCTCGGCGGCCTGGCGCAGCGCGGTGCCCATGGGGGTCCAGCCGCGGGCCTCGATGCCGTCGGCGGCGCTGGTGAGCGCGGGCTTGTCGATGGTCGTCGGCGGCTGCAGGATCCGGACGTCGCGGCAGCCCGCCGCCTTCTCGGCCTCGGTGTTGCCGGTCCCGGTGCCGTAGGTGGTGAGGCCGACCTTCGCCTCGGCCGGGGCCGAGTCGACGAAGGTGCGCACGGCCTTCTTCGCGGAGTCCATCATGGTGGCGCCCTGGTCGGGGCGCTGCATGGACCCGGACGCGTCCAGGATGAGCATGGTCGGCGCGTACTGTGCCGAGTCGGCGTGCGCCGCGGCGGGCAGTGCGGCGGGGAGCAAGGTGAGCGCTGTGGCGGTCAGTGCCGCGGCCAGCGTCCGGAATCTCGACATCGTCCTCGAACTTCATCACTCGGTGTGAAACCGGATAGACGATACAGACTGGTCAGGGCCGGTCGTAACCCCAAAATCAGTGGCACAAGCCACCGTTTGCCGGATGAAATGATGTTTCGGCAGGTAACGATCGGTTTTTCGCCCGGATACCGGTCCGTGGCCTCGCGCCTGCGGCACGACACCGGCCGCGCGGGGCACAATCGTGCGCATGGCTTCGCAGGCCCGCGACGCGCAGGAGCGCAAACGGCACGGCAGGCACTACACCCCGCCCGCGCTGGCGCGGTTCCTGGCGCGACGGGCGCTACGGCACGCGCCACGCGCTGGTGAGCTCCGGGTGCTCGATCCGGCCTGCGGTGACGGCGAGCTGCTGCTGGCGGTGCACCGGGAGCTGGCCTCGTCCGGCATCACTGTACGGCTGACCGGGTACGACCTGGACCGGCGCGCGGTCGGCGAGACAGCTGCGCGCGCGGGGGCCGAGGGCGTCGAGATCGATTGCCGGGCAGGTGATTTTCTCGCCGCCTCGGCGCGGATCGCGGACGGTTCCTTCGATCTCGTCATCAGCAATCCACCGTACGTGCGGACCCAGCAGCTCGGCGGCGCGACCGCGCAGCTGCTGAGCAAGCAGTTCGGGCTGCGCGGGCGCATCGACCTCACCCACCCGTTCGTGGCGATCACGCCCCGCCTGCTCGCCGCCGACGGTGTCCTCGGATTGCTGTGCGCCAACAGGTTTCTCACCACCAGGGCGGGTGCGAATCTGCGCCGGATCCTCACCGGCGAGTTGCATCCCGCGGAGCTCTACGACCTCGGCGACACCAAGCTCTTCGCGGCCGCGGTGCTGCCCGCCGTCACCGTCGCGACGCGCGCGCCTCGGGAGTGCGACTGCCGGTACGTCTCGGTCTACGAGAAGCCCGGCGCCGAACCTGACTGTGCCACCGACTTGTTCGACGCGCTGGCGGGGGACACGGGCTGCCTGGTGGGCGCGGGTGGACGGGTGTTCGCTGTCGAGGTGGGCGTGTTGTCCACCGGGTCGGTCGGTGGACGGTCACCGACAGCGGCGACAGGCACACCCGACCGGTCGAGCGTCGTTTCCCCCGGCGACACCGCCTGGCGTATGTCCCGCCCCGCCGTCGACCGATGGCTCGGCCGCATCGCCGAGCGCACCTGGCGCACCTTCGGCGATACCGCCCGCATTCGCGTCGGCATCAAGACCACCGCGGACCGGGTGTTCATCTCCGATCGCTGGGACCAGATGGATCCGACGCCGGAACCGGAACTGTTGCGGCAGTTGATCACCCACCACGATCTGCATCCGTGGCGGATCGGGCGCGATCGCGGCACCAGGGTGCTCTATCCCTACGACCTCATGCAGCCGCGCCGCACGCCGATCGATCTCGCCGAATTCCCCGGCGCCGCGGAGTATCTGCGGTCGCACGAGCAGGTGCTGTCCGGCCGCCGGTATGTGCTCGACGGCGGGCGGAAGTGGTTCGAGATCTGGGTGCCGCAGCGTCCGCACCTGTGGGGTGCGCCGAAACTGGTGTTCCCGGATATCAGTGAACGGCCGCGGTTTGCGTTAGACCGGTCCGGCGCGGTGGTCAACGGGGACTGCTACTGGATCTCGCTCACCGATCTCGGGGTCGGCGAGCAGGCGACCGAACTCGCGTATCTGCTGATGGGCGTGGCGAATTCGGCGTTGGGACTGCGGTTCTACGACGCCGTGTGCGGCAATCGGCTGTATTCGGGACGGCGGCGCTGGATCACCCAGTACGTGGCCCGGCTGCCGCTGCCCGATCCGGCGGGCGCCGCCGCGGCCACGATCGTCGGGCGGGTGCGTGGCGTGCTCGAGGACGGGGTGCCGGTGGCGGCGGCGGGCATCGACGAGGCCGTCGCCGCCGCGTTCGGGGTGCCCGCTCAGTGAGCGGCGCGGATGCCGACCATCGGCAGCAGGGTGCGGCGGGCGAAGTCGCGGCCGGCCGCGGGGTCGTCGAGGGGGATGAGGCCGTCGGGGGTGAGCGCCAGCGACAGCGCGAGCCTCGCCATGATCTCGGCGACCAGATCGGGTGCGAAGTCGGGCACCGTGGCGCCGGCTTGGAGTTCGCGCAGCTTGTCGGCGAGGTATTCGCGGCCGACCGCGAGGATCGGGCCCGCCTCGATGGTGAGCTTGGGCAGGATGGCCTCCGGCTCGGTGCTGAGCAGCCTGCGGAGCAGTTCGTTGCCCGCGAGGGTCGTCACGAACGCGACGAAGATCTCCACGAGCTGTTCGCCCGGCTCGGTGACCGCCCGCACCCGCTCATCGATCTCGGCCACGTAGCGCTGCGCCTCCCGCACGCCGACCGCCTCGACCAGCTCGTTCTTCGACTCGAAGCGCCGGTACAGGGTGGCCGGACTGATGCCCGCCCGCCGGGCGATCTCGCCCATACTCGTCCGTTTGATCCCGAAATCGAGAAACGCCGACAGCGCGCTGTCGAGCAGCTTCTCCCCATCGGTGACGGGCTTTTCCAGTATCCGCGCGAGGATGGACGAGACAGTGGGCATGGCCCCATTATCCGTTGTCTGGTGGTGAACAATTGTGACTGTGTTCGAATCCATCAGGCAGCCTCGCCTTGCGGGGAGGCAGTCCCGGGCTGATCGGCACCGTCAGTGGTGTCGTGCCGGGTTGACGCTTCATCGCCCGCCGCCTTGCCCGCTTGCGCGGTTCCGGTCTTACGCGTGGCTCCACGTCCATCTCCGACCCGGCGGTCGGCGGTCGGGCTACTCCCGATACCGGTCCCGCCGAGGCGGGCGAGGTTAACTGCGGCATTGCGGTCACGGTCGATCGACAGGCCGCAGTAGTCGCAGGTGTAGGTGCGGTCGGCGAGGGTCAGGCTTGGCTTTCGCCCACCACACCCCGAACACAGCTTCGACGACGGATAGAACCGGTCGGCTCGCACGACTGTCGAGCCGTACCAGCGGCACTTGTATGTCAACATGCGCCGAACCTGGGCAAACGCGGCATCGGCCAGCGCGCGGTTCAAACCGCGCTTGTAGGCGCCGCCATGCGAGCGCATGCTGACGACATCGAGCGTTTCCACGACGATGACCTGGTGCTGCTGTGCGAGTGCGGTGGTGGCCTTGTGCAGCGCATCGCGACGTATGCAGGCGGTACGAAAGTAGACTCGTCCGGCCTGGCGCCTGGTCTTACGCCATCGCTGTGATGGCTGCTGCTTCGTCTGGGTGGCATGGTCGAACGGGCCTCGCTGCCGGGCAGCTCGACGTTCCAGCACTCGCAACCGAGTCCGGGCGCCGGGCGAGTGGTGTTGGAGCTCGAACACGCGCGACTTCGGTTCCATCCGGGGTTGCGACCACCAAGAGATCTTTCACCCCGACATCGACACCCACCACCGGATACGGTGACCGTGCTCGATGAGCCGGCCGGTCCTTGCCTCGGACGAGGGTCTGGAAGGAGCAGTGCCAGCGGCCGGCCGAATCCTGGACAACAGTGGCCGACAAGATTCGCGCAGTGCCCGGCCTCGATCCTGCGGGCCAACGCCCGGGTGGATTCGTGTGTGCGGATGGTTCCCAGGCGAGGCAAAGTGATGTGGTGGCGATCGGCCTCCACTCGGATGGCGCCCGTCGTGAACCGCACTGTCCGCCGCGACCGGGCTGACTTGAACCTGGGGAACCCCAACGGCTTTCCTGCACGCGTACCGTCGCGAGACTTCGACCAGTTGTCCAACCCGCGGGCCAATCCATCCAATCCAGTGTTGTACGCCTCCTTGGAGTTCTCGCTCCACCACGGGGCGTACTCGCCCTTGCGGGTGTTCCAGACCTTCCGCAACACCGACAGCGACCACCCCATTGCCGGGGTGAGTTGATCGGTGGCGAGGCCGTAGGTGCGTTCCGCCGCGCGTTGATCCATCACAGCTTTTACCAGCGCCAACATGTGATTGTGTGCGAATCGCGCCGCCCCCGCGTGCGACGTCAACGAACGCTGCTGGGTGGGAACTGGGTCCAGCGCAAACCGGTAGGCCTGCATCATCCAACCCTCAGGGACTACGAACGTGGCCATCAGTACGCCGCCCCCGCAATCGCACCGACCACTGTCCCCGCTGCCCCCGCCACGCAGCTATTTATACGCGCGCTCGATCGCGTCGACTCACGAAACGTCGAACAAGTCAGCGCGTTGTGGCGACAGATCCAGTGCGGCCATCTCTTGTTCGATCGCGTTGGCGGCGAAATGGATTCCGCGGGAGCGTAGTTCGTGAACCCGGCACTGGAGTGCCTCGATTCCGCCGGGCTGGGCGGCGATGTCGGCCACGCTGAGCCGTCCCCCCGCTCGGTGCACACCGGACTGCACGTATGCCACCGTGATACCTCCTACCTTGCGTATCCGGTGCCGGCCGTCACACTCATGGCCGGACGCAATACGCAGGGCAAATGTTATCAGGTATCCCTACTGGTCACTTGCTCAGTGTGACGTCTCACAACACCTCGGCGTCGCGATGGGTCGCCAGATTGTGGAGGTACACCGCCGCGTTGAGCTTGATCCCGTCCAGCTGGGCCTCGGTGAGCTCGCGGCGCACCTTGCCGGGCACGCCGGCGACCAGCGAGCCCGGCGGAATCCGGGCACCCTCCGGGATCAGGGCATTGGCCGCGATCAGGCTGCCCGCGCCGATCACCGCGCCGTTGAGCACGGTCGCGCCCATACCGACCAGCACGTCGTCGCCGACGGTGCAGCCGTGCAGGATCGCGTTGTGTCCCACCGAGACTCCGCTGCCGACGGTGAGCGGGAAACCGGGGTCGGCGTGCAGCACGCAGCCGTCCTGGATATTGGTGCGCGCGCCGATGCTGATCTGTTCGAGGTCACCGCGCAGCACCGCCGAGTACCAGATGCCGACCTCGGCGGCCAGGCGCACCCGGCCGATGACGGTCGCGTTCGGCGCGATCCAGGCAGTGTCGTCGATTTCCGGCGCGAACCCGGACACCTTGATGATCATGCGGTGATTATCGCGCCGCGCCACGGAACTGGGCGCGGTGGGCCGCCGGACTGGTGCCGAGCATGCGGTGGAAGTGGTGGCGCAGGCTCACGGCGCTGCCGAAACCGGTGTCGCGCGCGATCCGGTCGACGGTCTCGTCGGTCGATTCCAGCAGCAGCCGGGCGTGGTCGGTGCGCTGCTGCAACAGCCACTGCTGTGGGCTGGTGCCGGTGCGTTCGCGGAACCGGCGGGTGAAGGTGCGCCGCGACATGAGCGCCTCGCGCGACCAGTGATCGAGGTCGATGCCGGTGTCGAGGTGGGTGCGTGCCCACACCATGGCGTGCTCGATCGGGTCGTCGCTGTCGTCGTCGGGGACCGCGATCGGGATGAACTGCGCCTGGGAGCCGTTGCGGTGCGGTGCGGTGACCAGTGCGCGGGCGAGCTCGGTGGCGGCGCGGGAACCGAGGTCGCCACGCACGATGTGCAGGCAGCAGTCCAGCGCGGCGGCGACGCCGGCGGAGGTGATCACGTCGCCGAGGTCGGTCCAGAGCCTGTCCGCGCGCACCCGCACCCGCGGATAGGCGCGGGCCATGGCTTCGGCGGCGGCCCAGTGCGTGGTGAGTTCGCGGCCGTCGGCCAGCCCGGTCGCCGCGATCGCCCATGAGCCGAGGCACAGGCCGACCAGCCGGGCGCCGTTCGCGTGCGCGGCGTGCACGGCCTCGTCGAGCGCGGGGGAGACGGCCAGGTCGCGGTGCCAGCCGGGAAAGACCACCATGTCGGCCGCGGCGACGGTGTCCAGGCCGTGGTGCACGGTGATGTCGAAACCCGCTGCGGTGGAGAGGGTTCCGGGGTGCTCGGCGCAGACCCGCACGTCGTAGGGTGGCTCGGCGTCGACGCCGGTGCCGGAGCGACCGAGTACCAGGGTCGGCACCGACAGGTGGAAGGGACTGATCCCGTCGAACGCCACCACGGCCACCGAAAGCATGGCCCGATCTTAGCGTTGGTCGGCCTAGGGGCCACTGTCGTGGCGTGTCACGGTCGGCGAAAGTTGTCGGCATGACCGAGACGATCACCCGCCCCACCCTGCTCGACGTCCTGCACATCGGTGGTCCGACCCTGCGCTTCCGGTACGGGGGCCTGACCTGGCTCACCGACCCGACCTTCGACGAGCCGGGCTACTACCCCGGCCCGATCACCCTGCACAAGCTCAGCGGCCCGGCGGTCCCGGCCGAGGCGATCGGCGCGATCGACGTCGTGCTGCTCTCGCACGACCAGCACGCCGACAACCTCGACACCGCGGGTCGCGCCCTGCTGACCGAGGTCGAGACCGTGCTCTCCACGCCCGATGCCGCCGGGCGGATCGCCGGCGTGCGCGGGCTGGTGCCGTGGGAGGTCGTGGCCGTCGGCGATGTCGAGGTGACCGCGGTGCCCGCGCTGCACGGGCCCGAGGGCTGCGAGCCGCTCAGCGGCGTGGTGACCGGGTTCGTGCTGCGGGCGGCGGGCGAGCCGACGGTCTATGTCTCCGGTGACAACGCGTCGGTGGAGCTGGTCGAGCGGATCGTCGAGCGGATCGGGCGGATCGACGTCGCGGTGCTCAATATCGGTGCGGCCAATGTCGGGCGGTTCGGCGACAGCGACGTCACGCTCAACGCCAGGACCGCCGTCGAGGCGGCCGCCGTGCTCGGTGACGCGGTCGTGGTCGCGGTGCACGCGGAGGGCTGGGGTCATTTCAGCGAGTCGCTGGACTACCTCGAACGCACCTTCGCCTACGCCGAGCGTGCCGCTCAGCTCCGGATTCCGGTGCGGGGCGAGATATTCGCGGTCTGAGCGACCGCACCGACCACAGATTTTTCGCCACCCGCGCCCGAATCGTCGGGCGCGGGTTTCCCACGATCGCAGGAGAAGAGTTGCCGAACACACGGATGGGCAGCCGGTCGCGCACGATGGTGCGGTTACTGCTGGCGTTGGTCGCGTTGGTGCTGGCGTTGTCGGCATGTTCGTCGAACGGGTCCGAATCGGATCAACCCGCCTCGAGCACGGTGTCCACGACGTCGGTCACCGCGACGGTGTCGGCGACGAGTTCGACCGCGCCCGCGGCGAACCCGGACGGGTCGCCCGGTGACGGCGGAGCGTCGGGACCGGGTAGCGGCTCCCAGCCGGGACCCGCGACGAACGCGCCGACGGCCGCGCCCGACGACCCCGAGCCGACCATCCCGCCGGGCCACAACTGTGTGCCCGGCCCGGACTGCGGGACCGACAGCTGCGGCTTCACCGAATGCGGCATGACGACGGAAGGATGCCCGCCGGGCGTCCCGATCTGCGGCATCGACAGTTGCGGGCCCAACCACGACCAGTGCGGCACCACCGCGGCGCCCGTGCCGACCACGGTGGCTCCCGCGCCGACCACCACCCCGCCACCGACGACGACACCGGCGGCGACGACCACCGCCCCGGCGACGACCTCGGCCGCGCCGGCGGCCGACCCCGCGGTCACGACCACCGCGACAGCACCACCGGCCTAGCGACGACACACGACCGGCAACCGCCTGACTCCCGCCGATGAGCGTCCTAAGCTGGCGCAATGACGGGAACAGGCGGAACGGTCGGTGTGCCGACGGAGGTCAAACCGCAGGAATTCCGGGTGGCGCTCACCCCGGCGGGCGCCACCGAACTGACCGCGCACGGGCACGAGGTGCTCGTGCAGGCCGGCGCCGGCGCAGGTTCGGGCTTCGGTGACGAGGACTATGCCGCCGCCGGCGCCGGGATCGTGCCCGACGCCGACACGCTCTGGGCCACGGCCGGGCTGATTCTCAAGGTGAAAGAGCCCATCGCGCAGGAGTATTCGCGGATGCGGCGCGACCAGGTGCTGTTCACCTATCTGCACCTGGCCGCGTCGAAGGAATGCACCGACGCGATCCTGGACTCCGGGATCACCGCCATCGCCTACGAAACCGTGCGTGCCGCCGACGGTTCGCTGCCGCTGCTCGCGCCGATGAGCGAGGTCGCGGGCAAGCTCGGCGCGCAGGTCGGCGCGTATCACCTGATGGCGCCGATGGGGGGCGAGGGCGTGCTGCTCGGCGGCGTGCCCGGCGTCCGGCCCGCGGATGTGGTGGTGCTCGGCGGCGGGGTGGCGGGCACCAACGCGGCGAGCGTCGCGGTGGGGATGGGCGCGAGGGTGAGCGTGCTCGACACCAACCTGGCCCGCCTGCGCGAGCTCGATGCCCGCTTCGGTGGCCGGGTCGGCACCCTCGCCTCGCACGCGCTGGAGATCGAAAAGGCCGTGCTCGGCGCCGATCTGGTGATCGGGTCGGTGCTGGTGCCCGGCGCGAAGGCGCCGAAACTGGTGTCCGACGACCTCGTCGCGGGCATGCGCCCCGGTTCGGTGCTCGTCGACATCGCCGTCGACCAGGGCGGCTGCTTCGCCTCCACCCGGCCGACGACGCACGCCGATCCGACCTTCCCCGTGGCGGATTCGCTGTTCTACTGCGTCGCGAACATGCCCGGCGCCGTGCCACACACCTCCACGGTCGCCCTCACCAACGCCACCCTGCCCTTCGCGACGGCGATCGCCGACAAGGGCTGGCGCGGCGCGTGCACCGCGGACCCCGGCCTCGCGGCGGGCCTCACCGCCGTCGACGGCAAGCTCCTCTCCACCGAAGTAGCCGCGGCCCACGGATACTCGTTGAACGTGTGATCTCGTCCTACTGACCTGCGCCGAGGTACCAGTCCGGCTCGCCCTCGGTGGGCAGATCGTGGAGCTTGTCGGGGTTGCGGACGATATTGATCGCGACGATGCGGCCCGCGTCGATGACGAACGAGAAGACGCCGGTGTTGGCGCCGTCGAAGACGACCAGGCCGGGCACGCCGTTGACCAGGACCGCGCGGCCCCAGCCACCCGACGCCGACGGCGCGTGGTACCAGCCGAGCAGGGCCTTGGCGATGAGCTCGGCGCCGTGCAGCGGCTTGCGGATGGCGGGCACCTTGCCGCCGCCGTCGGCGGTGAGCACCACGTTCTCGTCGAGCACGCCGAGCAGCGAGCTCAGGTCGCCCGAGCGCCAGGCCAGCGCGAACGCCGAGACGACCTTCTCCTGCTCCACAGGTGACGCGGGGAACCGTGGGGTCCCGGATTCGACGTGCTTGCGGGCCCGGGAGGCGAGCTGGCGGACCGCGGCCGGGGTGCGGCCGACGACCTCGGCGACCTCGGGACCGGTCATGCCGAACACATCCTGCAGGACGAAGGCCGTGCGCTCGGCGGGCGAGAGCGATTCCAGCACCACCAGCAGTGCGGTGGTGACCCGCTCGTCCTGGGAGATCCGGTCGGCCGGGTCGTCCCAGGTGGTGACCTCCGGCTCGGGGAGCCAGTCGCCGACGTACTGTTCGCGCCGGGCGCGCGCCGAACCGAGGTGATCGAGGGCGAGGCGGCCGGTGACGGTGGTCAGCCAGGCGCGCAGATTGTCGATCTCGCCCGCCTTGCCCGCCTCGTGGTGCCGTTGCAGGCGCAGCCACGCGTCCTGCACCACGTCCTCGGCGTCGGTGATGCTGCCGAGTGTGCTGTAGGCGAGTCTGCGCAGGTAAGGGCGGTGTTCTTCGAAGCGGCGGGCCAGTTCGGCCTGGTCGATCTGCTGCGGTAGGTCGGTCATCGTGGTTTCGCCGTTCGGTCGTCTGGCCCGGGTCCGGGCGAGTGTATGAGGGTCGTCGCAGAGAGGACGAACCAGCGCGGTGGGGTGTGACATTCCCGCGGTCGACTACCCTCGGCCGGGTGCAGAAGGGGACATCGACCGCGGTCGGGCTGATGCTGGGATTCGCGCTCGATCGGGTGTTCGCCGATCCGCGCCGGTGGCATCCGGTGGCCGGATTCGGCTCCGCGGCAGCGGCTTTGGAACAGCTGACCTACGCCGACGACCGGCGGGCCGGAGTGGTCGACGAGGTGGTCGCGGTGGGCTCGGTGGTGGGGTTCGGGGTGCTCGCCGCGCGGGGCGGCGTGCTCGCGACCGCGCTGGCCACCTGGACCGCGCTCGGCGGGCGCAGCCTGGCGCGCGCCGGCCACGCGATGGCCGAGCGGCTCGACGCCGGAGACATCGACGGGGCCAGGGAACTGCTGCCGTCGCTGTGCGGACGCGACCCGTCTGTCCTGGACGCGGACGGGTTGGCGAGGGCCGCGCTGGAATCGGTGGCCGAGAACACCTCCGACGCGACCGTCGCGCCCCTGCTGTGGGGCGCGGTCGCCGGGGTGCCGGGGCTGCTCGGGTACCGGGCGGTCAACACCCTCGACGCGATGATCGGCTACCGCAACGAGCGCTACCTCCGCTTCGGCTGGGCCGCCGCACGGACCGACGACCTGGCGAATGTGGTGCCCGCCCGGGTGACCGGGCTGCTCACCGCCGCGCTCGCCCCGCTGGTCGGTGGCACGCCCGCCGCCGCGTGGCGCGCCTGGCGGCGCGACGCGAGCAAGCATCCGAGCCCGAATGCGGGCGTGGTGGAAGCATCCATGGCCGGGGCGCTCGGCGTCCGGCTCGGCGGGCGCACCCAGTACCGGCACGGCGCGGAACTGCGGCCGACGCTCGGCGACGGGCCCGCCCCGACCACCGCGGATCTGCGGCGCGCGGTGCGCATGTCCGAGGCGGTGCAGGTGGGGTCGCTGGTGGTCGCGGTGGTGGTCGGCGCCGTGTTGCGCCGAGCGCGGCGCGGTTAGTCTGCTATCTCTGGCTGGACCGATGAGTTTCGAGCGTGGCGGAGGTCTACACGGTCATGAGGAAACTGATCTATGGATTCGGCGTGTCCGTGGACGGCTACGTCAACGACCGCGACGGCAAGATCGACTGGACCGACCCCGACGACGAGCTGCACCAGTGGCACAACGACCGGTTCCGCGATCTCGAGGTCGTGCTGAACGGCCGCAGGCTGTACGAGCTGATGGCCGACTACTGGCCGTACGTGCCCGAGGACGCGCCGCCCATCCAGCGTGATTTCGGCCGGCTCTGGACGGCGATGCCCAAGGTCGTCTTCTCCCGGACGCTCACCGAGGTCCAGTGGAACAGCACGCTGGTCGCGGAGAACGCGGTCGAGGAGGTCCGCAGGCTCAAGGCCGAGGGCGACGGCGTCATGGAGGTCGGCGGCGCGAGTCTCGCGGCCTCGCTGATGCCGCACGGTCTCATCGACGAGTACCACCTGTACATCTCGCCGATGGTGCTCGGCGGCGGCACACCGATGTTCCCGGCACTGGACCAGCGCATCGCGCTCCGCCTGGTGGAGACCAGGCATTTCGACACCGCGGTGCTGATGCGCTACCGCGCTGCGTGAGGTCTGCCCGACCGGCAGCGGCCGCAGGTGGTCAGCGGTGGCGGCCGTAGCGGTCGGCCAAACGGGCCTCGGTGGCGGGCGCGGCCGGAGCGCTCGGTTCGGTGGACACCGACGCGGTCTCGGTGGCCGCGGGCGCTTGCGCGCGGTCGCGACGGCGGGCGCGCAGTTCGGCGACGACGAAATAACCGAGGCCGAGTGGGGCCATGATGCCGAAGGCCAGCCATTGCAGGCCGTAGGACAGGTAGGGACCGGCGTCGAGCTGGGGGAGCGGGCTGGGGGTGAAGGCGCCGGGCTGGCCCTCGGCGAGCTGGAGGTAGCCGCCCTTGTCCGTGCCGGTGGGAATCGGGGTCAGCGGCGTGCCGAGGACGGCGGATTCCTGGGTGGTGTCGACGGTGTAGACCTGGCGATAGCCGTCCTGGGTGCTCGGCGGCTTGTTGGCGACGACGCCTTCGGAGGCGCGCACCCGAGCTTCGAGGCGCTGCGGGCCGGTCGGCGGCGCGGCGATCGCCGGCGGACGGGTGCCGTCGACGGCGGCGACCAGGCCGCGATCGACCAGCAGGGTCCGGCCGTCGTCGAGGCGGAACGCGTCGAGCACGGCGTAGCCAGGGGCGCCGTCGAGATGACGCAGCCGTACCAGGACGGTCGAATCCGGGACATAGGTGCCGCTCGCGGTGACCTTGCGCCACTCGGTGTGCGCGCTCGGGTCGCCGTCGAGGACGCTGTTCACGGTCACCGGATCGGCCTGCACCGAGTCGGCGATCAGCTGGTTGCGGTGCTCGGTGCTGGTGTTCTTGCCGAGCTGCCACGGTGCGAGCACGGTGAAGCACAGGTAGGCGAACGCGACGACGATCACCGCGAGGATGAGCCAGCTCGGGCGCAGCAGGAACGTGAGTTTGCGCATCAGCGGTGCGCGTCGACGGTGGGGCGGGCGTCGAGTTCGGCGTGCACCCAGTCGAGCAGGCCGGGGATGGCGCCCTCGATCTGGTCGCGGACCAGGTCGAAATCGGACTGGTCGCCGTAGTACGGGTCGGGCACGTCGCGGCCGTCGGCACCGGGGTCGAAGCTGCGCAGCAGCCGGCGCTGGTCGGTGGAGACGCCGCGCTGGGCCAGCTCCCGGTCGTGCCCGGTGTCCAGGGCGATGATCAGGTCGGCGTCGCGATGCTCGGGACCGAAGGTGGCCGCGGTGTGCTCGGTGGGGTAGCCCGCCCGGCGCAGGGTCGCCTCGGTACGCGGATCGGCCGGATCGCCGACATGCCACGATCCGGTGCCCGCGCTGGTCACCCGTACCCGGTTCGCGAGACCGGCACGGTACAGGTGCGCTTCGAACATCTTCGCCGCCATCGGCGAGCGGCAGATGTTCCCTGTGCAGATGAATGACACGTGCAGCTGACCCACGCCTGCCATTGTCGCCCGTGCCGCCGAATCGCCGCCACGTAGGGTGTTCAGTTGTGTTCCAGGACTCCGTCGACCCCGCGATGCTGCGCCACCACGGCGACGTGGACGCGCGCCCTGGAATGCTCGATTTCGCCGTGAACGTGCGCGGCACCGCGCCGCCCGCCTGGCTGCGCGATCGCCTCGCCGCCCGTCTCGACGACCTGGGCCGTTACCCGAGCGCCGAGGACGAGGCCGCCGCCCGCGCGGCCGTCGCCGCCCGCCACGGCCGCCGCCCCGACGAGGTCCTGCTGCTCGCCGGCGCCGCCGAGGGCTTCGCCCTGCTGCCCCGCCTGGCCCCGCGCCTGGCCGCGGTCGTCCATCCCTCCTTCACCGAGCCCGAACTGGCGCTGCGGGAGGCGGGGGTGCCGGTGACGCGGGTGATCCTGGAGCCGCCGTACACCCTCGACCCGGGTCTTGTGCCGGAGGAGGCCGATCTGGTCGTCCTCGGTAATCCCACCAACCCGACCTCGGTGTTGCACCCGGCGGCCGTCATCGAGGCACTCCGGCGGCCGGGGCGCCTTGTCGTGATCGACGAGGCATTCGCCGATGCGGTCGCGGAGGTCACCGTCGTCGGTGGTGCGGTCGACTCCCCGCACGGTCGTGCCGATGGCACCGCATTCGATGCCGCGATGCACGGCACCGTGGCCGATTCCGGTGGTGCGCGAGCCGCATCGTCGTCGGCGCGGCTGGTGGCGGACTCGTCGTCTACGTCGGTTGCCGGTATGGCCCCGGGTTCGCCGGTGAAGTCCACCTTGCCGCCGAGTCCGGGATCCCCGATGTCGATCGCCGCCGGGGAACCGGAGTCACTGGCCGCGTTGTCCGCGCCGGACGTGCTCGTCCTGCGCAGCCTCACCAAGACCTGGGCGCTGGCCGGACTGCGCTGCGGTTATGTCCTCGGCGCGCCGGAGATCCTGGCCCGGCTGACCAGCGGCCGCCCGCACTGGCCGCTGGGCACCCTTCAGCTCGAGGCGATCATCGCCACCGCCGAGCCGTCGGCCGTCGCCGCGTCCCGTCGCCACGCCGACGAGATCGCCACCGAGCGCGCGGCCATGATCGACCGTCTCACCGCCCTCGGCATCGACGTGCACACCCCGGCCGCGGGCCCCTTCCTGCTGCTGCGCGTCCCCGACGGCGAGCTGCTGCGCAAGCGCCTGGCCGACCTCGGCATCGCCGTGCGCCGGGCCGATACCTTCCCGGGCTTGGGGCCCGATCATCTGCGGGTCGCGGTGCGCGGGGCGGGCGAGGTCGATCGGTTGATCGAGGGTGTGCGAGCCGCGCTGTGGTGACCGGGGACGGGCAACGTCAACTGTGCGCCACGACCTGGGCAGCGGAGAGCATTGTGGTGACGGGTAACGCAACGGAACGAAGGAGGCGGCGGTGACCGACCTGGCCGAACTGATCGGGGTGCTCGACGCGGCGTATCCGCCGCGGCTGGCCGAATCGTGGGATTCGGTCGGGCTCGTATGCGGTGATCCGGGCCAGGAGGTGACCAAGGTGGTGTTCGCCGTCGACGCCACCGCCGCCGTCGTCGACGAGGCGATCGCGTGGGGCGCCCAGGCGCTGGTCGTGCACCACCCGCTGCTGCTGCGCGGCGTCGACACCGTCGCCGCCGACACCCCCAAGGGCGCGCTGCTGCACCGGCTGATCCGCTCCGGCTGCGCCCTGTTCTCCGCGCACACCAACGCCGACTCCGCCGATCCCGGCGTCTCGGACGCGCTCGCCGCTGCCGTCGGCCTCACCGTCACCGGCCCACTGGACCCCAAACCCGTTGCCTCCGTGGACAAATGGGTGATCCAGGTCCCGCAGACGCACACCGCCTCGCTCATGTCGGCCCTGTTCACCGCCGGCGCCGGCGCGATCGGCAACTACCGCGAAGCCGCCTGGTACACCTCGGGCACCGGCCAGTTCCGCCCCCTGCCCGGCGCGAACCCGGCGATCGGGGCGATCGGCGCGGTCGAGACCGTCACCGAGGACGCCGTCGAGGTGGTCGCGGCACCGACCTCCCGCCTGGCCGTCCTGGCTGCCCTGCGCGCGGCGCACCCGTACGAGGAACCCGCTTACCACGTCACCGAGCGCGCGCCGCTGCCGTCCTCGCTCGGCATCGGCCGCATCGGCGAACTCCCGGAGCCCGAGACCCTGCGCGAATTCACCGCCCGGGTCGGCGTCGGCCTGCCGCGCACCGTCTGGGGCGTGCGCGCCGCCGGTGACCCCGACCGCGTCATCCGGCGGGTCGCCGTCTGCGGCGGCGCGGGCGACTCCTACCTGAACGCGGCCATCCGCGCGGGTGTCGACGCCTACCTCACCTCCGACCTGCGCCACCACCCCGTCGACGAACACCTGCGCCGCGGCGGTCCCGCCCTCGTCGACGCCGCCCACTGGGCCACCGAGTTCCCCTGGTGCGGGCAGGCGGAGCAGCTCGTCCGCACGGCACTCCCCGGGGTCGAGACCCGCGTCTGCGCCCTGCGCACCGACCCGTGGACAGTCACCGGCTGAGACCGCCGACCACCTGCCGCCGGTGCACCCACGACCCGTGTCGACACGGGTCGCGGGTGCCGGGCCGTCGGTGCGCACCGGCCGCCGATCTATCGCCGCCGTCGACCACGGCCGTTGCCCGCCGCGTATCGCGCCGCCGCCGGTACCCGGAGCGAGCACCACACCGGGAACGGTCGGCCCAGGTCCTCGGGTCATGGCGTACGCACACCCCGCGGCGCGGTACGGTTGACCAACCCATCCGTCCACCGTGTTCAGGAGTTCGTGCGCGTTGAATGTCGAACCGTCGGTCCAGTCCAAGCTGCTCCAGCTCGCCGCTGTCGATGCCGAGTTGACGCGGATCGCGCACCGCAGGAACGCGCTGCCCGAGCAGCAGGAGGTGGCGCGCCTGGCGACCGAGCGCAACGGCTACAAGGACGCCGCCGTCGCGGTCGAGATCGGTATCGACGATCTGGACCGCGACATCCGCAAGCTCGAGGGTGAGGTCGACGCCGTCCGCAAGCGCGAGGACCGCGACCGCGGCATGCTCACCGCGGGCACCGTCGCTGCCAAGCAGCTCTCCGAGATCCAGCACGAGCTGGGCAGCCTGGAGCGGCGCCGCTCGGTGCTCGAGGACGAACTGCTGACCGTGATGGAACAGCGTGAGGCGATGGTCGCCGATCACGACCACGCGGGCGCCCGGCTGAGCAAGGCCGAGCAGGACCTCGCCGACGCCGAACGGCTGCGCGACGAGGCGATGGCCGATCTCGAAGTGGCCCAGCAGCGGTGCGAGAACGACCGGGGCGGTCTGCTCGGCCTGTTCCCGGACGAACTGCTCGCCATCTACGACAAGCAGCGCGCGGCCCACGGTGTCGGCGCCGCCCTGCTGCAGGCCCGGCGCTGCGGCGCCTGCCGGATCGAGATCGATCGCGGCGAGATGCAGCGCATCGCCAAGGCCGCCCCCGACGCGGTCCTGCGCTGCCCCGAATGCGGCGCGATCATGGTGCGTACCAAGGAATCCGGGCTGTAACCCGATGAACGAGGTGATCGTCGAGGCCGACGGCGGGTCGCGCGGCAACCCCGGCCCGGCCGGCTACGGCGCGGTGGTGTTCGCCGCCGATCATGTGCGGGTGCTGGCCGAGCGCAAGGAATACGTCGGCGTCACCACCAACAACGTGGCCGAATACCGCGGTCTCATCGCCGGTTTGGCCGCCGCGGCCGAGCTCGGCGCGCGGGTGGTCACCGTGCGGATGGACTCCAAGCTCGTCGTCGAGCAGATGTCGGGTCGCTGGAAGGTCAAGCACCCGTCGATGATTCCGCTGGCCGAACAGGCGCGCGGACTGGTCGCCGGGTTCGAGCGGGTCAGCTTCACCTGGATCCCGCGCGCGGAGAACTCACACGCCGACCGGCTGGCGAACGAGGCGATGGACGACGGCGCGGTCGTCGGCACCGTCCGCGACGCCGTGGCCGCCGGTCACGCGGCGGGCGACCAGGTCGCCGTGCCCGCCGAGCCGCGCGATTCCGGTGCCGCCCAGCGGATTCCGGTCGCCCCCGGCTGGACCGGCGCGATCGGCAGGCCGACGCGGCTGTTGCTGCTGCGGCACGGCCAGACCGACCTGTCGATCGAGCGCCGCTACTCCGGACACGGCAATCCGCCGCTGACCGATCTCGGCCGCGAACAGGCCGAGCGGGCCGCGAAGATGCTGGCCGCCAAGGGCGATATCGCCGCGGTCGTGACCTCGCCGCTGCAGCGGGCCCGCTCCACCGCCGAAGCCGCCGCCGTCGAGCTCGACGTGCCGCTGCGCGTGCTCGACGGCCTCATCGAGACCGACTTCGGCGACTGGGAGGGTCTGACCTTCGCCGAGGCCGCGCAGCGCGATCCGCAGCTGCACGCGGACTGGCTCGGCGACCCGTCGGTGCCCGCGCCCGGTGGCGAGAGCTTCGATCAGGTGCGTGAGCGGATCGAATCGGTCCGGCGCGATCTGGTGGGACTGTATCCGGGCGAGAACATCGTCGTGGTCAGTCATGTCACGCCGATCAAGACGCTGCTGCAGTTGGCGCTCGGCGTCGGCCCGTCGCTGCTGTATCGCCTGCATCTGGACCTGGCCTCGCTGTGCATCGCGGAGTTCTATCCCGACGGCGGCGCCTCGGTCCGTCTGGTCAACGACGTTTCGTACCTTTAGCGCTGGCCGTTTGTCGCCTGGGCGCGGTACGGTCGCCCCGGTTCGCGGTCGGCGTAACGACTATGCCCCGGCGGCCGAGAAGCTTCTCGGGCGTGCGGAGTTACCGCGGCCGTCGAGAAAGGTACTTGATGAGGTTTCTACGGATGGCGGCGTTCGCGGCGGCCATCGCGGGGGCGCTCACCGCGTCCGCTGGTGCGGGCAGCGTGTCGGCCGATCCGAGCGTGGTGCTCGGCGCGGCCTCGGGCATCGTCTTCGACAACAACTCCGGTTGCTCGCTGACCGCCATCGGCCACGACAACGCCGGCCGCCTGGTCGGCCTGACGGCCGGGCACTGCGCACCGACGGGGGCACGGGTCGGCGCCGAGCAGGCGCTGAACGCGGGCGTCATCGGCACCGTCGCGTTCTCCGACGACGGCGACTACCTGGACTTCGCGGTCCTGCAGCTGGACGCGTCGAAGGTCCTGCCGGTGCGCACCATCGGCCAGACCACCGTCGCCGGCATCGGCGGCGCGCCGGGCCCCGGCACCACCGTGTGCTCGGACGGTCGCACCAGCGGTCGCAGCTGCGGCGTGGTGTGGGGTGAGCTCGAAGGCACCTCGATCAACCAGTACTGCTCCCAGCCCGGTGATTCCGGCGGCCCGGTCGTCGTCGGCGACCGGCTGGTCGGCATGAACCAGGGCAGGCTCACCGGCCTGGGCCCCGTCGACTTCGACGTCCCGTGCACCGGTGGCGCCAACCCGATCCACTCGCCCGCCTACTTCCAGCCCATCCAGGTCATCCTGGACGTGCTGAACCGGGCAGGCGGCGTCGGCGCGGGCTTCCAGCCCATCTGATCCCAGCTCGACCTGACAGGGGCGCATCACCGGCTCGGTGGTGCGCCCTGTCTTTGCGGTGTTCTCGCGCAAGCCGTAGCCATGAGGCCGGACGGTCAGTGCGCCGCTGCGGCCATGGTGCGGAGGGCGGTGGCGGTGGTGTCGTCGAGAGGGTAGAAGAACTCGATGGCGAGCTCCGAGAGGGTGACGTCGGCCGGGGCGCCGAAGGTAGCCATGGTGGAGAACATCGTGAGTGGGCCGAGGGGTGAGCTGATGCGGATCGGTACCTGGAACGGGCCCGCCGGCTCGGAGGCGCCGGGCGAATCCGTCGGCACCGGATAGCTTCTCACCTCGTCGTAGAGGGCCCGCAGCCGCGCGTCTCCGGTCGCCCCGAGCTGACGTAGCAGCCGTTCCAGGAACAGCTCGCGCACCTGGTGCAGGTTCTCCAGCCGCCGCGCGAGTCCGTCGGGGTGCAGGACCAGCCGGAAGACGTTGGGGCGCGGGGTGAGCAGGTGTTCGGGCACCCCGGCCATCAGCACGGGCATCGCGGCGTTGCCTGCCACCACATCCCACCAGCGATCGACCACCACCGCGGGATACGGCTCGTGCGCGGCGAGCATCGTGTCGATCGCGGCGCGCGCGGGCGAGAGCGCGGCATCGTCGAGCGCGGACTCCCGGAACGCGGGCGCGAAGCCGGCGGCCAGCAGCAGCGTATTACGTTCCCGCAGTGGCACATCGAGGGTGTCGCACAGCCGCAGCACCATCGCCCGGCTCGGCTCGGCACGCCCGGTCTCGACGTAGGACAGGTGCCGCGCGGAGGTGTCGGCGGCCAGCGCGAGCTCGAGCTGGCTGAGCTTGCGTCGCTGCCGCCATTCCCGCAGCAGCGGCCCGATCCGCGGATCCGTCATCGGCCCAGCGTATCCAGCGCGGCGCAGGCCCGGCCATGACCTCGGAGGTCATTGCGAGCATGACCCGCGCCCCGCACAGTGGCCTCGTCACCCCGAGAACAGGAGCCGACGATGACCACGATCACCGACCCACGCCGCGATCCACTGCCCGCGGTTCTGCGCGTAGACGGCTGGAGCACAGCGCTGTTCGGCGTCGGGCTGACCCTGTGCGCGCCACTGCTGCGCACACCACTGGGCCTGCCGACCGCACTGTCGCTGCTCTTCGGCGCCGTCATGATCACCGGCGGCGCCGCCCTGCTGTCCCTCGCCCGGCGCGGTCCGCATCGCTACGGCCGCCTCGTCGTCGCCGTCAACGCCGCCTCGGCCGTCGGCATGACGGCGCTGGCCGGTTCGGGTCTGCTGCCCCTGACCGCCCTCGGCATCGGCTTCCTGCTCACCGGCGCGGTGCTGGTCGCGATCTTCGCCGCACTCGAGTTCGCGGGCCTGCGAGTGGTCCTCCGATGACCACCACCCGCTGACCGTTCAGCACGGCCGGCAGGCGAGCGCACCCGCGTCGCACGACTGGGGAAGACCGGCGGTCACGGTGAGCTGAGGCCGCGTTCGTGCATGAGCAGCAGGCCGTAGCCGGCCACCGCGTGGGCGTCGATGATCTCCCCGCGCAGGATCATCGCCTCGAACTGAGCGCGGGAGAACCAGGCGCTGCGCATGTCCTGTTCCTCGGGCTCGCGCTGTGGCTCACCCGGGGTGAGGTCGGTGGCCAGGAAGCAATGGCCGCGCTGGCTGGTCGAGGCCGGTGCGGTCGCCAGGATGCCCAGCGGCGTCATCCGCCCGGCGCGCAGCCCGGTCTCCTCGCGCAATTCGTTGTGCGCCAGCTCGAGCGGCGTCGGTGCCGTGCCCTGCGGGGGAGTGCCCGCGGGGAACTCCCAGTAGCGTTCGCCCAGCGGGTACCGGAACTGCTCGACCAGGTGGAACCCGTGGCCGTCGAACGGGATCACCATCGCCCAGTCGACCTTGTCGACCACGGCGTAGATCCCGACGGACCCGTCGGAC
The DNA here is from genome assembly GCF_052983615.1 of Nocardia fodinahabitans. Classification (NCBI taxonomy): domain Bacteria; kingdom Bacillati; phylum Actinomycetota; class Actinomycetes; order Mycobacteriales; family Nocardiaceae; genus Nocardia; species Nocardia fodinahabitans. The sequence continues at coordinate 5,724,642 of NZ_JBRJJC010000001.1, forward strand.
CGGCGAATGGTGTCCTCCCGCAGCCGCATCCACGGATTGGTGTAGATCGTGCGCGAGCTGAGCTGTTCCATACCCCCATCGTGCCCCACCGGCACCGCCGGCGGCGGCGTTCACGGACGCAGCACCGACACCAGGAAATCGGTCTGGTCGCGCACGACCTGCTCGAAGACGTCGTCGAAGTAGACGTCGAAGTGGCCGACCGGGTACTGCTTGACCACCGCGTGCTTGGTGCGCTCGGCCGCCTTGCGGGTCGGGCCCGCCGGGGCGACCGAATCGTTCTCGGCGATCGCGTAGAACACCGGCACCTTCAGCGCCTTCGCACGGCGGCCGGGCGCGTCGAACAGCGTCGACAAGGCCACCCGCGCACCGACTTTCGGCCGATAGGTCTCGCTCTCCTCGGCGAGCCTGCCGAAACCGTCCGGCACATCGGCCGCGCTCATCAGCGCCGCGGCCCGCTTGCGTCCCCCCAGCCGGATCCGCACCGGCTTGCGCCGGATCGGGCCGATCAGCAGGTCGGTGGCGGCGATGGTAGCGACCTTGGTGACGCTGATCGGCCCCTTCGCCATCGCCGAGGCCCATCCGCTGGTGAACGGCACCTGCGCGACCACCGCGGCGAGGTAGTCGTCGTCGGGCGCCACGGATAACACGTGACCGCCGCCGAACGAGGTGCCCCACAACGCGATCCGGGTCGCGTCGAACCCCCGGATGCTGCGCCCGTAGGCGATTGCGGCCTTCCAGTCCTGCCGCTGACGGGCGATGTTGATCACCTGGCGGGGATCACCCTCGCTGGCGCCGAAATGCCGGTAATCGAACGCCAGCACCCCCATCCCCGCCGCGACGAACCGCCGCGCATATCGATCCAACCCCATTTCGCGGGTTGCCCCCAGCCCGTGTCCCATGATCACCAGCGGGCGCGGCCGGGGCGCACCGTCGGGCAGGTAGAGCCAGGCAGCGCACTGCTGGTCACCCGAGGGGAAACTGACGTCGACACGTTCCATGGGTGATTACCGTACTGCGTTTTCGGGCGGCGCTCCCGGGGCCCTGCGTGGTGACGCAGGGCTGCCGCCTCCGAGCCCGTCGCTCGCGCCGCGGTACTCTGTACGAGCGGACGAGTCGGCCGGGCGACCGCGGTGACGAGAACGGGCGCGTGCGCGCCGCTGCTCGGTACCGAGGAAAGTCCGGACTCCACAGAGCAGGGCGGTTGCTAACGGCAACCCGGGGTGACCCGCGGGACAGTGCCACAGAGAACAGACCGCCGCACATACGTGCGGTAAGGGTGAAACGGTGCGGTAAGAGCGCACCAGCGCCCCGGGTGACCGGGGCGGCTCGGTAAACCCCGCCCGGAGCAAGGTCGAAGGTCGCACCTCACGGTGCGGCTGCGCAGGTGTTCGAGGGCTGCTCGCCCGAGCCTGCGGGTGGACCGCTCGAGGCACCCGGCAACGGTGTGTCCAGATGGATGGTCGTCCCCCGGTGCGAACCGGGGACAGGATCCGGCTTACAGGCCGGCTCGTCCGCCTCCGAACGACGAGGCGGCGGCTCTCACAGGGAACCGCCGCCAGGTCGCCGGAATTCGGCTCAGCACATCAGCGTAGACATCTGGTAGATCGCCTTGGCCTCGTCCTCGGTCGCGGCGTCGGCACCGTTCTTGGTGGCTTTGATGATCGAGGCGATGGTGTCGGCCTCGGACTTACCCGCCTTGATGTCGCTGCACGACTGGTTCAGCACGGTCGCGACGGTGGCGTCGTCACGCCCCGCGGCCAGCTTCGGGAAGGCGTTGCGGTAGCTCACCACGAACATGCCTGCCTTGCTCGGATCGACCTTGTAATCGGTCGTGGTGGTGGCCGGGGAGCCGTCGGCGGCGGAAGAGGACGAGTCGTCCCCGCAGCCGGCCAGAAGCAGGGCGAAGACGGTGGCGCTGGCCGCGAGAGCGGCGGTAATTCTACTCACGCGCGGGATGCTAGCGCCCCAGAAAACAAGCCGCCTCCCGTGAGGTTAACGGGAGGCGACAGGTGCTCGATCTGCTCGGTGAGCTACGCGGGGTTGATCACCAGCAGCTGGGCCCAATAGGACGCCTGGTCCGGGCCGAGGATCGGCAACAGGTAATCGAAAATCAGCGACGACATACGCTCGGAACTCCCATTTATCGACGTGGGTGCCGCACTGCCCGGCGTTTGCCGGGTGTGCCGCCGACACAGTAACAACTGGCGAGACGGTGGCGGGAAAAGTGTGTCGCCTGCGTGAAAATGCGCAGGAAGTCGCCGGAAACGTGAGCGAGGTCATAGAGTGATCGCCGTCGGGAGGGCTCGATGCCGCCGGTGGTGAGCCCAACACATTCGATCGCGGAAGCAGGTCACATTTACATGCGGGTAGTTCGTTCCATTGTCGCCGGTGCACTGATCGCCGGAGCCGCTGCGGTTTTCACCTCGCTGGGTGCCGGATCGGCGAGCGCGGTCGCGGTGACCCCGCTGGCGGGCGGGGTCCAGGTCGACCTCAGCCCGGCCGATACCGCCTGGGTCCACCAGACCCGTTTCGGTCTGACTGTCGCCGGTCTGCCGCACCCCTCGGCGGCCTCGTTCGGCCAGGCGCTCGACGCCGCGGCGACCGTCTCCTCGTCGGTCCCCAACGGTCGGGTCACCTTCACCGTGTACGGCCCGTTCGACCAGCTCAACGGCACCATGCTGGCACTGCAGTAGTCAGTCGCTAACCTGCCAGGATGGAACTCCATCAGCGGATCGTCTCGGCGCCGGTCGACTTCGGCGCCATCCGTTCCGAATTCGGGCTGGCCTCGGACTATCCTGCCGAGGCCGTCTCGGAGGCCCGCGACGCGGTCGACGCGTTCGCGGGCACGCGGGTCGACCGGACCGAGATCGAGTTCGTCACCATCGACCCGCCCAGCGCCATGGATCTGGACCAGGCGCTGCACATCGAACGCACGCCCACCGGCTTCACCCTGCACTACGCGATCGCCGATCTCGGCGCCGTGATCGTGCCCGGCGGTGCGCTCGCCCGGGAATCCGAATCCCGTGGCCAGACCTTCTACCTGCCCGACGGCACCGTCCCGCTGCACCCGACGGTGCTGTCCGAGGGCACCGCCAGCCTGCTGCCCGGCGTCGACCGCCCCGCCGCGCTGTGGACCATCGAACTCGACGATCACGCTGTCCCGCAGCACTTCTCGGTGACGCGCGCGCTGGTGCGCTCCCGGGAACGCTTCGATTACGCGCAGGTGCAGGCCGCCGCCGACGCGGGCACGCTGCACCCCTCGCTGACCGCGCTACCCGAGTTCGGCAGACTGCGGATCGAAGCCGGACTCGACCGGGGCGCGATCTCGCTGCGGCTGCCCGCTCAGGACGTGGTGCGCCATGGTGACAACTGGCGCCTCGACCTGGAACCGCGTACCGCCGCCGACGACTGGAACGCGCAGGTCTCGCTGCTCACCGGCATGTGCGCGGCGCGGATCATGCTGGAGCACAGGGGAACTCCGATCGGCCTGCTGCGCACCATGCCGCCGCCGCCCGACAGCGCGATCGCCTCGATGCGGCGTACCGCGGCCGCCCTCGACGTCGCCTGGCCCGCCGATGTGCCCGTGGGCCGGATGCTGGCCGGGCTCGACGCGAACACCCCCGCCGCCCTGGTCCTGATGTCGGAGGCGACGAGTCTGCTGCGCGGCGCCGGCTACACGATCCTCGGCGACCTGGACCAGCCGACCGACGGCCAGCTCACCCACAGCGCGATCGGCGCGCCGTACGCCCACGTCACCGCCCCGCTGCGCCGCCTCGCCGACCGGTTCACCACCGAGGTCTGCCTGGCCCACTGCGCGGGCACCGAGGTTCCCGCCTGGGTGATCGACGGTCTCGGTCCCGCAGCGGAAACCCTGCGCCGCACCGACTCCGTGGCGGCCAAGGTCGACCGCGCCTGCGTCGACCTGACCGAGGCGACCGTCCTGGCGCCCCGGGTCGGCACCGAGTTCCCGGCCCTGGTCCTGCGCGAGGCCAACGGCACCCGCGACGCCGAGATCTTCGTCACCGAACCCCCGATCCTGGGCCGCTGCGAGGGCAAACCACCCGAAGGCAAGCACGTCTCGGTCCGGCTGGTGACCGCCGACGTGGCGACCCGCACGATCGGATTCGACTACGCCGCACACTGATCCGACGCGGCGGCGTACGCCGCCGCGGTGCGGGAGGTCAGTCGGCCGCAGAGACGAAAGCGGCGGCGGCGGGGTAGTGGGCCATGGCTCGGCCCGCGGCGGTTTCTTCGGTGTCGGCGAGGAGTTCGTAGAGGGTGGCCGTGGAGGTGGGGGCGGTCGCGGCTGCGGCGAGGATGGCTTCGCGGGATTCGACGGCGTCGCGGTGGTCGCCGAGGACGGTTTGCAGGCGTTTGGCGCGAGTGCCGAGGTCGGTGGCGTCGGCGCCGAGGACGGTGCCCGCGGCTTCGCAGGAATAGCGTAAGCGCTTGGCGCCCTTGCGGATATCGTGCAGGAGTTCGACGCGGTGGGTGGGCGCGGCGGTGGGTTCGGCGAAGACCAGTTTGCGCAGGCGCTTGCGGTCGCGGCGCAGGATGTCGTCGAAGGCCTCGGTCGCGGGGGTGCGGGCCAGGTCGCGATCCAGTGGGGGATCGGTGCGCCAGGCGGTCAGCGTCTTCCGCAGGCGCCGGTAGCGCTTGCCGTCGAGTGCGGTGAGCACCGCGGCGTGGGCGCTGGCGTAGGCGTCGCGGGAGGCGCCGACCAGTGCCTGGGTCACCTCGTCCGGGACCTCCTCGTGCCCGGCGAGCAGGTCGGTGAAGCGCTCGGCGCGGACCTCGGCGTCGCGGGCCGCGCCGAGCAGCTCGGCCAGCCACTTCAGCTCGGCCTCGGTGGCCGCCGCCCGCTCCGCGTCGAAGAGCCTGCGATAGGACCGCAGCACGCTGCGCAGACGTCGGGTGGCCACGCGCATCTGGTGCACCGAGTCGTAGGCGTCGGCGCGCACGTCGGGTTCGGCGGCCAGCAGCCGGTCGATGTCGTGACGCAGTGCCGCGACGACGGCTTTTCCGGCCTTGGGCGCCATGATTCAGCCTCGCTTCCCGAACGCGTCGGTCGCCTCCACCAGGTGGTGGGTGATGCCGGGCTCGTGGGCGGTGTGCCCGGCGTCCTCGACGATGTGCAGGGTCGAGCCCGGCCAGGCGCTGTGCAGATCCCACGCGCTCACCGCCGGGCAGACGATGTCGTGGCGGCCCTGCACGATCACTCCGGGGATGTCGGCGATCCGGTCCATGTCACGCAGCAACTGTCCCTCGTCGAGGAATCCGCCGTGCCGGAAATAGTGGTTTTCGATCCGCGCGAACGCCAGCGCGAAGCGCGCCTCACCGGTTTCGGCGACCCGATCCGGTTGCGGCAGCAGCGAACTCGTCGCACCCTCCCACGTGGACCAGGCCACGGCGGCGTCGAGCGCGACCTGCGGATCGGGGGAGTGCAGCAGCCGGTGGTACACCTCGACCAGGTCCTCGCCGCGCTCCGCGACGGGCACCGGGGCCAGGAACTTCGCCCACTCGGCCGGGTAGACGTTGCCCGCCGCGCCGTTGTAGTACCAGTCGATCTCCTTGCGCCGCAGCAGGAAGATCCCGCGCAGCACCAGCTCGGTGACCCGCTCGGGATGGGCCTGGGCGTAGGCGAGGCCGAGGGTGGACCCCCACGAGCCGCCGAACACCTGCCACCGCTCGACGCCCAGATGCTCGCGCAACAGTTCCATGTCGGCGATCAGGTGCCCGGTCGTGTTGACGTCGAGGTTCGCGCCGTCGGCGATGTGCGGCACCGACCGTCCGCACCCGCGCTGATCGAACAGCACGATGCGGTACACGGCGGGATCGAAGAACCGCCGTTGCAGCGGCCCGGTACCGCCGCCGGGCCCACCGTGCACGAAGACCACCGGCTTGCCGTCGGGGTTGCCGCTGACCTCCCAGTACACCGACTGGCCGTCGCCGACAGCGAGCAGGCCGTGCTCGAACGGCTCGATCTCCGGGTACAGGGCGCGCATCAGAACGCCAGTCCCGCGGCGAGATTCGGCAGCTCCAGGGCGGTCATCGCCTCGGTGCGCACGTCCGGGCAGGCCCCGGTGGTGACGCGGTCGATGATGGCTTTGTCGGCCAGCACCTGCCCGTTGATCCCGCCGTTGCGCAGCGCCCACTCGTGCACCATCGCATTGAACGCGAGCCGCCCGAGAGTCGGCCCCTGCACCCGGAAGTTGGACAGCTCGGGCCGGATCATGTCGCACAGCTGCGCGGCCGCGGTGTCGGTGATCGTCGGGCTACCCGCGGTGCCGGAGGTGGTCGGCTTCGCCGCGCTGGTCGTGGTGGCGGTCGTGGTGCCCGAACTGTCGGTCGGGGTGGTATCCACACTGACGCAAGCGCTCAGGCTCACGACGGCGAGCGCGCCCGCGAGCAGCAACACGGGACGGATCTTCCAACGGCGGTGCGGCATCGATACCTCTACTCGTGTCGACTATGTCGATATCGAGTCTGCCACCCGTCGACCCTCCACACAGCCCTCGCCCAGGAGCCCACCGCGGTGCCGGTCGGGCTGGACCCGTTCCCCGAGCTGGCCGGAGAGCACCTCACCCGAGCCCCCGACGCCCGACCCCTAGGGAGGGCAGGCCGACGAAGTCGGCCGTCGGCGGCCGTCCCGGCGGTCAGGCGCCGTTGCGCAGGCGACGAAGGAGCAAGCAACGGTGCCTGACCGCCGGGACACAAAGGGCCGCTGACTCGAGCGCGCCAGCGCTCCGAAAACTCAGAAGCTGTGCTCGGGGCCCGGGAAGGTGCCCCGGCGGACCTCGTCGGCGTAGGCGGCTGCGGCGGAGCGCAATTCGTCACCGACATTGCCGAAGCGCTTGACGAACTTCGCCGTCTTGCCACTGGTGTAGCCGGCCATGTCCTGCCAGACCAGCACCTGGGCGTCGCAGTCGGCGCCCGCGCCGATGCCGACGGTCGGGATGGTCAGCTTGTGGGTGACCTGGCCCGCCAGCTCGGCCGGGACCATCTCCATGACGACAGAGAACGCGCCGGCCTCCTGCACCGCGATGGCGTCGGCGATCAGCTGCTCGGCGCCGTCGCCGCGACCCTGCACCCGGAACCCGCCGAGAGTGTTCACGCTCTGCGGGGTGAAGCCGATGTGCGCCATCACCGGGATGCCGGCGGCGGTGATCAGCGCGATCTGCTCGGCGACGCGCTCGCCGCCCTCGAGCTTGACCGCGTGCGCGCCGCCCTCCTTCATGAACCGGGTGGCGGTGGCCAGCGCCTGCTGCGGCGAGGATTCGTAGGTGCCGAACGGCAGGTCGGCGACGACCAGCGCGTGCGGCGCGCCACGGACGACGCCGCGCACCAGGGGGATCAGCTCGTCGACGGTGATCGGCACGGTGGTGTCGTAGCCGTACACCACGTTGGCGGCGGAATCGCCGACCAGCAGGACCGGAATGCCCGCTTCCTCGAAGAGGCGCGCGGAGGAGTAGTCGTAGGCCGTCAGCATCGACCAGCGCTCGCCCTCGGCCTTCATCTGCTGCAGATGCTGGACGCGGGTCTTGCGGCGGGGCTTGGCTTCGGCTGCGGGAGCGGCACCGTAGGCAGGGGTCTGCTCATCGGATACGGACATCATCGTCCCTTTCGTCTGGTTCCTCGAGGCCCGTACCGGGTCCCCGGGTTTTTCTGACGAATCCAGTGTGCCACCTCGGGCCGAGCCGGCTTAAGGGCCGGTGCCGGTGTGATCGGTCACAGCGGTGGTTCGGCTACCGTGAGATGAGCCCCTTCGCGCGGAGCGGGCGCATCGTGTTGTGCGCCGTGCGGCGCGGAAAGGTGGGCCCACTGTGCAGCGTGGCAGGCTCGTCGTGCTCTGGGGCGCCCTCGCGGCGCTGATCGTCTCCGGCTGTACCAGCGCCGAGACGAGCACGCCGCGCGCGCAGCTGCCGCCACCGCCGCCCGGTCTGGAGAAGTTCTACGACCAGCAGGTCGACTGGGGATCGTGCGAAGGCTTCGGCAGCCCCGAGGATCGGCTGCCGCCCAAGACCGAATGCGCGCGCATCACCGTGCCCGTCGACTACGCGCGTCCGGACGGCCCGACCGCCCAGATCGCGCTGTCGCGGATCCCGGCCACCGGCGACAAGATCGGCTCGCTGCTGATGAACCCCGGCGGTCCCGGCGTCTCGGGGCTGTCGATGGTCACCGTCGGTAACCGCACCGGGCTGGCCGAGAAGTTCGACCGGGTCGGTTTCGATCCGCGCGGCGTCGGCTCCTCGCTGCCCGCGATCGTCTGCCTGACCCCGCAGCAGGCCGACGCCGAACGCGCCGAGCCGCCCACCGACAACACCCCGGCCGGCATCGCCGACGCCGAGGCCGACAATCGCGAGTACGCCGACCGGTGCGCCCAGCGCACCGGCACCGACCTGCTCGCCCACGTCGGCACCCGCGAGGTCGTCCAGGACATGGATGTGATGCGCGCGGTGCTCGGCGACCCGAAGCTGAGCTACCTCGGCTACTCCTACGGCACCCGGCTCGGCTCGGCCTACGCCGAGAAGTACCCGCAGAACGTGCGCGCGCTGGTGCTCGACGGCGCGGTGGACTCCTCCCAGGATCCGGTGCAGGAATCGCTGCGCCAGGCCGCGGGCTTCCAGGGCGTGTTCAACGCCTACGCCGCCGACTGCGCGAAGAACGCGGACTGCCCGCTCGGCACCGATCCGGCCCAGTCCGTGGCCCGGTTCCGCGCGCTGGTCGCCCCGCTGGAGACCAAGCCCGCCGCCACCACCGACCCGCGCGGGCTCAGTTACGGCGACGCCATCACCGGCGTCCAGCAGGCCCTCTACACCGACGAGCTGTGGAATATCCTCACCCAGGGCCTGACCGAACTGCGCGACGGCAACGGCGACACCCTGCTGCAGCTGGCCGACATGTACGACGGCCGCCGCGAGGACGGCACCTACGCCAACACCCAGGACGCCTTCAACGCCATCCGCTGCGTCGACGATCCGCGCGTCACCGATCCGGCGGTCACCGGCCGCCAGGACAGCGAGTACCGCAAGGCCGCGCCCTTCCTCGACGACGGCAAGGGCACCGGCGCGGCCCCGCTGGAACTGTGCGCCTCCTGGCCGGTGCCCAACACCAGCACCCCGCACCGGGTGAGCGCCCCCGGCGCACCGAAGACGGTCGTGGTCTCGACCACCGAGGACCCGGCGACCCCGTACCAGGCCGGTGTCGACCTGGCCGCGCAGCTGGGCGCCGACCTGATCACCTTCCGCGGCAACCGGCACACCGCCGCCCTCGTCGCGGGCGACCGGTGCCTCGACGACGCGGTGATCGACTATCTGGTCGACCTCGCCGCGCCCGGCGCCGGTCTCACCTGCTGACGCGGATCGCGGCTCACCGCGCCCCGTCACAGCGGGTGAGATGTGCGAACGATGTGACCAGATAGCAAATGCGAGCGCGTATGTAACACGGATTTAACGCCGGGTGCCTACGCTCGCCGGTATGGATCGCCAGAAGGAATTCGTGCTGCGGACGCTCGAAGAGCGGGACATCCGCTTCGTACGTCTCTGGTTCACCGACGTGCTGGGCTACCTGAAGTCCGTCGCCATCGCGCCTGCCGAGCTCGAGGGCGCCTTCGAGGAGGGCATCGGGTTCGACGGCTCGGCCATCGAAGGCTTCGCGCGCGTGTCCGAGGCGGACATGGTCGCGCGGCCCGACCCGTCGACCTTCCAGGTGCTGCCCTGGGCCACCTCCAAGGGCCACCAGCACTCCGCGCGCATGTTCTGCGACATCACCATGCCCGACGGCTCGCCGTCGTGGGCCGACCCGCGCCACGTGCTGCGGCGTCAGCTCAACAAGGCCGCCGACGTGGGCTTCAGCTGCTACGTGCACCCCGAGATCGAGTTCTTCCTGCTGGAGAACGGCCTGAAGAACGGCGTGCCGGTGCCCGCCGACAACGGCGGCTTCTTCGACCAGGCCGTGCACGACTCGGCCCCGAACTTCCGCCGCCACGCCATCGACGCGCTCGAGTCGATGGGCATCTCGGTGGAGTTCAGCCACCACGAGGGCGCCCCCGGCCAGCAGGAGATCGACCTGCGCTACGCCGACGCGCTATCGATGGCCGACAACGTGATGACCTTCCGCTACCTCATCAAGGAGGTGGCGATCGACGAGGGCGTGCGCGCGACGTTCATGCCCAAGCCGTTCGCCCAGTACCCCGGCTCGGCCATGCACACCCACATGAGCCTGTTCGAGGGCGAGTCCAACGCCTTCGCCGACGCCGACGATCCGGAGAACCTGTCCTCGACGGCGCGCTCGTTCATCGCGGGCATCCTCGAGCACGCCCCCGAGATCAGCGCGATCACCAACCAGTGGGTGAACTCCTACAAGCGCCTGATCCACGGCGGCGAGGCGCCGACGGCGGCCTCCTGGGGCCGGTCCAACCGCTCCGCGCTGGTGCGCGTGCCGATGTACACGCCGAACAAGTCGTCGTCGCGTCGCGTCGAGATCCGCAGCCCTGATTCGGCCTGCAACCCGTACCTGACCTTCGCGGTGCTGCTCGCGGCCGGTCTGCGCGGCATCGAGAAGGGCTACACGCTGCCCCCCGAGGCCGAGGACGACGTGTGGTCGCTGACCGACGCCGAGCGTCGCGCCATGGGCTTCCGCTCGCTGCCCGGCACCCTCGACGAGGCCCTGCAGGTGATGGAGCGTTCGGAGCTCGTCGCCGAGACCCTCGGTGAGCACGTCTTCGACTTCTTCCTGCGCAACAAGCGCCGGGAATGGGCCGCCTACCGCAGCCAGGTGACCCCGTGGGAGCTCGAGGAGTACCTCAGCCTGTGACACGGCGCCCGGCGCGCCGGGCGTGACGCGGTCGATGCACGGACCATGTACTTTGAGGGCATGGTCCGGCCACCGACTGTCCGCTCCGCTGTCCCCGGCGTCGGCCGGCTCGGGTTGCTCGAGCCCACCGCAGCGGACTCCCTGCACCAGCTCGGCTGGGACAACATCGACGGGGTGCCAGTGCTGTGGGCACTGTCGCGTTCGCCCGATGCCGACCTGGCCCTGTCCACGCTGGTCCGGCTGCGTGAGTCGCTCGGAAACGACTGGGCCGAACTGGATTCGGTGATCCGGTCCGATTCCACGTTGCGCGGCAGGCTGTTCGGGCTGCTCGGCTCGTCGACGGCTTTCGGTGACCACCTCGTGGCCGCACCGGCCGCGTGGAAAGTGCTGCGCGCGAACCGGCTTCCCGAACGCGACGACCTGATCGCCGATCTGCTCGACGCGGTCGAGGCCGAGCCCGAGAACGGACCCAACGCGGGGCCGATGCTGTACCGGGCCGAGATCGCCGGTCCGGAGGCGATCGCGCTGCTGCGCAGCCGGTATCGCGATCAGCTGATGCTGCTGGCCGCGGTCGATCTGGCCTCCACCGTCGAGAACGAGCCGGTGCCGCCGTACCAGGTGGTCGGCAGGCACCTGTCGGATCTGGCCGATGCCGCGCTCACCGCCGCGCTGGCGGTGGCCGTGGCCCGGGTGTGCAAGAACGGCCCGGTACCGGTGCGGCTGGCGGTCATCGCGATGGGCAAATGCGGTGCGCGCGAACTGAACTACGTCAGCGATGTCGACGTGGTGTTCGTCGCCGAACCGGCCGATGCCACCGCGACCAGGTTGGCCGCGGAGATGATGAGCGTCGCCAGTTCGGCGTTCTTCGAGGTCGACGCGGCACTGCGCCCCGAGGGCAAGGCGGGCGCGCTGGTGCGCACGCTCGATTCCCACCTCGCCTACTACAAGCGCTGGGCCCGCACCTGGGAGTTCCAGGCGCTGCTGAAGAACCGGCCGATGACCGGCGATCTGGAACTCGGTCAGCAGTATCGCGACGCGCTCATGCCGATGGTGTGGACCGCGTCGGAACGCCCCGACTTCGTCGCCGACGTGCAGGCCATGCGCCGCCGGGTGGAGGATCTGGTCCCCGCCGACCTGCGCGAGCGCGAACTCAAGCTCGGCGCCGGCAGCCTGCGCGATGTCGAATTCGCCGTGCAGCTGCTGCAATTGGTGCACGGGCGGGTCGACGACTCCCTGCACGCCACCAACACCGTCGAGGCGCTCACCGCGCTGGCCGCGGGCGGCTATGTCGGCCGCGACGACGCGGCCAACCTCACCGCCTCCTACGAGTTCCTGCGGCTGCTCGAGCACCGGCTGCAGTTGCAGCGGCTCAAGCGCACCCACACCCTGCCCGCCGCCGACGACGAGGAGGGCATGCGCTGGCTCGCGCGCGCGGCCCACATCCGGCCCGACGGCCGTCAGGACGCCGTCGGCGTGCTCGAGACCGACATCCGCCGCAACTCCATGCGGGTGCGGCGGCTGCACTCCAAGCTGTTCTACCGGCCGCTGCTCGAGTCGGTCGCCCGGCTCGACTCCGACGCGCTGCGGCTGAGCCCCGACGCCGCCGTGCGCCAGCTCGCCGCGCTCGGCTACGGCGCGCCCGCCAACGCCCTCGGCCACCTCAAGGCGCTCACGGGCGGTGTCTCGCGCAAGGGCCGCATTCAGGCGCTGCTGTTGCCGACGCTGCTCGAATGGCTCGGTGACACACCGAATCCCGACGCGGGCCTGCTCGCGTATCGCCGGGTCTCGGAAGGTCTCGACGACCAGATCTGGTTCCTGCGCGAACTGCGCGACGAGGGCGCCATCGCCCAGCGGCTGATGATCGTGCTCGGCTCCTCGGAGTACCTGCCCGATCTGCTGATCAACGCCCCCGAGACCATCCGCATGTACGCCGACGGCCCGGGCGGCCCACAGCTGCTGGGCCCGCAGCCCGAGGATGTCGCGCGCGGCATCCAGACCGCCGCGGCCCGCTACGACGACCCGTACCGCGCGGTCGCCGCGGCCCGCTCGCTGCGCAGGCACGAGCTCGCCCGGGTGGCCTCGGCCGACCTGCTCGGCATGCTCGACGTGCCGCAGGTGTGCGCGGCGCTGTCCTCGGTGTGGGTGGCGGTGCTCGAGGCCGCGCTGGGCGTGGTCATCCGGGCGTCGGAGGCCGAACGAGGCGCGCCCGCGCCCGCCGACTTCGCGGTCATCGGCATGGGCAGGCTCGGCGGCATGGAACTCGGCTACGGGTCCGACGCCGACGTGCTGTTCGTCTGCGATCCGCGTCCCGGCGAGGACGAGACCATCGCGGTGAAGTGGGCGATCGGCGTCGCGGAGAAGGTCCAGCGCCTGCTCGGTGCGCCCAGCACCGATCCGCCGCTGCAGGTCGACGCGGGCCTGCGACCGGAGGGCCGCAACGGCGCCCTGGTCCGCACCTTGGCCGCCTATCAGGCCTACTACGAACAGTGGGCCCAGCCGTGGGAGGTGCAGGCGCTGCTGCGCGCGCACCAGGTGGCCGGGGATCAGGCGCTGGGTGTGCGGTTCCTGCACGTCATCGACCCGATCCGGTACCCGGCCGGCGGGGTGTCCGCCGAGTTCGCCCGCGAGATCCGCCGGATCAAGGCCCGTGTCGACGCCGAGCGCCTGCCGCGCGGGGCCAACCCCGCCACCCACACGAAGCTGGGGCGCGGCGGTCTGGCCGACATCGAGTGGACCGTGCAGCTGCTGCAGCTGCGGCACGCGCACGAGGTGCCCGCCCTGCACAACACCTCGACGCTGGAAGCGCTCGACGTCATCGAGGCCGAGGGCATCCTGGAGCACGACGATGTCGCGCTGCTGCGGGAATCCTGGATCACCGCGACCGCGGCCCGCAACGCGCTCGTGCTCGTCAAGGGCAAGCCGACCGATCAGCTCCCCGGCCCGGGCCGCCTACTATCGGCGGTCGCGCGGGTGGCGGGCTGGCCCACCGACGACGGCAGCGAGTTCCTCGACAACTACATGCGCATCACCCGCCGCGCCAAGGCGGTCGTGGAGCGGGTGTTCGGGGGATAGCGGACAAGAGAAAGGCCCCGCACCGAGGGTGCGGGGCCTTTCTCGTTCACGCCGGAATCAGATGGCGCGGACGTCCTGAGCCTGGGGGCCCTTCTGGCCCTGGCCGACCTCGAACTCGACCCGCTGGCCCTCTTCGAGGGACTTGAAGCCGGAGCCGCTGATGGCCGAGTAATGCACGAAGACGTCGGGGCCGCCTCCGTCTTGGGCGATGAAGCCGAAGCCCTTTTCGCCGTTGAACCACTTAACAGTGCCTTGAGTCATGTGTTTTACAAGTCTTTTCAGTCGGTGAGCCATGGCGATCTCTGTGATCAGCCCAGTCTCAGCAGCCAAGTATGCCATACTCGCCGACAAACTGCGCGCATGGGGTCTCCGAACCGCGATCTGGGCTGAGTCTGCGTGCCGCGCTCGGCGTGTCGGCACCGAAGATCATCGACGGGTGCGCCGAGGTCTCACCAGCGCGCGCGGTGTGCCAATCTGGGCGACATGGGTGAGACCAACGATGCGGACTCCGGACACGTCGACCTGGCACTGCGGGTGCTCGACGCGCACGTGGCGTTCACCAAGGAACAGCTGCTGACGCCCACGGGTTTCCTCGAGCTCGTCACCGAGGAGGTCGACGGCCTGCTCGCCGAATGCGCGGTATTGACCCTGGCCGAGGCCGTCACCCGCGAGCAGATCAAGGGCGTCGCGCACAAGTACGCGGTGCAGATCCCGGTCGAGGGCGCGATCCCCGAACTCGTCGGCGAGATCGCCGCCCGGCTGTACAACCATCGCGCTCAGGACGAGATCCCGGTCGGCGAGGTGGTGGACAACCGCCGCTTCGACGAACTGGTCTCGGCCGTGGCCGACATGGAGGTCTCGCACCGGCTGGTGCGCCTGGTGCTCAACAGCCCGGTCACCGTGGACGCCTGCGTCGAGGCGGTGCAGCGCGCGGTCGTCACCGCCGTCGACGACGGCAGGCGCGCCGACGGCGGCGGCCTGGCGCAGTCGCTGCGCGGCGCGCTGGCCCGGCTGGCCGAGCCGGCGCTGCCGGTGATCGAGAACGGCGTCGGCCGGATCACCCGCACCGGCGCGCGATTCGTCTTGCGCGGCAACCGCAACGACGCCGACGACGTGCTGCTCGACGCCGCCCGCGAGACCTGGCGCAAGCACACCGGCGATTCGATCGGGTCCTTCCGGGAACTGGTCTCGGCCAACGACGTGGAGGACGCCGTCGTCCTCACCTTCGAGTTCTGGCGCACCTTCCGCGACACCGACTACTTCCACGCGCTGCTCGATGAGGGCATCGATCACGTCTTCGACAAATACGGTGACACCCCGCTGGCCGAATTGCTCGCCGAGCTGGGCATCGGGCGCGCGGACATGATCGAGGAGGCGCTGCGCTTCGGCCCCTCGGTGCTCGCGAAACTCGACGAGCGCGGCTATCTCGACACCGTCGTCCGGCGCAGGCTGGCGCCCTTCTACGCCTCGGCGGCGTTCCGCGCGGCGGTGGCCGCGACGTAGTACCCGCGAGCCCGCGGACCGTGAGTTCTGTTCGGCCGCTGGCGCGTCGGTGTTTGTCGGTACGATCCGTGCAACGATGGAGCGCTTGCGCTACCGGATCGCGATGAAAGGCTGCCGTGACACGTCTGTCCTCCCTGCTCGACCAGATCGACTCCGGAGCGGTGCTGCTGCCCGAATTCCAGCGCGGTTACGTCTGGAACAGGGACCAGGTGCGCGGACTGATGCGGTCGCTGTACCTCGGTTATCCGGTCGGCGGGCTCCTGGTGTGGGAGACCGGATCGGAGGACATCGCCGTGCGCGGCCAGGGCGGCGGATCGGGGCTGCGGCAGCTGCTGCTCGACGGCCAGCAGCGCATCACCACCCTCTACGGCATCCTGCGCGGCACCGCGCCGTCGTTCTTCGAGGGCGACGCCGTCGCGTTCACCGGGCTCCATTTCGATGTCGACCGTGAGGTTTTCGAGTTCCAGGTGCCAGGCCGCGAGACCGCGCCGACCTGGATCGATGTCACCGAGCTGTTCGCGCTGGGTCCGGTGCACTACCTGCCGCGGTTCACCGAGGTGGCGCCGGAGACGCTGGCGGTCTACCTCGACCGGCTGAACAAGCTGCGCGAGATCACCCATCGCGAGTTCAATGTCGAGACCATCACCGGCTCGGACCGGACCGTCGACGAGGTCGTCGACATCTTCAACCGCGTCAACTCCGGTGGCACCAAACTGTCCAAGGGCGACCTTGCGCTGGCGACGCTGTGCGCGCAGTGGCCGCAGGCCCGCGGCAACCTGCGCGACCACCTGATCCGCTGGGACAAGGACGGCTACACCTTCACCCTGGACTGGTTGCTGCGCAATGTGATCGCCATCGGCAACGGCCGCGCCCACTTCGACGCGCTCGGCGATCTGTCGCCCGCGGAATTCGAGCAGGCGCTCAGCAACACCGCGACCCAGGTCGACACCTTCCTCGACACCGTGGCCGGTCGCCTCGGCCTCGATCACGACCGAGTCCTGATGGGGCGCTACGCGATTCCGGTCATCACCCGGCTGCTGTTCCTCAACGGCGGCCGCTTCGACGACGACCTGCACCGCGACCGGGTGCTGTACTGGTACATCCATTCCGCGCTGTGGGGCCGGTTCAGCGGGTCCACCGAGACGTTCCTGCAGCAGGACTACGAGACGCTCGAACGCGGCGGCATCAACGGCCTCATCGGCTCGCTGGAACGGCTGCGCGGCGGCTCGCTCGACCTCTGCGCCGACGACTTCGGCGGCGCGACCCGGGGATCGCGGTTCTATCCGCTGCTGTACCTGCTGACCCGCGTCGACGGTTCGCGCGATCTGGGCACCGGCGACGAACTCGGCATCGAGCAGTTCGGTGAGCGCACCCCGGTGCAGGTGCACTACCTGTTCCCGAAGACCACGCTGCGCGACGCGGGCTACGAACGCAACGAGATCAACGCGATCGCCAACTTCTGCTTCCTCAGCCCCGGCTCGGAAGCCGAACTGGGCGAACGCGAACCGGCCGACTACCTCGCTGAAGTCGAGCGGCAGCACCCCGGAGTGCTGGCCTCGCAGTGGATTCCGACCGATCCCACCCTGTGGCGGGTCGAGAACTACCGCGAATTCCTGCGCGCGCGCCGCAAACTGCTGTCCGCGGCTGCCGACGCGTTCCTCGAGCAGCTGCGCACCGGCACCCTGCACCGGCCGACGCTGCTGTCCGTCGGTGTCGCCGGGGTGAGCCTCGGTGACCCGGCGGTCGACCTGGTGAACGCGCTGGTCGACGACCTCGTCGCCGACGGCTTCGGCTTCCCGCTGCTCGACAGCGAGGTCTCCGATCCGGTGACCGGCCGCGAACTCGCTGTCGCCGAGGCGTTCTGGCCCGAGGGCCTGCAGCCCGGCGTCGGCATGCCGGTGGTGCTGGTGCTCGAGCCCGCCAACGCCGACCTCACCCGCCTCGCCCAGCTCGGCTACGCCGTGTTCACCTCCGTCGACGCCCTGCGCGGCTACGTCGACAACCTGCGCGTCGAGGTGTCCGGCGACACCGGCCTCTACGGCCCGGCCGCCGACATGGCCGCCCTGGCCGATCGCCTGCCCGCGACCTGGGTCGGCAACTCCGAGCAGGTCTGGTTCCGCTTCGCCTGGAACCAGCTCGAACGCGACCGCGCCGAGGGCCCCGACGCGGCGCTCGAGCCCGAACAGGTCGCCCTGCGCTACATCGCCCTGTGGGCGCTGACCCGCACCTTCTACATCCACGCCTTCGACCAGGGCAACCCGGGGGAGTGGCGGTACTACCTCGGCGACGCGATCGGCCCGAACCCGATGGTCCCCCGTGACTGGCTGGCCCGCCGCGCCGTCGCCTCCGGCGCCCTGGCCCCCGGGGCCACCCCCGGCGACGAGGACATCGCGATCGCCATGGTGCACGGCGTCATCGAGGTGGTCGAGGACGTCGCCACCGCCCTGTCCCACCTGCTCGGCGGCCCCGGCCTCTTCGCCTCCCTCTGGGCCTCCGCCGGCGCCGCCGAACACTACGGCTACCCCCTGTCCACCGACCAGATCAACGACCTCATCAACCAGGTCGTCAACGATCCGGCCTCCCGAAAGATCCAGGCCTACAACTGGATCGAGGCAGGCCTGCCGTTGTAGTTCCGCCCGGTCCCACCTGTCCGTAGCGGCGCGCTGTGTGGCAGGTGCCGGCAAGCCGCCGGTGCTATGTGAGCAGGAAGGCCAAGAAGGGGAAAATTCCTGCCGTGAAGATCGCTGCGACCAGCGACAGCATCTTTCCGCGGGCAAGGCGGTGGAATCGGGTTGTCGCCCAGCAATAGAGCCCGACGGAGATGAAGGCAGTGCCCCAGTAGATCAGGGCACGGCTGCCTGGTTTTCCCAGTGGTTCCAGCGTTCCTTCGTCGAACATCAATGCCAGAAAGATAATGGTGAGCCCGGCGGTGAGACCCATCCCGAAGATCGCCGCGCCCGCAGTGCTGTTCATCCGGACTGCGGGAAACTTCGCGGGAGCGATGTTCTGCGGGTCCGTGTGGTGGCTGCTGTTGGCGTCACAGAGCATGTCGAAGACGGTGCCCGGGTTGACACGCTGACGCACCTCGGCATTCACCTGAATCAGGGTGTGGATCGACTGGGCGGTCGCGTAGGACGTGATCATGCCGCCTCGCGAGGTCTTGAAGCCGCCGTGGTCGCGATGAGTCGGCGAAAGTTGCTGATAGTCCAGCAGTTCGGTGAACCCGCTGCGGAACGCGGGGTGGAAGATCAACTGCTTTCTGGACGTGGCCAGTGCCATGATCGACTGCGGAAGCGTTGCGTGGTACCAGGTCTGGGTGACGTTGCCGCGACGAATCGGCTCCTCTTCGAGGGTGCCAGGTGCGGTCTCCAAATAGTGCAGTACATGGTCGACCGCTCGCTCATGTGCTCGCGTGATGCGGGGATTGCCCATGTCCGCGAGTGGCCCGGCACCCAGCAAGCACGCAATCTTGGCGGTCGCGAAGTTGGTCGTCGCCTGTGGATCGTCATGGAGCAGTGCGTTGACCAGGAAGTCGCAGCCGCGCCGGATCGCGGCGGCTGCTTCGGTGTCGGAATCGGGAAGTTCCAGCAGTGCGCGGATCGCGGCGGCAGTAGCTGTGACAGAGACCGGAGCTAACCCGTCGGACATGGTCCAACCGCCCGAATGCGGATCCTGCATGGCGAGGAGGGCCTGCCGGTATGCGTGCACGTCGGGTAAGACCCCGCCCGCGCTCATCGCGACGAGTGCGCGTAGGCGCCATGCAGCGTCGACGGGTGACTGGAATATCCACTCGCCCTGAGTCGCGTGCGTAACGCTGCCCAGGCGCAGTAGTGCCGTCACGCTGGTCGGCTCCGGCACGTCATAGGCCGGGGCCAAGAGATGGATCGGAGTGTGTGCTCGGGCGGCCGTCAAGGCGCACACGGCTTCGGCGGTGTCCTGGGGATTCGGTGACACATCGGGAGACCAGCCCCACCCTGCATGTCCATCATCGACGCGGACAACATTGGCGTGGAGCCAACCCGCCGCCAGCACGATCCTGTCATCGACAGTAGACATGCAGCCCCCTGCTTAGTCGCTGGAAGACGTTGTCCCCCAGAGTAAGTTTCGTCCTCGACTATACGTCGCACAGCCTCTTTCGAGGCTCGTGGCTGTGCCACCAACTGGTGCGCGGGGCGGGGCCGCGTTCGGCGCTGAACCGTCGCCTGGCGACGTGATTCACTCCGGTGCGCCGGTGGCGCGCTGGAAGGTGTCGACGAAGTCGCGCAGGGCGCGGCGGTCCTCGGCGTCGGGCGGTCGGTGGCCACGGGCGGCTTCGATGGTGATCGGGGTGCCGGCGCGGATGGGGAGTTCGGTCCAGCAGACCGGCAGGACCGGGAGCTGGACGGTGCGGTCGGCGACGGTGAGGGTCAGCGCCGAGGTGTAGCGGCCCGCGACGGTCAGCAGCGCGTCGACGGCGTTCTCGGTGAGCGGGCCTGCGGCGGGGAATTCTTCGATGTACACGCGCCACCTCCTTCTGCGGCGCCAGTGTAGGCCGACGCGGGCACCTCAGAGAACCTTTAGCGGCACCATAAGGGCGCGCCAAGGGCGCCAGCCTAGGCTCGGGCCCATGATGCGGAAATGGTCGGACCGGGTGTTGCTGGTCCTGGGGTGGGGCGCGCTGATCGCGGCGGTGGCCGGGATCGTGTTGCATCTGGGCAACTGGCGGCAGCAGTCGCTGGTGTTGCTGGCGTCGGGGGCGACGTGGCTGATGCTGGGCGCGGTGCTCGGGGTGGTCCTCGTGCTCCTCGCGCGGGGGTGGCGCAGCGCCATCGCCGGGGGCGTGGTGCTGGCCGGCGCGGCGTGGCTGGTCGTTCCGGCCTACATTCCCGCGGCCGCCGCGGCCGACGGACCGCAGCTGCGGGTGCTGCAGTCGAATCTGCTGTTCGGACAGGCGGATCCGGCTGTGGTGGTCGCGGCGGTGCGCGACAACGACGTCGACGTGCTCACCGCCGACGAACTGACCACCGACTCGATCACCCGGCTACGGGCGGCGGGCCTGGAAGACCGGCTGCCCTACTTCTATCTGGAACCCGCGCAATCCGGTGGTGGCGGTACCGGCATCTACAGCCGATACCCGTTGCGCGAGACCGAGAAGTACGACGGCTTCATCATGAGCAACATCTCCGCGACGATGGAACATCCACAGCGCGGCCCGATCTCGGTGTTCGCCTTCCATCCGATCCCGCCGAACATCGACTTCGCCGCGTGGGCCGCCGAGCTGCGCCGGGTCGACGAGATCCTGGCCTCGGCGCCAACGCCCGCGATTGTCGGCGCGGATTTCAATGCGACGCAGAACCATTCGGCCTACCGCGCGCTGCTGGACGGTCCGTTCGCGGCCGCCGCGGAACAGACGGGCGACGGGGTGCTGCTCACCTACCCCGCGGATCGCCGGTGGGGGCCGGTGATCGGCATCGATCACATCCTCGTCGCAGGTGGCGTCGCCGAACAGGTGCGCACGCTCACCATTGCGGGCTCCGACCATCGCGCGGTGCTCGCCACGGTCAGAATGCGGGATTGACGGCGTCGATTACCATGTGAGCGCTCGACATCGGACCGCTCGGCGTCCGTGTCATTCCCCGGGGAGGAAACAGCGGATGATCAAACATCGGTTCGCCATGGCGATGGCGGCACTGGTGAGCGTCGGCCTGCTCGCCACCGGTTGCTCGGCGACGACCGTCGCCAGCGACCAGGCGATGCCCACGATGGACAACCCGTGGGAGGTGGCGGGCGCGACGTCGAACACCGGGCCCAGCGGCAGCCGCCCCGGGGTGCCCGACACCGACAAGAAGGCCGACAACGGCGATAACGGCACGATCGACAAGCTCGCGCTCAATGCCATCGCCGATATCGAAGAGTATTGGCAGACGGAGTATTCCAAGACCTTCCGCGGCAACTTCAAGCCCGCCTCGAAGTACATCTCGTGGTCGGCGAAGGCGCCGGAATCGGAATCGGTGCAGTTCTGCAAGAGCAGCACCTACAAGATGGTCAACGCCGCGTACTGCCCGCTCGACCACACCATCGGCTGGGACCGCTCGGTGCTGCTGCCGCTGCTGGTCGACAAGTACAAGGAGATGTCGGTGGTGATGGTGCTGGCCCACGAGTACGGCCACGCCATCCAGTCCCAGGCCGACCTGCTGCGCGGCTTCCTCACCGACGCCCTGGTGAAGGAGCAGCAGGCCGACTGCCTGGCCGGCGTCTTCCTGCGCCACGTCGCCGAGGGCAAGTCCAAGCACTTCACCCTCAACACCACCGACGGTCTCAACGGCGTGCTCGGCGCGACCGTCGCCGTGCGCGACCGCGACCCCAATGATCCCGACGCCGTGCACGGTTCGGCCTTCGAACGCGTCACCGCGGTGCAGAAGGGCTATACCGAGGGCGCCGGGTCCTGCAAGGGGATCGACGAGGACGAGATCAGCAAGCGCCGTGGCGGCCTGCCGGTCACCTTCGAGGACGGCGAGCGCGATCAGCAGCTCCCGGTGAACAAGGAGAACCTGAGCTCGCTGGCCACCCAGCTGAGCAAGTCGATGCCGGTGCGGAACGCGCCGAAGTTCGACTACGCGGGGGTCACCCGCAATTGCGCCTCGACGACCACCACCCAACCGGTGTCCTACTGCCCGGGCAGCAACACCATCGGCACCGACGTGCCCGCCATGGCCGAGCGCGCGGGGGAGGGGGCCACCGGCAAGGAGGAACCGCTCTCGGCGGTCGTCACCGGCGACTACAACGCCGCGGTGGTCTTCGTGTCCCGCTACGCCCTGGCGGTGCAGCAGGACCGCAAGCTGTCACTGACCGGCGCCGAATCGGCGGGCCTGCGCACCGCGTGCCTGTCGGGCGTGCTGACCACGAAACTCAGTGAGCCGGGCAGTGATCCGCGGCTGTCGGCCGGCGACCTCGACGAGGCGGTGTCGGGCCTGCTCGCCGACGGCCTCGCGGCCGCCGACGTCAACGGCAAGGTGGTGCCGAGCGGCTATCAGCGCCTCGAGGCGTTCCGCACCGGCGTCCTCGACGGCGAACAGGCCTGCCTGACCCAGTTCGAGTAGTCAGCGCGCCGCGGGCAGTGAGCGTAGAGAGCTGAGGGTGTTCGCCACCGCGCGGGCGGCCTCGGCTCCCTTCGTCACGAAGTGGTTGGTGTAGTAGTCGACGTGCTCGCTGTGCTCGTGGAAGTGGTGCGGGGTGAGCACCACCGAGAACACCGGGACGTCGTTGTCGAGCTGGACGCGCATCAGGCCGTCGATCACCGCGGTGGCGACGAAGTCGTGACGGTAGATGCCGCCGTCGACGACGAGCGCGGCGGCCACGATCGCGTCGTAGCGGCCGGTACGGGCCAGGCGCTGCGCGTGCAGCGGGATCTCGAAGGCGCCCGGGACGTCGAACACCTCGACGGCGGCCGGGTCGAACCCCAGGCCGGCGTATTCGGCGACGAAGCCCTCGTGGGCCTTGGTGACGATGGAGCTGTGCCAGCTGGCGCGGATGAAGGCGACGGCGCCGGTAGACGTGGTTCCCATGGGCGGAGTCTACTAGGCGCTAAGCTACTCGTCGGTAACATATCGGGAAAGCCAGTCGGTGACGTCACCGATCACCTGATCGCGCTCGGGTTCGTTGAACACCTCGTGGAACAGCCCGGAGTAGCGCAGCACCGTCACATCGGTCGAACCGGCATCGCTTTCGAGCAGGTCCGCACTCGACGGCGCGGCGATGGTGTCGGCCGTGCCGTGCAGCACCAGCAGCGGCGCGGTGAGCGCGTCGAGGCGCTGCTTCACCAGCGCGGTGTGCTGCAGGATCTCCACCGCGGTGCGGGCGGGCAGCTTGCCGCGGAACACCAGCGGGTCCTCGTCGTAGGCGCGCACCACCTCGGGATCACGGCTGATCGTCGACGAATCCAGGGTCAGCACACCGAGATTCGGGGCGACCCGGGTGAGCAGTGGAGCGGCGAGGCGCTGCACCGGATTGCCCAGCGGGATGTCCAGCGGCGGTGCCGAGACCACGACCCCGGCCACGTCGACCGGTCCGCGGGTGGCCAGGTGCAGCACCACCAGGCTGCCCATCGAATGGCCGAGCAGGAACCGGGGCACGCCGGGATGGGCCGTGCCCGCCAGGTCGAGCAGGGTGGCCACATTGTCGGCGGCGGCGTGCATCGAGCCGATATTGGCGGCCGCGCCCTCCGACAGACCATGTCCGATGTGATCGAGCGCGTACACCGCGAAACCCCGCGCGGCCAGCGCGTCGCCCACGTGCTCGTAGCGGCCCGAGTGCTCGGCGACGCCGTGCACCAGCACCACCACCGCGCGCGGGGCGGTGTCGGGTTGCCAAGCGCGCCAGGCGATCCGGCCGCCGTTGCCGGCGAATTCGCCCGTGTCCGTCGTCATCGCTGTGCTGCTCCTTCGTCGCCGGGCGCCACCGCGAGCCGCTCGATCAGGCGCCGATTGAACTCGATCAGTCGAGCGTAGTTGAGCCGGGAGATCCGCTCGTCGGTTCCGTGGATCCGTTCCAGGTCGGCCGCGGTCAGCACGATCGGCGCGAAATTGCAGCGGGTGCCTGCCAGGCCGTCGTAGTGCCGGGAGTCGGTGGCGCCGGGCACCAGCCCGGTGGTGGTAACGATGCCGGGCACCAGCTCGGCGGCGAGTTCGGCGATCAGTTCGTAGGCGGGGCCCGGACCGGCGACCCGCGACGGCTCCGACACCGGTCCGACGAGCTCGATCGCCACGCCGATGTCGCGGATCACCCGGCGGCAGTGCGCGAGCACGGACGACACGGAATCACCGGGCAGGATCCGAAAATTCACCAGTGCCTCCGCGCTCTGCGGCAGCACATTGGCCTTCACCCCGCCCCGGATCACCGTCGGCGCGGTCGTCGTGCGGACCAGTGCCTCGGTGGTAGGGCCCGCCGCCAGCAGCCGGGTGAGCAGCGGTCCGGCCAGCGTGGCCAGTCCGCGCGTATCGGCGAGTTCGAGCAGCTTGCGGCGCGGTTCGGGCAGCGCCACCCGCATCCGGGCGAGCATGTCGGTGATCACCGGGGTCAACCGCAGCGGCATCGGATGGTCCTGCACCTGGGCGACGGCACGCGCCAGCCGCCCGACCGCGGTCTGCTTGCCCGGCATGGAGGAGTGACCGCCGGTCTCACTGACCGACAGCCGCACCGTCGCGTAGCCCTTCTCACCCAGCATGATGCTCGCGACCGGTCGGTCGACCCCGTCGGCGACCCCGTCGGTGATCACCCCGCCCTCGTCGAGCAGCAGGTCGGCCCGGACGTCCTCGGCCCGCAGGTGCTCGGCCATCCGGACCGCGCCGCCGTCGCCGAAGACCTCCTCGTCGTGGCCGAAGGCCAGGTAGACGGTGTGCCGGGGCCGGACACCCGCCGTCAGCGACTGCTCCACGGCTTCGAGCACGGCGAGCACCCGGCTCTTGTCGTCGATCGCGCCCCGGCCCCAGATGAACTCCGCGTCGACGACGCCGGCGAACGGGGGATGGGTCCAGCGCTGCGGATCGTCGACCGGGACGACGTCCTGGTGGGCCAGCAGGATCGCCGCCACCGGTCCCGGCTCGGTGCCGTCCCAGCGGTAGAGCCTGCTGCGGCCGAAGGTGGTCAGAGTCAGCTCGGCGTGCACGCGCGGGAACGACGCCTCGAGGTGCGCGGCGAGCCGGGCGAACTCCGCGTCGGCGGTCTGGGTGGGATCCTCGGTCGAGACCGTCGCGCACCGCAAGGCCGCGGCCAGTCGCTCGGCGACCGCGTCGTCGACCCCCGCGGTGACGGGGGATCCGGTCGGCTTCTCGGTCATCGGGCGCACCCTCGCCATTCTTGCCCGTGCCCGGCGGGTTCGCCGTGAAAGACGTCCGAATCGCCGTGTTCGAGGTCGGTGCGTCATGCGGTCCGACGGCCCGGCGGGGGGCCATCTAAGCTGACACCTATGGCAGGAGGCAAGGGCGGCAAGCCGTCGAAGGAAGCCAAGGCCGCGGCTAAAGCGGCCCGTAAGCAGGCATCACGCGAACGGCGTCAGCAGTTGTGGCAGGCGTTCAACATGCAGCGCAAGGAAGACAAGGCGCTGCTGCCGCTGATGATCGGCGCACTCGTCGGCACCACGGTGGTCTTCTTCCTCATCGGTCTGATCTTCGACATGCAGTGGTTCCTGCTGCCGCTGGGTCTGCTGCTCGGTGTGTTGTTCGCGTTCATCATCTTCGGACGTCGCGTGCAGAAGAACGTCTACCGCAAGGCCGAGGGCCAGGCGGGCGCGGCGGCGTGGGTGCTGGAGAATCTGCAGGGCAAGTGGCGGGTCGCCAACGGCGTCGCGGCCACCACCCAGCTCGACGCGGTGCACCGCGTCATCGGCCTGCCGGGCGTGATCTTCGTCGCCGAGGGTTCCCCGCAGCGGGTCAAGTCGCTCATCGCGCAGGAGAAGAAGCGAACCGCTCGCCTCATCGGTGACACCCCCATCTACGAAGTCGTCGTCGGCAACGAGGAAGGCCAGACCCCGCTCAAGGATCTGCAGAAGTTCCTCACCAAGCTGCCGCGCAATATCGATGTCAAGCGGATCGATCAGATCGAGGGCAGGCTGACCGCGCTGAGCTCGCGCAGCGGACCCGCGATGCCGAAGGGCCCGATGCCCCCCGGCGCCAAGATGAAGGGCATGCAGCGCGCCATCCGTCGCCGCTGAGCCCGCCTACCGAACGAGCCCGGCACCTGATCGCAGGTGCCGGGCTCGTCTCGTGTCAGGAGTTCGGCGGCCGTCCGGTCAGCAACCACAGGATGCGGTCGTAGGCCAGCAGGTGGTAGCCGACCAGCACCGCCGTCGAGATGAGCGCGAGCCGGGGCAGGCCGGCGCCCCACAGCGCGGCGGCGCCGCCGAAGAGCACGGTGAACTCGACGAGCAGCCGCACCGGGCCCGAGACCGGCACCGGCACGCCGCCGCCGCGACTCGGATCATCGGGGAGCACGAACGTGCCCCACAGCGCCGCGGCCGCGATCGGCAGCACGACGACGAGCAGATACCGCCAGGGGGAGTCGAAGGCTCGCCAGCCGAGCACCCCGAACGAGGCGATGGCGATCAGTTCGAGCAGGAAACGCACGGCCAGCAGGGCCGGATTCAGTGACACGGCCACAGCGTAAGGCCGGCGCGGGCCCGCCGACGGGTCAGCGCGCGTTGACCAGGGCGGTGCCCGTGGCGCGATCGTGCATGCCGCGTCCGTCGGCATCGGTGAACAGCGCCGGGATGACGAACACCAGCAGCACCTGCCGCGCCAGCGCCCGCACGAACCCGACCGCCACCGGGGCGTCGATCCGCAGCACCCGCAGCTTCAGGAAGTACTGGCCGGGGGTGAACCCGAACAGCGTCACCGCGGCGACGCCGATCACGAACCACACCAGCAGCGGCACCGACGACGACGCGAAGCTGCGGGTGATCACGGCGGCGATGCCGACCGCGATGAACCAGTCGACGAACAGCGCGACGACCCGGCGCCAGGTCGGGGCCAGCGAGCCGGCGCCCTCGCGCGGCAGCCCGTAGAGCTCGCCGGGGTAGCCGGATGTTTCCGGGTCGCCCGGTTCCGCCGGATTGCCGGAAAGCCATGTGCCGGTGATACGCGCCATGGCTTCCAGGATAGTGGCCGGCTATCGCCCGCTCACGACCGCATTCGTGGAGGTCACGTCACCGCGCGATCGGGCGGATGGCAGGATTAGCATGCAGGTCGCGCCCGGATGACAGACATCACCCCGCCTCCGGCACGCGTAACACTGGCGAAACACAGCCTTGACTGTAGGGAAACACCGCGTCCTTAGCGTCAGGTCGCGACGAACCCATGCATCGTGACTGGCTGGGAACCGATCCGTAAGGAGAACAAGTGACGTTCAGCACGGCCGAAGAGGTCATCCAGTACATCAAGGAAGAGGACATCGAATACGTCGATATCCGCTTCTCCGACCTGCCCGGCGTCCAGCAGCACTTCTCGATCCCGGCCAAGGCGTTCACCGCCGACCTGGCCGAAGAGGGTCTGGCGTTCGACGGCTCCTCGGTGCGTGGCTTCCAGTCGATCGACGAGTCGGACATGCTCCTGCTCCCCGACTTCAGCACCGCTCGGATCGACCCGTTCCGTGCCGCGAAGACCCTGAACCTGAACTTCTTCGTGCACGACCCGTTCACCCGTGAGGCGTACTCCCGCGACCCGCGCAACATCGCGCGTAAGGCGGAGGAGTACCTGCGTTCGACCGGTATCGCCGACACCGCGTACTTCGGTGCCGAGGCCGAGTTCTACATCTTCGACGGCATCCGCTACGGCTCGGGCATGAACGGCTCGTTCTACGAGATCGAGTCGGTCTCGGGCTCGTGGAACACCGGCAAGGAGTTCAACCCGGACGGCAGCCGCAACCTGGGCTACAAGGTCCGCAACAAGGGTGGCTACTTCCCCGTCGCCCCGTACGACCACTACGTCGACCTGCGCGACAAGATCTCGACCAACCTGCAGAACGCGGGCTTCGAGCTCGAGCGCGGCCACCACGAGGTCGGCACCGCCGGTCAGGCCGAGATCAACTACAAGTTCGGCACGCTGCTGTCCGCGGCTGACGACCTGCAGCTGTTCAAGTACATCGTGAAGAACACCGCGTGGCAGGAAGGCAAGTCTGTCACCTTCATGCCGAAGCCCCTCTTCGGTGACAACGGCTCGGGCATGCACGTGCACCAGTCGCTGTGGAAGGACGGCAAGCCGCTGTTCCACGACGAGGCCGGCTACGGTGGCCTCTCGGATCTGGCGCGTCACTACATCGGCGGCATCCTGCACCACGCCCCGTCGCTGCTGGCGTTCACCAACCCGACCGTCAACTCCTACCACCGTCTGGTGCCGGGCTACGAGGCCCCCATCAACCTGGTGTACTCGCAGCGCAACCGCTCGGCTGCCGTGCGTATCCCGGTGACCGGCAACAACCCGAAGGCCAAGCGCATCGAGTTCCGCGCGCCTGACT
This sequence comes from Nocardia fodinahabitans, assembly GCF_052983615.1. NCBI lineage: Bacteria > Bacillati > Actinomycetota > Actinomycetes > Mycobacteriales > Nocardiaceae > Nocardia > Nocardia fodinahabitans. The sequence goes on from NZ_JBRJJC010000001.1 coordinate 5,753,016, forward strand.
CCTCGGGCAACCCGTACCTGGCCTTCGCCGCCATGATGATGGCCGGCCTGGACGGCATCAAGAACAAGATCGAGCCGATGGCTCCGGTCGACAAGGACCTCTACGAGCTGCCGCCCGAGGAGGCCAAGAACATCCCGCAGGCCCCCACCAGCCTGGCCACGGTCATCGACCGCCTCGAGGCGGACCACGACTACCTCACTGAAGGCAACGTCTTCACCGAGGACCTCATCGAGACCTGGATCCAGCTCAAGCGCGACAATGAAATCGCGCCGGTCAACCTGCGTCCGCACCCGTACGAGTTCGAGCTCTACTACGACGTGTAAGCCTGACCTGCGGGAACGGGCCTGATCGGCCCGTTCCCTACGCAGTAGACGGTTTCGAGTCCGCCCGCTCCGTGATCACGGAGCGGGCGGACTCGTCTGTATCCGGCCAGCGATGCCCGTACGTGTCGCAGCGTCGTCTTCGTGGCCGCGTGTCGCATTCGAGCCTGCACGACCTCGATGTTCGCGGCCCGCAACCAACAGTCAGGCCAGGTGCCGCCGACCTCGCGCTATGCGCCACCGAGCGACATGGACATCACCGTGCGCGTCGAGCAACCGTCTGGTGCGGCCTGCCCCGCCAGACGTTCATCGATCCACCGCAGGACCGCGGGAGTCGCACTGATCGCGAGACTGACGTGCTCGCTCAACTGGTCCCGCGTGTAGGTGATCGGCGCCCCCGCTGCGCACCACTGTGCCACCGCCCTATCGGGCCCTGCGATGGTGACGATCTCGTCGTGCACGGCACTGTAGAGGAACAGCGGCGCGGTCGAGGCCGTGGGGCTGAAGTCCAGCGCGTCCAACGACGGCTGTATCTCCTCGATCAGTTGCGCAAAAGGGATCGTCAGGTAGTCGTCCATGCGCAGGAACGCATGCTGAGCCACGTTCGCCGTCACGCATTTGCTGTCACCCGCAGCCATCAGAGCTTGCCCGGCAGGCGTCAGATATTTGTCGAAAGCCGCCGCCAGGCGTGGATCGGCACGCATCATGCCCGGCAGGAGCGACGGCAGGAAACCGGAGAACGGACCGGCATCGAGCGTCCCCAGGTAGCGGCCGATGGGCGCGGTCCAACCACCCATGGCGACACCGACCAGTCGTATTTCGGGAGCGTAGGTCGGTTGAACTTGCGCGACCCAACTGGTGCCGTACGACCCGCCGGAGTAGCCCATCGCGGCAACCGGAGTATCGGTGCCGGGCAGGCCCAGCGGTGCGAAACCCTGGGCCGCGCGTACTCCGTCGAGCACGGCGTAACCCGACTGTCTCGGGGCGAACAGCGTTCCCTTCGGCCCCTCCCAGTCGGGGACGGAAATCGCATGACCGGACGACAACATCTGGTCGATCTGAATGAGATCCAGCGACGAGTCGTACTTGTCCGGCGCTCCTTGCCGGAGCACGAACGAGGGCGCGCACTGTGCGGCCGAGGCATCCGTGGCAGGCTGATAGGAAATCAATCCTTTGACCTGCCCGGTTCGTGGGCGCAGCACCGTTGTCACGGTCGCCATGGGTCGGCCGTCGGTATCGGTCGTTCGATACAGCAACTGCCAGGCATCGGCGTCCTGCGCCTGTGGTTGCAGCGAGGCCACCTCGACGGGGCGCGAATTCAGGATGGTGCCCGGTGCCGCCGAGTCCCAGCCCGATCGCGGGGTGTAGAACGGGTCGTTCTGCGGAATCGGCAGCGGATCCGCATGACCGACCGCCATGGGAGTACCGGTCAGGCACAACACGGCCGAAGCTGCGATCACAGCCGAGCGCAGCCGACCGCGCTTCACCATCGAACACTGTGCACGACAGGCTGATACGGCACTGCCCATTCGGACTCCCCTCCATGAAGGGGCCACCACCGGCGAAGCCCCCTGAAGGCAGTCACAGTACCTCTCCCGATCTTGATGGATGCCCGAACCGACGACGAAGATCGCGGCAGCCGCCCGCGCCGCCGAGTAGGCGCGCTCGAACGCTGCGCGTCGTCCGACCGGGTACGTCCCGCTTGCGGACGCGATCAGTTTCCTACTTGTTTTGATAAACTCGGGTGGTGAGCGAGATCGAGCACGGGATCGGTGAGGGGCCCGCACAGCGGGTCAGTCTGTCGCTGCCCGAGGGGACCGCTGAGGCCGTGCGGCGCAGAGTGGGAAAGCGTGAGTTCTCGGCGTTCGTGACCGCGGCTGTCGAACGTGAGTTGCGTGGGCAGGTGCTCGACGACTACTTGTCCGACTACGAACAGCGCGTCGGCCCGATCCCGGATGATGCGCGGGACAAGGCCAAGGAGCTCTTCGATACCGCACTCGCCGAGAACGGCGAGTGGCAGAGCGCGAGCTGAGGGGAACGATGACTCGTCGGGGGGAGAAGCACCACCTGGGCACGCTGGTGCTCGATGGCGACGGCCTGTCGAGGCTGGTCGACGACGCGTTGCCGGTGGTCGCCGTACTGGCCGAGGCACGACAACGCGGCATGGAGGTGGTCGTCAGCGCGCTGACCGTCATCGAGGCCGTCCACGCCGAGACCAATCGCGCCCGACTTTCCTGGTTGCTCTCCGGGATTCGCATCGAGCCCGTCGACGAGCCCGCCGCCAAGGCGGCATCCGACCTCTTGATCGAGGCGAACCTGCACGGGCACGAGTACGCCATCGACGCGGTGGTGGCCGAACTGGCGGCCCGGCAGCGCCCACCGGTATTGCTGTTGACCATCGATACCGACGATATGAAGAAGCTCTGTGGTCAGTCGGTCCGACTGATCTCCACTTAGCCTTCCCGGCACGCTCGCAGTACCACCCGATCGGTGCGATCACCGTGGGATGCCGTCCGTAGACCGGCCTTCGGCCCGATTCGCGCGGCGTCGGCGTGTGGGGTGGACACTGTCGTGCACGACGGGCGGCGGGGAACCCTTGGGGCGGTGCGTAATCGCTTCGGCCCTCGGATCGTGCGTAGTCGGTGACGAACGCGGCCCGGACTAGCGGGCGGCGAGCTTCGCGTGGATGGCCGAGACGAAGGCGGTGGGGTCGGGGTGGGGGCCGGGGCCGAGGTTGAGGTGGCTGTGGTCGGCCCAGGAGCCGAGGGTGGTGGCGTCGGAGCGGTCCGAGGATTGGAGTGCGGCGCGTTCGAGGGTGAAGATCCGGACGTCCGGCGAGTCGTCGGGGAGGACGACGGCCACGAAATGCGCTTCCGCGGGGGCGGCCGGGGTCGGGAGTTGGACCAGCAGGAGGCGGAATCCTTCGCCGTCCAGGCGGCGGCCGGTGATGTCGTCGCAGGGGAGGCGGTCGTCGGGGGCCAGCTGCTCACCGACGGTGTCCCAGAGGTATTTCAGCTGTTCGGTGTAACCGAACGGCGGTTCGTCGGTGACCATGCGCGCGCCGAGCCGCTGGGCCAGGTCCGGCAGGACCCGATGGGCGAATTGATAGTGATGGGTTCTCGGCTCAGCCACAGTGGGTCCCTCCCGTGACGAGCGAGAATCCCCCGCCCGTGCCGGAGAAACTACCCCTTCGCTCCGACACCTGACCGGCGGGTCCGTACAGTGCCCGATCTGCGAGTTTTCACGCCCGGACGAACAACCGCAACGATTCCTCGACCACGGCATCGCGGGTCCGCCCGTCCGGATCGGCCTCGGGGCGCAGCCAGATCGAGGCGTGGTTCAGGATGCCGTGCAGGCAGTGCAGCGCGACGGACGGGTCGGGGCAATCGAATTCGCCGGACGCGATGCCCGCGTCGACGACCTCGCGAAAGATCCGGTCGTGCCGCCTGCGCATGGTCTTGATCGACTCGGTGTGCTCGGCCGGCCACGGCGCCGGGAACGAGAAGAGTTTCCCCACTTCGGGATACAGCACCGTGAGCACCCGCAGCTGCTCGTCGACGAGCGCGCGCAGCCGATCGGCCGCCGGTCGATCCGCCGCACCGTCGAGCGCGGCGCCGAGGTGGGTCAGGACATCGGAGGTCAGCTTCTCCAATGCCGCGGAGACGAGTGCGTCCTTGCTCGGAAAGTAGTGGTAGAGGGTCGCTTTCGCGATATCGGAGCGCTCGGCGACGTCCTCGAACCGCATCCCCTGATAACCGCTGCTCGACAGGATCTGCAACGCGGCATCGATCATCTCCGCCTTGCGGCGATCACGGCGTCTGGCCGCGCGCCCGGCGGGCGCGACGCTCTCGTCCGCCATCGAAGTCATCGGCCGATCATATCGGGGGCGCGGTCGGGCCCCGCCGTGGCAAGTCGTCGCTGTGAAGTCGACCACAAGGATGGTAAATCGACTATGAAGATGAAAACTCGACCCTTAGGTTGAGTTTTGTGACGGAGACGATCGCCCCCAGCTACTTCCAGCGAGTCGGCACGCACCGCTTCGTGCCCACCGTCCACGCGGGCGGCGCCTGGGACCTCGACGAACAGCACTTCAGCCCCCTCGGCGGGCTGATCGTCCACGAGATCCTGCGCACGCGATCGCGCGAGCAACGCCCCGCGCTGGCCCTGAGCCGGATCAGCTTCGACATCCTCGGCCGGATCGGCTTCGAGGAATTCGACATCGATGTCCGGACCGTCCGGCCCGGCCGCACCATCGAACTGGTGGAAGCCACGGTCACCATCGCCGGTCGCAGTGTCATCAGCGCCCGTGCCTGGTTGCTGAGCGATCAGGACACCGACAGCGTCGCCGGCGGCGAACCCGATCGCCTGCCCGCCCCGGACACCCTGTCCGCGTGGCCGCTCAGTTCGATCTGGCCCGGCGGTTACATCGCCACCCTCGACACCCGCCCGGTCGGGCACCCGCAACCCGGGCAGACCGCCGCCTGGATCCACTCGGCGGTGGACCTGGTCTCCGGCGAACCGAGCGAGCCCCTCGCGTCCTTCATCGCGCTGGTCGACACCGCGAACGGCATCGCGGCCCGGCAGGAACCGACCAAATGGATGTTCCCCAACGTCGACCTGACGATCCACCTGTACCGGCAGCCCGAGGGCGAGTGGACCGGCCTCGACACCGGCGTCACCTTCGGTCACACCGGACAGGGCCTGACCAGCACCGTGCTGCACGACGTGCGCGGACCGGTGGGTGTCGCCCAGCAGATCCTCACCGTCCGTCCGCAACCTCAGCCCTAGTTCGCGGCCCCCGGATCTCGGGGCTGGACGCGCGCGGCGCGACCGGCGATAGTCCATCCGTGCAATGGGGTGCGATGGTGGCGCGGGTCGCGGCCGGTGTGGCGTTGGTGCTGGGTATGGCGGCGCCGGTGTCGGCCGAGCCGGTGAATGTGGCGTTCCAGTGGACGCAGGATTACCTGACCGCCCCCGACGGCACCCGCCTGCACGCCGACATCCTGCGGCCGTCCGGCCTGGCCGACGACGTGCGCACCCCGGTGCTGCTGACAGCCAGCCCGTACCGGGCGCACCTGGCCTATCTCACCCAGCCCCGCCCCGAGGGCGGACCGTCGACCGACAATCTGCCGGTCGAGTGGGCGCTGAAGGCCGGCTACACCTACGTGATCGTGGATCTGCGCGGCTTCGGCGGTTCCAACGGCTGCCCGGATTTCGGCGGCCCGGGGGAGCAGTCCGACGTCGCCGCCGCCGTCGAATGGGCGGCGAGCAAGTCGTGGTCGACCGGCCGGGTCGGCGTGGTCGGCACGTCCTACGAGGGCTGGACCGGGATGCTCGCGCTGGCCGCGAAGCCGAAGGGCCTGGCCGCCGTCGCGGCGTTCGAGCCGGTCGTCGACCCGTATTCCTACCTGTACATGCAGGGCGTCTCGTGGAAGTTCGGCGGAAAACCGTTGACCGAGGACGGCCTTCGCCCCGCCGATCTCGCCGGCCCGGAGCACCTCGCCATCGCCCACACCCCCGGCCGCTGGGACGACTCACCCGAATACCAGGCCAACGCCGTCGCGCTGACCAAGCAATGCACCGACAGCTACCTCGCCCTCACCACCGACCACAACGCCGACAACCCGGGCTGGCGCGACCGCGACATCGTCGACGACCTGCGCGGCAACACCACGCCGCTGTTCCTCGGCCAGAGTTTCCTCGATACCAACACCCGTGCCGACCGCGTCCTCGACGCCTGGCAGGCGATGGGCCCTGGCGAGCACCGTGCCTGGTTCGGTCAGTGGGGTCACTCGGACTGCCGCAGCCGCTGCGGCACACCGCATTTCACTGAGGAACTGGCGGCCTTCCTGGACCGGCATGTTGCCGGCGCTGCTGTCGACGTGCCGGGCCCGCCGGTCACCGTCGGCCAGTTCGACGGCGGCTGGCGCGGGGAAAGCGTCTGGCCGCCGGTCGATGCCGAGCGCGTGACCGTCGACCTGCGCACCGGCACGTTCACCGATCGCGGCCTGCTCCCCGGCCCCGACCGCGAGATCTGGTCGATCTCGGCGCCGGTCACCGAAGCGCTGCACTTGGCAGGCCGGGCGACAGCGTCCGTTCAGCTGTCCGGACCGCCGGAAGCGACTGTCGCACTGGAGCTCTACGACATCGCCCCCGACGGTCGCGCCACGGTGATGACCCGCGGCATCGCCCCGGTCCGCCCGGAGGCCGCGATCCGCTTGCTCTGGCAGGACGCCCGCCTGGCCGTCGGCCACCGGCTCGGCATCCGGGTCACCGATGTGGTCGACGACGTCTGGTCACACACCCCGGCCAACGCCTCGGTCACGGTGACCGCGGCGCGCCTCGAGCTCCCGCTGCTCACCACCGCCCGGGAGTCGAATCTGCCCGGTGGTGTGCCGATCTGGCACGCCCGGTGGCGGACCGAGGAGACAATCCAGCTCGATCAGGGTCTGCTGAACGACCCTGCCCACAGCGTCGACCTGCGCAATCCTGTCCGCTGAGTTGCTGATTCGCCGAGCTTCGCGGTCGTTGGGGCGGCGCTGCGGCCTTCGGCTGTGGTAGGGCCAAGCAGCTCGGCGACCCAACGGCGAGAAGCTCAGCGGCACAATGGCCAAGCGACCAGCTGCATGGCCGTTGGGCTGTGGGACCTAGCGCTGCTGAGCCGTAGAGACGCCGGGTAGCCGAGCCGGTCGGCCGCTGAGTCGTTGTGTCGCAGATCAGCGCCGCAACAAGACGGCCGCGTCCCGGCAGAGTCGATCGACGATCGCGGCCGCGGGTTCGATGTGGGTGATCAGCCCGACGCCCTGTCCCGCGTCGACCGGCGCGATGGTCGCGTCGTCGGCGGCGATGGCCGTGCGCAGCAGGTCCGCGTCGGGCCGCGTCTCGTCGAGTTCGGGGCGTGACCACGGATCGGTGAAGTCGTTGCGCAGCACGCGGGCCGGGTAGATCGGCGGCCACGGCAGGTCGAGTGTCTCGTCGAAGGCCGTGGTCACCACGGTGTGTGTCGAATCGGCCGCGAGCATTGCCCGGCGCGCGTTCTCGGGCAGCAGAGACTCCTCCGCCGCCGCCAGGCATGTCCCCAACCAGGCTCCGGCCGCGCCCGCCGCCAGCACCGCGGCCAGCGTGCGCCCGGAACCGATGCCGCCCGCCGCCAGCACCGGCACGGTCGCGATATCCAGGACCGCGTCGAGCAGCGGTAGCAGTGCGAGCCGGTCGGCACCGTGACCGCCACCCTCGCATCCCCGCGCGACCAGCACGTCGATCCCGGCGTCCTGCGCGCGATGCGCCCCCGGTACGTCGTAGACCTGCGTGATCGCGAGAATTCCCGCGTCCCGCACCACCGGCACCCAGGAGAAGTCGGTACCGAAACTGATCGACAAGGCCCGCGGCCCGGCGGCGATCGCGGCGTCGAGCAGCCCGGCTTCCCGCTGCCGCACCCAGTCGACCAGCCCGATCCCGAACACCGCGTCCCCGGCGAGCGCGAGCTCGCGCTCCAGCGCGGCCACCGATCCGGCGCTGCCCATGCCGATCATGCCGAGCCCACCCGTCGCGGTCACCGCCGCCGCGAGCCGTCCGCCCGCCGCCCCGCCCATCGGCGCGTTCACCACGGGTACGCGCAGGCCGAGTGAACGCGACCATGGTGTAGCCAGGATGTCGAGCTCAGGGGTGGTGGTCATCGGCGCAACACCTCTCGTCGTGGCTGGGCTCACCCATCATGCCAAGAGCGCCGCCGCGCTCGGGCGTGGTGTGCGCGAACCGCCGGGCAGCGCAGCGCCCGGCGCGTATGTTCGACAGCAGTGCCGCGACGACCGACGGGGGTTCGGATGACGATCAGGGACCGGCTCGAGCAGGTGGTCACCACGCCGCCGACGATCTTCGGCGACCCGGTGCCGACCGCCGACGGCGCGACCGTGATCACCGTCGCCCGCGGCGGCGGTTTCGGCAGACCCGCGCGACCCGTCGGCGTGTTCGTCATCCACGACGGCCGCGCCCACTGGACGCCCGCGGTCGACACCAACCGGATCGCTCAGCTCGGCGAATGGATCGGTCTGCTCACGGGCGTGATCGCGGCGCTGGCCCTGCTGCGCCGGCCACCGTGGCCGGACCTGGGTCGCCGCTGAGCCCGTACAGGGCCAGCGTTTCGAAGCGCTGCCACGCGGTCGCGGGCGGCACCGGATCGCCCGGGTCGATCACGGCGCCGAGGACGCCGACCAGTCCCCAGGACAGGAACGCGACGGTATCGCCGGGCAGGTCGTCGGCCAGCTCACCGATCAGGTCGGCCACGCACCGCTGGTAGGCGTGCAGCACCGTCGTGGTCGCCTTCGGCCCGATCAGTGGCCGATAGACCTCCGGATGCTGCGCGGCGAGGGCGAACATCACGCGCAGCGGCGCGAGCGGTGAGCCGGGCACGGTGGTGCGGGTGATCTCGCGGCGCAGGTACTCGGTGCAGCTGACCAGCAGCAGGTCGTCCTTGTCGCGATAGTGCGCGTAGAAGGTGGAGCGTCCGACATCGGCGCGCTCGATGACGTCGCTGACCGTCACCCGGTCGTAGCCGCGCTCGATCATCAGCTCGATCAGCGCGCGGTGCAGGTTGTCCCTGGTCCGGCGGACCCGTCGATCGGTGTGCTCGGCCATCGTTCCTCCACGGGACGGTTTCCCCGGATGTGTCCGGAAACGGACAGATCCGGCGATTCTGGTCCTGGTCGCCGCCGTGGCCGCGTCCGACCATGGACCCATGTCAAGAAACCAGCTTCTCACCCCCATGTTCGTCGAGGACAGCGACACCGGCATCGTCATCGCGGGCCTGCGCCGGTACAACCTGTTCACCACGGTGTTCTTCCTCGGCAGGCAGCATCGCCTGCTCACCGAGTTCGTCGCGGCGGCCGGGATCGCACCCGGGCAGCGCACGCTCGATATCGGCTGTGGGCCGGGCAAACTCGTGCGCGCCGCAGGCGCGGTGGCCGGGCCTGCCGGCACCGCCGTCGGAGTCGACCCGTCCGCGATCGCCGTCGCCGACAACCGGCAGCGCGATCGCGCGGCGAACCACCGCTACGAACAGGCGCCCGCACAGGAACTTCCTTTCGACGACGGCGAATTCGACGTCGTCACCTGCACATTCGTCATGCACCACATTCCCGCGCACCATCGGGCGGCCGCGATCACCGAGATGTGGCGGGTCCTGCGTCCCGGCGGCCGTTTGCTGCTGGCCGACGCCTCGCTCACCCCGCGGGCACGCCGGGTGCTCGCCCCGTTCTTCGGCGGCGGCAACCCCTTCGCCGATGCCGACATCCGTCACTACACCGACCAGCTGGGCACCGCCGGTTTCACCGAGCTCGACTACACCCAGAGCAAGTATCAGACCGGCGTCCTCACCGCCCGGAAGCCGCGCTGATTGTCGGTGGCCTCGGCTAGGGTCGATCTCGTCACGATCCGAATCGAGCACGGGGGTGCGGTATGGAGTTCGATCAGCGGGAATCCGAGGCGCGGGCGTTCGCCCTCGAGTCCCACCGCGACCAGCGCTACGGCGAGCATCCCTACATCACCCACCTGGCGGCGGTACGGGCCGTGCTCGACGACTTCGGCTACGACGGCGCGGTCGGTACCGCCGCCTGGCTGCACGATGTCATCGAGGACACCCCGGTCACCGCCGAGGAGGTCGAATCCCGTTTCGGCCGCGAGGTTCTCGACCTGGTCTGGGCCGTCACCGGTATCGGCCCCGACCGCAAGGCCCGAAACCTCAACGCCTACACCAAGATCGCCGCCCACCCACCCGCGGTGATCCTGAAGCTCGCCGACCGCACCGCCAACGCCGAGGCCAGCCCGCCCGACAGCAGCTGGATGGGCATGTACCGCACCGAACACCCCACCTTCAAAGCCCACCTGGGCCAACTGCTCGCCGGCGACCCGACAGTCGCCCGCATGTGGGAACGGCTCGAACGCAGACTCGACCTGTCGGTAGCCGCCCCGACCGATCAGTGGGCGGAGATCGATCGACTGGTCGCGGCGGGGGAGCACGCCCAAGCCATCGCGGCGGTGCGGGCGGCGTTCGACTGCAACCCCGGTGAAGCGGAACTCATTCTCGCCGAACGTTCTTGAAGCTTCGGCCCTAGCTGGTGACCCTGATGCGCCGGTGGTGGCGGCGCGGGACACGCCATGTCGCCACCGACCGGTCCACCGTAATCGTGGCGGACGCGGGTGGCTGATCAGGCCGCGGGAATGGGGGTGATCGCGTGGTCGACGACAGGCAGACCCGTGGCCGCCGCCGATGGTGTTGTTGCCGTGCACGTTTCGACAAGGTCGCCGACGTGCCGCCGAGTCCGCCACCAGTCGCTCGATGTCGTCGTGGCCTGATCCGGGTGACTGATCAGTCGGCCGACGCCACGTCGTGGAGCTGTGCCGCGACCGCTGCGGCGAGTTCCTCGTCCAGCTGCTCGTGGCCGGTGGTGCCGCCACCGCCCGGCCCACCGTCATCGGCGACCACGCGACGGGCCGAGAGATGGATCGCGTCGACGCCGATGCGGTGCAGTGCGGGGATATCGGCCACTGTGACGCCGCCACCCGCCATCACCTGGAGTCGGCCTGCCGCCTGGTCGACCATGGCGGCGAGCCCGTCGAGACCATCGGCGCAACACGCCGCGCCGCCGGAGCTGAGGACTCTGGTCATGCCCCCTGCGATCAGGCTGTCGATCGCAGCCAACCGATCACCGATCTGATCGATGGCCCGATGAAAGGTGAGCTCGATGCCGTCGACCGAAACGCCGTCGAGGATGCGCTCCAGCGTCTCGACGTCGATCCGGTGCTCGGGCGTGAGCGCTCCGACGACGAGCCCGGCCACCCCGGCCGACACCGCCGCCTTCGCATCGGCATTCATCACGTCGATCTCGGCGGCCTCGGAATACACGAAACCGCCCGCCCGACACCGGATCAACGCGTGCACCGGGATACCGGTCGCCACCACCGCCTCGATTATCCCGATACTCGGCGTCAACCCACCCGTACTGCCCAGCGCCGCACACAATTCCACCCGATCCGCGCCGACCCGGCGGGCGCCGATCGCGCCCGCCACATCCTGCACCGCGAACTCGAGCGCGGTCATCTCAGAACGACTGCCAGGCGGGCTTGTTCGCCAGCGCGTACTTGTAGTAGTCGGCCAGCTTCAGCTTGCTCGCGGCGGCTTCGTCGATCACCACGGTGACGTGCCGGTGCCACTGCATGACCGAGGCCGGGCAGAAGGCGGACAGAGGTCCCTCCGCCGCGGCGGCGATGGCGTCGGCTTTGCCCGCGCCGAGCGCGATCATCACCAGATGTCCGGCCTCGCCGATGGTGCCGAGGCCCTGGGTGAGCACGTGATGCGGCACGTCTTCGGGCCCGTCGAAGAAGCGGGCGTTGTCTTTGCGGGTCTGCTCGGTGAGCGTCTTCACCCGGGTGCGGGAGGTGAGCGCCGAGCCCGGCTCGTTGAAACCGATGTGCCCGTCGGTGCCGATGCCGAGCAACTGGACGTCGACCCCGCCCGCCGCGGCGATGGCGGCGTCGTAGCGCCTGCCCTCGCCCGCGATGTCGCCTGCCTCGCCGTTCGGGCTCAGCACCCGCGCCGGATCGAGATTCACGTGGTCGACGAACTCGGAGCGGATCACCGAGAAGTACGACTGCGGATGCTCTTTCGGCAGCCCGACGTACTCGTCGAGCAGGAACGCGCTCGCCGTCGAGAAGTCGAGTTCGCCGTCGCGACAGCGCCGCGCGAGTTCCCGGTAGCTGCCCAGCGGCGACGACCCGGTGGCCAGACCGAGGATCGCGTTGCCGCGCTCCACATAGCCGCCGACGATATCGGCGACCGTGGTGGCCACCTCGTGCTCGTCCGCCCGGATCACGATTTCCATCAGGTTCCTTCCGTTCCGGCGACGAACACCCGCCGCGGCTGCAATGACTGGTCGGTGACGAGGAGGTCGGCGCGCATGCCGACAGCGAGAATGCCGCGGTCGTCGAGACCGAGGACCCGGGCGGGCGTGCGAGTGGCGGCCGTGACGGCGTTGGCCAGCGGAATCCCCGCGTCCCGCACCGTCCAGCGCAGCACATCGAGCAGTCGCGCGGTCCCGCCCGCGATCGCCCCCGGTGTCCCGTCCGCGGTGGCGAGGCGGGCGACACCGTCGCGGACACGCACATCGAGCGCGCCCAGCTGATAGTCGCCGTCGCCGAGCCCGGCCGCCGCCATCGCATCGGAGACCAGCGCGATCTGTTCGGGCCCCACGGTGTCGAACACCATCGCCACGGTCTCGGGTGCCAAATGCACACCGTCGGCGATCAATTCGAGCACCATGTCGCCTCGACCGGCGGCGGCCAGGCAGGCGGCGACCGGTCCGGGTGAGCGGTGGTGCAGGGGCGGCATGCCGTTGAACAGGTGCGTCGCGGTGATCGGACCACCGGCCGCAGCCACGATCCGGGCCGCCGTGGTGGCGGCGTCGGCATCGGTGTGCCCGAGGCTCGGCAGCACATCGTTGCGGCGCATGGCGGTAAGCAGTTCCTCGAAGTGCGCGGTCTCCGGCGCCAGCGTCATCGATCGGACGGTGCCGCGCGACGCCGCGTAGATCCGTTCGAACAGCTCGGGATCACCGGGAACGATCGCCGCGGGATCCTGCGCACCACAACGGCAAGCGTTGATGAACGGCCCCTCCAAGTGGACCCCGAGCAACTGCCCGTCCGCCACGAGATCGGCGAGTAGCCCCGCTTGCCGAATCAGCACGTCCGGCGGCGCCGACACCAAACTCCCGAGCAACCCGGTCGTGCCCTGACCACGATGATTCGCCGCCGCGACCCGCGCGCCCGCCGCATCAGCGTTGGGAAACCCGAACCCACCACCACCATGACAGTGCACGTCGATCAACCCCGGCAGCACCAGCTCGTCACTCGCCGAGGGAAGTCGCTCAACCGCAGGGTAGTCCGCTGCCGCACCCACCCAGGTAATCCGGCCGTCCGCGAATTCGACCACCCCATCGGCGATCTCACCGCCCGGCGTCCCAACTAGTCGCCCACGCACGAAGCCCCGAAGCGTCACTGAACCGACCCCTGTCGAACGTCGGATTCCCACGTCGGACCCATCCAGATGTCGGCGGCCCACGCCGACTCCTGCCAGACATCGGAGGCCCGCGCCTCGTGCCGGACGGCTGTCCGCGCCTCGACCTGCCGATTCGCTCGCGCCGCCGGGGTGTCGCGAGCGGTAGACCGTCCTCCGGCCTCGACCGGTCTGGTACCGACGGAATCAACTGTGCTGCAGGAGATAGGGGAGCGGTCGTGCCCTGCCTCGCGCACCCGCCGTCCCACATCGGCTCGAGCGTCGAACTGCCCCGGATCTTCGCCTGCGGCCTGGGACGCCATGGCGCGGCGATCTCCGCCACCCACGACGTCGCCGCGGAAACAACTCGGCGGTCCGACGGCTGGCGAAGGAACCGCTCGCCCCTTGCCGAAGCGTGCGAAGTCGCCGGCCGTGTACGGGGTGCGAGGTCGGCCCCGCCGGGCATCGCGGATCGAGCGAACCCGCCGAACGAACGATGCCCGCACCCACCCACCGTGTAGCGGCCCGGCCACTCGCCGGACCGCCCACACCGTCCTCCGACTCATGCCCGCCCGACGATCGCCGCGACCGCCTCACGCGCCACCTGCGGATTCCTGGCCGCACACGCGGCATCGGCAGCGTCGCGGCACGTCTCGATATCCACGGCCGACAACGCCGCCCGCACCCCGGGCAACGCGGGTACCGACATCGACAGACTCGTCACCCCGAGCCCGACCAGTACCGGCGCCAGCGTCGGATCCGACGCCGCCTCCCCACACACCCCGACCGGCTTGCCGGCCGCCGTCCCCGCCGCACCGACCATCGCGATCAGATCGAGCACCGCGGGTTGCCACGGATCGAGCAGATGCGCGAGCCCGCCCGCCATCCGGTCGACCGCGCACGTGTACTGGCTGAGGTCGTTGGTCCCGATACTGACGAAGTCCAGATGCGCCAGCAGATCGGCCGCCCGCAGCGCCGCCGCCGGGATCTCGATCATCGCCCCGACCGTGCGCAGGCCCGATTCCCTGGCGAGCGCGCCGAATCCGGCGGCCTCGTCGGCGGTGGCGACCATCGGCGCCATCACCCACAGATCCGCCCCGGTGGCCTCGCCCGCCCTGGCCAGCGCGGTGAGCTGGGTGGCCAGGGTATCCGGGAACACCGTCCCGATCCGAAGCCCGCGCACGCCGAGCGCGGGGTTCTCCTCGGTCCCCAGATCGAGGAACGGCAACGGCTTGTCCGAGCCCGCGTCGAGCGTGCGGACCACGACCTTGCGCCCGGCGAACGCTTCGAGAACCGTGGTGTAGGAGGCGATCTGCTCGTCCAGACTCGGCGCGGTCGCCTTGCCGAGATACATGAATTCGGTGCGGAACAGCCCGACGCCCTCGCTGTCGACCGGTCCCGCCTTCTCCGCATCGTCGACGGTCCCGATGTTCACCAGCACCTGCACCGGCGTCCCGTCGGCGGTATGCCCCGGCCCGCTGGCCGCGGCCAGCCGCGCCGCGTCCGCCGCCGCCTGCTCGATCGCGGCCTGCTGTCGCAGCGGACTCGGATCGATCACCACATCGCCGGTGCTGCCGTCGAGCAGCACCGGCGCGTCCTCGACCAGCCGGTCGGTGTCGGGACAGTTCACCACCGCGGGCAGCCCCAGCGACTTCGCCAGAATCGCGGTGTGACTGGTTGGCCCGCCCTCGGTGGTCAGCAGCCCGACCACATCGCTGTCGCCGAGCATCGCGGTATCGGCGGGCGCGAGATCACGGGCGACCAGGATGAACGGGTACCCCGGCTCCGGAATGCCCGGCATCGGCTCGCCGAGCAGCACCGCGACGGTGCGCCCGCCGATATCGCGCAGGTCGGTCGCGCGCTCGGCCATATACCCGCCGAGCGCCTCGAGCTTGTCGCAGAACCCCTCGAACGCCAGGTGCACCGCGTGCGCCGTCGGCATCCCGTCGGCCAGCTGCTTCTCGGTGGCGGCGACGATGCCCGGATCACGGGCCATCGTCGCCGACATCGACAAGATCTCCGCCGCAACGCCACTCACGCGGGCGGCCCTGGCCTGCATCTCGTCGGCCACGCCACCGAGCGCCGCCTCGACCCGGACCATCTCGTCCTCGACCGAGCCGCCGACCGGATCCTGCGCCGAGGTCGCCAGCTGCGAACCGAACCGCAGCCACGGCGCGCACACCACGCCGGGGCTCACGCCGAGGCCGCGGATCACCTGTTCGCCCATCAGGCGGCGTCCAGGTCCGAGGCCACCAGCGCGGCCAGGCTGTCCAGCACCGCGTCGTCGTCGGCGTGCAGGGTCACCTCGGCGCCGTGGCCGGCGCCCAGTGTCATGACCGCGAGCACGCTGGCCGCGTCGACCGGTTCGTCACCTCCCAACGAGATCCGCACCGGCACCCCGGTGGCCTGCACGGCCTGGGTGAATTTCGCTGCGGGCCGGGCATGCAGCCCCACCTGGGATCCGACGACGACTGTGCGGGTGGTCATGTCCTCACTCACCTTCCAATTTCTTGTCCAGCTTCGATTCGACTTCGGCGACCAGAGGCGCGTCGGTCCGAGTATCGCCGGTCGCCTCCAGCGCCGCCTCGGCTTCGACCGCCGCGACATCGGGCGCGCCCACCTCGACATCGGTCTCGGCCTCGCGACCGGGCGTGCGCAGGTTCCACTTCTTGATCACGAAGCTGAAGAGCACGTAGTAGATCACCGCGTAGCCCAGGCCGATCGGGATCAGCAGCCACGCGTCGGTGGCCTTACCGAAATTCAGCAGATAGTCGATCGCGCCCGCCGAGAACGTGAATCCGTCGTGGATGCCCAGCGCGTTCACCAGCGCCATCGACGTGCCCGTCAGGATCGCGTGCACCACGTACAGCGGCCACGCCACGAACATGAACGAAAACTCCAGCGGCTCGGTGATGCCGGTGACGAACGCGGTCAGACCGGTCGAGAGCATGATGCCGCCGACCAGCTTCTTCTGCGACGGGCGCGCGTTGTGCCAGATCGCCAGCGCGGCGGCGGGCAGCGCGAACATCATGATCGGGAAGAAGCCGGTCATGAAGGTGCCCGCGGTCGGGTCGCCGGCGAAGAACCGGTTGAGGTCGCCGCGCACGAGCTGGCCGGAGGCGTCGGTGTAATCGCCGACGAGGAACCACACGGTCGAGTTCAGGATGTGGTGCAGGCCGGTCGGGATGAGCAGGCGGTTGGCCGCGCCGTAGATGCCGCCACCGACGACGGTGTTGTCGGCGACCGTCTCACCCACCCAGGTGAGCGCGGAGTTGAACGCCGGGTAGATGAACGACATGCCCACACCGACGACCAGACCGGTCACCGCGGTCAGGATCGGCACCAGCCGCCTGCCGTTGAAGAAGCCCAGGAAGTCCGGCAGTTTCGTGCGATAGAACCGCTGCCACAGGATCGCCGAGAGCAGACCCATCACGATGCCGCCGAGGACGCCGTAGTTGATCAGCGCCTGCGCGCCCTTCGGATCGGTCTTGCCCGCCAGCACGATCGGGGACATCGCCTCGAACACGCCGTTGATCACCATGTAGCCGACCACCGCGGCCAGCGCCGTCGAGCCGTCGGCCTTCTTGGCCCAGCCGATCGCGATGCCGACGGCGAAGATCAGCGGCAGCCAGGTGAACACGGCTTGACCGGCCGCCGAGATGACCGCCGCGGTGCTCTCCAGTGCGGAGAACCGGCCCAGGAGATCGTCCTGACCGAGGCGCAGCAGGATGCCCGCCGCGGGGAGCACCGCGATCGGCAGCATGAGGCTGCGACCCAGGCGCTGCAAACCCGCGAACACCTTCGATTCTTGCTGGGGGCTGTCGGTAACGGCAGTCATGTCGACCTTCTTCGTGCCGGGCATCCGGCGGTCTCGGCGAGCCGAACGGACGTGGGAGTCGGTCCGGGTTAACTGTTGTGAACCGGTGACCCTGACGGGTACTGTCCGGTCATAACCAGTTGTAAGTTTGACCAGGTGGCTGCCGGATGTCAACCGCGAAATATGACGTGGCGCACATTCGAGGCTCCCATACTGGAACCGGCAACCACCGCGGAAAGGGAGAACACATGTCCAAAGCGGAAGCGATCGTCAAGGGCCTGGGTGGCGCGGACAACATCGTCGAGATCGAGGCCTGCATCACCCGGTTGCGCACCGAGGTGAAGGACGGCAGCAAGGTCGACGAAGCCGCCCTCAAGGCCGCCGGCGCGCACGGCGTCCTCAAGGCGGGCTCGGTCGTGCAGGTCGTCGTCGGCCCCGAAGCCGACACCCTCGCCGAGGACATCGAGGACATCCTGTGAGCGTGCCCGTCCTCGCTCCGCTCGCGGGCAAGGTCGTCGCCCTGGCCGACGTTCCCGACCCGGTCTTCGCCGGTCAGATCGTCGGCTCGGGCGTAGCCATCGACCCCGACCGCACCCGCGGCACCCTCACGGTCACCGCCCCCATCGCTGGCAAGATCCTCAAACTGCACCCGCACGCCTTCGTCATCCTGGGCAGCGGCGTCGGCGTTCTGGTCCACCTGGGCATCGACACGGTGAAGCTGAAGGGCGAAGGCTTCGGCCTGCTGGCCGCCGAAGGCGACGAGGTCGAGGCAGGCGCCCCGATCGTCACCTTCGACCCCACCGAGATCGCCGCCACCGGCAATTCCCCGATCTGCCCGATCGTCGTGATGGACTCCCCGAAGGACTCGGTCGTCAGCGACGCCATCGGCACCGACGTGGATCCTGGTGTCCTGCTGTTCGATTCGCCATAGCAGACCCAGCTGACGCGCGGCGCGTGCGCGGGCAGGCTACCGGCCTGCGGCACGACGCCGCCCCGCGCGTCAGCTGGTCTCGCAGCCGATCCCATCGTTGTCGGTGTCGAGCCCGTACTCGTCCGGCCCGATCACCCGAACCCGTCCCGTGTACGCGGGACCGTTCCCGTCGCCGCCCTCGCAGTCGACGTCGGCGGCGAACGGCACGCACGGGTCATACGACGGATGACAGTCCCCGCCAGGTGGCGGTGGTGGCGGCGGACAGAACTGGCTGGACCCGCTGTTGCACAAAAAGTCGGTGACCGGATCGGCACCGGCTTCCACGGGCAGGGCGAGGACGATGGCGATCGCGGCGCCAGCGGTCGATCCGAGGACGGCGGCTGTTCTCATGACTACTCCGATCATTCGACACACGCACCGGCCAGTCTCCCGCAAACTCCGCGCAACCAGCCGGTCGGAGACCGAATCGTTGACTCCGGAGTGAACCACGGGCCGCGCCGCCACGTACTTCGCTACAGCGGGCCGATCGGTCCGTGACACAGCCAGGGAGGATCGACGTGACCGCAACGGAGCAGACCAGTGAGCAGTTCGCCGACCGGCTGTTCGGCGCGGCACTCGGCGCCGTCGACATCCTCGCGGTGCACCTCGGCGACCGGCTCGGCTGGTATCGGGCACTGGCCGAGCACGGCCCCGCCGACGCCGTCGAACTGACCGCGCGCGCCGGCGGCGACCTGCGCTACGCCAGGGAATGGCTCGAGCAGCAGGCCGCGACCGGTGTGCTGACCGTCGACGGCGACGGCCGCTTCGCCCTCCCCGCCGGTCCCGCCGAAGTCCTCACCGATCCCAGCAGCCTGAACTACCTCGCGCCGCTGGCCAGAATGCTGGCCGGTGCCGCGGTCCAGCTGCCCGGCCTGATCCGCGCCTACCGCGAGGGCGGGGGCGTCGGCTGGTCCGAATACGGCGTGGACATGCGCGAATCGCAGTCCGACATGAACCGCCCCTGGTTCGAGCACCGTCTCGCCATCGACCTGGCCGGCGTGCCCGATGTGCACGCGAAGCTCGCCGCCCAGGACGCCCGCGTCGCCGATGTGGGCTCCGGCGGCGGCTGGTCGTCCATCGCGCTGGCCCGCGCCTACCCGGAACTGCGGGTCGACGGCTACGACATCGACGAACCCTCGGTCGCGATGGCCCGCGACAATGCCGCCGACCTCGGCGACCGCGTCCGCTTCCACCACGGCGACGCCGCCACCGACCTGCCCGCAGCCACCTTCGACGCGGTGTTCGCCTTCGAATGCCTGCACGACATGCCCCACCCCGTCGAGATCCTCACCGCCATGCGCAAGGCGCTGCGCCCCGGCGGCGTCGTGATCGTCATGGACGAAGCCGTCGACGCTGAATTCACCGCACCGGCAGGCGATGTCGACCGCCTGATGTACGGCTTCAGCCTGCTGGTCTGCCTGCCCGACGGCATGGCCCACCCCGGCTCAGCGGGTACCGGCACCGTCATGCGCACCGCGAAGCTGGCGGAGTACGCCGAGCAGGCAGGCTTCGCCGCCGTCGACGTCCTCCCCATCGAGGACTTCGGCTTCTGGCGCTTCTACCGGCTGACCGTCTGACGCACCGGCTCGTCCTGCACCGTCCACTGCGCGGCCAGCGCGTCGAAATACCGCTGGCTGCTCCACAATCGGTAGTTGCCGATCACGTACACCCGCCGCCGCGCCCGCGACACCGCCGCATTGAGCACATTCGGATTCATCGCCGCCCACCGTCGCGACCCACCCGCGGCGGGCGACGTCCCGAGAATCAGCACGACCACCTCGGCCGAATTCCCGTGCATCGCATGGACAGTCCCCACGTGATGCACGGCGAACTCCGTCCCGAGCACTTCACGTGCGACCTCCCGCGCCCCGCGCGCGACATCCCGGAACGGGCTGACCACCCGGATATCGCCGGGCGACACACCGTCCTCGGTCAGCTGGGCGAGCAGCTCGGCCAGCGCCTCACCCTCGCCGGGAATCCAATTCCCTTCCGCCCGAGCCGAACGCACATCGATCCACCGATCCTGCCCGGGGAACTCCGGCCGTTCCGGCGTACCGAAGATCAGCAGGTCATCGTCGTAGGCGATCCGATGCGTCAGCTCGAAAATCGCCAGATCGCTGCGCCGATGCACCCGCAACGGGGCACCGACCCACACCGGTTCGGCGGCATCGGCGGGCGTCAGCCACGTCCCGTACCGCACCCCGCGATCGGCCGCCCGCCGCGCCGACGCCAGATCCGGCATCCACTCCGCGTCGAGCCCGAACTGCCGCACCAGCGCCTCCTGCGCCGAGGTCGGCAGCGTCTCCATCGGCCCCAGCTGACGATGATCACCCACGATCACCGCCCGCCGCGCCCGCCACAGCCCACCGGCCACCGACTGCGGCGCGGCCTGCCCGGCATCGTCGACGAACAACCAGCCCAGCGCCTCCCGCCCGAGCCCCTCGAACAACCGCGGCGCGGCCGTGAATGTCGTGACCACCAGCGGCACCGCCAGGAACAGCGTCTGCCACGCGGCGGCAACGGTTTCCGGCTTCGGCTCCTCGGCCAGCTCACCCCGGATCAGCGCGATCGCGACGATCAGGTTGTCGCGCACCCGCGGCGCCGCGTCGAGCAGGAACGCCCGATGCAGCCGCAACGCCGACAGGAACAGCTCACGCCGCGCCGTCGCGTACTGCTCGTCGGCCCACGGATTGCACAGCTGGAACCGCTCGTCGTCCCCGGCCGCGTCACCGAACGGGATGGTGTCGGCCCAGTTCTCGCGCGCCCGCTCGATGATCTCCAGCGCCGCCTCACGCCGCGCGGTCAACTCCCGATGCGCCCGGATGAGCGCGCGACCGTGCTCGGCCGCCTCCGCCCACTGGCCCCGCGTGTACTCGACCTCGGTCTGCCGCCGCCGCATCTCCGACTCGGCGATATGCCGTTCCCGCAGCAATTCGTTGCTCCGGGCACTCCAGCGCCGACCCGCGCTGAACCCGGTCGACGCCGACGCCGCGAACCCCGGCTTCTGCCCACCGTGCTCACCGAGCAACTTGCCGACCCGATGCTGAGTGGCCTGCGCCGCCCGCAGATGCTCGGTTGCCAGCTGATGCCGCTCCCGCCAATGCGCGTGCGCGGTATCGGCATTGGCGATCTCCGCCGAAATCGACCGCAGCCGCTCGTGCATGTCGGGCAGCTCGGCCACCGCGTCGGCGACGTCCTGCCGCTCTTGGGCGAGCCTGCGCACTTCGGCGCGCCGCCCGGCGAAGTCCAGCACCGCCGTCGACCAGTCCGGGATCGAATCCGGGTCGGCCTCGGCCTGTTTGAGAATGTCGAGCATGCCGCCCGCGGTCGAGCCGGAGAAGTGCTCGGTGGCGAACCGGTCGCCGAACCAGAACCGTTCACCGAAGGTCCGCCGCTGATCGCCGAGCGCCGCGGCGACCAAACCCCATGCGGGCTCGTCGCCGACGAGATCGGCCAGCTCGGTGAAATGGTCGAACTCGCGATCGATGGCGTCACGGCGCTGGATCTCGGTGACGACATCGGCGGCGGCTTCCTCGCTGCCCGTCGTCAGCACCACCTCGAACCCGGTGACACTCGGCGCCAGCCGATGCGCGCCCACCGTGTAGTTCTTCGCGACCTGCACCTGCTCGGTGACCCCGGTGAACACGTCGAGCGGATTGTCGAGCGAGGCCAGTTGCGCGGCCCGCTCCACCACGATCCCCGCCAGCAGATCGCGCAGCATCGTCGTCGTGCCGGTCCCCGGCGCTCCGTGTACCGCGAAAATCCCCGCGTCGTCCCGCAATCCGGCCAGTGCCTGATCGACCGCGAACTGCTGTCCCGACACCAGCGGGTCGCCCGGCCAGCGTCCGTCCGGAACCAGATGGGGGAGTAGCCCTTCGACCACCACGTCCTGGCGCTCCCTGACATCTATGCGGTCATCGACAGGCAGCGTCTCGGCGGCCGCGAGATAGTCCTGGAGCGCGGAACCGACATCGCCGCGCTCGATGGCCGCCGCCAGCGCGGCGAGGTCAGCGCGCAAACCACTGTTCAGCCGATCCTCGCCCGTGACAGCGTCCCGCGATGCGACCTGCACACACGCGACGCGCACGCCACCCGCACGCAATTCCGACCGAATCCCCAGCGCCCCACACAGTTCACCGGTGAAAGCCTGCAGATCCCGCCCGGTGAGCCGCGGCGCCTCGGCCGGTTCCTCCGGGTCACGGGGTAATAGTCGCTCGGCGAAGGCCAGCGCCGACATTCCGGCGAGCCCGGGGGAGATGACCCCGTCCGCGCCCGCCGCGATCAGCGATGCCCCGACACCACGGCCTACCACGTCCAGCGCCCGCCACCGGGGCGAGTACCGCACCTCTTCTGGATCGGTGGCCGCGGCTTCGCGCGTCAACGTATCGAAGGCCGCCGTGAACGCGGCCGAATCGTGGTCGAACCCCTCGGCCCAGCCACTGTCCGCCGGACCGGGCGACCGCAACCGATTCACCGCCCAGGCCAACCCCGACAGGCTCGCCGAACCACCGACGACCACCCCGTCGTCGGTCAGCGTCACCGCGAAAGCCGCAGTGGTACCGGCACGCCGGGCATCGGCTTCGAGCCGGTCCTCCCCGAACGCCCGAACCAGCGCCTCCCGTGCCCGCCCGATTCCGAACAGCCCGCCGTACACGACGAACTGCCACACGCGCCCCGCCCGCAGCGGCGGAAGTGCGGCCAGGTCTTCCCACGGCGCGAGATCGTCGGCCGCCGGCTCGACCACGAGTCCGTCGTCGGGCAGCGCCCCGACGTCCGGAACACGCTGCGGACCGAACAACTCCACGGTCTGCCAGAAACGTACGAGCCGCGCGGCGTGCTCGGATCCGCCCACGATGCACCCCATTCCGTCGGCCATCATGACAACCCCGATCACGGTACGCGATCGCGATTCCCCGAGCACGGCACCCCGATGGTCCCGCCGCGCGTGGCGAGACCATCGGCGCAGGTCCTACAGTCGCGGCAGGCAGCCGGCGGCGCGCAGCCGCGCCGCCAGCGACGAGTTCACCAGCGCGCTCGACCCACCGCCGCCACCCAGCGCGACGAGCACATCACCACCCAGCCCGGCACCGACCGAGCACCCGAGCACCGACACATCGATGTAGATGTTCTCCTTCTGCTCCGGCTCCGCGACGGCCGAACCCGCCCCCGCGACTGTGGCGGCCGCAACAGCCAGACCGACCGCTACTGCCTTGACGATTCGCACAATGTCCTCCTGAAAAGCGCTGATCAGCGCGATGATCGGAATCGGTCCTCGCAGCTCCCGGACCGACCGACAGGGTTGACCGATCTTTCGCCGAGGAAACGTCGTCCCCGAAATTCCATTGCCGCCCTTCCCCGCCTACCGCACGCTGACCCCATGAACGAGCTCGACAGCGCCGCCGACCGCTTCGCGGTGGGGGAACTCTTCCCCGAGGATCTGTCGATGGCGGCGGCCGAGGCACTGGCCCATGGCCACGACACTCCCGCGCTGGTCGAACTCGCCTGCCTGCACCGCACCGACACGAGCCAAGCGCCTGCGCTGTTCCGCACCGCGGTGGCCGAGCTCGGGCTCGTCGAGGACACCGAGGCCGCATGGTCGGCGCGGGAGGTCGACGTGCGGTGGCGTCGAGTCGAGAAGTCCGCGTCGGCGTTGCTCGCGGGCGAGGGAACCTTTGTCGAACACCTGAGCCGGATAGCGTCCGACCTCGACTACCTGTCGGTGACGCCCGAAGCCGGAAGTCCTGATCTGGCTGATCTGGCTGCCGATTTCGATGGATTCTGTTGGCATCTCGACGACGACACCATCGACCAGGACCTACTTCGCGACGACCTTTACGCGAGCTGCCGGACTCTGTCGACAGGTCGGCCTGGTTGCGCGGCCGAGGACGTTGGCAGATGGTGACATGATGTGGGTCTTCGTTTGCGCGGTGTGTGACGTGCCGATCAGCGTCCCGCTTCGCGAAGTCCCGTGGCGTAGCGATGCGGAGCTGCCCAGACTTCCGCACCTGATCTGGAAGTTTCTACCAGCGCGGATGATGGCGGGCACCTTCGCCGTACACACATATCCACCGCTTGACAACGTCCGGCCGGACGGGCTGCGCTATCAGGGGCCGGGCGGCGCGCAGTATGTGCTGAACCCCGGCGATACCCGCGACACGGTGATGCTCGTCAACTCAGACGACGATCTCGGCTGCCTCGGCATCACAGGCTCGGGCGGAGCCAACATCGCTTGTGTACGTTGCCGAAGCAAGGTCGGGTTCCGAATCGACGATTGCGGAACATGGCAGGAGACTCTCCTCCGCGCAGATGCTGTGCGACGGACCGAGGTCCCGGCGACCGGGACACCCGACGTCATCCGCTATCCACAGGTCGATTCCACTCTCGTCGACCGCGCACAGTGGCGGCACGGTGATCCGATCCACGACTTCCAACGCGCAGAGATCGCAGGCCCCGGCCAGGAACGTTGGTTCGGAGAGTCCAGCTGGCTGGGCGAAGTGGAGCGAGCTCAACAAGATGCGACGGAGCGGCTCGACGAACCGCCCGGCCACGAATGAGCCGATTCGGAACTCGGCCTCAGCGCAGCACCATCTCCGCGACAGCCTTGGGCGCGGCAAGCCACTCCCTGACGTTGTTGCGCACCTCGGTACTCCGCCGGCAATCGCAATACGCGACCACCCCATCGGCCTCGATCCCCGCCGCCCGGCACAACGCCACCGCCCGCGGCAGATGCTGATACTGACTCACGATGATCGCTCGCTCGACCCCGAACGTCGACCGCGCCCGCTCACACGTCTCCCGCGTCGACAGCCCCTCCCCATCGGCCTTCACGATCGCCGGATCGATCCCGCGCTTCGAGCAGATACCGCGTCATCGAGGCGATCTCGTCCCCGGAGCTCCCACCCGCGTCCCCCGACAACAGGATCTCCCCGGCCTTCCCCGCCGCCACCAACTCGATCGCGACATCCAACCGCCCCTGGAGATAAGCCATCGGCGTCCCGTCCTCCGCGACCTTCGCCCCGGGCACGATCACCACCGGCGCCCCCACCGCCCCGCTCACATCACTGCGATGCCCGGACGACAAGGCCCACATCGCCATATTCGCGCCGACCGTGACGAGCACCAATCCGCTTAGCCACCACCAGCCCGACCCCGACCACCCGCCGCAACCCCCGCCGCTCACCCGCCACGTCGACCCTCCCTTATGTCGTTGTGGCGTCACCGTACCGCCCGTGTGCGACGCGAATGCGGACCTTCGCAGCGACCGGATGTCGCGAAACATCCTCTGACTAGGGAATTTGACATCGCATTTGTCGACACGTAAATTAATTCAAGTCAGAGCGACACGGACACCAACCCGGTACCGAGTACCAGGGAAACGAGGTTGGACGATGAGCGCCGACAACAAGTAAGACAGCTCACCTAGCCCGGATTTGCGTCCGGGCACTTGCGTGCGCTAAGTTTGAACCCTGCCTCGCTGAAGCCCCTACGAAATGTTGTGGGTGGATGCTTGTGCGTGTGTTCTTTGAGAACTCAATAGTGTGTCGATGAATGTCAGTGCCAATATTATTATTGGTTCCGCTTCTCATACCCCCCCGGTTGAGGAGTGGACATTTAAAACAACAGCGAATCTTTTTGCTGGTGTTTGGCTTTGCTAGGTTTTCGGACTCTAGTTTAGATATTTCTGATTCGCCTTCGGGTGTTTCAAGAGTCTTCAACGGAGAGTTTGATCCTGGCTCAGGACGAACGCTGGCGGCGTGCTTAACACATGCAAGTCGAGCGGTAAGGCCCTTCGGGGTACACGAGCGGCGAACGGGTGAGTAACACGTGGGTGATCTGCCTCGTACTTCGGGATAAGCCTGGGAAACTGGGTCTAATACCGGATATGACCTTCTGATGCATGTCAGTGGGTGGAAAGATTTATCGGTACGAGATGGGCCCGCGGCCTATCAGCTTGTTGGTGGGGTAATGGCCTACCAAGGCGACGACGGGTAGCCGGCCTGAGAGGGCGACCGGCCACACTGGGACTGAGACACGGCCCAGACTCCTACGGGAGGCAGCAGTGGGGAATATTGCACAATGGGCGAAAGCCTGATGCAGCGACGCCGCGTGAGGGATGACGGCCTTCGGGTTGTAAACCTCTTTCGACAGGGACGAAGCGCAAGTGACGGTACCTGTAGAAGAAGCACCGGCCAACTACGTGCCAGCAGCCGCGGTAATACGTAGGGTGCGAGCGTTGTCCGGAATTACTGGGCGTAAAGAGCTTGTAGGCGGTTCGTCGCGTCGTTCGTGAAAACTTGGGGCTCAACCCCAAGCTTGCGGGCGATACGGGCGGACTAGAGTACTTCAGGGGAGACTGGAATTCCTGGTGTAGCGGTGAAATGCGCAGATATCAGGAGGAACACCGGTGGCGAAGGCGGGTCTCTGGGAAGTAACTGACGCTGAGAAGCGAAAGCGTGGGTAGCGAACAGGATTAGATACCCTGGTAGTCCACGCCGTAAACGGTGGGTACTAGGTGTGGGTTTCCTTCCACGGGATCCGTGCCGTAGCTAACGCATTAAGTACCCCGCCTGGGGAGTACGGCCGCAAGGCTAAAACTCAAAGGAATTGACGGGGGCCCGCACAAGCGGCGGAGCATGTGGATTAATTCGATGCAACGCGAAGAACCTTACCTGGGTTTGACATACACCGGAAACCTGCAGAGATGTAGGCCCCCTTGTGGTCGGTGTACAGGTGGTGCATGGCTGTCGTCAGCTCGTGTCGTGAGATGTTGGGTTAAGTCCCGCAACGAGCGCAACCCTTATCTTATGTTGCCAGCGCGTAATGGCGGGGACTCGTGAGAGACTGCCGGGGTCAACTCGGAGGAAGGTGGGGACGACGTCAAGTCATCATGCCCCTTATGTCCAGGGCTTCACACATGCTACAATGGCCGGTACAGAGGGCTGCGATACCGTGAGGTGGAGCGAATCCCTTAAAGCCGGTCTCAGTTCGGATCGGGGTCTGCAACTCGACCCCGTGAAGTTGGAGTCGCTAGTAATCGCAGATCAGCAACGCTGCGGTGAATACGTTCCCGGGCCTTGTACACACCGCCCGTCACGTCATGAAAGTCGGTAACACCCGAAGCCGGTGGCCTAACCCCTCGTGGGAGGGAGCCGTCGAAGGTGGGATCGGCGATTGGGACGAAGTCGTAACAAGGTAGCCGTACCGGAAGGTGCGGCTGGATCACCTCCTTTCTAAGGAGCACATCTACGCAAACTCTTCGAACAGTCGAATGGGGTTGCGTCAGAGACCGTTTCGGAAGCAATCGTCTTCCGGCGGACGCTCATGGGTGGAACACTGACAACTTTCATCGCGTACGACCGGTCCTCAGTGGCTGGTCGCGATGGGTATACCGACACACTATTGGGTCCTGAAAGAACACGCGAGTGTCTTTCAAGGCGAAAGCAAACGATTCGAAGGGGTTTTCCTCGATACCGCGGCGGTAACGCTGAGTTGGTCTTGGAACGAGGCTTCTTCGGGTGTGTTGTTTGAGAACTGCACAGTGGACGCGAGCATCTTTGTTAGCAAGTGTTTAAGAGCGTACGGTGGATGCCTTGGCACCAGGAGCCGATGAAGGACGTAGGAGGCTGCGATAAGCCTCGGGGAGCTGTCAACCGAGCTGAGATCCGAGGATTTCCGAATGGGGAAACCCAGCACGAGTGATGTCGTGTTACCCGCATCTGAATATATAGGGTGTGTGGAGGGAACGTGGGGAAGTGAAACATCTCAGTACCCACAGGAAGAGAAAACAACAGTGATTCCGTGAGTAGTGGCGAGCGAAAGCGGATGAGGCTAAACCTCAAGCGTGTGATACCCGGCAGGGGTTGCGTTTGGGGTGTTGTGGGGTCATTCTTCTTGATTCTGCCGGATCAAGCGAGAGTAAGAAACCAATGTGTTAGTCGAAGTGGTCTGGAACGGCCTGCCATAGACGGTGATAGTCCGGTAGACGAAAACATGTTGGCTCTCGTGAGTGATACCCGAGTAGCAGCGGGCCCGTGAAATCTGCTGTGAATCTGCCGGGACCACCCGGTAAGCCTGAATACTCCCTGGTGACCGATAGCGGACTAGTACCGTGAGGGAAAGGTGAAAAGTACCCCGGGAGGGGAGTGAAATAGTACCTGAAACCGTGCGCTTACAATCCGTCAGAGCCTTCGTACTTGTACGTGGGGTGATGGCGTGCCTTTTGAAGAATGAGCCTGCGAGTCATCGGTGTGTGGCGAGGTTAACCCGTGTGGGGTAGCCGTAGCGAAAGCGAGTCCGAATAGGGCGTTCCTAGTCGCACATTATGGACCCGAAGCGGAGTGATCTACCCATGGCCAGGGTGAAGCGACGGTAAGACGTCGTGGAGGCCCGAACCCACTTAGGTTGAAAACTGAGGGGATGAGCTGTGGGTAGGGGTGAAAGGCCAATCAAACTCCGTGATAGCTGGTTCTCCCCGAAATGCATTTAGGTGCAGCGTCACGTGTTTCACGCCGGAGGTAGAGCTACTGGATGGCCTAGGGGGCCCACAAGCTTACCGAAGTCAGCCAAACTCCGAATGCCGGTGTGTGAGAGCGTGGCAGTGAGACTGCGGGGGATAAGCTTCGTAGTCGAGAGGGAAACAGCCCAGATCGCCGGCTAAGGCCCCTAAGCGTGTACTAAGTGGAAAAGGATGTGGGGTCGCTTAGACAACCAGGAGGTTGGCTTAGAAGCAGCCACCCTTGAAAGAGTGCGTAATAGCTCACTGGTCAAGTGATCCTGCGCCGACAATGTAGCGGGGCTCAAGTACACCGCCGAAGCCGCGGCATTCACACATTAGCCTGCACCCTTAAAAGTGCCAGGTGTGTGGATGGGTAGGGGAGCGTCCTGTGGCCGTGGAAGCAGCGGAGTGATCCAGCTGTGGAGGCCACGGGAGTGAGAATGCAGGCATGAGTAGCGAAAGACGAGTGAGAAACTCGTCCGCCGAATGACCAAGGGTTCCTGGGCCAGGTTAATCCGCCCAGGGTGAGTCGGGACCTAAGGCGAGGCCGACAGGCGTAGTCGATGGACAACGGGTTGATATTCCCGTACCCGTGTATCCGCGCCAAATATCGAATCAGTGGTACTAACTGTCCAAATGTTGTCTTATCGAGCCTTCGGGTGAGAGGGATGATTGCTGCACGGGACCTTCGCTGTAGTAGGTAAGCGATGGGGTGACGCAGGAAGGTAGCTGGGCCAGGTGATGGAATACCTGGTGTAAGCCTGTAGGGCGCAACATAGGCAAATCCGTGTTGCATATAGCCTGAGAGGTGATGCGTAGCCGTTGTGGTGAATTCAGTGATCCTATGCTGCCGAGAAAAGCCTCTAGTGAGTTGGTACACGGCCCGTACCCCAAACCGACACAGGTGGTCAGGTAGAGAATACTAAGGCGATCGAGAGAACTGTGGTTAAGGAACTCGGCAAAATGCCCCCGTAACTTCGGGAGAAGGGGGACCACATCTGGTGACGATCTTTACGGTCTGAGCTGGGTGGGGTCGCAGAGACCAGAGAGAAGCGACTGTTTACTAAAAACACAGGTCCGTGCGAAGTCGTAAGACGATGTATACGGACTGACGCCTGCCCGGTGCCGGAAGGTTAAGAGGACCGGTTAGCGTTTAGGCGCGAAGCTGAGAATTTAAGCCCCGGTAAACGGCGGTGGTAACTATAACCATCCTAAGGTAGCGAAATTCCTTGTCGGGTAAGTTCCGACCTGCACGAATGGCGTAACGACTTCTCTGCTGTCTCAACCACAGACTCGGCGAAATTGCATTACGAGTAAAGATGCTCGTTACGCGCGGCAGGACGAAAAGACCCCGGGACCTTCACTATAGCTTGGTATTGGTGTTCGGTACGGTTTGTGTAGGATAGGTGGGAGACTGTGAAACTTGGACGCCAGTTCAGGTGGAGTCGTCGTTGAAATACCACTCTGATCGTATTGGACTTCTAACCTCGGACCATGATCTGGTTCAGGGACAGTGCCTGGTGGGTAGTTTAACTGGGGCGGTTGCCTCCCAAAATGTAACGGAGGCGCCCAAAGGTTCCCTCAGCCTGGTTGGCAATCAGGTGTCGAGTGCAA
This sequence comes from Nocardia fodinahabitans, assembly GCF_052983615.1. Lineage (NCBI taxonomy): Bacteria > Bacillati > Actinomycetota > Actinomycetes > Mycobacteriales > Nocardiaceae > Nocardia > Nocardia fodinahabitans. The sequence goes on from NZ_JBRJJC010000001.1 coordinate 5,783,277, forward strand.
GTGCACAAGGGAGCTTGACTGTGAGAGTGACAGCTCGAGCAGGGACGAAAGTCGGGACTAGTGATCCGGCACCGGCAAGTGGAAGCGGTGTCGCTCAACGGATAAAAGGTACCCCGGGGATAACAGGCTGATCTTCCCCAAGAGTCCATATCGACGGGATGGTTTGGCACCTCGATGTCGGCTCGTCGCATCCTGGGGCTGGAGTAGGTCCCAAGGGTTGGGCTGTTCGCCCATTAAAGCGGCACGCGAGCTGGGTTTAGAACGTCGTGAGACAGTTCGGTCTCTATCCGCCGCGCGCGTTAGAAACTTGAGGAAGGCTGTCCCTAGTACGAGAGGACCGGGACGGACGAACCTCTGGTGTGCCAGTTGTTCCGCCAGGAGCACTGCTGGTTGGCTACGTTCGGAAGGGATAACCGCTGAAAGCATCTAAGCGGGAAGCCTGTTCCAAGATGAGGTTTCTCTCCCACTTGATGGGTTAAGGCCCCCTACAGACCATGGGGTTGATAGGCCGGAACTGGAAGCCAGGTGACTGGTGTAGGTGACTGGTACTAATAGGCCGAGGGCTTACTATCGAAGGTGTTACGCGTCCACTGTGCGGTATCTGAAACAACAGACACTGCAGCAAACCTGATCTATTCGGGCTCCACTTGTGGGGTTCGGGTGGAGTCGAGGGAGCGCTGTCTAGTTTCATAGTGTTACGGCGGTTATAGCGGTGGGGAAACGCCCGGTCCCATTCCGAACCCGGAAGCTAAGGCCACCTGCGCCGATGGTACTGCACTCGACAGGGTGTGGGAGAGTAGGACACCGCCGGAACATCATTGCGAAAGGCCCTCCAACCTATGGTTGGAGGGCCTTTTTGCGTTATGCCGCCGACGGCGATCCGCGGACCCAAGCACCGCCCTCGAACAGTAGACAGTGCTCGCCTCTTACGCTCGATCTGTGCGCGAAGCTCCTCGCGAGAAGGCCCCGCTCGGCACGTCGGTCAACGGCCGATAGAACGGCATCTCACGCATCTCCGAACGACGCGAAGCGGCCCTCGCCCGAACGGCCGCTGAGCCGCACGCTCAGGCTGTGCAGTCTGAGCGGATATCCGGTAGCAGTCCACGGCTGCAACGCAGTTCCCTCGACGCCTCGCAGTCGCAGAGCATTGCTCCGGAGCGTGTGGGAAGAGGTGTCGCCGATCAGCGGAGAGTCATTTCCGCCCCATGGCATCGATGACCCAGACCAGGATCCATATCGGTGCCCACAATCCGCACGACACGATCGTGAGGATCAGATGCAATCCATGGTTAGGGCCTCTCCGGACCTGCACGTAGCCACCGCTCATATTGTTCTGCGTGACGTTGACAACTGGCATCACCGGCTGCGGCGGCTGATAGGCCTGCCGATACACCTGGTGCGGTTGCGGCATGGCGGAGTGCGGCTGAGCGAAACGGGGATCGGTGAAGTACTGGTTCGCGTATGACGGCTGCCGGTGAGTGGTGAGTGGCGCGAAGTTCGCAGGGTCGGGAAGTGGTGGCGGCGTAGGCGCCTCAGCGGGCTGGTGGGCGTCGTAGGCGGCGGGGAGCTTCTCGTTTTCGTTGGGCTGAGTCACTGGTTCTCCTGAACTGTGTAGGGGGGAACGATTCACGGCCGTGCGGTCACCGATTCGATGACCGCTGTCGGGGTGGCAAGGGTGTCGGAGCTGACGCTCCCGCTGACGACATCGGCTTTGGAGCCTCTGACTTCCAGGGAATGGATCCGTTCCCAGCTCGTGCCGCCGTCGATGACGATCGACACCCGATACGTCTTGCTGGGGTCGAAGGCGACTGGCTGCGTAGTCACCACCCGCAGTTCGTACTTGAAATTGCACCCGGCTGAGCCGAAGCACTTCTTCTCGATGACGGTGAGCTCGGTCGCGAGGTTGTCCGTCGATGGGACGTCGTAGCGGGCCGCGGCGCTGGTAGCCATCGATGGCGGTCGCGTCGTCGCGGCGGCCGGGAGGCCGCTGGTCGGTGTGCTGTCCGAGCCGCCACCGAAAACGATCCCGCCGACCGTGCCGATCACGAGACCCGTCATGCAGAGCCCGCCGATCGCGGCTACCAAGATCGCGACAACCTTGGGTGCATTGTTCTGAGCGGGCGGGCGAGGTCGAGTCGGATTTGGGTATTGCGGATTTGTCATCGTGGTTCTCTCAGTTGTTCGGGCCCAATGGGATTCGGCGATGTCGATGAGAAGCGGGTCGATCAGTGGGTTCGTCCGGCGAGGCGTCGCCAGATGCGACGGAGAAGCTCGCGCAGCAGGGGCAGCGCCGAATTCTGCTGCAGCGGAACCGGGGCAGTGTTGTGGCCTTCGAGCCGAACGGCCACGTCAGCCGGCGTTGGCGGCGGCACCGGCCGATGCGGCTCGGCGGGAGTGATCGGCGGCTGGGTCTGGGTTCGGGCCGACTGGCGTGCGTACCGCTCGGCGGTGTACTGCTCGAGGGTCTGACTGGTCAGGTGCCACCCGTGACACGTGGGGCATTGATAGGAACGCTTCTCACGCCGGGCGGGATCGCGGCGGAGGCCGGCCAGCACGACCTCGGCGTCGAGTCGGGTGAAATAGCGGCGTTTGCCATGCAAGCATCTGGTCGTCGGGATCTGAGCACGTCGGGTGAGTAGATCGTCCCCATGCCGGAGTGCGAAGGTGGGTGCGCCGCGGTGTTGGCGCCGACGACTGCGACGTTGTCGACGGGTGGACATGCGCTCTCCTCAGGCATTCGAAGGCATGACAAATAGCGGCCTCAGTGGGCCTTTGAAGGAAATCTGTGGTGGTGCAACGGGTTTCGCTGCTTTCGGCAGCGAGGGTCGCCGAATATCAGTAACCGTAGCAGTCAGGTCATACCGCCGACAAGGGATTGACAATGTTTTCAGTGCTGGCTGGTGCAACCGTGTGAAAACATCGTCAACATGGTCGTGTTACTTTGAGGGTTGACGACCACCTCTGGGTGGTGGGTTGAAGGAGGTTCATGTCCGACACATCGCCTACGGTCGCCGCAGCGGAGATCGCCAGATTGGCCGGCGTCACGCGGGCCACGGTCAGCAACTGGCGCCGCAGACATGCGGACTTTCCCGCCCCGACTTCGGGCGGTACCGAGACCCGTCCCGTCTTCGACCTGGGCGCGGTGCAGGAGTGGCTCCGTGAGCGCGGGGTTCCGTCGGCGGATTCGCCGGTACAACGGCTGCGCTCGTTGCTGCGCTCCGATGTCGATCCCGACGCTGTCCCTACTCTCATGGGACAGATCGGTGATGACAGCTCGCCGGTGCATGTCGCTGTAACTGCATCGGTTGGGGCGGTCGGCCTCAAACAAACGCTCGACGTGTTGGCTGAACGCGGTCTAGACGCTGTGCCCAGCACCGGTGTCTACCCAACCGACTATCCCGTCGCTGCACTCATGGCTGATCTGGTTGCCGCCTCGTCCAAGCCGGCACCTCGTAGCGTTCTCGATCCCGCATGCGGCAGTGGAAACTTGTTGATCGAGGCAGCGCGCATCGGTGCGACCGTGCTCGCCGGCCAGGATTCCCTACCGGTTCAGGCCGCGCGTGCAGCAACTCTGCTGCGCAGCGAGCTGCCCGGGGCGTCGGTCGACATTCGTACCGGCGACAGCCTGCTCGCTGACGCGTTCCCCGGCGACAAATTCGACGCGGTGATCACCAATCCGCCCTACGCGCAACGTGATTGGGGCGCCGACCAGCTCGCGCTCGACATGCGCTGGGAATACTCAGTGCCCCCGCGCGGCGAGTCCGAGCTCGCGTGGGTGCAACACGCCGTCGCCCACCTGCATCCCGGCGGCACCGCAGTCGTTTTGTTACCTCCAGCGGTCGCTTCGCGTACGTCCGGCCGGCGAATTCGGATGGAACTGCTGCGCGCGGGCGCCCTCAGAGCAGTCCTTGCGCTGCCGGCAGGCGCATCGACGCCGCGCCAGATCGGTCTGCAGATATGGATCCTGCGACGCCCCGACCGTGCCGCTCTCGAAGATTCGATCTTGTTCGCCGACGCCGCCCGCCTTCCCCAACGTGGCGGCAGACCGCCGGAGTGGCAGATCCTTGCCGGGCGCCTCACCGACTCCTGGCGGTCGTTCGACCACGGAGACACCGAAGCGGCCACGATTGCCGACCTGACCGCTGTTGTTCGCGTGACGGATATCCTCGACGACGACGTCGACCTCACCCCCGCACGACGAGTGCGCGCTGCTGTTGACACCGGCAACGTCGCATCCTTGGCGCATGCCGCTGTCGCACTGCTCGGTGAACACCTCACCGAGCTCCGCGAGACCGCCGCCGCCCTGGAAGTGTGGCCGCCGGCCGGCAGCGGTGACTCGCTGCGGACCGCGACCGTGAGTGACCTTGAACGCGGTGGTGCCGTCCGAATAGTCGGCACCCGAACGGAACCCGCAGCTCCCGAGGCCCCTGTTCGCGCTGTTCTCTCCGCTCGCGACCTGCTCTCGGGCCGCAATGCCTCCGGTCTCACCGGCCCCGGTGTCCAAGTTTCCACCGAACCGATCCGTGAGGGCGATGTTCTTGTCTCCCGAATCCGCGATGACCACGGCGCCGCTCAGGGATCCCGAGTCGCCGAAGGAAACGATGTCGGGGCGCTACCGGGGGCAGGTGTTCTTGTGTTTCGCACCGACCCTGATCGCATCGACCCATGGTTCTTCGCGGGTTTCGTCGGCAGCCCCGACAACTCCGCGGCCATGGTCGGCGCAACCACCATCCGCCTCGACCCATCCCGCCTGCGCATCCCCAATGTGCCACTGGCCGAACAGAAACCGTACGCGGAGGCTTTCCGCCGTTTGCACCGGTTGCGTGTGGCCGCTGTACACACTGCGGACGCGGCCCAACGAACCGCGGATCTGATCGGCACCGGCCTGACTTCGGGTGCGTTGGAACCACCTGTCGAAGCAGACTGAGCGCCTGACACCTATTTCTTCAGCAGTTCGGAGGCCTGGCCACTCCATGTCACCACCAGCTGATCACGCGCCCGGCTGGCCGCCACGTAAAGCAGCGAACGCTCTCGCTGCTCGGCCTCGCTGAGTTCCTCCTCCGGCACACCGCGCAGCTGGTGCTGTGACGGTACGTGGTCACGGTCGATCCCGGCGAGCACCACGCATCGGAATTCCATGCCCTTGGACCGGTGCATCGTCAGCACCTGTACCTGTCCTCCTGTCGGCAGGTCGTCATCGAGGACCTGAGCGGAGACGCCTCGGTCGTTGAGTGCGCGCACGATGAGGTCGCGTTCGCGCGCACCGCGCGTGAGGACCGCGATGTCTGCCGGAGCGATGCCGTCGGCGATCCATTCTCCGAGCTGATCGGCGATCGCAGTCAGTTCCTCGAGCAGCGAAGCACAGGGAACCAGTCGCGGTGCGGGGCCGAGGCGGGCGGAGGTGTAGCCCGCGGTGGATTCCTCGCCTTCCTCGAGATCGCGATAGGTCGCGCCCTCGAGGATGCTCACGGCAAAGTGGAGGTTCTGTGCGGTGGTGCGGTAGTTGAGTGTGAGCTTGCTCGATCGTCCGCCGCGGATGTTGATGCCGAGCCGACCGAGGACGACTGGCTGGCCGTAGATCCGCTGGTGCGAATCCTCGGCGATGAACAGATCATTGGGCCCCTCCTCGACTAGCGCACGGAGCAACGCCCAGTGAGTGGCGTGCAGGTCCTGCGCCTCGTCGACGATCACATGGTCGGCGATGGTGTGACCCGTCGACTGGGCTCTCCACTGCAAGTCCGCCGCGGCCAGTGCGAGGACTTCGGGAAAGCTGAGGCGACCCGCGCTGCGCCCCAGCTTGCGGTACTGCTCGACGAGCTGCCACACAGCGACTCGCTGCGGCCGACTCAGGCGCACGCCCCGTCCAGCGCGTGGAACTTTCAGGTACTCGGCCTGGGTAGTGATTCGATTGCCCAGCACCACGCTGACATACTCGGCGGCGAGGAACGCGGGATGCTTCAGCCGTGGATCGAGAGTGTTCTGCACTGCGGCAACCACTTCCGACCAGCCGAAGTCGGAATTGACCGTTCGTCCCCGCCGGGTCGAGGTTCCGGGTCCGAAGATCGTGGCGAATGCCGCGTCGCATTCCTTGTTGCGCCGTAGGTGCGCGGCGGCGAGTTTGTCGATTCCGGCGATGTAGATGCCGGGGTCGCCTGGCTCTTCGGCGATCGTGAGGGAGGTATCGAGCGCCTGCAGGTCATCGAGCAGTGATTTGGCGAGGGTTTTGTTATAGGTAGTCAGCACGATCCGTGCGTCCGGATTCTGCTTCGCGAGATACCGGGCGCGGTGCAGTGCGACCACGGTCTTCCCGGTGCCGGCTCCACCCGAGAGCCGGAAGGCGCCACGCTGTTGTTTCTCGACGAACCGGCGCTGGTTCGGATGCAGGAAGGTGCGCCAGGCTTTGAAGTCGCCTTCTTCGATCACCCGGCGAAGCTCGTCGTTGTCGTCGACGAGGGTGAACTGCATCTTGGTGGCGGGATGTTCCAGGGCGGCAAGAATCTGCTCGTTCTCGTCCAGGGTCTCGTCCACCGGCCGCTCGGTGAAGCCGAGCGTGTCACGGATGTCGTCGATGGAACGGCCGACCGCGAGTTCGAGGATCGCGTTCTGCTGCCAGGCGACCTCGGTGGTCTGCGCAACAGCGAACACACTGTCCTGATCCGGTGCGGCAAGAACGTCGGTCGCCAGCGTCTTATCGAGACCGAGGCGGTCGGTGAGCTGTTCGAGGACGTACCCGGCGCGGCTGAGATAGCCGACAGCCGGCTGCGCGGCCATCGCCGCGAGCACGCCGAGTGGATCGGGCACGACCGATCGCTTCTTGCGATCAGCGTTGCCGTCGAGTTCGCCGACAATCCCTTCGAGTACACCGTTGACCGGATTCACCCGCAGGGTGGACTTCTCGGCCAGTTTGTTGGCCACGTCGTGCTTCCACGTCCCGAGGTAGATGTAGGTGGCATCGCCGAACCTGTCGTCGATGCGGAACATCAGCGCGCGGTAGTTCAGATCGACACGCCCGGTGCGCACCCGGGGGTCGGCCGAGCCCTTGATGGGTTCGATGTGTAGCCCCGGCGCGGTGTCGTCGGCCCGGACCTTCTCGAAGAAGTCGTAGACCTTGTCTTTGACCGATCCGTCGAGCTTCGGCATCGACTTGTTGTTCGTCGCCAATACGACGGTCGCCACGGCACACCTCAGTTCAATCGATCGGCGACCGTGCGCCGAAGTTCTTGCAGGTAAATATGTGTGAGTCGGCTGAACGCGACTACTGCGGAACACCCTGGAGCAACACCGAACGTCGCCCGCTCCACGTCACCACCAGCTCGTCGCGCGCACGGCTTGCCGCGACGTACAACAACGACCGTTCCCTCAACTCGGCTTCGGCTCGTTCTTCCTCGGGCGCCTCGTTCAGTACCGATTTAGCGGGCACATGCGCGTCGTCCACCCCGGCGAGGACGACCTTCGCGAATTCCATGCCTTTGGAGCGGTGCATGGTCAGCACCTGCACGTGACCCGGCCCGGCCGGGTTGTCGTCGAGTACGCGTGCCTCGATGCCACGTTCGCCCAGCGCTCGGACGAACTGACTGCGGTCGTTCTTGCCGCGCGTAAGGATCGCGATGCTCGACGGCTCGACACCCTCATCGAGCCAGGAACGCACGCGGGCGGCCACCTGGTCGAGCTCGTCGGCCAGCGAGGTGCACGCGAGGAGGGTCGGCTCGGGACCAGTGCGCGCCGAGCGGTATCCGTGCGTGGACTCCTCGGCCTCTTCGAGGTCGTGATAGTCGGCGCCGGAGAGAATGTCGACGGCGAATTTGAGGTTCTCCGCGGTGGTCCGGTAATTCAGTGTCAGGCGGCGTGAGCGTCCGACGATCTTGACACCGAGCCGTCCGAGCACCACCGGCTGACCGAAGATGCGCTGGTGCGAATCCTCGGCGATGAAGATGTCGTCGGGCCCCTCGGCGACGAGGGCGCGAAGCATTGCCCAGTGGGTGGCATGGAGGTCCTGGGCCTCGTCCACGATCACATGGTCGGCGATGAAGGGCTCACCCGCATTGCTGCGCCGCCGGAGGTACTCGGCTGCCAAGGCCAGTACCTCCGGAAAACTGACGGTGCCGTCCATCCGGCTGCGGCGCCGGAATGCCTCGACGAGCTTCCAGACCGCGATTCGCTGCGACCGGTTCAGCCGTACGCCACGTCCAGCCCTGGCGACTTTCGCATAGTCGGCGACCGTGGTGACCTGGTTCGCGAGCACCACCGCGGTGTATTCGTTGTCGAGAAAAGCCGGGGTGGCCAGTCGTGGATCCAGGTCGGTATCCACCGACTTGGTGATCTCTCGCCACACCTTGAGGGTGTCGGTGCGCCGCGGCGAAAGCTCTGAGGCACTGCCGAGAACCGCCTCGGCGACCGGTGCCAACTCGCGGCCGCGCGCGAGCACATCACTGGCCAGCTTGTCGACGCCATCGATGTAGATGCCGATGTCGCCAGGCTTCGCCGCAATGGTGATACCGGGTTCGAGGGTCTGTAGGTCGGCGTGCAGTTGGCGGGCGAGTGTCCGGTTGAAGGTGGTGAGCACGATGCGGGCGTTCGGATTGCGCCGCCACAGGTTGCGGGCCCGATGGAGCGCGACGACGGTTTTGCCGGTGCCCGCGCCGCCGGACAGCCGGAATGCGCCGTTGTAGTGCTTATCTGCGTAGGCACGCTGTTCGGGGTGAAGGAACGTACGCCAGGCGGCGAAGCTGCCGCCCTCGATGATCCGCCGCAGTTCGTCGGCGTCGTCGCCGATGTAGTTGAACTGGATCTGGCTGGCGGGGTGTTCGAGTGCCTGCAGAATTTGGTCGTCCTCGGCCAGCGACGGATCGACGGGATTTTCGGTGAGTCGCAACTTCTCGCGGATGTCGTCGATGCCGACGCCGCAGGCCAGTTCGAGCAGTGCGTCGCCCTGCCACCCGTCGACGTCGGCGGCGATCGTGTTGATCACGTGGTCGTCCGCGGCGGCCAGCGCACGATCGACGAGATTGGCATCGAGGCCGAGCTCCTGAGTGAGCTGTTCGGCGGTGAATCCCAATCTCCGAAGGTACCCGGAATCGCTGTGGGTACGAGCACTATCAGGGCTCGCGCTCACCGCGACGGGCTGGTCTTCGTGAACGATGAGGTCGAGCACACCGTTGACCGGGTTCACCTGCAGACCCGCCCGGGGTGCCAATCCTGCGGCTGCCTCATCCGGCCATGCGCCCATGTAGACATAGGAGGCTTCACCGCCGCCGGTGGGCGTCACCGAGAAAAGAATTGCTGTGTGCCCCAGCCCGATGCGGCTGACGCGGACTCTTTCGTCGCACGCGCCAGGAACCGATTCGATCAGGGAAATCGCCGCGGATTCACTGTTCTGCAGCGTGTCGAGGAAATCGAAAGCTCGCCGCTTGACCGGACCGTCGAGGTCGCTACCCGACTTCCGCTGGCTGGTCATCACGATGTGCGCCATCACATCACCCCGTTCGTCTTCAGCGCGTCGACGAGTTCGGCCGGATCAGCCGGGCAGATCGTCCACCCCTGTTCAGTCATCGTAAGAGCTGCGTCCGGGTCTCCGAGGAGGACCCCGATTCGGGCGTCCGGCCAGCCGATGTCGATGACATCGCCACGATCGGTTTCGACACCGAGTACCGGCACCGGTGCACCGATCGAAGCCAGGCCGAGAACGAGTTCGCGCTCGGCCTCCGAGATGGTGTCGTCGTAGAGCTCCTGCCACTGCGGTGTGAGTTCGACCGCGATGGCACGGGGGGTTCCGGTGCGCGGAGCATTGCCCTGCACCTCTGCCTGGGCGTTGCCGGTGCCGGTGCTGGCATCGAGCAGTGTGCGTGTGGTGATGGTGTGCCCGTCGAGTCCGAACCAGTTGGACAGTCGCAGCCACTCCTTCCACGCGTGCCCCTCGCGAACTTCGAGAGCTTCGTCGCGGTCGTCGAGTGCCAGGACCGCGTCGATGGTTTTCATGTTCGTGGGCACGGCCGCGGTGATCGCCAACGGACCATCGGTGTAGGACCAGCAGTTGTACTCGCCCTCGCTGAGGGGTGACCCTGTGCCGTTGATCAGGTCCAGCGCCCAGCTGCCGATGGCTTCACTGTCGCCTTTGGTCTTGCCGTTCTGCAAGAACATGAAGGGGAGCCACCGGCCGACAGCGGCCCAGGCATCCCGATCAGGGTCGACCATGAACTCGATCAACTGAGTGATCGGGTCGGCCTGCAACAGATTGAACAGCGCCGGTCGCAGATTGCCTTGTTTGCGAGTGAGTCCCGCGAGTTTGTCGGTGAACCAGCCTGGTCGCTCCGGCTGGGCGCTGATGAACCGGCGAAGGTCGTCGTGGCCGAACGCCCACACGAGAACACCGCCCGAACGCAAGATCTCGCGCTTGCGTGCATCATCGCTGACTCTGTTGTTGTGCGGCACGGCATGGTACTTCCGTCCGTCGGCGAACAGCGCGATGATGGGGATATCGGGGTCGCCCGTGCGGAGCTGGAAGTCGGGCTGGCTGTTGCCCATCAGCACCTGCGGCTCTAGCTGCCAGGTCCGAATCTTGGTGCCGGGCAGCTTGATCGTCGCGGTGGGTCCGTAGGTGCCTGGCCGTTCGGTGATCGTCGCGCCCATGGTCGTCAACCGCTCGGTGAACGCTTTATAGAACTCCCGCTCGAGCGGGGATTCAGGGCTGTCGATCGGTTCCGCCGGAGTCTCTTCGGTGATCGTTTCCAGCCATCGCTCGGCATCCGGTTCCCCGCCTTGGCAGGCGAGCAGATCGTCGAGCACCTTGGCGGCGGTGACCCGCGAGACTTTGTCGAGTTCCCGTGGTGGGGCGAACGGCAACAGGCATTTGTGGCACGCCAACCGATCCGTGCAGTCGCAGTTCTTGACGACATCGCGAGCGGCCGCGAGCACTTCCCACACTTGGCGAGGGTTGGCGAAATCGGCGAGGTAGCCGGTGCCGCCGGGCACAGTGTCGTGGATCAGCAGGGCCCGCTGATTGGGAGCGTGCAACGCATCGGTGATCGCGGTGACATCGAGGTGCTCTGGCGAGCCACCGATCACCTGTCGCAATCCGAGCAGGATGGCCGCGCTGAGGCTGGGGTGGGCGAACGAGTCGTATTCGAGCCAACCGGGCAGGTGCAGCAGCACTGCCTGCGTCCGCAGGGTGCGAGCGAGTGCGATCTCACGAACGTGCTTCTCGTCGTCGGCTTTTCGGTACTTGCACCAGCTTCGGTGCTCGTGCGGCTCGTTGCGGCCGGCTACCTTGTCGAGCTGTCCGCAGCCCGAGCAGACCCGGAAGAGCCCACCGGTGGTGGTGTTGCCGGCGACCAGGCGCTTGCTGCCCTGAGAATTGCGCCTGCCCATGTTCAACCAGCGAATATCCATGCGCCGCAGGTATTCCGCGCCGAAATCCTGCTCGGCGACGAACCAGCGCTTGGTGATATTGGCGGGGTCGATATCCGCGGCCGTCAGGACGGTGAACGACTCCTGACGGCGTTCGTCTCTACCGTCATTGATCGCGGCCTCGTCGCGCCGTACCTCGGCCGAGACCTTTGCCATTTCGACCACCTGCAGTTGCTGGCTCACATCGGCGATGGCGCCGGTGTGACAACGCGGGCATTGGATCGGCGGCGGCGTGCGGTCGGCGCCGTGACTGATCCCGGCCCAACCGCAGGACGGGCAGACCCGCCACGTGTGAATCGCGGATTCGCCTGCCCCGAGATCGACGGCGTCGATCTCGACGGCCAGCCCCTGTGCGTAGAACGTGGCGCCGGGTGCGAGCTCGGTGAGCGCGACCCGTGACCCGCGCTGATAGCTGGCGGTGTCCTCGGCGTATTCGTTGGTGTCGGGGTCGATCCAGGTGATGCCGACGTCGAGGGAGACGGCATCATCGAGCAGCGTGTAGTTGGGCAGCACGCCGTAGCGCTCGAGCACACCCACCCAGTGTTCGTTGGTCAGGTCGTTGATGCTCTTGGAGAGCAGTCGCAGGGTGCCGCGCGCCGTGCGCAGGTCGCGGCGATCGTCGTCGGTCGCGGCGGGGGAGGCGGCGCGCTGCTCGAAGTCGGGGAGGGCGGCGTCGACAGCGGTGCGGCGATACCGCAGCTCATTGACGTCACGGTTCCAGCGATGCACTGCTTCGCGCAGCAGCGCACCGAGCCCGCTGTGCTCGCCGAGTCCCGGTGGCGTCGCCCAATCCCGAAGGCTCGCGGTCGTCGATTCGCCCAGCAGATTGCCGAACTGGCCGAGGAATTCGTCGAGCAGGAGATCGGCGTCGTCGTCGGCGACCTCGATGAGCGTGCCCATCCAGGTTCCCTCGTCGAAGCTCGCGAGCACGTTGGTAGCGCTGCCGGGATCCTCGGTGCCTGCTTTACGCGCGAGCCGATCGACGATGTGCGCGACGTACTGGCGCTGCAGGATTTCCTCGGCCGTGAGGAAGGTGGCCGGCGGACGTACATCGCCTTGGATCACCGAGGTCGGGTCACCCAGCTTCGGCAGATGCTCGCCCCGGCCGCGCACGAACGCCAGCGCGAGTGAGTTGCCGGTGAGACGACCCGCACGACCCACCCGCTGCAGATACGACGACACAGTCCGTGGCATGGATCCGAGCATGACCGTGGACAGGTCGCCGATATCGATACCCATCTCCAGCGTCGGGGTCGCGACGAGCACGTTCGGCGCCGTGGGGTCCGAGGCTGTTGTCTTGAATTTCGTCTCGTATTCGAGTCGCGTCTTGGTCGGCAGCAGCGAGGTATGTTCGCGCGCGACAACCCGCTTCATCTCGGAACTGTCGTAGAGGCCGCGGTAGAAGTTGTCGTGCTTGGCCGCCCTGGCAAGTCGGCCGGGGCACCGGGTGAGCAGGCACGGGGCTCCGTCGAGCTGATCGATGACGGCTGCACTGCCCGGCGTCGGGGTCTGGCAGACATCGCACACGAGCAGGTACTTCATCTCGCTCAGCCCGTCGGCGTCGGGAATGCCGACCATCACCGTGTCGTGCGTCAACTGATATGCGGTGAGCGACTTTTCGGTGCTGACCGTGTTCACGACTCGATCCTCGGCGAGCACATCGAACAGCGCTCGAGCCAGGAATCCGCCCTCGTGGGGTGAGACATTCAGGCATTGCGCAGCCCACCGTGCGTACCACGACGAGGATGCGGTGATCGGGTCGAACCCTTCGGGGACAGTGCGCCCGCCCACCGCGGGGAAGGCCGGTGCGGGTCGGCCCTTGGGAAACGCCGGCATCCCCTGGCCCCTGGGGCGGCCGCCCCATACCCACCGTCGATTGGCATCACGCTCGACGTAGGTGGTGAGCCATTCGTGTGCGATCGCGCCGCGGGTACGCATCCGCTCCGCGACACCGCGTACCCACTGAGTGACGGCTGCCGGGTCGGGTTCGGAGAATGCCAGCTGGTGTTCGGTCCGTTCGAGCGCGGTGGTGCCGAGCTGGGCAACCCGCTGTGGCGAACCGAGATCCACCTCCGCGACCACGCTGCCGGTCAGTTCGAGCGTACGGCCGAGCCGGGACTGCAGACCGAATTCCAGGTCGATATCGAATTGGACGCGCCGCGCCACGGTCTTGGCGGCCTTGCGTCGCAGCGCTGTCGGAGTGTCGGGCTGCCAGAACGGAGCGAACGCCTCGTGCTCGACGATGTCCGGCGCGAGCAGGTGATAGCGCCGACCGGAATCCTCGCCCGCGCGTTCGAGCACGGCGTCACGCAACTCTGACAGCGTCAGCATCTGCTCGCCACTGACCCTGTCGCCCAGAGCGTTTCGGAGCGTGGAGCGCAGACTGAGCGTGTGTGACCGGGCCTGGACGAAACCAGCGCGATGCGCCGCATCCTGCACGCTGTCGGTGAAGACCAAGGCCTTCTTCTCGCCGTTGTCGAGGTGGGCGTCGCCGAAAAGATTCGACAGCGCCACCGACAGCTGGGTAGCGATCGCGCTACCGAGGAACCGAATTCCGTCGTCGGCGCCACAGGCCGGGCACAGATCCTTGCGCGAGTTCTCGTCGGCATCCGGCCCGCTGAGGAAGAGCACCGGCAGCACACGGCCATCGAGCAGTTCCGCACTGTCTGCCTCGGGCCGCTGATCGACGATCTCTCTGTCGTCCGCTCGGAACCACCGCAAACCCTCGACCGCTTCGTCGAGCTCGGCTTCGGTAGGGGCGGAGATCAAAGCCCGGAACCGCAGACCGCCCGAGGCGTGATGGCTGCGGATGTCCTCATCGCTGGTATCCAGCGTGCTACCGGTCGGCGCCAGCCGGACACCCCAGCCGGAGCGGCCGCAGTGGCGGCAGTAGAGCGAGGGGTAGTAGTCGGTGCCGGTGTCGTCGAGCGCGCCGTCATCGGGCCAGCGGAACAGTGGCGTGGCTGCCGCAGCCCGGTCGACCCGGGAGAGCTCCCGAAACCACAGGTGCACATCGACATTCAGCGCGGAGCGGCCGACCTCGGCGCGCATGTGTGACAGCGCGGCGAACAAATATTCGACATAGCGTTCGCGCTGAGCGAGGCTGCGACCGAGATCCCGCTCACCGGTGAGAGAAGGCAGCGCAGTCGCGGCCAGCTCTTTCACCGAGGTCACGTCGAGCGCGCTCCGCAGAATGCGCGCGAAGGTCCCGTGTCTCTTGACCAGATCGAGCATCTCGGACTCGTCGAGCTTGTGTAGCCCGGCCGCGATCCGTTCGGGCGAATCATCGATGTCGGAGGTATGCCGGAACAGGGTGGCCAGAACCGCAGCGGTGAGCCGCTTGTTCGTCAGTGCCTTCGCCGCGGCACGGTCCAGCTCGGCAACAGCTTCGCTGAGCACCGGCTCGACCGGCGAGAACGTTCGGTCCAGCGAGGTGCTCCGGTTACCCAGCCATTGCTCGACATCGACCCGCGTCTCACCGATCAAGGTCTCCTTGGTGAACGGCTCCCCGAACACCGTTTCGGCGAAGTCCAGCATCTCCGTCGGCTCGCTCTTGGACCCGAGTGTCGCCGACGTCGCCACCGGCGTGATCTTGCCCAGCGGCCGCTCCCGGTCCTCCGCGGTGACCGGCGACTGCGTTGTCCAATGAGATTTGAGGGTGAGGCCGAGTCGACGCAACAGCATCGCCACGTCGGTGCCTTGCGCGCCGTCATAGGTGTGGAACTCGTCGAGCACCACGTACTGCAACGAAATCGCCGACTGCCGCCACATCGGCGCTCGGTCCGAACGCAGCAGCATGTGGTCGAGCATCTTGTAGTTGGTGAGAAGAATGTCGGGCGGCGAATCGTGCATGAGGCGGCGATCGGTGATCAGCCCCGCCTCCGAAACGAGTGTCCGCCCACCCGAGGACTGCTCCCCGGTGTAGAGACCGGCCGTGACCCCCGCGAGCTCCGGGTGGCTGGTGATCATCTTCGCCAGCCGCTGCTCCTGATCGTTGGCCAGCGCGTTCATCGGATAGATGATCAGCGCCTTCATCCCCGCCACACCGGCCTTCTTGGCCCGGAGCACATGATCGAGGATCGGGATCAGAAACGACTCGGTCTTACCGGAGCCGGTACCCGTGGTGACCAACGTCGGCTGCGGTCGCCGATGAAACTTGCTCGACAGCCGTTCGAACGCCGCTGCCTGGTGTCCATAGGGCTCGAAGTACTTCGGCCACCAGTTCAGGTGCATTCCCCAGTTGCCGCGGGCGGGGGCGAACGGCAGGCGCAGTCGTACGTAGGGGCCTTTGAACATTCCGTCGCGAGGGTGCCCGATGAAGTCCGTGAGAGCGCCCTGCGTATCCGGGTCGGTCAGCGCGAAGGTTGTCGTCAGGTAGTCGGTCAACCCTTCCCGCAGCCGCTCGGCTTGCAGGGTCGGAAGCAAGGCCCCCACGTGTGCTCCTCGGGTGTTCAGTCAGCTGTAGTGGCTGCTCATCGCTGTCCGCCACGTCTGTCGGATGCTAGTCGACCAGATGATTCCGGCCGGAAGATTCTGCGACGCGAACCACCGCGTCGGCGTTGATGCTAAAGCATTTACGACAGCATGGCAATGATTGACGATGTTTTCAGCGACGCTTACGCTGGGGGAACTGGACGACGCGCGACGGAAGGGTGGCGAGTATGCGTATCCGGCCTACTTGGACGGCTCTCGTTTTCGGTGGTGCTCTGCTGTTGGCCGGCTGCTCGGCCCCTGCTGACCCGATCCAGTCGCCATCGACCTCGGGGTCGGCACTCCCGTCGGTGACTGGCCCGTTGTCATCACCTTCGCTCGAGATGTCGGAGCCGTTACGGGCCTCGACCGTGGCGCCGGCACCGACTGAACCGGCTGAACAGCCGGTATCGACCAGTGCGCCCGAGCCCTACCCGGTCGAGTGCTTGGAAGGTACGCCCGGGCCGGCTGTCTGGAGCGACGGCAGCACCCGCTATTCCCAATGGTGTTTCGACACCCGTGGCGGCCAGCAGTACCTCGACGCCGAGTCCGAGTCCGGCGCGCCCTCGAACGGTCGCGGCTACGAGTGCGGTGCGAACGGCTGTTTCTGGCCGGATGGTTCACCGGTCATCGGCGCCGATCGCTGCGGCCGCGCCTGCGGCGAACCGCCGACTTCCGGTGACATCCAGGGGGATTGGGTGCAGTGCATCGCCGTGAAGACCGTCGAGCAGTGCCGTGCGGAACTGGGTGGCAACTGACCCTGGTCGGGCCGCGGGAGTTCAAGTACGGTATCGATCGCAGCGGGGGATCGCAGCGGGTTTCGCTCCCAGTCACATCTTTGCGTCAGAGTTCGCGCGTTACTGGATCGGGGCAGTACACTGCCAAGAAAGTGAAGTTATGTCTTCATTTGAGCTGGAGGTCATCTATGAAGGTCGCGCACTGACGGTGTTCGGCGTAGTGGTGCCGGGCCGCGGATGCCTCGCTTCGGCCTGGTTGGGCGACCTACCGCTCCGGCCTCAGGCCCAGTTCCGAGCAAGGTTGGACAGGCTGACGGAGGTGGGCTTCCTGCGGAGCCCGGAGGAGATGCGCCCGCTGCAATGCAACGGCGAGCCGCCAGTTCATGAGATCAAGACGAGGTCGGGGCATCGGCTGTACGTGATCAGGTCGCGGCAGGACTGGGTGGCAACACACGGCGCTGTAAAGCCGTCGGACCGCAAGGTATGCGGCCAGGCTGAACGGGCACGGGGGATCTGGAAGGAGGCGCAAGAGCAATGACGACATGGTTCCGGCGGACGCCGGAGGCAGAGGCGCTGTTCGCGGAGGAGCGTCTGCTGTTGTCGGCCACGGAGATGGTGCACGGCGCACTGGATGCGAAGGGCATGAGTAAGAAGCGGCTGGCCGAGCTGCTCGATGTGACGCCGACCGAAGTGAGCCAGCGGCTCAGCGGCAGGCGCAATCTGACTCTGCGAAGCTTGGCGCGCATGATGCACGTACTCGGTTACCGCGTGCGGCTCGAATCCGAAACAATAAGTGGGGCACCTGGACTCGACGCGGTCGGCGCTCGGGTGCGGCGACATCTCATGGATCGAGGTGACTCCCCTGAGCGCGCGTGGTCGGTGTGCTTTCGAGCTTCGATCAGTGCTGACGGCATCAAAGATCGAGCCGACTTCGCTGCCCATATCGAGGAGTTGTGGTCCAATCTCAAAACACTGGACCACATCTCGTCCGCCCGGCTTGACCACCGCGAGGGCCAAATCATGGTCGAACTGCAGGTGCGAGCAGACGACCTGCTCCAAGCTTGTACTCGCGGTACAGCCGCGGTGCGAACCGCGATTCACAGTGCGGGGGGTGGGACTCCCGGATGGGAGAAGGAGATGGAGCGGTTGGTTCGGCAGCTCCGATTGGACGTGTCTTTCGGATCGGATTGCCTGGACGAAGCACATGATCAGGTCTAGCTCGTGACGGATCCGCGTGAGACCTCGGCCCATCTCGATCTTTTCCGGTACCTGGCCGCAGATGAACGGATGGACTACATCGCCATCATGTCGCGGTTCACTGCTTCGCTGTTGGCCGACATGTCGGCAGCGACCGTGGTCGAGATGCTCGATCGTGAGGGTCTATCTCTGGATTCGGACACGGTTGAGGCCAGGTGCAGGCAGCTCGTCCGTTGGGGGAACCTGGTCCCCTCGCTGCGTGACGCCCGAGTGAGCTCGGTGCAGGACTACCTCCGTGCTCGCTCCCGGTATCAGGTGTCGAGTTTGGGTGGCCGTGTGCATCGGGGTGCCGTGGAAATCATGGAGGCCGCGGACGGCGCTCGGGAGGTCGCGCGGGAGTTGCTGGGTGAGATCGCGGACTCCCTTGCTGAGGTCGTCGCGATCACGAAACTGCCGCGATCGGCTGACCGGGCGGACAAGCTGGCCGGCGTTGTCACCACGATCTTCAACAATCAGCGGCTCTTCACTGCGAGCGTCACAGACTTCTACGCCTACATCGCGGCCGTGCTCAGTCGGTTCGACCTGTACGGCGACGAGTACGCGCAATTCAAAGGCCTGCTCCTCGACTATGTCGATCTGATCACCGCTGATGTGAACCGCCACGCGCCCTTGATCGCCGAACGTCTCGCACTCGTGTCGCAACGCCTCGACGAACTGTTGTCCATCCTCGATTCAGTGGCGCGGCTCGAGCTGGGTGAGCTGGCAACTGTCGAAAGGGCGGGCGGCCGGAGTCGATCGGACTGGGCGCAACTGCAGCAGTGGTACACCGGATCGGGGCAGGACTCCGGGCCGGAGCAGTTGCGAGCCGCGGCTGGTCAGGCGCTGGGGCAGCTGTTGGCCAATGCCAAGCGAATGCTCCATTCGACCTCCACCGGATTTTCCCGCCGCGCCGATCTGCTGCGATTGGCCGGCTGGTTTCAGCATTCCAGCGACGACGAGGCTCACCAGATCTTCACCGCGGCCTTCGGCGTGTGGTCGACCAGACATCTGTCCCTCGGCCCGGAGGAGCCGGACCCCCGCGTCGGTCCGATGACATCGTGGATTACCGCCGATCCGATTGATGTTCCGGTTTCTCTGCGGGAGCGCGGTACTCGGTCTGCGAAGGGACGATCAGCGAGAGTGCCCGACATCAGCGGTGATCGCGCGGCCGTCGAAGCTGCCGCGCGGATGGAAGCGGAACGCAATGCACTGGTTGCTGCCGAACTGTCTGCGGCCGGGCATCTCGACGGCGCTCACCTGTCACCACAGGCACGGACGGCATTGCTGGATGAGCTTGCCCGTCTACTCGCTACCGCCACAACCACCATCACCAATCACGACCTCGGTGTGGTGCTTCACGCTGCCCCGGGAGGGTCGACGACAGTCAACTCTCCCGACGGCTCATTGATCGTCCACGGGTTTCAGCTCAGCTGCCGTCCTGCAGCACCAGCCTGGGGGGAAGAACGCGATGGTGACGTCGGATAGATCTCTCGCAACGGATAAGCAGGACGCGGCGGAAATACGGGAAGCCGCGCGGATCCTGCTGCGAACTCCTATCGTGACCGCGGCACGAGCCCCGGAAGCAATGGCGTTGATTCGCAAGCATTCGACCGCCTTACGACGGCTTTTCACGGTGAACATCGGCTATCACCTGGTGGTGGAGTCGGGGTTTGCGCGCCTTGCCAAACTTCCGCCGGATCAACATGCGGCCGCACGGAGCCTTGCTCGTCGCAATGGAACACGATTCGGCGCCCGGGGTTACACCATGCTCGCACTTGCGGGAGCAGCTCTGTTGGCTCCTGGAGTTGGGGAGCAGATCCTGCTGTCGACATTGGTTACGCAGATCCGCACCGACGCCGCCCAGCAGGGAATTCCCTTGTCGGACGGGATCGGTGATCGCCGACAGCTGGTGGCCGCCTTGGCGGTTCTGCTCGAGTGGGGTGTGCTGACCGAGGTAGACGGGACGTTGGCGCAATGGGGAGAATCGGGTGACGAGGCATTGCTGACGATCTGCCGCCCGCTCCTGCCGCACCTGCTCGTCAAGTCGATCGGACCGGGTACCGCATCCGCCGATGTGATTGCGCCCCAACCTGATGCTCCGCGCCGGTCGCTCCGGCGGCGGCTCGTGGAGGAACCGGTCGTGCTGCGGTCCGATCTCGGACCGGAAGAGCTCGATGTCCTTTCGCGCGAACGATCCGAGCTCACCCGGATGCTGAGCGACGCGTTCGGCCTGGTGCTGGAGGTGCGGGCCGAGGGTGCGCTCGGCTACGACCCGGGTGGTGCGCTGTCGGACATAGAGTTTCCGGGATCCGGCACGGTCAAGCAGGCTGCTCTGCTGCTGATCAGTGGGTTGCTCGATTCGGTCGATGACGATGCGGCGGCGATGGAGTTCACCTGGCCGCTGGTCGACTCTGTGGTGTCCGACCTGCTACGTGCGCACGGACGGGCTTGGCGAAGCGAATACGCCGGAGCGCCTAGGACTTTGCGAGACGATGCTGTTGAGCTGCTTGTCTCGCTTCGGCTGGCCCAGACCACACCGGACACGCTGATACTCCATGCTGCCGCGGCACGCTATCGGCCCAGGCCCAACTCCACCGGCACCCAGCTGGCGTTCGAATGAGGAGCATGCCATGAACGCACTGGCCATGAAGCATTTCGAGGACCGGTGGCGGCTTTCGCGCGCCGGGATGGTGAACGTCTGGCACTACATCGACACCGAATTCACGATGTCGGGTGGCCGGCTGATCCTGCGCGGCAGTAACGGTTCCGGGAAGTCCAGAGCATTGGAGATGCTGCTGCCGTTCCTGCTCGATGCCGACCGCCGTCGCATGGATGCCACCGGCTCGCAGAAGGTGAGCCTGGACGAGCTCATGCACACCGGTATCGGTTCTCAGACCAACCGGGTGGGCTATCTGTGGCTGGAACTCTCCCGCCCTGGCGAATACCTCACCCTCGGCGCGCACATCAAGTACAGCGCCTCCGCGCGTCGCAGTGAGGTCCGGTTCTTCACGACCGATCTCCGCGTCGGTGACGACTTGATTCTCATCGGGGAGAACCGTGATCCAATGCCCAGGGAGAAGCTCATCGAGCTTGTCGGAGCCGCCAGGGTCGGCGATGCCGATCTTCATCGGGAGGCTGTGCGCACCAAGGTGTTCGGCCTACATGGCGAAACCGGGCGTGACCGGTTCACCGGCCTGATGCAGTTGCTGCACACGCTGCGATCACCCGATGTCGGCAACCGCATCGACGAAGGAAAACTTCCACAGATTCTGTCCGATGCGCTACCGCCGCTGAGCGAGCAGATGCTCGATGCCGCCGGCGAGCGGCTCGACGACCTGTCCGAGACACGGTATGCCCAGCAACGGCTGTCGGAAACGCTCGAGCATGTGCGGGCCTTCCACCAGGTCTATCAGCGGTACGCGGCGACAACGCTGAGCAAGGGTGCCGCGACAGTGGAGTCGTGTCTGGCCGCGGTCCACACGGCGGAGACAGCACGGGCGGAAGCGGACGACGAGGTCGCCACCCTGGCACAGAGCGCCACGACGGTTGCTGAGAAGATCAGCGAACACGAAGAGGAGCGAGGAACACTCGTCGGCGCCATCGAGGTCCTGAAAGAACGACCGGAGTTTGCCGACGCCGAGAAGCTGCAACTGCGGGATGACCGGCTCGTATTGCTACGTTCCACCGCCCAGATTGCATTGAACGCCGCCCAGTCGGCTCGATCGGCCGAGCAACAAGCAGCCGACGCCATGACGGCGCAGATCGACAAGGTGGCAGAGACCGTTGGTATGGCCGCCGAGCTCCTCGGCATCGCCAAAGACCGGCTGATCGCCTCGAGACTCGGTCTCGGTGAACTTCCAGACGTGATCAGTTGCGACCAAGAGAGTGGGCCCGCGCCGACTGCGACTATCCAGAATACTTTGGATGGTCCGCCGGTCTCGATAACGAGGCCTGTCCTGCGTGCAATGGCCTTGGACCCGCCAGACCCTCGGGTGGTTGCCGATGCGGCCGCGCGCTGCGGTGAGGCGGCTTTCCAGCGAGGACAAGTAGTCGAACGTCGAACCGACGAGGCACACCGGCTCGACCGTGATCTCGGTCGGGTCAATGATCAGGAGGATCGCGCCGAGCAGGCTGCTCGAGCCGCGGAAGAGCGCAGGGCTGCGGCTATCGCAGATGCCGACGCCCGCGATGAACTGGCCATTTTGTTGAATCGGCTATGGCGCGAATGGGTTTCGGCATCTGAAACCGCTCGCCTGCTGCCGGACGTCACTTGGCCCGCGGTCATTCGCGAGGTGCTCGCCGCTGACAACGAAGCGCTGTGTGGTGATGCCGATCCTGACGACGCCGTCCTGTCGGAGCTCTCGTTCACCGCTGAGCGCGTGGCCGGGCAGACGAAGGAGAAGCTGGCGCTGCGCCGCCAGGCCCTGACCAATGAGCAGCGTGCCGACGACGGCAAGCGCGACGAGCTGGCGAAGCGGCGCGCCGACCTCGAAGCCGAACGCGATCCTGAACCCCCGTACGGGCCGTGGCACACCGAGCATTCCGGCGTTCCGTTCTGCGTGGCTGTCGACTTCCAACCGCAGGTGAACCCGGTAGAGCGCGCCGATATCGAGGCAGCGCTGCTCGCCTCGGGGCTTCTCACCGCAACGGTCACCGCTGACGCGACGCTGAGCGCCGTGGACGGCGAAGTGCTACTGACAGCGTCGGCAGCGGTCTGTGGCTCGCCGATCTCGGCAGTCCTGCGTCCCGACTCTGCCACGAGTGTTCCGGTAGAGGTGGTCGAGGCGGTTCTCAACCGTATCGGGTTGCACGATCCCGAGAGTGTGGCGTCGATCGGCACCGACGGAAGCTGGCGAAACGGAGTTCTCGCTGGCCGGCACAGCCAGCCCGCTGCCAGGTACATCGGCGCTGCGGCGAGAGCCGCCGCACGCGCGAGAGAACTGGAAGAGATCACAGCACAGCTCGCCGAACTGGAAACCGCGGAGGCGCGCCGTGCATCGCTCATCGTCGAGCTCGATGAGCATCGCACCGCTCTCGACGCGTACTTGGTCACGGCTCCGCGCACTCTCGGTCTGGAGCTGAAGCGGCAGGCCGCACGCACATCCGAGGAGGAAGCGACCAAGGCCGAAGCCGACGCGCTGGCTCAGCGGAAAGCGGCCGTGGCGGCACGCAAGGTGTGGAGCGTCGAGTTCCACACCCATAGTCAGCTGTGCGAGAGTGCGGACCTGCCTGTCGCAGCCGACACGCTGGCAGAAATCAGGAAGTTGTGCACGGCGTCCCGAGAAGCTTGCCGGGAACTGGAACGCGGGATCGCCGACGTTGTCGATGCCGTCAGACAGCTCAGCGATCTCCCCTCGCGGTTCGCCGGGGCGGGAAAGCAGCGGATCGCGGCCGAGAGCGAGGCCGAACGGCGCAGGTCCGACTGGGTGACCGAGGCGGCGGAGATTGCTGCCAGGCACGCTGCACTCGACCTCACGTTGGAGGAGCTGACGAACGAACTCAAACGAAGCACCGCTGCTCTGAAGGACACCGAAAGTAAGCTGGCTGATCAGCGCAGTCGCGAGACTGAGATTGCTCGCCGACTGGCAGTGGCTGAACGTGACCGAGAAGAGACGGCCGCCACGGTGAAGCGGCGACACAGTGAACTGCGCACGGCCACTGCTGCTTACGACGCACGGTTGCGGTTGCCCGGTTTGGCCGCCGCGGCCTCCGAAACCTCAGTGGAACGCATCGACGACATCACGGATCTGGAACGCATCCGCGAAGTCGTCAGAACTGCCAGTGGTGCATGGAAGGTCGCCAAACCAGCCGACCTGAATGCGCTCATCACCGCGTTGAAGCGGTTCGAGGCAGGAGTCAGCGGCCAACTGGACATCGCCACATCGGTGGAATCCGACGCCTACCTGGTGCATATCGAGGGGGCTGAGGAACACCACGACTGCACGTCTGTCCTCAGTTACCTGACCGAGCGCGATGAACAGGGACGTGCTGCGCTTTCCGAGCGGGAGCGTCAGGTCTTCACCGAATTCGTCCTCGGCGGCGTTGCCGATGAGCTCCGGCGTCGAGTCGATCAGGCCGATGAGTTGATGACGGCAATGGACAAGAGCTTGTCCGGCACCCGCACCAGTCACGGCATCGGAGTATCCATCGCCTGGGCACTCGACACCACCGACCCTGAGCTGCGGCGCGTCATGGACCTCATCCGGATTGTCGACGACCTCCGCGATGAAGACAGCGACGAGGAGCTGGTCCGGCTGATCCGGCGCCGCGTCGAACAACTCCACACGGCCGATTCCTCTGCTGGCTACGCGGCACATCTCCGTGCCGCATTGGACTACCGGTCCTGGCACACCGTGCAGGTGACCATCCTCGGACCCGATCCCGGGCAGCGGCGCCAGATCTCACGACGAGCCAAGATCTCCCAGGGGGAAACGCGGTTCGTCTCGTACGTGGCACTGTTCGTCGCTGCCGACGGCTTCCTCTCCGGCCTGCCGGAAGGCGATCGAGCTCTGCGCCTGGTGCTCCTCGACGATGCGTTCGCCAAGGTCGACGAGCGAGCCATCGGAGAGCTGATGGGGCTGTTGGTGCGCCTCGATATCGACTTCGTGATGACCGGGCACGCGCTGTGGGGCACCGTGCCCGAAGTCCCCGCGCTCGACATCTACGAGATCCGAAGGATCGGCGGCAGCGCGGTGATCCCCACCTGGATTCAATGGAACGGCCGCAACAAGACGTACATGCAGATGGTGTCGTCCGCATGAGCATGCCCGCGAAGACGAAGACCTACTTGGCCGATGCCTCGTTGGTGGAGGTCTGGCAGAAGATCCGAAAGCGACTGGAAAGCAACGGTCATCGGCCGGTCGGCACAGTCACTGTCGAGCTGGATAGTGCTGCAGCGCAGCGACTGTCGGGCCTGCCTGGGATAGCTATCCGCGCTGGACAGCGCAGGCTGAAGCTGGCCGAGCTCGATGATGCGCTGAGAAGGAGCGCGGCAAAGGCAGGTTTGGTTCCGGTCGTCGCAGACCTCACCGGAGGGCCACTCCGTGACCGCCCTTCGGAACGCCTCGAGCGTGCCGAAGCGGTGCGCCAGCTGTGGGATGGCGTCGAAAGGTCGCTGCATGCGACCGGCTTTGGTACCGCCGATTGGGCCCGTTCGTGGATTTCATGGCTTCATCAGTCGACGCTGCTCGTCCGAGGAGGCGACTCCGCGGTCGCAGAGTTCGAGGTGGCCGCACGAGCTCTGGCGATTGTGCTGGCCGAACCGGGGACCAGCCGAATGCTCGGCGAACTGGCCAACACCGTCGGCGGATCCTCGCACGCCCTCGACGCCGACCAGCTCGCCGGCCGAATCGCTCTGCGCGGCTTGGGCTTCGCACTCGGCGTCGAGGACCCGCAGACGCCCCGCGGCAGAATCGAACTGTGGGAACAAGTAGGGGTGTCGGTCGACAGGATCTCCGGTACCGTCCTGATCTGGGCCTTCCGGCCGCCAGGCCGAGACGCGTGGTCCCGGATGATGCAGATGCGCGCCGACCTCGGTCTGGTCAGCCACATGACCATGGCGGAGCTCGCCGTCGCTCCGAGTGCTTTGGTCCCCACTCGGGAGATCGTCAGTGGCTGCGAGAACCCGCAGGTCCTGCAGCGGATCGCCGAATCCGGAATCGATCGGCCGGTGGCCTGCTTCAGCGGGAACCCCTCGTCGGCGGGGCAACTGCTGGCCGCTCGCGTCGCACTCCGCTATCACGGCGACTTCGATTGGGCAGGTGTTGCGATCGCGGCCCGCATGATCGCCGCCCGGCGCCGAGCCATGGCGGATGGGTTCCCGGGACTATCAGGAGGCAGTCTCAGCGGGAATACCCCGCATTCCGCTCGCGGGACGCTCAGTCGCGACACCGTGGGACCCAGATCTGCAGGCTGCGATGGAACGCGCCGAACAAGCGGTGCATGAGGAATCGGTGCTGAACAGCTTGATCAGTGATCTGTGATCGAGGGAGGCTCGACGCAAATGCGTCGTCGAGATGGAATGATAGCGCCATCACAGGGTGGACTGGAGGGGAACACAGTGCGGGCGTGGACAGTACGCGGCGGATGGGATGGTCACCGCGAGGAAACAGCATTGGCGATCGGGGCGGCGATCGCAGGGTGGTCCGAAGTTCGTCACGATCTGTCGGACCTGGAGACCTTCGACGACCTCTGCGCCCTGCTCGATCAGTGCTATCCCGCTGAGAGCGAGCGGACTCGGAAGAACTGGGCGCATCAGATCTGGCGCTTCCTGCACGAGATCGCGGTCGGTGACTTCGTCGTGATGCCGCGGAAATACCGGGACGTCGTGGAAATCGGCCAGATCATGGGCGGCTACAGCTATCGAGCGGACCAGCCCGTCGGATACCGGCATATTCGGCCGGTGAAGTGGCTCAACACCGTCGAAAGAGCAGCTATCTCCGGCGACCTCCGAGACAGCATGGGCACACTGCTCACCGTCAGCGAGCTGAGCCGTCGAGACGCGGCCGAGCGCGTCAGGGCGCTGGCCGAGACAGGAGTCGACCCGGGATACTCCGGCGCCATCGCCGCACCCGCCGACATCGCTGCGCTGGTTTCGGATGTAGATGCGGCTGGCTCGCGTCAACTATCGGTGCGAGACCTTCTGGGGCTGTGGGGATTCGGTCGCCGAACCGCCGATGCGCTCGAAGAGGTTGGCACGGCTTTGCAAGAGAATGGGCTTGCCGTACGCCCAGACTTCACCACCGTCCAGCTCGATAGCATCGTCACCGTTGTCGCGAACGATCCCGAAGACGACGAAGCCACCTCGGTTGTAAGCGGAAGTGACGTCGTAGAGACCGCGAAGAACGACCTCACCTGGCGGGTCGGCAATGTTCGCCAGCAGATGGCGGTAGTGGCGGTCCAGAAGACCGATTCGCTCCACAAGGCGATCGAGCTCATGGTGACAAAACGCCTGTCGCAGTTGCCTATTGTAGACGGACATCATCGACTGGTCGGCGTGGTGACCTGGGAGAGCATCGCGCACAGGTCGATCACGGGTGCTGCCGACGACCTGTGGAACGCGCGCGCGGCCCAGTATCCGCCGGCTGCGCACAGTGAGCAGGAACTGTTCAGCCGCATGGACGACATTCGCAAGTTCGGGTTCGTCATCGTGGTCGACTCCGAGAATGTGGTCACCGGGATCGTGACCGCGGCGGATCTCGCTGACGAGCTCGAAGCGCGAGTAACCCCCTTCATGGTGCTCGAGGAGCTGGAACGTCGTCTGCGGCAGGCAATCCACGGTATGCCGCAGCAGCTTCTTCAGTCCGGCGGCAAGAAGAAGGTCGAGAAGCCCGAGGATCTCACGCTGGGCAACTACTCGTACCTGTTCGATAGGGCGGAGGTATGGAAGTGGCTGGGTTGGCCGTTCGAGCAGCCGCGCCTCGTCGAACGGCTGCGCGCGGTCGCCAAGTACCGGAACGAAATCGCACACTGGAACATCGACGCGCCCGAAAACGAGCCCCAGAAGCTGGCTGATGCGAGGGAGCTGCTCGACCTCCTGAAGCTGGTGACGCCGACCCGCGAGAAGTAGCAGTCCGTGTCCACGGCCCATCACAGCAGGGCCAGGCCACTGGTCGATGCCGAACCCTCGACGGCGATGGTTCAGGATGTTGTCAAGAATTCGGATACGGAAAGTGGTCCCGGCGTGTAAAGGAACGACGAAAATGCCGACCCGATCAAGTAGGAGTTAAGTGCCACAGATGGACTCTGCTGATAGACCTAGCGCGAGTCGTAAACGGCGACAACTCACTCCGGAGCAGAAGGCCGAATTTGCGAAGATTAGTGCTGATTCCCGGGAGCTACTAGAACAATTCGCGGACCGTTTGCGGCCCGGAGTGCTGGCGCAGTGCCGAACTTTCAGTGAGGTCGGTGAGTGGACGCTGTTGGTTGACAATCTGTGCGCCAGCCTGGTGAAAGATCAAATCTTGGTCGGCCTGGCCGAGCGTGACGCACTGGCTGATCTGATGACATCATTGGGGGATCCCAAGGAAAATGCGTACCTAGTGTACATAGATAGTTATGATCGAGTGCTGGAGAGGCTGAATGCGGACCGCCTCCGATAAGGTTGATGTGGAAATCCTGCACCGGGCGGCGGGTTGCTTATCTGCGGTCGATCGGTGACGCTGCCGGTGGAGGTGGTGCCGGTGGCTCGGAAGTCGGAGGTCGGATGTTTTCGTTAGGCCCCTCACAACCAGAAGAGGGACGCAAACTTGCCCGGTTGAAGGCCAGCAGCGACCCGGAGTTCGCGATGGCGAACAACAATTCCCGGAGTGAAGGTAGAGTAACCAGTGTGCAGTGGTAGGAGTGTCGAAGACATAAAAGACCTGCGTCAAGAATTGTTTGCTTCCGGAGTCGCGTCAGAAGATGAGATCGTGGGATGTTCGGCCAGCGAAATGGAAGATGTATCTTCCAGCGCCGGTTCATTCCGTCTACCAGATCAGTATCTTGCATTCTTGCAGGTAATGGGCAGGAGGGCCGGAAACCTGTTCGAAGGTACCGACATCTTCTATCCCAGATTGCTGGAAGCTCGAGAAGCTGCGATCGATGTCGCCAGCCAGGGCGGCGATTCGCTCTCTCTCGAAAATCGATTCTTCTTTGGCCATCATCAAGGTTACAAGGTGTATTTTTTCGAACCCAACTCCTCCGCAGTATTCGCGTATTAGGAAGGTCACCCGGAGGTCAGGATGCTTGCAAAGTCATTGCTAGCGTTTCTCCAACACGCACTGGAGTTGCGGTGGCACCAGAGAAGTTGGGGTCACTTACCGGTGTGCCGGCCCCGATTGATGAGGCCTTAGATGGCACTCGACTACATGGTGGCGCTCGCAACAGATCGAAGCGTGTCCGAAATTTCCGCATTGGTGGACTCGACTTGCTTCTCAGGCGATATTTCTGGTAAGGCAATGGCGACCAGCCTCGTTGATGGTGTTTCGGTTCGGCGTGGGCTATTTATTCGCGTAAGAGCTCCTAACAGGTTCGGTTGCTGAGTCGTCGCCAGCAGATCAGCGCAGCGGCGAGGTCGAGAAATCCTTGATGGATGTCGGTGCGACGTTCCCAACGGACAGCCAAACGCCGGTATTGGTGCAGCAACGCCAGTGTTTGCTCGACGATCCAGCGGCCGGCGGTCACTTTGTCGCGGGTGCCTCGGCGTGGGATATACCCGGTGATCCGCCGATGTTCGAGCTCGTCGTAGACCCGCGGATAGTCGTAGCCCTTGTCCGCGATCAGGGTCGTGATCTTCTCGCGTGGTCGGCCGGGGCGTCCTCGTAGCGGCCGCACACGATCGAGCAGTTCGGGCAGCACGAGGTGGTCGTTGACGTTGGCCGCTGATTGCACGACCGCGAGCGGGAGGCCGTTGCCACAGGTCAGGATGTGGTGTTTCGCTCCGGTTTTGCGGCGGTCGACCGGGCTTGGACCTGTGTCGGTGCCCCTTTTTTGGCCCGCACATGTGAGCCGTCGGGGATGACGCGGTCGAAATCGATCAATCCCGCGCGGTGGCAGTGGGCGAGCATCGTGGTGTGCATGGCCTCGAATACCCCGGCGGCCTGCCAGTCGCGTAGCCGACGCAGCAGGTCATCCCGGACCCGAATCCCAGTTCTTGGGGCAGGTCCTCCCACCCGATTCCGGTGATCAGCACGAACAAGATCCCTTGCAGGACAAGCCGATCGTTCATCCGGGGTGGTCCCGGGGTTCCCGGGGCCTTGACCGGTAGTAGCGGTTCGATCACTGCCCACAGCTGGTCGTCTACGATCCACGGCGCTGCCACGACGAAACAGCCTGCACTACAACAGAACTCGTCGCTACCTGTGAGAACCTGTTAGGAGCTCTAATACTGCAACGGCACTCGGTTGAGGTAACTTGCCTGCGTGGTGGTGAATATTGTTGCGGCGGAGTTGGATCGGCTGCACGAGCGGATTGGTAGGCGATTCACTCGGTCGGAGCCGCGGGGGCGAGCGCGGGAGTATGTCACCGGGCTGGTCGCGGGGTTGGAACGCAAGAACGGATGGACCCTTGCCGAGCGGTCCGGTGAAGTCGCTCCGGATGGAATGCAGCGGTTGCTGCGGCGAGCTGATTGGGATGTCGACGGAGTCCGTGACGACGTCCGCAGCTACGCGATCTCCCGGCTGGAGGACCGGGACGCGGTGCTGATCGCCGATGACACCGGGTTCCTGAAGAAGGGAGTTCGCTCGGCCGGGGTGCAACGTCAGTACTCGGGCACGGCCGGGCGCACCGAGAACTGCCAGATCGGAGTATTTCTGGCCTATGCCTCCCGCCACGGTCACGCCCTCGTGGATCGGGAGCTCTACCTGCCCGAGTCCTGGACCGGCGACCGGGAACGCTGCCGCGGCGCCGGCATCCCCGACGAGATCGAGTTCACGACCAAGCCCCGGCTGGTGATGGGCATGCTCGAACGCGCCCTGGCTGCGAAGGTGCCGTTTCGCTGGTTCACCGCCGATGAGGCCTATGGGCAGGTCAAGTATCTGCGGTTCTGGCTCGAACAACACGACATCGCCCACGTGCTGGCGACCCGGCGCAATGACACCCTGGTCACCACCGGGATGGGGCAGGCTCGTGCCGATCACCTCGTCGCCGCGTTGCCCGCGCGGGCATGGCAGCGAGTTTCGGCCGGGGCCGGCGCGCACGGGCCCCGCGACTACGAGTGGGCACGTGTCCCGATCCGGATCGGGTGGGCCTCCGGTCGTGGGCATTGGTTGCTGGCCCGGCGCAGCATCACCGACCCGGACGAGATCGCTTACTATGTCTGCTTCGGGCCACGTCGATCGACCATCGCCGATCTGGCCTGGATCGCGGGTTCACGCTGGCGGATCGAGGAGTGTTTCCAGCAAGCCAAGAACGAGGCAGGGCTCGATCACTACCAGGTTCGTTCCTGGCGGGCGTGGTATGCCCACATCACCTTGTCGATGCTCGCCCATGCCTGGCTCGTTCGAGCGAAAGCTGTTGCCGCAAAAGGGGAATCGGTCACCACGGGCAAGGCATGATCGCGCTCACTCTACCGGAGATCCGGCGCCTGATCATCGCGCTACTCCTCGATTCCACACGCGGCTCACGCCGGGTCTGGGCGTGGTCGAACTGGCGACGCCGACGCCAGTATCAAGCCCGCTTATGCCACTACCGGCGACGAGGACATGACCTCGATTAGGTGCCGTTGCAGTACTAAGCACGGCCCGATCCCCAGCGTGGGGTGACCCCATAGAGGGGGAATTCGGATTCAAGCCCACGGTATCAATATTTTTAAGATTGGATAAGACCGGAATCCTCGATGCTCAAGCTACCGATATGTTGTTCATTGCGACCCAACTATTTGCGGCTACATCCGACGACATGATCGTATACTTCTTGGAATCCGGCAACGTTTGGGCGATTCGCCGTGCAGGCTGTCTAGAAATAAATTCAGCCTACTATATGTGGACACCTGAGCGCATCGAAATGTTGCATCAACCGTACACCCTTATGTCGTACGTTCTTTGAAGCGGCTGGCCGAGCGCTCGTGCCGGTTCGCCGGATGTTGATTACGAGCCGCGGCGCGGTCGTAGCCCGGGCCTGCCCCATGAGGATCGCCGTTGATCAGGCTCAGCCTTTGTAATCCAGAAAGATCTCTTCGGTGCTGGCATGGTGAAGTTTAAGGAAATCTTTAGCTCCGAAGAGGCGTCCGTTGCGGCTGATTTCATTGAGGGCCCGTCCGAAGTGCTGCGGCTGGTGACGTGACGAATAGACCTGGGCGCTCTTGCCGTCGAATAACCAGATCCGCTTCTCGGCTGCTAGATCTCCTGAGGGGTTGACGCCTACCAACTCGGTTGCCACATAGCGAAGGCCTACGAGTTCTAATAGTAGTTCATCGTCAATCCATGTAACACCTCCAAAACGTTTGGCAATCCAATTTAGCCTTTCGCCGTAGACGATCTTGACGGCGTCCCGTAGGTCCGTTGATGTGCCGTCCCAGGCCAGGTGTCCGTAGATGAAATTGGAGTATCCGTCTTCGGCTTGGACGACTCCCTGAACCATCGGTAAGTACTTGTCCAGATTGTCTGGCCAGCCTGTGACAATGGATTGCAGAAGGTCGCAAGGATTGTATATGTGCAACGCTACGTCGCCCTCCCCGACGTGGCTAGCCGCATCGCTCAGCCAGCTGGTGAAGATGGCGTGCCACGCGGCATTTCCGGAGAGACTGGTTTCGACCTCCTGTTTGAACCCGTTCCAACGTGAGCGGATCGCGGGGCTTGCGGTGCTGCTGAATTGGATTTGGCTCTGTCCTCGATCGTCGCCGGTAAGAAGGCGGAACAGATCGCTCTCCTCATACGCGTCGAGTGTGTTGAATGCGCCAGTTCCATGATATTTTTCAAGTTTCCACGATGGGTCTTCGGCGATCGTTCTGAGGCTGCCGGGTGCAGCTCCCTCGAGCTCGCCGAACCCGGTTCGATGATATGAAAGGTAGTTGCAAATCTTGCAGAGCGCGTCGTACTCGGCTGGGTTCTCGGCCGCGAATGGTTCAGGGCCGTCGTAATGATCGTCAAGTGTGTAATTCTCGACAGTTCGATCGACCCTTCCTATTGCGAGATATATTCCGTAGTGGTATGCCGCAGAGTTGAAATTCGCAACCCTGGCGAACTCTACGGCAAGAATGTCGTCAGCGCCGATTGTTCGCGCGTGACTGCTGATTAGCTGCCAGGCTTCTCTCCTGCTCGCCTCGGTCGAACAGGTGTAAATCACATGAATAGGTGATATGCGGTGCTCGAATGACGGTTGAAGCAG
Organism: Nocardia fodinahabitans; assembly: GCF_052983615.1. Classification (NCBI taxonomy): domain Bacteria; kingdom Bacillati; phylum Actinomycetota; class Actinomycetes; order Mycobacteriales; family Nocardiaceae; genus Nocardia; species Nocardia fodinahabitans. The sequence goes on from NZ_JBRJJC010000001.1 coordinate 5,815,928, forward strand.
CGAAACACGTTCGGCGCGGGCTGGTGTTCCTTGGCTACTCAGCTGAAGATGGTAGCCGCGCAAGTCGTGGGTCCAATCTCTCGCCATGTTGCTAACAGGAACGAGCAACTCGTGCCAGTCCGTAGATACAATGATCGCGCGGATTCGGTCAGCGGCCAGCTGCTTCTCCCTGCGGAGTAGTTCTGTGTACTTCGCGACCTCATGCAACGCCTGACGTGAGGATGTCGTTGAGCGCTTCAGCTCAATTACTACCCACATGCCATGCCGATCCCTCGCCAGGATGTCAACCTGGCCGTGGGCGCCGACCGAGTTCGGCAGGCGATACTCCTTGGTCTGGACCGGGCGAAGGCCGGGCTCGATCAGATCAAGATGATGAACGAGATAGTCTCGAAGTTCGGTTTCCGGCGGCATCTGCATAAGAGCCCCTATCGGGTTCGGTTGCTGAGTCGTCGCCAACAGATCAGTGCCGCACCAAGATTGAGGAATCCGTAGTGAATGTCGGTCCGACGTTCCCATCGGACGGCCAGGCGCCGGTACTGGTGGAGCAGGGCGAAGGTCTGCTCCACGATCCACCGACCGGCGGTGACCTTGTCACGGGTTCCGCGGCGAGGAATGTAGCCGGTGATCCCGCGTTTCCGCAGCTCGGCGTACACGCTGGGGTAGTCGTAGCCCTTGTCGCCGATGAGGGTCTTGATCCGGCGCCGTGGTGACCCCGGCCGTCCGCGGAGGGGTCGAACCTGGTCGAGCACGGGCGCGAGCATCAGGTGGTCGTTGAGGTTGGCCGCGGAGAGCTCGACGACGAGCGGGAACCCGTTTCCGCAGGTCAACAGGTGGTGTTTGGAGCCGGTCTTGGCACGGTCTACCGGGCTCGGCCCGGTCGCTGCGCCCCCCTTTTGGCCCGCACGTGCGAGCCGTCGATCATGACCCGGTCGAAGTCGATCAACCCGGCAGTGTTGCTGCGGTCGAGGGCCGCTTGGTGCATCGCCTCGAACACCCCGGCGGCCTGCCAGTCCCGCAACCTGCGCCAACACGTCATCCCGGACCCGAACCCCAGTTCCTGGGGCAGGTCTTCCCACCCGATCCCGGTGAACAGCACGAACAAGATTCCCTGGAACACCAGCCTCGGATCGTGCTGGGCCGGGCCCGGTGTTCCCGCCGGTTTCGCTGGTAGTAGCGGTTCGATAACCGCCCACAACTCGTCCTCCACGATCCACGGTGCTGCCACAGCGAAACATCGTGCACCACAAGGTGTCTCACCGCTACCGAGCCGAACCTGTTAGGAGCTCTAAGGTCAAGATACGTTGTGCCACTGACAGTTTCGGTACCTATGCCCTTTGCCGTCGGTCCGCCTCCTGGACCTCGAACGCCGAGCTGGTCACCTCCTACGCCCACGCCGGGCTCGTCGCGGTGATCGGTGCGACCGTGTCCGGCGCGGCCTGGCAGCGTTGTCGCACCTACAACGCCTCCCATCTCCACGGCCGCGGAACCTCACCGCGTAGGCACGCTATTCGAAGACTGACCTGGTCCGCCGCGCTCTCACTGGCGTTGGACCGAGACAAAGCGAAGGCAGTCAACGCAGCCCGTGGATGTCGGCGAGCAGTCGAAACGGGCTGTGCGCGGTGAGGATGTCGCCATACGAGGCTATTGCCGCGTAGGTCGGTATCGAAATCCGCACTGTTCGATAAGTATTCGTCCGCGGATGGTCCATCAGGGGAGTGGAGTCCACTCGGACACCACTTGGATGTGCTGTCCATACCTCAGAATGTCCGACCAGCCCGCATAGTCCGAAATGGGCAGTAGGGGTGATACCGACTCCGTCACCGTCGTGTACCAGTCGCCTTCCTCGCTGCCCCTGGAGCAGATGTTGATCGCCGCCAGGTAGTTGGCGCCGATGGTGAACCGAACGACAGCGAGCGACTGGCGTACTCGGGGATCGTCGCGGCGGGCAACCGGAGCGAATCCCGTAGCTACGTCGAAGCCCCGTACTCGCGCACCGAGGTCGGCCCACCGCATCACCTGGTCTATCGCACCTCCCATCCCGGACGCCGTGGTCTCCCAGCGCTCACCGCGGCGTGCCGCGACATAGCTGTACCTGCCTCTGTTGAAACGCAGGATCGAGCCGTCCGGCGGCTCGGGTGGCAATGGCTTGGATACGGGCTGGACGAGCGGCAACGGTTCGAGCAGTGGACCCGCGGCAGTGAGGTCGTAGGCGAGTGGGTCGGGTAGTTCGGGGCCGAGCTGCGGGCAGGTGACGGGCGGTCCGTCCAGTGTCTGCGACGTTGCTTCGTTGGCTTTGACGGCGTCGATGCGCACCTTTGCAGCCACGGGCGATCCGGTGATGTCGCCCCAGCAGGCCGTGACGAGGCCGCGTGCCTCGAGATGCTGGATCAGCGGTGCGAAACGCTGGCTCATCTGCGGGGTCAATTGACCGATTCGCTGACCTTCGATGCGCACTTCCACGTGGGGTTTCGCTTTCCCGGAGTCGGGTGCGTTCTCGTGCAGGGTGACGATCAGTACGCCGTGCCCACACTCGGGTACGAATTTCCGGAGCACGTCGAAGTGCTCGTGCTCCTTGGTCACTTGGACGACGGCCGAGCGCGGAAGAATCGTGTAGGGGGACTTCGGTGGCTCGTTCAGCGGGATCGCGTCGAACGCTTCGCCGAGTCCGAGCTGAACAGCCGCCCTCGAATCGGTTCCGTCCCATCCGTCGTATTCGGTGTACCAGATCCTGCCGGAGGTCGTCGGGACGAATCCCGCTGCGACGATGCGCCTGATGGGTCCGGCCCATTTCCGGGCGGTGTCGGCGTCCAGATATCCGATCGTGCGTCCAGCAGTGCGCACCGAGATTGCCCAAGGGCCGCGTGGTCCAGCGGGTTCGGGGATCAGCTCAACCTCGGGGGTCAGGGCGGTTCCGTCCTCAGGCAGGGAGTCTGGCAGGAGGCTTCGGATCGCGGGCAGGTGTTCGTCGGCCACCTCGAGTTCGCAGTCGCGCCAGCTCCGCGGCCGACTCCACAGCTGGTACGGCGAGCCTGCTGCATGCGCAGACGCCACAGGGACGATGAGAGATCCGGACGGGTCGGCAGCTGGCGCATCACCCGCGTCGTCTACCTCGACTCCGAAATCCGTTGCCAGACCGGCGAGCCCGGAACTCCAGCCTTGGCCTACTGCCCGAACCTTCCATGCGCCGCCGCGCCGATAGATCTCACCGAAGACGAACGCTGTCTCCGTTGACGCGTCCGCGGCGACATACTCGGCCAGGCAACGTCCGGTCGCGTCGCGGATCTCGAACCTCAGGCCGCCGAGGGCGCCGAAGTTCCCCGTGGTGAGACTGCCCGCGAGCGCCACCGTCTGAATATCGGCGGGAACCCTCGACAACTCGACCACGATCCGGGCCCGCATGCCCTCGCCGGCACCGCTGGCGCCGTCGAACTGCACCGATCCATCTGTTGACCGTGGCTGGTTGTAGAAGACGAAGTCGGCGTCGGAGCGGACTTTCCCGTCGGCACCAAGCAGTAGGGCAGAGGCATCCACGTCCGCAGCCGCATCGGCCCAACCGATGATGGCGTCGACGCGGTGCACGTCGGCGGGAAGTGGGACGTTCTGTCCGCGCAGCAGCTTCGGTGACGTCACGGGTTCCATACCCTCCTGGAGCGGTGTACCTGCACTGGTCTGCCATGATCTCGCACCACACCGTGCGGCCGTTACGGAACCGCTGTTCGACTTCGGCTAAAGCGCAGGCGCGCAGATGACTTCGAATGGTCTTCCAGTCCACACAAGCCGACGACGGATCCCCACTCAGTCAAGTCCAGCAGCCCCTTGTGCCCGGCCGACGGTCCGTAGAATCCACTCCCGAACGTTCGACATCGAGAGGCAGGCCGACTAGGGATGACGTCCAGTGGCCCGTTTCCCCGGCATCTGCCCGACTCGACCTCGGATCCGGAGGCCATTGCCCGCAACGACTGGGAGGCCTTCGCAGAGATCGAGCATCTGCGCGACCACTGGAGCGTTAAGCAGTGGCCAGCCGGACGCGCGGGGTACTACTGGTACCTGACTTTCGGTGACCCGGACCTGGTCAGTTTCGCCGCCGAATGTCAGCGCGGACTCGCCCTCACCGGAATCGACGCAGTGCCACCGGACGGCCTCCACATCACGCTCAGAAGTGTCGGCGACACAACTGCCGTCACCGACGAGCAAGTCGAGACGCTGGTTTCGTGTGCCAGTGAGCGGCTTTCGGAGGTGAAGCCGTTCGATCTGACCATTGGCCCGCTCAGTGGATCTCGAAGCGCGATCAGATTCTCGGTCGCCCCGTGGGATCCACTGCTTGACCTGCATCGAGCCCTGCCTGTGTGCTCAGGCGAGGTATCGCCGGACCTGACGTCCCGCGGCACACGAGAGTCGCCGTCACGGTTCCGGCCTCACCTGGGGATCGCGTACAACAATACCGACCGTGCCGCAGCAGACGTTATCGCTGCGGTCGCCGCACTGCGGCAGACACCTGAGCGGATCTCAGTCCGGGTGGACACCGTTGAGCTGGTAGTCCTCCGGCGGAAGGGACGCTGCTATCGCTGGGACACACGCGCTGCCATCGCGCTGGGCGATGCTGCGTCCAACAGCGTCGTGTAACAGCCAACAGGTTAGCTCCGAGCCTCGTAGCCGCCCCTACCTAACGCGGCCTGACAGGGGCGGCGCTCGGCCGCACGTCTGATTCGCTTGGCCGCGGTATCGGCATCCCGAACCGTGCCGCCGATGGTGATGAACCGTCCATCAGGTCCGCACGGGCAGTGCAACGCGATCTTGTGTCCGTGACGCAGGATGCGAAATCCGCGATGCTCAACCTGCCGCTGTTGAAGCGCAGGACCGAGCCGTCCGGCGGCTCGGATGGCCGTGGCTTGGGTACAGGCCGGGTGAGCCGCAGCGGGTTTGGAGCAGCGGACCCGCTGCAGTGAGGTCGTACGCGGCACTGTGACTACCGACACCGTCGCTGGCAGGAACCTGAGGGTCTCTTGTCGCGTCTAACTATGACGAACTGCAGTGATATTCGAGGAATTGCCCATGACTAGCCAGCCCGATGCGACCAGCACCGACTTCGCCTTGGTCCCCGACGAGGTTACCGACGCGGGACGCTATTTGCAGCAGGTCGCAGAATCTCTCGTCAGCGGTCTGACCTCGCTGGACACGGACATAGTGACTTTGCTGTCCAACTGGCGCGGAATCTCCGCTGATTCGTTCAGCGCTGGATGGACCGAAACCAAGCAGGGGGCCGACACCGTCCTCGATGCGCTGGCCGCCATGGCCGAGCTACTCGGTGTCACAAGCGCGGCACTCGATGGACAAGATCGCGCACTAGCTGGGGAAACCTCGGCTCTGGCCGCGACGCTCAATCTGTCGGGGTTCTGATGGTCGAGAATGCCGAACCCTTTCGCGTCGATCTCGAGGAACTCGAGCAGATCGTTACCCGTGTGGCCGGATTCATCGGTTTTCTCAACGACAGTCTCGACGGGTTGCAGCAGCGTATGTCCGCCGTGCAGCAGAACTGGACTGGCGCAGCCGCGGATGCTCAAGCTGTTGCGTTTCGCGAATGGCACACTGGCGCAACAGATGTTGCCGACGGGATCGAAATTATGCGGCAGGTAGTCCAGGATGCGCACGACAGATACAACGCAGCCATCGCGGCGAACTTGGCGATGCTGGGCAGGGCGTAGAACTCGATGGCAACCTTGGTAGTCGACCCGACCGTATATTCGTTGGCGGGGGCATCACTACATTCCTACGCAACCGAGTACCAAAGGGTGTACTCGGCGCGGATGGCGAACCTGAACGAGACCGCCAATATGGGCGGGAACGTCGGTGAATCCAAGGCGTGGGCAGACTCCTATGATGCGACCGTCGCGACCGCAATGAGCATGACCGAACTGCTCATCACTGCGATGGGAAACTACTCGAATATTCTGCAAGAGCTCGGCTACAACCATGCGCTTGCCGACTACGTCGCCGGCACCGGACGGCCGGAGCCGGTGAAGCCGACTCAACTCGCTCCCGCGTGGACGCCATGTTTGGTGCCGCCGCCTGCTGCGGGCGGGCCCGGCAGCGGCCTGTTCGACGATGTCGGATTCGCCGTGTCAGCGCTGGAGGACTTCGGCGTTTCGATGCCTGACGGCGAACCGGACGATCTGCAGATCGCCGCCGACACCTGGGAGAAGTTCGGCGGTGAGTCGGGCGTGGGCAATCTGCCGCCTTTGCTGGACCAGCTCGCTAAAACCTTCGAGAGCGAAACCGCTCCCGACGCTGCACACGTGGATGAGGATATTCGTGAACTGAAGAAGTCCGCAGAAGGTGTCCTCACTCTCTACAAGGATCTTGCCACTTCTTGTCGTGAGCACCGATCCGCGATTCTCGAGTTCCGGACGCAGCTCGGCCAACTACTCGTGGATCTGGCGAAAGATCTTGCGCAGGAGATCGCGGAAACGGTGGTTCTCGGAATCATCGCAGGTGCATTGACCGCCGGCTTCGGGACGGCGGCTATTGCTGCCGCAAAGGCGGGCAAACTGGCGTTGAAGATGAAGACCTACGTCGATCGCGTCCTCGCTGCCAAGCGCGCAGCGAAATTCGTTGACAAGGTCGCCCAGACAGGCGGTGATCTGGAGGGCCGTCGGGCAGAGATCCAGCGAATCGCCGACCTGCTCGCGCAACGCACAGCCGATATTGCCAAGGCTGCAAGCGACAAGCTCAAGAGTTCGTTGGACTACGCGCTCGACAAGGAGGCGATGGGCCACGTCTTCGTGCCGAAGCACAAGCTGGATAATCTAGTGAAATCGCTGGGCGGTGAAGAGGCGACAATGACCAAGATCATCGAAAGCGTCCAGGGTGTGCCGAATGGAGTATATAATGCTTCGAACCCGCTGGTGCGCACGATTAATGGTGAGACAGTGCATATTCGCGGAGCGATGATAGACGGGGTATTCAAAATTGGCACCGCATACATTCCCTAATGGCACCGCCGAATCCGAGGAGAGTCATGAGCAACACACCCGTTGAGCCGCGAGCGCTGACCGGTATCGAATCGGACATCGTCACCAAGTTGCTGTCAGCTGGCGGGGCAGGAGCCGGTGAGTACCTGCTGCAGATCCCATATGCCGAGGTCGTCGCTACGTGGGGACCTGGATCTCCGAGTGTCGATCTCGTGGTGCGCCCGGGTGCTCCGCGGGCGGCCGGGTCCGCTAACGGGATCCTCGCCAACGGCGCCGTCACAGATCCCAACGGATCTCCTGTGGGCGAGCTTATCTTGTGGGTCGAGAATGGTTGGCTCAGCGGTATCGAGTACGCCTGGTACACCGACGAGCGCCCGCAATCTTTGCCGGACCCAGCACACGTGGAAGTTCTCTGAGCCAGATTCGTCGGGGACGGTGACGACCGCAACACTGAACGCAGCCGCCGCCACCGTAGGGCCTGAGGTCGCGGTGGCGAGTGCTCAGCCCCCGGTCGGCAAGCTTTGCTCACCCTGTCCTACCTGAGCAAAGGCGAAACATCCTGGGAGGTTGCCATCACTTGGACGGCACGGGCGGGTAGAGCCTGATCTCGACCGTGGCGGTGAGCGGTTCCAATGCCGTCCTGATCAGCGGGGCCCACTCGCTCCCAGGCGAGTCCACCGTGCCCGCACCCGAGTGCGAAGATCGCGATCGACTGAATTCGGTACCGCTCGATCGTCTCGGCCAGGGCGGGTAGTCCGGCGGACACGTCATCGAGTCGGCTGGCCGAGCGCCAGTGTCGCTTCGTTGGGAAGTTGACAATCAACCGCGGCCCGTGGGCAGCACCGGTTTCCCACACGAACATCCGGCCGACGTGGAGATCACCCATTCGCGCTGCGCGGGCATACTGAACCGCCCCGGGTTTGGTGCCCACCTTCTTACTTGGGAAGGATGGGCAGATCATGCCTGCGAAGTACGACGAAGCGACCAAGGCCAAGGCTGTCCGGCTGGTCGTCGATCACCGTGACGACTACGACAGTGAGTGGGCCGCGATGAAGGCGGTCTCCGCGCGGTTGGGGATGACCGCGGAAACCCTGCGCAAATGGGTGCGCCAAGAGCTCCTAACATGTTCGATTGCTGAGTCGTCGCCAGCAGATCAGCGCAGCAGCGAGATCGAGAAGTCCCTGATGGATGTCGGTGCGGCGTTCCCAGCGGACGGCCAGGCGTCGGAATTGGTGCAGCAAGGCCAGCGTCTGCTCGACGATCCAGCGGCCAGCGGTCACTTTGTCGCGGGTGCCGCGGCGTGGGATGTAGCTGGTGATCCGCCTCCGTTCGAGTTCCTCGTAGACGCGGGGGTAGTCGTAGCCCTTGTCTGCGATCAGGGTCGTGATCTTCTCGCGTGGTCGGCCGGGGCGTCCGCGTAGCGGCCGTACTCGGTCGAGTAGTTCGGGTAGCACGAGGTGGTCGTTGACGTTGGCCGCGGACTGCACGATGGCGAGTGGGAGGCCGTTGCCGCAGGTCAGGATGTGGTGTTTCGCTCCGGTTTTGCGGCGGTCGACGGGGCTGGGACCGGTGGCGGTGCCCCTTTTTTTGGCCCGCACGTGCGAGCCGTCGGGGATGACGCGGTCGAAATCGATCAATCCTGCGCGGTGGCAGTGGGCGAGCATCGTGGTGTGCATGGCCTCGAACACTCCGGCGGCTTGCCAGTCGCGTAGCCGCCGCGAGCAGGTCATCCCGGACCCGAACCCCAGCTCTTGGGGCAGGTCCTCCCACCCGATTCCGGTGATCAGCACGAACAGAATCCCTTGCAGGACAAGCCGATCGTTCATCCGTGCTGGGCCCGGTGTTCCCGCCGCCTTGACCGGCAGTAGCGGTTCGATCACTGCCCACAGCTGGTCGTCTACGATCCACGGCGCTGCCACGACGAAACATCCTGCACTACAACAGAACTCGCCGCTACCCGACAGAACCTGTTAGGAGCTCTTTACCGGACGGTGGTGATCAGTGGGTGAGGCACCGGCCGTTCGGGCAGTGAACACGATGGTCTTGGCAAGGTTGTTGCCATACCGCCTGGCAAGCGATCGTGTGCGTATCTCGTCCCCGTTCGATGCCGCGCCGGACAGTCGCCCATTCCGAGGGTGGCAGAGCGCACAACCCGCAGATGAAAGTCCTCGGATCCTGTCGACGGTCAGGCATGGCGGTGCGCAGCGACCTGACGATCCGTCCCTCGGATGGACTCGTGGCTAGGTGTATGAGGCCATGACGTTGGTGACGCCGGTGTGCAGGCGGCTGGCTGGTGGCCGGTTCCTGGCGGCGGTGTGGGGGCGATGATAGTTGTAGTGGATGTTCCAGATCTGCAGTGCTTCTCGGCGCTGCAGGTGGGAGCTCCACTCATGGGCGTAGAGGAATTCCTCGGCCAGGATGCGTTGGTAGCGTTCGACTTTGCCGTTGTGATGGGGCGTGTAGGGGCGGATCCGCTGGTGGCGGGCCCCGCGGAGAACCTTCGCGAAGTCGTGGGCGCGATAGCAGGAGCCGTTGTCGGTCACGATCCGATGGATGTGGTCGATACCGTGGGCGGCGAAGAATGCCCTGGCCCGGTGCATGAAACTGACGGCCGTGTTGGCCTTCTCGTCGGCGAGGGCTTCGGTGTAGGCCAGTCGGGAGTAGCCGTCGACCGCGGAGTGCAGGTAGACGTAGCCGGCTCGGGCGCCGCGCTTCTTGGCTCGCGCTGCGGCTTTGGCTTGTTCGGAGCCGGCGCCGTGGACCCGCCAGCCACCGCCGTCGGGGATCCGACCGACCTTCTTCACATCGACATGCACCATATGTCCTGGCCAGCGGGCCACGATCCGGCGTGGTGTCCGGTTGTTCTCGCCGGTGGGGTCGAGGAAGCGGCGCCGGTTCACACCCAGGTGCGCCAGCTGGCGGGTCACCGTCCGGACCGCGATCGCGGTGCCTTCACGATCGAGTTCGAACGCGATCCGCCGCGCCGACCACTTGTTGTCCCTGCGCAGGCACTCGATCCTGGCCACGACCGGTGCCGGGGTGGCTCGCGGTTGCCAATGCGGTGTCGATGACCGGTCCAGCAAGCCGAGCTCGCCGTGGCGGCGCCACCGGTTCACCCACTTCGACGCGCATTGGCGGGAGATCCCCATCTCGGCGGCGACGTGGGCGATCGGACGGTGTTGGCAGGGTTGGACCAGGCGGCGACGGCCCTCGACGGACAGCGGGGCGTTACGGTGGAGCACGGACGGATCTTCCGGTCGAGCGGGTGGAGGATGTGGTGTTTTCCATCCTGCCGCCGAAAGATTCGTCCCCTTCAACTCACCCCCACGCGGGCGTCAACAACCTCATGACCCGCAACAGCTAGCGCTCACCCCGGGTCGGGCAGGGGTGCAGGTTGTCGACGTGGCTCCGCTAGCCTGCGGCCAAGCTCTGAAGACCACCGAGGCTGGTGTGTCAGGAAGGCCGAAGGGTGCCCTGCCCGGTACCGATCAGCGGTGTGTCCGCGAGGATTTGGTCGATGCCGGTGAAGTCGAACGCTCGATCATGCTTGCCGGACCAGGATGTTGATTGAACTGGCTGACTTCCATTGAGGAACAGGTAGTAGCCCTTCTGTGGAGCGTCGGAACCCGACCCTTCCGGCGTGTTGGTCCAGCAAACAGAATCTGCGCCGGTCCGTCGGTTGAGCTCGTCGATCGTGATCCCCTGGGGCACTTCGACCACGCGGTCCCAACCGTCGTTCCATCCGGCACTGGCTGCGATGCTTCGCATCGTTGTGGCGCTACCGGCGCTGGCGGCAGAGTTTGCCTGGTCGGCGAACCGGCTGATCTGACCGAGTGGCTCGGCAGTTCCGAAGCGGAACTTGGTGGTGCACGTCGAGCTCTGAGCGCTGCTGTCGGAAGATTCGACCGCCTGGCAGCCGGTGCCCAACACGGCCGCGACAGCGATGATTGCCGAAGTTGCGATACCGCTTCTGATCACGATGCGACTACTTTCCGGGAAGTGGGAGTCCGACGCCGGGAAGTTGTCCGGTTCGACCCTGGTCAATATTGCTGTTCGCGAGCTTCGGTGCATGTTCTGCGCCGGTGGAGTTTTTGGTTTCGACGACCACCAAATTGCCATTGTTTATTTCAGCTTGGATAATTTGCTGAAGCTCCGCGGGGCTGGCGTCAGGATTCGCGAGTCCGATCTCACGGCCTCGCGAGTTGTTGTAGAGGTCCATCGCTTCGCGTTGTGCGATGTTTCCGCCCGACTTCTCGTGGGCGGTTGTCATCTCCGTGGTCCATTCCTCGCCGAATCGCTGCGTCATGAGAGCGTTCCAGTAGGCGTGCCTAAATGCATCGCCTTGTCCCTCAAATTGTGAATCGGGGTAGAGTTGTGCGGCGGTCTTCTCGGCATCCTCGGTTATGTTCTTGTAGTCCCACACGGCACGAGGTCCATCGACGCTGATGAGTAGATCGTTCATTGCGGCGATCTCCTCTTCTGTCATCATTGATGGGTTGAAGTCCGGAAATTTGGTGCGTATCAAGGCAAGTTCTGCACCTGTCGGCCATAACCTGGATCCGGAATCGGTATTATCTACCTGGTAGTCACGCAGTATGGCGTCCAGTTTCGGGTCGCCTGTCTCGAGCGACTTTGCCAGCGCTTCCTTGACCGAGTTGGGGAGCTGCTCGAGAAACGTTGCTACCTGTTGAGCACCTTCGCGATCTGCGCGCTCTATAGCCTGGAGGGCATTGGTTATCGCACTGCTGAGGCGGCTGGTCTCAATTTCTTTCGCGGCGATCGCTGGAACACCGGCGGGCCAGTAGTCCTTGGCCGTCTCGGCATTGGACTTTCGTGATCGAACTGTACCGTCATCTTGCACGTAGAGGTCCCATCGAGACTCTTCCGCGCTGGTGATCCCGGACTTAATTGTCGAAATGTTCGTCTTGATATCCTCGACAAGTGACGAGGTCTTCGTGGTGATCTGTGTCAGCACGCCAGCTGTCGCAATAATTTGCCCTTGGTCGGTCTTTGCGCGTATGCGAGCAGCCTCGCCTGCATCACCTTTGTAGTAGTCGATGGAGCGGGCGACCTTGTTCTCGAATGAATTCGCCTCTGACTCCAAAATTGTCGAGCACTGCGTCATGTTCACGACGGCCTGTTCGAGATGTGTCATCTGCCATTCGATTACCTGAGGAACGGTAAGCGGTTTTACTCCGGGCATTACCGAGGCGCCCCTGCCTCGCTGATAGCGGCTCCGATCGCTTTGTCGAGCTCCTCTTGTACGGTAGCGATATAGTCGGTGTCCGTACAGAAATTGCGCACCATTGTGGCGTGGTATTTGGTCACCAGGTCGAGGGCCTCGAGCGTCTCTTCCAGCTTGACGGCGAGGTCGGACCCGTCCATGTATCGCCGGGCATTTGCGCGCTGTTCGCTAACAATGGGAGTGATGGCTTCAATGGCATCCGCATTTCGGCGAACGTCATTGGCCATCTCCCGCAGCCTAGCAGGGTTGATATCTAGAGACATCGGCTACCGCCTCAGGTGCGAGGGTACGTAGGAGAATCCAGCCTCTTCATCGAGTGGCGCTCTCGGCGGGGCCGTCGGGGCGGTATACGCGGAGTTCGATGGCTTCGGCAACGACTCGAAAAGCGCGACAACCTTGGTCTCAACATCATTCATTGCTGCCCGGTGGCGATCCGTGATCGTGCGCGAAAGTTGATCGGGTCCTCTATCCATCGCGTAATCTGCAATATACAGATATGTGATCCGGCCAGTGGGATCGGTCTCGATGATGACGGTGCCATCCGCAGCTCGCGAGGTGCCCCGCAAGTTGGCGAGCTGCCTGTTGATCTCGTCTATCTCATCTGAGCTGGGCTTCACTTCCCCCGCCTTCCGGACCCGACCCGTGCATTCGGCGAACAGCGTACCGCAGAGTCGATGGCGTGCAACAAGGTCGACAGGGCTGCGTCTGTCGACCTTGGGGGCGGTGTGGATAGGTACGTGCGACGGTGTCATGTGGCAACGGCTCAAGTGACCTGACTCCATGTGCTCGGTCCGGCGACTGTGAGAGCCTTGCGGCCCACGTAGTGGGCAGGAAGGCTCGATGACCATGGCGACACGCAAGAGGCACACCCCTGAACAGGTCGTGCGGAAGCTGAGCGAGGCTGACCGACTGCTGGGCGAGGGCAAAGACGTCGCCGACGTGTGCCGGACCCTGCAAATCACCGAAGCCACCTACTACCGGTGGCGCAACCAGTTCGGCGGCCTGAAAGCGGACGACGCCAAACGGTTGAAAGACCTCGAACGCGAAAACTCTACGCTGAAAAGACTTCTCGCCGAGGCCGCGCTGGAGAAGGCCGCGTTGAAGGAGATCGCCAAGGGAAACTTCTAGACCCGGAACGCCGGCGGGCGGCCGTAGCGCACCTGATGCGAGTGCTGACGGTCAGCGAACGGTTCGCCTGCCGGGTGACCGGGCAACATCGAAGCACTCAACGGCGCCTGCCTGCCGCCGCAACCAGCGCAGATCCCGATGCCGCGTTGCGTGAATGGCTGCGTGGCTGGGCGAGGACCCATCCGAGGCAGGGATTTCGCCGCGCCTACCACGACGCCCGCGGCGAGGGCTGGACGGTCAATCACAAGAAGATCCAACGCCTCTGGCGCGACGAGGGACTGCGAGTGCCGCAACGGCGCCGCCGAAAACGCCTGGGCACCTCCACCACCGCGACGGCGGAAGCGACCGCACCGAACCGGGTATGGACAGTGGATTTCCAGTTCGACGCCACCGACGACGGACGGCTGGTCAAGATCGTCTCCATCGTCGACGAGCACACTCGCGAATGCCTGGGTGGGCTGGTGGATAGGTCGATCACTGCCGACCGGCTCATCGACGAGCTGGACCGGATCGCCCTCGACCGCGGCTACCCGGCCACGCTGCGTTGCGACAACGGGCCAGAATTCGCTTGCCAGGCGATGGCCGACTGGGCCGGGGAACGCGTCGGTTTGGCATTCGTTCCAGCCGGTCAGCCCTGGCGCAACGGCTACATCGAATCGTTCAACGGCCGCCTGCGAGACGAATGCCTCAACATCAACAGCTTCTGGTCATTGACCCATGCCCGCGTCGTGATCAGCGACTGGAAGGACGAATACAACCACCGCCGAAGACATTCCGCCCTGGGCTACAACACCCCAGCCGGATACGCTGCAACCTGCATCCACCGATAACCGGCTCTCACACTCGGTGGACCGAGCCATGGGGTCCCGTCAGAGGTACGAAGACCGCTTCGGCGTTGATTCGCCGGACGATGGTGATGAGTCCGGTGAGGGGGTCGGCCGTTCGAGCGGTGAATACGATGGTCTTGGCAAGGTCGTAGCCGTACCGCTTCGCCAGCGATCGTATGCGGATCTCATCCCAGTTCTGTGCCGCGCCGGACAGGTCGGACCGGAGGTAGTCGAGAGCGATGGGTTTCATCCTTTGACCACCGATCGAGGCACATCGAGCATGGCCTGTCCGGAGGGTGTCTTCGTGTAGGCGTGGCCAGACATCGATAGCTCCCACGCCTGCCGGTGCGGTGACTGCCGGACGAACCCGGTGTGGTGGAGGGCTCGCAGGGCGCGTCTTGTTCGCCTGATGGAGAGTCCAGTGTCGGCGGCGATCTGGCCCGCGGTGAGTTGTCCTCCGGGTTGCAGGACACGGAGGACGCGTGCTTGGTCGAGCGTTGCGGTCATCGACGGCTCCCGTCGGCCAGGCTTGATCTCGAATGCGCGCGAGCAGTTTGCCCGTAGATCACGTTGCCCCCTTCGCTGCTGGTCATGCACGGTGATCTGAAGGTATTGATCCGAGACGGGCACCTGAACTACGTTCGGGACACTTCACCGGACATTTCAAAGGTGCTGGTATGTCCTGGAAATGGGCCGTATGGTTTGAGCATGTCCCACCGCTTGGAATCGGCGATGCTTCGTGCGCGACTGGTTCGGTTGCGTTGGCTGAGGCTGTTGGCGTCGACGTGAAGACCGTCAATCGGTGGCTGGCGGGTCGCGTCCCGCATCGGCGAACACGGGCGGTTGTCGCGCGGGTGCTGGGTGAGACTGAAGATCTGCTGTGGCCGCAGACGCGCCCTGATCTTGCAGCGGGAGGGGCAGCGACAGCCGAGGTGCAGGGTGCCTACGCGCATCGGGCAGACATTCCCAATGAGCTGTGGACCTCGCTGCTCCTCGGGGCAGGCGAGCAGATCGACATCGCCGGATACGCGTATCCATTCGTGTTGGAACTGCTGCCCGACGCGACGGACATCCTCGCGGATAAGTGCCGCAATGGAACTCGCATCCGGTTGGCGTTCGCAGACCCGAACTGTCCTCATGTGGCTGAGCGTGATGCGTTGGAGCAGATGAACGGTACCCTCGCGGGCCGAATTCGCAACGCGCTCAGCATGTTGGGACCGCTGACTGATACGCCAGGTTGCGACATCGGACTGCACTCGAGCCACCTCTACAACTCAGTGTTCCGGTTCGACGACCAGATGATCGTCACGCCGTACCTCCTCCGGGCGCGCGGATATCAACACCCAGCGCTCCACCTGCGGAAATTATCGCCGCACGGGATCTACTCCTCGTTCGCCGAGCAGTTCGAACAGATCTGGGGCTCGGTGACCCCCTACACGCAAGGACTTTCGCATGGGCTCACGGCGTGACTACTACGGGGATCCGAATGCTCCGAAGGCCAACAGTCTGGTGCCAGGTGCCTCGGTTCTGGTCACGGACAGCGCGGGCCGAATCCTGATGCAGCGCAGGGGCGATTCGGGCAACTGGTCGTTGCCGGGGGGAGTCATGGAAATCGGGGAAACCCTCGAACAGTGCGCGGTTCGCGAGGCGAAGGAAGAGACCGGGCTCGACGTCGAGATCACGGGGTTGTTGGGTATCTACACCGATCCGGAGCACGTCATCGAGTACGGGGACGGAGAGGTGCGGCAGGAGTTCGCCGTTACTTACCTCGGCCGGGTTGTGGGCGGCGAGATCTCGGTGAGTAGTGAGTCGACTGAGGTGCGGTTTGTCGGGGTGGACGAGCTGGCGGATCTCCCGGTGCACCCGACCGTTCGGTTGCGCATCGCCCACTTCGAGGATGGCAGAGCAGCTCCTTACCTCGGATGAATCATCGGATCCGCCCAATGAGAGGCATGGCAGTACGAATCCGTGTCGGTCAGAAGGTGAACCGCCCCAGGTCTGAAAGGGTCTACATAATCTCGCGGCGTTTTGGACCTTGCCCGGCCCTATTGGGGCGGTCGGATCGGACGAAACGCTGCGCGCGCCTGTCGAACCCGGTACATCCACTCGTGTGGGTACAGCACCTCGGCGCTGCCTCTGAGCGAAGCAAGCCGGAACTCTCGATCATTGGTGATGCAGTACTTGCGGTGGCAGTCGTCACCGACGCCGCAGCTCAACTGATACACGCGGCCATCCTCCCAATCCAGCGGTGGATGGAAGTTGCTGAAATTGGGCTGATCGCCGAACGTGGCACCGGAGGTTTGCGCAAAGACAAGCTCATGGACGACGTCGTAGACGACGTCCATCGCTGAATCCTCACTCCAACCATAAACCGACTGCAACTTGTCGATGACGAGGTTGTCGATGTGGTTGCTGGTGAATACTCTCAACGGATCCTTGCCGGCAAACATGCCGCCCTTTGCATGCCACATCGACAGCAAGCTGTCTACGCTGCGATCGAAGAATGGGCGAGCGAGGGTGTGTCCCTGTCGCTTCTGCCAGAGTTGGGCGCCCATGGCATCGAAGCGTTCCCACGTCGCCGGTTCCCCAAGGCGTCTTGCCATGTCTATGCATACATTGGCATCGAAAACCGCACCATGGACATCGTATTGGGGAAGCGGCACCGCCCGACTCTACCGCCGCGGTCGCTGCGGCCGAATCGAACCGGCAGCGGCGGCGACGTAGCGCTTCGTCGACTGCTCGGACGAGCTCCGACCGACTATGCCCTCTTGATCGGGGTGATGGAGGGGCTGTGACCGCTGCGCTTGCCGGATGGCCTCATAGGCTGCGCGCCGACGGGCGGTCTCTTGGTTTCCGCTAGTCCTTGGATTGGGATGACGCACGTCGATGTACTCGTCATCGGCATGCGTGGTGTGGCTCTGCGTTCGAGGCAGAAGACCAGCTGTAGTCATGACATCCAACCTCATCGTTCAGGGGGCCAATGACGTCTGAATCAAAGCCGCTATCCAAGGATGCCAGGATGTTGTGCTCATTGGGCTCCTGGCCTTTGATATCTTGATATCACCTTGGCAACTAGACCGCCGTCGGCTAGATCATGCTGTGATGTTTATCACAAACTTTGACTGACGGTGTAGTGGATCTTCTCGGCAAGTCTGCTCGCGTGTCCGCTCGCGGTGGCCACCTGATCTGTTGCTTGTTCAAGAGGGACCCATGGCTCAGCGTTCGTCCAGGTCGAGTCCACGAATGTTGCGATCGTCGGATAGGTCGGCAACGGGGTCTCGGAGGTGAGCTCGAGCGGTGCGAAGGCCGCACTGCGACCCACTGAACGGGTAAGTCGAGGGCGGACATCGGCTTCGGCAACCACGCCGACTTCAGCCTGGTATGACCACCCTTCCTCGACGGCGCCGTCAATCAGCAGGGCGAAGTCGGTTACCCCGAGGTCTGCCGCTCCAGCGATCATCGCTGCGGAACCGCGCAGCTGGGCTCTGACTGTCAGCTCTTCGATCTCATGCTCAGGTTCACTGATCTCCCATCCAACTACATGTTGGAATGCGGCCGTCACCGATATGCTCTCGACCCCCAAGATCCCCGCGATTGTGACAGCTACGTGCTCCACGCTGGGCCGAGCGGCGGGCTGAGTCTCATCCGTCGTGAATGCGTAGATGGAAATACCTTCGAGGTCGATCTGTGCTTGCCCCCAGCCGCCGAAGTCGACCCGGAGGCCTGTCGTCCCGAGTGGGCGGAACCGGCTCAACAGTCCGGCATCGTCGATCGACCTCAGGACTGCGGAACGCTGGTCCAGCAACTCATATCGAGTGCGGTCCCATCTACAGGTCAGCGTCACGGTGGCTGCGGGATACTCCCTCATTGGAGGAAACGTACCCGATGTAGCCAGCTGGATCAGCGACAGGCGCATCTCAGGCTGCGGGCGGCCCAGGCAGCCGCGCAGTCTTTCGTGTTGCGGATCCGGCCCTCGCAACATGTAGCCAGCTTCCGGTGGCGGCCGGGAGCCCCGCACGACGGCCGCTACTGAACTCCTCCTTGTCTGGTGATACCCGGTTGCGAAGGCTTCAGCTGTGCATGCCACTCGAGATATCGGGGAGGTTCGGGGGGTGTTGCAGAGTATGGGTGGCGCGATCGAATGAGTTGATTCTGGAGGATTGCAGGTCCCAGTTCAGTCCAGTGGGGCTCATCAGCTGTACGTTGCCGTATTGCATGATCGGGAGCATCCTGTTGTTCTTGAACCGGCGGTCGGGGCTGCCGTTCACGTTGGCGAATTGCCAGGTCGTGTCGACTTGGATGGTATCGGTCGGTACGGTTCCGGATTCGATGAATCGGCGTCTGGACGGCTGTACGGAGTGGATTCCGTAGCTTACGTCGCTGTAACGCTTGCCGGTGCGGACGAGTAGGCGGTCGGGGAGGAAGTGGAGCGCGTCGTGCCCCGCTGGTGATGGTCGGGACGGCGACGTTGGTGACCAGGGTGCTTCGGGTGGTCGAAACTGACTGTGACAGTGATGCGTTCGAGAAGGCTGCTGGCGTTGCCGTTGATCTTCCGTTGATGAACCGTCGCCAGGCCACCTTGCGCGTTGATCCGCCACTTTCCTTGCGACGCCGCATATTCCATCAAAGCCTCGTTGAGCGCCCCGAACCATGCCGCGGGGTGATCGGCGACTTCGTAGAAGACGACAACATTGCGCTTGGCTTGGTCGTGCAGGGCCAACCACCAGACCAGCGGAACCGCGAGCATCAGCAGGAGCAAGCCGAACGGCAAGGTCGCCAGAACGAGTACGCCGAGTATGCCGCCGGCCCACGGTGCTGTTCGACCCTTGCCGGCGGCAGCGTTGAGCTGTTCGATCAGATCGCCTGGTCTGGTGGGCAGAAGCTGAGTAGCGTCCGCGCCGGTGAGATCGGCCATGGGGATGGGAGTTGAACTCGGCCGGGGCGAGATTGTTCGCTGATTCGTGGTCGATGGGCGTGCGCCACCCAACGATGCCCGTAGTACACGCCGTGCGCGCCCGCGTGTACGTAGTTACCGCGCGGTCCGCTGCCGACCCGGAATCCGGGGACTCCGGCACTGATGCCGATTCCTGACCGGGACAGATTGAACCGGAAAGGTCCGGCGTTGAGCGACTGTCGACCATAGATACCGATGTTCATCTCCTGTCCGAGTCGGGCGGTGGCCAGTGCTCGTGGTCGTGTGGTTCAGCCGAGGAGCTTGGCCTTCTGCGCTTCGAACTCGGCAGGTGTGAGGACTCCAGCGTCGCGGAGCTGCGCGAGCTTCATCAGTTCGTCTGCTACCGAGCTCGTCGCGATGGGCTGTGAGCTCTGGGATGCGGGAGCCGGTGATTGTGCGCCGCCGAAGTCTTGGCGAGCGTGGAACCAGTCCTCGATTCTCTGAGCCGTGCCGTGGTTGATGGCGACTTCGGCGAGCGTGGTACCAGACCCCTGCACGGAAAGTATCTGCTGGAGTGATGAAGCCTTGAGGCGCTTCTTGTCGTCGCGCGTTACCTTGCGCACCGAGAAGCCGACGACATCTCGCACGCGAACTCTGAACGCGGGCAGGAGCTTTCCTGTCGCTCGGTACTCGACACTCCCGTCTGGATACTCGATCAAGCTTCCGTGGCCGACGCCGAGGCCATGTGAGATCGGGCTATCTGGCATGGTGAAGGACCTTCCTTACTTGGCCTGCCCCTCGGCGAGGCGGGAGAAGTGTTCGTGGGCGAGGAGCATGTCTCGTTCGCGGTCGACACCGGTGAAGGGCTCGACGTAAGTGATTCCTTCGACTGTGAGTTCGGACGCCGCGATGGAGCCCTTCTTGCGGTATTCGGAGGCGAGTTTGGTGGGGAGTTGGCGGCCGTTGGCGTCGTAGAGGGCTTCGCGTTCGTATTTTTGGAGGACGGGGAATTGGGTGCGGTAGATGGTTAGGAGTTCTTCGGCGGTGATGTTGAGCATTACCGCAACGATGGCGTCGATTTCGATCAGGGCTTGGCGGCGGTCAGTGCCAGTGCGGAGGGGGGAGTCCCGGGTCCAGCTGGGTTCTATCGCGCCGAGGTCTGATGTCGTGCCGTGACCGATGCGAAGGCCGGGAACCCAGTGGTCCTTTTTCCAATCGGAATCGTACAGCTCAGACCAGAGCGAAGTGAACGCCGAGACCAACGAGTTGAGCCTCATCGTGCGCAGTATTAGAGCGGGTTCGAGAACATGGCCGCGGATGTGGGGGAGCCTGCGCATCAAACCGTGTTTTAGTTCGCTTGCGCCGCTTGCCTTGATGAGAAAGTCGGCTGGGATCGATGACCAGATTCCGGAGGCAACCGCCAGGTCGGCCGATGACGGCAGCTTGGCTGTCAGCACGGTCCCAACGAATGCTGGCCCAGGTGGGACGATGGCGGAATGAAGAGTACGGACAGTTGCGGAGTCGGCCATCCGGCGCCAAGCCAGGCGAAAGTAGGCTGAGCTTGGTTGGCTGCCCCAGCTCGGGTATGCGGACTGGTATTCAGGGAGCGGGCGGGCAACCTGGTAGTTGGTTCTCGGGATGAAGGTCTCCGGGATCGTCTCAAGGTCGATCGCGGAGTAGTCGAGGTTGTTGCGCATCGTCGGGTTACCCTGCTGGTAGATCGGGGTGGCGACGGTGAGGTGCGGTCCCTGGAGAATCGTTTCCTCCCAGGTTTCCGGGATACCTGAGCGGGACTCGAAGAAGCCGAGCCTGCGGTCGGCCGACTCATGCCAACCTGCCGTCCATTCAAAATCGTTGTCACCGATTCGTGGCGACGCAGCGACCTTGTCGAGCACCTCCGCGCTAGCTTTGTTGACCGGGTATAGGAGGCGAGCCTCGGAGATTGGAGTGCCAGGCTCGTCGATCAATTTAGCCCAGGTTGCAAGCGTGGCGGCTGTGACTGCAACAAGACGCTGTGCGTGGGGTCTCAAATCCCAACGTCCACGCTCATCCTTGATTCCCGGCGTCGGTCCGGTTCCATCATGGCGGATCGATCGATTCACGGTTTCTGGATGGTACATCGACGATGCGCTCAAGAAGTCGACGTCGGAATCTGGCCCGTAGATATGCACACCGAAGAAGATGTGATGGTCAATTTCGAAAAGCTTGAGCTCATTTCTAAAGTGCCAGTGACGCCGTAGGCGCCGATACGTGTCATGCCGAAGGCGCTTTGCGCGTAGTTCTGTGAAGTGGCTCTCCGGGTGTATCAGGGCAACTACTCCCGAACGCGCTGCGGATCGCCATGTTCGTTCCATGAAGCAGCGATAGAGGTCCGGCTGTAGCCCGGCAAGCGCGGGTCGATCGACACTGGAAGCGAGGTTTGCGCTTTGCGCGGCTTGGACGGCGCGTTCGTCGAGCAGCACCGTGCGGATCGCGGGAGATTCCATGGCAGTCTGCACTTTGGCACGTTTGTCCGGCTCAGATGGCCTGTGCGCCAACCGCCACCACGGATCGAACTCAGCCAACACCCCGGACTCGTCCCAGTCGGGACGAACCCATGGCGGATTACCGATCTGCAGATCGAACCCGCGTTGGGCGAAGACTGGTGCGAAATCCAACTCCCAATGATGGAAGCCCTGTGCTTGGGATACCCGAGAAGCAACCGCTAACCAGGGGAATTCAGCGATGGCGGCGGAGATTGGTTTGGCTTGGGTGAAGACTCGGTCGTTGTCCTCGGCGACGTCGAGTTCGGACCAGTCCAGGTCAGAGGCGAAGCTCGTTTGGCCGTACTTTTCGTACTTGCCTGCCTTTGCGGTGGTGCCGAGGATCGCTTCGAGGCCGCCGATCCACTGGTCCCAATCTGGTGGGGTGATGTCACCGGTCACCGGCCATGACCAGAGAGCGCACCAGGCGTCCATGACGCGGCGCAAGCGCTGGTAGGAGCCGTTCTGGTCGTTCAGGACCGCTTCGATCTGTTCGCGGGTGACGGCGGGGACATGGTCGATGGGGGCACTGCGCCAGAGATGGAGGTCGCGGCGGATTTCGGATTCGGCGATGGTGAGGCGGCGGAGGGTGAATTCCCAGAGGGTTTCTACGCGGTGGGCGAGGGATTCCAGGCGTTTGACCATCGGCTTGGTGGGGGATTTGCGGATGTCGTTGCGCCACAGGCGGAGTTGTTCATGCTGGTCTGGGGCGTATGTCTTGGCTTCGGCGGTGTCGACGACGGCGCCCCAGCCTTCGGCGGGGAGGAGGAAGTGGTGGACGCCGGTGCCGATGTCGGTGCCGAGCGGGACGTCTTTGGGGACGGTCTTGAGCCAGGCCTTCTTGGCGAGTTCGCTGGTTGTGTACACCGCGCGGCGTGCGCCGATCAACGAGTTGCCGCGGCGCAGGTGCAGGCCGAACCAGGGGGCCTGCAGGCCCGCGACCATGGTGTCGAGCCACAGCGAGATCTCGGCCAGTTCGACGGCAGTGGCGTTGAGGTCGACGCCATAGACCTGGTGGAGGGCGATGTGGGCCTTCACCTTTTGGAGCTCGACGGTGTATTGGTCGGCGTCGATGAGCTTGCCGGTGTCTTCCTGTTTGCGCTTGAGGTATTCGGCGGCGAGCTGGCGGACGGCCTCGATGGCGAACGCGCCCGAACCGAGGGCGGGCTCGCAGATGGTGAGGGAGAGGATGTCGTCGGGGGCGGTGCGCACGCCGTCCTGGTCCAGGAGTTCCTCGAGTGCCTGCGAGACAACGAATTTCGTGAGAACTTCGGGGGTGTAGTACGACGCCGACTGCTGCCGTTCGCGGCCGGCGAGGCGGAAGACGAAGGTGCCCTTGGCATGGAGTACGGGCTTCTCTTCGCCGGTGATCGGGTCGACGGCGCGGACGAAATCGGATTCGGACAGATGGTCGGCGCGGTGCACCGGAACCACCCAGGAGCCCTTCTCCGGGTTGCCGTCCTTGGCTACTTCGTAGAGGTCTTCCTCGGCGAAGAAGCCGGTGTAGGACATCAGGCCCTCGTAGACCGCGCCGAGCTGGTTGATGCCGAGTTCGGCGTAGCTGATGAAGCCGCGGTCGGCGCCCTTGCGGGACTTGGATTCCTTGGTGAGCAGGAGGTGGGCGAGGACCTGTTGGGTGGCCTCGTTGCCGAGGCCTACCTCGTCGATCAAGGCGGTTGCCTTGGGGGAGAACAGGTCTGCACGCAAGGGGTTGAATTCGAGGCCCGGTGCGGGATCGTCGGTGACGTTCTCGCGAACGGCTGGCTTGTGGCCCTGGTCGACCAGGTCGAAGAGGCGCTTCAGTGACTCGTACAGGTGGGTGCCGGTGCGGGCGTGGTTGGAGACGAGTTCGGTGAGGGTGAGTTCGCGGAGGCGGTCGAGGCCGTAGCCCTCCTCGTATTCGGCTGCGCCGGTGGGGAGTACCTGCATTTCCGGGGACGCTTCGGCATAGAGCAGAAACAGGATTCGGTACAGGAAACGCAGGGAGTGCTTGGCGAGCTCGTTGCCGTCGATGCCGTCCATGGACAGGTCGCGGGTGCGGCGGCGACGGACCACTTCGTTGGCGATGATTTCGATGGAGAGGCGGATGCCCTCGCGGAGGTCCTTGGAGACGCCCACGGTGTGTTTCACCGAGTCTTCGAGGACACCGGTCCACCAGATGTTGCCGTCAGCGTCGGGGCGCAGGGATTGGTGGCCGAAGATGGCTGCAGCGCGGTCGATTTCGCCGCCGCGGGCGTCGTGGCGGCGTTCGGCGACGACGAGGAGGTCCAGGGCGAGGTAGCGGCCTTCGGCCCAGCGCTCGGCTTCGGTGAGCAGGAGCCAGCGGCCGGCCTGGACTACTACGAAGGTGGGTGGGGTGTCGGAGCGGTAGGCGGCCGAGACTGCTTTCGATGCTGATTCGAGGGGTTTGTTGTCCTCGATGGCGGGGGTGATCAGGGTGCCTTCGCCTAGGAAGTCTTCGATGGACTCGACCGGGTTTGCCTGGAGGAACAGCACATTTGGGGTGTCGACGAGCTGGGCGTTGGGGATTACCAGCTCGGAGCCTGCGCGTTCGGCGGTGAAGGGGGTCAGTTCGCCCTTGTAGCCGAAAGCCTCGCGGACCATGGCGTGCGCCTTGGGTGCGGCTTCGGGGTTTTCGGCGAGGGAGCCCAAGATGGTGTGCAGGTCGCCCGGCGGCCGACAGGAGACTGCTGCGAACCGTCTTGCGACCTTCCTTGGCCTCGGCGTCCCAGGCCTTGCGCAGTTCCATGACCTTGCCGTGGAACGACTCCTTCACCGAATCGGTGGTGAAGTAGTGTTCGCTGATCCAGTCCTCGCCGACGATGATGGAATCGAAAGAGGCCATGATTACTGGTCCTTTTCGGGGACGATCACCAGCAGCGGGCGCACCAGTTGCTGGGTGGGGGCGAGGGATTCGGCGAGGCGCTGTTCCTCGGCGATGCGGCGGGCGTACTTGTCGACCTTCTTCTTCTGGCTGCCGAACAGTTCGAGTTGTTCGGCGCCGGAGTGCCAGCGGTCGGCGCGGCGGCGCCACTGGTCGAGGCGCGCGACTGCGGAGCGTTCCTGGTGGTCGAGGACGAGTTTCATCGACTTGGTGGCCTGGTCGACGGCGACGGGGATCAGCTGTTGGAAGCGTTCCGGGTCGGGGATCGGGCCGGGGTTGGCGGTGTCGGGCTTCAGGCCTGTTTCGGTGAGCAGGAAGTCGAGGCTTTCCAGCGGGCGGGGCATCGCGAAGGTGGGGCGGTCGGGGTCGGGGAATTCGACGGTGGAGAAGACACGGGAGACGAGCTGGCCGCGGCGGTTCATCAGGGTGCCCATGAGGACGACGGTCACTGCGTCGACATCGCCGCGGATGGCGAAGATCTGGTTGCGGCCGAGGGCTGACAGGGCGCGGTCGCTAGCCCAGTCGAGGACCGGATGCAGGGGGCCGAGGTAGTGGGCTTCGGGCCAGGTGGTGTCGTTGATGCCTTTGCCCTGACGGGCTGCGCGCAGCTGGGCGTCGCCGACCTGGCGGGAGGTCGCGAGCTTGAGGCGTTGGTCGATCTGGCCCTTGTCGCGGTAGTTCTGGGGCAGGTGGGCCAGGCGCTGGCGGAGGTCGCGGGGCGGGATCAGTTCGGCGATACCGTGATTGGCATGGACCGTCCAGCCGACTCCGCCGTTGTCGGGGGCGGCGTGGGGGACGTCGTTGAAGGCGGCGCGCAGGGCCTCGTCGAGGTAGTCGATGTCGGTGGGGTAGAGGCTCTGGCGGGGGAGCTCGGGGAGAGCGGCAGGCGGGTCCTGGTCCAGCTGGGCGAAGAAGGCGTCGAAATCGTCGCCGTCGAGGACATCTTCGACCGCCTTGACCTGGTCGTCGAGTTTGGTTTTGCGGGCCAGCACATCGCGGATCGCCGACTCCTCCTCGCTGACACTGTGTTTGCCCATCAGGGAGGCGACGTCGCCGAGGGTGGTGTGAGCCTGGTTCTCGCGTTCGAGCAGGCGGGACAGCACGCGCAGGTCGCCGGAGAATTCGGAATCCGACGGTTCCAGGATCAGCGAGGAGATGACCGGGGGGTACTTCTGGCCATACCGGTCGACGCGGCCGTTGCGCTGTTCGATGCGGATCAGCGACCACGGGATGTCGTAGTGGATCAGGTGGTGGCATTGGGCGTGCAGGTTCACACCTTCGGACGCGACGTCGCCGGTGACCAAGACGCGGATCGGGGAGGTCTCGAGCTTGAAGCTCTCGACGATCTCTTGCTGTTCCACATCCGACAGGCCGCCGTGCAGCATCGCGATATTGTCCGGCTTCAGGCCGAGAGCGCTGGGCAGGAGTTCTTCGAGCCACTTCAGGGTGGCGACGCGCTCAGCGAAGACGACGGCACGGGTCGACGACTTCGGGCCGACACCGATCTCACGGAGCCGGGTGATGAGCGCGGCTTGTTTGCCCGCGGTCTCGGTGAATGATTTGTCGTTCAGGTCAGCGAGATTGGTCAGTGCGGCCAGCTCGGTGTGCTGCTCGGGCGTGTGCGGGCCGCCCTTCTCGCACAACTTGGCTCTACGCTGATCGATCGATTCACGGAGAGCCGCCGGCGAAGAGAGGAAGGCTTTGGCGAGAGTCCACGGGAACAAGCCCTGGGTTTCGCCGGAGTACGGAGATCGGCCGGACTCGGGGTGCAGCCAGACCCGCGAGAGTTCCTGGGCGACAGCATCTTCGGGACCCGAGGCCTTGACCAGCCGGTGGACGGGCTCGGCACGCTCGGCCCAGTCGCTGCCGACCTCCGCGGCGACCTCGTCGTGGTGACGATGCCTGCGGATCAGCAGGGACTGCACGTCTTGCTTGGTGAAAGAACCATCAGCGGCGACAGCGGTGGGATCGAGCAGGCGCAGCAGCTCGGCGAAGGATTCCTCGCGACCGTTGTGCGGGGTGGCCGACGCAAGGATCAGGGCCTCGGTGTTGGGGGCCAGGACCCGGGCGAGTTCGTTGTTCTGGGTGCCGACGTTGGTGAGGTTGTGGGATTCGTCGATTACCACCGCGTCCCAATGCTGGCGCTCCAGATGGGCTTTGTAGCGGGGGCTTTTGAGTGTGTCGATCGAGATGATCGCGCGCTTGTAGTACGTGAACGGGTTGCGGGTAGCGGGCAGCTTCTGGCGGACCTTCTGGATACCGGCCGAGTCCAGGCGCACGAACGGCAGCGCGAAGCGGCACCACAGTTCATGCTGCATCTGCTCGAGGACATGCTTGGGGGTGACGATCAGGATGCGTTCGCCCCGGCCGCGGCGGACCAGTTCGGACAGGATCATGCCGATCTCGAGGGTCTTGCCGAGACCGACCGCGTCGGCAAGCAGAATACGGGGCCGGATGTGCTGTGGGTCAAGGGCTTTGGCGACGGCGGCACGCTGGTAGCCGAGGGAGTCGGCGAGCATGCGGGTGGAGACGGTGAGCGTCTGGTCGCCGTAGGGGAACGGGGTCTTGCGCAGGAGCGCTTCGAGCCAGAGCCGGGAATCGCGGTAGCCGGACGAGCCGTCCGGGACCACTTGGGCGCGGGCAGGATCGAGCACCTCGATGCGGTCGAGGCTGTCGTAGAACGTTGCCGTGGTGTCGGCGACCAGTTCCGATAGACCTCGGACACGGAGTAGCCAGCCGTCGGCACCCTGCTCGGCCGACGTGACCAGCCATTCTTCGTCGCGGACCACGACGATCGAGCCGGGGGCGACATTGAGCTCGCGTGGCTCGATGGCTTGGGTCATCGGCTGCACTCCTGATGGTCGACGCAGAGTGATCCAATGTAGTGCCGAAACGGCATTCATTCGGGAATCTGCATGTTTAGATCTGCGGGCATGGCAGGGTGGAGATCGGCGATCGGGCCTAGGGTGTTGCATGCGATTGCCCGCCCCAGCATAAATTGCCGTGAAAACAATGTCAATCAACGCTTGCTGGATTGGGCGAACCTGGGGCGCCGTGAGTTACCGTGGTCGTCACCAGGGCTTAGGTAGGTGGGGAGGTTTGGGTGGTGGCAGACGCGGCGGGGGCGCCGACCGAGCTGACGGCTCGTGATAGGCCGCCCCGAGGCATCTCTTCCTATGGTGAACTGCGGGAGGGCGCCACGGCCTTTCGCGCGCCGGATGTGCCGGAACTCGAGCCGGGGGAGGGATTGTTTCCGACCGTGACGCTCGGTGAACTGGTCGACGCTGGTGCCCTCGCTGTGCTGGAATCGCCGCCGACACTGATGGCAACAGACACGGGGTCGGACATGTTGACCGCGAAGGACGTTCGGCTCGGGCGTGCGGCCTCGAAGCACTGCGACCCGCACACGCCAGGGGCAGTTACCGCCCAGCCGGGTGACGTGGTGGTCGCGGTAGGTGGACCGGTTGTTGCTCGGGTCTGCGGTGACGAGGTGTTGGTTGCGCCGGGAGTAGCGGTGCTGCGCGGCAATCCGAACGTGGTCGATGTGGATTTCCTCTCGGGTGTCGTTCGGGCAGCAGGAGAGGTGGCTGCAGGCAAGCCGGTCGATGTGTTCACGGTGAATTTCCCGCGGTTGCCGCTCGCCGGGCAGCGGGATGCCGGCGCGGCGATCGCGCGCTTGATCGACGTCGAGGATGCTTGGCGAGCTCAGCGGCTCGCAGTGGAGCGATTGGTCGATGAAGGCGTGGCGGGTCTGGTTTCTGGCATGTTGCGCGCCCCGTCCGGGGCGGGAGATTCGGGGGAATGAGGTGACTCCGCGGATCGTGGCGCAGCGCTACGAGCTGATCGAGGTGATCGGGCGCGGTGGGATGGGGCAGGTGTATCGAGGTTTCGATCGCAGGCTCAAGCGCCGGGTCGCGGTGAAATTCATCCACCCCCGCCTCGCTGAGAACGAGGAGTGGGAACGTCGTTTCGTGCGCGAAGCGGAGCTGATGGCCCGCATGAGCCATCCCGGAATGGCCACGGTTTTCGACGCCGGCATCGACCCTGGCCCGCCCGAACAGCCGTTTCTGGTCATGGAATACATCGACGGTGTGACCCTCGACAGCATTCTCGCCAGGCGTGGGAGCCTGCCAGTCGGTGCCGTAGCGGGAATCGCCGCGCAAACAGCGGCGGTACTAGCGGAGGCGCACGGGCACAGCATCTTTCACCGGGATCTGAAGCCGTCGAATCTGATGCTGTGCGCTGATGGCACAGTTCGGGTGCTCGATTTCGGCATCGCCGTAGCGCTCGATGCGGGCCAGCCGCGGCTGACCCGAACAGGGTCGGGGATCGGTACGCCGGAATACATGGCGCCTGAACAGGTTCGGGGTAAGACGGTGGTGCCGCAAACCGATCTCTATTCGCTGGGTCTGGTGATCTATGAACTGCTCACCGGGGTCAGGGCCATGCTCGGCGGCTCGGAGATCGACACCATGATCAACCAGGTCAATGCCGCGGCGCCGGATCTCAGTCAGGAGCGTCACGACGTGCCCGAAGAATTGGCGGTACTGGTCTCGGACATGCTGGCCAAGGAGCCGCTCGATCGGCCGGCTGATGCGGCGTCGGTGCATGCCGTTCTGATGCGCTACATCGGAGCTCTCGACGGGTTGATGGATCGGGCGGATCCGGTGAGCCCCGCTCGGCTCTACGCCACGGCGGTCGGGGCATCCGCAGCGACGCGAACGGCGCCGACCCAGCTGCATCAGGGAGCCGACTCTGCTGCCGTGCAAGAGTTCACCCGCGGCGACATTGATCGGGCAGTTCGTCATGCGCGTGATCTCGCCGACGAATCCAAGTATGTCCCCGCAGTCGGGGAACTGCGGGACCTGCTCGAAGTCGCCGTCCCGCACCTCGGTGCCCGTGATGCCGACGTCGTGGACACCAGAATCCGGCTGGCCGATCTCTGTCTCGAATCCGGGGACTACATCCAGGCCGGTGCGCTGTACAGCGAGCTGATCGACGACCTCACCGCGGAGCGCGGACCCTACGACGATCAGGTGATGTTCTGCCAGCGACAGCTCGCCGTCTGTCAGGTGCACAGCGGCCAGGTGCGGGCAGCGCTGACCCGGCTTCGCAAACTGCACGCGCAATTGGCCGCCTGGCACGGGGAGAACGATCCGCGAGTAGTGCAGCTGGGGGAAATGATCACCCAGATCCGGGCTGGATCCAGATAGCGGAACACTTGATTACCCATTCCGGTCGCAGTGCATGCTTCGGTATCGCTAACGAACCGATAGCGATTGCGGGCGCCTTCTCTGCGTATCTGTAGCGTGGGCCCGTGAGCTGGCGATACCGTGGGCGGGTTGGCTTGCAGGTGGTGAGGAGAAGTCGCGATGGCGGAGTCGGGGTCCGTGCAGGAAGCCGATCTGGCGGATCGGGCATCGCGGTTGTTCCGATTTCTGGCGCGCGTCCAGGGGGTCGGTGGTCACGCGATCCTCGACGCCGAGGACCTCGGGGCAGTGGAGTGGCTCGGCGAGCTACCGCCGAGTGAGGCGGTCCGGTTCACGCCGGGGTCGGAGGACAAGCCGTTTCTGCGGTTGGACAAGGTGCCTGTGTCCCCGGCGATCGATCCGCCTCCAGCGGAGGTCCGGAGTTGGCTTGTTCCCGGGCAGCTGGACGACCACACCGCCGAGCCTGCATTACGCGCCGAACGGGTCAACAGTAATGGTGTGACGGAACGGCTCGCCGGGTATCCCGAGATCGCGGTGGCGTTCGACAGCTGGCTACGGCGGTGGCGGGCGTGGGCGGAGCGCACGCGGATCGAAGAGCCTGCCCATCGCTGGTATCGGGCGATCTACCGTATGTACTCCGACGTGAACGCCTCTGCGGAATCCAAGGAAGCCGTGCTGGCGCTGGGGTGCGTCGCTTGGCGGCGGCCCGGAGCAGGGACGGTTCGCCGGCATGCGCTGACCATGCCCGTGAAGTTCGAGTTCGACACCGAGTCAGGCACTTTGACCGCACGTCTCGATCTCGATACAGGTCGCTCGACGATGGAGTTCTCGGATTTTCTCGATCCAGGCGAGATCATCGATCCAGCGTTGCTGCGCACCGTCGAACGTGAGTTTCTCGATGGTGTAGACCCATTCGACCGCGATGCGATTGCCGCGCTCATGCGGAGGTTGCTGCACAGCCTCGGACCGGACTCGGACTTCCGCGACGAGATGATGCCGGCTGCCGCGACGTCGGACCCCGTTGGCTACTACGCGCCTGCGCTGATCGTCCGATCCCGTGGCAAGCGCGGGTTGACCCGGGTCCTCGACACCATCGCCGACCGGATTCACGACCAGCGCCGGGTGCCGGCCGGATTGCGCAACCTGGTCGACCCTGCCTACACCGCTACCGCGGAACTGCCCTCGGACAACGGCGCGATGGTGCACGACGGGCCCGACACTTTCTTGCCCCTGCCTCTCAATGCAGTCCAGCTGGCGATCCTGCAGCACGTGGACTGCCACGCCCACACGATCGTGCAGGGACCTCCCGGTACAGGTAAGACACACACAGCTGCCGCTTTGATCACGCACCTGCTCGCTCAGGGCAAGCGGGTGCTCGTCACCGCCCATACCGACCGGGCGCTGGCGGAGGTTCGAGGGAAGCTGCCTCACCAGATGCGTGACCTTTGCGTCTCTGTCGCCGGGGCCAGCCGGGATAATTTCGACGACTTGAAGCTGTCGATGGAGCGGATCGCTGCGGCAGCCGATGATCACGATTCCCCAGGCGCTCGCCAGAGAATCGAAGCGTGTAATATCCGCGTCGCCCAGCTGCGGGCGGCTCGCGCCCACGTCGGCGAGCAGCTGCTCCGTCGGCGCGAGCAGGAGGTGACTCGTCACCAAGTCGGTTCCTACCAGGGCACTTTGACCGAACTGATCCAGCGGCACCGATCGGAGGCGACACGGTTCGGCTGGATGCGGGGGCTCGACGACGTCGGTGTCGGCGCGGCGCTGCCGGTGTCTGCCGCCGAGGCCCTCGAATGGCGAGCGCTCCTGCTCGACGAGGCGCTGGCGGACTCCGACGTCGCGGCACCACAGTTGCTCACCGTGCACGATGTGCCACCTGTCGCTCAAATCGCACAGTGGGGCGCTCGCCTGGATGGAGCGACGACACGGGTCGATGCGCTGGTCGCGACCGGGGCGCGGTCATGGATCGAACAGATTCGCGGTATCACCCCGGCCAGCCGGAGTGAGCTGGTGGCCACGGTGCGAAAGGTGGATCGAGAGCTCAACGAGCTGGCAAGCAGCCGGGACGGTTGGGTTCGTGATGCCGTCGCCGACGTTGCCAGGGGCCGAGGAGGCGTTTGGCATGGGCGGCGCATGCGGCTGGTCGAGCTGCTCGATCCCGCACAAGCATTGACGGCCGAACTCGGCATCGCTCAGATACGGGTGTCCGGGGGTGACCGTGCCGCGCTTGTCGCCCTGGCCGAATCGATACTCGGTCACCTGGAAAAGAACGGTGCGCTGAAACTACGTCCGGACGGTGCGCCGAAGGTGGGTCTCACAACGAGCCGAGTTGTGAAAGATGCTGCGCCGCTGTTCGAACAGGTTCGGGTAGACGGCCGGGTTCCTGTCACTGCCGAACAACTGCGGTCCTTCCTCAACTACGAGAAGGTCGAGCGACTCGTCGAGCAACTCGATGAAGTGTGGGCGGGATCGGGAGCAGATGCCGCGGCACCCGGAAGCGTGTCGGTGCGGTTGGCTCACCACCACGAACATGCCGAGCAACTGCGCCGGCTGCTCACCGTCGGCACCGAACTGGTAACCGCAGGACAGCAATTCCGCGGATACGGGATGGCCGAGCCGGATTGGTCGGATCAGGCCGTGCGCCGGGCCCTTCTCGCTTCGTTCGACGCGGCCGCCGCCATCGACGAGCGCGCTGCGGTGGCCGAACTGTTCGACTCTGTCGCCGCGCGGGTGGCCGGACTTCGTTATCAACCCGGCGCTACCGCCGACCTGCACGCGTTGCACGAGGCGCTACAACGTCGCGACATCGAGGCCTATCAGCGTGCTCATACGCGATTGGCCGAGCTGAATTCGCTGCGTGCACGATATGCCCGGCGCAGCGAGCTGGACATCCGGATGGCAGCTCTGCCTCATCTGTGCGAAGCCGTGAACTCTACTGCAGTGTCGCAAGTCTGGGACAAGCACCTCGGGGAACTCGAAAAGGCCTGGGACTGGGCGGCGCTCGGTGCGTGGCTGGAAGGGGTCGATACCGAACCGGCCAACGAACTGTTCGATCAGCTCGACGACATCGAGGCCGGGCTGCGGGAGGAAGCCACGCAACTCGCAGTGACCAAGGCCTGGGACAAGGCCGTTGCACCCGAACGGCTCGGGCCGGGAACTCGTACCGATCTACGCCAATACGCCCAGCTGGTCCGGCGCTACGGTAAGGGCACCGGGGTGCACGCCGACCGCAGGCGTCGCGAGATCCGCGACACGATGGGGCGCTGCCGGTCGGCGGTGCCGGTCTGGATCATGCCGATCTACCGGGTGGTGGAGCAGCTCGACATCGAGCCGGACATGTTCGATGTGGTCGTGATCGACGAGGCCTCCCAGGCGGGCGCGGAAGCCGTCTTCCTGCAATACCTGGCCAAACGCGTCGTCGTCATCGGTGACGACCGGCAGGTTTCGCCGTCCGGTGTCGGCGTAAAGATCGAGACCGTGCGCGGGCTGGCGGAGCAATACCTCGCCGACAATCCACACATCGCGAGCTGGATCGACACCAAGCGAAGCCTGTTCGACGACGCTGGAATGCGGTTCTCCTCGCGGCTCACCCTTGTCGAACACCGACGCTGTGTACCGGAGATCATCGGGTTCTCGAACAAAATCGCCTACGCGAAGGACGCCAAACCGCTTATTCCGGTACGGGTCTATGGCAGTGACCGCCTCCCACCGATCCGGACCGAATACGTGTCCGTCGGCGTCAGCACCAAAAGCAATCTGAACGAGGTCGAAGCCGACCGGATCGTCGCGCGGGTGGTGGAGTGCCTTGCCGACCCTCGCTATTCGACGAAGACCTTCGGTGTCGTCTCACTGTTGGGATCCCCCCAGGCAGAACTGATCTGGAACAAGTTGCTCCTCGTCGTCGCGCCGGAGGAACTCGACCGCCGGCAGCTGCGGTGCGGCGACGCAGCCGACTTCCAGGGCGCCGAACGTGATGTGGTCTTCCTGTCGATGGTGAAGGCCCCGGGGCCCGACTCGCGGCTGGTGGCTCAATCGGCCGAGTCGGTGATCCAGCGATACAACGTGGCTGTGTCGCGTGCTGCTGACCAGCTGTGGCTGTTCCACTCGGTGACTCTTGACCAGCTCGGCAACCCCAACGACCTGCGCTATCAGTTGCTCGACTATTGCTTGTCAGCCGAAGCATCTTCGGCGCCTGAGGAATTCGAACTGCCTGTGCCGGTTCGGGAGGACCGGCTGGTGTCGCCGTTCGAGTCCGTGTTCGAGCAACAGGTGTTCAACCGGATCGTGGCGCGGCGGTACCGCGTTGTCGCTCGCTACGACGTCGGTGTGCACACGCTCGACCTGGTGGTGGTCGGCGGGCACGGGCGCGTCGCGGTGCTGTGTGAAGGTGAAGGGTGGGGCGGGCCTCAGTCGTACCAGCAATCGCTGAACTGGCAGCGGGACCTGCAGCGGTGCGGGTGGCCGTTCTTCCGCGTTCGTCGTTCGGCCTTTGTCGCTGATCCGGAACAGGCGCTTGCTCCACTGTGGGAGATGCTGGATTCGATCGGCCTGGCGCCAGTTGTCGACGAACCAGTGGTATCTGCTGCGCCGGCATCTCCGCCTGTACCCGCAACGGGGCCCGTGCCTATGCAAGAGGCGGTGATGTCGGCAGGTCTAGTGACGGTGCGAGCTCCCACTTTCGAACTGATTCCACTGCCGGAACTGCTCGACAGCTATGACTGGGTCAAGCCGGACATCGGTGATCCCGATGGCGAAGGGGCTGCATACGTCACCCCTGAGGCGGCCACGCCTGCAAGATCGGTATCGGACGGAGCCGGTTCGGCTGCGCATGGTCCGGATGAGACGGCGTGGGTGGCGGCTGCCGCGCGTGAGATTGCCGAATATTCTGCATTTACAGAACCTTTAGCAGTGGCCACGGCTGGACACAATGTGGCCTCGGTCAAGGCGGACCTGCTGCGCGTGATCGACGTGGAAGGGCCGGTGACCGCAGGTCGACTTGCTGCGGTCCTCGACCGGGCCCGAATCGAGGACGAGGATCGCGACCGGTTCCCCGCGCTCATCGAACGGGCGCTGGAGGCAGCCGTTGCGCAGGGCCTGCTCGTCGCCGACGACTTCCTCGAGCTCGGACGCCCGGAATGGGTCAGCTACCGGACACCGGCACAGCCGGTGATTCGATTGCGGTTGCTCGGCGCCCGTGCGATCGAGCATGTCCCTGGGCGTGAGCTGGCTGGAATCCTCAGCCACAGTGCCGAATCCACCGGGCGGTATGACCGCGCCGCACTTATGCAGGATGCTGCTTCAGCGCTGGGGCAGAGACAACTGAACGATCGCATGATCGCGATGATGGCCATCGTATTGCCGAAGGCTGAGCGGGCTGAAGGCACGCGCTAGAGCAGAGCTTTCGGGGTAGTTCCTCGGAGGAAGGCCGCGATCTGGACGAGCCGATGAGGAGGTACCCGCACCCCGTCCAGATCCGACATCAACTCGTACATGGCTCCGAGAGGGTCGACGGCGGAATCAGCCCAGAGGGTGATTCGTCTGGCGGCGGCCCGCATTCGTGGCAGATCGGTGTGCGGCGCGGTTCCCAGCAGCAGCAAATCGACACTGTCACCACCTAATTCAGCGAACACTAGCTGTTCCTGGCGGGCCGCGGCCTCCACAAGATTGCGAAGATCGCCAGGGTCGGTGTAGCCGATCAGGTCCCCCACCTCTTCGCTGGTGGCGATCTGACCGAGGTTTGAGAGCTCGGTCAGGAGGTCGGCACACTCGTTGCCTACTTCGGAAGTACGGCTTTCGGCCGGGTTGGTGCTACGAGATGTGCCGACCTGCGCTGCGGGCTTCAGGCTCGGCCCGGACCGCGGCTCGGCTGTCGATTGCGGCTGTGGTACCGACTGCGGCTTCGGCTCCGGTATCGACGCTGCCTGCGGTGCGGGTCTCGCCACGGCTCGAGGCGCGGCGATACGGTCCTCGCCTCTCGCTCGGGCAGACAGAACGCTGACTTCGGGGCGTGGTGCAGGTCCGGGTTTGGGTAGTGACGAATGCGTCTTCGAACCCTGCCATCTGCGCAGGAAGTCGATCAGCCCGGCGGGATCTGTTCGCACGATCTCGGCGGCCAAGGGGCCGATCGACGTCAGCATGCTTGCGCCGTCCCGGCTGGGGTCCTCGACCGAGCCCGAGACGAACACGTGGACAACGAGTGGCGTGCGGGTGGAACTTCCGGGGCGAAGGACGCGGCCGAGCCGCTGGATCAACTGCGTCTGGTTGCGGTGGCGGGCCAGCAGAACTGCGATTTCCGCGCCGGGAACGGGGATTGTCGGATCGAGGACACGTTGCTCGACGAGAACGGCGAGCGACCGGTCGTGCAGGCGATCGGTTATCTCGGTCCGCTGTGCGTCGGTGAGCGTCGTAGCGGTGGTGGCTGCCGCAATTCCGTGGGAGGTCAGCGCGTGGTGCACCTGTGATGCTGACACCGGTCGCTCGGTGAAAATGATTGCTTGCGTTGCGCTCATAATCTCGGGAGGCAGCGTGCCGGCAAGGTCGATCTTCCCCCGGCATTCAGCCAGAAGAGTCGCGCGTTCGCCGACCGCAGTCAGATAGCGATTGGCGTGATGGGCCCCCGAACCACGACTGGTGGCCAGTACATCGACGAACGACTGGAACTCACCCGGCTTTCCAGGGGCACCATATCCGTCGATCAGGGTCTCGTATTCGCGATCGACCAGAGAATCCAGCCGAGTCAGCCGTGCACGTTCCTTGGCGTCCGGCTCGACGCCGACCTGGATCACCGTGATCGGCCCGAGCAGGGCTTCCGCGTGTGCGGTCGGGTAGTCGCATCCGGTGATCGCGGGACCGAAGTAGGGGGCCAGTCGCGACCGCACGCCCTGATCATCATGATCCAGTGCGCGGGTCAGTGCGAGGCGGGTGGCGAACTGGTCAGTGAGGATCTGGGTGATTACGCCTCCGGCGTATCGATCGAGGTCGTCGACGACGAGCAGTGCGTTCGAACACTGTGTAGGCGAGGCGATTTGCCGCAGGCGCGTAATGGTCGACGCCGTAACTATCGCGACTTGCCAGCTACGTTCGGTGCTTTGGCGTGGGTTGGCGCCGAGTCCGGCGACTCGGCAGTCCGGTGCGTACTCGGCCAACTCGTCGAGCCATTGATCACGAACGGCGTCGTCGGCAACGAGGACCACTGCCGGCGTCCTCGATGCGACAGCTTCGATGACCGCCCGGACACCCAGGACGGTTTTCCCTGTACCGCCGACTGCTTCGATAGTCCCCTTTCGTCCGTTTCGTGCCCACTCCGACAGTGCCCGCTGTTGCCAGGCGCGGAGGGGCAGCTGGTTTGGGTGTGTCGTCTCGGTCTGTGGGGCCGAGGCCGGTGCCCTGGAATCCGGCTGGGAAGGAGGAGTTGCGGTCTTCAGCGCCCACCGAGGCGGAGACATCGAGCCGACCTGCTCGAAGACGGTCCATTCCGCATACAGCAAACGGTTGACGACCGAGCGGTTGACGCCTGGCTCGGCCAAGGCCTCAGCGATCTCCGGGGCGGACAGGTTGGGCTGGGCACGTAGCAGATCGACGATCAGATCTGTCAATTCGTTCCCCACCCTGCACCACCTTCCCGCTTCGGCCGCACGGCCACGAACCGAGGGTAGCGGCACGGCCGTCGACGTGAGGTGCGTGTGCAGTCATCCCGGATATCGAGTCGGGCTCCCCGGAGGACCCGATGGTGCAATGATGGGCAGGCGAAATTGGTGGGTTTGCCGCAACTCGAACTGGGTAGCGGGTGGGTGACGCGGAGGGGCGATGCCGGACACGTTCGTCTGGGACGAGGCGGGAAACGAAGAGTTCCGGCAAGCGCGGCGACTCGAGCAGGTATCGCTGTTCGCAGAACTCAATCTCGACTACGACGAGATCGTGCGCACCCGTGACTTGCTCGGCCAGGTGATCCGCGAACACCGGCACTCGCTGGGTCTTCCCCAATTGCTGGACAGGTTTCCCGCGTTGACGTTGACGACGCTGATCGGACATGCCGGGCTGGACTACGAGCAGGGTAAGTACTGGGAAAGTTTCTGGTCTGAACTCGATTTGGAACGGGAGCAAGAGTTCGAGAACCTGTTGCGGGCACGGCTCCCGGTGTACCTGCGCAAGTTCAAGATGCGGGTGTTCCCCGATCTCGGTACCCAGTACGTCCAGATGATGGCGGTCCATGCCGGTGTTCCGGTGCATTGCCTCGGCGACCTCGTCGACGTCATCGAACAGCACGTCGCGCAGGGGCGTGATCCCAGTGGAGCCGCGGTCTTCGAATGGCTCACTCAGCCCGGGCTCGAATATCGTATGAACGAACTCGACGTTCCCGTGCGAAACCTCCTCAAATACGGCGGTGAAGTGGCGGTCGACATCGTCGATCGGATCATCGAGTTCGCCGGCTACACCCGTGAGCATCCTGACTTCGCCAACGACCTGAACCTCGACACCGCAACCACCGGCATCCCTAGCCTGTTGCTCGAAGCCTTGATCGAACGCTGGGAGGAGCGGCCGTTCGGTGAAGTTGCAGCGATAGCGAGCC
The DNA here is from genome assembly GCF_052983615.1 of Nocardia fodinahabitans. Taxonomy (NCBI): domain Bacteria; kingdom Bacillati; phylum Actinomycetota; class Actinomycetes; order Mycobacteriales; family Nocardiaceae; genus Nocardia; species Nocardia fodinahabitans. The sequence goes on from NZ_JBRJJC010000001.1 coordinate 5,854,178, forward strand.
GGGTACCGCGATCGCGTCGACCAGCTCTCGCCTACTCCCGAATCGACGATCAGATCGTTGTCGAGGTGCCCCATCCGGTTTCGGGCGCAGAGTTTCCATGGCTGGTTTCGCTCGACGGGGAAACCACCACGGTGACGGTTCGCCGCGGCTGGGGGCTGTCGGCGGAGGATGTCCAACCGCCGACGCCTGTTCCGGTGACGCGGCAGGTCAGGGAGGTGGTACTGCGTCACCAGGAATCGGGCCAGCACCACCGAATCTCCCTCGTGGACAAGTCGGACCCGTTGCTGCTCTTCGACGAGCAGGGTCGTCACCTGTCCCGTCACGTGGCGTTGCCCCGTGGTGAGGTGGTGGCTGTGCACCCCGCCCGAGCGACCTTGCTCGATGCTCACTCGGGAGCAGAGATCGAGCATGCTGTGGAGGCGACACCGGTGGGCTGGCGAGATTGGGTCGCGCGGCTGTACGACCTGACCGAGACGGATGCCGTGGTGCTACGAGACGGCTCTCGATCCGGCACGGTGCGGCAGGTTCGGCGCACCGGTTCGGCCCGGCTGTCCCTGCCCGAACCTGTCGAAGGCGTGTATACACGGTCGGGGCTGTCCGTCTACGCCGAGCGTCCGACCGTAGACCTGCCGCCGCACGCGGTAGAGCCGGTGGAGTGGCGAGTACGCGTGCGACGCTCGGGCACCGTCGACTGGCTGGCCGAGGAGACCTGGGAATCCGATACCGAGCCGGTGTCGCTTGACCCGTTCGATGGGATCGCAGCTGGGATACTCGGTTTGTTCGATGTCGCGATCAGCGGCCCCCTCGGTCAGGACATCCGGCACAGTGTCTTCCTGGCCGAAGGCCTCGAGGTCGAGCATGCTGCCGAGTTCCGTATTCCGGTGCAGGAAGGACTGGCACCGACGAGTGCGACCGTGATCGCGGCGCCGCCTCTGCGCATCGATCGCACCGAGATCGAGTTCGGTGCCGTGGACCGTGAAGCCACCGTCGTCGTGACCTCGGACGGGGTCTCCGAGCGACTGGGGATTCGTCCGCCTGCGGTCGAGTTGCGCGTAGACCCGATCGGGTCGGTGCCGGGCTGGCGCACCGTGGCACCGGTGCTCACCGTGGACGATATGGCCGAGTACTCGATAGTAGCGGCGAGGGTACCGGGATCTGTCGAGGTCGACATGGTGTTGACCGATGAGCGCGGGTATGTCCGGCAGACCGCCTGCCCGAAGGTGGCGCGAGACAATGTTTTCCAGCTGACCACCCGGGAATTCGCAGATACAGCACGGGCGATGCGTCGATCGCGGGTCGTGTTGCGCATCGATACGGTCGATGGATCGACCACACAGGTCACCCTGGCGCGGATCCAGCCACGCAGATTGTGCACCGGCGTACACCTCGAGGGCGCCGACCTTGTTTTCGACGGGGCGACCGACACTGATCTGGCGGCTTTCGTCTGGCCGCTCACTGCACCGTGGCAGGCGCCGATACAAGTTGAGCTGGTCGACGGAAGAGCCACTTTGCCCACCGACTTCGTTGGTGCAGGTCCGCTGACCGTGCAGGTGTTCGTCGATGACCCATGGTCGGTGATCACGGCACCGGAACATCCGGACGAGACGGCCGACACCGTGGAACAGCCCGGCTGGATGTCCGACGATGACCTCGGCCGCGTCGAGCTATCCCGGTTCCTGGCTGGGGCCGGTGCTCTTTCTGCAACGAGCTCGGCAGTGCCGGAGGTGTGGACGGTGTACGCCAGTGCACGCAGCGGACACGGATTTCGGTCGGTGACGCGTTCCGCACTACTCGAGGTCCTGCACGCCGACCCCCGGTCTTCGATCGAAGCACTCGACCGCAGCGCCATTCCGCGGACCGAAGTCCCCGCACTGCTGATCAGTAGCGGGTTGATCGATCAGGATCTGTCCTCCCCGATCCGGGCGGAAAACCTGACCGATCCGTGGCTCGGATGCCTGGTCGCAATTGCCGATCTACCCTACTTCGCGTTACATCTCAACGATGCTGCGTCGGGCGAAGAGTTGCGTGCCGACCTGGCCAACTACGGCGGTGAGCAGCTGCTCAACCTGCTCACCGGTGATTCTCGCTGTGCCTACTCCGACATCTTCGATGCGGACACGGTGCCATTGCACTTCATGCCGGACGAACAGTTCGCGGCGCTGAAGCAGGCCTGCGAAATCGTGCCCGCCGCACTGCTCGACGCGGACACTCGCCGAAGTGCAGTATTCGAGGCGTTCGCGCAGCGGCATCACTGGCAGGACGACCCTGCGCAGGTGTCGATGACTGTGCAGTCGGCGGAACTGATGCCACTGCTACGCCGGTCATCGGCATCGATCTACGACGTCGTCAAGGCCCGCAACGAGGTGCTGAGCGGTGCCGACACAACTCGGTTCCCTTGGCTGCTGGTGTCGATGCAGTCGCTGCTGTTCGCCACGGTGGCCCGGCTGAGCGCGCGATCGATGATCCGTGGCTGGTCGTTGCCTGCACCGATGCGCGAATCCTGGGTGCGCCTGGCTGAACTCTGCCCTGCCTTGGTGTGCACGGACGTGCTCATCGCCGACGCACTCGCGTCGTACGCCACGCACCAAGACATCATCAACAAGATCGGAGAACCACGGTGATCGAGCGGCTCGACCCCCTCGCGGCCGGCGCAGATATCGAGGCCGGTTACAAGCGATACCTGAAAACGCTTCTGGCACCTCGTGATCCGATCCTGGCCGCAGCTTTCGACCGTGCCGTGGACGAGACTTCCCTACTGGTCAAAGGCCCGTTGCTCGAGCTCACTCCGCCCTACGCGGTGGGGGCGACGCTGCGATCGCTGATAGCCGAGGGTGTCCTGCATCCGGGATTTGCCGAGTTCGCCGAGACCATAGCGTTGGACCGCCCGCTGTATCGCCACCAGGAGTCCGCGGTGCGTAAGGCTGTCGCCGGCCGGAACCTGGTGGTGAGCACAGGAACGGGGTCTGGCAAGACGGAGAGCTTCCTGCTGCCGATTCTCAATGAGCTGGTAGCGCAGAAGGCCGCCGGCACGCTCGGCCCGGGTGTGCGTGCGCTGCTGCTGTATCCGATGAATGCGTTGGCCAACGACCAACTGAAGCGCTTGCGCCAACTTCTTGCCGCATCGCCGGACATCACCTTCGGCCGGTACACCGGAGAGACCAAGCAGCGACGCGCCGACGCCGAAGCAGCGTATCGGTCGATGTTTCCTGGGGCCGAACGACTGCCGAATGAGCAGCTCAGCCGCGAGGAGATGTGGCAATCCCCGCCGAACATCCTGCTCACCAACTATGCGATGCTCGAGTATCTGTTGCTGCGTCCGCGCGACATCGAGTTGTTCGATGGAAAGCACTCGGGAACCTGGCGGTTCGTCGCGCTGGATGAGGCCCACGTCTACGACGGGGCACAAGGCAGTGAAGTCGGGCTGCTGTTGCGCCGGTTGCGTGACAGGGTTGCGAGTGAACTCCCGTTGCAGTGCATCGCGACTTCGGCCTCGTTGTCGGGCAGCACCGACAGCGAACAGGGAGCCGAGGCCACAGCTTTCGCGCAAAAGCTGTTCGACGCACCGTTCGAGTTCGTCGATGGGAACCCGGCTAGACAGGACCTGGTGACCGCAACGCGGATGCCGCGAAGGCCCGAACCTACCTGGCAACTCGACGACGACAAGCTGATGTTGCTGGCCGAGCCCGATGCGGACCTGGCCTGGGTCGGGGCGAACGTGCCGTCGGGCGACGTCGCTGATGCCCTCCATGTCGAGCGGCGTACTGCCGACCTCAAGAAGCATGCCGGGGCGGGGCCCAAGAGCATGTCTGATCTTGCGGCGAAGATGTGGCCGAACGACGTTCGGGCCCTGACCAAACTCGAGGCATTGGTCGCCCTGGGATCCAAAGTGACCGACCATGACGGCAACCCCGTGCTGTCAGCGCGCTACCACCTGTTCGTCCGGGCCACCGAAGGCGCCTATGTGAGTTTCACCGACATCGAGCCCACGGTGCTGCTGGGACGGCACGAGATCGATCCGGTGACTGGACGGGCCGTGTTCGAGTTCGGGACCTGCCAGCGCTGCGGCGCTGTTCACCTCGCCGGACAACCCGAATCCGACGGTGCACGTGAATACTTCCGTCCCGCCAAGCGGGATTCCAAGGTGAAGTGGCTGGTTCTCACCAGCAACGAGACGCCCGATCTCATCGACGAGGACGACGCTACGCTCGACGAGGACAGTGGTCCCGGCCGTGGGACGGGCATCCGGACACTGTGTGCCGGCTGCGGACGGCTCGACAGAGGCGCAGGGTCCTGCGATGCCGGCTGCCCAGGCGGCCCGACACTGCGAGTGCGTGAACATCCTGTGGCGCAACGAATCATGAGCAAATGCACCGAATGCGGTGCGCTTTCGCGGCAGGTGATACGGCGGTTGCGCACCGACACGAATGCCGCTCCGGCGGTGATCACCACTGCGCTGTATCAAAACCTCCCACGAGCCCATGACGAGACCGCCGAGAACGTTGGTGGCGGACGCAAGTTGCTGATGTTCTCCGACTCGCGCCAGCAGGCGGCGTTCGCCGCACCCTATCTCGAGCAGACCTACGGCCGAATGCTCGAGCGCAGATATCTCGCCGAGGTGCTGGGCCGATCCGAGAACTCCGGCGAATTGCTTTCCCCCGAAGACCTTGCCGACGGTGCGCGGGCCGTGGCAGTCCGCGCCGACCATTTCGACGAGCGGGCTACGAGTACAACGCTCAAGCGGGCCGTCAATCCCTGGGTGATGGCCGAGCTGATGGCGATGGATCAGCGCCTGTCCCTCGAAGGACTCGGGCTGATGTCGGTAGGGCTGTTCCGGCCACGGAAGGCGAAGATACCCAGCGGGTTCGCCAAGATCGGGCTGGCAGACGAAGAGTTCTGGGGCCTGATCAACGAGCTCGTGAAAACCATTCGACTACAGGGTGCGATGAGCCTGCTGCCCGAAGTCAACATCAAGGAGCCGATATTCGAGCCGCGAGCGAGCCGGATCAGGGTTCGATCACGCAGCTCAGACCGGGACCGCCGCATCATAAGCTGGCTCCCCGGCGGAAAGCCGGGCACAACGAACAACCGGATTCTGTTCCTGCGCAAGGTACTCGCCGCGGTCGGTGCGTCGGCCGACGCCGAGTTGGTACTCGATGGCTGCTGGAAGTTCTTGTTGGAGAACCGGTTTCTCGTCGAGGAGAATGACCGGATCGCAGGTGTGGTCTTCCAACTCGACCAGGAACAGTTGCGAATTCGTCCCGGCGCCGATTGCGCATGGTTCCAATGCAATGCCTGTCGCCGGCTGACCACACACAATATCCGCGATCTCTGCCCGCAAGGAAACTGCGACGGCACCTTGATGCCGTTCACGTTGCCGCCGCTGGGCGCCGACACCAATCACTATCGCACGGCCTATCGCACGCTGGCCATGCTGCCACTCTCGGCCCGCGAACATACCGCGCAGTGGGAGGCGACTGCGGCAGCGGAAGTGCAGCGTGAATTCATTTCCGGAGAGGTGAATGTCCTGTCGTGCTCGACGACCTTCGAGCTCGGCGTCGACGTGGGCGATCTGCAGTCGGTGATGCTACGTAACATGCCGCCCAAGACCGCGAACTACGTGCAGCGAGCGGGCCGGGCAGGTCGTCGTGCTGCTTCCGCCGCGCTCGTGGTGACCTACGCCAAACGCAGCTCACACGACCTGTCGAAGTTCCAGAACCCGGAGTCCATGATCGCGGGGCGCATGCGGATTCCGTGGATTCCCATCGAGAACGCGAGAATCGGACGCCGTCATGCACATTCGATTGCCTTGGCGGCGTACTTCCGGCACTGCTACGACCACGGCGGCGAAGAATGGCCTACGGCAGGGCAGTTCTTCACTCCCGCGGAGGGCTCGCAGCATTCTGCGGCCGCGCGCGTTCGGGGGTTCCTCACCCCGGTCCCGGATGCCGTCCTGGCCTCACTGCGAGCCGCGCTCCCGGCCAAGATCCAGCACGAGATCGGCGTCGAGGACAACGCGTGGGTCGAGCACCTGTGCGATCAGCTGGGCGATGCAGAGAACGATATTCGATCCGACATAGCTACTTTTCAAGAGCTGATCGACCAAGCCAAGCGGGAGGATCGGCTCGAGCTCGGTGCGCGACTGCAGAAGACGCTCCGCACCATCAGCGACCGCCAGCTCCTCGGTTACCTGGCCAACAAGAACGTGCTGCCGAAGTACGGGTTCCCGGTGGACACCGTGGAATTGCGTACCTCGCACTGCGAGGGCACTGTCGGTGCCCGACTCGAGCTGTCCCGTGACCTCGGTCAGGCCATCTACGACTACGCGCCCGGCAACCAGGTGGTGGCCGGTGGCAAGCTCTGGACCTCACGTGGCCTGCACAAGCTGCCGAAACGGGAGCTCGAGTCACTGCAATATCGAGTGTGTAAGGAGTGCAACCACTTCGAATCCGGCCACGTGCTCGACGGCGGATCGGTCTGTCCGAACTGTGGTACCGAGTTCGGGCCCACCAAACGATGTGTGCTGCCCGAGTTCGGGTTCGTGGCGGACCGCAGGCCCGATGACGTGAAATCTGAACCACCACGGCGCGCGTGGTTCGGCGCCAGTTATGTGGAGACCATCGGTGAAGCCGTCGAACTCCCGCCGTGGCGATCGGGCACCGGCGTCGAGGTGCGCGCACTCTCGGGAACCCGAGCCAGGCTCGCAGTGATCGGCGAAGGGGCGGGCGCAGGTTTTGTGCTGTGCGCGTGGTGTGGTTGGGCGGACCCGATCGGTGCGAACCGGGGCAAGGCCAAGTCCCACCATCGTCCCGCGACGGGAAGCGAGTGCTCCGGTCCGCTGGAGATGGTCTCGCTGGCGCACCGCTACGAGACCGACGTCGCCGAGATCACTTTTTCCTCGGAGTTCGCCTACACGCCCGAGGCCGAGGCGCGTTGGCTTTCGGTGCTGTATGCGCTGCTCGAAGGGGCGTCCGAAGCGCTCGAGATAAGCCGTGACGACATCGATGGGACGCTGTCGTGGAGTGTCGATGGGCGGCGCAGCATCGTATTGTTCGATACCGTTCCGGCCGGCGCAGGTGCGTCGAAGCAGATCGCGGCCGAACTCGATCGAGTGCTGCGTGTTGCAGCACAGCGAGTAGCCGAGTGTGATTGCGGGCCGGAGACCTCGTGCTACGGCTGTTTGCGGTCGTTTCGCAACGAGCGCCACCACGACAAGCTCTCTCGGGCAGGTGCGTTGGCTATCTTTGACGGACTCGGCCTTACCGGTGCCGATTCTCGATCGGCTCGGGCGCTCCGAGACCTCGAGTGGGTTGAGGTATCCGCCGCTGTAAGGATATTGCTCGACGAGCTCGCCGAAGCGGGAGTACCCCAACCAGAGGTCGGCATCGAGGAAGGTAGGCATTACTGGCCGGTCGAACTTGCTTGGCCCACGGCGAAGGTCGTCGTGGTCGAAGGCCGAGACGACGACCGCGACTCGGGACTCGAGGAGGACGGTTACCAAGTTGTCCCGGTGGAGGCCCCCGACGCTGCGCGGCGGGTCGGTGTGCTGCTCACGGCGCAGTGATCGGGAGCACAGATGCGGCTTTGGACGTTGCAGGCACCGGAAGTGGTGACGGCGTTGCGTGAGGTCGGTGTCTACCGCGCCGAGTGGGATCTGGTTGTCGGTAACTGGCGTGGGGCGTATGCCGAGATGGTGGCGGAGATGCGGCGGCGTGGCATCGAGGGTGGTGGGGCGCCGCCTGTGTGGTGCTGGCCCGGGCGTGCATGGCGACGTGGGTCCGTTCGGACGTCGGCGACGATGCTGCTCGGTGATGATGAATGGGCGCATGGTCGGTGGCTACTGACGCTCGATGTACCCGCTGAGTTGGCGTTGGCGACCTCGTACGCGGTGTGGAATGACTATCTCGGCTATGCGACCGGGTTTCAGGATGGACCCGAACGGATGGATTGGTCCGGTCGGAAGACCTGGGAGTTCGATGAGATTCAGGTGTGTATTCCGGAGTTGCGTCGGGAGTGGGTTGTGCGGGCTCGGCCGTACCCACCCGATGCGGACACCGTCGCTCGTATCGAAGCGGACCCGGTGTTGCGTGATCGATTCGCTCTGACTCGGAATGGGCTGCGGCGAAGGTCGATTCGTGAGCGCGTTGGCGGTTTCCGGGGGTAGTACCCGCGCAACGTTTCCCGATTCATCGGCCGAACGAGAATCTGAGATTCGCGTTGATGAGGGTTCAGGCGGTAGCGAAGGTGGCCGACTGTCGACTCGTCGAGGTTCGGTATGTCGATGTAGAGGGCCCAGCGGAGGTCGGGATCATTGTCCCGAGGATGATCGGGTGTTACTCGTCGGAGAGCAGGATGAGCCAGGGGCGGGTCGGGTCACGGTCCGGTTCGTGAGGGCGGCGTAGACGGCGTGGGAGGGCGGAGTTGATGGCTGTTGAGGACTTCCAGATTTCTGGGTCGGGTGGTGGTGAAGGAGGTGACAAGGGACAGGCAAGTCCAGTTTTCCGGTACCGCTCGTGTGCCCCCTTGCTGGAAGACTGATGAGGGGTGTGGGGTCAGCAGTTCGGAACGCGTGGTTGGCAGCCCTGTGTTGTCTAGGCTTCGCTCGACAATGCCGCGGCGACTTCGTTTAGGCCGCAGGCGCGGGCCTGGACGACCAGGAGTTTGCGCATACGGTCCGGGAGTTCGCCGGTGATGGCGACGAGGGTTGCCCAGGCGGTGTGGTCTCCGCCGCCGAGCAGCTCGACGAGGGTGCCGAGTTCGGTCATGCCGTCGAGGAGGGCGAGGACTCGGGTTCGGGGTTCGCCTTCGACGATCAGTGCCAAGGGCAGCATGGTGGGGGCTTCGGGGCTGGCCAGGATGATCAGGTCGCGGAGGGAGGTGTCGTTCTCGGCGAGAACGCGGTTCGCGATGCAGCGCTGTTGGGTGGGGTCGAGGTGGGGGACCAGGGGGAGCAGGTCGAGCCAGAGGCCCTGGGCGAGGGAGATGTCGGAGACTCGTGTCAGGGTGGCGGGGTCGTGCATGACCGGGCGCTGGGCCAGGCGTTGCAGGCCGGTGATGGCCATGCCGGCGGCGACGGGGAGCAGGGCGTCCCAGGCGTCGAGGTCGGTGACGGCGGTCAGGAGGCCGTCGAGGATTTCGTCGTCTTGTTCGGCGACGATGTCGGCCATGCGGGCGCGTTCCTCGGGGCCGATGATGTCGAGGAGGGAGATGGCGTCGGCCCATTTCTCCTCGGCGTACATGGTGGTGACCATGCCGGGGACGCGGTCGGTGACCATGTTCAGGAGGCGTTCGGCCTGGGAGCTGTCTTCCAGGTGGAGGCCGACCTGGAGGATGTCGCTGTCGGTGGCTTGGGGGAGGGCGGCCCAGAGGATGGAGTCGGGCATGGCGCCGGCGAGGCGGCCCATGGTGAGGTAGTCGCCGCGGGCGATCAGTTCCTCGGCTACCTCGGCGGCCATGGTGTCGGGGACGCGGGCGATGACTTCGGCGGCGCGTTTCGGGTCGAGCAGGACGGTGGCGTCGGCGAGGAACTTGGGGGACAGGGATTCGGCGATCCCGACCGCGCGGGCCGGTTCGACAGCGCCGGCGACAGCGGCGGCCAGGGCTGGGCCGAGTGCTTTCTCGGCGACCAGTGCGGCGATCGGTTTGGGGACCAGTTTCACCGCGGCGGCGACGCGTTGCATGCGCAGGACGTCGCGGCCGGACATCTCGTCACTGACCTGGTCGCGGAAAGCCTTGATCGCCGAAGGGGATTGGGTTGTCAGGAAATCCAGTTCGGCGGGGTCGACGTCGAGGACGCGGGCCAGTTTCGCGATCTCGGCCATGGTGTGCCGGATGCTGCTCATAGTCCTAGGACCTTTCGGACGGCGGGGCGGGCCAGCCGGGGGATCAGGTGCATTCCCGCGCCGAGGGCGTCGTCCATGGCGGCCTTGCGCGCGGCCAGTGCCGATTCGGTGAGACCGTGGAGGCGGGTGAGGTCGTCGACGTCGAGGGTCGCGAACTCCGCCGGGGGAGGGGCTCCGAGGGTCGCGGTCAGCTGGTCGAGGCGGTCCGGCACCGTCGGGCTCCTTCGATAGTGTTGTGGCAGTGGCGATTACACGATAGCGGTGGGGGATCGCCGTCGCTTCTTCGGCGGGCGAGGATCACTGTCGGACGTCGGATGGTTCGTTGGGGGTCGACGCCGGGGCTGGGCTGTTATCGGAAGCTGATGATGTCGAGGGTGGCGTCGCCGATCTCCTCGTTGTTCTGGCACACCACCAGGACCGCGGAGGACACCGGCATCAGCTGCGTGGTGGCCCGCTTGGGGCGACAGGTGCTGCTGAAGGGGATCATGCTGGGGCGGCGAGGTTTCGACGCTCCCAGCGGGACAGGGTGGGGGAGTCACCGAACTTCAGGTTGACGATCTCGTCGGCGAGGAAGTGCAGGGAGCCCTCGGTCCATTGGGTCAGCCCGGGGACCGGGGTGCTCGCGGTGGTGCCGATGGTCGTCAGCGCGGCTGCGGGTTCTTCCACCGAGCCGACCAGGACAGCCGGGCCGGCGGGATCCGCGGCGAAAGGCCAGCCGTCCGTCCGGACGGGCGCGCTCGCGAGCTGTTCCGGTGCGTCCGTGAGGAGGTACTTTCTGTCCTGGCCGCCCCAGCCGGCCAGGAGAGTGTTCGACAGCAGCTCGAGGTGAGGTTCGGTGTCGGCGGGAAGATCACGGCTGCCGATAGTGTCGCCGGTGCTCGCGCTCAGTGCGGTGATGCGCCAGTCCGGGCCGCATCGGAGCACACGGTAGATCGCGGTCGCGGTGACCTGCGTGGGTGCGTCGGTGGGGCGGCAGCCGCCAGCTGAGCGGGCCGTCGACCATCGCTGGGCCGCGGTGCGGGCGTCGTATCCCTTGATCTCCGTGGTGGTTTCGACGATCAGGGTGCCCGCGGCGGGCGTGTCGAGCAGTCGGGTGGCGCGGTCGTCGTCGTGGGAGGCGAAGTCGTTCTCGTCGTCGGAGGTCCACAGGATCTGGCCGGTGACGGCGTCGAAGGTAATGCGGCGGTGCTGGTCGCGGGGGCCGTTCCAGCGGGTCGTGATCGCCGAGCGATCGGCGGTCACGATGGTGGATCCGCGATCGAGTTCGAAAACTCGCTTTCCCGACTGCGGTCGGCGCAGGTAATGCCAGCGCGGTTCGCCGGTCGCGCCGTCGTAGGCGCGCAAGCCGTCGACGCCCGCGATCACGAAGCCGGTGCCTGCCGGGATGACCTGGCGGCCGGTCGCTTCGAGCCTGTTGTTGATCGGTGGCAGTTGGAGTCGATAGGCCTCGGCGCTGACGCGCCCGGGGATGGCAGGCATCGGGGCCGGGGCGGCTACGCCGTGGTCGACATTGGCATTGTCGTCGCCGGCGCGGACCGCGACGGTACCGGCCGTCGCGGAGATGACCAACCCGGCGGCGATTGCCCCTGCCGTGGCGCCGCGGCCGATCGTGCGGGACACACCCGTGTGAATCGTGAGCGGCAGGACGAGGATCGCCCCGATCCCGACCAGGATCGTCGCTGCGACGGCGGTGGGCAGCTGGGTGAAGTAGGGCAGGGTGGCGCGGAGGGTCTCGTAGCTGCTCGGCAGGTGTTCGCGCCAGGACAGTCCGGCCAGTATCGCGATCACGAGCACGATGGCTCCGGTGGCGAACAGTTCCCAGGTGTGCTGGCGGTTCCACAGATCGACGGCGCGGCGGCGTCCGGCGATCCAGCAGGCGACGACGACGATCAGCGCCAGGCCGCCGAGCACGGTTGCGACCACGGCGAACTGGGTTGGCTGGGCGAAGATGGCGCGCACCGAGACCGTGGTGGTGCCGAACCGGCTGACGAGCGCCAGCACCACGCCGCCCGCGAGCAATCCCGTGCCGGCGGCCGCGGCGAGTGCTCGCGGGCGGGCCAGGCGGCCGAGGGAGCGTTCCAGGGTTGGTAGCGATGTGGGCGGATCGTCGACAGTGGTGCGTGTTTGGTCGGCGCTGTTGCTTCCCCCCACGGAAAATGTCCCCTCGTCTGTTGTTCGGCCGCGATCGGCACGGCGAACAGCGTATTCGGTCAGTGCGTGCGGCGCTGATCACCCGATGTCCGGCTGCCGAACTCGGCGTGGTGCGTTATCGGTCGCCGAACCGTTTCGGGCCCCGAAATTATCGTTGGCTGTTCCGGTCACGCCTGGAGGGTCGGCGTCGCTGGTGCGACCGTCCAACTGAACAGATCAGAGGGAAACGGAAGCCCCGGGGTTGGTACACCGAAGGGCGGGAAGCGTTCTGATCCGCAGTCGGCGATTCCTGTCAGCGTCCGACGCTACTCTGGAGGGGGACGAGGGGAGCTGGGATGTCCGAGCAGCATGAGGAAGTTGATCCGCGGGCGCGGTGGCGGGAGCTTCCGCCGGAGCCTTCGGCGCTGATCGAGGAGACCACGATCGACACGCGGGGCGCCGATCAGGGGATTCCCGCGGTTGATCTCACCGAGGATTTCGTGCGCAAGTACGGGCTGTGACGGTCGAGAGGTGTTCGGGCGGCGGCTATCCGCCCGCGACGGCCGGGATGATCATCAGTTCGGTGGTGGCGGTCAGTGGGGTGTCGACGCCGTTCAAGGTGCGGCATTCGTCGCCGTCTATGTAGAAGTTGACGTAGCGGCGGAGGGTGCCGCGTTCGTCGCGGAGTCTGCGTTCCAGGGCGGGGGATTCATCGCGGAGGGTGTCGAGGACCTGGCGGAGGGTGGGGCCGTCGATGGCGAGTTCTCGTGCGCCGTTCGCGTAGGGGCGTAGGGCGGAGGGGAGCAGGACGCGGGCCATGGGTCAGCCGATGACGGCGGCGCGGACGCAGAGGACGTCGGGGAGTTTGTCGGCGACGAGATGCCAGTGCTCGCCTTCGTCGGGGCTGCAGTAGACCTCGCCGTTGCGGGTGCCGAAGTAGATGCCGGTGGGGTCGGCGTTGTCGGTGGTCATGGCGTCGCGCAGGACGGCGGTCCAGAAGGGCACTGTCGGTAGGCCGTTCGTTTTCGCGGTCCAGGTGCGGCCCGCGTCGTCGCTGCGATAGACCGCGCAGGTGGCGTCGGGTGGGAAGCGGAAGCGGTCCATGTCGGCGACGAGAGGGAAGGTGTAGATGACGCCGGGGCGGCGGGGGTGGGCGACGATAGGGAAGCCGAAGTTCGACGGGGGGAGGTCGGCGTCGATGGACTGCCAGGTGGTGCCGTCGTCGGTGCTGCGGAAGACGCCGCCGTGGTTCTGCAGGTAGAGGGTGCTGGGGGTTTCGGCGTCGCGGGCGACCTTGTGCACGCACTGGCCCCATTCGGGCAGCTCGCCGGGCATGAAGTCGGCGGTGACGCCCTTGTTGGTCGGTGTCCAGGAGGCGCCGCCGTCGGCGGTTTGGTAGACGCCGCCGGTCGACATGGCCACGGCCAGGCGCTGGGTGTCGGTGGGATGCGGGAGGACGGTGTGCAGCGCGAGACCGCCGCCGCCCGGGGCCCACTGCGGCCGGTGTGGATGGTCCCACAGACCTCTGACCAGCGTGAAAGTCCTTCCGCCGTCGGTGGAACGGAACAGCGCCGAGGGTTCGACGCCCGCGTAGACCACCTCGGGCTCGGCGTCGGTGGCCGGTGTGATCTGCCAGACGCCCTCGAGCGCGGCGTCGGTGTCGTCAGGGAAGGCCAGGGGGGCGTCGTCGGGTTCGGTCCAGGTCTCGCCGAAATCGTCGCTGGCCACCAGCGTCGGGCCGAAGTGGCTGTTGAGGACGCCGGCGAGCAGGCGTGGCGATGTCCGTCGGGTGTCGATGGCCAGGGCTTTGACATCGGCGACCGGGAATTGTGGCGGGCTCACCGTCCAGCTCGCCCGGCCGTCCGAGCTGCGGGCCAGGAACAATCCCTTGCGCGTTCCGATTCCGAGAAGTACGTCCATCGCCGACCTCCAGGTCGTCACTCCGACGCGGATGAAAGTGAGCGTACTCCGCGGTGACGTAAGGGCCGCATGATCGCGTTCGGTGAGGGATACTGGTCCGATCGTGCGCAACCCGCCGCACGAGCGTGACTTTTTCGCGACCATTTCGTAATCTGGCAGTGACCTTGTTCTCGACAGTAGCTGGTGATTGATAAGTGCCTGGTCAACATCGCACCCCCGCTCCTCCGACGGGGCGCATGTCGTTGGCTGTGTGCAGCCTCGCAGCAACGGTTCCCGGCATGCTCTGGATGGCGTTCCGGCCGGGCGGGACCGAAGTGCAGCAGGTCGCGGCCGTCGTGCCGCACACACCCTCGGCGATCGAGGTCGACGTCCTGCCCGCGCTGACCCACGACGAACCGACCATCGCGCCGGCTCCGGTGGCCGCCGACGACGAATCGGCGACGCTGTCCGCCTCGAAGCTGAAGTACATGTGCTCGACGGAGTGGAAGGGCACGCAGCCGCACGTCGCGCAGGTCAGTCACATGGTGCAGAAGATGTTCGGGCTCTCCGATATCGGGGGTGCCAATGGGCGTTTCGACGGTGATCACGGTGCGGGCCTCGCGCTCGACATCATGACCTCGAACCCCGCACAGGGTGACGCGATCGCCGCGTTCGTGCTGGCCAACAAGGCGCGCTTCGGCGTCACCTACGTGATCTGGCAGCAGCAGTTCAACGACGGCGGCGGCTGGTCCTACATGGAGGACCGGGGCAGCCCGACCCAGAACCACTACGACCACGTGCACGTGTCGTTCTCCTCGTACGGCGCGGCGAACCTCACCTGCTGATCGCGGCGAATCGGTCGGCCGGAGGGCGTAGTTCGCGAATTGGCCCAGGAGCGGAACTCGGTGCGGGGCGAGACCCGGCGGCGATGACCGGCATCCGCTCCCGAGCACCCGGAATTCGCGGTCGGCTGGTGCGCCGCCTGATCGCCAACATTTCGTTTAGGCATATCCCTACCTAAAACGGGTCCACCCTCCTACGGTGAGAGTGGCTCAGTTCTGGTGAGAGGAATGCGGACATGGGACGGTTGGCCGGCAAGGTCGCGGTGATCAGCGGCGGAGCGCGGGGGATGGGCGCGGCGCACGCGCGCCGGTTCGTCGCCGAGGGCGCGTCGGTGGTGCTCGGTGACGTGCTCGACGACGAAGGCGCCGTCGTCGCCAAGGAGCTCGGCGATGCCGCGATCTACCAGCACCTGGACGTGCGCGAGCCCGAGCAGTGGGCCGCGGTCGTGGCGGCGGCGGTCGAGACCTTCGGCGGGCTGCACGTGCTGGTGAACAACGCGGGGATCGTCAACGGGAATCTGCTCGTCGACTTCGCGTTGGACGAGTGGCAGCGGATCATCGACATCAACCTGACCGGGACGTTCCTCGGGATGCAGGCCGCGGTGCCCGCGATGACCGACGGCGGGTCGATCGTGAACATCTCCTCGGTCGAGGGGATGCGCGGCAGCCCGGGGCTGCACGGTTACACCGCGACGAAGTTCGCGGTGCGCGGGCTCACCAAGTCGGCGGCCCTGGAACTGGCGGCGCAGGGGATCCGGGTGAATTCGGTGCATCCCGGGTTCATCAGCACGCCGATGACCGAGGGGATCCCGGCGGACTTCCTGCAGATTCCGGTGAAGCGGGCGGCCGAGCCCGACGAGGTGTCGGCCCTGGTCGCGTATCTGGCGTCGGACGAGTCGTCGTATTCGACCGGTGCGGAATTCGTCGTCGACGGTGGGCTCACGGTCGGGGTGCCGCACAAGAGTTTCTGAGCGGAGTCGTGGCGGCGGAACCTCACGGTTCCGCCGGCCGGCGTGCCGCTCAGCTGAGGCGGCGGATGTCGCCGCGGACGCGGTAGAAGCCGCCGCGAGCCGATTCGGTGACGGCGTCGACGACGTAGCGAGTGCCGGGCCGGCGGATGTCGCGGGGGAACTGGACGTTCCAGCCGCGTTCGTAGCCGGGGCTGACGACGTGCACGCGCAGGGAGCCGCCGTGTTCGACGCATTCGACGACGATGCCGGTGCCCGCGTCGGTGGTGACCTCGAGGGTGCTGGAGGCGGTGACGGCGGAGATCTCGGGGGCCTTGACCGAGACGGTGCTGGGGAGCACGCCCTGGTCGGCGTCGCGGATGGCGGATTCGCTCACGTCGAGGCAGGCCAGGGCGCCGGACGTGGTGACCAGGTACAGCTTCTCGTCGTGGTACTGCATGGAGTAGGCCGAACCGCAACCGGTGGCCAGCTTCCACAGGCGGGTGCCGGTGGCGTCGAAGCAGTAGACCGAGGAGTGCGAGTCCCCGGCGAAGACGTAGCGGCCGTCGGGGGAGGCGGCGCAGGAGAAGACGGCGGCGTCGCACTGGTAGGCCCGGGTGGTGACGCCCTGCTTGGTGATCTCTTCGACGCGATTGGCGCCGGTGCCCGCGTAGACGTCGGAGGCTTCCTGCCAGCCGAACAGGACCGAGCCGCGGGTGGGCGAATGCCATTGGGTGGCACCGGTTTCCAGATGGTACTTGGTGACGCCTGCGCTGTGGCCGTGGTAGACACCGGTCGCGTCGAGGCGCACCATCCAGCCGGAGTTGCCGGTGCTGCGCGCCGACCACAGGGATTCCTCCTCGTGGTCGATGACGGTCAGCCCGCCCGCGGCGTCGGAGGCGGCGAGGATGCCGTCATGGATGTCGAGCCAGTAGACGTCGGTGGCCGAGACGTCGTAGGCGGCGCGCGGGACCTTGCCCGACAGGTCGTAGACGCGGCCGTCGTCGCAGCCGGCGTAGATCCAGAAGTCGTCGGCCACCAGGCATTTCACGCCGTCGGGCAGCTGGTAGCGGTTGGTCACCACGCCCTCGGGGGTGAGGGTGTAGACCTCGCCGTTCTCGTTGCCGACCCAGCAGCGCTGCTCGTCGACGAAGATGCCGAACGCGGCCGCGCCGGAGTCGAAGCGCCACAGGACCGGGGCGCTCTTGGCGGTCGAGCGCTGGCTGGTGATCACGCGGCGGGTCACTGCGCGGCGCTGGCGTCCACCCATCACGGCGGGCGCGTAGCCCTTGCGGACCTTCTCGCCGATCTTCTTCTGCGCGGCCGACTTCGCCTTCTCCGCGGTGGCGAACGAGCTCGCCTTGGATTGCCCCTGCTCGCCGATCCGGCCGAAGCGGATGTTGACCTGGGTGCCGGTGACGATCACCTCGTAGAACTTGTGCGAGGAACCGGTGTCGTCGGACAGTTCCAGGTAGGTGGTTTCGGCGGTCGTCATGGATCCTCGCTGAGCTCGTGCGGTGTGGAACGAGCGAAAACTAGCAAGGCACACCGACATCGGCGGGGCGAGTGATGTCCGCGCAGGTCACATGCCCGCGACGTCGAGTAGCGGTGGGGGATAGACGGAGTGGGGGATCTCGGCGCGCCAGGGGCGGTGGATGGTGGGGCCGTCGAGGTGGGCCAGTTCGGGGAGCCAGGTGCGGACGTAGGTGCCGTCGGGGTCGTAGCGGTCGGCTTGGCGGAGGGGGTTGAGGACTCGGTTGGGGCGGGTGTCGGTGCCGGTGCCCGCGGCCCACTGCCAGTTGAGCTGGTTGTTGGCGAGGTCGGCGTCGACGAGCCAGTGCAGGAAGTGGGCGGCGCCGATGCGCCAGTCCAGGCGCAGGGATTTGGCGAAGAAGGAGGCGGTGATCAGGCGGGCGCGACCGGGGAGCCAGCCGTCGGTGACGAGCTGGCGCATGGCTGCGTCGATGATCGGGTAGCCGGTTCTGGCTTCTTTCCAGGCGGCCACGGCGTCGGGGTCCGCGCGCACGGCGAACGGGCCGGGACGGTAGCTGGTCCAGGCGGTGTCGGGGCGGGCCGCCAGGAGCTGGTGGTGGAAGTCGCGCCAGGCGAGCTGGCGGGCGAAAGCGTGGCCGCCGGGGTCGGACAGGTCGGTTCGGTGGACGATCTCGACGGGGGAGAGGCAGCCGAAATGCAGGTGGGGTGAGAGGTGAGAGGTGGCGTCGGCGGCGAGGTCGTCGTTGCGGGCGGCGTAGTCCTCGATCGGGCCCGCGAGCCACTTGTGCAGCAGGACGCGACCGCTGGTCTCGCCGCCTCGCGGGCAGTTCGGGGACGGGTCGCCGGCGGACAGGTCGCGGTGGGTCGGCAGAGGGTCGCTCGTGACCTCGGGAACGGTCAGGTCGCGCGGGGTCCCGAGCGGGTGGCGCTGGTGGGCGTCGACCCAGCGGCGGAAGTAGGGGGTGAACACGGCGTAGTGGTCGCGGCCGGTGGCGGGGGTGAGGACGGCGGGGTCGGCGGCGGTGACGACCGCACTGTGGGTGCGCACCGCGCAGTCCGTTCCGGCGAGGCGGTCCCGCAGGGCCTGTTCGCGGCGGGTGGCATAGGCGCTGACGTCCTCGGCGAGATGCACCGCGCGGGCGCCGGTGTCGGCGACGATGCGGGCGACGACCTCGGTCACCTCGCCCCGCCGGACCACGAGGCGGCCGCCGATGCCGCGCAGTCGCTCGTCGAGTTCCGCCAATGCGGTGGCGAGGAAGACGGCGCGGTTGGGGGGACAGCGGTCCGGCACGATGCGGTCGTCGACGACGAACAGCGGGACGACGGCGTCGCTCTCGCGGTGCGCGGCGGTGAGGACCGGGTTGTCGGCGGTGCGCAGATCGCGGGTGAACAGCGCGATCGCGACGGTCATCGGGCGCAGAGCGGGGTGATGTCGGAACGGCCGCCGGTCGTCGGGGTGGTCAGGTAGAAGCAGGGGTTCTGACCCGCGGCCACGATCGCCGCGTCGATGTCGTTCCAGGTGGCGGCGTCGACGGCGGGGGTGCGGGACAGGACAAAGCCGGACAGCCGGCTGGGGTCGGTGACGACCGCCCAGGAGTAGTCCGGGCCCAGGGCCGTGACGATGTAGTTGGTAGCGCCGGTGCGCTGATCCTGGCCGGGCACGCCCGGGAAGGAGACGTGCAGCTGGGCGTTGGTGACGGGATCGGTCACCGTCGCGGTGCCCCAGATCTCGTTGGTGCCGCCCGACCAGGTGCGGCAGCGGTTGTAGACGCCGACGTCACCGGAGTCGTCGAGGGTGTAGGTGGCGGTGGTGTCGCCCGCGCAGGCGAGGCTGAACGGGGCCGGGATCGCGGCCAATTGGTGCCAGACACCCAGATAGCGCTCGACGTCGAGCGACGGTACCGGGGCCGGGGGCGCGGCGGAGGCGGTGGCCGGTGCCAGCGCCACGGCGGCCACCGCCGCGCAGGCGAGCAGCGGCAGACGGAGCGAAACGATGGAACGGGCGATGCGCACGGGAACTCCTCGGATCGGTGATACTGACAGGCTACCAGTGAATGATGCATAATTGATGCATCTCGCGAGAGGAGTCTCCGATGAAACGTCAGTGGCCGTTCCGTCTGCTCGGCCTGGCTACCGCCGCCTATGGCGTGAGTGTCGCCGTCCGGCCCGAGGTGCTGCTGCGGCCGTGCGGATGGGAGACCGACCGGCCGGGCAGCCGGGCGTCGGCCCGCATGGTCGGCTGCCGGGACGCGATCTCCGGCGCGGCCATGGCGCTGGCGCCGGACGCCCGCGTCGCCCGGGCCGCCGCGGGGGTGCGGATCGCGGCCGATCTCGCCGACGCGCTGGTCCTCGGCACGGCGGTCGATCCCCGTCTACGTCGCACCGCGATCGCGGTGCCGCTGGTCTGGGGCCTGCTGGGCGCCGGGACGACGGCGCTGGGGTGGCCGTCGCGACCCGCCGCCGCCCGGCCGTGACGCGCGGGCGGAGCGGCATCAGTCAGAATGGACCGATGCCCGCCGGTTCCGCCCCTGTCTCCGACGCGGCCGGATACACGGTGCGCGCGGTCGCGGATCGTCTCGGCATCCCGACCGCGACCCTGCGCAGCTGGAATCGCCGCTACGCCATCGGACCCGCGCAGGACCGGCCCGGTCGGCATCGGCTCTACACCGCAGCCGATATCGCCCTGCTCGAACGCATGCTGAGGCTGATCCGCGACGGCGCCAGCCCGGCGGGGGCGGCGGCAGCCGCGCGGGGGCGACCCGCGGTGCTGGTCGGTAGCCGCGCCGAGCTGCTCGACGCCGCGTTCGCGCTGGACTCCTCGATCTCGGTCGACCTGGTCGAGGCGCATGTGCGCGCCTACGGCGTGGTCCGCACCTGGGACGAGCTGTGCAGGCCCGCCTTCGCCGACATCGTGGCGCGTCAGGGTGCGGGGGAGAACTGCATCGATGTCGAGCACCTGCTGTCGTGGTCGATCGCGGCGGTGATGCAGCGGGTGCAGGCGCCCCCCGTGGTCGTCGATCGGACCGTCGTCCTCGCCTGTACCGGCGGTGAGACCCATTCGCTCCCACTGGAAGTGCTGCGCGCGGCGCTGGCCGAGCAGGGGGTGGGCGCCCGGATGCTCGGCGCCGATGTGCCGACCGTCGCGCTGGTCGGCGCGCTGGCCCGGCCCGCGGGCCCGACCTCGCTGCTGCTGTGGTCGCAGCGGGAATCGACCGCGCTGACCTCGGCCGTGCTGGCCGGTCTCGACGCGGGTGCGCAGGTCTTCGCCGGCGGCCCGGGCTGGGACGCGGCGTTGCTGCCGCCTGCGGTCGCGCGGGTCGCCTCGCTCGCGGGTGCGGTCGAGGTGTTGCGCTGAGGGCCACTGGCCGCCGCGCACCAAACGATGCATAATTGATTCACCGTGGGTGGATCGTCCATCCGCTGGCCGGGGACGACCGGAGGAATCGCATGAACGCATCGAACGGGCATCGACGGGTAGCGGTGATCGGCAGCGGCGTCGCCGGGCTGACGGCCGCCTGGGTGCTCGCGCGCTCGGCCGAGGTCACGCTGTTCGAGGCGCAGGGCCGTCTCGGCGGGCACGCCGATACGCACCGCGTGATCGCGGGCAACGGACAAACGCTCGGCGTGGACACCGGGTTCATCGTGCACAACGACCGCACGTACCCGACGTTGCAGCGGCTGTTCGGCGAACTCGGCATCGCCACCGGGGAGACCGATATGAGCATGTCGGTGCGCTGCGACGGCTGCGGGCTCGAATACGCCGGCGCGCGCGGGCTGCCTGGACTGTTCCCGCGCCCCGGGCAGCTGGTCCGGGGACGGTATCTGCGGCTGCTCACCGAGGTGCCGCGATTCCACCGCCTGGCCCGCGCCGAACTCGCCACGATCGGGGCGACGGAACGCACGGTGGCCGAGTTCCTGGCCGACGCCGGATTCTCCGACTACTTCCGCACCCACTTCCTGGCGCCGCTCATCTCGGCGGTCTGGTCCTGCGATCCGCGCACCGCGCTGCGCTATCCGGCCCGCTACCTGTTCACCTTCCTCGAACACCACGGCATGCTGACGGTGTTCGGCTCACCAGCCTGGCGCACGGTCACCGGGGGATCGGCGACCTACGTCGCGGCGGTCGCCGAACGCCTGCACCGGGTGCAGGTCGCGACCCCGGTCCGGGCGCTGCACCGCCATCCCGACGGGGTCACCGTCCGCACCGCCGACGACGGCGTCGACGACTTCGACGCCGCGGTGATCGCGACCCATCCGCACGAGGCGCTGGCCCTGCTCGCCGAGCCGACCGCCGCCGAACGCGACATTCTCTCCGCGATGCCGTACTCGGTGAATCACACGGTCCTGCACACCGATTCCCGTCTCCTACCGCGGGCCGCCGGTGCTCGCGCGTCCTGGAACTACCGCCTGCCCGCCTGCACCGCCGAACCCGACCGCGTCCTGGTCACCTACGACCTCACCCGGCTCCAGCGTCTCGACGACACCGGCGACCGGCGCTTCCTGGTGACCCTGGGCGACGGCGACCGGATCGATCCCGGCGCGGTGCTGGACACCATGACCTACGAACACCCGCTCTACACCCCGGAATCGGTGGCCGCGCGCGCCCGCGCCGGTGAACTCGGTTGCGCGCGCACGGCTTTCGCGGGCGCGTACCACGGGTGGGGATTCCACGAGGACGGGGCGCTGTCGGGACTGCGCGCCGCCGAGCGGCTGGGTGGGCGCTGGACGGGACCGATGCCCGGACTGGTGGCGGCCTCGTGACCGCTCGCCTGATCCGCACCGACATCCGGCACACCCGGCTGGCGCCGATCCGGCACGCCTTCCGCTATCGCGGGCACAGCTGGCTGGTCGATCTGGACCGGCTGCCCCGGTTGCCTTGGTGGCTGCGGCCGTTCGCGGGCTTCGACGCGGGCGACCACCTGGGCGAACGCGGCGGCTCACTGCGAGCCGCCGTCGACGGATACCTCGCGACCCAGGGCATCGATCTGCGGGGTGGTCGGGTGCTCATGCTGGCCGGCGCGCGAGCGTTCGGATACGTCTTCGATCCGCTGACGCTGTACTGGTGCCGCGATCGTGACGGCGCGCCGGTGTGTGTGATCGCCGAGGTCCGTAACACCTACGGCGGCGCGCATCGCTACCTGCTGCGGCCCGACGGTGACGGTCGCGCGCGAGTCGGCAAGGAGTTCTACGTCTCGCCGTTCAACCCGGTGGCGGGCGAATACCGGCTGCACGTGCCGGAGCCGGACTCCGCGCTGCGGGTGTCGATCACGCTGGTGACCGACCGGCCGATCTTCGTCGCCACCATGGCGGGCCGATGCGTGCCCGCCACCACCGGCGCGATCGTGCGCGCCGTACTGACCGACCCGATTCCGCCACTGCTCGTGGCCGCGCGTATCCGGTGGCAGGGCGTGCTGCTCTGGGCCAGGGGACTGCCGGTCGTGCCGCGTCCGGTGGCCGTGCCCGAGGAGGCGCTCCGATGACGACCGTGGACACCACCGCGAATCCCGCCCTGCCGGAGTGCGACCGGTGGCCCGACCTCGCTGTTCCGCGCGGCCTGCGGGCAGGGGTGTCGGCGCTGGCTGTGGACGTGCTGGTCCGCCGCCTGACCCGGCGATTGCCGCTGGCGGTGCGCTATCCCGACGGCACCGTCGTCGGCTCGCCCACCGGGGTGCCGTGCCTGGTCCTGCACCGTCCCGGTGACTTCGCGGCCCGGGTCGGTGCCGCCGGGCTCATCGGGTTCGGCGAGTCGTACATGGCCGGTGACTGGGACGCGCCCGATCTCGTCGGCGTGCTGACCGTGCTCGCCGCCCACATCGACGAGCTGGTGCCGCGTGCGCTGGCCCGGTTGCGCCGTCTCTACGTCGCCGGACATCCAGCCACCGAACGCAATTCCGAGGACAACACGCGCGGCAACATCGCCCGGCACTACGACCTGTCCAACGACTTCTTCGGGCTGTTCCTCGACGAGACCATGACCTACTCGGCCGCGCTGTTCACCGATCCGTCAGACGATCTCGCCACCGCCCAGCGCGCGAAGATCGACCGGCTGCTCGACCGGGCGGGCGTGCGATCCGGTACCCGGCTGCTCGAAATCGGTACCGGCTGGGGCGAACTCGCGGTCCGGGCAGCCGCGCGTGGCGCGCGGGTGCACACCGTGACGCTGTCGTCGGAACAGCAGGCGGCGGCCCGGAGCCGGGTGGCGGCGGCGGGACTGGCGGAGCGGGTGCGGGTGGACCTGCTCGACTACCGCCGGGTGCGCGGCACCTACGACGCCGTGGTGTCGGTGGAGATGATCGAGGCGGTCGGCTACGAGTACCTCGACACGTATTTCGCGACCATCGGCCGGGTGCTCGCGCCGGGCGGCCGGGCCGCGATCCAGGCCATCACCATGCCGCACGAGCGCATGCTGGCCACCCGGCACACCTACACCTGGATCCAGAAGTACATCTTCCCCGGCGGGTTCCTGCCGTCGGTGCGGGCGATCGAGGAATCCGTCACGCGCGGTACGGATCTGCGTGTGCGCGAGAAGTTCTCCATGGGCCCGCAGTACGCGCGCACCCTGCGCGCGTGGCGGGAACGGTTCGAGGACGCGCGGGCGGAGATCGACGCGCTCGGGTTCGACGAGACCTTCGTGCGGATGTGGCGGCTGTATCTGGCGTACTCGGAGGCGGGTTTCCGCTCCGGGTATCTCGACGTCGGCCAGTTCGTGCTCGCGCGAGCGTGAATTCGGCTCAGCGGCCGAGCAGGTGGCGTAGGGTCTGTTCGAGGTCGGGGCTGCGGAAGGGGTGACCCACCTCGGACAACCGGGCCGGGGACACTCGCTGACTTGCCGCGGCCAGCTCCCGCGCGCCCTGCTTGCCCAGCAGCAGCGCCGGGCCGAACGAGGGGACCGGGAGCAGGGCGGGCCGATGCAGGACGCGGGCCAGCACCTCGGTGTAGTCGCTGTTGCGGACCGGATCGGGGGCGACCGCGTTGACCGGACCGACGAGCGAATCATCCCAGAGCGCCCGGTGATAGATGTCGAGCAGATCGTCCAGGCCGATCCAGGACAGCCACTGGGTGCCGTCGCCGATGCGGCCGCCGAGGCCCGCCGCGAACAGGGGACGCAGCAAGCGCAATGTGCCACCGGCGGGTGACTGGACGATGCCGGTGCGGACCTGGACCACCCGCCCACCGGCGGCCGCGGCCGGTGCGGTCGCCGCTTCCCAGCCGGTGACCACCTCGGCGAGGAAGCCGTCGCCGGGATCGGCGGTTTCGGTGAGGATCTCGTCGCCCCGGTCGTAGCCGTAATAGCCGATGGCGGAGGCGCAGACGAACGTGCCGACGCCGCCGCGCGCCGCGGCCTCGGCCAGCGCCCTGGTCGGGCCGATGCGGCTGTCGGCGATCGCGCGGCGGTGTTCCTCGGTGAACCGGCCCGCGATCGGCGCACCCGCCAGATGGACCACCGCGTCGACGCTGTCGAGTAGGTCGGGCGCGGGATCGGCGGGGTCCCACCGGCGTTCGGTGGGGTCGGACGGGGCGTGGCGCACCAGCCGGACGACGTCGTGACCGCCGGTGGACAGGAACGCGCACAGCGCCGTGCCGACCAGGCCGGTCGCGCCGCTGACCGCGATGGTGCGCGCGGTGAAGCCGCGCTCGGCGGCGCCGCGGTGGGCGGCGAGGTCGTCGGCGAGCTGGCGATAGCGATAGTCGAACATCGGGCGCAGCAGGCGGGTGGGGAGTGGGGTGTCGACGTGGTCGGCCACGCGGGTGTGCTCGTCGTCGACGGCGGTGAAGTCGTGGGTGTGCCGCCACCGCAGCAGGCGGCCGACCGGCGCGGAGGCGAAACCGTCGACCGCGACGGCGTCGGCGAAGCGGCGCGGCGGATCGTAGGCGGCGGGATCGTGCCGCGCGACCCAGCGCAGGCCGCCCGGCAGACCCAGCACGGCGGCGCCTCGCGCCAGGTCGTCGGCCTCGCTGAGCAGCCGGACCGGTTGCCAAGGCGGCGCCAGGCGGGTGAACGCACCGGGCCGGGCGAACCAGGCGAAGACCTCGTCGCGGGGTGCGGAGACCACTGTCGAACAGTCGATGCCCATAGTTCGACTGTAACCCCCACCCCGGACCGATTGAAGCGTTTATGCATCGTTTCTAGCGGTACCATGGGGGAGTGACCGCTAATGACGTGAGTAACGATGCGAAATTCGAGCCATCGCGCGTCGATGCGCTCCTGGACCGCACCGTGTTGCCCGGGTACAGCCGCCTCGGCATCGCCCTGCGCCGACGTGCCTGGCCGGACGACGATCCACCGGCCGACGCGATGCGGGGACGGCGCGTGGTGATCACCGGCGCCAACAGTGGGATCGGGCTGGCCATCGCCGACGGACTGGCCGAGCTGGGCGCCTCGGTCGTGCTCGCGGTCCGGAACGCGCGGCGGGGAGCGGACGCGGCGGCCGGGCTGCGCGAACGGCACCCCGACGCCACGGTGACGGTGGTCGAATGCGATGTCGCCGAATTCGATTCGGTGCGGCGCTGCGCCGCCGCGCTCGGCGAGACGCCGATCGATGTCCTCGTGCACAATGCGGGGGTGCTGTCGCCGGAACGCCGGGAGACCAGCACCGGTCACGAACTCACCTTCGCCACCCATGTGCTGGGTCCGTTGCTGCTGACCGAGCTGGTCCGCCCGCTGCTGGCCGCGGCGCGGGGGGCCAGGGTCGTGCTCATGTCCTCGGGCGGGATGTACGCCCAGCCCTTGGCGGTCGATGATCCGGAATACCGGCGCGGCGAATATCGGGGCGCTGTCGCGTACGCGCGGACGAAACGGATGCAGGTCGCGCTGACCCCGCTCCTGGCCGTCGAGCTGGCCGAGGACCGGATCGGCGCGCACGCGGTGCACCCCGGATGGGTCGACACCCCCGGTATCGCGGACGCGCTGCCCCGGTTCCGCCGGCTGACCCGGCCGTTGCTGCGGACCCCGGCCGAGGGTGCCGACACGGCGGTCTGGCTCGCCGCCACCCGGAACACGCTGCCGTCCGGCCAGTTCTGGCACGATCGCCGGATCCGCCCGCTGCACCTGCGGTCCGGCACCCACTACACCGATGCCGACGCCGTCGCCCTCTGGCGTGCGTGCCGTGCGCAGATCGGGGCTCCCGGCTCGAGCTGAACGCGCCGACGGCGAAGGGCGGCGGCTCCGGGAAGCCGCCGCCCTTCGCCGTGCCGACGATCAGCCGAAATGGCAGACGTAGTGCAGGGTTTCGACGACCTCGATATCGAAGGCGCTGTTGCCGGGGACCGAGAACGACTCGCCGCCACGGAAGACCTTCGGCTCGGACTCACCGGGGAGGGTCACCTTCGCCTCGCCCTCGATGAGCTCCATGATCTCGGGGGCGCCGGTGGTGAAGGTCAGGGTGGCGGGCAGGATCACGCCGACGGACTTCGAGGTGCCGTCGGGCAGCTCGATGTTGTGGCTGACGCACTTGCCGTCGAAATAGACGTTGGCCTTCTTCACGACGGAGACGTTCTCGAACTTCGACATGGGTCCTTCCAGGGGGTGAGGGGACCCTTAGTCTACTGAGGGGCCAGGGCTCACCGAGCCCTGGCCCGGCACCGTCAGCTGCCGTAGCGGGCCAGGACCGAGCTGGCTTCCTGGGAGGCGGTGCCTTCCTGGGCCAGGTGGGTCATCGCCTCGGGGATCTCGCGGCCGTGGTGCGCCATGGCTTGGGCGTAGAGGCGGCCGGCGCGGTAGGAGGAACGGACCAGCGGGCCCGCCATCACACCGGCGAAGCCGAGCTCCTCGGCGACCTTGGAGTGCTCGACGAACTCCTCCGGCTTCACCCAGCGATCGACCGGGTGGTGGCGCGGGGACGGGCGCAGGTACTGGGTGATGGTCAGAATGTCGCAGCCCGCCTCGTGCAGGTCACGCATCGCGGCGGTGACCTCCTCCGGGGTCTCGCCCATGCCGAGGATGAGGTTGGACTTGGTCACCAGGCCGGCCTCGCGGGCGGCGGTGAGCACGGCCAGCGAGCGCTCGTAGCGGAAGGCGGGGCGGATGCGCTTGAAGATGCGCGGCACCGTCTCCAAGTTGTGCGCCAGCACCTCGGGCCGGGTCGAGAAGACCTCGGCGAGCTGGTCGGGGTCGGCGTTGAAGTCGGGGATGAGCAGCTCGACGCCGGTGCCGGGGTTGAGCGCCTTGATGGCGCGCACGGTCTCGGCGTAGAGCCAGGCGCCGCCGTCGTCGAGGTCGTCGCGGGCGACGCCGGTGATGGTGGAGTAGCGCAGGCCCATGGCCTGGACGCTCTCGGCGACACGGCGGGGCTCGTCGCGGTCGAGGGCTGCGGGCTTGCCGGTGTCGATCTGGCAGAAGTCGCAGCGACGGGTGCACTGCTCACCGCCGATGAGGAAGGTGGCCTCGCGGTCTTCCCAGCATTCGAAGATGTTGGGGCAGCCCGCTTCCTCACAGACCGTGTGCAGGCCTTCGCGTTTCACCAGGCCCTTGAGCTCGGTGTACTCCGGGCCCATGGTGGCGCGGGTGCGAATCCACTTGGGTTTGCGCTCGATCGGGGTCTCCGCGTTGCGCGCTTCGATGCGCAGCAGCTTGCGTCCGGCGGGGGCAGAGGCGTCTACGGAGCTCACCGCACCGACTCTACGCTCGGGGCGACGACGGTCGCGGCGGTGGTGGTGCGATCAATGTCATGCGGCTGAACGGGAATTTCGCCGTCCAGCGCGGCAACGATCGCGGCCGCGACGAGCGGCTTGATCTCGGTGACGGTGACCTCGCGGCCGAGCTCGCGGGTCAGCGTGGTGACGCCGGCGTCCTTGATACCGCACGGCACGATCGCCTGGAAGCCGTCGAGCGCGGAGTTGCAGTTCAGCGAGATGCCGTGCAGGGCGACGCCGCGCTGCACGCGCACGCCGATCGCGGCGATCTTGCGTTCGGCCAACCACTCGGTGGCGGGGAGCCACACGCCCGAGCGGCCCTCGACCCGGCCGCACTCGATCCCGAGCCCGGAGACCACCTGGATCAGGGCCTCTTCCAGCCGGCGCACGTACTGCACGACGTCGACGGGCTCGGCCAGCCGGATGATCGGATAGCCGACGAGCTGGCCAGGGCCGTGCCAGGTGATCTTGCCGCCGCGGTCGACCTGCACCACCGGGCTGCCGTCGATCGGCATGTCCTCGGTCTCGGTGCGGCGGCCCGCGGTGTAGACCGACGGGTGCTCGAGTAGGAAGAGCTTGTCGGCACCTTCGCCTGCGGCGCGCTCGTCGGCGATCTGCCGTTGCAGCTCCCAGGCGGCGTTGTATTCGATGAGTCCGAGATCCTCGACCACGATCGGGGTCGAATCGAATCGAGCGGACGCGGTGGGGCGCGTGTCGTTCACCGTCCTGACGTTACGCCCACGGGCCACCGAAGGTGAAGACCGGTCGGGACGCGCGGGTCGGCTGGTCAGACGTCCAGCGCGAAGGTGCGCTGCATCAGGGTCAGGTCCATCCAGCGGCCGAACTTGTGGCCGACTTCCGGCAGTTCGCCGACGGTGCGGAAGCCGAAGCGCTCGTGCAGGGCGACGGAACCGGTATTGCTCGATTCGATCGCCGCGATCATGGCGTGCACACGGCCGGAATCGGTGGCGCGCGCGATGAGTTCGGTGAGCAGCGCGGTGGCGACGCCGCGACGCTGGAAGCGCTCGGCGACATAGACGGAATTCTCGACGGAGAAGCGGTAGCCGGTTTTCGGTCGCCACTGGCCGTAGGAGGCGTACCCGGCGACCTCGCCGTCGATCTCGGCGATCAGGATCGGCATGCCCGCGGCCGTGCGATCGGCGAACCAGATGAGGCGGTCGTCGAGGTCGACCTCGTCGGTGTCCCAGATCGCGGTCGAGGACGCGATATTGGTGTTGTGGATCGCGAGGACGGCGGGGAGGTCGGCCTTGTCGGCGTCGCGGATGAACATCAGTGATCTCCGGGGCGACCGACGGCCGCGGCCAGCGCGGCGCCGATCGTGGGGTGCTGGAAGGTGTAGCCCGCCTGCTCCAGCGCGGCGGGGATGGCGCGCGGGCCGTGCAGGATGGCCTCGTCGGCGAACTCGCCGACCAGGGCGCGCAGGGCGAAACCGGGGACGAGTAGCGGGGTGGGCCGGTGCAGGGCGCGGCCGAGAGCGCGGTTGAACTCCGCGTTGGTGACCGGTGCCGGACCGGCGGCGTTGATCGGGCCGTCGACCTCGGCATGGGTGAGCGCGAACACGATCGCGCCGACCTCGTCGTCGAGGGAGACCCACGGGGTGTACTGGCGGCCGCTGCCGAGGCGTCCGCCCAGGCCCAGCCAGTACAGCGGTTGCAGCATGCTCAGCATGCCGCCGTTGCGGGCCAGGACCACGGCGCTGCGGACCAGGACGGTGCGCACGCCCGCCGAACTGGCCGGTTCGGTCGCGGCTTCCCAGTCGCGGCACAGGGTCGCGAGGAAACCGGTTCCGGCGGGGGAGGTCTCGTCGACCACCGCGTCGCCGGTGTCGCCGCCGTAGTAGTGCACGCCGCTGGCGTTGACCAGCGTCGGCACCGCGGCGGCGGCGACCGCGGTGGCCAGGACGTCGGTGGGGGTGATCCGGCTGTCGCGCAGCAACTGCTTGTAACTGCCGTTCCATCGGCGCGCGCCGATGCTCGCGCCGCACAGGTTCACCACCGCGTCGGCCCCGCGCAACGCCCGCTCGTCGAGCTGGGCGCGCGCGGGATCCCACGCGAATTCGTCCGGTGCCGCGGGAGCGCGGCGCACCAATCGCGACACCTCGTGCCCGTCGCGGCGCAGAGCCGCGACGAGCGCTGTCCCGATCAGCCCGGACGAACCGGCGATCACCACCTTCATCTTCGGCCGGATTCCTCGACTACAGACCGAGATCGGCCTCGAACGCCGCCTCTTCCAACCGGTGCCGGATGGTGGTGAGGAAGCGACCGGCGTCGGCGCCGTCGATGAGCCGGTGATCGTAGGTCAGCGGCAGGTACACCATCGAGCGCACGCCGATGGACTCGCTACCGGCCTCGTCGGTCACCACCACCGGGCGCTTGATGATCGCGCCGGTGCCGAGCATGCCCGCCTGCGGCGGAAGCAGGATCGGGGTGTCGAACAGCGCGCCCTCGGAGCCGATATTGGTGATGGTGAAGGTGCCGCCGGACAGCTCGTCCGGCTTCAGGCCACCGGTGCGGGCGCGGGTGGCGATGTCGGCGATCGCGCGGGCCAGCCCGGCCAGCGACAGGTCGCTGGCGTTGTGGATGACCGGCGAGAGCAGACCCTGCTCGGTGTCGACCGCGATACCCAGGTGCACCGACGCGTGGTAGGTGATCTCCTTGGTGTCCTCGTTGTAGGAGGCGTTCACGTTCGGGTGCACACCGAGCGCCTCGACCACGGCCTTCGCGAAGAACGGCAGGTACGTCAGGTTGACGCCCTCACGCGACTTGAACGAGGCCTTGGCGAGCTGACGCAGATGCGCGATCTTGGTGACGTCGGCCTCGTGGACCTGGGTCAGCTGCGCGGTGGTCTGCAGCGATTCGCGCGTCTTGGTCGCGGTGATCTGCCGGATCCGGCTGGCCTTCTGCGTGGTACCGACCAGACCGGCCAGCTTCGGCGCGGCGGCCTGCTTGGCCGGGGCGGCGGGCGCGGCAGCGGCGGCCGGAGCCGCGGCGGGCGCGGGCGCCTTCTTGGCCTCGGCGGCGGCGAGCACATCCTGCTTGCGGATGCGGCCACCGACACCGGAACCGGTGAGGGTCGCCAGGTCGACGTTGTTCTCGTCGGCCAGCTTGCGGACCAGCGGGGTCACATACGGGGCGCTGCCGTTGGCGGTGGCCGCCGGGGCAGGAGCCGACGCGGGAGCCGGAGCAGGCGCGGGAGCCGGCGCGGGGGCAGGTGCCGGAGCCGGGGCGGGAGCCGCCGCGGCGGGCGCGGGAGCCGGAGCGGGCGCGGGAGCCGGGGCCGGAGCGGGAGCAGGCGCGGGAGCCGGAGCGGCCGCGGGAGCACCGCTACCGATCACACCCAGCTGACCACCGACGGCGATGATGTCGTCTTCCTGCGCCGAGATCTCCAGCAGCGTGCCGGCGACGGGCGACGGGATCTCGGTGTCGACCTTGTCGGTGGACACCTCGAGCAGCGGCTCGTCGACGGCGACGGTGTCACCCACGGCCTTGAGCCAGCGGGTCACGGTGCCTTCGGTGACCGACTCGCCGAGTTCGGGCATCTTCACGGGCGTGCCGGAAGCGGCGGCGGGGGCAGCGGCGGGCGCGGGTGCCGGGGCCGGGGCGGGAGCCGCGGCGGCGGGGGCAGGCGCGGGGGCCGGAGCCGGAGCGGGTTCGGCAGGCGCGGCAGCCGGTGCGGGAGCGGCAGCGGCGGCTTCGCCGGCGTCGCTGATCACACCGAGCTCACCGCCGACCTCGACGACGTCGTCTTCCTGGGCGACGATCTTCGACAGCACACCGGCGGTGGGCGACGGGATCTCGGTATCGACTTTGTCGGTGGAGACTTCGAGCAGCGGTTCGTCGACCTCGACCGTGTCTCCTTCCTGCTTCAGCCACCTGGTCACCGTTCCCTCGGTGACGCTCTCACCAAGAGCCGGCATCTGGACGGAGAAGGCCATGTCCTCTGTCTCCTCTGATCTGACTGTTAGACGGGTAATACAACAGTGCTTCGACCCCGGCAGACACCCGTCGCGGGTCGCGGCGTACGTCCACCCCGCCGTAAGAGCGAGGCGTCCGGGAATCGTCGGTTTCTTGTTCCGGCAACCATCCTTGCACCCGCTCGTCACCGACGTAGCGCAGGGCGGCATTCCGGGCAGAGCTGGCACCATGGAATGTACGGCGGTGAGCAGATTTCCGTCGGAGCGCAGGAGGTTGTTACCGGTGGGTTTGCTGGATCGTTTCCGCGGTGCGCGCGGCCGGAGCAGGACAGTCGCTCGCGACAGCGCGTCGGAGATCGCCGCGCTCGCCGACTGGGCGCGCGCCCGGCGCGGCGTCGAGGCGTTCGTCGAACCGAAAACCGCTGTGACCGATGTCACAGCGGTTCTGGTCGCTTCGGACGGTGAATGGACCCGGCGCATCGTCGGTGAGCGGGGTGCGCGGCGATTGGCCGGCGCGCTGAAGATTCCGGTCTACGACGTCAACCGCACGGGCTATCCACAGCGCATGCGCGACTACGATGCCCGCCGCCGCATCGAGCAGCGGCGGGCCAGGGAACAGCAGGAGTGACTACTCCGCGCCGATCTCCTCGATCACGGTGATCAGGGTGCGCACCGGGACACCGGTGCCGCCCTTGCCGATGTAGCCGAACGGCCCGCCGGTGTTGTACGCCGGACCCGCGACATCCAGGTGCGCCCACTGCACGCCCTCGGGCACGAACTCCTTGAGGAACAGTGCGGCCGAGAGCATTCCGCCCCACCGGTGCGGTGCGACATTGGCCAGGTCGGCGACCTTGGAGTTGAGATCGGCGCGCAGCTCGGCGGGCAGCGGCATCGCCCAGCCGTGCTCACCGACCGACCGCGACGCGGCGGCGACGCGGTCGCGGAACTCCTCGGTGCCCATCACGCCGGGCGTGCGGGTGCCGAGGGCGACCATCTGGGCACCGGTCAGGGTGGCGACGTCGATCAGGTAGTCGGGCTCGTCCTCGGCGGCGCGCACGATCGCGTCGGCCAGGATGAGCCTGCCCTCGGCGTCGGTGTTGAGCACCTCGACGGTGGTGCCGCCGTACTGGGTGAGCACGTCGCCGGGGCGCTGCGCGGTAGCCGAGGGCATGTTCTCGGCCATCGGCACGGTCGCGGTGACGGTGACCGGCAGGCCGAGCCGGGCGGCCAGCAGGGTGGTCGCGATGACCGCCGCGGCGCCCGCCATGTCGGAGGTCATGTTCTCCATGTTGGCCGCGGGCTTGATCGAGATGCCACCGGTGTCGAAGGTGATGCCCTTGCCGACGAGCGCGATCTTCTTGGGGCCACCCGCGTAGGTGATGCGCACCAGGCGCGGCGGTCGCGCCGAGCCCTGGCCGACGCCGACGATGCCGCCGTAGCCGCCCGCGGCGAGCGCCTCCTCGTCGAGCACCTCGACCTCGAGCCCGGCTGCCTCGGCGAGCACGCGGGCCCGCTCGGCGAACTCGGCCGGGTACAGCGCGCTCGGCGGCGTGTTGACGAAATCGCGCGCGGTCGCGACGGCTTCGGCGACGAGCTGGCCGCGCAGCAGTTCCAGCACACCGAATTCGGGCTCGGGAACCAGCAATTCGACGCGCAGCACCGGCTGCTCGTCCGGCTTCGGCGCGCTCTTGGCCGATTTGAAGGAGGTGAAGGTGTACGCGCCGAGATAGAAGCCCTCCGCCGCGGCGGCGAGGTCGACGCCCGAGAGGGTGGTCGCGACGAGTTCGGTGCCGCTGAGCGCGCGCCCGGCCACACCGGCGCTGCGGCGCACCTGCTCGGCGTCGACCTTGTCGGCCGCGCCGAGGCCGACCGCGAGCACGCTGGTCACATCGGCCAGGGCCGCGGGCGCGGGCACCCGGGTGAGTTCCTCGGGCTTGCCCTTCGCGCCGACCGCGCCGAGAGCATCGAGCAGCTCCGCGCGAACCTCGGCGGTGAGCACGTCGCCGAACAGGTCGGCGGGGACGATGGCCGGTCCGTTCTCCGAGGATGTCAAGCCGATCACCAATACATCGGTGTCCGGGTTGATGGTTTCGGTACGTGCCAATTCCGGTCCGAGTGAACGATCTGCAACAGCGGTCATCGCCCCAGATTATGCGGTCGGCCTCGGGTGCCGCATCGCGACGCCGTCGAGCAGTAGTGCGACACCGGCGGTGAGCAGTTCGTCGAAGGAGAGGTCGGGTCCGTGTGGCTCGGCGGCGAACATCCGGTGCAGCACCGGGCGGGCGCGCGGGTCGAGGAGTTCGGCGAGTTCGGCGCGCACCGGGTCGGCGGTCGCGATCGCCGCGGCACCGATGCGGTCGCCGCGATCGGTGCTCCACATCAGCGCCAGTCCCTGGACCATGCCGGAGTAGGCGAGATAGATCGTGAGCATCTCGGCGCTGGTCAGGTCGAGTTCGTCGAGCGCGGCGAAAGAGCGTTCCAGCGAGTCGAGCAGGGCTGGGCCCAGCGGCGGCCGAGTGCGGGCGAGCACGGTGAGGATCCACGGATGACGCCGGTAGAGCCGCCATTCCCCGTCGGCTTCGGTCGCCAGCACCGCCCGCCAGTGCGGAGCAGGCGCGGGTGCGGGTATTTCCGCGAGGGCCAGTTCCGTCATCGCCGCCAGCAGGGCCTCGCGATCCGGGAAGTGCCGGTACAGCGCGGCGGTCGCGACGCCGAGTTCGCCGGCCAGGCGGCGCATGGTGAGGCCGTCGAGCCCGTCCCGGTCGGCGACCTCGATCGCCGTGGCGGCGATGTGGACCGGGGACAACCTCGTCGGCCGGGCGCGGCGCACCGGCGGGCGCCGGTCCCGGCGGGCCCGGTAGGCCCGCCCCTGACACGACCGTGAGCAATAGCGGCGCACCCTGCCTCGGTCGGCCTGCTCCACCTCGCGTCCACAGTGCACGCACAGCGTCGATTTCCGCACACCAACCAGTGTGACGAAATCCTCGTAACCCTGCTGTCGCACTCCTAGATTGGCGACTACGGACGCTGTTCACCCAGGAGGAGAGACCGATGAATGCCCACGTCAGACAGGCCCGACCCGACGAGCTCGCCGCCGTCGCCGACGCTTTCGTCGCGGCGAGCCTGGACGAGGTCGTCTCGGCGTGGATCCGGGCCGGCGACCCGGAGGTCGAGCAGGCCTATCGCACCACGTTCGGACCGCAGTTCGTGGCGAAGGCCATGGCCGAGGACGAGGTGTGGGTCGCGGGCGACGGCGAGGACATCTGGGCGGTGTCGCTGTGGCAGACGGTCACCTCCGCCGACCGGCTCGCCGCCGAAGCCGACGAAGCGCGCGCGCTGCTGGAGGCGGCGCCCGATGTCGTGTCGTTCCAGCGGATGGCGGCGGTGTCGAGCCTGGTCGCCGCCGCGCATCCGCGCGAATTCCCGCACCGCTACCTGCATGTCATCGTCACCGTGCCCGAACATCGGGGCAAAGGCGCGGGCGGCGCGATCCTCGCCGACCGGCTCGCGGCGTGTGCCGACGCCGGCGAAACGGCGTTCCTGGAAGCCAGCACGGTCCGGTCGTCGCGGCTCTACGCCCGCCACGGATTCGCGCACGAGGGTGATCCGATCGAGTTGCCCGACGGCGGACCGACCCTGCTGCCCATGTGGCACCGAGGCTGACCCGTACCGTCCCGCAGTGCTACGCCGTCCGGCGGCGGAGGGCAAATTCTGGTGACCCCGGGCTACGGGGGCGGATCCGCGTTGTGGGCCGCGCGGCAATCCGGTGGTGAATACTGGCAAACACTGGACAACACTGGAACCGCTGAATACGCTCACGCTCGTGACGGACACGGCCGAGGAGCTGGAGGAGCGCATCGCCGACCTCCGCGCCGAGGTGCGCCGTGCCGCCGCGTCCGGTGACCGCGCGACCGCCCGTCAGCTGCGCGCACAGCTGCGCAAGACCGAATCCGCCTGGGACGCGGTCGTCCTCGGCTCGATCCCGGAACCAGCCGACGCGCCGGAGCGGGCCGACGCGCCCGCCGTGCCGGTGCGCGAGCACGTGCACCGCGCGCTGACGCTGCTGTCGGTGCCGTCCTCGCCCAAACTCGTGCTGGCCGTGCACGAGGCATTCTTCTCCGGCGAACTGCTGCCCGCCCGGCTCACCAGCCTGCGCCGCGACGAGGAACGCTCGTTCCGTTCGGCGCCCTATGCCCGCCCGTACTACCTGTGCGCGGCGCTCACGACGGATCTGCTGTCGCAGGCGCGGGGGTTGCTGGCGGTCAGTTCGTGGCCGCTGGAGCGCCGGATGGTGGGTCCGCTGAGTCCGCGTGTCGGCCTGTTGATCTCGGCGATCCGCCTGGCCGGGCATCTTTCGGCGCAGCCTGCCGCGACACAGGCCGGACAGCGCGTACTGTGGCGGCTCGCCGTATCGATTCCTGGCGTGTCCGGCGCGCCGGACATGCTTGATCCGGCGGAGGTGATCGAGGCCGCCCGGCGTGAGCTGGCGGTCCACGAGGACGAGGACGCACGGCAGCGCGACGCGGCCGCGCGCCGGGCGGCCGAACAGCTGGCCGATCCGGCCGCACAACTATTCGGTGTTCGGCTCGGGGTGGCCGACCGGCGACGAATCGAGGTGAAATGAGCACTCTCGCAGCACAGCTGGACCAGTTGCGCGGCGCGGCGCCCGCGACCAGGCACAACGCCCGCACCATCGCCGCGCTCACGGCCAATCCCGGGTGCGCCCGGCGCGCCCTGCTCGACGCGGCCGCGGTCGACAAGACCGTGATCGCCCAATCGCTCGGTTTCCCACCACAGTTCGGTCAGTCCCAGTTCGCCATTACCCGCGGCAACGCCTTCGAGTCGATGGTGAAGGCCAATGGCTGCGCGGAACTGCTGGCGCTGCTGCGCGACAAGCTCGGCCTCACCATCCCCGAAGTGGCCTATCACGACCTGAACTCGGTCGGTGAGAACACCGGCAACGCCGTGCGATATCAGCGCACCAGGCAGCTGCTGAAATCGACGATCGCCGCGGGCGACGGCACCCTGTTCGACCATCCGATGCTGCGCCTCGACATCGCGGGCGCCACCGCCTATCTGGAGCCCGACGTGGTCGCCGTGCAGCTCGACGGCAAGTTCCACGTCGTCGAGATCAAGGCGTTCCCGGTGATCGACGGGCAGGCCGACCCGGCCCAGGTCGCGGCGGCGGCGCGCCAGTCCGCGGTGTATGTGATCGCGTTGCGCGAGCTGATGACCGAGATCGGCGAGTCGCCGGAGCTGGTCTCGCACAACACGATCCTGGTGTGCGCGAAGGACTTCACCAACCGGCCGACGGCCGCCCTGGTCGATCTGCGCAAGCAGCTCGCGGTGGTCTCCCGCCAGCTGACCCGGCTCACCGCCATTCCCGAGCTGCTCGAATTGCTGCCGCCCGAGGCCACCTTCGCGCCGGGGGAGGACCTGGAGAAGACGATCGCGGCGATCCCCGCCCGGTACGCCCCCGAGTGCATGTCGAGCTGCGAGCTCGCGTTCGCCTGCCGCGACGAGGCCAGGACCTGCGGTTCGGTCGACGCGCTCGGCCGCGGCGTGTGCGACGAGGTCGGCGGCATCGAGAACCTGCACACCGTCCTCGGTCTGGCCGACGGGACGCTGCAACCGGGACCCGAGCACGCCGACATCACCGCCATGCTGCGCACCGCGCACCGGCTGCGGCTGGAGATCGCCGGATGAGCGAGGGCAGCGAGCGGCAGATGGGCACAGCCGACAGCGAGGCGGAGGCATGAGCGTGCTGTCGGCCCTGGCCAAGGCCGAGGCGGTTCGCGCGGGCCGGGCGCAGCCGACCGCGGCGGTGCGCCACCTGCACCTGGCCGAGCGGCCGCTGGTGGCGGTGCCGCTGCGGCTGGCCGGTGAGGCCGCGGCGCCGCTGGCGATCATGATCGGCACCGCGCGCGGCGACCAGAACGTGCTGATCGTGCCGCAGCCGCGTGACCGGGTCCTGCGGCTGCGGTTCATCGAACAACTGGCCGACATCGTGCTGCCCTATCTTTCGTCGTTCCTGGCCGACAGCGAGGAACTCACCAGCAAGGCGGGTGAGACCTACACCCGCTGCCTCGACGCGCCCCAGATCTGGACGCCGAACGAGGGCGGGGTGAACTTCCTGAAGCTGCTGGGCCGCTCGGTCCGCTTCCACCGCACCGACGGCGACACCCCGGTGCCGTTATCGATTCCGCTGCTGGGCCGCTGGCTGACCTGGTTCGGCGACCGCGCCGAACATCCCGGTTCGGCGGTGCTGCCCGCGATGACCTCGGCGCTCGCGGCGCACTGGGCCACCGGCCAATCCGCGCTGGAGGACGGTAATCTGGCCGCCCTGCTCGGCTGGATCGACCCGCCGCCGGGCCGCACCGGCGCGGAGGCCGCGGCCATCGCCGAGGACCCGTTGCAGTCGCCGCCCGCGGGCCCGGCCACCGATCCCGGCTTCGACAACGAGGAGCTCGCGCCGCTGATCGCCGCCTACAACGCCGCCGTGGACGAGAACGCCAGAGCCGTGGCCGCCGAACGGCTCGAGCGGTCGCTGCGTGGTCAGCTCGAACCCACCTGGCAGCTGATGTGGCGGGCGCTCGACCTGCTGCGCGCGCTGCCGCCGGGCGCCAGCGTGGAGCACCGGTGGACCGACGATCGCGGCGCGTTCTCCTATTTCGCGGCCGAGGTGGCGGAGGGCACGCCGCAGGCCCGGCGCGATCCCGCCGTGCGCGCGGTGCGCAGGCTGCTCGAACGCGAGCGAGCGCTGGAGGCGTTGCAGGCCCAGTGCGCCTTCGACGATCCGCTGCGGATGCTCGAGCATCGGGTCACCGGGGCGGCCTTTCGCGGCACCGTCGTGCACAGCGAACCGGACCGCGTCGACCGCTCGGGCGCGCGCCCGAAACTGCGCCCGCACATCCACATCCGCACCACCGATCCGTTCCTGGCGGTCGTCGGCGAGGAGCTGACGTGTGTGGAGCGGCCGAAGCAGAGCGGGGTCGTCGTCGAGATCGATGGCGACAGCATGGTTCTCGAACTCTCGGGCGGGATGGGCCGCAAGCTCGTCGCCGAACCGGGCTCGGTGCCGACCGACGGCGAGGCCCTCGGGTTCGCGCGGTTCTCGCCGTCGCCGTTCAACGGTCAGCTGAATCTGCCCGCGCGCGAGGACACCCCGTGGACGCACGGCGGCCCGCCGCCGGAATGGGTGCCGCCCACCGACGACGAAGGAGAGGAGCTGCAATGACCACGCCGGACGAGGCCGTCGCGAACATTCTCACCGACCTGCGCGACGCGAGTCATCGCGCCATCGTCGTCGACTCGCCGCCCGGCGCGGGCAAATCCACACTGGTCGTGCGCGCCGCCCGCCAGCTCGCCGAGGACGACGACCAGCGGATGATCGTCGCCCAGACCAACGAACAGGTCGACGACCTCATCGACCGTCTCGCGGGCGCCGACCCGGCGATGCGCATCGGCCGCCTCTCCAGCACCGCCTACGTCACCAGCGAGCGGGTCGACCAGCACGCGAACGTCCGCGTCGCGACCAAACCCGCCGACCTGGCCGATCGCACGATCGTCATCGGGACCGCCGCCAAATGGGCCACCATCACCGACGGCAGCTGGTCGCACGCGATCATCGACGAGGCGTATCAGATGCGCTCGGACATGTTGTTGCGCATCGCGAATCGGTTCGATCGCGGGCTGTTCGTCGGCGATCCGGGGCAGCTCGATCCGTTCGCGACCGTCGAGACCGCGCGCTGGGCCGGGCTCACCTGGGATCCGACGATGAGCGCGGTGAGCGTGATGCTGGCCAACAACGACAACATCCCGATCCACCGGCTGCCGGTGTCATGGCGCTTGCCCGCCACCGCGGCGCCGGTCGTCTCGCAGGCCTTCTACCCGTTCACCGGTTTCGAGTCCGGCACCGGATTCGGTGACCGCAGTATGGATTTCACCACCCGCGGCCTCGGCGGACCGATCGACGCGGTGCTCGAGGAAGCGGCCGCGACAGGCTGGGGCTGGTACGAACTGCCCGCCCGGCACACCCTGCGCACCGATCGCGAGGCGGTGCACGCCCTCGCCGCGATCGCCGCCCGGCTGATCGAGCGCGGCGCCACCGCGCACTCCCGAATCGGGCAGTCACCCGGTCACCACCGACCGCGTCGCCATCGGCACCGCCCATCGCGACCAGGCCGATGCGGTGCGGACCGCCCTGCGCGGCACCGCCGCCGAGCCCGTCACCGTCGACACCGCCAACCGGCTGCAAGGCCGCGAGTACGACGTCACCCTGGTACTGCACCCGCTGTCGGGCCGTCGCGACGCGAGCGCCTTCCACCTCGAAGCGGGCCGCCTGTGCGTGCTCGCCTCCCGGCACCGCCACGCCTGCATCCTGGTCGGCCGCGCCGGCATCCCCGAACTGCTCGACGCCCACCCGTCGGCCGAACCGGTCCACCTCGGCGTGCCGGTGAAGTTCCCCGACGGCTGGGAGGCGAACCAGTCCGTGCTGAGCCATCTGACCCGGCATCGGGTGCGGGCGGCCACGCACTGAGATCACGTGACGGATCACCGTCCATAAGCTGTGAGTTTGCTTGACACGACGACTTTTTCGGGTGCTTCGCACACCGCGCGCGGGTGCGGCGGGTCGGTTAGTCTCTGGCCCGAAGACAAGCGTGCCGGATCGTCTGTTTCGCGGGCGCAGGCACGCAGCGGAGCGCCGGGGGCGGCTCCGGGAGCGGAAAGTTTCGGTGTGAAGAACTGGCGTAGCTCGTTGCTCGGGACATCGTGGTGGGGCGGGCGCGGTGTTCGCGGCCGGGTGAGCGTACGGATCCGGCTCCTCTCGATCGTGCTGATCTCCAGCGTGACTCTGCTGGTCACCGGCGGTGGCGGGGCGGTGTATCTGGTGGACTCGGCGCGCGAATCCACCGAATGGGCCGAGCTGGCCAGTAGCACCACCGCGCCGGCGATCCTGATGGTGTCGGCGTTCCAGGAGGAACGCAGGCTGTCGCTGCTGCGGCTGGCCGGTGACCCGCCGTCCACGCCCGCCCTGGTCACCGCGCGTCAGCGCTCCGACGAGGCACTCGCCGCGGTGATGGCCAAGGGCGACGCCGCGCGCGAGCTCGATCCGGACGGTTCCGCCGCCGACATCGAGGGCTACAACAAGCTCTTCGCCATGGTGCCGACAGTGCGCGGCGGAGTGGACGCGCTCCAGATCCCACCGGATCGGGTGTTCACCTTCTTCTCCCAGGTGATCGGCACGATCGTCGCCGCGTCCATGCTGGCGGCCCGGGTGGCGCCGGACGCGAAGATCGGCATCGAACTCCGTTACGGCGTCGAGCAATTGCGCGCCGCCGAGGCGCTCTCGCAGGCCGACACCCTCGGCTCGGTGGCGTTGACCAACGGCCGGATGTCGGCCGCCGAACTGGCCGACTTCGGCCGCCGGGTCGGTGAATTCCGTGGGGAGGTGGCGTATTCGGCCACGGTGCTGAAGGGCACCCGGCTCGCCCAGCTCGGTGCGATCACCGCGAGCGCGGACTGGCAGCAGGTGACCTCGATGCAGGACGCGCTGGTGACCCGCGGTCCGGTCGCCGACGATCGCGGGGACGTGGCGCTGCCGCTGAGCCTGGCGGGTTGGCAGGACGCCTCCCGGCACGTGAATCTCGCCTTGCAGCAGCTGTGGGAGGACCAGAGCGCCGACGCGCACGTGATCGCCCGCCGGCAGGGCGAGACCGACACCCGCAACGCGCTGCTCGGTGGCGCACTCGTCGCGGCGCTCGCGGTGGGCGCCTTCCTGGTGGCGCTGGTGCTGGCCAACCGGTTCATCGCCCGCATGCGGCGGTTGCGCCACGACACCCTGGAACTGGCCGACGAGCGGATGCCCGACCTCATGCGCAGGCTCGCGGCGGGCGAGCATGTCGAGGCCCGCGCGGAGACCTCCCGGCTGGACTTCGGCTCCGACGAACTCGGCCAGGTCGCGACCGCGTTCAACCGCGCGCATCTCGCCGCGGTGTCGGCGGCGATCGCCGAAGCCCGGACCAGGGCGGGCATCAATACCGTGTTCCTCAATATCGCCCACCGCAGTCAGGTGGTCGTGCACCGCCAGCTCGCGCTGCTCGACCGCGCCGAACGCGACGAGGGCAACGCCGATCAGCTCGAACTGCTGTTCCAGCTCGACCATCTCGCGACCCGCACCCGCCGCAACGCCGAGAACCTCATCATCCTCGGCGGCGAGCAGCCGGGCAGGCGCTGGCGTAATCCCGTCGCGCTGCTGGAACTGGTCCGCGGTGCCATCGCGGAGAGCATGGACTACACCCGGATCCAGACCAAGCAGATGCCCGAGGTGCGCATCGCCAGTCACGCCGTCGCCGACGTGATCCACCTGCTCGCCGAGCTGATGGACAACGCGACGGCGTTCTCGCCGCCGGAGGCGCACGTCGTGGTGTCGGGGGTCGTGGTCGGGCGCGGAGTGGCGGTGGAGATCATCGACCAGGGTCTGGGCATCCCGGAGGCCGATCTCGCCGAGCGCAACGCGATGCTGGCCGACCCACCCGAATTCAGTGTGGCGACGCTGTCCGGCAGCTCCCGGCTCGGGCTCTTCGTCGTCGCGAAACTGGCAGGCAGACACAACATCTCGGTGCGGCTGTCCGAATCGGTCTACGGGGGTGTGCGCGCGATCGTGCTGATTCCCTCGGCGCTGGCCGAGGCCACCGATCAGTCCGCGCCGATCTCCGGCCAGTTCCCCGCCGTCGCGCCGCGCGCATGACCGACGAGCGCGAGCACTGGTACGAGGAGGACGCCGGACCGATCGTGCGCCTCTACGCGGTGACCCGCGGCCGCGGCCGGACCGAGCGCGACGAACTCGACCTCACAACCCTGCTCGTCGACGCCGGTGCGGGCACGCGACTGCGCCGCGCCGAACCCGAGTACGCCGCGATCGTCGACCTGTGCCGGACACCGATGGCGGTGGCCGAGGTGTCGGCGCACCTGGGGCTGCCGCTGAACCTGGCCAAGGTGCTCATCGCCGACCTGATCGACGAGGGCAGGCTGATCGCCCGCGCCCCGCAGCACCGCACAGTCGACAGTCCCGACCTCGGGGTGCTGCGCGCCGTCCTCGCGGGGATCCGCCGGGTCGACGGCTAGGTGAGCCTGGCCGCCAGTCGCTTGGCGTTCATGTAGCCGATCGCCTCGATGGTCACCATCGGGTTCACGCCCGGGGCGGTGGGGAAGCTGGATCCGTCGGCCACGACGATGTTGTCCACGTCCCAGGTGACGCCGTCCGGATTGGTCGCCGACAGCTCCGCGCTGCCGCCCATCCGGGCCGAGCCCATGATGTGCAGCGCGCCCAGCGAGCACCGGCCCGGCCCGTAGCCCGCCTTCTTGCAGGCCGCGTCGAACTCCGTGAGCGAGCCGCGCACGCCGGGCTCGAACGAGACACCCGCCTGATGACCGGAGTAGATGCGTTGCGCGCCAGCGGCTTCGAGCACCGAGGCCGCGCCGACGATGCCGGTGTGCAGGTGGTTCGCGTCGTAGTCGGAGAGCCGGTACTTCACCACCGCTTCACCGCTGCTATCGATCGAGACGGTGCCGGGATCGCGGTCGCGGGTGATCACGCCGATCGAGGTGGTGCGGGCGAACTCGAGCATGGTGGCGCGGTGCGCGGCCGCGCCGCGCCAGCTCATGAACCCGGTCGCCAGGCCGGGATGGATCGGTCCGGTCTCGTAGATGACGCCGTAGCCGTTGCCGTCGAGATCGGCGTGCTGCCTGCTGATGCGCGCCTGCAGCGCGCCCTCCCAGGGCCGGATCTCTTCCTCGAACACCCCGAACACCGCGGCGGCGGGATGCAGGCGCAGGTGCTTGCCGATGTTCTTGTTGCGCAGGCCCGACCGCTGGAGCAGCGCCGGGGTCTGGATCGCGCCTGCGGCGACGACGACTGCGCGCGCCCGCACCGTGATCTCGACGCCGTCGGCGGTGCGGGCCGAGACCGATTCCGCCCGACCGGCTTTCACCGTGATCGTGCGGACGTCGGCGTCGACCACCAGGCGCGCGCCGTGCCCGGCGGCGTCCTGGAGCCAGGTCTTGGTCACCGACTGCTTGGCGCCGAGCCGGCAGCCGTAGCCACACCGACCGCATTCGACCGCGGCGTCGCAGGCGTCGCCGACGTTGCGCGGCAGGGTGTCGACATCCCAGCCCAGCGCCTTGGCGCCGCGTTCGAGGATGCCGTCGCGGGCCGAGAGCGGCGATCGTCCGCTGGTCACCCCGATCCGGCGCTGCACCGTGTCGAGCGCGTCACCGAACTCGTCGTCGGCGAACTGCGGGACACCCGATTCGGCCCATTCCTTGCGGACATGGTCGGGGGTGGGCAGCGAGGTACTCCAGTTGACCACGGTGCCGCCGCCGAGACAGGACCCCGCCACCAGCGTGATCTGCCCCTCCGCCGACGCCGGCGGACCGGCGGCGTACAGACTGGTCAGCGCGTCGAGCTCGCCGTTGCCGAAATCCTTGTCGTCGTAGTAGTTTCCGCGTTCGAGCACCACCACGTCGAGGCCGGCTTCGGCCAGCACCGCGGCCGCCGCGCCGCCACCGGCGCCCGAGCCGACCACGACGACATCGCAGTCGAGCGTGGTGGATTCGGTGAATCGCTGTGGCGTGAGCGCGGGCGCGGGAGCGTTCGCCAGCGGTCCGGTCGGGGTGGGATAGCCGATCTGTTCCCACAGCGGGTTCGTCCCGGTCGGGCCGGGGGTCACGTAGTAGGCCAGCAGCGAGGCCTGCTCGAGCGCCTGGAACACCGCGCGTGCCGGTGCCAGCCCGGAATCGGCCAGCCGCAGCAGCGCGGCCTCGCGCCGCTGCTGCGACAGCGACGAGAACCGGCGCAAGCCACTGCCGGTCAGCAGGCCGAAGACGCGGGAATCCCACAGCCCCAACAACATTCCCAGCTGCTTGCGATCCGCTTCCCGTGGATTGCGGCCCAGGATCCGCAAGATCGTGTCGACCGTGCCGAGGGTGGTCGCCGGCGGTAGTCCGGCCTCGTCGCCCGGTAGGAATGTGTCACAGATCAGGCCCAGCGCTGCCCGCTGTTCGGCTGTTGGTTCCATACG
The DNA here is from genome assembly GCF_052983615.1 of Nocardia fodinahabitans. Lineage (NCBI taxonomy): Bacteria > Bacillati > Actinomycetota > Actinomycetes > Mycobacteriales > Nocardiaceae > Nocardia > Nocardia fodinahabitans. The sequence continues at coordinate 5,898,977 of NZ_JBRJJC010000001.1, forward strand.
GAAACCACCCCTTCTCACTCTGGGGTGATTTGTATCACGGGTCGTGCGGCCGTGCTCGGTGTCACCGGGTTTCGGGCCGGGCAGCGCGCACCCGGCCCGAACGGCGGCTAACGGCGGCCGCTGGCGACCGTGAACTGCAGCGTTTTCAGCGTCGGCGTCGACAGTTCGACATCGGCGGTGGCGACCGTCTTCGCCGTCGCCTCGCCGGGATAGGCCCGCACCTGATAGCGGCCGGGCTGCAGGCCGCGGAAGCTGACCTGGCCGTCGGCACCGGTGGACAGGTGCCGGTGGATGGTGTCGCCACAGGCGTCGAAGCCGGTCAGGACCACCTTGCCGCCGGTGATCGGGTCGCGAGTGGACTCGTCGAGCAAGACGGCGTCGATCTGGCCGGTGGCCGCCAGGTCGGGCGAGCGTAGTGCTAGGTCGTTCTGTCGCGATTGTCTGGCTTCGCAGGTCGAGGTCTGCTCGACGGTGTCGGTGCTGCCGGGATGGGCTCCCGCGCTGGTCACCGCACCCGCGCTCAGAGCTGCTGCGGCCAATCCGATCATCGAATACCGGGCAACGACGCTACATGGCATTTCGCCGAATTCCTCCTGTTTCCTCGGTGACGCTGGGGCACACACGGACGTTCATGAGGTATCGCTCGCGCGGCGAGCTTACTGGCGGGAATTCCGTGCCGGGCAGGGGAGTTGCATAGAGGCGGTTGTGGCCGTTCTGTGCGACCGTGGAGCTCTCTGAAGGAGGACGCGTGACCGAAACCCGTAAGGCGATTCTGGCCGGTGGATGCTTCTGGGGCATGCAGGATCTGATCCGCCGTCAACCGGGCGTGCTGTCGACCAGGGTCGGCTACACCGGTGGCAGCAACGATCACCCCACCTATCGCAACCACCCCGGCCATGCCGAGGCCGTCGAGATCGAATACGACCCGGCGCAGACCGACTACCGGGCCCTGCTCGAGTTCCTGTTCCAGATCCACGACCCCACCACCAAGGATCGCCAGGGCAACGACATCGGCTCGAGCTACCGCTCGGCGATCTTCTACCTCGACGAGGACCAGCGCCGCACGGCGATCGACACCATCGCCGACGTCGACGACTCCGGCTTGTGGCCGGGCAAGGTCGTCACCGAGGTGACCCCCGCGAGCACGTTCTGGGACGCCGAGCCGGAGCATCAGGACTACCTGATCCGCTATCCCGACGGTTACACCTGCCACTTCCCCCGTCCGGGCTGGAAACTGCCCAAGCGGGCCGACGCCGAGAAGTAGCCCTCCCCGACCCGCTCGCCCCGGTCTCGCGCCGGGGCGAGCGGGCGGTCGCGTTGGCGGGGTATTCGGTGCGGTGGGTCGACCCGCCGAGATTCCCGGCCGCCGCCGCATTCCTGCCGATGATCCGGTCGGTATTCGTTTCGAATTCGTCCACGGCCGATCCTGCCGAACCGCGGTGCCGTTTCCCGCGGGGCGACCGAATTACCCGCTGTGCCGGGTTCGGCGCAGGAAAACCGCACGTGGGGCGGGTGGTGTGAAATGATCGGATCCATCGGCGTGACCGTGGCGCCGGATCGGAAGACTCATAATCGGCGGCCTCGGTCGTCGCACAAGGTGAGGGGATGCGATTCGGATGACGTATGGACAGCAGCAACCCGGGTATCCACCGGCGGGGCCGAAACTCGGTGTCGGCGACGCCATCGGTTACGGGTGGGACAAATTCAAGAACAACGCGGTGGTGTGGATCGCCATCGTGCTGATCGCGTTCGTCATCCAGGTGGCGATCAACTTCCTGTTCGGCCTGGGGAACACGACCGATACCGATGCCGACGGTGGCATCAGCATCGGCTTCGGTATCTGGCAGTTCATCGGCACCATCGTCAGCGCCGTCATCGGCTACTTGATCTCCGCCGCGTTCGTGCGCGGCGCATTGCACGAAACCGACGGGCGCAAACCGGGATTCGGTGATTTCTTCCAGTTCACCAATGTCGGCGCGGTGATCCTGGCCGGCATCCTGGTCGGTTTGGCGACCGGTATCGGCTTCGTGCTGTGCATCCTGCCGGGTCTGGTGATCGCGTTCTTCACCTGGTGGACCATGCAGTTCGTGATCGACCGGAACCAGGACGCGGTGACGGCGATCAAATCGAGTTTCTCGGCGATATCCAGTAATGCGGGACCGCTGCTGCTGCTGACGCTGGCGCTGTTCGGCATCAACATCGTCGGCGCGCTGCTGTGCGGTCTCGGCCTGCTGGTGACGATTCCGCTGACGATCATCGCCTCGACCTACGCGTACCGGGTGGTGACCGGCGGTCCGGTCGTCGGTGCGGCGACGGCCGTCGTCGATCCCGGCTACCCGCAGCAGTACGGCGGGCCCGCAGGCGGATTCGGCCAGCCGGGTCAGCCCGGGTACCCCGGTCAGCCCGGGTACCCCGGTCAGCCCGGTTACGGTGGTCCGGCTCAAGGTGGTCAGCCCGGTTACGGTGGTCCGGCTCAAGGTGGTCAGCCCGGCTATGGCGGTCCCGCTCAGGGTGGTCAGCCCGGTTACGGTGGCCCGGCCGAAGGCGGTCAGCCTGGTTACGGCGGTCCCGCTCAGGGTGGTCAGCCCGGGTACGGTGGCCCGGCCCAGGGCGGTCAGCCTGGTTACGGCGGTCCGGCCCAAGGTGGTCAGCCTGGTTACGGCGGTCCGGCCGAAGGCGGTCAGCCGGGCTACGGCACCCCCGGCTCGGGCCAGGGCTCCGGCACCCCGGGCGGCCCCGAAGGTGGGCCCGACCTGGGCAAGCCGGGCGAGGGAACCAGCGGGCCCGATATCGACCGCTGACCCCGAACACGAAGGGGGCGTGCGATGCACCGCATCGCACGCCCCCTTTCGTGCTACTCGCAGCCGATGCCGTCGCCGTCACGGTCGAGGCCGTACTCGTCGGGCCCGATCACCTGGACGCGCCCGGTGTAGACCGGCCCGTTCCCGCTGCCGCCCTCGCAGTCGACATCGCTCACGATCGGTAGGCAGGGGGAGTAGGACTTGTGGCAGTTGCCCGACGGCTGGGCGGTGGCCACGGCCGGTGTCACGATCGCGAAAGCGAAGGCCGCGAGGGCGGCCGATCCCAGGGTGACGGCGTATTTCATGGTGCTCCGTTCAGTTGTACAGCGGCGCACAGCTTTTCATGGGTGGGCGGTTTGCCGGAAATCTGCGGGTCGGTACCTTCGGGTAATCTCGGGGTCTCAGGCATGAGGGAGGCCGGAATGCGGGGGAAGTGGCGGGCGTGGTCGTGGCGGGTGCGCGGCGCGGTGGTCGTTGCCGTGGTGCTCGCCGTGGTGTCGTTGCCGGTCGCGGGGGTGGTGACGGCGTTGCTGGTGCACAACATCGGCGAGCAGTCCGAGCAGGCGCGGACCAGGGGTAAGGACGCGTTCTGGCTCGGCCACGCGTGGGTCGACGGCCGCAAGACCGACGCCGACATCGATCAGCTGGCGATGTTGCTGGCGGGCACCGGGATCAGGGATCTGTACGTGCACACCGGACCGCTGGAACACGACGGGAGCCTGCGCGACGAGCTGGCGCCGCGGGCGCGGTGGTTCGTCGACGCGGTGCATGCCGAGCTGCCGGGGATCCGGGTGCAGTCGTGGCTGGGTGACATCGTGCAGCCCGAATTCGACGGGCTGGATGTGGAATCGGCGCAGTCGCGCGACCGCGTGGTCACCTCGGCGCGGCGGGTACTGGAGTACGGCTTCGACGGGATCCACTACGATCTGGAGCCGATCCGGTCCGGGGCACCGGGATTCCTCGCGCTGCTCGATGCGACCAGGGCGGTGACCGCGGCGGCGGGGGTGGCGCTGTCGGTGTCGGCGCCCGTCATCGATCCCCTGCCGGGCCTGCACTCGGTGGGTCTCGCGCTCGCCGACCACGGGAAATGGTGGAGCCAAGCCTATTTCGCCGAGGTCGCGCGCCGGGTCGATCAGGTGGCGGTCATGTCCTACGACACCGCGATGCCGACGCAGGCGCTCTACAGCGGATACCTGGCCCAGCAGACCGAATTGGCCACCGAGGTGACCCCGCACGAGGTCGACCTGCTCCTGGGCGCGCCCGCGTTCTGGGCCGACGACCCGGGTCACGACGGCTCCTCGGAGACGGTCGCCGCCGCCATCCGTGGCATCCGGCTCGGTTTGACGCGAACCGACGTGGGCCGCGCCAACTTCGGTGTGGCACTGTATGTGGATTTCGCGGCCAGGCCGCAGGACTGGACCGACTACCGGCAGCGTTGGTGCCGACTGCCCAGCTGAGTCGGGCGCGCCGTCGGACGGGCGCCGTTTCCCCTCCCGGCGGTACTCGGTGCGCCGAGTGTTCAGGCGGCGGTTCGGCTCAACCAGGGGTGATCGGGGTGGACCAGTTCCAGCCACGATGTCAGCCGCGCGCGTCGCTCCTCGGACAGCAGCGGCAGCGCCAGGCGGAAATCGGCGTCGTCCTTGGGGCGGTTGGCCTTTGCCTTGAACAGCAGGACCACTTCGGGGATCAGGTAGGGGATGCCGGTGGGCGTGGTGAGGATCAGGTCCCGGTAGGGGAGGGTGATCGCCGGGTCGCGGCGGCAGATCCAGGTGTCGCCGTCGTGCGGTTCGCGGAAGACATCGAGGTGGAACGCGCCGGTGTAGGGGTCGCGGAGCCAGGTCTGGTGCAGGTCGTCGCGGTCGGCGGCGTCGGCGTAGGGCCAGAGGTGGCCGTCGCCGATGATGTCCCACTCGTATTCGGGGAAGGCGGCGGCGATCTCGGGGAAATCCGTTCGGGGGACGGCGATCTCGATGTCGTCATGGGCGCGCGAGATACCCCCGGCGAACAGGTCGACGGCCCAGCCGCCGGCGACCGCCCACGGCGCGAAGCAGGAATCGAGACGGGCGGCGACGACGCTCGGGGTCCACGGGTCCCAGCGGCGGGTGGCTTCGGTGTCGGTGATCGGACGGGCGGCGTCCGGTGAGCTCATGAATCCATCATGTCCACAGGTGCGGGTGCCCGCGCAAGGCTGTTGTGGCCGATGGTGATCGAGGTGAGACGGGTTCGTGAGGAAATCAGCGGCGGCGGTCGGTGAGCCAGGCCAGCGGGCGGCGATGGTGCGGGCGCGCCCGGTTCTCCCAGCGCGGGTTGTCCTCGTCGCGACGATAGACCGCAACGCGGCCCGCGATGGAGAAGCGCAGATCGCGTGCGGTGCCGACGACTTCGCCGTCGGCGGCCACCGGGACGGGGACGTGCACGGCGACCGACAGCTCGTGCATCTGGCGTTCGCCGTAGACCCGGCTGTGCCCGATCGCCGCCAGCATCAGCGCGATGACGGCCCTGGTGCGGGAGAACCGGACATCGGCGCGCAGCCAGCGGACGTCGAGCAGCCCCTCGTCCAGCCGGGACCGGAACGCGGGGACCGCGCCGTGCGGGTGGTACGGACCGTTGCCGATGAACAGGAACCACAGATCGTGCCAGCGGTCGTCGATCCGGATGCGGGTCGGTTCGGCCCGGCGCAACATGACGATCAGCGCTGCAGCGAACGCGGGCCACTTGCCCCAGCGGCCCTCCCACTGCTCGCGCAGGCGGACCAGGTCGGGGTAGGCGCCGATGCTGGCGGTGTTGATCAGGTAGTGGGTGCGCGGGCCGTCGGGGGTGTCGAATTCCACTGCGGCGATATCGACTTCGACGGCCTCGCCCGCGCCGGTCGCGTCCACGACCTCGCGCAGGTCGTAGACGCCCAGGTCGCGCGCGAAGTGATTGAGGGTGCCCGCCGGGACGACGACCAGCGGCAGATCGTTGCGCACCGCGACGGCCGCCGCCGCGGCGATGGTGCCGTCACCACCGGCCGCGCCGACCGCGACGGTCGAGGAGTCGATGGCCTCCTGCAACAACTCCACGGCGTCGCGGCCCGGCTCGGTGTGCAGCAGGGTCGCCGCGGGCAGCGCCTCGGCGATATCGGCGGTGGGGTCGTAGGTGGAGTCGCCGGAGCGCGGATTGATCAGCAGCAGCAGACCTTTGCCGTCGACCAGGACGGGCACGTCGCGCACCACGTGCGCCTCGGCCTCGTCGGATTCGCGAATCGGCCACCAGCGGCGGGTGGCCAGCGCGACGCCGGTGCCGACGGCCGCGCCGACGAGGACGTCGGACGGCCAGTGCGCGCCGGTGTGGACGCGCGAATAGGCGACGGCGGCGGCCACCGGGGCGACCGCGAGCGCGGTGCGCGGGCTCTCCAGGGCGACGGCGGTGGCGAAGGCGGCCGCGTTGGCGCTGTGTCCCGACGGGAACGACGACGACACCGGCGCGTCGATCAGGCGCCTGCCGTGCGGCATGAGCTCGGCCGGGGGACGGCGGCGCGGGATCAGCGACTTGAGCACCACATTCACCGCGAAGCTCGACCCGGCGAGCGCGATCACCCCGCGCAGGGCGGCGCGCCGTGGCTGGCCGGGCTTGACCGCCAGCACCGCTGCCGTGGCCAGCCACAGGCCGCCGGTGTTGGCCGACTTGGTCAGGCGCAGCATGCCACGATCCGCCGCGGACTCGGGGATCCTGGACACCGTCCGGCTCAGCACCCGGTCCATCCGGGAGACGGTGCGGAACTTGCGGCCGGACATCTCACTCACGGCCACGACCTTACCGCCGTTGCCCGGCATCGGCTTTCGGCGAAGCCGGACCCGGACGCCGCGGTCAGGACGCCGGGAGCGGCGGGGATGCCCGTGCGCGGAGGTTCGCGCGGCGCCGGGAGGGACCGATAAGCTCTCGCCCATGACCGACAACGCGCTGCTCGAGGGCCCCATCCACGCTGTTCACGTCGAACTCGGCGCCACCTTCGCGCCGTTCGGCGGGTGGGAGATGCCCGTGCAGTACGGCGGCACCGTCGGCGAGCACACCGCCGTGCGCACCACGGTCGGCCTGTTCGACGTGAGTCACCTGGGCAAGGCGACGGTCGCGGGCCCCGGCGCGGCGGCGTTCGTGAACTCGGCGCTGACCAACGATCTGGCCCGGATCCGCCCCGGCAAGGCCCAGTACACGCTGTGCTGCGCCGCCGACGGCGGCGTGATCGACGATCTGATCGCCTACTACGTCGGTGACGACGAGGTGTTCCTCGTCCCCAACGCCGCGAACACCGCGGCCGTCGTCGCCGAGCTGCGCAAGGTGGCGCCCGAGGGCATCACCGTGACCGACGAACACCGCGACTACGCGGTCTTCGCCGTGCAGGGCCCCAAGTCCACCGAGGTGCTGGCCGCGCTCGGCCTGCCCACCGACATGGAATACATGGCCTACGCCGACGCCGAATGGGACGGCCGGCCGGTGCGGGTGTGCCGGACCGGCTACACCGGTGAACACGGCTACGAACTGCTGCCCCGCTGGGCCGACGCCGAGCCGGTGTTCCGCGCGCTCACCGCGCAGGTCGTCGCCGCGGGTGGTCAGCCGGCCGGACTGGGCGCGCGCGACACGCTGCGCACCGAGATGGGCTATCCGCTGCACGGCCACGAACTGTCGCTCGACATCACCCCGAACCAGGCCCGCACCGGCTGGGCGGTCGGCTGGAAGAAGCCGGAGTTCTGGGGCAAGGCGGCGCTCGAGCAGGAGAAGGCCGACGGCCCGCGCCGCACCCTGATGGGGCTGAAGGCGCTCGATCGCGGCGTGCTGCGGCAGGGCCAGACCGTGCTGCGCGACGGCGAACCCGTCGGGGAGACCACCTCGGGGACGTTCTCGCCGTCGCTGAAGGTCGGCATCGCGCTGGCCCTGCTCGACACCACCGCGAAGCTGGAGCCCGGTGACGAGGTGGAGGTCGACGTGCGTGGGCGCAGGCTGCGTTGCGAGGTGGTCAAGCCGCCGTTCGTCGACACCAAAACGAAGTAATTCCGCGCAATGGATAGGATCGCATCATGACAGTCGCTGCACAGTTCACTCGTATTCCGCATCCGGCGCCCGTTTCGGCGCAGCGGCGGGAAGAGGTACTGGCGGCCCCCGGTTTCGGGCGGTTCTTCACCGATCACATGGTGTCGATCGACTACGCCGACGGCGCGTGGGGCAACGCGCGGGTCGAGCCGTACGGCCCGCTGTCGATGGACCCGGCGACCATGGTGTTCCACTACGGGCAGGCGATCTTCGAGGGTCTCAAGGCCTACCGGCAGCCCGACGGCAGCATCGCCACCTTCCGGATCGACGCCAACGCGGCGCGCTTCCGCCGCTCGGCCGCCCGGATGGCGATGGCCGAGCTGCCGGAGGAGCTGTTCGTCGAATCCGTGCGTCAGCTGCTCGACGTGGACGCCGACTGGGTGCCCGCCGCCGGTGGCGAGGACTCGCTGTACCTGCGCCCGTTCATGTTCTCCACCGAGGCGGGCCTGGGCGTCAAGCCGGCGGCGGCCTACAAGTACCTGCTGTTGGCCTCGCCGGCGGGCGCGTACTTCCCGCGCGGCGTGAAGCCGGTGCGGGTGTGGCTGTCCACCGAGTACGTGCGCGCGGCTCCCGGCGGCACCGGCGAGGCGAAGGTGGCCGGCAACTACGCCGCCTCGCTGCTGGCCCAGGCCCAGGCCACCGAGAAGGGCTGCGACCAGGTCGTGTGGCTCGACGCCTGCGAGCGCCACTACGTCGAGGAGATGGGTACCAACAACCTGTTCTTCGTCTACGGCACCGGTTCCGAGGCCCGGCTGGTGACCCCGGAGCTGTCCGGCTCGCTGCTGCCCGGCATCACCCGCGACTCGCTGCTCACCCTGGCCGCCGACTCCGGCTACCCGGTCGAGGAGCGCAAGGTCTCGGTCGAGGAATGGCGCAAGGGTGCCGAATCCGGGGAGATCAGTGAGGTTTTCGCGTGCGGCACCGCCGCGGTGATCACCCCGGTCGGCTGGGTGCGCTCGGCCGACGGCGAGTTCAGCATCGGCGGCGGTGAGCCCGGCGAGGTGACGATGGCGCTGCGCGACACGCTGACCGGCATCCAGCGCGGTACCTTCGCCGACACCCACGGCTGGATGAAGAGTGTGTGATTGAGCGGTGTTTGATTGAGCGCTGGCGCGCTCGAGGTCGCGGCCCCTTGGTCCCGTCGATCAGGCACCGTTTCTTGCTCCTTCGTCGCTGACGAAACGGCGCCTGATCGACGGGACGGCCGCGACGGCCGCTCCGCGGCCTGCCCCTCCTCGAGGTCGGGGTCCGTGGTCGAGTTGACCTGCCTAGCCCGGCATCAGGGCTTGCCACTGCTGGAGGGTTTGCGGGCGCAGGACGTAGTTGTTGTCGCGGATCGACGACAGGTCTGCACTGGGCTGTTCGGAATACCAGTGGCCGGGGTAGACGACCGGGTTGCCGTCGAGGGCGGCGAGGTGGCGCAGGCTGCGGAACATCTCGTCGGAGTCGCCGCCGGGGAAGTCGGTGCGGCCGCAGCCGTCGACGAACAGGGTGTCGCCGGAGATCAGGCGGCCGTCGAACAGGAAGCACTGGCTGCCCGGGGTGTGGCCGGGGGTGTGCAGTAATTCGATCTCGAGCGCGCCGACCTTCACCTTGTCGCCGTTGTCGTGGCCGGTCAGCTCGCTCGGCGCGATCCCGGTGGTCTGGGCGACCCAGTCCAGTTCCTGCTTGTTCACGTGCACCGCGACGCTGGTCTTCTCCAGCAGCTCACGCACGCCGCCGAGGGTGAAGCCGAGCATGGTGCCGCCGACGTGGTCGGGATGGTGGTGGGTGGCGAGCACGCCGGTGACGGTCATCCCGTCGGCGGTCGCGACGTCGACCAGGTCCGCTGCCTGGTAGGCGGGATCGACCACGACGGTCTCGCCGGTCTCCCGGTCGCCGATCAGATACGCGAAATTGCGCATCTGCGTGGCGATCGGATCGCCGACGGCGTAATCCCGGCCGGACAGCAGCTGGCGGAAGTAGAGGCGCTCGGAAGACATGTCAACACTGTATTGCCACCGGTGTGCTGGGGGAGCACCCGAGTACCGATGAGCGGACTGTCTGTGCGACCACACAACCGCCGCCGCCCCGAGCTTGTGACCAATGCAGGTTTCACATCGCCGGGCGGTGGACTAGCTCGCGAGTGAGAACCCAACGGCCGCAAGTGAAACAGTGATCTCGACGACAGCGCCGAGCACATCGCCGGACAGCCCGTCGAAGCGGCGGACGCAATGCCGGGTGAGCGGGATCGTCAGCGCGAGCACCGCGACGGCGACCAGCGGGCCGAGCCAGAGATTGGCTGGAACCGCGAACACCGCCGCCGCGACGGCCAGAATCGGCCAGCTCAGCACCGGGCCGAGCGGCTGGGTGCCCGCCACCAGCGTGCCGAATCCGGAGTCGGGAGCCGCGCGGATACCGCGACGGCAGGCGAGCACGACCGCGACCCGGCCCAGGACGACGGCGAGGACGATCGCGAACCACCGGTGCTCGCCGGCCAGCGCGGCGAAGGCGACGGCCTGGATCGCGATGGCGAAGATCAGCGCCGCGACACCGAACGGCCCCGCGCCGCCGGACTTCATGATCTGCCTGGCCCGCTCGGGCGGACCGTAGCTGCCCAGGCCGTCGACGGTGTCGGCGAGCCCGTCCAGATGCATGCCCCGGGTGAGCAGGGCGAGCAGTCCGACGGTGAGCAGGCCCGCCAGCAACGCGGTGAGCCCCGCGGCCACCGACAGACGCATCGCCGCGGCAGCCAGCCCGCCGAGCAGCAGCCCGACCAGCGGTGCGAGCGCGATGGCGTGGCCCGCTGCCCGCCGGTCGACGGTGTCGGGCCCGGTCACGGGCAGGACGGTGAGCCAGGAAACGGCCAGGCGCAGGCTGTTCACGACGCGCCCGGCTTCCGGGGAGAACGGAGTCCGGCGTCGTGGCCGGATCGGCCACCCGGTGCGCTGGGCCGAGGTCGAGCGCGATGGCCCGACCTGGCGCTCGCGGGGAACGACCGGCTCAGGAGGGTGGCCGTCGACGCCGGGATCACTTGCTCAGGTCGACGGTGTCCGGCTCGTCGGCCGTGCTGACGCCCGCGTCGGCGAAGGTCGACATCTCGGCCAGGGTGGCGACGGCGGCGCGCAGGATCGGCAGCGCGGTGAGCGCGCCCGAGCCCTCGCCCAGGCGCATGCCCAGGTCGACCAGCGGTTCCAGGCGCAGGTGCTGCAATGCCAGGTCGTGGGCCGGTTCGGTGGAGCGATGGCCCGGCAGCCACCATTCCTTGGCGCCCGCGGCGAGGTCCTCGGCGATCAGCGCGGCGGCGGTGACGACGACACCGTCGAGCACGACCGGCGTCCGGCGGCTCGCGGCCTGGGCCAGGAACCCGGCCATGGCGGCGAAGTCGGCGCCGGCGGCGACCCGCAGCAGGTCGACCGGATCGGTGGCGACGGGCCGGGCCCGGCGCATGGCGTCGCGGATGGCGGCGACCTTGCGGATCCAGCCCGCGTCGTCGACGCCGGTGCCGCGCCCGACGGCGGCGACCGGCTCGGTGCCGGTCAGCGTGGCGATCAGCACGGTGGCCGGGGTGGTGTTGCCGATGCCCATGTCGCCGGCGATCAGCAGGTCGGCGCCTGCGTCGATCTCCTCGTCGGCGATCGCGCGGCCCGCCGTCAGCGCGGCGGCAACCTCGTCCTCGGTGAGCGCGTCCTCGCGGTCGATCGCGCCGCTGCCGCGGCGCACCTTGTGCTGGGCGACCGACGGATCGGTGTCACCGGCGACGGCGATATCGGCCACCCGGACCGTCGCCCCCGCGACCGCGGCGAGCGCGTTGACGGCCGCCCCGCCCGCCAGGAAGTTCGCCACCATCTGCCCGGTGACCTCGCTCGGGTAGGCCGAGACGCCGTGCTGGGCGACGCCGTGATCCCCGGCGAACACCACCACCCGGGCCCGCTCGAACTGCCGGGGCGGGCACACGCCCTGGCAGGCCGCGATCCAGTTGCCGAGGGTCTCGAGCCGTCCCAGCGATCCGGCCGGTTTCGTGAGCTGCGTCTGGCGCTGCTCGGCCGCCGCGCGGACCTGCGCGTCCGGGGCCGCGACGGGTCCGAATCCGTGTGTCACTTGCAAGCCTTTCGACTGGGGTGCCGGGTGTTCGACGCTCATCTTGCCCGGATCACGGTGTGTCGCGCCGACCGGCCCGGCTCATTTCAGCCGGACCGGCAGCCCGGCGACGATCAGGAACGCCTCGTCGCACACCCGCGCGAGGTGCTGGTTGAGGGTGCCGATCTCGTCGCGGAACAACCGGCCCGAGCGGGTCGCCGGGATGACGCCCATCCCGACCTCGGGCGACACGATCACCAGCCGCTGCCGGTAGGTCTCGACGGCCGCCACGAGCGCGTCGCAGTCGGGGGCGACGGTGCCGCGCGGGGCGTCCCAGGCGGCCCTGGCATCGAGGCGGGCGGTGAGCCAGGTGCCGATGTCGTCGAGCAGCGTCGCGGGTGCCGCGGTGGCGAGAACCGTGGCGGGCTCGGTGTTCTCGACGGTCGTCCAGTGTGCGGGCCGCCGGTCCCGGTGCCCGGCGATCCGGGCGGCGAAATCCTCGTCGGCGGGATCGAGCACGGCCGTGGCCAGGTAGCGCACCGTGGACGCGTCGGCCAGCAGATTCTCGGCGAAGCCGGACTTACCGGAGCGGGCGCCGCCCAGGACGAGGGTGCGGGTCGGGGCGACGCTGGCTGGCATGCCAGCACGGTAGCAATCAGTGGGCGCCGAGCGCGTCGAGGATCATCGGGCGGGCGGTGGTGATCGACTGCTGCCAGTACGGCCAGGTGTGGGTGCCGTTGCCGAAGTCGACCCGCGCGGGGATGCCGAGGGCCGCGGTCCGGTCGCGGAAGACGCTGGCCGCGATCACCGCGAACGCCTCGATGCCTGCCGCGTTGATCGTGTTGCCGACGCCGTTGGCCAGGTCCAGCGGGCCGGGGACGCCGTTGCCGCTGGTGACGTAGACCGGCAGACCGCGCAGCCGCTCGGCCTGGACGGTGGCGTCGTTGCGGCTCCAGGCGGGATCGCCCGCGGCGCCCCACATGTCGTCGATATTGAACCCGCCCTCGTCGAGCATGGCGGCGCGCATGGCCTGGTTCCACATCGGGGAGGTCGGGTTGAGGAAGCCGGAGAACGATCCGGCGAACCGGAACTGGTCACGGTGATGGGCGGCCAGGGTCAGCGCGGCATTGCCGCCCATCGAGACGCCGACGATCCCGTTGTTCGTGCGCGAGACCCCGTACCCGGCCAGGAAATCCGGCAGCTCGCGGGTGAGGAACGTTTCCCACTTGTAGGTCGTGGTTTGCCGATTGGTGCTGCTCGGGCGGTACCAGTCGGTGTAGAAGCTGGAGTGCCCGCCGACGGGGAACACCAAGGTGACGTCGTCACCGGCGAATCGGCGCAGCACATCGGTGTCGGTGGTCCATTGACTGTGCTCGGCGGGTGCGCGCAGCCCGTCGAGCAGATACAGCGCCGAACTTCCGCCCCGCGCGGCCCACTGCACCTGGACCTTGACCGGTCCCATGCTCGACGGGACCAGCAGCTCCTCGAAACCCCCTGCGGGAGCCCGCGATACCGGCGCGGCGAGCGGACCGGCCGCGGCGGCGGACATACCGATCGACGACAGGACCACGGCCACCGTGGCGATCGAGAGCGCTCTGCTCAGCGTCCGGAGATTTTCCCACCCAGTGCGAAACACCCACCCAGCGTGGCGAGCGGTGAACGGGTCGGTCAAGGCGATGCTGAGGGTCTACAGTCCGGCAGGGTGGGGAACTGTGCTGTTCACCAATGTTCGGCGCCGCTGCTGCTCGTTCGACGAGGAGGGCGTCACCCCGCAGCAGGCGGATCCGGCGATCCGCTCACCGCGCGAGACGGGTATCGGTGGCGGGTTCGCGGGTAGGGCCGCCGAAGCGGCGGCGGTATTCGGTGGGGGCGATGCCGACCTGGCGCTGGAAGTGATGCCGCAACAGCGCCCCGGAGCCGAAGCCGGACTGGTCGGCGATGCGCTCGAGCGGCAGATCGGTGGCCTCGAGCAGGTGCTTGGCGAACAGGACCCGCTGGGTGGTGAGCCACTTGACCGGGGTGGTGCCGGTCTCGGCGGCGAAGCGGCGGGCGAAGGTGCGGGTGGACATGCTCGACCTGGCGGCCAGCTCGTCGACGGTATGCGGGTGCGCGAGGTTCTCGGACAGCCAGCTCAGCATGGTCGACAGGCCCTCGGACCGGCACTCGGGCACCGGCTGCTCGATGAACTGGCGCTGGCCGCCGTCGCGCTGCGGGGGCACAACCATCCGGCGGGCGATGCCGTTGGCCGCGGCGCTGCCGATCTCGCGGCGCACCAGGTGCAGGCAGGCGTCGATGCCGGCCGCCGTGCCCGCGCTGGTGATCAGGTTGCCTTCGTCGACGAACAGCACGTCCGGGTCGACGGTGGCGGCGGGGAACTGGGCAGCCAGGATGTCGACATAACGCCAGTGGGTGGTGCACTTGCGCCCGTCCAGCAGCCCGGCCGCACCGGCCAGGAACGCGCCGGAACAGACGGTCAGCACGATCGCGCCCGCGTCCGAGGCCGCGCGGACCGCCTCGACGACGCGTTCGTCGTAGCGGTGACCGAGCGTGAACGGGAAGGCCGGAACGGCGACCAGATCGGCGTGCGCGAGCTCGTCGAGGCCGTACTCCGGCGTCACCGACACACCGGGGGTGGTGGAGCGCAGCGGCTTGCCCGGGGTGGCCCCGCAGACCTTGAAGTCGAAGCCGGGCAGACCGTCGGCGGTGCGGTCGAGGCCGAAGACCTCACAGACGACGCCGAATTCGAACATGGCGAGTTTGTCGTTGAGGACGACGGACACCTTGGACAGCATCACCCCATGTTATCTGGCTGAATTTTTACGCACAATGACAGAACAGCCACTTTCGGCTGAAAACTGGCGAGCGCAAAATTTCTGCCATGGTTACTTTCTCGATCGTCCTCGCCGCCATCATCGGACTCGCCGTCCTCATCGGGCGCGGAACCGCCGGGTCGACCGGGGTCGTCGACCGCGACGCGCAGCGCATCGAAGCCGAGCTCGCCGCCATCGCCGGCTATGCCACCAACATCCGGCCCGGTCACCACTGAACGCAAATGCCGCCCCACCCTCGGGTGGAACGGCATTCGTGACCGGACGAACTCAGACGGCGTCGCCGGGGCCGACCCGCGGCTTGGGGGCGCGCATCTTGCGGATCTGCGAGGCACGCACGAAGGCGTACCAGCCGAGCTTGAAGCCGGTGTCGGTGGTGTCGGGGTACCGCTCGATCACCCGGTTGTTCACGATCTTGCCGAGCACGAAGCCCTCGATGATCATGAACACCATCATGACCAGCATCGCCAGCGTGACGATGGTCTGCAGCCCGGGGGCGACGAACATCGACATGATCAGCACCAGCGCCATCGGCATGAACAGGCCGACCAGGTTGCGGCGGGCATCGACCAGATCACGCACGTAGGCGCGGACCGGGCCCTGATCGCGGGGCAGCAGGTACTTGTCCTCGCCGGCCAGCATCCGGGCGCGGCGATCCTGCACGGCGGCGCGGCGGTCGGCCGCGGCGGCCTTGCGGTCTTCCTTGGAGCCCTTGGCGGCCTTGCGGCGGGCGCGGGCTTCCTTGGCGGTCATCGGGGCGGGCGCGACCGGGCCGCGCCGTTTGCCTTCGGCCTCACGCCTTTTCGGGGTCGGGCGACCCTTGCCCGGGGTGGTGGAGGCGGGTGCGGTGGCGGTCTGTTCGACGTCCGGCACCAAGGGGTCGACGGACTCGTCGATGGTGCTGGACTCGTCGCGACGGAACAATTTCACGTTCACCAGGCTATTCGATGATGCCGAGCCGGGGGAAATGCGGTCCGCTGTGCGGTGCGCGCGGTCTCATCGGGGCCTGGAGTGCGAGCTGGATCACGCCGGCGCGACGCGTACTGTGGGGTGAACCACCCAGGTCGAATCCACACTGCGTGGCGGGGGTGGCAAAATAGGAATAGCAGCCGCCGCGATGGTGTTGAAATCAGTCGTGCGCTGTGCACCTGAGGTCCGTTACGCGGGCCGGCCGACTTAGGAGTGTCCATGACTGTGCAGAACGAGACCGCCACCGAGACCCACGGTGCGACGCTGACCGACGCTGCCGCCGCCAAGGCGAAGGCGCTGCTCGACCAGGAAGGTCGCGACGACCTCGCCCTGCGCATCGCCGTCCAGCCGGGTGGCTGTGCTCGGCCTGCGCTACCAGCTCTTCTTCGACGACCGCGTCCTCGACGGTGACATCGTCGTCGAGTTCTCCGGCGTGAAGCTCGCCGTCGACCGCATGAGCGCCCCCTACATCCAGGGCGCCTCGATCGACTTCGTCGACACCATCGAGAAGCAGGGCTTCACCATCGACAACCCGAACGCCACCGGCTCCTGCGCCTGCGGCGACTCGTTCAACTAGCGGCTGGTGCCGCGAGTTTTCGGCAGCGTCGATTGGCGGCTGGTGCCGCGAGTTTTCGGCCTCGTGACCCCGCGACCGAGGGGCGATACTCCGGCTTCGCCGTGACGTATCGCCCCTCGGTCGCGGGGCGGCCGAAAACGTTGTGGTAGCGCGGAGGTGAACCACAGGGGGTGTGGCGCTTGCTACCGTTGAAGTCCGGGATCGGGTGATCCCGGGCTTTTTCTGTTCCCCCGCCTAGTGTCGAAGGGGCCTCGCCTCGTGTCTGTTGCTGTGTCCGCGTCCATCGCCACCGACCACCTCATGCGTTTTCCCGGCAAGTTCGCCGATGTGCTGCTCGCCGATCAGCTCGATCATGTGTCCCTGAGTTTCCTCGTCGACGATCTGCAGATCCGTCGCGGCGGCGTGGCAGGCAACATCGCGTACGCGATGGGCCTGCTGAAGCAGCGTCCGCTGCTGGTCGGCGCGGTGGGCGCCGACTTCGCCGAGTACCGGCAGTGGCTGGAGTCCAACGGCGTCGACTGCTCGGCGGTGCACGTGTCGAGCACGGCGCATACCGCGCGGTTCGTCTGCACCACCGACGAGGCGATGGCGCAGATCGCCTCGTTCTACCCGGGCGCGATGAGCGAGGCGCGCGATATCGACGTCGCCGCGATCGCCGACGCGCACGATGTCGAGCTGGTGCTGGTCGGCGCGAACGATCCCGAGGCGATGGTCGCGCACACCCGCCAGGCCAAGGCCCAGCGCATCGCCTTCGCCGCCGACCCGTCCCAGCAGCTGGCCCGCCTCGACGGCGAGCAAGCGGCCGAGCTGGTCGACGGCGCGGCCTACCTGTTCACCAACAAGTACGAGTGGGGCCTGCTGCTGCAGAAGACCGGCCTGACCGAGGAGCAGATCGCCGCCAAGGTCGGTATCCGGGTGACCACCCTGGGCTCCGAGGGCGTGCTCGTCGTCGACGCCGACGGCACCGAGGTGCGCGTCGGCGTGGTGCCCGAGGTCGCCAAGGTCGACCCGACCGGCGTCGGCGACGGCTTCCGCGCCGGTTTCCTCACCGCCCACCGCGCCGGCCTGAGCCTGGAGCGCTCCGCCCAGCTCGGCTCCCTGATCGCCGTGCTGGTCCTGGAGACCACCGGCACCCAGGAGTGGACCCTCAACAAGGACGAGGCCCTCGTCCGCCTCACCAAGGCCTACGGCGCCGACGCCGCCGACGAGCTGTCCGCGCTGCTGTAAGCGGAAACCGAACGCCCCCTCGATCTTTGCGATCGAGGGGGCGTTCGTCCGTCGCGGGGGACTACAGCGAGACCGGGTAGACCGGCTCCTGGATCTCGGGCTTGATCCGGTCCTCGACGAAGATGCCGTGCCAGACCATGAACACCAGCAGGGTCCACAGGCGGCGGCTGTGGTCGGACAGGCCGGCCTTGTGGTCGCGCAGCATCTGCAGGACCGCGGCCTTGTCGATCAGGTGGTCGGTCTGGGACTCGGCGATCTGGGTCTGCGCCCAGTCGTAGAGCTCGGTGCCGCGCAGCCAGTGCCGCAGCGGGACCGGGAAGCCGAGCTTGGCGCGGTTGAGGACGTGGTCGGGGACGATCCCGTCCAGGGCCTGGCGCAGCGCGTACTTCGAGGTCTCCCTGGTGATCTTCTGGTCGTAGGGCAGGCCCTGAGCGACGCGCATGACCTCGTTGTCCAGGAACGGCACGCGCAGTTCCAGCGAGTTGGCCATG
Organism: Nocardia fodinahabitans; assembly: GCF_052983615.1. Lineage (NCBI taxonomy): Bacteria > Bacillati > Actinomycetota > Actinomycetes > Mycobacteriales > Nocardiaceae > Nocardia > Nocardia fodinahabitans. The sequence continues at coordinate 5,916,996 of NZ_JBRJJC010000001.1, forward strand.
GTCATCTTGTCGGCCTTGACCAGGATGTCGCCGCGCAGCCAGGTGAACAGGTCCAGGTGCTGCATGCGCGCGACCGGGTCCCAGCCCGCGGACTGGGCGTAGATCGGGGCGGTGACGTCCTGATGGGTCCACTCGGGGCGGAACTCGCGCAGCACCGAGCGCAGCTGCGCGTCGTTGAAGCTGCGGGCATTGCCGTAGTAGCGGTCCTCGAGGGTGAGCGACCCGCGCTGCAGCAGGGACTTGCCGCGCCTGCCGTCGGGGATCTTGTCGCCGAGCTTGCCCACCAGCTTGCGCAGCCCGGCCGGCAGGTACTCGAAGGGCTTGAGCGACAACGGCTCCCGGTAGATGGTGTAGCCGCCGAACAGCTCGTCGGCACCCTCACCGGAGAGCACCACCTTGACGTGCTTGCGGGCCTCCTTGGCCACGAAGTACAGCGGCACCAGGGCGGGGTCGGCTACCGGGTCGTCGAGGTACCAGACGATCTCCGGGATCGCGGCGGCGAACTCGGCGGGGGAGACCACCTTGACGATGTGGCGCGCGCCGATCAGCGCGGCGCTCTCGGCGGCCACGTCGACCTCGGAGTAGCCCTCGCGCTCGAACCCGGTGGTGAAGGTGATCAGCTTCGGGTTGTGCCGCATGGCCAGCGCCGCGATGGCGGTGGAGTCGATGCCGCCGGACAGGAACGAGCCGACGGTGACATCGGCGCGCATGTGCTTGGCGACCGAGTCCTCGAGCGCCGCGGCGATCTCGGCGTAGCGGGCCTGCGCGGCGCCCTCGGCAAACGGTCGTACCCGGAAGTCGGGGCGGAAGTAGCGGGTGGTCGTCGGCGCCTGCCCGACCTTCACCGTGGCGTAGGTGCCGGATTCGAGACGGCGGATGTTGCGGTGCAGCGACTCGGGCTCGGGCACGTACTGCAGCACCGTGTAGTGCTCGAGCGCGCGCGGATCGAGCTCGTCGGAGACCCCGAGCGGGCTCAGCAGTTCGAGGACGCTCTTCTTCTCGCTGGCGAAGGCGGTGCCGCCGGGGCCGGTCCCGTAGAACAGCGGCTTGATGCCGAACGGGTCGCGCGCCAGGAACAGTTCCTGGGTCTCGGTGTCCCAGATCGCGAACGCGAACATGCCGCGCAGCTTGCGCACGGCCTCGGGGCCCCAGAAGTGGAAGGCCGCCACGATCGACTCGCCGTCACCGTCGGTGGCGAAGATCTTGCCGTCGCCGAACTCGGCGCCGTGCTCGGCGGCCAGCTGCTCGCGCAGTTCCAGGTAGTTGTAGATCTCGCCGTTGAAAGTCATCGCGTAGCGCTGCGGGTTGTCCGCCGGGCCCCAGCGCAGCGGCTGGTGCGAGTGCTCGATATCGATGATGGAGAGCCGGTTGAAGCCGAAGATCATGTGATCGTCGTGCCAGGTGCCCTTCTCGTCGGGGCCGCGGTGCCGCTGGCAGTGCAGCGCGTCGTACACCTGATCGACCACCTCGGTCGTCGCCGTATCAGCTGTCAGGAATCCGAGCAGTCCGCACACGGTGTCGGCAACCTTCTCTCGTTCGATGATGGGGTGGCCACTCCTCGGGCCGAAACGCTGTGTCCGAGTATGCCGCACACCCGCACGACGCGCCGCGCGCAACCCGTCGCCGCGGCGACCGCGACCCGTTTCGAGCGGCAAACCGCAGGTCGCCGCGTCCGGTGTGGTCACAGCGGAGTGTCGAACACGACCCCGCGACAAGACAGCGCCCGCTTTGGTCTACGCTGCGTAGTACTCAGGTCCTTCTCAGGTGTGCAGGCGTCACAGCGGCAATACTCGAGGGCGGCCTGAAACGTGCTTGAAAGCGGTGTCGGAACGGGCGGATCGCGGCCCGGACGACGCAATGTGTCGGAATGTGTAGCGACCAGGAAGGCGTGAGCGTGGCGCACAAGGCGAGCGAAGAGATCGGGGCACGACCCGTTCGGGGTCGGCAGGGCCGCATCCTTCGACGGGCCGGGCTGGCGGTGTCCTTGGGGATCACTGCCGTCCTCGTCTCGGGCTGCTCGATCGACAATGTTTGGCTGCGGTTCGGCTGGCCCTCGGGCATCACGCCGCAGGCGACCCGGATGCGGGAGCTGTGGACCTGGTCCGTGCTGGCCGCGCTCGCCATGGGCGTGCTGGTCTGGGGTCTGACCTTCTGGACCGTCATCATGCACCGCAAGCGCAAGAACTCCCCGGAGTTCCCGCGCCAGACGGGCTACAACGTGTCGCTGGAGCTGACCTACACGGCGATCCCGTTCGTGATCATCGCGGTCCTGTTCTACTTCACCGTGGTCGTGCAGAACTACGTGATCGAGAAGACGGACAACCCGGATGTCACGGTCGACGTGACCGCCTTCCAGTGGAACTGGAAGTTCGGCTACCGCAACATCAACAACGTCGGCGGGCTGACCTGGAACGGTATCGACTCCGAGCGTGAGCTGGCGAACGAAGAGCAGCTCGCGCAGTACGAGGAGCGCAAGAACGAAGAGGGTCACCCGCAGCCGGGTCCGTTGCACGGCAAGCCGGCCAACGACATCCTCTCGTACCTGCACTACGACAAGGTCGAGACCGTCGGTTCCAGTGCCGAGATCCCGGTCCTGGTGCTGCCGACCGGTAAGCGCATCGAGTTCCAGCTCGCCGCCGCCGACGTGGTCCACTCCTTCTGGGTGCCGGAGTTCATGTTCAAGCGCGACGTGATGCCGAACCCGAAGGAAAACCAGTCCGACAACGTCTTCCAGATCTCCGAGATCGAGAAGGAAGGCGCGTTCGTCGGCCGCTGTGCCGAGATGTGCGGCACCTACCACTCGATGATGAACTTCGAGGTCCGCGCGGTCTCGCCGGAGAAGTACGCCAAGTACATGCAGGCGCGCATCGACGGCAAGACCAACGGCGAGGCGCTCGAGTCGATCGGCGAGTCGCCGGTGGCCACCTCCACGTACCCCTTCAACACCAAGCGCGATATCAAGAGCGCTTCGGTGAACGAGAGCAAGTGAGGATTCTGATATGAGGATCGAAGCGCGGATCTTCGAACTGCTCACGGCGTTCTTCGTGCTGGTCGCCATCGTGTACGGATTCTTCACCGCGCAGTCGCGGACCGGCATCGAGTGGGCCGGTACCACCGCGATTGTGCTCAGTGCCGGCCTGTCGCTGATCGTCGGTACCTACTTCCGGTTCGTCGCGCGCCGCATCGACCTGCGGCCCGAGGACTACGAGGAGGCCGAGATCGTCGACGGCGCCGGTGACCTGGGCTTCTTCTCGCCCGGCAGCTTCTGGCCGATCACCCTGGCCGCCGCCGGCTCGGTGACCGCGCTGGGCCTGGCCTTCTTCCAGTTCTGGCTGATCGGCCTCGGCGTCGTCCTTGTGCTCGCTGCCTCCGCGGGCCTGGTGTTCGAGTACTACCTCGGCGCCGAGAAGCACTGAGCGACAACTACACAGACACAAGGGAAGGGCCCCACCGGATTCCGGTGGGGCCCTTCCTGTGTAGTCGGTGCCGGGAGCTAGACGCTGTAGCGCAGCGCCTGCTCCGAGCGGCAGATGTCGTCGATGCCGGAGACGATCTCGCGCAGCTGCTCCGACGGCAATGCCGAGGGACGCAGGCGGCAGGTGAAGGTGATCAGGCCGTAGTCGGCGGGGGACAGGCCGCGGGCGGCGGCCTCGGCGCGCAGGTACGGGGAGCGCACGCCGTAGGTCATCGCGGAGATGACGGTGAAGCAGCCGGTGCGTTCGCGGTGGTCGGCGAACAGGTCGTGCAGGCCGTAGAACACCGAGCCGTAGTTGGCCAGCGGGGCGAACACGCCGACCCGGTAGGCCGGGCCGCGCTCGGAGGAGCTGATGACGGTGTCGGCCAGGTACTCCGCGTCGCGCATGGTGAGCACCTTCGGCGCGAACATCAGCGCGCCCGCCGCGGCGTTGCGCACCGGCATGCCCGCCCGGCCGCCCGCCGCGGAGGCGATGGCGCCCAGCGACTTGCGGGTGCGGGTGCCGACCTCGCGCCGCGCCCGCAGGCCGCGGGTGGGGGCGGTGGGGTACAGGCTCGACCACTGGCCGAAGCGGACGGCGCCGAGGGTCACCTGGCCGGTGCCGACCGGGCGGGCCACCTTGAGCGGCGCGGTGTCGACCCAGCGGCCGACCTGCAGCGCCGCGCTGCCCGGGTTGGTGATCTCGGTGGTGGCGTGCTCGACGAAGGAATCGAAATCGAGGAACCGGTCGGCGTCGGTGGTGAGCCAGGTGTGGTCCTTGTCGACCTCGACGACATCGAGGGTCAGCGCGGTGATGATGCCGGCCCGCCCGCCCGCGCCGAGGATGCGATGGAACCGCTCGGTGTGGTGGCCGCGTCCGCAGGTGCCGATCCGGCCGTCGGGGTCGACGTATTCGAGGTCGACGATCTGATCGATGAACATGCCGTAGCGATGCGAGGCGGTGCTGACGCCACCTACCGAGGCGAAGCCGCCCGCGGTGATGTCGCGATGGTCGCCGACCACCGGCAGGCCGAGGCCGTGCGCGCCGAGGCGGCGGTCGATCTCGGAGAGCTTGGCACCCGCCTGCACCCGGACCGTCCGCCGGCCCAGGTTGATGTCGAGCACCGAGTTCATCTTGCGCAGCGAGAGCACCGCGCGCTGATCGGTCAGCCCATAGGATTCTTCGGTCTGTTCGCCGCCCCGAACCGTCAACCGTTCCGAACGATCGCGCGAATCACGTACAGTGCGAACGACATCCGCGGTGTCCCGGGGGAGATATTCTTCGGAGATGACGGAGTGCGGCGTGCCCATGACCGCATAGCTAACCACAGCTGGGCGATTCTTGCGCACGGTACCTCAGACCTACTTCCGCGTAGGCGCGAGTTGCTTCGTGAACAGGACTTTCCCGGTCGCGTCGCACAGGTTGACGGTCAGTTCGGCGGAGCGCCCGTCGATGCGGACCTCGCCGAAATGCTGGTATTGCGCGTCCAGCGGCGAGGTGTTCGGCGCCGGCGGCGCGTGCACGAAGACCGCCTCCGGCCCGAAGGTCGGATCGAGCTCGTTCGGTCCGAAGGCGCCGGCGTTGAGCGGACCGGAGACGAACTCCCAGAACTCGTCGAAATCGGTGAAGGCGGCGCGCGCGGGCGAATAGTGGTGCGCCGCCGTGTAGTGCACGTCGGCGGTGAGCCAGACGACGTCGGCGACCTTGTTCGTCTTGATCGCCGAGAGCACCTGGGCGATCTCGGTCTCGCGGCCGGTCGGCGCGCCGGGGGCGGCGTTGGCCGGGCCCTCGAAGGCGGTCTTGCCGTCGGGGACGATCAGGCCCAGCGGCAGATCGGCGGCCACGATCTTCCAGGTGGCCTTCGAATCACGCAGGCCCTCGATGAGCCACCTGGTCTGCGCGGCCCCGAGGACGGCGCCCTGCGGTGCGGTATTGGCGCCGTTGGCGTCCTTGTAGGCGCGCATGTCCAGGACGAAGACGTCCAGCAGCGGGCCGTAGGAGATCTTGCGGTACAGGCGACCGTCGACGGCTTCCCTGGGCTCCAACGGCATCCACTCGTGGAAGGCCTGCCAGGAACGCGCGGCGAGGGTGTCCATGCTGCGCTCGGTGTAGCCCTTGTCGGCGGCCACGGTGCCGCCGGGGTACCAGTTGTTGGTGGTCTCGTGGTCGTCCCACTGCACCACCTGGGCGACGGCGGCGTTGAAGCGGCGGTAGTTGTCGTCGGTGAGGTTGTAGGCGTAGTTGCCGCGGAACTGGTCGAGGGTCTCGGCGGGGGCGTTCTTGGCCTCGGTGGTGATGTTCTTCCACACCCGGCCGTCGGGCAGGGTCACCGATTCCTTCAGCGCGTTGTCGGCGTAGATGCAGTCGCCGGAATGCAGGAACAGGTGCGGGTCGCGGGCGGCCATGGTGGCGAAGACCTTCATGCCGCCCAGCTCGGGGTTGATGCCGAAGCCCTGGCCTGCCACGTCGCCGGACCACAGCAGGCTGATGTCGGCGGGCGCGGTCGGGGCGGTGCGGAAGACGCCGGTGAGGGTCTCCGAGCTCGCGCCGTCCTCGCCCTCCAGGCGCACCCGGTAGTGCACGAGTTGACCCGCGGGCAGGCCGTTGACGCGTACCCGGCCGGTACCGTCGGTGGCCGGGGTGAGCAGAGGGCCGGTGAAACGCTTGACGTCGCTGAACTTCTCGGTCGCCGCGGTCTCCACGACCAGCGTCGCGGGCCGGTCCGAGCGCGCCCAGATCAGCGCGCCGTCGCTGCGCGGGTCGCCGACGGCGATGCCGTGGGTCAGTGTCGGCCTGGCCGCGACCAGGCCGGGACCGTCGCCGCACGCGGCGAGCGCGGGCGCGGTCACCAGACCGACGGCGGTGGCGCGCAACAGGGTGCGCCGGGACATCGCGAAATCTGAACCAGCCATGGGTGTCACGGTGCCTCGCCGGTCGGAACGCCGGGACGCGGGCGCGGCAACGCCACGTGAACGGTGCCGTACGGAAGTTTCGTCACCTTGCCGAATCGAGTAACTTTGCCGCCGTTCGCGCACTGTGACGCGGGTCGCGGCGGACCTACCGTGATCGGCATGACTGCACACACCACTCGTCCCTCGGTGGGGATCATCGGGACCGGATTCGCCGGGCTCGGTATGGCCGTGCGCCTGAAAGCGGCGGGTTACGACGACATCGTGCTGTTCGAACGCGCCGACGACGTCGGCGGCACCTGGCGCGACAACACCTACCCGGGTGCCGCGTGTGATGTGCCGTCCCACCTGTACTCGTTCTCCTTCGCCCCGAAATCGGACTGGACGCGCCGCTTCGCCGCGCAGCCGGAGATTCTGGCCTACCTGCGCGAGGTCGCCGACCGGTACGACCTGCGCCGGCACATCCGCTTCGGCGCCGAGGTGACCTCGGCGGACTACGACGCGGACCGTGGCGAGTGGGTGGTGCGCGTCGCCGACGGCGAGGAGTTCCGGGTGCGCGCGCTGGTGGCCGCGACCGGTCAGCTCAGCCGCCCGGCTGTTCCGGCGATCGAGGGTATCGACGACTTCGCCGGTGCGATGTTCCATTCCGCTACCTGGGATCACGACTACGACCTCGACGGCAAACGCGTCGCGGTGATCGGCACCGGCGCGTCGGCGATCCAGTTCGTGCCCCGGGTGGCGCAGCGGGCCGCGCGCCTCGAACTGTTCCAGCGCGAGGCCGCCCACGTCATCCCCAAGCCGGACTACGCCTACAGCGCCCTCGCCCACACCGCGCTGCGCCGGGTGCCGGGACTGCTGGCGCTCTCGCGCGCGGCCACCTATCTCGCGCTGGAGCCGCGCGCGTTCGCATTCACCAAGTTCCCGCAGGCGATGGCGTTGGTGCAGCGGCGTTTCGAACGCTATCTGGCCGCGCAGGTGCCCGACGCGGCGCTACGGGAACGGCTCACGCCCGCGACGAAGATCGGGTGCAAGCGGATCCTGATCTCCAACGACTACTACCAGGCCCTCAACCGGCCGAACGTCGACGTGGTGACCGAGTCGATCACCCGCATCGAACCGACCGGCCTGCGCACCGCCGACGGCGTTCTGCACGAGGTCGACGCGCTGTTGCTCGGCACCGGATTCCAGGCCAACGAGTTCCTCGCGCCGATGACGGTGCACGGCCGTGACGGCCTGCGCCTCGACGACGTCTGGCGCGAGGGCGCGCACGCCCACCACGGGATCACGGTCGCGGGCTTCCCGAACCTGTTCATCCTCTACGGACCGAACACCAACCTGGGCCACAACTCGATCGTCTACATGCTCGAGTCCCAGTTCGGCTATGTACTCCAGGCAGTGGACCGGCTCGCCCGCGGCGCGCGTGCGATCGAGGTGCGGCCGGAGGTCCAGCAGCGATCGACTGCCGCAGTGCAGGACGCGATCAGCGCGACGGTGTGGAACAGCGGCTGCACGAGCTGGTACACCACCGCGGCGGGCCGCAACACCAACAATTGGCCGGGGTTCACCTTCGACTATCGCAGGCGGCTGCGCCGGTTCGACGACGCCGAGTTCATCGTCACCCCGGCCACCGAACCGGTCGTGCCGGCCCGATGAGCGCGGCCGAATCGCTGCTGCGAACCCCTGGTGGCCCACCTGGCCGACGCGGCAGGCCACCCGGTGTACCTGCTCGACTACCGGCTGGCGCCCGAGCACCGGTTTCCGGCCGCCCTGGACGACGCGGTGGCGGCGCGGAACTGACGTCAGCGGGTGGCGAGTCGATCGCGATAGGCGCGGGGGCCCATGCCCTTCCAGCGGCGGAACGCCTGGGAGAAGCTCGAGACCTCGACGTAGCCGAGGCGGTGGGCGATCTCGGTGACCGGTAGGCCGCGGGTCACCAGCATCTCCTCGGCGATGCGTTCGCGGACCTCGTCGAGCAGCGCTCGGTAGGAGGTACCCTCCCTGGCCAGCCGGTGCCGCAGGGTGCGTTCGCTGACGAACAGCATCGCTGCCAGCCGGGCCGCGTCCGGCGGGTGCGCGAGCTGCGCGACGAGGATGTCGCGCACCTGCCCCGCGGTCCCGCTGCGGGCGACGCGCCGGTCCAGCAGCTCGCGGCAGTGCTCGATGGCGACGGCGGCGGTGTGCTCGTTCGCCTGCGGCAGCGGGGCATCGACGAGGGCTTGGTCGAATCCCGCCAGGCACTCCCCGGCATCGAATTCCGGTGTCAGCCCGAAAGTCTCGGTGTAGAGCCAGCCCGCCGCCGGGGGCGGCGGCGGAAAGGCGAAGCGCACGTGGTTGATCGGTATCGGTGCCGCGAGCAGGTCCCGGTTCAGCATCTGGATGGCCGCCATATCGCGTTCGATCACGAAGCGCCGCAGCGGAGCGGCCACATCGGGGGCGGTGAGGACCAGCTGGAGTTCCTCCTCGCTGCGGCGCACCTGGATATCGCTGAAGGCGAAGGTGAGGTCGATGAACTGCAGGCCCGCCTGGATCGCCGAGCGCAGGGTCGGGCTGCTGATCAGCGCGAAACCCCACATGCCGTAGGAGGTGAGCCGGAACAGGCTGCCCGCCCGCACACCGAGGCCGGGCGGATCGCCGAGTTCCCGGATCAGATTGGCGATCACCGCCAGCTCGGCGGCCGCGGAGATCTCGGCGGCCGGATCCGCCAGCATCCCGGCGGTGAGGCCGGTGCCGCGTAGACAGACCGCGGTCGGGACGCCACGCTCCTCGCCGAGGCGGGTCGTCAGCAGCGCCCCCATCGGCGTGCGCGGAATGTCCCAGTGCACCACGGGCCGATCCTAGGCGGCGGGCGGATTCACAGACCCACCGCGGCGGCGGTGTCGGGGTACCAGCGGGTGCACTCGGCGCGGAGCGGGACCTCGGTCTGCAGCTGGCACAGCACGGCGACGCCGCCGAGGAAGGAGCGCAGGATGGGGGTATGGCCGGGCGGCATCGTCAACTGGCGCAACACGTTCGACAGGCGCAGGTCGGTGGCGATGCGGACCTGCTTGCGCAGCCAGTCGGCGGAGAGCGGGTAGGTGGGGGACAGCAGGGCGTCGCGCACCGGTTGCAGGCGGGCCGCCACGGTGGCGATGTCGAGCTCGCGGCCCGGTGCGACGAAGCCGTGGCGGCGGATGGCGGCCTCGAGGTCGGCGGGGGAGTCGGCGATCACCGCGGCACCGACATCGCCCGCGACATCGAGGAAGGCGGCGGGCCACGGCGTGCACGCGCCGAAGTCGACGACGCCGAGGCGGCCGTCGGGCATACGCAGGAAGTTGCCCGGGTGCGGGTCGCCGTAGACCAGGCCGGCGCGGGCGGGCGCGGAGAACAAGAAACGCAGGATCAGCACGCCGAGCCGGTCGAGCTCGGCCGCCTCGCCACGGATGATCAACCGCGACAACGGGACACCGTCGAGCCACTCGGTGACCAGGACGTCGCCGTGCTGAGCGATCACCCGGCTCAGCACCACATCGGGATCGTCGGCGAAGGCGGCCGCGAACACCCGCAGGTTGGCCGCCTCGCGGGCGTAGTCGAGTTCGGCGTTGATCTCCTCGCACAGTGCCTCGATCACCGGGCGGGTGTCCGCGCCGGGCAGCAGCGCCGTGAACAGCGGAGTGGCGCGGCGCAGGGCTTGCAGGTCGGCCAGGACGGCACGGCGCGCACCGGGATACATCACCTTCACCGCGACCGGTGTGCCGTCGTGCCAGCGGGCGCGGTGGACCTGGCCGACCGACGCCGCCGCGGCAGCGCGGTCGTCGAATTCCAGGAACAGCGAACGCCAGTCGGGGCCCAGATGCGCGGCGAGTTCGGTGTGCACGGCGGCGGGCAGCATGGCCGGCGCCGAATCGTGCAGCCGCGCCAGCGCCTGCCGGAACGGTTCGGCCAGATCGGGGGCCAGACCCAGCTCCAGCAGACCGAGCAGCTGACCCAGTTTCGCGACGCAGCCCTTGAGCTCGCCGAGTACCTGGAACAGATGCTCGGCGGTGCGCGCCCGGATGTCGCGGTCGACGGCCTCGGGCGCCCGCCCGATCGCCTTCTTGCCGAACCCGGCGATGCGCCGCCCGGCATAGGCGACCGGGACCGCGGCCAGCCGGGCGCCGCGCACGACCTTGCCGGTGGGGGGATGGCCGGTGCGCGGATCCGGAGCGGAGCGGGCGAACGGCACCACCGTGCGCTCGGGGTCGCGACCGACCATGTTCACCTCACTGCCCCGCCGGAATGAGTCGACGCCTGCCCGGCGTCGTGCTCTGTGCAGGCTATCAACCGGGTGGGCGGCGCGTCGCGGGTCGGCGCGGGTAGCTCAGCCGAGCGCGCCGAGCCCCTGCAGCGTGCGATGGATCTCGGTGGTCCAGTCGTGGTGTGCCAGTTGCGCGTAGTCGACCCAGAAGGAGCCGATGCCGTCGCGGTCCTCGCGGAACCAGCCGCCCTCGATATCGGCCTCCAGGACGACGCTCATGCCGTGCTCGGCGGCGACGAAGGTGAGTTCGAGCTGGTTCACCCGGGGAAAATGGTGCGAGCGACCGAACTCGATCTCCTGATAGAACGGCAGCAGCTGCGGCGTGCCCGCGATGGTGCCCGCCTCCACATCGGTGCGGTGCAGCCCGAAGCCCATGCGCCGCACGGCATCCAGCACGACGTGCTGGGCGGGCAGTGCCCCGATGCCGAGCGGATCGGTGTCGGTGGCGTCGACGGCGCCGTGGATGTCGACCACGGTGCGCAGCGCGACACCGGCGCCCGGCAGGTGCCGGCCGTCGAAGAAGGTGATCGGTGTCTCGAAGGGAACCGGTGCGGCGAACCGCAATTCGGCCACCGTGCCCGCGATCAGGGTGAACGGCCCGGCCACCCCGGCCCGGCCGAAGCCGTGCTCGCTGACGTGCTCCTCGCCGTCGGCGTATTCACGCTCGACGCGGGTGACGAACTCGACGGCCACGTGCCCGATCGACTGGTCGACGCGGCCGCCACGCAGCCGGACCACACCCTCGACGATCCCGCCGGGTTGCGCACCCGGGGTGAACAATTCGGTTTCCACCTCGGCGCCGCCGACGCCGGCCGCGGCCAGTAATTGCTTGAACATGTGAGCAGTGTGGCCGACGGCGCTTATGATCCGCTTGCCGTCGGCCGGTGCTGTGGGTCAGCTCATCGCGGCGCCGGGCGCCGCATGACGCCTCAGCCGGCGGCGGTGTCGGGGATGCGGGTGGCCTCGAGCTGGCGGTCGGTGGGGGCGACGCCCTTCTTCAGGCTGTGCGCGTAGACGTCGACGTATTCCTGGCCGGTGAGGCGCATCAGCTCGTACATCACCTCGTCGGTGACGGCGCGCTCGACGAAGCGGTTACCGCTCATGCCCTCGTAGCGCGAGAAGTCCAGCGGGGCACCGAACTTGAGGGTGACCTTCTGCCTACGCCACTTGAACGGTCCGGGCGGGCTCACCTTGTCGGTGCCGATGACGGCGACCGGGATGACCGGAACGCCGGTCTCCAGTGCCAGCCGCGCCATGCCGGTCTTGCCCTTGTACAGGCGGCCGTCGGGGGAGCGGGTGCCCTCCGGGTACAGGCCGACCAGTCTGCCCTCGTCGAGCAGCTTGCGGGCCGCGTTGAGCGCGTCCTCGGCGGCGGAGGCGCCGCTGCGGTCGATCGGGTACTGGCCGGTGCCGCTGAAGAAGAACTTCTGCAGGCGGCCCTTGATGCCGGGGGTGGTGAAGTACTCCGCCTTGGCGAGGTAGTTGATCCGGCGCGGGCTCAGCAGCGGCGCGAACAGCCAGTCGGCGAAGGAGAGGTGATTACCCGCCATGATCGCCGGACCGTCGGTCGGGATGTTCTCGACGCCTTCCACCTCGGGCCGGTTGTACAGATGCATGAACGGTCCTACGAGAACGAACTTGAGCAGCCAGTAGAACATGGCGTCCTTTCCCCGGGACCGGAACCGGGATCGTTGTGTGCAGCCTCGTCGGAAAGCGACTTTACCGCTGGTCGCAGGTCACAACCAACCCAGGACGGTAGCCGCAATGCATGGTTGTGACACTCATCTCCCGGTGCGACCCGCCACCGGCGTGTCGACCGCGGCCCTGGCCAATTCGGCCGCGCCGATCATGCCCGCTGCCTCTCCGAGCTGGGTGGTGCGCAGTCGCGCCAGGGGGCGGTGCCCGGCACCGGTGACCGCGCTCGCGTAGTGCTCGCGCGCCTCGTCGAGGAACAGCGGCGCCGAACTGCTCACGCCACCGGCGATCACCACCAGATCGGGATCGAAGATGTCGCTGACGAAGGCCAGGCCGAGCCCGAGCCAGCGCGCGAAATCGGCCATCACCCGGACCGCGAGCGGATCGCCGTCCTGGGCCGCGCCCGCCACCCGGCGGCCGGTCAGCGAGCCGGGATCGCGGATGACGTCCCTGGCGAGCACCGAGCGCACCGGATCGGTGGCCAGCAGTTCGATCGCGGTGTCGGCCAGCGCGGTGCCACTGCAGTAGCGCTCCCAGCAGCCGCGCTTGCCGCAGGCGCAGGCGCGGCCCTCCGGCACCACCTGCAGATGCCCGAGTTCGGGGGCGACGCCGTGGCTACCGCGGTAGAGCTTTCCGTCGATGAGCAGGGCGGCGCCGATGCCGGTGCCGATCGCGACCAGGACCACGGTGTGCCCGCCCGCGGCGGCCCCGAAGTGGTACTCGGCCCAGCCCGCGGCGTTCGCGTCGTGCTCCAGGATCACCGGCAGCCCGAGCCGCGCGGTCAGCCGCTGCGCGACCGGGGCGTCCTGCCAGGGCAGGTGCGGCGCGAACCGGACCGTGGAGCGGTCCTCGGAGATGAAACCGGCGACGGCCAGGCCGACCGCGGCGATCGGGTGCCTGCCCGCCAGTTCGCGGACCGCGCGGTCGATGGCGTCCTCGAGCGCGCGTGCCGAGTGCGGCGTCGGTGCCTGCACGGAATCGAGTAGCTCGCCCTCGGCGTCGACGACCGAGGCGCGGATGTTCGTGCCACCGACATCGACGCCGACGGTGAGCAGGTGTTGACGGTCGATCCGCTGTGTCATCCCCGGATCGTCACCGGAATATCGACATAACGCGAGCGTGGCGCGCGGGTGGGCCGTGATCGATCGTCGCCGGGACGCTCGGCGTTCTCGGCCTGGTGCGGCGCCTGCGTCGCGAAGAGGCCGGTGCCCGCGTCGTTGTCGGCCGGGACGTGCGGGCCCGCCGCGGTGCGGGTCGGGGCGCCCGGTGGCCGGGGCGCGGTGTATTCGTCGACCCGGCGTGGGCGGGGGGTGCCGTCGGGACGGGCCGAACCCCAGCGGAGGCGGGATCGGGGCGCGGTGTCGGGGTGTTCGTCCGGGGCGGAGCGGGACTCGTCCGCGGGATCGGCCGGGGTCGCCGAGCCGCTGTCCGGACCCGCGGCACCGTTGTGCTGCCCTCCGGTGCCGGCGGCAGACCGGGTGCCGTCGCCGGACGCCGGGGCGTGGCCGTGGGCGCCGTTGTGCGGCCCTTCGGTGCCGTGACCCGGTCGGGCGTCGGTGGCGCCGTGCTGGTGAGACCACGCGGGATCGTGCGAATCATGGTGTGCGGCAGCGTATTCAGCCCACTCCGGCGGTAGCACCGGCTCCACGGGGACACCGGCGAGCGCTTCGCGCAGCACCGTCACCATCGAGGTGCCGTGCTCGGCGAGGGCGGCGACCACGTCGTGGTGGTCGCCGCGCACCAGCGCCGCGGCCGCGCAGACCGGGCACCAGGCGCAGCCGCCGAGATCGGCCTGCCCGTCGGCGGCGGTGCGGCGCAGCACCGGTTCGACTCTGGCCAGCAGCACTTCGGCCAGCAGCCGCAGCTCCTCGGTGAACTCGGCGAAGCCGTCGGGGTGGTGGCCGCGGCGGTCGGACTGGGAGTCACTGCTCATCTGCGGTGGCCTTCGTGTAGTTCGGATCGGCGGGCCAGAGCTGCGGATCGGGCCGGAAGCGGACCACGAGATGACCGTCGTCGAGTTCGGCGCCCGCCACCGTGCAGCGTTGCAGCACCGGCGCGAGCCGTACGCGTGTGCGTACCCCGTCGGCTCCCACGATCAGATCGTCCTCCACTCGGCCCAGCCGCAAGGTGCCGGGATCGACCACCGGCAGCCGCATCCGCATCGCGTACACGGAGTCGACACCGGAGCCCGACTCCCATCGAACCATCGGTTCGCCCGATTGTGCGCTCTGAGCGTGCGGGCCGGGCAGCGTGTCGACCGCGTAGGAGAACGCGGACAGCGAACTCAGTCCGGCCGGCTCGGCACCCGCGTGCTGGGCGATCAGGATCGGGACGTCGGTGATCTGCTCGTGCAGCCGCGCCACCACCTCGAGCTGCTCGGCGCGCCGGTTCAGGTACCAGTGCACGGCCGGGTGGGCGTTCTCGCCGGGCGGGGGCACCTGCGGCAGCACCTTGTTCACCACCACCGCGTCCAGCCGCAGGCCGAGCAGCGCGGCCGCCGAACGCACGCGCCGGGACTCGGCGACGGCGACCTGTTCGGGACCGGTGATCAGCCGGGCGCTGGTGCGGGTGCGATCGGCGAGCAGGTCGCGGACCCCGGTGACGGCGCCGACGATCCGCTCGACCGTGGCGGCCAGCACCGCCTTGCGCAGGTCGGGGCCGATCGCGCTCATCGTGCGCGCGTGCCGCGGCCAGAGCCGTTCGAGGTAGGTGAGCAGGGTGTCCGGCGCGGTGACCAGACGCAGCATGTCGGCCGAAGGCGGGCAGTCGACGACGACGACGTCCCAGTCGTCCTCCTCGGTGAACTGGGCGATCTCCACCAGCATCAGCAGTTCCTGCACGCCGGGCAGGCCGGTCAGCTCGGCCGGATCGATCGCGGTCAGGTCGACGCCGTGATCGTGGCCGCCGCCCTTGGCCAGCATCCGCACCACGTCGCGGAACCGGTCCTCGAGCAGGGCGAGGGAGTCGATTTCGATCACCTCGAGTCCGGGCGCCACCCTGGCGACCCCGGCGACGGTGCCCGGATCGTGCGGGAAACGGAATCCGAGCGCGTCACCGAGCGAATGCGCCTGGTCGAGCGAGGCGATCAGCACGCGCTGCCCGGCGCGGGCGTAGGCCATGGCCGTCGCGCAGGCCAGCGTGGTCTTGCCGACTCCGCCCTTGCCGACGAACAGTTCGACGCGGGTACCGCCCGGGGCGCTCAGCCCTCGACCCGCTTCTTCAGTTCCTTCAAGGCCGTATCGGTGATCACCTTCTCGGCCTTCCGCTTGAACATGCCGATCATCGGGATGTTCAAGTCGACGGTCAGCTGGTAGACCACCTCGGTGCCGCCGTCGGGCCGGTCGCGCAGTTCGTAGCTGCCGTCCTGGGCCTTCTGCAGGTCACCGCTGAGCAGCCGCCAGCTCACCGCGTGGCCGTCGGAGCGCCAGGTGTAGGCCAGCACGTAGGTGTCCTTGACGACGCCGGCGTCCAGCACGAATCGCGCGGTCGCCGCCCGGCCGGCGGCGTCGGTGTCGAGCACCTCGACCGACTGCGCGGCCGCCACCCATTCCGGATAGGACTCCAGGTCCGCGATGACGGCCATCACCTGCTGCGAGGGCGCCTCGATGACGATCGATCTCTGGGTCCGGTCGGCCATGGCGGACAACGGTTCCTTTCCTGCGGGACGAGCGGTCGGTGCCGGTGGTGTCAGGACGCCGCGGCGCCCACGGGCGCGACGCCCGCGGGTCGACCGGCCTCGAGCCGTGCCTTCAATTCGAACGACATGTGCTTGCCCGCCACCCGGCGGGCCCGATTCGCCGCGGTCAGCGCGCGCGGGGTCAGCGGCTTGGCGACGGTGGGCTCGGCGTGCAGGAAGTAGTGCAGGATCGCGCCCTCGGGGACGGCCTCCAGCCACACTTCCATGGTTCCGTCCAGCGGGCCCGCCACCGTCCAGCGGATGCCCTTGTCGCCGCGATCCTCCCGCACGTCGAGACGGAGATCGGGCCACCAGCGGCGCCAGTTGTTCGTGGCGCTCAGCACGTCGGCGATCGCGGCGGGCGGCGCCGCGAGAAAGGTCTGATCTGCGACCTGGATACTGCTCACCTCGCTGAGCGTAGTGGACGCCACACCGGACGCGGCCGGGGTGTCACCGCAGCAGCTCCCGCAGCCGGGCGCCCTGGCGGTCCCAGTGCCAGTTCTCCTCCACCCACGCGCGCCCGGCGGCGCCCATGGCGGCCGCCTTGTCGCGGTCGGTGAGCAGCTCGACGAGGGCGTCGCTGATCTGCTCGGCGGAGCGTCCGTGCACGACCAGACCGGTCTCGCCCTCCCGGACGGTCTCGGGCGCGCCGCCGGAACTGCCCGCCACGACCGGCACCCCGGTGGCCGAGGCCTCCAGGTAGACGATCCCGAGGCCTTCGACGTCCAGCCCGGCGCCCCGGGTGCGGCACGGCATCGCGAACACGTCGGCGATGGTGTGGTGGGCGGCCAGCTCGCCCGAGGGCACCCGCCCGGTGAACACCACGGAATCGGTGACCCCGAGCGCCTCGGCCAGTCCGCGCAGCCGGATCTCGTAGGGTCCGCCGCCCGCGATCACCAGGACCGCGCCGTCGACGCGTTCGCGGATCTCGCTCATCGCCACGATCAGCATGTCCTGACCCTTGCGCGGGACCAGGCGCGACAGGCACAGCACAGTCGGCCGGTCACCGAGGCCGTAGCGGGCGCGCAGTTCGGCGCGCGCGCCCGGGTCGGGCCGGAACTCGGCCGGGTCGACGCCCGGCGGCAGGTACTCCAGCGCGGCGCGCGGACCGAACGCCGAGGCGAACCGGCCCCGGGTGTACTTGCTGACATAGGTGACGACGTCGGTGTGCTCGCCGATCGAGCGCAGCACCTGCCGCGCGCCGGGCAGCATCGACCAGCCGACCTCGTGGCCGTGGGTACTGGCCAGGATGCGCTCGGCGCCCGCGCGCCGCAGCATCGGCGCCATCGCGGCCAGCGGGGCGGCCGCGCCGAACCACACGGTGTCGCAGTCGTGTTCGCGCAGCAGGTTGCCCGCGCGCTTGATCACGCCCGGAGTCGGCAGCATGAGCGTCGTGGGATGCCGAACGACGCGGAACTTCTGCGCGGCGTCGAACTTCTCGTGGCTGTCACCGCGCCAGCGCGGCGCGTAGACGACCAGGTCGTCCGGCGGCAGCTGATCGGCCAGCGCGTTGAGATAGGACTGGATGCCGCCCGGCCGAGGCGGGAAATCATTGGTAACCAGCAGAGTTCGGGCCATAAGTGAACAACCTAATAGGTGAGTGTCACGGAGTGACTCGATGAGGGGTGGTGGTCGGGCGGCGGGTGGGCGAGTGTCACGGAGTGACTCGACCAGGGGTGGTGATCGGGCGGCGGGTGGTCAGACGGCGCGGCCCCGTAACCAGGCGCGCCAGCCGTCGAGCAGATCGGCGCGCGAGGTGCCGAGCACGGCGGCGAAGGCGGCGTCCTGGGCTGCGGGGGACTGTGGGCCGGTCGCGAGCTTCCTGTACAGCGCGGTGAGAGCGGCCGGGCCGTAGCGGTCGGCGAGGAAGGCGCACGCGCTCCAGGCCGATTCGTAGGCGTAGGGCGCGTCGGTGCCGGTGAACTCGGCGTCGCCGATCAGGTCGGTGGGCAGGGCGCCCGCGCGCAGCCGGGTGGTGAGCGTGGGGGCGATCTGGGAGAACGTGGTGGCCCCGGCGCGCTGCGCGACGTACTCGGCGTAGCCCTCGACCAGCCACAGCGGCGCGCCGTCGGCGGTGGCCGCCCTGGTCGCGACGTGGGTGAGTTCGTGGCGCAGCAGCGTCGCCATGCCCTCGTCGCCGACCCGGCGGCGGGCATCGGGGTTGAACACGATCCGCTGGTCGGTCGGCCGGGTGCCGGGCACGTAGGAGCCGGTGAGCGAGACCGCGGCGACATCGGCGCCGGTCGAGGCGCCCGCCGCCCTGGTCAGTGCGGTGAACTCGGTGGGCGTGCTCGCGACGACGAGCACCGGCGCGCGATTCCAGTCAGTGCCCCACGCGGTGCTCACGTCGGCGATCGCCGGGGCGAGTTCCTTTTCGAGGACGTCGATGTCGCTCCGGTGCCCGGAGTGGGCGACCACGAGTGCGTCGGCGTCGCCACCCGCGGCGACCCGGCGCACCAGGATCGGCCCGAACGGCTGCAGCTCGCGGCGGACCGGGGTCAGCCGGGGGTCGTCGATGTCGGCGGTGGTGTCGAGCACCTCGGCCTCGTCGGTGGCCAGCTGGAGCGGACCGGCGTTGCGCGGCACCAGGATCAGTGCGACGCACGCCCCGGTCAACAGGGTGACCGAGGCGAGCGTGAGCGCGAATTCGAGGCGGCCGTTGGCCGAGAACCAGGATCGTAGGCCGGACGCGCGGCGGGACGGATCGGTCACCGCCGGCTCAGTATCGCCGGGCCGAGTGGAACGGGGTGGTGTTGATCGGCGCGACAGCGACCGGGACGCCGAAGGTGGAGGCGTGCACCATCATGCCGTTGCCCGCGTAGATCCCCACGTGCGAGATCTCGGGGTAGAACAGCACGACGTCGCCGGGCTGCAGGTCGTCCTTGGCCACCGGGGTGCCGAAGTTCGCCTGCTGGGAGCTGGTGCGCGGGACGTTCTTGCCGACCTGCTTGAAGGCCCACTGCACCAGCCCGGAGCAGTCGAACCGGTCGGGGCCGGTGGCGCCCCAGACATATGGGTCGCCGATGCGGGTCAGCGCGGCGGCCAGCGCGCTGGTGCCGCTGCCGGGGACCAGGCCCTGCAGCAGGGAGTCGCGATCGAAGCCGGGCGGGAAGGGCGAACCGGCCAGGGTCGACTTGTCCTTGGCCGAGAGCGCGCCCCAGGCCTCGACGACCTGGGTGGTGGCCACGCTGAGATCGGCGCGCTTGCGGTCGACGTCGGCGCGCACGGCCTCGGCGGCCGCGGTCGCGGCGCGGGCGGTATCAGCGGCCGCGCGGGTCACGGATTCGGCGGCGGTGGCCGCGTCGGCGGCCTTCTTGAACTGGCGCACGCCGTCGGCGGTCTGCTGCGCGAGCACATCCAGCGTGGACATCTTGTCCAGCAGCTGCTGCGGTGAGTTGCTCGACAGCACCGCGAACATGCGATCGGTGCGCGCGCCGGTGTAGGTGGCGATCGCGGTGCGATCGATCATCGGCTGGAACTTGCGGACCTCGGCGCGGGCGGCGTCGGCGACGGCGGTGCTGGCGGCCAGCTTGTCGTCGGCCTCGCGCTGGACGGCCCATTTGGCGTCGAGATCGGACTGCGCGTCGAGCGAGGCCTGGTTGAGTGCCTCGGCCTGCCGGGAGAGGTCGATCATCCGGGCGATGGCGTCACCGGCGGTGGTCGGCAGGGCGACCGGATCGGCGAGGGCGGGGCCCGCGGCGTAGGTGGCGCACACCAGGATCGCGGCGGACATGGCTCCGGCGATGCCCCGCGCAACGCGTGGGTTCCGGTGGTGGTCAGTCACAGTGCGCCGTGCCCCGTTCTCTCGATGTCCGCCGATGCAGCGCCTTACCCGAACCGGATCCTCTCGTCCGCTGAGAAGGTCTCGATCAGGTTACGGAACCGCGTATGCCCGTGTCCAGTAGGCCACGGAAGGGTCACGGTGCGCCCTTCCCCGCGAACGACGCACCGTACCCGTCGATCAGAAGCGGCGAGCGCCCGCGAACGGCATCGAGGAGACCGACGCGACGTGCACCGGGCTGCCCGAGGTGGCCGCGTGCACGACGTTGCCGTCGCCCGCGTACAGGCCGGAGTGGCCGCCGCCGTAGAAGGACACCAGGTCGCCGGGGCGCAGGTCCTCGAAGGAGACCGGGGTGCCCGCACCGAGCTGGGCGCCGCTGGTACGCGGCAGCTCCATGCCCGCCTGCCGGTAGGCCCACTGGACCAGACCCGAGCAGTCGAAAGCGTCCGGGCCCGCGGCGCCGTAGACGTAGGGGGAGCCGACCTTGCTCAGCGCGGCATCGAGGGCGATGTCGGCGGCGGTGGCGCGCGGCGCGGTGAAGGCCTGCGGGACCGACGGGGTCTCGATGCCGGGGATACCCTGCGGCAGCGGGATCTCGTTGGGCACCTCGAAGGTGCCGATACCGGGGACGGTGACCGGCGTCGCCGACGCGGGAGCGGCCGGCAGGAGGAACGCGCCGATGGTGGCAGCGCCGACGGCTCCGGCGGCAACGGCTCGCTGCGCCTGACGCTTGACGGTGTTGGTCGCCATGATGCGGGTACTTCCAATCTGCCCCACGACGCCGTGTCCGTTTGACGCGGCGGGCTTCATCCCGTCGAACCGTTCGTGGCCGAGTGGACTCCGTGAGGTCTCGAAAAGGTTACGAAGACATCACGGTGGTTTGTAAAGTCGGACATCGGTCCGAAAGGCAATTCGGGCGATCCGCCCGAACATTCCGTGCGAGCTGCGTCACACCAATCACGAAACGATAACGCCAGGTCGGCTTCGGGGAGCTTCCCGGCCGCTACCCGGCGCGTCGTGGACGGCTTGATCGCGGCCTATTGGTCTACCCCTAGGGGTTAATCCCCAGGTCGCCTCCGCTCGTCGGCTGTCGAACCGGTCGGTCGCCCAGTCGTGCCCGCGGGCGGCGCGCCGTGCGCTCCGGCGGCCTTGGATCGGTAATCGGTCTTACCCGATGAAATTCGCCCCGGTCATGTGATGTTCGGCAAACTGTGAGCCCGGTCTCATTCGGGTCTGCTCGAGGTCATTTTGTTCGCATCGGAACGAAAGTCTCGCGGTGAATTGCCGAGGGCGAGCGTGTCGGACCCTCGTCCTACGCTGCTCGCCGTGCCCGATCCTGTTCCGCTCCCGGCTGCCGCGCGTCAGCTGGCCTTCGACGAACTCGACACACCGCTGTACGACACCACCTTCGTCGTCGTCGACCTGGAAACGACCGGGACCAGCCCGGACGGGGACTCGATCACCGAGATCGGAGCGGTGAAGGTGCGCGGGGGAGAAGTGCTGGGGGAGTTCGCGACCCTGGTGAATCCGGGGTTCGCGATCCCGCCGGCGATCGTGCAGATCACCGGGATCACCACCGCGATGGTGTACGAGGCGCCGCGGATCGAGGCGGTGCTGCCCGGCTTCCTCGAGTTCGCCGCGGGCGCGGTCCTGGTGGCGCACAACGCCCGTTTCGACACCGCGTTCCTCAAAGCCGCGGCAGCCCGGCAGGATATCGACTGGCCGAACCCGCAGGTGCTGTGCACGGTCAAGCTCGCCCGGCGGGTGCTGACCCGCGACGAGGCGCCCTCGGCGCGGCTCGGCGTGCTCGCTCAGATCCTGGGTGCCTCGACCACGCCGACGCACCGCGCCCTCGACGACGCCCGCGCCACCGTCGACGTGCTGCACGCGCTGATCGGCCGGGTCGGCAACCAGGGCGTGCACAGCCTGACCGAGCTGCTCGACTACCTGCCCGGCGTCACCGGAACCCAGCGCGCCAAGCGCACTTTCGCCGGCGATCTGCCGACCGCGCCCGGCGTGTACCTGTTCCGTGGACCGTCCGATGAAGTCCTCTATATAGGGACGGCTGTCAACCTGCGCCGCCGCGTCCGCAACTACTTCACCGGATCGGAGACCCGCGGCCGGATGAAAGAGATGGTGGCACTGGCGATCCGGGTCGACCACGTGGTGTGCGCGCACGGTCTGGAAGCGGGGGTGCGCGAGCTACGTCTGCTGGCCGCGCACGCGCCGCCCTACAACCGCCGCTCGAAATTCCCCCGGCGCGGCTGGTGGCTCACCCTCAGCGACGAAGCGTTCCCCCGGCTCGTCGCGGTACGCACCCCGACACGAATCGCGCTGGGGCCGTTCGGTTCCCGAACCGACGCCGTCGACGTGGCGGCGACGATCGCCGAATTCGCCGGCCTGCGGACCTGCGCCACCCGGCTCACCCGCGCGGCGCGACACACCTGCCCGCCCGCGGTCGTCGGCGGCTGTCCGGCCGCGCGCCCCGCGGCCGACCTGGACGCCACCGGCTACGCCCCGGCCGTCGACGCGGTGCGCGACCTGCTCACCGGCCGCTCCGACGCCCTGCTGCGCGCGATGCTCGACCGCATCGAAACACATTCCACCGCTGAACATTTCGAGGCAGCCGCCCGCCTGCGTGACCGCGCCGCCGCCGTCGTCACCATGCTGCACCGCACCCAGCGCCTCGCCGCACTGGCCCGGCTCGCGGAACTGATCATCGCGCTGCCCGACGGCGCGGGCGGCTGGGAGTTCTCGGTGATCCGCTACGGCCGCCTCGCCGCCGCGGGCACCGCCCGGCGCGGCACCCCGCCCATGGCGGTCGTCGACCAGATCGTCGCGGCCGCCGAAACCGTCATCCCTGATCTGGGTGACGCGGGCGCCGCCCACGGCCGGTCGGTCGGTGCCACCACGCCGATGGCTGTCACGGCGACGGCAACCGCCGTCGATACACCCGCGCCCTACGCGGACATGGCGGACACCGGCGACGCTCGCTTCGGCTGCGGACTGCTACCCGACGACGACATTCCCCCCTTGCGCGGCGCGCCCCCCGAGGAGGTCGGCGTCATCGCCCGCTGGCTGGCCGAGCCCGGCGCCCGCATCGTCAGCACCAGCGAGGGCTACCGCGAACCCCTGCACGGCGCGGCCCGCTGGAAGGGCTGGGCCCAGCTGGCCCGCACCGCCGCCACCACGCTCAGCCCGGAGGAGCGATACCTGGCCGAACGGTGACCGCGCGCCCGGAGGATCATGGAACCGCCTGTCACGCCCGGTGACGGCGGAAGAAAGGGCGAAGGCGCGAATGTTCGTGAAGGTGTGCGGCCTGACCACCGAGGAACAGATCGACTGGGCCGTCGAGCTCGGCTACTCCGCGATCGGCGTCATGGCCACGCCCAAGAGCAAGCGGTACCGCACGCCCGCGCAGGCCCGCGCCCTCGCCGGCTACGCGCGCGGCCGGATCACCACCTTCGTCGTGGCTCTGGCGGCCGCCGAGGTCGCCGAGGTGGCCGACGCCTTCGACGTGGTGCAGCTCTACCAGTGGGCCGACCTGCCGAATCTCGCGTTCTGCTCGTCCACCCCGCCCGCACCCGAACAGACCAGCGAGTACTTCTTCTACGACGCCAGCGCGGGCTCCGGGATCTTCGAGGAGTTCCCCGACTGGGTGCGTGCGCTGCCGGGCAAGGTCGTGCTGGCCGGCGGGCTCGACGCCGACAACGTCGCCGACACCATCGCCCGGCACCGCCCGTACGGCGTCGACGTGTCCAGTTCCGTGGAATCGGCGCCCGGGGTGAAGAGCCTGGACCTGATGCGACGGTTCAAAGCGGCCACCGAGCGCCCCGAAGTTCTACGCTGATCCCATGATTACCGCGATCGTGCTGATCCAGGCCGAGAACTCTCGTATCCCCGAGACCGCGCAAGCCCTCGCCGACACCGCCGGAGTCGCCGAGGTGTACTCCTGCGCCGGTGACGTCGATCTGATCGCGATCGTGCGGGTGCGCGATCACGAGCGCATCGCCGAGGTCGTCACCAGCGGCATCGACAAGGTGCCCGGCGTGGTGCGCACCACCACCCACATCGCCTTCAAGTCGTACTCGAGCGCCGACGTGGAAGCCGGATTCTCGCTGGGGGAGTGAGGCTTTCGCGCGCTCAGGACTCGTCGAGGACCTGGGTGAGCTCGGCCCAGCTCTGCAGCAGCTTCGCCGCCGCGCCGCTGTCCACCGCGGCGGCGGCGCGCTCGAGCCCGCCGGTCAGGGCGGCGTCCAGATCCAGGTCGACATCGCCCGCGCCGCGCGAGAGGTCGTAGGCGACGATCGCGGCGGCCGAGTTGAGCAGCACCGCGTCGCGCACCGCGCCCGGCGCGCCCGCGAACACTTCGCGCGCGATGCCCGCGTTGACCACGGCGTCACCGCCGCGCAGCGCGTCCAGGTCGACGCGGGGAATCCCGAGCCGGATCGGATCGAGCACGGTCTGCCGGATCCGCCCGCCGCTGACCACCCACACGTCGGTGACGTCGGAGGTCGTGATCTCGTCGAGCCCGTCACGGCCGCGCACCACCAGTGCGCTCGCGCCACGCTCGGCGAACACTCCCGCGATGACCGGCGCCAGGTCGGCGAACGCGCAGCCGATCAGGCCGGCGCGCGGCTGGGCGGGGTTGGTGAGCGGGCCGAGCACGTTGAACACGGTCGGGATGCCGATCTCCTTGCGCGCCGGACCGGCGAAGCGCAGCCCCGAGTGGAACAGCGGCGCGAAACAGAAGCCGATCCCGGCCTCGCGCACCGACCGCGCCACCGACTCCGGACCCAGCGCCAGCTTCACGCCCAGCGCCTCGAGCACGTCGGCGCCGCCCGCCTTGGACGACGCGGCCCGGTTGCCGTGCTTGACCACCGGCACGCCGGCGGCCGCCACGACCACCGAGGACATGGTGGAGATGTTGACCGACCCGGAGCGGTCGCCGCCGGTGCCGACGATGTCGACCGCGTCGCCGTCGACGTGCACCAGGCGGGCGTGCCCGAGCATGCCCGCGACCATGCCGGCCAGCTCGGTCGGGGTGGGGCCCTTGATCTTCATGGCGACGCCGAAGGCCGCGATCTGGGCCGCGGTGGCGTTGTCGGTGAAGATCTCGTCGATCACCCAGGTGGTGTCGTCCGCGGCCAGGTCGCCGCCGTCGGCGAGGGTTCCGAGCACCTGGGGCCAGCTGCGCACGCTCATCTGCTCCGCATCTCCGTTCGACATCGCCATCGCGCAACTCTGATCGGGCGCGGCGGGGTGGCGCAAGCCTATTGCGCCGTTGGCAGAGTTTACGGCGCGGGACGCGGTGGCTGCAGCGCGTCCCAGCCGTCGGCGACGCCGTCGTGGCGCTGCGCGAGCCCGGCCATCCGGGATCGCTCCTGCGAACAGGTCAGCGGATCGAGGCGCTGCACTCGCTGCAGGACCACCGGCACCAGCTCGCCCGCGGTGGTGCCCACGGCCTCGGCTCGCACGTAGCCGTCGTATCCGGCGATCTCGGCGGCCGCGTCGATCCGGTCCGCGGGCAGGCGCAGATGGTGGCGTAGCACGGCGTCGGCGTCGCGATCGAGCTCACCGGCCCGATCCAGCGCCGCCGAGCAGGCTTCGGCGTCGTCGAAGCTCGACGCGACCACGACCAGATCGGTCCGCGCGGGGTCGAGCGACTCGCGCTGCCCGCCGAACAACCGCCGCCACATCCGCACCACGACCATCGCCGCCTCCTCGTCTCAGGTTATCCACATCCAACGCTGTCACAATGGGCTGTCACGTGATCGTCGCCAACACGCCGACGGAGGTCGTAGACCCCCTCTGTGCGTGGGTTTTCCGACTCTCGCGACAAACTTTCGTACCCGGGTACAGCTGTCGTACTACGAAGAGTCATACTTACCCCGTGACGACCGCAGTAGGCACCCCAGGATCGGCCATTACTCAGCGTGTGCATTCGCTGAACCGGCCCAACATGGTCAGCGTCGGAACCATCATCTGGCTGTCGAGCGAGCTGATGTTCTTCGCCGGCCTCTTCGCCATGTACTTCGTTGCGCGCGCGCAAGCGCACGGCAACTGGCCCCCGGAGCCGACCGAGCTGAACATGAAGCTCGCCGTTCCGGTGACGGCCGTGCTGGTCGCATCGTCGTTCACATGCCAGATGGGTGTGTTCGCCGCGGAGAAGGGCGACGTGTTCGGCCTCCGTCGCTGGTACATGATCACCCTGCTGATGGGCGCGTTCTTCGTCGCCGGCCAGGGCTACGAGTACTACCACCTGGTGGAAGAGGGAACCTCGATCTCCAGCAGCTCGTACGGCTCGGTCTTCTACATCACCACCGGCTTCCACGGTCTGCACGTGATCGGCGGTCTGATCGCGTTCGTGTTCCTGCTGGTCCGCACCACGCTGAGCAAGTTCACGCCCGCCCAGGCCACCGCCGCCATCGTGGTGTCGTACTACTGGCACTTCGTCGACATCGTCTGGATCGGGCTGTTCGCCACGATCTACTTCGTCCGCTAGCGCGCGGGCGCACAGCATTTGCACAAGTCGGTTCCGTCTACTCCAAAGGGACACAGATGAGTTCATCTCCCCCGTCGGCCCCCGAGCCCGCCGGCCCTGACAACGGTCAGGCCACCAAGGCGCGTAAGCAGCGTCGCGTTCGCCGTCGTATCGCGGGTGGCCTCGCGTTGCTGGTTGGTCTGGTCGGAGCCGGCTTCCTCGCCGCGGCACTCACCCCCGCGCCCCAGGTCGCCACCGCGAACGAGGACCAGTCCGCGCTGATCCGCGAGGGCAAGCAGCTCTACGAGACCTCGTGCATCACCTGCCACGGCGCGAACCTGCAGGGCGTGGTAGATCGTGGCCCCAGCCTGATCGGCGTCGGCGAGGCCGCCGTCTACTTCCAGGTGTCCTCCGGCCGCATGCCGATGGTGCGCAACGAGGCCCAGGCCATGCGCAAGCCCGAGAAGTTCGACGCGCATCAGACCGACGCGCTCGGCGCGTTCGTCGCCGCCAACGGCGGTGGCCCCTCGGTGATCCGCGACGCCAACGGTGAGATCGCGCAGGAATCGCTGCGTGGCGACGACATCGGCCGCGGCTCGGAGCTGTTCCGCATGAACTGCGCCTCCTGCCACAACTTCACCGGCCGTGGTGGCGCGCTCTCCGGCGGTAAGTTCGCCCCGCCGCTGGCGGAGGCCAACGAGCAGCAGATCTACGACGCCATGATCACCGGCCCGCAGAACATGCCGAAGTTCTCCGACCGGCAGCTGACGCCGGAGGAGAAGCGCGACATCATCGCCTACGTCAAGAACGCCGCGGAAGAGAAGGCGCCCGGCGGCTGGGACCTCGGCGGTTTCGGCCCGGCGACCGAAGGTCTGGCGATCTGGGTTATCGGCATCACCGCCGTGGTGGGTGCCGCGATGTGGATCGGATCTCGCACATGAGTGGACAGGAGCACAACGACATGGGTCGGGAACCGACCGAAGCCGAACTGGACGCGATGACGCGTGACGAGCTGGTCGAGCTCGGTACCGCGCGCGACGGCGTCGACGTCGCGTACCGCGGCGAGCGCTGGCCGGTGCCCGGCACCCGCGCCGAGAAGCGCGCCGAGCGCGCGGTCACGTTCTGGTTCGCCATCTCCGGCCTGGCCGCCGCCGCGCTGATCGGTGTCTTCCTGTTCTGGCCGTGGGAGTGGAAGGGCAACGGCGACGAAGGCCATGCGGCCTACTCGCTGTTCACCCCGCTGGTCGGTCTGACCTTCGGCATCTCGGTGCTGGTCATCGGTATCGCGGTCGTGCTGATCCGCAAGCGGTTCATCCCCGCCGAGATCTCGATCCAGCAGCGCCACGACGGCCCGTCCGACGAGGTCGAGCGCCGCACCCTGGCGGCCGAGCTGCAGGACGCGCTCGACACCTCCACCCTGGCTCGCCGCAAGATGATGCTCGGTACCGCGGGCGCCGGTGTCGGCGTGCTCGGTATCGGCGCGCTGCTGGTGTTCGTCGGCGGCATGGTGAAGAACCCGTGGGCCAAGGGCGACAAGTCGCCGCTGTGGGTCTCGGGCTGGACCCCGGACTTCCCCGGCGAGACCATCTACATCCGCCGCGACACCGGTCGCCCGCAGGATGTCGTGCTGGTGCGTCCGGAGGATCTGGACGCGGGCGCCATGGAGACCGTCTTCCCGTGGAAGGAGAAGTGGCGCGGCAACGAGCACGAGACGCTGCAGTCGCTGCGCGGCATCCGCAACGCGGTCATGCTGATCCGCCTGCGCACCGCCGACGCGGAGAAGGCGATCAAGCGCAAGGGCCAGGAGAGCTTCAACTACGGCGACTACTTCGCCTACTCGAAGATCTGCACCCACCTCGGCTGCCCCACCTCGCTGTTCGAGCAGCAGACCAACCGCATCCTGTGCCCCTGCCACCAGTCGCAGTTCTCGGCGACCGAGTGGGGTAAGCCGGTCTTCGGTCCGGCCGCCCGCGCGCTCCCGCAGCTGCCGATCACCGTCAACTCCGAGGGCTTCCTGGTCGCCAACGGCGACTTCATCGAGCCGCTCGGCCCGGCCTTCTGGGAGCGTCGTTCATGAGCACTCTGGTGGCGAACCAAGCCAACGAGATGGACGAGCGGTATCGCGCCGCCGCGTTCATGAAGCGGTCGATCAACAAGGTCTTCCCGACCCACTGGTCGTTCCTACTCGGTGAGATCGCGCTGTACGCGTTCATCATCCTGCTGCTGTCGGGTATCTACCTGACGCTGTACTTCGACCCGTCGATGGCGCACGTCACCTACGACGGTGCCTATCAGCCGCTGCGCGGCGTCGGCATGTCGCGGGCCTACGAGACCGCGCTGAACATCTCCTTCGAGGTGCGCGGCGGTCTGTTCGTCCGGCAGATCCACCACTGGGCGGCCCTGCTGTTCGCGGCGTCGATCATCATCCACCTGTTCCGCATCTTCTTCACCGGCGCGTTCCGCAAGCCGCGTGAGGCGAACTGGGTGATCGGCTCGCTGCTGCTGATTCTGGCGATGTTCGAGGGCTTCTTCGGCTACTCGCTGCCCGACGACCTGCTCTCGGGCACCGGTCTTCGCGCCGCGTTCTCGGGTATCACCATCGGTGTCCCGGTCGTCGGTACCTGGCTGCACTGGTTGATGTTCGGCGGCGACTTCCCCGGCGACATCATCATCCCGCGCCTCTACATCGCGCACGTGCTGCTGCTGCCCGGCATCATCCTGGCGCTGATCGGCGCGCACGTCGCGCTGGTCTGGTACCAGAAGCACACCCAGTTCCCCGGCCCCGGCCGGACCGAGAACAACGTGGTCGGCGCGCGCATCGTGCCGGTGTTCGCCGCGGACCAGGGCGCGTTCTTCGCGTTCACCCTCGGCATCGTCGGCATCATGGGCGGCATCCTGCAGATCAACCCGATCTGGAACCTGGGTCCGTACAACCCGTCCCAGGTCTCGGCGGGTTCGCAGCCCGACTTCTACATGATGTGGACCGACGGCATGGCGCGTCTGATGCCGCCGTGGGAGATCTACCTGGGTCGCTACACGATCCCGGCGGTGTTCTGGGTCGCGCTGGTCATGGGTCTGGTGTTCACGCTGCTGATCGCCTACCCGTGGATCGAGAAGCGCCTCACCAACGACCACACGGCGCATCACAACCTGCTCCAGCGTCCGCGCGACGTGCCGGTGCGTACCGCCATCGGTGCCATGGCGATCGCGTTCTACGTGGTGCTCACGCTGTCGTGTGTCAACGACATCATCGCGCTGAAGTTCGACATCTCGCTGAACGCGACCACCTGGATCGGTCGTATCGGCGTGCTGCTGCTGCCCCCGATCGCGTACTTCGTCGCCTACCGGTTCTGCATCGGTCTGCAGCGCAGTGACCGGGCGGTGCTCGAGCACGGCATCGAGACCGGTGTCATCAAGCGCCTGCCGCACGGTGAGTACATCGAGGTGCACCAGCCGCTGGGCCCGGTCGACGACCACGGCCACGCGATCCCGCTGGAGTACCAGGGTGCCCCGGTGCCCAAGAAGATGAACAAGCTGGGTTCGGCGGGCAAGCCGGGTACCGGTAGCTTCCTGCGGGCCGACCCGCAGGCGGAGTCCGACGCCTACTTCGAGAACGAGCACGTCGAGGAGCACAAGATGCTCACGGCGCTCGCCGAGGAGCAGGCCCGCGCCCACGGTGACGAGCCGCACGGTCACTGACCGCGCGGCACGCACACGAGGAAGGCCCCGAGTCGCTACGACTCGGGGCCTTCCTCGTTGTCTCGGGTGTTCTACAGCCGCGGGGTGCGCCGGTAGGCCTCGATCGCGTCGAACTTGGCGAGGTTGTGCCTGGCGTCGGCGAGCGCGTCGTGGGCATCGTCGGGGATCGGCGGCAGCTCGGGGCTGCCGTGCGCGGCCCAGTGCTGGCGCAGCTCGTTGGTGTAGCGCGGCATGCCCTTGGGCAGCGCGGTCATGTCACCCCAGAGCTGGCACAGCGCGACGTGGTCGTAGGCCGAGACCCAGGCCCACAGCTCCGGCTGCACGCTCGGGCGGGGCAGGAAGAACTTGAACAGGTCGTCGCGGATCTGTGCCCTGGAGCGATACAGCGGCGATCCCGTGGGCGGCAACTTCGGTAGCACATGTCTGCGCACCCACGGACCGGCTCGTCCCGCGTCGAATTCGGTGGAGACCGCGTAGTACTCGCGACCGTCCTCGCAGACGACGCCGATCGAGATCAGATCGATCGTCACGCCGTCCTCGATGAATTCCGAGTCGTAGAAATATCGCAGGGAGATCGCCTCTTCGTGCCGGTGGGCGGCCG
Organism: Nocardia fodinahabitans; assembly: GCF_052983615.1. Classification (NCBI taxonomy): domain Bacteria; kingdom Bacillati; phylum Actinomycetota; class Actinomycetes; order Mycobacteriales; family Nocardiaceae; genus Nocardia; species Nocardia fodinahabitans. Next base: position 5,947,569 of record NZ_JBRJJC010000001.1, read on the forward strand.
TGACCGTCCGAGGAGGACGACGCGGTCCGTGACCCACGATGGGTCGGGAGAAACCCTATGTCGATGGTCCGGAAGCCGGGCGCACGGGTAGGCGACATCCAGGAAACGCCGACCTCACAGCGAACAAACAGGGTCTGCGGGCAAGATGGCGCGCGTGCGGGTGCTTGTGGTCGAAGACGAGACGGTACTGGCCGAGGCGATCGGCACGGGGTTGCGACGGCATGCGATGGCGGTGGATGTGGTCTACGACGGTGATGCCGCGCTGGAACGAGTACCGGTCAACGACTACGACGTCGTCGTCCTCGATCGTGACATCCCCGGAGCGTCGGGGGACCAGGTGTGCGGCTGGATGGTCGAGCACGAGGTGGGCAGCCGGGTGCTGATGCTGACCGCGGCGGCAGCGGTCGGTGAGCGGGTCGCCGGGCTCGGCCTCGGCGCCGACGACTATCTGACCAAGCCGTTCGCGTTCGCCGAACTGGTCGCCCGGGTGCAGGCGCTGGGCCGCCGGGCGCGTCCGGGGATACCGCCGGTCCTCACCCGCGCCGGACTGCGTCTCGACGTCCACCGCCGCACCCTGACCCGCGACGGCCTGCCGATCGCACTGTCGCGCAAGGAGTTCGCGGTGCTGCGGGAGCTGATGTGCGCCGACGGTGGTGTGGTCTCGGCCGAACAACTGCTGGAGAAGGCCTGGGACGAGAACATCGATCCGTTCACCGGCGTCGTCAGGTACACGATCATGATGTTGCGCCGCAAGCTCGGCGGCCCACCGCTGATCGAGACCGAGCCGGGCGAGGGGTACCGGATTCGATGAGGCGCCCACGCTCGACCATCAGGCTACGGCTGACCGTTCTCTACGCCGGATCGTTCTTCGTGGCCGGAGCTGTACTGATCGCGGTGACGTACTTCTCGCTCGAGCAGTGGCTGGATCGGCGGCCCGCGGCCACGACACACATGATCATCAGTAAGCACCTGGCACTGGGGGACCAGCTCCCGGCGACCGAACGGCTCGCCGCCGCGATCGCCGAGCAAGCCGAACAGGAGCGCCGGGATGTCCTGCGGGCGATGCTGTTCTCGTCGCTGACGGCGCTGGCCGTGGTCGGGATCGCGGCCGCCGGTTTCGGGTGGCTGCTCGCCGGGCGCGCGTTGCAGCCATTGCAGCGGGTCACCGCTACCGCGCGCCGAGTCGCCGATCGCAGCCTGCACGAGCGGATCGCGCTGGAAGGGCCACCCGACGAGATCAAGGATCTCGCCGACACCTTCGACGCCATGCTCGAACGCCTCGACCGCGCCTTCGACGGCCAGCGACGTTTCGTCGCCAACGCCTCGCACGAACTCCGCACGCCGCTGGCGATCAACCGCACCGTGATCGAGGTGGCCTTGGACCGGCCCGACGCGCCCGAGTCGCTGCGGCAGCTGGGCGAGACCCTGCTGGACGTCAACGGGCGGCACGAACGGCTGATCGACGGGTTGCTGCTGCTGGTATCGAGCGAGCAGCAACTCCTCGAGCAACGGCGTTGCGACCTGGCGGACATCGCCCGGCATGTGTCCGGGCTCAGCGCGACCGAGGCTACCGGCGCCGGGGTATCCCTCGACTGCGACGCGCTGACCGCGCCGGTCGATGGCGACCCGATCCTGCTGGAGCGGCTGGTATCCAACCTCGTCGACAATGCGGTGCGGTACAACCATCCGGGCGGCCGGGTGCGCATCGAGTGTGGCACCGAGACCGGCGCGGTTCGGCTGATCGTTGCCAACACCGGCCAGGTGGTTCCCGACTTCGAGCTCGATGGCCTGTTCGAGCCGTTCCGCCGCGCCTCGGCGACCACCCGCCGTGCCGCCGAGACCGGCGCTCGCCGCGGCGCCGGTCTCGGGCTGTCGATCGTCGCATCGGTGGCGCACGCGCACGGCGGCACCGTGCGCGCGGCGGCCGACCCCGCGGGTGGGCTGACGGTCACGGTGTCACTGCCGGCCGCTGTGATCCCCGGTCCGGATCATGTTCGACAGCCCTCGGGTGCGGACCGCTCGGCCCGTCAGTAGGACGCGCACACCCTGAGTACTTCGAGCATTCGGGCGTGCTGCCCGTCGTCGTTTCCGTCGTGGTGTCCGGCGTGCTCGCCCTGCCGCTGCTGGACGATGATCCGTCGTTCCTCGGGCGACTTCGCCAGCAGCTCGGTGAGTTTCCGGCGATGCTCGGGGTGCTCGGCGAGCTTCTGGGCGAGGTCGGGCGCGTGCGTGGCGAGGGCGGCCTCGATCTGCTCCACCGAGCACGTCGTGTCGAGCATCGGATGGGAATGGTCGGCCGGCGCGGCAGCGGCCGCACCGGCCGCGGTGGCCATGGCGAGGGTGGCGAGGCCGATCACGAGCGCCGTGCCGCCAGGGGTGCGCGTCGCCAGGTGGTTCCACTTCATCGTCGGTCAACCTTTCTCGGTGCGGTCGCCGTGTCGCGACCAGCACACAGAGTTCACCAACTCGCCTGTTTGGCGGGCGTGAGGACAGCTCACCGGCCCGGGACGCTCGACCGGCCCGGCGGTGGGGTTCTGCGCCCGGGTTCCGTATTCTGATCTGGTGACCTGGACCGTCGACGTACCCATTGACCGCCTGCCGGAACTGCCGCCGCTGCCCGACGAGCTGCGCAGCCGGCTCGACGCCGCCCTGGCCCGGCCCGCGCTGCAGCAGCCGTCCTGGGACGCCGACGAGGCCGCGACGATGCGCACCGTGCTCGAGAGTGTGCCGCCGATCTGCTTGCCCGCCGAGGTGGAGGAGCTCAAGACCCAGCTCGCCGCCGTCGCGCGCGGCGAGGCGTTCCTCATGCAGGGCGGTGACTGCGCGGAGACCTTCGCCGACAACACCGAACCGCACATCCGCGGCAACATCCGCACGCTGCTGCAGATGGCCGTCGTCCTCACCTACGGCGCCAGCCTGCCGGTGGTGAAGGTGGCCCGCATCGCCGGCCAGTACGCCAAGCCGCGCTCCTCGGACACCGACGCGCTCGGGCTCACCTCCTACCGCGGCGACATGGTCAACTCCCTGGTCGCCGACCAGCAGCTGCGCCGCCACGACCCCTCGCGCCTGGTCCGCGCCTACGCCAACGCCAGCGCCGCGATGAACCTGGTCCGCGCGCTGACCACGGCCGGCATGGCCGACCTGCACCAGGTGCACGACTGGAACCGCGACTTCGTCGCCCAGTCGCCCGCGGGCGCCCGCTACGAGGCGCTGGCCGAGGAGATCGACCGCGGTCTGCGTTTCATGACCGCCTGTCAGGTCAACGACCCGAGCCTGAAGTCGGCCCGCATCTACGCCTCGCACGAGGCGCTGGTGCTCGACTACGAGCGCGCGATGCTGCGGCTGAGCCAGAGCGAGACCGGCGAGCCGCTGCTCTACGACCTCTCGGCGCACTTCCTGTGGATCGGCGAGCGCACCCGTCAGCTCGACGGCGCGCACATCGCGCTGGCCGAGCTGCTGGCCAACCCGATCGGCCTGAAGATCGGCCCCACCACCACGCCCGATCAGGCCGTGGAGTACGTCGAGCGGCTCGACCCGCACAACGAGCCGGGCCGGCTCACCCTGGTCGCCAGGATGGGCAACGGCAAGGTGCGCGACGTGCTGCCGCCCATCATCGAGAAGGTGCAGGCCACCGGTCACCAGGTGATCTGGCAGTGCGACCCGATGCACGGCAACACCCACGAGTCGTCCACCGGCTTCAAGACCCGCCACTTCGACCGCATCGTCGACGAAGTGCAGGGCTTCTTCGAGGTGCACCACGCGCTGGGCACCCACCCGGGCGGCCTGCACATCGAGCTGACCGGCGAGAACGTCACCGAGTGCCTCGGCGGCGCGCAGGACATCTCCGACCTCGACCTCGAGGACCGCTACGAGACCGCGTGCGACCCGCGCCTGAACACCCAGCAGTCGCTGGAGCTGTCATTCCTGGTCGCCGAGATGCTGCGTTAGTTGGAGCGCTGGCGCGCTCGAGTTCGCGGCCCCTCGGTCCCGTCGATCAGGCACCGTTGCTTGCTCCTTCGTCGCGTACGCAACGGCGCCTGATCGACGGGACGGCCGCGAACCGGCCACTGCGTGGCCGATCCCTCCTCGGGGTCGGGATGTGCGGGGCTGGGAGTTCGGGCGGTGCGGGCCGGACGCGGTCAGCGATGACCGCGTCCGGGCTTTTCCTTTTCCTTGTCGTCTTTGTCCGGGGCCTGATCTCTTCAAGGCAGGGCGGTGAGCGTGACGACGCTGCCCGCCTCCACGTTCGAGTTGAAGCCCGGGACCTGGCCGATCACCAGTGAACTGTCGGAGTCGGTGATGGACTTGACCTCCACCCGCAGGCCGAGCTGCTGGAGTTTGCTGCGGGCGTTGCCGACGGTCTGACCCATCACGTTGGGCACCTTCACCGCGTTCGACACGATCAGCGTGACGCTGTCGCCGGACTGCAGGGTGGTGCCGACGGCGGGGTCGGTGCCGATCGCCTTGTCGCCCTCGACGCTCTTGTCGTACTGCACGCGGGTCTCGCGCACGGTCAGCCCGGCGGTGGTCAGGGCCCTGGCCGCCTCCTCGGCGGTCTTGCCCCGCACATCCGGCACATTGACCGGCTGCGAGCCCTTGCTGCGGTACACCTTCACCTGGGCGCCCATCGGCAGGATGGTGCCGGGCGCGGGCTCCACCTTGGCCAGCGAGCCCTTCGGCGCGGTGCTGGCGGCCTCGCCGCTGTCGATCGGCTGCAGGCCCGCGTCGCGGATCGCCTGGTTGGTGGCGCTGATCTGGTCGCCGGGCTTGATGTCGGGCACCCGGGGCTTGCCGTTGGAGATCAGCACCGCGATGGTGGAGCTCTTGGTGACCCGCGAACCGGCCGAGGGGTCGGTACCGACCACGCCGCCCGCCGGGATGGTATCGGAGGCCTTGTTGCGCAGCACGGTCTCGAAACCGGCCTCTTGCAGCACCGCGACGGCGCGCTCGGAGTCCATGCCCGCGATCGGCGGCACGGCGGTGTAGCGGCCCACCCCGAGCCACCAGCCACCGATGCCGACCAGCAGGGTCAGCGCGGTGACGATCGACGCCCAGATCAGGCCGGTCCGGCGCGAGGGGTTCTCGTTGGACGCGAACGGGTTGTGCTGTGGTGCGGGGGAGTGCGCCGCGGAGTACTCGTCGGGGCGCGGCCGGGGCGCGGTGACCACCCTGGTGTGCTGTGGCTGGGCATGCGGCATCGGGTGCGCGGCAATGGGATTCGGGGTGACCGGGCGGTCGCCGGGGTGGCGCGCGTCGCCGGTGCGGTAGCTCTCGCTGAGGTGTTCGGCCGAGTCGCGGGGCGCCGGAACCCGGTACGGCGGCAGGTTCAGCTCCATGGCGATCATCTGCAGCTGCGCCGCCATCTCGTTGGCATCGGCGTAGCGGCGCTCGGGATCGCGGGAGGTGGCCTTGGTGACCAGGGCGTCGAGCTCCGGCGGTACGCCGCCGATGAACTGGCTCGGCGGCGGCACGTCGTTCTCGACCCGCTGATAGGCCACCGACAGCGAGTTGTCGCCGGTGAACGGCACCCGGCCGGTGAGCAATTCGAAGATCAGGATGCCGAAGGAGTAGACGTCGCTGCGGGCGTCGGCGGTGCCGGTGGTGACCTGTTCGGGCGCCAGGTAGGCGGCGGTGCCGAGGATGACGCTGGCCGAGGTGGTGTTGGCGGCGGCGACGGCGCGGACCAGGCCGAAGTCGGCGATCTTCACCTCGCCCGCGTCGGAGATCAGCACGTTCTCCGGCTTGATGTCGCGGTGCACGAGCCCGGCGTCGTGGGCGGTGCCGATGGCGCGCAGGACCGGCTCGGCGACGGCGCGCACGGCGTGCGGCGGCATCGGACCGCGTTCGCGCAGCAGTTCGCGCAGCGTGCCGCCCTCGACCAATTCCATGATCAGGAACGGGTACTCACCGTCGACGCCCTGGTCGTACACGGCGACCAGCGACGGATGCTTCAGCTTGGCCACCGCCCGCGCCTCGAACTCGAAGCGGGTGAGGAACTGGGGGTCCCCGGCGAACTTCGGATCCATCACCTTGATCGCCACCGGGCGATCCAGCCGGGTGTCGGTGCCCCGGAACACCATCGACATTCCGCCGCGCGCGATCGGCGCATCGATGCGATAGCGCCCTTCCAGCATCTGGCCGATCAAGTGACGTCCTCCGGCTTTCACAAACTTCTCACCCCTCGCGACACTGCGACAAGCGACCAGGCCACCGTGTGCGGCCCCCACGATCGTAACCGGGTCATGATGGCATGCCAGCCGATGCGCGCGCGGCCGCACGTACTACGGTTGTGCGAGTGAGTGCCTTCCCTTGCAGCGACGATGTGCTGCCCGACACCGAAACCGTGGTCTCGCTCCCCGAGGCCGCCGACATACTCGGTATCCCGGTCACCGCGGTGCACCAGCTGCTGCGTGACCATCAGCTCCTCGCGATCCGCCGCAACGGCGTCGCCGGCATTCCGTCCCGCTTCTTCGACGACAACGACGAGATCGTCCGGATGCTGCCCGGCCTCATCACCGTGATGCGCGACGGCAAGTACTCCGACGAGGACATCCTGCGCTGGATCTACACCGTGGACGACTCGCTGCCCGGCCGCCCCGTCGACGCCCTGCACGGCCCGCTGGCCCGCGAGGTCGTCCGCCGCGCCGCCGCCGAACCCTTCTGATCCCGCGCCGTCGCACCAGCGCCCGCCCACCCGGCCCATGGCGTGTCCGGTCGGCGGCCCGGTAGCCCGCGTCCATCGCTCCGACCTCGAGCCTGGTCAGCGGCGTCTCTGTCCGCGTCTGTCGACCTGGGGTTGTGCCTGGTCGGTGGCGGCGCAGCCTGCGTCCGCCGATCTGTGCTGAGCCTGGTCGGTGTGCCGCAGCCTGCGTCCGTTGAGTAGGCCCTGAGCCCGGTCGGTGGCTCGCCGAGTACGCGGCTCAGGCCTGCGGCCTCGAGCCGACGACGCCCTGCGTTCAGGACGCGCCGCGCCCGGTCGCCTGCTCGTGCGCCCGGCGCCAGGCGGACGAGCGCAGCAGTCGTAGGCCGTTGAGGCCGACGAGGACCGTCGAACCTTCGTGCCCGAGTACCCCGAGCGGCAAGGGGAGGTGGCCGACCAGGTCCCAGACGACCAGGACGCCGATGAAGCTCGCCGCGATGGCGAGGTTGGCCAGCACCACCCGGCGTGCCCGCCGTGACAGCGCGATGACGGCCGGGATGGTGGTCAGGTCGTCCCGGACGACGATGGCGTCCGCGGTCCGCACCGTCAGATCCGAGCCGGCCCCGCCCATCGCGATCCCCACCTGCGCGGCGGCCAGGGCGGGCGCGTCGTTGATGCCGTCACCCACCATGGTCACCCGGTGGCCGTCCGCCGCCAGCTTCCGCACGGCCGTGACCTTGTCGTGCGGCAGCAATCCGGCGCGCACCTCGCCGATTCCGAGCTGCCGGGCGAGCCAGTTCGCGGTGGCGGGGTTGTCGCCGGTCAGCAGAACCGGTGTGCTGCCGGTGGATTCGGTGAGCGCGGCCACTGCGCCCGCCGCCTCGAGGCGGACCTGATCGGTGAAGCCGAGCACCGCCAGGGGTTCGTCGTCGCGCAGCGCCACGACCGCCGTGTGGCCACGGGACTGCACCATCGTGACGATGTCCTCGGCGGCGATCGAGCGCGTCGGCCTGACGCTCGACGCGTGCCGCGCTCGCGCGGCGTTCGCGACCGAGTGGGTGTCGGTTGCACCCTGCATGCCGACCACGGGGGCGCCGCCGAACGATCCCGCCGCCTCGGTGTCGTGGTCTCGGCGGGCGGCCGGTGCGTCGGAGTCCGGGATTGTGTAGGCCACCACGTGGTCGCCGGTGCCGACAGACGTCGAAAAGGCACTGGGATCGCCGCTGAGAACGGTGGGCGAGCCGATGCGCACGAGGCGGCCGTCGACCCGCCCTGACACGCCACGGCCGGGTTGTGCGGCGAAGTCGTGGACGACAGGGAAGTCCAGACCGCGTTGCCGGGCGGCGCGCACGGTTGCCGCGGCCAACGGATGCTCACTGGGATGCTCGACCGCGGCGGCCAGGCGCAGGACCTGGTCTTCGGTGGCATCGCTGCCCGGCAGCGGGTGGATCTCCACGAGTTCCGGGGTCCCGCGGGTGAGCGTGCCGGTCTTGTCGAAGGCGACCCGGGTGGTCGTGCCCAGCTGTTCCATCACGACGGCCGACTTCACCAGCACACCGTGGCGGCCGGCGGTGGCGATCGCGGCCAGCAGCGGCGGCATCGTGGCCAGGACCACCGCGCAAGGGGAGGCCACGATCATGAACGTCATCGCGCGCAGTAGCGAATCCCGCAGCGCCGCACCGAGGATCAGCGGGACGACGAACACGGCGAGGGTCGCGACGACCATCCCGATCGAATAGCGCTGCTCGATCTTCTCGATGAACAGCTGGGTCCTGGCCTTGGTGCGGCCCGCCTCCTCGACCAGCGCCGCGATCCGCGCGACCACCGAATCCCCGGCCCGGCGCTCGACGCGGACCCGGAGCGCGCCGGTGCCGTTGAGCGTCCCGGCGAACACCTCGTCGCCGGTGGCCTTGTCCACCGGGAGCGGTTCGCCGGTGATGGTGGCTTGGTCGACCTCGCTCGCCCCGTCGACGACGCGGCCGTCGGCGGCGATCCGATCGCCCGGGCGGACCAGGATCACGTCACCGACCGCGAGCTCGGCGGCGGCGACGGTCTGGTCACCGTCGTCGGTGAGCCGGGTCGCGGTGTCGGGGGCGAGCGTGAGCAGGCCGCGCACCGAGTCCTCGGTGCGGGTGGTGGCCAGCGCTTCGAGCGCGCCGGAGGTCGCGAAGATGACGATGAGCAGCGCCCCGTCCACGACCTGGCCGATCGCCGCCGCCCCGAGCGCGGCCGCCACCATCAGCAGATCGACGTCGAGGGTCTTGTCCCGCAACGCTTTCAGGCCGGCCAGCCCCGGCTCCCAGCCGCCGACGAGGTAGCAGGCCAGCAGCAGCGACCACCACAGCCAGGACGGTCCGCCGGTCAGCTTCGCGAGCAGGCCGAGGGCGAACAGCGCGGTCGCCGCGGCGGCCCAGCGCATCTCGGGAATCGCGAACAGCCCGGTCCGGGCGGTCGGGCCACGCGCGCCGGTGACGGCCGAACGGGTCGGCGTGGCGGTGGGCGAGACCACAGGGCACCTCCGAGGCGGGGAACGAGGACCTGAGAATAACAGATCATATGAAGAGATATTCATGTGATCTGGTCCGCTAAACTCCACGCCATGGGACACGGTGTGGAAGGCGACCGGCCGTCGACGCGCCTGGACGCCGCGGCCGCCGCACACGTGGCGACCACTCTGCAGGCGCTGGCCACCCCGAGCAGGCTGCTGATCCTCTCCGAACTGCGTCAGGGCCCGCGCCCGGTCACCGAGCTCGCCGAGGCGGTGGGGATGGAGCAGTCCGCCGTCTCGCATCAGCTGCGGCTGCTGCGCAATCTGGGCCTGGTCACCGGTACCCGCGCCGGCCGCAGCATCGTCTACACCCTCTACGACCAGCACGTCGCCCAGCTGCTCGACGAGGCCGTCTACCACAGCGAGCATCTGCGTCTCGGTCTCGCCGAGCGCCCCGAGATCGCCGGCTGAGCTGCCGGCGTCGTCGTCCGGTGTCGGGCCGCGCCACGTCGTCGGATGGACCGCGGGCTGACCCCGTGCCGCGTGGCCGAACGGGTCGGTGCCGCGGCCCTGCTGTCGGCGTCAGCGTCGCACGGTGGCGAATCCCTTGGCGGCGACGAGGATCCGGCGATGGTTGGGCACCGTCGCACGTCGCTCGAACACCTGGAAATCCGCCGCCTCGATGCGGTCGAGGATCTCGGCGTAGAGCGCGGCCGCGGTGCGGATCGCCGGACGGACCCGGGGCTCGAGCAACTCGATGCCGGGTTCGGCGCGGCGGTAGATATCGCGATTGACGGCGATCAGATGCGCCAGCGCGCGGCGCAGCGGCTGATCGGTGCGGCCCGTGGCACGGCACGCGCGCAGCCGGGCTTCGTCGACGCCGAAGGCGGCCAGTTCCTCGGTGGGCAGGTAGATCCGGTCGCGGTCGAGGTCCTCGGCGACATCGCGCAGGAAGTTGGTGAGCTGGAAGGCCTCGCCCAGCGCGGCGGCGGCCGGTTCGGCGTCGGCGACCGGGACGACCGTGCCGAGCACCGGCAGCAATTGCAGACCGATGGCGGCCGCGGAACCGCGCATGTACTCGCGCAGTTCGGACATGGTGGCGTAGCGGGTGCGGTGGTCCGCGGTGCCGGGAACGTCCATGCGCATGGCGTCGAGGAACGTCCAGAAGTGGGTGTGCGCGATGTCGTAGCGGCCGATGGTGTCGGCGGCGGCGGTGAGGATCTGGCGGCGGCGCAGATCGCCGGTGTCGATGCCGCCGTGCTCGAGGGCGAGGCGGAGCTGTGTCTCCACCAGATCCAGGTGCTGGGCGGGGCTGATCGTGGCAGTGGCGTCCGGTGCCGCGAGGAACGCGCCGTCGCGCGGGTCGAGCACGCGAGCCGGGTTGTCGGCGTGGTCGACGATGTCGTCGACCATGCGCGCGAAGGCGTACAGCGCGTGGACGGCTCGTCGCCGCGGCGGCGTGAGCAGGGTGGTCGCCAGGTAGTACGTGCGACCGTGCTCGGCCGCGATCCGTCGACAGCTCGCGTATGCCGTCTCGAGCGGGATCACCGTGCCGTCGTCTTCTCCGGCGACGCTGCCCGTGGTCGGGACAGCCGGGTGCTTCGGTGCGACCGCGCCCGGACGCCGATCGCTCATGCCCGGAGGGTGGGCGCCGGTTCCCTGGTGACGGGGCGGGAACTGGCCGAACGCAGGTGCAGTGGATCGACGGTACGCAGCGACACCGCGGCGACGACGGCGGCGAAGGTGGCCAGCGCGACATGCCAGAAGTTGTACAGCCCGATCGACCCGTCCGGCTGGAACACCAGCATCAACCAGGTGCACAGCCCGACCAGCCATTGCAGCGTCACGGTCGACAACGCGAAACCGGCGGCCAGCGCCAGCGGCCACGAGTAGTACCAGGGCAGCGCGGCGGGGGAGAGCAGCACGATCGCGACGAACGCGATCACGATGCCGAGCACCGCCTCACGCTCGGAGTGCCGGAACCGCCACCAGATGGCGACCAGCAACACCACCAGGGCGATCTTGCAGAGTTCGCGGGTCACGCTGAGCACCGAGTCCAGGCGCAGCGGGGTCACCCAGGTGACCATGTGCGCCAGGATGGTCGGCAGCGACAGCCAGTTGATGATCTTGTTCGAGCCCTGCAGCGCGGTGACCCAGCCGAACCCGACCCCCGCGATCACCGAGGCGGCACCGAACACCAGCGCGAACACGCCGACACCGATACCGGCGATCTTGGCGAAGACGAACAGTGGATGCGGCATATCCGCCGACGGGCGGGCCGCGTCGGGATGCTGCTGGTCCTCGGAGACCTCGGTGGCGCCTCGTTCGGCGGCGCGGCGCTCCTTCTCGTGCAGGATCCAGATCCACACCAGGAACGGCAGCGCGACGCCCGCGGTGGCCTTGATCGCGACGCCGATCGCGACGACGACGATGCCCGCCACATGGTGGCGTTCGAGCACCAGCGCGATGCCCGCGCACATCAGCCCGACCATCAGCATCTCGTTGTGCACGCCGCCGATCAGGTGCACCAGCACGAGCGGGTTGAGCACCGCCAGCCACAGCGCCACGGTCGGCTTACCGCCCAGGTGCTTGGTCAGGTACGGCACCGCCCACATCATCAGGGCCAGGCCGGGCAGCATCACGACCCGCAGCGCGATGGTGCCCGCGATGACGTTGTCGCCGGTGATCATGGTGAGCACGCGGCCGATGAGCAGGAACATCGGGCCGTAGGGCGCCGTGGTGGTGGTCCAGACCGGGCTCACATTGTCCAGCAGCACACCGGGATTGGCGACGGGACCCACCTGATAGGGGTCGAAACCGTCGCGCAACAGCGCGCCCTGGGCGAGATAGGAGTAGGCGTCGCGGCTGAACATCGGCGCCGCGAACAGCAGCGGCGTGATCCAGATGCCGACGATCGCCCGCAGCTCGTTCAGCGTGACGTGCACGCCGTCCTTGCCGAGGGTGTTGCGGCCCAGCCGAACCCACGCGGTGATCATCATCAGCACGCCGATCCAGATGACGATCGTCGAGAGCGCGTAGCCGTGGCCGAACCGCAGCCAGGACAGGTGCAGGGCCTCGAGCAGCGGGTCGCGCTTGCGCACCGCGCCCGCGCCGAAACCGCCGAAGGTGATCATCACCGCGCCGAAGAACCCCATGACGGCCGCGTGGCCTTCGGGACTGCGGACGAAGTCGCCCGCGGTCCGTAGCCGGGACCGGACGCCGGGATCGGTCCCGGTGGGCATGTGGCGCTGCGGCTCGAGGGTGCGCGTGGTGTCCATGGGGCCTACGGTCGTCTCAGGGGGCGGCATGTTCGGTCGGTCCCCCCGGATGGTCGGCGGTCGCAACCGCGAGCTGATAAGTCGGCCGTCAGTTTACGGCTTCACGTTGGAACACTAGCCCGGTGGTCGGTGGCGTTGCGCGTCCGGCTGCCGGTGATTCGTGCCGCGGCCAGCTTGCCCGACAACAACGTGGTGGGCACACCCACCCCCGGAGTGGTGCCGCAACCTGCGAGAACGACGTTGTCCACGCCCCTTGGCAGATTGCGCGGCCGGAACGGGCCGGTTTGGCGGAACAGATGTGCCACCGAGAACGGTGTGCCGGCGATCATGCCCTGCGCCGCCCAGGTGACCGGGGTGTCGACGTGATCGATCCGGAAGTGCTCGGCGATGCCGGTGTAGCCGCGCCGCTCCAGCTCCGTGAGCAGTTCGCGCAGATACGCCGGGGCGAGGCGGTCCCAGTCCAACGGCGCGGCGTCCAGGTTGGGGCACGGCGCGAGCAGCGAGAACGGTTCGTGGCGGCCGTCGGCGCGGTCGATGTACAGACCGGAGTCGGTCAGCGCGGGCCGGGTCAGCAACAGGGACGGATCGCTCATGACCCGTCCGCGCCCCCGGCGCGCGGAGATCTCGGTGAAGGTGGTGGCCCAGGCGGCACCGAAATCGATCGTGTGATGCGCCTGCACCGGCCACCGTGCGGCGATCTCGGCGGGCACGGTGCCGTGCGCGACCACCGCCGACGGCGACGCCCGCAGTCCGCGCCGGTACCGCAGCCCGAACCGGGGCAGCGAGCCGAGATCCGCGGTCAGGACGACGGCATCACAGGCGAAACCACGTCCATCGGCGGTGCGGACCGCCGTCGCGCGCCGGCCGCCGGCGGGCGACGCACCGTCGGTGGTTCGCGTGCCGGTCGCGTAGTCGATGCCGGCGACCTCGGCCCCGAGCACCAGGGTGCCGCCCGCCGCCGTGAACGCGTCGGCGAGCGCGGTGGTGATCGCCCGCATGCCCCCCTCGGGGAAGTAGACGCCCAGGCAGGTATCCATATTCGGGATCGCGCCGTAGAGCGCCAGCGCCTTGTCCGGCACCGTGCCGGCGTAGAGCGCCTGGAAGGTGAACAGCCGGACCAGCCGCTCGTCGCGCAGATAGGACCGCACCCGCGGACCCAGCTTGCCGAAGCCGCCGAGGCGGGCGAGCGCCGTCAGCCCGGCGCGCGATGTCCCGCTGCGCACCAGGTCCAGCGGTGAATCGAAGTTCGCGTCCATGAACTCGTCGTACTCGGCGTCGTAGATCCGCCCCAGCCAGCCGCGCAGCCGCCGGTAGTTGCGGGCCTCGGCCGGTCCGCAGGTCGCGGCGACCTCGGCGGCCATCGCCTCGGCGTCGTCGAAGACGCGGATGTCGGTGCCGTCGGCGTAGCGCGCGTGATAGGCGGGCGCGAGGCGGTGGATCCGCAGACCGACGTCCTCGCGCGTCTGCCCTACCGCGGCCAGCGCCTCGTCGATCAGCTCCGGCAGCGTGAGCACGGTGGCGCCGTTGTCGATCTCGTAGTCGTCGAACCGGTAGCGCCCGACCCGGCCGCCCGGATGATCGGCCCGTTCGAGCACGGTCACCTCGCGGCCCGCGCCGCGCAGATGCAGCGCCGCGGCAAGCCCGGCCAGTCCCGCGCCGACCACGACGACATTATTCGCTGGTCCCACAATGCTTTTCATCGCGTGCTCAGGCGGTTCGGCGGGTGGCGGCCAGCGCCATATCGTGCAGCAGCTGCTTGGCCTGCGTGGTCGCGCTGCTCGTCGCCACGGCGCGCAGGCCGGTGTCGGTGAGCTCGGTGATCCGGCGTTCCACGTCGTCGACCGCGCCGAGTTCGGTGAGCAGCGCGCGCAGGCGGTCGACCGCCGCGTCGTCGAGGTCGGTGCCGAGTCCGGTGCGGATCAGGGCGGCCGGCTCCGGCTCGGCGCGCCGTAGCGCCTCGGCGATGAGCACGGTGCGCTTGCCTTCGCGCAGGTCGTCGCCGGACGGCTTGCCGGTGACGGCGGGGTCGCCGAACACCCCGAGCAGGTCGTCGCGCAGCTGGAAGGCGATGCCCACGTCGGTGCCGTAGGTCCGCAGCGCCGCCACCAGGGCGTCGTCGGCCCCGGCCAGCGCCGCGCCCAGGTGCAGCGGGCGCTCGATCGTGTACGCGGCGGTCTTGTACCGGTTGATCCGCAGCGCGGCCGCCACCGATTCGTCGCCACCGGCCTCGCCGTTGATGTCGAGCAGCTGCCCGCCCAGCACCTCGGTCCGCATCCGCGCCCACACCGGCGCGAACCGGGCCAGCGCGGCGGGGGCGAGCCCGGCCTCGTGGACCAGGTCGTCGGCCCAGGCCAGGGCGAGATCGCCGATCAGGATGGCGACGGCCCGGCCGTACTCGGCGCCGTCACCGGGCCAGCCCGCCGCGCGATGCCGGTCCGCGAAGTCGATGTGCACCGTCGGGTAGCCGCGCCGGGTCTGCGAGGAGTCGATGATGTCGTCGTGCACCAGCGCGCACGCCTGCACCAGCTCCAACGCCGAGCAGGCGGTGAGCACCGCGGCCGCGTCCGGCCCGGCCGGATCGCCGCCCGCGCCGAGCCAGCCGGTCCAGGCGAAGCCCGGCCTGGTGCGCTTGCCGCCCCGGATGACGAACTGTTCCAGCGCCGCGGCGGCATCGACGAAGACCGGGCCGAGCGGCTCGACGATCTCGCGCCGGGACGCGAAGAAATCGGTCAGCACCCGCTCGACCGCGGCGACGAACGCGGGCGTGCCCGGCGTGAGCGTGACGAGATCGACCGAAGCCGGGGTGTCGGCGACGGACCGGGAAAGCGGGGTACCGATTCCGGCGGACAGGGTGGCCTCCAGGTGCGGAAGTGGGCGAGCGGATGGACCGAATCGCACGCGGCGGTGCGATCACCGGCATTCCGTCGCAGAATACGCGGGTGGCGCGGGGGTGTCGTCGGCGCACAGGGCCGCTGCGACCGACCCCACACCCGGCGATTCGGTGCCGCGCAAGTCTCGTTCAGCCGACTTGACGATCGAGTGGCAGGTCCGTGCCCGATTTCGGCCTGCGATTCCCGGTCGGCGCCGCGGTGTCGGGGCGCACCACTACACTGAACCGGTGACATTCGACGATGGACGGGGACGTTCGACCCCTGATCGACCCGCCCGGAAGCAGTCGATCGTCTCGAACACCCCCTCGGTGGTGCAGAGCTTACGTGCCCACTCGGGCAGCGGCGTGCCCTTCTCGGTGGAGTTCAACCCGCCCCGTGACGCGGCGGGCGAGGCCCGGCTGTGGCGCGCGGTCCGCGAGTTCGAGTGCATGCACCCGGCCTATGTGTCGATGACCTACGGCGCCGGCGGCTCCACCAAGGACCGCACCGTGCGGATCACCGGTGAACTGGCCACCGAGACCACCCTGCTCCCGGTTGCCCACCTCACCGCGGTCGGCCACAGCATCGACGAGCTGCGCGCGCTGGTCGGTTCCTACGCCGACTCCGGCATCCGTAACCTGCTCGTCCTGCGCGGCGACCCGCCGGGCGATCCGCTCGGCGAGTGGCGCAAGCATCCCGAGGGCGTCGAGTACGCCGAGGAACTGGTGCGCATCGTGCGCGACCTGGGCGACTTCCACGTCGGTGTCGCGTCGTTCCCGCAGGGCCACCACCGCTCGCCCGACCTCGATCACGACACCCGGCAGCTGGTCGCGAAACTGCGTGCGGGCGCGGAGTATTCGATCACCCAGATGTTCTTCGACGTCGAGCACTACCTGCGGCTGCGCGACCGGGTGGTGGCCATGGACCCGATCGAGGGCGCCAAGCCGATCATCCCCGAGCTGATGCCGATCACCTCGTTGCGCACCGTGCAGCGCGCCGAGGAACTCTGCGGCCGCCCGCTCGAGCCGTCGGTGCTGGCCCGGCTGACCCGCGCCGCGGGCACCGGCCCGGAAGAGGACAAGGCGGCCGTGCGCGCCGAGGGCATCCAGATCGCCACCGAGATGGCCCAGCGTCTGATCGACGAGGGCGCCCCCTGCCTGCACTTCATCACCCTCAACTTCGCGAAGGCGACCAGCGAGGTGCTCACCAACCTCGGCTACGGCGTGACGGCGGCCCCGCTCAGCGCGTGAGCGTGAGCTCGTTCCACACGCGTTCCCAGTTCCTGGTCATCGCCGGATAGACGATCAGGTACCGGAACGGCTTGATGAAGGCCATATAGGCGCGCCCGAACACTCCGTTCGGCTTCACCAGCACCGCCATCTGCAGGTGGTATCCGGGCCCGTCGTCGTCGGGCACCCACCCCAGGTGCATCACCCCGTGCATGGTGTCGTTGGCGATCTCGGCCGCGTACTCGTCGTCGAGCGCATACAGGCTGGTGAACGGACTCCCCGCGTCATCGGGCCGCGGCGTCTCCCGCAGATCGGCGGGCAACCGATCCCGCAGCGACGCCACCCGCCGCCCGGTCCCCGCCGACTCCCGATCCCACCCCAAGATCGCCCCCAACTTCCATCGGATCTCGAACAACACCCCGGTCACCCCGGAAGACTCCGACGCCCGCGCTGCCTGCAACGCCGCGAGCAGCGCCGGAAAATCCCCCGCCGCCCCACCCGGCGTCCGGAAACGCCACACATCCTCGACCTCGAAGTCCGGGGCGATCTCGTGAATACGCCACGCCCGCCCACTATGCGCCACTGTCGGAACTCGCATGAGAAACCTCTCTCCGTACGGATGCGTATGGAAAGAGGCTACCGCTGTTGTACGCCTACGTATAGACCTGATTCGGGCGGCAGCGGCAATCGATCGATCTCCTCTGCGCCTGCGGGCTGCGGACACGCCTGTGTCCAAGCCGACTCGGCTCTGGATATTTCGGACAGCAACGGCGCGGCGCACCAGACTCGCCGAACGTCGTTGGTGCATCAAGAAATTCGCGGCCTAGGATCCCTGGCATGCCCAGTTACCTGCACGAAGGTGTCCTGGAGTTGTTCCGCGCGGACCTCACATTGGCCGCCACACTGATCGCCGAAGTCTGCGGTGTCCCGTAGTACTTCTGGTCGTCGTCCCCACCACTCGCGTAGCGACCTGGGCGGCCGAACCGATCGACCTCGGTCACCCGGGCTTCGCCCTTCGGCCCCTTGTCGTCGGCCCTGAGCGCGTGCCACTGGTGACCGATCCCATGGAGGCCGCGTCCTCCCCGGAACGTGCGGTCCTCTCGGCCATGGCACACGGCAACGGCCCCCACTCCGACGAGGTCTTCACCGCCCTCCTCGTCGGCCTGACGAAGACCGATGACGAGCGTGCGCGGATGTACCATGACCTGGTCGATGAGGTGTTGTCCGAGGCGGCCAGCCGACGGTTGGAGGAATTGATGACGATGACCTACGAATACCAGGGCCGGATCGCCCGCAAGTACGTCGAGCAGGGCCGTGAAGAGGGCCGTGAAGAAGCTGCCGCGGCAAGTATCCTGACAGTCCTCGGTACGCGTCGACTCGCTGTCTCCGACGACCAGCGGGAGCGTATCCAGGGTTGCCGAGACCTGACCCAGCTCGATGCTTGGCTAAGGCGCGCGATCGACGCAGCTGAGACAGCCGACCTCTTCGACTGATTCCCGTAGACCGGGTGCCGTCGGCCTCGACCGCCCGATCGCCAGCGGCCGCGCCGCCGGGTGGGTGGTGACGGTGCGCGCGGTGCCGCACGCGGTGAACCGCCACCGGGGCCGGTACCGAATCAGCATGTGGCACTGCCGCAATGCTGCACAACGGTCAGGATCAGCGTGAGCGCAGAGCTGGGAACCGGGGCCGCGCCGGTGCACACTGTTCGCGACGCGCCGACGGATCGACGCGCCTCACCTGCGCGGATTCCGCCGGATACCGGCGTAGCGTCGGATGTCTCCGCGTCGATGAGGAGTGCGTCGTGACCGAGCCGCGTCGTTACACCGCCCTGACCACGCTGGCGGCCTGCGCCGCCGCGCTGCTGCTGGCCGCGCCCACCGCGGCGGCCGCGCCGGCGACGGTCACCAGGGACGCGCCCGCCACGCAGACGGCCGGTCCCGGTGACCTGCTCGGCGCGTACCAGACCGTCGTCGACACCCTGGAAGCGCTGGGTATCCAGCCGTTCCTGTACCCGACGGTCGCCGCGAACTGCGGCGGTGACGGCCTGGGTCTCGTGCCCGCCGTCGCGGGCGCGGTGCCAGGTCCGTGGCCCGCGAACGCCGTGCAGATCCCCGGCCTCGACCTCACCGCCGTGAAGTCGGGCCAGACGATGTTCACCTTCCTGCCCTACGGCCTGTCGCCCGACACCGCGGCCACCAAGACCTCCGGCATGCAGGTGGCCTGGCTCAACATCAGCACCGGGCGCGGCGGCATGGCGTCGATGGGCTCGATCGCCGACGTGGTGCGCGCGCTGGTCCCGCCCGAGGTCCCCGCCGAACTGCGCCCGATCGCCGAGACCGCCCTCCGTGACTTCCTCTTCGCCGCCATCCCGATCGGCGGTGTCCGCGCCGTCCCGGTCGACACCGGCCGCGGCACCGTCCTGGCCGCCGTCTTCGGCACCACCGACAACGCCGGCCGCTCCTGCTTCTTCTTCCCGACCGTCGGGATCACCGAGGTGCCCTGAGTGGTCTTCGCCGGGGCTCGGTCAGGAATGAAGAAGCGTCGATCGTCGGTGTGCGCCTACAGTTTCGGTGGCGGATCAGCGCATGCGGCAGGCACCTTCGCCGAGCACGCGCCGTCGGCCCGGTACGCGCGGGCGTTCAACAGCCTGGGCGCGGAGGCCTTCGCGGACCCGAGGTTCGACGGTGCGCCCGCGGACCTGTTCTATTCGTGTGCGGCCGCGGATCGCGCGGCGGTCGAGGACCTGGTCTCCGCGGTCGGGTTGCGGCCGGTCTTCGTCGGGGAGGGCAATCACGATGTCGTCGACGGTGTGATGCGGCTGTGGCTGACGCTGGCGATGGGGCAGGGGATGGGCCGGGAATTCGCGTTCCGGCTCGTCGACCGCTGAGGACGCCGGGTCAGGCGTGCTGGGCGCCCACGGTTTCGGGCGCGACGAGGGGGCGCTGCTTCCAGCGCAGCGTGCCGGTGCGGTGGCGATAGTGCGACCGGGTCCACAGCGCCAGGTAGTGCGCCACGCCGAGCGGGTGGGCGATCGCGGAGGTGATGTCGGTGCGGGTCGGCGTCTGCCGGGTCTCGGTGGCGCGGGCGGCGAGGCGGCCCGCCACGGCGGCGAGATACCCGAGTAGTCCGGCGTGGCGGATCCGGCCGCGGCCGCAGAGCGCGGCCAGCGGGGGCAGCCAGTAGGCCAGGGCCGCCAGCGCGCCCACTGCGGCGCCCGCGTCGACCCGGCCGCCGTAAGCCGACCACAGCCAGCGCGTGTAGCCGTCGGTGAGTTCGGTCGCGCCGGTGTACATCCGGGTGCCCGCGCTCGGGCCCGCGGCCACCAGGGCGGTGCGATGACCGGCCCGCCGCAGCGCCCTGGCCAGGTCGAGATCCTCGGTGGCGCTGGCGGCGACGGCGGCGTGGCCGCCACCGGCGCGGTACGCGGCGGCGTCGACGGCGAGGAACTGCCCGCACGCCACCGCGGTCGACGGCCGCAGACTGTGATTGGCCGGGCCGACCGGCAGCGTCGACGCCCACGACCACGCCAGCAGCGGCTGGACCAGGCGCTCGGTGGTCGAGCCGGACTCCTGCACCGGCCAGGCCGAGACCAGACCCGCTCCGCGCCTGCGCAACTCGGTCACCGACGCGGCGATCGCGTGCGGGGCGAGCCGGACATCGGCGTCGACGAAGACCAGGGCCGCGGCATCGGTGCGGGCGGCGAGCCGGGCGCACGCCGCGGCCTTGCCGGTCCAGCCGGGCGCCGGGTGGGCGGCCGAGCGCAGCACGGTGAACCGGTCGTCACCGCCGATCGCGGCCAGGGCCGCCTCGTAGGTGCGGTCGGTGGAGGCGTCGTCGAGGATCAGCACGCGCAGCCGGGGGACGCCGGTCTGGGCGCGCAGGTCGGC
The DNA here is from genome assembly GCF_052983615.1 of Nocardia fodinahabitans. Classification (NCBI taxonomy): domain Bacteria; kingdom Bacillati; phylum Actinomycetota; class Actinomycetes; order Mycobacteriales; family Nocardiaceae; genus Nocardia; species Nocardia fodinahabitans. Next base: position 5,967,961 of record NZ_JBRJJC010000001.1, read on the forward strand.
GATCAGATCGGGCAGCCGCTCGGCTTCGTCGCGGGCGGGCACGCAGACCGTCACCGGTTCGATCACGCCCGCGACCCGGCGCGGCAGGCTGCGCAGCGTGACCAGGTTGTAGGCGGCGGTGGTCGCACCCAGCGCGGCGAGACCGGTGCCCGCCCAGGTCAGGTAGCGGCCCGCCGCGCCCATGTCAGCGGCCCAGCCTGCGACTGGCGACCTCGCGCCACATCTCCTGCGGCGAGAAGCCGCCGCGCGGCGCGTTCGGCGGACCGGGGTTGCGGTCGCGGAAGGCCAGACCGGCGATCAGCGCGGCCACCGCGAGGGTGATACCGCCGACGATGCCTGCCCAGCCGGCGAACGAGCGGGTGTTCGGGTCGGCGTACTTCACCTCGGCGCGCAGGGTCGAGGTCTCACCTGCGGGCAGCTTCCACGACACGGTGTTGTCGCCCTCGCGGGTGCCGTTGGTCTTGGCGACGCGGGCGGGGAAGGCGATGGAGAACTGCACGTCCGAGCCGTGCGGCGGGACCGACTCCAGATCGACGCGACCCTTGAGACTCACCAGGTCGCCGGTGCGCTGGAACTCCAGGGTGAACATGCCCTGGGTCTGATCCGACAGGCCGCCGAGCTGGCCGACCTCGCCGAAGGACAGGTCGTCGAAGAACACCTGGGTGCCGACGAAGCCGTCCTGGTTGTAGTTCTCGACGCGCACCTTCGCCGCCAGCTGGTCCGGAGCTTTGAGCTGCGGTCCCTTGTCGGTGGGTCCGGTGGGCACCACCGCGGCGACGATGCGCCCCGACACCCGGTCGTTGGACGACACGCCCATCGACACCTGCACGCGCAGGCACCCGGCCAGCGCGGGCACCAGCATCGCCAGCAGGACGGCGACGGCGGTGACGCGTCGCGCGCGCACGGAACGACGCGGTGAGGGAGTAGGCATGTCGGCGACGAGACTCGGCTGCACGGGTGTCATCGTGCCAGGCCCGGGCCCGAGAACCCACACGACGGGCCCACCCGGAGGTGCCGGGCGGTGCCGAACAGGCAATTCGCCCACGAATCGGTGACGGGTGGGCGTCGACGACGACCCGCCGTGCTCGGCGGATCCGGCCGGTCAGGAAGAGCGGTCGCCGATTCGCGCGCGCCCACGCAGGAGCAGCGGAATGCCGAGTGGAGCCAGGCCGAGGAACCCCCAGATCGCCGAGGCGGGCAGCCCGAGGAACACCGCGTGGGCCAGGGTCGAGCCGAGCCAGGTCCAGACGAACACCGCCACCGGAACCGCCACCGAGGAGTCGTGGGCGGGCAGTAACCGCCGGTCGAGCAGGGTCAGCAGCACCGCCATCAGCGTGGCGACGAGCGCCCAGCCGAGATAGTTGGTGGACGGGATCTGGGGGAGACCGGGCAACCCGGCATCGGTGACCGCCCAGGTCCACTGGCCGTCGGCCACCATCTGCGGATCGAGGAACAGATCCCAGCCGACCGCGCCGACGACGAACAGCCCGGCGCGACCCGGCGCGCGGCGCACGATCAGCCCCGCGACGATCCAGATCGGATACAGCCCGCCGGTCCACGCCAGCGGGACCACCAGCGGCACCTCCGCGAGCGCGGGCCCGATCCGGTCGACCGCATAGGCATAACTACCGAACGGAAACCCGGTGGCCGTGCCGACGATCTCGGCGGCGAGCCCGAGCCCGGACACGATGACGAAAAACCCCGTGGCCCAGCGCCCGCCGCGAGTCGTCGCCGCGTGCAGGAGCGCGGTCGCCGCCGAGAGCGCGACGACGACGATCGTGATCCGGTCACGGACCGTGCCCGCGCTCAACGGATACGCGATCTGAACCAGGACCAGCAGGATCGCCGTGGCGGTCGGCACCGCGCGCGACGGCTCGGCTCGCAACCATCGACCGAACGCGGCCACGAGGCTGCCCGACCGGTCGACGAGCCGGTGGCGCTCGGTGCCGATCACCGGGGCGGCCCGTCGACCGGCACGCGGGCGATCCGGCCGGCTACGCGGGGCGAAGCGCAGTTCGGTCGCTGTCGCGCCGGTTCCGAGTCGGGCACGGTCGGTCCCGGCCTCATCGGCTGCGCGGCAACGAGAACCGGCGGGTCCGGCGATCGCGGAGGACGAGCCGTGCGGCGCTGCGGCCACTGGCGCCGGACACCCCGCCACCCGGATGGGTCGACGCGCCCGTCAGATACAGGCCCGGCGCACCCGGCACCCGCTGTCCCGACAACTCCGGCAGCGGGCGCCAGAGCATCATCTGGTCCAGCGACATCTCGACGTGCATGACATTGCCGCCGCGCAAGCCCATCTCGCGTTCCAGATCGACCGGCGTCTGCACGAACCGCTGCCGCACCGACGACGCGAAGCCGGGGGCGTATCGCTCGACCTCGGCGATGATCCGGTTGGCCTCGCGCTCGCCGTGCGCCGCCCACGCGCTGCCGTCGGCGAGCGCGTAGGGATGCCACTGCGCCCACAGCGACAACTGGTGCTCGCCCGGCGGCGCGATGGTGGGATCGAGCGCGCTGAAGCTCATCGCCAGTACCACCGGCCGGGGCGGCAGCGCACCACCGAGGGCCGCGCCGTGCGCGAGCCGCAGCTGGTTCCGGTCCGAGACGAGGAACTGCAGGCCGCGGGCGGACTCGGCGGGGGAGGCACCGGGGTAGTCGGGGAGCCGGTCGGTGGCCAGGCGCACCACCATGCCGATGCCGGGGCCGACCCGGATCCGGCGCTGCCAGTCGTCCAGGGTGGCCGCGTCGAAATCGCCCGCCCGCAGCAAGTCCAGGGTCGCGAGGATGTGTGCGCCCGCGATCACGGTGTCGGCGTGCAGGTTCCGGCCCGAGGCCGTTGTCACCCGCCAGCCGTCGCCGCTGCGGCGCAGGGCGGTGACGGCGTCGCCGGTGTGCAGTTCGCCGCCGTCGGCGCGCAGCCGGGCGATCAGGGCCGCGCTGAGCGCCCCACTTCCCCCCACGGCCCGGCCGGGCGGCAGCGTGTGCATGAGCGCGGCGAAACCGGCCATCGGCGCCGACCCGGGTTCCGACATCGGCGGGCCCGACTGCGCGCCGAACCAGGCCAGCGACGCCTTGAGGCGTTCGTCGTCGAACCAGTAGTCCAGCAGCGCGTCACCGGTCTGCAGGAACTCCCGCGACAGGGCGCTGCCGCCGTCGCGCGCGTCCAGTCCCCAGAACGAGCGAACGAGCCTGCCCGGCGTCGGCGGACCGCCGAACGCGCGCATCACCCGCGCGCTGCGCTCGCCCCACACGCCGACGAAGCGGCGGTAGGCGTCGGCCTCGCGCGCACCGCAGGCCGCGGCGATCGAGGCGCAGGTCAGGTCGAGATCGCGATGGAAGACGATCGGCGCGCGCCCGCCGTCCGACGGCGTGAAACCCCAGGGATCGCAGTCGATATAGCGCAGTCCGAAGCGGTCGAGCTCGAGCTCCTCGATGATCCCGGTGTGCCGGATCATGATGTGCGCGGACGACCCGCGATCCACCAGATGACCGGGGAACCGCTCGACCGTCGACACCGCGCCGCCGGGCACCTCGTCGCGTTCGAGCACCTGCACCCGCTGCCCGGCCTTCGCCAGATAACAGGCCGCGACCAGCGCGTTGTGGCCCGAACCGACGACGACCGTCGTGCCTGCCGCCCTCACGCGCCGGACCCGGGCAGCGGCAGCCGCCGACCCAGGATGGCGAACGGCCGGGTGTCACCCGCGAACACGAAATTGCGGATCACATCGGTGAATCCGGCCCGCCGGTACAACCGCCAGGCCCGGTTGTCCTCCTCGGGTACCTCGGGCGTGGACAGCAGCACGGCGGCCTCGGTGCGGTCGGCCAGCAGCCGCTCGAGCAGCGTCGAGCCGATCCCGCGGCCCTGCGCCGCCGGATGCACGTGCAGTTCGGTGAGCTCGAAGTAGTCGGCGAGCAGTTCGCGGGTCGCGGCCTCGGGCCAGCCGCACCGGCGCATCCCCGTGTGCACCTGCTGGTGCCACCACTGCCGCGGCGCGCCGCTGTAGCCGTAGGCGATCGCGAGGATCGGGGCGGTGCGCAGGTCGACCCCGCCCGAGTCGTCGGGCAGCACGGCGGCCACGGCACGCCAGCCGGCCCGGGTGGTGTGCTCGGTCCACATCGGGGCGCGGTGATGTTCGGTGCCGCGCGGATAGTCCATGGCGGCGACATACACCGACAGGGCGTCGTGCAGGCGCGCGCGCAAGGCAGCGACGCTGAGGTCGACGACGACGGGTGCGGGGGTGTGATTCGGCGTGACGGCTGTCATGGCTCTCGTCGATGGCGCGCTGGCGCGGAAGTTGTCGGTGGGTGTCCCTATATTCAATCTCAATTCAAACGTTCGAATGCTTGTTCGATCTGTGCGAGGGGCGAAAGGGGCAGCAGATGGCTGGTCGCAACGATGGTCGGGAGCACGCGGGGCACGACGGTCGCGCGGGCGGGCTACTCCGCCAAGCCGACGCCCTGCTCACCGATTCGGCCTGGGAGCACGATCCGGGTGAGCGGTTCCGCACCGCCTACCTGGCCGCGCTGCGCGGCGCGGGCGCGATGATCGCCCTCACCGGCGCCGATCGGGCGCCACGGGCGCGCTCGCGCAGCGCCTGGGTCCTGCTGCGCCGCGCGAGCCCCGAATTCGCGATGTGGGCGGACTACTTCGAGGCGCACTCGCAATTGCGGGCCGATCTGGAGGCCGGACTGGACCGCGCGGTGACCGACACCCGCGCCGACGAGTTCTGCTCACGGGTGGGCGCGTTCCTCTACGACGTCGACGATGCGCTGGTCGCCGCCGCCAAGACACGCCCGCAGCCGAGTCGCGACCGGGACATGACTGCTTAGTTATCACCGAGTAGGTGGTACGGCTTCGATCGAACTCGTATCATGGGGAGCAGATAGCCGCCAAGGTCGGCTACCCGTCGCCTACCCGGAGGCGACCAGCCACGCCTAGTGCCGGGGGAGGTACCGTGCCACTCTCCGAGCACGAGCAGCGCATGCTCGAACAGATCGAGAGCGCTCTCTATGCTGAGGATCCGAAGTTCGCCTCGTCCGTCCGCGGCGGACGACTTCGCTCCACGTCGAGTCGACGCAGACTGCAGGCCGCGGCGTTGTTCGCCATCGGCCTGTTCCTGCTCGTCGCCGGCATCGCCGCCCCGTTCAAGCCGGGCGGTTTCCCGATCATCAGCCTCGTCGGCTTCATCGCCATGTTCGGTGCGGGCGTCCTGCTCATGATCGGCAACTCGCGCAGGTCCGCTCGGCCGGACTCCACCGAGACCCCCGCCGCGGGCTCCGGCCCCACGGGTGGCTCGACCGGACGCGGTGGTCGCCCGCGCAAGTCCGGCGGTTTCTCCGAGCGCATGGAAGACCGGTTCCGCCGAAGGTTCGAGCAGGAGTAGCTCGGCTGTAGCCGAGGCGTAACAGCATCGAAGGCGGCGCCGCACCCGATCGGGTGCGGCGCCGCCTTCGCCTGTTTTCGGGGTGGCGCGCTCGGCGGATCGGTGGTCAGGGTGGTTCCCCCACTTTCCCCACCGTTCCCCACCGCGCCCCCACGGTGGGCGTCGCCGCCGAGAGCACCTGCGAAGTTTGCTGAACGTTGTCGGAACCAGGGGTTTCCGACCCGCGCGGGTTGCCCGAACACGCGATAACACCGAATCTCGGTGATAGCTGGAATGACCTGCGGAATTGTGTTGGCGGGGAGCGAGATCACCCGGGGTTTCGATTGAAAGTGGGGGAAAGTGGGGTAATGTGGGTCGCGCACTACAGGAGAGGCCGTACGGCGAGGTGATCCAGTAGGGAGGTGGCCGAGATGTTCCTCGGTACCTACACCCCCCGCCTGGACGACAAAGGGCGACTGACGTTGCCTGCGAAGTTTCGAGACGAACTGGCGGGAGGGTTGATGGTCACCAAAGGTCAAGACCACAGCCTGGCCGTGTATCCGAGGGAAGAGTTCACCGCGCTCGCGCGGCGGGCCGCCGCGGCGTCTCGAAGCAACCCGCGGGCAAGGGCTTTCGTCCGAGCGTTGGCGGCGGGCACCGACGAGCAACGTCCGGATGCACAGGGCCGGATCACGTTGTCGCCGGACCATCGACGCTATGCCGATCTCACGCGAGATTGCGTGGTGATCGGTTCGGTCGACTTCCTCGAGATATGGGACAAGCAGGCGTGGGAGTCCTACCTCGCCGAGCACGAGGAGGACTACGCGCAAGCCAGAGACGAGTCGCTGGGCGGGATCTTCTAGCTCGGAGCACGCGAGTGCTGCGAGGCCTCTGCCCGGGCGCGGACCCTGACGTACTTCCCCGACGCCAGGTGCCGCGCCTCGGTCAGAGACCTCGACGCATTCGCCGGTTCCACCGCAAGGGCGGTGGGGCAGCTTCATTCAGACCGCAATCTCATTCGAAAAGCACTGTGTGGCAAGGCGACCCGTCTGCGACGCGAGGCAGTATCCCGGGAGGTCGAGGTGAACCATGACACCGAGAACCCCCGTCATGTGCCGGTCCTGCTCACCCGCGCCGACGAACTGCTCGGCCCCGCGCTGAGCGAACCGGGCGCCGTCTACATCGACGCGACCCTCGGCCTGGGCGGGCACGCCGAACATTTCCTGCGCACCTATCCGAATGCGCACCTGGTCGGTCTCGACCGCGACACCACCGCGCTGAAATTGGCGGGCGAGCGGCTCGCGCCGTACGCCGACCGGATCACCCTGGTGCATACCCGCTACGACGGCATCGCCGACGCGCTGAGCCAGGCCGGCCTGCCCGAGATCGGTTCCGTGTCAGCGATTCTGATGGACCTCGGGGTGTCGTCGATGCAGCTCGACGAGGCCGATCGCGGCTTCGCCTACTCCGTCGACGCGCCGCTGGACATGCGGATGGACCCGACCACCGGCCCGACCGCCGCCGATGTGCTCAACACCTACAGCCACGGCGACCTGGCCCGGGTGCTGAAAACCTATGGCGACGAACGGTTCGCGGGCAAGATCGCCTCCGAGGTGCTGCGCAGGCGTGCGGTCAAGCCGTTCACCACCAGCGCCGAGCTGGTCGAGCTGCTCTACGCGACCATTCCGGCTGCGGCGCGGCGCACGGGTGGTCATCCGGCCAAGCGCACGTTCCAGGCCCTGCGGGTGGAGGTCAACGGCGAGCTCGACTCGCTGCGGGCCGCGCTGCCCGCGGCCCTGGATTCGCTGCGCGTCGGCGGGCGGATCTGCGTGATGTCGTACCAGTCGCTGGAGGACCGGCTGGTCAAGCAGGAGTTCGCGCCACGGATCGTGTCCAGGTCACCGATGGACCTGCCGGTCGAACTGCCCGGCATGGGACCGGAATTCCGGATGCTGACCCGAGGTGCGGAGAAAGCGACCGAGTCCGAGATCGAGGTCAATCCGCGGTCCGCTCCGGTGCGGATGCGCGCGGCCGAACGGATCGCGGAGAGGTCAGGGAGGACACAGGAGGGGACACGATGAGCGTGCGGACGAGCACCGTCGCCGTGCCGGGGCGTACGGCCCGTCGCGTCGAGGCGGCCGAACGGGTGAAATCCGGTGCCGCGCAGCGGGCCTACGCGCGCAAGCGCACCAGGGAGCAGCTGCTCGACGGGATCGAGCTGCCCGAACGGGCCTCGACGATGGCCGGGCGGATTCCCTTCGTCACCGCGATCATCGGACTGCTCGGCTGCGGCCTGGCCCTGACCCTGTTGCTGACCACCCGCGCCGCCGAGGACAGCTACCAGCTCGGTGACGCCAGGGCGGTCAACCGCAAGCTCGCCGACGAGCGGGCCGCATTGCAGCGCGAGGTCGCCGCCGCCGACTCGGCCCCCGAATTGGCCGCGCGCGCCAGGGAACTGGGCATGATCCCGGCCAAGGACCCGGCCCGGCTGGTGCTCGGTCCCGGTGGGGAAGTGACCGTCATCGGCACGCCGACGCCAGCGCAAGGCGCGCCGGTGCCGCCGCTGAACGGCCCGCCGACCACCACCCCCAACCCCGCGCCCGGACACGCGCAGGCCCAGGGCGAGCGGGTGGTTCCGGTGCAGCCGGGCGCCTCGACCGCGGGCCCGGCCACGCCGAGCGGAACGCCGGCGAACGTGCTCGCCGCGCCCGCCACCCAGGGCGGGCCTGCGGCGGAAGCTCCCGCACCGGCGCCCGCCGCGCCGCCGGCCCCGGCAGTCGCGCCGCAGCCCGCTGTCGCACCGGCTCCGGCGCCGCTGGCCCCGGTCGACGCCGCCCCGCCCGCCGAGGGACAAGCACCCGCACCCGCCGAGGGGCAGGCGCCCGCACCCGCCGGCGAGCAGGCGCCCGCGCCCGCCGGCGAGCAGGCGCCCGCGCCCGCCGAGGGTCAGGCACCTGCGCCGATCGCGCCGGTGACCGTGCCCGACCGGGTCGATGTCGCCGCGCCCGTCGACCAGGGCGAGCCGGTCGCATCGGCTGACACGCCGCCGCCCGCACCGGCCGACACACCGCCGCCTACAGCGGGTGTCGCGGCAGGGCTACCCGGCCGGGCCGCGGGGCCGCCGAGCGAGTCACCGCGGATCGTCGCTCCGGAGGATGGTCGATGAGGCAGAGCGGGCCCGCGTCGCAGCAGCGACGCGGGCCGGTCTCGTCGAGGGCCCGCCGTTCGGGGTCGCTCTCGCCGGACCGGCCGATCCGGTTGCGCCTCGGCGTCGGCCGGGTCACCCTGCTGGCGACGCTGGCGGTGGTGGCGCTGCAGCTGCTCTACATCCAGAGCCTCGCCGCGCCCGCGCTCTCGGCGCAGGCCGCGTCCCAGCGCACCACCAAGGAGACCGAGGCCGCCGTGCGCGGCCCGATCACCGACCGGCACGGCAACCAGCTCGCCTTCACCATCACCGCGAAAGCGCTGACCTTCCAGCCGGTCCGGGTGCGCCAGCAGCTGGCCGACGCCAAGAAGGCCAAGCCGAGCGCGCCCGATCCCGAGCAGCGGCTGAAGGACATCGCGAAGTTCGTCCACGACAAGCTCGGCACCGCGGCGCCCAAGGAAGAAGAGCTGCTCGACAAGCTGCGCAGCGACAAGACCTTCACGTATCTGGCCCGCAATGTGGATCCGCGGGTGGCCGCGGAGATTTTGGCCAAGTTCCCCGAAGTCGGCGCCGAACGGCAGGACCTGCGCGAATACCCCGGTGGCGCACTGGCGGCCAATGTGGTCGGCGCGACCGGCTGGGACGGGCACGGTCAGATCGGCCTGGAATCCGCGCTGGACTCGGTGCTCGCGGGCACCGACGGTTCGCGCACCTACGACCGCGGTTCCGACGGCGCGGTGATTCCCGGCAGCTACCGCGACCAGCAGCCCGCGGTGAACGGCTACGGCGTGGAACTGACCCTCGACGAGGACCTGCAGTACTACGTCCAGCAGCAGGTGCAGCAGGCCAAGCAGCTCTCCGGCGCGTCCTCGGCCTCAGCGGTGGTGCTCGACGCCAAGACCGGCCAGGTGCTGGCGATGGCCAACGACAACACCTTCAATCCCGCACTGGGACCGCAGTATTGGGCCTCGGCCGACATGAGCAACCCCTCGGTCGCCGAACCGTTCGAGCCCGGCTCGGTGAACAAGATCGTCACCGCGGCCGCCGCCATCGAATACGGGCTCACCACGCCCGACGAAGTGCTGCAGGTGCCCGGTTCGATCCGGATGTCGGGGGTCACCGTCAACGACGCGTGGCAGCACGGCACCGCGCCGTACACGACCACCGGCATCTTCGGGAAGTCTTCCAACGTGGGCACTCTCATGCTCGCCCAGCGGGTGGGCGAGGACCGCTTCGCCGACATGGTCGACCGCTTCGGCCTCGGCAAGCGCACCGGGATCGGCCTGCCCGGCGAGAGCCCGGGCCAGGTGCCTGCGCGCGATCAGTGGTCCGGCGGCACCTTCGCGAACCTGCCCATCGGCCAGGGCCTTTCGATGACGACCCTGCAGATGACCGGCATGTACCAGGCCATCGCCAACGACGGCCTGCGCATCCCGCCGCGCATCGTCAAGGCCAGGATCGCCCCCGACGGCACCCGCACCGAGGAACTGCAGCCCGACGGTGTGCGCGTGGTGAGCCCGCAGACCGCGAACACGCTGCGCACCGTCTTCCAGGCGACCGTGCAGAAGGACCCGATGGGCTACCAGATGGGCACCGGCGCCCCGGCGGCCATCGAGGGCTACCAGGTGGCGGGCAAGACCGGTACCGCGCAGAAGGTCGACCCGGCCTGCCGGTGCTATTCGTCGTCGTCGTTCTACATCACCTTCGCCGGGATGGCGCCCGCCGACAACCCGCGATACGTGATCGGCATGATGCTCGACGCGCCGGTCCGCAGCTCCGACGGCAGTGGCGGCGGGTCGGCCGCGCCGCTGTTCCACAGCATCGCCTCCTGGGCGTTGCAGCGCGACCGCGTGCCGCCGTCGCCGGAGCCCAAACGGCTGGTGCTGGAGGCCGGGCTCTAACTCCTCCGCCTAGGCAACCCGCGTTGTCCCTCCGACACCGCGCGTCGGTAACCTGACTGCTCGTCTCGCCCACGCGCTCGATCACTCTCAGAGAGGAGCCTTGTGCCCGCGCAGTCCAGCCCGCACGCGCTCCGGCCCACCACGCCGCCGTCGACGTCGCTGCGGGCCCTGCTGGACCTCACCGGCGCCACGGTGGCGACCCCGGTGACCACCGACATCACCGTCACCGGCATCGAGCAGCGTTCCAACGCCGTGCGCCCCGGTGACCTGTTCGCCGCGCTGCCCGGCGCGAACGCGCACGGCGCGCGCTTCGCCGCCGACGCCGTCGACCGCGGCGCTGTGGCCGTATACACCGACGCCGACGGTGCCGCCCTGATCGGCGAGGTCGCCGTCCCGGTCCTGGTGCGCGAGCGGCCACGCGCCGCGCTCGGCGAGCTCTCGGCCGAGATCTACGGCCACCCGAGCGACCGGTTGCGCATCATCGGCATCACCGGCACCTCCGGCAAGACCACCACCTCGTACCTGGTGGAGGCCGGGCTCGCCGCCGCGGGCCTGTCCACCGGGCTGATCGGCACCATCGAGACCCGCATCGGCGGCAGGCGGGTGCCCAGCGCGCTCACCACGCCCGAGGCGCCCCAGTTGCACGCGATGTTCGCCGCGATGGTCGAGCAGGGCGTGCAGGCGGTCGTGATGGAGGTCTCCAGCCACGCGCTGGCGCTGGGCCGGGTCGACGGCGTGCGCTTCGCCGTCGGCGCGTTCACCAACCTGTCCCAGGACCACCTCGACTTCCACGCCGACTTCGAGGACTACTTCGCCGCCAAACGCAAGCTCTTCGACGCGGATTCGCCGGTTGCCGCGCGCACCGCGGTGATCTGCGTCGACGACGAGTGGGGCACCCGCCTCGCGGGCGACCTCACCGCGCCGATCACGGTCTCCGCTACCGCCTCCGGGCCCGCCGATCGCGGCGCGGCGACCTGGCACGTGACCGGTGACGTCCGCGCCACCGGCGGGGAACAGGAGTTCACCGCGGCCGGGCCGGACGGCGAGCTGACCGTGCGGCTGCGGCTGCCCGGCCGCTACAACGTCGCCAACGCGCTGCTGGCCGTCGCGACCTGCGCCGCCGCCGGAGTCGATCCGGCCGTCGCCGCGGCCGCGCTGGCCACGGTCGACGTCCCCGGTCGCATGCAGCGGGTCGAGCGCGGCCAGGACTTCCTCGCCGTCGTCGACTACGCGCACAAGCCCGCCGCGGTCGAATCGGTGGTGGCCACCCTGCGCGGACACCTCACCGAGGCCGGGCACGGCAGGCTGGCCGTCGTCGTCGGCGCCGGTGGCGACCGGGACGCGGCCAAGCGCCCGCTGATGGGCGCGGCCGCCGCACGCGGCGCCGACCTGCTGATCGTCACCGACGACAATCCCCGCACCGAGGACCCGGCGGCCATCAGGGCCGCCGTGGTGGCCGGTGCGCACGAACTCCCGGCCACCGATCGCGGCGAGGTCCGCGAGATCGGTGACCGCGCGGCGGCCATCGCCGCCGCCCTCGCCTGGGCGCGTTCCGGCGACGTGGTGCTCATCGCGGGCAAGGGCCACGAGGCGGGGCAGGAGATCCAGGGCGTCAAGCATCCCTTCGACGACCGCGAGGTGGTCGCGGCGGCGCTGGAAACCCTGCGGAGACGACACAGTCCGCAGACGGACTCGGAGGACTTGACGGTTTCATGATCGAGATGACACTGCGGGAGATCGCGGACGTCGTCGGCGGCGAGCTGCACGACGTACCCGACCCTCAGGCACTGGTGACCGGGTCGGTCGAATTCGATTCGCGCCGAATCGGTTCCGGCGATCTGTTCCTCGCGCTGCCGGGCGCCAACTCCGACGGACACGACTACGCCGCCGCCGCGGTGGCCGCGGGCGCGGTCGCCGTGCTGGCGGCCCGGCCGGTCGGCGTGCCCGCGATCGTCGTCGCGCCGGACCGCGGCTCGGTCCCGGCGACCTCGGTCGCGCTGAGCCACGACGGCGACGGCTCCGGCGCTGCCGTGCTGGCCGCCCTGGCCGCGCTGGCGCGGGCCAGCACCGAGCGGCTGGCCGAGCACACGGGGCTGACCGTCGTCGGCGTCACCGGGTCCTCCGGCAAGACCTCGACCAAGGATCTGCTGGCCGCCGTGCTGGCGCCGCTGGGTCCGGTCGTCGCCCCGCCCGGCTCGTTCAACAACGAACTCGGGCACCCCTGGACCGCGCTGCGCGCCGGTCTGGACACCAAGTTCCTCGCGCTCGAGCTGTCCGCCCGCGGACCCGGCCACATCGCCGCGCTGGCGCGCATCGCGCCGCCGCGGATCGGTGTCGTGCTCAATGTCGGCACCGCGCACCTGGGTGAGTTCGGCAGCCGCGAGGCCATCGCCGAGACCAAGGGCGAGCTGGTCGAGGCGCTGCCCGCCGACGGCCTGGCCGTGCTCAACGCCGACGACCCGAACGTCGCCGCCATGGCCTCGCGGACCGAGGCCCGCGTCGTGCGGGTCGGCCTGGCCGGTGACGCCGACATCCGCGCCACCGACGTGGTCACCGACGAGCAGGCCCGCGCCCGGTTCACCCTGCACGCGGGCGGGGAGTCCGTCCCGGTGCGGTTGGCCGTGCACGGCGAGCACCAGGTCGGCAACGCGCTGGCCGCGGCCGCCGTCGCGCTGGAATGTGGCGCCGACCTGGCCACCGTCGCGCAGGCGCTGTCCGGCGCCACCGCGGCCTCGGCGCGCCGGATGGACGTGCGCACCACCGCCGACGGCGTCACCGTCATCAACGACTCCTACAACGCCAACCCCGACTCGGTGAAGGCCGCGCTCAAGGCACTGGTCACCCTGGCCGAGGCGGGCGAGGAGCCGCGCCGCAGCTGGGCCGTGCTCGGCGAGATGGGCGAGCTCGGCGACACCTCGGTGATCGAGCACGACGCGATCGGCCGCCTCGCGGTCCGCCTCGACGTCGACCGGTTGATCGTGGTCGGCACCGGACGGCCCTCCCGGGGAATGCACCAGGGTGCGGTGATGGAAGGCTCATGGGGCGAGGAGTCGATCCTCGTGCCCGATATCGAAGCGGCGATCGCGCTGCTCGACGACGAGATCGCCGCGGGCGATGTGGTACTGGTCAAGGCGTCGAAGGCGGTGGGTCTGTGGGCCGTCGCCGAGCACCTGACCAGGGCAGGGGAAGGTAGCACGGAGGCGGCTCGATGAGGCAGATTCTATTCGCGGCGGGGATCGCACTGGCGGTGTCGATCCTGTTGACGCCGTTGCTGATCCGGGTCTTCGCCAGACAGGGCTTCGGCCAGGAGATCCGGGTCGACGGCCCGGCCAGTCATCAGGCCAAGCGCGGTACCCCGACCATGGGCGGCGTCGCCATCCTGATCGGCATGTGGGCGGGGTACCTCGGCTCGCACCTGATCGGCATCGGCTACGACGCGGAGGGCCCGACGGCCTCGGGTCTGCTCGTGCTCGGGCTGACCACCGCGCTCGGTGTGGTCGGTTTCCTCGACGACTTCATCAAGCTGCGCAAGCAGCGCAACCTCGGCCTGTCGGCCGCGGGCAAGTACATCGGCCAGATCGGCGCCGCGGTCATCTTCGCGGTGCTGGTGCTGCAGTTCCGCGGCCAGAACGGGCTCACCCCGGGCAGTAAGCACATCTCCTACGTGCGCGACATCTCGACGGTGTCGATGGGCGCGATCGTGTTCGTCGTCTTCGTCTGCCTGCTGGTGGTGGCCTGGTCCAACGCGGTCAACCTGACCGACGGCCTGGACGGTCTGGCCGCGGGGTCGATGAGCCTGGTGCTCGGCGCGTACGTGATCATCACCTTCTGGCAGTACCGCAACGCCTGCTCCACCAGCCCCGAGGCCGGCTGCTACGACGTGCGCGACCCGCTGGACCTGGCGCTGGTGTGCGCCGCCGCGGCCGCCGCGTGCATCGGCTTCCTGTGGTGGAACGCCGCGCCCGCCAAGATCTTCATGGGCGACACCGGTTCGCTGGCGCTGGGCGGCATGCTGGCCGGTCTGTCGGTCACCACCCGCACCGAGCTGCTGATGGTCGTCATCGGCGCGCTGTTCGTCGCCGAGGCGGCGTCGGTGGTGCTGCAGGTGGCGGTCTACCGCACCACCCGTAACCGATTGTTCAAGATGGCGCCGTTCCATCACCACTTCGAGTTGAGCAAGTGGGCCGAAACCACGGTGATCATCAGGTTCTGGATCCTGGCAGGCATCGCCGCCGCCGTGGGTCTCGGACTGTTCTACAGCGAATATCTTTCGCAGGTCGGGTGAGGACGAACATGGTCGAACACTCTCCCCGCGCCCTCCGCTCCCCGGGCCCCATGCTCGAATTCCTGCGTGGCCGTGACGTTCTCGTCGCGGGCTGGGGCGTCTCCGGGCGCTCACTGATCGAACCGCTGCGCGATATCGGCGCGCACCCGGTGGTCACCGACAGCGGCGCCAAGGCGCTGGCCGAGGCCGCCGAACTGGGTCTCGAGGTCGCTACCAGCGTCGAGCTGGAGAACGCCGATCTGAGCCGGTTCGCGCTGGTCATCACCAGCCCGGGCTGGCGGCCGGATTCGCCGGTGCTGGTCTCCGCCGTCACCGAGGGCATCCCGGTCTGGGGTGACGTCGAGTTCGCCTGGTGGGTCGACCAGGCCCGGATCTACGGTCCGGTCCGCAAGTGGCTGGTCATCACCGGCACCAACGGCAAGACCACCACCACCCAGATGACGCACTCGATCCTGCGCGCCGCCGGCATCGCCAGCGTGGCCTGCGGCAATATCGGCCTGCCGATCCTGGACGCGCTGCGCCGTAATCCCGGCCCGCAGGTCCTCGCCGTCGAGCTGTCCTCGTTCCAGCTGCACTGGGCGCCCTCGGTGCGCCCGGAGGCCGGCGTCGTGCTCAATGTCGCCGAGGATCACCTGGATTGGCACGGCGGCCTCGACGCCTATGCCGCCGCCAAGGCCCGCGCGTTGACCGGCCGGGTCGGCGTCGTCGGCCTCGACGATCCGGTGGCGGGCTCGCTGGCCCGCAAGGCCAAGGCCCGGCGCACCGTCGGCTTCCGGATCGGCGTGCCCGCCGACGGTGAACTCGGCGTGGTCGACGGCAAGCTGCTCGACCGCGCGTTCACCAAGGCCGCGATCCTCGCCGAGACCTCCGACATCAGCCCGCAGGGCCCGGCAGGCATCGCCGATGCGCTCGCCGCCTCCGCGCTGACCAGGGCGATCGACGTGGCGCCGCAGTTCGTGAAGGAAGGCCTCGCCGAGCACAAGGTGGGCCCGCACCGCACCGCGTTCGTCCGTGAACTGGGCGGGGTCGACTTCATCGACGACTCCAAGGCCACCAACCCGCACGCCGCGCGCGCCGCGATCCTGGCGCACCCGCACGTGGTCTGGGTGGCGGGCGGTCTGCTCAAGGGCGCGAGCGTCGACGACCTCATCGAGGAAGTGGGCGACCGGCTGGTCGGCGCGGTCCTGTTCGGTGCCGACGCGCCGGTGATCGCCGCCGCATTGGCGCGACACGCACCCGAGGTCCCGGTCATCGAGCTGGATGCGCGAGACGATGCAGACATGGAGTCGTCGAGATCCCAGCGTGCCGAAGCGGTCATGGGCCGCGCGGTCCGCGCCGCGGCGGGTCTGGCCCGCGCCGGAGACACCGTGTTGCTCGCCCCCGCGGCCGCCTCCCTGGACATGTACGACGACTACACCCACCGCGGACGCTGCTTCGTGGACGCGGTGACGGCACTGGAAGACGGTGACATCGGGCGGGCGCTATGACAAAGACGCGCCCGGCTGAACCGTCAGCGCCCGGAGGAGGCAACGTGCGTAACCACGTGGGGCGCCGGGGCAGACGGAACGCGGCACAGCCGGGATGGGCGGGGGAGCGCTTCGGCGCCTGGTTGGCCCGTCCGCTCGCGTCCTTCCATCTGATCGTCACCATCGCGACCCTGCTGACCGTGCTCGGTCTGGTCATGGTGCTCTCGGCGTCGAGCGTCGAGGCCTACGCCGGTGGCGGTTCGGCGTACGCGCTGTTCATCCAGCAGGCCATGTTCGCCGCGCTCGGCGCCGTCGCCTTCTATATCGCGCTACGGCTGCCGTTGCGGCTGCTGCGGCAGTGGTCGTTCCCGATCTTCAGCATCTCGGTGCTCGCGCTGGTGCTGGTGCTGATCCCCGGCATCGGCTCCATCCACGGTGGCGCGCGGCGCTGGTTCGACATCGGCCCGCTGTCGATCCAGCCGTCCGAGGTCGTCAAGGTGACGCTGGTGGTGTGGGGCGCGCATCTGCTGGCCTCGCGCCGCGGCGCCCAGCTCAAGGACATCCTGGTGCCGCTGGTGCCGGCCGGTCTGCTGGTGTGTCTGCTGGTGGTGCTGGAACCGAACCTGTCGACCACGATCGCGCTCGGCATCGTGCTGATGGCGCTGCTGTGGTTCGGCGGGCTGCCGGTGCGGCTGTTCGTCGGGATCATGGTCACCGGTGTGGTCGCGGCGTCGGTGCTGGCGCTGTCGGCCGGCTATCGCTCCGACCGGGTGCGCGCGTTCTTCAACCCCGGTGACGACCCGCAGGGCGTCAACTATCAGGCGCGCCAGGCCAAGTACTCCCTCGCCGACGGCGGCATCTGGGGTCGCGGCCTCGGCCAGAGCCGGGCGAAGTGGAGCTACCTGCCCAACTCGCACAACGACTTCATCTTCGCCATCATCGGCGAGGAGCTCGGCTTCCTCGGCTGCATGCTCGTGCTGGCCCTGTTCGCGCTGTTCGTCTACGCGGGCATCCGGATCGCGCTGCGCTCGGTCGACCCGTTCCTGCGGCTGCTCACCGCGACCGCCACCACCTGGATCACCGCGCAGGCGCTGATCAACATCGGCTACGTCGTCGGCTTGCTGCCGGTGACCGGTCTACAGCTGCCGCTGGTGTCGGCCGGTGGGTCCTCGCTGGCCATCACGCTGTTCATGTTCGGCATCATCGCCAGCGCCGCCCGGCACGAACCGGAGGCGGTCTCGGCGTTGCAGGCCGGGCAGGACGGTCGGGTGAGCCGGATGCTGCGACTGCCGGTGCCCGAGGTGTACACGCCGTTCAAGGCCGACGCCCCGCGCCGGTCCGCCTCGAAAGCCAGGGCCGAGCGGCCTCGTCCGGCCGCGCGCCGTGAGAGCCCGGCCCCCCGTCGCCGACGCGCCCCGCAGAGCCGCGGCACCAGTTCGCTACGGTCGACCCGAGCATGGGAACCGACCTATCCGATGCCACACGCGAAAGAACGAGGTAGATCCAAGTGAGTCACCCGCGTCCCGGGTTGTCGGTGATCGTCGCAGGCGGAGGC
Source organism: Nocardia fodinahabitans (assembly GCF_052983615.1). Taxonomy (NCBI): domain Bacteria; kingdom Bacillati; phylum Actinomycetota; class Actinomycetes; order Mycobacteriales; family Nocardiaceae; genus Nocardia; species Nocardia fodinahabitans. Next base: position 5,985,676 of record NZ_JBRJJC010000001.1, read on the forward strand.
ACCGCAGGCCATATCGAACCCGCGCTCGCCGTCGCCGACGCCCTGCGCGCGCTCGACGCGTCGATCCGGGTGACCGCGCTGGGCACCGAACGCGGACTGGAGACGAAGCTCGTTCCCGAACGCGGCTACCCGCTCGAGCTGATCCCACCGGTCCCGTTGCCGCGCAAGCCCTCCGCCGACCTGCTGCGCCTGCCCGGCCGGGTGCGCGCCTCGGTGAAGGCGACCAGGGCCGTCATCGACGAGGTACAGGCCGACGTCATCATCGGCTTCGGCGGCTATGTCGCCCTGCCCGCCTACCTCGCCGCGCGTGGCGGCCTGTTCGGCCGCAAGCGCGCCGTGCCGGTGGTCGTGCACGAGGCCAACGCCAAGGCAGGCATCGCCAACAAGGTGGGTGCCAAGATCGCGGCGAAGGTGCTTGCCGCCGTGCCCGATTCGGGCCTGGCGAACGCCCAGGTCGTCGGCATCCCGGTGCGCGCCTCCATCACCGGTCTCGACCGCGCGGCCCTGCGCGCCGAGGCTCGCGCCCACTTCGGCCTGCCCGCCGATGGCCCGGTGCTGCTGGTGTTCGGTGGTTCGCAGGGGGCGCGCAGCCTCAACGAGGCCGTCGCCGGCGCCGCGCCGCAGCTGGCGGCCGCGGGCATCTCGGTGCTGCACGCGCACGGCCCGAAGAACAGCGTCGAGGTGAGCACCGCCGACGCGGCCGCGCCGTATGTCGCCGTGCCGTACCTGTCCCGGATGGACCTGGCCTACGCCGCCGCCGACGCGGTGGTCTGCCGCTCCGGCGCGATGACCGTCGCCGAGGTGTCGGCGGTCGGGCTGCCCGCCTTCTATGTGCCGCTGCCGCACGGCAACGGCGAGCAGGAATTCAACGCCAGGCCGGTGGTCGCCCAGGGCGGTGGCAGAATTGTCGCCGACGCCGACCTGACCCCGAAATACGTGATCGATGAGGTGATTCCGCTGCTGCTCGACCCCGCTCGACTCGCCGAGATGAGCCGCGCCGCCGCAGGCGCCGGCCATCGCGACGCTGCCGACACGGTGGCCAGGATTGTCACCGAGGTCGCCCGATGAGCGGTCAGCGGCCGGAGGCGGCAGCGGAGCGTGACCACGCAGGCCGCCCGATCATCGACAGTGGACGCAGCTCGAGCGGCGAGGACATCGCGACGGCGCTGCCGCCCGAACTCGAACGGGTGCACATGGTCGGGATCGGCGGTGCGGGCATGTCCGGCATCGCCCGGATCCTGCTCGCCCGTGGCGGCGCGGTCTCCGGCTCGGATGCCCGCGAGAGCCGCGGCGTGCTGTCGCTGCGGGCGCGCGGCGCGCAGGTCCGCATCGGCCACGACGCCGACGCGCTCGACCTGCTGCCCGGCGGCCCGACGGTCGTCGTCACCACCTATGCCGCGATCCCGAAGACCAATCCGGAACTGGTCGAGGCGAATCGGCGCCACATCCCGGTGCTGCTGCGCCCGACCGTGCTCGCCGCGCTGATGCGCGGGCACAAGACCCTGCTGGTCTCGGGCACGCACGGCAAGACCTCGACCACCTCGATGCTGATCGTCTCGCTGCAGCACTGCGGCGCCGATCCGTCGTTCGCGGTCGGCGGCGAGCTCAACGAGGCGGGCACCAACGCCCACCACGGCAGCGGTGACATCTTCGTCGCCGAGGCCGACGAGTCCGACGGCTCACTGCTGCAATACGACCCGGACGTCGCCGTGGTCACCAATATCGAATCCGATCACCTCGATTTCTTCGGCACCGACGAGGCCTACATCCAGGTGTTCGACGACTTCGCCGACCGGCTCGCCCCCGGCGGCCTGCTGGTGGTGTGCCTGGACGACCCGGGCTCGCTGGCGCTGGCACATCGCGTCGCCCCGCGCCTGCGCGAGCGCGGCGTCGAGATCCTCGGCTACGGCTCCGGTGATCTGTCCGGCGCTCCGGTGCCGGTCGGTGCGCGCCTGATCGACTGGCAGCCGCGCGATATCGGCGGCATCGTCGAATTCGAGCTGGCGGGGGAGAGCACGCCGCGCACGGTGCGGCTGTCGGTACCGGGCAGGCACATGGCGCTCAACGCGCTCGCCGCGCTGCTCGCCGCCAGGTCCACCGGCGCCGATATCGACGAGATCGTGCAGGGCCTGGAGGGGTTCGGTGGCGTGCACCGCCGGTTCCAGTTCACCGGCCGGGAGAACGGCGTTCGCGTCTTCGACGACTACGCCCACCATCCCACCGAGGTGCGCGCCGTGCTCGAGGCCGCGGCCCAGTTGGTCGCCCAGGAGGCGAGCGACGGCGCGCGGACCCGGCGTGGCCGGGTGATCGTGGTGTTCCAGCCGCATCTGTACAGCCGCACCGCCACCTTCGCCACCGAGTTCGGCACCGCGCTGAGTCTGGCCGACGAGGTCGTCGTGCTCGACGTCTACGGCGCTCGCGAGGAGCCGCTGCCCGGTGTCAACGGCGCGCTGGTGGCGCAGGCGGTGACGAGCCCGGTGCATTACCAGCCGGACATGTCGAAGGTGGGCAGGCAGGTCGCCGCGCTCGCGCAGCCCGGCGACGTCGTGATCACCATGGGCGCCGGCGATGTCACCATGCTCGGCAGCCAGATCCTCGACGGTTTGCGCGCCCGGCCGCAACAGGGCGGCCGGTGAGATTGCCGATGCCCGCCGCGCGCGGGTGGCGCGGCTACCGGCTCTGGACGGTGGTCGGCGTCCTCGTGCTGACGGTGCTCGTCGTGCTCGCGTGGTTCACCCCGGTGTTGTCGGTGCGTACCGTGCGGATCGACGGCTTGGCCGCGGTTTCCGAGGAGGAGGTCCGGGGACTGCTCGAAATCCCGGACGGCCGTTCGATGTTGCGCATCGATACCACCGCGATCGCCCAGCGCGTCGCCGCGATCCCCAAGGTGCGCTCGGTCCGGGTGCAGCGCAAGTTCCCCTCCACCGTGCTGGTGAGCGTGGTGGAACGAACGCCGGTGCTGTACATCGAATCACCGGACGGCGCGCACCTGATCGACGCCGAGAGCGTCGAATTCGCGATCGAGCCGGCGCCGCCGATCGGGGTGCCCAAGCTGCTCACCGAGGGGGCCTTCACCGGGCCCGCGGCGGCCAGGGCAGCGGTCGATGTGCTGGTCACGCTGCCACCCGCGCTGTCGGTGCAGGTGGGTGAGGTTGTCGCACGGTCGATTTCGGACGTCTCCTTGAACCTACGTGACGGTAGGAAGGTAGTGTGGGGCGGCACGGGCGACGGCGAGCGCAAAGCTGCCGTCGTGTTGCCGCTGCTGACCCGTGAGGGGACCGTGTTCGACGTGTCGAGTCCGAATCTGGTCACGGTAAAGTGAGCGACACTCTTTGTGGCACAAGATTCTGGCTCTCGTCTCGGCGCGCCTGCGCCGGGATCGCAGTGGCTGCGAATAGCGTTCCGCAGCAGTCGGATACTTGACATAACGCCAACCCTATGGTTGAGGTTGAGGGTTTAAGATCGAAGGAAGGCGAGAGCCCATGACGCCCCCGCACAACTACCTTGCAGTGATCAAGGTCGTCGGTATCGGCGGCGGCGGCGTGAACGCCGTCAACCGAATGATCGAACAGGGACTCAAGGGAGTCGAGTTCATCGCGGTCAATACCGACGCCCAAGCCCTGCTGATGAGCGATGCCGACGTCAAACTCGATGTCGGCCGCGAGCTGACTCGCGGCCTCGGCGCCGGTGCCGATCCGGAAGTCGGCCGCAAGGCCGCCGAAGACCACAAGGACGAGATCGAAGAGGTGCTCAAGGGCGCCGACATGGTCTTCGTCACCGCGGGCGAGGGCGGTGGCACCGGTACCGGTGGCGCCCCCGTCGTCGCCAGCATCGCCCGCAAGCTGGGCGCGCTGACCATAGGTGTCGTGACCCGGCCGTTCTCTTTCGAGGGCAAGCGGCGTGGGAACCAGGCCGAGGTGGGGATCAACCTGCTTCGCGAGTCGTGCGACACCCTCATCGTCATTCCGAACGACCGGCTGCTGCAGCTGGGCGACGCGGCGGTGAGCCTGATGGACGCGTTCCGCTCCGCCGACGAGGTGCTCCTCAACGGTGTCCAGGGCATCACCGACCTGATCACCACCCCGGGTCTGATCAACGTCGACTTCGCCGACGTCAAGTCCGTCATGTCCGGCGCCGGTTCGGCGCTCATGGGCATCGGCTCGGCGCGCGGTGAGGGCCGGTCGGTGAAGGCCGCGGAGACGGCGATCAACTCGCCGCTGCTCGAGGCGTCGATGGACGGCGCGCACGGCGTGCTGCTCTCGATTGCCGGCGGCTCCGATCTCGGTCTGTTCGAGATCAACGAGGCGGCCTCGCTGGTGCAGGAGGCGGCCCACATCGAGGCCAACATCATCTTCGGTACGGTCATCGACGATTCGCTGGGCGACGAGGTGCGCGTCACCGTCATCGCGGCGGGCTTCGACGGTGGCGGCCCGTCCCGGCGGGCGGTGCCCGAATCGCACAGCACCCGGGTCGGGTCCAACCCGATCGGCGCCGGGCGCGCGGGCGAGGTCGGTCAGGCGCGCAGCGAGGCACCGGTCCGCGCGACCGAGCCCGCCACCAGCGGGGTGTCGAGCGGGCGGACCAGCGCGCCGAGCTACCGCGATACCGAGCGGTACCGGGAGTCGGAGCGTCAGCGGGTCACCGAGCAGGCCATGAACCGCGTCAACAACCCCGACCAGGGCGACGACGGCGACGATGACGACGACATCGAAGTGCCGATCTTCATGCGTCGATAGGCAACACAACGAGAAGCGCCCGGACTCCGCGGAGTCCGGGCGCTTTTTCGTTTTCCGGGGGTCAGCCCTTGGCGCTGCCCAGGCAGAACGTGGTCTTCGGATCGTTGACCACCAGCACCGAGTCGGCGTCCTCGCCGCACAGCTGCTCGTCGACCTGGCCGTCGATGCGCGAGACGACCTTGAAGTCGGCCTCGGTGGCGGTGCACGGCACGAACTTGTAGCCGGTCATCATGCCCTCGTTGTAGCAGCTGCCTTCTTTGAAGTTCGGGGCGAGACACAGGAACGCGAGGGTGCCGCCGCTGCCGAAGGTCTCCTCGTAGGAGGTGTAATCCTCGTGGCACTCGACCTTCTGGTCGTGCACCTGCACGACCTTGTAGACGGCGGTCTCGGCCGAGCAGGGGACGGGCTCGGTCTTGGAGTCGATCATCGACGCCGAGATCACGTTGATGCAGTCACCGACCTTCGAACGGGCGGTGTCGGACTTGCCCGCGTCCTTGGCCACCTCGGTGACCTTGTCCACGGCCGAGCAGCCTGCGGCACCGAGTGCCGTGACCGCCAGCAGTGCGAGCGTGAACCGCGAAACCATTCCCTTGCCGGTGAACGTCATGCGAACCTTCTTTCTGAAGAACCTCACCGCGGACCCTTCGGCGGTGATCGGCCTCGCCCACCCAACCCCACGCCCGATCGCGGAGCATCCGGGAAACCACGGCATTTCGCCCGTCGGTGGCCCGGGTTAGGCTCACCCCGGACAAACCGGGTAGGAGAGGGTGGTGGCGGTGATCGAACGCGCCTTCGTCGGCCGCGCCGCCGAACTCGCCATCCTGACCTCCACCTTCACCGGTCCCGACGCCCCCTGGCTGCTGCTGGTGGAGGGCCCCGCCGGAATCGGCAAGTCCCGCTTGATCACCCACTTCGCCCAGACCGCACCGTGCCGGGTGTTCTCGGTCACCGGTGCCGAGGACGCTCGCACCCAACCGCGCTATCTCGCCGACGATCTCGCCGAACAACTCGGCGACCTCGCGCCCCGCGCGGCGGTCGTCGCACCTGGCACCCGATCCGCCACCGAAGCCGATGTGTCCTCGGCGGACGTAGTCGCCGACACGGCGCTCGCCCGGGGGATGCGGCGTGCGCTCGGCACGGTCGAGACCTTGCTGGTCGTCGACGATGCGCAGTGGGCCGACGCGGAATCGGTTCGGCTGCTGGCCTTCCTGATCCGCAATCGGCCGGTCGGTGGATTCCGGCTGCTCCTAGCCTTCCGCGACGGCGGCTGTCCGCCGTCGCTCACCCGGTTGCTGCGGGTGCCGCTGGTCCGCTCGGCCGCTGTCCGGGTACCGCCGTTCACCGGCGTCGATGTCGACGGTCTGCTCCCGGCGGAGGACCCCCGTCGCCGCGCCCGGTTGCTCGACGCGTCCCAGGGCAATCCGCTGTATCTGTCCCTGCTGGCCGACCTGCCCGACCGGGAACTGGACCGTGCGCTGCGCGGGGAGAACCCGGATCCCACCTCGACCGACTACGCGGCCGTGGACCGGACGATCCGTGCCGAACTCGCCCAGCTGCCCGAGCTCGAACGCTCGGTCGCGCAGGCCGCTGCTGTGTGTGGCGCCCCGCCCGACCTCGAACTGCTGTCCGCGACAGCGGATCTACCCGCGGTGACGGTGGCCGACGCGCTCGACGGGCTGGTCGCCCGTGGCGTCGTCCGCACGATCGATGGCGCGGTGACCTTCGTCCACCCGCTGATCCGCACGGCCGCCTATCGGCTGGCCGGGCAGGGCTGGCTGGCGCTGGCCCACCGCCGTGCCGCGCTGGCCCTGCGTGCCCGTGCCGCGCCGATGACCGCGCGAGCCACGCAGCTCGAGCACGCCCTGCTCGGCCGCGACGAGCTCGCGGGCACCGAACTGCGGCTGGCCGCCGACCAGGTCCTCGCCGACGCACCGGCCTCGGCCGCGCGTTGGCTCGCGCTCGCCCACCGGATCGCCCCCTCGGTCACCGATCCACTCGCCGACGCGGTGGCACTCGGCCGGGCATTGCTGCTCGCGGGTGCGGGCGAGCGCGCGGCGGAAGCACTCGAGCCGGCGGCCGCCGAGCCGGGCCCGCATCAGCTGGAAGCGCTGCTGCTCGCGGCGCGATGCGCCCGCATGTGTGGCCGGGTCGATCAGGCCAGGACCCTGCTCGCCGCCGCCGCGACGTTGCCCCGGCGCGTCGGTGACGGTCCGGTCCAGCTGGAACTGGCCATCCTGGAATTGCAGGACCACCAGGACGTCGAGGGGCACGCCCGCCTCAACGCCCTGTTCGGTTCCGCCGAGATCGCGGATCCGGCAGTGCGCGCCGCGGCGACGGCATTGCGCTGCCTCGGTTTCGTCGCCGACGGTCAGATCCGGACCGCGGCCGAGCTCTACCCCGGCTGCCACCAGGCCTTCGAGAACCTCACCGACGCCGGATTCCGCGAGGTCGTCCACGCGATCCCCGCCCTGGGCTGGTGCGCCTACTTCCTCGACCACGACCGCGACGGCCTCGTCCACCTCGACCGCGCCATCCGCGTCAGCCACCGCTTCGGCCGCAGCTACGCCCTCGCCGAACTCCAGACCGTCCGCGCCTACTCCCTGGCCAAGCTCGGCCGCCTCGACGCCGCGATCGCCGCCGCCGACGCCGCGACCGACGCCGCCACCACCTTCCACCACCCCGACCTGCTCTCCTTCGCCGGCGCGGTCAAGCTTCGCACCCTCCTCCTCACCGCCCCCACCGACACGGTCACCACCCAGTGGCACACCGTCGCCGCCCTCCCACGCCCCGCCATGCGCTGGTGGCGCCAGGTCGTCGAGACCACCCTCGCCGAAACCGCCCGCTCCCTGGGCCTCCCGGTCCCGGCCGTCCAGGCTCCCGGTGCCCTGGACCTTCGAGCCTCAGCGCCCGGTCTGCCGGACCGGGATGCGCCGGCCTCCGGTCTGCCGGTCCCGGGTGTGCCGGCCTCCGGTCTGCCGGTCCAGGGTGTGCCGGCGCCCGGCCTCTCTGTGATCCCTGACGCTTCGATATCTGCCGTCCCGGCCTTCGCCACCCGCCCCGGCCCACTGCACCCGACCCACCTCGCCCGGGCCGCCCACGCCGCCATCGCCGACGGCGACCTGACGGCAGCCGCTGACCTGGTCACCCGAGCGACCACGGCGGCACGTTCGCAAACACTGGCCGCCGACACCCGCGCAACCGGTGCAGGCGATGCCGTTTCCACCGCGCCGGACCTACCGGCCGAACACGCCGATCGCAAACCGACACGGATTCTCGCCGCTCCCACCGACTCGGACACTCGCACCAGCAGTTCGAGCGACGCATCACGCCGAGCCATGCGCCTCGCCGACGAGAGTGCGGGCAGTGGGTCCCGCGCGCCGCACCCGCGAGGCGAGGCTCTGCGCCGTTCGGCCTGTGCGGCGCATCTGCCGGGTGAGGGTCTGGGTGGTTCGGCCCGCGCGGCGCACAACGCCGAGGAGGGTCTGGGCAGCCAGGTGGGTGCGGCCGCACTGGCCAGGGCCGATTATGCCGCCGCTGTCGGGGATTTCGGTACCGCGGCAGCATCCGCCGAGCAGGCGATCGCCGCGTTCGCCCGTGCCGGAATGGTGGTCAACCGAGCGCAGGCCGAACTGATCGCGGGTATCGTCGCGGGCCGCCGCGGCGACTTCGGTCGGGCGACGAGCCGATTCGCTTCGGCGCGCGCGGTTTTCGCCGCCGCGGGCGCCCAACGGCTGCTGGCCGAGACCACCACGGCTCAGCGCCGCCTGGCAGGCAGCCGCTCGCCCGGCGCCACCATCCTGACCAGGCGCGAACGGGAAGTCGCCGACCTGGCAGCGCAGGGCCACGCGAACAAGGACATCGCGGCCCACCTCTACCTGAGCCCCCGCACCGTCGAGGACCACCTCGGCCGCGTCCTGCGCAAGCTCGGCCTCACCAGCCGCGCCGGCATCGCCCGCAAGCTCGACGAGCTGGGCAGAACGAGCGCCCACTCCGGCGACGCGGCCTCGTCCGACCGCGGCCTGCCTCGCTGAGCGTGGTCGGCGCCGACTGCCTCGACGTCCTGGCTCTGGCCTGTCGCGCGGAACGTCGGCTCCGGCTCGCCGCCGCTGTCCAGTCTCCGGGCGGCAGCCGAGGTTGACCGACGTCACCGCCCACGGGCGACCGACCCCGCCCGGACGGCACTACGCTCGAAGTCATGACTTCCGCACCCACCACCGTGACCGTCCGCCGGGTGACCACCACCCGCGCCGGTGGCTTCTCCGCCGCCCCGTACGACTCGTTCAACCTGGGCGATCATGTCGGGGACGATCCGGACGCCGTGCGCCGCAACCGGGTTCGGCTGGCCGAGGGCATCGGGCTCACCCCGGACCGGCTGGTGTGGATGGAGCAGGTGCACGGGCGGAATGTGGAGATCGTCGACGGGCCGCGCGCCGAACCGGTGCCGGTGACCGACGCGCTGGTCACCACGGTGCCGAACCTCGCCCTGGTCGTGCTCACCGCCGACTGCGTGCCGATCCTGCTCTCCGACGACGAGGCGGGCGTCATCGCCGCGGTGCACGCCGGCCGTATCGGCGCCCGGATCGGGATCGTGCCCAGGGTGCTCGACGCGATGGTGTCGGTGGGCGCGCGCGTCGAGCGGATCGGCGCCTTCCTCGGCCCCGCCGCCTCCGGCCGCCAGTACGAGGTCCCGGCCGCGATGCGGGCCGACGTCGAGGCACACCTGCCCGGCAGCGCCACCACCACGGTCCGCAAAACTCCTGGTCTGGATCTGCGCGCGGGCATCAGCAGGCAGCTCACCGAGGCCGGTGTCGGCGGGATCGCGCTGGACCCGCGCTGCACCATCGAGGACAAGACCCTGTTCAGCCATCGCCGTGGTGCGCCGACCGGCCGCATCGCCGGCGTGATCTGGATGGACCCCACCGCATGAGCGGTCAGCGCCAGGAGGCGGCACCGCGTACCGGAGGTACGGTGTGACGACCGCCGATCAGGACACCGCCCGCGCCGCGGAACTCTCGGCCCGGCTCGACGGTCTGCTGGCCCGCATCGACGCCGCCGTGGCTGCGGCGGGCCGACCGGCCGGTTCGGTCCGGCTGCTGCCGGTGACGAAGTTCTTCCCCGCCGCCGATGTCGACATCCTCTACCGCCTCGGCAGGCGGGAGTTCGGCGAGTCGCGGGAGCAGGAGGCCTCGGCCAAGGTCACCGAGCTCGGCTACGACGACGTCGAATGGCACATGATCGGCCGTGTACAACGGAACAAGGCGCGCGCGGTGGCGCGCTGGGCGCACACCGTGCACTCGGTCGACAGCGAACGTCTGGCAACCGCGCTGGACCGGGCCGCGCAGGACGCCATGGCAGCCGGCGAGCGTACCGCGCCCCTGCGTGTCCTGCTCCAGGTGAGCCTGGACGACGACCCCGGGCGCGGGGGTGTCGCACCGGCCGATCTGCCCGCCCTGGCCGACCTCGTGGCGAAGGCCCCCGGCCTGCATCTGGCCGGTCTGATGGCGATTCCGCCCCTTGACGCCGCGAGTGATGCGTCGTTTGCGAATCTTGCGACTTTGCACACTTCGCTGCTGGCTCGACACGCCGATGCCACCGAACTTTCTGCAGGTATGTCGGGTGATTTGGAAGTTGCGGTCGAACACGGTTCGACGTGTGTGCGTGTCGGTACCGCCTTGATGGGCGCGCGACCGATAACCTCGGCGTAGCAAAGAAACCTCATCAGTCACATTCGACACATACGATTGGGCCGACGAGGCGCTGAGCAAGAACTTCAACACCCGGCCGCCACCGGGGCCGAAGGAAGGTCGACCAGATGAGCACGCTGCACAAGTTCAAGGCGTACTTCGGCATGGTTCCGCTCGACGAGTACGAAGACGATTACGTCGACGATCACGCCCCTCGCGGCGCCGAAGAGCGCGCGGGTCGCACTCGCCCGCGCAGCTACGACCGCTACGCCGAAGACCGATACGGCGCCGACCGTTTCGAGGACGAGGCCGACGACTACCCGCAGCCGGCCTACAAACCGGCCTACCAGGCGCGTCGTGACGATTACGTCGCCGACACCTACGCCGACGATCGTTACGAGACGCCACGTCGCCCGACCAGGATCGAGACCGCGCCGTCGTCGGGTCGCTCGTTCCGGGCCGGCGGGGTCGCACCCGGCATGCGAGGCTCCACGCGTGGAGCGCTCGCGGTCGATCCCGACGCCGAGGAGCGCAGGCTGGAGGAGCGCATGCGCCCCGAGCCTGCCGCCGCGCGGCGGCCTGGGATCTTCGAGGACGGAGGTCCCTTGTCCAAGATCACCACGCTGCGTCCCCGGGACTACAGCGAGGCCAGGATCATCGGCGAGCGTTTCCGCGAGGGCAACCCGGTCATCATGGACCTGGTCGACCTGAGCAATGCCGATGCGAAACGGCTGGTCGATTTCGCGGCCGGGCTCGCGTTCGCGTTGCGCGGTTCGTTCGACAAGGTGGCGACGAAGGTGTTCCTGCTCTCACCCGCCGATGTCGACGTATCGGCGGAAGAGCGTCGCCGAATCGCCGAAAACGGCTTCTACAACCAGAAATAGGCACCACATCCGCAACACCGTGATGGCCGCCCGCGCACTGCGCGGCGCGGCCATTTTGCACGCCGCCGATTTTGCGGCAGAGTGAAGACGTGGCCCTGTTCGCGGTTCTGTACCTGGTGCTTTTCATCTTCTGGCTGTTGCTGATCAGCCGGGTGATCGTCGAGTTCATTCGCAGTTTCGCGCGCGATTGGCGCCCGACCGGCGTGGTGGTGATCATCCTCGAGGTGATCTTCACGGTGACCGACCCGCCGGTGAAACTCCTGAGGCGGTTGATACCTCCTGTGAATCTCGGGGGTATTCGGCTCGATCTGTCGATAATGGTCCTGCTCTTCGTGGTGTTCATCCTGATGTCTATCGTGGGTAGGCTCGGGCAGCCCGTGACCTCCGTGTGACATACTGAATCGAGAAGACCGCTTGCTAGTTCTCCAAAAGACGCGTGAAGGGATCCTTCGATGCCGCTGACTCCCGCCGATGTGCATAACGTCGCGTTCAGCAAACCGCCGATCGGTAAGCGCGGCTACAACGAGGACGAGGTAGATGCCTTCCTGGATCTCGTCGAGCAGGAGCTCTCGCGCCTGATCGAGGAGAACGCCGACTTGCGTCAGCGGGTCGCCGAACTCGACACCGAGCTGGCCGACGCCAAGAAGAACCGCGCATCCGCGCCGGTCAACGCCGTGAAGGCGCCCGTCCAACAGGCTCCGCCACCGGCGCCGGAACCGATCGCGCCGCCGGTGCCACCCGCACCGCCCGCGCCGATGCCGGTCGCCGCTCCGGTGCGCGACAACTCCGGCCCGGACGCGAACATGCAGGCCGCGAAGGTGCTCACCCTGGCGCAGGAGATGGCCGACCGCCTCACCACCGACGCCAAGACCGAGGCCGAGGGGCTGCTCTCGAACGCGCGGGCAAACTCCGAGCGACTGGTCGGTGACGCCCGCACCCGCTCGGAAGCGATGATCGCCGACGCGCGCCAGAAGTCCGACGCGATGCTGACCGACGCGCAGAACCGCTCCGACACCCAGATCCGCCAGGCCAAGGACAAGGCCGAGGCGCTGACCGCCGACGCCGAGCGCCAGCACGCCGAGATCATGGCCACCATCACCCAGCAGCGCACGGTGCTGGAAAGCCGCATCGAGCAGCTGAAGACCTTCGAGCGCGAGTACCGCGTGCGGCTGAAGTCGTACCTGGAGTCGCAGCTGGAGGAGCTGGAGAACCGCGGCTCGGCTGTTCCGGTCGACGGTGGCGAGTTCGCCGGCGAAACCAACGGTTCGGCCAACAGTCTGGCTCCCGCCTCCTTCGCCAAGGGCGGCAAGTAAACTGGACCCGGGTCACACGGCGCGCCGTGTGACCCGGGAAACGCCCAGCTTTCGTCGGGCTGCTCGGGTTCTTGGGAGTCAGCATGCTCGTCTTGACGCTCGTCCTCGCGGCTATCGGTTTCGGTCTGCTCGTCGCGGCGCTCGCCACCGGTTCGGTGTTGTGGGCGTGGGGGTGCATTCTGATCTGTATCGTCGGCGCCGCCACGCTGCTCGTGAGTGCGCTGGCCACCCGAAAACCCGAGAACGACCCGGTCCCACCCGGACGACACGCCCGGCGGGACTGACGGCGCGAAATATCCGCTGGACGGTCCCGGTTAGAATCGAACTACACACGGCACTGATCCGGCCATCACCGGGGAGCCTTCGGAAGAACGGCGCTCGCGCTCAGTAGAACCGAACGGGTGAGCCCGTCACAGCTCACACAACGAGAGGCCCGCGCCGCTCCTTCGGGACGGAACGGGCAAACGGGGTGGTACCGCGGTACGGCGCACCGGCGCCGGCATCGTCCCCGTGCCCAGGATTCGCGCCGACGGCGCGGCGGCACGAGGAGCAGATCCGCGATGGCGGACGAGACAACCACCGGTGCGTACCCCCGGGTCGACTTCGGCGCCGGTTCCGGCGCGTCGTTCCCGGAACTCGAACAGCAGGTACTCGACTACTGGGCGCGCGACGACACCTTCCGCGCCAGTCTGGCCAACCGCGACGGCGACGCCGAGTTCGTGTTCTACGACGGCCCGCCCTTCGCCAACGGCCTGCCGCACTACGGCCACCTGCTCACCGGCTACGTCAAGGACCTGATCCCGCGCTTCCAGACCATGCGCGGCAAGAAGGTCGACCGCCGCTTCGGCTGGGACACCCACGGCCTGCCCGCCGAGATCGAAGCCGAGAAGCAGCTCGGCATCACCGACAAGTCGCAGATCGACGAGATGGGGCTGGCCGAGTTCAACGCCGCCTGCAAGTCCTCGGTGCTGCGCTACACCGGCGAGTGGCGCGATTACGTGACCCGCCAGGCCCGCTGGGTCGACTTCGACAACGACTACAAGACTCTCGATCTCGACTTCATGGAGTCGGTGATGTGGGCGTTCAAGTCGCTCTACGACAAGGGCCTGATCTACCAGGGCTTCCGCGTGCTGCCCTACAGCTGGTACGAGCAGACGCCGCTGTCGAACCAGGAGACCCGCCTCGACGACGCGTACAAGATGCGGCAGGACCCGGCGGTCACCGTCGACATGCAGCTGGTCGTCCCGGCCGAGCATCCCTTCGCGGCGCTCGACGGTGCCAACGCGCTGATCTGGACCACCACGCCGTGGACCCTGCCGTCCAACCTGGCGATCGCGGTGCACCCCGACGTGCGCTACGTGCATGTGCGCGGCGCCGACGACAAGCGCTATGTGCTTGCCGCCGAACGGGTCTCGCACTACGCCCGCGAGCTCGGCGACGAGCCGGAAGTGCTCGGCGAGTACGACGGCGCCGCCCTGGCCGGCCTGTCCTACCGCCCGCCGTTCGATTTCTTCCTCGGCCACCCGAACGCGCACCGCGTGCTCGAGGCCGACTACGTCACCACCGACTCCGGCACCGGCGTCGTCCACCTCGCGCCGGCTTTCGGTGAGGAGGACATGGACGTCGCCACGGCGAACGGGATCGAGATCGTCCAGCCGCTGGACCCGGCGGGCAAGTTCACCTCGATGGTGCCGCCGTACGAGGGCCTGATGGTCTTCGACGCCAACCCGGTGATCATCAAGGATCTCAAGGCCGCCGGAAAGCTGTTGCGGCACGAGACGATCGAGCACTCCTACCCGCACAGCTGGCGTTCCGGCCAGCCGCTGATCTACATGGCCGTGCCGTCCTGGTTCGTCGCGGTCACCAAGTTCCGCGACCGGATGGTCGAGCTGAACCAGCGGATCAGCTGGGTGCCCGAGCACATCCGTGACGGCCAGTTCGGCAAGTGGCTCGAAGGCGCGCGCGACTGGAACATCAGCCGTAACCGCTACTGGGGCAGCCCGATCCCGGTGTGGGTCTCCGACGATCCGGCCTACCCGCGCCTGGACGTCTACGGCTCGCTCGACGAGCTGGCGGCCGACTTCGGCGTGCGCCCGGCCGACCTGCACCGTCCCTACATCGACGAGCTGACCCGGCCGAATCCCGATGATCCGACCGGCAAGTCGACCATGCGCCGGGTCTCGGAGGTGCTCGACTGCTGGTTCGAGTCGGGCTCGATGCCGTTCGCCCAGGTGCACTACCCGTTCGAGAACAAGGAGTGGTTCGACAGTCACTTCCCCGGCGATTTCATCGTCGAGTACAACGGGCAGACCCGCGGCTGGTTCTACACGCTGCACGTGCTCGCGACCGCGCTGTTCGACTCGCCCGCGTTCAAAACCGTTGCCGCGCATGGCATCGTGCTGGGCGACGACGGCCTGAAGATGTCGAAGTCGAAGGGCAACTACCCCGACGTCAACGAGGTCTTCGACCGCGACGGTTCCGACGCGATGCGCTGGTTCCTGATGAGTTCGCCGATCCTGCGGGGCGGCAACCTCATCGTCACCGAGCGCGGCATCCGCGAGGGCGTCAGCCACGCGCTGCGCCCGCTGTGGAACGCGTGGACCTTCCTGCAGCTCTACGCCTCGAAGCCCGGTGTGTGGCGCACGGATTCGCCGCACGTGCTGGACCGGTACATCCTGGCCAAACTCGCGGTAACCCGGGACGTGATCACCGAGGCGCTCGAGACCTACGACATCGCCGGTGCCACCGACGAGTTGCGCTCGTTCGCCGACGCGCTCACCAATTGGTATGTGCGCCGGTCGCGTTCGCGGTTCTGGTCCGAGGATCGCGACGCGGTGGACACGCTGCACACGGTGCTCGAGGTGGTCACCCGCCTCGCCGCGCCGCTGCTGCCGCTGATCAGCGAGGTCATCTGGCGTGGGCTCACCGGTGAGCGCTCGGTGCACCTGGCCGACTGGCCCGCCGAGACCGAGCTGCCGCACGATCCCGAGCTCGTCGCCGCGATGGACGAGGTGCGGGTGGTCTGCTCCACCGTGCTCAGCCTGCGCAAGGCGCAGAACCTGCGGGTGCGGCTGCCGCTGGCGGAGGTCACCATCGCCGCGGCCGACGCGGAACGGCTCACGCCGTTCACCGAGCTGATCGCCGACGAGGTCAACGTCAAGAAGGTCGACCTGACCACCGACGTCGACGCGCACGGCCGCTTCGAGCTGGTCGTGAACGCGCGCGCCGCCGGCCCGCGGCTGGGCAAAGAGGTCCAGACGGTGATCAAGGCGGTCAAGGCGGGGGAGTGGAGCGAATCCGCCGAGGGTGTCGTCACTGCCGCCGGGATCACCCTGCTGCCCGAGGAGTACACCCAGCGCCTGGTGGCCGCCGAACCCGAGTCCACCGCCGCCCTGCCCGGCAATGCCGGCCTGGTGGTGCTGAACTCGGTGGTCACCGAGGAACTGGAGGCCGAGGGCTGGGCCCGTGACCTCATCCGCGATCTGCAGGAGACCCGCAAGGCGCAGGGCCTCGAGGTGTCGGACCGGATCACCGTCATCCTGGAGGTCCCGGCCGAGCGGCTGGCCTGGGCGCAGACCCATCGCGAGCTGATCGCCGGTGAAGTCCTCGCCACCACGCTCGATTTCGGTGTGACGGTCGCCGAGGCCGCCGAACTCACCGGTGGCGTGAAGGCCCAGGTCCGCAAGGCTTGACCGGCGACAACGACGGGGCGGGACCGACTTTCGGTCCCGCCCCGTTCGTGTGCGCCGGCTCCGCCGATCGTAACGATGCTGGAAAGTTGCTGAAACGCGTGACAGCGGTCGGAACTTCCCGCACAATCGAAGTGTTACTGCTGATGCGCATGGAACCGCTGAGGCGACAGTAGCTGTGTGTTACGTCTGATCTCGTCCGAACACGGGTAGCTCGCCGGGTACGCCCGACACCGGGACCTCGGCCCGGCGAGTTTCCCGCCACGCTCTTACGTCAGGTAGGAATCGCGGGGAGGCGGAACAGCATATGCGGCGAAAAGTCCTGCGACGGTTGGCCTTCGGGTTCGTCGCCACCACCATCATCACCCTCGTCCTCGCCGGGCCCGCCTGGTCACAGACCGGGAGCGCGTCGGGCTCGGGCGGCTCCTCGTCCGGCAGCTCCAGTGGCTCCGGCGCGATCCCGTTACCCAGCGCGACCGGGATCGGCGCACTCACCGCCGCCGCCACCCAGATCGGCAAACCCTACGAGTGGGGCGCCATGGGACCCCACGCGTGGGACTGCTCGGCGCTGGTGCAGTGGGCCTTCCGCCAGGTCGGCGTCGACCTGCCGCGCACCACCTGGGAGCAGGCGAAGGTCGGCATGCCGGTGACCTTCCGCGGGCTCGCGCCCGGTGATGTCGTCATCCTCAACGGCGACGGCTCGCACGTCGGCATCTACGCGGGGCTGGGCCAGATCCTCGACGCCCACGACTGGGGCGTTCCGGTCGGGCTGCATCCCCTGCGGGAATTCGACATCTTCACGATCCGGCGCTTCTGAGCGTCAGTCGATCAGCTGGCGCAGCAGCGGCCCGTACTCGGGATGCGCCAGCGCCGAGGCGAACTGGGCGACCAGGTAGTCGGCCGGGTTGCCGGTGTCGTACCAGCGACCCTGGATGACCTGGCCGTACACCGCGTGGTTGGCGGCGTAGTTGTTGATCGCGTCGGTCAGGTAGACCTCGCCGGTCTGGTGGGTGTACCAGTTCTCGGTCTGGGTCTGCAGCTCCTCGATGATGCCCGGGGTCACCACGTACCCGCCGATGGCGGCGTAGGCCGACGGCGCGTCCTCGGGCTTGGGCTTCTCCATCAGGCCGGAGATGCGCAACAGTCCGTCGTCGAGGTCCTCGCGGACCACCGGAACGCCGTAGCGCTGCGACTCACCCGGTGCCATCGGCAGCAGGGCGAGCACGGGGCAGCCGGTGGACTCGTAGGCGGTGATGAGCTGCTGGGCGCGCGGCACCTCGGCGACGAAGACGTCGTCGGGCCACAGCACCAGCATCGGCTCGTCGCCCAGGTGACGCGCGGCATTGAGGACCGGCGTGCCGTTGCCGTACGGACCGTGCTGGTCGAGGTAGGTGATGTGGCCGGCGCGCGAGAGCTCACCGACTTCCTCGACCGCGTCGGCGTAGGCGGACTTGCCGTCGGCGCGCAGCTGCGCGACCAGCGCCGGGTTGGGGCGGAAGTGGTCCTGGATCAGCGACTTGCCGCTGCTCACGACGATGGTGATGTCGGTGATCCCGGAGGAGACCAGTTCCCGGACGGTGTGCTCGATGACCGGCTTGTCGCCGACCGGCAGCATCTCCTTCGGCGTCGCCTTGGTCAGCGGAAGCAGCCGGGAGCCGATTCCCGCAGCCGGAATGACAGCCTTGCGGATCTTCATCCCCCGATCATCACATATCCGGCTGGGTGATCGCTGTGCCACGGCTGTCATCCGGCTGGTGAAAATGTGTCGGCGGCGCCGCGTAGATTGCGGGCGTGAGCACCGACGCCAACACCGCAGGCGCCCCGGCCAGGGCGGATGCGGCGGTCACCGCCCGCCGCTGGGTGCTGCACATCGATATGGACGCGTTCTTCGCCTCGGTCGAACAGCTCACCCGGCCGACCCTGCGCGGCCGGCCGGTGCTCGTCGGTGGCGCGGGACAGCGCGGGGTGGTCGCCGGGGCCAGCTACGAGGCGCGGGTCTACGGCGCCCGCTCGGCCATGCCGATGCATCAGGCCCGGCGGTTGATCGGCGTGTCGGCGGTGGTGGTGCCGCCGCGCGGCGCGGTGTACTCGGTGCTCAGCGCCGCGGTGTTCGACACGCTGCGCAGCCGGATCCCGGTGCTGGAGACGCTGTCGTTCGACGAGGCGTTCGCCGAACCCGCCGAACTGGCGGGCGCGAGCGTGGCCGAGGTCGAGGAGTACTGCGCCATGCTGCGGGCCCTGGTCACCGCGCGCACCGGGCTCACCGCCTCGATCGGCGCCGGTACCGGTAAGCAGCTCGCCAAGATCGGCTCCGGCCTGGCCAAACCCGACGGCATGCGGGTGATCTCCCCGGCCGAACAGAGCGGGCTGCTGGCCGGGCTGCCGGTGCGCAAACTGTGGGGGATCGGCCCGGTCGCGGAGAGCCGGTTGCGCAGTCTCGGCATCGAGACGGTCGGCGCCTTCGCCGCGCTGCCGGAATCGGAGGCCGCCTCGATCCTGGGCGGCAGTATCGGCGCGGCCCTGCACCGGCTCGCCCGCGGCATCGACGACCGTCCGGTCACCGAACGGGCCGAGGCCAAACAGATCAGCGCCGAGAACACCTACGAGCGCGACATCGTCACCCTGCCCGACCTGCGCACGGCCATCACCGCCATGGCGGCGGCCGCGCACCGCAGGCTCGAGCGCGACGGCCGCGCCGCCCGCACCGTGGTGCTCAAACTCAAGAAGTCCGACATGAGCATCGTGACCAGGTCGTTCACCCTGCCCTACGCCACCGCCGACCTGACCACGCTGGCCGCCGCCGCGCAACGCTCGGCGATCGACCCGGCCGAACTCGGCCCGATCCGGCTCGTCGGCGTCGGCTACGGCGGTTTGTCGCTGGTCCGCCAGGAATCGCTGTTCCCCGAACTGGATCAGGCCGTCCCCGAGGACCTGAGCGTCGAGCAGGTCGAGGAAACCCCACCGCCCGGCGAGCCCGTCGACACCCCCGATCCGCTTGCCGGACAATGGTTTCCCGGTATGGACGTGAGTCACCCCGACTTCGGTCACGGCTGGGTCCAGGGTGCGGGGTACGGCGTGGTGACGGTCCGATTCGAGACCAGCTCGACAGGCCCCGGCCCGGCGCGTACGTTTCCAGCCGACGACAAGGATCTGACGCGGGCAGATCCGCTCGACAGCCTCACGTGAAGTAGCCTCGGCTACCGCGATGGAACCACTCCCACCTCGAACGCAAAGGACGAGCAGTTGAAGCTTCGTACGACCGGACGTGTCGCGATCGCCGGACTGGCAGTGGTCGCCGCACTCGGCCTGAGCGCGTGCAGCGACGACAAGGGTGACAAGCCCGCCTCCAAGACCACCACCAGCGCCAAGGCCGTGGCCACGACCGCTGCGAACCTGCCCGCGGTGCCGACCGTGGAGCAGCTCAACGAGCAGCTGACCACCGCGCTGGATCCGTCGATCCCGAACGAGCAGAAGCTGGACTTCGTGCAGGGTGGCGCGGCCGATCCCGAGCTGCCGAACCGGTTGGCCGTGGCGGCCACGGACGCCGGTGTGCAGGTGCAGGTCACCGAGGTGACCTCGTTCGGTGACAGCGTGAACGCGAAGGCCGACTTCACCCTCAACGGTCAGACCAATGTCGTGGATGTGCCGTTCGTGGCCGAGGACGGCAAGTGGAAGGTCCAGAAGACCTGGGCCTGCGGCATGCTCACCAACCTGGGGCAGCAGTCGGTCGCCTGCGCCTGATTCTCCCGCCGCGAACCCCGGCCCCGACCTCGTCGAGGCCGGGGTTCGCGCGTTGAGCGACCCTGCTCGATCGCGAGTGACCAGCACGTGTTTCGCGAGCCGTCGTCCGCGCAGCTACTATCGGGCCCCGTGGTAGAGACGATCGTGCGGCAGGGGCATCCGCCCGAGGATGTTGCGGACTCCGTGCGACGGGCTCGGCCCGACCGCTGGGTGCGCATCGTCGCGATCGTCGCCGCGCTCGTCGGTGTCCTCAGCGCGATCGCCGTCCCGTTCCTGCCGGTCCGGGTCGACACCGCGACGATCTCCTGGCCGCAGCGCGGCGCGACCACCTCGATCGAATCCCCGCTCGTCGCCTACGCGCCCGCCGAGCTGACGGCGACCGTGCCGTGCGCGGCGCTGAGCGCGCTCGCCGAGACCGGTGGCGTCGCGGTGTCGACGATCCCGCATCAGTCGGCCGACATGGAGAAGTACGGCTTCGTCGTCAAGGTCGTCGCCGACACGCCCGAACGCGCGGGGCGCGTCGACGTGGTCTCCCGGTCGACGCTGCTGTGGACGGTGCCGCTGGCCGAGGTCCTGGGCAGCGGCTGCGCGATCTCCGTCGCCCTCACGCCGCAGGAAGCCGCGGTCACCGCGACCGGTCTCGGCGCGTCCGGCGCGGTGCTGCCCACCGACCTGCGTCCGCAGGTGGTCGGCGTCTTCAGCGAGCTGACCGGCCCGCCGCCCGCGGGGCTGGATGTGCGGGTGGTTGCCGACTCGCGCTACATCACCTCGCCGACCTGGCTCAAGCTCGGCGTGATCGTGCTGTGCCTGCTCGCGACCGCGCTCTCGCTGTTCGCGCTGCACCGCCTGGACGCGCTCGACGGCCGCTCGGCCCGCCGGTTCCTGCCGCAGCGCTGGTGGCGTCTGCGGCCGGTCGACTGGCTGGTATTCGCGGTCCTGGTCGTCTGGCATTTCATCGGCGCCAACACCTCCGACGACGGCTACATCCTCGGAATGGCCAGGGGCGCTCGCTCTTCGGGCAACATGTCGAACTACTACCGCTGGTTCAGCGTCGACGAGGGGCCGTTCTACACGCCCTACACCGACATCATCGGCTGGATCACCCATATCTCCGCCGTCAGCCCGCTGGTGCGGCTGCCCGCCCTCGGCGCGGGCCTGCTGACCTGGTGGCTGATCAGCCGCGAGGTGCTGCCCCGGCTCGGGACGGCCGTGCGCCGTCAGCGGGCCGCGACCTGGACCGCGGCGCTGGTGTTCCTGGCGTTCTGGCTGCCCTACAACAACGGCCTGCGCGCGGAGTTCGTCGTCGCGCTGGGCGTGCTGGTCACCTGGGTCTCGGTCGAGCGGGCCATCGCGACCCGGCGGCTGCTGCCGTTCGCGGTCGCGGTGATCGTCGCCGCGTTCACCCTCACCGGGGCGCCGTCGGGCCTGATCTGCCTGGGCGCGCTCGTGGCCGGTGCCCGCGTCGTCACCGCGGTGATCGTGCGGCGGGCGAAGACGGTGGGCTACCTCGCGCAGGTGCTGCCGATCCTGGCCGCGGGCACGCTGGTGCTGACGGTCGTGTTCGCCGACCGGACCCTGGCCGGCGTGCGGGAGATGTTCGAGGTGCACGGCAAGATCGGGCCGGGGGAGTCCTGGTTCTTCGAGTTCCTGCGCTACCAGTACCTGCTGCAGCTCAATGCCGACGGCTGGCTGACCCGCCGCTTCGGTGTCTTCGCCATGCTGCTCGGGCTGATCGTCTGCGCGGCCACCATGCTGCGCCGCGGCGGGCACATCCCCGGCACCGCGGTCGGCCCGACCCGCAGGCTGCTCGGCATCACCCTCGCCGCCATGGTGCTGATGATGTTCTCGCCGACCAAGTGGACCCACCAGTTCGGCGTGTTCGCCGGCCTGGCCACCTGTGTCGCCGCGGTGACCGCCGTGGCGGTGAGCCCGGCCGTGCTGCGGCCGCTGCGCAACCGCGCGCTGTTCGCCGCGGCCGTCTTCTTCGCGCTGTCGATGACCTTCGTCGGCGCCAACGGCTACTGGTACGTCTCGTCGTGGGGTATTCCCTGGTGGGACAAGCCGCCGAGCGTCGCGGGCTACGGCATCTCGACCGCGTTCGTCGGCCTGACCGTGCTGTGCCTGGCGATCGCCGCGTGGTTCCACATTCATCCGAGCCCCTCGACCCGGTCGGGGCGGCTGGCACGGGTGCCGGTGCTCGCCGTGGTCGCCGCGATGATGGTGCTGTTCGAGGTGGCCTCCTTCGCGAAGGCGACCCTCGCGCAATACCCGGCCTACTCGCTGGCCGGCTCGAACCTCGAGGCCGCCTTCGGTGGCGGCTGCGGCATGGCCGACGAGGTGCTCGTCGAGACCGACCCGAACGCGTCGATGCTCGCGCCACTGACCGGCGACGTGGCGACCGCCATGGCCGGCGACTCGACCGGGTTCCGGCCCGACGGCGTGGCTCCGGTCCTCACCTCCGACGAGGTGGAATCGACTACGGGCCAGGCGAATTCGGTCTCCGACGATCCCGACAAGCTACGCGACGCGTCGACTTCGGCGGGTTCGGAGTCCCGGCAGGGTTCGCTGGCCCTGCCGTTCGGTCTCGACCCGGCGACCACGCCCGTGCTGGGCAGCTACCGCGCCGGCGCGCAGGAGCCCGCCGCGCTGACCACCGGCTGGTTCCGCCTGCCCGACGGCCCGCGCGGTCCGCTGCTCGCGGTGTCGGTGGCGGGCCGGATCCGCTCCGTCGACGCCGACGGCATCGTGCACCCCGGTCAGGAACTGGCCGTCGAATACGGCACCGCGGCCGCCGACGGCACCGTCACGGTGACCGGTCAGGTCGCGCCGATCGACATCGGTCCCGCGCCCATGTGGCGCAACCTGCGCGTCCCGCTCGACCAGCTGCCCGCCGACACCAGCGTGGTGCGGTTGGTCGCGCAGGACAAGGATCTGGGACCCGATCAGTGGCTGGCGGTCACCCCGCCGCGGATGCCGCAAACCACCACGCTCAGTGCCCTTGTCGGCCGTGAGACCCCTGTGCTGCTGGATTGGGAGGTGGGCCTGCACTTCCCGTGCCAGAACCACCTGCCGACCTACAACGGCATCGCCGACATACCCGAGTACCGCATCCTGCCCGACCGCAACGGCGCCACCATTACCAACCTGTGGCAGAGCCACGAAGGCGGTGGGCCGCTCGGCTGGACCCAGCTGCTGTTCACCGCCCGTACGCTGCCGACCTACCTGAACCACGCTTGGGATCGGGACTGGGGTTCGATCGAGCAGTACCTGCCGCTGGACACCGCAGCTGTCCCGGCCCGACCGCAGGTCGACGCGGAGAACCGCTGGGGGACCTGGACTCCCGGCCCGATCATCACCACCTGGTAGGCGGGCCGCCCCGGCGCGGAGTTGTGGTCGCGCCGGGGCCGTTCGTCATCGGCGCACGGCCGGGCAGCGCCTCACGTTCTTCTCAGCGGGCGTGGGCGGCGATGCGCTGGGCGAGATCCGGGAGATCGGCTCCGGTCAGACCGGGATAGCCGTGCAGGAGCGCCCGCCAGCGCGCCGGGACCGCCGACGCGCCCCAGCGGGCGCCGAGCAGACCACCGGCGATGGCGGCGGTGGTGTCGGTGTCGTTGCCCGCGCGCACGCAGGCTTCCAGTGCGCGGGGCAGGTGCTCGGGCGTCGACTGGTCGGTGCTGGTGATGGCCCACCACGCCGTTTGCAGGGCGTGCACCACCCAGCCGTTGTTCGGGAAGTCGGCCGGGGTGCCCTTCTCCGCTTCGTCGAGGCGGTCGTGCCAATACCCGGATTGCCGTGAGCCGCCGACGTATTCGCGCACGCCCTCGAAATCGGCGTGCAGCACCGCGTGCCGAACGGCGTAGGTCCAGATCTTGCACGCCTCGACGGCGTGCTCGTCGTAGTGCGTCAGCATGCCGATCCGGCCCGCCGCCGCGACGCAGGCCGCGGCGTCGTCGAGATAGGCCAGCGCGACCGGCGCGGTCCGCATGAGCGAGCCGTTGCCGCCGGTGCGGCCGGACAGCGACATCGCCACCGCCTGCATGCTCAGCGCCGAGGACGGCCGGGCCGACAACACAGTCCGGGTCTGGTTCCCGATATCGGGCGGCACGGAGTCGTACCAGGCGAGGAACCCCGCCGCGACCGCGTCCAGATCGATACCGGGCCCGTTCACCGCCGCCAGCACGATCGCCAGCGCCATCGAGGTGTCGTCGGTCCACTCGCCCGGCGCCCAGCGGAACGGTCCGCCCCCGACCATGTCGATCACCACCCCCGGCCCCGGCACCGTGAACTCGTATCCCGCCCCCAGCGCGTCCCCCGCGGCCCCACCGACGAGTACCCCCGCCACCCGATCAGAGAACCCCGCATCATGCACAGAAATCCACCCCTCTCGGGCGCCCGCTCTCCGTGTGTCCAGCTGTCGAGCCTACCGGTCGGATTGTGCGACACACCAAGCTTTCGCCCCCCGGCGCGCCCGTGTCGGCGGGCGGATCCGGCCCGGTCAGGACGTGGCGACCTCGTCGGCGGGAGCCGGGGCCGGGGTATCGCGGCGGGTGCGGCGGGCACGGCGCAGGGCGTCGGTGGTGAAGACGGCCAGGGCGGCCCAGATGAGGGCGAAGCCGGCCCAGCGGGAGGCGGGCATGGGTTCGTGCATGACGGCGACGCCCCAGGCCATCTGGAGGGCCGGGGTGAGGTACTGGAGGATGCCCATGGTCGAGAGCGGGACGCGCTGGGCGGCGACCGCGAACAGCAGCAGCGGGATCAGGGTCACCGGGCCGGTGGCCAGCATCAGACCGAAATGTGCGGGGGTGGAGGTGAATTCGGTGCGGCCGGTGGCCATCAGCGCGATCAGGAAGGCCAGGGCGAACGGGACGGCGACGATGCCCTCGGCGGCGATGCCGCGCAGCGCGTCGAGCTTGATCACCTTCTTGACCAGTCCGTAGGTGGCGAACGAACAGGCCAGCACCAGGGCGATCACCGGCGGCCTGCCGTAGTCGACGGTGAGCACCACCACCGCCAGCGCGCCCAGTCCCAGCGCCAGCCACTGCGCGCGGGTGAGCCGTTCCCGGAACAGCACCACGCCGAACGCCACGGTGACGAGCGGATTGATGAAGTACCCCAGCGCGCACTCCACGACCTGCCCGGAATTCACGCCGTACACATAGGTGCCCCAGTTGATCGCGATCGCCGCCGAGGCCGCCGCCGCCAGCCGCCAGGTCCGCGCGTCGATCCCGCGCATCTCCCGCAGCCGCCCGGCCAGCGCGAGCACGATCAACACGACGACCAGCGTCCAGATGATGCGCTGGGCCACCACCTCGGCCGCCGACGCGAACGCCAGCAACCCGAAGAACGCGGGGAACATGCCCCAGATCAGATAGGCGCCGGTACCGAAGACGACACCGGGCGGAGAGGGGCTGCGCTGCATTCATCCCATGTTACGACTGACGTAGCCTGACGAGCATGTCCATTTCCGTGCAGGAGCCCGCGGCGACCGGGCTCACCGCAGCACAGGTCGAGGAACGACGCCGCGACGGGCGAACCAACGATGTACCGGCCAGAGCCAGCCGGTCCGTGCGCGAGATCGTGCGCGCGAATGTCTTCACCCGCATCAATGCCATTCTGGGCGTGCTGTTCCTGCTGGTGCTGTCCACCGGCTCGATCATCGACGGCATGTTCGGCCTGCTCATCGTGGCCAACAGCGCGGTCGGCATCATCCAGGAGATCCGGGCCAAACGGACGCTGGACCAGCTGGCGATCGTGAGTCAGGCCAAGCCGACGGTGCGCCGCGACGGTGTCGCCCACGAGGTCGCCCCGGGCGAGGTGGTCCTCGACGACCTGATCGAGCTGGGCGCCGGCGACCAGATCGTCGTCGACGGCGAGATCGAGGAAGCCGCCGCGCTCGAGGTCGACGAATCGCTGCTCACCGGTGAGGCCGACCCGATCCACAAGGGTGTGGGCGCCCCGGTGATGTCGGGCAGCTTCGTGGTGTCGGGCTCGGGCGCCTACCGCGCGACCAAGGTCGGCAAGGACGCCTACGCGGCCAAGCTGGCCGAGGAGGCCAGCAAGTTCACCCTGGTGCACTCGGAACTGCGCTCCGGCATCGACAAGATCCTCAAGTTCATCACCTACCTGCTGATCCCGGCGGGCGCGCTGAGCATCTACAACCAGCTGGTCTCCAGCAAGGAGTCCTGGCGACCCGCCGTCACCGGCATGGTCGCCGCGCTGGTGCCGATGGTGCCCGAGGGCCTGGTCCTGATGACCTCCATCGCGTTCGCGGTGGGCGTGGTACGCCTGGGCAAGCGCAACTGCCTGGTGCAGGAACTGCCCGCGATCGAGGGCCTGGCCCGCGTCGACGTGGTGTGCGCCGACAAGACCGGCACCCTGACCGAGAACGGCATGCGCCTGTCGCAGATCGAACCGCTCGGCGCGTTCGACGAGGACCAGGTCCGGCAGGTGCTGGCCGCGCTGGCGGGCGACGATCCACGCCCGAACGCGAGCGTGCAGGCCATCGCCGAGGCCTTCCCCGACTCACCGGATTGGCCGCAGACCGCCATCGCCCCGTTCTCCTCGGCCAAGAAGTGGAGCGGCATCTCCTATGGCGCCCACGGTGATTGGCTGCTCGGCGCACCCGACGTGCTGCTCGATCCCGCCTCCGCCGACGCCGAGCGCGCCGAAGACCTCGGCTCCTCGGGCCTGCGCGTGCTGCTGCTGGCCCGCTCCGACCGCCCGGTCGACGCCGACGACGCCCCCGGCCGGGTCGAGCCCGCCGCGCTCGTCGTGCTCGAACAGCGGGTCCGCCCCGATGCCAAGGGCACGCTGGAATACTTCGCGAGCCAGCATGTCTCGATCAAGGTGATCTCCGGCGACAACGCCGTCTCGGTCGGCGCGGTGGCCTCCTCGCTGGACCTGCCCGGCGGCGACCACGCGGTCGACGCGCGCTCGCTGCCCGAGGACCGCGACGCGCTCGCCGACGTGCTCGAGCGCGACACCACCTTCGGTCGCGTGCGCCCGGACCAGAAGCGCGCCATGGTCGGTGCGCTGCAGTCGCGCGGGCACACCGTCGCCATGACCGGTGACGGCGTCAACGACGTGCTCGCCCTCAAGGACGCCGACATCGGCGTCGCGATGGGCGCGGGCAGCCCGGCCACGCGCGCGGTGGCCCAGATCGTATTGCTGGACAACAAGTTCGCGACCCTGCCGTACGTGGTGGGCGAGGGCCGCCGGGTGATCGGCAATATCGAGCGGGTCTCGAATCTGTTCCTCACCAAGACCGTGTACTCGGTGCTGCTGGCGTTCCTGGTCGGCCTGGCCGGTGTCGGTTCGCAGATCTTCGGCTACGACCCGATCGGGTATCCGTTCCTGCCGCGCCACGTCACCATCGCCGCCTGGTTCACCATCGGCATCCCGGCGTTCATCCTGTCGCTGGCGCCGAACAACGAGCGCGCCCGCACCGGCTTCGTCGGCCGGGTCATGCGCCTGGCGGTGCCCTCGGGCGTGGTGATCGGCGTCGCGACGTTCGTGTCCTACCTCATCGCCTACGCCGGGCCGGAAGCCTCGGAGACGCAGAAGATCCAGGCGGGCACCACCGCGCTGATCACCCTGATCATGATCGCGGTGTGGGTGCTGGCACTGGTCGCCCGGCCGTACGTGTGGTGGAAGGTGGTGCTGATCGCGGTGTCGGTGCTCGCCTACATCGCGCTGTTCACGATTCCGTTCACCCGGGAGTTCTTCAAGCTCGACCCGTCGAACCCGCGGTTGACCCTGGCCGCGTTCGTCTGCGGCGCGGTCGGCATCGTGCTGGTGGAGCTGGCGTGGTGGGTGCAGTCGCGGCTGTCCGGCGACACCGGCAAGTTCGTGCCCGCGGTGGGCGCCCAGGGCGCCTGACGGCGCGCTGACCAGGCCGGGTTTGCCTCGAGAACCCTTGCGCCGGACGCACATTCGGTGTTGGAGTACCTTTGCGCACTATGGAGGTATTGCTGCACCAGATCGACGCGTTCGCCGACGCACCGTTCTCGGGCAACCCGGCCGCGGTCATGCCGCTGCCCCGCTGGCTGCCGGACGCGCTGCTGCAACAGCTGGCCGAGGAGAACAACCTCGCCGAGACCGCGTTCTACACCTCCGAGTTACCCCCGGACGCCGGCGGCCCGCCTGGCGAATGGCCCGCCTTCCACCTGCGCTGGTTCACCCCGGCGGTCGAGGTGGACATGTGCGGGCACGCCACTCTCGCCTCGGCTACCCAGATCATCGAGGACCTGCATCCCGAGCACGATCGGGTCAGCTTCTACACCCGCTCCGGCTGGCTGCACGTCGACCGGACCGACGACGACGAGTACGTCCTGGATCTACCCGCGCTCGCCTCGGTGCGGGTCGACCCCGATCCGGCCCTGGTCGCCGCCCTCGGCGTCACCCCGATCCGCGCCTACACCGGTCAGGACGAGGTCATCGTCCTGGCCTCCGAAGACGAAGTCCGCACCGCCACACCGAATCTCGGCGCCTTCCCGGCTCTGGCCCGCGGCGCGATCATCACCGCGCCCGGCACCGCCACCGACGTCGTCTCCCGGCTGTTCGCCCCCGGTGTCGGCATCCCGGAAGATCCCGTCACCGGTTCGGCGCACGCCCAGCTGGTCCCGCTGTGGAGTCGCGAGCTGGGCCGCACCACGCTGACCGCCCGTCAGCTCTCCCGGCGCGGTGGGACCCTGCGTGCCGAGCTCGCCGACGATCGGGTACTGCTGCTCGGGCGCTGCCGCCGCTACCTCGACGGTGTGGTCACCCTGCCCGAGTGAGCCGGACTTCGCCACGATGCCCGTCCTCGCCGGCCCGGGCGTCGTGAGCGTAGCCGGGCCGGAACAGCGGTGCTGAGGGTCACTCGGTGGGGACGGGGGCGTCGTCCGGTGTCGGCGCGATCACCCCGGTCGACTGCGGCAGCAGCGGCGCCACCGCGAAGCGGCCCGCGATCGCGTCGGCGGGCAGCGCCTGTACCGCGCGGACGCCGGGTCGTGTTGCCAGCGCACGCAATTCGGGCAGCGTGCCGCGCACGACCAGTCCGGCGGTGCACGCGCAGCCCGCGCGCAGCCTGGCCTCGGTGACGCGGGCGATGTCGGCGCTGCGCTGATCACGGAATCGCTGGGCGGCCACCAGTCCGGCCGCCGCGTCGGCGGACCGCAGGGCGGGTTCGTCACCGGCCGGTGTCGCGACGGTGATCACCGGTGTCTGCACCCGGTCGATCGGGACGTGCTGGATCACGCCCGCGACCCGCAGGCCGTCGGCGGCGGCCGGAATCTGTTGCGCGGTCAGGTAATCGGTGAACGACACGAGCGCCCAGTGCGGATCGGTGCCGGTGCCGTCGAGGGAGGCGCGGGCCTCGCGCAGATAGTCCTCGACCTGCTCGCCCTG
Source organism: Nocardia fodinahabitans (assembly GCF_052983615.1). Classification (NCBI taxonomy): domain Bacteria; kingdom Bacillati; phylum Actinomycetota; class Actinomycetes; order Mycobacteriales; family Nocardiaceae; genus Nocardia; species Nocardia fodinahabitans. Next base: position 6,015,110 of record NZ_JBRJJC010000001.1, read on the forward strand.
GGCGGGACCGAGCCGATCGGTCGTCACGCCCAGGGACGGGCGCGGATTGAGGATGCCGAGCACGACGACGACCACGGTCAGCACGACGGCAGCGGCGATGTACAGCGCCGTCCGCCCCGGCAATCGGCGGTCCTGGGCGCTCCCGCGGTCGTCCGGCGCCGTCTCCGGCGCCGGTTCGGACGACCGCGGGTCGTCAGGCATTGCGCAATACGTCCAGTGCGCCCGCCAGGTCGGCCGGGTACTCGCTGGTGATCTCGAGCCAGCGACCGTCGGCGGGATGGTGGAAACCGAGCTGCCGCGCGTGCAGCCACTGCCGTTCCAGCCCGAGGCGCTTGGCCAGGGTCGGGTCGGCGCCGTAGGTCAGGTCACCGGCACAGGGGTGGCGGACGGCGGAGAAGTGCACCCGGATCTGGTGCGTGCGACCGGTTTCCAGATGGACATCGAGCAGGCTGGCCGACTGGAAGGCTTCGATCGTGTCGTAGTGGGTGACACTGGGCCTGCCGTCCCCGGTGACCGCGAACTTCCAGTCGTTGCCGCGCGCCCGCCCGATCGGCGCGTCGATGGTGCCGCTGCTCGGATCGGGATGTCCCTGCACCAGGGCATGGTATTGCTTGTCGACCGTGCGCTGCTTGAAGGCGCGCTTGAGCATCGTGTAGGCGTGCTCGGACTGGGCGACCACCATCACGCCCGAGGTGCCCACGTCCAGACGGTGCACGATGCCCTGCCGTTCGTGCGCGCCCGAGGTGGAGATGCGGTAGCCCATCGCGGCCAGGCCGCCGACCACGGTCGGGCCGGTCCAGCCGACGCCGGTGTGCGCGGCCACGCCGATCGGCTTGTCCACCGCGACGATGTCGTCGTCGGCGTAGAGGATCTTCATCCCCTCCACCGGGGTGGCCTCCACGGTCAGCTCGCGCTTCGGTTCGGGGAAGACCACTTCCAGCCACGCGCCCGCGGTCAGCCGGTCGGATTTGCCCGCGGCGAGACCGTCGAGCTGTACCGAACCTTCCTCGGCCAGTGCGGCGACCGCGGTGCGCGACAATCCGAGCAGCCGGGACAGGCCCGCGTCGACCCGCATCCCGTCCAGCCCGTCGGGAACGGGCATCGTCCTTGTTTCCCTCATGCGGTCTCCTCGGTGTGTTTGCGACCGCTGCGGGTGCCGTCCGGCTCGAAGCCGAACACGGTGAGCGCGACGAGCAGGATCGCGCCGCAGACGATGGCCGAGTCGGCCACGTTGAACACCGGCCACCAGCCCACCGCGACGAAATCGACGACGTGACCCTGCAGCGGGCCGGGGTAGCGGAAGATCCGGTCGACCAGGTTGCCCAGCGCGCCGCCGAGCACCATGCCGAGGCCGATCGCCCACCACAGCGAGCGCAGCGTGCGCCCGATCCGGATGACGCCGATCACCACGGCCGCGGCGATCAGGGTCAGCAGCCAGGTCATGCCGGTCGCCATCGAGAACGCCGCGCCCGGGTTGCGGACCAGGGTGAAGCGCGCGAAATCGCCGATGATCGGCACCGATTCGCCCGGATCGATGAAGGCGACGGCGAGGCACTTGGTCAGCAGGTCGAGGCCGAACAGCACGGCGGCGATGATCAGCAGCGTCGTCAAGCGGCGGCGACCAGCGGGTTTGTCCGTTCCGGTGGCCTCGGGCGCGACCTCGGGGGCCGGTGCCGCCGAGTCGTCGCCTGTCTCGGGAACGGCAGCGTTGTCGGATGGCCGGTCTTCACTCACGCGACCATCATTCCCTAGTGGCGATCGGTGCTGCGCCGCGGTGCCCGGGAGTCCCAGCTGTTACTCAGGAAGCGGTCGTACGCTGATGGCTGTGACGGTGTTGTCTAGTTCTCGCTTACCCCGCATCGCGCGTCCCGGGGTGTTACTCGTGGCGCTCGTGCTCGGGTTCGCGACCTTCGGCGCGGGGTGCGCCGACCGGTCGGCATCGCCCGCCGATGTCGAGGGCCTCGAGCCGCTGGGCATCGGTAAGGAAGTGACGGTGCCGATCACGGCGGCGGTCACCACTCTGGTGTCGGCCGGCGACGAGCCGCGCGATCTGCTGCGTCCCCGCTACCCGGCGGGCACCACGCAGGAGGTGACGCTGCGCACCGACTACCGCATCCAGCAGCAGGTCAACGATCAGCCCGTGCGCGACTTCTCGCCCGCCGCGCTGACCATCCCGATGACCGCCCGCGCCGGCACCGACGGCGTCGACCTCACCGTCGGTACCGTCACCACGCCGGATCCGGCCCTGAACAAGGCGTTCACCACCGCCGACGGCTCGCACGCGGGCCTGGAGATGAGCGATCTGGGCGCGATCACCGAACTGCGGCTCGCGCCGTCACCGGATACTCCCAACTCCGCGCGCGCAGCCCTGGAACAGGCCTTCTACCAGGCCGTGTACCGCTCGATCACGTTCCCGGACGCGCCGGTCGGCGTGGGTGCGGTGTGGACGGTGCACCAGGAGATCACCGGCGGCGTCACCCTCGACCAGATCACCACCGCCACCCTGACCAGCCGCGACGGCGACCGGCTCACCATCGACCTGCAGGTGACCCAGACCCCGACCGAGACGGTGTGGATGCTGCCCAACAACGCGGGCTCGCTCGACATCGAGGGCTACGTCATGGAGGGCACCGGCACGATCACCGTCGATCTCGGTCTCCCACTGCCGGTCTCGGGCGCCATCGATGTCGGCGGTCAGCAGACCTACCGCGACGCGCGCAGCGTGAGCACCCTCGTCCAGACCCAGTCGACCCGCGTCTCCTGGACCGAATGATGCGGTCGGCCCTGCTGCGCGCGGGCGCGGCCGCGTCGGCCTGCGCCGCGCTCGCCGGTGTCGCCGGGTGCGGTGCCGACGACGAGCCCGCCGGTTCCTTCCCCGCGGCCGCCACCGCGGCACCGGGTAGCGGCACCGTCGTGCGCGATCCCGCCCAGCTCGCGGCCGGACTGCTGGCCGCCGAAGACCTGCCCGGCGACTTCAGCGTCATTCCGCCGCGCACGTCCGCCGAGGACACAGCCGTGCCGCCGGCCGCGCCCACCGATCCACCGGATTGCGGCCGCCTGCTCACCCCGATCGCCGAGCAGCGGCCGGGGTCGTCGGCCGCCGCGTCGGTCCAGTTCGCGGGGCCCAGCTACGCCACGATCGATATCGACGCCGCGAGTTATCCCGATGCCGCGCTGGCGGCCGCCTTCGACGCGCTCCAGGCGCAGCCGCGGCGCTGTGCCGCCTACACCGGGGACGACGCGGGCGTGCACATCGACTACCGCGCCACCGCCCTCACCCAGCCGCCCGCGGGCGACGCGAGCTCGGCCTTCGCGCTGACCGCCACCAGTGAAGGGCTCACGCTCACTTCCTCGACGGCCCTGGTGCAGGTCGGCAACACCCTGGTCCAGGTCGTGGTCACCGCGCCGGAGACCGTCGACCCGGGGGTGCTCGCCGACCTCACCGCCGCGCAGGTTCGTAAACTGCGCGGCTGACAGCTCTCAGCCCGCGGCGGGCACCGGCGGCGCGATCTTGCTCCCGAGATGGGCGATGTAGCCGCGCACCTCGTCGGCCGAGCGGTCCGGCATGCCGAAGACCACCTCGGTGACGCCGAGTTCTTCCCACTGCGCGAGCTGGGCGGCATCGTGGCGACCGGCGAGCGCGATCACCCGCGGCGTGCCCTCGCGGCCGGACTCCCGCCAGACCCGGTGCAGCAGCGCGATCTTCTCGCCGAGGTCGCCCTCGGTCGGGGTGGTGATCCAGCCGTCGGCGTGCTGGGCCAGCCAGCCGAAGGATTTCTCGGTGCCGCCCGCGCCGAGCAGGACCGGGATCGTCGGGCTGGTCGGCTTCGGCCACGACCAGCTCGGCCCGAAACGCACGAACTCGCCGTCGAATGCGGCTTCCTCCTGCGACCAGATCGTGCGCATCGCGTCGAGGTGCTCGCGCAGTACGGTGCGCCGCTTCTTCGGCGGAACGCCGTGGTGGGCGAGTTCGTCGGTGTTCCAGCCGAATCCGACGCCGAGCTCCACCCGTCCGCCGGAGAGGTGGTCGAGCGAGGCGATGGTCTTGGCGAGGGTGATCGGATGGTGCTCGGCGGGCAGCGCAACCGCCGTCGACAGGGTGATCCGCTCGGTCACCGCGGCCGCCGTCGCCAGCGCGACCCACGGATCGAGCGTGCGCAGGTAGCGGTCGTCGGGCAGCGAGGAGTCGCCGGTCTGCGGATGCGCGGCGGCCCGCACCACCGGGATGTGGGTGTGCTCGGGGACGTAGAACGCGTCGAATCCGGCGTTCTCCGCCGCCGCAGCGGCATCGGCGGGCGTGATGCCCCGGTCACTGGTGAACAACACGAGCCCGTACCGCATGTTCCGGCCCTCCGGATCAGACAATAAAACTGAAACAAGTTCTACCAGTCTTTCGGGCCGGTCGGAAGACCGCTCGCCCGTCGGTCTTTCGCCGGCCGGGTGCGGGGAATAGGCTCGAACGGTCCGAGCATCAACCGCGACACGGAGGTATCCGATGTCTGATGTTTCCCCCTTTCCCGCTGGTTATCCGCGTATCTGTCCCGGAATCTCGTGCGCGGGCGCCGCGGCCGCGATCAACTTCTACACCGCGGTCTTCGGCGCGACCGAGCGCATGCGGATGCCCGGTCCGGACGGCACCGTGGCGCACTGTGAACTCCTGGTCGGCGACTCGGTGCTGATGGTCGGCGACCCGGCGCCGGAGATGGGTTTCCTCGACCCGAAGGCGGTCGGCGGTTCGCCGGTCAACCTGATGGTCTACCTCGCCGATGCCGACGCCGCGTTCGCCGCCGCCGTCGCCGCGGGCGCGACCGAGATCAACCCGATGACCGACCAGTTCTACGGCGACCGCACCGGCGCCTTCGAAGATCCGTGGGGCCACCGCTGGACGGTGGCGACCCACATCGAAGACGTCACGCCCGAGGAGATGCAGCGCCGCATGGACGAGATGATGAACGCGGCGGGCTGACCGGTCCCGCTAGGCGGGCACGATCGAATCACCCTCCACCCGTACCGGTTTCGACGGCAGCGGCGCCGTGGCAGGACCAGCGGTGACGCTGCCGTCGAGCCCGAACCGGCTCCCGTGACAGGGGCAGTTGATCGAGCCGCCGGCGACCGAGCCGACCCGGCACCCCGCGTGCGTACACGTCGAGGACAACCCGACGAACGTCCCCGCCGCCGGCTGCGTGATCACCGTGTCGCCCACGATCACCCCACCTCCCACCGGCACATCGGCGGTCTTCGCCAACGCCCCCGTCGGCCCGCCCGCGGGGGCCTGTGCCCCCGCGGGCGCACTCTCGTCCTGCCCCGCGCAGGCGGTCAACGTCGCGGCCGCGGCGAGCACCCCCGCACCGACGACAACGGTCCTGCGGTCGAGCTGGATCTCATGACGGGTCATCGTGGAACTCCGATCGGAACTGTCGATGTGAGCCGGAGGCCGGGCGGTCCGGCGGCTCCTCAACGGATCAACGGGATCGGCGGGTCCTTGGTTCGACCACGGGCCGGATTCGGGCCGATTTCTCCGGGACTTCCCCGATGTGGCCGGGACGGGCGCGGGCTTACAGTCACGCTCATGAAGGCGATCGTGCAGCGGGTATACGGATCTTCGGCGATGCTGGAGGTGGCCCAGGTCGAGCGGCCCGTGGCGGGGGACGGGCAGGTGCTGGTCCGGGTGCGCGGGGCGTCGGTCAACGCGCGGGACTGGCACATCATGCGGGGGGATCCGCGGATCGCGCGGTGGATGGACCGGTCGGTGTTCGGGCGGCGTGGACCCGCGCAACCGATTCCCGGCGGGGACTTCGCCGGGACCGTCGAGGCGGTCGGGGCCGGGGTGACGGATCTGCGGCCGGGTGCGCAGGTGTACGGCGAGTCGACCAGCGGCGCGTTCGCCGAGTACCTGGCGGTCGATCGGTCGGTGGTCGCCGCGAAACCCGCGGGGCTGAGCTTCGCCGAGGCGGCGGCGGTGCCGCTGGCGGCCAATACCGCGCTGACCTGCCTGCGGCACGTCACGGCGGGGGACCGGGTGCTGATCATCGGCGCGTCCGGTGGGGTCGGTACCTTCGCCGTGCAGCTCGCGCTCGCCGCGGGCGCCGAGGTCACCGGGGTGTGCAGCACCCGCAATGTCGAGCTGATCCGCGGCCTCGGCGCCGCGCGGGTTGTCGACTACACCCGTGACACGGTGACCGGCCGCTACGACACCGTCCTCGACCTGGCAGGCAGCCGGAGCCTGCGCGAACTGCTGAGCCTGGTCGAGCCGACCGGCAGCCTGGTCCTGTCCGGCGGCGGAAACTACACCGGCGGTAGCCTTTTCGGCCCGATCGGGCTGATGGCCCGTGCCCAGCTGAGTCGCCTGTTCGTGCGCCCCACGATCCGGGTGCCCATGGCGAACCAGAGCAGCGCGGCGCTCGACGAACTCCGTGACCTGGTCGAATCCGGCCGGGTCCGGCCGATCATCGACCGGACGTACCCCCTCGACGAGGTCCCCGCCGCGATCCACTACCTGGAAACCGAGCACGCCAGGGCGAAGGTCGCGATCACCGTCGGCTGAGCGCCGTCACTGCAGGCGGAACTCCATCATCGCGATCGCGTCGTCGACCGCGACGATGAGATTCTCCAGCCGGGTGTACGGGTCGGGCGCCGACAGCGCCGCCTGCCGGTCGGTCGGTCCGATCGGCAGGCGCGCGGCCAGCTCATAGGAGCGCACGGTCGGGTCGTCGGACAGGTCCTCCAGCGATGCCGACGGCGGTGGCCGCCGGATCCCGGAGCGCCGCGCGAGTTGCGCGGTGAGCGTATGCAGCCGATCGGCGCGTTTGCGCAGGTCGGCCAGGAGATCGTTGTCGTCGGCGCCCACGCCGTCGGGCCACCCGCTCACCTCGGCCCGCGGGTACGGCGCGTCGGTGAGCCACTCGTCGACCCGGATCCGCTCGGTGCCCGCACAGCGCAACCGGAACCGTGAGCCCGACAGCTCGACGACATCGGTGATGCGGGCGAGGACCCCGAGGTCGGTGCGGACCTCACCGCCACCGACCTCGTGCCCACGCGCGATGAGGACCACACCGAACTCCGGCTCCCGCCGGCCATCGAGGCAGTCCTCGACCAGCGCGACATAACGCGGCTCGAAGATCTGCAACGACAACGGCTCGCCGGGCAGCAAGACCGCGCCCAGCGGGAACATAGGGATCTCCACCCTCACAGCATGCCCGCTGTGTCGGATGCCGTGCCCATCCGACATGCGCGAGCGTCAGATCGCCGGGTCATCCCTTCGCGATCGCCTCGAACACGGTCGGGTCGACCAGCGTCGAGGTGTCGCCGAGTTCGCGGCCCTCGGCCACATCGCGCAGCAGCCTGCGCATGATCTTGCCGCTGCGGGTCTTGGGCAGCTCGGGGACCAGATAGATCTCGCGCGGCCGGGCGATCGGGCTGATCTCCAGCGAGACGGCCGCCTTGAGCTCGGTGACCAGCGCGTCGTCCGGCGCGTCCGAGCCGGTGAGGATGACGAACGCGACGATGCCCTGCCCGGTGGTGGTGTCGCTGGCCCCGACGACGGCGGCCTCGGCCACCGCCGGATGCCCGACGAGCGCGGACTCGACCTCGGCGGTGGAGATGCGGTGTCCGGACACGTTCATCACGTCGTCGACCCGGCCCAGGATCCACAGGTCGCCGTCGGCGTCGAGCTTGGCCCCGTCACCGGCGAAGTACCAACCCTCGGCAGCGAAACGCTGCCAATAGGTTTCGCGGAAGCGGTCCATGTCGTTCCAGATCCCGCGCAGCATCGACGGCCACGGCTCATCCAGCACGAGCAGACCCGACGCGTCGTTGCCGAGCGGGGTGCCGTCGTCGTCGACCACCTTCGCCGAGATCCCCGGCAGCGGCGCCGTCGCTGCGCCGGGCTTGGTGGCGGTGACGCCGGGCAGTGGGGAGATCATGATGGCGCCGGTTTCGGTCTGCCACCAGGTGTCGACGATGGGGGTTGTGTTGGCGCCGATGACTTCCCGGTACCAGCGCCAGGCTTCGGGGTTGATGGGTTCGCCGACGGAGCCGAGCAGGCGCAGGGTGGTGAGGTTGTGGGCGTCGGGGATGTCGCGTCCCCATTTCATGAAGGTGCGGATGAGTGTGGGTGCGGTGTAGTAGATGGTGACGCCGTATTTTTCGATGATTTCGAAGTGGCGGTGTTCGTTGGGGGAGTTGGGGGTGCCTTCGTAGACGACCTGGGTGGCGCGGTTGGCCAGTGGTCCGTAGACGATGTAGCTGTGGCCGGTGACCCAGCCGATGTCGGCGGTGCACCAGTAGACGTCGTCGTCGGGTTTGTGGTCGAAGACGTTGTGGTGGGTGTAGGCGGTTTGGGTGAGGTAGCCGCCGGTGGTGTGCAGGATGCCTTTGGGTTTTCCGGTGGTGCCGGAGGTGTAGAGGATGAACAGGGGGTGTTCGGCGGGGAAGGACCGTGCCTCGTGCGAAGGCGAAGCGAGCGAGACGGTTTCGTCCCACCAGAGATCGCGGACCTCGGTCCACGGCACGTCGAGACCGGTGCGCCGCACTACCAGCACATGCTCGACCGAGGTCGGCTCGTCGCCGAGCGCCTCGTCCACCGCCGACTTCAGCGGGGCGGGCTTGCCGCGCCGCCACTGCCCGTCGGTCGTCACGATCAGGCGCGCCTGCGCGTCGTCGACTCGCTGTCGCAGTGCGGTCGGCGAGAAGCCGGCGAACACCACCGAATGCGTGAGCCCCAAACGCGCGCAGGCCAGCATCGACACGATCGCCTCGGGGATCATCGGCATGTAGATCGCGACGCGATCGCCCGCCACCAGCCCGAGCGCGGTGAACGCGTTGGCCGCGCGCGAGACGTCTTCCAGCAGTTCGCGGTAGGTGATGTCGCGGGAGTCGCCGGGCTCGCCTTCCCAGTGGATGGCGACCTGGTCGCCGTGGCCGTCGATGACGTGGCGGTCGACGCAGTTGTAGGCGACATTGAGCTCGCCGTCGGCGAACCAGCGCGCGACGGGGGCATCGCTCCAGTCGAGCACCTGGGTGAAGGGCTTGTGCCAGTGCAGCCGGTTCGCCTGCTCGGCCCAGAAACCGTCACGGTCGGTGGTGGCCCGCTCGGCCAGCGAGGCATCGGCATTCGCCCGCGCGACGAACTCCGCGGCGGGCGGGTAGCTGGGCGCGTGGTCGGGCCTGGTGGGGTCGGTGACTGCACCGGTCACAAGAAATCTCCTTCGAACGAACAGGGGTGAGACCCGTGCCGGTGGTGGGGGAACCACCGGCACGGGCAGGGCAACGTCAGTGCGAGATCGCCTTCTCCGCACCGACGCCGGTCAGGGCCCGCACTTCCATCTCCGCGGCCTTGGCGGTGTCGACCTGCTCGCCACGGCCACCGGCGAAGGTGCCGACCACGCCGAGCGCGAAGGCCAGCGGGATGGACACGATGCCGGGGTTGGACAGCGGGAACCAGTGGAAATCGGTCCCGGTGATCATCGAGGTCTTGGTCCCCGACACCGCCGGGGAGAACACGATGAGCACGATGGTCGAGATCAGGCCGCCGTACATCGACCACAGCGCGCCGGTGGTGTTGAAGCGCTTCCAGAACAGCGAGTACAGGATCGTCGGCAGGTTCGCCGCCGCCGCCACCGCGAACGCCAGCGCCACCAGGAACGCGATGTTCTGGCCGTTGGCCAGGATGCCGAGCCCGATCGCGAGCACCCCGATCACCACGGCGGTGATCCGCGAGACCCGCACCTGCTTGCGCTCGTCGACGTTGCCCTTCTTGATCACGCTGGCGTAGATGTCGTGGGCGAACGAGGCCGAGGCGGTGATGGTCAGACCGGCCACGACCGCCAGGATCGTCGCGAACGCGACCGCCGAGATCACACCGAGCAGGATCACGCCGCCGAGTTCGAACGCCAGCAGCGGGGCCGCCGAGTTCTGGCCACCGGCCGCGGCGAGGATCTTGTCCGGGCCGACGATGGCCGCCGCGCCGTACCCGAGCACCAGGGTGAACAGGTAGAACGCGCCGATCAGGCTGATCGCCCAGACCACCGAGCGTCGGGCTTCTTTCGCGGTCGGGACCGTGTAGAAGCGCATCAGCACGTGTGGCAGACCCGCGGTGCCCAGCACCAGCGCCAGACCCAGCGACAGGAAGTTCAGCTTCGAGGTGTCGCTGCCGCCGTACTGCGCGCCGGGCGCGAGCACATCGCGGGCGGCGACCGCCTTGTTCGTCGACTCGCTCACCGATTCCTGCGCGGCACCGAGGATGTCGGAGAAGTTGAAGCCGAACTTCGCCAGCACCATCACCGTCATCAGCGCGGCGCCCGCGATCAGCAGCACCGCCTTGATGATCTGCACCCAGGTGGTGCCCTTCATGCCGCCGACCAGCACGTAGACGATCATCAGCACGCCCACGATCGCGATCACGACCGATTGGCCCGCGCGACTGGAGATGTCGAGCAGCAGCGCGACCAGACCGCCGGCGCCCGCCATCTGCGCCAGCAGATAGAACAGCGACACGGTCAAGGTGGTCAGCGCGGCCGCGGTGCGCACCGGGCCTTCCTTCAACCGGAAGCTGAGCACGTCGGCCATGGTGAATTTGCCGGTGTTGCGCAGCATCTCGGCCACCAGTAGCAACGCGACCAGCCAGGCGACCAGGAAGCCGATCGAGTACAGGAACCCGTCGTAGCCGTAGACGGCGATCGCGCCCGCGATGCCGAGGAAGCTGGCCGCCGACAGGTAGTCACCGGCGATGGCGATGCCGTTCTGCGGACCGGAGAAGCCACGACCGCCGGTGAAATAGTCGGCGGCACTGGCGTTGTTGCGGCTGGCCCGGATCACCACGACCATGGTGACCGCGACGAACAGCGCGAAGATGGCGATATTGGCGACGGGGTTACCCACCGTCGTGTCCGCGGCGAGAATGTTCACGCGCGGCCCTCCTCGAGAGATTCGCGAATGGCCGCGGCGCGCGGGTCCAGCTCACGATTGGCGAAACGGACGTAGAGCCCGGTGATCAGGAATGTGGAGACGAACTGCCCGAGGCCGAGCAGCAGACCCACGTTGATGTTGCCGAAGACCTTCGCCGCCATGAAGTCGTGCGCGTACGCGCCGAGCAACACATAGCTCAGGTACCACAGCAGGAACAGTGCGGTCATCGGGAAGACGAAGCGGCGCAGATGATTACGCAGATCCTGGAACTGCGGGCTCGCCTGCACGGCGAGCCATTCGTCGGCACCCGGCGTGCGCCGGTCGGGCGCTTGTGCGGTGTCGGTGTCGGTCATGCTGCGTCCTTGTGTGCACGCCCGAGAGGCCCTACGTGGTTACGCAGGCTGCCTCCTTCGGGCCTTGACTCGGTCATGCGATGTGGTCCTAGCGTGAGGGGGTCGTGCGTGGGATGACCGTAAGGTGCCGAGTATGAGCGCGGGATGATGTGGCGTGGGTCACTCGGTGAAGGTGGCCGCCGGTGCGGTGAACGGTCGCTATGGCGCGACGAACGGTCAGCGCGAGATCACCGGTCAGCGGCGGTTTCCGGCTCGCGATCAGCGCTCATACCGAGTCGTTCCGGCGCGTGCAGGCGCAGGAAGATCCCCGCGACCGCGCGCGGGTCCTGGCCCTTGGTCGCCAGGCTGACCAGGATCGTCACCGCGAACGCCAGTGGCACGCTGACCGCGCCCGGATAGTCCACGATCGCCGACGGCCAGCCACCGGCCAGCTCGGGCGAGACGCCGCCGAGGACGGCGAACACCGTCGCGCCCCCGGCGGTGATGCCGCCGGTGAGCAGGCCGCTCGCCGCGCCCGCCGCGGTCAGTCCACGCCACCAGATGCCGAGCACCAGCAGCGGACACAGGGTCGAGGCGGCCACCGAGAAGGCGAGCGCGACCGTGCGGGACAGGTCGAGCGAGGCGACGGTCAAGGCCAGCGTCAGCGGGACGAGCCCGGCGACCAGCGCGGCGGCCCGGAAATCCCGGATCCGTCCGCGCAGCACATCGGTACTGAGCACGCCCGCGAGACTGACCAGCAGCCCCGACGACGTCGACAGGAACGCCGCGATGGCGCCCGCCGCCGCGAGGGCTGCCAGCAGTTGGCCGCCGAGTCCACCGAGCACCGCGCCGGGCAGCAGGACCACCGCGGCGTCGGAGGCGCCGGTGATCAGCAGCTGCGGCACGTACAGCCGGGCGAACACGCCGAGCAGGATCGGGAACAGGTAGAAGACCCCGACCAGGCCGATCACCGTCAGCGCTGTCCGGCGCGCGGACGGACCGTCCCGGTTGGTGTAGAAGCGGACCAGCACATGCGGCAGCCCCATGGTGCCCAAGAACGTGGCCACGATCAGCGAGAACACCTGGTACTGCGGATGCTCTCCGCCGAACCCGCCACCCGGGGCCACCCAGCTCGCGCCGTCGGCGGGCGCGCCGGCGACCACCGGCACCGCCGAGCCCGGTTCCAGGATCAGTTCGGAGCCCTCGGTCAGGGTGTGGTCACCGGGGGTGAGCAGGACCGGCCCGTCCTCGACCCGCCCGTCGAGGGTGCCGGTGACGCTCACCAGCTGCGACACATCCAGGTGCACCACGACATCGGTCGAGATGTCGACCGTGGTGCGCTGGTCGACCACCGGCGGCGCCTGCGCGTCGACCGGCCGTTCGTCGGCCAGGAAATGCAGGCCGAGGACCAGTGCCGGCAGCGCCACCGCCGTCAGCTTCAGCCAGTACTGGAATGCCTGCACCAAGGTCACCGACCGCATGCCGCCGCCGATCACATTCGCCAGCACGATCGCCCCGACCGCGACGGCCCCCACCCACGGGGGGACCCCGAGCAGGATGTGCAGGGTCAGCCCCGCGCCCTGGAACTGCGGGATCAGGTATACCGCGCAGACCACGACGACCAGCCCGGCGGCCATGCGCCGCAACCGGATCGACCCCAGCCGGAACTCGGCGAAGTCGGGGACGGTGTAGGCCCCGGACCGGCGCAGTGGTGCCGCCACGAACATCAACAGGCCCAGATAGCCGGCCGTGAAGCCCACCGGGTACCAGAGCGCGTCGGCACCGTACTTCGCGATCAACCCGGCGACACCCAGAAACGAGGCAGCGGAGAGGTATTCGCCGGAGATCGCGGCGGCGTTCCAGCGCGAGCCGACTGTCCGGGACGCGACCAGGAAGTCGGAGGTGGTGCGTGAGAGGCGAACTCCGTAGAACCCGATCCCGATGGTGGCGAACGCGGCCATCAGCAGAGCCGCGATCGTGAGCGCCGAACTGTCCGGCATCATCGGAGCCGCCGCGTGGTCACCGTGGCTCGGGTCGCGAGTGGTGTGCGTCGCCGGGCCTGCGGCGCAGGCGCGCGACGCGCCATGGCGGTGGTGGCGGGGCCGATCAGCGCCGGGACATCGCGCCCCACGAAGGCGTCCACGCGTCAGTCCTCGGCCAGCTCGAGGAAGTCGTCCTCGTTGCGCTGTGCCAGCCGCACATACAGGCGGCCCACCGCGTACAGCGCGGGAAACGCGAGCGCGCCGAGCACGATCCAGGGCAGCCGGATGCCGAAGACGGTCGCCGCGGCGACCGTGTCGATCCCGAACAGCACCGGCAGTGCGCCGAAGACCGCGACCACGACCAGGCTCAGACGCAAGGCCAATCCGAGTTGTGCCCGGATCAGACCGCCGATCAGCGCCGTCCCGAGATCGGTCTGCTCCACCACCTCGGTGCGGGTACGGATCTGGCGCGCACCCCGCCGCTGCGCCAGCACCACCCGTTCCCGCGGCGGCCGCTGCGGACCCGTCACCGCTGCGACCAGTTCTGCCGCGGACCGTGCACCAGCCGCTGCTTGAGTTCGCGCACCTGCCGCCTGCTCACCGGCAGCTCCACCGCCCCGGCCGCGCCCTCGGCACGCAGGCAGACCACGGTCCCGGTTCCGGTGCTGCGCATCCCGGTGACCAGCCGCAAGGCCACCAGATACGACCGGTGCACGCGCAGGAATCCGGCGTCCTCCCATCGTGATTCGAGCGCCGAGAGCGGAATCCGCACCAGATGCGAGCCCGTACCGGTGTGCAGCCGCGCGTAGTCCCCATCGGCCTCGACCCACGCCACATCCGCCCGATGCACCAGCGTGGTCACCCCACCCAGCTCGACCGGAATCACCTCACTCGGATGCGCGGGCTCCGGCGGCGGCGCCGCGGGCACCGACACCCGGGCCGCCACGATCCGCCGCACCGCCTCGGCCAGCCGCGCCCCCCGCAGCGGCTTGAGCAGATAATCCACCGCCCCCAGATCGAACGCCGCCACCGCGTGATCGTCGTGCGCCGTCACGAACACCACCGCGGGCGGCTCGGCGAACTCCGACAGAATCCCCGCCAGCTCCATCCCCGTCAGCCCCGGCATATCGATATCCAGGAACACCGCATCGATCGGATGCGCCCGCAGCAACCGCAGCGCCCCCGTCGCCTCACCCGCCCGATGAATCTCCCCGACCCCGACCTGCGTACTCAGCAGATACACCAATTCGTCGAGCGCCGGCTTCTCGTCATCGACAGCGAGCACCCGCAGTGCGGTCGAGTTCTCATCGGTGTTCCAGGTCACAACCTGTCCATCGTAACCGGGCGGGTCGCGGACAACGCCCGAACCCTCGGCGTCCTATGCGTGGTAGAGCGCTCGCGCGCGAGCAGTGTCGATCGGACTGGCGTCGCCTATCGGCAGGAAGTGCTCGAGCTGCCATCGTTGGGTGTTGCCGGCCTGTGTGCTGGTCGGGGTCGACCACGGCGGGTAGACGCGGATCGCCCGTTTGCCGCCTGAACCATGGTGGGAAAGGACGTCGCGTGTTCGGAGGACCTCGCGGGGAAAGACGAATTGTCCGTACTGGTGGTCGTCGCGGACGCTGATGACGACAAGGTCGATGGGGTCTTCGGCGGCACAGGGCTCGATCGGTCCCTGCTCGGATCGCTTCCACAGGGTGACGAACTGGCCGACCTTCTTCGACGTCGTCTTCGCTACGCGGAATCTGACCGCGCGGTGGTCGACGGTGAATTCGTAGGCGCCGTATTCCTGGCTTTCCGCCTCCGGTCCGGGAGGCGAGCAGCTGAGCCCGCTCGGGTCGTAGACACGGAGCTTCGCCGCCAGCAGATCAGGATGAATTCCCTCGGCCCACTGGTCGGCCATTCCGGGTTCCGCAGCAGTTCCCACTCTGTCCCCTCTCTCTTCCCGGCATCGGACTGTCATGGGTCAGGCGCGGATTCCCGGGCGGAATTTCGGGACACGCATGCTGACTTTCGTGCCTGCGCCGGGGGCGGTGTCCACGACCAGACCGTAGTCGTTGCCGAAGGCGGCGCGGAGGCGGTCGTCGACGTTGGCGAGGCCGACGTGGGCGGCTTCGCCGGTGCGGGCGGGGCCGGTGCCGGTGTCGACGGCGTCGAGGGCGCCGGAGCGCAGGAGGTCGGGGTCCATGCCGATGCCGTCGTCCTCGACGCTGATCAGGCAGTCGGTGCCCGCGTCGGTGGCGACGATGCTGAGCTGGCCGCCGCGCCCGCCGCCGCCGAGCCCGTGCCGCACCGCGTTCTCCACCAGCGGCTGCAGGGCGAGGAACGGCAGCACCACGCCGAGTACCTCCGGCGCGATCTGCAGGCGCACGTCCAGGGCATCGCCGAAGCGCGCCTGTTCGAGGGCGAGATAGCGCTCGATATTGCGCAGTTCGTCGGCGAGGACGGTGAATTCGCCGGTGGCGCGGAAGGAATAGCGGGTGAAGTCGGCGAACTCGAGAATGAGTTCGCGCGCGCGATCCGGATCGGTGCGGACGAACGAGGCGATCGTGTTGAGCGCGTTGTAGATGAAATGCGGACTGATCTGCGCCCGCAACGCCCGCAGTTCGGCCCGGTCGACCCGGGCCCTGGAGGCGTCCAGCTCGGCCAGTTCCAACTGCCCGCAGGCATACCGGGCCACCTCGCCGGCCGCCCCCAGCATCCCCGGCCCCGGCTTCCCCGTCGTCACCATCCCGAGCGCCCCCACCGCCGCCCCGGTGTCGATCAGCAGCGGCTGCGCGATGAGCGAATGCTCGTCCCCGGTGACCAGCACGGCCCGCGCCTCGGCGATCGCCCGGCGCGCCGCCTCGGCGAACACCTCGACCATCTCCGTGTGCGGCCCGTCCCAGGCCAGCAACGTCGCGTCGGCATCCACGACCCCCAACGCCTCGGCCCCGGCCAGCGCCCGCAGATGCGGCGCCGCCGCCCCGGCCGCCTCCTCGCTCAGCCCCCGCCGCAACGGCACCGCCGCCAGCGACGCGGTATGCAAGGCCTGATGAACCGCCCGCTGCGCAGGCGTGGTCACCACCCGCTGGGTCCGCCGCCACACCAGCCCGGCGCCAACCAGCACGACCACCACACACACCAGCACCACTGCATTGGTCGTCACCGCGAACTCCCTCCTTTGCATACCGCGATCGATCCATTGCCACGTTGAGAACATGACTGTCCGACGACGCCGGACATCCGCTGCCAGCAGGGCTGGCATCCGCCGATTATGACCGCCGGGGCAGACCAGCGACAGGACGCCAAGGTGACTTCGGGGCAGGCCTGAGCTAGGACGCCTTTAGCAGTCCATTGGCTATGTATAGCCCTCTGAACTGCGGAAATGTAAGTATGTCGGTGGCTGCTGGAACAGTGCGCAAGGAGGATGGAGAACCCCAGCTAGACTCTCAACGCCGCTACGGCGGTGTTGAGAGTGCCGCAATCGAAAGGACATCTTGACCGTGTCGTCCGGGTCGTTCGTTCACCTGCACAACCACACCGAGTACTCCATGCTCGATGGTGCGGCGAAGATTTCGCCGCTGTTCGCGGAGGCGGAACGGCTGGGCATGACCGCCGTCGGCATGACCGACCACGGCAATATGTACGGCGCCTCGGAGTTCTACAACAGTGCCAAGAAGGCCGGCATCAAGCCGATCATCGGCATCGAGGCCTACATCGCGCCGGGTTCGCGGTTCGACACCAAGCGTGTGCAGTGGGGCGATCCGGGGCAGAAGAGCGACGACGTCTCGGGTTCGGGTGCCTACACCCATATGACGATGGTGGCCGAGAACGCCACCGGCCTGCGCAACCTGTTCAAACTGTCGAGCCTGGCCTCCATCGAGGGCCAGCTGGGCAAGTGGGCGCGCATGGACGAGGAGATCATCGCGCAGTACGCGGAGGGCATCATCGCCACGACGGGCTGCCCGTCGGGTGAGGTGCAGACCCGGCTGCGCCTCGGTCACGAACGCGAGGCGCTCGAGGCCGCCGCGAAGTGGCAGGAGATCTTCGGCAAGGAGAACTTCTTCCTGGAGGTGATGGACCACGGTCTGTCGATCGAGCGCCGGGTCCGCGAGGGCCTGATCAATGTCAGCAAGCAGCTCGACATCCCGCCGATCGCCACCAACGACTGCCATTACGTCACCAAGGATCAGTCGACCAATCACGAAGCGCTGCTGTGCATCCAGACCGGCAAGACGCTCTCGGACCCGACCCGCTTCAAGTTCGACGGTGACGGCTACTACCTGAAGTCGGCCGCGGAGATGCGCGCCATCTGGGACGCGGAAGTCCCCGGCGCCTGCGACAACACCGAACTCATCGGCGAACGCGTGCAGTCCTACGACGACGTGTGGGCCCACCGCGACCGGATGCCGGTCTTCCCGGTGCCCGAAGGTCACACCCAGGCCAGCTGGCTGCGCAAGGAAGTCCTCGACGGACTGGATCGCCGGTTCCCCGACGGCCCGCCGCAGGACTACCTCGCCCGCGCCGACTACGAGCTCGGCGTCATCTGCGAAATGGGTTTCCCCGCCTACTTCCTCGTCGTCGGTGACCTGATCCGCCACGCCCTCGACGTCGGCATCCGCGTCGGTCCCGGCCGTGGTTCGGCCGCGGGCTCGCTGGTCGCCTACGCGATGGGCATCACCAATATCGACCCGATCCCGCACGGCCTGCTGTTCGAGCGATTCCTCAACCCCGAGCGCGTGTCGATGCCCGATATCGATATCGACTTCGACGATCGCCGCCGCGGTGAGATGGTCCGCTACGCCACCGAGAAGTGGGGCAGCGACCGGGTCGCCCAGGTGATCACCTTCGGCACCATCAAGACCAAGGCCGCGATCAAGGACTCCGCGCGAGTCCTGTTCGGCCAGCCCGGTTTCGCCATCGCCGACCAGATCACCAAGGCGCTGCCGCCGCCGATCATGGCCAAGGACATCTCGGTCTCGGGCATCACCGATCCGGACCACGAGCGCTACAAGGAAGCGGCCGAGGTCCGCGAGCTCATCGGCTCCAATCCCGATGTCGCCAAGATCTACGAGACCGCGCGCGGCCTGGAGGGCCTGATCCGCAACGCGGGCGTGCACGCCTGCGCGGTCATCATGTCGTCGGAACCGCTCACCGACGCGATCCCGGTGTGGAAGCGGGCGCAGGACGGTGCGATCATCACCGGCTGGGACTATCCGTCGTGTGAGGCCATCGGTCTGCTGAAGATGGACTTCCTGGGTCTGCGCAACCTCACCGTCATCGGTGACGCCCTGGAGAACATCAAGGCCAACCGCGGCATCGATCTCGACATGGATCACCTGCCGCTCAACGACCCGGCCACCTACGAACTGCTCGCCCGCGGCGACACGCTCGGTGTGTTCCAGCTCGACGGCAGTGCCATGCGCGATCTGCTGCGCCGCATGCAGCCCACCGGCTTCGAGGACATCGTCGCCGTCCTCGCGCTGTATCGCCCCGGCCCGATGGGCATGAACGCCCACAACGACTACGCCGACCGCAAGAACGGGCGCCAAGAGGTCAAACCGATCCACCCCGAGCTCGAAGAGCCGCTGAAAGAGATCCTGGCCGACACCTTCGGCCTGATCGTCTATCAGGAACAGATCATGCAGATCGCGCAGAAGGTCGCCGGGTACTCCCTCGGCCAGGCCGATATTCTGCGCCGCGCCATGGGTAAGAAGAAGCTCTCGGTGCTGGAGGAGGCCTACGCGGGCTTCCGCGAGGGCATGCTCGCCAACGACTTCTCCGAGCCCGCGATCAAGGCGCTGTGGGACACCATCCTCCCGTTCGCTCGGCTACGCGTTCAACAAGTCGCACGCCGCCGGCTACGGCCTGGTCTCCTTCTGGACCGCCTACCTCAAGGCCAACTACCCGGCCGAGTACATGGCCGGGCTGCTCACCTCCGTCGGTGACGACAAGGACAAGGCCGCGATCTACCTGTCGGACTGCCGCAAGATGGGCATCACGGTGCTGCCGCCGGATGTCAACGAGTCCGAGCAGAACTTCGCCTCGGTCGGCAAGGACATCCGCTTCGGTCTGGGCGCGGTCCGCAACGTCGGCGCCAACGTGGTGTCCTCGATCATCGCCGCGCGCAAGGAGAAGTCGAAGTTCACCGACTTCTCCGACTACCTGAACAAGATCGACGCGATCGCCTGCTCCAAGAAGGTCACCGAATCGCTCATCAAGGCGGGCGGTTTCGACTCGCTCGGGCATCCGCGCAAGGGCCTGCTGCTGATCCACTCCGATGCGATCGACGCGGTGATGTCGACGAAGAAGGCCGAGGCGATCGGCCAGTTCGACCTGTTCGGCGGTCTGGACGACGGTGACGACTCGGTCGCCTCGGTGTTCAACGTGAAGGTCCCCGAGGACGAATGGGAGACCAAGCACAAGCTCGCCCTGGAGCGAGAGATGCTGGGCCTCTACGTCTCCGGGCACCCGCTCAACGGCGTCGAGCACGTGCTGGCCGCCCAGGTCGACACCCCCATCCCGGCGATCCTGGAAGGCGACGTCAAGGACGGCGCGCAGGTCACCATCGGCGGCATCCTCGCCTCGGTGAACCGGCGCATCAACAAGAACGGCCTGGCCTGGGCTTCCGCGCAGCTCGAGGACCTCACCGGTGGCGTGGAGGTGCTGTTCTTCCCGCAGTCGTACTCGGTCTACGGCATGGACGTGGTCGAGGACGCCGTGGTACTGGTCAAGGCGCGCGTGTCGGTGCGTGACGACCGCATCTCGCTGATCGCCAACGACCTTGTCGTGCCCGATCTTTCGGCGATCGGGGTGGCCAAGCCGGTGGCCGTGGTCATGACGACCAGGATGTGCACCCCGGACAAGATCGGTGAGCTAAAGAAGGTGCTCTCGCGCCATCCCGGCACCTCCGACGTGCATGTCCGCCACGTCGGCGCCAGAGAGAAGACCACCCTGCTCAAGCTCGACGACAGCTGGCGGGTGAGCCCGTCCTCGGCATTGATGGGGGATCTGAAGGCACTGCTCGGTCCCGGCTGCCTGGGCTGAGCCGGTCGCGCGGTGATCCCGGTGTCGCTGATCGTGATGCCTCGGCGGGTGCTGATCGAAACCCGGCGGGCGACGGGCTAGCGTCGAGAGACGTGACGTCAGCGACTCGGCTCGATTCGCCACCACGACCCGCGAGGCCCGCGCGGCCGCGCCCGCGGGTGCCGCCGCGGGCCGTACTGCTCGTCGCGGCCGGGCTGATCGTGGCCCAGCTGGTTCTGCGCGGCTGGGTCGCGGCGTCGGGGTTCTTCTACTGGGACGACTTCATCCTGATCGGCGAAGTGGGGCGGCATCCGCTGTGGTCGGCCGAGTTGTTGTTCACCAGCCACGACGGACACGTGATGCCATTGGCGTTCGTGCTGACCTGGGTGGTGACCGCGGTGGCGCCCTTCCAGTGGGGTGCGGCGGCGGCTGTCCTGGTCCTCCTACAGCTGCTCGCCTCGCTCGCGGTGCTGCGGCTGCTCGTCGTGTTGCTCGGGACCGGGCCGCGCCTGCTGGTGCCGTTGACCTTCTACCTGTTCGTGCCGTTGACGGTGCCCGCCTTCGCCTGGTGGTCGGCCGCGGTGAACGCGCTGCCGCTGCAGATCGCGCTCGCCTGGGTGAGCGCGGACGCGATCCGGCTCGTGCGGACAGGGCGCAGGCGGTACGCGGTGTCGGGCGCGGCGGTGGCCGCGGTGGCGCTGCTGTGCTTCGAGAAGGCGGTGGTGGTGCTGCCGGTCGCGTTCGCGGTGGTGGCGCTGTCGGCCTCCGTGTCCGGCGAATCGGTGCGCGCGGCTGCCCGGCGCGGCGCCGCCCTGTGGACGGCCGCGGGCGCGGTACTGCTGGCGTGGTCGGCCTTCTTTCTGCTGGTCATCCAGCGTCCGCGCGGACTTTCCCGGCCCGAACAGCCCACCGCGCTGCTGCGCCAGGCACTCTCGGACGGCCTGGTACCCGCCCTGTTCGGGGGACCGTGGCGGTGGGAGCGCTGGCAGCCGGCCACCCCGTGGGCCGCTCCGCCCGGCCTCGCTGTCGCGCTGTGCTGGGTGGGGCTGATCCTGTTCGCGGCGTGGACGATCCGCACGCGCGTCCGGGTCGGTGCGGTCTGGGTGTGCGCCGCCGCGTACGTTGTGTCGACTGTCGCGCCCGTCGTGGTGCTGCGTGATGGTCCGGGCACCGCGGCGCTGCTCCTGCAGTCCATGCGGTACTTCGCGGATGTCGCCGTCATCGCCTGTGTGGGACTCGCCCTGATCATCACTGCCTCGCACCGCGTGCCTCGCGGTAGGCGAACCGGCACCCCGGCGGCCGATGGCGTTCGTGTCGACGGCAGGGAGGACTTGCCCGGCGGTGCGGCGGATGACGGCTGGGGAATTCCGCGCGGTGGCGGGCTCGTGGTGCGGGGTCTTGCGGTGCGGGCGGTCATGACCGTGGCGGCGACCGTGCTCTTCGTCGTGAGCAGCGTGTATTCGACCATCACCTTCACCCACTCCTGGGAGCCGAGCCCGGCCCGCGCCTACGTCACCGGGGTGCGCGCCGCACTCCCGGGTACGGACGCGCCGCTGCTGCCGCAGGAGGTCCCGTGGAATGTACTGAACCCCCTGGCCTTCCCCCAGAACATGACCGACCGGGTGTTCGCCCCGCTCGCGGGTCCGGACACTTTCGCCCGGTCGACACCGCACCTGCGGATGTTCACCGACGACGGCGAACTCGTCGACGCCCAGGTGTGGTGGAACCGCTCGATCGTGCCCGCCCCGGAACCCGGGTGCGGTTACCGGATGACGCCCGGCCAGGCGGTCCGGCTGCCCTTGGACGGACCGATGCAGATCCGTGAGTGGACCGCCCAGCTGAACTACCTGGCCGACCGCGACGGCACGATCGCCGTCTCGTTCGAGGGCGCCGCCGAAACCGTCGCCGAGGTCAGGGCTGGCCTGCACCCGGTCTACCTCCGCCTGCTCGGTGGCGGCACCGCCCTGCGTGTCCGCGCACTCACCCCCGACCTCGAGTTGTGCTTCGGCGCAGGACCGGTCGGCGTCGTGGCCCACGGTTGACCCGTTTACTCCTGCGGCGCGCCACCCGAAATCCCCGGTCGGCTCCGACGCAGCTGTGCCCGCCGGTCCATCGCGGGGCCGCCAGGTCGAAATGTCCGCCGCGCCGGGGAGGGCAGCGCGGTGGCGCCGGTCGCCCTGCCCGATGACCGCGCGCATGCGATGCTGGGGCCATGAGGCAGTTTCGGGTGTGGGCGCCGGCGGCGGGGGCGGTGCGGCTGCAACTGGACGGGGTGACACACGCGATGCGGCGCAATGGGGGCGGGCGCTGGTCGGTCACCGTCGATGCAGGTCAGGGTGCTCGCTACGGGTTCCTGATCGACGACGATCCGACGGTACTGCCCGACCCGCGCTCGCCGCGCCAGCCCGACGGCGTGCACGAACCCTCCGCCGTGCACGACCTGGACCCGGCGGTCTGGACCGACCAGAACTGGACCGGCCGGCAGCTGGCCGGTTCGGTGTTCTACGAACTGCACATCGGCACCTTCACTCCGGACGGCACCTTCGACGCGGCGATCGACCGGCTCGATCACCTGGTCGCCCTCGGCGTCACCACGGTCGAGCTGATGCCGGTCAACGCCTTCGACGGCACCCACAACTGGGGCTACGACGGCGTGCTCTGGTACGCGGTGCAGGAGAGCTACGGCGGTCCCGACGGCCTGCAACGCTTCGTCGACGCGTGCCACGCGCGCGGCCTGGCGGTCTGCCTGGACGTGGTCTACAACCATCTCGGCCCCTCCGGGAACTACCTGCCCCGCTTCGGCCCCTACCTCGCCTCGGGCCACAACACCTGGGGCCAGAGCCTGAACCTGGACGGTCCCGGTTCCGACGCCGTCCGCCGCCACATCATCGACAACGCCCTGCGCTGGCTGCGCGACTTCCACATCGACGCGCTGCGCATCGACGCCGTGCACGCACTGGTCGACCGCACCGCGACCCACCTGCTCGAAGAACTCGTCGTCGAAACCACCGCGCTGTCAGCGCATCTGGGCCGCCCGCTGAGCCTGATCGCCGAGAGCGACCTCAACGATCCCCGCCTGATCACGCCCCGCGCGGCAGGTGGCTACGGACTGACCGGCCAGTGGAACGACGACCTGCACCACGCGGTGCACACGGCCGTTTCCGGCGAACGGCAGGGCTACTACGCCGATTTCGGCTCCCTGGCCTGTCTCGCGCAGACCCTCACGCACGGGTTCTTCCACGCCGCGACGTATTCCAGCTTCCGTGGCCGCACCCACGGCACGCCGATCCCGCGCGACCTGATTCCCGGCAGTGCCCTGCTCGGCTACACCTGCACCCACGACCAGATCGGCAACCGGGCCGTCGGCGACCGCCCGAGCGCCTACCTCACCCCGGGTCAGCTCGCGGTGAAGGCGGCGCTGGTGCTGCTCTCGGCGAGCACACCGATGCTCTTCATGGGCGAGGAATGGGGTGCGCAGACCCCGTTCCAGTTCTTCACCTCGCACACCGACCCGGTCGTCGCCGCGGCCACCGCGACCGGACGCCGGGCCGAGTTCGCCGAGCACGGCTGGGCCACCGACGAGGTACCGGACCCGCAGGACCCGGACACCTTCACCCGTTCCAAGCTGGACTGGACCGAACCGACGCGCGAACCGCACGCGCGGCTGCTCGCCTGCTATCGCGCCCTGCTCGCCCTGCGCAGTTCCAGGTCCGAGTTCACCGACCCCTGGCTGGAACGGGTCTGGGCCGACTACGACGAGGCGGATCGCTGGTTCGTGCTGCGGCGCGGCCGGATCTCGGTGGTGTGCAACCTGTCCGAGGACGAGGCCGTGATCCCGGTGCACGGGCGGGTCCTGCTGGCCTGGGCGCCCGCTACCGAATCCGGTGCGGGAACGCTCATTTCGGGACACAGCTTCGCCGTCCTGGAGGAGAGTGAGGGCGCGGGGGCCGTGGTCACGCAGTGATGCGGTCAGGGCACGGCTCGGCTACAATCCGCAGCCGACCGTTGCTCTGGCGAACGGACGTCCGTACTGTTGAGCGATGAGCAACGACGCTTACGGGCAGGACAGTGCTGCCCTTCCGGCCGGTGTGGGCGGTTACGCCGCGGCCGGATTCGGTCCGCTGGTGCGCGCCTTCGCCACCCTGATCGGCCGTCGCCGCGCCGCGGGCGGCGCCATCGCGATCTATCGGCACGGCGAACCCCTGGCCCATCTGTGGACCGGTAGCGCGGGGGACCGGCCGTGGACCGCGGATACCGCGCCCATCGTGTTCTCCGCGACCAAAGGTGTCGCCGCCACCGTCATCCACCGGCTCGCCGATCGCGGCCTGATCGACTACCAGGCGCCGGTCGCCGAATACTGGCCGCGATTCGCCGCGCGCGGCAAGGGCAAGATCACCGTCGCCGACGTGCTCACCCACCGCGCCGGCCTGTCCTCGTTGCCCGCCGTCGCCGCCACCGCCGCCGAGTCCCTCGATCACGAACTCATGGAGGACCGGCTCGCGCTGGCCGCCCCCGACCGGCTGCGCGGCATCCCGACCTACCACGCGCTGACCTACGGCTGGCTGCTGGCCGGGTTGGCCAGGGCCGCCACCGGGCAGAGCATGAGCGAGCTCATCCGCAGCGAGGTCACCGATCCGCTCGGCATCGACGGCATCCACCTGGGCCGCCCGGCCGCCGGTTCATCGACCGAGTACGCGCGGCTGGCCGGCACGCACCTGAGCGTGGCGGGCCACCCGATCGCCGCCGGATTCCTCGACCGGATCGGCCAGCGGATCCCCGGCCCGCTCGGCGCGGCGGCCCGCTGCCTGTTCGTTCCCGGTCTGGACAGCATCCTCGACGGCGACGACCCGGCGATCCTCGACTCCGAGATGCCCGCGGGCAACGGCGTGTGCACCGCGTCGGGGCTGGCCAGGATGTACTCCGCGCTGGCCGACGGGCTCACCGTCGACGGCAGGCCGTTCCTGGCGCCGGGCACCCACCGGTCGATCCGGCGCGTGCAGACCTACCGCCTCGACCACGCCCTGTTCTACTTCCCGATGATGTGGCACCTCGGCTACCACTCGATGCCGGTGCCCGGCGCGCGCAACGCCTTCGGCCACATCGGGCTCGGCGGGTCCTTCGGCTGGGTCGACCCGCAGTCGGGACTCTCGGTCGCCTTCGTGCACAACCGCCTCGACCAGGGACTGCTGCCCTACGACCAGCTCGCCATGGGCTGGCTGCTACCGCTGGCCGTGGCGGGCGCGCGCGCGTCCCGCTCGGCCGCGCAGCGCCCGGACCGCGCCGCGGCGTAGTCCGGGGCTGTCGAGCCTCGTCTAGGTGAGGTAGCGGTACGCGGGAGAACCCGGTTCCAGGCGCTCGGCCTGGATCGGGGACTCCTCGATGCGATGCAGCAGCGACGCCAGATCGTCGGTGGCGCCGAGCTCGATACCGACCAGTGCCGCCCCGGTCTCCCGGTTGTTGCGCTTGACGTACTCGAACATGGTGATGTCGTCGTCGGGGCCGAGCACGTCGTCGAGGAAGCGGCGCAGCGCACCGGGTTCCTGCGGGAAGTCGACGAGGAAGTAGTGCTTGAGGCCCCGGTGCACCAGCGAGCGCTCGATGATCTCGCCGTAGCGGGAGACATCGTTGTTGCCGCCGGAGACCAGCACGACCACCGTCGAGCCGGGCTCGATCTCGATCTCGGCCAGCGCCGCGGTGGCCAGCGCGCCCGCGGGCTCGGCGATGATGCCCTCGTTCTGGTACAGGTCGAGCATCGCGGTGCAGATCGCGCCCTCGTCGACCTGCATCATCCGGAAAGAGGCTGTGCCGGTGGGGGATTCGGTGGTGGTGAGCAGCGGCAGCGAAGCGTGCGAGACCACCCGGCCGCCGAACGAGGACGCCGCCTGATACGGCAGTTCGCCGATGCGGCGCACGGCGGCGCCGTCGACGAACGGGTCGATCTCGGGCAGCGTCACCGGGCTGCCGGCCACCAGCGCGGCGGTCATCGAGGCCGCGCCCGCGGGCTCGACGCCGAGCAGACCGGCCTGCGGCGCGCGTTCGCGCAGATAGGTGCCGATGCCGGCGAGGCAGCCGCCGCCACCGACCGGAACGATGACCAGATCGGGCGCCGTGCCCAGCTGCTCGAGGAACTCGGCGGCGATGGTGCCCTGGCCCGCGGCGGTGCGCGGATCGTCGAACGGCGGCACCATGGTCGCGCCGGTGCGGGCAACATCGTCGGCGGCGGCCGCGGCGGCCGCGTCGTAGGTCTCGCCGATGGCGATCAGTTCGACGAACTCGCCGCCGTGCACGCGGATGCGATCGCGCTTCTGCTTCGGAGTGGTGGTCGGCACGTAGATGCGCCCGCGCACGCCCATGGCCTGACAGGCGAAGGCCACGCCCTGGGCGTGATTGCCCGCGCTGGCCGCTACCACACCGGCCGCGCGCTCGGCGGCGGTGAGCTGGACCATCAGGTTGTAGGCGCCGCGCAGCTTGTACGAGCGCACCGCGGTGAGGTCTTCGCGCTTGAGGTAGACCTGCGCACCGGTGCTCGCCGACAGCCGCGCGGAGTACTGCAGCGGTGTCGGCTCGATGATGTCGGAAATTCGCTTGGCGGCGGCGTCGATCTCGTCCGCGGTCAGCGGCGGACGGGTTACGGACACTTCGGCGACGTCAGCGATGGGGGACACCCGGTAAATGCTACCGAGGCGGGTCTGGCGCCTCGAGAGCGCGCCTCCCGTCGCCGGGCCCGTCGCGGTGACGGGCCCGGCGACGCGGTGTCAGCGTGGAGTGAGGACGAAGACGGGGATCTGGCGATCGGTCTGCTTCTGGTACTCGGCGTAGTCCGGCCACACCGCGACCGCGCGTTCCCACCACAGCGCCTTCTCGTCGCCGAAGACCTCGCGAGCGGTGTAGTCCTTGGTGGCGGTGCCGTCGCGCAGTTCGACATGCGGCTCGGCCTTGATGTTGAAATACCAGACCGGGTGCTTGGGCGCGCCGCCCAGCGAGGCGACGACGGCGTACTCGCCGTCGTGCTCGACGCGCATCAGCGGGGTCTTGCGGAGCTTGCCGGTCTTGGCGCCCTTGGTGGTCAGCAGGATGACGGGCTTGCCCTGCAGCGAGGTGCCTTCGGCTCCGCCGGAGTTCTCGTAGGTCTCGGCCTGGGTCCGAGCCCAGTCCGAAGTGCTCGGTGCGTACTCTCCAGTCAGTGGCATGACCTGCACAACGATCGGTGGCGATGTGATGTTCCCGACAGGGCCGCCCAGGAAAGTTCGGTGGTCCGAACTTCGATGTCCGTCTATCCTGTGTGCATGGCAGTGGTCACCCCATCGGCAGCCTCCGCGACGGTCGACATCGCGGGCAGTGCGTGGCCGGTCTACAAGCTCGAGGCGCTGGTCGCCGGGCTCGTCGTCGGTGCCCTGCTGCTGCTGATCCTCGGTTCGGCACAGTCCGCCGTGCTCGCCGCGGCCGCCGTCGCCGCGCTGCGCTGGTCGGTCGGCGCCGCCAGGGCGCACTCACTCCGCTAGGTCGAGCTCGCGCAGCTCCCCGCGGGAGAGCACCCCCAATTTCGGATACGCCTTGTACAGGTGGTGCCCGACCGTGCGGTGACTCAGGAACAACCGCGCCGCGATCTCCCGGTTCGACAAGCCCTGCGCCGCCAGTCGCACGATCTGTGATTCCTGCGGGGTGAGCACGCTGAGCGGGCCGCCTGCCGGGCGGGCGGCGGCGCCGACCCCGAGTGCGGCGAGTTCGGTACGGGTGCGTTCCCGCCACGGCGCGGCGTCGAGCCGGTCGAACAGGTCGAGGGCCTGTTCCAGCTGGGTCCGCGCGTCGAGCTTGCGTTTGTCGCGTCGCAGCCATTCGCCGTAGAGCAGCCGGGTGCGGGCCTCGTCGAACGGGCGCTGGGCCGCCAGCGCGGCGAGGAAGTGCCGCTCGGCATCGGCACCCTCGGCGAGGATCGCGGCGCCCCTGGCGGCCAGCGCCGCGATCCACTCCTGACCGGCCCGCGCCGACCACGCCACGAGCTGTTCCTGCGCCGCGACCGCCCGCTCGGTGTCGCCGAGCCGCACCGCCACCTCGACCTGGTCGGCCAGTGTGCGCAGCCCGCTGACATGATGCCGGGCCGGTTCGACGGTCATGTGGTCCAGTTCGGCCTGCGCCTGGTCCAGCCTGCCCTGCCCGAGCGCGAGCAGCGCCAGCGCCGCGTGCGTCCACGGCGCGCCTACCGCCTGCGCCCCACCGAAGCCCTCGCCGACCGCGCGATCGGCGTAGGCGCGACAGGACTCCTCGTCGCCGCGCAGCGCGGCCGTGAAGGCCAGGAACGCGGTGAGCTGGCTGATCCACTGCGGCTGACCGATGTCCTCGGCGATCCGCAGTCCCTCCTCGGCGGCGATCCGGCTCTCGCCCGGCCGGCCACCGAACAGCTCGGCTTCGGAGCGGAAGAACAGCAGGGGCGGGAGCAGCGCGATCCGGCCCTGCTCCCTGGCCTCGCCGATGAGCGCGTCGGCCAGCTCGCCGACCTGGTCGTCCTGGCCGACGACGAGCCCGCTGCCGCACAGCTGGACGAGGTCGGCGGGACTGTCGGCGCCGTTCGCGCGGGCCGCCTCCGCCGCCGCCCGCAGCTCGACGGTGCGCTGCCCGGCCACCGAGCCGGTCAGATAGCGCACGATCGGGGTGACCGGGTCGTCGGCGTCGAGCCGCAGCGTGGCCAGCAAGGCCGCGACCTCGTCGAGCTCGGCGGGACCGAGATACCAGGCGGTGTGCACCGCCCGGGTGACGATGCGCGCCGCGGCCCGCGGATCGGTCTCCCGTGCGGCCACCGCCATCAGGCGCCGATGCGCGGAACCCGGTTTGCCCGCCGCGAATTCGGCCTGCGCGCGCACCACGTCGAGGCGCGCCTCGATCGCGTCGTCGGTCGCCATCGCCGCGGCGCGCTCGGCCAGTCGCGCGGCCTGGTCGGTGAGCCCGGCCGCGGTGGCGGTCTCGGCGGCCAGGACGAGTCGGCGCAACCGGGCGCCGCTGCCGGCACTGAGCGCCGCGGCCCGGTCGTAGGCGGCGACCGCGCCGTGGAATCCATTGCGGCGCCTGGCCCGGTCGGCGGTGCGCTCCAGCGCGGTGGCCGCGGCTTCGTCGGGACCGGTCGCGGCGCAGGCGAGATGCCAGGCGCGCAGGTCGGCGGTGTCGGCGTCGTCGAGCGCGGCGGCGAGGGCGCGGTGGGCGGCCAGACGCTCGGTGAGCGCCGAACCCTGATAGACGGCGGCGCGGGAGAGCGGATGACGCCAGGTCAGCACCTGCCCGTCGGTGCGCACCAGCTCGGCGTCCTGCGCCCGCTGCAGGTCGTCGAGTCCCGCACCGAGGGTCGCGGCGGCGCGCAGTACCGGGGCCAGGTCCTCGGCGACCGCGGCCGCGGCGACCAGCAGGATGGTCCTGGTCGCCGCGGGCAGGCGGGCGACCCGGCCGTGGAAGGCCAGCTGGAGTCGCTGGGTCAACGGCAGCGGGTTCGGATCCGCCGCGTTCCCCGCCGCGGCCGGAAGTTCCAGCAGGGCAAGGGGATTGCCGCCCGACTCGGCGAGCAGCCGATAGCGCGTCGCGGGCGACAGCCGGGTCGGGCCCGCGTCGAGCAGCGCCGCGGCGGCGTCGGCGCACAAACCGGACAGTGCCAGTTCGGGCAGCCCCGGCGCGGGGAAATCGTCGGGGCCGGACCGGGTGGCGAACAGGATCACCACGCCCTCGGCGTCGAGTCGGCGCGCGGCGAACAGCAGGGTCTGGGCCGTCGCCCGATCCAGCCAGTGCGCGTCGTCGATCAGCACCAGCAGGGGTCCCTCGGCCGCTTCCTCGGCCAGCAGCGTCAGCACGGCCAGACCGATCAGCATGAGATCCGCGGGCGTGCTGTCGCCCAGCCCGAACGCGGCGTCCATGGCGTCGCGCTGCCGTGGTGGCAGCTGCCGCACCAGTTCCATCGCCGGCCGCACCAGCAGATGCAGTGCCGCGAAAGACAATTCGGCCTCGGACTCGATGCCGGCGCTGCGGATCGCCGGAATGCCCTGCGCCGCCGCGTAATCCAGCAGGGCGGTCTTGCCGATCCCGGCCTCACCGCGCAGGACCAGCGCGCCGCTGCGTCCGGCGCGCGCCCCGGTGAGCAGGTCATCGATCGTGGCCTGTTCGGTGTCGCGTCCGTGCAGCATGCGCACCACGGTAGCGCCGTACCGGTACCGGCGGTATGCGCGTGGCGAGAAGTACCTATAGACGACTGATTCGGCCGACCCCCGCCGCGCCATAACGTAGGTGTCATCGCAGGAACAACCCGCGAAACACCAGCTCACAGCACATTTCGGAGGTCGAGATGAACACCGTCGTCGCGCAGTACCTGGAGGCCTGGAACACCCGCGAACCCGGCGCCCGCCGCGCCGCGGTCACCCGCCTGTTCACCCCCGAGGCCCGCTACGTCGACCCGCTCGTCGCCGTCACCGGCCACGCCGAGCTCGAGGCCGCCATCGCCGGGGTGCAGACCCAGTTCCCCGACTGGACCTTCCGCCTGGCCGGCCCAGTCGACGCCCACCACGACCAGGTGCGCTTCACCTGGGGCCTCGGCCCCGCCGACGGTGACGCCGTGGTGATCGGCTTCGACGTCGCCGTCCTCACCGACGGCCGCATCGACAGTGTCTACGGCTTCCTCGACCAAGTCCCCGCCTCCGCCTGACACCCCGCACAACCAAGGAGATCCGCCATGACCACCGCCTCCGCCCCGTCCCGCCTGTCCACCCTGCTCACCCCGGGCGAGCCGCTACTGCTGCTCTCGCTGCGCCTCGACGCCGTCGTCACCACCGGCAACGGCGTCGCCTACCTCGCCCTGGCACCGCTGCTGGAGCGGCTGCTCGGCCTCGACTCCCGGGCCGGACTCGCGATCGGCGCCTTCCTCACCGCCTACGGCCTCGCGGTCGCGGTGGTCGGCCGGAAGCCGCCGGTGTCCCGGACCGGGGCGGCGGCGGTCGCGATCGGCAACGCGACCTGGGTCGTGGCGAGCCTGGTCGCCGTGGTCACCGGAGCCCTCGGGCTGACCGTGGCCGGGGCGGTGTGGGGGGTGCTGCAGGCGGTCACCGTCGGCGCCTTCGCCGCACTGCAGTACCGCGGACTGCGCGGTACCGGCCACTGAGCAGCGACCTCGAAACGCGCGGCCACGACCATCGTGGCCGCGCGTTTCGCGCGGCGTACCGTCATCGGCATGGCCGTTCCCGACGAGCAGCTGCCGTCCTTCCGCGCCGACGCCGCGGGCGCGGCCGACGATCTGCTGGTGGCCCTGCTGGACCGGCAGGCCGAGCTGTCCGGCGTCGTCCGGATGCGGCGCTGGGTCGTGGACATCCTCGCGCCGCGCGCCGGGGACACCGCTCTCGACATCGGCTCCGGCACCGGGTCGGAGGTTCTCGCCTTCGCCGACCCGGTGGGCCCGCACGGGCGCGCCGTCGGCGTCGACGCGAACCCGGCCATGCTGGCGGTCGCTCGTGACCGGGCCCGGGGCACGGCCGCCGAGTTCGTCGAGGGCACCGCCGCCGCGCTTCCGCTGCCGGACGGCTCCGTCGATCTGGTCCGCTGCGAGCGGGTCTTCCAGCACCTCGACGACCCCGCCGCCGCGACCGCCGAGATCGCCCGGGTCCTGCGCCGTCGCGACCGGCGACTTCCACCTGTCGGTCACCATGTTCGCGGTGCTCGCGCACCGGCCGTGAGGTCGCTCAGCGCACCAGCAGGGCCACCGGCAACCGGGTGAACAGCTTGTCCAGCCGGACACTGCCCGTGAACGTGGTGCCGGTGAGCCGGTCGATCCAATTGCCTTCCGGCAGGCGCAGAGTGGTGTCGAGCCAGCCGGTGGCGGCCAGCCCGACCGAGTGCCTGGTCGCCGCGACGATCACCTCGGGCGCCTCACCCGCCGGTCCGCGCCCGAAGGCGACCAGCCGCTGCGCGTGCTCGCCGACCGCGTAGAGCGGCCGGTACATGCCGCCGACGAAGCACTCCGGCCGTTCCCGCCGCAACCACAGCGCGTAGGCGACCACCCACATCTTCGCCGCCCCCGTGGTGTCCAGCGTCGGTGGCTCGGTGAGGGATTGGAGCAACCCGGCGCGCACGGCGAAGTTCACCGGGCGGCGATTGTCCGGGTCGACGAGGGAGTCCTCCCACAGTTCGGTGCCCTGATAGATGTCCGGGATGCCCGGACCGCACAGCTGTAACAGCTTCTGCGCCACCGCATCCGACCACGCGTGCGGGGCCAGCTCGTGGGCCAGATCGCCGATGCCCGTGCCGACCGGACCGTCGATCACCGCGTCCAGCCAGCCGTGCACCGACGACTCGAACTCCGCGTCCGGTTCCTCCCAGGACGTCTTGGTCCCCGCCTCGCGAATCGACTTCTCCGCGAACAGATGCAGGCGATCGCGCAACCCCGGCACCGAGGACGCGGGCCGCCCGTCGGCGGGCCAGACCCCGAACATGTTCTGCAACAGGAACAGTGCCGTCGCGCCGTCGGGCGCGGGCGTCGTCTCCAGCCAGCCCCGCACCCGCTGCGACCAGATCTCGGCTACCTGCGACAGCACCCCGATCCGGGCGCGGACATCTTCGCCGCGCTTGGTGTCGTGGGTCGACAGCGTCGTCATGGTGGCGGGCCAGCGCTGCGAGCGTTCGCTGTTGGACAGGTGGAAGTCGTTGAGGGAGTGGCCGAAGCGGGCCGGATTGCCGCCCACCTCCTGCAGCGACACCAGCCGCGCGCCCTGATAGAACATGGTGTCCTCGACCGACTTCGCGGTGATCGCGCCGCACACCTGGGAGAATCTGGTCGCCGCCTCACCACCCACC
Source organism: Nocardia fodinahabitans (assembly GCF_052983615.1). NCBI lineage: Bacteria > Bacillati > Actinomycetota > Actinomycetes > Mycobacteriales > Nocardiaceae > Nocardia > Nocardia fodinahabitans. The sequence goes on from NZ_JBRJJC010000001.1 coordinate 6,048,147, forward strand.
GACAGCGCGGTCACCAGTACCGACAGCGGCACCGTGAGCTCGGCATTGCGCTTCTCCACCTCGGCGACGACCGCCGCGGTGATCCCGGCCAGCGGCGCGTAATCCACCCGGTACACCGGCATGAACGCCAGCACTTCGATCGTCGCGTTGCTCACCGCGAGGGTGTCGAAGCTGCCCGCGTTGCCGTCGCGCTTGATCGCGGCGACCAGCCGCCGGATCTCCGGCGCCAGAATGGTCTCCGCGACGGCGCGCTTGATCCGGTGCTCGGTCTCGCCGAACCAGGCCCGGTCGCTGCCGTGCCCGGCGACGTGCTGGGACAGCTCGGTCATCGCGGTCTCGCCCGCCGGATCGATCAGGACGCCGCCGAGATCGGCGAGCGCGTCGTAGCCGGTGGTGCCGTCGACCGGCAGTGTCGCGTCGAGCGGTTCCCGGTTGGCGAGGATCTTCTCCACCAGCAGCAGCCGCTGCGGGCCGATCAGCCTGCGCAGCCGGGTCAGATAGGCGCTCGGGTGCGACAGGCCGTCGGGATGGTCCACCCGCACGCCGTCGATGAGATCGTGTTCACACCAGGCGGCCAGCTCGCGGTGGGTCGCCTCGAAGACCTCGGGATCCTCCTGCCGGAGCGCGGCCAGGCTGCTCACCGCGAAGAACCGCCGATAGGTGCACACGCCGGCCTTCCAGCTCACCAGCCGGTAGTGCTGGCGGTCGTGGATGCGCAGCGCGTGGTCGCCGTCGGTGCCCGGCGCGATCGGGAATCGCAGATCGTGCAGCGCCAGCATGGGTTCCGGGCCGGACCGGTCGACGCTCAGCGCGGCCGGGTCGTTCTCGCTCTGCAGCACCGGCAGCGCGAGCCGCCCGCCCGCACCGTTGCCCGGACTCCAGTCGATGTCGAAATACTTGGCGTACTTGGACTGCTGACCGTTGCGCAGCACATCCCACCACCACGGGTTCTGCCGCGGATCGGCCACACCGACGTGATTGGGTACCAGGTCGACGATCAACCCCATCCCGCGACTGCGCACCTCGTCGGAGAGCGCCTTGAGCCCGGTCGGCCCGCCCAGCGCCGCCGACACCGTCGTGGGATCGGTGACGTCGTAACCGTGCGTCGACCCGTGCGCCGCGGTCAGGATCGGGGACAGATACAGATGCGAGATCCCCAGCTGCTGCAGGTATTCGGCGATGGCGCGGGCATCGCCGAAGGTGAGCGCGTCCGGTCGCAGTTGCAGCCGGTAGGTACTGCGCACCGTGCTCGGCCGGATGGGCGCGCGGTGCAGCAGGGTCAGCGGATCGGTCACGTAGGTCTCGGTCATCGTTTCGGCTAGGCGGTTCGGCGCAGGACGAGCAGGCAGCGGCTGGGGACGGGGAGCGACGCGGCCGCGGGATACGCCCCGTCGGCCGCTCCGGTGGGGGTCGAACAATCCAGGGCCAGGGTCCATTCGGCACCGAACTCCGGTCCCGGCAGCACGAAATCGAGGGCTGCGTCGTGCGCATTGAAGCACAGCAGGAACGAGTCGTCGCTGATGCGTTCGCCGCGCGGTCCCGGCTCGGGAATCCCGTCGCCGTCGAGCAGCACGGCCAGGGACTTGCCGAAGCCGCTGTGCCAGTCGTCGGTAACCATCTCGGCGCCCGCCGGGGTGAACCAGGCGATCTCGCGGTTGCGGCCCTCGCCGTCACCCGGGCCCGCGGCCAGGAAGCGGCGACGCCGGAAGATCGGGTGCTCGGTGCGCAGGGTGATCGCCGAGCGGGTGAACTCCAGCAGGTCGGCGTTGGTCCGTGCCAGCGTCCAGTCCATCCACGACAGCGGCGAATCCTGGCAGTACACATTGTTGTTGCCGAGCTGGGTGCGCCCGATCTCGTCGCCGTGGGCCAGCATCGGCGTGCCCTGGCTCAGGATCAGCGTGGCCAGCAGGTTGCGCTGCTGGCGCGCCCGCAGTTCCAGGATCGCCGGATCGTCGGTCGGCCCCTCGACGCCGCAGTTCCACGACCGGTTGTGGCTCTCGCCGTCGCGGTTGCCCTCGCCGTTGGCGTCGTTGTGTTTCTCGTTGTAGGACACCAGGTCCCGCAGCGTGAAGCCGTCGTGCGCGGTGACGAAGTTGATGCTGGCGCTCGGGCGGCGGCCGGTCGACTCGTACAGATCCGAGGAACCGGTGAGCCGATACGCGAACTCGCCCAGCGTCGCGGGCTCGCCGCGCCAGTAGTCGCGCACGGTGTCGCGGTACTTGCCGTTCCACTCGGTCCACAGACTCGGGAAGTTGCCGACCTGATAGCCACCCTCGCCGACATCCCACGGTTCGGCGATGAGCTTGACCTGACTCACCACCGGGTCCTGGTGCACCAGGTCGAAGAACGCCGAAAGCCGGTCCACATCGTGCAATTCGCGCGCCAGCGTGGCGGCGAGGTCGAACCGGAAGCCGTCGACGTGCATGTCCAGTATCCAGTAGCGCAGCGAGTCCATGATCAGCTGCAGGGTGTGCGGATGCCGCACGTTGAGGCTGTTGCCGGTGCCGGTGTAGTCCTTGTAGTGCGCGGGCTCGGCCTCGTCGAGCCGGTAGTAGGCGGCGTTGTCGATGCCGCGCAGGCTCAGCGTCGGCCCGAGGTGGTTGCCCTCACCGGTGTGGTTGTACACCACGTCGAGGATCACCTCGATGCCCTCGGCGTGCATCGCGCGCACCAGCGCCTTGAATTCGGCGACCGCGGCGTCGCCGCGCGGGCGGGCGGAGTACTGGTTGTGCGGGGCGAGATAGCCGATGCTGTTGTAGCCCCAGTAGTTCCGCAGGCCCTGATCGGTCAGCACGTGATCGTGGAAGAACTGGTGCACCGGCATGAGCTCGATCGCGGTGACGCCCAGGCTCTTCAGATGCCCGATGATCGCCGGATGCGCCAGGCCCGCGTACGTGCCGCGCAGTTCCTCCGGCACGTCGGGATGGGTCATCGTCATGCCCTTGACGTGCGCCTCGTAGATCACCGTCTCGTGGTAGGGCCGGTTCGGCGGCCGGTCGGCCCCCCAGTCGAAGAACGGGTTGATCACCACGCCGGTCATGGTGTGGCCCAGCGAATCCAGGCCGTAGGTATACAGCGACGGGTCGTTGACGAACTGCCCGTCGAAGGCCTTCCCGTACGGATCGAGCAGGAGTTTGCTCGGATCGCAGCGCAGTCCGAGCTCGGGCTCGTACGGGCCGTGGACGCGGAACCCGTAGCGCTGACCCGGCGTGATCGCGGGCAGATAAGCGTGCCAGACATATCCGTCGACCTCGTCGAGTTCGACCCTGGTCTCGGAGCCGTCCTTGGCGATCAGGCTCAGTTCCACCCTCGTGGCAACCTCGGAGAACACCGAGAAATTCGTGCCCGCGCCGTCGTAGGTGGCGCCCAGCGGATACGCGGTGCCCGGCCACACGCCCAGTGGGGTCGCCTCACCGGATCGGTCGTACGGGCTCGACATGCTACGACAGTAGAGGAATCCGGTCCCCGGCCGCGCGCGGTGCGCGTGGGTGCTTCGTCACCCCTGGTCAGCGGGCATCGGGTGCGCTCGTGGCGGCGAGCAGCCGCCGGGCGTAGCCGGTGCGCCGGGCCAGCCCGGCCAGGCCGCGAGCGGATTACGGGGGAGTCTGCTCGCGGTGGTCCGGCCGGTGTTGTCCAGGTCGCTCCAGAACTCGAACATCTCCCAGTGCTGCAACGGCGGGCGGATCACCTGGTCCATGACGGTGTCCTCGGCCTCGTTCCAGAACTCGTGCACGGCCCGCGCCGGCGCCGCGACCGTCTCGCCCGGACCGGCGACGATCTCGGTGCCGTCGACGCGGAACCGGATGCGCCCGGCGCGGACGGTCCAGGTCTCACCGATGTCGGGATGCCAGTGTGGGCCCGCCGCCGGGCGCGCTCGATCGTGGCCACCGCGGCGGGCGCCAGAGCGGTCGCGCTGGCGGGCAAGCACATCCGCCGGATCGAGGCGGCGATCGCGGCCGAACTCGGTGCGACCGCGCTCGCCGGGGTCCGTGCCGGGCTGGCGCGCATTCCCGCGGCGATCGCCGATCGGCCCGCGGGAGCCGACGGGTGAGTGATAACTTGAACGGTGTTCAAGGCCGTCGGTGACGGCACCGGGCGACGACGAGGAAACCTGTGGACCTGACCCCCGAGCAGATCAGCGCCCTCGATGCCGAGCACGTCTGGCATCCCTACGGCGGCTTCCCCGCGACCACCGAACCGCTGGTCGTCGCGAGCGCGGCGGGCACCAGGCTGACGCTGGCCGACGGTCGCGAACTGGTCGACGGAATGAGCTCGTGGTGGGCGGCGGTGCACGGCTACCGGCACCCGGTGCTCGACGCCGCACTGCTCGCGCAGTCGCAGCGGATGAGTCACGTCATGTTCGGCGGCCTCACCCACGAACCCGCCACCCGGCTCACCCAGCTGCTCGTCGAGCTCACCCCCGCCGGTCTGGACAAGGTCTTCCTCTGCGATTCCGGCTCGGTCTCGGTCGAGGTCGCGGCGAAGATGTGCCTGCAGTACTGGCGCGGCGCCGGCAAGCCGGGCAAGCACCGGCTGCTCACCTGGCGCGGCGGCTACCACGGCGACACCTTCACCCCGATGAGCGTGTGCGACCCCGACGGCGGCATGCACGCGCTGTGGACCGACGTCCTCACCGAGCAGGTCTTCGTCCCCGCACCGCCGGCGACCTTCGAGGCGGACTACGTCGCCGAGCTCGAACGGGCCGTCGCGGGTCATCGCGACGAGCTGGCCGCGGTGATCGTCGAACCGGTGGTCCAGGGCGCGGGCGGGATGCGCTGGCACGACCCGCGCTATCTCACCGAACTGCGCCGGATCTGCGACGAGAACGACGTGCTGCTCGTCTTCGACGAGATCGCCACCGGATTCGGCCGGACCGGTGCGCTGTTCGCCGCCGACCACGTCGGCGTCGCCCCGGACGTGATGTGCGTCGGCAAGGCGCTGACCGGCGGCTATCTCACCCTCGCCGCCACGCTGTGCACCGCGCGGATCGCCGAGACGATCAGCGCCGCGCACGGCGGGCTCATGCACGGGCCGACCTTCATGGGCAATCCGCTGGCCTGCGCCGTCGCGATCGCCTCGATCGAGCTGCTGCGATCGCGGGACTGGCGCAGCGAGGTCGCCCGGATCGAGTCCGAGTTGCGGGTGGGCCTGGAGCCGCTCGCCGGGCTGCCCGGCGTCGCCGAGGTACGGGTGCTGGGGGCGATCGGCGTCGTCGAGCTCGACGACCCCGTCGATATGCGGGCCGCCACCGACGCGGCCGTCGACGCGGGCGCCTGGCTGCGCCCGTTCCGCACCCTCGTCTACACGATGCCGCCGTTCATCAGCAGCACCGAGGACATCGCCACCATCACCGGTGCCGTGCGCGCCGCGGTCGAGGCGAGCCTCGGATGACGCCGCGACCGCCCCGCCTGAACGGCGTTCAAGTAAGCTCCTCAGCTGTGAGTACGGATCCGTTGAGCTGGTTGGACGAGCGCGCGGCCGAGCGGGTCGACGCCGGGCTACGCAGACACCTGCGACCGCGACCCGCCGAGTCGGCCGCGATCGACCTCGCGTCCAACGACTACCTCGGCCTGGTCCGCCATCCCGAGGTCGTCGACGGCGCGATCGCGGCTGTGCGCCGCTGGGGTGCCGGGTCCACCGGTTCCCGCCTCGTCACCGGGACGACCGCCGAGCACGCCCAGCTCGAAGCCGAACTGGCCGAATTCGTCGGCGCCGACACCGGATTGGTGTTCGCCTCCGGCTATGCCGCGAACCTCGGCGCGGTGACCGCGCTGGCCGGTCGTGGCACTCTCGTCGTCTCCGACGCGGGCAGCCACGCCTCCCTGGTCGACGCGTGCAGGCTGTCGCGGGCCAGGGTGGAGATCGCCCCGCACCGCGAGGTCGCCGCCGTCGAACGGCTGCTCGCCGAACGCGCCGAGGAGCGCGCGCTGGTCCTCACCGACTCGGTCTTCAGCGCCGACGGCGACCTCGCCCCGCTCGCCGACCTGCACCGGGTGTGCCGGGCCAACGGCGCGGTCCTGATCGTCGACGAAGCGCACGGACTCGGCGTCCGCGGCGCGGGCGGTCGTGGTCTGGTGCACGAGCTGGGCCTGGCGGGCGAGCCCGACCTGGTGATCACCGCGACCCTGTCCAAGGCTCTCGCCGCGCAGGGCGGTGTCGTCCTGGGCGACGCGCGTATCCGCGCCCATCTCATCGATGCCGCCCGCACCTTCATCTTCGACACCGGACTGGCTCCCGCCGCGGTCGGCGCGGCCCGCGCGGCGCTCGCGCTGTTGCGCCGCGATCCCGCGATGGCGTCGCGGGTGCTCGACCGCGCGGCCGATATCGCTCGCATCGCCGGGGTGCCCGAACCGGACTCCGCCGTCGTGTCGGTCGTCCTCGGCGAAGCGCAGCTCGCCTTCGACGCCGCGCAGGCTTGCCGCGCGCGCGGCCTCGATGTCGGCTGCTTCCGTCCGCCGTCGGTCCCCGAGGGCACCTCGCGTCTGCGGCTCACCGCGCGCGCGAACCTCACACCCGCCGAACTCGACACCATCGCCGAGGTGCTCGGCGACGTGCTCGCCGCCGCCCGTGACGAGGAACCGGTGACGGCATGAGCCTCCTGCTGATCAGCGGCACCTCGACCGACATCGGCAAGACCGTCGTCACCGCGGCCGTGGCCGCCGCCGCCCAGGCCGCGGGCCGCTCGGTCGCGGTGTGCAAACCCGCGCAGACCGGCATCGCCCCCGGCGCGCCCGGTGACCTCGCCGAGGTCACCCGCCTGTCCGGGCTGACCCGCACCGTCGAGCTGGCCCGCTACCCGGAACCCCTCGCACCCGACACCGCCGCCCGCCGCGCGGGCATGCCGCTGCTGACCCTGGGGGACACGGTCGCCGCCATCGACGCGCTGAGCGACGCCGATCTGGTCCTGGTCGAAGGCGCGGGTGGCCTGCTCGTGCGAATGGGGGAGTTCACCCTCCTCGACCTGGCACAGAAACTCGGCGCACCGGTACTCGTCGTGACGGCCGCCGGCCTCGGCACCCTCAACCACAGCGAACTCACCACCCGCGCCCTGGCCGCCGCGGGCGTGCCCTGCGCCGGACTGGTCATCGGCTCCTGGCCGGCCGAGCCCGACCTCGCCTCGCAGTGCAATCGCGACGATCTACCGCGCGTCACCGAGACCCCGTTGCTCGGCGCGATCCCCGCCGGGGCCGGGCAGTGGGACCGCGCGCGGTTCACCGCAGCCGCCCCGAGCTGGTTCCTGGCCGACTGGCGGCCCTGAGCGCGCGCCGATGATCATCGATTGTGCGCGAAACACCCGCTGACCAGCCGATTTGACTTCATGATCGGCGATGCGTAACTTAATTCGAGTCAGAGCGACACGGACACCGACCCGGTGCCGAACTGCTGAGCCTCTCGAGGCTAGCGGATGGTGCAGGGAAACGAGGTAGGACGATGAGCGCCTGACTGATCATGTGTGTGGGCTCACTGTCTTCCGGACTTGCTTCGGTGGATGGCCTGCGCTAAAGTTTGAACCCTTGCCCTGACTGAAGCCCCGACGGAATGTTGTGGGTGGATGCTTGTGCGTGTGTTCTTTGAGAACTCAATAGTGTGTCGATGAATGTCAGTGCCAATATTATTATTGGTTCCGGCCTTCCATACCCCCCGGTTGGAAGGTTGGACATTTAAAACAACAGCAAACTTTTGCTGGTGTTTGGCTTTGCTAGGTTTTCGGACTCTAGTTTAGATATTTCTGATTCGCCTTCGGGTGTTTCAAGAGTCTTCAACGGAGAGTTTGATCCTGGCTCAGGACGAACGCTGGCGGCGTGCTTAACACATGCAAGTCGAGCGGTAAGGCCCTTCGGGGTACACGAGCGGCGAACGGGTGAGTAACACGTGGGTGATCTGCCTCGTACTTCGGGATAAGCCTGGGAAACTGGGTCTAATACCGGATATGACCTTCTGATGCATGTCAGTGGGTGGAAAGATTTATCGGTACGAGATGGGCCCGCGGCCTATCAGCTTGTTGGTGGGGTAATGGCCTACCAAGGCGACGACGGGTAAGCGGCCTGAGAGAGGGCGACCGGCCACACTGGGACTGAGACACGGCCCAGACTCCTACGGGAGGCAGCAGTGGGGAATATTGCACAATGGGCGAAAGCCTGATGCAGCGACGCCGCGTGAGGGATGACGGCCTTCGGGTTGTAAACCTCTTTCGACAGGGACGAAGCGCAAGTGACGGTACCTGTAGAAGAAGCACCGGCCAACTACGTGCCAGCAGCCGCGGTAATACGTAGGGTGCGAGCGTTGTCCGGAATTACTGGGCGTAAAGAGCTTGTAGGCGGTTCGTCGCGTCGTTCGTGAAAACTTGGGGCTCAACCCCAAGCTTGCGGGCGATACGGGCGGACTAGAGTACTTCAGGGGAGACTGGAATTCCTGGTGTAGCGGTGAAATGCGCAGATATCAGGAGGAACACCGGTGGCGAAGGCGGGTCTCTGGGAAGTAACTGACGCTGAGAAGCGAAAGCGTGGGTAGCGAACAGGATTAGATACCCTGGTAGTCCACGCCGTAAACGGTGGGTACTAGGTGTGGGTTTCCTTCCACGGGATCCGTGCCGTAGCTAACGCATTAAGTACCCCGCCTGGGGAGTACGGCCGCAAGGCTAAAACTCAAAGGAATTGACGGGGGCCCGCACAAGCGGCGGAGCATGTGGATTAATTCGATGCAACGCGAAGAACCTTACCTGGGTTTGACATACACCGGAAACCTGCAGAGATGTAGGCCCCCTTGTGGTCGGTGTACAGGTGGTGCATGGCTGTCGTCAGCTCGTGTCGTGAGATGTTGGGTTAAGTCCCGCAACGAGCGCAACCCTTATCTTATGTTGCCAGCGCGTAATGGCGGGGACTCGTGAGAGACTGCCGGGGTCAACTCGGAGGAAGGTGGGGACGACGTCAAGTCATCATGCCCCTTATGTCCAGGGCTTCACACATGCTACAATGGCCGGTACAGAGGGCTGCGATACCGTGAGGTGGAGCGAATCCCTTAAAGCCGGTCTCAGTTCGGATCGGGGTCTGCAACTCGACCCCGTGAAGTTGGAGTCGCTAGTAATCGCAGATCAGCAACGCTGCGGTGAATACGTTCCCGGGCCTTGTACACACCGCCCGTCACGTCATGAAAGTCGGTAACACCCGAAGCCGGTGGCCTAACCCCTCGTGGGAGGGAGCCGTCGAAGGTGGGATCGGCGATTGGGACGAAGTCGTAACAAGGTAGCCGTACCGGAAGGTGCGGCTGGATCACCTCCTTTCTAAGGAGCACATCTCCACGACGCATCACAGAGGTGAATGTGGTTGTGGCAGAGACCGTTTAGTTCCCATTCGTGGAACTGCGGACGCTCATGGGTGGAACACTGACTGACTCATCGCATTAGATCAGCCCAAAGTGGCTGGTCGTGGTGATATACCGACACACTATTGGGTCCTGAAAGAACACGCGTTCTTTCTAGGCAAAAAACGATCCACTCGGATCTTCGAGAGACTGCCGGCGGTAGCCGAGTAAATCTCGATACACGGTTACGAGTGGGTGTGTTGTTTGAGAACTGCACAGTGGACGCGAGCATCTTTGTTAGTAAGTGTTTAAGAGCGTACGGTGGATGCCTTGGCACCAGGAGCCGATGAAGGACGTAGGAGGCTGCGATAAGCCTCGGGGAGCTGTCAACCGAGCTGAGATCCGAGGATTTCCGAATGGGGAAACCCAGCACGAGTGATGTCGTGTTACCCGCATCTGAATATATAGGGTGTGTGGAGGGAACGTGGGGAAGTGAAACATCTCAGTACCCACAGGAAGAGAAAACAACAGTGATTCCGTGAGTAGTGGCGAGCGAAAGCGGATGAGGCTAAACCGTGTAGATGTGATAGCCGGCAGGCGTTGTCTACGCGGTGTTGTGGGGTCTTCTTTCTCAATTCTGCCGAATTGAGCAACAGTAAGAAACCAAAGTGTTAGTCGAAGTGGTCTGGAACGGCCCGCCATAGACGGTGATAGTCCGGTAGACGAAAACTCTTTGGCTGTTGTAGGAGATACCCGAGTAGCAGCGGGCCCGTGAAATCTGCTGTGAATCTGCCGGGACCACCCGGTAAGCCTGAATACTCCCTGGTGACCGATAGCGGACTAGTACCGTGAGGGAAAGGTGAAAAGTACCCCGGGAGGGGAGTGAAATAGTACCTGAAACCGTGCGCTTACAATCCGTCAGAGCCTTCGTACTTGTACGTGGGGTGATGGCGTGCCTTTTGAAGAATGAGCCTGCGAGTCATCGGTGTGTGGCGAGGTTAACCCGTGTGGGGTAGCCGTAGCGAAAGCGAGTCCGAATAGGGCGTTCCAGTCGCACATTATGGACCCGAAGCGGAGTGATCTACCCATGGCCAGGGTGAAGCGACGGTAAGACGTCGTGGAGGCCCGAACCCACTTAGGTTGAAAACTGAGGGGATGAGCTGTGGGTAGGGGTGAAAGGCCAATCAAACTCCGTGATAGCTGGTTCTCCCCGAAATGCATTTAGGTGCAGCGTCACGTGTTTCACGCCGGAGGTAGAGCTACTGGATGGCCTAGGGGGCCCACAAGCTTACCGAAGTCAGCCAAACTCCGAATGCCGGTGTGTGAGAGCGTGGCAGTGAGACTGCGGGGGATAAGCTTCGTAGTCGAGAGGGAAACAGCCCAGATCGCCGGCTAAGGCCCCTAAGCGTGTACTAAGTGGAAAAGGATGTGGGGTCGCTTAGACAACCAGGAGGTTGGCTTAGAAGCAGCCACCCTTGAAAGAGTGCGTAATAGCTCACTGGTCAAGTGATCCTGCGCCGACAATGTAGCGGGGCTCAAGTACACCGCCGAAGCCGCGGCATTTCAGCATTATCCTGCTTTCGAGCCAGGAGCTGGGATGGGTAGGGGAGCGTCCTGTGGCCGTGGAAGCAGCGGAGTGATCCAGCTGTGGAGGCCACGGGAGTGAGAATGCAGGCATGAGTAGCGAAAGACGAGTGAGAAACTCGTCCGCCGAATGACCAAGGGTTCCTGGGCCAGGTTAATCCGCCCAGGGTGAGTCGGGACCTAAGGCGAGGCCGACAGGCGTAGTCGATGGACAACGGGTTGATATTCCCGTACCCGTGTATCCGCGCCAAATATCGAATCAGTGGTACTAACTGTCCAAATGTTGTCTTATCGAGCCTTCGGGTGAGAGGGATGATTGCTGCACGGGACCTTCGCTGTAGTAGGTAAGCGATGGGGTGACGCAGGAAGGTAGCTGGGCCAGGTGATGGAATACCTGGTGTAAGCCTGTAGGGCGCAACATAGGCAAATCCGTGTTGCATATAGCCTGAGAGGTGATGCGTAGCCGTTGTGGTGAATTCAGTGATCCTATGCTGCCGAGAAAAGCCTCTAGTGAGTTGGTACACGGCCCGTACCCCAAACCGACACAGGTGGTCAGGTAGAGAATACTAAGGCGATCGAGAGAACTGTGGTTAAGGAACTCGGCAAAATGCCCCCGTAACTTCGGGAGAAGGGGGACCACATCTGGTGACGATCTTTACGGTCTGAGCTGGGTGGGGTCGCAGAGACCAGAGAGAAGCGACTGTTTACTAAAAACACAGGTCCGTGCGAAGTCGTAAGACGATGTATACGGACTGACGCCTGCCCGGTGCCGGAAGGTTAAGAGGACCGGTTAGCGTTTAGGCGCGAAGCTGAGAATTTAAGCCCCGGTAAACGGCGGTGGTAACTATAACCATCCTAAGGTAGCGAAATTCCTTGTCGGGTAAGTTCCGACCTGCACGAATGGCGTAACGACTTCTCTGCTGTCTCAACCACAGACTCGGCGAAATTGCATTACGAGTAAAGATGCTCGTTACGCGCGGCAGGACGAAAAGACCCCGGGACCTTCACTATAGCTTGGTATTGGTGTTCGGTACGGTTTGTGTAGGATAGGTGGGAGACTGTGAAACTTGGACGCCAGTTCAGGTGGAGTCGTCGTTGAAATACCACTCTGATCGTATTGGACTTCTAACCTCGGACCATGATCTGGTTCAGGGACAGTGCCTGGTGGGTAGTTTAACTGGGGCGGTTGCCTCCCAAAATGTAACGGAGGCGCCCAAAGGTTCCCTCAGCCTGGTTGGCAATCAGGTGTCGAGTGCAAGTGCACAAGGGAGCTTGACTGTGAGAGTGACAGCTCGAGCAGGGACGAAAGTCGGGACTAGTGATCCGGCACCGGCAAGTGGAAGCGGTGTCGCTCAACGGATAAAAGGTACCCCGGGGATAACAGGCTGATCTTCCCCAAGAGTCCATATCGACGGGATGGTTTGGCACCTCGATGTCGGCTCGTCGCATCCTGGGGCTGGAGTAGGTCCCAAGGGTTGGGCTGTTCGCCCATTAAAGCGGCACGCGAGCTGGGTTTAGAACGTCGTGAGACAGTTCGGTCTCTATCCGCCGCGCGCGTTAGAAACTTGAGGAAGGCTGTCCCTAGTACGAGAGGACCGGGACGGACGAACCTCTGGTGTGCCAGTTGTTCCGCCAGGAGCACTGCTGGTTGGCTACGTTCGGAAGGGATAACCGCTGAAAGCATCTAAGCGGGAAGCCTGTTCCAAGATGAGGTTTCTCTCCCACTTGATGGGTTAAGGCCCCCTACAGACCATGGGGTTGATAGGCCGGAACTGGAAGCCAGGTGACTGGTGTAGGTGACTGGTACTAATAGGCCGAGGGCTTACTATCGAAGGTGTTACGCGTCCACTGTGCGGTATCTGAAACAACAGACACTGCAGCAAACCTGATCATTGGATCCCATTGCGGGGTTCGGTGAATCCGGGAGCGCTGTCTAGTTTCATAGTGTTACGGCGGTTATAGCGGTGGGGAAACGCCCGGTCCCATTCCGAACCCGGAAGCTAAGGCCACCTGCGCCGATGGTACTGCACTCGACAGGGTGTGGGAGAGTAGGACACCGCCGGAACATCATTGCGAAAGGCCCTCCAGCATTGCTGGAGGGCCTTTTTGCGTTCGCGTCCCGAAGCCCCTTCGACGGGTTCGGGGACTACCGTGGAGCTATGGCGACCACGAGGATCGGCACGCACATCAACGCGCCCCGCGCGACTGTGTATCGACTGCTGCTCGAGGCGGACGCGGTGAAGCAGTGGATGATGCCGGACGGCATGAGCTGTGAGGTACACCGGTTCGAACCCGAGGCCGGCGGCTCGTTCTCGATCACCGTGACCAGCGACGAACCCCCCGAGAGAGGCATACCGGAGCTCCAGCACGACGCCTACTACGGACGGTTCCTGACGTTGGTTCCGGATGAGCAGGTGGTGGAGGTGATGGAGTTCGTCACCGGCAGGCCGGATATGGAGGGCGCGCAGTCCATCACGTTCTCTCTGAGCGATGCCGTCGACGGTGGCACCGATCTGGAGGTGCTGCACGAGGATGTGCCCAAGGGTCTGACGGCGGCCGACAACGAGACGCACTGGCGGATGGGGCTGCGGAAACTCGCCGCCCTGGCCGAGCGCGGCACGGTCGACTGACCGGCCGCACCCGGCGTGTGGTCAGCGCACCGCGTCGTCTGCGCGCGGCGTGATGGTCGAGGCGGGCACCAGGTTCCACGCTTCGAGCTGCTTGCGGATTTGTTCGGCGGCGTCGATATTGAGCGGGCCGCTGGTCCACAGCGCGTACGGCAGATTGAAGAACCGGCTGTCGCGGACGGCGCGCAGCCCGTTGATGCCCGGCTTGCTACGCAGCAGTTCTACCTTCTGCGCGTAACTCTGGCCGGGGTAGTCGACGAACATGATCGCGTCCGGGTCCGCGGCGGCCAGACGTTCCCAGGAGACCTTGGTCCAGGTGTCGGCGACGTCGTCGAGGATGTTGCGGGCACCCGCGGCTTCGAGGATCGCCTGGGGCGCACCGAATGTGCCGCTGGAGTAGATGGTGTCGGTGCCACTGTCGAACAGAAAGACCGTCGGGGCCTTCGCCGGCTTCGGGGCCGCGATGAGGGCGGTGAGTCGGCGGTCGAGATCGGCGGTGACATCGGCCGCGCGGTCGGTGTGGCCGGTGATCGCGCCCAGATCGGTCAGATCGGTGCGCAGGGCGGTCCAGGGTTCGACGGTGCCGCGTGCGGCCGCGCCGTCCTGCTGGCGGCAGCTCTCGGTGAGGATGTAGGCCGCCACCCCGTCCTTCTGGAGGGAGGCGGGGGTGAGGTTGCTCGCCTCGTCGTAGCCGTAGCTCCAGCCGGCGACCATGACGTCCGGGCGCTGGGCGAGGACGGTTTCGCGCGACGGGTATTCGGGCGCCACGGACTTCAGCCCGTCGACGACGGCGGCACCGTAGTGCCTGCGCAGGGTGTCGGCGTCGCGCTGGATGCTCGACACCGCGGTCACCTGGTCCTGGGCGCCGAGCGCCAGGATCATCGAGACGAGGTTGCCGTCGTTGACGAACAGGCGCTGCGCGGGTGCGGGGAAGGTGGTGTCCTTGCCGCAGTTGCGCACCGTGACGGTCGACGCGATGTCGGCCGAGGTGCCGGTGCAGGCCGCCAGGACGGCGGCGAGTGCGGTGGTGGCCAGGGTCCGGCCGGTGTGCTTCATCAGCGAGCCTTTCGCGGGGTGATCAACAGATGGTCTTCGCCGGTCACCGGGTGTCGGACCCGGGTGGCGTCCACGCCGAACACCTCGGCGACGACGTCGGGGGTCAGTGCCTCGGCGGGCGGTGCCGGTGGGCGGGCGATGCCGTTGTGCAGCACGATGATCCGGTCGCAGTAGCGGTCGGCCAGCGATAGGTCGTGCAGGGCGGCGACGACGGTGCGGTGCAGTCCGCGCACCAGGTCGAGAAGCTCGAGCTGGTGGGTGACGTCGAGGTGGTTGGTCGGCTCGTCCAGCAACAGGACGGGGGTGTCCTGCAGCAGGGCGCGGGCCAGCAGGACTCGCTGTCGCTCGCCACCCGACAACTGCTGCACCGGCCGGTCGGCGAAACCCGAAAGGTCCACTGTCGCGAGTGCTTCCGCCACCTGCTGACGCTCGCGCGGCGCGCCGAGACCCCACGGTGGCAGATAGGGCGTCAAGCCAAGCGCGACCACTTCGCCGACGAGCAGGTCGGCGGGCGGGCTCTCGTCCTGGGCCACCAGCGCGACCTCGGTGGCGCGCTGCCGTGGTCGAAGGTCGTGCAGGACCCGGCCGTCGACGAGCACGCGGCCGCGCGCGGGTTTGCGGATACCGGCTAGGGTGCGCAACAGTGTCGTCTTGCCGCTGCCGTTGGGGCCGACGATGCCGACTGTCTCGCCGGGCTCGATCGAGAAGTCCGCGCCGACAACGATATTCCGGCGGCCGACCGAACAGGTCAGCTCGACGGCCCGCACGGCTGCGGGCAGCGCGGTGTTCGATCGGGCCACGCGGTCGACCTTCGCGTCGGCTACAGCCCGGACGGTATCGCCGTGTTCGGCGTCGTTCACCCGGTCGTCGAGGGGATCGTCCGTCGCCGCCTGAGGGACATGGGTACCGGCCTCGCCGGGATCATCGGCAGCGGTGCGTGCGTCAGACCGGTCGTCGTCATGATCCGTACCGGCGGAATCGACCGGTTGCGTGGGCAATGCGGTGCCGTCCTCGCCCGTCTGCTCGCCGGACTGACCCTCGGCGAACGGTGCCGGACGCCGAGCGGTGTTTTCGTGCGTGGTCATGAAGCGCCGAACTGGTAGCGCCGGCGTCCCATCAGGAGCAGGAAGGTGGGTGCGCCGATCAAGCCGGTCAGGACGCCGACGGGGATCTCGGTGGGGCGCACCAGGACCCGGGTCGCGGCGTCGGCGACGACGAGGAACAGCGCGCCGCACAGGGCGCAGGCGGGGAGGAGATCGCGGTGGCGTGGACCGACGATCATGCGCGCGGCATGGGGGACGACCAGGCCGACGAAGCCGATTCCGCCCGACACCGCGACCAGCACACCGACGAGAATCGCCAGCAGAACGAACAACCCGATGCGCAGTTCCCTCACCGGGACACCGATCGACGACGCGGTGGTCGCGCCGAGCGTGAGCGCGTCGAGCCAGCCGGCGATGGCCATCAAGCCGACACCCGCGACCAGCACGACGACCAGCGGCAGCGCGAGTGTCGTCCAGTCCGCGCCGGCCAGGCTGCCGAGCAGCCAGAACAGCACCGACTGCGCGGCGGCGGGATCGGTACTGCGGAACACCAGATAGCTGCTGAACGCGGCGAAGGCCGAGCCGAGCACGGTGCCGGTGAGGACCAGTCGCAGCGGGGTGAGACCGCCCTGGGCGAAGGCGACGAGGAAGACGAGGGTGGCCGCGCCGAACGCACCGGCCAGCGCGCCGCCCGAGAGCGCCCAGATGCCCGCGCCCGCGAACAGGCCCGAGGTGATCACCGCGGCCGCGCCTACGCCCGCGCCGGAGGAGACGCCCAGCAGGTAGGGATCGGCGAGGGGGTTGCGCACCAGTGTCTGCATGGCCGCGCCCGCCAGCGCGAGGCCCGGCGCCGACCACGGCGGCCAGGACGGTGCGCGGCACCCGGAGCTGCCAGACGATGGTGTCGATGCCGAGATCGGTGGGAGTCGTGCCGGTCAGGCGGGCGCCGAGGGTGTCGAGCACCGCGGACACGGGGACGATCTCGGCGCCGAAGCCGGTCGCGCCGATCATGGCGGCCAGCAACAGCACCCCGAGCAGGGGGGAAGGCGAGCGATGTCCGGGCACGGATCATCGCGGTGTCTCCAGAGGCAAGGCGCGGCCCTTTCAGAGGGTGCCCGGCGAGGGAGGTCTGACTTTCGCCGCGAGGCGATCACAGTGGCGCGACCGTTCCGGAGTTACACCGGATTCCCGCACCCGCCGGGGAGGACGACCGAACTCTAGCGTGGCACGCGGTGCCGGCGAGCTACCGGGGGACCGGCCAGTGTTGCCGCCCCGGACACACCCCTGCCGAGCGTGGTGCCCGCGGGCACCACGCTCGTTGTGGCCGATCAGCAGGCGCGATTGCAGTCGGCGCTGCGGTTGTCCGGCGAGCTCGACAAGCTGCCGTGCAGAATCGAATCCGCCGACGTCGTCGGTGGTCCGGCCGTCCTCGGGCCGGCGCCGCCTATCTGCCGCTGGTTCCCGGGCGAGTGCCGCCGCGGGCCCGGCAGTCTACTTCCCGGCAGGGTCGCGGCCGGTGAGGCCGAGGATGCGGTCGAGCACGGGAGCGTCGGGGGCGACCGGGATCTCGGGGCCGTAGATGCCCATCGCCCGGCCCTGGTCGGCGGTGGCGGCGGTCTCGTCGAGGAGGTAGCGGAGCAGGTCGTCGTCCCAGTCGGCGGTCGTGCCGAGGGCGCGGGCGAGATCCCAGCCGTGGACGACCAGTTCGCCGACGACCATGCCGCCGACCAGCGACGCCGGGAGTTCCGTCGGCCCGCCCAGGTGGGTGGTGCCCTGCCACGCCTCGGGGTTTCGCCACGCGGTGGCGAGATCGCCGAGCTGGGTGTCGAGGGCGGCCGACCAGTCGCCCGCGGTCAGGTCGACGTCGGTTTCGGCGGCCGCGGGCGGGGCGATCGGGGCCTTGCTCGCCGCGCCGACCAGGGACGGGCCCCAGAACAGCAGATGGTTCAGCAGGGCGCGGACATCGAAGTCGGCGCAGGGCGTCGGGGCGACGAGTTGGTCCGCCGTGATGGTGCGCAGGAGCTTGGCGAGTGGTTCGGCGGCGCGGGCGACGCGTTCGGTTTCGGACATGCACCGAGGTAACCACCGCCGTGCCGTGCTGTCTTGAACAAACGCGACATACACTCGCCGCGTGGAGCGCGATCCGCGGGAACTCGGCGGCGCCTGGCGCGCGGCGCAACGGCATGCGTTCGCCGCGCCGTCGGGGGAGCTGACGCGCTATGTAGCGCGGTACTGGGCTGTCACCTGGGAGTACGCACAGCCGTATCGGCAGCTGGTGGTACCGCTGCCGAACGTCCATCTGAGCTTCCGGGACGGGCGTGCCGAGCTGCACGGGCCGTCGTCGTCACACGTGTACCGCGAGTTGGCCGGAGCTGGTTCGGTGTTCGGTGTCGCGTTCCGGCCCGGTATGTTCCGCCCGTTCCTCGGCGGCCCGGTGGCGGATTTGCGGGATCGGACAGTCGATGCCGCAACGGTTTTCGGCCCCGGGTTGCCGACGGTGGCCGATGTCGATTCGGTGGAACGCTTCCTCGTCGAGCGCCTGCCCGCCGCTGATCCGCAGGCCGAGCTCGCCGCGCGGGTGGTGGCCGCGATCGCCGAGGACACCGCGGTGACCAGGGTCGACGCGCTCGCCGACCGATTCGGCCTGACGGTGCGCGGGCTCCAGCGGTTGTTCGCCGACTGTGTCGGGATCGGCCCGAAGTGGGTGGTCCGCCGCTACCGCCTGCACGAGATCACCGAACGCCTCGGCGCCGGGGCCGCGATCGACTGGGCCGCGACCGCCGCCGAGCTGGGTTATGCCGACCAGGCGCACCTCAGCCGCGACTTCCGCCGGATCTTCGGTGAACCACCGACCCGCTACGCGCAGCGGTACGAACCGCGTCGTGCCTAGCGGACGCGGGTACCCAGGATGGTGCGCACGCCCGCGATGAACAACTGCAGGCCGAAGTCGAAGCGGGCGGTCGGGTCGGGGGTGTCGAGCAGCGGTGAGGCGTCGTCGGCGAGTGCGCCGACGGAATCCATCTGCATGCGCGACTGCTCGTCCACGGTCTGGCCGAGCACGTAGTAGAGCAGGGTGTAGGCCGTGAGTTCGGCTTCCTCCCTGGTCATTCCGGCCCGGATGACGATGCCGGCCAGGCGTTCGCGCGCCTTGCTGGTGGTCAGGCGCGAGGCGTAGGTGGCCGAGACCAGTTCGGCGCCGTCGCGGTAGGCGAGCAGGCAGTCGCGCAGCCGGTGGGCGAGTTCGGTGAGCTGCTCGCGCCATTCGACGGCGGTGATCGGCTCGTCCATCGGCGTCAGGATCCGGTCGGCGACCGCGCCGAGCAGCGACTGCTTGTCCTTCACGTGCCAGTACAGCGCACCCGGCTGGACCTGCAGCGATCCGGCCAGCCGTCGCATCGTCAGATCGCCGAGACCGTACTGGTCCAGAATCGCGACGGCGGCATCGACCACATCCGTCTTCCGCAGTTGCACGCGTGTCCTTCCCCAGAGATTCACCGACCCGAGTGTCGTGTCTCACTCGTACCCGCTAC
Organism: Nocardia fodinahabitans; assembly: GCF_052983615.1. Lineage (NCBI taxonomy): Bacteria > Bacillati > Actinomycetota > Actinomycetes > Mycobacteriales > Nocardiaceae > Nocardia > Nocardia fodinahabitans. The sequence goes on from NZ_JBRJJC010000001.1 coordinate 6,067,287, forward strand.
CCTAGCCTGAACACCGTTCAAGTTGCACGGCCACGCCGGGTGGATCACACCCGCGCACGTGCACGCACCCCGTCGAAGGGACATCACGTCGTGACACAGGCACCCGTCCAGACCGACATTCTGGCCATCGCCCGTGAGCAGGTGCTCGAGCGCGGTGAAGGCCTCACCGAGGCGCAGACCGTCGAGGTGCTGCGCCTGGGCGACGACCGCCTGGAAGCGCTGCTCGAGCTCGCCCACGAGGTGCGGATGAAGTGGTGCGGCCCCGAGGTCGAGGTCGAGGGCATCATCAGCCTCAAGACCGGCGGCTGCCCGGAGGACTGCCACTTCTGCTCGCAGTCGGGTCTGTTCCAGTCGCCCGTGCGCGCGGCCTGGCTCGACATCCCCAGCCTGGTCGAGGCGGCCAAGCAGACGGCCAAGACCGGCGCCACCGAGTTCTGCATCGTCGCCGCGGTCCGTGGGCCGGACGAGCGCCTGATGGCGCAGGTCGCCGCGGGCGTCGAGGCGATCCGCAACGAGGTCGACATCCAGGTCGCCTGCTCGCTGGGCATGCTGAACCAGGAGCAGGTCGACCAGCTCGCCGCGATGGGCGTGCACCGCTACAACCACAACCTCGAGACCGCCAAGTCGCACTTCCCGAAGGTGGTCACCACGCACACCTACGAGGAGCGCTGGGACACCCTGCGCATGGTCCGCGAAGCCGGCATGGAGGTCTGCTGCGGTGGCATCCTCGGCATGGGCGAGACCATCGAGCAGCGCGCCGAGTTCGCCGCGCAGCTGGCCTCGCTCGAGCCCGACGAGGTGCCGCTGAACTTCCTCAACCCGCGTCCCGGCACCCCCTTCGGTGACCTCGAGGTGCTGCCCGCGGCCGACGCGCTGCGTGCCATCGCCGCGTTCCGCCTGGCGCTGCCGCGCACCATCCTGCGTTTCGCCGGCGGCCGCGAGATCACCCTCGGCGATCTGGGCGCCAAGCAGGGCATGCTCGGCGGCATCAACGCCGTCATCGTCGGCAACTACCTGACCACCCTCGGCCGTCCCGCCGAGTCGGATCTCGATCTGCTGGGTGAGCTGAAGATGCCGATCAAGGCGCTCAACGAAACCCTCTGAGACGCAGGCGCAGTAGGGTGACTGATATGGACGAGCGCTACAACCCGTTCACCGGCAAGCGGATCGTGCCGGGGCTCGACGACGCGATGCCCGCGGCCGCCGCGCTCGGGCTCGAGCCGCCGCGCTTCTGCGAGCAGTGCGGCCGCCGGATGATCGTGCAGGTGAGCCCGGACGGCTGGTGGGCCAAGTGCTCCCGGCACGGGGTCATCGAATCGGCGCAGCTGGAACGCCGGTAGTGGTGGCCGAGGTCGGCGCCGCGCCGCGTCCGGAGGTCCTGCGCCGTGAGGTGATCGGCGTCGGTGTCGTCGCGGTCGTCGTGCTCGTGGCGAGCGCGGCGGCCGGGGTGGCCTGGGGTCTGCTCGCGCCGACCGAACGGCTGCGGGTGACCCAGCCCGGTCGCGCCGCCGTGCTCACCGGCGAGAGCCTGCACCTGTTCGACGCGGTCGGGATGTTCCTGTGCCTGGGCGCGGTGGTCGCGGTGCTGACCACGATCGCCGCGTGGCGGGTGCGCAGCGTGCGCGGGCCCGCGCTGGTCGTCGGGATCCTGCTCGCCTCGGGACTCGGTGCGGCGGTGATGATGTGGGTCGGCGAGGCGGTCGCCGAAGGCAGGCATCCGCGTCCGCACGATCCCGCGGTCGGTCAGATCGTCGCGCTGCCCGCCGAAGTCGGCACCGACCTCGCACTGCTCGTCCAGCCGTTCCTCGCCGCGCTCGTGCTGTTGTTCCTGGCCGCGCTGCATCCGCGCACCGATCTCGGTTCGGGCTCGGCGGGTCTGCTCGGTGACCTGCGACCGGCCGAGTTCGACGACTATCCGGTGGCGGGCGAGGCCGGGGAATATCGTCCCAGCGGCGATTTCGATTCGAGTCCGCAACCGCGCCGCTGAGCGCTTCGGACGACCCGGCCGAGCGCTACCATCGCCGATATCGGCAGGTGGGCGGCTCGGGAGGAGTGGGTCGTGGGATTCATCGGAGGCGGTCCGGTCGTCGAAGAGCTGGACGCGAGATTCTGGCGGCTCGTCGAACCGCTCACGTATCAGGGTGCGGTGCAAACGTTCACGGTCCCGGCCGGCTTCCGCACCGATTTCGCCTCGGTGCCGCGGGCCCTGGTCTGGCTGATCCCGCGCTACGGCGCCTACACCCGCGCCGCGATCCTGCACGACTATCTGTGCCGCACCGAGATGGTCGGCCGCGCCGACGCCGACGGCATCTTCCGCCGCTGCCTGCACGAGTTCGCGGTCTCGACGCCGCGGCGCTGGATGATGTGGGCCGCAGTGCGTCTGGGCAGCCGCCTGCGCGGCGCGACCCCGGGTGACATCGCGCGCTGGATCGTGATCGCGGTGCCGTCGCTGCTGTTCCTGGCGGTGCCGGTGATCGTGGTGACCTTGTCGCTGTGGCTGTTCTGGGTGGTGGAGCTGGCCTTCTGGGCGGTCGGCAGACTCGGCAAGCGGACGACAGCGCCGCCGCCGACCCCGCAGATGAAGACGGCGTAGCCTAGCCGGACTTCACCCAGAACGGGCGATGTGCGACGCCCGCGATCTCCCTACCGTCGGTCCCGGAGGACTGGGCGACACTGCGCGAAGTCTTCTCCGGCTGTGTTCACCAGACCGAGGGAGAGCCGATGTCCGAGCCGAGCGCGGGCGCCGCAGCGCCGTCCTGGTCGATTCCCCGCGGACTGATCGTGCTGCTGTCGCTGGCCGCGGCCGTGGTCGTGGTCGGGGGTCTGAAAGTCTTCTCCGGCATCGTCGGACCGGTCTTCCTGGCACTCATGCTCACCATCGCGGTGCAGCCGTTGCATCGCTGGGCGCGGCGGCGCGGGTGGCCCTCGTGGGCGGGAATGATCATCGCCCTGACCGCGGTGGTGGCGATTCTGCTCGGGATCGGCTTGGCACTGGTGGTCTCGGCGTGGCAACTGGCCTCGCTGCTCCCGGAATACGGCGACAAGCTGAACTCGCTGCTCGACAATGCCCGCGGACTGCTCTCGGATCTGGGCGTCAGCTCCGACCAGGTCCACAAGGTGCTCGACGGTATCGATGTCGGCAAGATCGCCGAGGTGATCGAGCAACTGCTCGGCGGCGTGCTCGGGGTCTTCTCGAATCTGTTCTTCGTCCTTGCCCTGCTGCTGTTCATGGCCGTCGACGGGATGACGATGGACAAGCGGATCCTCGTAGTGGAGAAGCAGCGCCCCGCCATCGCGACCGCGCTGCTCACCTTCGCCGAGGGCACTCGCAAATACCTGGTCGTGTCCACCGTGTTCGGCGCGATCGTGGCGGTGATCGACGGTGGCGCACTGTGGTTGATGGGCGTGCCGCTGCCGATCCTGTGGGCGCTGCTGTCGTTCATCACCAACTACATCCCGAACATCGGCTTCGTCATCGGTGTCATCCCGCCCGCGCTGCTGGCGCTGCTCGACAGCGGGCCGGTGCTGATGATCTGGGTGATCGTGGTCTATTCGGTGATCAACTTCGTCATCCAGTCGATCATCCAGCCCAAATTCGTCGGTGACGCCGTCGGTTTGGGCGTGACCATCACCTTCCTGTCGTTGGTGTTCTGGGCGTGGGTGATCGGCGCGCTCGGAGCCCTGCTCGCCATCCCGCTGACGCTGCTGGTCAAGGCGCTGCTGCTCGATATCGACCCCTCGACGCGGTGGGCCGACGTCCTGATCGGCGCGCCGCTGCCGAAGCCGGTGCCCGAAGAAGCGGAACAGGAGCGGGAAGCGGAGCGGCCGTGACGACGACGATGGTGGCGGCCCCGCCGCGTCCGGTGTCGCAGGGCGTCGCCGCCGCCGTCACCATGCTGGCCGTCGCCCTGCTGCTCGTCGCGAGCATTCTCGAGATCCTGTGTGGCATCGCGATTTTCGCATCGCTGCCGTACTACCCGTGGTGGTCGGTGGTGGTGATCCTGCTCGATCTGGCCGTCCTCTGGGCGGTGTCCACCTGGGAGCCCGACCGCTACTGAACCGGCCGGGATCTCGCCCGCTGCCTCGACAGACCGGAGCCGTCATGTCCGCGCCAGCCACTTCGACCGCCGGTCCGGCGATCAGGAGCTCCGGCGGGCGGCGGGTGGTGGGTTCTGCGGCGGGGTGGGCATTGGTCGTCCTCGCGACCGCGGTCGCGTTCCGGCGGATCTGGCAGACGAGCGGTGTGCTCGTCGACAGCGGGTACGCGGGGTTCAGCGGGGTACTGCTCGTTCTGCTCGGCATGGCCGCGCTCGGTATCGCGCTGCGGCGCGCGCCGGAAGTGCCACGAGATCGGGTCACCGACGTGGTTCTCGGGCTGGCGGGGCTGACCGCCGCGGCGGGCCTGCTCGGTCTGCTCACGGTGCGGCTGGGGGAGCAGTACGTCCCGCTGCGCCTGGACCTGCTGGCGGCCTGGATGTTCGTGATCAGCGCGACCGTGCTGGTGTTCGGGGTGCGGCCCGCCGTTCGGTGCTGGCCGGTCTGGGCGCTGCTGCTCGCGCTGCTGCCGCCGGTGTACGGGACGTGGGTGACGCTGCTCGGCGGGGACGAGCGGGTCGCGGGCGGGGTGCTGGTGGTGCTCGCCGCCTGCGCGGTCGCGATGGTCGTCCGTGGTCTCGCGGCGGTGGGTGCGCCGGGCGGGCGATCGGGCTCACCGGAGGCGGATGATGTCCGAACCGCGAGCGTCGAGCGGTCCGCGCTGATCGGAATGCCCGGTGCCGGTGTGGTTCTGGTCGCCGCCGTGGCGCTGGCCTGCATCCCGCTGCCGGGGGACCAGGCAGCGGGGTTCACCACGGTCGCCGGTGTCGTGGCGGGCGAGCGGGTCACCGCACCCGGCTGGAACGCTGTCGATGGTCGCGAGTTTCCCTGGATACCAAGGTATTTCGGGCCAGGAAGCGTCGGTGGTCGGCAGGTGCTGGAGGCCGATGAGGTCGATCCCGACTGGGATGTCGCCGGGCGCAAGCGTCGGGTGGCGATGGATGTGATCAGTGCCGGGAACGCCGACAGCATCGGCAGATACCCGGAATTCGCGCTCTACCGGCTGGCGGAACCGCGATTCGGCCCACCGTCGTATTTCGACCTCGGTGCCGGCATCGTCGGGCGGATGCGCACCGTCGTCGACGACCGCACCGCACTGCGCTGGACGTGGCTGAGCTGGGACTGGCGAGGTGTGGGCGGCGCCGAACGGGTGACGATGATCGCCGCCACCGACCACCTGCCCACCGCGGCGTTCCCGGAACCGGACGGCTCCCCCGTCCGCTCCGCGAGCACGCTCCTGCGGCAGGTGGTGCGCGGGCAGCCCGTCGACGGCGGCCCCGCCGTCCTCGCGGACAGCGACCTGTTGCTCACCCTGGCGCACCTCGTCGTCGCGGTCCGGACCGGCGCGCGGTGACCGTGCGGAAAACCGGTGGCGCGCACGGTGCCGGCTCACCTACCGTCGACCGGTCAGCATTTGCTCCGGGGGAGGACTGGCCGTGCGCGCCACCGAGAAGACCAGCACCGAACAGCCCGCCGAGCGGCCCGATCTCGCCGCCTGGCGACGTCGGCACGCGCTGCGCAGCTCGTCCGCCGCCACCGCCGTGCCCAGCGGCCGAACCTACCGGCGCTCGTCGAAGCACCGAGATCGCCGGTACGACAGCTGAACCGCGGCCGGGTGACGCCGACGACTGGGTCCGGCTCCACCGGGCGCACTGGGACGAGCGAGCTCCGATCCACACCCGCTCGGACCACTACGACGTCGAGGGCTTCGTCGCGGGCCGGGAACACCTGCGTGCCCCGAGTGCCGCTGCGGTATTCGCTCGGGTGCCGTGATGATGGGTGTCGCGATGCTCTCGGGCTGGGTGCGAACTTCGCCGCGCAGGAGAGCGCGGGCCTGTCGACCAGTGATCTGGGCGGCGCGCCCGCGGCCTCGACCGGCGATCCGGTGCGCGACTATCCGCACCTGACCGCGCTGTTCGGCGCGGCATCTGGCGGGGCGGCCGCGCCGGTCGACAACGACGCGGTGTTCGCCGCGGGTGTCGATGCCCTGCTGTTCGGCATCCTGCTGCGCGCGTAAGCCGTTGCGCGACAGGCGAAGTGACGATGAATCTTCGCGGGACGGCGCGGCGCGCAGCTCGGGCGTCGGCTACCGGGAAGTCACTGCGCGCGGCGCAGAATCACCAGCGGCAGCGGCGTGTCGACCTTGGCCTGGTACTCGGCCAGGAGCGGATTCTCCGTCAGCGCCCAGGCCGCGAACTCGTCGTAGGCCTCGCCGGTGAGTACCTCTGCCGTCGCCGCGAATTGCTCGCCGCCGAGCTCGATCGTCACCCGCGCATCGGCCTTCGCGTTGTGATACCAGGCCGGATAGCGGTCCTCGATGAACGAACTCACGTACAGCACGTCCCCGCGATACAGCGCGCCGAGCGGAACGACGTGCGGCTTGCCGCTCCTGGCGCCGGTCGTGGTCAGCAGCAGCAGGGTGGCGCCCTGGTAGTCGCCGCCGACCCGGCCGTCGTTCTCCCGGAACTCGCGGATGACGCCGTCGTTCCAGCCGGTCATCTCGTCCGCGGTGAACTTCCGGTTCCACGGCGCGTCCGGATCGTCGTAGGAGGTGACCTGTGTCTTCGCTGTGTCGTCGCCCATGCTCGGTAGTGTGACAGCGGCCACCGACAGATTCGGCGGGGTGCGCGCTCAGGTCGGCGGGCGCAGGGCGGCGAATTCGTCGGTGACGCGCAGGCCGGAGTCGCTGAATCGGTAGAGCGCTGCGGGGCGCCCGCCCGCGCGGCCGGAGGGGGCGGTGTCGCCGGTGGGGGTGATCACCTTGCGGCGGGAGAGGACTCGCTGGAGGTTGGTCGTGTCGACGTCGTAACCAAGTGCCGCGCAATAGATTTCGCGCAGGGTCGACATGGTGAAGGTGTCGGGGGCGAGCGCGTAGGCGATATTGGTGTAGGAGAGTTTGGCGGCCAGGCGGGTGCGGGCGTGGTCGACGACGGTGCGGTGGTCGAAGGACATGTCCGGGAGGGCTGAGACCGGGTGCCAGGTGGTGTCGGCGGGGAGTTCGGGCTCGGTGGTCAGCGGGACCAGGCCGAGATAGGCCGAGGCGATGCGGCGGGGCGCCGGGACCCGGTCGGGCGCGCTGAACACCGAGAGCTGCTCCAGATGGGCCAGCTCGCGGACGTCGACCTTCTCGGCCAGCTGGCGGCGGGCCGAGGCGTCGAGGTCCTCGTCGTCGCGCAATCGGCCGCCGGGCAGCGACCAGGTGCCCTTCTGCGGGTCGAGCGCGCGTTCCCACAGCAGTACCGCCAATTCTGGGTGCCTCGATCGGCTCACGGCGCCCCTACCTGCGGAAACGTCGGCGGGGAAGCGGCGAACCTGGAACACCGCGGTCAGCGATTCGTGGATGGTGTTACTATGGGGCACGTTTTCGATTCTAAGTCGAAAACCTGGTTTGGTGCGAATCGAGGCGATGGCGCCGTTCGCACGAGGAAGGGAGCCACCATGGCGACGACGACCGCGCAGCCGACGCTGATGGGTTCGGTCTTCGACGGACCCACGGGGTACACGGGTGTCGAAGCGACGCCGGAGTGGGCGCGGGAGGTGCGGCGGCTGGCGCGTGAGCGCAACGCCACGATCCTCGCGCACAACTACCAGCTGCCCGAGATCCAGGACGTGGCCGACCACGTCGGCGACTCGCTGGCCCTGTCGCGGATCGCGGCCGAAGCCGAAGAGGACACCATCGTGTTCTGCGGCGTGCACTTCATGGCCGAGACCGCCAAGATCCTCAGCCCCGCCAAGACGGTCCTCATCCCGGACCAGCGCGCGGGCTGCTCGCTGGCCGACTCCATCTCCGCCGAGGAGCTGCGCGCCTGGAAGGCCGAGCACCCGGACGCGAAGGTGGTGTCCTACGTCAACACGACCGCCGAGGTGAAGGCGCTCACCGACATCTGCTGCACGTCGTCCAACGCCGTCGACGTGGTCGCCTCGATCGACCCGGACGTCGAGGTGCTGTTCCTGCCCGATCAGTTCCTCGGCGCGCACGTCAAGCGCGAGACCGGTCGTGCCAACATGCACATCTGGGCGGGCGAGTGCCACGTGCACGCCGGCATCAACGGTGACGAGCTCACCGAGCAGGCGCGCACCCACCCCGACGCCGAGCTGTTCGTGCACCCGGAGTGCGGCTGCGCCACCTCGGCGCTGTACCTGGCGGGCGAGGGCGCGTTCCCGGCCGAGCGGGTGCACATCCTGTCCACCGGCGGCATGATCGACGCGGCCAAGGCCTCGACGTCGAACCAGGTGCTGGTGGCGACCGAGGTCGGCATGCTGCACCAGCTGCGCAAGGCGGCGCCCGGCATCGACTTCCAGGCCGTCAACGATCGCGCGTCCTGCAAGTACATGAAGATGATCACCCCGGCCGCGCTGCTGCGCTGCCTGGTCGAGGGTGCCGACGAGGTGCACGTCGATCTGGCGATGGCCGAGGCGGGCCGCGCCTCGGTGCAGCGGATGATCGCGATCGGCAACCCCGGCGGTGGGGAGTGACCGCGCTCTTCGCCGCGCGATCGAGCCGGTAACGACCATGACGGCGACGGTTCCGGTCTCCTGGGAGGCCGAGGTCGACCTGGTGGTCATCGGCGGTGGTGTCGCGGGACTCACCGCGGCCCGCACGGCGTCGCTGCGCGGGCTGCGGGTGCTCATCCTCAGCAAGGGCGGCCCCACCGACACCTCGACGCAGTACGCGCAGGGCGGCATCGCGGTCGTCGCGCCGCGGGGCGATTCGGTCGACTCGCACGTGCGCGACACGGTCGAGGCCGGGGCCGGGCTGTGCGAGGTCGAGGCGGTGCGCTCGATCGTCGCGGGCGGGCAGGCGGCGGTGGCCGCGCTGACCGACCTGGGCGCGGTGTTCGATCTCGGCCGCGACGGCCAGATCTCGCGCACCCGCGAGGGCGGGCACAGCACCCGCCGGATCATCCACGCCGGTGGTGACGCCACCGGCGCGGAGGTGCAGCGCGCGCTCAACGCGGCCGGACTGCCGGTGCTGTTCGGTGCCGCCGCACTGCGCGTGCTGACCGGTTCCGAGGGCGTGCGCGGCGTTGTCGCGGTGTCGGGCAACGGTTTCGGTGTCGTGCGCACCCCGGCGGTGCTGCTCGCGACCGGTGGACTCGGTCAGCTCTACGCCTCGAGCACCAATCCGCCCGGCGCGACCGGCGACGGGGTCGCGCTGGCCCTGTGGGCCGGGGCGGCGGTGGCCGATCTCGAATTCGTGCAGTTCCATCCGACGGTGCTCTACACCCCGGGCGGGCTGGGCAGGCGGCCGTTGATCAGCGAGGCCGTGCGCGGGGAGGGCGCGATTCTCCTCGACGCCGAGGGCAACTCGGTGACGGCGGGCGTGCATCCGCGCGGTGACCTGGCGCCACGCGACGTGGTGTCGCGGGCCATCGCGGAGCGGATGCGGGCGACGGGGACCGATCACGTGTTCCTCGACGCACGCCACATCGACGGCTTCACACGGCGGTTCCCGACGATCACCGCGTCCTGCCTGGCGGCGGGAATCGACCCTGCGGCGCAACTGATTCCGGTCGCACCCGGTGCGCACTACCAGTGCGGCGGGGTGCTGACCGACACCGACGGGCGGACCGAGGTGCCCGGGCTCTATGCCGCGGGCGAGGTGGCCCGGACCGGGCTGCACGGAGCGAATCGACTGGCGTCCAACAGTCTGCTCGAGGGGCTGGTCGTGGGTGAGCGCGCCGGTGTGGCGGCGGTCGAGCGGGTCGGTGTGCAGACCGATGTAGATGAGATTCCTTCGTGGACAGTGGAATTCGCGGAGCGTTCGGTGGTGCAGCAGGCGATGACCGAGCACGCGTCCGTCGTGCGGGACGGTGCCGGGCTCGGCACCGCGCTCGCGCGGATCGATGCAGCGCGGTCGGTGGTGTCGCCGCTCGATGTCGCCGCACCGCGGGCGGTCCAGCCGCTCGACGGGACCGGCTCCGGCGAGGGAGTCTTCGACGCGGCGCGCACGCTGCGCCGCATCGAGGACGCCGCGTTGACGCTGACCGCCCGTGCGCTGCTGGTCGCGGCCGCCGACCGGGCCGAGAGCCGGGGCTGCCACACCCGCTCGGAGTATCCGGGTCCGGTCGAGGATCAGCGGCACAGCACCGCGGTTCGCCTCGGCGCGGACGGGGCGCTCCAACTGTCCACCGCCGCAGTCGATGCCGTCGCGGTGCCGATCGGTGCGCGGTGAACGACCGCCCGTCGGTGCGCGGCGAACGACGGGCCTCGTCACCGACCGGTGCACACGGCGCGGCGGCGAGCATCGACGGCGCAGTGTCGATCGAGACGGCTCGGTGCTCGGGAGACCGGTCCGAGCTGCGCCGACGTGGCACGCCCGACCGGCAGGACGCGGCATCAGGTGCCGCACACGCAATTCCGGCGGGCCGGTGAGGATCTCCGCTGGATCGAACGGGCGCACTTCGCGCCCGAGAACAGGAGTGCAGTGATGGCTCTGGATGCCGCCCTGGATCGCGAGGAACTGCTGACGCTGATCCGTACCGCCCTCGACGAGGACCTGCGCTACGGACCCGACGTCACCACGGTCGCGACCGTGCCCGCCGACGCGGTGAGCAAGGCATCGGTGGTCTCCCGCCAGCACGGCACCGTCGCGGGCCTCGACGTCGGTCTGCTGGTGCTCGACGAGGTGATCGGCGCGGGCGACTACACCGTCACCGACCGCGTCGCCGACGGCACCCGGGTGGAGCCGGGTACCTCGGTGCTGAGCATCGAGGCGCCGACCCGCGGCCTGCTCACGGCCGAGCGGACCATGCTGAACCTGGTGTGCCACCTGTCCGGCATCGCGACCGCCACCGCCGCGTGGGTCGACGAGGTCGAAGGCACCGACTGCAAGATCCGGGACAGCCGTAAGACGCTGCCCGGGCTGCGCGCGCTGCAGAAGTACGCGGTGCGGGTCGGCGGTGGCGTCAATCATCGGATGGGGCTGGGCGATGCGGCCCTGATCAAGGACAACCACGTCGTCGCGGCGGGCTCGGTCGTCAACGCGCTGCGTGCCGTACGCGAGCTGGCCCCCGCTATCGCCTGCGAGGTCGAGGTCGACAGCCTCGAGCAGCTCGACGCGGTGCTGGCCGAGAATGTCGAGCTGGTGCTGCTCGACAACTTCCCGCTGTGGCAGACCCAGGCCGCCGTGCAGCGTCGCAACACGGCCGCGCCGAACACGAAACTCGAGTCGTCGGGCGGTCTGTCGATCGAGCAGGCCGCCGACTACGCCCGCACCGGGGTCGACTACCTCGCCATCGGTGCCCTCACGCACTCGGTGCGGGTGCTGGACCTCGGCTTGGATATGTGAGCCCGTCACCGGCGTGATCGACTTCGGCGACACCCACCTCGGCGACGCCGCGAACGACCTGGCCTGGTCCCTCGACGGCGCACCGCCCGCCTTCGCCGCCGCCACGGCCTACGATCGCACCGCGCTCCTCGCCGCCGCGCCATGCTCGGGCACCAGCTCGGACCGCGGCACGAGGTGACCTACGGCGCCGACATCGACGACGTCGAGACAGTGCGCAGCGGCTTGACCGGGATATTCGACCGACGGGACCGCACCACCGACTGACTTCAGCGCAGCGGAAACGTTCGCGGTACGCGTCATGGTGCTCGCCCCGAGTCGAGCGGAAGGTCGCCGTGCCGGTGGCTATGTGGTGAGTTCGCGTTGGAGGGGGGTGCGGAAGCGGGGGATGGCGCGGGTATCGCCGAACCAGGTCGTGGTGCGGTCGGTTTCGGCGTCGATGAGCTTCCTGGTGTCGGTGCCGACGTCTTCGAGAAGGTGGGTGACGACCTCGCCGTCGGGGCGTTGGGCCCAGCCGCCGACGATGCGGCCGTCGGCCCAGATGGTGGGGCCGATATTGCCGTTGCGGTCGAAGAGGGCGGGGGCGTGGGGACCGAGGAACCAGTCGCGGGACTGCCAGCCCATGGGGGTCGGGTCCAGGGCGGGGAGGAGGGCGGCCCAGGGTTCGGGGGTCGGGGCCGGTGCCAGGTCGTCGGCGAGGACGATGCCGGTGGTGCCGTCGTCGAGGTCGACGTCGACGATGTCGAGCTCGGTCAGGGTCTTGCGGACCTCGCCGAGGGTCCAGCCGGTCCACCATTTCAGATCGGTCACCGGGGCGGGGCCGAACGCGCGCAACCACCGACGCACCAGCTCGACTCGCGCTGCGGCGGCGGGGACCGGGGAAAGGTCTGGGGGGAGCCAGGTTTCGGCGGGGGACCAGGTGTACTGGCTGCTGGTCCAGCTGCCGTTGGGGCGCCCGCGCACGATCCGGCCCTCGGCGCCGAGCACCACCAGCACCCAGGTGGTGATGCTGGTCGGCTTCGAATACGGCTTGCCCGGCGCTGTATCGATCTGGGTGCGCAGGCGGGGGACGTCCTTGCTCAGCTGGGCGCCGGTGGCCGCGCCGCGGGTGAGCAGGGCGGCGTGCGTCTCGGCCTCGACGTCGGAGAGCCATTCCTGGACATCGCCTTCGACGACGCCCGCCTGCTCGATGTAGCGGCCGTAGGCCTTGCGCTGTTTGATCGCCAGCGCGTCGCAGCACGAGGACTGCAACACCGGGACCAGCTCGGTCGGTGCCACGAACATGGTGCGTCGCATGGCGAGCAGGCGCACCAGGGTCCGGTCGTCGTATAGCGCACGCTCGACGTGGGCCGGGGTGAGGTCGACACCGCGCGCGCCGACCGACAGGTAGACCGTGGCCGGATCGGTGGCGTGCAGCACCACCATCGAGCGCGCGATCTCGGTCGGCTCGGTCGAACGGGTCGACGGCGCGAGCCGATGCCTGGTCGCCAGGCGGGCCCGGCGTTGCGCGGTATCGATCGAAGGCATGCGCGGATCGTAGGCGGGCCCACCGACATCCACGCGTAGCCGCTGCTGCCGTGGTGACCGGCGAGCGCCGGATCCGGCTGTGACACAAGGCCGACCGGGCCCGACGGCGGGGGGAGTTCTGTCACTTTTGTCCAGAATTCCCGGTCGCCGTTTTCGCCGCCGGGCGCAGGTCGGTGTTGTTATCGTCGCGCTCATGAGCGCAGCGCCACCGGTCGTGACCTCGGCCGAACTCGGCGTCGACGACCAGGAACGCCCGGCCCGCACCCTCACCGGTTTCCCGGCCCGGCTGGTCGGCGTCGTGGCCTTGGGGCTGGCGGCGCTGGCGCTGTGGCAGGTGTTCCGGCCGCTGCCGCAGGGCAGCCAGTACTACCTGGTGGTGTTCCTCGCCATCGCGCTGCCGCTGGTGTTCCTGAGCTATCGCTCGGGCTGGGGCAGGCTCGACAAGGCCGACGGGCCCGCGCCGCTGGACTGGGTGCTGGCCGCGGTGACCCTGATCGTGTGCCTGTATCCGGTGCTGCCGTTCACGATCGGCGCGGGCGGCGGCGGATACGACGCCTTCCTGGACCGCCAGGGCATGCTGGCCCCGGTCCGTCGTGTTCGGCGCGGTGCTGCTGGTGTTGATCCTGGAAGCTTGCCGCCGCACCACGGGGTGGATCCTGCCGCTGGTCTGCCTGGTGTTCCTGGCCTACGGGTACTACGGCGGGCTGCTGCCGCAGAGCTGGGCGATCGCGCACGCGGGGCTGGATATCGACCAGATCGTCGACGCGCTGTACAACTCTGGCAGCGGCTTCTACGGCACCCCGCTGGACGTGGCGGCCAGCTATATCGTGCTGTTCACCCTCTACGGCGCCGTGCTCGAATTCTCCGGCGCCGCGCGGTTCTTCGTGGATCTGTCGGTCTCGCTGTTCCGACGCTCGCACAGCGCGGCGGGCCGCACCGCGGTGGTGTCGGGATTCCTGCTCGGCACCGTCTCCGGATCGGGCACCGCGACCGCGGTGAGTACCGGCGCGGTCACCTGGCCGATCCTGCGCCGAGCCGGCTACCGGCCCGAACAGGCGGGCGGCATGCTCGCGGCGGCGGGTGTCGGCGCGATCCTGTCGCCGCCGACCCTGGGTGTCGCGGCCTTCATCGTCGCCGAATACCTGAACGTGTCGTATGTGACGGTGCTCGGCTGGGCGCTGATCCCGACGCTGCTCTACTACCTCGGCATCCTGCTGTCGGTCGAGATCGATGCCCGGCGCATCCACGCCGAGGGCCGCGCGCCCGCCGACCTCGCCGACGGGCCGCTGCCGACCCCGTGGTGGAAACTGCTGGGGCGCTTCGGGTATCACTTCTCCTCGCTGATCGTGATCGTGGTGCTGCTGCTGGCCGGGATGAGTGCGACGCGCGCGGTGGTCTACGCCACGGTGCTCGCGCTGATCCTGGCGGTGCCCGACCGGATACTGCGCGCGCGGACGGCCGCCGGTAGCGAACTCGTCGACGCGGAGCCCTGGCCCGGGCCACGGTGGTCGGCGAAGGACGCCGGCCGGTTCGCGCTCGCGGCGCTGCGCACGCTGTCGCTGGGCATGTGCGCGGCGCTGCCCGTGGTCGCAGTGTGCGCGGCGGCGGGGGTGATCACGGCGATGACCACCAAGACCGGCCTCGGCGCGCAACTGGCGTCGCTGCTGGTGCGCGCCGGTTCGGTGCTCTCGGACGATCCCGCCGTCGTGCTGGCGACCACCGCCGTGCTGGCGGCGATCGCACTGTCGCTGCTGGGGCTGGCGGTGCCGGTGACGGCCTCGTTCGTCATCGGCTGGGTGATCATCGGACCCGCCCTGCTCGACCTGGACGTCGCCGCGCCCGCCGCCGCGATGTTCGTCTTCTACTTCTCGGTGCTCTCGGAGGTGACCCCGCCGACCGCGCTGGCCGCCGTCGGCGCGGCCGCGGTCACCGGCGCGAAGACGATGCCGACCATGTGGGCGGCCCTGCGCTACGCGCTGCCCGCGTTCCTGGTGCCGTTGATGTTCGTGCTCACCGACGCCGGTCAGCACCTGCTCGGCCGTGGTGCCCCGCTCGACGTGCTGTGGGTGAGCACAGCCGCCTGTGTCGGCGTCGCGGCGCTGGCGGCGGCCACCGGCGGCTGGTTGTTCGGGATCGGCGCGCTCGGACCGGTACCGCGCGGACTGGCCGCCGCGGCGGGCCTGACCCTGCTCTACCCGAATCCGACCGCGACCGTCCTCGGACTCGCGGCGCTGCTCGCCGCCGCGCTCGCGGGCGTCGTCGATCGGCGTCGTCGGACAGCCACGGCCACACCGTGATCCGTGGACATCAGCAGGCGGCGATGTGGCCGTCGACGAGAGGGGACCTCATGGTCAGAACAGTTGTCGCCGTGGTCGCGGTGTCCGCCGCGGCCGCGCTGCTCACCGGATGCGGTGGGCGCCAGGACGCCCCGACCACCGACGCAGGCGGCGCGGTGACCTGTGAAGTGCGTCAGGACACCAGGATCGGCATCGCGACGGGCAACGCCACCGGCGTCTACTTCGCGCTGGGCAATGCCTACGCCGAGCAGATCTCGGCCGCCACCGACGGCAAGGTCAAGGCTACCGCGGCCGAGACGGGCGCCTCGGTGCAGAACATTCAGCAGGTTGTCGGTGGCACCTACCAGGTCGGGTTCTCGCTGGCCGACTCCGCGGCCGACGCGGTGGCGGGCAAGGGCAGCTTCACCAGCGCCCAGCCGGTGCGCGCGCTGGCCCGTCTCTACGACAACTACACCCAGGTCATCGTGCGGTCCGAAGCCGGGATCAACTCCCTGGCCGACCTGCGCGGCAAGCGCGTCTCCACCGGCTCGCCGAAATCCGGCACCGAGGTCATCGCGCAGCGTGTGCTGCAAGCCGCGGGTCTCGACCCCGACAGCGATATCGCCGCCCAGCGCCTCGATCTCACCAAGACCGTCGACGGACTCAAGGACGGCTCGATCGACGCGATGTTCTGGTCCGGCGGCCTGCCGACGCCCGGCATCACCGATCTGTTCACGACCGCCAAGGACAGGGTCCGCTTCCTCGACATCACCGGGGTGCTGCCGAAACTGAAGGAGATCAACCCGGTCTACGAGGCCGCGCCGATCCCCGCCGCCACCTACGGCCTGGCCGCCGACGTGCCGACCATCGTGGTGCCCAACCTGCTCGTCGTCCGCGACGATCTCGACGCGAACCTGGCCTGCGTGCTCACCGAGACGTTGTTGGCGCGCACACCGCAACTGGAACAGGCGAATCCGGCCGCCAAGGGCATCACTGCCGAGACCGCGAGCAAGACCGCGCCGGTGCAGCTGCACCGTGGGGCGGAGGAAGCGCTGCGCTGAACCCGACGCGGTGCGCGGTTGTCCCCGTCGCGTGTCGCGACACCTCCGGTGGGCTCGGTGGACCGCGACAGCGGACAATCGCGGCATGAGGCAGTGGGGCCGGGTGGCCGCGGCGGTGCTGGTGCTGGTGGGCGGTGGGCTGGTCGGTGGGCAGGCCGCGGTCGCGCAACCGGTGTGCGCGCCGGGGGTGAGCGTCGTCCCGGTGGCCATCACCGTCGACGGTGAGCGGGCCACCGGGCGGGTGTACGAGCCGTATCGCTGTGCGCCGGGCGATATCTCGGACGATCAGCTGGTGGTCGCGGTGCACGGGCACGGCGGCTCCTCGGCCGACTTCGCGCCGTATATGACCTCGCTGGCGCTGGTCGGCGGCTCGCCGATCCTGCTGATGGACCTGCGCAGCGCCGACGGACCGTGGCGGGCCGGGGAGTGGAATCTGTGGGCGGGCTGGCACGACGTGGTCGCCGCGACCCGGTGGTACCGCGACGCGCACCCCGCCGTGGCGACCACGGTGCTGTGGGGCTGGAGCCAGGGCGGCATCACCAGCGGCCTCGCGGTGGCGCACGGGCCCGCCGGACTGTTCGACTACTGGGTCGACAACTACGGTCCCGCCGACGATTTCACGATGTGGGCCACCGGCGCGTCGGTCGATCCCGCGCTGCCCCGCCAGATCGAACGCGACGCGGGCGGCTGCACCCCGATCGGCTGCCCGCTCGCCTACGCCGAGCGCTCGCCCGCCCTGCTCGCCGACCGGATGAGCATGCGCCGGGCGTTCCTGATCCACGGCACCGCCGACGCCATCGTGCCGTTCACCACCAGTGTGGAACTGCGGGACGCGCTGACGGCGGCGGGCAAGCCGTTCTCCTTCTACACCGTCGTCAGCGGGCGCGACCTGTCCGGCGCCGTCGTGCCCGGCAACCACGACATCGGGCCCGCGTTCTTCGAGGGCGGGTGTGTGGTGCTGCGCCTGCTCGCGGGCACCGAACCGCTCGCGCCCGCCGTCGGCGACTACGTCGTGGACGTGGCCGCGGGTGTGGTCACCGCGCCCGCGACGCCGGCGGGCGCGAAATGCGCGGCCTGACCTGTGCCTACGCGCGCGGCGGAACATCGATCCCGGGTATCGCGTTGTCCGGGAAGTTGTCGAGGCGAGAAGAGGGCATGGTGACCGAACCGACGCAGCGGGCGGACCGCTGGCAGGGCGAAGATCTGGATCTGGACGCCTATCTGGCGCGGATCGGCTACGACGGGCCACGGACACCGACCGTCGTGACCCTGCGCGCGCTGGTCGCCGCGCACACCACGGCCATGCCGTTCGAGAACCTCGAGATCATCCTCGGGCGCGGGATCCCGCTCGACCTGGCCACCCTGCAGGACAAGATGGTGACCCGGCGTCGCGGTGGCTACTGCTACGAGAACGTCACCTTGTTCGCCGCCGCGCTGGAGCGGCTGGGCTTCGGCGTCACCGGGCTCAGCGGCCGGGTGACCATGGGCGCGCTCGACTCGGGCGCGATCCGGCCTGCCACTCACGCGCTGGTCCGGGTCACCACCGACGACGACGCCCGGGTGTGGATCTGCGATGTCGGCTTCGGCGCCGGGCCGCTCGCGCCGTTCGAATTGACCGACGAGCACGGCGAATTCGCGCTGGGGCAGTGGCGCTTCCGGGTCGAGCGCCGCACCGGCGCGCTGGGCGACGACCTGTGGGTGCTGCACCAGTTCGCCCGCGACGGCTGGCAGGACCGCTACGCCTTCACCCTGGATCCGCAGTACCGGATCGACTTCGCGGTCGGCAACCATTTCGTGTCGACCTCGCCACGCTCACCGTTCACCACCCGGCCGTTCGTGCAGCGCTTCCGGCCCGAGGTGCACCACGTCCTCGACGACCTGACACTGACCACCGAATACCCCGACGGCACGTCGTCCGCGCGCGAGCTCGACCCCAGCGACCTGCCGAAAGTCCTGACCGAGGTGTTCGACATCGACCTCGACGACACCGACGCGGCGGCCTTGGCGACCGCACCCTGGCGCGCCGACTGACGGCTCACATCCACGGTCCCACCTACGGCTCGGCGGTTTGCTTCCACGGTGTCGCTACGGCAAATTGATGGTTACTTGCCGGGAAACAAACCCCTGCGCCGTGGTGTGGGGAACGAACTGTGGGGTCGTTTGGTGCCGAAGGTGCAATCCGCGTTGCCGGTTCAGCCGGAGGCGACTAGCCGGCCCGGACCGGTCGCCGGTCCGGCGGTCCGGCGTCGGGATCTGGACGGGCTGCGTGGTCTGGCGATCGCGCTGGTCGTGGCGTTTCACGTGTGGGCGGGCCGGGTGTCCGGCGGCGTCGACGTGTTCCTGGTGCTGTCGGGGTTCTTCTTCACCGGCGCGGTGGTTCGTGGTGTCGAACGGCGGGGTGGGGTAGCCGCGGGCGCGACCGCGCGCCGGACCGCGCGCCGGCTGATGCCCTCGCTGGTCGTCGTGCTGGCGGCGATCGCGGTCGCCACCGTGGCGCTGCGGCCCTACACCCAGCTGGGGGAGACCGCGGCGCAGACGCTGGCCTCGATGTTCTACGCGCAGAACTGGTATCTGGCCACCGCCGAGCTCGACTATCTCGCGCCCGACCCCTCGGTCAGCCCATTGCAGCATCTGTGGTCGATGTCGGTGCAGGGCCAGTTCTATCTGGTGATCCTGGCGGTCCTGGCCGGATGGGCGTGGCTGCGCCGCCGCGGCGCGGCCGGTCGCCCGACGCTGCTGATCGCGCTGGCCGGTCTGGGCCTGCTCTCGTTCTGGTACGCCGCGTTCGGCACCGCCCAGCATCAGGCGTGGACCTACTACGACAGCATCGCGCGGGCCTGGGAGCTGCTGGCGGGCGCCGCGCTCGCCGTGGCCGCGCCCTACCTGCGCGTGCCGCGCGCGCTGCGCGGACTCGCGGCCGCGGCGGGCCTGCTGATGGTGCTGTCCTGCGGCCCGATGTTCGACGGCGCCAATCAGTTTCCCGGCGTCGCGGCGCTGTGGCCGGTGGCCGCGGCCTGCCTGGTGATCGCCTCCGGCTTCGGTGCCGCGACGGTGACAGCCTGGCCGAACCGCCTGCTGGCCGGGCGCTGCTGCACCGAACTCGGGGCGCTGGCCTATCCGCTGTACCTGTGGCACTGGCCGATCCTGATCTTCTACCTGGCCGAGACCGGTCGCGCGCACGCCGGACTGGTCGACGGACTGGTGGTGATCGGCATCTCGCTGGTGCTGGCCTACCTGACGAACCGGCTGATCGAGACGCCGCTGCGGCTGTCGCCCACCGGCCAGGAGCCCGTGGCTGGCGGGCATCGGGCGACCGGCCCGCTGGTCACCGCGCTCGCCGTGACGGTCCTGGTCTCGGCGGTGGGCTGGCAGGTGGTGGTGCGGGCCAACCCGGCGGTGCCGCCGCAGGCGCTGGACACCGTGCGGTACCCGGGCGCGGCGGCCCTGCTCTCCGGCGCGGATTCCTCGCCGGAACCGATGCGCCCCACGGTGTTCGAAGGCCAGGCCGACACGCCACCGCCGACGACCGACGGCTGCATCACCCCCAACCGGGAGGTCCGCACCTGCGTCTACGGTGACCCCGACGGCGCCCGCTCGATCGCGGTCGTCGGCGGATCGCATTCCGAGCACTGGATTCCCGCGCTGGAACTGCTCGGCGCCGAGCACGGTATCCGGGTGATCTCCTACCTCAAGGAGGGCTGTCCGGTCACTCTCGCCGACCAGCCGTCCTACGCCGAATGGCCGTTCCCCGAGTGCCACGAGTGGTCGCGGGAGGTGCTCGACCGGCTCGCCGCCGAGCCGCCGGACTGGGTGCTCACGCTGTCGACGCGCTACCGCAAGGACGGCCTCGGCGACGAGGTGCCCGGCGAATATCTCGAGGTGTGGTCGGCCATGCAGGATCGCGGGCTGAATGTGCTTGCGCTGCGCGACACTCCGCGTCTGCGCCGCGACGGCGTGCTCTACCGCGCCACCGACTGCCTGGCCCATCGCGGCGATCCCGACAGCTGCGGGCTCGATCGCGCCGCCGCCCTCGATGCCCGCGACCCGGCCGAGGAACCGGCCGCCGGCTATCCGAACGTCTATCTGCTCGACCTCTCCGACGCCGTGTGCAGGCCGCAGCGCTGCCGGGTGGTGGAGGGCAATGTCCTGATCTACCGCGATGAACACCACCTCACGGCCAGCTACGCGCGCTCGCTCGCGCCCGAGCTGGGCCGTCAGATCGGCGTGATCACCGGCTGGTGGTAGCGCGAGGTACCTACGGCCGCCGCGAGTCCGGCTACCCTCGGTCGCGTGCGCCTCTCCCGCAAGACACCGGTCCTGCTCCTCGCGCTCGCCCTGATGCCCGTCGCGTGCTCGTCCGGACCGGATCAGCCGCAGACGGTCGCCGAGTCCTTCGCCGCCGCGCTGAGCAGCGGTGACGCGGCCGCCGCGGCGGCGCTCACCGATGCGCCCGAGCAGGCCCGCGCGACGCTGACCACCCTGTTCGAGAACCTCGGCAAGAACGACGCGGTGCGCGTCTCGGCCACCGACGACAACACCTTCACCCTCGAATCCACCTGGAAATTCGGCCCGGAGGGCCGCGACGAGTGGACCTACACCAGCAAGGGCGCCGCCACCGAGGCCGACGGCTGGAAGATCACCTGGAACCCGACCACGGTCGCGCCCGGCCTGGAACTCGGCCCGCTCGGCTACAGCCCCGTCTATCCGAAACCCGCGCGGGTGCTCGACTCCTCCGGCGGTGACCTGATGACCCAGCAGGTGGTGACGCTGGTCAACGTCGCCCCCGATGCCGATCTGCCCGCCGTCGCCGCGCTGCTCGCGCCACAGGGCGTCACCGAGGCCACGGTGCGGGCGGATCTGGCGGCGGCGCAAGGCAAACCGGTGGTCGCGGTCGCCTTGCGGGAGGCCGATATCGCCCCGGTGCAGCAGGCGCTGACCGGTGTGCGCGGGGTGACGCTCGCGCCGCAGACCCGGCTACTCACCGTCGACAAGAGCCTGGCCGGTCCCACCACCGCCGGCCTGGCCGAGTTGTGGCAGCAGCAGGCCGACAACGCGGCGGGCTGGGCCGTGCGCGCGCAGACCGCCGAGGGCACCCAGCGCATCGCCGGACCCGACGCGACCCCGACCGCCGATATCGCGACCACCGTCGACATCGACCTGCAGAACGCCGCCGAAGCCGCGCTGACCCCGATCGCGCAGCCCGCCGCGATCGTCGCGCTGCGACCGTCGACGGGGGAGGTGCTCGCCGTCGCGCAGAACGCGCCCGCCGACGCGCAGGGCCCGATCGCGCTCACCGGCCTCTACCCGCCCGGATCGACCTTCAAGACCGTTACCGTCTCGGCGGCGCTGCAGGCGGGCGGGGTCACCGTCGACACGGTGCTGCCCTGCCCCGGCCGCGCGACCATCGAGGGCCGCACGATTCCCAACGACAACGGCTTCGATCTCGGGCAGGTGCCGCTGCACACCGCCTTCGCGCGCTCCTGCAACACCACGATGGCCGAGCTGGGTGTGCGATTACCCGCCGACGGGCTCACTACGGCGGCCGCGCAGCTCGGTTTGGGAGTGGATTATGTGACACCCGGGTTGACGACTGTCACCGGGAAGGTTCCGGCCGCGCAGAATCCGGCGCAGCAGGTCGAGTCGAGCATCGGGCAGGGCAGCGTCACCGCCTCGCCGTTCGGGATGGCGCTCGTCGCCGCCTCGCTCGCGCACGGTTCCGCGCCGGCGCCCACCCTCGTGCGTGGGCGTCCCGGCACCGCCGATCGCGCCTCCGCGCCGGTGCCAGCGAGCGTGACGTCGCAGATAGAGACCATGATGAGCGAGACGGTGACCGCGGGCACCGCCACCGCGCTGCGCGATATCCCGGGGCTGCTCGGCAAGACCGGCACCGCCGAATATCTCGACGACAAGCACGCGCACGGCTGGTTCGTCGGCATCGACGGTGACCTCGCGTTCGCCGTCTTCGTGGCCGACGCGGGCAGCTCGGGCCCCGCGGTCGAGGCGGCCGGACGCATGCTGAGAGCCAAACGATGATCTATGTCACGCTCTGTGGGCGAGCAATACCCACGCTGCCGCACGCGGTCCACACCGGGCCAGCTACACTCGTCGACGGACCATATCCATGGTCAATACGCGGGATGTCACAATTTCGAGAAGGTTCGGAGTAGGCGCCATCGATACCGGTCAGAAGATCGCGGAGCATTACCGCCTGGTCGAGCGTATTGGTAGCGGCGGCACAGGCGTTGTATGGCGCGCTGTCGACGAACGCCTCCAACGCTCGGTGGCTGTGAAGCAGATCCACATCAAGCCCAGCCTGCCCGAGGGTGAGCGGGATGTCCTGCGCCAGCGTGCGATTCGGGAAGCCCGCAACGCGGCACGCTTCCAGCATCCCAACGCCATCGTCGTCTTCGACATCACCGAGCACAACGGTGATCCGTGCCTGGTGATGGAGTATCTCAAGTCGGTCAGCCTGGCTGCCGAACTGGGCCAGAAGGGTCCGCTGCCGCTGACCGAGGTCGCCCGCATCGGCGAGATGGTCGCTTCGTCGCTGATCGCCGCCCACCAGGCCGGACTCGTGCACCGTGACGTGAAGCCGGGCAACATCCTGCTCGGCGAGCACGGTGAGGTGAAGATCACCGACTTCGGCATCTCCCGCGCCGCCGGTGACGTCACCCTCACCGAGACGGGCCTGATCTGCGGCACGGCCGCCTACCTGGCACCCGAGGTCGCGCGCGGCTCCGATCCGACGCCCGCCGCCGACGTGTTCGCGCTCGGTGCCACCCTGTTCCACGCGCTCGAGGGCGAGCCGCCCTACGGTGCCAACGCCAACCCGCTGGCGGTGCTCTACGCCGCGGCCAACGGCCAGGTGCGCGAGCCGCGCAACGCGGGTCCGGCGACCGATTTCCTGCTCGACCTGCTCAGCCCGGACCCGCTGGACCGGCCCACGATGACCGAGGCGCGCGAGGCGCTGGCCGCGTTCGCCGACGCCGACGCGGTGCCCGCGGGCTTCGTGCCCGCCAGCGAGGCCTACAGCCGCCGTAACTCCGCGGCCGCGACCCAGGTCATCCGGCAGTCCGGCAACCGGACTTCGCACGCGGGCGCGTCCACCGCGACCACCCGCCAGATCCGGTCGAACCCGCGTCCGCAGATGCGCCACGACACGGCCGCGCATCCGCTGACCGCGGCCCAGCCCGCGCCCCTGCCCCGCAAGCAGGCGGGCAAGGGCCGTGCGGTGCTGATCGGTTCCGGCGTCGGCGCCGTGGTCGCCGCGATCGCCGTCGCGGTGAGCGCCCTGAACAGCTCGGACTCGAATTCCCCGCAGGTGCAGGCGAATCCGTCGACCTCGGTGAAGTCCACGGCCGGTCCGGCCTCGAGCAGCGCGGCCCCGGTCGCGCTCGGGCAGACCGCCAATGTCGGCACCGTCGACATCGGCTCGGCCGGTCTGCTGGTGGAGGACTTCTTCAGCAATCCGGCGGGGTCCTGGTCGCTGCTGACCCCGGCCGCGCAGAAGGTCTACGGCAGTGAGGCCGCGTTCCGGCAGTACTGGAACGACCGCACCGTCGACACCTTCGCCAGCATCACCGCGGTCAAGGGCAACAACGCCGACGGCTCGACCGACATGCGCCTGGCCAGCATCACCATCAACGGCCAGACCAAGGCCATGGTCATGCGCGTCGTCAACTCCGGCGGCAGCCTGCGCATCGACGGCGACACCCGCTGAGGTCGGTGCGGTTCGCCCCGCGAACGACGAAGTGAGCACGGACCCGGTGGGGGTGACCCCGCCGGGTCCGTCGTCTTCGGCGGGATGTGCCGGAAAAGCGATGGCGGGCGACCGATAGGCTGGTATCTGACCTGAGCCCAGCACAGACAGGACTGCACCCCGATATGACTCCCCGCATCGAGCTCGCCCGCGTCGATCTGCGCGGTCGTACTCCGTCCACTGCCGAGCTGCGCATCGCGCTGCCGCGTGGCGGGGTCGACGTGGACTCGGTGCTGCATCACGTGCGGCCGGTCGTCGAGGACATCCGCGACCGGGGCGCCGAGGCCGCGCTGGACTACAGCGAGAAGTTCGACGGTGTGCGCCCGAGCGTGGTGCGCGTGCCCGTCGCGGAACTGGCCAAGGCGCTCGCGGAGCTGGACCCGGCCGTGCGGGCCGCGCTCGAGGTCGCGATCGAGCGGACCAGGAAGGTGCACGCCGACCAGCGCCGCACCGACACCGTCACCGAGGTCGTGCCCGGCGGCACCGTCACCGAGAAGTGGGTGCCGGTCGAGCGGGTCGGGCTGTACGTGCCCGGCGGCAATGCCGTCTACCCGTCCTCGGTCGTGATGAACGTCGTCCCGGCGCAGGCCGCGGGCGTGGAGTCACTGGTGGTGGCCTCGCCGCCGCAGGCCCAGTTCGGCGGTCTGCCGCACCCGACGATCCTGGCCGCCGCCGCGCTGCTCGGCGTCGACGAGGTGTGGGCGGTCGGCGGCGCGCAGGCCGTGGCGCTGCTGTCCTACGGTGGCACCGACACCGACGGCGCCCCGCTGGCGCCGGTCGACCTCATCACCGGCCCCGGCAACATCTACGTCACCGCGGCCAAGCGGCTGTGCCGCGGCCTGGTCGGCATCGACGCCGAGGCGGGCCCCACCGAGATCGCGGTCCTGGCCGACGCCACCGCCGACCCGGTGCACGTGGCCGCCGACCTGATCAGCCAGGCCGAGCACGACGTGCTCGCCGCCAGTGTGCTGGTCACCGACTCGGTGGCGCTGGCCGACGCGGTCGACGCTGCCCTCAACGCCCAGCTCACTGTCGTCAAGCACGACGCCCGCGTGCGGGAAGCGCTGAGCGGCAAGCAGTCCGGGATCGTCCTCGTCGACGACATCACCCAGGGTCTGCGGGTCGTCGACGCCTACGCCGCCGAACACCTCGAGATCCAGACCGTCGACGCCGCCGCCGTCGCCGCGCGGGTGCGCAGCGCGGGCGCGATCTTCGTCGGGCCGTGGGCACCGGTCAGCCTGGGCGACTACTGTGCCGGGTCCAACCACGTGCTGCCCACCGCGGGCTGCGCGCGGCACTCCTCGGGGCTGAGCGTGCAGACCTTCCTGCGCGGCATCCACATCGTGGAGTACACCGAGGCCGCGCTGAAGGACGTCGCCGGTCACGTCGTCGCCCTGGCCAACGCCGAGGACCTGCCCGCGCACGGGCAGGCCGTGCGGGCGCGTTTCGAGGCCCTGTCGTGAGTACGCCCACCGTGCCCGGCGCCTCGGCGACCCTGGACCAGCTGCCGCTGCGCGACAACCTGCGCGGCAAATCGCCCTACGGCGCACCGCAATTGACCGTGCCGGTGCAGCTCAACACCAACGAGAACCCGCACCCGCCGAGCACGGCGCTGATCGACGATGTCGCCGAATCCGTGCGCGCGGCCGCCGCGGATCTGCACCGGTACCCGGACCGCGACGCCGTGGCCCTGCGCGCGGATCTCGCCGCGTACCTGACCCGCCAGACCGGCGTGCCCGTCGATGCCGCGAACGTGTGGGCGGCCAACGGCTCCAACGAGATCCTGCAGCAGCTGCTGCAGGCCTTCGGTGGACCAGGCCGCAGCGCACTGGGTTTCGTGCCCTCGTACTCGATGCACCCGATCATCTCCGAGGGCATCGACACCGAGTGGATCGAGGCCAAGCGCAGCGGCGACTTCTCCCTCGACATCGACTACGCCGTCGCGCAGATCGCCGAGCGCCGCCCCGACGTGGTGTTCGTGACCAGCCCGAACAACCCGACCGGGCACAGCATCCCGATCGACGAGCTCGAGCGGATCCTCGACGCGGCGCCCGGCATCGTCGTCGTGGACGAGGCCTACGGCGAGTTCTCGGCCGCGCCGAGCGCGATCACGCTGATCGACCGGTTCCCGACCAAGCTCGTGGTCACCCGCACCATGAGCAAGGCCTTCGCCTTCGCCGGCGGTCGCCTCGGGTACCTGGCCGCCTCGCCCGCCGTGATCGACGCGATCCTGCTGGTGCGGCTGCCGTACCACCTCTCGGTGGTCACCCAGGCCGCCGCGCGCGCCGCCCTGCGGCACGCCGACGAAACCCTCGGCAGCGTCGCGGAATTGGCAGCGCAGCGCGACCGGGTCGCCGCCGCGCTGACCGCGCAGGGCTTCGAGGTGATCCCCAGCGACGCCAACTTCATCCTGTTCGGCCGGTTCACCGACGCCGCGCGCGCCTGGCAGCACTACCTCGACGCCGGGGTGCTCATCCGCGACGTCGGCATCCCCGGCTACCTGCGCGCCACCGTCGGCCTCGCCGCGGAGAACGACGAGTTCCTGCGGGTGAGCGCCGGCATCGCGGCCACCGACCTGACCCACTGACGAATCCCCCTGTGGAGGAACACATCATGAGCAGAACCGCACGGGTGGAACGGGTCACCAAGGAATCGTCGATCCTGGTGGAACTGAACCTCGACGGCACCGGGCAGACCGAGATCTCCACCGGTGTCCCGTTCTACGATCACATGCTGACCGCGCTGGGCCAGCACGGTGGGTTCGATCTCGTCGTACGGGCCGAGGGCGACATCGAGATCGAGGCGCACCACACGGTCGAGGACACCGCGATCGTGTTCGGCCAGGCGCTGGGCAAGGCGCTGGGCGACAAGAAGGGCATCCGCCGCTTCGGTGACGCGTTCATCCCCATGGACGAGACGCTCGCGCACGCCGCCGTCGACGTGTCGGGGCGGCCCTACTGCGTGTTCACCGGCGAGCCGGAACACCTGGTGCACACCATCATTCCCAGCGCGGGGCCCGGCGCGTCGTACTCGACCGTGCTCAACAAGCACGTCTTCGAGTCGATCGCGCAGAACGCGCGGATCGCGCTGCACGTGCGGGTGCTCTACGGCCGCGACCAGCACCACATCACCGAGGCCGAGTTCAAGGCGGTCGCCCGGGCACTGCGGGCCGCCGTCGAGATCGACCCGCGGGTGAGCGGCGTCCCGTCCACGAAAGGCGTGCTGTGAGTTCGAAGGTCGTCCTGCTCGATTACGGCTCCGGCAACCTGCACTCCGCCGAGCGCGCGCTGGTGCGGGCGGGTGCCCAGGTGGAAGTGACCGCCGATCCGCAGGCCGCGCTGGCCGCCGACGGACTGGTCGTCCCCGGTGTCGGCGCGTACGCGGCGTGCATGGCCGGGCTGCGTGCGGTGCGCGGTGATCGCATTATCGGCCAGCGCCTGGCCGGCGGGCGTCCGGTGCTCGGCATCTGCGTCGGCATGCAGATCCTGTTCGACCGTGGCGTCGAGTTCGGCGTGGAGACCGAAGGCTGTGGCGAATGGCCCGGCACGGTCGCCCGCCTCGACGCGCCGGTCCTCCCGCACATGGGCTGGAACACGGTGAAAGCTCCCGCCGACAGCACCCTGTTCGCCGGGCTCGACGCCGACACCCGCTTCTACTTCGTCCACTCCTACGCCGCCCAGCAGTGGGAACTCCCGGAGAACGAGCACATCGCACCCCCGAAGCTGACCTGGGCCGAGCACGGGGTCCCGTTCCTCGCCGCCGTCGAGAACGGCGCACTCTCGGCCACCCAGTTCCACCCGGAGAAATCCGGCGACGCGGGCGCCCAGCTCCTGCGCAACTGGCTCGATTCGCTGTAGCCGGAGCCCTTACCGGCTGGGCGTGCGCAGCGCCGGGGCGACCCACGCGGTGAGATAGGCGCGGAGTCCGGCGCCCTGGCGCGGTGGGCGTCCCGGGTCGATCACGAACGACTGGACGATCCGCAGCATGTGCTCGACCAGGTCGTCGAAGCGGGTGCCGGTGATGCCCGCGCTCGCCCAGTCGACGTCGAAGCGGTGCAGGATCGAGCGGCCGAACGCCAGCGCGGTGTCCGAGGTGACCCCGGCGGTGAGCGAGCTCGCTCGGCCCGGCGCGAGCAGCAGGCCGAGGTACTTCTCGTGGGGCAGCTGTTCGAGGGTGTAGGCGATGCCTTCGACGACCGCCGTCGCGGGGTCGCGGATACCGCGGAGCCGCTCGGCCAGGAGATCCAGGAACGGGCCGGTGTGCGCGATCGCCGTCGCCGCCAGCAGCGCTCCGGTACTGGGGAAGTAGCGGTAGACGGTCTGGCGCGTGACGCCCAGCTCACGCGCGATCTCGGCGACGCTGAACTCGTTGCCGGACCGGTCGATCGCCACCCGCGCGGCGGTCAGTATCCGGGCTCGCGCCTCATCGTCGTCGGCCGGTGTGGCTCCCGACCATCCATGCGTGCGCATCGGCTGTTCCCTTCACCGCCTCGGATCAATCCAGACCATACACATCGGTGTCGATGTATGGTCGGCGGATGACCGCAATACCGCCGCGCCCGAAACACCTCGACTCCCCGAAGCTGCCCACGATCTTCAAGTACATGGGCAAGACGCAGGTGTGGGTCTACCGGCGCACCGGTGGCCGGATCGGCGCGAAATGGCGTGTCGGCGCGGGCTTCCGCAAACCTGTCCCCACCCTGCTGCTCGACCACCGAGGCCGCAAATCCGGGGTCGAATACACCACGCCGTTGCTGTACATCGTCGACGGCGCCGACATCATCGTCGTCGCCTCCCAGGGCGGACTGTCCAAACATCCGCAGTGGTACCACAACCTGTGCGCCACCCCCGATACCCACATCCAGATCGGCCGGGACCGCCGTCCGGTCCGCGCGCGGACCGCCGATCCCCAGGAGCGCGCGCGGCTGTGGCCACTGCTCGTCGACGCCTACGCCGACTTCGACCACTACCAGGCCTGGGCCGGTCGCGAAATCCCCGTCGTCGTCCTCGAGCCCGCTCGCTGAACGGGCGGGTCGTGCGGCCCGTGGACGGTCAGGCGGTGGCGGCGTGGACGGCGGCGAGGTAGCCGAAGACGATGGCGGGGCCGATGGTCGCGCCGGGGCCGGCGTAGGTGTGTCCCATGACGGGTGCGCTGGTGTTGCCCGCGGCGTAGAGGCCGTCGATGGTCTTTCCGTCGGTGCGCAGCACGCGCCCGTGCGTGTCGGTGCGCAGGCCGCCCTTGGTGCCGAGATCGCCGGGGACGAGCTGGGCGGCGTAGTAGGGGCCGGTGTCGAGGGCGCCGAGGTTGGGGTTCGGGCGCTGGCGGGGGTCGCCGTAGTAGCGGTCGTAGGCGCTGGTGCCGCGGCCGAAGTCCGCGTCGACACCGGTGCGGGCGAACTGGTTGAACCGGGTGACCGTGGCGGCGAGGCGGTCCGCCGGGACGCCGATCTTGTCCGCGAGTTCGCCGACGGTGTCTGCGCGCGTGAGGATTCCGGCATCGAACCAGCGCCGGGGCAGGGGCGCGCGCGGGGGCAGGCCGGCGAAGAGATAGCGGTTGCGGTAGCGCTGGTCGAAGATCAGCCACGCGGGCAGATTCTCGGCCGGGCCGTCGCCCCGGCCGTACATGCGATGGGTCGCTTCGACATAGGGCAGGGATTCGTTCATGAACCGCTGCGCGCGGTCGTTGACGATGAGACTGCCCGGCAGATTGCGTTCGGACACGCAGAAGAACGGCGTGCGCGGTAGCGGGATCGACGGGCCCCACCAGGCGTCGTCCATGAACGCGGTGGCCGCGCCGATGGATTGGCCGGCGCGGATGCCGTCACCGGTGTTGGCGGCCGCGCCCACGGTCCAGTCCGTGCCGATGGGCTCGCGCTGGTACTGCTTGCGCATGGCGGCGCTGTGCTCGAAACCGCCACAGGCCAGAATCACGCCACGGCGCGCGCTGATCACCTGTTCGGCGCCGTCGCGGCGGACGACGGCACCGACGACCCGGTCATCGGCCACGGCCAGCTCGACCAGCGCGGTCTCCAGGAACAGCGGTACTCCCGCGTCGCGCATCCCTTGGCGCAGCATCGCACTCAGCGCCTGACCGCGGGCGAGCAGGTGCCGGCCGCGTAGCATGCCGCCCAGCCATCTGGCCCCGATCCTGGCCGCCCGGAACGGGCTTCGCGGATTGCGCAGTCCCAGATGGATCTGCCGGAAATCGGCTTGGGTCAAGACGATGTTGCGCGGCGCCCGGAGATAGTCGGGCTCCATGGTGGCCAGCTCGTCGCCGAGACCGCGCGCGTCGAAGGGCTTCGGTTCGACCGATCGGCCGTGGGCTCGCCCGCCGGGCGCTTCGGGGTAGTAATCGCTGTAGCCCGGAACCCAGCGCATCGTCAGTGGTGCGTGGCGGGCCAGGAATTCGAAGGCCGCCGGCCCGCGATCGAGGTAGGTGTCGATCATCTCGGGTGCGACGGCGTCCCCGACGATGTCGGCGAGGTAGGCGCGGGCGTCGTCGATATCGTCGGGCGAGGACTGTCGGCCCAGCGCCGCGTTGCCCGGAATCCACACCCCGCCACCGGAGCGGGCCGTCGAACCGCCCCAGCGGCTCGCCTTCTCGACCATCACGACCGTCAGGCCGTGGTGGGCCGCGGTGATCGCGGCGGCCATTCCCGCCGCACCCGATCCGACGACCACGACATCCACCGTCTCGGGGATCATGCTGTCCTGCTTCATATCTGCCTCTTCTGTCCGATCCGTCGGGTGGGTCAGCGCGGGGTGCGCCAGCGGTCGTCGAGCACCGCGGCCACCGCCGCTTCGACGCAGACCGGGAGCGAGGCCGAGGGCGTGTGCGCGCTGCGCAACCACTGCAGATAGCCGAACTCGGCGGCCGCGAGCATCAGATGCACCAGCAGCCCGGGGCGGCTGTCGGTGACCGGGTCGGTGTCCATTCGCCGCGCGGCCAGCTCGACCAGCCGCGCCCGGTGATCCGGTGGGATCAGCGCGACCCGGTCGAGCAGATGCGGTGCGGTGGCGAAGGCAGCGCGCCACTGCTCGAGCTCCTCGGTGCCCAGCGCGGTCGAGCGGTCCAGGATCGCCCGGGCCAGTGCGGTATCGGCCGGTTCCTGGTCGGGGCGGCCCTCGAGCAGGGCGGCGATCCCGGCGCCGCCCTCGCGCACCGGGTCGAGCAGCAGATCCTCCTTGCTGCGCACGTGCCGGAAATAGGTACTCGGCGAAATCCCCGCCGCCGCGGCGATCTGCTCGGTGGTCACCTCGTCGAAGCCGGACCGCGCGAACAACGCGAACGCCGCGTGCTGAATCTCGGCACGCACCTGCCGCCGCTGTCTCTCCCGCAAGGACACCCCACACCTCCGTACTCGCCTGACTGTCCGTCTGGCGAAAGTATCTAGCTATATGACAGGGACTGTCAAGTAGATTGTTGGTGTCGGTCAGGGCATGTCGCGGCGAACGCCCGCGTCATTCGCTGAAGGGCGCCAGGCCGATCGTGCAGGTGGTGCCCGGTTCGGGGAGGTGCAGGTCGATGAGGTAGCGCCGGCTGAGGTCGGTGACGCAGGCGCCGGCCGGTTCGTGGCCGTAACCGTCGGTCACGACGACCAGCCGGGCTTCGCCCATGGCTTCGGCGGCGTGCTCGGCGGCGGTGAGGGGGGTGGCCGGATCGAAGCGGTTGTTGAACAGCAGCGGGGGGACGGTGGCTCGTTGGGTCCATGGGCCGGTGTAGCGCTG
The DNA here is from genome assembly GCF_052983615.1 of Nocardia fodinahabitans. NCBI lineage: Bacteria > Bacillati > Actinomycetota > Actinomycetes > Mycobacteriales > Nocardiaceae > Nocardia > Nocardia fodinahabitans. Next base: position 6,099,020 of record NZ_JBRJJC010000001.1, read on the forward strand.
GGGGTAGCCGTCGGCGGGGGTGGGCCAGGTGGCGCACGGCTGGCGGAGGTAGAGCCAGAACGGGCCGTAGACGGGAGCGGTGCCGGCGGATTCGGCGGCGAATTCCGGCCAGCGGTGGGGTTGCCGGGGGAGGGAATTGTCCGCGCAGGAAATGGCGACGAAGGAATCCAGGAAGTCGCCGGTCGAGCCGATCGCGGTCAGGACCGTCCGCACCACAGCGGGATTGCCTGCGGGGCCCCGCTCGAGCTCGGTCAGGAGTGCCGCGAGCGCCGGCCACCCCAGGGTCGCGTCGTAGAGCAGCATGGCGTGGGCCTGGACGATCTCGCTGTAGGTCACCGACACCGTCGACGCGCCCTGGCCGACCGGTAGCGCCGCCGTCTTCGCCCGGTCGAGCAGGGCGGTGTCGCGGGCGCGCAGGTCCGCCGCCGACGCCGCGCCCGCGGCGAAGGCGCAGCGCTGCGGCCCGGCCGCCGCGCACAGGCGGAGGAACTCGCCGAGAACCTCCTCGGTGCCGATCGCGGTCGCGTCGATGCCGGCGCGGGTGTCGGTGGTGTAGGAGGCGGGATCGAGGATCGAGGAGAGTTGCAGTGCGCGAACGCGATCGGCGAACAGCGCGCCGTAGACGGTGCCGAGGTAGCTGGCGTAGGAACCGCCCTGGTAGGTCAGTGCCGGGTCACCGACGGCACGCCGGAGGAGATCGAGATCGCGGGCCGCGTCCACGGCGGTCAGATGGCCGATCAGCTCGCCGTCATGGCGCAGGCAGCCCTCCGCGAGTCGGCGGCTCGCGTCCTCGGTGGCTCCCTGCTGGTCGGTGCCGATGGGTGGCAGCGCCAGGGTGCGCCAGAATTCTTGCTGGGCAGTGGGATTCGCGAAGCAGCGGACCGAGGAGCTGCGTCCGACGCCGCGCTGGTCGAAGGTGATCACATCGAATCGCCGGCTCAGCTCGCCGGGGAACAACTCACCTTTCGCGGCCCACTCGATCCCCGAGCCGCCGGGTCCGCCCGCCGCGGTGAACAAGGTGCCGATCCGGTGTTCCGGGTCGCGGGCAGGCTGCCGGACCACAGCGAGTTCCAGTTGCCGTCCCGACGGATCGGCGTAGTCGAGCGGCACCGCCACCCGAGCGCATTCCCTGGCCCGCAGCGCTTCCTCCGCGCAGGGCGCCCACTCGATCCGGGGTGTCGGCACGGCATCGGCCTGCGCCACCAGTTCGGCGACCGTGGCGACCGACCGGCTCGGCTGCTCGGCGGCGCCGCAGCCGCCGAGGACGGGCGCCACCGCGATCAGGACACCGCAGACGATCGATTTCGGAGTGACCATACGGATCATCTTCATGACGGATCGGGCGTGGTGTCGTCACCCGTTCGACGGAGGCGAACCCTGAACTCGCCCCGGGTCGGTCAGGATGGATCGGTTCAGCGGTCGCCGAGCCGGGCGCGATCGGCGGCCTCGGTCCCCGCGTCCCAGCCTTCGGCACTGCGGATGGTGATGCCGCGGGAGCGGGTGGTGGGGAAGTAGGTGGTGAAGGCCTTCTCGACGCGATGGTCGTGGGTGGCCAGGAGGGGGAGCAGGGTGGTGGGGTCGGGGGCATCGGCGATCGTGGTGGCCGCGGCGGTGGTGAGGCGGTCGCCGATGCGGGTGGCATAGGCGGTGAGAAAGGCCTTGCGGTAGGCGCGCGAGCGGGAGTCGCCGGCGGCCGATGGGGTGTCGATCATCGCGCGAGTGGCTTGGACGAGCAGGGAGGTCGACAGCAGTTCGACGGCGTCGAGGTCGGGGTCCTCGCCGACGACGGTGACGAAGTCCCAGTCGGCGACGAAGATCGCGCGACAGCGATTGGCCCGGGCCACGAGATCGATGAGCAGGGCCTTGGCCTCGGTGTAGGGAGTGTCGAGCCAGAGGCGGCGGGCGCCGGGGAGATCGGCGTCGACGACGGGTGTCTCCAGGAGCACGCGGTCGATCGCGTACTTGGTCATCAGTTCCTGGGCCTTGGCCGAGAGGGTTTCGGCCTCCTCGGGGAAGGCGGTGGACTCGGCCTTGGCGAGCAGCCCGCGGACCCGGCCGAGGGTCTTCTCGTCGACGCCGTGATGCGCGGTCCGGTGACGGTGCGCGGTGCCGGGCAGCGGACGGATCGGCTCCAGTTTCGGCAGGCGCAGCAGGAGCGCGAGGGCGTCGAGGACGGTGGTCACGGCTTCCCCGCCGGTGAGCAGCGCGCGGTCGGCCCAGGGGATCAGGTGCGGTGGCGTCCACCAGACGGTGGCGCCGAGCTCGTCGAGCTGGGCCTGCCAGATCTCGTCCACGGTGTCGTCGGCGAACGGGGCGCGATGATCGGCCATCAGATCGGTCAGATAGCCGACCGCGAACTCGTCGAGACGGCGGCGTGCGGCCTGGTGGACATCCCTCGGGAGCCAGCCGAAGTCGAAGGCGTGGGCGATGATTCGCCGGCCCGCCAGGTCGACACCGGCCGCCACCTCCGGGCGCACCCGGTCCGGACCGGCCAGCTGCTCGACGAACCGCCGGACCCCGGCGGCGTCACCCTGGGCCGCGGACGCGGCGGCCGTGGCGATCGCCTCGGCGAGCCGCGTCGGGTCGGCCAGCGTTTCGGCGTCCAGGACCGGCCCGGCGGTCGGCCCGGCCCGGCGTCCGGTGCGGCGTCGCCGATTCTGTTTGCCCACGGTGTCCGGGCGTCCTCTCCTTCGTGGCGCCGGTCGGGCGGCGCGCGGTCACGGTGCGGCCGACCAGCGACCATCGTCCCATTGTCCCGGCGTCGCACCGGGCGCGACGCCGTGGGCCGCACCCCCGTGTGCCGGTCGATTGCGGGGCCGTGGACAGACAGACCCGTCGGAATGTATTTCGCTCTCGTGCACCGGAATCGGGGGCAGCGGCGCTGGACCTCGCCCTACAGTGACGGGCATGAGCTTTCGGGGGATGCTGGCCGCGGAACGTGCCGAGCTGATCGAACTCCTACGTGGATTGACCGAGCAGGAGTGGGAGACACCGTCGCTGTGCGCGGGGTGGCGGGTGCGTGACGTGGTCGGTCACCTGCTGACCGACACGCTCGGTCCCCTCGACTACGCGGCCGCCGCGGCGCGCAATCGCGGCTCGGTCGACCGGATCAACAACGCGCTCGCGGCGTCCTTCGCGGGCCTGCCGACCGCGCAGCTGGTGCACATGTTCGAGCACGAGTCGGGTCGGCTGTCGCGGTTCTCGCCACGGCTCATGCTCTCGGACCTGCTGGTGCACCAGCAGGACATCCGCCGGCCGTTGCGCCGCCCGCGCATCATCGCCCCCGATCGCCTGATCGCGGTGCTGTCCTACCCCGACCCGTTCGCGTTCCCGGGCAAGCGGACCAAGGGGCTGCGCTTCATCGCCACCGACGTGGACTGGGCGTGGGGTGACGGGCCCGAGGTCCGCGGACCCGGCGAGGCGATCGCTCTCGCCGTTGTCGGCCGCGCCGTCGTCCTCGACGAGCTCACCGGCGGCGGCGTCCCCGAACTCCGTCGCCGCTGTAGCTGAACCCGATCGACGTGACACGGGCCGCACCGGGCGTGGACCGGTGCGGAGATCGACAGTCCGGACCTACTAGTCTGATCCCGTGAGTCTTGTGCTGTTGCCCGCCGTCGATGTCGCCAATGGGGAGGCCGTGCGCCTCGTGCAGGGAGAGGCCGGTAGCGAAACAAGCTACGGGTCGCCCAGGGACGCGGCGCTGGCGTGGCAGCAGGCCGGCGCCGAATGGGTGCATCTGGTCGACCTGGACGCGGCCTTCGGCAAGGGCAGCAACCGGGAGCTGATCGCCCAGGTCGTCGGGGAACTCGATGTCAAGGTCGAGCTGTCCGGCGGCATCCGCGACGACGCGTCCCTGGAAGCGGCACTGGCCACCGGGTGCGCGCGGGTCAATATCGGCACCGCGGCGATCGAGAACCCGCAGTGGTGCGCCCGGGTGCTCGGCGAGTACGGCGACCGCATCGCGGTCGGGCTCGACGTCAAGCAGATCGACGGGGAATGGCGGCTGCGCGGTCGCGGCTGGGTCACCGACGGCGGCGACCTGTGGGAGGCGCTCGAACGCCTCGAACGCGACGGGTGCGCGCGCTATGTCGTGACCGACGTCTCCAAGGACGGCACGCTGACCGGCCCCAACCTGGAACTGCTGAGCGAGGTGGCCAACGCCGCCGAGGCACCGGTCGTCGCCTCCGGCGGCATCTCGGTGCTCGACGACCTCGTCGCCATCGCCGGGCTGGCCGAGGAGGGCGTGGAGGGCGCGATCATCGGCAAGGCGCTGTACGCGGGCCGGTTCACGCTGCCCGAGGCCCTGGCCGCGGTGCGCTGACACCGACGATGACCGCCGCACCGAGCACCGCCGAACTGACCGACCTGCTGGCCGTCGCCACCCGGATACTGGACGGGGTCGTCCCGCGTTTCGTCGAGGGCATCGGTGCGCCGAGCGCGGTCACCAAGGGCCGCAACGACTTCGCCACCGAACTCGATCTCGAGCTGGAACGCACCATCTCGTCCGAACTCCAGCAGCGCACCGGGATCGCGGTGCACGGCGAGGAATTCGGCGGCCCGGCGCTCACCTCCGGCACGGCCTGGGTGCTCGACCCGATCGACGGCACCTTCAACTACTCTTCCGGCCACCCCATGTCGGGCACCCTGCTGGCGCTCGTCCATGAGGGCGAACCGGTGATCGGCCTGACCTGGCTGCCGCTGCTCGGCCGCCGGTACGCGGCGATCCAGGGCGGCCCGGTGTACCTCGACGATGTCGCGCTGCCGCCGCTGCAACCCGGCAAGCTGGCCGAGGCGATGATCGGCTTCGGCGCGTTCAACGTGGACTCGGCCGGGCGCATCCCCGGTCAGTTCCGGTTCGACCTGCTCGGCGCGCTGAGCAGGCTCTCCTCGCGGGTACGCATGCACGGCGCCACGGGCATCGATCTGGCGTTCACCGCCTCGGGCGCGCTCGGCGGCGCGGTCGTGTTCGGGCACCATCCGTGGGACAACGCGGCCGGTGTCGCGCTGGTGCGGGCCGCGGGCGGCGTCGTCACCGATCTGGCCGGCGCGCCTTGGACGATCACCTCCGGCTCGGTGCTGGCCGCCGCCCCCGGCGTGCACGAGGAGCTCCTGGAAATGATTTGCACGGTCAGCGAAGAGGAACGAGGCTGAACACCATGACACCGCGCACCGACGAACGGCCGGATACCGCGGCGCCGAGCACGCTGGCCGTCCGGGTGATCCCGTGCCTGGACGTCGACGCGGGCCGGGTGGTCAAGGGCGTCAACTTCCAGAACCTGCGCGACGCGGGCGACCCGGTGGAACTGGCCGCCACCTACGACGCCCAGGGTGCCGACGAACTCACCTTCCTCGATGTCACCGCCTCCACCGGCGATCGCGGCACCATGCTCGATGTGGTGACCCGCACCGCCGAGCAGATCTTCATCCCGCTCACCGTCGGTGGCGGCGTGCGCACCGTGGCGGACGTCGACCGGCTGCTGCGCGCCGGCGCGGACAAGGTGTCGGTGAACACCGCCGCCATCGCCCGCCCCGAGGTGCTCTCGGAGATGTCGCAGCGGTTCGGTTCGCAGTGCATCGTGCTCTCCGTCGACGCGCGCACCGTGCCGGACGGTCAGCCCGACACCCCGTCCGGCTGGGAGGTCACCACCCACGGCGGTAAGCGCGGCACCGGCATCGACGCGGTCGAATGGGCCATCCGCGGCGCCGAACTGGGCGTCGGCGAGATCCTGCTGAACTCGATGGACGCCGACGGCACCAAGGCCGGCTTCGACCTGCCGATGATCGCCGCCGTCCGGGCCGCGGTGCGGGTGCCGGTGATCGCCAGCGGCGGCGCGGGCGCGGTCGCGCACTTCCCGCCCGCCGTGCACGCCGGCGCCGACGCGGTGCTGGCCGCGAGCGTCTTCCACTTCGGCGATCTCACCATCGGCCAGGTCAAGGACGCCATGCGCGCGGACGGCATCACCGTCCGCTGAAGTCGCGGGCGCAGTGGGAATCCTCGTGCGCCGATCGCGGTGAATTCCGGTGTGGCCGGGTTGATTCCGGGATGAACGCGGTGATCGGCCGTGAGGTCACCGGGCTCGAGGTCGGCACCTCGGTAGTTCCGGACCACCCCGAGGACCAGCCGCGCGCCGGGCGGCTGCTGGGCGACCGGCCGCACTGTGCGCGGCGTCTCCGAGCTGGGTAGAACCGCTCATGGCGATCGAGCTAGCGGACCGGGCAGTCGGGTCGTCCCGGCGCGGCTGTTATAAACGAGGCATGAGCCTGGATCCCGCCATCGCCGCACGCCTCAAGCGCAACGAGGCGGGTCTGGTCGCCGCCGTCGCCCAGGAGAAGTCGACCGGCGACGTGCTGATGATGGCCTGGATGGACGACGAAGCGCTGGCCAGGACCATCGAGACCCGCAAGGGCACCTACTACTCGCGTTCGCGTCAGCAGTACTGGGTCAAGGGCGAGACCTCGGGCCACACCCAGTACGTGCACGAGGTGCGGCTCGACTGCGACGGCGACACGATCCTGCTGATCGTCGACCAGGAGGGCGCGGCCTGCCACACCGGCACGCACACCTGCTTCGACACCGACGTGCTGCTGGCCGCCGACTAGTCCCCGTCCTCGGCGAGCACGCGGTTCAGCCGCGTCGACAGGGCTTCCCCGAGATCGGCCAGCTGGGCGATCTGTTCGGCGTCGAGGCCGTCGAGCGCCAGTCTGCGCACGGCGTCCACGTAGCCCGGCGCGGCCGCGAGTACCTTCTCGAAACCGGCGTCGGTGAGCACCGCGTGCACGCCGCGCCTGCCCACGGTGGAGTCGCGCCGGGCCCAGCCCAGCCGCTCCAGCTTCGACACCACATGCGACAGTCGCGATAGCGACGCATTTGCCTTGTGTGCGAGATCACTCATCTGCAGGCGATGGCCCGCTTCCTCGGAGAGCAGGCTCAACACCCGGAACTCGAAATGGGTCAGCCCGGCCTCGCGCTGCAGCCGCGTATCGAGCGCACCCGGGATCCGGGCCATGAGCGCCACGATCGCCTGCCAGGCGCGCTGTTCGACGGGGTCGAGCCACTGGGTCATCGCCGGCACTGCCTCGCGGCCGAACGACAGGGCGGGTGTAGTTGGGCACGCACCGAACCGAGTTTGCCACGACGTCGCTGTGGCGTCCGCGAGTTGGTCGCGGTCGTGAGGTCACTCACAGCATCGCGGGCGCCGTATCGCGAAATGCCCGTCGTCCCAGTCGCTGTCGGGTCCGCGCGCACCGGCGGTGCGCGCGGACCCGGTGCCGGGGTGATTCGGTCAGCCGGCGTGCCGGGCGTGCAGCAGCGCGAATCCCAGCGGCAGTTCGTCGTGCCCGATCAGCTCGAGTCCGGCCGATTTCAGCATCGCGCGATAGTGGGTGACGGTTCGTTCGCGGCCGCCGACATTGCACAGCATGTGCAGGTCCCACGCGGGCGCGAGGGAACGGGACCCGTCCTCGGGCAGCAGCCGTTCGACGATGTAGAGCCGGGCATGCTCGGACATCGCCGCGGCGCAACCGCGCAGAATCGCTCGGCAGTCCGAGTCGTCCCGGTCGTGCAGGACCCGCGACAGCAGGTAGATGTCACCGCCGGTCGGCACCTCGGCGGTGACGAAGTCCCCGCCCACCAATTCACAGCGGGACAGGCAGCCCGCCGCCGCCAGCGTCGCCCGCGCGCGCGGCAGGGTGGTCTCGCGCTCGAACAGGATGCCGCGTAGCTGCGGGTCCGCCGCCACCACGCGTGCCAGCAATTCGCCGGTGCCGCCGCCGACGTCGACCACCGTGTGCGCGGTGGCGGTACCGACGAGCCCGGCGACCTGGCCGGAGATCGACGCGCTCGCCGCCATGGCCCGATCGAACAAGCTCGCACGCTCCGGGTCGGCACGGAAGTAGTCGAAGTGAGGCATCCCGAAGTGGTTGTCGAATGCCGTCCGGCCGGTCCGCACGGCGTAGCCGAGTTCGCCGAAGGACTGGTAGAACGCACCGCCGTAGAGGCACACCAGCGGTTGCAGCGATGGCTGGGCGCCGGCGACGAGCAGCGCGCCGATCTCGGTGAGCGTGTAGCCCGTGCCGAGCGGCTCGACGATCTCGAGCTGGGTCAGGTAGCGCAGCAGCCGGCCGAGCGCGTCGAGGTCGGTTCCGGTCGCCGCGGCGAGCTCGCCGAGCGGGCCACCCGGTGTCTCGGCGAGGCGGTCGGCGATGCCGGACGCGGCGGTGACGGCCAGTGCCTGGGTCGCCCAGGCACCGGTGAGCAGCCCGAGCAGCCGGGTCGCGGGGTCGGCGGATTCGCCCGTGTGCCGCGCGAGTTCGCGGGGATGCGCACCGGCGGCACAGAGCTCCACCCGCCGGTCGGTCCGCGCACCCGGCCTGCGGAAATAGAAGCTGGTCGCGTCGTCGCGGTCGTTGTAGCCACCGTGGTCGGGGCGCAACCCGCCCGGTCCGGTGAGCAGCGCGCGCAGTCCGGCGAGCGTCACCTGGTCGACGTGTCCGGTGGCCAGCGCGATGTGGGCCTCGTGCGTCTCGGCGCGCTCGGCCGCGGCCACCTCGGCGGGCGCGGCGGGCAGCGCGAAGATCTCGAGCGCGCAGGGTGTTCCGTCAGCCGCGGGGAGCTCGGCGCGCACGATCCGGACCGGTATCCGCCGCGGGTCGAGGCCGTGCCGCGCCGCCAGCCGCTGCCGGACCACCACGCTCGGCTCGTTCGAGGCGATCGTCAGGTCGTGCGTCGCGAGCATGTCGTCGAGTGCGGCGAGATCGGGCGGAAACACCATGACCGCGGTGTGCGCGAACCGGCAGCGGTCGGCGATCGCCCCGCGTTCGGCCTCGCTCAGGCGGGGCAACAGTCGTGCGAGCACGCTGTCGGTGTCATGGGTGCCGACGAACCGCACGGCCTCGGCCACGCGGTCGCGATCGAGGGGGTCGATCCGGGATTGGACTGCCGGCGAACGGGTCACGCATCCTCCTGGATTCAGATACCGACGGAGTTCTCCGCGAAGAAGTCCTGATGTGGTCGTGAGGTGGCCAGGCTGTGCAGCCGGGCCCGCCGGAGCTCGCGATCGAAATCCGCGTGTGGGCCGGTGGGCGGATGCAGCAGGCCGATCATCCAGTGCGAGAACTCGTGCGCGCGCCGGATGCGCGGGACACAGTCGGCCGAATGCCGCCGCAGGGTGGACTCGTCGCCGTGCCCGACCGCGGCGACCAGGACCGCCGCGAGCGACCGGGCGGTGAGGATGGCCAGATTGGCGCCCTTGGCCGCGGCCGGGCTGATCGAGGCCGCACGGACCGGCGCCGAGCACGAGGACGGTGGTCGTCTCGCTGCTCCCCATCGGCATGGGAACGGAGCTTAGGTCACCGCGTCGGCACCGAAGCCCCGCTGCGGTGGCGTGTTGCTGGGACTATTCCGAGAAGCTATTACTCACCGGGTACCGGCGTGGTCTGGGCGGACGGGTTCTCGGCGGCCTTGGCGGCCTTGCGCCGGGTCAGACCGCGCTTGCCCATCAGAGTGAGGACGAGCGCGAAGATCAACGCCGCCACGATCGCGCCGACCAGGCAGGCGCCGCGGAAGGCGGGCGCGTCGACGTCGAGGATGCGCTGACCCGCGTGCGCCGCGTTGTTACCGCCGAGCACGATCGTCAGCGTCATCAGGTTGGGCAGCGCGAGGAGCAGCGCGATGATCACCGCGGCGCCCGCGATGAACTTGCCGCCCTTGCGTTTCCACATGCGGACCGCCAGCAGCACCAGCAGCAGCGGAACCAGGGTGAACACCAGTCCGTAGACCAGGCCCCACCAGATGCCCTGGGTGAAGCTGCCGTGCACCATGCTCGCCAGTCGCTGCGCCCACCAGCGCGGGATGAACGAGGACAGGATGAGATAGGCGATCACCAGCACGACGGCCGTGGCGACCGTGATGATCGCCCGGTTGCGCCACACGGTCGCCGTGGACTTCTGACCGTTCGACTGCACCTCGCCGGTTGTCATCTCCCCAGCGTAGAGGCGGCCGTGACGCCGGACGCCGATCCGGCGTCCGGCGTTTCGCCGGTTACTCCGCTGCGGTCGCGCTGGCGCGCAGGAAGGCCAGCGCCTCGTCGGCGTGCACGGCCGCGCGGAGTTCGCCGGTGACGACCTTCAGGATGGTCCGGTCGGTGTCGATGACGAAGGTGTGGCGCTTGACCGGGGCGAGTTTGCCCAGCAGCCCGCGCTTGACGCCGAAGGCCGCGGCCACCGCGCCGTCGGCGTCGGAGAGCACCGGGTAGTCCAGGCGCTGCTTGGTGGCGAATCCGGCCTGCACCTCGGTGCTGTCGGTGCTGATGCCGGCGCAGGAGGCGCCGAGGGCGGCGAACTCGGCGCTCAGATCGCGGAAGTGGCAGGCCTCGGCGGTGCATACCGGGGTATTGGCCGCCGGGTAGAAGAACAGCACGAGCGGGCCGGCGGCGAGCAGGCCGTCGAGCGTGCGGAGCTGGGCGGACTGGTCGGGGAGCTCGAACTGCGGAGCGCGCTGGCCTGGCTGCATGACCCGACCCTATCGACCCGGTCGGGTGGACGGAAGATCCCCGCCCGCTGACGCGAACGGGGACCATGTCCCGATCGACCGGCGCCGCCCCCGACGGACCGCACCCGCCGAACGGTGGCTAGCGCTTGATCAGGGCCGCGATCTCCGGGTTGCGGATCTCCATCACGTCGAGGATGCCGTGCACGCGCAGCATCGGCTCGAGTTGCCGGATCCGGTCGCGGTGCGCGGCGTACTCGTCCGGATAGGCCTTCTCGTCCAGATCCTGCATCTCTTTGGCGTAGGTGACGAACGACGTGAGCGCGCTCGCCGCGGACAGCTGGCCGGGACCGTAGTGCTGTTGCGACGGGGCGGCCAGTCGGCCGTCCTGAGCGCCCTGGTGCGAGGGGTACAACATTGCTCCTCTCGGAAAGGGGGATACCGCATGCGACATGGAACGCGCGCGAGTGTAGTGATGCCGATCACCGCTTGTCGCGTCACGGGGTCGGGTCAGCGCACAGGTGCCGCGACCCGCCTGGGATGATGGGGATATGCAGGGCGCGTCGACATCAACCACCACGAGCCGCGAGCAGTTCCGGCTGCTCGCCGCCGAGCACCGGGTGGTCCCGGTGACCCGAAAGGTGCTGGCGGACTCCGAGACTCCGCTCTCGGCTTACCGCAAGCTGGCCGACGACCGGCCGGGCACCTTCCTGTTCGAGTCCGCCGAGAACGGTCGCTCGTGGTCGCGCTGGTCGTTCATCGGCGCGGGCAGTCCTTCGGCGCTGACCGTCGTCGACGGCGAGGCCGCCTGGCTCGGCGCCGTCCCCGCCGACGCGCCGTCGGGCGGTGATCCGCTGCGTGCGCTGCACGAGACCCTCGAACTGCTGCGCACCGAGCGGCTGCCCGGCCTGCCGCCGCTGACCGGCGGCCTGGTCGGCTACCTCGGCTACGACGCGGTGCGCCGGATCGAACGGTTGCCCGAGCTGGCCACCGACGACCTGCAACTGCCCGAACTGGTGCTGATGCTGGCCACCGACCTGGCCGCGTTCGACCACCACGAGGGCGCGATCACCCTCATCGCCAACGCGGTGAACTGGAACGGCACCGACGACAACGCCGACGCCGCCTACGACGACGCCGTCGCCCGGCTGGACCGGATGACCGCCGCGCTGGCCGCGCCCGCGCCCTCCACCGTGTCGGTCTTCGACCGGCCCGAGCCGGAGTACCTGCGCAGGCGCACCACCGAGGAGTTCGGCGCGGGCGTGCGCCGCCTGATCAAGGAGATCGAGGCGGGCGAGGCATTCCAGGTGGTGCTCTCGCAGCGCTTCGAGATGGACTACACCGGCTCCCCGCTGGCGGTCTACCGGATGCTGCGGGCCTCGAACCCGAGCCCGTACATGTATCTGATGCACATCCCCGACGGCGACGGCGGCACCGCGTTCTCCATCGTCGGCTCCAGTCCCGAATCGCTGGTCACCGTGAAGGACGGCGTCGCGACGACGCACCCGATCGCGGGCACCCGGTGGCGCGGCCAGAGCGCCGAGGACGACATCCTGCTGGAGAAGGACCTGCTGGCCGACGACAAGGAGAACGCCGAGCACCTGATGCTCGTCGATCTGGGCCGCAACGATCTGGGCCGGGTTTGCCGTCCCGGCACGGTGCGGGTCACCCAGTACCGCCACGTCGAGCGCTACAGCCACGTCATGCACCTGGTCTCGACGGTGTCCGGTCAGCTCGCCGAGGGCAAGATCGCGCTCGACGCGGTGCAGGCCTGCTTCCCGGCGGGCACGCTGTCCGGCGCGCCGAAGGTGCGGGCGATGGAGCTCATCGAGGAACTCGAACCGACTCGGCGCGGCATCTACGGCGGCGTCGTCGGCTACCTCGACTTCGCCGGCGACGCCGATACCGCCATCGCCATCCGCACCGCGCTGCTCAAGGACGGCACCGCCTACGTGCAGGCCGGCGCGGGCGTGGTCGCCGACTCCGACCCGGTCTACGAGGACACCGAGGCCCGCAACAAGGCCATGGCGGTGCTCAAGGCGATCGCGGCCGCGCAGACCCTGCGGACCTACGAGGACGGCGCCTCGTGACCGACGCGCCCGCAGGCACCGCCAAGGCCGCCAAGCCCATCGTCCCGGTGGCGCTGCTGGCGCTGGCGGCGGCGGGGTTGTGGGCGTCGTCGCGGATGACCTGGGTGACGGTGCACTCCGCCGACGGGCTCACCGAACCGCGCACCGACGAGCTCGACGGCGCCACCTGGTTCGGCGCGCTCACCCCGCTGGCCCTGGTGCTGGTCGCCTCGATCGCGGCGGTGTTCGCGGTGAAGGGCGCGCTGCGCCAGCTCCTCGGCGTGGTCGTCGCGGTCGTCGCCGCGGTGGCGGCGGTGCCCGGATTCGCGCTGGTCGTGGGGGAGGGCCGGACCGCGGAACGGGCCGGGACGCTGGCCGAGCTGCCGGTGCGCGCGGTCGTCAGCAGTGCCGACGCGCACGTCGGGCCCGCGCTGTTGTCGATCGTGGCCGCGGTGCTGGCGCTGATCGCCGGGGTGTTGCTCACGCGCCGCAGCGAGGGAAGCTCGCAGCTGTCCGGTAAATACGACAACCCCGTGTTCCGCCGGGCCGACGCCAGCGCGGAGGTGAGCAAGCAGCGCGAGGAGACCGGCGCCGCCGCGCCGCTGTCGGACCGGGTGTTGTGGGACGCGCTCGACGCGGGCACCGATCCGACCGACACCGCCGAGGGGCCGGACGGCGACGACAAGTCGACCGGCCGCGCCCCGTGACCCCCGGCACCCCCGCCGCAGTGACACACGCGGCAGCCATTTATTGTTGTCAAGCATCGGTGAGACAGCGCCTGAGGGGACTCTCAGGTGAGAAGTTCGTCTCCCCAGAAAGGATTCGAGCCAGATGACGGTACTCGACTCGATTCTCGACGGGGTTCGGGCGGATGTTGCCGCTCGCGAAGCCCTCCTCGATTTTCAGGCGATCAAAGCCGCAGCGGCCGCCGCCAAGGCGCCGCTGAACGCGAACGTCGCGTTGCACGAGGACGGGATCGGTGTCATCGCCGAGGTGAAGCGTGCCAGCCCCTCCAAGGGCGCGCTGGCCGACATCCCCGATCCTTCCGTCCTGGCCAAGGCCTACGAAGACGGTGGCGCGCGCATCATCAGCGTGCTCACCGAGGGCCGGCGGTTCGGTGGTTCGCTCGACGATCTCGATGCCGTCCGCGCCGCCGTGAACATCCCGGTCCTGCGCAAGGACTTCGTCGTCGGCCCGTACCAGATCCACGAGGCCCGCGCCCACGGTGCCGACGTGATCCTGCTGATCGTGGCCGCGCTCGAGCAGGACGTGCTGTCCTCGCTCATCGACCGCACCGAATCCCTCGGCATGACCGCCCTGGTGGAGGTGCACACCGAGGAAGAGGCCGATCGCGCGCTGGAAGCAGGCGCGTCGGTGATCGGTGTCAACGCGCGCAACCTCAAGACTCTCGAGGTCGACCGCGACGTGTTCGCGCGGATCGCCCCCGGTCTGCCGTCGGAGGTCATCCGGGTGGCCGAGTCCGGCATCCGCGGCACCGCCGACCTGCTGGCCTACGCCGGTGCGGGCGCCGACGCGGTGCTCGTCGGCGAAGGTCTGGTGACCAGCGGCAACCCGCGCGCGGCGGTGTCGGAGCTGGTGACCGCCGGTACCCACCCGTCCTGCCCGAAGCCGGCCCGGCGGAGCATCCGGTGACCACTCTGCCCCAGGCCAGTGCGGGCGTTGCCCAGCACAGCGACTACGAACCCGATGCGGGCGGCCACTTCGGCGTCTACGGCGGACGGCACGTCCCCGAGGCGCTGATGGCGGTGATCGAGGAGGTCACCGCCGAGTACGACAAGGTCCGCACCGACCACTCGTTCCTCGACGAGCTCGACCGGCTGCAGCGCGACTACACCGGCCGTCCGTCGCCGGTGTTCGAGTGCGCCAACCTGGCCCAGCACGCCGGCGGCGCGCGGATCTTCCTCAAGCGCGAGGACCTCAACCACACCGGCTCGCACAAGATCAACAACGTGCTCGGCCAGGCGCTGCTCGCCAAGCGGATGGGCAAGACCCGGGTCATCGCCGAGACCGGCGCGGGCCAGCACGGCGTGGCCACCGCGACCGCGTGCGCGCTGCTCGGCCTGAACTGCGTCATCTACATGGGCGCGGTCGACACCGCCCGCCAGGCGCTGAACGTGGCCAGGATGCGGCTGCTCGGCGCCGAGGTCGTCTCGGTGACCACCGGTTCGCAGACCCTCAAGGACGCCATCAACGAGGCGCTGCGCGACTGGGTCTCCAACGCCGACGACACCTACTACTGCTTCGGCACCGCCGCGGGTCCGCACCCGTTCCCGCTGATGGTGCGCGATTTCCAGCGCATCATCGGGATCGAGGCCCGCCAGCAGATCACCGAGCGCGTCGGCAGGCTGCCCGACGCGGTCGTGGCCTGCGTGGGCGGCGGCTCCAACGCCATCGGCATCTTCCACGCCTTCATCCCCGACGCGGGGGTGCGGCTGATCGGCTACGAGGCGGCCGGTGACGGCGTCGAGACCGGCAGGCACGCGGCCACCTTCACCGGTGGCACGCCGGGCGCGTTCCAGGGCGCCTACTCGTACCTGCTGCAGGACGAGGACGGCCAGACCATCGAGTCGCATTCGATCTCGGCCGGTCTGGACTACCCGGGCGTCGGCCCCGAGCACGCGCACCTCAAGGACATCGGGCGCGCGGAGTACGCGCCGATCACCGACACCGAGGCGATGGACGCGCTGCTGCTGCTGTCGCGCGCGGAGGGCATCATCCCGGCGATCGAGTCCGCGCATGCCGTGGCCGGTGCGCTGAAGCTGGGCAAGGAGCTCGGCGAGGGCGCGATCATCCTGGTCAACCTGTCCGGTCGCGGCGACAAGGACATGGATACCGCGGGCCACTGGTTCGGTCTGTTCGACGACGACGCCGCCGAGGAGAATCCGCAGTGACCGAGCGAAGCGAGGGCACCATCAACACAGCGTCCATGACGTCGGCCGCGACGAGCGTCAGCGAGGAGCGGTCGTGAGTCAGCAGTCCCGTCTGGCCAACACCTTCGCCGCCGCGCGCGCGGAGAACCGGGCCGCCCTGATCGGCTACCTGCCCGCGGGCTACCCCGATCTGGCCGGGTCCATCGAGGTGTGCAAGGCCATGGTCGAATCCGGCTGCGACATCGTCGAAGTCGGCGTCGCCTACTCCGATCCGGTGATGGACGGACCCACCATCCAGGCCGCCGCCGAGCAGGCGCTGCGTGGTGGTGTGCGGGTGCGCGACGTGTTCACCGTCGTCGAGGCGATCACCGATGCCGGTGGTCAGGCCGTGGTGATGAGCTACTGGAACCCGGTGCTCCAGTACGGCGTCGACAATTTCTCGCGTGATCTCGCCGCCGCCGGTGGCGCGGGCATCATCACGCCGAACCTGATTCCGGACGAGGCCGACGACTGGTTCGTCGCCTCGGCCACGCACAACCTGGATCGGATCTTCCTGGTCGCGCCGTCCTCGACCGAGGAGCGCCTGGTGAAGACGCTGGAGGCCTCGCGCGGATTCATCTACGCCGCCTCCACCATGGGCGTGACCGGCGCTCGTGACGTGGTCTCCTCGGCCGCGCCCGCGCTGTGCGCCCGTATCCGCGCGCATTCCGACATCCCGATCGGTGTCGGTCTGGGTGTGCGTTCGGGGGCCCAGGCCGCCGAGATCGCCGCCTACGCGGACGGCGTCATCGTCGGATCGGCGCTGGTCTCGGCCGCCGCCGAGGGCTTGGACGCGGTGCGCACGCTGACGGCGGAACTCGCTGACGGCGTGCGGTCCCGCGTCTCCGCGACTTCTGGCCAGATCTAGGCGCGAAGTCGGAGAGCGACGCGGCCGTCGGCCACTCGGGAGTCGAGGTAGCTCGACCCCGGTGAGTTACTCGTGTTCTCGCGACATCGCGTGGTCCGGGTGGTGGTCGGCGGTGTCGTCATGTGGGAGACCGCTGTCATTCGGGTCGCGGTCGCTCGCCGGTAAGCCACTGAACTAACGTGGGGGCCGTGAACTCAGTCCTGGCCTACATTCCGAGTCCGCCGCAGGGTGTCTGGCACCTCGGACCCTTCCCGCTCCGGGCGTACGCGCTGTTCATCATCCTCGGCATCGTCGTCGCCATCTGGTGGGGTGAGCGCCGGTGGCAGCAGCGCGGGGGCCAGCAGGGCGCGGTCCTCGATGTCGCGATGTTCGCCGTGCCGTTCGGCCTGATCGGCGGCCGGCTCTACCACGTGGCCACCGACTGGCAGAAGTACTTCGGCCCCGGCAAGCACCCGATCGAGGCGCTCTACATCTGGCAGGGCGGCCTCGGTATCTGGGGCGCGGTGTTCCTCGGCGGTATCGGCGCCTGGATCGGCTGCCGCGTGTACAAGATCCCGCTGCCCGCGCTCGGTGACGCCGTCGCGCCCGCCGTGCTGCTCGCGCAGGCGATCGGCCGCCTCGGCAACTACTTCAACCAGGAGCTCTACGGCCGCACCACCGAGGTGCCGTGGGGCCTCGAGATCTACGAGCGGTTCGACCCGGAGACCGGCGCGCGGGACATGATGAACGGGGTCTCGACCGGGCGGGTGCTCGAGGTCGTGCACCCGACGTTCCTGTACGAGCTCGTGTGGAACGTGCTGGTCGTCATCCTGCTGGTGCAGCTGGACAAGCGTTTCAAGATCGGGCACGGCCGCCTGTTCGCGCTCTACGTCGCCGGCTACAGCTTCGGCCGCTTCTTCGTCGAGCTGATGCGCAACGACGAGGCCACCCACATCCTCGGCATCCGGATCAACTCGTTCACCGCCGCGCTGGTCTTCCTCGCCGCCATGGCCTACTTCGCGCTGGCGACCAAGGGTCGCGAGACACCCGCGCAGCTGCAGCCCGGTGGCGAGCCGCGGCCGTGGCCGTGGCAGTTCTCGGCGCTGCGGGCCGCCGGTGCGGCCGACAACGCCGCCGCTGTCGACCTCGACAAGTCCACCGCCGCACCGGCTTCCGGCGAGGCGAAGGCCGCTGACCCGCGGGAGCCGAAGGACGAGACGGCCGACAGCTCCGCGGACACCGCCGAACCGGAGCCGACACAGGCCGAATCGGACACCGCCGCGACGACCGTTACCGACGACGAGAAGACGGACACCGCCGAGCCACAGCAGTCGGGGGCGAAGAAGGCCTGATCAACGATCTCTCGCACGAAGTGAACGGGCGTCCGGCAACATTCCGGGCGCCCGTCGCGATATTGCAAGCGAGTGTCGAGGACCGATCGTGTGGTACCCGAGGAGACAACGGCCGGTTCGTATGACCACAATGGCCGGTGATCGTCGCGGGCGCACCGCCGTTCGGCCGATCGCCACTGGCCGGGGGCCACGACGGGTACCCGCACGAATGATGGAGGACATGAGTGACCGACCCCTACAACCCCAATCCCCAGTACGGCCCCGACCTGAGTAAGCAGCCCGACTCCGGCTCGCAGCCGCAGTACGGTCAGCCTGCCTACGGCCAGCCCTCGGATCCGTACGCGCAGCAGCCCGGTTACGGGCAGCAGCCGCAGCCGGGATACGGCCAGCCGCAGTACGGTCAGCCGCAGCCGCAGTACGGCCAGCCCGCCGACCCGTACGCCCAGCCGCAGCCCGCCTACGGCGCCGCGCCCTACGGCGGCATGCCGCAGGGCTACAACCCGGCCGACCCGGAAGCGCCGTACGGTCGCGACATGTACGGTGTCCCGTTCTCGGACAAGCAGAAGCTGATGGCCGGTCTGCTGGAGATCTTCCTCGGCAGCTTCGGCGTCGGCCGGTTCTACCTGGGCTACACCGGTCTGGGCATCGCCCAGATCGCCGTGGTCTGGCTGACCTGTGGCATCGGCGCGATCTGGCCGCTGATCGACGGCATCATGATGCTCACCGGCAAGGTGCCCGACGCGCAGGGCCGTCCGCTGCGCGACTGATCACGTCCCGCACCACGAACGGGTACTCCGCGTCCGCGGAGTACCCGTTTCGCGTTTCCCGGCCGGGATTGCGATCACCGTGAGCGATACTCTGTGTCGGTCCAGGGCGGCGCCGTAGCGTCGCTTGGCCTGCGCGTGCCCGATGCGCGCAGCGGAGAAAGGGATGTCCGTGCGCAAATTGCTTGCCGCCGCCGTGCTCGCCGTCGTCGCCGCGACGGGCCTGTCGGCCTGCTCGTCCGACGCCGACCCGAACGTGCTGAAAGTCGGTACCGAGGGCACCTACGCGCCGTTCAGCTACCAGGAGAACGGCACCCTCACCGGCTACGACGTGGAGGTCGCGCGGGCCATCGGCGAGAAGCTCGGCAAGCGGGTGGAATTCGTGCAGACGCCCTGGGACTCGATCTTCGCGGGGCTGGAGTCCCAGCGCTTCGACCTGGTCGCCAACCAGGTGACCGTCAACCCCGAGCGCACCGCCAAGTACTCGCTGTCGCAGCCGTACACGACGTCGGAGGGCGTGATCGTCACCAAGTCCGACACCACCACGATCACCTCGCTGGCCGACCTGTCGGGCAAGACCACCGCGCAGTCGGCCACCAGCAACTGGGGCAAGGTCGCCGCCGGCGCGGGCGCGAAAGTCGAAGCGGTGGAAGGGTTCGTGCAGGCGGTGCAGCTGCTGAAGGCGGGCCGGGTCGACGCGACCGTCAACGACACCCTCGCCGTGGGCGAGTACACCAAGAAGACCGGCGACACCGGCATCAAGATCGCGGGCAAGACCGGCGAGACCAGCAAGCAGGCCTTCGCCGCCCGCAAAGACGACGCCGCGCTGATCGCCGATATCGACAAGGCGCTCGAGCAACTGCGCGCCGACGGCACGCTGACCAGGCTGTCGGAGAAATACTTCGGCACCGACGTCAGCAAATAGCGGATGGATCCCGCGACCAGGGAGCTGATCTGGCACAACCTGTGGCCGATGCTGAAGGCCACGGTGACCGCGACGCTGCCGCTGACGGCGATCAGTTTCGTCATCGGCCTGGCGATCGCGATCGGTGTCGCGCTGGCCAGGATGTCGTCGAAGCGGGCGTTGTCCTTGCCCGCCCGGTTCTACATCTCGATCATCCGCGGCACCCCGCTGCTGGTGCAGCTGTTCATCGTGTTCTACGCGCTGCCGCAGTTCGGCATCGTCATCGATCCGTTCCCGGCCGCGGTGATCGCGTTCAGCCTCAATGTCGGTGGCTACGCCGCGGAAGTGGTGCGCTCGGCGATCATGAGCGTCGCGCCGGGGCAGTGGGAGGCGGCCGAGTCGCTGGGCATGACCTACCCACAGACGCTCTGGTACGTCGTGTTCCCACAGGCGTCCCGGATCGCCGTGCCGCCGCTGTCGAACACGCTCATCTCCCTGGTCAAGGACACCTCCCTGGCCTCGACCATCCTGGTCACCGAGCTGCTGCGCACCGCCCAGCTGGCGGCCGCGCCGACCTTCGACTTCTTCGCCCTCTACGGCGTCGCCGCCCTCTACTACTGGGTGATCTGCCTGATCCTCGGCTTCGGCCAGAGCCGCCTGGAGACCCGGCTGTCCAGGCACATCGCCGTTCGGTGACAACCGATTTCGTGAACACCTGGGTAACTCGCCGGGAACGCCCGGCCCATGCCCCGTCGATATGCGCCGGTCCGGTCGAGTAGGGGCCTTACACCCCCCGACCGGCCGAGTACGCGGCTAGGCGGGACAGTACTAGGCTTGCCGGTGTGATGCGACGGACGAAGATTGTGTGCACCCTCGGACCGGCTACGGCCTCCCAGGACCGTATTCGTGAGCTCGTCGAAAGCGGCATGGACGTCGCGCGGCTGAACTTCAGCCACGGCGAGCACGCCGACCACGCCGACAACTACAAGATGGTCCGCGCGGCCTCCGACGAGACGGGCCGCGCGGTCGGCATCCTCGCCGACCTGCAGGGCCCCAAGATCCGCCTCGGCCGGTTCACCGACGGCCGCACCACCTGGGCCAACGGCGAGCAGGTCCGGATCACCGTCGACGACGTCGACGGCACCCACGATCGCGTCTCGACCACCTACAAGCAGCTCGCGCAGGACGCCAGGGCCGGCGACCGCCTGCTCGTCGACGACGGCAAGGTCGGTCTGACGGTCGAGAGCATCGACGGCAACGACGTCGTCTGCCGGGTCACCGAGGGTGGGCCCGTGAGCAACAACAAGGGCCTGTCGCTGCCCGGCATGGACGTGTCGGTGCCTGCCCTGTCCGAAAAGGACATCGAGGATCTCGAATTCGCGCTGAAGCTGGGCGTGGACTTCATCGCGCTGTCGTTCGTGCGCTCGCCGTCCGACATCGAACTCGTGCACGACATCATGGACAAGGTCGGCCGCCGGGTGCCGGTCATCGCCAAGTTGGAGAAGCCGGAGGCGATCGACAACCTCGAGGCCATCGTGCTCGCCTTCGACGCGGTGATGGTCGCCCGTGGTGACCTGGGCGTGGAGCTGCCGCTCGAGCAGGTGCCGCTGGTGCAGAAGCGGGCCATCCAGATGGCGCGCGAGAACGCCAAGCCGGTCATCGTCGCGACCCAGATGCTGGAGTCGATGATCGAGAACTCCCGCCCGACCCGCGCCGAGGCCTCCGACGTCGCCAACGCGGTGCTCGACGGCGCCGACGCGGTGATGCTCTCGGGCGAGACCTCGGTCGGCGCCTGGCCGATCGACGCGGTGCGCACCATGAGCCGCATCGTCACCGCGGTGGAGTCCGAGACGCACCGGGTCCCTCCGCTGACCCACGTGCCCCGCACCAAGCGCGGTGTGATCTCCTACGCCGCCCGCGACATCGGCGAGCGGCTCAACGCCAAGGCGCTGGTCGCCTTCACCCAGTCCGGTGACACCGTGCGCCGCCTGGCCCGGTTGCACACCCCGCTGCCGCTGCTGGCGTTCACCCCGCTGCCGGAGGTGCGCAGCCAGCTGACGCTGACCTGGGGCACCGAGACCTTCATCGTGCCGATGGTGGACAGCACCGACGCGATGATCCATCAGGTCGACCAGGCGCTGCTGTCGATGGATCGGTACCGCAAAGGCGACCTGGTGGTCATCGTCGCCGGTTCCCCGCCGGGTACCGTCGGTTCCACCAACCTGATCCACGTTCATCGCATCGGCGAGGAGGACCACTAGTCGTGAGTAGTTCGGCAGGCGGAGCGATCGAGGCCGAGACCGTGCAGGGCGAGCCGTCACCCGATCTGCGGGTACTGCTCGACCTGCTCGACCTCGAATCGATCGGCGAGGACGTCTTCCTCGGCAACCATCCCGAGAAGGTGTGGAGCCGCACCTTCGGCGGGCAGCTGGTGTCGCAGGCGATCGTCGCTGCCGGACGCACCGCCGGGGAGCGGCCGCTGCACGCGATCAACGCGCACTTCGTGCGCGGCGGCGACGTGAAGAAGCCGATCGAATACCACGTGCAGCGGCATCGCGACGGCCGCGCGCTCGCGAACCGGACGGTCACCGCCAGCCAGGACGGCCAGGAGCTGTTCGTCATGCTGGCGGCCTTCCAGGACTGGGGCAAGGGCCTCGAGCACGCCCACGAGGGCCCCCAGGTGCCCGATCCGGAGACGCTGCCCCGGATCGAGGAGAGCTTCGCCGGCTTCGAGGACAAGCTGGAGATGTTCATCAACGCGCCGCACCCGATCGACATGCGCTACACCAACGATCCGGCGTGGATCCTCAAGGGCACCGGCGAGAAGCTCAACCACAACCGCGTGTGGATGCGCACCGACGGCGCGCTGGCCGACGATCCGCTGCTGCACGTGGCCGCGCTGGGCTATTCCTCGGACACCACGGTGCTCGATTCGATCATCACGACGCACGGTTTGTCGTGGGGACTGGACCGGATTCTCGCGGCGACGGTGAACCACTCGATCTGGTTCCATCGCCCGTTCCGCTTCGACGACTGGACGCTCTACGCGACCGAGTCGCCGGTGGCCGCGGGCTCGCGCGGGCTGGCGACCGGCCGGTTCTATTCGCGCAGTGGCGAACTGCTCGCCACGACCGTCCAGGAAGGCGTCATCCGGCACTTCCCGGCCCGCTGAGCGGGATCAGCGCCGCTCGACGTCGAGTTCCCATTCGAGGTCGGTGCGCTGATCCGCGCGCAGGACGAACGGGACGGCGGGGGTGGGTGCGCCGTATACCGCCAGCGCCAGCCTGTGCTCGAGGTCGGCGATATCGGCATCGGTGAGATCGGCCGGATCGCCGACCAAGCTCAGCGCGATCTCGAACGCGGCTTCGGATTTCGGCTCGGCGCCGGAATACATAGCGCGCCACTGTGATTCGAGCTCCTGATGGAGCGGATCGGCGGCGTCGACGGGCAGGGTGAACCGCCAGGCGAAGACGTCGCGGTCTTGGAGATGGTCGTCGAGAACCGCTCGCACACGGGCGACGATGTGGTCGAGGATTTCCGGGGTCACATACACATGGAGCGAAACATCCGAAATGCGTTTCGGCAAGTCTCCAGTCCTGTCGTGTGTCGAACCAGCAAGGGGAACTTCCACGTCCGCCGAAGTCTAGACCGTCGGCGGCCCGGCGAATAGCTTTACGCTCAGCGCCTGCGCTGCGCGGCCAGAAACGCCGAGAGCGGCCGGGCCGGTGCCGGCTCGATCACCAGACCGGGCCGCGCGTCCTCGCTGACCTTGGCCTGCTCGTGCGGGGCCAGCGCGGCCAGCAGTGGGAACAGCAGTTCGGCGATCCGGTCGCCGACCTCGAGGAACGCCTCGGGGGAAAGCCCGATCGGGTCGGCGATGTTCTCCCGGCCGACATAGGCCAGGTCGTTGCGGGCCCGGTGCAGGGCGGCAATGGATTTCGCGCCGGTGACCTTGGCGATCCGGTGCGCCTCGGTGAGGGTGAAGGTGCGCGGAGCGGCGCCGAAGGCCAGCTCGCTCACCTGCTCGCGCAGGGATTCGGTCATCGTCAGCACCAGATCGGCGCGATCGACCATCTCGGGCTCGAGCTTTCGGGCCTTGAATCCGGTGGGGTCGCCGCCGAGACCCGCGACGGTCTCCGCCGCCAGTGGTTCGGGCGGGAATCCGACCAGGGCGCGGGTGCCCGCGCTCTCCGCGGTCAGGCCGGCCAGGCCGTGGTCCGTCGCGAACGCCCGGGTGAGCCGTTCGGCGATCACCGACCGGCAGACATTGGAGTTGCAGACGAACAACACGTGCATACCGACACGGTAATCGGGTCGATTGTCGCGCAGTAGGCCGAAATTGTAACCATCACAGGCGCGGTGCTACTTATTCACCTCTCGGTTGAATGCTGTACATGAATCGCAATACGCAAATCCGTTGTGTGTGACCGTGATACCCGCGAGATAGGGCCCGCAAACCTCTCGATGATATGTGTCGGCCATCACTCTTTCGCGTCGTAATAATTCGATTCGGTAATAACCGGCGGCACGGCGGGTGGGGCGCCGTGCACCCGGCCGCGGGTGGAGAACATCCGGCCGCGCGCGGGGACGGTGGGCGCGAACGCGGCCAGGCCGGTCGGCCTGGTCATGTCGTCGTAGACGGCGTCGATGCCGCCGCGGCGGAAGTAGGCCTCGTGCCAGAAGCCGGTGCCGCCGGAGTCGCGCAGGAAGTCCTGCCACCACTGCCGGTGCGGGGCCGAGCGGGTCCAGCGTTCGAGCGAATCCAGATCGCGCCAGTACTGGCGGGCGCCCCAATGCGGCGGCAGCATCGACCAGACCACGTCTTCGTGCAGGATCAGGCCGTCGGGGCGGTCGGCGTGCGAGCGGTAGAGCTTGGGCCCGACGCCGAGCAGACGCAGCATCCCGCGTGGGGTGCGCACCCGCATGCCGAGCAGGATCATCACCAGGTCGGGGTAGGCGTTCAGATCGACCGTCATCCTGTTCACCCGCATGTCCGCGTCCTTCCGTCGTGCCCGGTCTCCCCGTACTACGACGTGGGTGTTCGCGCGGTTCGACCGGCGGTTCGCTTCCCGGCGCGCCGAGACGCTATAGTGACCGCGGTGCGCCGGGTTGGCGGAACTGGCAGACGCGACGGTCTCAAAAACCGTTGTCCGAAAGGACGTGTGGGTTCGAGTCCCACACTCGGCACCACGGCGGAAGCGCGGCATCGGCCGCGCTCCGCGGGGGAGTATCGGTCGCGGGGTGTGCGCGACGTCTCCGCGCTTGCGTTCACCGGCGGTTTCCGACCGCTCAATGCATTCTGTGCGGAAGCGAAAGGTACTCTTTACATCACTCGGTCACCCACGACGGGTTTTTCGGCCGGCTCGCCCGGTGCCGTCGTCTGTCGTGGTGTGATCGACAGGCATCGGAATCCAGAGGGGTCGAACCTATGAGCACGAATGCAGGGGGCGCTGGCGCCACGCGTGAGGCCGTGGCCAAGCGTGTCGTCGTCGCCGAGGACGAGGCCCTCATCCGGATGGATCTCGTCGAGATGCTCAAGGAAGAGGGCTACGAGGTAGTCGGTGAAGCGGGCGACGGGCAGCAGGCTGTCGAGCTCGCCGAGGAGCTGCGCCCTGATCTGGTGATCATGGACGTCAAGATGCCGCGCCGCGACGGGATCGACGCCGCCGCCGAGATCGCGTCGAAACGTGTTGCGCCCGTGGTGATCCTGACCGCGTTCAGTCAGCGTGACCTGGTCGAGCGGGCCCGCGATGCCGGTGCCATGGCCTATCTGGTGAAGCCGTTCACCAAATCCGATCTGGTGCCCGCGATCGAACTCGCGGCGAGCCGTTTCCATGAAATCACCGCGCTGGAAACAGAAGTCGCGAATCTGTCGGATCGTTTGGAGACGCGCAAACTGGTCGAGCGTGCCAAGGGCGTGCTCATGCAGACCCAGGGGCTGTCGGAGCCGCAGGCGTTCAAATGGATTCAGCGCACCGCGATGGATCGCCGGACGACCATGAAGGCGGTCGCCGAAGTCGTGCTGGAGAACCTCACCCCGCAGTGATCTGGAACGTGCCGCTCCGTGTCTCGCGTCGAAAGCCGAAAAACTTTACGTAAGCGAAACAATAATGTGAACTACGACTGGACACGGAGCGTCCGACATGATGCGAATGTGATGCGGATCTAACAAACCGGCGATATGTTCTGTCCGGGCTGAACGTGGTCGGCCCCCTCGGGGACCCCGGGGAGCACAGGACATAGAGGTGAGACGTGCTCAGTTCGACATGGCGCAGTCGTTCGACGCGAGGAGTTCTGGTAATCGGAGCTGCCGCGTCGTTGGTGTTGTCCGGATGCAGCGACAAGTCGTCCGACGGCGGCGGTGGCGGCAACACCGATCTCTCCATCCAGTCGGTCGTTCAGCTCGATACCGAGGGTAAGGCTGTCGCGGCGACCGATGCGGGCACCGCCGCCGACCCCGCGGGCGACGGCAAGGCCAAGTGCGCGCCCCAGACCATCGCGATGGCGGGTCCGCTGACCGGTGGCAACGCCGCGCTCGGCATCAATATCATCAACGGCGTCAAGCTCGCCCTCGACCAGCACAACAAGGCCAACCCGGACTGTCAGGTCTCGGTCAAGCAGTTCGATACCGAGGGCAAGCCGCAGATCGCGAGCCAGGTGATCCCGACGATCGTCAGTGATCCCAGCATCGTGGCGCTGGTCGGCCCGACCTTCTCGGGCGAGACCAAGGCGACCGGCCAGATCCTCAGCGAGGCGGGCATGCCCACGCTGACCGCCTCGGCCACCAACCCGACCCTGACCCAGAACGGCTGGAAGACCTTCTTCCGCGGCTTGGGCAACGACAACTCGCAGGGCCCGGCCGTCGCCAACTACCTGACCGGCGAGAAGGGCTACAAGAAGATCTGCGTCGTGCAGGACAACACCGACTACGGTGCCGGTCTGGCGCAGGCGTTCAACGCCGCCGCGGGCCCGGCCGCCGACGCCTCCTGCGCGGTCAGCGTCAAGGAAGGTGACAAGGACTTCTCGGCCGCGGTGTCGAAGCTGTCCGCCGCCAAGCCCGACGCGATCTTCTACGCCGGCTACTACGCGGAAGCGGCGCCGTTCGTGCAGCAGTTGCGTTCCGGTGGCGTGACCGCGACCTTCGTCTCCGCCGACGGCAGCAACGACCCCGAGTTCGTGCGGCAGGCGGGCAGCTCGTCCAAGGACGCGCTGCTCTCGTGCCCGTGCAGCCCGGCGCCGGAGAAATTCGCGACCGAGTACAAGGCGCTCAACGGCCAGGCGCCCGGCGTCTACTCCGTCGAGGGCTACGACCTGACCACGATCCTGCTCAAGGGCATCGACTCGGGCAAGCTGACCCGCGCCGAGCTGCTGGACTACGTCCGTAACTACAACGGCACCGGCGTCGCCCGCCAGTACAAGTGGGGCGAGACCGGCGAGCTGGCCAACATCCAGATCTGGATGTACCAGGTCAAGTAGTCCCCACGAGAGCGTGTAGCGGTGCGCGTGGCCTTGCCACGCGCACCGCTCGCCTGACGCGAGAGAAATCATGACATCAGCGGCTTCGCTCGGTGTGACCCTGTTGGCCGAGGGGTCCATCGATTTCAACGTCTCCGGGGTGATCGACCAGTTCTGGCGATTGACCGTGGACGGTCTCACCTACGGGTCGATCTACGCGTTGGTCGCGGTCGGCTACACGCTGGTCTACGGCGTACTGAGACTGATCAACTTCGCCCATTCCGAGATCTTCATGCTCGGCATGTTCGGCACCTATGTGGGACTGGAGCTGCTCGGCTTCGCCCCCAGCGGCAACGCGTACTCCCAGGGCGTCCTGCTCACGGTGGTCTATCTCGGCGTGGCGATGCTGTTCGGCATGCTGGTCTCGGGGATCGCCGCGGTCGGCCTGGAACGAGTCGCCTACCGGCCGCTGCGCAGGCGCGGAGCCAAACCGCTGGCCTTCCTGATCACCGCGATCGGCATGTCGTTCGTGATCCAGGAGTTCGTCCACTACATCCTGCCCAAGATCAGGCCCGGCCTCGGCGGTTCCAACGCCCAGACCGGCATCCGGCTGGTGGAACCGAAGGTGCAGTTCACCTTCCTCGGCGCGCAGGTGACCAATGTGGCGCTGGTGATCTTCGCGTCGGCCATCGTGCTCGCGATCACCACCGAGATCGTCATCAACCGCACCAAGTTCGGCCGCGCCATCCGCGCGGTGGCCCAGGATCCCGACACCGCGACCCTGATGGGCGTCTCGCGCGAGCGGGTCATCGTGCTGACCTTCCTCATCGGCGGCCTGCTCGCCGGTGCGGCCGCGATGCTCTACACCCTCTACATTCCCACTGGCATCATCTTCTCCGGCGGCTTCATCCTCGGTATCAAGGCGTTCAGCGCCGCGGTGCTCGGTGGCATCGGCAACCTGCGCGGCGCGCTGCTCGGCGGCATGATCCTCGGCGTCGCCGAGCAGTACGGACAGATCCTGTTCGGCAACGAGTGGCGTGACGTGGTCGCCTTCGTCCTGCTGGTGACGGTGCTGATGTTCCGGCCGACCGGCATCCTCGGCGAGAGCCTGGGGAGGGCGCGCGCATGACCGACCTGACGAAAACCCCCGTGGCGAACCAGGATCGGCGTGGCCTCGGCGACGCGATCCGCGACTGGTGGGACGGGCTGTCCCGGCCGGGCCAATGGGCTGTCGGTGTGCCGGTCATCGCCGTGCTGGCGATCCTGCCGCTGTACCCGCCCCCGCTGCTCGACACCCCCGGCGTGAGTTTCGGCGGCGTGATGGCGCAGTTCGCGATGTACGCGCTGATCGCCATCGGCCTGAACGTGGTCGTCGGCCAGGCCGGTCTGCTGGACCTCGGCTATGTCGGTTTCTACGCCGTCGGCGCCTATACGGTCGGCCTGCTGACCAGCCCGAACAGTCCGTGGAACCAGACCGACGGCGGCTGGCTCAATCCCAGCTGGGCCTGGCTGGCCTGCCTGCCGATCGCGGTCGCGCTGACCGCGTTCGCCGGCCTCGTCCTCGGCGCGCCGACCCTGCGCCTGCGCGGCGACTACCTGGCGATCGTGACGCTGGGCTTCGGTGAGATCGTCCGCCTGATGGCCGACAACCTCGATGAGCTGACCAACGGCAGCCTGGGGTTGTCCAAGATCGCCTACCCGCAGGTCGGCGAATCCGAAGCGCATCCCGGTGGCTACTTCTCCCCGGGCAACCTCGGTGATCCCGACAGCACGAACCCGCTGCAGCGGGCGAACAACGGCACCTGGTGGTTCTGGCTCGGCATGGCGCTGGTCATCGTGGTGCTGCTGATCATCGGGAACCTCGAGCGCAGCCGGGTCGGCCGCTCCTGGGTCGCGATCCGCGAGGACGAGGACGCCGCCGAGATCATGGGCGTGCCGACCTTCAAGTTCAAGCTGTGGGCCTTCGTGATCGGCGCGTCCGTCGGCGGTCTGTCCGGCGCGATGTACGCCGGTCAGGTCACCTACGTGAATCCGAAGCAGTTCGACATCATCTTGTCGATGCTGTTCCTGTGCGCGGTGGTGCTCGGTGGTTCGGGCAACAAGCTCGGCGTGATCGTCGGCGCGTTCCTCATCGCGTACCTGCCGATGCGGTTGCAGTCGGTGCAGCTGGTGTCGAGCGAGTCGACCGGCTATCTGCTGCTCGGGCTCGACATCGCGGTGCTGGTCGGGCTGTGGCTGCTGTGGCGGTGGCGCCGCGACGCGCTGGGCGTGTGGGTCCGGCGCGGGGTGATCACCGTATCGATCGTCGCGGTGGTCTTCGGACTGCTGCTGCTGGGCAGCGTGCTGCTCTACCGCAAGGGCGGCGCGCAGAATCTCGGTGACCTGAAGTACCTCTACTTCGGCATCGCGCTGGTGGTGATGATGATTCTGCGGCCACAGGGTCTGTTCCCGGTGCGGCAGAAACTGCTCACCTACGGCAGACAGGTGTACCAGGCGGTCGTGCGCAAGCCGGCGGCCGAACCGATCGGAGCAGGGCGATGACGGGGCCGGGCGCGGGAGACGCGCTGTACGACAACGAGGACATGTCGGCCGGGTACAAGCCCGCGCCGGAGGTCGAACCGGTGGGCGAGGTCGACGTCACCGCGGTGCTGCCCGGACTGGGCGACGCGGAGACCGTGGCCGATGTGGTCGCCCCGCACCGTGACATCGAAACCGCGGTGGGCGAGCCGTTGCTGCGCACCGACGGGCTGACGGTGAAGTTCGGCGGTCTGACCGCGCTCGACAGCGTCAGCTTCGAGATCCGCCGCGGCGAGATCCTCGGCCTGATCGGCCCCAACGGCGCGGGCAAGACCACCTGCTTCAACGCGATCACCGGCGTCTACAAGCCGGCCGGTGGCAGCGTGCACTTCGACGGGCGGCCGCTGGCCAAGACCAAGCGCAACGAGATCACCCGGTTGGGCATCGCCCGCACGTTCCAGAACGTGCGGCTCTTCGGCGAGATGACGGCGCTGGAGAACGTGGTCGTCGGCACCGACGCCAGGCACAGCACCTCGGTGCCCGGCGCGGTGTTCCGCACGCCGAAGCATCGCCGCGAGGAACGCGACGCGATCGAACGCGGCATGGCGCTGCTCGAGTTCGTCGGCATCGCGCCGCGGGCGGTGGAGAAGGCACGCAACCTCTCCTACGGTGACCAGCGCAGACTCGAGATCGCGCGAGCGCTGGCGACCGAGCCGAAGCTGCTGTGCCTGGACGAGCCCGCCGCCGGATTCAACCCCAGCGAGAAGTCGGCGCTGATGGCGCTGATCCGCAAGATCCGCGACGACGGTTACACCGTCCTGCTGATCGAGCACGACATGCGCCTGGTGATGGGCGTGACCGACCGGATCGTGGTGCTCGAGTTCGGACGCAAGATCGCCGACGGACTGCCCGTCGAGGTCCGCGAGGACCCGGCGGTCATCGCCGCCTATCTCGGTGTGCCCGACGCGGACACCATCGAGGAGGTCCAGGACGAGGCGGGCGCCGCCGCCGCGGCCGAAGCCGCGCCCACCCGGGCCCCGGCCACCGTGGTGGAGGCGGCGCAGGAGGAGCCCGAGGCCGTCGCCGACCAGCCGGTGCCGCTGCTCGAGGTGCGCGACATGGTCGTCAACTACGGCAGGATCGAAGCGCTGCACGGGATCTCGCTGTCGGTCGAGCAGGGCGAGCTGGTGACGTTGCTCGGTGCCAACGGCGCGGGCAAGACCACCACCATGCGCGCGCTCTCGGGCCTGCTGCCGCTCACCTCGGGCCGGATCCTGTTCGAGGGCAAGGACATCACCACGATGAAGGCCCACGACCGGGTGGTCCAGGGCCTGATCCAGGCGCCGGAAGGCCGCGGGGTGTTCCCCGGCATGACCGTGGCCGAGAACCTCGACATGGGGTGCTACGGCAGGCCGTTCGAGCAGAAGACCGAGTACCAGCAGACGCTGGACTGGATCTTCGAACTGTTCCCACGGCTGGCCGAGCGGCGCAAGCAGGTCGGTGGCACCCTCTCCGGCGGTGAGCAGCAGATGCTGGCCATCGGTCGCGCCCTGATGGCCCGGCCGAAGCTGCTGCTGCTCGACGAACCGTCGATGGGTCTGGCGCCCATGGTGATCCAGCAGATCTTCAAGATCATCAGCGAGATCAACCGCCAGGGCACCACGGTCCTGCTCGTCGAGCAGAACGCCCAGCAGGCCCTGACCCGCAGCGACCGCGCCTACATCCTGGAGACCGGCGAGGTCACCAAATCCGGTGCGGGCGCCGCCCTGCTCACCGACCCCGCGGTAATGTCTGCCTACCTCGGTCACGACTGACCGAACCCGCGCGGGCCGTGGGTCCACTCGGGTTCGCCGAGTGGACCCACAGGCTCAGCCCTGTTCGGCGCCCGGCTGGTGGTAGGCCACGACGAGCACCTTCGACAGGCGGGTGCCGTGCCGCCGGACACGGTGCGGCACCGCGGCGTCGAAATACGCGCTGTCACCGGCGCCGAGTACGTTCGTCGCCCCACCGTGTTCCAGCTCGACCTCGCCGTCGAGTACGAAGACGAACTCCTGACCGGGATGTTCGGCGTGTTCGTAGTCCTCGGCGCCGGGGTGTGGCCGCAGCACGAACGGTGTCATCGCCTTTCCCAGCATCGAACTGGCCAAGGCGCGGTACCCGGGACGGTCTTCGGCGTCCTGCGCGGTGGCCCGGTCGATGATCAGCGACTGGGCTGCCGAGTCGTCGGCGAACAGCTGTCCGACGTCGACATCGAGCACTTTGGCGATCTTCAGCGCCACCGCGATCGACGGATTGCTCTGTCCCCGTTCGATTTTGGACAGATAGCTCTTGGTGAGCCCGGTCCGTGCCGCGACCGCGTCCAGGGTGAGCCCCCGTTGTCGTCGTACGGCTCGAACCAACGCTGACATAGCTCACCTCATTAGGCCGGGACACTCGAGACAACGATAGGACACCGAGGTGCCCCGCGTCGGCAGGGGGCCCGGCGTGCTTCAGGCGGGCTGTCCGGTCGGCAGGAGCGCGAGGTCGGTGAGGATCGCGCGCAGGCGTTCGCGGTCGGCGGCCGTGAGCGGCAGCAGGGGCGGGCGCGGGCTGCCGACGGCCCGTCCGAGCAGTTCGAGCCCCGCCTTCACGGTGGTCGGCAGCCCGCCGGCGACGAGGAACCGCAACAGTGGCTCGATCGTCGCGTAGGTGGCACTCGCCGTGTCCAGGTCGCCGGTCCGGACAGCGGCGAACAACGCGGTACACGCGTGCGGGACCAAGGCGGGGGCCGCCGTGCACCAGCCCGACGCTCCGTGGACGAGCGCGTCGAGGACCAGCGGATTGCTGCCGTTGTAGAACGGCAGTTCGCCGCCGCTGAGCTCTGTGATCGCGCGCATCCGCGTGATGTCGCCGGTCGATTCCTTGACCATCGTGAGGTTGTCGATGGTCTCGAACATCGAGACCAGCAGTTCCGGGGGCATATCGATGCCCGCGGTGGCCGGGTTGTTGTAGGCCATGATCGGCAGGCCGATCGCGTCGGCGATCGCGCGGTAGTGCCGAATCAATTCCCGCTCGGTGAGTTTCCAGTACGACACCGGCAGGACCATGACCGCCGCCGCCCCGGCCGCTTCGGCCTTGCGCGCCCGCCGGATGGCGCCCGCCGTGGTCAGATCGGACGCGCCGACCACCACGGGAACCCGCCCGCCGACGGCGTCGACGGTGGTATCGACGACCGCGTCGAATTCGGCCTCGGTGAGGTAGGCCGCCTCACCGGTACTGCCGAGCGGTGCGATGGCGTGCGCGCCGGTGGTGACGAGGTCGTCGACGAGCGCGCTGAGCGAGCCGATGTCGACGGTGCCGGTGTCGGCGTCGAACGGGGTGACGGGATAGGCGAGTATGCCTTCGATCTCGGGCATAGGGGTCTCCTGGTTGCAAGGGTGATCGGCACGCGATTGCGGCCGTAGGCGATACCGGACTCGGTCGCGGAGGGATCAGTCCAGCGCGTCGGGATGGCGAACCAGCGCGCGCCGGGCGTAGTAGGCGAAATTGGCCTGGCTGCGCCGCGGCTTCAAGGTCCAGTCGTGTGCTTCGCGGGCAAGGCGTTCGGGCAGTTCGGCGATCGTTCCCGCGGCCATCGCGGCCAGTTGCAGCGCTGCGCCGCGCTCGATGAGCACGGCCAGCGAGCAGGCTTCCTCGATGCTGGCACCGGCGACGACATGACCGTGGTGGGCGAGCAGTACTGCCTTCTTGTCGCCCAGCGCGGCGGTGATGATCTCGCCTTCCTCGTTGCCGACGGGGACGCCCGGCCAGTCCGCGAGGAAGGCGCAGTCGTCGTAGAGCGGGGCGATGTCCATCTGGGACACCGCCAACGGGACCTCCAGCATCGACAGCGCCGCGACGTGGAAGGGGTGGGTGTGCACGATGCACTGCACATCCGGGCGAGCGCGGTAGATCCAGCTGTGGAATCGGTTGGCGGGATTGGCCATTCCGTCGCCTTCGAGCACGGTCAGGTCCTCGTCGACCACCAGCAGGTTGCCCGCGGTGACTTCGTCGAAACCCAGGCCGAGGCGCTGGGTGTAGAACGTGCCCGGCTGTTCGGCTCTTGCGGTGATCTGCCCGGCCAGACCCGAATCGTGGCCGCGGTCGAAAAGTGCACGGCAGGTCAGGGCCAGTTTTTCGCGAGAGGTCCAACCCGAGTCGGCGAAGTGCGTCCCCATGTCCTCCTGTGCGCGTCGCATCAGCGTCGCCTTCGAATCGGTAAGCGTGGTAGCCATGAAACCCTCCTTCGCATCGGAAACGATAGCCAACTGTAGGACACAAGGTGTCCTTTATGTAACTGTAGGTCATGGATGTCGTCTGTGAGGGTGCAGGGGTCAGGCGTTCGCCACGGCTCCGCGTGGGGGAGTCCGGCGCGGCGGGATTCGGGGGTGTCGGTGGTGGTCCCTACACTCATCCGGGTGAGTTCACCGACGACTGCGCAGGCATCGACAACGACCACCGACTCGGGCGGTGAGCGGCCGACGCTGCTGCTCCTGGACGGGCACTCGCTGGCCTACCGCGCGTTCTTCGCGCTACCGGCGGAGAACTTCAAGACCGTCACCGGGCAGACCACCAACGCGGTGTACGGCTTCACCTCGATGCTGATCAATCTGCTGCGCGACGAGAAGCCCAGCCATGTGGCCGCGGCATTCGACGTGTCCCGCAAGACCTTCCGCACCGAGGCGTACCCGGAATACAAGGCCAACCGCAGCGCGACGCCCGACGAGTTCCGCGGTCAGGTCGAACTCACCAAGGACGTGCTGGGCGCGCTGGGCATCCCGGTGATGGCGATCGACGGCTACGAGGCCGACGACGTGATCGCCACGTTGACCACCCAGGCCGTCGCCCAGGGATATCGGGTCTTCATCGTCACCGGTGACCGCGACGCGATCCAGCTGGTCAACGACGACGTCACCGTGCTCTACCCACGCAAGGGCGTCTCCGACCTCACCCGCTTCACCCCGGCCGAGGTGGAGACCAAATACGGCCTCACCCCGGCCCAGTATCCCGACTACGCGGCGCTGCGCGGCGACCCGAGCGACAATCTGCCCGGCATCCCCGGCGTCGGCGAGAAGACCGCGGCGAAGTGGATTCGCGAATACGGCGACCTGGCCACCCTGGTGGACAAGGTCGACCAGGTGAAAGGCAAGGTCGGCGACTCGCTGCGCGCCAACCTGTCCAGCGTGGTGCTCAACCGCCAGCTCACCGAGATGGTGCGCGAGGTGCCGCTGCCCTACACCCCGGATCAGCTGGCCCAGGCGCCGTGGGACCGGGAGAAGATCCATCAGCTCTTCGACGACCTGGAATTCCGGGTGCTGCGCGACCGCCTGTTCGAGACCCTCGGCTCCGCCGAGCCGGAGGCCGAATCGGGCTTCGAGATCAGCGGCGCCGCCCTCGAACAGGGCGCGGTCGCCGACTGGCTGGCAGAGCACGCGAAAGCCGGTGTCCGCCACGGTCTCTCGATCGTCGGCACGGGCACTCCGGTACACGGCGACGCCCGCGCGCTGGCCATCGCCGCCGCCGACGGTGAGGGCGGCTACATCGACCTCACCGCGCTGAGTACCGAGGACGAGGCCGCGCTGGGCGCCTGGCTGGCCGACCCGGCCGTGCCCAAGGCGCTGCACGAGGCCAAGGCCGCCGAGCACGCGCTGCGCGGTCGCGGCCTCACCCTGGCCGGTCTCACCAGCGACACCGCCCTGGCCGCCTACCTGGTCCGGCCCGGGCAGCGCAGCTTCAACCTCGACGATCTGTCGCTGCGCTACCTCAAGCGCGAACTGCGCGCCGAGACCGGCGACTCGGGTCAGCTCTCGCTGCTCGACGACGAGGACACCGTCGCCGCCGACATCGCGCGCGAGGAGATGCTGCGCGCCCGCGCGGTCGCCGACCTCGCCGAGGCGCTCGACCAGGAACTGGCCCAGATCGAGTCGACCGCGCTGCTCGAGGAGATGGAACTGCCACTGCTCGGCGTGCTCGGCACGCTCGAGGAGGCGGGCATCGCCGTCGACGTGGACCAGCTCGAATCGCTGCAGCGGCAGTTCGCCGACCGGGTCACCGAGGCGGCCAACTCCGCCTACGAGGTGATCGGCAAGCAGATCAACCTCGGCTCGCCCAAACAGCTGCAGGTGGTGCTGTTCGACGAGCTCGACATGCCCAAGACCAAGCGCACCAAGACCGGCTACACCACCGACGCCGACGCGCTGGAGTCGCTGTTCGAGAAGACCGGCCACGCCTTCCTCGAGCACCTGCTCGCGCACCGCGACGCGACCAGGCTCAAGGTCACCGTGGACGGCCTGCTCAAGTCGGTGGCCGACGACGGCCGGGTGCACACCACCTTCAACCAGACCATCGCCGCCACCGGCAGGCTCTCCTCGACCGAGCCGAACCTGCAGAACATCCCGATCCGCACCGACACCGGCCGCCAGATCCGCGACACCTTCGTCGTCGGTCCCGGCTACGCCGAGCTGATGACGGCCGACTACAGCCAGATCGAGATGCGGATCATGGCGCACCTGTCCGGTGACGAGGGCCTGATCGAGGCGTTCAACTCCGGCGAGGACCTGCACACCTTCGTCGCGTCGAAGGCCTTCGACATCCCGCTGTCGGAGGTGAACCCGGAGATGCGCCGCCGGATCAAGGCGATGTCCTACGGTCTGGCGTACGGCCTGAGCTCCTACGGCCTCTCGGCCCAGCTGAAGATCAGCACCGCCGAGGCCAAGGAACAGATGGACGTCTACTTCGACCGCTTCGGCGGCATCCGCGACTACCTGTCCGAGGTCGTCGACGAGGCCCGCAAGGTCGGCTACACCCAGACCCTCTTCGGCCGCCGCCGCTACCTGCCCGATCTGGATTCCAGCAACCGCCAGCGCCGCGAGGCCGCCGAGCGGATGGCGCTCAACGCGCCGATCCAGGGCACCGCGGCCGACATCATCAAGGTCGCGATGATCAACGTGCAGACCGCGATTCGCGAGGCGGGCCTGCGCTCGCGGATGCTGCTGCAGATCCACGACGAACTCGTCTTCGAGGTCGCCGACGGTGAACGCGAGGCGCTGGAAGCCCTTGCCAGGGAACAGATGTCGTCCGCCATCGAACTCTCGGTGCCGCTGACCGTCTCGGTCGGCACCGGCCGGAGCTGGGATTCGGCGGCACACTGAGTTCGGCCACCCCGCGTGGCGGCACCGTGCGAAACAACGGTGGCGCCCCGCGGCGCCCCGGTCGGCAGAATGGTCGGATGCTGATTCGACCAGGGGGAGTCGCCGACGCGACGGCCGTCGCCGCCTTGCATGCCGCCAGCTGGCGGGTCGCTTACGCCGGGATCCCGCCCGCGGAGTATCTGGCGGGGCCGATGACGGCCGACCTGGCCGCTCGGTGGCGTTCGATCCTGGTCGACCCGCTGACGCCGGGGTTCCTGGTGGCCGAGGACGAAGGCGAGCTCCTGGGATTCGTCTACCTGCGGCCGATGCCGGACGGGCGGGTGCTCCTGGACAACCTGCACGCCCGGCCGGGGCGGCTCGGCCGGGGGATCGGTACCGGACTGACCGAGGCCGGCCTGGCCTGGTCGGCGAAACAGGTGGCGTCTTCGTCCAAGACTTCGGGGCCGCGCGGTCGTAGCGTGGTGAGTGTCGACCGAAGGAGTTGAGTGCCATGACCGGATTCGTGGCTACCGCCGATACCGAGATCGCCGCCTCGCCGGAGCGGGTCTGGGCCGTGCTGACCGATCCGGCGCAGATCCGGCGGTTCATGTTCGGTGCCGAGGTGTCGACCGACTGGTCGCCGGGCAGCCCGATCACCTGGACCGGCGAATACGAGGGCACCGCGTACGAGGACAAAGGCGAGATCCTGGCCGTAGAGCCCGGCCGGCTGCTGAAACTCACCCACTACAGCCCGCTCGGCGACGTGCCCGATCGCCCCGAGAACTATCACACGCTCACCTACGAGCTGTCCGGCAGCGCGACGGGCACCCACCTGTCGCTGAGCCAGGACAACATCGCGAGCCCGGTCGAGGCCGAGCACTCCCGCGCGATGTGGACCAGCCACGTCGACGGAATCAAGCAGGCCGCCGAGGGCCGCTAGTCCCGGCCCGGCCGGAGATGCGTCGTCGTATCGCCCGCCGGGTGTGGCAGCATCGGCGGTATGTCCGCCGACGTCATCGCGACCCCGCTCCCCGCCTGCCCCGACATCACCCGCGCCTTCGCGGCGTCGTGGCCGGTGCGCCTCGGCGACACCGACGGGCAGGACCGGTTGCGCCTGGACGCGGTGGCCCGGTATCTGCAGGACATCGGGTTCGACCACCTGGATGCGGTCGAGGACGGCGACACCCATCAGGCGTGGATCGTGCGGCGCACCGTGATCGATGTCTACGAGCCGATCGAGTTCGGGGACCGGGTGCAGCTGCGCCGGTGGGCCGACGCACTGTCGAATCGCTGGTGCGACATGCGGATTCAGCTGAAGGGCGAACGCGGCGGGCACATCGAGGCCGCGGCCTTCCTGATCCACATCGACCCGGTGGCCGGTCGGCCCGCCCGGATGAGCGACGCGTTCATGGCGCCGATGCTGGCCAGCACCACCGAGCACCGGCTGCGCTGGCGGGCGGCGCTGAGCGAACTCGACGATCCGGACGTCGAGGCGGTGCCGTTCCCGCTGCGGGTGACCGACGTGGACCGGCTGGGCCATGTCAACAACGCCGTCTACTGGGAGGCCGTGGAGGAGGCGCTCGCCGCGCATCCCGGCCGGCACGAACTGCCGTACCGCGCGATCGTCGAACACGTCGGCCCGGTGATGACGGGGGACAAGGTCGTGCTGCGCACGAGCGCGCGTCCCGGCGGACTGCGCCTGCAGGTCGACGTCGATGGTTCGGCCCGGGCGCTCGCCGCGGTCGAGCGGCTGGCCGAGGACCGGAAACCGCTGGGGGACTAGCAGATCCGGCTCACTTGTCGCGAGCGACGAGGGTGGCCGACCCGCTGCTGAGGTCCACCTGATCCCGCGGCGGCGCCCCGTCCGAGGGCGTCTCCCGGCACCCATGCGACCACGGTACCCGGCGTCTTACGCGTACGCGCTGAGCTGCGGTGATGGTACTCACGGGTAGACACGTCGGGGCAGTAAGTAAGTTGCGGTTTCGCGACGATCGCCCTATCCTCGATCCCGTGCCGAATCCCGCCGACCGCTTCGCCGCGCTGCTAGTCGCTGACCGCGACCGCGCGGTCGCTGCTGCGCAGACCGCGCAGGCAGCCACACGGCAGATTCTTCTCGTAGTAACCCGCCGTAGCGGGGTCTGATTCGGACCGGCCCCCTCGCTGCGGGCTGATTTTCATTGTTCTGCTGGTCCCACCTGCCAACGAAGACCATCTTCGGGAAGACCTCACCTGCAATGACACTGCTGACACTGGACCGTGCCCTGTTCGACGCCGCCCCCAAGGGGCTGCGCGCCGAGACCATCGACCTGACTCCCGCCGAGTTCCTCGACCGGTACACCCGGATCGAGGGGCCGATCACCCTCGGCGAATTCACCTGTTCCGGAACGGATTTCACCGCCACCCTGGAATTCGCCGACCATCTGCGCACCGTCATCGCGGCCGGTAGCCCGGTCGCCGCCATGACGTCGGCGCTCTACGACGAGGGCTACCCCCTCGAGATCCTGCAGTTCCACCAGCGCCGCACCGCCGAGGGTATCGCCACCTTCGTGCAGTGCGAGTTCAACGGCAGGCGCGGCTGGGCCGCGGCCATGTGCGCCGATGCCGCCGAGTCGAGTGTCCGCGCCATGATCGCGGGGCTCAACCTGCTCGCCGGCTGAGCCGAAAAGCACGTCAGGGTCCGTTCACCTCACCAGAGGTGAACGGACCCCGACGTTTCGTAACGCCTATTCGGCGGGAGTGGACTGCTCGGCGATCTGCTTGCGCACCTCGTCCATATCCAGGCCCTTCACCTGGGTCACCAGGTCCTCGAGCGCGGCGGGCGGCAGCGCGCCCGGCTGGGCGAACACGAGCACGCCCTCGCGGAAGGCCATGATGGTCGGGATGGACTGGATGTTCGCGGCGGCCGCGAGTCCCTGCTCGGCCTCGGTGTCGACCTTGCCGTACACCACATCGGTGTGCTTGTCGGAGGAGGCCTCGTAGGTGGGCGCGAAACTGCGGCACGGTCCGCACCAGGAAGCCCAGAAATCGACGAGGACCACGTCGTTTCCGGTGATTACTTCGTCGAAGTTCTGCTGGGTCAGCGTCTGGGTGGCCATGACGTCCCTTCCTTGTCGGTGTCCTCGGCTGTAACGCCGTGGCGTCCCTCTATCTTCCACCGACCACGATGTGCGCGAGCCGTGCCTCCCCATCCCAGCGGCGAATGCCCACCACAACGGTGGAAAAGTCGTGGTCGGTGGCGACCGCGCCGATCGCCTCGCCGAGCCGGTCCGGCGGCACCCGGCGGGCCAGCGTGACGTGCGGGGTCCAGGCGTTCGGCGCCATCGTCGCGGGGACGCCGGGACAGGGTGCCACCAGGTGGTGGACCCGGCGCTGCAGGGCGAGCAGGTCCTCGGTGACCACGACGGGCCGCACCAGGATCGGCCTGCGGGCCCCGAAGACCAGCAGTCCGCCCAGCCTGAT
Organism: Nocardia fodinahabitans; assembly: GCF_052983615.1. Classification (NCBI taxonomy): domain Bacteria; kingdom Bacillati; phylum Actinomycetota; class Actinomycetes; order Mycobacteriales; family Nocardiaceae; genus Nocardia; species Nocardia fodinahabitans. Next base: position 6,138,951 of record NZ_JBRJJC010000001.1, read on the forward strand.
CGGCAGCGGCCGGAACTCGATCCCGGCCAGCGCGCGGTCGATCCGGGGCCAGATCTCGCGCGCCACGGCGACCGTGACGTGCGGCCGATGGGCCGCGCCACGGGGGCTGCCGATGCCCGCCTCGGCCAGCACCGCCCACTGCCGCCGGATCTCGGCCTCGCCGTGTTCGTCCAGGAGCAACTCCACCGACTGCACCATGATCTGCAGAAACTAGTCGCTCCCGCGTGTCCCCGTGGCCGACTCGGTCCGGTCAGGCGCGAGGATGGACGGGTGAACGGTGCGAAGGCGAGCCTGCGACTCGGTGTGATCGACGGAGACGGAATCGGCCCCGAGGTGGTCGCCGCGACGCGGGCGGTCGTCGACGAGGCGATCGGCGCGGCCGGGCTCGGCCCGGTGGAGTGGGTGCCGCTGCTGATGGGCCACGACGCCATCGCGGCCTACGCCGACCCGCTGCCCGAGCAGACGCTGGTCGCGCTCGAGGACCTCGACGCGTGGATCCTCGGCCCGCACGACAACGCGTCCTATCCCACGGACATGCGGGTGGCGCCGGGCGGCACCATCCGCAAGCGGCTCGGTCTCTACGCCAACATCCGGCCCGCGGCCGCCTTCGCCGGGGTGCGGGCGGCCGCGCCCGACATCGACCTGGTGATCGTGCGCGAGAACAGCGAGGGCTTCTACGCCGACCGCAACATGTTCGCCGGATCGGGGGAGTTCCGCCCGACTCCCGATGTGGCGATGGCGGTCGCGGTGATCACCCGGCAGGCGTGCGAGCGGATCGCGCACCAGGCGCTGCGGCTGGCCCAGGGCAGGCGACGGCACGTCACGGTGGTGCACAAGGCGAACGTGCTGCCGATGACGACCGGGCTGTTCCGTGATGTCTGCTACGAGGTGGCCGCGCAGTACCCGGACGTGCGGGTCGACGACGAGCACGTCGACGCGATGGCCGCGCACCTGGTGCGCTCGCCCGGCGAGTACGACGTGATCGTCACCGAGAACCTCTTCGGTGACATCCTGTCCGATCTGGCGGGCGAGCTGGCCGGATCGCTCGGCATGGCCGCCTCGCTGAACTGCTCCGACACCAAGGCGATGGCCCAGGCCGTGCACGGCGCCGCACCCGGTCTGGCGGGCCGTAATCGCGCCAACCCGGCGGCGCTGCAACTGTCGGCGGCGATGTTGTTGCGGTGGTTGGCCGTTCGCGACGACGACAGCGCGCTGCACGACGCCGCGGAGCGGATCACCCGCGCCGTCGCGGCCACGCTGGCGGCCGGAATCGCGACCGCGGATCTGGGTGGGCTGGCTTCCACCAGCGAATTCACCGAGCAGGTCAGAGCGCGCGTGCACCGGAGGTGAAGGGACCCCTTTCACATTGGCTGATTAATCTTCGGTTACTGTCGCACCACGCTGTGTCCGGTTCGCATACATTGCCAAACAGGCGCTGACACGTGGCCGGCGTCGACGTGAAATGTGGAGGCTCCTTTGTCTGTTCGTATTGTTCTCGGCCGCAGCGCCGTGCGGCTGTTGTGCACCGCGGCCGCGGGTGCGCTGGTGTTGACCGGCTGCGCCAACAACACCGAGGGCGACACCGCCGAGGTGACCAAGGTGTCGGTGGAGAAGGTCGACGCGCTCGCCGCGGCCGTTCCCGACAAGGTGAAGCAGGCAGGCAAGGTGGTCGTCGGCGTCAACGTGCCGTACCAGCCGAACGAGTACAAGGACGCGAGCGGCAAGATCGTCGGCTTCGACGTCGACCTCCTCGACGCCGTCGCGACCACCCTCGGACTGAAGGTCGACTACGTCGAATCCTCGTTCGAGAAGATCATTCCCGCGATTCAGGCGGGTACCTACGACGTGGGTATGTCCTCGATCACCGATTCGCGCGAACGCGAACAGCAGGTCGATTTCACGACCTATTTCTCCGCGGGCATCCAGTGGGCCCAGCAAACCGGTAAAGCCGTCGATCCGAACAATGCGTGCGGCAAGAAAGTCGCCGTACAGTCCACTACGGTCGAGCACACCGACGAGATTCCCGCCAAGAGCGCCAAGTGCGTCGCCGAGGGCAAGCCGGCCATCGATATGAAGGCCTTCGACGAGCAGAGCGCCGCGACCAACGCGCTGGTGCTGGGCCAGGTCGACGCGATGTCGGCCGACTCCCCGGTGACCGCCTACGCGATCAAGCAGAGCGAGGGCAAGATCGAGGCCGCGGGCCCGCTGTTCGATTCCGCCCCCTACGGCTGGGCCGTGCAGAAGGGCTCGCCGCTGGCGGCGGCCCTGCAGAAGGCGCTGCAGCACCTGATCGACAACGGCAAGTACGGCGAGATCACCACGAACTGGGGTGTCCAGGACGGTCAGATCAAGACCTCGGTGATCAACGGCGCAGTGAGCTGACGTGACCGAGCACGACGACACGGTGGAGGTGCCCGGACCGGGCACCGAACCCGAACCGATCAAAGCGGTCCCGCTGCGCAGGCCGGGTCGCTGGATCGCGGCGGCAATCATCCTGATCCTGGTGGGATTGTTCGCCTACGGCGCGGCCACGAATCCCGCCTACCGGTGGGACACGTACGGCAAGTACCTGTTCGACAGCCGGATCACCGCCGGTGCGCTGGTGACCCTGGAACTCACCGTGCTCGCGATGGCGATCGCGGTGGGCCTGGGCACCGTGCTGGCGGTGATGCGGCTCTCGCCGAACCCGGTGTTGCGGACCACTGCGTGGGTGTATCTGTGGATCTTCCGCGGCACCCCGGTCTTCGTGCAGTTGGTGTTCTGGGGCCTGGTGCCCTCGCTCTACAAGCAGATCGACCTCGGCGTGCCGTTCGGTCCGCAGTTCTTCCACCTGGACGTGCAGCATCTGCAGGCGGCGTTCCTGTTCGCGGTGATCGGCCTGGGTCTCAACGAGGCCGCCTACATGGCCGAGATCGTGCGCGCGGGCATCAACTCCGTCGGTGAGGGCCAGCGCGAGGCCTCGGTGGCGCTGGGCATGTCGTGGACGCAGACGATGCGCCGCACGGTGCTGCCCCAGGCCATGCGGGTGATCATCCCGCCCACCGGCAACGAGCTGATCGGCATGCTCAAGACCACCTCGCTGGTCACGGCCATCCCGCTCAGTACCGACCTGTTCGGCCGGGCCCGTGACATCTACGGTGTCAACTTCCAGCCGATCCCGCTGCTGCTCGTCTGTGCCACCTGGTACCTGGCGATCACCAGCGTCCTGATGGTCGGGCAGTACTACTTGGAGCGCTACTACTCGCGCGGTGCCACCCGGCAGCTGACGGCCAAGCAGCTCGAGGAACTGGCCACGGCGCAGGCGGCGGTGAAGGCGAAATGAGCGAACCAGCAGTGACCACACCGCCGATGGTGCTCGCCGACCGGGTGTGTAAGAACTTCGGTGCGCTGAAGGTGCTCAAGGGCGTCTCGCTCGAAGTGCAGCGTGGCAAGGTGCTGACCCTGGTCGGGCCGTCGGGCTCGGGCAAGTCGACCTTCCTGCGCTGCATCAACCACCTCGAGCAGGTGAACGCGGGCCGGCTCTACGTCGACGGCGATCTCGTCGGCTACCGGGAGAAGAACGGCAAGCTCTACGAGATGCATCCGCGCGACGCCGCGGTTCAGCGTCGCGACATCGGCATGGTGTTCCAGCATTTCAACCTGTTCCCGCATCGCACCGTGCTGGAGAACGTGATCGAGGCGCCCACCCAGGTGCGCGGGATCCGCAAGGCCGACGCGATCGCGCGGGCCGAGGAACTGCTCGACCGGGTCGGCCTGGCCGCCAAGCGCAACGCCTATCCGGCGCAGCTCTCCGGCGGTCAGCAGCAGCGCGTCGCGATCGCGCGGGCGCTGGCGATGGATCCCAAGCTGATGCTGTTCGACGAGCCCACCTCGGCGCTGGACCCCGAGCTGGTCGGCGAGGTCCTCACCGTCATGCGTGAGCTCGCCGATTCGGGCATGACCATGCTGGTGGTGACCCACGAGATGGGCTTCGCCCGTGAGGTCGCCGACGAACTGGTGTTCATGGACGGCGGTGTGGTCGTCGAGTCGGGTCCGCCGCGGGAGTTGCTGGCGAACCCGCAGCACGAGCGCACCAAGGCGTTCCTGTCGCGCCTGCTCTGAGCTGTCCCGCCGCTCCGCGACTTCTGGCCGGTCTCAGGAGCGTGGAGGGGCGGGCGGCCGGTGGTCGGTGAGTCGGATGGGTCAGCCCGTTCCCGATGGGTTACCCCTGTCCATGCGCGATCAGTGGGGTTCGACGGGATTCACCGTCAGTCGTTCCAGTGACACCTGCGCTTGGGCGATGCGGCGGATGGCGGCCAGGGCGGTGTCGCCGAGCACGGTCAGCACCACCACCGCGTCGACGATGTCCTCGCGTCCGCCAGCCGCCACCGCGGTCGCCACATCGTTCTCCGCGATCACCCGGGCGCCGTCGAAATAGCTGCGCAGGGCGGTCTCGCCCCAGTCCGCGTAGCCGAGTTGGGCCAGGCGCACGAGGACCGAGGTGAGCGTGTCGATCGCCTCCGGGCTCGGTTTCATGTCCCAGCCGCGCCGCTCCATCTCCGCGCGCACGGTCGCGTAGGCGCGCTCCCACTCGGCCTCCGGGGCGGTGGGCGCGGGGGCGGACATGCTGCCCTGCACCACGCCGAGCAGGCTGAACAGCGGTAGATCGGGGGAGTCGACGGCGGCCAGCACGTCGCCCACCGTGGCGACCGGCAGTCCGCCGACCTCGATCAGCGCGCGCACCAGCCGCAGCCTGCGCAGGTGCTCCTCGCCGTAACTGGCCTGATTGGGGCTGGTGCGCTCGCCTGCGGGCAGCAGCCCTTCCCGCAGGTAGTACTTGATCGTCGCCACCGCGATGCCGCTGCGTTCGCTCAACTCCGAGATACGCACCGCTACCTCCGTTTTCGCTCGGCCCCCTTGCCGACTGCCCGGCGTGCGGATAGTCTAACTATCCATAACGGATAGTAGAACTATCTATCGCTGGGAGATTCGCCATGTCCGTCCAGACCGTCGACGCGCTGCCCCGCCGCCGCGCGCCACTGCACCGTCCGCTGCTGTATTTCGCCGTTGTCAACGTCGTGCTCGCCGTCGTCGCGGTGCTCGGCATGCTGGTCGACGACCGGGTGATCGCCGGTTCGGCCGCCTGGTTCAAACCGGCCAAGTTCGCCCTCTCGTTCGTGTTCTACTGCCTGGCGCTGGCCTGGCTGATCTCGTTGCGGCCCAAGACTTCCCGGCTCACTAGGGTGATGGCGACGGTGATCGTCGTCGCCGGCGCGGTCGAGCAGCTGGTCATCTTCGGGCAGGTCATCCGCGGCACCCGCAGCCACTACAACATGACGACCACCTTCGACGCGGTCCTGTGGATCACCATGGGCAGCACCATCATCGTGCTCTTCCTGGCCACCATGGTGGTCGCCGTGCGGCTCTCGCTGACCCGGATCGGCGACGCCGCGATCACCTGGTCGATCCGGCTCGGCTTGGCCATCACCCTGGTCGGCCTGGCGCTGGGCAATCTCATGCCGGGCCGCGAATCCGGCGTCGACGACATCGCCGGCGCGCACACCGTCGGAGCGCCCGACGGCACCCCCGGCATGCCGCTGACCGGCTGGAGCACCACCGACGGTGACCTGCGCATCCCGCACTTCTTCGGCATGCACGCCCTGCAGGCGGTGCCGCTGTTCGCCGCGCTGCTGGTGTGTCTCGCGCTCCGGATCCCGATGCTGCGGGTGCTGCGCGTGCGCGTCGGCCTGGTCGTCACCATGGCCGCGGGTTACGCCGCGGTGCTCGCGCTGGTCACCTGGCAGGCGCTGCGCGGCCAGCCGCTGATCCACCCCGACCAGACCACCCTGACCGCGGCGGCCGCGATCCTCACCGCCGTCGTCCTGGGCACCCTGTTCTCGATCGCGAGCGCGATCGGCACCCGAAAGGCGGTCACCGCATGAGCACCCTGTTCGACCTGTCCTTCTTCGTCACCGTCCCGTTCTGGGCGCTGATGATCCTGGCCCCCACCTGGCGCTGGACCCGCACGATCATCGGCTCGCCGTGGATCACGCTGGTGCCGCTGGTCGTCTGGGCGATCGTCGCGATCCCGGTCCTCGGTGCGATCTGGTCGCTGGTGACCTCCCCGTCGCTGGCCGCGATCACCGACGCCGCCGCCGACCCCGCCGTCCTCACGGCCCTGTGGGCCCAGATCATCGCCTGGGACCTGTTCCTCGGCCGCTGGATCTACCTCGACAGCCGCGAGCGCGCCATCTCCCCACTGCTGATGGGGCCGTTGCTGGTCGGCACCATCCTGCTGTCGCCGATCGTCTTCCCGATCTATCTGGTGCTGCGTGAAGTGGCCGGTCGCCGCTCGGCGCGTGAACCCGCTGCCCCGCAGGGTGATCCGATCGCGGCCTGAGCCGAACGGCCCGGACCGGTGGTCCGGGCCGATCCGCTTGGTCAGTTGTCGTCGAAATCGTTTCCGCGGGCGGTGCTTTCCCACTCCAGCAGCTCGGTGCGCACCGTGTCGAGGTGGCCGAGTGTGGCGTCGATCCGCGTCGTTGCCCAGCGGCAGCCGCAGCGGTGTCTTGTCCGCGGGCGGCGCCGCGCGGATGGCGGCGGGCGCCGCTCGTTGCCCACGACGGCGTCGTGACCAGGCCGGTGACCGGCGTCGACCCGTGCGAACCCGCCCTTGCCTGGCGTCGTGACGACACCCGCCCGCTCGTGCGCGGCTACGCCGAATCCTGCGCGCGGGCGACCGCCCATCGGCGCTGAGCGAGTTGGCGGTGGGTGAGTTGGCAGTGAGTGAGTTGCCGGTGAGCGAGTCGGCGGTGAGCGATTTGGCAGTTAGCGTGTCGGCGCTGAGCTCACCGGCGCTGAGCTCACCGGCGCTGAGCTCACCGGCGCTGAGCTCACCGGCGCTGAGCTCACCGGCGCTGAGCTCACCGGCGCTGAGCTCATTGGCGCCGAGTGTACCGGCGCCGAGTGCACCGGGCGGACCGCGTGGGGCGGACCGCGGCGGGCGTCGGCCGACGCGCACCTGCGTGACATCGCGCGTCGGTCGTTACCCGGGCGCGCGGCCCCCGAGGGCGATGCGCATCTGTCCGAGCAGCACTGTGGTCGCGGGGCTGCCGGGACGGTCGGTGCGCCAGGCCAGGGCCAGGCGGCCGTGGATGCGGGGCTCGACGATGGCCAAGGCGCGCACGCCGAAGGCCGTCGCCTCCTCGGGGGTGAGGGCGGGCACGACCGCCGTGCCGAGACCGCGCGCGGCCAGGCGCAGCAGCAGCGGGGGAGCGGCCGCCTCGAACGCGATCTGCGGCGTGAAACCGGCAGCGGCACAAGATCGTTCGAAGACGCCGCGCAGGCCGGTGCCGGTGGGCAGGCAGATGAGCCGGCGATCGGTCAGCGCGGCCAGGGTGATCGTGCCCGCCGACTCGGCCGGGTCGATCGGTGCGTCCAGCGCGACAGCGGCGACCAGTGGCGTCTCGAGGATCACGTCGAGACCGATGCCCGGACCCGGTGTGGCGCCGGTCAATCCGACGAGCGCGATATCCAGCTCGCCGCGCTCGAGAGCGGCCAGCATCCGCTCGGCGGTGTCCTCGGTCAGGCTGATCCCCACCCGCGGGTGATCGTCGTGGAAGTCGGCGAGCACCCCCGCGACATCGAACTCCTCGGTGGCCGCACCCGAGATCACCCCGAGCCGCACGTGCCCGCGGAGCAGCCCGGTGAATTCCTGCACGGTCTCGCCGATCCGGTCCGCCGCGGCCAGCGCGTCCCGCGCGTGCTCCAGCACCGCGGCCCCGATCTCGGTGGGCGTCACCGAGCGGGCGCCCCGGTCGAGCAGCGGCTGCCCCAGCTCGCGTTCCAGCTGCCTGATCTGCGCACTCAACCCCGGCTGCGTCAGATGCAACCGCTCGGCCGCACGTGTGAACCCACCCTCGTCCACGACGGTGACGAAGTACCGCAGCTGCCGCAGTTCCATGCCGAGGATTTTAGAGACTGAGCATAACTGATAGTTATCGAACCAAGAAGGACTATCTGTTGTACTTCTTCTTCGTGCGGCGGCACAGTCGAGGGCATGACCGAGAACGCAGCGCAGACTCTCGAATCCCTCCGTTTCACCGGCCCGGTGTTCACGCCGGACGACCCCGGCTACGCCGAGGAAGTGGCCGGGTTCCAGACCGCCTACGCCCATTGTCCCGCCCTGGTCGTCGGTGCCGTGCACGCCGAGGATGTCCGGTCCGCCGTGGAATACGCTGCCCGGCAGGGACTTCCGGTCGCTGTGCAGGCGACCGGGCACGGGCTCTCGGTGGCGGCCGACCGCGGCGTGCTGATCACGACCCGCCGGATGGACGCCATCACCGTCGACCCGGACACGCGCACCGCGCGCATCGGCGCCGGAGTGCGGGCGGGGGCGCTGGTCGAAGCGGCGGCCGTGCACGGGCTGGCGCCGCTCAACGGATCCTCACCGTCGGTGGGTGTCGTCGGGTATGTGCTCGGCGGCGGGCTCGGCTTGCTGGCACGCGAATTCGGTTATGCCGCAGATCATGTCCGCTCGATCGACCTGGTGACCGCCGACGGCCGGATGCGCACGCTCACCGCCGCCGACGAGCTGTTCGGCGCGGTGCTGGGCACCGGCGGCAACTTCGGTGTGGTCACCGCGCTGGAGCTCGAGCTGGTACCCGTCACCGAGGTGTACGGCGGCCAGCTGATCTTCGACACCCCGCTGGTCGACACGGCGCTCGAGACGTGGCGGCGGTGGACCGCCACCCTGCCCGACACGCTCACCTCGACGATCGCCGTGGTCACCTTCCCGGACATCCCACCCGTACCGGAACCGTTGCGCGGCAAGCATGTCGCCTCGATCCGGATCGCCTTCGACGGCCCCGCCTCGGACGGTGAGCGGCTCGTCGCCCCGCTGCGCGCGATCGGCGAACGGCTGCGCGACGATCTGCGCGTGCTGCCGTACACCGAGTCGCACACCATCCACAGCGACCCGGATTTCCCGCACGCCTACGCCGCCACCAACGCGCTGCTGTCCGAGCTGACCGGCACGGGGATCGCGGCACTGCGCGCGCTGACCGCGCCCGGCGGGCCGGTCGACGCTGTGGTCGACATCCGGCACCTGGGCGGGGCATTGCGTCACGGCAGCGCGTCGGTGGACCACCGCGATGCCGAGTTCATCGTGCGGGTGATCACCGGCGCGGCCGGCGACGCCGCACCGGCGGGCCTGGCCGCGGTCCGGGAAGCGTTGGCGCCCTGGACGATCGGGCACAGCCTGAACTTCCTCTACGGCGCGGGTGCCGCCGCGGGCGCGGCGCAGACCGAGGCGGGCTACGCGCCCGACACCTACGCCCGGCTGACCGCGGCGAAGGCGAACGTCGACCCGCACAACATGTTCCGCTTCAACCGCAACATCGTCCCCGCGTAGCCGGCCGCTCCTTGTCGATTCGTCCGATTTCTACTATCTTCGTGATATCACTCAGATATCGGGAGGATGTCATGGAGCTGCGGTCCGCATTCCGCGTCAACGGATTCGTCGTCTTGCTGGGATGGCTGGTGCTCACCCTGTTGTTCGGCGCCGCCGCCGTGGTCGCGTTCATCGCCGCCGCCCAGCACGACGGCGGGGCGCTCGCCTGGGCCGGCGCGGTCGCCGCCGCCGTGGTGGTGCTGGTCCTCGCGGTGCTCGCCACGGGGCTGATCATCGTCAACCCCAACGAGGCGAAGGTCGTCACCTTCTTCGGCCGTTACGTCGGCTCGGTGTCGGACCCCGGGTTCTTCTCGGTGCTGCCGCTCACCGACCGCAAGTCGATCTCGTTGCGAGTACGCAACTTCGAGACGCAGAAGCTGAAGGTCAACGACGCCGACGGCAATCCGGTCGAGATCGCGGCCGTCGTCGTCTACAAGGTGGTCGACAGCTTCAAGGCCGCCTTCGCGGTCGACGACTACGAGGAGTACGTCGAGACCCAGTCCGAGGCGGCGGTGCGGCACCTGGCCACCACCCACCCCTACGACGCGCACGACGACGCGCGCACCAGCCTGCGCGACGGCGCCGAGGTGGCCGAGGAGCTCACCGAGGAACTGCGCGCGCGCACCCTCACCGCCGGCATCGAGGTCATCGAAGCCAGGATCACCCACCTGGCCTACGCGCCCGAGATCGCCCAGGCCATGCTGGTCCGCCAGCAGGCCGCCCAGGTGGTCGCCGCGCGCACCCGGATCGTGGAAGGCGCGGTCGGCATGGTCGGATTGGCCCTGGACCGCCTCGCCGAAGCGGGCACCGTGGAACTCGACGAGGAACGCAAGGCCGCCATGGTCTCGAACCTGCTCGTCGTCCTCTGCGGCGACCGCGCCACCCAGCCGGTCGTGAACACCGGATCCCTCTACGCCTGACCGCGATGACGGTGCCGAAGAGGGAACCCAAGAAGGTCCTGCTGCGGCTCGACCCGGCCGTCCACGAGGCCATCGCCAAGTGGGCGGCCGACGACCTGCGCAGCGTCAACTCCCAGATCGAATACGCCCTCCGCCTGGCCCTCGACCACGCCGGGAGAAAACCCCGATCGAAGTAGCGGTCGCGTCAGGCGATGCCGAGGACCCGGGTGAGGAGGCGTTGACGGGTGCGGGTGGCGGATTTGGCGAGGATGGCTTTGACGTGGTCGTTGACCGTGTGTTCGGAGAGGGCCAGTTCGGCGGCCAGTTCGCGGGAGTCCAGGCCGGTGGCGAGGAGGGTGAGGACCTGGGATTCGCGGGCGGACAGGCCGTTGGCGCGGGCGAACAGGTCCAGGCGTTCGGTGGCGGTGCTGGGTTCCAGGGCGACGGCGATGTCGTGGTCGCCGATCCGGTCGGCCTTCACGGTGAGCCAGCGGTTGCCGCCCAGGTGGATGCGGGCGGACGCGGGTCCGACCGGGGTGCCCGCCTCGGCGGCGAGCAGGGCGGCGCCCACGTTGTAGACCGACGCGGGCACCGGCGGGAGCGGCTCGTCGGGCGGGAGCAGGCGGAGCAGGGTTTCGGCGGCCGCGGCGGTGTGGGAGCGCACGTGCAAGGTGTCGTCGAGCAGGACGACCGCGGGGCCCAGCGGCGGCAGTTGCACGTCGGATTCGACGAACCCGGCGCCGACCGTCGCGCGTAGTGCGGTCGAAATGGCGGGGGTCAGGGCCGTGAGCTCGGCGAGTTCGCTTCTGGTGAAAGGGGGTTCGTCGACCCGGAGCAGCTCGAGGAATCCCCAGCAGCCGTAGCGGTCGGCGAAGGCGACGGTGGCCGAATCGGTGACGCCGAGGCCGCGCTGGGCGGTGCGCCACAGCAGCGAGCGGTCCGGTTCACCGTCGGTGGCGTCGAGCAGGGAGTGGGCGCCGGTGCCGCGCACGGTGTCCCAGCGATTGAGCGGGGTGAGATAGCGGGCCCGGATCAGTTCCGGCAGGCGCGCCGGCTCGAGCCCGGGCACATCGGCCAGCGGCGCCGTCGCGACCGCGGTCACCGGGTCGGTGAGCGCGAAGACATGGCCGGTGAACGGCATCGACAGCCGAATCTCGGCCAACACGAGCTCACTCAGTCGTTCGGCGGAGTGATCGGCACGGCACAGCCGGCTCACCCGGTCGGCCAAGGCGCTCGGCACCGGCTCAGTCTACGGCGAAAACCCCAGCGTCAGGGATGTCCGCCGGGCATCGATTCCGCGCCGACCACGGGGTCCGCACCTACCGCGTGGGCCGCGTCGAGGGCGACCCCGGCCGCGTCCTCGTCGACCTCGACTTCGACGACCCACCACCGCCGAGGCGTTCCGCACCGCGCTGGCCCCCGTCCTGGCCACTCCGCGCAGCCGCGCGATGGTGACCGGTCACCGATCCTGGCTGGTCGAGCTGGTCGACGAACGCATTTCCGCCTGAACGACGCGCTCTACCGCGCACGGAGGCAACCGAACTCGCGCGCGCCGGTAAATTGTCCCGGTGCCCATCTCGTTCGACATTCCTGGAATGCAGCAGTTGGACAACACGACCTGGGGGAATCCGGCCACTCGTGATGTCGTCGCGTTGACCTATGTCAACGGCGCGCCCGACCTGCCCGCCCGGCTGCACGATCTGCCCCGGCTGCGCAGGCGGCTGGCCGAGCACCACGCCCACACCGGCTGTCTGATCGAGGCGTTCGTGGTGTGGGTCGATCAGCTGCCCGCGCTGCTGCGCGTGGAGAAAACGCAATTGCCCGGCCCGCGCGGCGAGCTCGTCTTCGCCGCGTCGATCGTGGTGCCCAAGGATCGGTGCTCCGCGGTGTTCCAGATCATCTGTCCCGAAACCGGGGTGCCCGGGTTGCGGGAGTCCTCGATCGGCGCGCAGGTCCACCGCGCGGAGATGTGCCCGCCCCACCCGTACGCGCCGGGACTGCGCGGTCGACTGCCGTATCTGCTGTCCGACGACGTCCGCTTCGACGCCGTGTTCCCCGATCACGCCCTGACCAGGGCCCGCCGCTGGGTCGCCGAAACCGTGCCCAACGTGCGGGTCGACCCCGCCTTCGCGGCGCTGCCCGAGTTCTAGGCGCGCGGCTTCTCGGTGATGAAAATGGCGGTGCCGGGGAAGATCTCGCCGCGCAGCGGCGACCACTGACCCCACTCGCGGTCCAGCCACTCGGGCCAGTCGGGTTCGACGATGTCGAGCAGGGTCAGGCCGGCGCCGACGATCTCCCGCACGCGGTCACCGATGGTGCGATGGTGTTCGACATAGGTGGGCACGCCGTCGCCGTCGACCTCTACATAGGGCGTGCGGTCGAAGTAGGGGATGCGGGCGACCAGGCCGTCTTCGCCCGGATCGTCGGGGAAGATCCAGCGCATCGGGTGGTTCACCGAGAACACCCAGCGTCCGCCCGGCCGCAGCACCCGGGCGACCTCGCGCATCACCAGCGCGGAATCGGCGACGAACGGGACACCGCCGAAGGCCGAACAGGCCAGATCGAAGGAGGCGTCGGCGAACGGCAGCGCCTCGGCGCCCGCCTGGACCAGCGGCACCCGCGGTCCGCCCTGCGCCATCGCGGCCACGCCCCGCTCGAGCATGCCCATCGACAGATCCAGTCCCACCGGATGCGCGCCCTGGCCCGCCAGCCAGCGCGAACAGGGCGCGGAACCGCAGCCGATCTCCAGCACGGACTTGCCGGTCAGCTCGCCGAGGAAGCCCATATCGCCCTCGTGCAGGCCCTCCGGGCACCAGACGAACTCGCCGCCGGGGGAGTCGACGCCGAGGAAGTCGGCGTGGGTTTGGTGATACTGGTCGGCATCGGCGTCCCACCAGCGCCTGCTCGCGCGTTCGCTATCCGCCGAACCGATCTTGGTCCGGGTGGTCGCGGTGGTTCCCAGCAGCGCGTTGGCCTGCGCATGGCGTTCGTCGTCGGACACGACGACCAGGGTATCGGCGGGGCGGAGGGGGTGGTTTGCCCGGCTGGACAACGGTCGCGTACGCTGAGGCACGCGAGTGTCTTTCGAGGAGCGCTGTGCGCCGGGGTTGAATGCGTACGGTATCCGATGACGGAGTCGCCCGTGCTGAGTTCGATCACCAGCAAGTGTGGCGGTCCGTGCGATACTTACCCGGTATCCTTCGTCGCCTCGTCGCGGTGATCTCGCAGCGTACCGAAAGTTCCAATGTCCGCAACCGACCACAATCCGTCCGGAGCAAATCCACATATGCCCACCACCGTCACCTCGCCGCAGGTAGCCGTCAACGACATCGGCTCCGCCGAGGATTTCCTCGCCGCCATCGACGCCACGATCAAGTACTTCAACGATGGCGACATCGTCGAGGGAACCATCGTCAAGGTCGATCGTGACGAGGTCCTGCTCGACATCGGTTACAAGACCGAAGGCGTCATCCCCTCCCGTGAACTCTCCATCAAGCACGATGTCGACCCGAACGAGGTCGTTTCCGTGGGCGATGAGGTCGAGGCCCTGGTTCTCACCAAGGAGGACAAGGAAGGCCGCCTGATCCTGTCGAAGAAGCGGGCGCAGTACGAGCGCGCGTGGGGCACGATCGAGGAGCTCAAGGAGAAGGACGAGGCCGTCAAGGGCACCGTCATCGAGGTCGTCAAGGGCGGCCTGATCCTCGACATCGGCCTCCGTGGCTTCCTGCCCGCCTCGCTCGTCGAGATGCGTCGTGTCCGCGACCTCCAGCCGTACGTCGGCAAGGAGATCGAGGCCAAGATCATCGAGCTCGACAAGAACCGCAACAACGTGGTTCTGTCGCGTCGCGCCTGGCTCGAGCAGACCCAGTCCGAGGTCCGCTCCGAGTTCCTGCACCAGCTGCAGAAGGGCCAGGTCCGCAAGGGTGTGGTCTCCTCGATCGTCAACTTCGGTGCCTTCGTGGACCTGGGTGGCGTCGACGGCCTGGTGCACGTCTCCGAGCTGTCCTGGAAGCACATCGACCACCCGTCCGAGGTCGTCGAGGTCGGCAACGAGGTCACCGTCGAGGTTCTCGACGTCGATCTGGACCGCGAGCGCGTCTCCCTGTCGCTCAAGGCGACCCAGGAAGACCCGTGGCGTCAGTTCGCCCGCACCCACGCGATCGGTCAGATCGTGCCGGGCAAGGTCACCAAGCTGGTTCCGTTCGGTGCGTTCGTGCGTGTCGAAGAGGGCATCGAGGGCCTGGTGCACATCTCCGAGCTGGCCGAGCGCCACGTCGAGGTCCCGGACCAGGTTGTCGCCGTCGGCGACGACGCGATGGTCAAGGTCATCGACATCGACCTCGAGCGTCGCCGGATCTCGCTGTCGCTGAAGCAGGCGAACGAGGACTACCACGCCGAGTTCGACCCGTCGAAGTACGGCATGGCCGACAGCTACGACGATGCGGGCAACTACATCTTCCCCGAGGGCTTCGATCCCGAGACCAACGAATGGCTCGAGGGCTTCGACAAGCAGCGTGAAGAGTGGGAAGGCCGCTACGCCGAGGCCGAGCGTCGCCACAAGATGCACACCGCTCAGATGGAGAAGATGGCAGCCGACGCTGCCGCCGAGGCCGCCAACGGCGGTCCCGCCTCGGGCAACTACTCCTCCGAGAGCGGCAGCTCGCAGGCCTCCTCCGGCCCGGCCGAGTCCGCCGGCGGTTCGCTCGCCAGCGACGCGCAGCTCGCGGCTCTGCGGGAGAAGCTCTCCGGCAACGCCTGATTCGGGTAGAGCAGTACCGAAGGCCCTGGTCCACACGGACCGGGGCCTTCGGCCTTTTCCCAGGTCCGTGAAGTAGTGTCGGCGCCGATCGCGCCGGCGATGTCCACCGGAATCGGGCCCACCGCAGACGGTTTCGTCGAACCGTTCCGGCTCGACACCACGCGCGGCGCCACCATCGACCCCGACGGGCTGGCCGGCGGCCCGCTGGTGGAGACGCCGACGTTATCCCGAAGCACGTCTCCAGCTGGCGCACCTACCCGGAGAACCTGTCCGAGGCGGGCGTGAGCTGGAAGATCTACAGCAACCGCGGTGTCGGCCCGGCCCCCTCGACGATCCTCGACGGCATGATGGGCTGCTCCACCCAGGCCGCCGACCCGAACTCCGAGTGGCCTGGCGTGGCATTGCGCCGGTGTACCCCAACGACTTCCAGGCCGACGTCGCCCATGACACCCTGCCCGTGGTGCCGTCGGTGCTGCACTGCGAACACCCGGCCCTGCCCGCCGGGGGCGGGATCGCCGGGCCGATCGGCCTCGGCTACCGGGTGCCGTGTCTGGTGGTCTCGCCGTTCAGCCACGACGGGTTGGTCGCCTCGCAGGGCCTTCGACCACACCTCGCAATTGCGGCTGCTGGAAACGCGATTCGGGATCGACGGACCGAACCTGACCGCGTCGCGGCGTCACCGGGGCATGACCTCCACCTTCGACTTCGCGGCCGCGCCGAACGCGGCGAAGCCGGTGCTGCCCGACCCACGGCCCCAAGGTGGACGCTGCCGTGGAGGAGTCAGCTCGCGGCGGCGGGGACCCAGTAGCCGGCGGCGGCCATGCTGGGGCGTTTGCGCATCGCGGCGAAGCTGTGCCGGGCGGGGGAGATCAGGGCGGTGAACCAGGATCGGCGGTATTCGGCGAGAGTCGCTGCGACAGCGGGGTGTTCGATGCAATGCACACCGCCGGGCATTCCCAGGCGGTGGCGAGCCGTCCGGTGGTCTGTGGTGCCCATGATCATCCTTCGGTTGCTGGAGCTGGCCTTCTCGCCAGCGCGAACATTAATCCACGCGACTCGCCCGGCCCCGGATTTGCGCCGGTCGGCGCATGGGCGTGTCGGAAAGAATCCGATGGCGCGGACCGCGCGGCGCGGCGTCTGCGAGACTGGGCCCATGTTGCGGATCGGCCTCACCGGAGGCATGGGAGCGGGTAAATCCACAGTGGCGCGGACTCTGGTCGAGTGCGGGGCGGTGCTGATCGACTCCGACGCGATCGCCCGCGAGGTCGTCGCGCCCGGCACACCGGGGCTGGCCGCGCTGGTCGAGGCGTTCGGACCGGACATTCTCGCCGCCGACGGCAGCCTCGACCGGCCCGCGCTGGCCGCGGTCGCCTTCGCCGACGACGAGTCCAGGGGAAAGCTCAACGCGATCACCCACCCGCTGGTCGGCGCGCGTACCGCGGAGCTGATCGGCGCGGCGCCCGAGCGGGCGATCGTCGTGCAGGACATTCCGCTGCTGGTCGAGAACGGGCTGGCCCCGCTCATGCAGCTGGTCCTGGTGGTCGGCGCCGAGATCGAGACCCGGCTGCGCAGGCTGGTCGAACAGCGCGGGGTGGCCGAGGCCGACGCGCGCACCCGGATCGCGGCCCAGGCCACCGACGAACAGCGGCACGCGGTCGCCGACGTGTGGCTGGACAACAACGGCGCCCCCGAGATCGTCGAGGCCCAGGTGCGCGCGCTGTGGGCCGAGCGGCTGGTGCCGTTCGAGCGCAATCAGCGCGAGGGCATCCGCGCCGAGGCCGCCTATCGGCTGGTGCCCGCCGATCCGGACTGGGCCGCGCAGGCCCGCCGGATCATCGCGCGGCTGCACCTGGCGTGTGGCGCGTCGGCGGTGCGGATCGACCACATCGGATCGACCGCGGTGCACGGCCTGCCCGCCAAGGACATCATCGACATCCAGGTGACAGTGGCCGATCTGGCCACCGCCGAGTCGCTGGCCGACGCGCTCGCCGGGGCCGGCTTCCCGCTCGCGCCGCGGATCACCCACGACAACCCGAAGCCGACCCCCGGTGATCCCGACGGCACCGATCTGGCCCGCTGGGGCAAGCGCGTGCACGGCAACGCTGATCCCGCCCGCCCGGCGAATATCCATCTGCGCGTGCAGGATTCGCCCGGCCAGCGGTTCGCGCTCGAGCTGCGCGACTGGCTGCGCCAGGAAGAGGACGCGCGCGCGGCGTACCTGGTGGTCAAGCGCGAGGCCGAGCAGGCGGCGGCGGGTAAGACCGGGGACGCGGCGGCGCAGGCGTACTACGGGGTGAAGGAACCGTGGTTCGACGCGATCTATCCGGTGGTCACCGACTGGGCTCGCGCACGCGTCTGACCCGAGACCAATCTGTTAAACATCAATGTTTCAAAAAGTGGCCGAGCGGTGTCGCGCGCTGGGTACATTGTGCCGAGTCACCAGCCGGTGACTCGGTTCACAGGGAAGTTGTAGCGCGTATGACAACACATCACCGTCAGTTCGGCCGTGCGGGCTTCGGCATCACCGCACTCGGCGCCGTCGCCGCCAGTATCGTGCTGGCCGCACCGCAGGCCTCGGCGTGGGTCGGCAACGTCACCGTGGCGGGGTCCGACCACAAGGTCGGTTGCAGCTACAAGCTGACCGCCAGCGTCGAGGTCGATCGGCTGACCTCGGTGAAGTTCACCGACAACGGCGTCGACATCCCGGGCAGCCCGGTGTCGCCGTCGCTGCTCTCGGGCACGGTGAGCATCACCTGGAAGCCCACCACGGCGGGTCAGCACAAGCTCGAGGCGCGGCAGTTGCTGATCAGCGACTCGATCACCGTCACCGTGGGCGAGGCGGCCGCGACCGGCAGTGCGGGTTGCGGCGGCGGCCTGGCGGATCTGTTCCCGAGCCTGTCGGCCGGCTGATCCTGCCCCGATCGGCGACCGCCCCGACCTCACTACCGGAGGTCGGGGCGGTTTCGTCGTTTCAACGCCAGGTCAGCGCCATGCCCCGGGTGGCCAGCCAGGCCTCGAGCGAGTGCCCGTGCGCGGCCATCCCGTCGATCGCGGCGGTCGCGTGCTCGATGGCGGCCTGGCAGTCCGCTGCACCGAGCAGGCCGTCGGCGTGCGCGGCGAGCAGTTCGTCGATGTCGACCAGCTCGACCTCGCGGCCCGTGCGGACCAGCAGATCCAGGTAGTGGTCGACCGATTTCCACAGCGTGGCCGACTCCCGGGTGAACGCCCCGACGTCGACGTAGACGTCCTGCCAGCGCTCCACGCCCGGGTTGTGGTGGAACTTCGTCGCCCGCAGCGACAGCTCGGGCAGCACCCACGATTCCAGGTAGTGGAAGTTCGGATGGTCCGAGTGCCTACCCATGTAGAGGCCCCACGGTTCCTCGCGATAGACCTCCACCGGACGGACGAACCCCTTCGGATCGGTGTTCGTCCGCGCCGCGACATCGAAGTATTCGATCTTGGGCGGGTGCACGTGCACGGTGGATGCCTGCGTCATGACCGGAAAATCTACCGGTGACCGGCCCTGCCCGCTCACATCCAGGTCAGGGTGATCTCCCGTGAGCGCAACCATTGCTCGACATCGTGGTCGTTGGCGGCGAGGCCGTCCAGGACGGCCGCGGCCCGTTCGAAGGCACGATCGGCCTGGACGGTGTCGACGTGACCGGCGGCGTGCGCGGCCAGCAGCTCGCCCGCGCCGCGCAGGGTGGCCGACCGGCCGCGCCGGACCGCGATGTCGAGGAAGTAGTCGGTGGCCTTCCAGCGCTTGGGGCCGACCTGGACGAACTCGACGATGTCGAGGACGTAGTCGTGGCTGCGGTGGTGGCCGGGGCGGTCGTGCTCGATGGTGGCGCGCACGGCGGGTCCGGGCAGCAGCCAGGACTCCTCGTAGCGGCCACGGGGCCGGTCGACGGTGCGGGCGAGGTAGACACCCCACGGCTGCACCTCGTACCGGTCGACGGGCCGGATGTAGCCCTTGGCGTCGGTGCTGGTGAGTTCGGCCACGTCGAAGTACTCGACCCGGGGGCGGCCCGGCGGCGGCGCGGTGGGCGTGGTGACCGGCGGTGGCTGCGGGCCGCGGATCTCCCGGGCGAAGTATCCCGCGAATCCGGTGAGCGCCGGAGCCGCGACGAGCAGAGGAAGCAGTGCGCTCATGGCCTTGTCCTTCACCACGTGCCGATGATCAGCTCAGGGTACGCCCGGATGTGTGTCGCGCACCGTGTCCGCTGGACCACACCACCGTGAATATCCTTGGGACATGGGACTTTTCGGACATCGTCCCGGAATGCTCCGAAGTAGCCGTGGCGCGGCCGCGTGATCGCCGGTACGGGGCGGACCAGGTGATGTGATCCCGAGCGTGCGGTCGCCACGATGCTGCGGGCCGCGTGCGGTGTGGCGTTCGCGCTGTTGAGCGGATTTCTCGATGAGCAGAAGTTCATCCGAACGACATCGGGGCGGCGGGCCCCGGCTCGGCGTGGCGCGGGTGTGTCGCTGGATCGGCGCCGGTGAGCGGGCTGTCCGCGCGACTTGTCGGTGGTCGGGCCTAACCTGGTGGGCATGGCATTCGCAACCGAGATCCCGACGGAAGGGTACGAGGAGCGGGGGCACCCGCTGGCTCATTCCGAGCACCGCCCCGTCGGCGCCATCGAACGTGCGGGCGGGCAGTTCGAGGTGGTCAGCGAGCACAAGCCCGCCGGTGACCAACCCGCCGCCATCGCCGAGCTGGAGCGGCGGATCACCGCGGGGGAGAAGGATGTCGTCCTGCTCGGTGCCACCGGCACCGGTAAGTCGGCGACCACAGCGTGGCTGATCGAGAAGTTGCAGCGGCCCACGCTGGTGATGGCGCCGAACAAGACCCTCGCCGCGCAGCTGGCCAACGAGCTGCGGGAGATGCTGCCGCACAACGCGGTCGAGTACTTCGTCTCCTACTACGACTACTACCAGCC
Organism: Nocardia fodinahabitans; assembly: GCF_052983615.1. NCBI lineage: Bacteria > Bacillati > Actinomycetota > Actinomycetes > Mycobacteriales > Nocardiaceae > Nocardia > Nocardia fodinahabitans. The sequence continues at coordinate 6,158,982 of NZ_JBRJJC010000001.1, forward strand.
CGAGGCGTACATCGCCCAGACCGATACCTACATCGAGAAGGACAGCTCGATCAACGACGATGTCGAGCGCCTGCGGCACTCGGCGACCTCGAGCCTGCTCTCGCGCCGCGACGTGGTCGTGGTCGCCTCGGTGTCGTGCATCTACGGCCTCGGTACCCCGCAGTCGTACCTGGACCGCTCCGTGCAACTCGAGGTCGGCGGCGAGATCGATCGCGACGCGCTGCTGCGCCTGCTCGTCGACGTGCAGTACACCCGCAACGACATGGCGTTCACCCGCGGCTCGTTCCGGGTGCGCGGAGACACCGTCGAGATCATCCCGTCCTACGAGGAGCTCGCGGTCCGCATCGAGTTCTTCGGTGACGAGATCGAGGCGCTGTACTACCTGCATCCGCTCACCGGTGATGTGGTGCGCCAGGTCGACTCGCTGCGCATCTTCCCCGCCACCCACTACGTCGCGGGTCCGGAGCGGATGGAGCGCGCGGTCGCCGACATCGAGGCCGAATTGGCCGCGCGGCTGGCCGAATTGGAGAAGCAGGGCAAGCTGCTCGAGGCGCAGCGGTTGCGCATGCGCACCGAGTACGACCTCGAGATGATCCGTCAGGTCGGGTTCTGCTCGGGTATCGAGAACTACTCGCGCCACATCGACGGTCGCCCGGCCGGTTCGGCGCCTGCCACCCTGCTGGACTACTTCCCCGACGACTTCCTGCTCGTCATCGACGAGTCGCACGTCACTGTGCCGCAGATCGGCGGCATGTTCGAAGGTGACATGTCGCGCAAGCGCAACCTGGTCGAGTTCGGCTTCCGGTTGCCGTCCGCGGTCGACAACCGCCCGCTGACCTGGGAGGAGTTCGCCGACCGGATCGGTCAGGCGGTGTACCTGTCGGCGACGCCGGGCCCGTACGAGCTGGGTCAGGTGGGTGGTGAGGTGGTCGAACAGGTCATCCGCCCGACCGGCCTGGTCGACCCGCAGGTGGTGGTGAAGCCGACCAAGGGCCAGATCGACGATCTGGTGCACGAGATCCGCCGGCGCACCGAGCGCGACGAGCGCGTGCTGGTCACCACGCTCACCAAGAAGATGGCCGAGGACCTCACCGACTATCTGCTCGGCCTCGGTGTGCGGGTGCGCTACCTGCACTCCGAGATCGACACCCTGCGCCGGGTGGAGCTGCTGCGACAGCTGCGCCTCGGCGAATACGACGTGCTGGTCGGCATCAACCTGCTGCGTGAGGGCCTCGACCTGCCCGAGGTGTCGCTGGTGGCGATTCTCGACGCCGACAAGGAAGGCTTCCTGCGGTCGAGCACCAGCCTCATCCAGACCATCGGCCGCGCGGCGCGCAATGTCTCCGGTGAAGTGCACATGTACGCGGACAAGATCACCGACTCGATGCGGCACGCGATCGACGAGACCGATCGCCGCCGCGCCAAGCAGGTCGCCTACAACGCGGCCAACGGCATCGACCCGCAGCCGCTGCGCAAGAAGATCGCCGACATCCTGGACCAGGTGTACCTGGAGGCCGACGACGAGGTCGCCGTCGGCGGATCGGGCCGCAATGTCAGCCGGGGCAGGCGCGCCCAGGGCGAGCCCGGCCGCGCGGTGAGCGCGGGCATCTACGCCGAACGTGACGTGAAGTCCATGCCGCGCGCCGAACTGGCCGACCTGGTCGCCTCCCTCACCGACCAGATGATGAACGCCGCACGCGAGCTCCAATTCGAGCTGGCCGGCCGCCTCCGCGACGAGATCGCCGACCTGAAGAAGGAACTACGCGGCATGGACGCCGCAGGCCTGAGCTGACGATGCGCACCGCATCACCCCGGGTTTTCGGCCGCCTCGCGTCCGAGGGGCGAGACGGAACGCCGCAGGCGCAGTCTCGCCCCTCGGACGCGAGGCCCACAGGGCCGAAAACCCCGCGGCGCCAGCCGCTAATTCGACGCAGCCATCCACTCGGCGATCCGGCGGTCGGCTTCCTCGCGCGACATCTCCTCGATCCGGGTGATCACCGCCCACCGGTGACCGAACGGATCGATGACCACACCGAACCGCTCCCCGTTGACGAAGGTCTGCGGCTCCTCGGCGGTGCGGGCCCCGTGGGCGATCGCGCGGGCGATCACGGCGTCGACGTCGGGACAGTAGTGCACGATCGAGGTGTGCACCCAGTCCTCGGGGGCGCGAACGTTGTTGTCGGGGATGGGCATGCCGAGCTGCAGCGTCGAATCGCCGATCAGCAGTTCGGCGTGCGCGGGCTGCCCGTCGGGCAGATCGGCCCGGCTGAGCACCTTCGCGCCGAAGACCTCGGTGTAGAAGTCGATGGCCGCGTTGCCGTCCGGCACGGCCAGGAAACAGGTGATGGAGTGGTAGCCCTGCGGAATGGGCGCAACGGGATCGGTCATGTCTTCGATCCTGGTCGGCCGGCGCCGGCCGATCTTGTAAGAACGCGACAGATCCGATGACGGTGCCGGATCCCGCCGATGTGAAGGGCATTCTGCATCCGGGGGAGCAGGCTCGGCACCGATCGCTGGATCGGCTGGCGGTCGGGCCCGCGCTGGCGGAGTTCGCCGACCGGTACTGGATCGTGCGCTGGGATCTGCGGGGCAAACCCGCTTATCGCGCCGAGGTGCTGTCTTTCCCGTGTGTGAACGTCACCTTCGAGCGCAGCGGCCTGCGCACGGGCGGTTTCGTCAACGGGGTGTGTACCACGAAGTACGTGCGCGAACTCGACGGCGAAGGGGAGACGTTCGGTCTGCGGTTCCGGCCCGGTGGGTTCGGCGCCTTCACCGGCATGGATGTCGGTGCGCTGCGCGATGATTCGGCCCCGCTGGCCGACGTCATGCCCGCCGCGGCGGGGCTGGCGGACCGGGTGCTGGCCGAGCCGTCCGATGTGGCGCGGGTGGAGATCGTCGAGGACTTCTTCGCCGGGCGTGGCCGCGCCGACGATCCGCACTACGCGCTGGTGTCGCGCATCGTCACCGCGATGGCGGCCGATCCCGCGCTCACCCGGGTCGACCAGGTGACCGATCGCTTCGCGGTCCCCATCCGGACGTTGCAGCGGCTGTTCCGCCGGTATGTCGGGGCCGGGCCGAAATGGGTGCTGTGCCGATTCCGGTTGCAGGACGCCGCCGATCTGCTCGCCCGCGGCGCCACGCCCGATCTGGCGACTCTGGCCGCCGACCTCGGCTATTTCGATCAGGCCCATTTCAGTAGGGAATTCACCGCGGAGATCGGGATGTCGCCGTGGGAATACGCGCGTAAAGCGCAGGCGAGCGCGGTACCCACACCGGGGTGACGGGGTGTCGAGACCCCAGAAATCGGGTATCTGAAATATTGCCGTTTCGACGGGGAACGGTGATGTCCGTCGATAGTCTCACCGTATTCGCGGCGGTCGCTGCTGCGTGAGAGTGAGGACATCAACGGTGACAACATCTTTCCGCCGGAACACGGGACTCGGCCTGACCAGCTCCGGTATCGCCATGGTCGTGGCCGTGCTCGCCGCGCCGTTTGCGCACGCCGACGGGACTCAGCGCGTCGCGGTCGAGGGCGCCGATCACCAGGCCGGCTGCTCGTACACGGTCACCGCGGTCGACGTCGTCGGGTACAGCAGCAGTGACGCAGGCGCGGACGTGACCTTCTACGACAACGGCGCGGCGATCGCCACCGTCGCGGTGCCCACCATCGGCACCACCACCACGTCCTGGCGGCCCGGCGCCGCCGGTCAGCACGAATTGACCGCGAAAGTCGTCGGTATCAGCACCCGGTGGATCGCGCCGACCACGGTGACCGTGGCGCCCTCGACCGGCACCGGGAGCGCCGCCTGCGGGCTGCCCAGTTTTTCCGGTTGATGTGAGCAAAGTCCCAGTCGCGCAGGCACGTTGATTGTGTTGTGATAGGCCACAATTTCCCCGAGCCGCGGTCTGGTTGTCGCAGGTGAATCTTCGCGGCTGTCGCGAAGGCCACCGGCACGGTGCCCGTAGGCGCCAACACTCCCGATGTGATCTGTTGCGATTTGTCGATAAATCGGCCTGTTTTGGCGTTAGGGTCGACCCAATTGCCGCGCTGACGCTCGATTCCCGGGTCGATCGGTGCTGGCACCGACCAAGTTGGAGGAGAGATGACCGCCTACCGGACCATTGTCGTCGGTACTGATGGCTCGGATTCGTCGTACGTCGCCGTGGAGAAGGCCGCAGCGCTCGCCGGCGACGCGGACGCGACTCTCGTGCTGGCCTGTGCCTACTTCCCGACCGACGATCGCGACGTCGCCGCCGCGGCCGACGTGCTCAAGGACGAGGCCTACCAGGTGCGTGGCTCGGCGCCGACCAACGAGATCCTGCACGTAGCCCGGGAGAAGGCGGTGGCCGCCGGGGCGAAGAACATCGTCGAGCGCGCCATCGTCGGCGAGCCGGTCGATTCGCTGCTCGACCTGGTCAACGAGACCAAGGCCGATCTGCTGGTCGTCGGTAACCGGGGCCTGAACACCCTGACCGGCCGACTGCTCGGCTCCGTCCCCTCGGACGTGGCCCGCAAGTCGCGCTCGGATGTGCTGATCGTGCACACCGTCCGCTAGTACCGATCGATCACGACCTCGAGGGCGCTGCTTCGGCAGCGCCCTCGAGTGTTTCCGGGCAGGCGGTCAGCGGTCGACGGGCTCCTGCCTTGGGCCGCCACGCAATCCGATCGTCGTGATCTCGGACGCTCGTCGACGCCGCGTCGCCGCGGGTCTGGCCGATACCGATCAGTCCTGACGGGCGCCGCAGCGCCTAGCCGAGCGCGGACAGCACCTCGGGCAGTTCGTCGGTGTGCACGACCGCCAGGCGCTGGGTCGCACGAGTCAGCGCGACGTAGAGGTCGTTGAGTCCGCGCGGTGACTCGTCCAGGATCGCCTGCGGTTCCACCAGGTACACCCGGTCGAACTCGAGACCCTTGGCATCGTGCACGGTCAGCACCTGCACCGATTCCCCGGCCAGCGCGGACAGCTCGGGGACCAGCGCGGCGGGCGCCAGCACCGCGCTGGTGCCGGGACCGTGTTCGGCCTCGAGCAGCCGCGCCACCTCGCCCGCCACCTCGACGGGCCGAACCCGGTGTGCCCGGGGCGGATTGCCGGTCTCGCGGACCGAGCGCGGCACCTGCACGCCGGGATCGATGGCGGCCAGCACATCGGCGGCGACGGCCATGATCTCGGCGGGGGTGCGGTAGTTGACGGTCAGCTCGGTGAGCTTCCAGCGTTGTGCCACATACGGTTCCAGCACCCGCTGCCACGACGACGCGCCCGCCGGGTCACCGGTCTGGGCGACGTCGCCGACCACGGTGATCCACCGGTTCGGGATGCGCCGCATCACCATGCGCCAGGCCATCTGCGACAGCTCCTGCGCCTCGTCGACGATCACGTGCCCGTAGGTCCAGGTGCGGTCGCCCGCCGCGCGCTCGGCGGTGGTCTGCCGGTTGCCGAACTCCTGGCGCTGGGCCAGCTGGGAGGCGTCGATGAGGTCGTAGGCCATGAGGATCTCGGGGTCGAGTTCGTCTTCGATGTCCTGCGGGGCGGAGCCGGTGAGGATGTCGAGCGCGTCCTGCGCCTCGGCCAGCTGGGCGCGCCAGCGGCGGCGGGCGCGTTCGCGTTCCTCGGTGTCGTCCACGCCGAGGAGTTCGGCGAGTTCGTCGAGCAGCGGCGCGTCGGCGGCGCCGAACATGCCGTCGTCGTTGCGGACCAGCGCGGCCCGGTCCTCGGCGTCGAGGGTCTTGGCGGCGCGGTCGAGGCGGGCCGGGTCGGCGAGCAGGTCGGCCAGCACCTCCTGCGGGGACAGGATCGGCCAGAGCGCGCTGATCGCGGCCTGGACCTGCGGGTCGGCCCGCATCTCGTCGCCGATCTCGGACAGGTCGGCCGAGCTGAGCAGGCTGGTCCCGCCGGACAGGTCGGCGCCCATGGTCGCGGCCAGCTGATCGGTGAGCGCGTCGATCACCGAGGACGCGAAGATCGGCCGGGCCAGGTTGTGCGGGCGGCGCGAGGACCTGGCCCGGCCGCGGGCCTTGGTCGCGATCTTGCGATCCAGCGTCACCGGATAACCGTCGAAGGTGAGCCGCACGGGTTCGGTGGGCACTTCCTGGCGATCGCGCACCGCCTGCTTGAGCACCTCGAGCATGTCGAGGGAACCCTTGATCTCGCCGGCGCGCAGCGTGTCCTCACGCACCGCCTTCACCCCGGGGTACAGGTCGCCGATGGTGGACAGCAGCACGCCGGTCTCACCGAGCGAGGGCAGGACCTGGCCGATGTAGTCGAGGAAGGTGGCGTTCGGGCCGATGATCAGCACGCCGCTCTTGGCCAGCTGCTGACGGTAGGTGTAGAGCAGGTAGGCGGCGCGGTGCAGCGCGACCGCGGTCTTGCCGGTACCCGGCCCACCCTGGACCACCAGCACGCTCTTGTGCTCGGAGCGGATGATCGCGTCCTGCTCGCTCTGGATGGTCTCGACGATGTCGTTCATGTGCCCGGTGCGGGCGGCGTTGAGCGCCGACAGCAGCGCGCTCTCGCCGCCGACACCGTCGTCGGTGCCGACCGCGCCGTCGCGCTCGGCGGCGCGCAGGTCCAGGTACTCGTCGGTGATCGCGGTGACCGCGCGGTTGCGCGAGCGGATGTGCCTGCGCCGGACCACGTCCTCGGGGTTGGCGGTGGTCGCCAGGTAGAACGGGCGGGCCAGGGGAGCGCGCCAGTCCAGCAGCAGCGGCTCGTAGTCGTTGTCCTCGTCGAGGATGCCGAGCCTGCCGATATAGCGGGCCTCGGGCTCGTCACCGTCCAGGTCGATCCGGCCGAAGCACAGACCGTGCTCGGCGGCGTCGTACTTGGCCAGGTCCTCGCTGTAGAGCTGGGTGAACGACTCGCGCTCACTGCGTGCCTGTGGGGTGCCGCCGGTCTCCAGCAGCACGGTTTTCAGCCGGTTCTGCGCGTAGTCGCGCATGCCGTCGAGCCGGTCGTAGAGCACCGAGAGGTACTGCTGTTCCGCGGCGCGATCATCGGCGAGGCGGTCGGGCAAAACAGGACTCCTTTGTCACCGGCGAGAACAGAGTTGTCGAGTCTACTCGGCGAACAGATCGTCACCGACGATCGGCGTGAAGTGCTCGACCACGGGAAACGGATCGTAGAAGTGGTGCAACAGCGCCCGCCAGCGCTGATATTCCGGCGATCCGCGGAAACCCTCGGTGTGGTCGGTCAGCCGCTCCCAGCGCACCAGCAGCAGATAACTGTCCGGTCGTTCGACACACCGCGACAGCGACAGCCCGCCGAAACCCGGCATCGACTCGATGATCGGGGCGGCCTCGGCGAACGCGGCCTCGAACTCCGCTTCCAGCCCGGCGCGAACGGGCAGCACCGCTTGTTCGATGATCACGCCGACCAGTCTGTCAGGACGCGTGGGTGTTGTTCGATCGACGATTCTGACCGAGACCGAGGTCACGATGACCCGACGGCTTGTCTCGGTACATCGCCAGGTCGGCGTCGTGCAGGACGGCCTCCGGGGTGCGGTGTTCGTGCGGCCCGAGCTCGGTGATGCCGATCGAGGCGCTCACCTCCAGCCGGTGCCCGCGGGCGATGATCGGCTCGGCCATGGTGGTGCGCAGCCGCTCGATCAGGCCGGGTAGATCGGCCCTGTGCGGGTGCCCGGCCAGCAGGACCAGGAACTCGTCGCCGCCGAGCCTGCCGACCAGGTCCTCGGCTCGTAGCGCGCGCTGCAACCGCTGGGCGACGATCTGCAGCACCGTGTCGCCGATCGCGTGGCCGAGGGTGTCGTTGATCGCCTTGAAGCCGTCGAGATCGATGAACAGCACCGTGGTGACCAGGCCGCCGTCCTCGTCGGCCAGCGCGGCCGACAGCTGGGACAGGATCAGCGAGCGGTTGGCCAGCCCGGTCAGCGCGTCGTGGGTGGCTTGGTACTCGAGCTGGCGCCTGCTGGCCCGGAACTCGGTGATGTCGGCGAAGGAGGACACGCCGGAGGAGTGCGGGGTATCCGGGTTGAGCAGCCGGCAGTTGCACGACAGCCACACCTGGTGCCCGTCGGTGCGTTCCACGCCGAAGATGAACTGGGTGACGGCCTCGCCGGTCGCCAGGGTGTGCGCCATCGGATGCCGGGCCGTCGGCATCGGCTGGCCGTTGCGATCGACCAGGGTGAGCGGCAGTTCGTCGATGACGTGCCCGATCACCGGCGTCGCGTCGTCGATGCCGAGGATCCGCTTGCCCGCCGGATTGATCGACTCGACGCGGCCGCGCGGATCGACGACGAGCACGCCCTCCTCCAGCTGCGACACCACCGTGGTGAAGTGCGCCTCCGCCCGGCGCGCCGAGGCCTCCGCGGCCCGCTGGGCGGTCAGGTCGTGCACGACCACCTGGTAGGCCAGCGCGTCCTGCCACGCTGTGAGAACCGACACGGTCTGCACCGGCACGGTATGACCGTCGAAGCGCACCAGATCCATCTCGGTCGGCGGTGAGGCGGCGCCATCGGCGGTCAGCTGGTCGATCCGGTCCAGCATCGCGGGGACCGAATCGGGGTGGACGAACCGGATGATGGGCAATCCGAGCAGGTCGGCGGGGGTGCGGGCACCGAGCAGCCGGACCATGGCGGGATTGGCGAAGACGACCTTGCCCGCCTCGTGCACGCAGATCGCGTCGGGCGTGTGTTCGACGAGCGAGCGGTATCGCTGGGCGAGCTGTTCGGCGCTCGCCGCGTCGGTATCGGTTTCTCCCACTGCGATACCCCCGATCTCGACCTGGTCTTGGCGACGGCGGACAGGACTATTGTGGGGACCCTCGATGAGATCCGCGAGGAGCGATGTGAAACCGGACGTACGTCCCGGCGGCATGGTCCACCGCCCCGATTCTATGTCGATCGCGGGCATCGGTGTTGTCTCCGCTTTCGGCTGGGGCCGTGAGCAGCTGTGGCAGGGGGTCCTGGGGGGTAAACCGTCGGCCCGGCTGCACCCCGGATACGGCCCCGAACGGGACCAGCACGCCTGGGTCGGCCGGATTCCCGACGGTGGTGATCCGGCTCACGGTGCCGGTCTGTTCGGGCGCGCCGTGCACGCGGCGGCCGCCGAGGCCGTCGCCGACGCCGAGGCGCGCGGGTGGCGCGGTGCGGGACGCACGGTCGGCCTGGTGCACGGGTTCACCCTCGGCGACGTCGCCGACTGGCGCGAGTTCTACCTCACCGATCACGGGCACCGGCGATCCCGCGACTACCTGCGGATGCTGCCGTCGACCCCGATCTCGGTGGTCATGCAGGAGTTCGGTTTCCACGGGCCCGCGATGAACGTCTCGGCGGCCTGCAGCACGGGAACGGCGGCGCTGCTCACCGCGAAGATGTGGCGCGAGGCGGGCCTGGTCGACGACGTGCTGTGCGTCGCCACCGATCTCTCGGCGACGCCGGAGATGCTCGACCACTTCGTCCGGCTGGGCGCCGCGGTCGGTGACGCCGACCCGTTCACCGCGTGCCGGCCGTTGCAGGAGGGCTCGCGCGGCTTCACGATGGCCGAGGCCTCGGTGGCGTTCCTGCTCACCGGCGCTGTCGACACCCCTTACGCCAGGGTCCTCGGCGGCGCGATGACCAACGACGCGTTCCATGTCGTGTCGGTCGACCCCGGCCACACCCAGCTGATCGGCTGCACCGAGCGGGCGCTGGCCGCGTCGGGGATCACCGCGACCGACGTGCACTACGTCAACGTGCACGGCACCGGCACCGGCCAGTGCGACGCCGCCGAACGCGACGTGCTGACCACCGTGTTCGCCGACCGCCCCGCCGTCACCGCGCTCAAGCCGCTCACCGGGCACTGCCAGGGCGCGGCCGCGGCGGTCGAGGTCGCCACCATCGCGCTGTCCTATGAACGCGGCATCGCCGCCTCGGCGCCGATCGTCGCGCCCGCGCACCCGCGGCTGCTGGACGGCCCGGCCCCGATGACCGACGGTCCGACGGTGAAATTGTCGATGGGAATGGGCGGCAACAACGCCGCCGTCGTCCTCGGGCCCGCCTGAGCGGTCGAGCTCAGTCGCCCTCGCCCGCCTCCGGGCCGCCGGCGAGGGCGTAGCCGCCGGTAGCCGGTGAATCCTGGGGGAGCGGAACCGCCCAGCGCAGCTGGGTACCCGGCATCTCGGGGTGGTTGCCGTCGGCGTCCGGGCGATGGGCTGGCCCGATGTCGAAGTGCCCGCTCGCCTCCTGCGCGCGCTGCTCGAGATTGCGCAGTCCGCTGCGGATGACGTGGTTGGGAATGCCCCAGCCGTTGTCGGTGACGGTGATCGTCAGGTCGTCGGCCACGTCGATGACGATCGCGACGGTGTCGGCGCCGGAGTGGCGCACCGCGTTGCTCACCGCCTCGCGCACCACGGCCTCGGCGTGATCGGCCAGCTGCGGGTCCAGGACCGACAGCGGACCCGACACCTGGATGGTGGCCCGCAAGGCGATGTCGGCGGTCTGGCGCCGGATCGCGACCTCGAGCCGCTGCTGCAGGCCCGCGCTGTGGTCGGGGCCGCTGGCGTGCAGGTCGAAGATGGAGGTCCGGATCTCCTGCACGACCTCCTGCAGATCCATGATCACCGTCGAGAGTCGTTGCCGCACTTCGGGAACCACCGCTTTGGGCAGGGTGGCCTGCACGGTCAGGCCGATGGCGAACAGTCGCTGGATCACGTGGTCGTGCAGGTCGCGGGCGATGCGGTCGCGGTCGGCGCCGATGTCGAGTTCGCGCATCCGCCGCTGTGCGTCGGCCAGCCGGACGGCCAGCGCGGCCTGATCGCAGAAGGCCGCCGTCAGTTCCAGCATCTCGTCGGAATACGGGGCGAAACCGGGTGGCCGGATCGTCACCAGCACGCCGAGCGTGGCATCGGGGGTGCACAGCGGCAGGACGAGAGCCGGTCCGGCGCCGGGCAATTCGGCACCGGGGAACTCGACACCGAGGGTGACGGTGGAGACGTCGTCGAAGCGCAGCGGCGTGCGCCTGCTGAACGCGTCGCCCAGGGCGGTGCCCGCGATCGGGACGGTCTGCCAGTCCTGTCCGGCGTCGGGGCCGGTCCACTGGGTGATCACCAATTCCGAGATCTCGCTGGGCAATTCGTCCGGCACCGGCACCGAGGCCAGGAAGGCCTGATGCGATCCGGTGAGCCCGCGGGCGTGGTCGACCACATGCGCCAGCACGCGGTCCGATTCGGTGCCTGCGAGGAACTCGGTGGCGATGTCGCGGGTCGCCTCGATCCAGGCCTGCCGGGTCCGCGCCTGTTCGTAGAGCCGTGCGTTGTCGACCGCGATCCCCGCCGCGGCCGCCAGCGCCAGCACCAGGACCTCGTCCTCCTCGGTGAACGGCTTACCGTCGGACTTCTCGGTCAGATAGAGACTGCCGAAGACCTCGTCCCGGATACGCACCGGCACACCGAGAAACGTGTGCATCGGCGGATGACCCGCCGGGAAGCCCACCGAGGAGGAATGCTCGGTGAGATCGTCCAGGCGCAGCGGCGCCTTCTGCGCGAACACCGCGCCGAGCACGCCGTGGCCCGCGGGTAATCGCCCGATCCGGTCCCGGATCTGGTCCGGCATGCCCTCGTCGATGAACTGCGAGACCTGCTGATCGTGGCCGCGGACCGCGAGCGCGCCGTAGCGGGCATCGACCAGGTTCATCGCGGTGCGCACGATCGTGCGCAGGGTCTCGTCGAGATCCAGGCCCGCGGTGACCGTCAGCATGGCCTCGACCAGCCCGTCCATCCGGTCATGGGAACCGATCATCACTTCGACGCGATCGGCCACCTCACCGAGCAGCGTGCGCAATCGCTGCTGGGAGACCGTCCGGCCCACCGAATAGCGGCCACCCCGACCGTCATTCGTCATCGCCGTATCCGTTCGCCGCGCCACCCCAACCGTCGAACGCAAAGTCTAGTCCGCAAGGTGGGGACTTTCGGCCCTTCACCCACAAGGGCCCCCATGGTGGCATAGGGCACCGGGAATAGGGATCGAGAAGTGGGGCAAGAGATGAATTCGTTGTCGACTACCCAGCACTGGACGACCGCCGCGGACCCGGAGCTCGCGGTGACCACCTGCGGCGAGGTACCACCCCAGGACGTCACCCGCGCTGTTCGTGCCATCACCCGCGTCATGCGCAGGCACCACCTGGACAGTCCGGCCCGCGTGCGCGTCACCGCGCCGCAGGGCTCCGACGAGCCGACCCTGGTGCAGGCCAACATCCGGACCAACGACACGCTCACCCGCGTGCAGGTCACCGGTCCCGGCGGCTTCGCCGTCACCTTCGCCGCCGAGCGGCTCGACCGTCAGCTGGCCCGGCGCGCGGGCAAGGAAGCCCGTGGCGCGTGGCCCGATCCGGCCCGGCGCCCGCTGGCCCAGGTCACCGAGACCCGCCCGATCATCCGCCGCAAGGACTGTGCGCTGATGACCGGCACGCCGCTGGAAGCCAGCACCGTGCTGGACGCGATGGACTACGACGCCTACCTGTTCACCGACGCCCAGACCGGCGAGGACGCCATCGTCACCTGGGCCGATCCGCACGGTGTCAGCCTGGCCAGGCAGCGCCGCACGGCCGCGGCGGGGGAGTCGGCCGAGCTGCCGCTGACCGCCAGCGCCATGCCGGTCCGCGTCGTCCAGGACGCCGCGCCGGTCTACGCCGAGGACGAAGCCTCCGACATGCTGTGCACCGCGGGCCTGCCGTACCTGTTCTTCACCGACAGCCACAGCGGCCGCGGCAACCTGCTCTACCGCCGCTACGACGGCGACCTGACGATCGTCGTCCCGTCCTGACCCTCACGGCTCGCGCAGCTTGGTCGCCAGCACGGCGGCCTGGGTGCGGCGTTCGACGCCAAGTTTGGCCAGCAGGCGGGAGACATAGTTCTTGACCGTTTTCTCGGCCAGGAACATCCGCGCGGCGATTTGCCGGTTGGTGAGCCCCTCGCCGAGCAGCTCGAGTAATCGGCGTTCCTGCTCGGTGAGCCCGGCCAGCGCGCCGGAGGGCTCGGTGCTGCGGCGCAGCCGGGCGCGCAGGGCGTCGGCCGCGCGGGTGTCGAGCAGCGAGTGGCCCGCGCCGACCTGCTTGATCGCGTCGGCCAGCTTCATCCCGTCGATGTTCTTCACCACATAGCCGCTGGCGCCGGCCAGGATCGCGTCGAGCATGGCGTGCTCGTCGGAGAACGAGGTGAGGATCAGGCAGCGCAAGTCCTCGAACTCGGCGAGCAGATTGCGGCACAGCTCGATGCCGTTGCCGTCGGGCAGGCGGACATCGAGCACCGCCACGTCCGGCCGTGCCTCGCGAATGCGCGCCATCGCCTCGGCCACTCCACCGGCCTGCCCGATCACCCTGAGTTCTGGATCACCCTCGAGCAGATCGATCAGCCCGCGCCGGACGATCTCATGGTCGTCGACCAGGAAAACCTCGAGCACGCCGGCTCCTTCATCATGTCGATCGCCCCACCCCTGCCGTCAAACATAATCCGTACGCCGAAATCATGGGCGCAGACCGGGAACTCGACCACCAAGCCCCGACCCCGAGGAGGGGCAGGCCGACGCAGTCGGCCGTCGCGGCCGTCCCGCCGATCAGGCGCCGTGGCGCAAGCGACGAAGGAGCAAGCCACGGCGCCTGATCGGCGGGACCCAAGGGGCCGCGACCTCGAGCGCGCCAGCGCTCAAATATTTCTGTCGGTGGGTCCGCCTAGCATGGCGAGCGGGGGTTCATGTCCGGTCGGCGGATGACGATGGAGAAGGGATTCACCAGGTGGCGGAACGCCTCACTGTGCGCGGAGCTCGGGAACACAACCTGAAAGGTGTCGACCTCGACCTGCCTCGTGACAGCCTGATCGTGTTCACCGGTCTGTCCGGTTCCGGGAAGTCGAGCTTGGCGTTCGACACGATCTTCGCCGAGGGGCAGCGCCGCTACGTCGAGTCGCTGTCGGCCTACGCGCGGCAGTTCCTCGGGCAGATGGACAAGCCCGATGTCGACTTCATCGAGGGCCTCTCGCCCGCGGTGTCGATCGACCAGAAGTCGACCAACCGCAACCCGCGGTCGACGGTCGGCACCATCACCGAGGTCTACGACTACCTGCGCCTGCTCTACGCCCGCGCCGGCACACCGCACTGCCCGGTGTGTGGCGAGCTGATCGCCAAGCAGACGCCGCAGCAGATCGTCGACCAGGTGCTGGCGATGGAGGCGGGGCTCAAGTTCCAGGTCCTGGCGCCGGTGGTGCGGACCCGCAAGGGCGAGTTCGTCGACCTGTTCGACCAGCTCAAGACCCAGGGCTACTCGCGTGTGCGGGTCGACGGCGTCGTGTATCCGCTCACCGATCCGCCGAAGCTGAAGAAGCAGGAGAAGCACGACGTCGAGGTCGTCGTGGACCGGCTCGCGGTCAAGTCCGCGTCCAAGCAGCGCCTCACCGACTCGATCGAGACGGCGCTGCGGCTGGCCGACGGCATCGTGGTGCTGGACTTCGTCGACCGCGACGAGCACGCGCACGACCGGGAGCGCCGCTTCTCCGAGCGTCTGGCCTGCCCGAACGGCCACGCGCTCGACATCGAGGACCTCGAGCCGCGCTCGTTCTCCTTCAACTCGCCCTACGGCGCCTGCCCCGACTGCACCGGCCTCGGCATCCGCAAGGAGGTCGACCCGGAGCTGGTGGTGCCCGATCCGGAGCTGAGCCTGGCCGACGGCGCCATCGCGCCCTGGTCGCGCGGGCAGACGGCCGAGTACTTCAACCGGCTGCTGTCGGGCCTGGCCGAGTCGATCGGCTTCTCGATGGACACCCCGTGGCAGGACCTGCCCGCCAAGGCGCGCAAAGCGGTGCTCGAGGGTAGCTCCGACCAGGTGCACGTCTCCTACGTCAACCGCTACGGCCGCAAGCGCTCCTACTACGCCGATTTCGAAGGCGTGATGCCGTTTCTGCACCGGCGGATGGACAACACCGAGTCCGAGCAGATGAAGGAGCACTACGACGGCTACATGCGCGACGTACCGTGCCCGGTGTGCCACGGTGCCCGCCTGCGCCCGGAGATCCTGGCCGTCACGCTGGCCGCCGACGGCACCGACAAGTCGATCGCCGATGTCAGTGAGCTGTCGATCGGCGAGTGCGCGCAGTTCCTGAATTCGCTGACGCTGGGGGAGCGCGAGGCCGCGATCGCCGGTCAGGTGCTCAAGGAGATCCAGGCGCGCCTGGGCTTCCTGCTCGACGTCGGCCTGGAGTACCTCACGCTCTCGCGCGCGGCCGCGACGCTGTCCGGTGGTGAGGCACAGCGCATCCGCCTGGCCACCCAGATCGGCTCCGGCCTGGTCGGCGTGCTCTATGTGCTCGACGAGCCGTCGATCGGCCTGCATCAGCGCGACAACCGCAGGCTGATCGAGACGCTGCTGCGGCTGAAGAACCTGGGCAACACCCTGATCGTCGTCGAGCACGACGAGGACACCATCCGCGCCTCGGACTGGGTCGTCGACATCGGCCCGCTGGCCGGTGAGCACGGTGGTCGGGTGGTGCACAGCGGCCCGTATACCGAACTGCTGACCGAGCCCGAATCACTGACCGGCGCTTACCTTTCCGGCCGTGAGCAGATCGAGGTGCCGATGGTGCGCCGGCCGATCGACAAGAAGCGCAGGCTCACCGTCGTCGGCGCCACCGAGCACAATCTGACCGGTATCGATGTGGCGTTCCCGCTGGGCGTGCTCACCGCGGTCACCGGCGTCTCCGGCTCGGGCAAGTCGACGTTGGTCAACGACATCCTGGCGACGGTGCTGGCGAACAAGCTCAACGGCGCCCGCCAGGTGCCGGGCAGGCACACCAGGATCAACGGCCTGGATCACCTGGACAAGCTGGTGCAGGTCGACCAGTCGCCGATCGGGCGCACCCCGCGCTCGAACCCGGCCACCTACACCGGCGTCTTCGACAAGATCCGCACCCTGTTCGCCTCGACCACCGAGGCCAAGGTTCGCGGCTATCAGCCGGGCCGGTTCTCGTTCAACGTCAAGGGCGGCCGCTGCGAGGCGTGCTCGGGCGACGGCACGCTCAAGATCGAGATGAACTTCCTGCCGGACGTCTACGTCCCGTGCGAGGTGTGCCACGGTGCCCGCTACAACCGCGAGACCCTCGAGGTGCACTACAAGGGCAAGACCATCGCCGAGGTCCTGGACATGCCGATCGACGAGGCCGCCGAGTTCTTCGAGCCGGTCACCTCGATCCACCGGTATCTCAAGACGCTCGTCGAGGTCGGTCTGGGTTATGTGCGGCTCGGCCAGAGCGCGCCGACGCTGTCCGGCGGCGAGGCCCAGCGCGTGAAACTGGCCGCCGAGCTGCAGAAGCGCTCGACCGGGCGCACCGTCTACATTCTCGACGAGCCGACCACCGGCCTGCACTTCGAGGACATCCGCAAGCTGCTCAAGGTGATCAACGGGCTGGTCGACAAGGGCAACACGGTGATCGTCATCGAGCACAACCTCGATGTCATCAAGACCTCGGACTGGGTCGTCGACATGGGTCCCGAGGGCGGTTCCGGCGGTGGCACCGTGGTCGCGACCGGTACGCCGGAGGATGTGGCACAGGTGTCGGGCAGCTACACCGGCCAGTTCCTCAAGGAGGTGCTGGCGGCACCGGCGCCGGCCGAGCCCGCAGCGAAGAAAGCGGCCAAGAAGGCGGCCCCCGCCGCGAAGAAGGCACCTGCGGAGACGGCCGCGGCCAAGCGGCTGGCGCGAAAGGCGGCCGCGCTGCGCTGAGTCCGGATAGTCTCGCGCGCGGGGACTTTCCGAAAACGCGACAAAGTGAAACACCTGTGGGTAGCATTCGCCTCACCGTTGCCGGAATACCGGACAGTAACGGTCAGTCGAACCGGCATCCAGTGGTGTCTCGCGCCCGTGGGCGGCGCGATCGCGGGTGTCGTGCAGTACGAAAGGAACGTCCCCATGGATGAAGCCACCACGGCGCTCATCGGCCAGATTCTGTCTTTCCTCAGTGGCGGGTCCTCGCTGGCCTACACGCCCACCAAGCCGACTGCCTGAGTCGGGCGGAATCGAAAGGAACCACTGAGCATGGAAACCGGAAGCGCAGGCCTCGCCAGCATCTTCACCGCTCTCGCCAACGCGATCGCCTCGGGCTCGGCCATCGCCGTGACCCCGGGCACGCCGCCCCCCGCGGCCTGACCGCGGCCGCGTAAGCCTCTGTAGACAAAAGATCCGCCGGCGCTGCTGCGCCGGCGGATCTTTTGCGTCTCGGTGTCCGGTCGGGCTCAGAACACGGGCCCGGTGTACTTCTCGCCCGGGCCCGCGCCCGGTGCGTCCGGCACCGAGGAGGACTCACGGAACGCGCGCTGCAAGGCCTGCAGGCCGTCGCGGATCGGACCGGCGTGCGGGCCGAGGTACTCCACCGACGCGGTGACCAGGCCGGCCAGCGCGGTGATCACCCGGCGGGCCTCGTCGAGGTCGACGTGCGCCCCGGAGTCCGGGTCGTCGGAGGCCAGCCCCAGCTTCTCCGCGGCCGAACTCATCAGCATCACGGCGGCCCGGCTGATAACTTCGACGGCGGGGATGTCGGCCAGGTCGCGCACGGGGGGATCGAGCTCGTCAGTCATGCCGACAAGGCTATAGCGGCCCCGGTGGGGCCCGTTCGCGCCAGGCCGATTCGGCGATAGCGGAATGCGATGCTAGACTTTCCGCTGACGACCGCCCCTGGTTGTGTCATGCAGCTCTGGGGCAGATAAGTGGAGCCCGACTCCCACCGTTACCGGCGAGCAATCGTACTGGACAAACGGTCCCGGTCACCCGCCCGATGTGGCGGGTTTCCTGTGTGCCTGGCACGCGGGGGTCGACAGCGAGCTCGTGAGGGCATCGACTGTGGGCGATCGGTCGACATCGGGCCCCGTCGCGGAGAAATACCGCAGCGGGGCTTTCGTGTTGAAACAGGGGTTGCAGTTATTGCCTGCGGTCGTTATGACGACACCGCTTGACCTAGGAGGCCCCATCAGCACTGAGACCCGCATCAACGATCGCATCCGTGTTCCCGAGGTTCGTCTCATCGGACCCGGCGGCGAACAGGTTGGGATCGTGCGTGTTGAAGATGCACTACGCGTCGCGCTCGAAGCCGATCTCGACCTGGTCGAGGTGGCACCCGATGCCCGTCCGCCGGTCTGCAAGATCATGGACTACGGCAAGTTCAAGTACGAGACGGCGCAGAAGGCGCGCGAGTCCCGGAAGAACCAGGTCCAGACCGTGATCAAGGAGCAGAAGCTCCGCCCGAAGATCGACGACCACGACTACGAGACCAAGAAGCGCAACGTCGTTCGCTTCCTCGAGGCCGGGTCCAAGGTCAAGGTCACGATCATGTTCCGTGGTCGTGAGCAGTCGCGGCCCGAGCTCGGTTTCCGGTTGCTTCAGCGTCTGGCCTCCGACGTCGCCGAACTCGGTTTCGTCGAGACCTCGGCCAAGCAGGACGGCCGCAACATGACCATGGTCCTCGCTCCCCACAAGGGCGCGAAGACGCGGGTGAAGGCACAGCAGGAATCGGCTCCGGCAGCGCGTCCGCTGCCGACCGGCCCCGCGAGTGCCGAACCGGCTGCGACGGCCGAAACGCCGGCGCCCGCCGAGCAGGCCGCGCCGGCCGACCCGCAGTAACACCGATTTCAACGACACAGATAGAGGAATCCATGCCGAAGAACAAGACCCACAGCGGCGCCAAGAAGCGATTCAAGGTGACCGGCAGTGGCAAGCTGCTTCGCGAGCAGGCGAACCGTCGCCACCTGCTGGAGCACAAGGCCACCCGCCGGACTCGTCGTCTGGAAGGCACGGAGTCCGTCGCTGCCGTCGACGCCCCCCGCGTGAAGCGGCTGCTCGGTCTCGCCTGAGACCGTCGCACCCTGACGATTCCGCGGCCGGGATAACCGGACGCCGACAACTACCGAACTCGGGCGCCGCCGCGCCCCCCAGATGATCAAGGACTGAAAAGTGGCACGCGTCAAAAGGGCTGTCAACGCTCAGAAGAAGCGCCGTTCCATCCTCGAGGCCTCCAAGGGCTACCGGGGCCAGCGCTCGCGCCTGTACCGCAAGGCCAAGGAACAGCAGCTCCACTCGCTGACCTACGCCTACCGCGACCGCAAGGCGCGTAAGGGTGACTTCCGCAAGCTGTGGATCGCTCGTATCAACGCCGCCGCGCGTCTGAACGACATCACCTACAACCGCTTCATCCAGGGCCTCAAGGCCGCCGGTGTCGAGGTTGACCGCAAGATCCTGGCCGAGCTCGCCGTCTCCGACGCCGAGGCCTTCGCCGGCCTCGTCGCTGTCGCCAAGGCCGCGCTGCCCGCCGACGTCAACGCCCCGGCCACCGCTGCCTGAGCTTGACGACACACAGCGATCTGCCGGAACGACCCGTGGACGCGCTCTCCGAGCGCAATCCGCGGGTCGTTTCCGCTGTCAAGCTCCAGCGCGCCGCGCAGCGCCGCAAGTCCGGCCAGTTCCTGGCCGAGGGCGCCAATGCCGTGACCGCCGCGCTGGAGACCGGTCGCGTCCGTGAGCTGTTCTATTCGGTCGCGGCCGCGAGCCGCGAGACCGCGCTGATCGCCGGTGCCGCCGCCGACGGCGTGCGCACCACCCTGGTCGGCGATCGCGCCGCCGAGCATCTCGGCGAGACCGTCACCGCGCCCGGTCTGGTCGCCGTGTGCGATCTGGTCGATGTGCCGCTGACCGACATCCTCGAGCGCGGGCCGCGCATGCTCGCCGTGCCGGTCGAGATCGCCGAACCCGGCAACGCGGGCACCCTGATCAGGGTCGCCGACGCGGTCGGCGCCGACGGTGTGGTGCTGGCGGGCGACACCGTCGACCCGCACAACGGCAAATGCGTCCGCGCCAGCGCGGGCAGCCTGTTCCACGTGCCGATCGCGCGCAGTCGCGATGTCGCCGCGACCCTGGACGCGATCTCCGCGGCGGGCGTGACCATCCTGGCCACCGCCGCGAACGGCGAGGTCGACCTGGATTCCGCCGACGAGATCCTGGCCGGTCCGGTCGCCTGGCTCTTCGGTAACGAGGCCCACGGACTCGACCCCGCCGTCGCGGCGCGGGCCGACCATCGCATTCGCATCCCCAT
Organism: Nocardia fodinahabitans; assembly: GCF_052983615.1. Classification (NCBI taxonomy): domain Bacteria; kingdom Bacillati; phylum Actinomycetota; class Actinomycetes; order Mycobacteriales; family Nocardiaceae; genus Nocardia; species Nocardia fodinahabitans. The sequence continues at coordinate 6,179,033 of NZ_JBRJJC010000001.1, forward strand.
CCACGGCCGGGCCGAGAGCCTGAATCTCGCTGCCGCCGCGGCGATCTGCCTCTACGCGAGCGCGCGCGTCCAGCACGTGCGCTAGCACCGCCTCAGCAGTGCGGGTCGACGCTGTTGCGCAGGTCGTCGAGTATCTCGGTGGCCCAGGGGAGCGGGATCGCCGCTGCGCCCGCCACCTGCATGGCCGTCATGATCGTGAGCAGCATGCCGGTGGCGACGAAGCGACGTGATTCCGTCGTGTCGGCACCGGTGAGCTCGCCGACCAGCCGGTAGATCCGGCCGAAGCGTTCCCGCATGTGGTCGCCGATCGCCGGATCGGCGCTCGCGGCCGCGCCGTGCAGCAGGTTGAGCGGGAGCTCACGCTCCTCCAGGAAGACCTCGTAGGCCTTCCCGAGCGCCTGCAGCGCGGCGGCGGTGTCGGCGTCCGGCTCGATCTCCGCGTCGCGGAAGACCTGCTCGATGCGGGCGCACACCTCGTGCAGGACGGCGATGAACAGCTGCTGCTTGGTGCCGAACAGCCGGATCACATAGGGTTGGGACACCCCGGCCAGCCGGGCGATCTCGTCGGTTTTCGTTGCGGCATAACCAGATTCGGCAAACGCCTGGACGGCGGCCGCGAGCACCTGAGCGCTGCGCTGCGACGCGGTCATCCGCGTTCTGGTCGTGCCGTCCATCCGGTTGTCCACCTCCTGGTCAGTCCCCTTTCACTTGACATGTTATCAGCCGATGCATAACGATGAACGCTAGTTATCAGTGAATAACAACCAAGGGGCTCGGAGATGACGCAAACACTCGATCCAGGCGGCAAGTCCACCGCCGAGACGCCGCGCGAGGCGGGCGCGAAGGCCAAGCCGCTCGGTGCGGTCATCGCCGCGGTCGCCGTGCCGATGTTCATGGTCACGCTGGACAACCTCGTCGTGACGAACGCGCTGCCGGTGATCAAAACCGAACTGGGAGCATCACTTTCGGACCTGCAGTGGTTCGTCAACGCCTACACACTGTCCTTCGCCTCGCTGCTGCTGACGGCCTCGGCGCTGGGTGACCGGATCGGGCGGCGCCGGGTATTCCTGGCCGGTATCGCCCTGTTCGTGGTCGCCTCGGCCGCATGCGCCATGGCCACCGAACCGTGGATGCTGATCGCGGCGCGCGCCGTGCAGGGCGCGGGCGGCGCGGCCGTGATGCCGTTGTCGCTGACCCTGCTCGCGGCGGCGGTGCCCGAGCGGATGCGCAGCGCCGCGATCGGCATCTGGGGCGGTATCGCCGGGCTCGGTATCGCGGTCGGTCCGGTGGTCGGCGGCGCGGTCGTCGACGGGCTGAACTGGCAGTGGATCTTCTGGCTGAACATCCCGGTCGGCCTGCTGGCACTGCCGTTCGCGGCGCGCATGCTCAGCGAGTCCTTCGGTGCCGCGCGCACACTCGATCTCCTCGGCCTGGTGCTCTCGGCGGGCGGCGTGCTGGCGCTGGTGTGGGGCGTCATCCACGGCGCCGACGACGGCTGGACCGCACCGGCCGTGCTCGCCGCGCTGATCGGCGGTGGCCTGCTGCTCGCCGCCTTCGTGGTCTGGGAGAACCGAACCTCCGATCCGATGCTCCCGCTACACATGTTCGCCTCCCGTGGTCTGAGCCTGAGCTACCTCATCTCCTTCGCCTTCTCCGCCGGTGTGTTCGGCGCGATCTTCCTGCTGGCCCAGTACTTCCAGGTGGTGCAGGGCTACTCACCGCTCGAGTCGGGCGTGCGCACCATGCCGTGGACGATGGTTCCGATGGTGGTCGCGCCGCTGGCCGGGCTGGTGATCGACCGGGTCGGACCCCGGCTCCTCATCGCCGCCGGGCAGGTCTGCCTCGCGATCTCGCTGGCGTGGATGGCGCTGATCATCACCGTCGACCTGCCCTACCTCAACTTCGTCGCCCCGTTCGTGCTCGGCGGCATCGGCATGGGCCTCACCTTCGCTCCGTCCTCCACGATCGTGATGGACAGCGCAGCCCCGGACGACCAGGGCATGGCCTCCGGCATCAACAGCACCGTCCGCGAAGTCGGCGTCGCCATGGGCATCGCCGTCCTGGCCTCGGTCTTCGCCTCCTACGGCGCCTATACCGACCCCCAGTCCTACGTCGACGGCCTCGTCCCCGCCGTCTGGGTCGGCGCGGGTCTGGTCGCCGTCGCGGCCGTCATCGCGGCCTTCCTGCCCCGGCACACGGCACCGGCGGCCTGATCCCGGAGACGATGGTCCGCGTGTCGCTCGGTACGCGGACCATCGCCACGTCCGGCAGGCCCCGCTGCGTCCCGGTCAACACCGGACGGGTGCGGTCGCCCCGTTGGGAACGGCCACGACCTGCTGCGGAATGACTCCCGGAGTATCGGTGTCCAGTCGCTTCCACTCGACCCCGTGCACGTCGAGGATGTCGAGATAGCCACCGATCCGGTCGATCGTCGGCAGCGCCGACCGGGTGAACCACGCACTCGCGCCCGGATGTCGTCGGCGACCGTCGGCACGCAGGTGCGGCTCATACGGATTCACTCTTGCATCGAGTCGTCCTGTCTCGAGTCGAGCATGCTGATGGGTTGTGCATGCCCTCCGGGATGGCCGCAGTGACGCGTCCACTTCGGGTGCTGTCCGGTCGCGCTATCGTTGAGCTCGGCAGTCCGCACGAATGGAGCGACCGCATGACCCTTCCCGCGATGCACCCACGGCCCGGCAATCTCCGTGGCGTCGCCGAGCAGATCGAACGCGCGACGGGTCTGCGGGTCGAGATTCTGGGAGGGGCCCTCGTGATGTCACCGACCCCGCGTGGGAAACACGCGGGCACGATTCGTCGATTGCGTCACCAACTCGAATCGGTCATGCCGGAGGGGCTCGCCGCCTACGAGGTGACATCGATCGCCATGCCCGGTGATATCGACGATTACTGCACGCCCGACCTCGTCGTGCTCCCTGACGCCTGGGATACCGACGATGAGTGGCTCGCCGACCCCGCCGATGTGGAGCTGGCTGTCGAGGTGATCTCGAAATCGGAGAAAGCGCACCAGATCACCGGCAAGAACGGCTGGTACGGCGCGGCGGGTGTGCGCGCTCTGCTCGTCATCGACCCTCGGTTCGGCCGCTGGGCGCTGTATCGAGAGCCGAATACCGGGGTATATCCGGACCCGGTCGAAGGCGATTTCGGTGCCCCGATCGTGCTGGCGGCGCCATTGTCGATGTCGCTCGATACCGCCTGCCTGCCGCTCTACGACCAGCACTGATGTCCTCGGCGACGACCGCAGGGTCGCCGTCAATCGACGTCCTCCGGCCGGGAAGTGCCCTGGTCGGGCTCGATTTCCCGGGGCTCGATCGGTCGCTGGGGGCAGGGGCCTGCGGCGCGGGGAAAGGGACGGTGGCGGGGGCCGCGGATGCTCAGGCCGCACAGGGCCAGGCCGCTACCCGGGGCCGTGAGGCGGGTGCGGGGGCCCGGGGGCGGGGTCGAATCGCAAGTCTGTTCCGGCATCGAGTCGTCCTGTTCTCGAGTCGAACACGCTGATGTGTTTGAACGGTTGGACGGAACTCACGGCGTTTCGGTTCCCACGAATTCGGGGGCGTCGCCGATCGTGGTGCGCGCCCCGGGAAGACCGGCCTGACCTGGACTTGTCGGTCCGGATCGGGACCTTCCTGCGGGCGCTAGCACGGTCGTGATCGCGCCGCCGGTAATCCGGATGAATCGCCGGAACCCGATCCCATAGGATTTATGCAGCACCGATACGGGTAGGCAATGACGCACCCGTGAACCGATCCCCAGGGGAGAGTCGAACGATCGTGGCCGACGACAACAGTGGAGTCGAGCAGAACGCCTTGCTGACCGAGGAGGCACTCGCGGCAGCGGCAGCGGAGGCCGAGAAGGCGTTCGCCGCTGCGGCTGATCTGGATGCGCTGGCGGTCGCCAAGACCGAGTACATCGGCGGCAAGTCGCCGATCGCGCTGGCTCAGCGCGGGCTGGGCACGCTGCCCAAGGAGGAGAAGGCCGACGCGGGCAAGCGGGTCAACGTTGCCCGCAAGCGCGTGTCCGACGCGTTCGAGGCCCGCCGCGCCGCGCTGCTGGAAGAGCGCGATCAGGCCGTGCTGGTGGCCGAGAAGATCGACGTCACCCTGCCCGCGCGCCGTCAGCCGGTCGGTGCCCGCCACCCCATCACCGTCATCTCCGAGCAGATCGCCGACGTGTTCGTCGGTATGGGCTGGGAGGTCGCCGAGGGTCCCGAGGTCGAGACCGAGCACTTCAACTTCGACGCGCTGAACTTCCTGCCCGACCACCCGGCGCGCACCATGCAGGACACCTTCCATATCGCCCCGGAGGGTTCGCGCCAGGTGCTGCGCACGCACACCTCCCCGGTGCAGGTGCGCTCGATGCTGGAACGCGAGCTGCCGATCTATGTCGTGTGCCCGGGCCGCACCTTCCGCACCGACGAGCTCGACGCCACCCACACCCCGGTGTTCTCCCAGGTGGAGGGACTGGCCATCGACAAGGGCCTGACCATGGCCCACCTGCGCGGCACCCTCGACGCGTTCGCGCGCGCCCTGTTCGGTCCCGACACCCGAACCCGCATGCGCCCCAACTACTTCCCGTTCACCGAACCCTCGGCCGAGGTCGACGTGTGGTTCCCGGACAAGAAGGGCGGCGCGGGCTGGGTCGAGTGGGGCGGCTGCGGCATGGTCAACCCGAAGGTCCTGATTGCCAGCGGCATCGATCCCGAGGTGTACTCCGGGTTCGCGTTCGGCATGGGTATGGAGCGCACGCTGCAGTTCCGCAACGGCATCCCCGACATGCGCGACATCGTCGAGGGCGACGTGCGGTTCACCCTGCCCTTCGGTATCCGGTCCTGAGAGAGAGCGAAAAGTCACGTGCGAGTAGCGCAGTCCTGGCTGACCGAGATCCTGCAGCGCACCACCCCGGAATGGTCGGTGTCCGCCGAAGAGCTCGACGCCGGTTTCGTCCGTGTCGGCCTGGAGGTCGAGGAGGTCGACAAGCTCGAGCCGATCGGTGGTGACATCGACAAGCCGCTGGTCGTCGGCCGGGTCGCCGAGATCACCGAGCTGACCGAGTTCAAGAAGCCGATCCGCTTCTGCAAGGTCGACGTCGGCAACCCCGAGCTGCAGGAGATCGTCTGCGGCGCCCGCAATTTCGCGGTCGGCGACCTGGTGGTCGTGGTGCTGCCCGGCGGCGTGCTGCCCGGCGGGTTCAGGATCTCCTCCCGCAAGACCTACGGGCACACCTCCAACGGCATGATCTGCTCGGTCGCCGAACTCGGCATCGGCAAGGATCACGACGGCATCCTGGTGCTCGAGCCCGGCTCGGCGCAGCCCGGTGACGACGCGAACGTGCTGCTGGGCACCGGCGACACGATCATCGAGCTCAACATCACCCCCGATCGCGGCTACTGCTTCTCGGTGCGCGGCCTCGCCCGCGAACTGGCCTGCGGCTTCGACCTCGAATACGCCGACCCCGCCGTGCGGACGGTGCCCGACGGCGACGCGGTGGCGTGGCCGGTGCGGCTCGAGGCCGACGCCGAGTGCACGCGCTTCGGCGCGCGGCGGGTCACCGGGATCGATCCGAACGCGGTGAGCCCGCTGTGGCTGCAGCGCAGGCTGATGCTGTCGGGCATGCGCCCGATCTCGCCCGCCGTCGACGTCACCAACTACGTGATGCTCGAACTGGGCCAGCCGCTGCACGCCTTCGACGCGGCGAAGCTCAACGGCGGCTTGGTCGTTCGCTCGGCCAACACCGGCGAGACGCTGCGCACCCTCGACGACACCGAGCGCACCCTCGACGCCGAGGACGTGGTGATCGCCGACGATTCCGGCGTCGTCTCGCTGGCGGGTGTGATGGGCGGCGCAAGCACCGAGGTCGGCCCGGAGACCACCGATGTGGTGCTCGAGGCGGCGACCTGGAACCCGCTGCGGGTGTACCGCACGGCGCGCAGGCACAAGCTGGTCTCGGAGGCGGGCAAGCGCTACGAGCGCGTCGTCGACCCGGAGATCAACATCGTCGCGCTCGACCGGGCGGCGACGCTGCTGGCCGAGATCACCGGCGGCACCATCGAATCCACGCTCACCGACATCCGGGTGCCCCTCGCGCCGGTCGCGCCGATCGCGATGGACATCGACCTGCCCGACCGCGTCGCCGGCGTCACCTACCCGGCGGGCACCGCCGTGCGCAGGCTCGCCCAGATCGGTGCCGGGGTCGAGATCGAGGTCAACGACGCGGGCAAGACCCAGCTGCTGGTGACCCCGCCGACCTGGCGGCCCGACCTGGCCCAACCCGCCGACCTGGTCGAGGAGGTGCTGCGCCTCGAGGGTCTCGAGCAGATCCCGTCGGTGCTGCCGTCCGCGCCCGCCGGTCGCGGCCTGACCGCCGCGCAGAAGCGGCGCCGTGCCGTGAGCCGGGCGCTGGCGTTCGCCGGCGGCGTGGAAGTGCCCGCGCCGGTGTTCCTGCCCGCCGGGGTGTTCGACGTGTGGGGTCTCGACGCGGGCGATCCGCGCCGCAACACCACCCGCGTGCTGAACCCGCTCGACACCGAGCGTCCCGAGCTGGCGACCACCCTGCTGCCCGGTCTGCTGGAAGTGGCCGCCCGCAATATCTCCCGTGGCGCGCGCGACCTCACGATCTACGGCATCGCCCAGGTCGTGCTGCCCGGCGCCGAGACCCATGCGGTCGAGGCGCTGCCGGTGGACCGTCGGCCCAGCAACGAGCAGATCGCCGAGCTCACCGCGTCGCTGCCCGCGCAGCCGGTGCACGTGGCCGCGGTGCTCAGCGGCAAGCGCGACCCGCGCGGACCCTGGGGCCCGGGTCGTCAGGCCGAGGCCGCCGACACCTTCGCGCTGGTCGACGCCGTCGCCGACGCCGCCGGCGTCACCGTCGAGCGCCGGGCCGCGGTGCACCTGCCGTGGCATCCGGGCCGCTGCGCGGAACTGGTCGTCGACGGTGTCGTGGTCGGCCACGCGGGCGAGCTGCACCCGGCCGTGCTCGAGCGCGCCGGTCTGCCGCCCCGCACCTGCGCGCTGGAACTCGACCTCGACGCGCTGCCGCTGACCGAGGCCCGCCCGGCGCCCACGGTGTCGGCGTTTCCCGCCGTCCTGCAGGACGTGTCGATCAGCGTCGAGAAGGCCGTGCCCGCCGCGAGCGTCGAATCGGCGCTGCGCACCGGCGGTGGCGACCTGCTCGAGGACATCGCGCTGTTCGATGTCTACGAAGGCGCTCAGGCCGGTGAGGGCCGCAAGTCGCTCACCTACGCCCTGCGCTTCCGCGCCACCGACCGCACCCTCACCGAGGACGAGGCCAGCGCCGCCCGCGACGCCGCCGTCGCCGCGGCGGGCACCGCGGTAGGCGCCGAACTGCGCGGCTGATCCGCAGACCGAAGGCCGCCCGGCAGGTCGCCGGGCGGCCTTCGTCGTCTGCGGCGTCCGGTCAGGACACGAGATTCTTCCGCAGTTTCAGCAGGGTCCAGCCGTCGAGCCCGAGTCCGTCGGTGAGGTACGTACCGAAGTCCCCGTACTTCTCGTCGATCTGGGCGAGCGCCACCTCGAGATACGCGTCCCGTACTTCCTGCAGGGGAATCAGCAGGTCCGGATTCTGCATGATGCCCGCCTGCTTCAGCTGGGCCCGCAGCGCGGCATCCGCCGCTGCCCGGTACTGATTCGACAGCAGATAGTCCTGCCGCGCCACCGATTCCGGCACGCCGACGGCCCGCAGCGTCACGTAGGACAGCCAGCCCGTCCGGTCCTTACCGGCGGTGCAGTGGTACAGCGTGGCGTTCGCGGTGTCCGCGAGATCCCGGACCGACTGCCCGAACTTCCCCATCGCGTCGGGGGTGAAGAAGTTGAGATACACGTTCTGCATGATCTGCTCGGCTTTGCCGTCGCCCAGCATTTCCTGCTGCTGCACCGGATCCTTCGACGAAATCGCCTGGTACATCTTCACGAACATGCCGCCGTCGTCGATCGGACGGGCCACCAGCGGAACCCCGGCGGGCAGCTTGTCGGCCCCCATCGACTGCACCTCGGCCTGCGTCCGGAAGTCGATCACCTGCTGGACCTTCAACGCGGCCAGCTTCTGCAGATCGGCGTCGGTCAGCTTGGCGAGCGCATCGGCCCGAACGAGCTTGCCCGACTTGACCTTCGCTCCGTCGTAGGTGAGGTAGCCACCCAGGTCACGGACGTTGGCAGCGCCCTGCAGATCGATCTTGGTGGGTCCGCCCGCGCCGGGTGCGGCGTCGGCGGTACCCACCAGCCCCACCGCCACCAGGCCCACGGCCATCAGCGGCACCGACACCAAGGACAACAACGACTTCCGCTTCCGCGGAACAAGTGAATTAATCATCCGTGAGACGCTATGACCCGCCGAGTATCGATCCGCCGGTTCCCGCAGGGGGCACCGCCGAGCAGGACTCGCGACCCGGTCACCGAGATCGAGTGTTTCACCCCGCCGCCGAATACCTGTGCGCCACAGCATGATCGACCTGTTCCGCGCGGTCGCGCGCGTGGCCTTGCCGACGAGCAGTGCGCCGCCGATCATCACCGGCACCGCGTACTCGGCCATCGCGGCGACACCGACCGAGGTCGCCATCGCCGGCGCGAACGTCGTGAACACGGCCGCCGCGGCCCTGACCCGTACGCCGACGATCAGCGTCAGGCCGAGCACGAGCTCGGTAGCGGTCGCCGCCCCGCCGCGAAGGGTGCCGCGCCCGCGGCGAATCCCGGCCGCCGCCCGTGTGCTGTCCGCCGAACTCGACGCGGACTCGGGGCGCCCGCCTGGTCAGGCTCACCGAGCGTGGCTGGTCTCTGGTCGCGGCCCGCGTGCAGGCGGTCGAACAGTTCGACCGGCATCTGGACCGCGGTGTCGGGGTAGGCGGCGAGCGAGTGCGTAGTCGATGCCCGGTACGTGCCATCGATCCGGGGCGTGCGGGGCGCGGAGCTTGGGCTCGGTGCGCGGGCGGGCTAGGTTGGCAGGTGTGTCGATGATGAAGGGCGCCAATGTCGCGGTGCCCGCTGCCGCGGTCCGCGTCGAACTGGGGTGGCAGTCGGGGCCCGGGGTGCCCGACGCCGACGCTTCCGCCCTGCTGCTGGCCGGTGCGAAGGTGCGTTCCGATGACGACTTCGTCTTCTACAACCAGGCCGTGCACCCGTCGGGCGCGGTTCGCCACAAAGGTAAACAGCAGGGCCACACCGTCGTCGACACGCTGTCGGTGAACCTGGTCCAGGTGGAGCCGCAGATCGAGACGATCGTGCTCGCCGCCTCCGCCGACGGCGGTACCTTCGGCCAGTTCCACGGCCTCTACATCCGCGTGCTCGACGCGGCCACCGGCGCCGAGGTCGCCCGATTCGACAGCACCGGCGCCACCACCGAGACCGCCTTCGTCCTCGGCGAGCTGTATCGCCGCCAGGGCGCGTGGAAGTTCCGCGCGGTCGGCCAGGGCTACGACTCCGGACTGGCAGGCCTGGCCACCGACTTCGACATCTCCGTCGACGACGCCCCCGCCACCTCGCCGAGCGGACAGCAACCGCAGGCCCAGCCGTACGCCCCCGCGCCGCAGCCGAACCAGCGCCAGTCGCCCGCGCACCCGTTCGCGGCTTCCCCGCAGGCCAACCAGCCGTACCCGCCGCCCACACAGCCGTACCCGCCCACGCAACCACCGGTGAACCTCGCCAAGGTCTCGCTCACCAAGGAAGCACCCTCGGTCTCGCTGACGAAGCACGGGGCCGTCGGCGGTGTCATGCGGGTGAATCTCAACTGGACCTCGATGGCCGCGACCGGCCGCCTGTTCGGCAAACTGCGCGGCAAGAACATCGACCTCGACCTGTGCTGCTTCTTCGAACTGGTCGATGGCGCGATCGGCTCGGTGCGTGCGCTGGACCGCCGGTTCGGCGCGCTGTACGAGCCGCCGTTCATCCATCTCGACCGGGACGATCGCACCGGCGCCGGCAGCAGCGGCGAGAACCTTTCGATCAACCTGGACTACACCCGGTTCTTCCGCCGCATCCTGGTGTTCGCCTCGATCTACGACGGTGCGAGCGATTTCCGTGGCGTGCACGCCACCGTCACCCTGCATCCGGTGAACTCGGCGCCGATCGAGATGACCCTCGACGGCTGCACCGACAACTCCCGCGACGCGGTGCTCGCCGTCCTGGAGAATGTCGACGGTGAGCTGGTGGTCCGGCGCGAGGGCACCTTCGTCCGGCCACCGGCCGGTCAGCCGGGCGGCGGCGTCGTGGAGATCGCCAGGCTCTACCACTGGGACTTCGGTTTCCAGGCGGGCCGCGGCAAGTGATGCGACATCCCGCGACCCGGGTGCTCAACGTGCTGGTCTACCACCCGGACAAGCACGTCGCCCAGACTCCCGCCGCCCTCGGTCTCGACTACCGCGACCTCACGATGCGCACCGCCGACGGCGTCGACTTGCACGGCTGGTTCGTGCGCGCCGACCGCCCCCGCGGGCACATCCTCTACGCGCACGGCAACGCGGGCACCATCGGCGATCGGGTGCCGATCATCGCGCTGCTGGTCCGGGCCGGTTTCGATGTGCTCGCCTTCGACTACCGCGGGTTCGGCCACAGTACGGGCGCGCCGGGGGAGCGGGGCACCTATCTCGACGCCAGGGCTGTCCGCGCCGCCCTGCTCGACCAGCGCGGTGTCGACGCGGAGCGGGTGCTGTATCTCGGCAAGTCGCTCGGCGGTGGCGTCCTGCTCGAACTGGCCACCGAGTATCCGCCCGCGGGCATGCTGCTCATGTCGACCTTCAGCAGCATGCGCGCGGCGGCCCGGTCGGTCTATCCGTTCCTGCCCGCGTCGCTGATCCCGAACGCGTACCCGAACCTGCGCCGGATCGCCGAACTCCGGGTGCCGGTGCTGATGTTCCACGGCGACCGCGACGAACTGCTCCCGCTGCGCCATGCCGAGCGCCTGTTCGCCGCGGCCAGGGAGCCGAAGGAATTGGTCGTCGTCCCCGGCGCGGGCCACAACGACGTCATCGACGCGCTGGGCCCGGCGTGGCCCCGGCGCATCGTCGAGTGGACCGACACCTTCCTGGACTGATCTCCTGGGCCTGTCGCACCGGTCTGCGTAGCCTGGCGGTATGAGCGAAACGAGCGAGATCCTCGGTCACCTGGCCGCGCTGCCGGACGCCGAACTGGTGTCGGTGCTGCGGGCCGCCGTCGCCGGACGACCCGGCCTCGGCGCCGTCGCCGCCGCGCTCGCCCAGCTCGAGGCCGGTCATGCCGAGACCGGCGCGCCTGTGACTCTGGACACGGATGTCCTGGACGCCGATGTGGTGTCCGTCGCATCGGAGCAGGTCGGAGGCGCCATGCCGGTACCGCCGGTACCGCATGGCCTGCCCGGAACGGCCGCACCCACTGCGACCGGCGGCTATTCCACTTCCGGAGTGCCGACATTCGACGCGGTTCGCGATAAGGTCGAGCAGCGCTTCGGCACCGCGCAGGGAATGGGTGAGCTCGACCGGCAGACCCCCGCGGGTCGCAGTGCCGACGAACAGTGGGAGGCGCGGGAGAAAGCCGCGCGCGAGCGTCTGGACCAGATTCGGAAATCGATGCAGCGCAACGATTCCGGAGCCGACGACAAGTAGCCGTGAGGTCTCCCGTCCGATGCAACGACCGTGATGGGTGGACCCAGATGACGCAGGCGCGCCAGATCGCCGAACGACTGCTCGACGCGCAGGTGGAGTTCCTGCTCGCCGAGGTGACCGGCGAACGGTTCGCCGAGGTGATCGCGCGTGACGTGGCCGCGGTGCTGGCCGTGGGCGAGACGATCGTCTTCGGTGACGTCGTCTCGCTCGAGCAGGGCGAGCAGACCGTCGCGACGGTCTTCGACCGCATCGGCGGCAGCCCCGTCATCGCCGACACCGTCGGCATCTTCTCCGACGCGATCTACGACCACATCGCGTCCAACACCGAATACACCCTCGGCGATGTCGTCGACCGGGAGCCGGTGGAGGCGCTGCTGGAGAAGATCTTCGGCATGCACCAGGCTCAGGAGCGGATCCTGGACCGGCTCACCGAGAGCCCGCTCGTAGCCACCGTCGCGGCCCGCTTCGTCGACAAACTGATCGGCGATTTCATGCAGGCCAACCGCGAGCGCGCCGAGAAGATCCCCGGTGTCTCCTCGCTGATGTCGCTGGGCCAGTCGGCCGCGAACCGCGCCAAGAAGGTCGCCGACAGCACCTTCGTCGGTGACCTCGCGGGCAAGGGCGCCCTGTTCGCGCTCAAGCGCACCAACAACGCCATCCGCGACATGCTGCGCGACGCCCCCGTGCACTCGGCGGCCATGGAGTTCTGGGACCTGCACGCCGACGAGCCGGTGGCCGGCCTGCGCGAATACCTGACCCAGAAGGACCTCAACGAACTGGTCCAGATCTGCTACGAGATCGCGGTGACGACCAGGGAGAAGGAATACTTCGGGATGCTCGTGCGCGAGTGCGTCGAGGTGTTCTACGCCAAGTACGGCAAGCACACGCTCTCGGCGATGCTGCCCGAACTCGGCCTGACCGCCGAGGACGTCAGCACCGAGATCCTGCGTTACGGTCCCGCAGTCATCGAGTCGGCCAAGCGCAACGGTGTGCTGGCCGGGCTGATCCGGGAACGGCTCGAGCCGTTCTTCTTCTCCGAGCAGGTGCTCGGCATTCTCGGCGGCGAGTAATTACCGTTCGGTCTCGAATTTCCCGGATATCCGGGGTATTCGCGATTCGTCTCGCTATCGTTCATTTCGGATCGGTTGACTCGCGCGCGTTTCCGGTGTGGTACCGGGAATAGCGCCGCCAGAAAATGTGGGCGACGTCACGGCCGCAATTCCCCCGCTATGTGTCGCGCATCGAACGGGCCGGTCACGCAATTGCCGTGCGGGCTGTGAGCTTTCGGACACAGAAAGCCCCGTTGATTTCCGGCATGTTGAGATCAGTGCACGAAACCTGTTCTTACGCTGTCCCGGATTGACCGCGCGGTCCGGGCAGTGCAAGTTGACACCTGACTTTCGCTGGGCCGCCGGGAATTTCCACCCGCCGGTGTTTCAAAGGAGCAGGTGGTGCGTTCACATTCCCGTCGGCAGGCCGCGGGCGGCCGGCTGATCCGGCCGCGCACCATCTCCGGTCAGCTCGCCCGGATCCTGGCGGTCTCGCTCGTGCTGGTGCTGGCCCTGCTCGGCCTGACGATGGCCGGGCAGATCAGCGCCTTCCGGCGCAGTGGCGAGACCGTGGACGCGGTCGCGGTGGCGCTGGCCGCCCAGGATCTGGTGCACCAGGTGCAGCGCGAACGTGGTCTGAGCAACGGTCTGCTCGGTGGCGACCCGCGGCTGGTGCAGCCCGTCACCGACCAGCGGGCCGACACCGACGCGGCCCTGCGGAATCTCGCGGGCATCGTCGCGGCCGATCCGCCCGGCGCGGCCGAGGTGCGCTCGGCGCTGGGCCATCTGGCCGGTCTGCCCGGTGTCCGCTCGCAGATCGACACCCGCACGGTCTCGCGGCAGGCGGCCTTCCAGTTCTATTCCGACAGCATCGACGCGATGAACCGGCTGGCACTTGGCCTCGACCAGGCCCGCGATCCGGCGGTGCGCCATGGTCTGCAGGCGCTCTACGCCCTCGGTGACGCGAAGGAGTTCACCGCGCGGGAACGCGGCTTCCTCAACGGTGTGTTCGCCGCCGGGGAGTTCGCGCCGGGGGAGTACGTGCAGTTCCTCGACATCCGCGCCGCCCGCACCGCCGCGCTCACCCAGTTCGACCGCGACGCCACCCCCGCCCAGCAGGACCGGCTCGACGCGGTCATGTCCGGGGAGAGTGCCACGCAGGCAGCCGAAGCGGAGAACATCGCGATCGCCTCCACCGCGGGTCCGCTGGTCCAACCGGTCGACCCGGCGGTCTGGTGGTCACGGATGACCGACGTGATCGACGAACAGCGCGCCGTGCAGCAGGCCGTCGGCGACGACGTGCGCGCCCGCGCCGCCGACCTGCGCCGCGATGCCGCGCTGATCCTCGCCGGCTTCGCGCTGGCGGCCCTGCTGGCGATCGCCGCCGAGGTGGCGCTGGTCTTCGCGAGTATCCGGGCCATCGTCCGCCCGCTGGCCCGGCTCGCCGCCGAGGCCGACGACGTCGCGTCGAGCCGGTTGCCCGAGGTGATCGCCGCCTGGCGCGGGGCCGCCGACAGCCGCCCCGAAGCGCCCGCGCCCGTGCGCACGCCACCGGGTTCCAGCGCCGAGATCGGCGCGGTCGCCGGCGCGCTGGACCGGGTCCAGACCACCGCCTTCGACCTGGCCTCCGAACAGGCCCTGGTGCGGCGCAACACCACCGAGTCGATGGCGAACCTGGCCCGCCGCAATCAGAACCTCGTGCGCAGGCAGCTCGGGCTGATCAGCGAGTTCGAGCGCGAGGAGCTCGACCCGAAGGCGCTGTCGAATCTGTTCGAACTCGACCATCTCGCGACCCGGATGCACCGCAACGCGGAAAGCCTGCTGGTGCTCGTCGGCGAGGCGAGCCCGCGCCGATGGGCCGAGCCGATCGCGCTCACCGACGTCATCCGGGCCGGCCTGTCGGAGGTCGACGACTATCGCCGGGTGGTGCTGCGCCGGGTCGACGACATCGCGATCGCCGGTGCGGTCGTCAGCGAACTCGCCCACGTGCTGGCCGAACTCATCGAGAACGGTCTGGCCTTCTCCCCGCCCGACCTCGAGGTCGAGATCTACGGCCGCAAGGTGGCGGGCGGCTATCTGCTCGCGGTGGTCGATCACGGCGTCGGCATGCCCGCCGACCAGCTCGCCGAGGCCAACGCGCGGCTGCGCGGTGAACAGGACTTCATCGTCGCTTCCACCCGCTACCTGGGTCACTACGTGGTCGGCCGGCTGGCGGGCCGCCTCGGCATCGACGTGGAACTCAACACCTCCCCGGTCAGCGGCATCGTCGCCCGCCTGCTGCTGCCGGCGAGCATCCTCGTCGACGAGAGTGCCCGCCCGGTGCCATCGGCCGACGACCGGGGCCGCACCGGTGCGGCGGATCCCGGCCGAGCGGTCACCCGCAACGGAACGGCAGTCGAACCGGACTTCGCCGGAGCCGGTGGTGTGCGGGATGATTCCCGGTCGCCTTCGGCGAATGGCGCGGCGTGGCAGGCCGAGGCGGCCGGCCGATCACAGCACCGCCGGGATCCCGGATCCGCCCCGGCCAACGGCACCGTCGCGCCCGCGTCCGGCGACTCGGTCTACGCGCAGTTCCTCAGCAGCACCACCAAGGCCATCGGCTACTACGGCACACCGAGTGATCCCGCGCCGACGATCGCCGGCGCGGGCGACCACCCTCGCAACGGTGTGGCACCGGCCGATACGAACGGCACGCGCGACGGCGTGGCATCGGCGCCTTCCGATACGAACGGCGCGCGCAATGGCGTGGCACCGTCACCCGCCGGCGCCGATCGAGTGCGTGACGGCATGGCGCCCACGCCGGGCGGGCACCCGGTGCGCCCTGACGCAACATCGGGAACACCCGCTGTCGACCGCAGCCGAAGCGAAGCGGCGCACGGTGATCCCGCGGTGGTCGCTCGCACCGGTTCGCCGACGCCGGGCGTCCGGCACGATCCGTCGGCCGTCGACCCGACCGGCCCCGCCGCCGTCGAACGCACCCGCAACGGGCTGGTCAAGCGCAGCAAGCGCGCCAAGATCACCGGCTCGCCCGACCGTCCGCGCCGCGAACCGGTGACCCGCCAGGACCGGCCACCGGTCGCCGATCGGACCCCCGACCAGACGCGCAGCATGCTGTCGTCGTTCCGCACCGGCCACGAACGCGGTGGCGACACCCTCCCCGGCCCCACCCCGCACGATCCGACCCACTGACCGATCGGACCCGACCACAGGAGCTCCCGGTGACCACCCATCTACCGACCGCCGACCCGCACACCTTCAACTGGCTGCTCGGCAACTTCGTCCGCAACACCGACGGCGTGCGCGACACCGTCGCCGTGTCCTCCGACGGGCTGCTCATCGCCATGTCCGACGGCCTGGACCGCACCGGCGCCGACCGGCTCGCCGCCATGGTGTCGGGCCTGTCCAGCCTCGCCCGCAGTGCCTCGCGCAGTTACGATTTCGACGGACTGAAACTGATCATGATCGAGATGAAGCGCGGTTTCCTGCTGGTCTCGGCACTCGGCGACGGCAGTTGCCTGGGCGTGATCGCCGACGGCGGCTGCGATGTGGGCCTGGTCGGCTACGAGATGGCGGTGCTGGCCGAACGCGCCGGTTCGCTGCTCGACCCGCGGCTGATCGGTGAACTGCGAGAGTCGTTGCGCAGATGAGAGATCCCGATCGACCCCGGCTGCCCGACCCGCGCATGATCCCGATGAACCGCCCCAGCGGCTGGCGCGACCAGCTACCGCCGGTCCCGGTGGGGCCCACCGACAGCGACGACGTCGATGACCGCTTCGTCCGTCCGTTCGTGGTCACCGCGGGCCGCACCGTCCCGGTGCTGGACGGGCTGCGCATCGAAACCCTGGTCCAGGCACCGCCGTCCGCGCTGTCGGCGCCGCTGCGGTTCGAGGAACGCACCGTCGTGCAGTTGTGCCTGCGACCGCACTCCATCGCCGAAATCGGTGCCGCCCTGCGGGTTCCGGTCGGCATCGCCAAGGTGATCGTCAGCGACCTGGCCGCGGCGGGCCACGTGTCGGTCCGCGACGCCCCGGAACTGTCGACCGCCGCCATCGAGAGGATCAGGGATCTTGTTCGGGCACTCTGAATTCCGTACCGCCGCACCGGCGATGCCGTCGTCGGTGAAGATCGTGGTCAGCGGCGGCTTCGGCGTCGGCAAGACCACCTTCATCGGCGCCATCTCCGAGATCGAGCCGCTGGTCACCGAGGCGTCGATGACCGAGGTCTCGATCGGCGTCGACGACCCGGGCCGCCGCGCCGAGAAGACCGCCACCACGGTCGCCTTGGACTTCGGCCGGATCACGCTGGACCAGTCGCTGATCCTCTACCTGTTCGGCACCCCGGGCCAGGACCGTTTCGTGTTCCTGTGGGACGACCTGGTCGACGGCGCCCTCGGCGCGGTCATCGTCGTCGACACCGGTCGCGTCGAGGACTGCTACCCGGTGCTGGACTACTTCGAGGAGCACAACACCCCATTCGTCGTCGTGGTCAACCGCTTCGACGACGCCACCCACTTCGACCTCGCCGAGGTCCGCGAAGCCCTCGGCCTCGACGACTGGATCCCGGTCCTGGACTGCGACGCCCGTGACCGCGACTCCGTCCGCGATGTCCTGGTGGCCCTGCTCGAACAGGTCCTGCTGCACCGCGTCCAGCCCCGGCACCGGGAGGTGAGCTGACCCCGCCGACCGGATGCTCGTTGCCCGCCATGTCGGTCCAGACGTGATCCTCGTCGGGGGACAACACCGACCACGACCGGGTCAGCGTCCCCGGCGGCAGGGGTTGCCCGGCCCGGTCCACAGCGGCGTGCCGTACCGGCTGCTCCAGTTCCAGTCCCTGGGCGCGCTGAGCGGGTGATCCATGGTGATGAACCGGCCGTCGCGGTCGATCGTCACCAGTTCGTCGGCGTCGGCCGAGACGCCGGCGATCGTGCCCGCCAGGCCGCCGCCCGGCAGCACCACGGTGCGCCGGCCACCCAGGGCGGCGGCCTCTTCACGTACAGGTTGCCGTCACCACGCCGGGACAGCGTGCCCGCGCCTCACAGCCACCCCGCCGCGCCGAAGGCGATCAGGGCGATCACGTCGATGCCGAAGATGGTGCCGACGACCAGCGCCTTACTCCGCACGCTGGGCAGGTCGTGCACGGCGAAGCAGGCGGCGAAGAACGGTACGTAGCCGATGATCCAGATGAGGAACGGGAAGCCCGGCTGCCACCACGACCAATCCCAGGTGAGCACGCCCGCCTTGTTGAGCAGCACTTCGACGCCGACCGCCGCCGCCGAGTTCACCGCGATCAGCACCGGCCGGTTCGGCAGCCCGGCGATCCGGGTCTCCTTGGGCGGCAGCATCTTCGCCGCCGCGACGCCCATGATCGCGAACATGAAGCAGATCTCGATATTGAGCCCGATCAGGATCTGATACGCCGTCGGCCCGCTCGCGCCCCAGACCGGCGCCCGATCGGTGACGTGGAAGACCAGCGAATTCCAGATCTCGTTGAACCAGTCCATGCCCCACAGCGCGAGCCCCGCGAACAGCACATTCCAGTTCCGGCGCTCGACTTCCACCGCGTAGATGTAGATGACCATCAGTAGTAGCGGAATGACATACCACTTGAACTGGCCCGCATCGCGGAGTATCTCCAGCGCAGCCCGTGCGTTGTCGGTCAACCGGGCACCTCCTGCTCATGATCGACGAACCCGGCGAGTATGAGACAAATCAACATCGAACGTCAACCTGTATCACCGATTTCGCCGGTGCGCGGGAAGGGCGACCGGTGTCGGCGAAGACTCCTTCGCCGCAGGGGATTTCGCCGGGGCGCGGTCTCGGCCGCACCCCGGCGCGCGCTCAGCGGCTGCCCAGCGGCCTGCCGAACAGGGTGGCGAACTTCGCCGACAGGGTGTCGCCGAGGAAGTCGAGCGCGCCCGGAGTGGCGGCCATGGTGCCCGCGTCGGAGATGGTGCAGCCGGTGGGTGCGGGAATGCCGTCGAGCCGGTCGCGCAGCCACAGCAGCGCGGCGGGTCCGCCGACCACCTCGGCGACGATGTGCTCGCTGGCGTGGTCGCGGGTGTAGGTGAGAGAGGTCTTGGGGTCCCGGCAGTAGGTGTCGACCAGGGTGTCGGTCGCGCCCAGCGGCAGGATCTCGTCCCACGCGGAATGCCACAGGAACATCGGCATATCGGGGGTGGCCTTGCCCATGCGGGTGTCGTCGAGCATCGTCGCGACCGGCGGGTCGTCCAGGGGGTTGCCGTCGGAGCCGATCATGCCGGTCAGGTTCAGGAACGGCAGCAGCGCCGACTGGTACTGCACGCACAGCGGCGACTTGATCGCGGTCAGGCCCTTGCCGAGTGGATCGAGCCGCTGATCGAGGTAGGCGGCGAAGTCCGGGTACTCGCGGGTGAGGCCGAGCACCGCGGCGAAGACGAGGCCCGAGGTGAGCTGGTTGTTCGCCATACTCAGCGCGGCGCCGAGATCGGCACCCACCCCGCCCTCGGCCGCGCCGACGATGTTCAGCTCGGGCGCGTAGGTGCTCTTCAGCTCGGCGGCGTGACCGGTCGCGATCGAGCCGCCGGAGTAGCCGTAGAGCCCGACCGGCGCGGTCGGACCCACCTCGAGCGGCGCGAACGAGGTCGCCGCGCGGATGCCGTCGAGGGTGATCCGCCCGGCCAGCGGCCCGGCCGCGTAGGCCGAATTCGGGCCCTGGTGGTCCGGAACGACGACAGCCCAACCCTGCGCCAGCGCGGCCTGGGCGAACAGGAATTCGGCGGGCACCACGATCTGTCCAGCCAGCGGGGCTGCCGAAAGATGTTGCAGCGCATAGGAGGGCGCGCAATAGCCCGCGGTCGAGTCCTCGGCCAGCTGCACCGAGAGCAGCTTGCGCGGCTCCGGCGCCTGGCCGCGCGGCTTGATCACGGTGGCGACCGCGGGGATCGCCTCGTCGCGGCTGTTGTTGGAGCGGTAGGACACCTGCCAGGCGTCGACGTCGATCGGCAGCAGGCCGAAATCGGCGATGCGCACCTGCCGGGCGGCGATGATCGCGCCCGGCGCCGTAGCGGCCACGACCTCGGCGGGTGGCAGGTAGAAGCCCGGATCCAGTTCGGGCGGGAGCGGGATCACCGGGGCCGGCGCCACAATCGCCGGGTCGGCCGCGACCGGTCCGGCCACCACGACCGTTGCGGCCGCGAGCACGCCCGTGGCCAGGGCCATCCATCGCAGAGCGAAGGGAGATCTCATCGTGCACAGTCCTCACGTGAATTGAGACGCCTTCGTCTCAATGACGGCTACTATGGCACGGGTGTGGCGTAGATCGCAATCAGCGACCGGGGGATCAGGCCGCGGTCAGGGCATTGAGCAGGGTGGAGAAGACGTCGACGAGCTCGTCCACGGGTGGCCGCGGGTCGTCCAGGCTCCACTGATGCACCGCGCCGTTGACAGCGCCGATGAACGCGGCCATCGCGACCCGCCAGCCGCCCGGGGGTGTCCGCACTCCGTCGCGGCCCTGCGCGATCGCGGCCACCACCTCACCCCACTGGTCCCTGACCTGCGCGCGATGCGCCTCGATCGCCGGGCTCACACCGACGATCTCCACGAAAGCCACGGTGACGCACCGGATGTCGTCGGTGATCGCCTTCGTGTAGGCGCGCACCGCGGCGTCGATGAGGGCGCGCAGGTCGTCGGTCCCGGCCGCCGCCAGCGCCGTGGCGACCGCGTCCCTGGCCTTGCCCTGCACCGAGTCGTAGACGGCGACGAGTAGTTCCTCGCGCCCGGCGAACTGCTCGTAGAACTGGCGTCGCGACAGTCCCGCCGCCGCGCACACGTCGGTCAGGGAACTGTTGGCATACGACTTCTCCGCGAACACGGTCAGCCCCGCTTCGAGGAACAGCGCGCGCCGCTCGACCTGCCGCTCGGCGACCGAGGTGCCGGTGTAGTTGTGTCGGGTGCGCGCTGTCGTCACGACATCGACCCTACGTTCGCGGCGCCGCCGCGGCATACGCGGAGGTCAGTCCTTGCGCCCCGTGAAGGCCAGCGAGGTGCCCAGCCCGATCATCATCAGTCCGCTGGTGCCACCGACCGCGGCCATCCGGCGTGGCGTGCGGGCCAGCCAGCCGCGCACGGAGTTCGCCGCCAGCGCCCACAGCGTGTCGAAGATCAGCCCGAACAGCGGGATGCAGATGCCGAGCACCAGCATCTGCTGCGGGACGCCACCGCGGGCGGTATCGACGAACTGCGGCAGCAGCGCCGCCAGGAAGACGATGGTCTTCGGATTGGCGAAGCCGACGACGAACCCGTCGCGCAGCACCCCGAGGGTGGAATAGCCGGGCTCGGCACGGCCGGGCTGGAGCGCCCCGGCGAGATCGGCCCGGCGCCGGATCGCCTGGATCCCCAGATAGACCAGATACAGCGCGCCGACCAGTTTCACGGCGGTGAACACCGCCACCGAAGTGGCCACCAGCGCGCCGAGCCCGACGGCGACCGCCACGACCTGGACGTACACCCCGGCCGAGTTGCCGACCACCGTCAGCACCGCCGCCCGCCTGCCGACCGTGAGGGCCCGGCTGATCGTGAACAGCACGCTCGGCCCGGGAACCACGACGAGCAGGAAGGCCAATCCCGCGAAGGACACGAGATGCGTCATCGACACCATGGTGAACCACGCTAACGATCCGGCCGTCGGCAGGCAATGGCGCGACGCGGGTCGCCCCTACACTCGGCGCAATGGGCGAGCAGAAACAGTGGATGCTGAGCGGGCAGTTGTACCAGGACAGCGATCCCGAACTGGTGGCCGAACGGCAACGGGCGCAGCGGTTGTGCGACGAGTTCAACCGGACCGGTCCCGACGAGACCGGGCGCCGGACCGAGTTGCTCGGCGACCTGCTGGGCAAGCTGGGGGAGGGATCGTGGATCATGCCCCGGTTCCAGTGTGACTACGGCTATCTCATCGAGATCGGGACGAACAGCTTCCTCAACTACGACGCGATCCTGCTCGACTGCGCGCCGATCGTCATCGGCGACGACTGCTCGATCGGGCCGCGCTGTCAGCTGCTGACGGCCCTGCATCCGATGGAGGATCACGACAAGCGCAGGCGGCGTTGGGAATCCGCGGCACCGATCCGGATCGGCGACAACGCGTGGTTCGGCGGCGGGGTGATCGTGTGCCCCGGCGTGACCATCGGCGACGACGTGGTGGTCGGCGCGGGCAGCGTGGTCACCCGCGACCTGCCCGACCGGGTGTTCGCGGCGGGGAATCCGGCGCGGGTGATCCGGTCGTTGTAGGTGTGCTGGCTAGGCTGAACCGCACGCTCACGATCCCGGTACCGAAGGAGATACCCCATGCGCCCCGGTGAAGACCTCGCGCTCACCCACGTCATGCTGCTGGTCGGCGACCAGGACGAGGCCAAGACGTTCTATCAGGACGTGATCGGCCTGGAAGTCCGCACCGATATGCCGTTCGTCGAGGACGCCCGCTGGCTGTCGCTGGGCCCGGTCGGCCAGCCCACCATCGAATTCGTGCTCGAGGTTCCGCAGATGGCGCCCGACGAGGCCCGCCGCGCCGCCGCCCGGGCCCGTCTCGACGGCGGGATGCAGTCCACCATCATCTTCGCCACCGACGACGTCGACGCCACCTTCACCCGCGTCCGCGACCTCGGCGCCACGGTCGCCCAGCCTCCGGTCGACCAGCAGTACGGCCGCGATTGCGCCTTCGTCGATCCCTGGGGCAACCAGATCCGCTTCACCGGCCGTCAGAAGGGCTGATCGGGGCCGCGTGGTGCTCGGCCCCGGCCGAGCGCCACGGGCGTCGTGGCCGAGGCGGGGCGCGTCGCCGGGTCGCGGGACGGCGACGGCCGCAATACTGTCTTTCCATGGGCGAATCGCGAATTGTGCAGGAGCAGGAAGCCACCCGGCCGCTGCGCGAGGACATCCGGTTTCTGGGCGGCATCCTGGGCGACACCATCCGCGACCACGAGGGTCCGGAGGTGTTCGACCTGATCGAGCGGGTGCGCACCGAGGCGTTCCGGGTGCGCCGCGAGGAGGTCGAACGCAGCGCGGTCGCCGACATGCTCGACGGCACGCCGACCGAGATCGCGATTCCGCTGATCCGGGCGTTCAGCTACTTCGTACTGCTGGCCAACCTCGCCGAGGACATCCAGCGCGACCGCCGCCGCGCCGCGCACGTCTCGGCGGGCGAGCCGCCGCAGGACTCCTCGCTGGCGGCCACCTACGACAAACTCGACGCGGCCGGGCTCGACGGCTCGACGGTGGCCGACCTGCTCACCGACGCGCTGGTCTCCCCGGTGATCACCGCGCACCCGACCGAGACCCGCAGGCGCACCGTCTTCGACGTGCAGGCCAAGATCACCGAACTGATGCGGCTGCGGCGCAGACTCGAACCCGGTGATCCCGGCTTCGACGATTCCGAACTGCGGATCCGCCGCGAAGTCCTCACCCTGTGGCGCACGGCGCTGATCCGGTTGGCGCGCTTGCGCATCCAGGACGAGATCTCGGTCGGCCTGCGCTACTACGACCTGACCCTCTACGACGTCATCCCGGCGATCAACGCGCAGGTGCGCGCCGCGCTGCGGTTCCGCTGGCCCGAGGCCGAGCTGCTGCCGCGCCCGATCCTGCGCCCCGGCTCGTGGATCGGCGGCGACCGCGACGGAAACCCCTATGTGACAGCCGAAGTCGTGCACACCGCGGCCGAGCAGGCCGCCGCCTACGCCTTCGGCCGGTACCTGGACGAACTGGTCGAGCTGGAGAAGACGCTGTCCCTGTCGGCCCGGCTGGTCCAGGTGAGCCCCGCGGTCGCCGTGCTCGCCGAGGCGGGCTACCGCGACCCGGACGTCTTCGCCGACGAGCCGTATCGCCGTGCGCTGCACGCGATCCGGGCCCGGCTCAGCGTCACCGCCGAACTGGCGCTGGGCACACTGCCCGAGAACGGTCTCGCCGCGGCCGCTGCGCCGTACGCCACCCCGCAGGCGGTGCTCGACGACCTCGACGCGGTCGATTTCTCGCTGCGGGCCGGCGGCGACGCCCTGCTCGCCGACGACCGGCTCGCCGCGCTGCGCCACGCCATCGAGACCTTCGGCTTCCACCTGCAGGCCCTGGACATGCGGCAGAACTCCGAGGTGCACGAGCAGGTCGTCACCGAACTACTGGCCTGGTCGGGCGTGCACGCCGACTACCCGAGTCTGTCCGAGGCCCAGCGCGTCGAGCTGCTGTCGAACGAATTGCGCACCCGCAGGCCGCTGCTCGGCCCGCACGCGCAGCTGAGCGAGCTCGCCGCCAAAGAGCTGGGCGTGCTGCGCGCAGGCAAGGAGGTGATCGACACCTTCGGTGCCGCCGCCATCCCGAACTACATCATCAGCATGTGTACCTCGGTCAGCGACATGCTCGAGGCGGCCCTGCTGCTCAAGGAAGCGGGCATTCTCGATCCGGGCACCGCCGAGGGCACGCCGAGCAGCCCGGTCGGCATCGTCCCGCTGTTCGAGACCATCGAGGACCTGGGGGCCGGCTCGGCGACGCTGTCGGCGGTGCTGGACGTTCCGGTGTATCGCGAGCTGGTCGCCGCGGCGGGGATGCGGCAGGAGGTGATGCTCGGTTACTCGGATTCGAACAAGGACGGCGGGTATCTGGCCGCGAACTGGGCGCTGTACCGGGCGGAGCTGGATCTGGTGGAGGTGGCCCGCAAGTCGGGCATCCGGTTGCGGCTGTTCCACGGCCGCGGCGGCACCGTCGGCCGTGGTGGTGGCCGCAGCTACGACGCCATCCTGGCCCAGCCCGCGGGCGCGGTGCGGGGCTCGCTGCGGCTCACCGAACAGGGCGAGGTGATCGCGGCGAAGTACTCCGAACAGGGTGCGGCACACCGCAATCTGGAGTCGCTGATCGCGGGCACCCTGGAATCGACGCTGCTGGATGTCGAAGGCCTGGGCGAGGCCGCCGAACCGGCCTACGAACTGCTCGACGATCTGGCGGCCCGGGCTCGCACCGCCTATGGGCGCCTCGTGCACGACACCCCGGGCTTCGTCGAGTACTTCCGGCAGTCCACCCCGGTCGCCGAGGTCGGCGACCTCAATATCGGTAGCCGCCCGGCCTCGCGCAAACCCACCAATTCGGTGGCGGACCTGCGCGCGATCCCGTGGGTGATGGCCTGGAGCCAGGCGCGCGTGATGCTGCCGGGCTGGTACGGCACCGGCACCGCACTCGAGGACTGGGTCGGCGACGACCCGCGGCGACTGGCCCGGCTCACCGACCTCTACCAGCGCTGGCCGTTCTTCCGGACGGTGCTGTCGAACCTGGCCCAGGTGATGGCCAAGAGCGATCTCGACATCGCCGCCCGCTACGCCGACCTGGTCGAGGATCCGGCGCTGCGCGCGCAGATCTTCGGGATGATCCGCGACGAGCACGCCCGCACCATCCGCATGTACCTGGCCGTGACCGGCCACGAGGAGCTGCTCAGCGACAACCCGTCACTGGCGGAGTCGATCCACAACCGCTTCCCCTACCTGGAACCGCTCAATCAGTTGCAGGTGGATCTGTTGCGCAGGCTGCGCGGCGGTGACGATTCCGAACTGGTGAAGCGGGGCATCCTGCTCACCATGAACGGCCTGGCCACCGCCTTGCGTAACTCGGGTTAGCCGCTACACGCAGAAGGTGACGGTCACCGGGCCGACCGGAATACCGATGCAGACGGCGACCGAGCCGACGACAGGCTCGGCGGCGGCGGCCGAGGCGGTACCCGCGCCGACGGTGGTCACGGAGAGGGCGAGTGCGGCGACGGCGAGCGGGCGGGCGATCTTGGCGAACATGGCTGATCCTCGGGTAGAACGGGCGGAGCAGCCCCCGGAGGGGCCGCCCCATCTCAACACGGGTGGTGCGTGATGTCATCAGACATCACCGGAAACGTTGTGGCTCAGTCCGTTACGACGGCGATGGCGTCGATCTCGACCAGCATCTCCGCACGCGGCA
The DNA here is from genome assembly GCF_052983615.1 of Nocardia fodinahabitans. Lineage (NCBI taxonomy): Bacteria > Bacillati > Actinomycetota > Actinomycetes > Mycobacteriales > Nocardiaceae > Nocardia > Nocardia fodinahabitans. The sequence continues at coordinate 6,204,637 of NZ_JBRJJC010000001.1, forward strand.
AGCCGGTGAAGACGGTGGTACGGGACGGCAGCACGTCACCGGTCGTGTGCTTGGTGACGAATTCACCATACGCCTGGTTCATGACGGCGAAATCCTCCCTTCGGGTGAGATAGACGCGCAACATCACCACATCGTCGAAAGTGGCGCCCGAGGCGTCGACGATGGCCTTGACGTTCATCAGCGTGCGGGTGGTCTGGGCGGCGACGTCGCCGGGGTGCAGGTACTCGTTGGTCTCCGGGTCGACCGGGCCCTGGCCCGAGACCTGTACGAACGGGCCCTTACGGACACCCTGGGAGAACGTGTGCGCGGGCGCGGGTGCGTCGGCGGTGCGCACGGCGATCTTCTCGGACTTCTCGGTACCCATGGAGTTCAGCCTTTCCTCGCGGTGACGTCTCGGCGGGGGGCCCAGCCGAGTTCGGTGGAGATGGCGTCAGCGGTCGCCTTGACCTGCGGCAACAGCGCCAGCACCTGATCATGGTCGAGCAGCACGTCGGGCACCGAGACCGACACGGCGGCCACCACCGCGCCGATCCCGTCGCGCACCGGCACGCCGATGCAGTTGACGAAGCTCTCATGTTCCTCATGGTCCTCGGCGAAGCCCTGGGTGGCGACCAGTTCCAGCTCGGCCAGGTACTGCTCGGGCGTGCGCAGGGTGCGGGTGGTGAAGGGGTGGTAGTCCAGCCGCGCGGCGACCGCGCGCCACTCGGCCCGCGGCAGGGCCGCGACCAGGACCTTGCCGACCGCCGTGCAGTGCAGCGGCGCCGGCCTGCCGATCCGCGAGTACATCCGGACCGCTTGTTCGGCGTCGACCTTGTCGATGTAGACGGCGTCGCCGGATTCGTAGGCGGCCAGGTGGACGGTCTGCCCGGTGGCCGCGCCCAGCGCGCTCAGGTGCGGGCGGGCGACGGTGCGGACATCGCGGCTCTCCAGCGCGTGACTGGCCAACTCGAACATGCGGGTGCCGAGCGAGTACCGGTGGGCGTTGTCGCGCACGACGAAGCGTTCGGCCTGCATGGTCTGCAGCAGTCGCAGCACCGTCGACTTGTGCACGCCGAGCCGCCCGGCCAGCTCGTCGAGGGACTGTGAGTCCTCGCCGAGGGCGATGAGAATGGACAGGGCGCGCGACACGCTTTGACTCATGGCCTGATCGTCCCATCCAGTGCGTCCGGATAGCGCAGCCCGGCCCAGTCCGCCGCGGGCAGCTGCGCCAGTCGCCGAATGTCGTGCACCGGAGGTATTTTCGCCGCGTCACCGGCCGCGGTGAGGGCGGCGGCGGCGCACAGGTGGCCGTAGCGCAGCCGGGTGCGCAGGTCGGCGCCGTGCAGCAGGGCGGCGAGGTAGCCGCCGGCGAAAGCGTCGCCGGCGCCGATCCGTTCGGTGAGCTCGAGCGCCAGCGCGGGTACCTCGACGGCGGTGTCGCCGTCGAATCCGGTGACGGTGTGCTTGTCGTTCTTGACGATGAGCTGGGCCGGTTCGGGGAACAGCGCGCGGAGCGCGGCCGGATCGCCGGTGCCGAAGATCTCCTGTGCCTCGTCGGCGCCGAGCAGCACCACGTCGGCGCCGCGGACATGGGCGGCGAGTTCGTCGGCGGCCTCGTCGACCCGCGAACCCCACAGTGCCGGGCGGTAATTCAGGTCGAAGCTCACCAGCCGGCCGCGCCGGGGCAGCGCGATCAGCGTGCGGGTGAGCTGGCTCGCCGACTCCGACAGCGCCGGGGTGATGCCGGTGAAATGCACCAGATCGGTGCCGTCGAGCAGGCCGGCCGCCGTTCGGGTCGCGAGATCGGCGGGGGACAGGGCGCTGGCGGCGGACCCGGCCCGGTAGTAGTGCATGCGGCTGGCGTGCGCGGGCAGGTCGTGGGCCGCGCCCGACCCGCTGCCGCGTTCCTTGACGTAGAGACCGGTCGGCCGGTCCGGATCGACGGCCACCGCGCCGACGTCGACCCCTTGGGCCGCCAGTTGCGCGACCAGGTAGCGCCCGAAGCCGTCGTCGCCCACCCGGGAGAGCCAGGCCGCCGCGACCCCGAGCTGGGTGAGCACAGTGGCCACATTGGCCTCGGCGCCACCCGCGCTCCGGTCGAAATGCGGGGACTGCTCCAGCGGTCCGGGGCGGGCGACGAGCACGGCCAGCCCCTCGCCCACGGTGACCGCCCTGGGCGGCGCTGATGTTGCCTGGGTCACCTATTCCGCCCTTTCGTGCTTGCGGTCACTGCCTCTGGGATGCACAATAACGAGCAGAAACATTCAGTGCAACCGGCGTTGCACATTATGCAATGTTTATCCGATATGACCGATCGGCCGGGAGTAGCTCGGTCGATCGACGGAAAGGGCTGCTGTGACGATCGACAATGCCGTCGTGGACGCGCTCGCCGACGAGGCGATCGGCCCGCGCGACAAGAGCGTGCCGCCCGCGGCATGGGGGCGGACCGTGCGCGAATACCTCGCGGACGCACCGGAACTGGACCGGTGGGAAACGCCGCTGCTCACCCTCGACCGCGGGCTCCTCGACGCCAATATCGCGCTGATGGCGCGGTGGACCGCCGCGGCGGGTGTCGCGCTGGCGCCACACGGCAAGACCACGATGGCGCCCCAGCTCTGGCGTGCGCAGCTCGCCGCGGGGTCGTGGGCGATCACGCTGGCCACCGGCTGGCAGGCCCAGGTCGCGCGATCGTTCGGCGTCGGGCGGATCATGCTCGCCAACGCGCTCGTCGACCCGGCCGCCTTGACCTGGGTCGCCGCGGAATCCGCGCGCGATGCCGGGTTCGAGTTCTACTGCTGGGCCGACAGCGTCGCCACCGTCGAACTGATGGACAAGATCCTGCGCGACACCCCGCCCGGCCCCCGGGTCCGGGTGCTGGTCGAACTCGGCGGCCCGCACGGGCGCACCGGCGCACGCACCCGCGCCGAAGCGCACGCCGTCGTGGCCGCGCTGCGGGCCGGCGACCGGCTCGAGCTCGCCGGCGTCGCGGGGTACGAAGGCGCGCTGGCCCACGATCGCAGCAGCGCGGGCGTCGCGGCCGTGCGCGGCTATCTCGGCGAATTGGCCGCCCTGCACACCGAACTCGCCGCGGCCGGGGCCTATGCCGGTCCGGCGATCGTCACCGCCGGCGGCAGTGCCTATCCCGAGCTCGTCGTCGAGGAACTGGCCGGGCTGGCCGACGCGACCACGACGGTCGTCCTGCGCAGTGGCGCCTACCTCGTTCACGACGACGGCTTCTACGCCGGCATCTCCCCGCTGGCCGCGCCCGCCGTCGACCCCGGTCTGCGGGCCGCGATGCACGGCTGGGCCCGCGTGGTCTCCCGGCCGGAACCGGAACTGGCGCTGCTCGACGGCGGCAAACGCGACTTCCCCTTCGACGAGGGCCTGCCGGTGCCGCAGCTGGTGGTCGGCGGTGCGCTGCCCGCGGGCGCGCACGTCAGCGCGCTCAATGATCAGCACACCTTCCTGCGCCTGCCCGGCGCCGATGCCGCCGATCTGCCGGTCGGCAGCATCGTGCGGCTCGGCTTGTCGCATCCGTGTACGGCGTTCGACAAGTGGCGGCTCATCCCGGTGATCGACGACGCGGCGGCCGACCGCCCGTGCGTGGTCGACCTGATTCGCACCTACTTCTGACCGATGACCATGACCGACTTGCTGTTTCGTGATATCGACATCGTCGACGGCACCGGCGACCCGCGCCGCCGCGGCGACGTCCTGGTCCGCGCCGGGCGCATCGCCGAGGTGTCGGCGCCGGGATCGATCGACGCCACCACCGCGAGAGTGGTTGCAGCGCACCAGGGTTCGGTGCTGTGTCCCGGCTTCATCGACATGCACGCGCATTCGGACCTCTACCTGCTGACCCACCCCGACCACTTCCCGAAGATCACCCAGGGCGTCACCACCGAGGTGATCGGCCAGGACGGCCTGTCCTACGCGCCGATCGACGACGCCGCGCTCGCGGTGGTGCGCAAGCAGATCGCCGGCTGGAACGGCAACCCGGGCGACTTCGACTTCTCCTGGCGCACCGTCGGGGAGTACCTGGACCGGCTCGACCAGGGCATCACGCCCAACGCCGCCTACCTGGTGCCGCAGGGCACGCTGCGGTTGCTCGTCGTCGGCACCGACCAGCGCCCGGCCACCACCGCCGAGATCGACCGGATGTGCGCGCTGCTGGCGCAGGGGCTCGACGAGGGCGCGGTCGGCATGTCCAGCGGGCTCACCTACACCCCCGGGATGTACGCCGACACCGGCGAACTCGCCGCGCTGTGCGCGGTCGTCGCCTCCTACGGCGGCTTCTACGCGCCGCACACCCGCTCCTACGGCGCGGGCGCGCTGGCGGCCTACGCGGAGATGATGGGCCTGGCGAAGGTCACCGGCTGCGCGCTGCACCTGACCCACGCCACCATGAATTTCGGCGTGAACCGCGGCCGCGCACCGGACTTCCTCACGATGGTCGCCCAGGCCCGCGCCGACGGCTGCGACATCACCCTCGACACCTATCCGTACCTGCCCGGCTCGACCACGCTGTCGGCGCTGCTGCCGAGCTGGGCGATGTCGGGTGGGCCCGATGCGGCGCTGGCCCGGCTCGACGACGCCGCGGAACGCGCCCGGATCACCGCGGACGTGAACGTCAACGGGTCCGACGGATGCCACGGCGTCACCGTCGAATGGGAGACGATCCAGATCAGCGGCGTCGGCGACGACACGCTGTCGGCCTACGTCGGACGCACCATCGAGCAGATCGCCGACGACGAGAACCGGGCGCCGGTCGAGGTCTTCTTCGATCTGCTGCGCCGCGACCAGCTGGCGACCACGATCCTGCAGCACGTCGGCCACGAGGAGAACGTGCGCGCGATCATGGTCGACGCGGGCCACATGGGCGGTAGCGACGGTCTGCTCGTCGGGGCCCGGCCGCATCCGCGCGCCTGGGGCACCTTCCCGCGCTACCTGTCCCGCTACGTCCGTGAGCTGGGCATCCTCGGGCTGGAGGAGTGCGTGCACCACCTCACCGGCAGGCCCGCCGCCCGGCTGCGACTGGCCGAGCGCGGCCTGATCCGCCCCGGTCTCGCCGCGGACCTGGTCGTCTTCGATCCGGCGACGATCCACGACACGGCGACGTTCGAGCATCCCCGACAACAGGCAATCGGCATCCAGCATGTGCTGGTCAACGGCGAATTCGCGGTGGAGAACGGCAGTGCGACCGGAGCGCGTGCCGGTCGCGCGCTGCGGATGGATGCCAAGCGAGAGGAGACCCGATGAACCCGCTGCAGAGCTCGTCGTCCGAGGCGCTGGCGGTGATCCGCGCCGACCGTGCGCTCACCGTGGTGCGCGCACCCGCCATCCCCGACCCGGTCGCGCTCGCCGAAGCACTGGCCGGTGCGGGCATCCGCGCCGTCGAGCTCACCTTCACCACCCTCGGCGTGCTCGACGCCGTCCGCAAGGCCTCGGCGGCGAGCGCCGCCGTGGTCGGCGTGGGCACCGTGACCACGCGTGATCAGGCCGAGGCCGCGATCGAGGTGGGCGCGAAGTTCCTGGTGACGCCCGCGCTGCGGCCCGAGGTGGCCGACGTCGCCATCGCGCACGGCATCCCGGTCGTGATGGGGGCGTTCACCCCGTCGGAGGTGCTCGCGGCCGTCGAGATGGGCGCGGCCGCGGTCAAGATCTTCCCGGCGCGCGCGCTCGGCCCCGCCTATCTGAAGGATCTGCTCGGTCCGTTCCCGCACGTGTTCCTGATCCCCTCCGGCGGCGTCAACACCCACAACGCCCGCGATTTCCTGCAGGCGGGAGCGATCGCCGTCACCGCGGGCACCGAGGTGGTCGCCCCACTGGACGTAGCGAGTTCGCGCTGGTCCCACATCGGCTCCAAAGCCGCACGCTTCGTCCATTCGCTTGATTGAGAGGTATCCCCATGGGCGCCACTGTCGACTGGTTGCGCACCACCACCCCCGGGTTGCTGGTGCTGTGCGGTCTCGCGATCGCCGTACTGCTCATCGCCATCATCAAGGTCAAACTGGAGCCGTTCGTCGCGCTGCTGCTGACCGGTCTGTTGCTGGCGCTGGCCGCGGGACTCCCGGTCTCTCAGCTCGTCGGCACACCATTGAAAGCCGGTGAGTCACTACTGGAGACCGGCTTCGGCGGCATCCTCGGGCACATCGCCGTCATCATCGGTCTCGGCACCGTGCTCGGCGCGATCCTCGAACGATCCGGTGGTGCCGACGTTCTCACCGACAAACTGCTGAAGACGTTCGGCGAGAAGGGCGCTCCCGTCGCGATGGGCCTGCTCGGCCTCATCTTCGGCATTCCCGTCTTCTTCGACATCGGCATCTTCGTCCTGGCGCCGCTGGTCTACGTCGCGGCCAAGCGCGGCGGGCGCTCGCTGGTGCTCTATGCCATGCCGATGCTGGCCGGTCTGTCCATGACGCACGCCTTCCTGCCGCCGCACCCCGGTCCGGTCGCGCTGGGCGGTCTGCTCGGGGTGAGCCTGGGCTGGCTGATCATCATGGGATTCGTCTGTGGCATCCCGGGTTTCCTCGCCGCGGGCATCGTGTGGGGTACCTGGATCGGCAATCGTGTGCAGGTCGCGGTGCCCGCCGAATTCGTGCCGCTCGAGCCCAACGGGGCACGCTCGGGTGACGGTGCGGAAGGTTCCGTCGAAGGTTCCGGCGGCACGGCCGTCATCGTGAAGTCGCCGCCCTCGGTGGCCCTGATCGGGGCGATCATCGCGATTCCGCTGGTGCTGATCCTCGGCGCGACCTTCGGTTACCAACTGCTGGACAAGGATTCGGCCCTGCTGCAGGTGCTCACCTTCTTCGGCACACCCGCGGTCGCGCTGCTCATCACCGTGCTGGTGGCGTTCTACCTGCTCGGTATCCGGCGCGGCTCGACGGTGCAGGAACTGAGCACCATCACCGCCGAATCGCTCAAGCCGGTCGGCATGGTGCTGCTGGTGGTCGGCGCGGGCGCGTTCTTCGGCAAGGTCATCTCCGCCACCGGCATCGGCACTGCGCTCGCCGACACCATGTCCGCGGCCGGTCTGCCCGTGATCGTGCTCGCCTACCTGATCAGCTGTGGGCTGCGGATCGCCCAGGGTTCGGCGACGGTCGCCATCGTCACCACCGGCGGCATCGTCGCGCCACTGGTGACCGACCAGGGCTACTCGCAGATGTCGATCGCCCTGATCGCGATGGCGATCGCGGCCGGTTCGATCGTCCTCAGCCACGTCAACGACGGTGGTTTCTGGATCATCTCGAAGTACTTCAACATGACCGTGAAGCAGACGCTGCAGACCTGGACCGTCCTCGAAACCATCCTGTCGGTGGTGAGTTTCGCGGTGGCGGCGTTGCTGTTCGCCGTGGTCAGCTGACGGTCAGCGCGCCGACCAATCGGCCGATCGCGGCGCGGGGATCGGTCTCGGTCCCCGCGCCGCCGAGCCGGTGCACGACGACTCCGTCGAGATAGTCGACCAGGATCGCCGTGTCCCCGGCGGCGATCCCGACCCGCGCCGCCATCTCGATCGCCCATTCCCGGAGCCGACGATGCCCGCGCTGCAGTGACTCGTGCAGCGCGGGCATCGTCTGAGCCTCGCTGAACAGCGCGAACCGGGCCAGGGTCCGGGTCCGATCGGGTCCGGTGGCGTGCAGGACGAACAGGGCGAGACCTTCGACGAGGTGCTCGACCGTGGCGGGCCCGAGCAGGCGGTTCAGCGTCTCCCAGTCGGTGCGGTCGCGATCCTCGAGCCGTTCGGTGACGCCGATCAGCAGGGCTTCGCGGGTGCGGAAGTAGTTGGAGGCCGATCCGCTGGGGACGCCCGCCGCCTCGTCGGCCGCGCGATGGGTCAGGGCTCGTGGCCCGCGCGTGCCCAGTACATCGATAGCGGCGTCGAGAATCTGTTCGCGTTTCGTGCCCACTCGACGATACTACGCCCGTAGTGTCGAACACTACAGGAGTAGTGTCTTTCACTACAGAAGTAGTACGGTGAGCCGGTACCTGCAACGAGGGGAGAGCGCGATGTCCACAGCGATTGTCGTCGGGGGTGGCATCGGGGGACTGGCCACCGCGCTGGCGTTGACGCGGCGGGGCTGGTCGGTCGAAGTGCTGGAGCGGTCGCCGGAGATCGCCGAGGTCGGGTCGGGAATCTCGTTGTGGTCCAACGCCCTGCGGGCACTCGACGCGCTCGGCGTCGGGGCCGCGGTGCGGGCGCAGGCGATCGAGGACGCGTCGGCCGGCATCCGCGATGCGCGGGGCCGGTGGCTCGCGCGCACCGATGTGGCGACGCTGCGCGAGCGCTTCGGCGCTCCGGTGGTGATCCACCGCGCCGCGTTGCTCGACGTCCTGCGCGCCGCGCTCCCCGATAACGCGGTGCGGCCGGATATCTCGGTGTCGGCGGCGGAACCCGGCGGATCGGTGGTCCACTCCGTGGGGGTGTCGACCGCGGATCTGGTCGTGGGCGCGGACGGCATCCACAGTGTGGTCCGGCGCGCGGTCTGTGGCCAGGTGCGGGCTCGATACGCCGGGTACACCGCCTGGCGTGCGGTGGTCGACCCGCCGGAGAAACTGACCGAGTTCGGTGAGACCTGGGGTCGCGGAGCACGTTTCGGGATGGCTCCGCTCGCCGACGGTCGCGTCTACTGCTTCGCCGTCTACAACGCGCCCGAACACGCGCCGGGCACTTTCGCCGAGGTTCGCGCCCGCTTCGCCGGCTGGCATCACCCGATCCCCGCGCTGCTGGCCGCCGCCGACGCGAACACGGTGCTGCACAACGACATCTACGACATTCCCGCTCTCCCGTCGTTCACCGTGGGCCGCATCGCCCTGATCGGCGACGCCGCCCACGCCATGACGCCGAACCTCGGCCAGGGCGGCTGCCAGGCGCTCGAGGACGCGGTGGTGCTGGCCCGCCTGGCCGCCGAACCCGACGGCCTGACCCGCTACGACCGGGAACGCCGTCCCCGGACCCGGATGATCGCCGCCCGCTCGGCCCGCATCGGCACCATCGGCCAGCTCTCCGCGGCCCCGGTGGTCGCCTTGCGAGACGCCGCACTTCGGCTCACGCCGGCGTCCGTCCCGTTGCGTGCGATGGGCGAGATTCTCGACTGGACGTGCTGACCCCGTGCACGAGAGCGTGTTTCGGACTTCCCCGTGGTCGGCCTGGTGACCCTCAACCGATCGAGCAAACGAAGGCGCGGACCGACGCGTCCGCTCCGGCAGAAACGAGGCGACTCGTGCCGGTCGGCGCTGCGGCCAGAGGGTAGGGATCTCGCTGGGTGCGTTCGGTTCCGCGTCGTTCCCGCATGCGGGGACGCGGACGGCGGTCAGGTCGATGCGTGGTAGCGGGCGTGCATGGCGGCCGCGGTGGTGGCCATGGTCGCGCGGAGTTCGGGTGGGCCGAGGACTTCGAGGTGGGCGCCGAGGGGGAGCAGGGCGTGAGCGAGGATGTCGTAGGACTCACCGGGGATGGTGATGTCGACCCAGCCGGTGTCGTCCGGTGGGCCCGCGGAGGCAAGCGCTTCGCGGACCGCCGCCGGGTCGTTCATCAAGCGCAGCAGGCTCAGCTGGTCGGCCGAGACGCGACACCGCGCCCGGACCCGCAGGATGGAACGGGCGAACTCGTCCGCCGATGCCGACCAGTGCGCGGTGAGGTCGAAATCGGCGGGGCGGGTGAAGGATTCGCCGGTGGGTTCGGCGGAGACGATGCGGCTCGCCCGGTAGGAGCGGGTGTCGCTGCCCTCGCGGGCGACCAGGTACCAGGTGCCCGCCTTCATGACCAGGCCGAGCGGATCGATCGTGCGCTCGACGGTCTTGTCGCGGCGCCGGTAGCTGATCGCCAGGCGGCGGTCGTGCCACAGCGCGTCGGCGACCGCTGCCAGCGTGGGGGTGTCGTCCGGGCGGTGGAACCACCCGGGCATATCGATGTGGACGCGTTCGGCGATGCGGGTGGCGCGGCCGCGCAGTTCGGGCGGCAGCGCGGCCAGCATCTTCAGCTGGGCGGTGGCCAGCACGGTGCCGAGCCCGAGGTCGGCGGCGGCACCGGGCAATCCGGCCAGCAGGACCGCGTCGGCCTCGCCGGAGGTCAGACCGGTCAGCCGGGTCCGGTACCCATCGATCAGCCGGACGCCACCACCGCGCCCCGGTTCGCTGTACACCGGAACGCCCGCTGCCGAGAGTGCCTCGACATCGCGGTACACCGTGCGCACCGACACCTCCAGCTCCCGTGCCAGCTCGGTCGCGGTCGCCCCGCCGTTGGTCTGCAACAGGAGCAGCAGCTGCACCAGCCTGCTCGCTCGCATGTTCTCGAGACTAGCCGGAAAACCTGACAGGGGATGGCAAGATTCGGTCGTACTGTTCGACCTATGACCACGTGGAGCCAGTTCACCGAAGAAGCACCGCGAATCTCCGCCCTGTTCCTGCGCAGGCACCAGGCGACCGGCAACCTGTGCATGCTCGGTACCGTGCGCGCCGACGGATCACCGCGGATCAGCCCGATCGAGCCGATGGTCTTCGAGGACATGCTGGTCCTGGTCGGCATGCCGCACACCAGGAAATTCGACGACCTCGCCCGCGACCCTCGCTTCTGCCTGCACACCGCCACCGTCGACACCAACGTCGCCGACGGTGACGCCAAACTGTTCGGCGCCGTCACCGACCTGCGCGACGAAGCCGTCCACGCCCGCTTCGCCCAGCAGCTCTTCGACGACAGCGGGTTCGACATCCGCGGCCAGCAGTTCGACCACTTCTACGTCGCCGATCTCACCGGCGCCTCGACCGTCGAGGTCGACGACGACCACCTGAACATCACGGTGTGGAAGCCGGGCGCCGGCGAGAGGGTCGTTCGCAAGGACTGAATCACCACCACGCGGGCGAATCCATCGAAAGGAGGAAATTCGGTGCCGCCTCGGCATTGCGCGACGGCAACGGGCGGCGGCCGGTGATGGAATCGTGGCGGCGCCGTTCGGCACCGGCTGTCGACGTGGAAGGGGCACCCATGACCGCAGAGTCGGCCGACGCGGAACCGAGAGCCGACCGGCGCGCCTGGATCGGGCTCGGGGTGCTCGCGGCGGGGCTGTCCATGATCGTGGTCGACGGCACCATCGTCGGCGTCGCGCTGCCGGTGATCATCGCCGACCTCGATCTCGACCTGACCGACGCCCAATGGGTCAACAGCGTCTACTCGGTGGTGTTCGCCGCCCTGCTGCTCACCGCGGGACGGCTCGGTGACCGGCTCGGTCGGCGCACCATGTTCATCGTCGGCGTGCTGGTGTTCCTCACCGGCAGCGTCTTCGCCGCGCTCGCCACCGACGCGACCTCGCTCATCATCGCCCGTGTCATCCAAGGTGTCGGTGGCGCCTTCGTGCTCCCGACGACCCTGTCCAGCGTGAACGCGACCTTCCGTGGCAAGGACCGGATCGTCGCGTTCGCGGTGTGGGGCGCGGTGATCTCCGGCATGGCGGCGGTCGGCCCGCTGCTCGGCGGCTGGCTGACCACCTACTTCACCTGGCCGTGGATCTTCCTCGTGAACATCCCGATCGGGATCGCCGTGATCGTCGGCGCGCTGTTCGCGGTGCGCGAGACCCGCGCGACCATCACCGAGCCGGGTCTCGACGTGGATGGGCTGCTGCTCAGCGCGATCGGCTTCGGCGGTGTCATCTTCGCCCTGATCGAGGGGCAGAGTCTGGGCTGGTGGACGCCGATCGCCCCGTTCAGCGTGTTCGGGTTCGAGTGGCCCCCGGACGCGCCGGTCTCGGTGGTCCCGGTCGTCGGCGCGATCGGTGTGCTCTGCCTGGTGCTGTTCGTGGTGTGGGAGCGGCACCGCGCCCGCGGCAGCCACCGCTCCGCGATCCTCGACCTGACCCTGTTCGCGGTGCCGACGTTCAGCTGGGGCAACCTGACGGCGCTCACCGTGGCGATCGGCGAATTCGGTCTGCTGCTGGTGCTGCCGCTGTTCCTGGTGAACGCGCTCGGCCTGACCACGATGGGCGCGGGTCTGGTGCTGGCCGCGATGGCGCTGGGCGCGTTCGCCTCCGGGGCCGCGGCCCGGCACGTCGCCGCCGCGTTCGGCGCGCCACGGACCGTGATCATCGGCTTGGCGCTCGAAGCCGTCGGCGTGGCGGTGGTGGCGTTCGTGCTGTCCGCCACGGTGTCGCCGTGGCTGCTGGCGGTGCTGCTGGCGATCTACGGCGCCGGTCTCGGGCTGGCCTCGGCGCAACTGACCGGGACGGTGCTCGCCGACATCCCCACCGAGAAATCCGGGCAGGGCTCGGCCACCCAGAGCACCGTGCGCCAGCTCGGCGCCGCACTCGGGTCGGCCGTTCTGGGCGCCGTGCTCTCGATCTCGCTGGCGCAGAACCTCACCGCCAGTCTCGAACCGGTCACCGCGGTGCCGCCGCCTGCGCAGGAACAGCTGGTCACCGCGACCAGGGACTCCGCGGGCGGCACGATCTCAGGGATCCGCGCGCAGGGGGACGACGGCACGTTCGGCCAGACCGGGCCCGAGGTGACTTCGGCGCTGTCGGAAGGATTCGCCGACGCGACCCGGATCGCGCTGCTCGTCGCGGCCGGGTTCCTGGCGCTCGGGCTGGTCAGCGCAACAGCGCTCAACGCGCGGTCGCGCAAGGACTAGCGTGTCGTCAGGGCAGTCGCGCAAGGATCAGCTCGTCGCGCATGGTGGTCGCGATCACGCGCTCGACGGGCGTTCGGCGGTGGCGGGCGGCACCGGCTACCGAGTGTCGGCCACCGCAAGCAGGGCCTGGACCTGCCGGTAGTCGGGGACGGTCGCCACGTCACCGGTGTCGCCGCGGAGCGTGCGAGCCACGCCGATCGCCGCTCCGAGAGCGGCGCGGTAGAGCGCCGATCCGGTGCTGATCCGGCGGACGCCCAGCGCTGCCAGCGTGTCTATATCCGGGCCGGTGGGTGAGTAGAGAGTGTTCAGCGGCAGCGGGGTCGCGCCGACCAGCGCGGTGAGGGTGGCGGGGTCGGTGACGCCGGGAACGAACAATCCGTCGGCGCCCGCCGCCGCGTACCGCTCGGCGCGGATCAGCGTCGACTCGCGGTCGATGCCGAACCAATGGGTGTCGATGCGGGCGTTGACGAACAGCGTCGGTGCGCGTGACTTGATCGCGTGAATGAGCTCGGCGTGCGTCTCGGGTGCGGCCAGTGTGGTGTTGTCGCGGCCGTCCTCGATGTTGATGCCCGCGACACCGAGATCGGCCAAGCGTGCGACATAGTCGGCGACCGCATCGGGCTCGTCGGCGAATCCGGCTTCGACATCGACGCTCACCGGCACCGGTAGCCGCGTCAATCGTGCTGCGAGAGCGAAGGTCTCGTCGGCCGATGCCGCTGTGCCGTCCGGCAGACCTGCGGCCGCGGCGACGCCGAGACTGGTTGTGGCGACGGCGGGGAAGCCCGCGTCGACCAGTAGCGCGGCCGAGGTGTAGTCCCAGGCGTTCGGCAGCACGAGGGGGTGGTCGCTGTGATGCAGCGCGTGAAAGGACATCGGTCGCGATCAGGAATCCACCTCGACCGCCGGGCTGCCCGGTTGTGGCATCGCCGCCAGAACGCCGCCGGCGATCGCGAGGGCGTGGGCGCTCCCTGGGCAGCGATGCGGTCCCGCGCCGAAGCCGAGTCCGGGGTGGCGTAGGTCGAGTTCGGTGACCGTGCCGTCGACCACGCGTCGGGTGGAGCGCAGTGGAGGTGTCGTCGCCATGATCACGGCACCGACGGTAAGCCCGCGACATTTCGGTGGCCGCCGAACAATCGCGGCGCATGATGGGGAGATGCCCGCCCGCGCCGCCGCCCTCGCCGACTGGGCCGCCGTCCTCGCCGACCGGACCAGAGCCCACATGTGCCTGGCCCTGCTGGATGGTCGCGCCTGGACCGCAGGCGAACTGGCCCGCCTGACCGGTGTCGCCCCCTCCACCGCCACCGCACACCTGGACCGGCTGTGCGCCGCTGGCGTGATCACCGAGCGCAAGCAGGGCAGGCACCGCTACGTCGAACTGGCGAGCCCCGCCATCGCCCAGCTTCTGGAAACCCTACTGGCCGAACTCGATCCGGCCCCCACCCCGCCGAAGAACCTGCGCGCCGCGACCGCCGACGCGGCCCTGGCCCGCGGCCGCACCTGCTACAACCATCTCGCCGGCCGCCTCGGCGTCACCATCACCGATGCCATGGCCCGCCGAGCCCTCCTCGACCCCGGCAACGCCCACGCCCTGACCCCCGCGGGCACCACCTGGCTGACCACCACCCTCGGCATCGACGAGCCCACCCTCGCCCGCTCCCGCCGCCCCCTGACCCGCCCCTGCCTCGACTGGACCGAACGCCGCACGCACCTGGGCGGCCCCGCCGCGGTCCTCCTCCACCGCCGCCTCCTGACACTCGGCTGGATCACCCCGTCGGGAACGGGCCGCGCCATCCGCGTCACTCCTACCGGAGTAACCGGCTTGACGACAACCCTCGGCATCGACCCCGCCGACCTACGCTGACGGGCACTTCGGCCGAAACGCTCAGTCGAACAGGGCCTCTACCCTGGAGATCTCCAGCGCCCGACGCATCCATACGTCGAAGATGTGCTGGTCTCGGCATGCTGCGATGCGTTCGGCGGCATCCTCCGGAACATGAACTCCGCGATGTCGAAGGATGAGCAGCACATCTTTGGCTCGGCCCTCATCCAGCCCTTCTTCACGCAGTGCCTGAGCAAGGGGTCCGCGGAAGTACGAGAGATCGGCGTCCATGAGTTCCTTCCAGGTCGTGCCCGCTGTGGTCCGGCCGAGGCCGTGATAGACGAGCTCGATGAACAGCTGGGTCTCGTCCTGGTCTCCGGCTTGCCGGAAGGCCTCGGCCACGGACTCCAGTTTCGCACCGATGTGGGGTTGGCGAGCGTGGGTGATGGCGGACAGGGCCGCCAGCGGCAGGTCGTGACGCGCGGTGTCGACGTCGAGGACGGCCGGGACATTGTGCGGCCCGAGCACGATCGGCGACACCGACAGGCAGGTCCACCGGTCGTGGCCGAGCCGGAGCGGCCCGGCGGCCCACGTCGCGGTGGCATGGTCACGGCACACGACAGCCAGCACGACCGGCAGCTCGTACTTCGCGATCAAGAACGACAGGTAATACGACCACGCCGCGGGTTTGCGGGATTCCGGACGCCCCTGCGCCTCGACGATCAGCAGGAACGGCCCATCCACGGTTCCTCTCCTGGGCGAACGGGCCGCCGCCGGATCGACAGTCGCGGGTGTTCCGATTCGCGGCTTGACGGCCAGCGAGGTGTGCCGGATCGGCCGGGCCGCTGTGCCACGATGAGGCGCATGGAGCTGCTCGCCGCCGCCGTGGACGCCCCGTCGCCGATCGTCTCGCTGTTCTGGATCGCGCTCGTCGCGGTGCTGGCGCCGCTGCTGTCGCGGGCGCTGCGGGGGTTCGTGCCGGATGTGGTGATCCTGCTCGTGGCGGGCACGATCCTCGGGCCGTTCGCGCTCGGCTGGGCCACCGCGGACGGCGGTGTCGACCTCATCAAGGAACTCGGCCTCGGCATGCTGTTCCTGCTCGCGGGCTACGAACTGGACCCCGAGCTGCTCGGCGGCAAGTCCGGCCGGGTCGCCTGGCTGGTGTGGCTGGCCGGTCTCGTCTTCGCGTTCGGCCTGGTCGCCGTGCTGGCGAGCGGTGAATCGACGACCAATCACATCGCCGTCGCCATCGCGATGACCTCCACCGCGCTGGGCACCCTGCTGCCGATCATCAAGCAGGCCGGGCTGCTCGACACCGCGCTGGGCCGGGCGGTGCTCGCGCACGGCGCGGTCGGCGAACTGGGCCCGATCGTGGCCATGTCGGTACTGCTGAGCAGCCACAATGTCGGCGCCGCGCTGGCGGTGCTGGCCTTGTTCGTCCTGGCGGCGCTGCTGGTCGGGGTAATCCCGATACGGCTGTTCGGCCGTATCCCCGACCTCGGGGCTGCGCTGGCCAAGATGGACGGCGGCACCTCCCAGCTGCCGGTGCGCGGGTCGATCCTGCTGCTGCTGGTGCTCATGGTGGTGGCCGAACGCTTCGACCTGGACGTGGTGCTCGGCGCGTTCGCCGCGGGCATGGTGCTGCGCCGGCTCATCGCCGCCGGCCACCCGCGGGTCGACGAGCAGCTCGAGACCATCGGCTACGGGCTGCTGATCCCGGTGTTCTTCGTGGTGTCGGGCATGGCGATCGATATGTCCGCGGTGGCGAGCAGGCCGCTGCTGTGGGTGTCGTTCGTGGCCGCCATCGCCGTCGCGCGCGGGCTGCCGGTGTGGTTGAGCGAGCGGTTCGTCCCGCACGGGCGCAATCTGGAGTCGCCGCACGAGCGCGCCCAGCTCGCCCTGTTCGCGGCCACCGGCCTGCCGATCATCGTCGCCGTCACCCAGGTGGCCGTGTCGACGGAGCTGATGACGGCGGATACCGCCTCGGTCCTGGTCGCCGCCGGTGCGACGACGGTTCTACTGTTTCCGCTGGTAGCGCGGCTGATCGGGGGTAAGGCGCCGCTCGTGACCGCACCTGCTCATGAATGAGCTTGCATAGTCGTGCATAATCATCACATGGTTGATTCGTCGGGAGGACCCGCGCTGCGGGTGGCGGTTGCCGGTGCGAGTGGATACGCCGGTGGCGAAGTGTTGCGTCTGCTGCTGGCCCACCCCGAATACCGAACCGGGCGCCTCGAGATCGGGGCGCTGACCGCCGGATCCAACGCGGGCACCGCCCTGGGCGCGCTCCAGCCGCATCTGCTGCCGCTGGCCGACCGGATCCTGCAGGAAACCACCCCCGAGGTCCTGGCCGGGCACGACATCGTCTTCCTCGGCCTGCCGCACGGCCAGTCCGGCGCCATCGCGCAGGCACTGCCCGAGTCCACGGTGATCATCGATTGTGGTGCCGACTTCCGGCTCACCGATGCCGCCGCCTGGGAGAAGTACTACGGCAGCGCGCACGCGGGCAGCTGGCCCTACGGCCTGCCCGAGCTGCCCGGTGGCCGGGCGCGGCTCACCGGCGCCCGGCGCATCGCCGTGCCCGGCTGCTACCCGACCGTGTCCAGTGTCGCGCTGGCGCCCGCCATCGCCGCGGGCATCATCGAGCCGACCGTGAACGTCGTAGCCGTGAGCGGCACGTCGGGCGCGGGCCGCAAGCTCGATGTCGGCCTGCTCGGTTCCGAGGTGATGGGCAGCGTGCGCGCCTACGGCATCGCCGGCGCGCACCGGCACACCCCCGAGATCGCGCAGAACCTGAAAGCCGCGGGCGGCGTGGATGTCTCGGTGTCGTTCACCCCGGTGCTCGCCCCGATGCCACGCGGCATCCTGGCCACCTGCACCGCTCCCGTGAAGGTCGGCGCCGCGCAGGCGCGCGCTGTCTACGACAAGGCCTACGCCGACGAACCGTTCGTGCACCTGCTGCCCGAAGGCGTGCTGCCGCAGACCGGTGCGGTGCTGGGCTCCAACGCCATCACCCTGCAGGTCGCCGTCGATGCCGACGCGGGTCTGCTCGTGGTGATCGGCGCGATCGACAACTTGACCAAGGGCACCGCGGGCGCCGCGGTGCAATCGATGAATCTGGCCGTCGGATTCGACGAGACCGCAGGACTTTCCACCGTAGGAGTGGCACCGTGACGACCCCTGATCCGCACACGACGGACCATGGCAATTTGATCCACACCCAGGGCGTCACCGCCCCGCTCGGCTTCCGCGCCGCCGGTATCGCGGCGGGCATCAAGGCCAGCGGCAAGCCCGACCTCGCGCTGGTGCTCAACGAGGGCCCCGAGTACGCGGCGGCAGGCGTGTTCACCAGCAATCAGGTCAAGGCCGCGCCCGTGCTGTGGTCGCAGCAGGTGCTGAAGTCCGGTCGCGTGCGCGCGGTCATCCTGAATTCGGGCGGCGCGAACGCCTGCACCGGCCCTGGTGGGTTCCAGGACACCCACCGGACCGCCGAGGAACTCGCTGCCGCGCTGAGCAATTGGGGCACCGAGACCGGCGCCGGCGAGATCGCGGTCTGCTCCACCGGCCTGATCGGTGACCGGCTGCCGATGGACAAGCTGATCCCCGCCGTCACCGAGATCGTGCACGAGATGGGCGGCGGCATGTCCGGCGGTTCCGACGCCGCGCACGCCATCATGACCACCGACACCGTGCCGAAGGAATCGGCGTTCCACCACGAGGACAAGTGGAACGTCGGCGGCATGGCCAAGGGCGCGGGCATGCTCGCCCCGTCGCTGGCCACCATGCTCGTCGTGCTCACCACCGACGCGGTGGCCACGCCCGAGCAGCTCGACCAGGCGCTGCGCAAGGCCACGAAATACACCTTCGACCGGCTCGACGTCGACGGCTCCTGCTCCACCAACGACACCGTGCTGCTGCTGGCCAACGGTGCCAGCGGCGTCGCACCATCTCAGGAGGACCTCGACGCCGCCGTCTTCACCGTGTGCGACGACCTGGCCGCCCAGCTGATGGCCGACGCCGAGGGCGTCACCAAGCGGGTGCGGGTCACCGTCACCGGCGCGGCCTCCGAAGAAGAGGCGCTCACCGCCGCCCGGGCGGTCGCCCGCGACAGTCTGGTCAAGACCGCGCTGTTCGGCTCCGACCCCAACTGGGGCCGGGTGCTCGCCGCTGTCGGCATCGCCCCGATCACCCTGGACCCGAATCGGATCGCGGTGTCGTTCAACGGCAATCCGGTCTGCGTCGACAGTGTCGGCGCGCCCGGCGCCCGCGAGGTCGACCTGTCCGGCGCGGACATCGACGTGCTGATCGAGCTGCACGTCGGCGAGGGCACCGCGATGGTGCGCACCACCGACCTCTCGCACGCCTACGTCGAAGAGAACTCGGCGTACAGCTCATGAGCAGCGGTGTGGTGCAGTCGCTGTCGGCGCTGGACAAGGCGCACGTGCTCGCCGACGCGCTGCCGTGGCTGCAGAAGTTCCGGGACAAGGTCGTCGTCGTGAAGTACGGCGGCAACGCCATGGTCGACGACGAACTCAAGGCCGCCTTCGCCGCCGACATGGCGTTCCTGCGCACCGTCGGCGTGCACCCGGTGGTCGTGCACGGCGGTGGACCGCAGATCAACGCGATGCTGAAGAAGCTCGGCATGGCGGGGGAGTTCCGCGGCGGCTTCCGCGTCACCACCCCCGAGGTGATGGATGTGGTGCGGATGGTGCTGTTCGGCCAGGTCGGGCGCGAGCTCGTCGGCCTGATCAACGCGCACGGCCCATACGCGGTCGGCATCTCCGGTGAGGACGCGCACCTGTTCACCGCGACCCGGCGCACCGTCACGGTGGAGGGTGTCGCCACCGACATCGGCCTGGTCGGCGACGTCACCGAGGTCAACCCCGGCGCCGTGCTCGACCTGATCGACGCCGGGCGCATCCCGGTGGTGTCCACCATCGCGCCCGACGCCGACGGCGTGGTGCACAACATCAACGCCGACACCGCCGCCGCCGCGCTGGCGGAGGGGATCGGCGCGGAGAAGCTCGTCGTCCTCACCGACGTCGAGGGCCTCTACACCGACTGGCCCGACCGCTCCTCGCTGACCAGCGAGATCGACGCGACGGCATTGGCGGAGTTGCTGCCGCGCCTGGATGCGGGCATGGTGCCGAAGATGGAAGCGTGCCTGCGCGCCGTCCAGGGCGGGGTGCCCAGCGCCCATGTGATCGACGGCAGAGTGCCGCATTCGGTACTACTGGAGTTGTTCACCGGAGAAGGAATCGGAACGATGGTGACCGCATGAGTGAAGTAGAGAAGCTGCAGCAGCGGTGGTCGGCCGCGATGATGAACAACTACGGCACCCCGAAGGTCGCGCTGGTGCGCGGCGCGGGCGCGGTGGTCTACGACGCCGATGGCAAGCGCTACATCGATTTCCTCGGTGGCATCGCGGTGAACAGCCTCGGCCACGCCCATCCCGCCATCCTGGCAGCGGTCACCCAGCAGCTGGGCACGCTCGGCCACGTGTCGAACCTGTACGCCAGCGAGCCGGTGATCGAGCTGGCCGAGAAGCTGCTCGCGCACTTCGGCGACGGTGAGGGCAAGGCGTTCTTCTGCAACTCCGGCACCGAGGCCAACGAGGCCGCCTTCAAGATTGCGCGGCTGACCGGCCGGTCCAAGATCGTCGCCGCCGAGGAGGCCTTCCACGGCCGGACCATGGGCGCGCTCGCGCTCACCGGTCAGCCGTCCAAGCGCGAGCCGTTCGAGCCGATGCCGCCCGGCGTCGTGCACGTGCCCTACGGTGACGCCGCCGCGCTGGAGGCCGTCGTCGACACCGACACCGCCGCGGTGTTCCTGGAGCCGATGATGGGGGAGAGCGGTGTGGTCGTCCCGCCGTTCGACTACCTGGCCCGCGCCCGCGAGATCACCTCGCGGGCGGGCGCGCTGCTGATCCTCGACGAGGTGCAGACCGGAATCGGTCGCACGGGAACGTTCTTCGCGCATCAGGCGGCGGGCATCGTGCCCGACGCGATCACCCTCGCCAAGGGTCTCGGCGGCGGTCTGCCGATCGGCGCGGTCCTGGCGCAGGGCCGGGCCGCCGAGCTGCTCACCCCGGGCCTGCACGGCACCACCTTCGGTGGCAACCCGGTGTGCGCGGCGGCGGCGCTGGCGGTACTGCGCACGATCGACTCCGAAGGCCTGCTCTCCCATGTGGAATGGGTCGGCAAGAAGCTCAGTGACGGTATCGCGCTGCTCGAGCACCCCGAGATCGATCACGTGCGTGGCGCGGGTCTGCTGATCGGCATCGTGCTGCGCAACGACATCTCCGCCTACGTGGACGAGCGGGCGCGGGAGGCGGGCTACCTGATCAATCCCGCCAAGCCGAACGTGATCCGGTTGGCGCCGCCCCTGGTGCTCACCGAAACCCAGGCCGACAACTTCGTCGCCGACCTGCCCGAGATTCTCGACAAGGCCGCCGCCGATGCGAAGGGAGCCAGCAAGTGACCCTGCGCCACTTCCTGCGCGACGACGATGTGACCCAGGCCGAGCAGGCCGAAATCCTCGCCATCGCCGCGGATCTGAAGAAGAACCCGTTCGCGCACCGGCCGCTCGACGGTCCGCGTGGCGTCGGGGTGATCTTCGAGAAGAACTCCACCCGCACCCGGTTCTCGTTCGAGCTGGGCATCGCCCAGCTCGGCGGGCACGCGGTCGTCGTCGACGGCCGCGACACCCAGCTGGGCCGGGAGGAAACCCTCGGCGACACCGGCAGCGTGCTCTCGCGCTACGTCGAGGCCATCGTCTGGCGGACCTTCGAACAGTCCCGGCTCGACGAGATGTCGGCCACCGCGACGGTTCCCGTGGTGAACGCGCTGTCCAACGAGTTCCACCCCTGCCAGGTGCTCGCCGATCTGCAGACGATCAGCGAGCGCAAGGGAGCCCTCGCCGGGCTGGATCTCACCTACTTCGGTGACGGTGCCAACAATATGGCGCACTCGCTGCTGCTGGGCGGGGTCACGGCCGGCATGAACGTGACCGTCGCCGCGCCCGCCGGTTTCGAGCCGCTGCCGTGGATCCTCGAGGCTACCGCCAAGCGGGCCGCGGAGACCGGTGCGACCGTGACCGTCACCAACGACCCGGTGGCGGGCGCGACCGGCGCCGATGTCCTCGTCACCGACACCTGGACCTCGATGGGCCAGGAGAACGATGGTCTCGATCGCGTCGGCCCGTTCCGACCGTTCCAGGTCAACGAGGCACTGCTGGCCGCGGCCGATCCGGAAGTCATTGTGATGCACTGCCTTCCGGCGCACCGCGGCGAGGAGATCACCGACGAGGTCCTCGACGGCCCGCACAGCGTGGTCTGGGACGAAGCCGAGAACCGGCTGCACGCCCAGAAGGCGCTGCTGGTCTGGCTGCTCGCGAAAGCCGCCGCGTGAGACCGCGAACCGGGGCCGGCGCGGGGGTCGGTCGATGAGCGCGCCCGAGAAGGGCTCGCCCGCCATCGCCCGTACCCGCGCCGGCCGCCAATCGCGCATCGTGGAGCTGCTGTCCGCGCATTCGGTGCGCAGCCAGACCGAGCTGGCGACGCTGCTGGCCGCCGAGGGCATCGAGACCACCCAGGCGACCCTGTCGCGTGACCTCGACGAACTCGGCGCGGTCAAGCTCCGTGCCGCCGACGGTGGTGCGGGCGTCTACGTGGTCCCCGAGGACGGTAGCCCCGTCCGCGGTGTCACCGGCGGCACCGGCCGCCTCTCCAAACTCCTCGGCGACCTGCTGGTCTCCACCGACGCCAGCGGCAACCTCGCCGTCCTGCGCACCCCACCCGGCGCCGCCCACTTCCTGGCCAGCGCCCTCGACCGCGCCGCCCTCCCCTTCATCGTCGGCACCATCGCCGGCGACGACACCATCGCCGTGATCGCCCGCGAACCCCTCACCGGCGCCGAACTCGCCGCCCGCATCGAAGAATTGGCCTGATCCCGCGCGATTCTCGGGTCATGCCCGTCTCTCGCCGATGTCACCCCGGTGGGAGAACCCGGCGATGCTGTGTGGGTGCCGGCAACCGCCGTGCTCATGCTGGTCTCGGTCCCACTGGCGCGGATGATGGGCGGCCGGTCGGTGGCGCCGGGAGGCCCGAACTACTGCCTGGTTGCGCCGTTCGGCCAGACGACGTCCACCGGAATGCCTTGGGCGCGGGCGGATTCGACGACGGTGGCGGTGCCGCCGCGCTCGCCCTGGTCGCCGTCCCAGACCGCGAGGAGGCGGTCGCAGTCGGCGAGGAGGATCTCGTTGGCGGCTTCGTAGGCGCTCTTGCCCGCGGTGTCGAAGTCCATCACCCGCACCGTGCTCGCACGGTCGAGCAGGGCGTCGAACAGGGGTGCGTGGTCGGGCTTCACCTTGGCCGAGCGGTAGTCGCGCGAGGGCAGCACGACTTCCAGGCGCCCGCCTGCCGCCAGTACCTCCTCGGCGAAGATCGAATCCGCGCCGCGGGCCAGGCAGGTGATCCCGACCAGGTCGGGGAGGTCGGTGAGGAGGGCCGAGATCGCCTCGCGCACCAGAGTTTCGGTGGCGGGGGTGAGGTTCGTGTGGCCGGTGACGCTGATTCGCATCGGGTCATCCTGCCCGAGTGGGTTCCAGCAGACCGGCGCGCTCAGCCTGGCCATCCTGGTGACGGTCTCGGCACCGCGGCCCGCGCGGCGCGCTGTTCGCCGGCGCACACCCTCGTCGGCGGGATGACCGCCGCGTCCGGCGCCGCCGCCGTGATCGCGGCCCTGACCTTCGTGGTCGCCCTCACCTTCCGCAGTATCCGGTCGCCGCGCTGAGCCGAAACCCGTGATCTGCCAGAACAATGCATAGATCGTCCAGGCGCAGCCCACACCCTGGGCTGCGTCGACGATCGTGTGGCGCGGCAGTTCGGTCCGGTCGACCGGTGAGGCTGTGCAGCGCGCCGCCGCCTCCCGGGGCAATCGTCAGGCCAGCCGTGCCCGTGTGGAGCCGCACATCGTCGGCAGCCATGCCGGGAGACCAGCGGCGCGTTCCGCTCAGCGGTGGGAGCCCACGCCGGATCAGTTGAACGGGTACTGCCCGCCGCCCGCGCCGCCGCCCGGTGAGTCCGGGGTGGCGATGTCGATGATGCTCTGGACCAGGGCGACGAGGGCACGACCGACATCGAGCACGCCGTTGCCGAGCGTGGAGAATTCCTGTGCGACGTAGTGGAGCATCTTGTTCGTCCTCACGTTGGCGAGCCGAATAGTGCTCTCCCAGAGTGCCACACCCCGCCGACACGGGCACTACATTGCACAGGTGCCCGAGAGTCCCGCGATCGTCCGTTTCCCGCCCGTGCCCGACCCCCGGCCCGACGACAAGCCGTGGCCGGACATGGTGTGGCCCGTCCCGGACGGTGCGCGATTGAGCGGTGACACGGTGGCGCTGACCACCGTCGATCCGTCGGCGGACGCCGGGGAGCTCTTCGCCGCCCTCGACGTGGACGCGGTCTGGGCGCACCTGCCCTGGCGCCCGCGCGATGCGGACGAGTTCGCACAGCACCTGCGGGAGTTGAGCGCGTTGCCCGACTGGCACGTCTGGATTGTCCGCTCGCGCACCGGGATCGGTGCTCGGCCCGCGGGGTCGGTGCTCGGCCTCACGTCCTACCTGGACGTCCGCCCGCGAGACGCGGCGCTGGAAATCGGGTTCACCGCCTACGCGCCTGCGGTGTGGGGGAGTGCGGTCAACCCGGAAGCCAAACTGCTGGTCCTGGAGTACGCGTTCGATGTGCTCGGGGTGGGTCGGGCGCAGTTGAAGACCGATGTGCGCAACCATCGTTCGCAGCAGGCGATCGCGCGGCTCGGGGCACGCTACGAGGGCACACTGCGGCGTCAGTTCCGGCGCGCGGACGGCACTGTGCGGGACAGCGTGATGTTCTCGATCACCGCGGAGGACTGGCCGGAGGTGCGCGCGGGGCTCACCGAGCGCCTGCGCGCGGCCGATCGCTGACCACGCGGCGGGTCAGGAGGCCAGGAAGTTCAGGATGGCCGTCGCCAGCGGGGCGCCCATATCGAACAGCACGCGGCCGACGTGCAGGCCCGCGGTGGCCCCGGATTCGTAGTGGTCGGAGAGGAACTGCAGGATCGCGTCAACCATGGGTGCTCCCGGTGGTGGTACGGGCGGGGATCAGGCGAAGAAGCCCTGGAGGATCGGCGTTCCGAGGTCGATCACCGTCTTGGCGACGGTCAACCCCAGATTGCCCAGCCCGATGACCACGGCCCCGATGAGGTCGTAGTTCGCCTGGGCGAAATCACGTAGCTGCTGCATGTCCACTCCTCGACCCCGACCGATGGGTAGCTGGTGTGACCAGCGTCTCACAGCTGACGCTTGCTGCCAAGTTGCTGATGCGATGTCGCCGCAGGTGGTGGGGGATTTCGGTCGAACCGGGTGGTGCTGGACAGTGCATCGCTACCCCCGGGTATGAATGAGATTGCATCATCGTGCATAATCATTTGCAGCAGCGGCGCGAGCCGACCGGCGGCCGGAGCGTTCATACTGCTCCAGGCAGCCCGTGCAGATGACGTACACACTTCGAGGAGCACAACAGACATGTCCGATCGCGTCGTACTCGCCTACTCCGGTGGGCTTGACACCTCCGTCGCCATCAGCTGGATCGCGAAGGAGACCGGTGCCGAGGTGGTGGCCGTGGCCATCGACCTGGGCCAGGGCGGCGAGGACATGAACGTGGTGCGCCAGCGCGCACTGGACTGCGGCGCCGTCGAGGCCATCGTGGTCGACGCGCGCGACGAGTTCGCCGACGAGTACTGCTTGCCCACCATCCAGGCCAACGCGATGTACATGGGCCAGTACCCGCTGGTCTCGGCCATCAGCCGCCCGCTGATCGTCAAGCACCTGGTCGAGGCCGCGAAGTTCCACAACGCGACCACCGTCTCGCACGGTTGCACCGGCAAGGGCAACGACCAGGTCCGCTTCGAGGTCGGCATCGGCGCCCTCGCGCCCGACCTGGAGGTCATCGCCCCGGTCCGCGACTACGCCTGGACCCGCGAGAAGGCCATCGCCTTCGCCGAGCAGAACAACCTGCCGATCAACGTCACCAAGAAGTCGCCGTTCTCGATCGACCAGAACGTGTGGGGCCGCGCCGTCGAGACCGGCTTCCTCGAGGATCTGTGGAACGCGCCGACCAAGGACGTCTACGACTACACCGCCGACCCGACGGTGAACTTCGAGGCGCCCGACGAGGTCATCATCACCTTCGACAAGGGTGTGCCGGTCGCCATCGACGGCCGTCCCGTCACCGTGCTGCAGGCCATCGAGGAGATGAACACCCGCGCCGGTCGCCAGGGTGTCGGCCGCCTCGACATGGTCGAGGACCGGCTCGTCGGCATCAAGAGCCGCGAGATCTACGAGGCGCCGGGCGCCATCGCGCTGATCACCGCGCACCAGGCGCTGGAGAACGTCACCATCGAGCGCGAGCTGGGCCGCTACAAGCGCCAGGTCGAGCAGCGCTGGGGCGAGCTGGCCTACGACGGCCTGTGGTTCTCCCCGCTCAAGCGCGCGCTGGACGCCTTCGTTCAGGACAGCCAGCAGCACGTCACCGGCGACATCCGGATGGTGCTGCACGGTGGTTCGGCCGTCGTCAACGGCCGCCGCTCCGAGCAGTCGCTCTACGACTTCAACCTGGCCACCTACGACGAGGGCGACACCTTCGACCAGTCGCTGGCCAAGGGCTTCGTGCAGATCCACGGCCTGTCCTCGAAGGTCGCCGCCCGCCGCGACCTCAACCAGAAGTAGCACAAGAGCACGTCGTAGTCTCGACACCGGCCGGTCCACGCGGACCGGCCGGTGCCGTGACCAGCCATGCCCGCCATCCCGACCGGAGGAGACGCCGACCATGACCCACAGTGGAACCAACGAAGGTGCCCTCTGGGGTGGGCGATTCGCGTCCGGCCCGGCCGAGGCGATGGCGGCGCTGAGCAAGTCGACCCATTTCGACTGGGCGCTGGCTCCCTATGACATCCGCGCCTCCAAGGCGCACGCCCGCGTGCTGCACAAGGCCGGGCTGCTCTCCGACGACGACCTGACCGGCATGCTGGCCGGGCTGGACGCTCTGGCCGCCGACGTCGCCTCGGGCGCCTACGGGCCCGCCGAATCCGACGAGGACGTGCACGGCGCGCTCGAGCGCGGCCTGATCGAGCGGGTCGGCACCGAGCTCGGCGGCCGGTTGCGGGCCGGCCGCTCGCGCAACGACCAGGTGGCCACCCTGTTCCGGATGTGGCTGCGCGACGGTGTGCGCCGCGTCGCCGCCGGCGTGCTCGATGTGGTCGATGCCCTGGTCGCCCAGGCCGCCGCGCACCCGGATGCCGTGATGCCGGGCAAGACCCACCTGCAGGCCGCGCAGCCGGTGCTGCTCGCGCACCACCTGCTCGCGCACGCCCATCCGCTGCTGCGCGACCTGGAACGGCTGCGCGACTTCGACAAGCGCGCCGCGATCTCGCCGTACGGCTCCGGCGCACTGGCGGGTTCCTCGCTGGGCCTGGACCCCGAGCAGATCGCCGCCGAACTCGATTTCACCGCCTCGGCGGCCAATTCGATCGATGCGACCTCCTCGCGGGACTTCGCCGCCGAGGCCGCGTTCGTGCTGGCCATGATCGGCGTCGACCTGAGCCGGATGGCCGAAGAGATCATCATCTGGAGCACACCGGAATTCGGGTATGTCACCCTCGCCGACGCGTGGTCGACCGGTTCGTCGATCATGCCGCAGAAGAAGAACCCCGACGTCTCCGAGCTGACCCGCGGCAAGGCCGGCCGCCTGATCGGCAACCTGACCGGCCTGCTGGCCACCCTGAAGGCCCAGCCGCTGGCCTACAACCGGGACCTGCAGGAGGACAAGGAACCCCTGTTCGACTCGGTCGCCCAGCTCGAACTGCTGCTGCCCGCCATCGCCGGCCTGGTCGGCACCCTCACCTTCCACACCGACCGGATGGCCGAGCTCGCTCCCGCCGGTTTCACCCTCGCCACCGACATCGCGGAATGGATGGTGCGCCAAGGCGTTCCGTTCCGGGTCGCGCACGAGGCGGCGGGCGCCTGCGTGCGGGCCGCCGAGGCGCGCGGTGTCGGTCTCGACGAACTGACCGACGAGGAATTCGCCGCCGTCGACGCGTCGCTGACCGCGGGCGTGCGTGACGTTCTCACCGTGCAGGGGTCGATCGCCTCCCGCAACGCCCGCGGCGGCACCGCCGGTGTCCGCGTCGCCGAACAGCTCGACGAAGTCCGCAAGACCGCCGAAGAAGCCCGCGCCTGGCTGAGCTGACCCCGGCGCGCGGGTCGCGGCCCGGATACCCTGCGGCCATGACCCTGGTCCTGCTGGCACTGGCCATCGCCTCCGAAGTCACCGCGACGGTGTCGCTGAAACTCTCGGAGGGTTTCACCAAGCTCGTTCCCTCGATCGTCGTGGTCATCGGCTACGCCATGGCGTTCTACTTCCTGTCCCAGGCGCTGAAGCGGGGGATGGCGATCGGGGTGGCGTACGGGATCTGGTCGGCGGTGGGTGTCGCGGCGATCGCGGCGATCGGGGTGCTGTTCCTGGGGGAGCGGCTCACCCTGGTGCAGGTGGGTGGGATCGGATTGGTGATTCTCGGTGTGCTCGCGCTGGAACTCGGTGGCGCGCACTGATTTCGGTGCGCTAGAGCTCCGCGCGCACCCGGAATCCGGCGTCGCGCAACGCTTCCAGGACGTCGTCGCGGTGGGCGGGACCGCGCGTCTCGACGGTCAGCGATACCTCGACCTCGTCGACCTCGAGCCAGATCACGGTGCGCGAGTGGACGATGTCGACCACGCTCGCCCCGGCGCGCCCGACCACCCCGAGCAGTGCCGACAGCGCGCCCGGCCGATCGGCGATGGTCACCCGCATGGCCAGGTAGCGGCCCGCCGCGCTGAGGCCGTGCCCGATCACCCGGGTGAGCAGGAGCGGATCGATATTGCCGCCGGACAGGATGGTCACCACCGGGCCGGGCAGTGCGCGGTCGCGCAAGGGCGACAGCAGCGCGGCGACGCCGGCCGCGCCCGCCGGTTCGACGATCAGCTTGGCTCGTTCCAGGCACAGCAGCAGCGCCTTCGACAGCGCGTCCTCGTCGACGGTCACGATCTCCCGCACCAGCTCCGCGACGTGGGCGAACGGCACCGCACCGGGCAGGCCGACCGCGATGCCGTCGGCCATCGTCGCCATCCGCGGCACCCGCACCGGCTTGCCCGCCGCCAGGGAATCTGGCCAGGCCGCGGCCTCGGTCGCCTGCACCCCGATCACCTGGACCTGCGGCGCGAGCGCGTGCAACGCCACCGCGACACCGGCGAGCAGGCCGCCACCACCGGTCGGCACGACGACGGTGCCGACCTCGGGCACCTGCGCCAGGATCTCCAGCGCCACCGTCGCCTGGCCGGCCACGATATCGGGATGATCGAACGGGTGGATCAGCGTCGCACCGGTTCGCTGCGCGAATTCCTGTGCCGCCAGTAGGGATTCGTCGATGGTGTCACCCACCTGATGCACCTCGGCGCCGTAGGCGCGGGTCGCCACCAGCTTGGGCAGTGAGGCGCCGATCGGCATGAACACCGTCGAGGTGATGCCGAGTTCGGCCGCCGACCACGCCACACCCTGCGCGTGATTACCCGCACTGGCCGCGACCACGCCGCGCGCCCGCTCGGCCGCCGGGAGATTCGCGATCCGGTTGTAGGCGCCCCGCGGCTTGAACGAGCCCGTGCGCTGCAAGTTCTCGCACTTGAGCAGCACCGGCGCGCCGACCCGCTCCGACAGCACCCGCGACCCCACGGTCGGCGTGCGCCGGATCACCGGCGCCAACAGCCGTGCGGCCGCCTCGATCCGCTCGAGCCCGACGGTCTCCATGGCCACATCGTGCCAGCCGAGCACGGGGACGGGTGATCACCACGCGCCGGTGGCGTCCCCCTTCGGCCGACGGTGACGCTAGGCGGCCTTGGCGATGTTGTGGGCGAGAGTGCCGAGGCGGGTGAGGCGGGCGTCGCCGAGGGGCGTGAGTTTGCCGCCGAGCCGGTTGGTGACGAAGGCCAGCGACATCCCGGTCTCGGGGTCGGCGAAGGCGCCGGAGCCGCCGAGGCCGAAGTGGCCGAAGGCCGAGATCGGGTCGGCCTTGGACGGTTTCATCGGGACGCCGTGGAAACCGAGGGCCCACGGAATGCGGAAGGCCAGCACGTAGTCGGGGGTGAAGACCTGGCGGGTGGCGAAGCGGCGGATCGAA
Source organism: Nocardia fodinahabitans (assembly GCF_052983615.1). Classification (NCBI taxonomy): domain Bacteria; kingdom Bacillati; phylum Actinomycetota; class Actinomycetes; order Mycobacteriales; family Nocardiaceae; genus Nocardia; species Nocardia fodinahabitans. The sequence continues at coordinate 6,234,296 of NZ_JBRJJC010000001.1, forward strand.
CCCGGATCCAGGATGCGGGTGCCGTCGAGTTCGCCGCCGTTGGCCAGCGCGGCGTAGACGCGGGCCAGCGCGCGGGCCGAGAACACGCCGTTGACGCCCGGCATGACCGAATCGTGCACGCGCGGATCCACGATGAGGTCGGCGAAACCGCGCGGGGTGGTCTCCGCGGCGGCCGCGTACCTGGTGCGAGTGAGCAGATCCGATCCCCGGTCCCAGTCCATGCCCGCGGCCCGCAAACGCGGGAAGGTGGTGGCGATGCGGTGCCGCTCCTCCTTCGGCACCCGGAACCAGAGTTCTTCGGCGCCGAGGGGTTCGGCGAGCTCGGTCCGGACGACGTCGACGAATTCGCGTCCGGTCACCCGGCGCACCAGTTCGGCGGCCAGATGGCCGTAGCTGATCCCGTGATAGCCGCTGGTCACGCGGTGCCGGGGATCGGGGGTGGCCGCGGCCAGCGCGGCGGTGACGGCCTCGTCGTCGAGGAAGCGCTCGGCCGGTCCGGGCAGCAGGCCGCGCAGCCGGTGCAGGCCGGCGCGGTGGGTGAGCACGTCGCGCACCGTGATGTGTCCCTTGCCCGCCGCCGCGAACTCGGGCCAGTACTCGGCGACCGCGGTGTCGTAGTCGAGCTGTCCGCGCTCGGCGAGCTGGTGGATCACGGTGGAGGCCACACCTTTTCCGGTGGAGAAGGCCAGCGCCACCGAATCCGAGGCCCACGGCACGCCGGGGCTCGCGTATCCCGCCCACACATCGACCACCGGCTCGCCGTGCAGATACACGCACAGCGCGCCGCCACCGTGCGACGGCTTGCGGAAGAGGCGGTCGAACATCGCGACCAGGCTGACGAAACGGCGATCCACCGACTGCGTTGTCGAAACTCCCATCGTTCGAGCATGCCACCTCGCACACAGGACCGGTCGGTACGGTGATCGTTTCCTGACCGTCACATAGCGGACTGCGGGCGCAATACATCGTCCATAGCATGTGGATATGCCCCCGAGACGACGATCGGCGCTGCTCGCGAGGCTCGTGGTGGACGAGCCCGGCCGCCCCCAGGTGATCCTCGGCGAACTACGCCGGGTGATCCTCGACGGCGCCGTGCCACCGTGCACCGTGATTCCGCTGCGTGAAGTGGCCGTGCTGTTCGGGGTGAGCCACATCCCCGTGCGCGAGGCGCTCAAGACGCTGATCGGGGAGGGCCTGGTCACCCATCGCCCACAGCGCGGCTACCAGGTGGCCCAGCTCACCTCGCGCGAATTGCGGGAGATGTACATCGTGCGCGACACCTTGGAAACCGCCTCGCTCGCGGCCGCGGCGACCAACGCCGGCGAGGCCGAGCGCGCGCACCTGCTCGCGGTGAACGAACTGCTCGAGCGCGCGATCCTCGACGACGACCCCGAGACCTATCAGCGGCAGTCACGCAGCTTCCATGTCGCGCTGACCCGGCCGTCGCGGATGTTCCGGCTGCTGCACATGCTCGAAGCCGCGTGGAACGTCACCGAACCCGTGCAATCCATGGTCCATATCGACCGGCGCGACCGGGAACGATTGCACACCGACCACATCGCGATGCTCGACGCGTTCCTGGCCCGCGACGTCGAACGGCTGCTCGCGGTCGCCGACGAACACCATCGGCGGCTGGAATCGGTCATCGCGACCTTGCCCACCGATACCGGATTGCTCGCGCCCGAAGATATATCTTCCGTGCAATAGCCGGGAAATTGTCGGGAAACCGCAGGGCAACTGCTGATACTTACCGTCAGCGAAGCAGATTCACCCTTCGGATGGGAACGACCATGACCGATACCATCACCACCTCGGCGGGCGTGCCCGCCGGTGATCCACCCGCCTACGATCCGCGGCTGACGAACGAGGACCTGGCGCCGCTGCGGAAACAGAGCTGGGGCACCTACAACATCTTCGCGTTCTGGATGTCGGATGTGCACAGCGTCGGCGGATACGTCACGGCCGGTAGCCTTTTCGCGCTCGGTCTGGCCAGCTGGCAGGTGCTGGCGGCCTTGCTCATCGGTATCACCATCGTCTATTTCTTCTGCAATCTGGTGGCCAAGCCGAGCCAGGTGACGGGCGTGCCCTATCCGGTGATCTGCCGCAGCGCGTTCGGGGTACTCGGCGCGAATATTCCGGCGATCATCCGCGGATTGATCGCGGTCGCCTGGTACGGCATCCAGACCTTCCTCGCCTCCGCGGCGCTGGATGTCGTACTGGTGAAACTGTTTCCGGGATTGGCGCCCTACGCCGTCACCGCCGACTACGGCTTCCTGGGGTTGTCGCTGCTCGGCTGGGGTAGCTATCTGCTGCTCTGGGTGGTGCAGGCGTGTGTGTTCTGGCGGGGGATGGATTCGATCCGCAAGTTCATCGACTTCTGTGGTCCCGCCGTGTATGTCGTGATGTTCGTGCTGTGCGGATATCTCATCGCGAAAGCCGGCTGGGGCGCGATCGACCTCAACCTGGGCGAGGTGACGTACACCGGGTGGGCGTCGGTGCCGGTCATGCTCGGCGCGATCGCGCTGGTGGTGTCGTACTTCTCCGGACCGATGCTGAATTTCGGTGACTTCTCCCGCTACGGCAAGAGCTTCCAGTCGGTGAAGACCGGCAATCTGCTCGGCCTGCCGGTGAATTTCCTGTTGTTCTCGCTGCTGGTGGTGATCACCGCGTCGTTGACGGTGCCGGTCTACGGTGAATTGATCACCGATCCGGTCGCCACCGTCGCCAAGATCGATTCCACCTTCGCGATCGTGCTCGGCGCGCTCACCTTCACCATCGCCACCATCGGCATCAATATCGTCGCGAACTTCATCTCGCCCGCGTTCGATTTCTCGAATGTGAGCCCGCAGCGGATCAGCTGGCGCGCGGGCGGCATGATCGCCGCCGTCGGTTCGGTGCTCATCACGCCGTGGAATCTGTACAACAATCCCGACGTCATCCATTACACGCTCGAGGTGCTCGGTGCCTTCATCGGCCCGCTGTTCGGCGTGCTGATCTGCGACTACTACCTGGTGCGCAAGCAGAAGGTGATCGTCGACGACCTGTTCACCATGTCCGAGCAGGGGACCTACTGGTACCGCAAGGGCTATCACCCGGCCGCGATCGTCGCGACCGCCGTCGGCGCTGTCGTCGCGGTGTTCCCGGTGCTGGCCAACAGCCTGCCCGGCATGCACACCGCCGCCCAGTACAGCTGGTTCATCGGCTGCGGTCTCGGTTTCCTCACCTACTACCTGCTGACCGCGGCCAAGCGCGCGGCGGCTGCCCAGGAGGTCGGTGCCTGATGCGGATCCGGGTCGTCAACCCGAACACCACGCGGGCGATGACCGAGACGATCGAGCGGTGCGCCCTGGCTGTCGTGGGCCAGGGCACGCTGCTCGACGCGGTCACCGCCGAGACCGGTCCCGCCTCCATCGAGAGCCACTACGACGAGGCGATGAGCGTGCCCGGCCTCCTCGCGGCGATCCGGCGTGGGGAGGCCGACGGCGTGGACGGCTACGTCATCGCCTGTTTCGGTGATCCGGGCCTGGACGCGGCCAGGGAGCTGGCGGCGGGCCCGGTGATCGGGATCGCCGAGGCTGCCATGCACACCGCGAGCCACCTCGGGCGCGGGTTCAGTGTGGTGACGACCCTCGGCCGCACCATCGGCCGCGCCACCGACCTGGCCGAACGCTATGGCATGCAACGGTTCTGCCTCGGCATCCACGCCTGTGAACTGCCCGTGCTCGCGCTCGACACCGACCCCGACGCCCGCAAGATCGTGACCGAGGCGTGCCGGACCGCCGTGGCCGCCGACGGATCCGACGCGGTCGTGCTCGGTTGCGCGGGCATGGCCGACCTGTGCGCGCACATCAGCGCGGAGATCGGTGTCCCGGTGATCGACGGCGTCGCGGCCGCGACCCTGACCGTGCAGTCGCTGGTGACGCTCGGTCTGCGCAAGTCGGGGAGGGGAGAGTTCGCCGCGCCGCCGCCGAAGACCTACACCGGGCTCCTGGAATCGTTCGGCTCCTGAGGGCCGGTCAGACGCCGATGGCTTCGGGGGTGAGGGCCTGCAGGACGGCGTCGAGGTCGTCGACGTCGACGACCAGGCGGGTGAAATCGGGTCCGTCCAGGTCGATCCGGACGGCGCTGCCGCCGAAGGTGGTGTCCCAGAACTCTTTTCGGCCCTTGCCGCGGTAGACGCCGGCGGCGATCACGCCGGGGATGAAGGTGCCGGGGGCGCGGACCCACGGCGGGCGCAGATCGACCTCGGCGGGGCGGATGCCGGTGATGGCGGCGCGGTCGATCACGACCTGCTGGCGCAGGGCGAGCAGGCGATGCCCGCCGAGCACATTGACCGTCACCGTGTCGTCGTTGATCTCGACCTCGACCATCGCTACCTCACTCGCCGTCGGTGGAACCGTTCCCTGTTCAGGGTCCGCGCGCGGCCTGGCCGGTGACTGTGGCGAGCCTGTGATTTCACCAAGAACATGAGACATCGGCAAATATAGATATGCGCATCTATCCTATTTGCGCCTCCTGGGTGTGAGTGAACCGCGCTCTGTCGGAAGAACAGCAGGGAGGGGAGGGGTCAGGCCTGGGTTGCGGTGTGTGCCCGGTTCGCGATCTCGAGCACCTCGGCCAGCCACGGCGTGTACCGCTCCGGATTGCCTGCGAGGTCGGTCCGCAGCGTGTGCGGGGCGATCCACGCCCAGGTGGCGATCTCGGCCGGGTCGGGCTGCGGCGGCACGTCACCGGCCACGCCGATCAGGACGTGGTCGTACTCGTGCTCGACGCGGCCGGTCGTCTCGTCGCCCGCGCGGTACCGGAAGGTGCCGACCTCGGTGAGCTCGGCGGCCATGCCGAATTCCTCGCGCAGCCGGATCGTGGCGGCCGCGACTACCGGCTGACCGGGTGCGGGGTGTCCGCAGCAGGTGTTGGCCCACTGCAGCGGGAACCGGGTCTTCACCGCGGCGCGCTGCTGGATCAGCACGTGGCCGTGCCGATCGAACAGCAGGACCGAGAAGGCGCGGTGGAGCGTGCCCGGTGGTCGATGAGCATCGGCCACCGAGCACGCTCCGATCGCCACACCGGCGTCGTCGACCAGTTCCACGGGCAGGGCTTCGCGGTCGGTCGACGGTTCGGCGAGCTGTTCGGTCACCTGGCCACCTTATCGGCGACGATCATCAGGTACTGGAAGCTCCCCTCGCGGTAGGCGGTGAGAAAGGGCTGCTCGACGCCGGTGGCGAGCTCGGAATGGGTGCGCAGCTCCCAGTAGGGGATGGTGTCGGGCGTGAGTCGACCACGGTGGTGGGGATGAGGCCGTTGTCGGAGAGGGCACGGAAGTACTCGCTGCGCGGAGGGATCATGCACCCGTAGTGCGCGTCGATCCAGCTCACCGAGGCCGAGCGGCCGCCGGGTTCCAGGAGCCGGTCGAACTCGTCGAACAGGTCGAACAGATCGACGTGCATGGTGGTCTCGTTGGTCCAGATGCCACGCACCTACTCGTCGGCGAAGCCGGTGTCGAGCATGTTGCGGAAGTGGAACCGGACCCGGTCGGTGGCACCGCGGGTCGCGGCCTGGTCGTTGGCGAAGTCCACCTGGTACTCGGAGATGGCGACCCCGTCGACCTGGCAGCCGAAGCGATCCGCCGCCATGAAGCTGGTGCCGCCGCGGCCCGAACCGCCGTCGACCAGGCGGTCCGCGGTCTGGATCGGGCCGAGATTGTCGAGCAGGTAGTCGGCCTGCGCGGTCTCGAGCCGGTGCAGTTCCCGCACGATACGGTCCTGTCCGGTCGACTCCGGTCCTTCGATGACCGACCGGTCGGGGGTGCCGATGCCGTAGTGGTGGTGGTAGAGACCGTCGACCTCGCTGAACTGCCACGGTGTGACCCGAATCGCTGGAACATGCGGCCTGTCACAGGCGACACATAATGGAGGTCCGGTGTGGTTAGCTCATATGAGCACATCGGGGTGTGTGAGGTGTGTCACTTTCAGCAGGTAGGCCAGGTGGGAACGGTGGATATCAGTCCAAAGGGTGTGGTCGGTTCTATGCAGCGGTTGCTGGCTACCGCGCAGAACGGGCTGGAGGTGATCCGCTTCGGCGGATTGGCACACGACGTCGAGTCCTCGCCGTTCGAGGTCGTCGAGCGCAGACGCATGTACCGGCTGCGCCACTACTTCCCCGACGATACGACGCCGGGCCGTCCGGTGGCGCTGCTGGTGCCGCCGTTGATGGTGAACGCCGACATCTGGGACGTGAACGCCGCGGGCGGTGCGGTCGGTATCCTGCACGCGAGCGGAATCGACTGCTGGGTCATCGATTTCGGTTCGCCGGCCACCGAGGAGGGCGGCTGGGAACGTGACCTGGCCGACCATGTGCTCGCGGTGGACTCGGCCATCGACACCGTGTGTGAGGCCACCGGTGCGCAGGTGCACCTGATGGGCTACTCGCAGGGCGGCATGTTCGCCTACCAGACCGCCGCCTACCGGTACGGCAAGGGCGTGGCCTCCATCGTCACCTTCGGCAGTCCGGTCGACATCGTCGCGGGCATGCCGTTCGGGCTGCCCTACGGCGTGGTCTCCGAGGTCGCCGATTTCCTGGCCGACCACGTGATGCACCGGCTGCCGATCACCGAGTCGATGGTGCGCATCGGCTTCCAGATGCTGGACCCGGTCAAGACCGCCAAGTCGCGGATCGACTTCCTGTTGCAGCTGCACGACCGGGAAGCGTTGCTGCCCAAGGAACGTCAGCGTCGCTTCCTCAACAGTGAAGGCTGGGTGGGGTATTCGGGTCCCGCGGTCGCGGATCTGCTCAAGCAGTTCGTCGCGCACAACCGGATGATGCTGGGCGGCTTCGTGATCCGTGATCATCCGATCTCGCTGGCCGAGCTGCGATGCCCGATCCTGGCCTTCGTCGGCGAGGTCGACGACATCGGCCAGCCCGGCGCCGTGCGCGGCATCGTGCGGGCCGCGCCCAATGCCGAGGTCTACGAAGCCAGTTTGGTGGCGGGGCATTTCGGACTCGTCGCCGGTTCGACGGCGACCAATCACACCTGGCCGATGGTCCGCGACTGGGTCGCCTGGATGGACGGCCACGGCTCGCTGCCCGAGCAGATCGTGCCCATGCAGGAACATGTCGCGAGCAACGCGCCGCGCACGGCGGCGACGCGAGTGGTGCACACCGCGGCGTCGCTGGCCGAGGCGGGCGCCGGCGTCGGCAAGGCGCTGGAAGACATCGCCAGCAATACGATTCGCGGTTCGGTCGAGATGGCGGGGGAGGCCGCGCGGGCGTTGCCGCGCCTGACCCGGCTGGGCATGATCCAGCCGCACACCCGGATCTCGCTGGGCAAGCTGCTCCACGAGCACGCCAGGCGGGCGCCGCAGAAGGATCTGTTCCTCTTCGACGACCGGGTGCACACCAATGCCGCCGTGGGGGTGCGCATCGACAATGTGGTGCGCGGCCTGATCTCGGTCGGTATCCGGCCCGCCACCCGGGTCGGCGTCGTCATGGAGACCAGGCCGAGCGCGCTGGCCGCCGTCGCCGCGCTCTCGCGCCTCGGCGCCGTCGCGGTCCTGCTGGCCCCCGGCGCCGAGCTGGACCGGGCGATGGAGCTGACCGGCGTGCAGACGCTGATCACCGACCCGGAGAACCTGCGCACCGCCGCCGCGACCGGTGCCAGGGTGCTGGTACTCGGCGGTGGTGACGCCCGGCGGCTCGCGCTGCCGACCACCGACCGGGTGATCGACCTCGAGCAGATCGACCCGTCCGAGGTGCGGGTGCCCGCGTGGTACCGGCCCAATCCGGGCCTGGCGCGCGAGCTCGCGTTCATCCTCGTCATCGGCACCGGTGACCGGCTCGAGGCCAAGTACATCACCAACCACCGCTGGGCGCTGTCGGCGTTCGGCACGGCGAGCGCGGCCGACCTCGATCGCCGCGACACCGTGTACTGCCTCGCGCCGCTGCATCATTCGTCCGGTCTGCTGGTGAGTCTCGGCGGCGCGATCGCCGGTGGCAGCCGGATCGCGCTGGCCAGGCCGGTGGACCTGGAGCCGGGCCGGTTCGCCGAGGAGGTGCATCGCTACGGCGTCACCGTCATCACCTACACCTGGACGATGCTGCGCGATCTGCTCGACGCGCAGGTCTTCCCGGCCGGGCACAACCACCCGATCCGGCTGTTCATCGGCTCCGGTATGCCCGCCGGGCTGTGGCGGCGCACCGTCGAGCAGTTCTCGCCGGCCCGGGTGCTGGAGTTCTACGCCTCGATCGACGGCGACGTGGTGCTGGCCAATGTGCCGGGCGCCAAGATCGGTTCCAAGGGCAGGCCGGTGCCGGGCACCGCGCATGTCGAGCTGGTCGCCTACGACCCGGTCACCGAGCAGATCCTCGTCGGCGACGACGGTTTCGCGCGGCGCTGCGCCGACAACGAGCCGGGTCTGCTGCTCGGCAAGTCGGTCGACGGCGGCGACCTGTCCGACGGCGGGCTGCGCGGGGTGTTCCGGGCCGGTGACGCCTGGTGGCCGACGGAGAACCTGTTCCGGCGCGACAGCGACGGCGACTACTGGCTGGTCGACCGCCGCGACACGGTGATCCGCACCCCGCGCGGACCGGTGTTCACCCAGCCGATCGTCGACGTGCTCAACGACATCACCCCGGTCGACATGGAGGTCGCCTACGGGCTGACGACGCCGTCGGGCATTCTGGCCGCGGCGGCGCTGAGCGTGCGCAAGGGTTTCCGGATCGAACCGGGTGACGTCACCGAGGCGATGCGCGCGCTGGCCCGCGATCAGCGACCCGATCTGGTCTACCTCGTCGACGAGATTCCGCGCAGCACCAGCTTCCGGCCCTCGGCCACGGCGGTGCAGGCCGCGGGTCTGCCGAAGGCCGGGCCGAACACCTGGATCTACAACCGGGAGACCGACGCCTACGAGGTGCTCACCGACGCGGCGGCCGCGGCATTGTTCGGCGGCAACTGACTCGGGTGCGCAGCCGGTCGGTGCTCGTCGGGCAGATTGCCCACGGCACTGATCGGCGTCCCGCGGTGCGGCGTTGGCGGACTCGGAGGTTCGGGCAGTGGCGCGCGCCAGCGCTGGCCTGGGTGAACACGCGCTTCGGCCGCTGAGTCCCGGCGCCGGCCGGGGTGGCGACTACACCTGGTATTCGGTGACCGCGTCGATGACGCGGGCCTGCTGGGCCTCCGACAGCAGCGGCCACAGCGGCAGCCGCACGATCGTCGCGGAGAAGTTCGCCGATCGGGTGCACGGCACCGGCGTGCGGCCGTATTTGAGCCCGGCCGGGCTGGAATCCAGCGGAATGTAGTGGAACGGCGCGACGATACCGCGGTCGGCGAGATGGCCGATGATGCCGTCGCGGCTCTCCTCGGTCGGCATCCGCAGGTAGAACAGGTGCGCGGTGTGGCCGCGGTCGGCCGGCACCGTCATGGGGCGCACATCGTTGCGGGCTGCCCACTCGGGCAGTGCGGCCGCGTAGGTGTCCCACACACGGTGCCGCTGCTGCTGGATGGTGTCGAACTCGGCCAGCTGCGCGTCCAGGACCGCCGCGTTGAGTTCACTGGGCAGGTAGCTCGAGCCGATGTCCTGCCAGGAGTACTTGTCGACCTGGCCGCGCAGGAAACGGGCGCGGTCGGTGCCCTTCTCGCGCATGATCTCGGCGCGGCCCATCAGGATCTCGTCCGAGAGCAGCAGCGCGCCACCCTCACCGCAGTGCACGTTCTTGGTGTCGTGGAAGCTCTGGGTGCCCAGCGTGCCGATGGTGCCGAGCTGCCTGCCGCGCCAGGTGCCGCCGAGGCCGTGGGCGTTGTCCTCGATGATCGCCACCCCGTGCTGCGCGGCCAGCGCGAGCAGCGGTTCCATGTCGGCGGCCACCCCGCCGTAGTGCATGACGACGATCGCCTTGGTGCGGTCGGTGATCGCGGCCGCCGCGGCGGCCGGATCGATATTGCCGGTCGAGTCGTCGATATCGACGAACACACACGTCGACCCACGCAGTGCCATCGCCGTCGCCGCGGAGGTGAACGCGAAACTCGGGACGATCACCTCGTCCTCGGGCCCGAGCTCCAGCAGCAGCGCGCCGAGTTCGAGCGCGTGCGTGCACGAGGTCGTGAGCAGCGTGTGCCCGGCACCGGTGATGGCCTTGATCTTCGCCGTCGCCGACTTGGTGAACCGGCCGTCACCGTGACTGTGGTCGGAGTCGAGCACGGCCAGCAGATTGGCGCGTTCGGCGGCGGCGCGGAACGGCCTGCTGAAGATGATGCGCTCGTTCACTCGTGGTGGCCCTTCTCCGCCGCGGCTGCCGGCGCCACGACGTCGACTCGATGATGCACAGCCGGCGCATGCATCGTATCCGGGCGCGGAGTCGGGGTCTCGACCGTCAGGTACAGCGGCTTGCCGACCAGGATGTGCAGCGCCACACCGAGATACTCCGCGATCAGGCCCAGCGAGAACAAGATCGCGCCCGAGCACAGCAGCAGCACGACGATGATCGACGCCCAGCCCTCGGGATCGTGATTGTCCTGCGTGAGCGCCTGCACGATGACCACTGCGGCCATGATCACCCCGGCCAGCGCGAGAGTCACCCCGAGCATGCTGACCAGGCGCAGACCGCGGGTGCCGCTGCACAGCACCATCTTCCAGAACAGCGAGAACAGGCGGCGGTAGTTGTAGCCGGACTCCTCGCGGCCCTCGGCGCGCAACACCACCGGCACCTGCACGGCATTGCCGACCACCCAGGTCAGCGCCACGTCCAGGTACACGCCGTTGGCGGCGACCTCGGCCAGCTGACGGCCGATGTCACCGCGGATCAGCCGGAAGCTCTCGAACCGCGTCGAATCCGGGAACGCGAACACCGTCGCCAGCACGATCTTGGCGCCGCGCGAGGTGAGGTTGCGCAGGAAACCGTGGGGGCGGGTGTTGGTCGGCTTCGAGTAGACCAGGTCCGCGCGCGAGGCCAGCGCGGCGTCGAGGAAATCGGCGATGAACGCCGGGTCGTGCTGACCGTCCTCGTCCATGGTGACGATCCAGTCGCCGCGCGCCGCGGCCATGCCCGCGATCGTCGCGGCGTCCTGGCCGAAGTTGCGGCTCAACCACACCGGCCGCACCTGCGGGTAGGTGTGGGCCAGTTCCTGCAGCACCACGTCGGAGCGGTCGGGGCCGTTGTCGTGCACGAGGATGATCTCCTCGACCGCGAACCGCGCGCCCGCCGCGGAGGTCGACGGACCGGTCAGCCGGTCCAGCTCGGCGACCAGCGCCGCGATCGTCTCCTCGCCGCGATACACCGGGACGACCACCGACACCGAATGCACCGGGCGCGACCCGTCGCGTTCGGGCGCACCGGCACGCAGGACGGCGCCGGGGCGGGACGAGGGTGCGGGAGGAAGCGGCATCGTCGACTTTCGTGTCTGGTGGCGGCTGGTGCCGCAGGGCTCACGGCCGAGAACAGCAGAGACTCCTGCGGTGGTGCGCACTTTAACACCGGAATGCGGCACCGAGTCGTGCGGCGGCTCAAGCGATCGGGGGCACCCGGCCTATGCCCCGTGCGGCGGTGCCGATGTGGTCGCTTACCTGTAGGGTCTGGTCCTCGTGGTGGAAAGTAGAACCCCTCCCCGTCGTGCCGTGTACCTGTGGGGCTTGATCACCTCCCTCGGAGTGATCGCGGGCTTCGGCGCGGTTCTGCTGGCCAACGCCAGACACTTCTACACCGACGACACCGAGTCCCAGTACGTGCCGCTGTGGGTGATGCTCGGCAGGCGGCTGCGCGACGGTGATCTGCCGGTGATGGTGCCCGAGCACTGGATGGCCGGAAACTACTCGATCGAAGAAGCGGGACTGCTGAATCCGCCGCAGCTGCTGATCGATCTGATCGCGCCCTCGGTCGACAATCTGGTGCTGTACGCGACCGTGGTGAAGCTGATCTTCGCGATCATCCTCGGACTGGGCGTCTACCGGATCTGCCTGGCCTACGGCTCGAAGGTGCAGTGGGCCGCGCTGGCCGGTGTCTCGATCCCGTTCACGGGGTGGCTGCTGTTCTTCGACGAGGCCAGCTGGATGACCGCGTTCACCGGCACCGCCTGGATGGTGCACGCGTGGGCCTCGGGCGTGCGCTACGCGCGGGGACCCCGCCTGCTCGGTCAGCGCTCGGAGGCGGTAGCGGAGGGTGACCACGCGGAGCGCCCGAGCAGGCTCGTCGGATACTGCGGGCCGATATCGGTGTTCGTCTACCTGTACCTGGCGATCTCGGTGCAGTACATCTTCCCCGCGGTCGAGGCCGGTCTGATGATCGGCGCCGTCGCGATCGGGGAGCTGATCTACCAGAAGGCATGGAAGCCGCCGCTGCGGCTGCTGATGGTCTCCGGGCTGGCCGCGCTGGCCGGGCTGGCGACCTATCTGCCCTCCATGCTGTCGGCGAAGGTGACTTGGCGCGGTACCGCCCAGATCAACAACGACCAGTTCCTCACCGTGCCGTGGTCGGAATCGCTGAACGCGAGCCTGCCCTCGACGCTGCCCGCCTTCACCTCCTGGTGGGGCTACGTGCAGCCGCTGCCGGTGGTCTACATCGCCTGGTTCCTGATCCCGGCGCTGGCGTTCATCGACTGGGGCAAGGCGCGGGCCGCGTGGCGCGAGCTCAGCGGCATCGCGCTGTTCGCGATCGCGGCGCTGATGTGGACCGCGGGTCCGGGCACGATCGGTCCGCTGCGCTGGCCGGCGCGCGTGCTGCCGATGGTGGCGCTGGGTCTGCTGCTGCTGGTCTGTGTGCTGCTCGGCCGGTTCGCGACCTTCAAGGACTGGCGTTCGCGCGGTATCGCCGGCGCGGTTCTGATCGGCCTGTTGTGGGTGCGCTCGTTCTCGGCCGACCCGCACAACTGGCTGGTCCACGTCGGCGCCGCGCTGGTACTGGCCGCGCTCGGTGCCGGGGTGGTGTGGCTGGCGGTGCACAAGGGCACCTCGGCGGCGGTCGCGCTGGCGATCGTCGCGGTGTTCCCGATCGCCTACTTCCAGGTCGACCGGGCGCAACCGACACCGATGAGCTGGAACCTGCCCAGCGACCGCGCCGCGGCCATGGCGGCGTTCCCCGACTTCGCGGGCACCACGCTGCAACTGGGTGATCGCGCGCTGATCCAGCCGGCGGAGCGCACCCTCGACGGGGCCTACGGCTCGCTGGTATTCGGCAACTACGCCAAGGACCTCGAGCTCACCTATGTCAGCGGGTACACCCCGAACGGGCACTACTGGTTCGGCGACATGCTCTGCATGCGCTGGGACACCAGCGTCTGCCCCGACGCGTACCGGCGCGCGTTCGCGGTCGAGCCGTCGACCGGCAAGACCATCGTCGACCTGATGAACGTCGACCGCGTCGTCCTGCAGCGCGCGCTCTACCCGGACGCCCGCACGCAGGAAGCTCCCGCGGGCTGGAAGTGGGTCGACTACCCGGGCCACGAGAAGTACATCGCGGTGCTCGAACGCGAGAACGGTCTGATCTCCACCCGCAACGGCCGCGTCTCCGCGGTCGAGGGCGGCACCGCGGTCTCGGTCTCGGAGACCGACACCACCAGCCGGGTCAGGGTCAGTTCCGAGAACGGCGGCCGGGTGGTGTTCGCGCGGCTGGGCTGGCCGGGCTACCGGGTGAGCATCGACGGCAAGGACGTGCCGTTCGAGGTCGTCGCCAAGAGCTTCGTCGCGGTCGACATCCCGGCGGGCACCCGCAACGGCGACCTCGAGCTGACCTGGCGTCCGCCGGGCTGGAAGATCGGTGGCGCCGCCATCGCGCTCGGCCTGCTCGGGCTCGGGGTGTTCCAGTGGCTGTACGTGCGCGGGCGCAAGCCCGAGGACGAACAGGACGCGCCTGCGGCCGAGTCGATCCCCACCGACGACGCCGAGCTCGCGGACGCGGTGCGATGACCACCGAGGCGGCGTCGGCCGGCGGCGTGCTCGAGACGCCGGGCCCGCTGCTGCGGATCGTGAAGCGCCAGGAGTTGGCGTTCGCGATCGTGGGCGGGTTCAACACCCTGCTCGGCATGGCGCTGGCGGTGTTCTGGCTGGGGGTGCTCGGCGACGGCAGGCCGGGTCTGGCGGTCGTGGCCGCCTACGCGGTGAGCACCGTCGTCGCGTTCGTGCTGCACCGGACGCTGGTGTTCCGGGTGCGCGGGCACCTGCTGCGCGACTTCGTCGCCTTCTGCGGGGTCAACGCGGGCGGGCTGGTGCTCAACGTGATCCTGGTCGAGGTGGCCGTGACGGCGCTGGGGTTCCCGGCCGCGCCCGCGTCGGTGATCGTGATGGGTCTGGTCGCGGTGCTCAGCTTCTTCGGGCACCGCTACATCTCGTTCCGGCGGGCGCGGTAGGTTAGGGACATGGCGCACGAATCCACCATCGACGCAACCCTGCTCGGCCTGCTGGCCTGCCCCCAGGACAAGGGCCCGCTGCAGCTGGTGCGCACCGAAGCGGACGCGAGTGTGCTCTACAACCCGCGCCTGCGCCGGGCCTACCCGATCGAGAACGGCATCCCGGTGCTGCTGATCGACGAGGCCCGCGACGTCGACGACGCCGAGCACGAATTCTTCACCGCCCAGTCCTGAGCGGCACGGCGAACAGCGCGGCGGCACTGGCGATCAGCGCGATCCCGGTCAGCAGCAGCGCCGGTCGTCCACCCCACACCTGCCCGAGCACCCCGACCGCCACCGTGGTCGCGGCGACGACCGCGCTGTTGGTGACGGTCCAGGCGGTCAGCACCCTGGTGGTGACGCCGGGGGCGATCCGTTCGAGCCGATAGGTCGCGAACACCGGGGTGAACACGGCCATCGCCGCCACGATCCAGGTCTGGATCACCAGCACGACGACCATCCCCGGCACGCCCGGCGGGGTCACCGCCAGGCCGATCGACGCGCCGACCCGCGCGATCCCCGCGCCGCGCAGAACCGGTCCCGCGCCGAAACGGCGCACCAGCGGCCCCGTCAGCCGGGTCGCCGCGAGACCGCCCAGGCAGGGCAGTCCGAGGACGACCCCGTATTGCCACGTCGCGAAACCGAGATCGCGGATGAGCAGCACCGTCAGTACGGGCGCGCTGCCCATGATCAGCCCGCTGACCAGACAGGTGTTCACACACAGCCAGCGCAGCGCCGGATCGGCGACGATGATCCGCATACCCGCCGCGGTACCGCCGGCGACCGATGACCTGGCCGAGACCGATTCGCGCGCCCGGATCCCGGCCAGCGCGCAGGCCGACCCCAGATAGCTGACCGCGTCGATCGCCACCGTGATCACCGGCCCGAACACCCCGAGCAGCACCCCGCCGACGGGCGGCCCGGTCGCGGTGACCGCCCACTGCGTCGCCTCGAGCCTGCTGTTGGCGGCGAGCAGCAGCTCCGGCGGCGCCACCGCGCGCAGCAGCGAACCACGGGCGGCGGTGAACACGATCGTCGCCGCCGCGGTGACGGCCGCGACCACCACCAGTAGCCCGAACCCGAGCATCCCCAGCCACCACGCCGCGGCCACGCTCGCCAGCACCGCGCACCGCACGAGATCGGCGCCGATCAGCACCGCGCGCTTGGGCGCGCGCTCGGCCCAGCCACCCAGCGGCGCCGCCAGCACCGCACCCGCCGCGGGCCCGATCGCGGCCAGCGCCGCCACCGCGAACGCCCCGGCCCGCAGCTGCGTCACCGCGAGCAGGGCGAACGAATCCAGCGCGATCCGGCTGCCGAGGGCACTGACTCCGAACGACGTCCAGAGCCGGGCGAAGTCGCGACCGAGCCGGGGCGCCGAGACGGCGGTGCTACGCATGCCCGATACCGAAACACCGCGCACCCCAGCCGATCAAACAACGCATCGCGCGATCCGCACAACCCACGGTGGTCCGCCGATGTCCGCACGTCTGGCTAGGGTGGGTCCCGTGGATTTCCGAGCCGTCGCCACCTTCGTCGCCGTCGTCGACACCGGGCAGTTCCAGGAGGCCGCGATCGATCTCGGTATCAGCCAGCAGGCGGTGTCCAAGCGCATCGCGGGCCTCGAGACCGCGTACGGCACCCAGTTGTTCCGCCGCACGCCGCACGGTGCCGAGCTGACCGCGACCGGCCGGGATCTGCTGCCGCACGCCAGGGAGATCCTGCTGGCCTGCCGCCGCGCGGAGGCGGCGCTGCGCCCACCGACGCGACCCCTGCGCGTCGACGTGATCGCCACCCGGGTCGGTTCGGCCGCCCTGCTCCAGCGCTTCCATCGCGCCCACCCCACCGTGCGGCTCGACGTGCTGACCCTGCGTGGTGACGCGGCCCTGCGGGCGGTCGCGGACGGCGAGATCGACGCGGCGCTGCTTGCGGTCGCGACGCCGACGCTGCCCGAGGCCGTCCTCGCCCGCCGGGTCTACGACGAACCGCTGCAACTGCTTGTCGGCGCGGAACATCCACTGGCCGAACGGCATTCGATCCGAATGGCCGAGCTGCGCGAGGTTCCGCTGTGGATGCCGGGAGTGGTGCCCGGCACCGAATGGGACGCCTACTATCGCGACCTCACCGCCGATTTCGCGCTCGACATCGACCGTGCCGGGCCCAATTTCGGCATGGAACACCTCCTCGACACGATCGGCGACGACCCGCGGATCGCGACCCTGATCGGCGTCGACACCCGCATCGACGCCGCTTCGCGCCGGAACCTGCGCCGCATCGAGCTGACCGACCCGACCCCCTGCTACCCGTGGTCGGTCTGCGTGCGCGCGGACGACCCGCATCCGGACGCGGCCACCCTGCTCGCGCATCTCGCGCGCGACCGCCCCGCCGAACCCGCCGACCGCTGGCTCCCGCCGTGGTCACCCGCCGAACATGACCTCCCCACGCTGCCGCATCAGGTGTGAGCGTTACCTCAGTCGCTGCGCTCGTGCTGAATCACATGCCGCCGGTACCGATTTCGCCGGTCAGGTAGCGCTGCACCGAGGGGCCGACCGCGGCGACGACCTCGTCGATCGGCATCGAGGCCAGCGGCTCGATGCCGACGATCTTGCGGGCGGTGAGCAATCCGACCATCTGCGCGGCCGCCAGCGCCACGCGCGCCCGGCCGTCGTCGGTGGGGGTGGCGATCCGCACCCGTACCCGTTCGAGCACCACCTGGAGCAGGAACGACCGGGCCAGATTCGTCTCACCGCCGCCGAAGATGCTGCGCACCATGGCAACGATGCCCGGCCCGGCGGGGGAGTCCCACACTCCGACCACCGCGCGCACGATCGTCGCCCCGAGGTCGTCCAGTGGCGCGCGGTCGACCGCGGTCAAGGTCGCCTCCGGGTCGGCCGGGAACTCCACGACCGCGGCGAACAACTGCTGTTTGGTGCCGAAATAGTGGTGCACCAGTGCGGGATCGACATCGGCGTCGCCGGCGATCGCCCGGATCGAGGTCTTGTCGAAACCGGTGTCGGCGAACCGGATCCGGGCCGCGTCGAGGATCGCCGCGCGCGTATCGGTATTGCCGGGCCTGCGCCCGGTCCGACCGGATCGCGCGGTGCCCGAACCGGATTCGCCGTCACTCATGGATCTGTCGCTCCTCAACCGCTAGGGGGTCCGTCGACGCAGGGTAGCCGCGCCGAGGATCAGCGCGACCACCGCGAACCCGGTAACGATCGCTATGTCGAGCCACATGGTCGCGGTCGGCTCCGGGTGCAGCGACACCTGCTGCAGCGCGTCCACCGCGTAGCTCAACGGCATCAGACTGCTGATCGCCTCCAGCCACTCGGGCAGCCGGTCGCGCGGAACGAGCAAGCCGCACAGGAAGATCTGCGGCCCCACGATCACCGGCATGAACTGCACGGCCTGGAATTCGGTGCGCGCGAACGCGCTGGCCAGCAGGCCCAGCGCCACGCCGCACACCGCGTCGATGATGGCGATGAGCATGACCCAGCCGGGATTGCCCGCCGCGTTCATACCGAGCAGCCAGAACGCGACCAGGCAGGCGACGGCCGCCTGCGCGGCGGCGGCCAAGGAGAAGGCGCTGCCGTACCCGGCCAGCAGGTCCAGCTTGCGCAACGGGGTGGTGAGCAAACGCTCGAGCGTGCCCGAGGTGCGTTCGCGCTGCATCGCGATGGCGGTGATCAGGAACATCACGATGAACGGGAGGATACCGAGCATGGTGATGCCGACCCGGTCGAAGATCGTCAGCGGCGCGTGCGGCGCGCTCGGGGCGTCCTGGTAGATGAAGTACAGCAATGTCATCAGCAGGGCCGGGACCACCAGGATCATGGCCACGGTGCGGTGATCGTTGCGCAGCTGCCGCAGGATCCGGCCGGTGGTGGCGGTATAGGGGCGCAGGGTGGTACTCATGCGCGCTCTCCCATCGTGATCAGGGTGAGGAAAGCGGTCTCGAGGTTCTGTTCGTCGGTGCGCTCGCGCAGTTCGTCGGGGCTGAGCTGGGCGAGCAGGTGGCCGTCGCGCATCAGCAGCAGCCGATCGCAATGGTCGGCCTCGTCCATCACGTGACTCGAGACGAGCAGGGTCGTTCCGGCCGCGGCCAATTCGCGGAACTGCTTCCACAACTCCACCCGCAGCACCGGGTCGAGGCCGACCGTCGGTTCGTCCATGACCAGCAGTTCCGGCTTGCCCACCAGTGCGCAGGCCAGTGATGCCCTGGTCTGCTGCCCGCCCGAGAGCCGGTCGCCGAGCTCGTCGGCGTACTCGGCCAAACCGACGGCGGTGAGCGCGGATTCGATGTCGTCGCGATCGCAGCCGTAGAGGGCGGCGTAGTAGGCGACGTTCTCGCGGACGCTGATGTCGGCGTAGATGCTCGGCGCCTGGGTGACGTAGCCGACCCGGCGGCGCAGCCCGGGGGTGCCCGCCGGTTCGCCGAGCACGGTGACGCTGCCCGATTCGACGATCTGCGTGCCGACGACGCTGCGCATCAGGGTGGTCTTGCCGCAGCCGGACGGGCCGAGCAGGCCGGTGATCGAGCCGCGTGGGATGTCGAGCGTGAGCCCGTGCAGAACGGTGCGTTTCCCGCGGTTGACGGTCAGTCCGTCGACCCGGATCGCGGTCGGTGACGGAGTGGGGTGCGACATGGTCGCCTCAATTCATCGAGTGTTGAATTCACTACGTGATGAATTTAGCGCGACCATATCGGCGTGACAAGGGTCAGTGCGCGTGTCGCGGGGGTGTCGCGGCCTGCTGACCAGGCTCGACGACCACGAACTGGCCCATCATTCCCAGATCCTCGTGCCAGAGCAGGTGGCAGTGATACATGTACGGCGTGTCCGGATCGGCGGGCCCGTCGAAGCGCAGGGCCAGCGTCGCGGTGGTGTTCGGCGGGAGGAAGATCGTGTCCTTGGCGCCGGTCAGCTCGGGCGGCGGCGGAGCACCCGCATAGTCGAGAACCCGGAACTGCACGTCGTGGACATGGAAGTTGTGCGGCATCCCGTCGGCATTGCGGACCACCCATTTCTCGGTCGTGCCGCGGGTGACGGTCGCGTCGACGCGGTCCATCGCCATCGGCGAGCCGTTGATCCCGGCGAGGGTGAGATCGAAACGGCGCTCCACCGCGACGTCGGAGCCGTCCGGTGTCGACGGGGGCACGAGAGCGTCGGGCAGTTCGGGGGAGGGGCGCAGTGCGTTCGATGCTCGGAGTTCGAGGACATCGAACCGGTCGTCGCCCCCGGAGAACCGGTTGGTCCAGAAGTCCAGGCCGACATCGAGCTGCTCGCTGCGTAGCACCGCGCGCTCACCCGGCCGCATCCGGACCACGATCTCGGCGCGCTCACCGGGCGAAAGACGCACGGCCGTCATCGTTTCCGGGCGTTCGAGCAGACCGCCGTCGGAGGCGATCAGCGAGAACCGCTTGCTGTCGCGGAAGGCGAAGTTGTAGATCCGCGCGGTCGAGGCGTTGAGCAGGCGCAGCCGGACCAGCTCGTCGCCGACCTCCTGGTACGGCGCGAGGGTGCCGTTGACCAGCAGGCGGTCGCCGAGGAAGCCGACATCGCGGAAGGCCGCGTGGCTGCCGTCGAACCGGTCGCCGAGCAGGCGCATGTCCTGCACGATCACCGGGATGTCGTCGACGCCGTAGGTGTCCGGCAGCGGCAGTGCGCTCGCGGCGTCGTCGTCGATGAGGAACAGGCCTGCCAGACCGCGGCGCACGTGGTCCTCGGTCGCGCCGTGCGGGTGCGGGTGGTACCAGAGCGTCGAAGCGGGTTGCGCGACAGTCCATTCCGGCGTCCAGGTCTGGCCCGCGTCGACCATCTGGTGCGGTCCGCCGTCCATCTTCGCGGGCAGGTGCATGCCGTGCCAGTGCACCGTCGACGCCTCGGGCAGCTGGTTGCGCACGCGGACCCGCACCTGCTCGCCGCGGGCGGCTCGCAAGGTCGGACCGAGGTAGCTGCCGTTGAACCCCCAGGTCTCGGTCGCCCGGCCGGGCTCGAATTCCGTGGTGCCGGACTGCATGTCGAGGGCGAACACCCGGGTGCCGTCCGGGTCGACGGCCGAGGGCGCCAAGGGGGGAATCGCGAGTGGCCGGTCGAATTCCGTGGTGCCGACCGTGGAGATATCGGCGCGGGCCCAGGTCCAGGTCACCAGACCGGCGATCGCGAGCACCAGGGTGAGTGCGAGCGCGCCCGCGCCGAGCAGGATCCGGCGCACGCGGCCGGGTCGAGAAGGGGAAGCCATGTCCCGACGGTAGGGACGGTGGCCGGGCTCGCACATCGGGAAGAATCCCCCATCCGACCCTGGCCCGTACCCTGATCACATCGATATTCCGCCAGGTCATCACCGGTTTCCGAACCCCGATCGGGTGATGTGACGCGGGTCACAAAGACTGGATGTCACCTTCCTGCGAGGTCGTTTGTCCTATCGACATCCCACCGACAAGGAGCACCGCAATGAACACCACCACCACGCACCGCATCGTCGTCCTCGGCGCCGGCTACACCGGCATGCTGGCCGCGATCCGCCTGGCCCGGCGAACCCGCAAGCTCGACGTCGCGATCACCCTGGTCAACCCGTCGGCGCGATTCACCGAGCGGCTGCGGATGCACCAGATCGCCGCCGGACAGGAACTCGCGCACCACCACATCCCGGATCTGCTCGCCGGCACCGGGATCGACTTCGTGCAGGGCTGGGCCACCGCCGTCGACCCGGACGCGCGCCGCGTGCACGTCGACGGCATCGGCGAGCTCGCCTACGACGAGCTGGTCTACGCCGTGGGCAGCGCCACCGACACGACCACCGTCCCCGGCGTCGCCGAGCACGCCTGGACCCTGAACGACCCTCGTCGCGCGCACGAATTCGCGGGCGAGCTCACCGAACTCGCCGCCACCGGCGGTACGGTGACGGTGTGCGGCGGCGGCCTCACCGGCATCGAAGCGGCCACCGAGATCGCCGAGAGTCACCCCGGCCTGCGCGTGACCCTGATCAGCTCGTCCGAGCCGGGCGCGATGATGGGGGAGAAGGCGCGCGCCCACCTGAACGCGGTGCTGGACCGGCTCGGGATCGTCCGCGCGACCGGCCTGCGCGTCACCAAGGTGCTGCCCGACGCGGTCGAGCTCGCCGACGGCACCCGGATCGACGCCGACCTCACCCTGTGGACCAGCGGCGTGCGGGTGTCACCGCTGGCCGCCGAAGCGGGGATCGCGACCGACGAGCGTGGCCTGATCGTCGTCGACTCCACCCTGAAGTCGGTGTCGCACCCCACGATTCACGCGATCGGTGACGCCGCCGCGGTCCGCCAGGCGTGGGGGCAGATCCACGGCACCTGCCAGAGCGGCCTGCCCACCGCCGCCTACGCGGCCGACGCGATCGCCGCCGAACTGCGCGGCAAGACGGTGCGGCCGTTCCGCTTCGGCTACTTCCACCAGCCGGTGAGCCTGGGCCGCCGCGACGCGGTCATCCAGTTCACCAACGCCGACGACACCCCGCGCCGGTTCTACCTGACCGGTTGGGCCGCCCGGACCTACAAGCAGATGGTCAGCAGCAGCCCCGTGCCGACGTTCAAGGCGAGCCGGAAGATGACCATGAACGTCCAGCTGTCCAAGGGCGGCAAGGCGACTCGCGCCACCGCGTGAACGAACCCACGGAGCATGCCATGGTTGACCCCATGCCGGACCAGGATCCCTTCCTCGAACATCGCAGGCTGCTGTTCTCGACCGCCTACCGCATGCTCGGTACCGTCACCGACGCCGAGGACATCCTGCAGGACGCCTGGATCAAGTGGAACGCCACGGATCGGGCCGTCGTCGAGCACCCGAAGGCCTACCTGGTCCGCGCCGTCACCAACCTGTCGCTGAACCGGCTCACCTCCGCCCGGGTGACCCGCGAGACCTACGTCGGCCCCTGGTTGCCCGAACCGGTGCTGACCTCACCCGACATCGCCGAGGACACCGCATTGGCCGATACCGTCTCCACCGCGATGCTGGTGGTCCTGGAAACCCTGACCCCCGTCGAACGCGCGGTGTTCCTGCTGCGCGAGGTCTTCGGCTACTCGCACGCCGAGATCGCCGAAGCCCTGGACCGTTCCGAGCCGAGCGTGCGCCAGATCGCGCACCGTGCCAAGAACCACGTGCAGTCGCGCCGTCCGCGCTTCGACACCGACAAGGCGGCGCGCGCCCATATCACCGAGCGGTTCATGGCCGCGTGTGCGGGCGGCGACCTGAACGCGCTGATGGACCTGCTCGCCCCCGACGTGACCTGCTGGTCCGACGGCGGCGGCGTGGTCACCGCGGCGCGCAGGCCGCTGTACGGCCCCGACCACGTCGCCCGCTGGATTCTCGGCGTGCTGGCCAAACCGTCTTCGGCGGGCGTCGAACTCAGCGCCGCCGAGATCAACGGTGAACTCGGCACGCTCGCCTCGATCGGCGGCAACCCCGGCGCCGCCTTCACCTTCGACCTCGTCGACGGGCGCATCCAGAACCTGCGCTTCCAGGTCAACCCCGGCAAGCTGGCCGGGCTCTACCGCGGCACCGAGCTGCTCGGCTGAATCCCACTGCGGGCGAGTCGACTCCTCGGCCCCGCGGAAGGTCCGCCGACCGCACCTTCCTGCGCGTCCAGATCCGCTACCACTCGAGCCGGATGGCGGCCGCCGGTCAGCACAGCGCCTACGCCTGACCCGCCCGCGCGGCGGGATGGGCGACAATGACGGTCGTGTCCGCTCAGGAACTGGCCGTCGACCCGCCCACCGCCGCGCGCAGGCTGCTCGGCGCGACACTCTCGTCCGGGCCGGTCTCGCTGCGCATCGTCGAGGTCGAGGCCTACGGCAGCGATCCGGCCGGACCGTGGCCCGACCCGGCCGCTCATTCCTGGCCTGGGCCGACCGCCCGCAACGCGGTGATGTTCGGCCCCGCCGGGCGGCTCTACGTGTACCGCTCGTACGGAATCCACCTGTGCGTCAACGTGACCACCGGCTTCGACGGGATCGCCGGTGCGGTGCTGGTCCGGGCGGGGGAGGTGGTCGCCGGGGTGGAGGTCGCCCGCGAGCGCAGGCCAGCGGCGCGTACCGACGCCGACCTGGCGCGCGGACCGGGGAACGTCGGCAGCGCGCTCGGAATCAACCTGTCCGACTACGGGACCGAGCTGTTCGATCCCTTCGCCGAGATCCGTCTGCATCTGGCCGAACCGGTAGCGGCGGCGCAGATCGCGGTGGGTCCGCGCGTCGGCGTCAGTGTCGCCGCCGAGGTGCCCTGGCGGTTCCGGTTGCCGTCCCCGGCGGTGTCGGTCTACCGGCGGAGTCCGCGCGCTCCGGAACTCGCGCCGAAAGATTCTTCGCCGCGGCGATGAATTCCGCGGAACCGGTCCGTCCTATCTGGTGAACGCGCTACTCACCGAGCGCGACCGACCCGAAGGACCCGAAATGACCACCACCGCTTCCGCGAACTTCTCCAACACCACCTACCGCCCCGGCAAGATCCGCAACCGCGTGCTGTGGACCCTGCAGGTGGTGCTCGGCCTGTTCTTCATCATCGCTTCGGGTGGCCCGAAGCTCGTCATCCCGAACATGCTGATGGACAACGCCCCCGAGAACCTGACCATCCCGATCGGGCTGCTCATCTTCATCGGCCTCGCGGAGGTGGCCGGTGGTATCGGCCTGATGGTGCCGCGGCTCACCGCCCTGGCCGCCGCCGGTCTGTCGGTGCTCACCGTGCTCGCCGCGGCGACGCAGGCCTTCATCGCCGACAAGCCGTCGATGGCCATCTTCCCGCTGGCGCTGGCCGCGATCTTCGCCTGGATCGCCTACGAGCGTCGCGGCAGCCTTCCCTCGCCGGCTCGGTGAATCACCGACCGCGCTGAGCATCGCCGGACCGTCGGTCCGGCGATTTTCGGCGTCCGCGGACAACGGTGGGCTTGTCCGCGGGCACAAGGTCTCGGCGCGGAACTCGTTGGCGAATCCTATGGGACGCAGGGCACTTCCGATGCGACGATCGAGGCCTACCCGCCCGGCGCCCTTCGCAGGAGAATTCGTGTTCACCTTCACCAGCAGTGACGGCATCACCATCCACGTCCGGAGCTGGTCGCCCGCCGCCGTCGAACCGGTGGGCGTCGTGCAGATTGCGCACGGGATGGGCGAGCACTCCGACCGGTACAGCCACCTGGCCGCCACCCTCGCGGGTGCCGGCTACGCGGTCTACGCCGCCGACCACCGTGGTCACGGCTACAGCATGTTCTCCGAGCCGGGGCAGCTCGGCGCGGACGGCTGGAACCTGCTGGTCGCCGACCAGGTGACCCTGACCGGTCTGCTGCGCGAGCGTCATCCCGGCCTGCCGGTCACCCTGTTCGGGCACAGCCTCGGTTCCTTCGCGGTGCAGCAGTACCTGCTCGACCACTCCGCGCTGGTCGACGAGGCCGTGCTGTGCGGATCGTCGGCGGTGGACGGCCTGTTCGACGCGATCGCGGCCGCCGGCGGCGACCTGACCACGTTCTTCAACGCGCGCTTCCACCCGACGCGCACCGACGCCGACTGGATCAGCAGCGACGAGGCCCAGGTCGACGCGTATCTCGCCGACCCATGGTGCGGTTTCCCGGTCGACGACGCCAATATGGCGCTGCTCGCCACCACCGCCTACCAGCGCCTGACCGATCCGAGCACCGTGCGCACCGACCTGCCGGTGTACGTCATGGTCGGCGATCAGGATCCGCTCAACGACGGCACCCGGCTCTCCGACCTGCTCGTCCAGCGCTACCGCGACGCCGGGCTGACCGACATCACCTACCGGATCTACCCGGGCGCCAGGCACGAGGTGCTCAACGAGGTCAACCGGGACGAGGTCGAGGCCGACCTCGCCGCCTGGGTCACCAGGGCACGGGTCTGAGCACGCCGTCCGCCGAACACGGCCCGACCTGCGCGCGGGCGATGGAACGAGTACGGAAAGATGGAGCACCGTGACCGGCGACATCTTCGACGAACTGACCTGGCGCGGCCTGATCGCGCAGTCCACCGACCTGGACGAACTGCGAGCCGCGGCCGCCGCCGCGCCGCTGACCCTGTATGCCGGCTTCGATCCCACCGCGGCGAGCCTGCACGCGGGTCACCTCGTCCCGCTGCTCGCCCTGAAGCGTTTCCAGCGCGCGGGCCACCGGCCGATCGTCCTGGCCGGTGGCGCCACCGGCCTGATCGGTGACCCGCGCGACGTCGGCGAACGCACCATGAACTCCACCGACACCGTCGCCGAGTGGGCGGGCCGCATCCGCGCCCAGCTCGAGCGGTTCGTCGACCTCGACGATTCGCCGACCGGCGCGGTGATCGCGAACAACATGGACTGGACCGGCTCGCTGTCGACCGTCGACTTCCTGCGCGATATCGGCAAGCACTTCTCGGTGAACGTCATGCTGGCCCGCGACACCGTCAAGCGGCGTCTCGAAGGTGAGGGCATCTCCTACACCGAGTTCAGCTACATGCTGCTGCAGGCCAACGACTACCTCCAGCTGCGCCGCGAATTCGGCTGCACGCTGCAGGTCGGCGGCTCCGACCAGTGGGGCAACATCATCGCCGGCGTCGAGCTGAACCGCCGGGTCGACGGTGCGCACGTGCACGCCCTCACCGTCCCGCTGGTGACCTCGGCCGACGGCAAGAAGTTCGGCAAGTCCACCGGCGGCGGCAGCCTCTGGCTCGACCCCGAGCTGACCAGCCCCTACGCCTGGTACCAGTACTTCGTGAACACCGCCGACGCCGACGTCGTGCGCTACCTGCGGTGGTTCACCTTCCTGAGCCGGGAGGAACTCGACGCGCTCGAACAGGCCACCGCCGAACGACCGTTCGCCCGCGAGGCCCAGAAGCGCCTGGCCGCGGAGATGACCACGCTGGTGCACGGCGAAGCCGAGACCAAGGCGGTGGAACTGGCCAGCCAGGCCCTGTTCGGTCGCGGCGAACTCCGCGACCTGCCCGCGTCCACCCTGGGTGCCGCGCTGCGCGAGACCGCGATCGACGGCAAGGTCGCCGAAGTGGTGCCCGGTGAACCGAACACGATCGTCGACCTGCTCGTTGCGTCCGGCCTGGCCGAGAGCAGGGGAGCGGCCCGGCGTGTGGTCACCGAGGGCGGCGCGTCGGTGAACAACGAGCGCATCGGCGACATCGAATGGACCCCGTCCGACGCCGACTACCTGCACGGCGAGTGGCTCGTCCTGCGCCGCGGCAAGAAGAACATGGCCGGCGTGCGCCGCATAGCCTGACCTCGCGGTGGAGGCCTGAGTCACATCCGTGTGATTCAGGCCTGCACGCGCGCCAGGTGCGCGGCGCTGACCAGCGCAGATGGCCTGCTGTCCAGGCGATTTGACGCAGCGTTTTCCGGCGCGTAACTTATTGGAAGTCAGAGCGACACGGACACCAACCCGGAGCCGAGACGCTGATCCAGAGGGTCGGCGGGCAAGGGAAAACGCGGTAGGACGGGGAGCGCCTGGCGTTGCCTCGACTGTGTGACCAGCGTTACGATTGACATCGCCTGGAAGTGCAGTTAGGCTGGAACAGTTGCCCAGCAGAAGATCCGGACGAGAGCCGGTGGTTCTGCTTGTGCGTGTGTTCTTTGAGAACTCAATAGTGTGTCGATGAATGTCAGTGCCAATATTATTATTGGTTCCGGCCTTCCATACCCCCCGGTTGGAAGGTTGGACATTTAAACAACAGCAAACTTTTGCTGGTGTTTGGCTTTGCTAGGTTTTCGGACTCTAGTTTAGATATTTCTGATTCGCCTTCGGGTGTTTCAAGAGTCTTCAACGGAGAGTTTGATCCTGGCTCAGGACGAACGCTGGCGGCGTGCTTAACACATGCAAGTCGAGCGGTAAGGCCCTTCGGGGTACACGAGCGGCGAACGGGTGAGTAACACGTGGGTGATCTGCCTCGTACTTCGGGATAAGCCTGGGAAACTGGGTCTAATACCGGATATGACCTTCTGATGCATGTCAGTGGGTGGAAAGATTTATCGGTACGAGATGGGCCCGCGGCCTATCAGCTTGTTGGTGGGGTAATGGCCTACCAAGGCGACGACGGGTAGCCGGCCTGAGAGGGCGACCGGCCACACTGGGACTGAGACACGGCCCAGACTCCTACGGGAGGCAGCAGTGGGGAATATTGCACAATGGGCGAAAGCCTGATGCAGCGACGCCGCGTGAGGGATGACGGCCTTCGGGTTGTAAACCTCTTTCGACAGGGACGAAGCGCAAGTGACGGTACCTGTAGAAGAAGCACCGGCCAACTACGTGCCAGCAGCCGCGGTAATACGTAGGGTGCGAGCGTTGTCCGGAATTACTGGGCGTAAAGAGCTTGTAGGCGGTTCGTCGCGTCGTTCGTGAAAACTTGGGGCTCAACCCCAAGCTTGCGGGCGATACGGGCGGACTAGAGTACTTCAGGGGAGACTGGAATTCCTGGTGTAGCGGTGAAATGCGCAGATATCAGGAGGAACACCGGTGGCGAAGGCGGGTCTCTGGGAAGTAACTGACGCTGAGAAGCGAAAGCGTGGGTAGCGAACAGGATTAGATACCCTGGTAGTCCACGCCGTAAACGGTGGGTACTAGGTGTGGGTTTCCTTCCACGGGATCCGTGCCGTAGCTAACGCATTAAGTACCCCGCCTGGGGAGTACGGCCGCAAGGCTAAAACTCAAAGGAATTGACGGGGGCCCGCACAAGCGGCGGAGCATGTGGATTAATTCGATGCAACGCGAAGAACCTTACCTGGGTTTGACATACACCGGAAACCTGCAGAGATGTAGGCCCCCTTGTGGTCGGTGTACAGGTGGTGCATGGCTGTCGTCAGCTCGTGTCGTGAGATGTTGGGTTAAGTCCCGCAACGAGCGCAACCCTTATCTTATGTTGCCAGCGCGTAATGGCGGGGACTCGTGAGAGACTGCCGGGGTCAACTCGGAGGAAGGTGGGGACGACGTCAAGTCATCATGCCCCTTATGTCCAGGGCTTCACACATGCTACAATGGCCGGTACAGAGGGCTGCGATACCGTGAGGTGGAGCGAATCCCTTAAAGCCGGTCTCAGTTCGGATCGGGGTCTGCAACTCGACCCCGTGAAGTTGGAGTCGCTAGTAATCGCAGATCAGCAACGCTGCGGTGAATACGTTCCCGGGCCTTGTACACACCGCCCGTCACGTCATGAAAGTCGGTAACACCCGAAGCCGGTGGCCTAACCCCTCGTGGGAGGGAGCCGTCGAAGGTGGGATCGGCGATTGGGACGAAGTCGTAACAAGGTAGCCGTACCGGAAGGTGCGGCTGGATCACCTCCTTTCTAAGGAGCACATCTCCACGACGCATCACAGAGGTGAATGTGGTTGTGGCAGAGACCGTTTAGTTCCCATTCGTGGAACTGCGGACGCTCATGGGTGGAACACTGACAACTTTCATTGCATACGGTTTCGGCAAAGTCCGAGGTCGCAATGGGTATACCGACACACTATTGGGTCCTGAAAGAACACGCGAGTGTCTTTCAAGGCGAAAGCAAACGATTCGAAGGGGTCTTCCTCGATACCGCCGGCGGTGACGCTGAGTTGGTCTTGGAACGAGGCTTCTTCGGGTGTGTTGTTTGAGAACTGCACAGTGGACGCGAGCATCTTTGTTAGTAAGTGTTTAAGAGCGTACGGTGGATGCCTTGGCACCAGGAGCCGATGAAGGACGTAGGAGGCTGCGATAAGCCTCGGGGAGCTGTCAACCGAGCTGAGATCCGAGGATTTCCGAATGGGGAAACCCAGCACGAGTGATGTCGTGTTACCCGCATCTGAATATATAGGATGTGTGGAGGGAACGTGGGGAAGTGAAACATCTCAGTACCCACAGGAAGAGAAAACAACAGTGATTCCGTGAGTAGTGGCGAGCGAAAGCGGATGAGGCTAAACCTCAAGCGTGTGATACCCGGCAGGGGTTGCGTTTGGGGTGTTGTGGGGTCATTCTTCTTGATTCTGCCGGATCAAGCGAGAGTAAGAAACCAATGTGTTAGTCGAAGTGGTCTGGAACGGCCTGCCATAGACGGTGATAGTCCGGTAGACGAAAACATGTTGGCTCTCGTGAGTGATACCCGAGTAGCAGCGGGCCCGTGAAATCTGCTGTGAATCTGCCGGGACCACCCGGTAAGCCTGAATACTCCCTGGTGACCGATAGCGGACTAGTACCGTGAGGGAAAGGTGAAAAGTACCCCGGGAGGGGAGTGAAATAGTACCTGAAACCGTGCGCTTACAATCCGTCAGAGCCTTCGTACTTGTACGTGGGGTGATGGCGTGCCTTTTGAAGAATGAGCCTGCGAGTCATCGGTGTGTGGCGAGGTTAACCCGTGTGGGGTAGCCGTAGCGAAAGCGAGTCCGAATAGGGCGTTCCAGTCGCACATTATGGACCCGAAGCGGAGTGATCTACCCATGGCCAGGGTGAAGCGACGGTAAGACGTCGTGGAGGCCCGAACCCACTTAGGTTGAAAACTGAGGGGATGAGCTGTGGGTAGGGGTGAAAGGCCAATCAAACTCCGTGATAGCTGGTTCTCCCCGAAATGCATTTAGGTGCAGCGTCACGTGTTTCACGCCGGAGGTAGAGCTACTGGATGGCCTAGGGGGCCCACAAGCTTACCGAAGTCAGCCAAACTCCGAATGCCGGTGTGTGAGAGCGTGGCAGTGAGACTGCGGGGGATAAGCTTCGTAGTCGAGAGGGAAACAGCCCAGATCGCCGGCTAAGGCCCCTAAGCGTGTACTAAGTGGAAAAGGATGTGGGGTCGCTTAGACAACCAGGAGGTTGGCTTAGAAGCAGCCACCCTTGAAAGAGTGCGTAATAGCTCACTGGTCAAGTGATCCTGCGCCGACAATGTAGCGGGGCTCAAGTACACCGCCGAAGCCGCGGCATTCACACATTATTCTGCTTTCGAGCCAGGAGTGTGGATGGGTAGGGGAGCGTCCTGTGGCCGTGGAAGCAGCGGAGTGATCCAGCTGTGGAGGCCACGGGAGTGAGAATGCAGGCATGAGTAGCGAAAGACGAGTGAGAAACTCGTCCGCCGAATGACCAAGGGTTCCTGGGCCAGGTTAATCCGCCCAGGGTGAGTCGGGACCTAAGGCGAGGCCGACAGGCGTAGTCGATGGACAACGGGTTGATATTCCCGTACCCGTGTATCCGCGCCAAATATCGAATCAGTGGTACTAACTGTCCAAATGTTGTCTTATCGAGCCTTCGGGTGAGAGGGATGATTGCTGCACGGGACCTTCGCTGTAGTAGGTAAGCGATGGGGTGACGCAGGAAGGTAGCTGGGCCAGGTGATGGAATACCTGGTGTAAGCCTGTAGGGCGCAACATAGGCAAATCCGTGTTGCATATAGCCTGAGAGGTGATGCGTAGCCGTTGTGGTGAATTCAGTGATCCTATGCTGCCGAGAAAAGCCTCTAGTGAGTTGGTACACGGCCCGTACCCCAAACCGACACAGGTGGTCAGGTAGAGAATACTAAGGCGATCGAGAGAACTGTGGTTAAGGAACTCGGCAAAATGCCCCCGTAACTTCGGGAGAAGGGGGACCACATCTGGTGACGATCTTTACGGTCTGAGCTGGGTGGGGTCGCAGAGACCAGAGAGAAGCGACTGTTTACTAAAAACACAGGTCCGTGCGAAGTCGTAAGACGATGTATACGGACTGACGCCTGCCCGGTGCCGGAAGGTTAAGAGGACCGGTTAGCGTTTTCGGACGCGAAGCTGAGAATTTAAGCCCCGGTAAACGGCGGTGGTAACTATAACCATCCTAAGGTAGCGAAATTCCTTGTCGGGTAAGTTCCGACCTGCACGAATGGCGTAACGACTTCTCTGCTGTCTCAACCACAGACTCGGCGAAATTGCATTACGAGTAAAGATGCTCGTTACGCGTGGCAGGACGAAAAGACCCCGGGACCTTCACTATAGCTTGGTATTGGTGTTCGGTACGGTTTGTGTAGGATAGGTGGGAGACTGTGAAACTTGGACGCCAGTTCAGGTGGAGTCGTCGTTGAAATACCACTCTGATCGTATTGGACTTCTAACCTCGGACCATGATCTGGTTCAGGGACAGTGCCTGGTGGGTAGTTTAACTGGGGCGGTTGCCTCCCAAAATGTAACGGAGGCGCCCAAAGGTTCCCTCAGCCTGGTTGGCAATCAGGTGTCGAGTGCAAGTGCACAAGGGAGCTTGACTGTGAGAGTGACAGCTCGAGCAGGGACGAAAGTCGGGACTAGTGATCCGGCACCGGCAAGTGGAAGCGGTGTCGCTCAACGGATAAAAGGTACCCCGGGGATAACAGGCTGATCTTCCCCAAGAGTCCATATCGACGGGATGGTTTGGCACCTCGATGTCGGCTCGTCGCATCCTGGGGCTGGAGTAGGTCCCAAGGGTTGGGCTGTTCGCCCATTAAAGCGGCACGCGAGCTGGGTTTAGAACGTCGTGAGACAGTTCGGTCTCTATCCGCCGCGCGCGTTAGAAACTTGAGGAAGGCTGTCCCTAGTACGAGAGGACCGGGACGGACGAACCTCTGGTGTGCCAGTTGTTCCGCCAGGAGCACTGCTGGTTGGCTACGTTCGGAAGGGATAACCGCTGAAAGCATCTAAGCGGGAAGCCTGTTCCAAGATGAGGTTTCTCTCCCACTTGATGGGTTAAGGCCCCCTACAGACCATGGGGTTGATAGGCCGGAACTGGAAGCCAGGTGACTGGTGTAGGTGACTGGTACTAATAGGCCGAGGGCTTACTATCGAAGGTGTTACGCGTCCACTGTGCGGTATCTGAAACAACACACAGATCACCGAGAAGACTCTCCGAGTCTGATCCTTAGATGGATCGGGTTCGGGGTGGCTCTCTGTGTGACAGTTTCATAGAGTTACGGCGGTTATAGCGGTGGGGAAACGCCCGGTCCCATTCCGAACCCGGAAGCTAAGGCCACCTGCGCCGATGGTACTGCACTCGACAGGGTGTGGGAGAGTAGGACACCGCCGGAACATCCTTCGCGATAGGGGACCCAGAATTGGGTCCCCTATCGGCGTTTGTGGGGGCTGCCATGCCCCCGGCACGCCGGGCGGACGATGCCCCGTCCTCCGCCCGTGGTTGAATTCTTGTAGGCGGGGCCACGACAACACTCCCCGAGGCCGGGGAACCTAGAAAGGGATCGCCGTGTCGGAACACAACGACGGACGGAAGCCTTTCCGCCGGGACGGAGACGCCCGCGGTTTCGGCCGGCGCGGCGAACCGACCGATCGCCCCCGTGGCGGACACGGTGATCACCGTGGCGAAGGCGGCGGATTCCGCCGTAACGACGACAATCGTGGTGGCCGTGGCGGTTCCGACCGCTCCGAGGGCCAGCGTGGTGGATTCAACCGTGACGATCGCGGTGGCGATCGCGGTGGTTTCCGGCGCAGCGACAGCGGTGACCGTGGTGGTTACCAGCGTCGCGACGACGCCGGTCGCGGTGGCTCCGGCGACCGTGGCGGCTTCCGCCGCAATGACGACGACCGCGCCCGTGGCGGCTCCGACCGTGGTGGCGATCGCGGCGGTTACCAGCGTCGGGACGACGCGGGCCGCGGCGGCTACCAGCGTCGTGACGACAACGATCGCGGTGGTTTCCGGCGCAGCGACAGCGGTGACCGTGGTGGTTACCAGCGTCGCGACGACGCTGGTCGCGGTGGCTCCGGCGACCGTGGTGGCTTCCGCCGCCGTGATGAATCCGACCGTCCCGCAGGTGGTTTCGACCGCGGCGGCGATCGCGGCGGATACCGCCGCAATGATGACGACCGTCCCCGTGGCGGCTCGGATCGTGGTGGCGATCGCGGCGGCTTCCGGCGCAACGACAACGACGACCGCGCGCGCGGCGGTTCCGACCGTGGTGATCGCGGCGGGTTCCGTCGCGACAACGACGACCGTTCCCGCGGTGGCTCCGGCTTCCGCAGGAACGAAGGCGACGACCGTTCGCGTGGCGGTTCCGACCGTGGTGGCGATCGCGGCGGCTTCCGGCGCAGTGACACCGGTGACCGTGGTGGTTACCAGCGTCGCGACGACGCGGGCCGCGGTGGCTCCGGTGACCGTGGTGGTTACCAGCGTCGCGACGACGCGGGCCGCGGTGGCTCCGGCGACCGTGGCGGCTTCCGCCGCAATGACAGCGACGACCGTTCGCGCGGTTCCTCGGATCGTGGCGGCTTCCGTCGCAACGAGGGTGACGACCGTTCGCGTGGCGGCTCCGATCGTGGCGGCTTTCGTCGCAACGAGGGCGATGATCGCTCGCGTGGCGGCTCCGATCGCGGCGGGTTCCGCCGGAACGAGGGCGGCGATCGCGGTGGGTTCCGCCGCAGCGACAGCGATGATCGCTCGCGCGGCTCCTCGGATCGCGGCGGCTTCCGCCGTGGCGAGAGCTCCGATCGCGGCGGCTACCAGCGTCGTGACGACAACGATCGCGGCCCCCGCCGTGACGACGATCGTGGACGCGGTGGCTTCAAGCGGGGCGGCGACTCCGGCGGTAGCCGCTACGTCGGCGAGGACGGCGCACCGCTGGACGGTACGTACCGCGAAAAGCGGCGCGAGCGCGAGGGCGATGTCCTCGGTGTCGTGTCGTCGGCCGCCGCGAATGCCGAGGCCGCCGAAAGCGAGTCGACCGATCTCGCATCGGCCGACCTCGATTCGACGGTGAACGAAGAGAGCGCAGCAGCGTCCACTGAGCAGACCGACGACACGTCGTCGGCCACGGATCGTGCTGAGGACGTGGACGACAGCGGTCCAGCAGAATCGGCGGACGACGCCGATCGCGCTGGATCAGGCGACGATACGGGTCGGACCGAGTCTGCCGACTCCGCTGATCGCGCCGAGCCTGCCCACAACACTGATCGCACCGAGTCCGGCGACGACGGCGAACGCGCCGAGCCCGATCACCGTGGCGAGACGTCGGACCGCACGGATCGTCGAGCCGATTCCGGCTACGGCGCCCGTGGCGGCGACGATCGTGACGATCGCCGTCGCGGCGGCGAGGGTGCCAGGGCTACCGGCGGACGGTCCTCGGACCGGCGTGCCGCGCGCCCGGACGAGCCGGATCTGCCGGAAGATGTGCAGGCCTCCGATCTCGATCCCGCGGTGCGCCGCGATCTGCTGAGCCTGGACAAGAACAATGCCGAGACCGTCGCCCGGCACATGGTGATGGCCGTCGAGCTGCTCGAGGACGATCCCCGGCTCGCACTGGCCCACGCACGGGCGGCACGGCAGCGGGCGGGCCGGATCGCCGTCGTGCGTGAGACCGCCGGTGTGGTGGCCTACCACGCCGAGGAATGGGCGGAGGCGCTGTCCGAGCTGCGTACCGCGCGCCGCATGTCCGGTGGATCCGGGCTGCTGGCCGTGATGGCGGACTGCGAGCGTGGTCTGGGCAGGCCGGAGCGGGCCATCGAGCTCGGTCGCAGCGAGGAGGCGCAGGCGCTCAGCGGCGACGAGGCCACCGAGCTGCGGATCGTGGTCGCCGGCGCGCGCATGGATCTGGGCCAGTTCGACCAGGCCGTGGTGACGCTGCAGACGCCCGATCTGGATCCGGCGCGCACCGGTTCGGCCGCCGCGCGTCTGTTCTACGCCTACGCCGACGCCCTGGTGGCGGCGGGCCGTACCGACGACGGCCTGCAGTGGTTCCTCAATGCCGCTGCCGCCGACCTGGACGGCGAGACCGACGCCGAGGACCGCGCCGCGGAACTCACCGGCGACGCGTAACCCTCGGTAAGCAACGGCCGCAGGCCGGGAACCGATCGCGGTTCCCGGCCTGCGGCCGTTCTGCGTTGCAGGTCGAGCGGGTACCGGGTACCGGCGAGTGAGTGGTGACCTGAATCACCGGGCCCGGCGACGCGCGCGAGGGCGGGCGTCGAAAAGCGGGCACACCGTGCCCGGACGGTTTCCGCATGCTCGATCATGAAGAGTGCGAGTGCGATTCGGCGGCTCCGCGGACGCGGAGCTGTCGGTGGCCTCGCCTAGGGTCGGCAGAGGTGCTCGGCCCACCAGTGACGACGGAGTGAGGGTGTGTGAACCGGCTACGCGATCAATATGACGCTTTGCTGCTCGATCTGGACGGAACGCTGTACCGCGGTCCCGAGGTGATCGACGGCGGCCCGAAAGCGCTCGCCCCGGATGGTGATTCGGCGCAGCGGTTGGTCTATGTCACCAACAACGCGGCCCGTGGCCCCCGCCCGGTGGCCGAGCATCTGGCGGAGCTGGGCTACCCGGCCACGACCGACGACGTGGTGACCAGCGCCCAGGCGGCGGCCGGGATGCTGGCGCACCGGCTGGCTCCCGGTTCCCGGGTGCTCGTCGTCGGCACCGACGATCTGGCCGCCGAGATCATCGCGGTCGGTCTCGTGCCGGTCCGGCGGTTCGGCGACACGCCGCCCGATGCCGTCGTGCAGGGCCATTCGCCCACCACGTCCTGGCCGGACCTCGCCGAAGCCGTCTACGCGCTGCGGGCGGGCGCGCTGTGGGTCGCCGCCAACACCGATCGCACGCTGCCCAACGAGCGCGGTCTGGCGCCGGGCAACGGCTCGATGGTCGCCGCGCTGCGCACCGCGTCCGATCGTGAGCCGCTGGTCGCGGGCAAGCCGTTCGCGCCGCTGATGGAGGACGCGCTCGAGCGATCCGGCGCCCGCGCCGCGTTGGTCGTCGGCGATCGTCTCGACACCGATATCGAGGGCGCCACCGGGCTCGGGCTCGACTCCCTGCTGGTGCTCACGGGCGTCAGCACGCTCGAGGACGTCCTGATCGCGCCACCGGCCCAGGTGCCCACCTTCATCGCCACCTCGCTCGACGCGCTCAACGACGAGATCGTGCCCGACGCCGTCGCCCCCGCGGCGGTCGCGGAACTGCTGCGACAGCACCCCGGCCGGGCGGTACGCGTGCGCGCGGTCGATTCGGAAATCCGATAGCGTTGACGACACGATGAGTACTCCGAGTTCACCGCCGCCCGGCGCGCCGCAGCCACCCCGTCCAGGGATCCCTCTGCCCGGCAGTCACCTGCCCGGTGGCCAGGCGCGGCAGGAACCGGCCGACCCGCATCGGATCAAGGCTGAGGTCGACGCGCTGCTGGCCGAGCTCGGCGCCGCACCGGCCGCGACCGGACCGGCCGAGAACACCGAGACGGGAGCCGACATCACCCGGCGTGCGCGCATTCTCGAGCAGGCGCACGACGTGCTGGTGGACGCCCTGGCGACAGTGGACAAGATCTGAGGTGGCCAGGCGAGCGCGGGTGGACGCCGAACTGGTTCGCCGCGGATTGGCGCGATCGCGAGAACACGCGGTCGAACTGATCAGCGCGGGCCGTGTCCTGATTGCCGGCACGGTGGCTGTGAAACCGGCGACGGCGGTGGAGACCGGAACCCCGCTGATCGTCCGGGAGGAACCCGACGAGGTGTCGTGGGCGTCGCGTGGGGCGCACAAGCTGCTCGGCGCGCTGGAAGCTTTCGAACCGCAGGGGCTCAGCGTGGCGGGTAAGCGCTGCCTGGACGCCGGCGCGTCGACCGGTGGGTTCACCGACGTGCTGCTAGCGCGCGGCGCGACGCAGGTAGCCGCGGTCGACGTCGGGTACGGCCAGCTGATTTGGCGGCTGCAGAACGACGACCGGGTCCAGGTGTACGACCGCACCAACGTGCGCAACATCACCCCCGAAACCATCGGCGGCACAGTCGAATCCGTTGTCGGCGACCTGTCGTTCATCTCGCTCGGACTGGTGTTGCCCGCGCTGGCCGCGTGCGCCGCCGACGGCGCCGATCTGCTGCCGATGGTGAAGCCGCAGTTCGAGGTCGGCAAGGAGCGCGTCGGATCCGGTGGCGTGGTGCGCGACCCGGCCCTGCGCGCCGAGGTGGTGTGCGACGTGGCCGCCGCGGCCGGTGCGCTCGGGTTGCAGACCCACGGTGTCGTCGCCAGTCCGCTGCCCGGTCCGTCGGGCAATGTCGAGTACTTCCTGTGGCTGCGCAAGGTCGGCCCGTTCGACTACGACGCCGCGGAGGTGGAAGCGCTGGTCGCCCGCGCGGTCGAGGAGGGTCCGCAGTGAACACGCACGACGGCGGCAGGGAGATCCTGCTCGTCGCACACCCCGGCCGCGCGGAGATCATCGAGACCGCGCACCGGGTGGCCAAGATCTTCGCCGAGGCGGGCATCTGCCTGCGGGTGCTGGCCGACGAGGCCGACAGCACCCGCTTCGAGGACGAGCCCGCCGGCTACCCGGTGCGGGTGGTGCCGCACAGCCCGTCCGCGGCGCTGGGCTGTGAGATGGTGCTCGCACTCGGCGGTGACGGCACCTTCCTGCGCGCCGCCGAACTCGGCAGGCCGACCGGGGTGCCGGTCCTCGGAATCAACCTGGGCCGCATCGGTTTTCTCACCGAGGCCGAGGCCGAGCATCTCGACGAGGCACTGGCCCAGGTGGTCGACCGGGACTACCGCGTGGAAGACCGGATGACCATCGACGTCACCGTCCGCGTCGACGACACGATCGTCGAACGTGGGTGGGCGCTCAACGAGGCCAGCATCGAGAACGCCCAGCGCATGGGCGTGCTCGAAGTGGTGCTCGAGGTCGACGGCAGGCCCGTCTCGGCGTTCGGCTGTGACGGCATCCTCATCTCCACACCCACCGGGTCGACGGCGTACGCGTTCTCGGCGGGCGGTCCCGTCGTGTGGCCGGAACTCGAGGCGATGCTGGTCATCCCGAGCAACGCGCACGCCCTGTTCGCGCGCCCGCTGGTGACCAGCCCGGAATCGCGGATCGCGGTGGAGACGGTGGCGACCGGGCACGACGCGATCGTGTTCCTCGACGGCAGGCGCACCCTCGCGCTGCCGCGCGGCGGCCGTGCCGAAGTGGTCCGCGGCGAACGACCGGTGCGGTGGGTGCGGCTGGACTCCGCGCCGTTCGCCGACCGGATGGTGCGTAAGTTCCAGCTGCCGGTCACCGGCTGGCGGGGTAGACAGCGAACGGAGAACAGCCGCGATGCTGACAGAGATCAGGATTGACGGACTCGGCGTCATCTCGACGGCCACCGCGCAGTTCCATGCGGGCCTGACCGTCCTCACCGGTGAGACCGGCGCGGGTAAGACGATGGTGGTCACCAGCCTGCACCTGCTCAGCGGCGCCCGTGCCGACGCGGGGCGGGTGCGGCTCGGGGCGGCGAAGGCCGTGGTCGAGGGTCGGTTCGTGATCGACGACGTCAACGACGCGGCCCGCGCGGCCGTCGGCGAGGTACTCGAATCGGCCGCCGCCGAGGCCGACGAGGACGGCAGCGTGATCGCGGTCCGCACCGTCAACAGCGACGGCCGTTCCCGCGCGCACCTCGGCGGCCGGGGCGTGCCCGCCGCGGTGCTCGGTGAGTTCACCTCCCGGCTGCTGACCGTGCACGGCCAGAACGACCAGCTGCGGCTGCAGCGGCCCGAACAGCAGCTCGCCGCGCTCGACCAGTTCGCCGGTGACGCCGTCGCCGGGCTGCTGCGCAAATATCAGGTCCATCGCCGGACCTGGCTCGACGCCCGCTCGGAATTGCTGGAGCGGACGGCGCGCAGCCGGGAGCTGGCGCTCGAGGCCGACCGGCTCAAGCATTCGCTGGCCGAGATCGACGGCATCGCGCCGGAACCCGGTGAGGACACCCGGCTCGTCGCCGAGATCCGCAGGCTCAGCGATCTGGATTCGCTGCGTGAGGCCGCGGTCGCCGCGCACGAGGCGCTGTCCGGTCCGGCCGACTCCGCCGCCGACGGTGGTGGCGTGCTCGACCTGCTCGGCGGTGCGCGGGCCCGGCTGGATTCGGCCGACGATCCGGGGCTGACCGCGCTGGCGCCGCGGCTGGGCGAGGCGATCGCGGTGGTCGTCGACGTGACGACCGAACTCAGCGGCTATCTCTCGGAACTGCCGTCGGATCCGGGCGCGCTCGACTCGATGCTCAACCGCCAGGCCGAGCTGAAGTCGCTGACCCGCAAGTACGCCCCCGACATCGACGGCGT
The DNA here is from genome assembly GCF_052983615.1 of Nocardia fodinahabitans. Classification (NCBI taxonomy): domain Bacteria; kingdom Bacillati; phylum Actinomycetota; class Actinomycetes; order Mycobacteriales; family Nocardiaceae; genus Nocardia; species Nocardia fodinahabitans. The sequence continues at coordinate 6,273,621 of NZ_JBRJJC010000001.1, forward strand.
GATCGCCTGGGCCGACGAGTCCCGCGCCCGCCTGGATTCGCTGGACGTGTCCGAGGACGCGCTGGCCAAACTCGCCGGTGAGGTCGAGACGGCGGCGGGCAAGGTGCGCGAGGCCGCCCGCAAACTCAGTGCCGCCCGCGCGAAGGCGGCCGGCAAGCTGGCCTCGGCGGTGAGCACCGAGCTCGGCGGGCTGGCGATGGGCAAGGCCCGGCTCGAGGTGCAGGTGCGGCCGCTGCAGGCGAACGCGCAGGACTCGGCGCCGATCGAGCTCGACGGCGCGCAACTACACGCCGGGTCGCACGGCGTCGACGAGGTGGAGTTCCGGCTCTCGGCGCATTCCGGCGCGCAGTCGCTGCCGTTGAGCAAGAGCGCCTCCGGCGGTGAGCTCTCGCGGGTGATGCTCGCGCTCGAGGTGGTCCTGGCCGGGTCGGATCACGGCGCGACGATGGTGTTCGACGAAGTCGACGCCGGGGTCGGTGGCCGCGCGGCGGTGGAGATCGGCAAGCGGCTGGCCCGCCTGGCGCGCACCCATCAGGTGATCGTGGTGACCCACCTGCCGCAGGTGGCGGCCTTCGCCGACACGCACCTGGTGGTGAACAAGTCCGACGACGGAAAAGGCAAGGTGGACAGCGGAGTTCGCACGCTGACCGACGACGAGCGGGTGGTGGAGCTGGCACGCATGCTCGCGGGCCTGGACGACACCGAGACCGGCCGGGCGCACGCGGAGGAACTGCTGGAAACCGCGCGCGCGGAGCGCGCGCCGGCCTGATCGCGCGGGTGACGTCGCCCGCGCGGACCGCGGGCGACGTCGACGCGACTACTTCAGGGCTTTGCGGACGCCGCCGATGAGCTGGTTGGTCAGCTGACGCAGACCGAATTCGAGGACCGGCGCGGGCACGGGCAGCGACGGCTCGGACTCCATCGTGTAGACCACGCGGGTGCCGCCGGAGCTGGTGTCGGCGAAGGTGATGATGCCGACGTGGCGCTTGACCGGCGCGCCCTTGACGATCTTGTACTCCATCCGCTCGCCGGGGACCAGCGCGGTGATCTCCTCGATGACGCCGGCCTTGCCGAAGCCGAGCACGTGCTGTGCGCCGACGCCGGTGGCCGGGTCGCCCTGTTTGATCAGCTTGACCTGGATCGGGAGGTAGGGGCTGACGGCCTCACGCTCGGTGAAAAGGCGGTAGACGATGTCGCGAGGTGCGTCGAAAACCGTCTCGACGGTGCTGCGGGGCATGGATTGTCTCCTGTCCGAGGTATCTGTGACCCGCAGCATACGGGTAGTTGTCGGCCATGCTCCGACCTGGCCGCCATCGCATCGAAGAACCGGGGTGCGCAGACGCAATCGGGTGATCAGCTCGGTCTGGTTGTCGAGCTGCTGGATCGCCTGCACGCGACCTCGCACGAGGTCGCCGCGGAGTTGCGGGAGAACGACGAGGCGTGACCCTCGCGCCGGATCGTCCGGCATACTGGCCGGAGATCGTTGGTCAGCCGAACTTGTGGAATGTCCCCGCCCCGGTGGTGGACCGACCGAGAGGAAGCGCGAGACGATGCGATGGATCAGCAGAATCGGCGGGACGACCGCCGTCGCCGCCGCAGCGGTACTCGGCGCGACCGGCATCGCCGCCGCCGACCCGGTGACCACCACTTTCCCGGGGGCGGCGGCCTTCTGGGGCTGGAGTATGAACGGGCCCGGCACCGACCACGTCACCGTCACCGCGACGACCGGGGAGCAGCCGGGACAGACGTCCTTCGGTGTGACCTCGGTGCTGCCCTACAAGGGCGATGGTTCCCCGTGGCTGCGGGCCCGGGTGCAGTGGCTGAATGTGAACACCGGCGAGTCGGGTATCGCCGATGTTCCCTACATTCACCCGTGCACCGATCCCGCGCAGTGCCCGGTCGGTCCGGTCACCGTGCACACCGGTGCGGGCCAGGTCATCGCCGGTGTCTACGCGGTCTCCGTCGGGGGCAATATCGGCCCGAGCGTGACTGTCGCGCCGGGCTACGGCATGTTCCAGGCCCGCTGAGTCCGCAGCCGTCCGGGCGCGGCCGGACGTGATGCCGACAGGTTGCTGTGTTCGCGGATCGCGGTGACGAATGTGACCGGTGATTCGGCGCGCCTCCACCAAAGGTTGAGGGTTTGCCCGCATCATCGGCCACATGAAGATGCCGGCGTTGTTGTCGAGGAACACGGAAACGCTGCCGGGTGTCACCGGGATCGCCCGGGTGGACCGCAACACCCGGCGATTGTTGCGGCGCGTCGGTCCCGGGGATGTCGTGGTCCTCGACGAGACCGATCTGGACCGCCACACCGCCGACCGGCTGGTCGAGGCGGGCGTCGTCGCGGTGATCAACACCTCGCCGTCCATCTCCGGCCGCTATCCCAACCTGGGCCCGGAAGTGCTGGTGGCCAACGGGATCGTGTTGATGGACGCGGTGTCGGCCGACGCGTTCGGCAAGATCAAGGACGGCATGAAGGTTCGCATCGACGAGGGCATCGTCTACGCGGACAAACTGACCAAGAAGGAACCCGAGGTCCTGGTCGAGGGCATCGAGTTCGACGAGTCGGCCATCGCCGACCGGATGATCGAGGCGCGCAACGGCCTGGCCGACCACCTCGACGCCTTCGCGGGCAACACCACCGAGTTCGTTCGCACCGAGAGCGCGCTGCTCATCGACGGCATCGGTGTTCCCGACATCGAACTCGAACTGCGTAACCGGCACGTGGTCGTGATCGCCGACGGGTCCGGGCATCAGGAGGAACTGCAGCGGCTCAAGCCGTTCATCAAGGAGTACGCGCCGATCCTGATCGGCGTCGGCCGGGGCGCCGATACCTTGCGCAAGCTCAAGTACAAGCCGGATCTGATCGTCGGCGATCCGGACGAGATCAGCACCGAGACACTGCGATCCGGCGCCGAGATGATCCTGCCCGCCGATACCGACGGGCACGCCAAGGGCCTCGAACGCATCCAGGACCTCGGCATCGGCGCGACGACTTTCCCGTCGTCGGGCTCACCGACCGATCTGGCCCTGATGCTGGCCGATCACCACGGCGCGTCGCTGATCGTGCTGGCGGGCGCGCCCGCCTCGCTGGAGGACTTCTTCGATCGCGGCCGCCGCGACAGCAATCCCGCGACCTTCCTGACCCGGCTCAAGGTCGGCGCCAAACTCGTCGACGCCAAGGCGGTCTCGACGCTGTACCGGCAGCGCTCCTCCGGTGCCGCGCTGGCCCTGGTGGTGCTGGCGGCGCTGGTCGCGATCGTGGTGGTGATCCTGGCCTCGCACAACGGATCCGAGGTGCTGGACTGGGCGATCGAGTACTGGAACCGCTTCGTCCTGTGGGTGCGTGGTCTGCTGTGATCTCGGTGCGTCACCATGCCATCTCGATCGCCGCGATCTTCCTCGCCCTGGCCGTCGGGGTGGTGCTCGGCTCGCAGACCCTGGCCTCGGACATGCTGGCTGGTCTGCGCTCGGACAAGAGCGACCTGCGTGGCCAGGTCGACGCGCTGAGCGCGCAGAACGAACAGCTCACCGCCCGCCTCGACGCCGCCGACCGCTTCATCGCCGACTCGTCGGGCAAGCTGCTCGGTGGCACGCTGGCCGACCGCAGCGTCGTCGTTTTCACCACGCCCGACGCCGATCCCGGCGACATCGACGGGGTGAGTAAGGCGCTCGAGACCGCGGGCGCGCAGGTGACCGGCCGGATCGCGCTCACCGACTCGTTCGTCGACGCGGGGGAGGGGGACCGGATGCGGTCGGCCCTGACCAACATCGTCCCCGCCGGCGCGCAGTTGCGGACCGGCGCGGTCGACCAGGGCAGCATGGCGGGCGACCTGCTCGGCCTGACTCTGCAGCTCGACCCGGCGACCAACCAGCCGCGCAGCACCGCCCCCGAACTCGCGCTGGTCCTGGAGACCTTGCGCGGCGGCGGTTTCCTCGCCTACGGCGACACTCCCGTGCGACCCGCGCAACTCGCCGTCGTGGTCACCGGCAACGGTGTCGCATCCGACAGTGGGCAGGGTGCGACTATCGCCCGCTTCACCGGAGCGGTCCGGGCGCGCGCCGCGGGCACCGTGCTCGCGGGCCGGGCGGGCGCCGCCGAGGGCAACGGCGCCATCGCCCATGTCCGGGCCCAGGCGCCGCTGGCGACCACGGTCACCACGGTCGACAATATCGATCGCGAAATAGGCAGGGTCACAACAGCTCTCGCGTTCACCGAGCAGCTCTCCGGCGGTGCGGGACGCTACGGCACCGGCCCGACGGCCACGTCGTTGACGATGGTCGCGATGCCTCGCTGAAGTGCTGTCACCGGCGACATATCGAGACATCTGATTTCGATGGGACATGGGTAACTCACCGGGTACGCCCACAGGTCCGCGACCGCTGAACCGTCGGCCCGACGCGCGACACACCCCCTCGCAAACGGCACGCAATAATCGCGGGGAGGCGGACCTGCTACTCTGGAGTTCCGTGGGTCAAACACGGAATCAGGCTCGAAATGCCACCAAGCACATCTTCGTGAGCGGTGGCGTCGCCTCCTCTTTGGGTAAGGGTCTCACCGCCTCCAGCCTCGGTCAGTTGCTGACCGCGCGCGGCATGCGGGTGACGATGCAGAAGCTCGACCCGTATCTGAACGTCGATCCGGGCACCATGAACCCGTTCCAGCACGGCGAGGTGTTCGTCACCGAAGACGGCGCCGAGACCGACCTGGATGTCGGCCACTACGAGCGGTTCCTCGATCGCGATCTGTCCAAGGACGCGAACGTGACCACCGGGCAGATCTATTCGACGGTCATCGCCAAGGAGCGCCGCGGCGAGTACCTGGGCGACACGGTCCAGGTCATCCCGCACATCACCGACGAGATCAAGAACCGCATCCTGGCGATGCAGGGCCCCGATCTCGAGGGACATGTGCCGGACGTGGTGATCACCGAGATCGGTGGCACCGTCGGTGACATCGAGTCGCAGCCGTTCCTCGAGGCGGCGCGCCAGATCCGCCACGACGTGGGCCGCGACAATGTGTTCTTCCTGCACGTGTCGCTGGTGCCGTATTTGGCGCCCTCGGGCGAGCTCAAGACCAAGCCGACGCAGCACTCGGTGGCCGCGCTGCGCAACATCGGTATCCAGCCCGACGCGCTGATCCTGCGCTGCGACCGCGAGGTGCCGCAGGGGCTCAAGAACAAGATCGCGCTGATGTGCGACGTCGACGTGGAGGCGTGCATCTCCACCCCGGACGCGCCGTCGATCTACGACATCCCGAAGGTGCTGCACAGCGAGGGCCTCGACGCCTACGTGGTGCGCAAGCTCGGTCTGCCGTTCCGCGACGTGGACTGGGCCGTGTGGGGCGACCTGCTCGACCGCGTGCACTCCCCGCGCGAGACCGTCGAGGTGGCGCTGGTCGGCAAGTACGTCGACCTGCCCGACGCCTACCTGTCGGTGACCGAGGCACTGCGCGCCGGTGGCTTCGCGCACCGCGCGAAGGTGAACATCCGCTGGGTGCCCTCCGACGAGTGCGAGACCGAGGCGGGCGCCCAGGCGGCGCTGCGGGACGTCGACGCGGTGCTGATCCCCGGTGGTTTCGGTATCCGCGGTATCGAGGGCAAGCTCGGCGCCATCCGCTACGCCCGCCACCGCGGTATCCCGCTGCTCGGCCTGTGCCTGGGCCTGCAGTGCGTGGTCATCGAGGCGGCGCGCTCGGTCGGCATCGACGACGCCAACTCGGCCGAGTTCGAGCCCGACACCAAGAACCCGGTCATCTCGACCATGGCCGACCAGGAAGACGTCGTCGCCGGCGAGGCCGATCTGGGTGGCACCATGCGCCTGGGCGCCTACCCGGCCACCCTGCAGAAGGGCTCGGTCGTCGCGCAGGCGTACGGCTCCGAGCACGTTTCCGAGCGGCACCGGCACCGGTTCGAGGTGAACAACGCCTACCGCGACGCCATCGCCAAGAGTGGTCTGGTGTTCTCGGGCACCTCGCCCGACGGGCACCTGGTGGAGTTCGTCGAGTACCCGGCCTCGGTGCATCCGTTCTTCGTCGCCACCCAGGCGCACCCGGAGCTCAAGAGCCGTCCGACCAGGCCGCATCCGCTCTTCGCCGCGCTGATCAACGCGGCGTTGAAATACAAACTGGCCGAACGCCTTCCCGTAGACTTCCCGGAGGAAGAGCTCGCGGAGCAGGCCGCGGATCTCTGAGCGGGAGAGCAGCGACGTGAGCCAACCCGGTAGTCATGACTTCGAGACGGTCTCCAGCCGGGTGCTCTACAGCGGCGCGATTGTGGCCCTGCGCCAGGATCGGGTCGCGATGCCGGACGGGCGGGTCGCCGATCGCGAGGTCATCGAGCACCACGGTGCGGTCGCGGTACTCGCGCTCGACGACGACGGCAATGTCGTCCTGATCCGCCAGTACCGGCATCCGATCGGTACCCGGCTGCTCGAACTGCCCGCCGGGTTGCTCGACATCGACGGTGAGGACCCGCTCACCGCGGCCAAGCGCGAGCTGGCCGAGGAGACGGGCCTGGCCGCCGCCGACTGGTCGGTGCTGGTGGATGTCGCGTTGTCACCGGGGTTCACCGACGAGGCGCTGCGGGTGTTCTTCGCGACCGGGCTCACCGCCACCGACCGGCCCGACCCCGAGCACGAGGAAGCCGATCTCGAGCTGGTGCGGATGCCGGTCGCCGAGGCGGTCCGGGCGGCGCTGGCCGGGGAGATCGTGAACGCTACGGCGGTCGCCGGAGTGCTCGCGTACGCGGCGGCCGCGGCGAGCGCGGTGCCGTTGCGGCCCGCCGACGCGCCGTGGCCGGGTCAGCCGACCGCGTTCCTGCGGCGCAAAGCCGCCGAGGCGCACTCCGGGAGTGGCGCGTGAGCACCACGACGGTCCCCGCCGCAGCGGTCGGCGGGGACTAGGCGGCATCGGGCGTGCTGGCGCGGGAGATCGACGCCTACCTCGACCACCTGGCGGTCGAGCGCGGAGCCGCGCGCAACACCCTCGGCGCCTACCGGCGTGACTTGGCTCGCTACCGCGCCTTCCTCGCCGGCCGCGGCATCGCGAATCTCGGCGCGGTGGCCCAGGGCGATGTCGCGGAGTTCACCATGGCGTTGCGGTCCGGCGGGGAAGATCATCCGCCGCTGGCCGCCGGGTCCGTGGCCAGGGCCTTGATCGCGGTGCGCGGCCTGCACCGGTTCGCGGCCGCCGAGGGCATCACCGACACCGACGTCGCGCACGCGGTGAAACCGCCGGCACCGGGCCGTCGGCTGCCCAAGGCGCTGCCCTACGACCAGGTGCTGCGCGTGCTCGAAGCAGCGGGCGGCGAGGGTGATTCGGGTGGCGCCGACGGTGGACCGCGTGGCCTGCGGGACCGGGCGCTGCTGGAACTGCTGTACTCGACCGGGGCGCGGATCTCGGAGATGGTCGGTCTCGATGTCGACGACCTCGACGCCGAGCAGCGGTGCGTGGTGCTGCGCGGCAAGGGCGGCAAGCAGCGGCTCGTCCCGATCGGCAGGCCCGCGCTCGCCGCGGTCGATGCCTACCTGGTGCGCGGCCGCCCGACCCTGGCCGCCGCCGGAAAGGGTTCCGCGGGCGCGCTTTTCCTCAACGCGCGCGGTGGCCGGTTGTCGCGGCAGAGTGCCTGGCAGGTGCTGCAGACCGCCGCCGAACGCGCCGGCATCGGAGCGACGGTGTCACCGCACACCCTGCGGCACTCCTTCGCCACCCACCTGCTCGACGGCGGCGCCGATGTGCGCGTCGTGCAGGAACTGCTCGGGCATGCCTCGGTCACCACGACCCAGATCTACACCCTCGTCACGGTGAGCACGCTGCGCGAGGTGTGGGCCACCGCGCATCCGCGTGCCAGGTGAACCGGCACCGCGCGGTCGCGTCCAGCGGGTATCGTGCGAACACGCCCGGCGTTGCCATGCTGTACCTCACCGGTCCGAGCGGTAGCGTCTACCACCAGAGCTGGACCGTACGAAAGCGAGCCGGTCCCGAATCGGCCTCGCTACCCTCGACAGGGGTTACCGGTAGGAAACGTATAAGGAGCAGCGGATCGTGACGACAGCGGAAACACCGTGGGACGGTGGACCGGATCAGGTCGCCGAGGCCGTCGAGATGGGCCCGACCGGGCGCCCGCTGCGACTGGTACCCGAGCCTCCACAGGTGCAGCGTCACGGTGACGCGCTGGTGGTGGCCATGTGCAATCAGAAGGGCGGGGTCGGCAAGACCACCTCGACCATCAATCTCGGTGCGGCCCTGGCCGAATACGGCCGCCGGGTGCTGCTGGTGGACCTCGACCCGCAGGGCGCGCTCTCGGCCGGTCTCGGCGTGGCCCACCACGATCTCGACCTCACCGTGCACAACCTGCTGATCGGCGGGAAGGCAGGCGTCGACGACGTCCTGCAGACCACCAAGGTCGACGGGATGGACCTGTTGCCCAGCAACATCGACCTCTCCGCGGCCGAGATCCAGCTGGTCAACGAGGTGGGTCGCGAGCAGTCGCTGGGCCGGGCACTGTCGGGCGTGCGCGACCGCTACGACTACATCCTCATCGACTGCCAGCCCTCGCTCGGCCTGCTCACCGTCAACGCGCTGGCCTGCTCCGACGGCGTGATCATCCCGATGGAGTGCGAGTACTTCTCGCTGCGCGGCCTCGCCCTGCTCAACGACACCGTCGAGAAGGTGCGCGACCGGCTCAACCCGCGGCTGAGCCTGTACGGCATCGTGGTGACCATGTTCGACGCCCGCCTGCTGCACTCCCGTCAGGTGATGTCGCGCGTGGTCGAGGTCTTCGGCGATCTGGTCTACGACACGGCCATCTCCCGCACCGTGCGGTTCCCCGACGCCAGCGTCGCCGGTGAACCGATCACCACCTGGGCCCCGAAATCGGCGGGCGCCGAGTCGTATCGGGCGATGGCACGCGAAGTCATCCACCGGTCGGGCCGGTGATCGACGCAATACCCGAGGCGCAACAGGCTCAGCAAGAAGCGGCGCCCGCCGCCGAGAACACCGGGTTCCACCTGCGGCTGAAGAACTTCGAGGGGCCGTTCGATCTGCTGCTGACGCTGATCAGCTCGCGCAAACTCGATGTCACCGAGGTCGCGCTGCATCAGGTCACCGACGAGTTCATCGCCTACACCAAGGCGCTGACCGCCGAGCTCGCCGAGAACACCAAGTTGCGCGCGGACAAGATCCTCGACCAGACCACCGAATTCCTGGTCGTCGCGGCGACGCTGCTCGACCTGAAAGCGGCCAGGCTGCTGCCCTCGGGCGAGATGACCGACGCCGACGACCTGGAACTGCTCGACGCCCGCGACCTGCTGTTCGCCCGCCTGCTGCAGTACCGGGCGTTCAAGCAGGTGGCCGAACTGCTCGCCGAGCTGGAAGCGGCCGCGCTGCGCCGGTACCCGCGCTCGGTGGCACTCGAGGAACAGTTCGAGGGTCTGCTGCCCGAGGTGACGCTCGGCGTCGACATCGGGGCGTTCGCCGAGATCGCGGCGGCGGCGTTCCGGCCGCGCCCGATTCCGCAGGTCGGCCTCGGTCACCTGCACATGCACACCATCTCGGTCGCCGAGCAGGCCGAACTGGTGCTGGCCCGGCTCAAGGAACGCGGGCCCGGTGGCTGGACGACCTTCGCCGAGCTGGTGGCCGATTGCACTGTTCCGGTGGAAATCGTCGCCCGGTTCCTGGCGTTGCTGGAGCTGTACCGCGGTAAGACCATCGCGTTCGACCAGCCCGATCCGCTCGGGCCGCTGGCCGTGAGCTGGCTCGGCGAGCTGGATCCGGACGCCGAAGCGGCGGCGTTGACGTTCGAGGAGGACTACGGATGATCGGTGCAGTGGCGGAGTTCACTTCCGAGCCGCTCGACGAGGCGGAACTGCGCTCGGCACTCGAGGCGATGCTGCTCGTCGTCGACGCTCCCGCGCCGGTAGAACAGCTGGCCGCGGCCCTGGACGACACCGCCGAGCGGGTCGAGACCATCCTGCGGACGATGTCGGCGGAGCTGACCGCGCGGGGCAGCGGCATCGACCTGCGTTTCGTCGGTGACGGCTGGCGCTTCTATACTCGACAGGAGTACGCGCCCTATGTCGAGCGGGTACTGCTCGACGGGGCCCGGACGAAGCTCACCCGGGCCGCCTTGGAGACCTTGGCGGTGATCGCCTACCGCCAGCCGGTGACCCGGACCAGGGTCAGCGCGGTTCGCGGGGTGAACGTCGACGGAGTGATGCGCACACTGCTGGCCAGGGGCTTGATCGCGGAAGCTGGTCAGGATCCCGACACCAACGGCACGTTGTACCGCACCACCGAGTTGTTCCTCGAACGGATCGGGCTCGCCTCACTGGGCGACCTGCCACCACTGGCGCCGCTGCTTCCCGGCGTCGACCTGATCGACGAGATCAGCGAAAGCCTGGAGACCGATCCACGGTTCACCAGGCTGCAGAAACCGGCCGAGTCCGCCATGGACCTCGGCACCGACGATTGACAGGACAGATGAATAATTCCGCTCGCCGAGATGGCACACCGGACCGAAGAAAACGCAGCGACCAGCCCCGTAGCGGCGCGAACCGAACCGCGGGAACCCGCGGCGGCACCGCGCGCACCGGGCAGTCGGGCAGCCGCAGCGATGCGAGCGGCCGCCGCGGTACCGGCGGATACGAGCGCGGCGAGTCGACCGGCCGCCGCCCCTCCTCGGGTGGTTTCACCCGGGGTGGCACCGACGACCGGCGTGGATCGGCGGGACGCGGCTACCAGCGCGGCGCCTCCGACGACCGCCGAGGCGGTTCCGCGGGCGGCTACGAACGTGACGACCGTCGTGGCGGTTACCAGCGTGGCGGCGACGACCGTCGTGAGGGTGGCTACCCGCGCGGCTCCGGCTCGGCGGGCAGCCCGGCGCGGGGCACCCAGCGCGCTGGTGGCACCGCACGCCCCGCGACTTCGCAGGCGCCCGCTCGGAAGACCAAGAACGCCAAGCCGCAGCGCAAGGTCGTCGCGCCGACGATCCTGAACAACGCCAAGCCGGCCCGGCACCAGCACGCCGAGAACACCGAGGGCCCGAAGAAGCTGCCCTGGGGCGAAGGCGAACGGCTGCAGAAGGTGCTCGCCAAGGCCGGTGTGGCCTCGCGCCGCGCGGCCGAGGACATGATCGCCGCCGGGCGCGTCGAGGTCGACGGCAAGATCGTGCGGGAGCAGGGTCTGCGCGTCGATCCGGAGAACGCGGTCGTGCGCGTCGACGGCACCCGCGTCGTCGTCCGCGACGAACTCGTGCACCTGGTGCTGAACAAGCCCAAGGGCTGGCAGTCCACCATGTCCGACGATCTGGGTCGCCCCTGCGTCGGCGACATCGTCGCCGAGCGGATCGCCGCCGGGCAGCGCCTGTTCCACGTCGGCCGCCTCGACGCCGACACCGAGGGCCTGCTGCTGCTCACCAACGACGGCGAGATGGCGCATCGCCTGATGCACCCCTCCTTCGAGGTGCCCAAGACCTACCTGGCCACCGTCAACGGCGAGGTGAATTACCGCCTGGTCGGCAAGCGGCTGCGCGAGGGCGTCGAGCTCGAGGACGGCCCGGCCAAGGTCGACAAGTTCATGCTGCTCGAGGCCTACGAAGGCCGCTCGCTGGTCAAGCTCGTGTTGCACGAGGGCCGCAAGCACATCGTGCGTAGGCTGCTCGACGAGGTCGGCCACCCGGTGATCCGGCTGGTGCGCACCCATATCGGCCCGGTGGCGCTGGGCGACCAGCGTCCCGGCACGCTGCGCGTGCTCGGCCGGGACGAGATCGGCAAACTCTACGAGGCGGTGCAGCTGTGAACGGAGTGGATTTCTCGGTGGAGATCTCGGGCGACCGGATGACCGGTGACGGCACGCTCGTCGTCGCGATGGACGGCCCGTCCGGCACCGGCAAGTCCAGTGTGTCGCGCCGGCTGGCCACCCGCCTGGGTGCCCGCTACCTCGACACCGGTGCCATGTACCGGGTCGCGACGCTGCGCGTGCTGCGCGCCGGGGTCGACCTGGCCGACGCGGCCGCGATCGCGGAAACCGTTGCGGCGCTACCGTTGTCGATCGGTACCGACCCCAGCCACGAGGTGATCGAGCTCGACGGCGAGGATGTCTCCGCCGAGATCCGCGGCGACGCCGTCACCAAGGCGGTGTCCGCGGTGTCCGCGGTGGCCGAGGTGCGCGAGCAGCTCGTCGCCCTGCAGCGCGAGATCGCGGCCGTGTCCGGGCGCATCGTGGTCGAGGGCCGCGATATCGGCACCGTCGTGCTCACCGGTGCCGACGCCAAGATCTACCTCACCGCCTCCGCGGAGGCCCGCGCCCAGCGGCGCAACGCCCAGAACATCCGCGAGGGCCGCGGCGACGACTACTCGGCCGTGCTGGCCGACGTGCAGCGCCGCGACACCCTCGACTCCACCCGCACGGTGTCGCCGCTGCGCCCCGCAGCCGACGCGGTGCTCGTCGATACCAGCGACCTGACGATGGACGAGACCATCGACGAGCTCTACCGCGTGGTGGCCCAGCAGCTTTCGGCCACGACAGGAGGGTCGCGATGATCGACGAAGAGGTACTGGTCGGAGACGGCACCTGGTCCGACGAATCCGACTGGGAGATCGCCGATCTCGAAGGTGAGCACGAGGGTGACGAACACCTCGCGATGCCCACCGTCGCGGTGGTCGGCCGCCCGAACGTGGGCAAGTCGACCCTGGTGAACCGCATCCTCGGCCGCCGCGAGGCCGTCGTCGAGGACATCCCCGGCGTCACCCGCGACCGCATCTCCTACGAGGCCAGCTGGGCCGGACGCCGATTCCTGGTGCAGGACACCGGCGGCTGGGAGCCCGACGCCAAGGGCTTGCAGCAGCATGTGGCCCGCCAGGCCGAGGTCGCGATGGAGACCGCCGACGCGATCCTGCTCGTCGTCGACGCGACCGTCGGCGCCACCGCGACCGACGAAGCCGCAGTGCGCAAGCTGCGCCGCTCCAAGATCCCGGTGATCCTGGTGGCCAACAAGGTCGACGACCAGAAGGTCGAGATCGAGGCGGCGAGCCTGTGGTCGCTGGGTCTCGGCGAGCCGCGCATGGTCTCGGCCGCGCACGGCCGTGGCACCGGTGACCTGCTCGACGACGTGCTCGGCGCACTGCCCGAGACCCCGCGCGAAGGCACCGGCGCCGCCGGACCGCGGCGCGTGGCCCTGGTCGGCAAGCCGAACGTCGGCAAGTCCAGCCTGCTCAACAAGCTCTCCGGCGACGAGCGTTCGGTGGTCCACGATGTCGCGGGCACCACGGTCGACCCGGTCGACTCGCTGGTCGAATTGGGCGGCAAGACCTGGAAGTTCGTCGATACCGCCGGCCTGCGCCGCAAGGTGTCCAACGCCACCGGTACCGAGTTCTACGCCTCGCTGCGCACCAAGTCGGCGCTGGAGGCCTCCGAGGTCGCCATCATGCTGATCGACGCCTCGGTGCCGATCACCGAACAGGACCTGCGGGTGATCAGTCTGGTCGCCGACTCCGGTCGCGCACTGGTGCTGGCGTTCAACAAGTGGGACCTGGTCGACGAGGACCGCCGCTACATGCTCGAGCGCGAGATCGACCGCGATCTGGTGCGGGTGCCGTGGGCCCAGCGGGTCAACATCTCCGCCCACACCGGCCGCGCCGTGGCCAAGCTGGTGCCGCAGATGGAGACCGCGCTCGAGTCCTGGGACAAGCGCATCTCCACCGGCCGCCTGAACACCTGGCTCAAGGAAGTCATCGCGGCCACCCCACCGCCGATGCGCGGCGGCCGCCAGCCCCGTGTCTTGTTCGCCACCCAGGCAGGCACCCGCCCGCCGACGTTCGTGCTGTTCACGACGGGCTTCCTCGAGGCGGGCTACCGCCGCTTCCTGGAGCGCCGCCTGCGCGAGGAGTTCGGTTTCGACGGATCGCCCGTGCGCATCTCGGTGCGTGTGCGCGAGAAGAAGGAACGCAAGAAGTAGAGCGACTTCCGCCGCGAGCCCCGGGCACTTGCCCGGGGCTCGCGGCGTTCGGGGACCGATATCAGCCGGGCCGCGCGCCTGTGCGCTGTGTCGCGGTGCAGGGCTGATAATCGGCTGAGAACAATCGGCGAAGGACACCTCGGCGCGGTCTGCCGCGTTGATAGGGGTACGAGGTCCTGTGCGGCTTCCGGAGGAGTGCGTCATGAGTCTCATCGGTACCGTGGTCGGCTATGCGCTGACGGTGTTCATGGTGTTGCTGCTCGCGCGGATGGTGCTGGACTGGGCGGCACTGGCCGGGCGGGGGCCGACATGGGTGGGGAAGGCGCGGTCGGTGACCCATGCCGCGACCGAACCGGTGATCGCGCCGGTGCGCCGGATCTTGCCGCCGGTCCGGATGGGCGGGCTCGGCATCGACCTGGCCTTCACCCTGGTGTTCATCGCCGTGCTGATCCTGCGCGCGATCGCCTTCAGCCTGTAGCCGGGCCCGCCTGTTCAGGCTTCCACGACTCGGTCGAGCAGGTGGTCGACGAGTTGTGTTGCGCGAGTGGCCATGCCGTTGTCGGTGAGCATGCCCTGCGCCGAGCCGGGCGTGCCGAGGAACTCGGGCGCATGGACGACCCGATCGCGAGCGAGATCGGCGACCACATGGTTCCAGGCCAGACTGTTCCCGCCGAGTGAGTGCAGCAGCACGATCGCCGGTGCCGGCCACGGCATCTTCCATCAGATCCCGGCGCAGGTCACGCCCCGCATCCTCGACTTCGCCCGCCGCTACGAACCGACCGACGCCCGGCGAGGGGAGTAGCCGACCGCCCATATCGCTCGACGAGGTGGCACTAGTCGTCGGTGCCCTCGATGCGCCAGCGGGTCGTCACCTCGCGGACGCAGGGGGCGTCCGCGAGGGCGTCGATGGTGTCGGTGACCGCGGACTCGCGGGCTCGGTGGGTGAGGACGATCAGGTGGGCATCGGCGCCGTGGTGTTCCTGGCGTACCCGCGCGATGCTCACGCCGTTCTCGGCGAATACCGCGGCTACCTGGGACAGGGCGCCCGCGTGGTCGGTGACGCGCAGGTTGAGGTAGTAGCGGGTGGGGGTGTCGCCGAGGGGGGCGACGGGGAGTTGGGCGTAGTAGGAGGCGCGGGGGGCGCGGCCGCCGTGGACGCGGTTGCGGGCGGCGGTGATGAGGTCGCCGAGCATGGCCGACGCGGTCGCGGTGGTGGCGCCGTCGCCGTAGAACATCAGCCTGCCCGCGCCCGCGGCGTCGACGGCGACCGCGCTGGACGGTGCGTCGACGCGGGCCAGCGGGTCGGTCGCCGGGAGCAGCGCGGGGTGGACGCGGACCGAGATCTGTTCCTTGCCACCGTCTTCGGCGACTCTGGTGCAGACCGTGAGGGTGCGCAGGCGCAGGCCCAGCGCCTCGGCGACGTCGAGGTCGGGTGCCGCCGCGGGCGCGGACTCCTCGAAGTGCACGTCGCCGACGTCCACCCGGGTGTGGAAGGCCAGTGTCGCCAGGATCGCCGCCTGCGCGGCCGCGTGCCTGCTGTGCTCGGCGGGGAAGACCCCGAGCACCTGGTTCACCTGGTCACCCGAGAGTGACTGGGTCAGTGGCCGCACCACCGGAACACCGCCCGCCACCGCCGCTTCGAAGAACAGGTCGGCGCCGTGCTGCTCGGCGGTCGCGGCCAGCCGATGCCCGTGCTCGGCGATCAGCGCCGTGTTGGCGGTGATCACCGACCGTCCCGCGCGCAGCGCGTCGAGCACCGCCGTCACCGCGCCGAGGTGCTCGGTCGCGTCCACCACCAGCTCCGTGGGCTCGGCGAGCACCAGCTCCGCACCGGCGCGTTCCCGCAAGTCGCCGCCCGTGTCGCGGATGATCCGCACGACCTCGGCGGCGAGTGCTCCGACGCCGAGAACGGCGACCCCGAACGAGCCACGTGGGGAACGAAAGTGCTGATTGGTCATGGGAATTCGCCTCACCGCCGAGAATGATCGAGCCGGGAACGAACGCCGCCGACGCCATCCCCGCCCAGCCAGTATCGCGGCCGAATCGGCTCGGCGGCAGTCGTTTTCACCACGAATCAGGACAGTCGTGCCAGAAATGCCGGGATACTCGGAGGGGTTACCCGCGGGTCGCGCGTGGGCGAGCAGGGGAGAGGACGAGGGATGGCCCTGGTTGTGCAGAAATTCGGCGGATCGTCGGTGGCAAGCGCCGAGCGGATCCGGCGGGTCGCCGAGCGGATCGTGGAGACGAAGAAGCAGGGTCACGATGTGGTGGTGGTGTGCTCCGCCATGGGCGACACCACCGACGAACTGCTCGACCTGGCGGGCCAGGTCGCGCCCGCACCACCGCCGCGGGAGATGGACATGCTGCTGACCTCGGGTGAGCGCATCTCGAACGCGCTGGTGGCCATGGCGATTCACGCCCTCGGTGCCGAGGCCAGGTCGCTGACCGGTTCGCAGGCGGGGGTGATCACCACCGGCGCGCACGGCAACGCCAAGATCATCGAGGTTGACCCGGACCGGGTCCGGCGCGCCCTCGACGACGGCGAGGTGGTGCTCGTTGCCGGGTTCCAGGGCGTGAGCCAGGACAGCCGCGACGTCACCACCCTGGGCCGCGGCGGGTCCGACACCACCGCCGTCGCCCTGGCGGCGGCACTGAACGCCGACGTCTGCGAGATCTACACCGACGTCGACGGCGTGTTCACCGCCGACCCGCGCATCGTGCCGGACGCGCAGAAACTCGACCAGATCTCCTACGAGGAGATGCTGGAGATGGCGGCCTGCGGTTCGAAGGTCCTGATGCTGCGCTGCGTGGAATACGCGCGCCGCTATCACGTTCCGGTGCATGTGCGGTCGTCCTACACCGACGCGATCGGCACCACCGTGTTCGGCTCGATGACCGACATCCCCGCCGACCAGGCGGTGCTCACCGGCGTCGCGCACGACCGCAGCGAAGCGAAGGTGACCGTCGTCGGCCTGCCGGACGAGCCGGGTTACGCGGCCCAGGTGTTCCGCGCGGTCGCCGACGCCGAGATCCCCATCGACATGGTCGTGCAGAACACCGGTACCGGCCGCACCGACATCACCTTCACCCTGCCCGCCGCCGACGGCGCCAGGGCGGTGGCCCTGCTGCGGGAACGTCGCGCCGACATCGGTTTCACCGACGTGCGCTACGACGATCGGGTCGGCAAGGTCTCGCTGATCGGCGCGGGCATGAAGAACCATCCCGGTGTCACCGCGACGTTCTGTGAGGCACTGGCCGCGGCGGGTATCAACCTCGATCTGATCGCCACCTCGCAGATCCGGATCTCGGTCCTGGTCCGCGACACCGAGCTGGACGAGGCGGTGCGCGTGCTGCACCGGGCCTTCGATCTCGGCGGCACCGAAGTCGCCGTCGTGCACGGTGGTACGGGCCGGTGACGGGATGGTTGACGGTCAACTGAACCCCAGGTAATTTACCTACCAGTCAATTAGGCCGTCGATCGACCGGAGAGTCCCTTGAGCAACCGACTGACCTCCTACACCCGCGCCGGACTCCGCTTCGACGTGGTGGACTCCGGTCCGATCGACGGCCCGGTCGTCCTCGCGCTGCACGGTTTTCCGCAGACCGCGAGTTCGCTGGCCGAGCTCGGCGCGCTGCTCAACGCCCGCGGCTACCGCACCATCGCGCCGAACCAGCGCGGCTACTCGCCGGGTGCGCGACCGCGGGGCCGGTTCGCCTACCGGATCACCGAACTGGTCGACGACATCGTCGCGCTGATCCGCGAGATCGACCGTGGGCCGGTGCATCTGGTCGGCCACGACTGGGGTGCCATGGTCGCCTGGTCGGTCGCCGCGGCCCGGCCCGACCTGGTGCGCACCCTGGTGACGGTGTCGGTGCCGCACCCCGGCGCGTTCCGCCGCTCGCTGATCAGCAGCGACCAGCTGGCCCGCTCGTACTACATGGGCTTGTTCCAGCTCCCGGTGCTGCCCGAGCGGCTGCTCACCGCCCGGCCCGAGATCCTCGATCGGGTGCTGGCGAGCACCGGCATGACGCCGGAGATGATCGCCAGGGTGCACACCGAGATCGTCGACTCCGGCGCGCTCACCGGGGCGCTGAACTGGTACCGGGCGATCCTGCTGCTCGGCCAGCGCGCCATCTCGGCACCGGTCCGGGTGCCGGTGACCCATGTGTGGAGCTCCGGTGACTCGGCGCTGGCTCGCCGCGGCGCCGAGCTGTCCGGGAACTACGTCACCGGCGACTACCGGCTGGTGGTCCTGGAGGGCGCCTCGCACTGGCTGCCCGAGGAGCGTCCGCGGGAGCTGGCCGAGATCATCGCCGAGCGGATCGGCTCCGTCCGGAGCTGAGTCCTCAGCCGATCGGAGAAGCCAAGGGCCGCAACGCCTCGGCGGTGGCCGGGATCAGCGGGGCGCGCGGCAGCACGGTGCGGGCGGCGAGCTGCTCGGTGATCCGCAGCCGCACGCCCGCCCATTCGTCGTGCAGGATAGAATAGAACGCGGTGTCGCGCACCGCGCCGTCGAGCCCCCGTGAATGTGCCCGGCGCACACCGTCGCTCACCGCGCCGAGCCGTTCGATCGCGGCGCGGGATCGCAGGTTGCGAGCATCGGCGCGCAGGGTCACCCGGCGCACGCCCCAGCCATCGAAGGCATGGGTCAGCATCAGCAGTTTGCACTCGAGGTTCACCACGCCGCCGCGCGCCGCGGGCGTCAGCCAGGTGTTGCCGATCTCGACGGCGTCGGGGATCGAGCCGCCGGGCAGCGCGGTCACTGGCTCGGCGGCCAGCGGCCAGCTCAGCGGGCCCTGCCAGTAGTCGAGCCGGGTGAACCTGGTCGCCCCGACCACGCAGTCGTCGTCCACGGTGACGATCGCGAAGGCCAGGGCGGTGCCGGCGAGCTGAGCGGATTCGGCCTGGAAGACGTAGGTGCGCGCCTCCTGCTCGCCGTGCGGGACGATGGTGAATCCGGCCGGACCGAGCGCGACCGAGGCCGCAGTCAAGCCGGGAACATGGTGGGGTGCGAGGGGTTCCAGCCGTGCGATGCGGCCGTGGAGGATAACGGGTGCGGGCATGGTGACCGGCGTCCTTCGTCTGATGAGGGTCGCCGAAAACACGAGGCGTGGATCTCACGCGGCACGTGATTGCGGCGAAGCGACACGAACGATCCAGCAGCATCGAGAAAAACTAGATGCACAAGATAGCCGAACGTGACGCGTTCACCCGCGCGAACAGACGAGATGTCGTGGCCCGAATTTCGCCGGTGTCACCGACCCGGACGAACCGCCCGATCGGCGCTGTCGGCGCAGCCGTCGACAGACCTGCGCATGGCCACAGTGAAGGCGGAGGTACGCCTAATGCTTGTCGGCGATGGCGGCCACGATGAGTTCCTCCCACACCGATAGTTCCCGATCGGGGGAGCCGATGCGCGCGGAATCGTCGTCGGCGGGCACGTCCTGGTGCCAGCGGGCGGCCGCGGCGACGCCGGGCGCCCGCAGCCGCAGATCGCCGAACAGCGCGGTGATCTCCGCGTCGGTGCGCCAGCGGCCACGGCCGAAGGTGGACTGCAGCTTGGTCTCGGCCTCGATGGTCTCGGGGTTGTCGCCGGACCGGAAGTGCGAGATGAACACGCTGCTGCCGACCGGGATCTGCCCGGTCCAGTACTCGACGACCGCGCGCGGGTCCTCGTCGTCGTTGAGGTGGTGCAGGATCGCGCTGAAGATCAGGCCGACCGGCTTGCCGAAATCGATGAGCCGGTTCACCTCCTCGTTGGCGCGGATGCCGGCGGAGTCGCGGACATCGGCCTGCACGACGGTGGTGTTCTCGTTGGTCGCCAGCAGTGCGCGCCCGTGGGCGAGCACGATCGGGTCGTTGTCGACATAGACGACGCGCGTATCGGGGTTCACCCGCTGCGCGACCTGGTGCACGTTGTCGGCGGTGGGCAGGCCGCTGCCGAAGTCGAGGAACTGGGTCAGGCCCGCCTCGGCCATCTCGCGCACCGCGCGGGTGAGGGCCTGCCGGTTGGTGAACGCGATCGCCACCGAACCCGGTAGGTTCAGCTTGAAATGGTCGCCGATCGCGCGGTCGACCTCGTAGTTGTCCTTGCCGCCGAGCAGATAGTCGTAGACCCGGGCGATGCTCGGACTCGACTGGTCGATCACATTCGCGTTGTCGCTCATCGTCGACGACCCCTCACGCTGTTACCGGTGTGTGCCGCCGCCCATCGTAGGAGAACGACGGCGTGTCGGCACGCTTTCCCTGTTGGTGATACCCGAAAACCGTTCCGGGCGTGTCGGTTCCGATGCGCGTCGCGTCCACATCAGGGTCCGGTGTATCCGCTGTCGGAGGAGAGTTCTCGATGCGGGTATCGGCGGGGTCGCAGTTTGCTCACGGCTGTTTTCGCACGTCAGGGGCGTAACGGTTCGGTAAATCACAGCCGTGTCGGCCTATTGATCAAATGTCCAGTTGCGCACGGGTTTCGCCAGTTCCGAGGGGTGTTTGCCGGATATGTAACGTGCGTTATCGCCTCGTGTCGTACCTATGTTCTATGTGATGCAGATCACATCACCTGTCTTTCGGCTACCGAGGGTGGCACGCTCGTAATTGCTGAACGTTAACCGTTTGTGATCAACGACAGGGTCGACGCGGACCTTTCGTCACACCCGCCCTGCCCGTCCGCTCCGGCGTCGCGGGCCTCGAAAGATCCAGGATGGATCAGCAACCGGCCGTGCCGGGACGGCCACCCGGAAGGGGGCTCACTGTGATGAGCAGCATCTACTTCGAACCGAACAGCAATCTGTCAGTTACCAAACGTGACAGCCGCGTCGCCACGCCCGCCGAATCCATCGGCCCGCTGGGAATGCCCGGCTTGATCCTCGGGCTCGCCCTGCTCGGCCTCGGTATCGCCGCGCTGCTGCGCCTGGGGGACTGGGCGGGCAGCTACGGCCCCGAGCTCGTCGTGCTGGCGTATGTCCTCTACATGGCCGCCGCGGCGGGGCTGGCGATGTGGGGCGCGGTCATCGTGCGATCTCTGCACCGCCACTAGTGTCTCGTCCGCTCAGCCGTCGCGCAGGATCCGCGCGGCGGCTGTCAGGCTGTCCGCGGACCCGACCACGATGAGGACATCGCCCGCGACGAAGGCGAATTCCGGTCCGGGAGAAGCGAGAACCGCGCCGGCCCGCATCACCGCCACGATCGATGCCTTGGTGCGGGTGCGCATCCGGGTGTCGCCGAGTGTGCGGCCGTCGTAGGGCGAGTGCGCGGCGAGCGGGAACTGCCGGGTGCGCACGCCGTCGAACTCGCGATGCTCGGCCTCGAGCTGAGCGACCACCTGTGGCGCGCCGAGCAGGCTCGCCAGAGCCGCCGCCTCCGTCGCCGTCAGGGTGATCTGCTCGGTGACATCGGGATTGCCCGGCTTGCCGACGATCAGATCGATCGCCCCGTCCCGGTGCTCGACCACGCCGATGCGCCGCCCGCTCTTGCGTACCGCGAAATCCTTGCGCACCCCGACTCCGGGCAGCGGCGTCACGTCGATCTGCACGCTCTCCACTGTAACCGGACAAAAAGGACGCGGGCTGGATCAGCTCACCGCGGTGCGGAGAGCTGATCCAGCGCACCGGGTCAGGCCTGCGGCGGGTCGACGAAGATGTCGTACTCGAGGGTGCCCGAGCCGCCGTAGCCGGACAGGTCGGTGATGCCCTCGGCCGCCAGGACGTCGACGTCGAGGTAGGTGTTGCCGGTCGTGGTGCGGGCGTCGCGGCCCAGGATGGCGACCGCGGCGTCGGCCACGATCTCCGGGGTGCGGGCCTTGGCGATGGCCTCGTCGCCGCCGAGCAGGTTCTGCACCGCGGCGGTCGCGATCAGCGTCTGCGGCCACAGGCAGTTCGCGGCGACGCCGTGCTCGGCGTACTCGGCGGCCCAGCCGAGGGTGAGCAGCGACATCCCGTACTTGGCCACCATGTAGGCCGGATGCCCGCCGAGCCAGTGCGGGGCCATGTTCAGCGGCGGCGACAGGCTCAGGATGTGCGCGTTCTCGCTGTTGCGCAGGTGCGGCAGGCAGGCGCGGGAGAGCAGGTAGGTGCCGCGCAGCTGGATCTGCTGCATGAGATCGAAGCGCTTGATCGGCAGTTCCTCGGTGGAGGCCAGCGCGATCGCCGAGGCGTTGTTGACGCAGTAATCGATGCCGCCGAAGCGCTCCACCGCCCGGTCCACCGCGTTCGCCACCGAGGCCTCGTCACGGACGTCGCCCACCACGGCCAGCGCCTGACCGCCGGCTTCCTCGATCTCGGCGGCCGCGGTGTGGATGGTGCCGGGCAGTCGCGGATCCGGCACGTCGGTCTTGGCCAGCAGCACGATATTGGCGCCCTGGCGGGCGGCGGCGACGGCGATCGCCAGCCCGATGCCACGGCTGCCGCCGGACATGATCATCGTGCGCCCGGCGAGTGGGTGGGTAGCGGTCATGGGCGATGCTCCTTGTCGTCGGCGACGCCGGAGAGGCGGCTGATATCCGGCAACGTTACATATTTCTGTTGGGCGTGGCAATAGTGAAATATGTAGACTCGATCCGTGCAACCCCCTGTGACCGGCCCCGATACCGAGGTCCGCCCGGTGTCGGCCCGTTCGGCGCTGGTCCGGATTCTCATCGCCGCCGATTCGCCGACGATGACCTCACGTGAGATCTGTGCCGCCACCACCACCGTCGGCTACCCGGAGGCGACCGTCCGCGTCGCCGTGTCCCGCATGGTCGCCGCCGGCGACCTGGTGCGGGAGAACCGGGCCTACACCCTCGCGCCCGCCCTGCGCGCCCGCCGCGCCGAACTCGCCGCACCGGCGACGCTGCCGTGGACCGGTGACTGGGAGCAGGTCGTCGTCACCGCCACCGGCCGCCCCGCCGCCGACCGCGCCGCCCTGCGCGCGCGCCTGCTGTCGCTGCGGCTGGCCGAACTGCGCGAGGGCGTCTGGATGCGCCCCGCCAACCTCGACCGCGCCTGGCCCGCCGACCTCGACGAGACCACCTTCCACCTGCACACCCGCCCGGTCGAGGCGCCCGCCGACCTCGCCGCCCGCCTCTGGCCGCTGGCCGACTGGTCCGCCCGCGGTCACGCCCTGCTGGCCGCCATCGAAACCCCCGACCCCACAGCCAGATTCGCCGCCATCTGCGCCGGCCTGGACCACCTCACCACCGACCCGGTCCTCCCCGCCGAACTGCACCCTGCCGACTGGCCGGTGGCCCGCCTGCGCACCGTCACCGCCGACTACCTCGCCTGGTTCGCCGCCCTCGGCCCGGAATCGGTGACGTCCTAGCGTCGGGGTCGCCCCGCGGGGATCGGTGTCGGCGTTCGGCGGCGACGTCGCCGCTACCCGGTGTCGTGGGGACGACGTCGTGGTGAGATCTGCGGACAACCCCGGGTCCGGCATGTTGTCCGCGGTAGTCCGGGTGTGGTTGCGGGAGAGATGAGCTCGGCCCGTCTACGATGGACCCTGCCGTGCGACGTGGCGGCGCCGCATGGTGCATGGGGAAGGGCCCGCCCCGAGAGTTTTCGGGGCGGGCCGCACCGTCACCGGGGGATGCCGAGGACGCCGAGGGCGAAGTCGGCGTAGTCGGTGGCGATCTGTTCGGGAGTGGCCGGTCCGTCGAGGCGGAACCACTGCGGCAGGGCGGTGCACATGGTGGCGATCGCGCGTCCGGCGGCGCGCGCGTGCTCGGTGCCGAGCCGGTTCTCGGCGAGCGCGATGTCGATGTCCGCGTCGAGCAGATACTGGATCTCGTTGCGGGAGGCGGCGATCCGGCGCCGGTTGGCCGGATCGAGGCTGCGCATCTCGCTGGCGCCGATGAAGGCGAGTTCGCGCCGGTGGGTGTGAAACAGTGCCAGCGCCTCGACGACCCGCGTCACCCGGTCACGGCCGGTGCTCGCCTCGCGGCGGGCCGCGCCGACCCGCCAGTGCAGCTCGTCCATGGTGAGGTCGAGCGCGCGCACCAGTAGGTCCTGCTTGTCGCGGTAGTGGTGGTAGACGCCCGGCACGCTCATGCGCGCGCGCTGCGCGATCGAGCGCATGGTGGCGCCGTGATACCCGGTCTCGACGAAGGAGTCGATGGCGGCGGCGAGGACGGGATCGATGTCCAGCGGCGGGAATTCGCGCCACGCGCGGGCGGTGTCGTCCGCCGGGGCGGTGGCGCGTGGCCGCGGCTCCGGCGGACGTGTCGACTGCTCGCCGATCAGCCACTGGGTCGTGGTGCCGAGCTCGGTGGCCAGTGCGTGCAGGCGCGGGACCGAGACACCGGTCTTGCCGGTCTCGATGGCGCTGAGCGTCGCGGCGCTGACCTCGATCCGGCGCGCGGTCTCCCGCAACGACAGGCCCGCCGCGGTCCTCGCCTGGCGCAGGCGGGCGCCGAGCCCGCCGTCGGAGGTGTTCATGACGTTCAGGATATCTGAACAAGGCTGCTGGGGGAATCTGTCGATTGACAGCAGTTATCGGGTCATGTCACTGTCGTAGGTATCTGATGCCGAGCGAACGTTCGGCAAGTGAATCGAGGAGTGGACCCGTGGCGATCGACCTGTCCCATCCGCCCGAGGTGCAGCGTCTGGCCGAGCGCACCCGCGCCTTCATCCGCGACCGGGTCCTCCCGCTCGAGGACGCGCACGACGGCGACATCACCGCCGCGGGCGGCGAGGCGCTGCGTGTCGAACTGCAGCGCGAGGCGCGCGAGGCCGGGGTGTTCGCGCCGCACGCGCCGATCGAGTACGGCGGGCACGGCCTGGGGATGTCGGACCGCGCCCCGATCTTCGAGGAAGCGGGCTACTCCCTGTTCGGGTCGACGGCGCTGAACATCGCGGCCCCGGACGAGGGCAATGTGCACATGCTCGCCCATATCGCCGACCCGGAACAGAAGCAGCAGTTCTTGGCGCCGCTCGCGGACGGTACGGTCCGCTCGGCCTTCGCGATGACCGAACCGGCGCCCGGCGCGGGCTCGGACCCCTCCGCCCTGGCCACCCGCGCGGTGCGCGCCGAGGGCGGCTGGCGCATCAACGGCCACAAGTGGTTCATCACCGGCGCCGACGGCGCGGGCTTCTTCATCATCATGGCCCGCACCTCGGGCGAGCCCGGCGATCGTGGCGGCGCGACGATGTTCCTCGCCCCCGCCGACACCGCGGGGATTCGCGTCGGCAGGCATATCGACACCCTGGACCGGTCGATGCTCGGCGGTCACTGCGAGGTGTTCTTCGAGGACCTGCTCGTCCCGGATTCGGCGGTGCTCGGCGCCGTCGACCGTGGCTTCGAATACGCGCAGGTGCGGCTCGGCCCGGCCCGGATGACCCATGTGATGCGCTGGCTCGGTGCCGCGCGCCGCGGCCACGACGTGGCGGTGGACCGGGTGGCGCAGCGGCGCGGATTCGGTTCGCGCCTCGGTGATCTCGGCATGATCCAGCAGATGATCGCCGACAACGAGATCGACATCGCGGCCACGCGCGCACTGCTGACCCGCGCCTGCTGGGAACTCGACCGTGGCGAGTCCGCCGCGAACGCGACCTCCATCGCGAAAACCTATGCCGCCGAGGCGACCTTCCGGATCATCGACCGCAGTATGCAGATGTGCGGTGGCCTCGGCGTCGCGGCGGACCTGCCGCTGGCGCGCCTCTCGCGGGAGGTCCGGCCGTTCCGGATCTACGACGGTCCCTCCGAGGTGCACCGGTGGGCGATCGCCAAGCGCGCGGTGAGTGCGGCCGAGCGAGCGCGCCGGGACGCCGAATGAGCCTGCCCGGAATGGATATCGCCGCGCTGGAGCGGTTTCTGCGTGCCAGTGGTGTGCCGGTCCGCGGCGACCTGCGCGTGGAGCTGATCAGCGGCGGTCGTTCGAATCTGACGTTCAAGGCCGCCGACGACGCGTCCACCTGGGTGGTGCGGCGGCCACCCGTCGCGGGGCTCACGCCGTCCGCGCACGATATGGCACGCGAATTCACCGTCACCGACGCGCTGCAGGATTCGGCGGTGCCGGTCGCGCGCACGGTCGCCTTCGACGAGCAGGGTGCTGCCCTCGGCGCGCCGATGACCGTCGTCGAGTACGTCGACGGCCGCGTGGTCCGCGACCAGGACGACCTCGCCGCCCTCACCGACGACCAGGTCGCCGCGAGCGCGACCGAGCTGGTCGACGTGCTGGCCCGCCTGCACGCCGTCGACCCCGACGCGGTGGGCCTCGGCACGTTCGGCCGTCCGATCGGCTTCGTCGAACGTCAGGTGAATCTGTGGGCGTCCCAATGGGATCGGGTGAAGACCCGCGAGCTCGCCGACGTCGCGGTCCTGCACGCGGCCCTGTCCGAGGCGGTGCCGAACACCTCGGCGGCCTCGATCGTGCACGGCGACTTCCGCATCGACAACACCATCCTGGACGCGGGTGACCCGGGCCGGGTGCGTGCCGTCGTCGACTGGGAGATGTCGACCCTCGGTGATCCGCTCACCGATGTCGCGCTGATGTGCGTGTACCGGTCGCCGATCTTCGACCTGGTGCTCGGCTCGTCGGCCGCGTGGACCAGCGACCGCATGCCCACCGCCGACGCGCTCGCCCAGTCCTACGCGCGCGCCTCCGGCCGCGACCTCGGCGACTGGGGCTTCTACCTCGCGCTGGCCAACTTCAAACTCGGCGTGATCGGCGAGGGCATCACCCATCGGGCGCTGCGTGGCTCCGGCGCGGGCGCCGCCGCCGAGCGCGCCGCGGAGGCCACCCCGGAATTCATGGCCGCCGGCCTGCGCGCACTGAAAGGACACCGGAAATGACCGCGACCAAGTCCGCTCTGATCAGCGGAGCCTCCCGGGGCATCGGCCTCGGCATCGCGAACCGGCTTGCCCGGCAGGGATATTCGCTCACCATCACCGCACGTGACGCCGACCGGCTAGCCGCGGTCGCCGCCGAGCTGCGGGCGCTCGGCGCCCCCGACGTGGTCGCCGTCGCCGCCGACATGGCCGACGAGGACGGCATCGCGCGCCTGCTCGCCGAGCACGCCGACCGGTACGCGACCCTGTCCGCGCTGATCCTCAACGCCGGAGTCGGCACCGCGGGCACGCTCGCCGACTCCTCGATGAAGCGGTTCGACAAGACCATCGCGGTGAACCTGCGCGCCCCACTGCAACTCGTCCAGGGCGCGCTGCCGATGTTGCGGGCCGGGGCCGCCGCCGATCCGGACCACGGCGCGAAGGTCGTCGCGCTGTCCTCGATCACGGGCGTGTACGCCGAGGCGGGCCTGGCGGTCTACGGCGCGGCCAAAGCGGCGATCATCTCGCTGCTGGCCACGCTCAACGCCGAGGAATCCGGCAACGGCGTCACCGCCACCGCCATCGCGCCCGCCTATGTCGACACCGATATGAGCGCCTGGATCCACGACCGGATCCCGCCCGAGCGGATGCTCGCGGTGAACGACGTCGTCGAGATGGTCGACTCGATCCTGCGGCTGTCCGCCCGCGCGGTGGTCCCGACGATCGTCATGTCCCGCGCGGGCACCGACGGCTACCGCGCTTAGTACTGCAACGGCACCCAGGTCCTGGCTCCGCACTATCAGGTGTGGACACGGGTCGTTACGATCGCCGCCATGTTGGGAGTTCACTTCGCCATCAGTGCAGAGCTGGCTCACTCGTTGCTGGCAGCGGATGAGGAAGGCGACGGCGACGCTGTGGAGGAGCTCGTCGATGAGATGGAAGAGTCGTGGCAGGACGACGCATGGAAGGTCGACTCCGACAAGGCGTGGGATGCCCTCCACCGTTGCCTGGCCGACGGCACACTCGACCCCGACGGGGGCACGTATCCACTGTCACACGCGGTTCTCGGAGGTCGCCACCTGCACGATGAGTACTACGCGGTCTATATCGATGCAGACCAGGTTCGAGCGGTAGCCGACGCATTGCGAGAGATCGACCGATCCTGGCTGCGCGGCAGGTTCGATGCCATCGACGACCCCGACTATCGCGGGGCGCGCGACGATGCAGACTTCGACTACACGTGGGACGGTCTCAGAGACGTGCGGGCGTTCTACGAACGAGCCGCCGCTGCTGGCCGTGCGGTCCTCTTCACCGCCAGTTGAAGCTCCCACACCGCCGATGGCGAGTGGGTGGCCACGGCGGCGGTAGTGGGAGAAATGGGCCCAGCGCGGGTCGTCACGATCGATCGCGAATGTCGGTGTGTCCCAGTCGATGTCGAGGAAGAGGTCGAATCCGCGGTGGACCGAGCCCGCCGACAGCGTTCAGCAGGGTGTCAGTCGGCGCGCGGAATCCGGCCGTCGACGTCGGTGAATCCGTACTCGACGGCGAGGTCGGCGACCTTCCACGCGGCGCCGCCACGGGTCAGCCGATCGGGGTCGGCGGCCAGTGCGACGACCGCGCGACCGGGGAAGCGCGGGGTCTCGGCGGCGTTGAGGTCGAAGGTGCCCTCGCCGGGCAGGGTCACCTCGCGGCGCCCGTTCTCGTCGGCCGGAACCATCTGCAGCAGTTCGGTATCCACGATGCCGGGCCAGAGCGAGATCGCGGTCGCGCCGGTGCCGAGCAGGTCGTGGGCCAGGTCGGCGGTGAGCCGGTCCAGCGCGGTCTTCGCGACGCCGTAGACGGCGTTGTGCATGTAGCGCTGGGAGCCGGGGGAGGACACGTTGACGATCAGCCCGGCCGATTCGATCAGTAGCGGCGCGGCGAACACACTGGCCACGTAGTGCGAGCGGACGCCGATGTCGAAGGTCTCGTCCCAGGCCTTCGGCGGGACGTCCCAGAACTTGCGCCCGAGCCAGCGCGCGGCGGCGGGGGAGTTGTAGACGTTGTTCACCAGCACGTCGAGTCTGCCCTGCTCGTCGCGGACCTGCGCGAAGAGCTTCTCGACCGCCGCGTCGTCGGCGTGATCGCAGATGACGGCCACGCCGTGACCGCCCAGCGCGGTGACCTCCTCGGCGGTCGCGTGCACGGTCCCGGGCAGCCGGCCCGCCGTGGTGGTACGGCCGGTCACGTACACGGTGGCCCCGGCCGCGCCCAGTTCCTGGGCGATGCCCTTGCCGATGCCACGGCTGGCGCCGGTCACCACCGCGACCCGGCCGGCGAGAATCTTGGGTGTTCCGCTCATGGCCTCCAGACATTACCGTCAAAATAAGAACACGTTCTAGAAACGGAGACGGTAGTGGAGCTGACCCATCGATTCCTGGACACCGGCGACATCCGGATGCACGTCACCGAGCAGGGGCAGGGGTATCCGGTCGTCTTCTGTCACGGATTCCCGCACACCGGTTTCGTGTGGCACCGCCAGCTCGCGGCGGTGGCCGCCGCGGGGTTCCGGGCCATCGCCCCGGATCTGCGCGGCTACGGCCGCACCGACGCCCCCGCCGATGTCGCGGCCTACACCAACGAGGCGGTGATCGGTGATCTGCTGGCGCTGCTCGACGACATCGGCGCGGAGAAGGCCGTGTTCGTCGGCCTCGACTTCGGTGCCCAGCTCGTGTGGGAACTCGCGCTGCGCGCCCCCGAACGAGTGGATGCCGTTGCCGTGCTGAACAATCCGTTCTCCCCGCGCCCGCCGCGCGCGCCCTCGGAGTACTGGACCAAGGCGGCGCAGCGGCACTTCCTGCACCTGGCCTACTTCCAGGAGCCGGGGGTGGCCGACGCCGAACTGGCCGCGCGTTCCCGCGAATTCCTGGCCCGGGTCTACTACTCGCTCTCCGGTGACTACCACTACCTCGACACCTGGAAGAACCCGCCGGGCCTCGGATACCTCGACGTCCTCCCGCAAGCGCCCGACCTGCCCTGGTCGTGGCTGAGTGAGGACGAATTCGATACCCTGGCAGCGGAGTTCGAACGCACCGGGTTCACCGGCGGCCTGAACTGGTATCGCAATCTCGACCGCAACTGGGCGCTCACCGAAGCGTTCGCGGGCGCCCGGGTGCCGGTGCCCACCTACTTCCTCTACGGCGAGAACGACCCCGACATGGAGGGGTTCAGCGGCCGCGACCCGCTGGCCGTGCTGCGCGCGAATGTCCCGGATCTGCGTGCGGTGGTGAAAGTTCCGGGCGCGGGCCACCTGGTGCAGCTGGAACGCACCGACGCCGTCGACGAGTTCCTGACCGCGGCCCTGCGTGATCTCGGGGTCGGGGCGCTGTCGGGTGGTCAGCGCACCCGGTCGTAGACGAGCGCGACCTCGCCGAGTTCGCCCACCTCATGGTGGGTGACGGTCCATCGGGTATCGGGCAGGCCGTCGTCGAACAGGCGCGCTCCGCCACCGGCGATCTCGGGGCAGATCAGCAGGTACAGGCGGTCGATCAGGTCGGCCGCGAGCAGGTCCTTGATGACGCTCGGGCTGGAGTTGACGAGGATGTCGCCGGTGCCGGTGGCCTTCAGTTCGGTGAGGACGTCGGCCGCGGGCGCGTTCACCAGCCGGGTGCGTTCCCACGGCGCGTCGGTGAGCGTGGTCGAGAAGACCACCTTGTCGGTGTCGGTCAACCACGTCGCGTAGGCGCGATCGCGTGGGTCGGCGGCGTCGTCCGCGGCGACGGTGGGCCAGTAGGCGAGGAATCCCTCGGCGTTGCGGCGGCCGAGCACCGCCGTCGTCGCGTGTTCCCAGAGGCGGGTGAGGTGCTCGCGCGCGACCTCGGTGGTCGCGTAGCGCACGATCGCCGCGGCGTCGGTGGGGCCGCCGGGCCCGTGATAGCGCCCGTCGAGGGTGAGGGCGAGATTGGCGGTCACGGTGCGTTCGGTCATGACTGTGCTTCCTTCGTTCCGGTGCTGCTGCCGATCAGGGCGGCGAGGTTGTCGAGCACCTGGCCCCAGCCGGTGCCGATTCCGGCGATGTACGGGACGGCGTCGACGGAGGTGTCGGTGATGGTGAGCCCGAGCCGCAGGCGGGTGCCGCCGCGGACCGGGTCGAGCGTCAGGTCGTAGTGGCCGGTGAACGACACCGCGCCGGACTCGTCGAGGACCGCGAGGTCGAAGGCGAGGTGCTCGGGTTCCGTTGCGGCGTCGACCTTTCCCGCCGAGCGGTACCGCCGCCCTTCGGGGTCGCGATAGTCGAGGACGGCGCGACCGCCCGGCGCCGGTTCGAGCGCGCACTCGGTGATCGTCATCGAGGGTGGTGCCAGCCAGGAGCCGAGCAGCTCGGCGTCGACCCAGTGCCGCCAGACGGCCTCGCGCGGTGCGTCGAAGGTGCGATCGAAGGTGAAGGCGCGACCGTCGGCCCACCGATCCTGGTCGGCAACGGCGGATTCCGCATCGATGGCCGCGCGATAGCGCTCGACCACGTCGCGCTCGTCCGCGTTCGTCTCGACGGCCTCGACGAGTCGGCGCAAGCGCCGTTCGAGCCCGGTGAGTGGCCCGGCCTCGAGCGCGTAGACGCGGCGCTGCCCCAGCGGGAACACGGTGACCAAGCCCGCCCGGGCCAGCGTCTGGAGATGTTTGGTGGTCTGTGGCTGTCGCAGGCCCGTCAACTCGGCCAGTTCGCCTACCGAGCGGGGGCGTTCGGCGAGGAGTTCGACGATGCGCCACCGCGCGCCGTCGCCCAGTGCTGCGGCGATCTCGTCCATGCCAGGAACTATTCCTTGATGGGAATATTCCTGTCAAGGAATATTCCCGGAATCAGTGGTCGCCGATGATCTCCGGTGGCAGGAACATCGTCGCCAGCTGGGCCGCGATGGCGCTGGTGTGGTCGATGATGCGTGCGGCGTCGACGTCGAGCACGCCGGTGCGCCAGGCCGACAGCAGCTCGATGAAGCCACCGATGCCGGTCAGGGTGCTCATCCGGATATCGGTCTCGTCGACGCCGGGGCGCAGGTAGGGCCAGGCGGCGGCGATGAGCAGGTCGGTGGCGTCGGTGAGCATGGTCTTGCGGCGCAGCTCCAGCACGGCACTGCCCGCGTGATCGGCGAGCAGGATGCGGGCGCGACCGCGCGGATCGGCTTGCAGCTCGACGGCGCGGGTGATCGCCGCGCGCATGACCTCGAGCGGCGTGTGGTCGGCGGTCTCGGCGAGCACGCGGGCCAGGTCGGCGAAGACCTCGGCGCACACCTCGTCCCAGACCGCCGCCAGCAGTTCGTCGCGGTCGGCGAAGTGCTCGTAGAAGTAGCGGTCGTTGAGGGAGGTCCGCTGGCAGACGCCACGCATGGTCACCGCGGCCCAGCCGTTCTCCAGCCAGATGGTCAGGGCGGCGTCGACCAGGCTCGCTCGTCGCTGCGCCCTGCGCTGGTCGGCGGTCAGCCCACCCCAGGTTCGTGCCGGTGCGCGCACATCCATGGTTGACAAAGTACTCCGTCGCGAGCCTAATTGGTGTCAGGTGCGGCCAATGGTGGCAGATGCCACCAATTCGAGTCGTGCCGGGTCGACCCGGGAGTTGCCATGCGACTGTTTCCCTTCGGCGGGCGCCGCCGGACCACGAGCGCCGATGCCGTGGTCACCGGCGCGGGCAGCGGCATCGGACGGGCCTTCGCCGTGGAGCTGGGCAGGCGCGGCGGTCGCGTCGTCTGCTCCGACATCGATCCCGATCGCGCCACCGAGACCGCCGGACTCGTCGAGGCCGCGGGTGGGAAAGCGATCGGCACCGCCTGCGATGTCACCGCGATCGCCGAGGTCACCCGGCTGGCCGCTACCGCGCAGGACTGGTTCGGCGACGCGCCCACCGTCGTGATCAACAACGCGGGCATCGGCGCGGGCGGACCGGTGATCGGGGAATTCGCCCTCGACGACTGGCAGCGCACCCTCGGCGTCAACCTGTGGGGCGTGATCCACGGCTGTCATGTGTTCGCGCCGATCCTGCGGGCGGCGGGGCGCGGGGCGATCGTCAATGTCGCCTCGGCGGCCGCGTTCGGCGCGGCGCCGCGAATGGCCGCCTACAACGTCAGCAAGGCAGGGGTGCTCGCGCTGTCGGAGACCTTGTCGGCGGAGCTGGCCGGCACCGGCGTCGGTGTCACCGTGCTGTGCCCGACCGGCGTGAAAACCAACATCATGCAGGCGGATTCGCCGATGGACGAGACCGCCGAGCGGCTCGGCGGCCTGCTCCTGCGCTGGACCGGCCGCGCGCCCGCGACCATCGCCCGCGCCACGCTCGACGCCGTCGACCACGGTGACCTGTACGTGGTGCCACAGCTCGAGGCCAAGGTGCTCTGGCAGGCCAAACGCTGGATGCCGGCGACCTACACCCGTTCGGCCGGCCTGCTGGAGCGGGTCGTGCGCTGATCCATCACCGAAGGAGATCGAACAATGACGTTCGCCTATCCCGATATGCTCGCCACCGTGCGCGCCAAGCAGTGGGCGCTGGCCGATATCGACTGGGACGCACCGGGTGCCGACACCATCACCGACGAGCAACGTCCCCGGCTGGCCACCTTCATGGCGGATCTGGTGTGGATCGAACACGTCGGCGCGCGCGGTTTCGCCGCCCTCGTGCACCAGGCGCCGCCGGGCCCGCTGCGTGAGATCTACCGGTACTTCCACGCCGAGGAACAGAAGCACGCCAATGCCGAACTCGCGCTGATGCGCCGGTGGGGGATGCTCGACGGCGACGCGATGCCGGTGCCCAACAAGAACATCCGCCTCGTGATCAGCTGGCTCGACCGCTACGCCGATCAGCTGAGCCTGCCGGTGCTCGGTACTGTCATCCCGTCGCTGGAGACGGCGCTGGACGGCGCGCTGGTGAAGTTCCTGCTCGACGAGGTCGACGATCCGGTGTGTCACGAGGTGTTCCGCCACATCAACAACGACGAATCCCGGCATCTGGCCGTCGGTTTCCAGGTGCTCGAGCAGCTCGGCGCCGGGCCGATCCGCCGGATCGCCATCGAGACGGCCGGTTTCGCGGTGCGGCCGTCGTTCGTGCTCGGCGCGCTGCTGTACGCGCCGCTGCTGTCGCGGATGTCGACCGACATCATCGCCCTCGGGCTCGACGAGGAGAAGCTGTGGCAGGCGGTGCGCCGCTACGAGAACGTCGGCGAGCGCAGCCCCGCGATCCGGCGGGTGCCGCTGTATCACGTGGTGAAGACGCACGGTAAGGCCACGATTCACCGGCGGCAGCCGTTCCAGCTGCTGGCCGATGTGTCCAACGCCTGTATCGACCGGTTCCCGATCCGGGTGCTGGGCCGCAGGCCGTCCTGGTCCGACGAACTCACCTACGAACCGGTGGCGAAATGACCACGCTCCGTTTCGCCGAGACCTTCAGCGGCCCTCAGCTGCGTCGCTCGACCTTCGTCCCGCGCCACGAATTCTCCGGCCGACGGGTGGCGATCGTCGGCAGCGGGGCCGCGGCCGCGCGGCTGCTGCCCGGCATCGCCGCGGAGGCGGCGCGGGTGACGGTGTTCCAGACCGACGCGGTGTGGATTCTGCCGCGCGCGCCGCTGCCCGGCGCCGCGGTCCTGCGATGGCTGCCGGAGCCGGTGGTCCGGCTGGCCGCGCGGGTCAATCTGCGTGTCCAGGTGCGTGATTCGTGGCTGCGGCACCGGCTCACCCCTGACGAGGACGCCGGGGTCGCCGTACACAACAGCTACTACCGCACGCTGCGGCGACCCCACTGCTCCCTGGTGACCTGGCCGATCGCGCGATTGGTCCCGCTGGGCGTGCGCACGGTCGACGGGATCGAGCACCGGGTCGACACCATCGTCTACGCCGAGGACGCCGGCCACGTGGTCCGCACCCTCGCCCGTCGCGGCCGCACCCACTACTCGCCCGAATTCGCCGGCGGGACGAAGGAGATCGCATGACCACCACCGGGATCGACCACGAGATCGTCATCGTCGGCGCCGGCTTCTCCGGGATCGGCGCCGCGATCGCGCTGCGCAACGCCGGATTCGACGATTTCCTGATCGTCGACGAGGCCGACGGAGTCGGGGGAACCTGGTATTGGAACACCTATCCCGGTGTCGCCGTGGATATCCCGTCGTTCAGCTACCAGTTCTCGTTCGAACAGCGCACCGACTGGTCGCGGGTCTACGCGCCGGGCCGCGAACTCAAGGCCTACGCCGAATCGTGCGTGGACAAATACGACTTGCGGCCCCGAATCCGCTTCGGCACCACCGTCACCGGCGCCGACTTCGACGAGCAGGATCGTCGCTGGGTGCTGCACACCGCCGACGGCACGGACCTGACTGCCCGGTTCGTGATCAGCGCGACCGGCGTGCTCACCCGGCCCAAACTGCCCGACATCCCCGGCATCGCGGACTTCGCCGGTGTCACGATGCACACCTCACGCTGGGATCACCGCCAGGATCTGCGGGGCAAGCGGGTCGCGATCATCGGCACCGGCGCCTCGGCCGTGCAGGTGATTCCCGAGATCGCCCCGGAGGTCGCGCAGCTGACGGTGTTCCAGCGCACGCCGATCTGGTGTCTGCCCCGTCCCGACATGCCGTTGCCGCTACCCGCGCGCCTGGCGCTGAAGGTGCCGGGCGGACGCACCCTGACCAGGCTGGTGAGCCAGACCTACGTCGAATTCACCTTCCCCCTCGCCGCCCACTACCACCGTTCCCTGCCGACCGCCGCGATCGGCGAACGCGCGGGGCTGGCCCATCTACGCCGCCAGGTGAAGGACCCGGCGATCCGCGCGGCGCTGACCCCGAAATACGCGCTCGGCTGCAAGCGGCCCAGCTTCTCCAACGACTATCTGTCGACCTTCAACCGGTCGAACGTGACGCTGGAGACCACGGCGATCAGCGCGGTCACGCCCACCGGCGTACGCACCGAGGCGGGCGTCGAACACCCCGCCGACGTGCTGATTCTGGCCACCGGCTTCAAGGTGATGGAGTCGGGCAACATGCCGACCTACGACCTGCACGGCGTCGGCGGCCGCGATCTGGAGACCTGGTGGGACGAGAACCGCCTGCAGGCCTACGAGGGCGTCAGTGTCCCCGGCTTCCCCAACTTCTTCTCCATCATCGGCCCCTACGGCTACAACGGGGCGTCCTACTTCACCCTGATCGAGAATCAGACCCGCCACATCCTGCGCTGTCTGCATCACGCCCGCCGGAGCGATGCCGACCGCATCGAGGTCACCGAGGAGGCCAACGACCGCTACTTCCGGGAGATGCTCGCCCGCCGCGGCGGGCAGGTGTTCTGGCAGGACAGCTGCGCCACCGCCCACAGCTACTACTTCGACAAACACGGCGACGTCCCCCTGCGGCCCGCCTCCACCCTCGAAGCCGCCTGGCGCAGCGGCCATTTCGCCCTCACCGACTACGTCTTCACCTAGCGGACCGAGCTCGCCCGCCTCGGTGGCCGACGAGAGCGGCAATGACGTATGCGATGCTCGGGGCAACTGACGCAGGGGAAGCGTCGGAACCGGGAAAGGGAGGCGTGTGCCGATCCGAGGTGTGCTCTTCGACGTCGACGACACCCTGTTCGACTATTCGTCGTCGGAGGCCGCCGGGCTGCTCGCGCATCTGCGGCACGACGGTCTGCTCGATCGGTTCGCTGATCCCGCCGCGGCGGTGGCGCTCTGGCGGGAGATCACCGAGATCGAGTACGCCAGGTTCGCCGTCGGGGAACTGACGTTTCCCGAGCAGCAGCGAGCCCGCGCTCGCAGCTTTCTGTCCCATCTGCGCGGCATCGCGCCGTCGGTGGTCCCCGACTCGGCTGCGGCGGCCTGGTTCACCGGGTACGAGGTGCATCGCCGGGCCGCCTGGTCGGCGTTCCCGGACGTGGAGCCGGTCCTACGATACCTGGCGCCCGGGTACCGTCTCGGCATCGTCTCGAACGCCGCGGTGCCCCAGCAGCAGCGCAAGCTCGCCGCCGTGGGACTGCTGGACTACTTCGGCGATCTGGTGGTGTGCAGTGCGGAGCACGGCGCGGCCAAGCCGGAACCCAGCATCTTCCTCGCCGGATGCGCGCTCCTCGGGCTCGCGCCGCACGAGGTCGCCTTCGTGGGCGACAAGTACGTCATCGACGCCGTCGG
Source organism: Nocardia fodinahabitans (assembly GCF_052983615.1). NCBI lineage: Bacteria > Bacillati > Actinomycetota > Actinomycetes > Mycobacteriales > Nocardiaceae > Nocardia > Nocardia fodinahabitans. Next base: position 6,310,438 of record NZ_JBRJJC010000001.1, read on the forward strand.
CGCCCACGACGCGGGCCTGCGATCCTGCTGGCTCGACCGCACGAACACCCGCTCCCACACCGTGATCCGCGACGGTATCCACGTCATCGACACGCTCCACCACCTCCCGTCGGTGCTGACGGGTTAGGTCCTCAGCTGCGGAAGTCCGCGAAGTCGAAGCCCGGTGCGACCAGACAGCTCACCAGGACCTCCTGGTCGGAGGCAGGTCGCGCGGCCTGCCAGTGGCCCGCCGGAACCACGTATTGCACGTGCTGACCGGCCTCGATCAGCGGACCCAGTGTCACCGTTGTCGCGGTGCCCGGCCGGTCGCCGTCACCGCCCAGACCGAGCTCGAGCGGCCCGCCCCGATGCCACAGCCACACCTCGTCGGAACGCACCGCGTGCCAGATCGACTCTTCGCCGGGCGGCAGCAGGAACAGGATCCCGGTCGCGGCGGCCCGTGTGCCCGGATAGCCGTCGGGCGTGAAAGTGTGCTCGCTGCGCCATGTCTCGCGGTACCAACCCCCTTCGGGGTGTGGTCGCAGGTCGAGCGTCGCCGCCGTCGACGGCTGACGCAGCACCTGGGTGTGCTGTCCGTCCGGTCCACGTCGCACCCACCGAACGTCCTCGACGTCCTCGACCGGCACGCTCTCGTCGGTCGAGCCGAGACCGGGCGCGCTCAGCACCAGAACCTGCGCGGTCCCGGGCAGGTCGTCGGCAATGCGCAGCGCTGCCGCGTCGTCCTCGGCGTGGACTACCTCCGCACCGATCCGCAGCCGGTCACCGGCCGACTGCCACGTCTCGCGGGTTGTCACGATCATCGGCGCTGTCCTTCGTTCGGGAGTCGAGCTGCCGACTCCATCGTGCTCCCCGAGACCGGTCGGCGCGAACCCGGACCGGCCGCGTCCGGAAGGGCAGCCACCAGTTGGTGGGGCCCATCAGCTGGACGAGGGCGGGGACGAGCAGCATGCGGACCAGGGTGGCGTCCAGGATCAGGGCGATGATCATGCCGATGCCGAGGAAGCGCATGGGAGTCAAGGGGGAGAGGGCGAACGCGCCGGTGACGAGCACGAGCAGGACGGCGGCGGCGGTGATGACGCGCGCGGTCTTGACCGTGCCGACGCGGACGGCGGTGGTGGTGTCGGCACCCGCGCGGTGCGCCTCGGCCATGCGGGAGAGCAGGAACACCTCGTAGTCGGTCGACAATCCGAAGACGACCGCGATGATCAGCACCAGCATCCCCGCCGGGATGGGGCCTGCCGTGATGCCGAGCGGGTCCGCGAGATACCCGTGATAGAAGATCATCGTCAGCACGCCGAAGGTGGCGGCCAGGCTCAGGAACGCCATCGCGACGGCCTTGAGCGGCAACATGATCGATCGGAACGCGATCGTCAGCAGCACCATGGTGGCCAGCGCCATCACCGCGATCATGAGCGGCATGCGCCCGACCATCGAGTCCACGGTGTCCACGGTCGCGGCGGTGTCGCCACCCACGGCCAGCGTCGTTCCCGCCGGTGGTACCAGTGCCCGGATCGCCGAGACGGCGGCGGAGGCGTCCTCGCTGCGGTCGGCGGCGGTGAGGAAGGCGTGCAGGACGACGAAATCGTCGTCACGCCCGACCTGCAGCACCTCGCGGACACCCGCGATCGCGTCGACCTCGGCGAGCACCGCGGCGACCGCGGCCGTCTGCGGTGGACCGTCCAGCCCGTGGATCACCACGGTCGCGCCGCTGGCCGCGGCCGGGAAGTTCGCGGTGAGTTCTTCGACCGTGCGGCGCATCTCGCTGTCGGGCGGCAGCGCGCGATGGTCGATGTCGCCGAGCCGGATGCCGGTCAGCGGCGCGGCCAGGGCGAGCAGGATCGCGCCGACGACGACGGTGACCACGCCGGGCCGCCGCAGCACGGCGTCGACCACCCTGGTCCAGAAGTGCTCGGTGCGCGTGGTCGACCTGGCGCGTCCGATGCGGGTGCCGAACAGCGCCAGCAGGGCGGGCAGGACCGTCAGCGAGAGTCCGGCGGCCATGGCCACCGCCGCGATGGACCCGATGCCCAGCGACCGCAGGACGGGCTGCGGGAACACGAAAGTGCCCGCGAACGCGCACATCAGCAGCAGCGCCGACAGGGCGACAGTGCGTCCGGCGGTCGCGTAGGTGCGGGCGATGGCCGCGGGCACATCGTGGTTCCCTGCGTATTCCTCGCGGAACCGGTTGACCAGGAACAGGCCGTAGTCGATGGCCATGCCGAGGCCGAGCAGCGAGGCGATGTTCACCGCGAAGGTGGTGACCTCCGTGGTCTCGGTCAGCAGCCGGATCACTCCCAGGGACCCGGCGACCGCGAGCGCGCCCACCAGCACGGGCAAGGCGCCGGCCAGCAGCCCGCCGAAGACCAGCACCAGGATCAGCAGGGTCAGCGGCAGCGAAATCGACTCCGCCACCACGAGATCACGCTGCGACCGCGCGACGATCTCGGAGTTGAGCGCGCTGTAGCCCGAGAGCCGGGTGTCGATGCCGGGCACGCGCAGCGCGTCGGCGATCGCGGGGTAGGCGGCGATGCGGGCGGTGTCGTCGCCCTCGGTGAACACCACCGCCACGGCCTGCCGCCGGTCCGGCGAGACCAGGAAGTTCCGCACGGGCGGGACGGCAGTCCAGTAACTCTGCGCAGGCCGCGCCAGCAGGGCCGGATCGATCCGGTCCAGCGCCGCGGTGACCTGCGGACCGATCTCGTCGACGGTGCGGCCCGCGGGCGCGGTGTACAGCGCGATCACATCGGGACTCTGCGGACCGAGATGCTCGGTGACCATCCGATCCACCAGCGCCGACTCACTGCCCTGATCGGCGAACCCGCCCGCGCTGAGCCGCTGGGTGACGTCGGCGCCGAAGGCCGCGCACAGCCCGATGAACACCACGGCGACGGCCAGCACCGCGCGTGGCCGCTGGGTGACCAGGCGAACCAGCACCGTCACAGCGGTCGGTCCAGCGCGGAACGCACGGGCAGTTCGGTCTCGAGCATCGCCACGATCCGGTCGAGCAGTGCCTCGAGCCGGGCCTCGACCCCGTCGCCGTTGCGCGCCGACACCGTCAGATCGGTCCGGCCGTCGAATTCGGTGAGCCCGAACAGCAGTGGCATCGCGACGCTGTGTTGGGGCAGCACGTACAGGCCCGTCGGCCGGAAGCCGGGCACGGCCAGCTCGTCGGCGGTGAAGCGGCCCATGTGGGACACGGTGGCCGAGGCCAGATTCCGGCCCAGGCGGGCGCCGAGCCAGTTCGTCGTGTGCAGGACACCACGATTGACCGGGTCGGGCACCAGGGTGATCCTGGTGTTCGCCAGCTGGTTCAGCTCGCGCCGTTCGCGCAGACCGGTCTTGATCTGCTCCTTGACCCACGTCCAGTCCCGGCCGGACTCGATGTCGAGGAACAGCGGCAGGGCCAGATTGGCGGTCGAGCGCAGCGCCGGGTCGTGCCTGCGCAGGTCGACCGGCATCATGATACGCGAGGTCCCCGGCGTCTCGGCGGCCAGCAGCGCGCAGACCCTGGCCAGCGCGCCGGTGCCCGCCGCGTCGATCCGCCGGTGCCGCAACAGATGCCGGGCGAGGCCAGGGCGCTGCCTGCCCCGGCCTGTCGCGCTGCGGTAGCGCGGCACCATCGCCGCCGGCTTGCCCGGCGCTCCGACCCGGTCCACGAGTTCCTGATCGGCCACCGGGTCGAGCTGGGGGACCGGGTCCTCCCCGCGCAGTGCGCGCAGGACATTGGTCACCCACAGCACCATGCCCATGCCGTCCATCACGCCGTGGAAGACCCGGAAGACCAACGTCACCGGGGCACCCGTCAGCAGGAGCACCTCGACGGTGGTCTCCGGGGTCGGGCCGATCGGGCTGGTGAGCACCGGGTCGGACTCCAGCGTGGTCTCGTGCAGCACGTGCCCCGGCAGCACCCGGACCGCGGGCGCGGTCCCCGTATCGATCCACTCGGCGCCGCGGCGCACCAGTCGCGCGCCCGGGGTCACCGTCGCGGCGTGGGCCACCGCGCGGCGCAGCCGGTCGGGGTCGAGGTCGCCCTCGCCCGGGACGACCAGCTGCATGAGGAACGGCGGCGCGAGGTCGCGCATGGGGAAGTACATGCGCTCGGTCGTCGAGATCGGGCGACGGAAGGTGTTGCTGCCGTTCATGATTGCCTCCGGTGCGTCGGTCGTGCGGTGACTACCGCAGGTCCCTGGTGAGCGTCTCGATACCGCCCGCGGCGTCGAGCCAGGTGAGGAACTCGGTCAACCCGGTGTCACGATCGGTGACCGGCGCGTAGCCGAGATCGCGGCGGGCGGCGCCGGTGTCGTAGGTGGCGCTGCGCGTCATCAGCGCGACGGCGTAGCGCGACAGCGGCGGCGACCAGCGCCGCGCCACGGCCGGAATCCGCCACACGGTATCGACGGCCGCCACGACGGCGGTCAGCACGCGGCGGTTGGGCCTGCGTGACGGCGGTGCGTAGCCCAGCCGGGTCGCGACCGCGCCGAGAAACCCCCACACGTCGGTCTTCTCGGCGTCGGCGACGAAATACGCCCTGCCACCGACGGATTCCGCGGTGAGCGCGAGCCGGCACGCGTGCACGATGTTGTCCACGTGGCACAGCGAGGCCTCGACGGTGCGGCCGTAGGACAGATCGGGCAGTGACCCGGTCGCGGTCCGGCCGAGCAGGCGCACGATCGGCCCCGAACGATCGCCCGCGCCCCAGATCGCCCGCGGGCGCAGGGCGACCGTGGTGAAGGTGCCGGTGTTCGCGGCGAGGACGGTCCGCTCGGCGGCGGCCTTGGTCTCGGAGTAGAAGTTCAGGTAGCGGTGCGGATAGGGCAGCGATTCGTCGACGTCGATCTGGTCGCCGCCGTCGCGGTCCATCAGCGCGCTGGGGCTGGACACGAAGACGAACCGGGTCGCGCCGCCGTCGCGGGCCGCGTCGAGCAGCGTCTCGGTGGCGGCCACGTTCTCCGCCCAGAAGCTGTCCCTGGTGCCGCGCTCGTCGACCCGGGCCGCGCTGTGCACCACGACGTCCATGCCCGTGGTGGCGCGCACCAGCGACGCCGGATCGGCGAGGTCGCCGTACACCACCGTCACCCGGTCGCGAGCCGACCCGAGGTCGTCGAGAACACTGGTGGGCCGCACCAGGATCGATACGTCGTGGACGCCGTCGGCGACCAGCGCGCGCACGAGCGCGCCGCCGAGGAACCCGGACGCGCCGGTGACCAGGACCTTCATCGTCGTGCCTCCAGTTTCTTCGCCGCCCATCGCGCGAGCTCCTCGCGGCCGATCTTGGCGTTGTGCCGGATGTCGACCGGGAAGCCGGGATGGACGAGGAACTCGGTGACGGGCGCCGTGACGTCGAATTCGACGGCGCGGGTGCGCAATCGGGTCAGCGCGGCCGCCGGGTCGGCGCCCGGTTCGAGCTCGACGCACAGCACCGGCCGCTGAACCCCGCGCGTGCCGAGGCCGACGAGCGCGGTCCGCGCGACCCCGGGCACCACGTTGAAGACCTGCTCGACCTGCACGGTGAACATCGGTCCCCGCGCGGTCTCGACCCGCTGGCTCTTGCGTCCGCAGAACCAGATCCGGCCCTGTTCGTCGATCCAGCCCAGATCGCCGGTGCGATGCCAGGTCCGGTCACCGTCGGCGATCTTGCCCGCCGCGTTGGCCGCCGCGGGCCAGTAGTAGCGAGTGCTGACATTCGGGCCGGTGACGACGATCTCGCCCACCGCCCGCGCGCCTTCCGGGCGAACCGCCTTGTCCCAGTGCGGGACCGGGTCGTCGGTGATGGCGAGCAACCGCACCTCGACCCGATCGGCCGCCCGGCCGATGCAGGTGCCGTCACCCTGATGGGCGCGCTCGACAAGACCGTCGAGCAGTTCCCTGGATTCGATGGTCGACATCGGCAGCGCCTCGGTCGAGCCGTAGCCGGCGTAGATCTCGGCGTCGGGGCTCAGGACCTCGCGCAGCCCCGCGACGCACCAGTCCGGGACCGGCGCACCGCCGGAGAACACGCTCGACAGCGTGCTCAGCTCGGCCGGGTGCGCGCGCAGGTGTTCGAGCAGCGGAATGAGCAGGGCGGGGGAGGCGAACATGGTCCGGACGTCGAAGCGTTCGATCGCGTCCACCACATGCGCCGGATCGGTCGACCCGACCTTGCTCGGGATCAGCGGCGGCAGCACGCATCGCGCGCCGAGCAACAGGTCGAGCACACCCACCAGCGGCAGGGTGATCAGCGAGGTCTCCGGCGGGTTCTGGCCGCGGGCGGCGTGCACCTGCTCGACCATCGCGGCCAGATTGCCGTGCGTCAGCTCCACCGCCTTGGCCGGACCCGTACTACCGGTGGTGAACCCGATGATGAGCACGTCCTCGGGCGCGGCGGCCACCCGCTCGGGCAGTGCGCCCGACGGTCGCCTGCCCCAGGCGCGCAGCGTCGGGCCACCCCAGAACCAGCGGCGTCCCACCGTCAGCGTGGTGCGCACGCGACGGAAGCTGCGCGGGAACAACACCCGCAGGGCGTGCGCCGGGGGAATCCCGATGAACGCCTCCGCCTCGACCGCGCGCAGGCAGTGCACCATCCGGCGCACGCCCATGCCCGGATCGATCACCACCGGCACCGCGCCGATCTTCAACAGCGCGAACAGGATCGCGTACAGCTCCGCGCTCGGCAGCACCAGCACGATGGTCCTGGTCCCGCTGCCCACCCCGGACCGGGTGAGCTGCTCGGCGATCGCGTCCGACCACTGGTCCAGCTCGAGGTAGGTGATCCGCCGGTAGTCCGGCAGACCCGCGGGCGTCTGCCCGTCGGGGTAGATCACCGCGGCCCGGTCCGGTTCCGCCTGCGCGAAGCGCCGGAACTCGTCGATGGTCCGCCAGTAGGTCGCCGTCGTCACGCGGTGGTCTCCGCGGGTAGCCGGTACAGGGCGGCGGCCGCGGACGGACCGGCGCCTGCCGCCACGAACAGCACGTGGGTGCGGCCGGTCAGCGAGCCCTCGGCGACCGCGCGGTCGTAGGCCAGCGGCAGCGTGGCGGTGTGCGGGTCGCCGTCGGTCAGGTCGGGCGTGCGCACCGCGTCCTGATCGATGCCGAGCGCGTCGGCGAGCCGCTTCGGGAAGTGTGGTGTCGGTGTCGAGGCGATCAATGCGATTCCGGCAGGGTCGATCTCGGCCCCGGCGAGGGCGGCGCGGGCCGCTTCGTCGGCGACGGCCAGGATCCGGTCCTCGAAATCGGCGTCGCGCTCGACGGTCATCAGGGTGCGGCCGACCGCGCCCATGGTCGCGGTGTCGACGTAGGCGACCTCGGCGGGACTGCCGGTCGAGCGCGCCGAGTGCACCGGCCCGAACCCCTCCGGGCCCTCGACCTGCTCGAGCAGCACCGCGGCACCCGCGGTGGCGTAGGGGAATTCGGCGTCGGCGGTGCCGCGGGTGAGCGACGGGTGGGTGTCGCCCGCGACGATCAGCACGTGCTCGGCGCTGCCGGTCGCCAGCACCGACCCGGCGACCCGGACGGCGTCGAGCACGCCGACGGCGCCGTTCATCAGGTCGAAGGAGAACGTCCGCGGATCGTCCCTGGTGTAGTCGAGGCCGATGCCCGCCGCCTTCTGGATCAGCGCGGAGACCGCCGGTTCCACCGTGTTCGAGTCACGGAAGATGCCGGTGTTGATCAGCACGCCCACCTGGTCGGGCCGGACCTCGGCCCGCTGCAGGCATTGCCGCGCGGCGCGGCCGCTGTGCTCGACGATGCTGTGGGTGTCGGCGGCCCTGCTGGCGCCGGTGGCTCGGATACGCACGCCCATGACGAACCTCAGACCTTCAGCGAAGAGATGGTGGTGGACAGGAAGCCGGCGACGACGCCGGAGGCGGCCGGAACCATGAGGAGTTTCGCCCCGGCCTCGATGCTCTGCTCGGACAACTGGTCGTGCAGCACGATGAAATGCGAGGTGGTCGAGGTGTTTCCGTACTTCTCGATCACGTTCAGATCCGGCGGCATCGGGGTGCCGAACTCGCGGGCGGCGACGCCGTTGATGTACGGCACGGCCGCCGCGCCGAACTGGTGATGGATGATGTAGTCGAACTTCTCGTCGGCGAAGGTGCGGCCCCGCTGCTCGAGGAAGGTGCCCTGCGCGTCCGGCCACAGCATGAACCTGGCCTCGTTGTGCATCTTGCGGTTGTCGGTGTAGAGCGCGACACCCGCCGACTTGTCGCTGGGCATGCCGAGGCACAGGTGGGAATGCTCGGCCGCGGTGAACAATTCGACGTAGTGGATCATGTCGGCCTCGTCGACGGCCTGGTCGAGCACGACCGCGCAGCCGGAGTCGCCCACCGACAGCGAGGCGAACTGCAGGTCGTACTTCTCGGAGATCTCCTCGACCGCCGTGTCGGCGATCGGGGTGATCGACTCACCGCTGACCACCATGCCGTTGCGCACCACACCCGCCCGGATCATCCGGTCGAGAATGTAGGTGCCGGTGAGCATTCCGGCGCACGCGTTGGACACGTCGAAGGTGATCGCCGCGTCGGCGCCGAGCGCCTGCGCGATCGTCGAGGCGAACGAGGGCTCCATGTACATCCGGGTGCCCTGATTGCTGCGGGTGATCGAACAGGAGATGATCACGTCCAATTCGCCTGCGGCGTAGCGGGACCTGGTCAGGCAGTCCTGCGCGGCGTGCATGGCCAGCGCGAACGAGTCCTGCATGCGGTCGGGCGCGGTGTCGCGCACCCGGCGTTCCTTGATCCCGGTGATCCGCTCCAGGTCGAAGGAGGGCGGTACTTTCAAACGGGAAATCAATTCGGCGGTGGAGACGATATTCGACGGAAGATATGCGCCGATCGACTCGAAACGTGAATGCAACACGTGAACTCCTCCAACGTCTGTAAGTGCGCCTGGGATCATTTCCGACCGTCGGTGGGACGGAACACTACCGGAGCTATTGCGTTCGCCCGGAAACGATCTGAGCGGCCGGTATTCGGAGTGCGACCATCGACACACCTACGTGTAACCGGAAGTGTTGCCTGTGTGGCTATCGCTGGAAAAGTGATGTTGTACAGCGATGATGCATTCGTTTACGGCGTACGGCCAGGTGATGGCTATCGCTCATGCGTGCTGGTCCGGGAAGGTCGGGTGCCGGGTCGCCGAGGGTTCGGAGTGAGGGACCTCACGAAAGAACTCTGGCCGGAATGTATTGCCGGGGCCACACCTTTTGTCGCCGGGGCACAACGGCCGCCGGGATGTTTGTCGCGAGAGGAAAACGGCGCGTGCGAACAACTCAGTGGCCCAGGACACCGTCGACGGCGTAGCCTCGTCGGCACCGTACGGCGCGACCCCGGTAGCAGCTGTCCTGACCATCGGCCGCGCGAAGCGATCAGGAAGGGGCCGGGGCGTGACCGGGTCGCCGCAACAGGTCATCGTTCTCATCACCGGGATCCAGGCGGCGGGGAAGTCGACCATCGCGCAACTGCTGGCCGAGCGGCTGCCCCGCTCGGTGCATGTGCGCGGTGATGTCTTCCGGCGCATGGTGATCGGCGGCCGCGAGGAGATGGCGCCGGAACCGTCCGAGGAAGCCGTGCGGCAGCTGCGCCTGCGCCACCGGCTGACGGCGGCGACCTGCGACGAGTACTTCCGGGCGGGCTTCACCGTGCTCGCCCAGGATGTCGTCCTCGGTGAACACCTGCCGGAGATGATCGAGCTGATCCGGCACCGGCCACTGCTCGTCGTGGTCCTCGCGCCCCGGCCCGACGCCATCGCGGCCAGGGAAGCGGCCCGGGGCAAGAACGCCTACAACCGGTGGACCATCGACCTGCTCGACGACGGCCTGCGCCATCACACGCCCCGGCTGGGGCTCTGGCTCGACACCTCCGAGCAGACGCCGGCGGAGACCGTCGACGAGATCCTGGCCAGGGCTTGGACCGAGGCCGCGGTGGGCTAGTCAGTGGGCCGGCGTGCGCAACCCGGCCACCCGGGCCAGCCGCCGATGCGAATCCAGTCGTGCCGTTCGATCGAAAGTGCTGGTGTGCACGAGGATTTCCGCGGCGCCCGTCTGGGTGATCAGGTCGCCCAGCGCGGCGGCGACCTCCGCTTCGGAACCGTGGATCTGGTCGTCGAGTGCCCGCTCGAAGAAGTCACGCTGACGGGCGGTCATCGTCGTCGCGTCGACCTCCTCGGGGGAGATCAAGGCGGGGAATTCGCCGCGGGTGCGTGAGTACGCGCTCGACCACGCCTCCGGGAGCAGGAGCCGGTGTGCCCGCGCGGCCGAGTCGGCGATCATGACGGTCGCCGAGACGGTCACCTGCGGCTGCTCGGCCCACGCCGACGGCCGGAACTCGGCGCGGTAGCGCTCGATCGCCCGCACCATGGCCGCCCGGCCGCCGACCTGCGCGATGACCAGCGGCAGCCCGAACCGGGCGGCCCGCTCGGCCCCCGAACTCGTCGCCAGCAGGAAGGTGGGCAGGTGCGTGCCTTCCGCCGCCGCGGCGTGCACACCGAGACGTCCCGCGTCGAAGTAGTCGAGGAGTTCGCCCAGGTCGGCATCGAAATCCTCGGCATCGGCCCGATCGTGGGCCAGCGCCCGGCGGACGCCGTCGGTGAAGCCCACCGAACGACCCAGGCCCATGTCGATGCGCCCGGGGAAGAGGGATTCGAGCACACCGAACTGCTCGGCGACGACCAACGGCTGATGATTGGGCAGCATGACCCCGCCGGTGCCGACCCGAATCCGGTCCGTCGCCGCCGCGACCGCGGCGGCCAGCACCGTCGGGGCAGTGCCCGCGACGCCGGGCACGCTGTGATGCTCGGCGACCCAGAATCGGTGATATCCCCACTGCTCGGCGAGCTGGGCGAACTCGACGGTCTCGCGCAACGCGTCGGCGGGGGACTGCCCGCGCCGGACGCGGGAGCGGTCCAGGATCGAGAAGCGGGTCGCCTCTGGTATCGGGGTCATACCGATGTCAACGCCGCGTGTCGCGGGGGATTCCACCGGCGGGTCGCGGCTTCGCAAGATTCGATCGGCACCAACCCTGGACCAACCTTGCCCACCCATAGTGTCTGGCGACCCCGACAACCGAGATTCTCCCGAGGAGTGCACCATGCCTTACCAAGCCGGGTCCGGACGCCGTGAGCGGCATCCGCACGTTCGCGCCGCGAACCACCGTCACCGCGCGATCGAGACGACCGAGGACGCCCGCCACGTCCTGCAACTGCTGACCGCCATGCACGGACCTGTCGTCCTCTACCTCCCGCCCGACTCCGACGGCCACACCCCGGTCTGTGTGCGCCGCACCGACTTCCACGCCGACTCCGGTGACGTCCTCGCCGGGCAGACGGCCTGGCACACGGAATTCTGGCTGGCCGAACGCTTCCACGTCGGCTTCGAGGACCTCGACGTCGGCATCGACGTCCGCAACGCGCCCGGCGACGACCGCCGGACCGCCTCGCTGGAATCCTCGTGCGGTTTCCGCTTCACCCTGCGCATCGAGAGCGCCCAGGACGCCACCGCCCTCGTCGAGGAGGCCTCTAGCAGTCGACGGCCACGGGGGGGTTGTCGGTGGGTGTGGTTACCCTGCCGGGATGGTCGGACTGGACTCGGCGTTGCGCCGGTTGACGCGGGATGTGGGAAAGCTGCTGCAGCCGTATGGCTTTCGTGGATCGGAGGCCAGATGGGTGCAGGTGGTGGCGGGTGGGGTGGCGTCGGTCGGCCGCGGCCGGGTCCAGCGGAGCTGGACCGACGGGCAGCAGGAGGTCCGGTTCGGGCTGGCGGTGAGCGCGACGCCGACCGCGTGGTGGGAGTACGACAGCTGGCGTAACGAGCGGCTGGGTCGTCCGCGCACGCTGCTCGCGGACGCGACCGGGCCCGGACTCGTCGACGGGCGGGGGATCCCCACCGAATTCGCCGAACTGTGGTCGCTGCGTGTCGATCCCGCGGCCGACGGACAGCAGGTGCGCCAGTCCGACATCGACGCGCTGCGTGCCGAGCTGCCACGGCGGGTCCACGTGTACGCGCGCCGGGCGCTGCGGTTGCTCGAACCGGACCGCTATCTGGACGAGCTGCTCGCCGACCGCGACCCCGGGTGGCGCACCTGGGAGGCGATCGTCGTGTTGCTGGCCGAGCACGGCCAGGGGGACCGGCTCGACGAGGCGCTGGCCCAGCTCCAGGCCTGTCTCCGGGCTCGAGAGGCTCCCGTGGAGCCGGTGAATGTCCTTGCCTACGTGCGTGACCGGGTCGCCGCCGCGGCAATGCCACAGTCCCCGAGTCCCTGCGACGTGCCGGGATGGCCGGTAGCATCGCTCACCGAATCGGAAGATTCAGTCCAGCAGTATGTTTCGATGCGATCGCCTGCATTGGGGTCCGGGAAACACCGGTGATCGAGAGGTTCATGGTGGAATCGGTAACGAGTCGGTTGGTAATCGATACGACGGGGGAGGACATCCAGGGCGAGATCGCGCGCATCCGGGAGCACGGTCCCGCAGCTCTGATCGAGCTGCCCGGTGGGGTGCAGGCGTGGTCGGTCACCGATGCCGCGCTGCTGGAGAAGCTGCTCACCGACTCGCGGGTTTCCAAGGACGCGAGCCAGCACTGGCCGCCGTTCATCGCCGGCGAGATCCCGGCCGACTGGCCGCTGCATCTGTGGGTGGCCGTGGCGAACATGTTCACCGCCTACGGTGCCGACCATCGCAGGCTGCGCCGGCTGGTGGCGCCCGCGTTCACCGCCCGCCGTACCGAGGCCATGCGGGAGCAGGTCGAGCGGATCACCGCCGGACTGCTCGACGAGCTGGCGAAAACCCCGCGGGGCGAGGCCGTCGATCTGCGGGAGCACTTCGCCTATCCGCTGCCGATCCAGGTGATCTCGGAGCTGATGGGCGTGCCCGAGGCGCTGAACCCGGGCCTGCGCACCTGTGTCGACGGCATCTTCGACACCACGCTCACCCCGGAGCAGTCGCAGGCCAACTACCTGGAGATGTACCGGATTCTCGGTGAACTGGTGGCCTTCCGCCGCGAGCACCCCGGTGACGACATGACCAGCGTGCTCATCTCCCAGCGCGACGAGGACGAGGGCGGCGCGCTCACCGAGGAGGAACTGATCGGCACGCTGCTGCTGGTCATCTCGGCCGGTCACGAGACCACCGTCAACCTGCTCGACCAGGCGATCACCGCCCTGCTCACCCGGCCCGCGGTGCTCGCCGAGGTCCAGGCGGGTGCGATCACCTGGGCCGACGTCGTCGAGGAGACGCTGCGCTACGAGTCGCCGGTCGCGCATCTGCCGCTGCGTTTCGCGGTGTCCGACATCGACATCGACGGGGTCCACATCGGCCAGGGCGAGGCGATCCTGGCCAGCTACGCGGGCGCGGGCCGTGACCCGAAGCGGCACGGCGAGACCGCCGACGAGTTCGATCCGACCCGGGCCGACAAGTCCCACATGGCCTTCGGCTACGGCGTGCACCACTGCCTCGGCGCGCCGCTGGCCCGGCTCGAGGCGCTGGTCTCGCTGCCCGCGCTGTTCGAGCGCTTCCCGGCGATGAGCCTGGCGGCGCCGGTCGGGGAACTCGGCACCGTGCCCAGTTTCATCTCCAACGGGCACAAGCACCTGCCGGTGCGCGTGCACGGCGAGTAGCCGACGGTGGTCCCTGCTCGGACGGCCGAGCAGGGACCACGCTCACCGCGTCGGCGACGCGAGCGGTGGCGTCTTCGGGAACCGCACCGGCAGTGCGGCCAGGGCGCGGTGGAAAGGCCCGGGACGCCAGACCAATTCGTCCTCCGGCACCGCCAGTTCCAGCTCGGGCAGCGCGTCGAGCAGCTGATCGATCGCCTCCTGCGCGATCAGATAGGCGGGGGACTTGGCCGGGCAGCCGTGCGGGCCCGTGCTCCACGCCAGATGCGCCCGGTTGTCCAGGAAGTCACCGCTGCCGATCGAGGGATCGTTGTTGCACGCGGCCATGCTGATCACGACCGGCTGGTGGGCGGGCAGCCACACGTCGTCGACCAGGATCGGCTGACGCGGATAGGTGGTGCAGAAGTTGGCCATCGGCGGATCGGTGTAGAGCACCTCGTCGAGCGCGTCGCGGGTGGACAGGCTGCCGCCGAGCAGGCTGCCCGCGAAGCGATGATCGGTGAGCATCAGCCGGACCGTGTTGAGCACCAGGTTGAGCATCGGCTCGATGCCCGCGCCGTACATCGTGAGCAGCTGGTTCATCAGCTCCTCGTCGTTGAGCTGCTGTGGGTGCTGGACGAGCCGGGTGGTGATGTCGTCACCGGGGGTGGCCTGCTTGAGCCGGACCAGGTCGTAGAGCGCGTCCTCGAGCATCTGCGCGCCGCGCACCGCGGTGTCGCCGCCCTCGAACATCTGCGCCATGCCGGTGGCGACCCGTCCGCCGATCTCCTCGGGCACGCCGAGCATGGCGTTGATCGTCGCGAAGATGACCGGGAACGCGTACTGGCTCAGCAGATCCGCGGTGCCGTCGGCGCAGAAGCCGTTGATCACCGGCATCGCGATCTGCTCGACGGTCCGGTGCAGCCGATACAGATCCACCCCGGCCAAACCGGCCACGGTCACCTGGCGGTACCGGACATGTTCGGCACCGCTGGTGCGAATCGCGTTGGGGCGGTAGCGCATCATCGGATACACCGGGCAGTCCACCGGGATGTCGCGCTGCCACATGCGTGGATCGGCCGGGAAATGGTCTGGATCGTTGAGAATCTGGACCGCCGTGCGGTATCCGATCACCAGGGTGGCCGGGACGCCGGGCACCAGGTCGACGGGCACCAGCGATCCGTAGCGGTGCCGCATGGCGCGGTAGGCGCTCTGCGGGTCGGCGGCGAACTCGGCCGAGTACAGCGGCACGCGATCCTGTCCGTCGCGTGAGTCCGGTGAGACCGGGCAGCGGGTGGGATCGAGATCGAGCGGAAGGTCGAGCGGCACTGCGTGTTCTCCTCTCGGTGCTACGCGGACAGGGGTCGGGTCGGCCGTCATGCGGGCGACCGATCGCCGCGCCGAGGCGCCGTGCCCAGTTCGCGGCCGACTCGCGCCGCCAGTTCGTTCATCCGGTGCGCGACCAGCGCCAAGTCGACGTCGCTTGTCGTCGCGACGCCGAGCAGCGTGCCCGCGCCACCGGCGGTGATCAGCACCATGCCCTCGTCGTATTCGGTCATGTTCTGGCGCACCGCATTCCCGGGCGCGCCGCAGAACTCGCCGAGGGCCTTGCCCAGCGACCGCAGCCCGGACGCGGCGGCCGCGAAACGCTCCGCCTCGTCGCGGGTGATACCGGCGGAGTGGGCGAGGCGCAGTCCGTCGTCGGACAGCAGTACCGCGAAACGCACTCCGTCGAGCTCCAGGTCGTCGAGTAACCAGGCGAGCCGGTTGGTGCTGTCTGCGAGGGGAGTGCTCATCGGATGTCCTGCCCTTCCGTCGATTGCGCGGCCGCGGCGCGGCCGTGTCGGGAACCGCTGTGCCAGGCGGCGGCGAGTTCCGGCCTGCCCGGAGTGTCGGCGGTGTTCGCGCGGTCGTCGAGCGGGGCGACGTCCCTGCGCCTGCGTTTGGGGAGCCCGCCGCTGGTCCTGCTGTCGGCGAGGTCGTCCGGCGCCGGTGCGGCGGGCAGCGCCACCGCGGGCCGGTGCCTGCCGGTCGTCTCGGCCTCGGCGGCGATCGCGACCTGCTGGCGCACCACGGGTTCGGCCTCGATCGGGCGCGGCTCGGGCTCGGACGCGACGAGCAGCGCCGCCGGGATGAATACCATCGCCCGCGTGCCGCCGTAGATGTTCGGGCCGTCGACATAGGCGGCGAAGCCGTAGCGACGGGCCAGCGCGGCGACGCCGGGGAACCCGACCCGGGGCGAGGGGCCGAGCGAGTTGATGTCGACGACGCGCTCCCCGGAGAGCACCTGGCGCGCCTCCTCCATCTGTTCCTGGCTCATCCGCACGCCCGCGTCGTCGATGATCAGGGTGACGCCGTGATGGCCCTCCTGGAAAGTGATGTCGACGAACGACGACGGCGGCGAGTAGCGCAGCGCGTTGTCGAGCAGCGTGGCCACGGTGTGGACCAGCGGTTCGACGGCCCGGCTGACGATCACCTGATCACAGTTGCCCGCCCGGATCCGCAGGTAGTCCCGCACCCGGCTGGTCGCGCCGCCGATCACCTCGTCGACGGTCTGCTGTGGCCAGCGCCTGCCGGGCAGGCCACCGGAGACGATGACGTAGGACTGCGCCTGCCGGATCATCTGCTGCACGGTGTGGTCGATCCGGCTCAGGATCGCGTAGACCTCGTCGTTGCGGTTCTCCCGCAACGCGTTGCTGACCACTTGGCCGACATCGGCGCCGAGACTGACGACGGTGGTGCCGAACGCGCGGACCGCGCTGTTGGTCGCGGCGCGCGCGTCGGCCGCCACCTGCGCGCGCGCCGCGGCCTCGGCCGCCTCGACCCGCGCGATGGCGCGCTCCTCGGCGGCCAGTTCGACGGCGGCGCCGGTGTCGTGGCACACCTGGCGCAGATCGGCGGCATGGGTGACCGCGATCCTGGCCAGCTTCTGCGCGAACGGCGAATCCTGGAGCAGCGCCGGAACTTCCGCGCTGACGACCGGGTCGGTGTGCTGGCGGATCGCCTCGGTGATGCGCGGCAGGGTGAGCTCGGACAGCCGCGTCATCGCCTCTTCGTGGGCGTAGAGCTCACGTTCGGCGACGTCGAGGCGATGGCGGACCCGGCGTTCGTTCCGCAGCGCCAGGACCGCGACCGTCACCGCTCCCAGGAGCACCAGAGTGGCAAGGCAGAACAAGAGCACCGCGAATGTCGGAGTCATCGGTTCCTTCGTCGTCACCGACCGAAGAGCCCATGTGGCCGGCACCTCGCCGGTCTCTCCGGCGAGCCGCGTCGCCGACGTTCATTGTCCGAAGTGGCGGTACCGCTGCACCATTCGAGACGAACATGGGCGAACTCGGTTCCTGCCCGAGCTCGCTGCCCTGCGCTGTCCGGCGATCCCGGACACCCTAGCAGTGCTCTGTTGGTCTATCGAAATGTGTTGATGTGCGCTGGTATTCAGTGCACCGGCCAGATCGGCAGGCGCAGTGCGGCATTCGCCGCGGCGGGCACGACTGGATGACCGGGTGCGACCGGCGCGATCCGCCGGTAGGGGGCGCCCGCCGGCGGGCGCGGGTCGGGATCGCCGTTGTTGGGCCACAGCGCGGCCGCGCGTTCGGCCTGCGCGGCGATGGTGAGCGAGGGATTGACGCCGAGATTGGCCGAGATGGCCGACCCGTCGACGATGCTCAGGGTGGGATAGCCGTGCACGCGGTGGAACGGGTCGATGACACCGGTGTCCGCGTCCGTCCCGATCACGCACCCGCCGAGGAAATGCGCGGTGACCGGGACGCCGAACACATCGGGCCAGGTGCTGCCCGGGGTCGCGCCGAGCTTGTCCGCGACGCGCCGGGTGGCCTCGTGGCCCGCCGGAATCCAGGACGGATTCGGTTCGCCGTAGCCCTGTGTGGAGGTGAATCGGCGGCCGAACAGGCCGCGCCGGGTGTAGGTGGTGATCGAGTTGTCCAGGCTCTGCATCACCAGCAGGATCAGTGTCCGCTCGCTCCACCGGCCGGTGCGCAGCAGGCGCGGGGTCAGCACCGGATGCCGCGCGGCGGTGAGCAGCACCCGGGCCCACCGCGGCGACCGGTGACCGCCGTCGACGAGATAGGTCTGCAGCAATCCCATCGCGTTGGAGCCCTTGCCGTAGCGCACCGGCTCGACGTGGGTGTCCGCGGTCGGATGGAACGAGGAGGTGATCGCCACGCCCGTGGTGAGTTCGCGCGCCGGGTCGACGGTGGTCCGGCCCGCACCGAGGATGGCCTCGGAGTTCGTGCGGGTCAGCACGCCCAGCCGGTCCGACAGGCGGGGCAGGACGGCCTTGTCGCGCATGCGGAACAGCAGGTTCTGGGTGCCCCAGGTGCCCGCCGCCAGGACCACCTGCCGAGCCGACAGCGTGGTGCGGTTCTTGCGCACCCAGGCGCCGGTGCGCCGGGTGTCGACGCGCCAGCTGCCGTCGGGCTGCGGCCGGATCGCGTCGACGGTGGTCAGCGGAAGTACTTGCGCGCCTGCCTGTTCGGCCAGGCCGAGATAGTTCTTGACCAGGGTGTTCTTCGCGCCGTGGCGGCAGCCGGTCATGCACTCGCCGCAGGCGACGCAGCCGGTGCGGGCGGGGCCGACGCCGCCGAAGTAGGGGTCGGCGACGGTGCGGCCCGGCTCGCCGAAGTAGACCCCGACCGGCGTCGGCACGAAGGTGTCGCCGACGCCCATCTCCTCGGCCACCTCCCGGATGACGGTGTCGGCGGGGGTGAGATGCGGATTGGTGACGACGCCCAGCATCCGGCGGGCCTGGTCGTAGTGCGGGCTGAGCTCGGCGTCCCAATCGGTGATGCCGGCCCACTGCCGGTCACCGAAGAACGCCGGTCCGGGCTTGTAGAGGGTGTTGGCATAGTTGAGCGACCCACCGCCGACCCCCGCGCCTGCCAGGATGAAACAGTCGCGCAGGCGGTGGACGCGCTGGATGCCGAAGCAGCCGAGGCGCGGGGCCCACAGATAGCGGCGCAGGTCCCAGTTGGTCGCGGCGAAATCGGTGTCGGCGAAACGGCGCCCCGCCTCGACGATCCCGACCCGGTAGCCCTTCTCGACCAGCCGCAGCGCGGTGACGCTGCCGCCGAACCCGGAGCCGACGATCAGCACGTCGAAATCGAACCCAGCCGCGGTGGGGTGGGTGGTCTGTTCCAGCACCGTCCAGACACTAGAGCGCGGGTGGTCGCCGGCGGGAAACGTCACAGGTAGTTGGACGAATTCACCATGGCGGCCCACCCGATCTGTCACGTGGAACAGCCGAAGCGGCCGCCGTGCGAGACCGAGCGGACCGCGCGGACGCTCAGGCCGCGCGCATCGCGCGGTAGACCGCCGCGCCGACGAACGCGCCCAGCTCGTCGGGCGCCCACCCGGACCCGTCGGTGAGCAGGGTGCGCACCGCGCCCTCGCCGGCCGAGACCCACAGTTCCACCAGGGCGGGCAGTTTGTATTCGGCGTCGGCGGTGCCCCAGGCGTGCAGCGTCGGGCGCAGCAGTTCGGTGCAGCGCGCGATGGCCAGGGTCCGGCCCCGGCCGAAGGACGCGGCGACCGCGGGATCGGGATTGCCGTACAGCAGCCGCCACGCGGCGGGTCGGCTCGCCACCTTGTGCAGCAGCGCGCGGTACCCCTCGACGAAGACCGTCTCGTCGGCGTCGGTCGCGCGCGGCGGCAGGACATCGAGCACGCCGGAGATCAGGAAGGCTTCCTCGCGCTCGATGAGCGCGTCGATCAGCTGGACCCGGTCGGGGAAGCACGCGTAGACGACGGGCCTGGTCACCGCCATGTGCTCGGCGACCGCGCCCATGGTCACCGCGGCGATGCCCTGCTCGGCCGCGATCGCCAGTGCGGCGTCGAGGACCTGGGGACGTCGGCGCTGCGGACCCAGATGCGCCGCCCGTTCTCGCCGCTGCACGGCCGACTCACTACCCATCGGTCCAAGATAGCAACCCACGACAGGTTCCTACATCCATGTAGAAAAATGCTACATTCGTGAATGAAGCGCCCGACAACGCTGGACGCCCGCACGAGGAGCCGATGATGCCCCAGGTCCTGTTCAACCCGAAGAGCTGCGATTTCGCTCAGTTCGACCCGGAGACCCGCAGGCTGCTGCACGCGGTCGTCGACTGGTTCGAGGCCCGCGGCAAGACCCGGCTGCTCCAGGACGACAAGGATCAGGTCTGGCCCGCGGACTTCCTGGACTTCGTGAAGCGCGAGCGCTTGTTCGCGACCTTCCTCACCCCGGCGGCCGAGGCCGACGGCGATCCGAACAAGCGCTGGGACACCGGCCGCAACGCCATGCTCAGCCAGATCTTCGGCTTCTACGGCATGACCTACTGGTACGTCTGGCAGGTCACCATCCTGGGCCTGGGCCCGATCTGGCAGAGCGACAACGCCGCGGCCAAGAAGAAGGCGGCCGCCCAGCTCGACTCCGGTGAGATCTTCGCCTTCGGGCTCTCGGAGAAGGAACACGGTGCCGACGTGTACTCCACCGACATGATCGTCGACCCGCAGCCCGACGGCGGGTACTCGGCCACCGGTGGCAAGCACTACATCGGCAACGGCAACCTGGCCTCGATGGTGTCGGTGTTCGGCCGCCGCTCCGACAAGCCGATCATCGACAGTGCCGCGGCGCTGACCAGCAAGCCGACCGAAGCGGATTACGAGGGGTATCTGTTCTTCGTCGCCGACAGCCAGCACCCGGCGTACAAGCTGCACCGCAATGTGGTCAACAGCCAGATCTATGTCGCGGCCTTCGAGCTGGACAACTACCCGGTCGCCGAGGCCGACATCCTGCATCGGGGCGAGGAGGCGTTCCACGCGGCGATGAACACCGTCAACGTCGGCAAGTTCAACCTCGGCTTCGGCGCCATCGGCGCGTGTGAGCATTCCTTCTACGAGGCGATCGACCACGCGGAGAACCGGATTCTGTTCGGGCACAAGGTGACCGAGTTCCCGCAGGTGCGCTCGCTGATCGCCGACTCCTACGCCCGCATCGTCGCGATGAAGCTCTACAGCGAGCGCGCGATCGACTACCTGCGTACGGCCTCGCCGCAGGATCGCCGCTACCTGCTGTTCAACGCCATCGAGAAGATGTCGGTGACCCGGCAGGGGCAGCGCGTGATCGAGGACCTGGCCGACGTCATCGCCGCGCGCGGCTTCGAGAACGACATGTACTTCCCGGTCGCGATGACGGCGATGTTCGGTCTGCCGCGGCTCGAGGGCACCGTGCACGTGAACATGGCGCTGTCGCTGAAGTTCATGGCCAACTACATGTTCCACCCGGCCGACGCGGGACTGGTCGCGCTGCGATCGATTCCCGGCGCCGCGGTGGCCCCCGCCGGTGCCGCGCGGGCGGTCACCGGCGCGCTGAGCTGGTCGAGCCGCAAGCTGGCGCCGCGACTCGGTGCGGTGGTCAAGCCGCTGCGCGCCGAATTCGCCGGCGCCAGTTACGCTCCGGTGCCGACCCGGCGCGATGCCGCCGACGACGAGTTCCTGTTCCGGCAGGGCCCGAGCAGTGGTCTGGGCCGGATCCGGTTCGCCGACTGGCGGCCGGTGTTCGAGGGCTTCCGGCATGTGCCGAACGTGGCGGTGTTCCTCGAGCAGGTGCGCGCGCTGCAGGGCCTGCTGGCCGCGGCGGCACCGACCGCCGCGCAGCAGCAGGACGTCGACTTCCTGTTCGCCCTCGGCGAGTTGTTCACCGCCGTGCCCTACGCTCAGCTGATCCTGGAGCAGGCGCGCATCGACGGCACCGACGCCGCGGTGCTCGATCAGATCTTCGACGGGTTCGTCCGGACCTTCTCGGCGAACGCGGTGACGCTGTACAACAAGCCGACCGCGACCCCCGCCCAGCAGCGCCGCGCCCTGGACCTGGTCCGCAGGCCCGTCGTCGACGACGCGCGCTTCGACCGGGTGCTCGCCGAGGCCCGGTCGCTGGCCGGCGCCTACCGGATGAACCCCTGAGTTGGAGGCGTTTTCCGCGAACTCGAATTATGTTGCTGTGCAACATTATTGATAGTGTTCGTGGCGGTGGTGCGGCGGATGGATCCCGCAGACCCGTTGCGCCGCACCACCTCTGGGGAGAGTCCGATCAGGAGCCGGTGGCTACCGGGTCCCAGCGCCGCAGGATCCAGCGGTTCTTGCCGAGTGCCTTGGCGGCGTAGAGGCAGTTGTCGGCGGCGGTCAGCAGATCGCGGGGCTCGGCGCCGGCGATCCGCGAGACGATCGCGCCGAGGCTGATGGTGATCTGGATCTTGTGCTCGGCGACCAAGAAGGGTTCGTCGACGGCGGCGTGGAGCAGATCGACGGTGCGCTGGATGCGCGCCTCGTCGGCCGGGGGCGGCAGCACCGCGATGAACTCGTCGCCGCCGATGCGCGCGAGCACGTCGGCCTCGGGATCGAGGCAGGCTTGCAGGCGCTCGGCGACCTCGATGAGCAGGCTGTCGCCCACGGTGTGCCCGAACGCGTCGTTGATCTCCTTGAAGCCGTCCATGTCCAGCGCGCACACCGCGGCGACATCGTCCGGCGCCGCCTCGGTGATCAGCGTGTCGAGCTGGGCGAGCAGATGCCTGCGGTTGGCCAGGGCGGTGAGCGGGTCGTGGTGGGCCTGCCAGTGCAGCCGTTCGGTGGTGGTGCGGCGCTCGGTGGTGTCCTCGCCGAAGCCGAGGAGATAGAGGCCGCCGGAGGCGGAGACGCACCGGGTCACCGTCCAGTCGGCCCAGCCCTCGGTGCCGTCGGGGCGCACGTACTCGCCTTCGATCCGGATGGTGCCGGTCTCGGAGCGTTCGAGTTCGCCGTGGACACGTTCCCTGGCCTGGTGCACCTCGTCGTCGGCCAGGTCGAAGCCCGAGGTGCCCTGGAGCTCGGCCAGGCTCCTGCCGGTCAGCCGTTCGAAGGCGGGATTGGCGTTGATGATGTTGCCGTAGGCGTCGCCGATCGAGATGGCGACGGACGCGTGCCGGAACGCCGCCTCCAGCCCCTCGGTGGCCGGGGCGGTCGCCTCCGCCAGCGCCCGGGCGAAGCCCTGCCCGAATCCGCCCGCGACGACGCCGAACGCCGTCGGATCGGCACCGGACGCCTCGCTCATGGCCTGCAGGATCGGCATCGACCGGGCGATCGCCACCGGGTCGGCGCACCCGAGGTCGTGCACGGCGGCCCCGGCCCGCTCGGCGACGGTGGGATCGGGACACCCGGTGGCGAGGGTGGCGAGCAGCCGATCGGTCCACGTCTCGAGCTCGGCCAACAGCTGCTCGGGTGGCGCGGTGTCGGCGGCGGTGACCAGCTGGGCGGCCCAGCGCGCGGCGAATGCGCGGGACATGTCGGCTGATCACCTCCTGGCCGAGTGGGGATCGGCAACCAGCAATGTGCCGGCAACCGAACCTACCACCTGCGGAAAGTGCCGATGCCCAGGTCAGCGCAACTGCCGCAGGGCCCGCTCGGCGGCATTGGCGCCACACATGCCGTGCGCCCCTGGCCCGGGCGGCGTCGCCGCCGAGCACAGGTAGTGGCCCGGGATACCGATGTCATACGGCTGGAGGGTCTTTCGCGGGCCGAAGATCAGCTGGGGGATGTCCTTCGCGCCGGTCATGATGTTGCCGCCGACATAGTTGGGGTTGTAGTCGGCGAACTCCGTCGTGGTGCGGGTGGTCGAGCCGATCACCCGGTCGTGGAAGCCGGGGGCGAAGCGTTCGATCTGGGCGATGATCGCCTCGGTCGCGTCGCCGGTGTAGCCGTGCGGGACGTGGGCGTAGGTCCAGACCGGGTGCACCGAGCCCACCGACCGCTGCGGGTCGGCGAGGTACTGCTGGCCCACCAGGACGAACGGGCGCCCCGGCATCCGGCCCGCGTGGATGTCGCGCTCGCCCGCGGCGATCTCGGCGAACGAACCGCCCAGATGCACGGTGCCGGCGCGGCGCGCCGCCTCGGCCGTCCACGGGACGCCGCCCTCGACGGCGAAGTCGACCTTGAAAGCGCCGGGACCGTACCGGAAACGGCGATAGGCGCGGGCGATCCGGGCGGGCAGCCGCTCACCGAGGATCTCGGCGAGCGCGGTCGGCGCGACATCCCAGACGGTGATGTCGGCGGCGGGCAGGTCGGCGACCGACCGCACCCGCGCCCCGGTCTCGATCTTGCCGCCGTGATCGGCCAGGACCGCGCCCATGCTGTCGGCGATCCGCTGCGATCCGCCGACGGCCACCGCCCAGCCGTAGCGGTGGCCCGCGGTCAGGATGCCGAGCCCGATACTGGCGCTCAGCGGCCGCTCGAGCGGATGGAACGCATGGGCGGCGACGCCGCCGAACAGGGCCCGGCCCGGTTCGGTGCGGAAGGCGCGCGCCAGCGCGGACGCGGGCGCGGTCGCGGGAATACCGAAGCGCGCCAACCGGAGCGGATGCCGGGGGATCCGCAGCAGCGGCCGCATGATGTCGGCGCCGGTCTCGTCGTAGCCGGCGACCGTCCGCTCGAACAGGGTGCGCCACAACCGTTCGTCGGCGCCGAGGCCCGCGGCGGTCTCGGTGACCGACCGGTGCAGGACCCCGGCGCTCCCGTCGTCGAGCGGATGCGCGCAGTCGAGGTCGGCCCACGCCCAGCGCAATCCGTACCGCTCCAGGTCGATCCGCCGCAGGAACGGCGACCCCACGGCCATCGGGTGGATGGCCGAGCAGTGGTCGTGCAGCAGACCGGGCACGATCGCCTCGCTCGAGCGGGTGCCGCCACCGATCGTGTCGGCGGCCTCGAGCACCGTCACCGCCACCCCGGACATGGCCAGGGTGATGGCCGCGGCCAAGCCGTTGGGGCCGCTACCGACCACTGTCGCCGTTGTCATCGACTCGTCCTCTCCTACTCGGCCGGCTGGGCCACGGTGTCGTGCGGGGTGACCGTGCCGGTGACGTCCTCGCGTCGCCAGGTCACCCGGTGCGGGATGGGGCCGTCCGGCAGCCACGGCAGCGCCGCCACCGCGTCGGCGACCTCCCAGGTGCCGCGTTCGAGCACGCCGAGCGCGGCGTCGACCACCATGTACCGCTGGGTGGACCGGTGGATCGGCTGCGACTCCACCCACACCACGATCCATTCTCCCGGCGCGAACCCGACCCGGGCCTGCACCGCGTTGATCAGGTCGAGATTGTGCAGGTGGCCGTCGCCGAAATTGAAGCCGATCAGCGAGTTGCAGGCGAACTCGGCCTCGCGCACCGTCCAGCTGTCGAGCGCGGGAATGTGCTTGTACAGCAGCGAGAACAGGCCGCGGCCCTGACTGTGCATCGACCGCCAGGCGATGGTCTGCTGCATGGTGATCTCGGCGACCTCCGGCGGGTAGCCCATGGCCAGCAGCTGGTCGAGCTGATTGTCGGCGGGCCGGTGCGCGATGGTGTTGAGCTTGGCCTCCGCGCCGGGGGAGAAGGCCCACAGCGCCGAGGCCCAGTTGCCCGCGTACTGGCGCATGGACGGCAGGAACGACACCAGGTCCGGGCGCAGATTGCCCAGCACCGGGAAGAACGCGAGACCCACCGCGATCGCCACCGTCAGCCACGGTGAGGACATGTCGAACACGCCGTAGCCGTCGGCGTTCGGGAACCCGAGGAACAGGAACACGGTGAGGTAGGCGAACAGGATGTTCCACTCCAGCGGCACCGCCAGCGGGAAAGTCGAGGTGATGAACAGGTGGAAGATCACCATCATCGCGACGCCGGCCAGGTTCAGCCAGTGGTTGGTGGTGAACAGCAGCACGATCGGGGTGACCACCTCGACGGTGGTACCGCCGACATGGGCCATGAACGAGGCCAGCCCCGAGGGGCGGATATCGTGCGGGAAGTCGCGGTAGTGCGCGCGCTTGATCGACCGGAACGGCATCGACGGGCTGTTGGACACCATCGGCGGCACCACATTGGTGAAGTGCTTGCCGAACTTGGACACCCCGGCGCCCACCCACACGATCACGATCAGCAGCTTGGCCGCGATGATCATGTCGGTGAACGGCAGCACCGCGAAGAACAACAGCGCGGGCAGGTACTGCTCGCCGCGGGCCGCCAGGAAGATCGTCTTGTCGCGCAGGCCGCACAGCACGTACAGCACGATCGGCGCGATCAGCAGGGCGGGACGCACCAGCCCGGACGTGTTGTCCGGCAATGCTTCCAGCAGTGACGCGGTGGTCTTGCCCGGTGCCAGCAGCGCGACCAGCAGCGACGCCAGGAAGCCGAGGTAGAGGGCCACGTCCAGCAGGGTGCGCGAGTCACCGTTGGTGAACGGCACCCGATGCCACGGGCGCAGGCGGATGCTGCCGCGCCGGGCAAAGTACAGCGCACCGCCGGTCATCGGCTTGAACTTGCCCGCCAGCGGCCCCCAGGAGCCCGCGACACCGATCGCCTCGAGCAGCACCGTCCACAGCACCAGCTTCTGGTAGACGATCGGCTGGTTCCACCACTGCGCGATATCCCAGAACGGTCCGGTGCCCGATGTCGCGGTCGCCACCAGGACACCGCCGAGGATGTAGAGCACCAGCAATTTCATGATGTAGATGGTGTGGATCATCTTCGGCGTGCCGAAGCCGTATTCCGCCCAGTGCAATGCCAGCGTCCGAACACGTTCGCGCAGTGGCAGATCCAGAAATGTCTCCGTATCCACCGGCGGGAAGTCTCCCGTCTTGAAGCCCATGGGCCGATTCCTTTCCTCCTGCTCGCGGGCGCGGCGAACCGCGACCGAAAGTCCGACTTTCGTTCGAATTGATGTGCGGCGCAGTCGCGCTCAGACGCGCGTGGCGAGTACCCGCAGCTGTTTCTTGTCGATCTTGCCGACCGGATTGCGCGGCATCTCCGCCGTGAGCAGGATCGCCGCGGGCACCTTGAACGCGGCCAGCTCCGCCCGGCAGTGCTCGGTGAGCTCCTCGGCGGTGACCGTGGCCTGCGGCGCGGCCACCACGTGGGCGACCGGCACCTCGCCGAGCACGGCGTCGGGCACCCCGACCACCGCGGCCTCGTGGACCGCCGGGTGCCGGTAGAGCGCGTTCTCGATCTCCTTGGGGTACAGGTTCTCTCCGCCGCGGATGATCATGTCCTTGATCCGGTCGACCAGGACCAGGTAGCCGTCGGCGTCGAAGTAGCCGACATCGCCGGTGTGCAGCCAGCCGTCGACCACGGTGGCGGCGGTCTCGGCGGGCTTGCCGAGGTAGCCGCGCATGACATTCGGCCCGCGGACCACGACCTCGCCGGGTTCGCCGGGGGCCGACAGCGCGCCGTCGGGGTCCATGATCGCCACCGTCTGACCGGGCAGCGGCAGCCCGACGGTGCCCGGTTTGCGCGGTCCCGCCACCGGATTCAGGGTGGACGCGCAGGTGCCCTCGGACAGGCCGTAGCCCTCGACGATCGGCACACCGTAGCGGCGCTGGAACCGATCGATGAGCTCGGCGGGCATGGGCGCCGCGCCGCAGATCGCCAGCCGCAACGAGGACGCGTCGGGGCCGGCGCCGTCGGGCTGGGCCACCAGCATCGCGTAGATCGCGGGCACCGCCGAGAAATAGGTGGGCCGGATCCGCGCGACCGCGTCGAAGAACCCCGACGCGGAGAACCGGCCGGCGATGGTGGTGCGCCCGCCCGCGAGCAGCGGCGACAGCACGCTCACCACGATGCCGTTGACGTGGAACAGCGGCAGGATCAGCAGGCTGTGGTCGGTCGAATCCAGGCCGAGCGCGCCGATGATCATCGTGCACATGGCGGCGAGGTTCTCGTGACCGAGCAGCACGCCCTTGGGTCTGCCCGTGGTGCCGCTGGTGTAAATGATCAGCGCCAGGCTGTTGATCGGCGCCGCGACGGCCACCGGGCCCGCGGGCCGGTCGAGGTCGGCGACATCGAGGGTGACACCCGCCCGGCCGGGTTCGCCGATCACGACGCCCGCGCCCGAATCCTGGATCTGGTACCGGATGTCGTCGTCGGTGAGGCCGGGATTCACGGGCGTGACCGCGGCGCCGAGCCGCCAGGCGGCGAACAGGACCACCACCAGTTCCACCCGGTTGGGCAGGACGACGGCGACGACATCATCGGCCCGGACACCCGCCCGGTGCAGGACCGACGCGGCGGCCTCGACCCGCGCGTGGAACTGCGCGTTCGACAGGGTGGTCGAGTCGTCGGCCACGGCGTGTCCGCGCGGATCGGCGGTGGCTCTGACCTCGGGCAATTCGGCGATGTGTCGCATGTTTCCTCACCGGAGACGGATGTGATCTGGATTACATAACTCAAGGTAGGGTGCGGATCCGGCGCCGCCTACGGGCCCGCAGCCCAGCATTGCGACGAGGTGTTGTGCCACGAGCACAAACGGCGCCATCCGCCGGGACGCCGGGAGTACTGTCTGCGGCCATGGCCCACGACAACGATCCCCTCGTCCGTGCGGTCGCGGGCCGGATCAAGGCGGACCTGGACCGGCTGGCACCGTCGATGACCTCGATGTTCATCGACGTCATCCCCGAATTCCGGCACGACGACGAGGTGCGCAGGCTGATGGTGGCCAGCACCGAGTCCAACCTGGCCGCGATCCTGGACATGCTCACCCTGGCCATCGGCCTCGACGACATCACCGTGCCGCCCGCCGCCGCCGAATACGCCCGCCGCTTCGCCCAGCACGACCTGTCGTTGGAGGCGTTGCTACGGGCCTATCGGCTCGGCGAGCACATGTTCGTGCAGTGGACGATGACGCTGCTGACCGAACTGAACCCGCCCACCGACGTCGCCCTGGCCACCGCCGCCCGCATCGCCGACCTCGTCAACGGCTACATCGACCAGGTGATCGAGGGCCTGATCGACATCTACGAGAGCGAACGCCGTCGCTGGGACGCGCGCACCGACGCCGCCCGCGCTGCCCAGGTGCGCGCGGTGCTCGACGCCGACGACCTGGACGTGACCTCGGCCGAGCAGATGCTGGGGGTCTCGCTGCGCGGCTGGCAGCAGTTCGCGGTGCTGTGGACGCCGCCGGGCACCCGTGATCCCGGCGCTGTCCTGCGCGCGGGTACCGCGCTGGTGGCCGCCGCGACCGGCAAGACCCCGATGACCGTCGAGGTCGACGACTACAGCCGCTGGGTGTGGATCTCCTCGGCCGGGAAGCCGGTGCTCGACACCGAAGGCTTGGTCCGCGGTCTGCGCGCGCACCCGAATCTGTCGGTGGCACTGGGCGATCCGGCCACCGGCCTGGACGGCTTCCGGCGGACCTGCCGCGACGCCCAGCGGGCCCGCACCGTCGCCCTGGCGACGCGCACGCACGGGCTCACCGGATACGCCGACGTGGCGCTGTCGGCGCTGTTCACCGACCGGGTGCCCGCGGTGCAGGAGTGGGCGAGCCGGGTGCTGGGCGGGCTGATGGCCGAGGACGAGGCGGCCGCGCGGTTGCGCGAGACCGTCCGGGCGTTCCTCGACGCGCGCGGCAGCTACACCGACGCCGCGGCCCGGCTGCACGTGCACAAGAACACCGTGCACTACCGGGTGCGCAAAGCCGAAGAGCTGCTGGGTCATCCGCTCACCGAGCGGCGGCTCGATCTCGAGGTGGCGCTGCGCGCCTGCGCTCAGCTGGGTCTGCCGAAGCCGTAATTCGGGTGCGGTCCGCTGTGAATGCCCACAGCGTTGTGCCGAACCGCGGGCAGACCGGGTCGCGGGCGCCGATGGTGGAGAGACGGGAATGTGATTCCCGGACCGACTGACGCAGTACTGGGGAATCGGAATGAACGCACCGGAGAATCACCGGAACAGAGCCGCGCGGGAATGCAGGCCGAGCGCCCCGCGCCGGAATATCGACCCGTATATCCGGTCGGAAGTGGTGAGAATTCACGAGAATTGGCTCGACGGTGCGGAATTCACGGCATCGGTCGCCGAACGTGCTGCCCGCATCGAGGCCGAGGCAGCCGATCTCACACGCCGCGTGGCCGCCGCCGAGGCGGCCATCCTCGACGACCTGCGCGCCGACTGGCGCGCGATCCACGGCACCGGGCTGCCGTCCCCGCGGACCGTCGCCGCCTTGCGGAGCACCGCGCGCGAGGACGCCCGCCACGCCGTGCTGTGCGAGCGCCTGTATCCCCGGGTGCCGCATGAGGTGATCGCCGAACGTCACCGCGCCGCGTACGCCGCGGCCGACCGGCGGCTCAATGCCGCGGTCCACACCGACCTGCACCGATGGCGGCGGCGGGCGGTGCATCCGACGGCGTCGACCCGCGCGATCGTGGCCCGGACCTGGGGCACCGTCCGGTCCGCGGAGTTCCTCGTCCTGGCCTACGCCCTCGTGCAGGCGCGCGTCGAGGACGGGCTGCCGCTGCCGGTGACACCGCTGGATCCGCTGACCGAACAGCTCACCGACGCCATTGGTGATCAATTGATGTCCGACGGCCTGCTGCCGGTCTGAGGGTTCGCCCGAAACGGCCGCCGACCTCGAGTTACCGTGACCACACCACGACGATGTGGTGCGGGGAAGGAGGCATCGCGGATGCCACGTCTCGATATCGGTGGAACCTCGATCGCCTACGACGCGGCGGGTTCGGGGCCGCCGGTCGTCTTCCTGCACAATCTCGGCGGCGATCGCACCATCTGGCGGGCACAGTACGAGGCGTTGCGGTCCTCGCATCGTGTGGTCGCGATCGACCTGATCGGGTACGGCGAATCGGATGCCCCCGACGACGGATACACCCTGGAGAACTACCTCGCCATGGTCGAGGCGGTCTGCACCGAACTGGATCTGCGCGAGGTGACGCTGGTCGGGCACTGCTTCGGCAGCGCGCTGTCGCTGCTGTTCACCCAGGCGCGTCCGGATCTGGTGCGGTCGCTGGTGCTCAGTAGCCCGCTGACCCCCGCCACGGTGAAGCCGACCAGGACCGGCTGGGCCGCGTTGCTGGGCAAGCATGTGCGCCTGGACTCGCTGCTGTCGATGGTGCGCATCCCCGGCCCGATCGCCGGGCTGATCGTGGCCGAGCAACTCGGCGCGGGCGGTGCGCACACCGACGAGACCGCCCGGCATCTGCGGTCGAGCTGGACCGAGCCGCGCAGGCTGATGGTGACCGCCGCGATCGCCCGGGAGATCCCGCGCCTGGCCCCCCTCGACGAGTTCGTCCCGCCGGAGGACTTCCCACCCATCACCACCATCTGGGGTGCCCGCAACCGGGTGCTCTCGGCCCGCGCGGGCGCGCAGTTGAACAAGACGCTGCGGCCGGTGCGCGAGATCGTCGTCGACGGCGCCGGGCACCTGGTCATGGTGGAAGCTCCCGAGACCGTCACTGCCGCAGTGCTTTCGGCGATCGACCACGCGAACCAGCAGCGCTGAGGAGTCTCGCTGGTGGGGCGGACCCACCGGCGAAGACTCCGGTGCTCAGGCGATGTCGGCGGGCGCGGCCAAGGCAGCCTGCATGGCGACCCCGTCCACGTAGGTGTGCTTCTCCTTCACCGCGCCGTCCTCGACCAGCACCATGTCCGCGATATCCACATCGACCGTGCCGCCGGTGACGGAGGTGCCGGACAACTTCCAGCGCACCACCCAGAAGTCGTCCCCGACGCGCAGGTCGACCTGGGTGAAGGTCAGATCGGGGACCAGGGCGAAGGTTTCCGCCGCGGCGGTGCGGATCTCGGCCCGCCCGTGTGCCGGCGCGCCGCCGGAATGCAGGTGGAAGATCGAATCGGCCGTGTGCAGGGCGACGATGCGATCGGGGTCGCGGTCGGCCCAGCAGGCGTGGTAGCGCTCGAACAGATCCTTGGTGGCATCGGACATGGTGACCGGCCCCTTCTGGGATACAAACAGGATGACTGTATGTTCCCGGAAGGCGGGTGGCCGGTCAAGGGGCGAAGGGCCTCGATCGGCCGCTGCGGCCGTGCTGGCCTAGACTTCGACGTCGCCATGAACCCTGATCGCCGAACCCAAGCCGAACGCTCGGCCGCCACGCGCGCCGCGGTCATCCGCGCCGGGCGGGAACTGTTCGGGCAGTTCGGCTATGGCGCGGTGAGTACCATCGCGGTCGCCGAGGCCGCCGGGGTCAGTCGCGGTGCGCTCTATCACCAGTTCTCCGAGAAGAAGGATCTGTTCGAGGCGGTCTTCGAGGACCTGGAACGCAGCCTGGTCGAGGTCATCGCCACCGCGGTCGCCGAGGCTCGGGCTCAGGATCCGATCGCGAGCCTGATCGTGGGCTGCCTGGCCTGGTTGCAGGCCTCGACCGCCACCGAGGTGCGGCGGATCGCGTTGCTCGACGCGCCCGCGGTGCTCGGGTGGAGCCGGTGGCGCGAGATCGAGCTGCGGCACACGATCGGCCTGGTGGAGAACGCGCTGGCCGGGGCCATGGCCGCCGGGCGGATCAGGAAACAGCCGGTGCGGCCGCTGGCGCTGGTGGTGGTGGGCGCGCTCGACGAGGCGGCACAGTTCCTCGCGAATTCCGGCGATGCCGCGGATACGGCGGCGGTGCGCGGGGTCATCGAGCAGCTCATCGCGGGACTCGCGGTCGACTAGGGGAGTGCCGGTCCGCTGGCTAATAGGTTAGCCTTGCCTAATGGCAACCGAGACTGTGTCCCGTCCGACCATGGTCTACGCGCCGCTGCGGGTCTGCCGCGCGGTGCGGCTGACCCCGCGCATGGTGCGCGTCACCCTCAGCTGTCAGGACCCGGCCGCGCTCGGCGACACGGGACCGGATCAGTACACGAAGCTGTTCTTCCCGCTGCCCGGCCAACAGCGGCCCGTCGTGCCGCCGCCGCTGGACGACGCCGGCGGCGTGATGAGCTGGTACCAGCGGTATCTCGCGATGCCCGACGGGATCCGCCCGCCGATGCGCACCTACACCATCCGGGCGCAGCGGCCCGAGATCGGCGAGCTGGACATCGATTTCGCGTTGCACGCCGAGCATGCGGGACCGGCCTCCGGCTGGGCGTCGACCGCGGTGCCCGGCGACGAGATCGGCCTGCTCTGCCCGCCGCACGCGCTCTACACTCCGCCGCCGGATCCCGCCTGGCAGTTGCTGATCGGCGACGAGACCGCGATTCCGGCCATCGGCGCGATCATCGAGCGCCTCGAGCCCGGCGCACCGGTCCGCGCGTTCATCGAGGTCGCCGGCCCTGCCGACGAGCAGCGGTTCGCGACGCGCGGCGAGGTGCGCATCCACTGGGTGCACCGCGGTGCGCGCCCGCACGGCGCGGCTGTGGTGGACGCGGTGTGCGCCGCCGAATTCCCCACGGGCGCATCCTATGCGTGGATCTCCGGCGAGGCCGAGCTGGTGAAACTCACCCGCCGCAATCTCGTGCGCGAGCGCGGCATCGACAAGGGCGCCATCACCTTCACCGGCTACTGGCGGCAGGGTCGCACCGAGGAGGACAACGGCCGCGAGAAGGTGCGCCGTGCCGCCGCCGGGGAACCGCTCGTCGACGAGGACTGATCCCCGGCCGTCGGCCGCACGGTCTGTGATGCCACTAATAGTTATCGCACTAACTATTAGTGGCATAATAGTGTGCGGACGAAGGAAGGTGGTGGACGATGCAGGAGCTCGACGACCCGTTGCGGCTCGATCGGCAGGTGTGTTTCGCCCTGGCGGTGGCCAACCGATCGGTGCTGGCGGTCTACCGCCCACTGCTCGAACCGCTCGGCCTGACGCATCCGCAATACTTGGTGATGCTGGCCCTGTGGGGCGAGGCGCCGATGTCGGTGAAAGCGGTCGCCGAGGCGATCCAGCTCGACTCGGCGACGCTGTCGCCGCTGCTCAAGCGGCTGGAATCGGCCGGCCTCATCACCCGTCGCCGCGATCCGCACGACGAGCGAACGTTGCACATCGACCTCACCGACGCGGGCTGTGACCTGCGTCGGCGGGCCGAGGAGATCCCGCCCGCCGTCGTCGACCGGCTCGGCGTGAGCCTGGCGGATCTGGAAGAATTACGCGATGTCCTCGGCCGGGTCAACGCGGCCGCGCGGCGCGCATCGGACGTGAGGGAGCATCTATGACCGCCTCGACCCCCAATCTCTGGCAGCGCGTGCGCTACATCACCGGCGGCACGCTGCCGCCCTCGATGTCGGACTGGGTCCTGGCCGACCTGACCGGCCCCGGCGCCACCCGCCGCTACCTGATGCGTTTCCTGCTCCCCGTTCTGCCGATCCTGTGCCTGTTCCTGCTGGTCCCGGGTCCCCTCTGGATAGGGCTGTCGATGATGGCCCTGCTCTACCTGCCGCTGGTCTACTTCACCGTCGCCCTGGTCTACGTCTACCGGCGCCACCGCCTGGTCAGCCACGGTTTCGACCCCGAACTGGCCGACGAGGCCGAGCGCCGCCGCGCCGAGGCCGAGCGCGCCGCCTACGAGAGCCGCCACCCGCGCGGCTGAGCGAACCTCGACCATCGCGACACCGTGCTCACCGGCGCCGAGCGGGCCGAGGGCAAGACCCTCGCCTGCGTATCATGGTGCGACGGTGGAACTCTCGTCCTCGACCTGTGAGAGCGGGCGACCGGTGGCGGCGCCGAGCATGGTCTCGAGCTCGGCGAGCACCTCGTCGAGCGGCTCGGTGGAGCGGTCGACGCGGCACAGGATGACCGCACCCTCCACGGCCGCGATCGCCATCGTGGCCAGGCGGCCCGCGCGCACCGGGTCGACGCCGTCGGCGGCGAGGGCCGCGTCCAGCGCGCGATGCCAGCGGCGCAGGATCTCGGCGATCTCCGGTCGCAGATGCCGGTCCTCGGAGGAGCCGCCCACCGCGACCGAGACCACCGGGCAGCCCGCCTCGAAGTCGGAGGTGCGCAGGATCGAGGTCCAGAACTCGCCGATGCTGCGCAGCGCCGTGCGCGATCCGCGCGCCGCCGCCTGATCGATGATCGTGCCGATCGTGTCACCGGCGAGGGCCAGCGACTCGGTCATGATCTGGGCCCGGCCACCGGGGAAGTGGTGGTAGACCGACCCGCGCGGTGCGCCGCTGCGGGCGAGCACGGCGTCGACGGTCACCCCGGCCGCACCGCGTTCGCGCAGGAGTTCCACGGCGCTGTAGAGCATCTTCTGCCGGGTGTTGGTGCGGGCTCCCACGGGGACGGTCTCCTTCGGCGATCTCGGGTCGGGCAACTGTCATGGTAAGCGCCCGGTCACTATGTTATGTTGCATAGCATACTACTCGGGTGTGACGGCGATCTCTGTCACCGCGGCGAAGGATGTCCCCATGGTGGAAACGCAGCCGAAAGCGACCGCGTGCGTCCTGTGTGAATGCAACTGCGGCATCACCGTCGAATTGGACGGACGCAGGCTGGCGAAGATCCGCGGCGACAAGACGCACCCCGCGTCGGCGGGCTACACCTGTGAGAAGGCGATGCGTCTGGATCTGTACCAGAACGGCCCGCACCGTCTGACCACCCCGCTGAAGCGGCAGGCCGACGGCAGCTACCGCGAGATCGACTGGGACACCGCGCTCGACGAGATCGCCGCGCGCCTGGCCGCACTGCGCGACGAGCACGGCGGCGACACGATCTTCTTCTACGGCGGTGGGGGACAGGGCAATCACCTCGGCTCGGCCAACGCGCTCGCGCTGCGGGGCGCGCTCGGCTCGGGCTATCACTCGAATGCGCTGGCGCAGGAGAAGACCGGCGAGATCTGGGTCGACGGGCGTCTCTACGGCGGCCACACCAAGGGCGATTTCGAGCATGCCGAGGTGCTGGTCTTCGTCGGCAAGAATCCCTGGCAGTCGCACAGTTTCCCGCGGGCGCGCCCGATCCTCAAGCAGGTCGCGGGCGATCCGGCGCGCTCGATGGTGGTGATCGACCCGCGCGTCAGCGAGACCGCGGCCATGGCCGACTTCCATCTGCAGGTGGCACCCGGTCGCGACGCCTGGCTGATGGCGGCCTTGGTCGCGGTGATCATCCAGGAGGATCTGGTCGACGCCGAGTTCGTCGCCGCGCACACCGTCGGCTACGACGAGGTGCGCGCGGCGTTCCTGGACATCGACATTCCCGCGTTCGCCACGATCAGCGGCGTCGATGCCGACCGGCTCAGGGCCGCCGCCCGCCGGATCGCGACCGCGTCGAGCGTGTGTGTCTACGAGGATCTGGGCATCCAGCAGGCGCCCAACTCCACGCTGGTCTCCTACCTGAACAAACTGCTGTGGATCGTCACCGGCAACTTCGGACGACCCGGGACGATGTTCCTGCACTCGTCGTTCGCGCTGCTGGCGGGTGGATCGGGGACGCCATCGGGCCCACGCAAGCCTCCGAGCGCGCTGGACACACTGCGCAGGAAGGCGATGTCCCGTACGGTCACCGCGGTCGCGGGCGCTGTCGGGACGGTTGTGCCCGCGCTGGCCAGGATCGGCGCTCTGCGGCCCGGCGTCGAGGCGGGCGCGTCCGCGCTGCTCGACGCGGTGGTGCCGCTGGCAGGCGGCCTGCTCGCAGGCGGCGGCGGTGGTGGCGGCGGTCGGGTCACGCCGGTCACCGGGGCGAAGATCATCGGCGGGCTGGTGCCGTGCAATTCGATCGCCGACGAGATCCTCACCGATCACCCGAAACGGTTCCGCGCCTTGTGGATCGACTCGTCGAACCCGGCGCATTCGCTGCCGGACTCGCGGCGGTTCCGGGCCGCGATGCGAGCCACCGAGCTCTCGGTGGTGATCGATGTGGCGTTCACCGAGACGGCCAGGCAGGCCGATTACGTGCTGCCCGCCGCGAGCCAGTTCGAGAAGCCCGAGGCCACGTTCTTCAATTTCGAGTTCCCCCGCAACGTCTTCCACCTCCGCAAGCCGCTGCTGGAACCACTCGCGGGCACGCTGCCCGAACCGGAGATCTACGCGCGGCTGCTGCGCAGGCTGCGCGTGGTCGACGACGCGACCATCACCCGGCTGCGGCGTGCGGCCGAGACCGGCCGGGACACCTTCGGCGCGAGCTTCCTGGCGACCGTCGCCGCCGACCCCGCGCTGGGCAAGGTCGTCCCGTTCCTGCTCTACGAAACACTCGGGGCCACCCTCGATCCCACGGTGCGCGGGGCCGCGGTGCTGTGGGGCGTGAGCCAGCTGTGCGCGCTGTCGAATCCGACGGCGGTCGGTCGCGCGGGGTTCACCGGCGGTGGCCTCACGCCCGGGAACAAGCTGTTCGACGCCATCCTCGCCGCGCCGTCGGGTGTGGTGTTCACCGAAGACACCTGGGACGACGTGTGGCAGTACGTCAAACGCGAGGATCGCCGGTTCACCCTCGACGTCGACACCCTGCTCGACGAGGTGCGCGCGCTACCCACCGCGCGCACGGCCTGGACGACGCCGGAGTTCCCGCTGGTCCTCGCCGCGGGCGAACGCCGGTCCTTCACCGCCAACACCATCTTCCGCAATCCGGATTGGCGCCGCCGCGACCGCGACGGCCATCTGCGGATCAGCGCCGACGACGCCGCGGCGGCCGGAGTGTCCGACGGTGACCGGGCCCGCCTGGTCACCGAAACCGGAACGGCCACCGTGACGGTCGAGATCAGCGACATGATGCGCGCGGGCAATATCGCCCTGCCCAACGGGCACGGCCTGGACTTCCCGGCCGGCGACGGCACCGTCACCAGCGCGGGGGTGTCGCCGAACGAACTGACCAGTACCGCCCACAAGGACGCCTTCGCGGGCACGCCGTGGCACAAGCACGTGCCCGCGCGCCTGGAAGCGCTGTAGCGCGCGGCTCAGCGCGGCGCGCGTACCGTCGCCAGCACCTTCCACGCCTGCAGTGCCGCACCGAGATCGCGGACCGCGGCGGGATCGGTGAGCGAACGGCCGGTGAGCTTTTCGACGCGCCGCAGGCGATAGCGCACCGTATTGGCGTGCAGATAGAGCCGTTCACCGGTGGCGGTCGCGGAACCGCCTGCGGCGAACCAGGTGTCGAGGGTTTCCAGCAGGCGTCCGCGTTCGTCGTGGGGGAGGGCCAGTACCTCGCGCAGGCGCATGTCGACCATGTGCGCCGCCTCCACCGGCGCGGCGGCGACCACCATGCCCAGGGGGTTGTCGTCGAATCGGGCGACACCGGAGGCGCGATCGGCGAGACCGACCAGGGCCAGGCGCGCGAAGTGCCACGCCTGCGGCGTCTCGGTGAGCGACTCGTACGGTGGGCTCATGCCGATGCGGGCCCGGTGTTTGCGCAACGCGGCCAGCGCGGCCGACTCACGGTCCGCGGTGAGCGCCAGTACGCCGATCTGCTGATCGGGCTGGAGCCGCCAGGCGGAGGTGATCCGGGCGTGGCGCAGGGTCGACTCGATGCCGGGGAGCGCCTCGCGGCCGGCGGCGCTGACCTCCGCGGCCACCACGACGTAGCGGCCGCGCGGCGGCAGGCCGAGGATGCGGGTGGCCTCGCCGAGCGTGGCCGGATCGGCGATGACACCGGTGAACAGCGCCTCCACCAGCACCGAGCGCTCGTGCTCGCGTTGCAGCATGAGCTCCGAACTCATCTCCCGATACGCGGCGGCGACGGCGACGGAGTAGTCGCCTGCCAGCGCCCACACCTCGGCGCCCAGATCGACCAGCACGGCGTCGGTGACCGCCGGATGCCGCCTGGCCTCGGCGACCAGCTCCGACCACAGGAATTCGAACCCGATCCGGAAGGCGTGCAGGGTCTCGGCCAGCGGCACCCCCTGCTGGGCGCGCAGCCTGCCCGTCTCCTTCGGTGGTTCGGGATCCACCGGCTCGTCGGTGGTGAAGTGCTGCACCATCAGCGTCAGATTGCGGGTGCAGGAGGTGTGGATGGTCGCGAACGGCACCAGGTTCTCGTCGCGGTAGGTGTCGAGTTCGGCGACGAAGCGCCGGGCCATGCGCAGCCCGAGGTCGTCGATGCGGGCGAGCAGCGCCGCGGCGACGTCGGCGATCGGGCCTGGCGGCGATGTTCGAGCCATTTGCGCAGCTTACCGGGGGTGCCGTTGTTCCCGCGGACAATGGTTTCGTGGCGATGTTGTCCGGCGATCCATGGGATCGGCGTCACAGCGGTGCGACCATTTTCCGCATGTCGATGCCCGCTCTGAGCGAGAACCTGACGCGCAGCGCGCTGCGCCACCCGAACCGTCCCGCGCTGCGCTCGGGCACGACCGTGCTCACCTACGACGAACTCGACGAACGCACCGCCCGCGTCGCCGCGTTCCTGCACGATCGCGGCATCGCGGCCGGGGATCGAGTGGCGCTGATGCTGCCGAATGTGCCCGAGTTCGTCGTGCTGTACTACGGCATCCTGCGCGCGGGCGCGGTCGTGGTGCCGATGAACCCGCTGCTGAAAGCGCGCGAAGTCGCCTATTACCTGCGGGATTCGGCGGCGGTGCTGCTGCTGGACTGGGCCGGTGGACCGGGCGAGGGGCCGCAGGGCGCGCGGGACGCGGAGACGGCGGCGCTCACGATCGATGCCGACGGGCTGGCCGAACTGCTCGCCGGGCACGATCCTCGCCGCGACGATCGCTCGGTCGCCGCTGACGAACCCGCGGTGATCCTCTACACCTCCGGCACCACCGGGACGCCCAAAGGCGCCGCGCTCTCGCATGCCGGGCTGATCCACAACGCCGACGTCTACGCCGTGACCGTGCTCGACATCGGCGTCGACGACGTGATCCTCGGGTGCCTGCCGCTGTTCCACACCTTCGGCCAGACCTGCGCGATGAACACGGCGATCCGCAGCGGCGCCTGCCTGGCGCTGGTGCCGCGCTTCGAGCCCGGCGCGGTCTTCGAGACGATCGCGCGCGATGGGGTCACCGTGTTCGCCGGTGTGCCGACGATGTATTCGGCGCTGCTGCACGATCCGGGCGCGGCCGCGGCGGACGTGTCGACCTTGCGCCGCTGTGTCTCCGGCGGCGCCTCGCTGCCGGTGGAGTTGCTGCGCGGCTTCGAACAGCGCTTCGGCTGTGTGATTCTCGAGGGCTACGGCCTGTCGGAGACGAGTCCGGTCGTCGCGTTCAACCACGCGGGGCAGGTGCGTAAGCCGGGCTCGATCGGTACACCGATCCGCGATGTCGAGGTCGACCTCGTCGACCGGATCGACGACGTCGGGGAGATCGCGGTGCGCGGCCCCAACCTGATGCTGGGCTACTGGGGCCGCCCCGCCGACACCGCCGCCGCGATCCCCGACGGCTGGTTCCGCACCGGTGACCTCGCCCGCCGCGACGACGACGGCTACCTCTACATCGTCGACCGCAAGAAGGACATGATCATTCGCGGCGGCTACAACGTCTACCCGCGCGAGATCGAGGAGGTGCTCTACGAGCATCCCGAGATCGTCCAGGCGGCGGTGATCGGCATCGCCGACGCGCATCTGGGCGAGGAGATCGTGGCCGCGGTCGCCCTGCGCGAGGGCGCGACCAGCACCGGCGAGCAGATCCAGGAGTTCGTCCGGGACCGGGTCGCCGCCTACAAGTACCCGCGCCAGGTGTGGTTGCTCGACGCGCTGCCGACCGGGCCGACCGGCAAGATCCTCAAACGCGCCATCGCCCGGCCGTGAAACCCGATCTCGCACAGCACTGTTCGCACATCACACAGGAGTGATCCATGTTCACCTACCCCAGCAGCGACGGCACGACCATCCACGTCCGCTCCTGGCTGCCGGCCGGGGACGACGTCACCGGCGTGGTCCAGATCGCGCACGGCATGGGCGAATACGCCGCGCGCTACAGCCATCTCGCCGAACGCCTCGCCGGTCTGGGCTATGCCGTCTACGCGGCCGACCATCGCGGACACGGCCACAGCATGGCGGGCGCGCCCGGTGACCTCGGGGCCAACGGCTGGAACCTGCTGGTCGATGACATGGCCGCGCTCACCGCGATCCTGCACGAGACCCATCCCGGGCGGCGCGTGGTGTTGTTCGGGCACAGTCTGGGCTCGTTCGCGGTCCAGCAGTATCTGCTCGATCACGACGCGCTGGTCGACGCCGCCGTGCTGTGCGGCACCACCGCGGTCGACGAGCTGTTCGTCGAGATCGCCGCCGCCGACGGCGATCTGCTCGGCCTGTTCAACCGGGAGTTCCAGCCCGTGCGCACCACCGCCGACTGGCTCAGCCGCGACGAGGCCCAGGTCGACGCCTATCTGGCCCACCCGTGGTGCGGCTTCGAGATCGACGCGGCGAACATGGCGCTGCTGGCGCGGGCAGGCACCGAACGGCTCGCCCGGCCACGCGGCATCAGGACCGACCTGCCGCTGTACGTCATGGTCGGTGACCGCGACCCGCTCACCGTCGGTGCGCGCCTGAGCGCGCTGCAGGTCGAGCGCTATCGCGACGCCGGGCTCACCGACGTCACCTACCGCGTCTATCCGAACGCCCGCCACGAGATCCTCAACGAGATCAACCGCGACGAGGTGGAGAACGAACTCATCGCGTGGATCTCGCGCCGGAGCTAGGGGATCCGGGCCATCCCGCACAGCATCGAGACCGCTTCCTTGCGCGGATGCGGACGCCATTCGGTGGGCCGCCAATCGATCACCGAGGTGATGCCCGGCGAGACGAGCTCCAGGCCGTCGAAGAAGCGGGTGAATTCGGCGGTCGAGCGGAGCCGGAACGGGACGCCGCTGCGCTCGTTGGCGTCGATGGCCGCCTCGAGGTCCTCGGCCGACAGGTGGTCGTTCGTGGCGTGGGTCATGGTGAGGTAGCTGCCCGAGGGCAGCGCGGCGCACAGCTCCCGCACCACGTCGTAGGGGCGCATCTCGTCGGTGAGGAAGTGCAGCACCGCGCAGAGCATCAGGGCCACCGGCTGGTCGAGGTCGAGGGTGCCGCGCAGGGCCGGGTGCTCGAGGATCGAGGCGGGGTCGCGCAGGTCGGCGTCGATATAGGCGGTCGCGCCGCTCGGGGAGCTCACCAGCAGGTCGCGGGCGTGGTAGAGGACGATCGGGTCGTTGTCGACGTAGACCACCCGGGATTCCGGGGCGATCGCCTGCGCGAGTTGGTGGACATTGCCCGCGGTCGGCAGGCCGGTGCCGACGTCGAGGAACTGGCGGAAGCCCACCGTCTCCACCAGGTAGGGAATCGCGCGACGAAGAAAACCGCGGTTCTCCAGGACGGCGAAATGGATGGAGGGAAACGCCTCCGCGACGGCGTCGGCCGACCTGCGGTCCGCTTCGAAATGAGCGCTGCCGCCCAGCCAGTAGTCGTACCGGCGGGCCGGGTGTGGTTTGGTGACGTCCACCCGGTCGGCGGCGGCTTCGAAGTCCACGGCGCACTTCCTTTCTCTCGGCTACGGTCGTCCTGTCAGCCCGACTCGAGACCGGTGGTGGCGTGGCTGGTCCCGCCGCCGCGAAAGGCACGGCCATGCCCCTGCAGTTCAGCCCCTACGACTTCGCTGTCCATGCCGATCCGTATCCGTACTATGCCAGGTTGCGCAGCGAGTCCCCTGTCTACCGCAACGACACCGACGACTTCTGGGCGTTGTCGCGGCACGCCGACGTCCGGGCGGCGTTGCGCGATTCCGATCGCTTCTCCAGCGCCAACGGCCTGCGCATGGAACCGGCGTTCTGGGGACCGCAGGCGGAGAAGTTCTTCTCGTTCGTGGCGATGGACCCGCCCAAGCACACCAGGATGCGCGAACTCGTCGTCCGCGCGTTCACCCAGCGCCGGGTGCAGAGCCTCGAGCCGCGGCTGCGCGAGATCGCCCGCCGCACTCTGCGACCGCTGCTCGAGGGCGGCAGCTTCGACCTGATCGCCGACTTCGCCGGTCCCTTCCCGACCGACGTGATCTCCGAGCTGGTCGGCGTGCCGGAGGAGGACCGGGAGCTGCTGCGCAAGCTCGGCATGGAGATCATGTACACCGACGCCGAGTCGACCGATCTGCGCCCGGAGGCGATGGCCGCCATCGGGGCACTGGTCGGGTACTACACGGAGCTGACCATCGCCCGCAGCCGGCAGCGGACCGGTGATCTGCTCTCGGGTCTGCTCGACGCCGCCGACGGCGACGACCGGCTCACTCCCGAGGAGATCGTCGGGGTGCTGATCCTGCTCGTCGGGGCGGGCATCGAGACGGTCATGCTGACCCTCGGCAACGCCTGGCACAGCGCCGCGCTGCACCCCGAGCAGCGCCGCGCCGCTTTCGACGGCCGCATCGACGACTGGATCGCGGAGTCCATGCGCTACGACCCGGCCACCCAGTCCCAGCTGCGCACCACGACCACGCCGATCGAGCTGCACGGCGTCGAGATCCCCGCTCAGGCCCGGATCCTGCTGCTGACCGGCTCGGCGCATCGCGACGAGGCGATCTTCGCCGATCCCGACACCTTCGATCTGGACCGCGACACCAGTGCCTCGCTGGCCTTCGGCGCCGGCCGTCACCACTGCCTGGGTATGAATCTGGCCCAGCTGGAGCTGCGGGTGGCGCTGCAGGAGATCGTCGCCGCGGTGGCCGACTACGAGATCGACACCGACAACCTCGTGCGGATCCACTCGTCGAACAACCGCGGCTTCGCCGCGCTGCCGACCACGGTCACGCTGCGCTGATCTCGCGTCCGGCCGCCGCGCTGCCTGCGCGGCGGCCGGATCGTACCGGTGATCCCACGCCCGGTCTCGCGGTTGTGTGATTGCTCCCAATATCGGGGTGAGGTGGTTGCGCCGTGCCGCGAAGACGTCGATGGTGAGTACCTGGGAAGACCAGTCTCACACACCAGTCGGTCGGATTCTGTGGGCCGAGTCGTAGGAATCGACATCGGAGTCGGTATGAATGCTGTGTTCGAGTGTCATCACGGATGGGTCGTCGACATCGTCGCCGACGACGACGCGCGCGACCCGATCGGCTGGCGGGCGCAGTGCTCCTGCGGCCGATGGCGTGGGCAGCCATGGCGGCGCTCGGCGCACCCACTCGGCCACGCTCCCGCCGAGCGTCGCCTGCACAGCCCGTCCGACCGGCTCGACCCCGCCCTGACCCGGCTGGTGCTCGAGGAGTGGGAGTGCCATCAGTTCGAGATGCGGGCGCTGATGCCGGTGCGGCTGGCCTTCCAGGATTCGGAGTCCGCGCGACAGCGGCTCGTCGAGGCCGTCCGCTTCGTCCGGGCGACGGGCGCGTCCTGGGAGTCGATCGGGCACGCGCTCGGCACCGACTCGGCGGAGCTCGCCGAGCAGTGGTTCGGCACCGGCGCCACGGTCTGAGTCAGAATCCGGCCAGACCGGAGGCGAGATCGCTGATGTCGAGGGTGGCCAGCACCTGGTCACGGACGTCCGGACAGCGCTCGATGGTGACGGTGTCGATCGCGCCCCGGTTGAGCGTGATCGCGGTGTTGATGGCGCCGTTGCGCAGCGCCCAGTTGTGCACGGTGCCGTTGTAGGACACCCGGGCGATGGCAGGCCCCTGCTGCTGCCAGTTGCCGATCTCGGCGCGCATCATGTCGCACAGCTCATCGGCGGCCGCGGTGCCGATTTCCGGCACCTGGGTGGGGGTGGGGCGGGTCGGGTCGACCGGTTCGGTACTCGTGCCGCACGCGGCGA
The DNA here is from genome assembly GCF_052983615.1 of Nocardia fodinahabitans. Taxonomy (NCBI): domain Bacteria; kingdom Bacillati; phylum Actinomycetota; class Actinomycetes; order Mycobacteriales; family Nocardiaceae; genus Nocardia; species Nocardia fodinahabitans. The sequence continues at coordinate 6,354,331 of NZ_JBRJJC010000001.1, forward strand.
GCGCGGCCGCGGCGAGAACGGTGAGTACCAGGCCGATGTGCCGGCGGGGACGATGTCCGCGCGATGTGCTGGTGATCATGAGAACTCCCTGATCGTGACGATCCGGATGTATTCAGGATGCCACGCTGAGCAGGGGCTCGCGGCCTTCGCGAAGTGCCGTGCGCGGCGGTCGGGAATCGAGTGGTCGGCTACTCGTGCCCGGCACCGGGCCACCCGCTCACGCTGAGGGATCAGCTGCATCCTTCCCGGGCGAGGTGACCCATGGATACCGAGAGCGAAACCCGTACAACCGCACGGTGCGAACAGGTGGCCGCCGCGGCGCGCCGGTTCGCCGACAGCGCGGCCGAGCGCGACGAGGTGACCCGCAAACGCCGGGTGGCCGAATCCGACGTCGTCGACACCGAGGAACAGATCCTCGCCCGCGCCGACCGGCTGCTGGCCGGCGGTGAGGTACCCGCCCAGGCGGTCATCGAACTGGGCAGGCAGGACCCGCTCGACAGCATCCGCTCGCTGGAGCGGGTCATCGGCTTCGCCAACGACCTGCAGGCCGTCAACTTCCTCACCCGCGGTACCCGCGCGGCCGCCGCCGTCGCCCGGATCTCGCTGTCCGACCACGGCCGTCGAGTGCCGATCGGCACCGGGTCGCTGGTCTCGCCGCAGCTGCTGCTCACCAACAACCACGTGCTGCCCAGCGTCGACGTCGCCGAATCGGTGATGATCGAATTCGCGGCCGAAGCCGGCATCGACAATGTGCCGACCCAGACGGTGCGTTTCGATCTCGCGCCGGGCGACTTCTTCGTCACCGACCGGCATCTGGACTACACCCTCGTGCGGGTGGCGCCGGGCGCCGATGGTACGGCCCCGGGTGACACGTTCGGCTGGAATCCGCTGATCGCCAAGCCGGGCAAGATCGTGATCGGGGAGGCGATGAACGTCGTCGGCCACCCGCTGGGCAGGCTCAAGGAGATCTCGATCCGGGACAACCGGCTCGATCTGCAGCTCGACGATTTCCTGCACTACACCTCCGACACCGAACCGGGGAACTCCGGTTCGCCGGTCTTCAACGATCAGTGGGAGATCGTCGCCGTGCACCACGCCGGCGTGCCCAAGAAGGACGGCCAGGGTCGGGTGCTGCGCAAGGACGCCCAGCCGTGGCAGGGCGGCGACGGTGACGACGCGATCGACTGGGTCGCCAATGAAGGCGTCCGCGTGAGCGTGCTGCTGCGCGATCTCGGCGCCCGCACGTTCGATCCCGCACAGCGCGCGCTGCTCGACGAACTCGGTCCCGCCGCGGGCCTGGCAGCAGCAGTCGTCGTCGACGCGACAGCCACTGCGCCACAGCCGGATTCGGCGGCCGAGACGATCGTGCGCGGCACCCGAGGCAGGCCGACCGCGTTCGGTGGCAAACGCAGCGTGGTGTTCCTGCACGGCCGCGGGCAGGAGGGCCGCGATCCGGCCGCGCTGCGACGCGCCTGGACCGCGGGCCTGAACAAGGGCCTCACCCTCGCGGAGCTGAGCCCGATCGATCCCGCCGACGTCCACTTCCCGTTCTACGGTGACCAGCTCGTCGCGAGCCTGGGCGCCCGCGAAGCGGTCGTCGAGACCGGATCGGAGCTGTACGAGAGCCTGGTCGCCGAGGCCGCCCAGCGCCTCGGGATGCCGACCGCGGCGGAGGCACCCGCCGACCCGATGGCCGAGGAGCGTTTCGGATTCGGTTCGGTCGTCCTGGGCCGGGTGCGCGACCAGCTCGGCTGGATCGCCGCGCGCAGCGGGCTGGACTCGCTGCTCATCGGGGCGATCTTCCGGGACGTCGCGGCCTACCTCGACGACGAGAAGGTCCGCAAAGGAGTGCTCGACACCGTGCTCGCCGACATGCCGACCAGCGACGAGCTCGTGCTGGTCAGCCACAGTCTGGGCACGGTGGTGGCGATGGATCTGCTCACCCAGCTGCCCCGGGAGCTGACCGTGCGCCTGCTCGTCACCGCGGGCAGTCCGCTGGGACTGGACGGGATCTACGGCAAGCTGCTCAGCGGCGGCCCGCACCGGCCGGAACGGGTCGGCGACTGGCTCAACACCTGGTACGCCGGCGACCCGATCGCCATCGGCTGCCCGCTGCGGCAGGCGTGGGGACCCGAGCTGCGGGATCTGCCCGTCGAGAACCCCAAGGAGCGGGCGCACGATATCGCCGAGTACCTCGCGCACGCGGCGGTGGCGGCGACGATCGGCCGCACGCTCACGGCGTGAACGGGCGCCGATCCAGGAACGCGGTGTCGGCGTTGATCGTGAACAGGTTCGAAAACCTGGTCCGGCGGCATCGCATTCATGATCCGCTGATGGAACTGCTCTCGGGCGAATCGCCCCGCGGAGATGGAGTAGTGCATTACGCGTTCGATGCGGGTACCGGGTGCGCGACGATATCGGTGTGGGAATCTCCCCACGTTTCGAAAGGACACCGGAGATGTTCGATTCGGATACCGAGGACGCGGTCCTGGCAGCCAGCCCGGACACCGGTGAAGCGTGGTTCGAAGCGACGAAAGGTCCGGCCGATGATCCCGACAACGGCGTCGGGACGAGGGGAATCGACCGGACCGACGTCTCCTCCCTCGGCTGGGCCCAGAAGGCGCTCCGTACCCATGGAACGGGGTTCCCCGGACCCGCGACGATGCGGGTTCTCGATGTCGTCCCGTACGCCGACGGCACCATGATGGTGCGGTACCACGTCGGCTGGGACGCCAACCTCACCGACCGGCCATGACCACAGCGGAACAGCACACCGGGTCGCCCGTGCGGGCCAGCGGTGACCACGTCACCTCGGGTTTGGCGACCATCGAACAGGTCGGGCGGGGCAAGGTCTTCGCGTCCACCACCGGCATCGTGGTGTTCCTCGTGGCGGTGCAGGCGACGATGGTGTTTCCGCTCGGCGCGCGCACGCCGGCGGAATGCCACACCGCGGGGTTGCTGGCCCTGCTGGTGGGCGCCATGATGGCGATCGCGGCGCCGACGGCGACCTACCGGTACTACGTCTACATCTATTCGCTGCGGCTGGACACGAAGTACACCCGGTTCGCGAAGCTGGTCTTCGCGGGCTCGCTGATCCTGTCCGCGCTCGACGGCGTGGCCGATCTCGTGCTGGCGATCCGGTTGACCGGCGAGCCCGCCTCGTGCGGCGGCACCACGGTGACGCTGCTGCGCACCCAGGCGGGCCTGCACCTGTTCTTCCTGCTGGTGGCCCTCGTGATCACCGCCGTCATCTGGTACAGCGGCACCAAGAACCGGCTCGCCGGCGACGACCCGTCGCAACCCCACTACGCGCAGACCCCGACCGCCGCCACCACACCCGACGGGCTGATCATCTGCTGCTCCGGCGGCGGCATCCGGTCCGCCTCGTTCTGTCTCGGCGCGCTGCAGGTGCTGCGCGATCGGCGGCTCTACCAGCGCGCGACCGCCGTGGTCGGGGTGAGCGGCGGCGGTTACATCGCCGCGGCCATGCATATCCTGCACCGCAATTTCACCGATCCGTACGCGCTCGAATCCTCGGAACTGGCCTATCTGCGCCGCCGCACGCGCTACCTGATGCCGCGCGGCACCGACAAGTTCCGCGCCGTGTTCTCCCTGCTCTACGGCATCGTCGTGAACGCGACGCTGGTCGGGATCGCGCTGCTGGCGGTGTCGTGGTGGCTGGGCTGGCTGCTCGACGACATCGACGTCCTCACCCGTGACGGCGACCGGCTGGAACTCCACCTGGTTCCGGCCGGCGGGTACTGGTACCTGGCGATCGCGCTCGGCCCGTTCGCGCTGGCCCTGGCGGCATTCGTGGTGGAGAAGGCCTGGGATCGGCTGACCATGGTGCCGGATCGGATGCGCAACTTCTTCGCGAAGGCGTCGCGGCTGCTGCTGGGCGCCGGGGTGCCGCTGGCGGTCCTGCTCGTCGGTGTCCCGGTCGCTCTGTACGCGCTGAGCAGGCTGACGGACGGCTCGGCCGACGCGCCGACCACGGCGCTCGCCGGGCTCGTCGACCCGGGCGGAAAGGGCGCGCTCACCTTCACCGCCACGCTGGTCGCGGTGATCGGGCTCGGGCGCTCGGCCTGGAAGGGCCTGCACGCCGGCGACGCGGCGAGCGGCTGGTACGGGCGCGTGCTCACGGTGGTGCGCAAGACGGTCGCCCCGTGGCTGGGCAGCGCGCTGATCGTCGCGGTCGCCGTCGTCGCGCTGCTGCGCTGGACGACGGTCTTCGCCACCGATCCGCAGGCCCGCTCGAACTGGACACTGGCCTGGTGGCTGATCGGCATCGCCGTCGCGATCAAGGTCTTCACCGACGCCAACCGCACCTCGCTGCACACCTACTACCGGGAAGCGCTGTCGAAAGCCTTTCTCGTGGACAAGGATCCGCGCTCCCACCAGGCGGTGCCGCTGCCCTACAGCACCGCGCTGCGGTACTCCGACTACGGCACGCCGGTCGGGCACGGACCGCGGCTGGTCATCGCTGCGGCCGCCAACGCCAACGATGTCGCGTTCGTGCCCACCCGGCGCGGCTGCGTGCCGTTCGTCTTCGATCCGGACCGCATCGGCGTCGTCGGTGATCGGGCCCTGACCCAGGACGGCCTGCGCCCGACCGGGACCTACGAGCAGCTGGCCGACTACCGGTATCGCGATGTCACGGTGCCCGCCGCGATGGCGATCAGCGGCGCCGCCTTCAGCCCGCTCACCGGCCGGGAGAGCGCCCGCACCCGGCCGGTGCGGATCCTGCTCGCCCTGCTCAACGCCCGCCTGGGGGTGTGGCTGCCGAACCCGTACTGGCAGCCTGTCCCGCAGGGCAGGCTCGCCGCCGGGTTGCCCGCGGTGTCCAGCTGGGCCGACAAACCGGGGCCGTACCGGCTGCTGCGCGAGGCGTTCGGCAATCCGTCGCTGTACGACCGCTGGCTCTACGTCACCGACGGCGGGCACTACGACAACCTCGGACTGGTGGAGGCGCTGCGCAGGCGGCCCGCGGCGGTGCTCGTCCTCGACGCCAGCGGCAGTCCCGACGACCGGTTCTGCGCGCTGGCCGAGGCCATCGCGACGGCGCGAATGGACCACTGCGTGGAGATCAGCATCGATCTGGGGCACATGCTGCGCGGCGAGCGGAAGCGGGCCCACAAGGCGTGGGCGCACGGAATCGCCCGGCATCTCGACGGCGCCACCACCGACATCTACTACCTCAGATCGCAGCTGATCGACGACCTGAGCTGGGACCTCGAGAACTACAGCAGGGCACACCCGGACTTCCCGTACACCTCCACCGGCGATCAGCTCTACAGCGAATGGGATTTCGAGGCCTACCGTGCCCTCGGACACGAGGTGACCGCGCGGGCCCTCGACGATCCGGTCTTCGCCGGGCTGCGCGGTGCACGCCGCGCCGGAGCGCCGGAGTCGGACGGCGAGACCGGCGAGCCGCTCCTGGTGCGGCCGACGTAGCGCGCTACTCGCCGACGATCGATCCCGCGGTGGTCAGCGTGGTGAGTACCTGCTCGGTCTTGGTCATCTCGGTCGAGATCGAGAGGCCGTGGCCGCGGATCGCGGCATGGAACCGGTGCTGCACGTCGAGGGCGCGCGCGTGCAGCGTGGTGGGGGATTCCCCCGGGTCGGGAGTCACTCTCAGCGACAGTTCCAACAGGTCGAGGCCGTCCACGGTCCACCGCTCGGCGTCGACCGCCAGCTCCCCGACGGCCACGTTCGTCCACTTCGTCGACGCGACCGGGCCCATCGCGCGCAGATGATCGACCACGACACCGGGGGGCGTGCAGCTGACCAGGAACTGGCGCTGGGCCGAATCGAGGGCCTCGGTGACATCCTCGCCGCACAGGGCGGCCACCCGCAGCGAGCCGGCCGGGCGCCTGCTCACCACCGAGGCCGACAGCACCCGGCGGTCACCACACCAGTCGCCCTCGACGCGGAACTGCATCCCGGGCTCGGTGAACGGCGTCGACCAGCGGCCCACCAGCTGGGCGGCAGTGCAGGGCCGCAGTTTGACGGTCAGGTCGTCGTAGTCGCCACTGCGCAGCCGGATGGCGATCCGGCCCGCCAGCAAGGCGGGCCCGCCACGGGCGCCGGGGACGCGTGGCTCGGCGAACCACACGTCCCGGCTGATCGCGGCGGCGTTGGTACACCCCAGCCGGGTTTGGGCATCGACGAGGTCCCCGTCGAGATTGACCTTGATTTCGATCGGAGTATTCACCCGAGCAGCCTCACCCACGCACCCGTCCCGCGGCGCGCGTAATTCGCTACTCGATTGCCGCGGGCCGGGTCGCGGGCGTCACCACGGCCGCCGGGGCGGGCCGGTCAGAGCCCTGAGTAGTGCACTACTCGTGACATAGGTCACCCCGTGCCGGAAACTGATCTTCGACCACTTCTCGTACACCGCGGTTCGAGCCAGTCACGCTACGTGGAGGTTCTCGATGGTCGAGGCACAGCCGGCGATTCCGCCGCAATCGTCGCCACCCCAGCTGTCGTTCGTCGCCCGCGCCGCCGTCGAGGCCGCGGAGGCGCTCGACCGGCGCGTGGGCTGGTTCCGGTTACCCGCGCCGCTCGGGCTGGCCGTGCTGGTCGGCCTGCGCAGCAAGCTGCGGTCCCGCAATCTCTTCGACACCGGCCCGCATCCGGCCGGACCGTTGCCGCCGGACACGACCGGGGAACACCGGGGCGCGCGCACCATCGACGGCTCGTACAACAGCGCCGCCGATCCGCGCACCGGCTCGGTCGGCTGCCGCTTCGGGCGCAATTTCGCCCCCGAAGACAGCCACCCGGAGGACTCCGCCCGGATCCAGGAACCGAACCCGCGCCAGGTCAGCCTGCGTCTGCTGGCCCGCGACCGCTTCGAGCCCGCCACCACGCTGAACCTGCTGGCCGCGGCCTGGATCCAGTTCGAGGTGCACGACTGGTTCAGCCACACCCGCACCGACAGCGAGCCGTTCCGGGTGACCCTCGACGAGCACGACGCCTGGCCCGAACGGCCGATGACGATCCAGCGCACCGTGTCCGTTCCCGGCGCCGAACCCGGCGACCCGCCGAGCTATGTCACCGAGGACTCGCACTGGTGGGACGCCTCCCAGATCTACGGCAGCACAGCGGCATTCGCGGCCGCACTGCGGTCCGGCAAGAACGGCGAACTGGTGGTCGACGAACTCGGCCTGCCCCCGCTGGACGCGGCGAGCCTGCTCGCGCTCTCGGACGCGGCCGCCAATGCCTGGGTCGGCCTGGCGCTGCTGCATTCGCTGTTCCTGCGCGAGCACAACGCGATCTGCCGCCGCCTGTCGCGGCGCTACCCCGACCTGGACGACCAGCAGCTCTACGACACCGCGCGCCTGATCAACGCCGCGCTGATCGCCAAGATCCACACCGTCGACTGGACGCCGGCGATCATCGCCCACCCCACCACCGTCGCCGCTATGCGCGCCAACTGGTTCGGTGTCCTCGGCGAGCGGATCTCGCGCCGGTTCGGCAGGCTCGTCGGCAACGAAGTGCTCTCCGGCATACCGGGTTCCGCGGTCGAGGACCACGGCGTGCCGTACGCGCTGACCGAGGAGTTCGTCTCGGTGTACCGGATGCACCCGCTGATCCCCGACGACCTCGTGGTGCGCAGTCTCACCGACGACCGGGTGCTGGCCGAGTATCCGTTCCCCGAGCTGGGCGTCGCCCATATCCGCGAGCGGCTCGCCGAGACTCCGATGGACACCCTGTTCTACTCCTTCGGCCGCGCCCATCCCGGCGCGCTGACGCTGCACAACTACCCGCGCCACCTGCAGGAACTCGCCAGGCCGGGCCGCCCGCTGATCGACCTCGCCACCATCGACATCCTGCGGGTGCGCGAGCGAGGGGTGCCGCGCTACAACGAGTTCCGGCGTCAGCTGCGGCTGCGGCCCGCCGCCTCCTTCGACGAGCTGACCGACAATCCACAGTGGGCGCGTGAACTCGAACAGATCTACGGCACCGTCGACGACGTCGACTTGATGGTCGGCCTGTACGCCGAGCCCAAGCCACCCGGTTTCGGCTTCAGCGACACCGCCTTCCGGATCTTCGTGCTGATGGCGTCGCGGCGGCTGTCGGCCGACCGGTTCTTCACCACCGACTTCCGGTCCGAGATCTACACCGAGGCGGGCATGGCCTGGGTGCGCGACAACAGCATGCGCACCGTGCTGCTGCGTCATTTCCCCACGCTGGCGCCCGCGCTCGACGGCGTCGCGAATCCCTTCGCGCCGTGGAGGACTCCGCGATGACCTACCTGCGCTTCCGCGACGACCTGGAACAGCCGCGCCCCGACGAAGAACAGATCATCGACAAGATCATCGCGGTGCTGCGCGACAACAACGAACGCGCCTACCGCAAGTACAAGCGTGGACTGCGCGACGCGCACGCCAAGAGTCACGGCATCCTGCGCGGCGAGCTGACCGTGCCGGCCGGGCTGCCGCCGGAGCTGGCGCAGGGCCTGTTCGCCACCCCGGCGACGTACCCGGTCATCGCCCGGCTGTCGAGCACCTCCGGGGTGATCCGCAGCGATCAGCTGCGGGGCGTGCGCGGCCTCGGCATCAAGGTGCTCGGCGTGCACGGCCCGCGGGCGATGCCCGGCGACGAGGCCACCACCCAGGACTTCATCATGGTGACCCACCGAGAGTTCCTGTTCGCCGACGCGCACGCCTATCTCACCCAGGGCATGCCGACCGCCTGGGTGCTGGCCCGGCTGCCCGACGAAGTCCTTCGTGCGGGCAGCGATCTCGTCGCGGCCCTGGACAAGCACGTGCTGCGGCGCATCGGCACGCAGGTGCCGCCGAATCTGGGCGTGTTCGTCGCGCCCAACACCCACATCCTCGGCGAGACCTTCTACACCTCGGCACCGCTGCGCTACGGCGACTACGTCGCCAAGCTGCTCTACCTGCCGGTGTCGCCGGAAGTCGCCGCGCTGCAAGGACAACCGGTAAGCGCCACGGCCGGGGTCAATGCCCATCAGGACGCCGTCGTCGACTTCTTCGCCACGCACAGCGCCACCTACGAACTGCGCGCGCAGCTGTGCACCGACGCCGCGACCATGCCGATCGAGGACGCGACCGTGCCGTGGCCGGAGGAGGCGTCTCCGCATCGCACCGTCGCGACCATCCGGTTCGACGTCCAGGACCCCTACACGCCGCAGCGCCGCGCCTACGGCGACGACGTGCTGTCGTTCAACTCCTGGCGCGGCCTGGACGCGCATCGCCCGCTCGGGTCGATCAACCGGCTCAAGAAACGGGTGTACGAGGCGTCCAGCGATTATCGCCACGACGTCAACAACGCGCCGCGGCTGGAGCCCCGCGACGCGACCGAATTGCCGCCATGACCACTGCCCGGGCTCGTTGTGGGGGAGCCGGTCGCGAACTAGAATTTCGGGGTATGGGCGAATGGTGGCAACTGCTCGATCGCCCCGCCGAATTCGACACCGTCCGTACGGCTTTGACGACTGGGAACACCGGCGGAGTGATAGTGGTCGGCGCCGCGGGCATCGGCAAGACCACGCTGGCCCGGCTGGTCACCTCGGTGCTCGCGGACCCGGTCCGCTGGGTGGCGTGCACCGCCTCGTCGCAGGCCATTCCGCTCGGCGCTTTCGCCCCCTGGATCGCCGCGTCGGCCTCGCGCGATCCCCTCGCCCTGCTGCACTCGGCGCGGGAAAACCTACTGACCCAGCCGGATACGGTGATCGGCGTCGACGACGCGCACCTGCTCGACACCCTCTCCGCCACCCTGGTGCACCAGATCGCCGTCGACCGCGGCGCGCGCATCGTGGCCACCGTCCGCTCCGGCGAGCCCGTGCCCGACGCGATCACCTCACTGTGGAAGGACGGCTTCCTCGAGCGTGTCGAACTGACACCGCTGTCCAAGCCGCAATGCACCGCCCTGGTCGAGACGGTGCTGGGCGGGACCTTGGAAGGGCTCAGCGCCGACGTTATGTGGGAGTCCTCGGGCGGCAACCCGCTGTTCCTGCGCAACATGGTCGAAGGTGCGGTCGAGGCGCGCACGCTGACCGACGTCAACGGGGTCTGGCAGCTGCGCGGTCCGACCGCCGTGCCGTCCGGGCTGGTCGACCTGCTCGACGAGCGGCTGACCAGGACGAGCGAACCGGTGCTCGACGCGCTGCGGATGCTGTCGGTCTACGAGCCGCTCGACATCGACATCCTCACCGAGCTGGTCGGCGTCGACGCCGTCGACGCCGCCGAGCTCAGCGGCCTGATCCGGGTCTGCCGCCACGGCGGCTCGGTCGAGGTCCGGTTCAGTCACCCGCTGCTCGGCGAGGTGGTCCGCCGCCGGATCGGCACCGCCGCGGCCCGCACGCGGCGCGGACGCATCGTCGAGACATTGCGCGACCGGACGCTGGACACGCCGGCGGAACGGATCCGGCTGGCACAGCTGTGCGTCGACAGCGATCACCCGATCGACATCGTGCTGCTGATCAATGCCGCCAAGGACGCGATCGCGCTGGCGAATCTGCCGCTGGGGGAGCGTCTGGCCCGCGCCGCCTGCGACCGCTGCGGTGGCCTGCGCGCGGCCGAGCTGCTGTCGCGGGCGCTGCTGTGGCAGGGCAAGCCGCACGAAGCCGACGAGATCCTGGCCCGGTTCGACCCCGACCGGCTCGATCCGCTGCAGGTCGTGCAGTGGGGCCTGCCGCGGGCGAGCCTGCAGTTCTGGTCGCTCGGCGATGTCGACCGGGCCCACCAGCTGATCGACCTGGTCGCCGCCCGCGTCGAGCATCCGTCGCTGCGGCTGCTGGTCGACGCGGTCCGGGCGGCGATGGCGGTGCACGAGAACCGGCTCGCCGTCGGCGTCGCGGAGGCGGAGCGGGTGCTCGCCGATCCGGACTCGCCCCGGCAAGCCGTCGATTTCGCCGCGTTCACCCTCGGTCTCGCGTTGCCGTTCGTCGGCCGCGGCGCCGACTTCGCGCCCATCGCGGCCCGGATCACGACCGAACAGAAGTCCACCGACGGCCTGATCCGGGTGATGGTGCGCTACGGCGACGTGATGGCCCTGACGATGATCGGTGACCTGGACCGCGCCGAACAGCGGGCCTCGGAGTACCGGGAGTTCTCCTCGGCGGGCCAGTTCGCCGGCTGGGCCATCGCCCGCATCGGGATCGGCGTCGTCGCGACCTACCGCGGCCGGTTCCGGGACGCGATCACCGCCTTCGAACAGGCGCTGGCCGCGCTCAACGCCGATTGCACTCTGCCCTGGCAGTTGCCCGCCCGGCTGGTGCTGGCCCGTGCCTACGCGGCGGTGGGCGAGGTCGACCAGGCCGAACGGGTCCTCGCCGATGCCGAGGAGCACAGCGGTCCGCACATGGCCCTGCACGAGCCGCAGCGGATGATCGCGCGCGCCTGGGTGGCCGCGGCAGAGCACAGCCAGCACGCCGCGATCGACCTGGCCCGCAAGGCGGCCGACCTGGCCCACCGCACCGGCCAGTACGCGCAGGAGGCCGAGGCGCTGCACCACGCCGCCCGCTTCGGTGACCGATCCCTCGCCACCCGGCTGGCCGCCGTCGCGGCTCGCGTCCAGGGACCGGTAGCCGGAATCTACGCCCGGCACGCCGCCGCGCTGGCCCACGGCGATACCGAGGCGCTCGCCGCGGTCAGTGTCGAGTTCGAGAACGCGGGGCTGCTGCTGGCCGCCGCCGACGCTGCGGCCCAGGCCGTCCCGATCTTCGACCACGCCGGCCGGCGCCGTCCCAGCGCCCAGGCCGCGGCCCGCGCCGCCGCACTCGCCGCCCGCTGCGACGGCGCCTGCACGCCGGCGATCACGGCCGCCGCCCGTCCCCTCCCGATCACCGAACGGGAGCGGGAGATCGCCGCGCTCATCGGCCGTGGGCTGTCCAACCGGGCCATCGCCGAACGGCTCTGTGTCTCGGTCCGCACCGTCGAGGGGCACATCTACCGCGCGTGCATCAAACTCGACGCCACCGACCGCGACCAACTCGCCAAGCTGATCTGACACCATGGTGGGGTGACGACCGGTCGCCCACGAGCTGTCCTCGGCGCCGCGCTGGTCGCCCTCGCGGTCACCGCCTGCGCGAGCGACGAGCCGGACCGGAGCGGGCCCGCCGCCGTGACCTCGACCGCGCCGAGCACTCCCGCCGGCAGTCCCGCCCTCGGTTCCGCCGAGGAGATCGCGCACGGACTCGACGTGCCGTGGGGGCTGGCGTTCCTGCCGGACGGCGCCGCAGTGGTGGCCGAGCGGGATTCGGGCCGCGTCCTGCGCGTGACGCGCGGCCGCGCGCCGGAGGTCGTGCATCAGGTGGCCGGTGTGGTCGCGCGCGGTGAAGGCGGATTGCTCGGCCTCGCCGTCGCGCCCGACTACGCCGACACCGGGTACGTGTACGCGTATTTCACCGCGGCCGAGGACAATCGCATCGTGCGCTTCCGGCCGGGCGGTGCGCCGGAGGTCGTCTTCACCGGAATCGCGAAGGCGGGCAACCACAACGGCGGCCGGATCGCTTTCGGGCCGGACGGCATGCTGTACGTCGGCACCGGCGACGCGGCCGACAGCACGCGATCACAGGACCCGGCGAGTCCGAACGGCAAGATCCTGCGGCTCACGCCCGAAGGCGCACCGGCGCCGGGCAATCCGACCGCCGGATCACCGGTCCTGAGCCTCGGCCACCGCAACGTGCAGGGCTTGGCCTGGGACCGCACCGGCACCCTCTACGCCGCCGAGTTCGGGCAGAACCGCTGGGACGAGCTCAACCGGATCGAACCGGGCCACAACTACGGCTGGCCCACCGTCGAAGGCGCGGGCGGCGCCGACCGCGGCTTCACCGAGCCACTGCTCACCTGGTCGACCGCCGAATCCTCGCCCTCCGGCATCGCCATCGCGGGCGACACCCTCTACCTGGCCGCGCTCCGTGGTGAAAGACTCTGGACCGCAACGCTGTCCGACGGCAACGCGACGAATCCGGTCGCCTTCCTCCAGGATTCGTACGGCCGCCTGCGCACCGTCGCGGTGGCCCCGGACGGCGCCCTCTGGCTCACCACCTCCAACACCGACGGCCGCGGCGACATCCGCGCCGGCGACGACCGGATCCTGCGCTTCCCGGCCCGCTGACCGCCGCTCCCCGGTGCGGCGACGAGCGAGCTGTCGTACGGAGTCGGGGTAGGGGCTCAGGGTGTGCCGATCTGTTCGACGTAGCCGGTGCCGGTGACGGGACGGCCGCGGAAGGTGCCGGTGTAGCGGTAGCTGCCGACGTAGCCGCCGGCCATGCCGTAGACGTAGTCGTCGTTGGCGACGGCGTCGATGTGGATCAGGGGGTCGCCGTTGTCGTCGTCGACGGCCCAGGTGAACGCGGTGGCCAGGGTCATGTCCCGGCCTTCGGGAGTGCGTCGTGGCGTGGGTTCGTACTCGGTGACGCGGTACCGGTAGCCGTTCTCGTAGGCGCCGCCGTGGTCGGTGCGGGATCGCACGTACACGGTCTGCTGGAACGGAACGCCCAGTGGCCCACGCACTTCCACCATCAGCACCTGGGTGTCGGCGTCGATATTGATGATCTGATAGGTGAAGTAGGCGATGAACAGGTCGACCGCGACGGCGCGGGCGTATTCGAGCGTGCTGAGCCCGGACAGGTCGTAGCGGGTGCCTTGATGGTCGACGGTGCCCTCGTACTCGCACAGCAGCGACCAATGGTCGTAGAGCCCACCGCGCAGCTTGGCGAAATGCGCGATCTTGTCGGTGGCGCGCACCCGCAGATCTGCCCGGAATTCCGGATTACGGTAGGTGACCAGGAAATTCGGATAGCTGCCGCGCAGAGCGAAGTCCTCGCCGAACCGGATCAGGCTCGCATCCGGCGCCAGTTCCAGGTCGCGCGCCACCTGGAAGCCGCGGAACTGGCCGGGGAACCGGACCGCCGTGCCCGCCAGCAGGTTCGCGGTGTCGGCCGCGGAGGTCTCGATCAGATGCGCGTTGCGGAACGCCCGCACCTTCGGCTGCCCGATCACGGTGATGAAGTCCAGGAAGTTCAGCGGCGCGGGCAGGCCGGGGAACATCAGGCCGTAGTGGACGGTGCGGTAGCGCCCACGCGGCGGGTGGAAGGGCGTGTTCGGGTCGTAGGGGGTGCCGTTCACCGCGTGGGAGCCCGACACGGTGCGTTGAATGCCGTGGAGCAGGGGAGTCGTCATCGCCATGGAATCGGCGCCTTTCGCTGAACGGACATCTAGCTGACCAATAGGGAAATTACCGTTTGGTCAATTCGACGTCAACCATCGGAGCGATGCCCGCGAGATGGTCGCCCGATCAATTGACCGCTACCGGGGAGGCGGTAAATTACCGGGTGACCGGGCACGGTCAACCGGAGGAAGGAGGGCGTGATGGGCACCGCTGGAACGAAGGGTGTGCCGCGCGCCGAGCGGGAACGGCAGATTCTCGACATCGCCGGTGAGCAGATCAGCCGCGTCGGTTACGCCGGGCTGTCCCCGGGCGGGGTGGCGACGGCGGCCGGGGTCTCGAAACCCATGGTGTTCCACTACTTTCGCAGCAAGGAGGGCCTCTACGCCGCGTGCGTCGAGCGGGCGGCCGATACCGTGTGCGGCGCCATCGAGCCCGTCTTCGACGGCACCCCGGGGATCGAAATGGCCGAGCACACGCTCGAAGTCGTCATCGCCGTACTGGCGCGCCGTCCACACGACTGGAACGTGCTCCTGGACCGGTCGTATCCGCCGGACGGTATCGCGGCCGAGGCGTCACACCGGGCCGAACGACGCCTCGCCGAGCAGGCCTACCGCGGCGCCGCCGCCCTGCTCGCCGAACGCGGCATCACCGATGCCGCCGACCTGTCCGCGCTCACCGATGTCTGGATGGGCGTGGTGACGGCGCTGGTGAATTGGTGGCTGCGGCACCCGGAGGAAAGCGCCGAGGCGATGATCGCCCGCTGCACCCGGCTCATGGGCGCTTTGTTCTGAACCGGGTCAGAGCGCACCGGCCAGGTCGGCGAGCAGCCGCCGCTTCGATCGCGCGCCGACGACCGTCCGCACCGGCTTGCCGTCGCGGAACAGCATCAGCGTCGGCATCGACAGCACGGCGTAGTCGGCGGTCGTGCGTGGATTGGCGTCCACATCGAGCTGGACCACCGTCATCCGGTCCGCTTCCTCGCCGGCCAATTCGCGCAGCATCGGCTCGATCATCTTGCACGGCGGGCACCACGTCGCCGTGAACTCCACCAGCACCGGCCGCTCGGCCGCGAGCACCGCGCCGGCGAACGTCGCATCCGTTACCGCGGTCACCGTGTGAGTCATGGTCTCTCCCTCGATCGTCGGGGGCACACCGCCCCACGTCCGCCACGCTAGGGATTGACACCGGGGTCAAGGCAAGGCCGAGCCGGGAAACCCTTTGCCGGGCAGGCTGATCGGTCCGTACGGTCGGTGGATGGTGCCGCTTCCGAATCTGCTCGCGTTCCTCGCGGCGGCCTTCGTCATCGTCGTCGTGCCGGGGCCGGGGGTGCTGTTCGCGGTCGGCCGGGCGCTGATCGCGGGCACCGCGCGCACCTGGTTCGCCCGCTCGCCGCGCCGCCTGGAAGCGGTCGGCGCCACCGGTGGGGCGATGATCATCGGGCTCGGCGCCTCCGTCGCGCTCACCGGCGCCGTCAAGTGACGCGAACGGGAGCGGGACGCGCCGGGTAGCGCGCGGCTTTCGGCCGGTCGTGCGATCCGGAGGACACTGGATGTACCGCCTCCGGGCCGTGCCCGCGGCACGCCGGGAACCCCGCACTGACCGGGGTGGGACGTGACCGGCTCCAACAATACGTGCGGGTAACCCTTGGACGCTGTTCACATATACGGAGTAGAGGTGCACACTGCCCTGGAACCGGAGTTCGAATTCGTACCCGTCCGGGCCCCATACTCGGTATTGGAAAGGAGTCGGCGAGTGTTCAGCCGCATCGCCATCGTCAACAGGGGAGAGGCCGCCATGCGGCTCATCCATGCCGTCCGTGATCTGGCAGCGGCGAGCGGGCTACCGATCGAAACGGTCGCCCTGTACACCGACGTCGACCGTAACGCCACGTTCGTCCGGGCCGCCGATGTCGCCTACGACCTCGGTCCGGCCGCGGCCCGTCCGTACCTGGATCTCAAGGTGCTCGAGCAGGCCCTGGTGGCCACCAAGGCCGACGCGGCCTGGGTCGGCTGGGGCTTCGTCGCCGAGGATCCGGCCTTCGCCGAACTGTGCGAGCACATCGGCGTCACCTTCATCGGCCCCAGCGCCGAGGCCATGCGCAAGCTGGGCGACAAGATCGGCGCCAAGCTGCTCGCCGAGGAAGTCGGGGTCCCGGTCGCGCCGTGGAGCCGCGGCGCGGTCGACACCGTCGAGGACGCCATCGAGGCCGCGGCCGAGATCGGCTACCCGCTGATGCTCAAGGCGACCGCCGGTGGCGGTGGGCGCGGCATCCGCGTCATCACCAACGAGGCCGAACTGGTCGACGCCTACGAGCGCACCAAGCAGGAAGCCGCGCGCGCCTTCGGCAGCGGCGTGGTCTTCCTGGAGCGGCTGGTCACCGGCGCCCGCCACGTCGAGGTCCAGGTGATCGCCGACGGTCAGGGCACGGCGTGGGCGCTCGGCGTCCGCGACTGCTCGGTGCAGCGGCGCAATCAGAAGGTCATCGAGGAATCCGCGTCGCCCGTGCTCAGCGCGGAGCAGACCGGCGAGCTGAAGGCCTCCGCCGAGCGCCTCGCCGTCGCGGTCGGCTACTGCGGTGCGGCGACCGTCGAGTTCCTGTACCACCCGGGTGAGCAGCTGTTCGCGTTCCTCGAGGTCAACACCCGCCTGCAGGTCGAGCACCCGATCACCGAGTGCACCACCGGGGTCGATCTCGTGCACGCGCAGCTGTCGGTGGCCTCCGGCGTCAAGCTCGAGGGCACCCCGCCGGTCGAGCGCGGCCACGCCATCGAGGCCCGGCTCAACGCCGAGGACCCCGACCGCGACTTCGCGCCCGCCCCCGGCCGCATCGTGCGGCTCGACCTGCCCGCGGGCCCCGGCATCCGCGTGGACACCGGCGTCAGCGAGGGCGACACCATCCCCGCCGACTTCGACTCGATGATCGCCAAGATCATCGCCTACGGCCGCGACCGCAACGAGGCCCTCGGCAGGCTGCGCCGCGCCATGGCGCAGACCCGGGTGGTCATCGAGGGCGGCGCGACCAACAAGAGCTTCGTCCTGGACCTGCTCGACCAGCCCGAGGTGATCGACGCCAGCGCCGACACCGGCTGGATCGACCGGGTGCGCGGCGAAGGCCGCCTGGTGACCCACCAGCACTCCGCCATCGCACTGGCCGCGGCCGCGATCGACGCCTACGAGGACGACGAGCGCGCCGAGCGGCACCGCCTGCTGTCCACCGCCTCCGGTGGCCGCCCGCAGGTCCAGCACGAGAGCGGCCGACCGCTCGACCTGAAGCTGCGCGGCGCGAGCTACCGGGTCCGCGTGGCCCGCATCGGCGCGCACCGGTTCCGCGTCGGCATCGAGGCCGGTACCGAACTGACCACCGCCGATGTCGATCTCGAGCGTTTCGATCAGCACACCGGGCAGATCGTCGTCAACGGCACCCGCTACCGCCTGATCACCGGCACCCACGGACCGACCCACCTGGTCGACGTCGACGGCGTGACCCACCGGATCAGCCGGGACGAGGGCGGCGTCGTCCGCTCGCCCGCGCCCGCCCTGGTCGTCGGCACCCCGCTCGAGGTCGGTGCCGAGGTCGAGGCAGGCGCCGCGGTGCTCGTGCTGGAGAGCATGAAGATGGAGACGGTGCTGCGCGCGCCGTTCCGCGCCCGGCTCAAGGAATGCGCCGTCTCGGTCGGTACCCAGGTCGAGACCGGTGCCCCGCTGCTGCGGCTGGAGCCCCTCGCCGACGACGACGAATCAGGCGAGACCGAAGCGGTCGGGACGGTCGAACTCGACCTGCCCACCGAGCCCACCCCGCGGCAGCCGCACGAGCGGCTGGCGCGCGGCCTGCAGGATCTGCGGAGCCTGCTGCTCGGCTTCGACGTCGACCCGCACGACGACCACCGCGTCCTCGACGAATACCTCGCGGCCCGCCGTGATTCCGTCGCAGGCGATCACCGGCCGCTGGCCGAGGAACTCGAACTCGTCCAGGTCTTCGCCGATCTCGCCGAACTGAGCCACAACCGCGCGGCCGACGACGAGCACAGCGCCGGTCACCTGCACAGCGCGCGCGAGTACTTCCACACCTACCTGCAGAGCCTCGACGTCGAGCGGGCCGGCCTGCCCGAGGCGTACCAGGCCGAGCTCGCCCAGGCGCTGAGCCACTACGGCGTCACCGAGCTGGATCGGACCCCCGATCTCGAGGCCGCGGTGTTCCGGATCTTCCTGGCCCAGCAGCGCCCGACCGACACCGCCGAGGTCATCACCACGTTGCTGCGCGAGTGGCTGCGCGAGCCGATGCCCGACCAGGTGCTGCGCGAGCCCGTCGGCCTGGCGCTGGAGCGACTGGTCGCGGCCACCCAGGTGCGCTTCCCGGTGATCGCCGACCTCACCCGTGGCCTGGTCTACGGCTGGTACGGCCAGCCGCTGCTGCGCCGCAACCGCGCCCGCGTCTACACCAACGTCCGCAAGCACCTGACCTACCTGGACGCGAACCCGGACTCGGCCGACCGCGCCACCCGCATCGCCGACATGGTGCGCAGCACCGAACCGCTGGTGCGGCTGCTCGGCCAGCGGCTCGAGCGCGACAAGCCCGAGCACACCGTGCTGCTCGAGGTGCTGACCCGCCGCTACTACGGCAACAAGGGTCTGACCGGCGTGCACACCGAGCAGGTCGGCGGCACGTCCTTCGTCGTCGCCGAGCGCGACGGCGCGAGCCTGGTCTCGGCCGCGGTGAGCTTCGATGAGCTCGGCACCGCGCTGCGCGGTCTCGGCGAGCTGGCCAACGGCGCCGCCTCGATCGACGCCGACATCTACCTCAGCTGGGAAGCCCAGCCCGAGGACTTCGACGCCATGGCCGCGGCCCTGCAGGAGGTCCTCGGCGGGTACCAGCTGCCGCAGCAGGTGCACCGGATCACCGCCACGGTGGCAGGCAGCAACGGCGCGGTCATGCACCACCACTTCACCTTCCGTCCCTCGGCCACCGGGATGGCGGAGGAGCGGCTGATCCGCGGTCTGCACCCCTACATCGCACAGCGCATGCAGATGGAGCGGCTGCGCAAGTTCGACCTGACCCGCCTGCCGTCCTCGGACGACGAAGAGGTCTACCTGTTCCGCTGCGTCGCCAAGGGCAACCCCTCCGACGACCGCCTGATCGCCTTCGCTCAGGTCCGCGACCTGGCCGCGCTGCGCGAGCACGACGGCAGGCTGCTCGCCCTGCCCACGGCGGAGAGCACCATCGCCACCTGTGTCGACTCGATCCGCCGGGCGCAGTCGCGGCGGCCTTCGGCCAAGCGGCTCAACACCAACCGCATCGTGATGTACATCTGGCCGCCGATGGATGTCACCAGCGAGGAGCTGGCCACGATCGGCGGACACGTGCTGCCGACCGCCGGTGGCGCCGGGCTGGAGGAGATCCTGCTCATCGCGCGTCAGCGTGACCCGAACACCGGCGAGCTGACCAAGGTCGGCGTCCGGATCACGGTCGGCGCGACCGGCGGTTCCGAGGTGACCGTCGGCGAGCTGACCGACGAGCCGGTCGAGCCGCTCGACGAGTACCGCCAGAAGGTGCTGCGCGCCGCGGGCCGCAACACCGTGTACCCGTACGAATTGACCGGTGTGCTGGGCGATTTCGCCGAGTACGACCTCGACGCCGACCACGCGCTGGTCCCCGTCGACCGGCCGAAGGGCCGCAACACCGCGGCCATCGTCGCCGGCGTGGTCAGCACGCCGACCACCCAGCATCCCGAGGGCGTCACCCGCGTGCTGCTGCTCGGTGACCCGACCAAGTCGCTGGGCGCGCTCTCGGAGCCCGAGTGCCGCCGCGTGATCGCCGCGCTCGACCTCGCCGAACGCCTGCAGGTGCCGCTGGAGTGGTACGCGCTGTCCTCCGGCGCCCGGATCTCGATGGAATCCGGCACGGAGAACATGGACTGGGTCGCCGCCGCGCTCAAGCGGATCGTCGAGTTCACCCAGGACGGCGGCGAGATCAACATCGTGGTCGCGGGCATCAACGTCGGCGCGCAGCCGTACTGGAACGCCGAGGCCACCATGCTCATGCACACCAAGGGCGTGCTGGTGATGACGCCGGACTCGGCGATGGTGCTGACCGGCAAGCAGTCGCTGGACTTCTCCGGCGGTGTCTCGGCCGAGGACAACTTCGGCATCGGCGGCTACGACCGCGTGATGGGCCCCAACGGCCAGGCGCAGTACTGGGCGCCGAACCTGACCGCCGCCCGCGACGTGCTGATGGCGCACTACGACCACACCTACGTCGCGCCCGGCGAGCAGTCGCCGCGCCGGTCGCAGACCGTCGACCCCAGCGACCGGGACATCTCCAGCTTCCCGCACGTGCTGGCCGACAGCTCCTTCGCCACCGTCGGCGAGATCTTCTCCGCGGCCGCCAACCCGGATCGCAAGAAGCCCTTCGACATCCGGACCGTGATGCGCGCGCTGGCCGACCAGGACCACCCGGTGCTGGAACGCTGGGCGGGCATGGCCGACGCCGAGACCGCGGTGGTGCAGGACGCGCACCTCGGCGGAATCCCGGTGTGCCTGTTGGGCATCGAGTCGCGCAACGTGCCGCGGCGCGGTTTCCCGTCGACCGACGGCCCCGACACCTACACCGCGGGCACCCTGTTCCCGCGGTCGTCGAAGAAGGCCGCCCGCGCCATCAACGCGGCCAGCGGAAACCGGCCGCTGGTGGTGCTGGCGAACCTGTCGGGCTTCGACGGCTCGCCGGAGTCGATGCGCAAGCTGCAGCTCGAGTACGGTGCCGAGATCGGCCGCGCCATCGTCAACTTCGAGGGCCCGATCGTGTTCACCGTGATCTCGCGGTACCACGGCGGTGCGTTCGTGGTGTTCTCGAAGGCGCTGAACCCGAACATGACCGTGCTCGCGTTGGAGGGCTCGTTCGCCTCGGTGCTCGGTGGCGCCCCCGCCGCCGCGGTCGTCTTCGCGGGCGAGGTCAACTCCCGGACCGCGGCCGACCCGCGCGTGCGCGATCTGGAGACCCAGGCCGCCAACGCGTTCGGCACCGACCGCGCGACCCTGACCGCGGAACTCGACGAGATCCGCTCCTCGGTGCGCGCGGAGAAGCTGGGCGATGTGGCCGCGGAGTTCGACCGCGTCCACAACATCCAGCGCGCCGTCGAGGTCGGTTCGGTCGACGCCATCGTCAGCGTCACCGAGCTGCGTCCGCGCATCATCGCCGCGATCGAGACGGGCCTGCCGAAGTAGCTCTCGGGACGACACGAGCCGCCCACCCTGGTCCAACCAGGGTGGGCGGCTGCGTTTTCGGCTGGTGGCGGGGACGGTATCGGATCGCCGGGCATCGCGGCCAGCTCCGCGTTGCCCATCTGTGCCTGCCAGGCGTCCCAAGTGTGGCGCCGGGTGGGCACGTGGCGTTCCTCGACGGTCGCGCCCAGCGGCGGCAGTTTGTCGACGAAGCGGTAGTTCTGTTCGTCGGCCGGTACACCGGAGCGGGGTCGGTTCGGCGGTACTGTGCAGGTCGGTGCCCACGGAGCGGAGGCTGACGTGAACGAGATCTGGGCGGTGGTGCACGCCGAGCGTGCTGCGCTGATCGCGGACCTGACGGACCTGCCCACGCAGCGGTGGTCGACGCCGTCGCTGTGTTCGGGCTGGGATGTGCACGATGTCGTGGCGCATCTGACCGACGACGCGAAGACCACCCGGCTGGGGTTCTTCATCCACTTCGCCGCTGCCCGTTTCGATTTCGACCGTTTCAACGACGCGGGCGTGGCACGGGAGCGGGCCGAGGATCCCGTGCGGACGCTGGCCGCGTTCCGGGCGGCGAGCCACCGGACCACCGGTGCGCCGGCACCGAAGGCGACCCGGTTGATCGAGGCCTTCGTGCACGGGGAGGACATCCGGCGGCCGCTCGGCCTGCATCGGGACTACCCCGTCGCGCCCGTCGTGACGGCGGTGCGGCATCAGCTCGGCACCTCGGTGAAGGTCGGCGGTGGCAAGGAGCGCGCGCAGGGCCTGCGCCTGACGGCGACCGACGCCGATCTCGACGTCGGCGACGGTCCGCAGGTCCGCGGCACCGCCGTGGCCCTGCTGCTCGCCCTGTCCGGAAGGGCGCTCGAAGTAGGGGAGTTGGACGGTCCGGGCGCGGCGACGCTGACCGGCCGGACGCACCCCGCGTGAGCGTACGCCCGCTCGGCGAACTCCCGTCGCTGCCGATACGGCCGGCGACGCGACAAAGATCGCCAACCCACAGTGCTTCCGCCATGTTCGTGATCCACTGGCCGTCGATCCCGACGGCTGTCGCGACCCGGATGGACATCAGTCCGGCGGTGCTCACCGGCACCGCGACCGGCATCGTCGGCGCCACGGCCACCGGCGCGGTGTGCGTCCGGTCACGGCCGAAATCGCGTGCCAGCGCAGACGTGACCACGGTGGCGGGGTTCCGCAGTGGGCCAGGGTCGCTGCTTCGCTGTTCCGTTGACGGCACTACCGGCCAGTCTCTGGCGGATCGGCGTGGGCCGCGACGCTGACGATCTTGTGGACCGCCGCCGTCCCGCAGGCCGCGATCACCGGCGGGTCCCGCTTCATCCGAGAGTATTTCGGCATCCCGGCCGACCGCAAGATGCCGGCCCGGATCTCTCGGCTACGCCGACGGCGATCACCCGGCCAACAGCTACCGGACCGCCCGCCCTGGGCGAGGTCGTCACCTGCCGGGATCCGTAGCCGGAGACAATGTCGTCTCCTGTCCGCCCCGGCTTTCGGGCCGGGGCGGACATCGGTCACCCGCCGAGCCGCCAGTCGGTGGGCGTGAACTGTTCGATGTGCAACCGTTCGGCGGGTACGCCCGCGGCGGCCACCTGCGCGCGGATCGCGTCGAGGAAGTCGTCGCCGCCGCAGACATAGACCTCGGCATCGTCGGGAATCGTGACCGCCGACAGATCCATCCGGCCGCGATGCGCGCCGTCGGTCGGCTCGGCGTACCAGCACGCGATGTCGGCGTGGTCGAGGCGGTCGACGAGCGCGAGCACCCGCGCGCGCAGAGGGTGGGTTTCGGCGCTGCGATCGGCGTGCAGCACCTGGACCGGCCTGGCCGGGTCACGCGCGGCGAGATGTTCGAGGATGCCCACCATCGGGGTCACACCGATGCCGGCGGAGATCAGCACCAGCGGTGTGGTGGCATCGGGGTCGATGGTCAGGTCGCCGAAGGGCAGGGAGATCTCGAGCTCATCGCCCGCGGTGATCCGCTCGTGCAGCCAGGTCGACACCTCACCGGCCGGACAGCCCGGCGTTGCCGCGACCCGCTTCACCGCGAATGCCAGCGTGCCGTCCCCGCCCGCCTCGATCAGGCTGTACTGGCGCAGCTGACGCGCGCCGTCGGGCAGCCGAACGCCCACCGAGACATACTGTCCCGCAACGAATCCGGGGAGTTCCTCGGCCGGATCGACGGCACGGACCCGGAAGACGGCGACCCCCGCCGGATCGTCGGTGCGCTCGGTCACGGTGACGGTACGCAGCACCTGCCCCGGTTGCACGCCCGCCTCGATGTAGAGCTGCTTCTCCAGGTCGATGAGCGCGTCGGCCATCAGCCAGTACACCCGGTCCCACGCGTCGGCGACCGGCGCGGTGACCACGTCGGCGCCGAGGACCTCCACGATCGCGGCGAACAGCGTGTCGTGCACCACCTGGTACTGGTCGGCGGTGATGCCCAGCGACGCGTGCTTGTGCCCGATCCTGGCCAGCATCGCCGACGGGTGCGGCAGCGCGGGGTCGACGAGGTAGGTCGCGAAGGTGGCGATGGAGGCGGCGAGCGCGCGGGGCTGGCTGCCCTGGGCCTGATTGCCGCGGTTGAACAGGTCACGCAGCAGCTCGGGGTGATCGCCGAACAGGGTCCGATAGAAGACGGTGGTGATCTCGTCGACAGCGGCGGCGATCACCGGGAGCGTCGCGCGCACGATCTCGGCCTGCGCCGGAGCGAGTTCGGGGTGCGAGCGGGTGGGTGCGGTCATCAGGACTCCTCGGCATCAGCGGGCGCGCGCCGCGATGTCCGCGCGCGCAACGGCAGCAGCTGCCCGGCCGAACCGGCGACGAGATCGGCCACCGTGAACCGGTCGAGCTCGTGATAGAACGCCTCGGCGGCCTGTGCCAGCACATGGCGCAGACGGCATCCCGCGATCATCGGGCACGACGGTGGCCCCGCGCAGTCGACGACCTCGGGGCGTTGTTCCAGTTGCCGGATCAACGTCCCGAGCCGGGTCGAGCGCGCGGTGCCGGTGAGCACCAACCCACCGCCACGGCCGCGGGTCGTCGCGATCACACCGATCTCGACGAGCCGGGCCACCACGGTGGACACGGTGCGTTCGGAGGCACCGACCTGGTGGGCGATCGCCTTGATCGTCACCCGGTCGCCGTGCTGGTCGGCCGCGGCCAGACGCATCACGGTGCGCATCCCGATATCGGTCGACGCGGTCAGCTGCATGGCATCGACGCTACCGCCCGGCGAACCCGGTATTCGCCCTGATCAGCGGTGTCTTCGATTACGCACGGCGCTGCGTAATTGCCGTCACAGCGCGGTGTCGGCCCGCGGCGATGACACCGGCGGCTCGTAGCCGGGACAGCTCGCTGTCGCCGAGGCCGACACCTCGGTGAAGACCTGATCGGTGTCGGCGCCCAGTGCCGAGGCGCGCGTCAGTGACGGAAAGGCGCCGCTCAGCGATGAGCAGCACTCCCGATCAGGCCACCAAGGGTCTTCCGGGAACTGGGCCATGGCGAACACCAACGCGGTTCGCTTCCGGGGCCGGCGAGGCGGGCGCGTCGGCCGTCAGCCGGTCGGGTACGGCGCGATCGAGCCAGGATCGAGCGGCGAGGTACTCGTCCGGCCGCGAGGACGCGCCGGCGAGAGCCGTCGACCATTCCGATGCGGGTAGTCGATTACTCGTGAGGTCACCGATCCCGGGCGACGACGATGGCGTGCACATCCACCGCACAGCCAGGTCTCGGGAAGTGATCGCCATGACTGCCACCCACCTACCGTCGACAGCCGTGAGTCCGGCGAGCGAAGCCGTGCCCCGGACCGGCTACGAACCCGGCTTCCTCGCCACCAGGATCGAGGTACCCGAGCTCGACGCCGAGCTCGATGGCGACGCGGTGCGCCTCGACGGGTCCGCGGTCATTCCGTACACCCACTTCTCGCTGGTGCTGAGCGCCTCGCGGCGCTTCGCCCGCTGGGTGGCGTGGAATATCGACGGCGCGTCGATGAAGCGCATCGACCGGACCGGCATCGAGTTCGTCAAGGATTCGCGTCTGCCTGCCCAGGCGCAGGTGGGAAACGAGCTCTACCAACGCAATCGGCTCGATCGCGGGCACCTCGCGCGGCGCGCGGATCTGCTGTGGGGGAGCATGCCCGACGCCGAGAAGGCCAATGTCGACTCGTTCTTCTACACCAACATCACGCCGCAGATGAACGACTTCAATCAGAGCAGCCGCAACGGTGTGTGGGGGCAGCTCGAGGACGCCGCATTCGCCGACGTCGACATCGACGACCTGAGGGTGAGCGTGTTCGGCGGACCGGTATTCGCCGCCGACGACCGCGTCCACCGTGGCGTGGCGCTGCCCCGCGAATACTGGAAGCTGATCTGCTTCGTGGAGGGCGGCCGGCTGAAGTGCCGGGCCTTCCTGCTGACCCAGCGCCTCGACCAGCTCGAAGCCCTCGAACTCGACGAGTTCCGGGTCTTCCAGGTGGCGGTGGCCGCGCTGGAGCAGCGCACCCGGCTCCGCTTCCCGGACGCTGTGCGGGCCGCCGACACCCTGGCGGTCGCCGAGTCGGCGGCACCGCCCGCTCCATTGACCTCCACCGCCGACATCGCCTGGTGACGGCGGCGGCGCACCCGCTTCTACGATGGAGCGATGGTTGGTGCGGTCCTGTCCTTCACTCTCGCCGCGGTCGTCCTCGTGCTGCTGCCGGGCCCGGACACGCTGGTCGTGGTGCGCAGCCTCGTCCGGGGTGGGCGCCGGGCCGGGTTCCCGCCTCCGGGGGATGGCGTTGCAGTTCCAGCCAGTAGCTGATCACCACCACGGCGTATCCGGACACCAGCGAGCCCACGGCCAGTGCACAGAGCCCGCCGATCACGGCCAACGCTGTCACCACTTCCGCCCCGACCGGCCGCGGTGATCGCCGCGCCGCCGATCCGATCGAGCGCGCTTGGCCGCATCCGCCAGGTCGGCGATGTCGAAAGCCAGCGAACGTCCCTCCTGCACCAGGTCGCGACCCGAATCGGTAGCCGTGCGCCGGATTTCGCGCTGATGCGCGGCCACCGCGGCACCCACCTCCCGGGCGAGCTCGCCGAACGCCGCCAGATCCTGCGCGGCCGTCTCGACCCATCCGCCTACTACCGTTGACACCAGCAACCTCATCGTCGCCACCCCGCCGGAATATTGAGTGAACAGTTGTGCACTGACATCACTACGCTATCCGGTAACGGAGGTACCGGCAAGTCCACTCAGGCTTCGGGTGCGCCGCGGCTGCGGCCTGACCTCGTTCACCGTCGCCCTGCTGCCCGGTCTGGATCGGTTCCACGGTGACCGGACCTATCGGCCTTGTCGCTCAAGGCATTTCGACGGTTTCGGCCCTGGCTATCTCGTTGATGGCGCGCAGTACCGACTGCTGGGCGGGCACTCGCGCGGCGGTGGCCAGATAGTCGATCAGCAGAATCGCCGCGGGCTGGGGATCGGTCTGCGGGCCATCCTCGCCCTCGTCGATGCCGAGCGCCCCGGTCAGCGCGCTGACGACTGCGGCCGCGTCCAGCCGGGGCAGCCAGACCATCGACCGTCGCACCACCGCTTCGAGGACGTCGCGCACATCGTCCCCGGTGAGACCGTCCGGATGCGCGATCTCCAGCAGCTCTCGGACGATCGCTGCCAGCACCGCGCCCACCTGGTCGGACGGCAGCTCGGCGAGATCGCCGGTGGCGGAACCGAATCCCGGTTCGTCGGCGGCCTGCGCCGCGAGCAGGGCGGCCTCGATCGCGGTCGCGATCTTGCGGGCCGGTGCGGGCCACTCGGTCGGCCACATGGCGCGGGTTCTCCTCGCGGGTCGGTGCGCACGTCCGTGCGCGAGCGAGTGCCAGCGTAGCGAGCGCGGGTGACGGGCCGCGAGGTCCGGTGCGACCTACC
This sequence comes from Nocardia fodinahabitans, assembly GCF_052983615.1. Lineage (NCBI taxonomy): Bacteria > Bacillati > Actinomycetota > Actinomycetes > Mycobacteriales > Nocardiaceae > Nocardia > Nocardia fodinahabitans. Next base: position 6,381,613 of record NZ_JBRJJC010000001.1, read on the forward strand.
CTGATCGGTTATCCTGGGGGCGATCTCAGGAAGGCTTCGCATGCCCATCAGATTCCGTCAGCGCAAGTCGTTCGGCCCGCTGAAATTCAACTTCACCGAATCCGGTCTGTCCTCGTGGAGCATCAAGATCGGCCCGTGGACCTGGAACTCGCGCACCAGGAAGAACAGCGTCGACCTGCCGGGTCCGCTGAGCTGGCGCCAGCGCTGACCGAACCACCCGACCGCCGGATCACCCATCCGTGCGGTGCGGTGAGGTCGTTGTCGTCAGCCGGCGAGAGATGTTCGCTCGCTGACGATCTGAGTCATGATGGCGACCGCGTGGGAGAGGACGGTGATGTCCTCGTCGGAGAGCTTGGACAGCTGGTCGGTCAGCCATTCCTCCCGGGCCTGAGCCTCGTCGGAGAGCAGGTCGAGGCCGGATTGTGAAGCGGCGATGATGATCTGGCGTCCGTCGGTCGGATGCGGAGATCGCTCGACCAGGTTCATCTCGGTGAGGGAGGCGATGACGCGGGTCATCGACGGTGGCTGTACGCACTCCCGGCCCGCCAGGGTTCCGGGTGTCATCGCGCCTTCTCGGGCCAGCGTGGACAGCGCCGAGAGTTGGGTCAGGGAGATGTGCGGATCGGCGCGACGGCCGCGCAGGCGCCGCGCGAGTCGGACGGTGGACAGGGAGAGATCACCGGCGAGAGCGCGGGCGTGCGGCAAAGGCGTGGTCATACTCGTGAACTTTACGAACAAAACGGCCTCGACGGCTACCGATCGGCCGGGACCGGGGGAGCGATCCCCCGGAACCACCGCAGCGGACGGGGTGCTCAGCTCGCGGCCGGGCCGTAGTCGAGGTGGATGACGCCGTTGTCGTAGACGTCGGTCGAGAGCAGCGCGAGGGGGGTCTGCTCGCCGTCGACCCAGAACCGCTCGCCGGTGCCCAGCGCGATGGGGTACACGAACAGGTGCAGGTGGTCGACGAGGCCGTCGCGCAGCAGCGCGCGGACCAGCGTGCCGCTGCCGCTGATGTAGATCGTGCCTTCGGTCTCGTCCTTGAGCTTGCGGATCACGTCGGCGTCGTAGGCGCCGAGGCGGACGCTGTTGGACCACTCGACCTTCGGTTCCTGCGACCCGACGATGTACTTGGTGGTCTCGTTGAAGAACGGGGCACCCGGGTCGTCCTCGACCGTGCGGGTCGACCAGGCGGGGGCGAACATCTCGAAGGTGTTGCGGCCGAGCAGGATCGCGGTGGCGTCGCCGGTGATCGCGCCGAGGGTTTCGCCCATCTTCGGATCGAATCCGTAGGCGACGGTGAACGACGGGTCGTCGTACATGCCGTCGAGAGCGATGAATTCGTGTACTGCGATGCTGCCCATGATGGTGTCCCTTCGGTGGTTGTCGTCAGCGGTGTTTCGCTGTCGAAAACTACCTTGCCGGAACCGCCTTACGGTTTGTTTACGGTGGCGCGCGGGCGAACGGAAACCGTGCTCAGCAGCGGCGAGGGACCCCCGGACAGAACAGTCCCCGGTAGCGTTGATCGACACCATGAACCTCAGTCGTCGCTGACTGCCCTGGTTTCCGATCGGCTTGCCGGGGGCCTGGCCGGAGCCTGGGAAAATGTCACCACCGTCGACAGACGTCTCCGTCGGCTGCGCGGCCTTTTTCCGGTGTTCCGGTGTACATCCAGTCTTCTCCGGATTCTGCCGCTGTCAATAGCTGCGACTACCCGAATGTGGCGGAAAATAAGCATTGTGCCGAGGGTGGGCGTGGAGGACAGTGGGTATGTCCGGTGGTGCCCACCGGGGCGCCGCCTTTACCCAGGTAGGAGGTGGCTCGTGTACGCACGTTCAAGCACAATCGCGGCCCAGCCGTCGTCGATCGACGCCGGGATCGCATACCTCCGCAATGACCTCATGCGGAAACTGCCCGAAGTAGAGGGCTGGGTCGGTCTGTCGCTGATGGTGGACAGAGCGACGGGACGCTGTATCGCGACGACCGCATGGGAATCCGAGGAGATGATGCAGGCCAGTCGGCCACGCGTCCAGATGTTGCGGGACGGCATGGCCCAGGCGCTGAACGGCCCGGTGGAGAAGGTCGAGGAATGGGAAGTAGCGGTCATGCACCGCGATCACCTGGCCGGCCCGAACGCGTGCACCCGGTGCACCTGGGTGCAGGTCGATCCGTCCGCTGTCGACGGCGCGATCGAGACGTTCAAGGCGCAACTACTGCCGGAGTTCGAGAAGCTCGAGGGTTTCCGCAGCGCCAGCCTGTTCGTCGACCGGGCCACCGGCCGCGGCGTGGGCTCGACCGTGTGGGCGAGCCGCGAGGAGCTCGACAGCAGCCGTGAGCACGCGGATCGGATCAGGGCGATGGCGACCCGGGTCATGGGTGCCCAGATCGTCGACGTGGCGGAGTTCCGGCTGGGATTCGCGCACCTGCGGGTGCCCGAGCTGGTGTGACTGCCGATCACCGCACGTCGCGCCCGTACCGTGGACGGCATGGGCGAACGTGTGGTGGTCATCGGTGGCGACGCGACGGGAATGGCCGCCGCGTCGCAGGCCCGCAGGCTGCGGGGCGATGACGAACTCGAGATCGTGGTGTTCGAGAAGGGGTTTCACGCCTCGTATTCGGCGTGCGGCATTCCCTACTGGGTGAGCGGGGACGTCGACGATGTCGACGACCTGATCGCCCGCTCACCCGCCGAGCACCGCGATCGCGGGATCGACCTGCGCCTGCGCACCGAGGCGATCGAGATCGATCCGGCCGGTCGCCGGGTGCTCGCGCGTGATCTCGGCACCGGAGCGCAGTCCTGGACGGACTACGACAAACTCGTCCTGGCGACCGGTGCGACACCGGTCCGTCCGCCGCTGCCCGGTATCGATGCCGACGGCGTGTACGGCGTGCAGACCCTCGACGACGGCCAGGCTCTCATCGATGGGCTGGTGGCGGCGCCGGGGCGCGAAGCGGTGGTCGTCGGTGCCGGGTACATCGGCGTCGAGATGGCCGAGGCGCTGGTCACCCGCGGATTCCGGGTCACGATGGTGACCCGGGGCGCCGAACCGATGTCCTCCCTCGACCCCGACATGGGCGCCCTGGTGCGGAAGGCCATGGAGGGGATGGGGATTCGGGTCGTGCCTGACGCCGAGGTGACCGGTGTGCCGACCGGTGCGGACGGCCGGGTTCGCGCGGTGGCGACCGTCGACACCGAGTATCCGGCCGACGTGGTGGTCCTCGGAATCGGTGTGCGCCCGGCCACCGATCTCGCCCGCCGCGCCGGCCTGCCGCTGGGGGAGTACGGCGGCCTGCTCACCGACCTCGCCCAGCGGGTGCGCGGGTACGACGAGATCTGGGCCGGTGGGGACTGCGTCGAAGTGCTCGACTTGGTGTCGGGCATGTCGCGCTATGTGCCGCTGGGCACGCACGCCAACAAACACGGCCAGGTCATCGGATCGGGTGTCGGCGGCGGTTACGCCACGTTCCCCGGTGTCGTCGGTACTGCGATCAGCCGGGTGTGCGATCTCGAGGTGGCGCGCACCGGATTGCGGGAGCAGGACGCCGAACGCGCGGGCCTGCAGTTCCACGCCGTCACCATCGAATCCACCGGCCGTGCCGGCTATTTCCCCGGCGCGGCACCGATGACGGTGAAGATGCTCGCCGAACGCCGTACCGGCCGCTTGCTCGGCGTGCAGATCGTCGGCCGCGACGGCGCCGCCAAGCGCATCGATACCGCGGCCGTCGCGCTCACCGCGCGGATGACGGTGGAGCAGGTGATCGCGCTCGATCTCGGCTACGCGCCACCGTTCTCGCCGGTCTGGGATCCCATCCTGGTCGCCGCGCGCGCCGCGACCCGCGCGGTGGTGCGCGGCGGGTAGCCCCTCAGCCGGACTGCGTCGCCAGGAATTCACCGGCGAGCCCGCGCCGGCCGACGCCTGACCGCGAGTCAGGAGAACACGGCCACCAGGAAGTCCGAGTCGGCGGCGAACGGGCGCAGATCCCACGTCGACAGCAGCAGATCGACGGTGAGACCGGCGGATTCGGCATCGGCCAGGAACTGGCTGAACTCGTAGCCACGGTCCGCGCCGAATCCGATGACCACCCGGCCGCCCGGCCCGCGATGCCGGGCGAACGCCGTCAGCACCGCCGACCGCGTGGTCGGGGCGAGGAACGTCATCACATTGCCCGCGCACACGATCACGTCGAAGTCGCGGATGGGCAGATCCAGTTCGGCGAGGTCGCCGACCAGCCAGGTCGGGCCCGGATGATCCGAGCGCGCCGCCTCGATGAGGACCGGATCACCGTCGACACCGACCACGGTGTGTCCGGCCTCGTGCAGGTAGCCGCCGATCCGGCCCGCCCCGCAGCCCGCGTCGAGCACCCGCCGGCCGCGCCCGAGCATCGCGTCGATCAGCCGCGCTTCGCCGACGATGTCCTCGCCCGCGGCCGCGAGGGTGCGGAATCGCTCCACGTACCAGGTCGAATGCGCCGGGTCGGCGGCGACGAGCTCGTCCCAGCCGCTGGGGGTGCGCTTACTCGACGACGCGCTCATGCTCGGATCCTCCTCGGGTCGACCCGCTCGACCCTAGCCGGTGGCGGTCATCGGCTCGGCTCCGGCAGCTGGCACGAGGAGATCCTGGGATTGGCTCCCAGATAATTGAGCGGGCCCGCGAGTACGGTGACGGCGATCGTGCCCAGGCCACCGCAGTCGGTCGGCGGGTTCGCGAAGTACTCGCGTTGCGAGGCCGCCAGCAGGCCGAGCCCGAACCAGACCAGCAGCAGCGTCGACAGGAAGAATTTGGCGATCTGATGCGTCGGCCGAGCGTGGATCTCTCGAACCTCGCGAATCTCCCGATTCCGGCGATTCCGGCGACCGTTCATCGTCATCGCGTCCTTCCCGTTTCCGAGTAGCTCGCTGATACCCCCTGTGAACAGGGCCGACCCTGTGGAACCACCGACACGCGCGACGCTCAGTGCTATCAACAGTGCAGCCCGGCGCCCGGACAGTCAACCGTTGCGGAGTGTCGCGGCGGACGAATCACGCCGACGCGGAAAGTCAGTGGTCAAATCCCACGAGTCGGCGCGGTTGTGGGACAGAATGTCGCCATGCGGACATTTGCCGGGATGTTGCACGCTGTCATCGCTGGAGTTCTGGTCGTCGCCGCTGGTCACGGGGTCGCGGGTGCCGCGCCGTCCGGCAGCGCCGCCCTCGACCAGCTGCCCTGGACGGTCGGGCCGGAGGGCGTGCAGGCCACCGGCGCGGCGCTGGCCGACGGTCTCACCGGAACGGTGGTGTGGTCGCGCAACGCGCACACCCCGGTCCCGATCGCCAGCATCACGAAAGTGATGACGGCCATCGTCGTGATCGCGGGCAACGACCTCGAGCGGCCCGTGACGGTGCCGAACGAGGCCGTCGCGTACTGCGCCAGGCACAACGGGAGCACCGCGGGCCTGGCGCCCGGTGAGGTGCTCACCGCCCGGCAGCTCCTGTACGCGCTGCTGCTGCCGTCGGGCTGTGACGCCGCGTACGCGGTCGCCGAGTCCTTCGGGCCAGGGCAGGACGCGTTCATCGCCAAGATGAACGACACCGCGCGCCTGCTGGGCCTGGCGGGAACGCAATTCACCGATCCCAGCGGCTTGCCCAACCCCACCGACGACTCCACCCATTCGACTCCGGTGGACCTCGTCGCGATGGGCGTGCGCGCGATGAGCCTGCCGGTGTTCCGCGAGATCGTCGCCGCCCGCGACTTCCACGTGCCCGCCGGACCGGCGAACCGCGAGCACCACTGGGAGACCACGAACCGGCTGCTGCAGGAGTACCCCGGCACCATCGGCATCAAGACCGGCAACACGAACGCCGCCGGCCACTGCCTGCTGTTCGAGACGGTCCGGGCGGGCATTCCGGTGATCGGCGTGGTGCTGCACAGCTCGCCGCACAGCAGCGCCGCCGCCAAGGAGGACGCCGAGCGCCTGCTGAACTGGGCCTACGACCCGATCATGCGCGTCCTGCAACCGGCCTGACGGCAGCAGCGCACCGATGCCGGACGGTGGGTGTTCCCGCACTGTCCGGCGTGACGCTCACGGCGCGCTCAGTGGTGCGGGGTGCCGGTGGTGAAGGCGTTGTAGAGGACGCTGAGGTCGACGGACTCGGCCGGGCTCGTCCGGGGTCTGGCCGTACGGTCGATCTGCCGGTGCAGGGCCTCCATCTTCTCGTCGAGCTGCGTCGCCACCTCGGCGGCCTGGGCGAGGTCGCTGCGCAGATTCGGCGGCACCCCGCCCCGGTACTTGTAGTAGATCTTGTGCTCGAGGCTGGCCCAGAAGTCCATCGCGATGGTGCGGATCTGGATCTCGACCGGTACCCGCTGGGTGCGGTCGGAGCGGAACACCGGGATCGAGACGATCAGGTGCAGGCTCTGGTAGCCGTTCGGCTTGCGGTGGGTGATGTAGTCGCGCTCCTCGAGGACGGTGATGTCCTCCTGACCGGCCAGCATGTCCCGGATCGTGACGATATCGGAGATGAAGCTGCACACCACCCGCACGCCGGCGATATCGAGCACGTTCTCCCTGATCGCGGCCAGGTTCATCGCGTAGTTCTTGCGCTGCACCTTCTCCAGCACACTCTCGGGCGACTTGAGCCGGGAGCCGACGTGCTCGATCGGGTTGTACTCGTGGGTGTTGTTGAAGTCCTCGCGCAGGATATTGATCTTGGTGGTGATCTCGTCGATCGCGAACTTGTAGCCGAGCATGAAGTCGACGAACTGTTCGCGCAGGACTCGGATGTCTTCGACGGTGGCGTGCGCTCCGTTCCCGGGCGGGCCGTCGTCGGCGTTGGGGTCGAGCTGCCAGGGTTTCATCGCCCTCCATTGTGCCTGCACCGCCACGGTGCGCTGCGAGGCCCGGCGGGCTGACGGCCCCGAGTAGGGTCGAGCGCACCATGATGCTCACCGATCGCGTCGCGCGCGGGATCGCGTCCGGGGACGTGACCCAGGTTTTCCGTCGCTGGGCCCGTCCACGGGTGCGCGTGGGTGCAACACTGCGCACATCAGCGGGCACCGTCGGGATCGTCGGGGTGGACCAGATCGAAGCCGGTGACATCACCGACGAGGACGCGCGAGCGGCGGGCGAGCCGGACCCCGACGCCGTGCTGGCGGCGTTTCGCGGCGCGGCGCACTATCCCGTCTTCCGGATCGCGGTGCGTTATCTGGGGCCCGATGACCGGGTGGCACTGAGCGGGCGTGCCGATCCGGACGCGCGCGAGGTAGCCGAGATCGCCGCGGCACTGGCGCGGCTGGACAAGGCGAGCCGCCGTGGGCCGTGGACGGCCGCGGTCCTGGGCGCTGTCGCCGACCACCGTGGCCGGCGGGCAGGTGATCTGGCCGAGCTGCTCGGCCGGGACAGGGAATCGTTGAAGCTCGATGTCCGCAAACTGAAGAACCTCGGTCTCACCCGCAGCCTGGAGGTCGGGTACGAGATCTCTCCGTGGGGACAGGCGTATCTGCGCGCGACCGGGCGGTGAGGGGAAGATCCGCCGATGCTGCTGGTCGGCGCGCCGCCCGACATCATCGTGGGGACGCCGCGGGCCCGCTGACGATCGGTCAGCCGTGGCGCCGGAAATCCGGCAGGCGCCAGGTGCCGTCGAATGCCGGCCCGTCGGGGCCGTAGATACGGAAATAGGTGAACCAGCCGGTGCCCGGGGTGGTTTGGATCCAGCGATCGGCCGGGGTGTTCGGTGGCGGAGTCGGCCCGAAGTAGAGGGTCAGCGGCGCGGTCGTGTCGACATCGGCGAGTTCGTACAGGGAGCGCAGCGCGGGCCGGTTCTGTGGGGCGCGCAGTTCGCTGCGGGTGCGCGCGTCGTAGGCGGTGATCGACCAGAACAGTGTCGCCGGGACCGGTTGCGCGACGGTGAGGCTGTAGTAGCCTGCCCCCTCGAGGTAGGCCCCCGCGGTGTCGCGCAGGCCGAGCCAGTACAGCGAGCCGGCGCCGGGACCGCGCGCGAACATCGCCGGTGACTCGAACTGGGCCTGGTAGAACCACTTTTCGCGCGCGTACAGGTCGGTGTAGCCCGCGGCGTCGAAGGTGCCGTTCTCCGACCGCAGGGCGGCCCACTCCCAGCGGCTGTCGGGCCACACGAGCCGGTCCGGCCTGCGATCGGCGAACGATTGCACGCACAGGTGCAGATGCCCCCGGCGGGCCGCGTCGGTGAGGATGGCTGTCATCCGCCGGTCGGGTGTGAACGGGGCGTCGCGGAGTATGCCGAGCGCCGCGAGTTCGCCGTACTGGTAGCGATAGTCGGGGTTGGGCGGCTCGGAGTGCAGGATCTCGTGCAGGATTCGCCAGTAGTCCATCGTCTCCTCCCACCGCACCGGGGTGAAGTCGAGCCCCTTCTGCTCCGAAAGATCCACCCACTCCAGCGGATTCGACTCGGCGTCGCTGCCGAGCGGATACACCTTCACCTGCTTCATGAGCGCGATCGCGGGGTCGACCTCGCCGCCGTGCGGCAGCGCGCGCACGAGCACGAGCACCCGGATCGTTGTCGCGGTGCCGGTGAAAACGCCGTCCGGCACCGGGCCGTCGAACCCGGGCGGCAGCAGCACATGCTTGCCGCCCTCGGCGCCCGCCGGTCCCGGCAGACCCAGGTCGAGCACCCAGAGCTGATTGAGGTCGTTCGCGGTGCCCATGATCGTGCCCGGCGGCACCTCGACGACCATCGGGCCGTCCGACAGATCGATGGTGAGCCCGGCATAGGGCGTATCGGAATTGGCGGTGAAGACATACTGATCCGGGCTGCCGACCAGCAGCGCCATCACCCGATTCGGCACGGCCCCCGCCGCGAGATTCTCGCGCCACGTCGCCTCCAGCGAGACAGTGGGGAAGAAGAATCGGTACATCGCCAGCGCCCGGTGGTAATCCAGTTCGTCATAGGCGCGGCGGACAGCGTCCGGGCTGGGAAAACCGCCACGAATGTACTGCGGTGCAGTCATGCCCGACCTCTTTCGTCGACAGCATCGGCCCCTCTTCGCCGACGTTAGGCAGACGCGCACCGGCTCGCTTCACCCGAAACGGATGAACCGCGCACCTGGCGCCGGAACCGGCCGGTCGACGGGTGCGATCCGTCTGCTCATGTGGTCAGTCCTGCTCAACGCACGTTTCTGGCGCCGACGGCTCGCCGTATCGGGTGGCGATGGCGGTCGCGCGCGCACGCAGGGAGGTGCGTAACGACACCGGGGCCAGTGCCTCCGCGTCCGTACCGAGCTGCCACAGTGCCCACTCGGCGTGCCGGGCGTCCTGGAAGGTCACTTCCAGCCGGAGCCAGCCGTCGTCGGGTTCCTCGGTGCACACGGCCAGCGCGGTGGTCACCAGCTCCTCCCGCCGCGCGGGCTGTACCCGGACCAGTACGGCGAGCTGGTCACCGCCGGTGCGGAACCGGGTGCTGCGATCCTGCCAGGCCCGGTCCAGATCGACCCGGTCCGGTCGCTGTGCCGGTTCGGGCAGCTCCTGGGCCGCCAGCACTCGCGAGAGCCGGTAGGTGCGGTCCGCGCCGGACCTGGTTGCCAGCAGATAGGCCTGGTCGCGCACGATGACGATGCCGATCGGGTCCACCGTCCGCCAGCTCGGGGCCTGGTCGACCGCCGCGTAGTGGATGCGCAGCTTGTGGCCGGCGAACACCGCGCGGCGGACCTCGGCCGAGATGTCGCCGGGTATCTCGTCGTCGACCAGCCTGCGCGACAGCAGATCCGTCTCCGGATCGATGAGCAGTCGCTGTGCCACGTCGGCCGCGGTGTCGCGGTAGTTGTCCGGCAGCGCGTCGACCACCTTGAGCATGGCCGCGGCCAGCGCCGAACCGAGCCCGAAAGCCTGTGCGCCGCGCCGTGATCCGGCGACCAGCAGGGCCAGCGCCTCGTCGTGGTTCAACCCGGTGAGCTCGGTTCGGAAGCCGGGGAGCAGGGCGAAGCCGCCGTGCCTGCCGCGTTCGGCGTAGACCGGGACACCGGCCGCCGACAGCGCCTCGATGTCGCGCAATACCGTGCGGGTCGACACCTCCAGCTCGTCGGCGAGCTCGGTCGCGGTGAGGCGACCGCGTTGACGCAGCAACAACACCAGCGACACCAACCGGTCTGCGCGCACCGAAGAACTCTACCGAATACACGACACAGGATGTCGTGATTGCCTGCGAGGGTTACGACCACGGCGTCGCAGACAGCAGCCACCAGGCCGCGGACGTCGGTACTTCGACGAATCGAATGGAGCTGAAGTGGTACTGGAACGAACTGCGATCAACCCGGTGACGTGGTCGGTGGCCCTGGGATTCGACCAGGGCGAACTCGTCGCCGGGCACACCCGCACTCTGTATTGCTCCGGGCAGACCGCGATGAGCGGCGACGGCACGCCCCAGCACGACGGCGACATGGCCGCGCAGCTGGCGCTGAGCCTCGACAATCTGGAGGCCGTGCTCGCCGCGGCGGGTATGTCGCTCGCGAATCTCGTCCGGCTCAACGTCTACACCACCGATGTGGACCTGCTGTTCGGGCACTACGGCGTGCTGGCGGCACGGCTGGGTGCGGCCGCGGTGGCACCGGCCACCACCATGCTCGGCGTCACCCGGCTGGCGATTCCAGGGCAGCTGGTCGAGCTCGAGGCAACCGCCGTCGACTGAGCCGGCGAACCGGGCCGCCGAGCGGATCCGCTCGGCGGCACACCCGAGCCCGTCAGGCGACGTGGCGAGCCAGCGGTTCCAGTACTTCCGCGAGTGGGCGGCGCGGGCTCGCGGAGACCGGGGCGGCGGTGTGGTGCAAGCGGCCGACGCGCACGACGACCTGGGGGTGTGCGCAGTCGTGTAGCAGGGTGCGGCGGATCGTGTCGCGGAGGTCGGGGATGCCCAGCGGCTCGGATTGGATGCAGGTCGACAGACCCAGGCTGGTGGCACCGAGTAGCAGGGCGCTGGTCGCCTCGCCTGCCCGGAGCTGTGCGCGGCGGTCGTCGGCCGTGGTGCCGATCACGACCCAGCTGGCATGGTCGGGGCTGTCGGTGGGTTCGTCGATGCCGGGGTCGCTGAACTCGCGGAGGGGGATGGAATCGGTGCGACGCGGCAGCACCGTGGTGTGCGACGGTACTCCGTCGTCGTGACCGGTGCGCCCGCTCCACGACGCGAGTTCGCGCAGATAGGCGGCGTCGGCCCGGTGGCGCGCCGCCGCGGCCCGCATCGGCTCGTCCAGCAACGGCAGCATCTGTTCGGGGATATTCCGGGCGACCGCGCCGAATTCGACGACCGTCGAGGACAAACCGCGCAAGGCACCCGCCGGGATCGGCAACGGCGCGAATCGGCGACGCTCGGATTTCCGGAGCAGAATCGCGGCGGCGAGCTGGATATCGGTGTCCGAGGGTGGCCTGGGCGAAACGGTGACGGTGGCCAGATGCGTCGGATCATCCGGATCGGGCAGGTAATCGGGACTCGCCGACCACCCCGTGACCGCGAGCGCCACTCGCAAATGATGGAGGGCTGCGCCGCAACTGATGACCATGGCATGCCCGTTCGGGTCTTCCACCGGCAATCGCCGAGCGGGATCGCTGAACAGGTCGATCCGTCCGTCCCCGACCTGCCAGCGCCACGGCTGCGTGTTGTGCACCGACGGCGCCTTGACCGCGAGTTCCAGAGCGGCGGTAATCGTATCCACATCGAATAGCAACGGTGTCATTTCACGATCCCTCCTGACGGGATTGCGGCACACACTTCTCACCCGGTCGTCCAGTGTCGGAAGACGCGCCGCAATCGACCATAATTCGAGGTCACCGAATGAGCGAACCCATAGTGTTTCAAATCCCCCCTCACATGGTCCGTACTCCCCGGCCACTTATCGAGCTGACCGGGGAGATATCAGCGCGGGTTATCGGTTGCGTAACAAAAACAATTGCAGGCCCGTGTCGGACGTTTCGCTGCCCGAAGCGCCTACGGCAGGTCGGTGAAGTGGACGTCGTGGGCGACGGCGGTGGCGTGGAGGCCGTCGGGGGCGGGCTGGATGGCGGTGAGGCGGGCGCCGAGGGGGAGTTGCTGGAGGGGGACGGTGAAGGTGAGAGTTCGGCGGAGCATGGACAGGGGGATGGCCGGGCCGCCGATCGCGGACTGGACCGAGACCGGGGTGACTTCGATGCCCGCCTCGGTGGGGGCGACGGTGACGAAGACGGTCGCTGGAACCGAGAGGCCCGCGACGGGGAAGTTTCCGGTGACGCGCAGTCCCTCGGGGCTGTCGGAGATCGATTCCACGCCCGCGGGCGCGAAACCCTGCACGACGTCGTAGGGGACCACGGCCGTCGCGGTCGCCGTGGCGGCGACGAGGTTCGAGGTGCGGTTACCGAGAACGTCGGCGAGCGGCGCGGAGACGTCGGTGAGCACGACATCGAGATCGTGGACGGAGATGTTCTGCCCACTCCAGTCGCCGACGCGGATGTCGATATCGCGGTAGGTGCCGTCGATGGCCTGGGTCAGGAACGGGACACCCCTGATGTCGACCTCCGGTGGCTGCGGAAGGTTGTACTCCGCGGCGATCGCGCGGCCGATCTCGTTCTGCGCCAACACGACTGCGACGCGGTCGCCGACGACCAGCCCGATCCCCAAGACGACGATCAGTATCAGCACTGCGCGCATACGCTCACCCTTTCGGCCATCCCACCATCATGCTGTGGATCGTGGCCGAGTGCGGGCAGGGCGACACCGATGAGTGGGAACCCCTAGGTCGCCCGGACGGTCACCACGGTCTCGGTGCTGGGGAATTCGATCACCCGGAGACGGCCGTTGACCAGGTCGATCGTGTCGGCGATCACCCGCCCGGCGTGATGGGCGCCGCCCACCAAGCTCGTGCTGATCACCCGGAAGCTGCGTCGCGGGGTGATGACCACATCGCCCGACTGCAGCAGTCCGGCCGAGGTGGCGGCGCCGGGGCAACTCTCGGTCGAGTTCTTGCGGCGACTGCCGCCGAGCAAACCTAACACTGTGTGTCTCCAGTTGTGTCCGTCGCGGAAACCGCGTCTCGCCGCTGGGATCGCGAGCGAGTATCGGACTCTTGTTACCCGCCGGGGGCACGCAGGAAACCCCAGGCAACCGGACCGGACGCCGTTCCCGATGAGCGGGAAGGGCCGCAGGCGGGCTTGCCGGCCCGGCCCTACGGTGAGCGACATGACAGCAACACCGCACTCCGACGGCCTGGCGAACGCGTCGGCCGTGCCCAAGATCGCCCTGGTGACCGGGGCCAGTCGCGGGGTCGGCAAAGGTATCGCGCTGGCGCTCGGCACCGCCGGGTGGACCGTGTATCTGACCGGCCGGGGCAGCGCGGGTGACGGTGGGCCGCTGGAGGTGGCCGCCGCCGAGGTGAGCGCCCGCGGTGGCACCGGCATCGCCGTGCGGTGCGATCACCGGGACGACGCGCAGATCGCCGCCGTCTTCGCCCGGATCGCCGCCGCACAGGACGGGCTCGACCTGCTGGTCAACAATGTCTGGGCCAACCCCGACGGTTTCGCCGGGTTCAGCGACCCGTTCTGGCGGCGACCGGTCGGCGATTGGGATTCGCTGATCGGCGTCGGCTTGCGCGCGCACTACGTCGCCTCGGTCGAGGCGGCGCGGCTCATGGTCGCGCGCGGCAGCGGCGTCATCGCCAATATTTCCTCCTTCGGCACCCGCGGCTACCTGCATTCGGTGCTGTACGGGATGTCGAAGGCGGGCCTGGACAAGATGGCCTGCGATATGGCGGTGGAACTGCGCGGCACCGGCGTGAGCACCCTGTCGCTGTGGCCCGGGATCGTGCGCACCGAGCAGGTGCTGGCCCTGGGTGTCGAGGACATCGAGGGTTTCCCGATCGCGGGCGCGGAGACGCCCGAATTCGTCGGGCGGGTCGTGCTGGCGCTGGCCACCGATCCCGCGATCGGCGACCGCAGCGGCAGCACGGTGATCACGGCCGAAGCGGCGCTCGCCTACGGCATCACCGATATCGATGGTGGACAGCCGGTCTCGCATCGCGCGGCCTTCGGCGGCGGCGCGGTCTTCGGCATCCGAGAAGAAAAGGAACAGTGATGGATCTTTCGGGCAAGGTAGTGCTGGTCACCGGTGGTGCGCGCGGTCTGGGCGCGGCCTTCGCGCACGGGATCGTCGCCGCGGGCGGCAGCGTCGTGATCGGCGACCTGCTGGACGCCGACGGCGCCGCCGTCGCGGCGGAACTGGGGGAGCGCGCCCGATTCGTGCACCTCGACGTCACCGACCCGGCCTCCTGGCAGCACGCGGTCGACACCGCGGTCGAGGCGTTCGGATCGTTGACCGGGCTGGTCAACAATGCCGGCGTGACCGCCTCGGGTGTCCCGCTGGTCGAGGAGCCGCTGGAGACCTTCCAGCGGGTGATCCAGGTGAATCTGGTGTCGGTCAACATGGGCATCCACGCGGTGGTGCCCGCGCTGCGGGCGGCCGGTGGCGGCTCCATCGTCAACATCTCCTCGGCCGCCGGACTCGTCGGCCTGGCGCACACGGGCGCCTACGGCGCGGCCAAGTGGGGCGTGCGCGGGCTGACCAAGGTGGCCGCGGTCGAACTCGCGAGCGACCGGATCCGGGTGAACTCGGTCCACCCCGGCATGGTGCTCACCCCGATGACGGCGCCGACCGGCATCAGCGTCGCGGACGGCGGTTTCCCGAACGCGCCGCTGGGCCGCGTCGGACGCCCCGAGGAACTCGCCGGCGCCGTCACCTACCTGCTCAGCGACGCCGCCTCCTACACGACCGGTGCCGAGCTGGCCGTCGACGGCGGCTGGACCGCGGGCCCGCCGGTCGTCCGCGTCAACGGCTAGCCCGATCGGTCAGCTCCGAATAGCCTTGCAGCACAACAGCATCTGATCGGCACCCGCCTGGAATTCGTACCCGGCGTCCACGATCCTTCCCTCGATCCCGCGCTCGCGAAGATCGGCGAGGAGACGGTCGAGATCGCGGTAGCGCTCGTCGGTCCCGATCGGGACCAGCGGGAAGATCCGCGCCTCGGTGCCCACCCGGAGCAGTTCACCGACCGCGGCGAGATGGAACTCGTAGTCCAGGTCGGCGGCGTAGCTGAACAGCAGGTGCGAGCTGAGCACGAGGTCGAAGGCGTTGTCGCCGAAGGGGAGATCGGGTAGACGGCGCGGTGGCGGCGGCGACCTCGGCCGTACCGTCCGCCGCGTAGGCGAGGTCGCAGGCCGTCACGTCACCGCCGAACCCGCGGACCGCGGCGGTGAACCCGGCCGCACCGCCGGGACAGTCCAGGAGGCGGCGGCGCAGGTCGGTGTCGGTGAGGGCGAACATCGCCCGGTACTCGCCCAGCGAGCGGGAACTGATCAGGAAGCCGCCGAAGGGCTGGTTGCGGGTGTGATCGAATGTCATTGTCGGTACCCCGTTCTCGTCGGGGCCGCCGACCGGCGCGGACCGCTGGTCCGACGCGAGGACGGGATGCGGCCGCTCCGAGGGCGGCCGCTGTCGTCATCACCAGGCCATTGAATCACAGCACGCCAGCGATTTTCGGCATGTGATCACAGCATGCGCTGCCTGCCGTGCGCGGCGAACTCCGCTTCTAGTTCCGCTCGGTCCGCGTCTGTCATCCGGTGATACCGCGGTCGGCCGCGGCCTGCCCATCGGTGGACCGGTTCGTCGGTGCTCCAGCCCTGATCCTGGAGTTCGCGCTTGAGTACCTTGTTCGAACCGGTCACCGGCAGATTCGCCGAGACCCGCACGAATCGCGGCATGCCCTTGCTACCGAGATCATCCTGGTTGCGGAGGAATTCGGTGAAATCGTCGAGATCGAAGGCGGCCGGGTCGGCGACTTCGACCGCGGCCATGACCTGATCGCCGGAGCGGGGATCAGGCACCCCGAACACCGCGGCGGCGATGACGGCGGGGTGCCGGCGCAGTACCTGTTCGATCAGGAGCGTCGAGGTGTTCTCGCCGTCGACGCGCAGCCAATCACCCTTGCGGCCCGCGAAATACAGGAAACCGTCGGTGTCGATGTAGCCGAGATCGCCTGTCCAGTACCAGCCGTTGCGGATCCGGTCGGCGTCGGCGACCTCGTTCTTGTAGTAGCCCTCGAAGACGAGCGCGCCCGCCTTGTCGATCATCTCGCCGATGGCCTCGTCGGGGTTGCGGACCCGGCCGTACTCATCGAGCTCGGCCCGCGCGCACTCCCGCAGCGTCTCCGGATCCACCACCGCGACACCGGGATGCGCGGGTTTGCCGAGCGCGGCGGGTGGTGCGGCTGGATCCAGCGCGGCCAGGCTCGGCCCCTCGCTGGAGCCGTAGCCCTCGTGCAGTTCCGCGCGGAAGCGGCGCCGGAACTCGTTTTGGTCGGCGACCGACGCCTCCGTCCCGAAACCGCGGACCAGCGGATTGTCGGAATCCACCGCGGTTTCGGGGGTGGCGAGCAGGTACCCCAGCGCCTTGCCGACATAGGTGAAGAAGGTCGCGCCGAAGTACCGCACATCCGGAAGGAACTGCGACGCCGAGAATTTCGGGGTCAGGCAGACCGTCGCGCCGACCGACAGCGCCGGCGCCCAGAGCACCATGATCGCATTGCCGTGGAACAGCGGCATGCAGCAGTAGTCCACGTCGTCGCGGATGTGCCCGAACTTCGCCGCCGCCGCGTACGCGACCACCGCGAGGCGGCGCTGGGTGCACCGCACCGCCTTCGAGGTCCCGGTGGTGCCGGAGGTGAACAACAACAGCAGCAGATCCGTCGGCCCGCCCACCGCCGTGGGCTCGACCCGGTGGGCGTCGATGCGGTCGGCGTAGTCCGGGCTGTCGACCAGCAGGAACCGGTCCTCGGCGAGACCGAGATCGAGCTGCCGCAGCCGCGCCATCCCCGCCGCGTCGGTGACGATCAGCTGGCAGTCGACATACCGGATGTCCTCGGCCAGCTGAGCGTTGCCACGGGTCGGATTGAGGCCGGCGACCGTCGCGCCGGCCAGAGCCGCCGCGCCGAGCCAGAAGACGAAATCGGGCACATTGTCGAGCAGCACGCCGAGGTGGAACGGGCCGTCGCGGCGCAGCGCGCGGGCCAGTTCCGCGCGGGCGGCCGACTCGCGGAGGACCGCGTCCCAGGTCCAGTCGGTGTCGCGGGTACGCAGGCCGAGGCGCTGATCGCCGAGCCGGTCGAGCAGCATGGTCGCGATGTCCGCCCGGGGCGGGTCCGGTCGCTCCGTCATCGTCGTCATCGCACCCATTCGGCACCTCCACTGGCTGACTGTCGAACAGAGTGCCAGCATGCCGGTTCGTCGCGGGTTTCCACCCCGCCTGTCCCGCTGGATGGCACGGACAGCTGTGCACCGCGGCGCGTCCGGGTAGGAGGCGGGGGCTTGCAGGCCGACGCCGCCGGTCTCGGCGCGCACACCACGGTGGCCGTGATCGCCGCCGTCGGCCTCGAAAGTTTGGTCACTGTCACCAACGCGACCGGTCTCGTTTCGTTCGGTCGCAAGAATCGGGAGATATTTCATTCGCCCACGGGCGGGCACGCCACGATGGGTTCTGGTGCAGTGCCTGCCGATCGGGCACCGCCGTGGCACGGGGGCCGCGGTGACGAGGCACTTCCCGGCAGCGTGGCCGGGCCGGCGGAAGCGCGATGAAATGCCGAGTGACGTCGTCGATGTGGTCGTGGACTTCGCCGTCCCGCGCCGGCCGCTGTGGGATGTGCTGCTGGAGCCGCAGAGCTATCCGCGTCTGTGGACCGGGATCGGCGGGTGCGAGCGGATACTGCACCCCGATGGCGGCACCGTATGGCAGGTGCGGGTCGGTGACGCGGCCCTCGGCGTCCGGACGGTGGGCCTGGCCCTGACGATCGGTCGCTGGTACGAGAGCTTCGAACTGCACAATCCGGAGACCGGCAGCTTCGCCATGGTCCGGCTCACCGGTGCCGACGAGCGCACCTCGGTGAGCGTGACCGTGTTCGCGGCACCGCGTCTGCATCCGGCGCTGAAAGGCGCGACCAACACCACGATCATCGGGTGGGTCAAAGACGGTCTGCGCCGGGCGGTCGACCTGGTGCGCGGGGCGCGGACCTCGGTGGTGGCCAACGGCGACCGGGCCCCGATCCGGCGCAAATCCGAAATCGCGCGATGGTGGGTGAACTCGGGGCTGATCGCGCCACCGCTGACCTCGGCCAGGCAACTGCGGTCGCTGTACCGGTGGGGATTCAATCTGGCGGGCGGATACGCCGCCGGCGCCGCGCACAGCCCCGACCAGCTCGCGCTGCTCGACGACGGCAGCACGGTGACCTTCGAGGAGACGGACAAGCGCACGACCGCGCTGGCAGGCGCGATGTACGAGGTCGGCCTGCGGGCGGGCGACGCGGTCGGCCTGCTGGCCGGAAATCATTGCGGCATGGTCGAAACCATGGTCGCGGCGGGCAAGCTCGGGGTCGACGTCGCGCTGCTCAACGCCGGGTTGTCCGGACGGCGCATCGAGGAGATCGTGCAGCGGCACCGCCTCTCGGCGCTGTTCGTCGACACCGGGTTGGCGCACCTCGTGCAGTACCTGCACCGCGATCTGCCCCGCTTCGTCACCGACGACCTACCCGCGCACCCGGATCAGACCACGATCGAGGACCTGATCGCCCTGCGCCGCACCCAGTTTCCGGTGCCGACCGTGTCCGGCCGCCAGATCGTGCTCACCTCGGGAACCAACGGCATCCCGAAGGGGGCGCGCCGGCCGCACGCGAAGGGTTTCGACACCGTCGTCGCGCTGCTGTCGCGGATTCCGATCCATGTGGGCAGCACGATGATGATCCCCGCGCCGCTGTTCCACACCTGGGGGTTGTCCGCGCTGCAATTGAGCACCGCCGTGCGCGCGACCGTGGTGCTGACCCAGGGCTTCGATGCCGAGGAATGCCTGCGCCGCGTCGCCGAACACCGGGTCCAGACCCTGATCGCGGTGCCGACGATGGTGCAGCGCCTGGTCGACCTCCCCGAGACGATTCGCACCCGCTACGACCTGAGCAGCCTGCGGCACGTGATCAGCTGTGGTGCGCCGCTGGCGGCGATCACGGTGGACCGCTTCCTGACCGACTACGGCGACGTGCTCTACAACCTCTACGGCTCGACCGAGGTCTCCTGGGCCAGTGTGGCCGGACCGGAGGAGCTGCGGGCCGCGCCCACCACGGCCGGTCGGCCGCCGCTGGGCACCCGCATCGCCATCCTCGACCCCGATCGCGTGCCCGTGCCGGTCGGCATGATCGGACGGATCTTCGTGGGCAATCACATGCTGTTCGACGGCTATGTCAGCGACGCGCCGCCGGAGGAGTCCGACGGCATGCTGGACACCGGTGACCTCGGCTATCTCGACGCCGAAGGCAGGCTGTTCGTGGCCGGGCGCGACGACGAGATGATCATCTCCGGTGGCGAGAACGTCTTCCCCCGCCCGGTCGAGGAGGCGCTGTCGTATCTGCCGCAGGTCACCGATGTCGCGGTGGTCGGTGTGCCGGATCGCGAGTTCGGTCAGCGGTTGGCCGCGTTTCTGGTCAAACACGAGGGGTCGGGGCTCGACTCGGACATGGTGCGCGCGTACGTGCGCAACCGGCTCAGCCGCTTCTCCGTGCCGCGCGATGTCACCTTCCTCAACGCGCTGCCGCGCGGGGAGACCGGCAAGGTACTCAAGCGGCTGCTGGTCGATCCGGAGTGGCTGGCGGGCTGATCCGGTGCGCCGTTGCGGCGAGCGTGGTCAGCTCGGCCGGCCGTCACCACCCGCGATGCCGGGCACGGAGATCCGGCCGCTGTAGATCGCCCGCAGGGACGTGGCGGCGAACGCGGCACAGTAGTCGATCAGGTCCGCGATCGGCACGTCCAGCCGCCCGCTGTGCTTCTCGACGATGACCCGCTCCAGCGTCCCGACCACCGAGAGCGCGAAGATGTCCATCACCTCCGTGGGCGGGTGCTCCTCGGGCCGGGCACTGGTGCCGGTCGCCGCGACCAGCCGGGCGAACCGCCAGAGTGCCTCACGCATACGGTCTTCGGCGCCCGCGCCCGCCGGTTCGACGAAGACGACCCGGAGCTTGCGCGGATCGCGATCCAGCGCCGTGAGGTAGGTGCCGATGCCGGCGCGCAGCTTGTCGGTGCCTCGCGCGGGCGTCGCCTCGACGGCCGCCGACACCGATCGGTACAGCTCGTCGATGACGCCGTCGAAGACCGCGGCGAACAATTCCCTGGTGTCGGTGAAGGATTCGTAGAAGTAACGGTCGGTGAGCCCGGCCTCACGGCACAGCGCCTTCACACCGGTCGCGGCATAGCCGTGGGTGCCGAACAGCGCGAGCCCGGCGGCGAGCAGCTTCTCCCGCCGGGCGGCGGCGCGTTCCGCGGCACCCATTCCGCCGTAGGCGCGGCCCGGCCGCGCCGGGGTGCTCACCGCGTCACCGTCATCGTCATGTCGGCATTGTCTCCCATGCGAGCCGACTCTGTGTCAGCATGTGACGATCGCGATCGTCAGATGGAGAACGGGGTCGATCAATGGCAGCTCGACATCAGGATCACCGGGTCAGCCGACGGACAGTGCTGCGCGGTGCCGCCGCGGTGGCCGCGAGCGCTGGGCTGGCGACCGGGACCGCGCAGGCGAGTCCGCGCAGGCGAAACAGTCCGGCCGGCAACACCGTCGCGATCTTCGGCGCGGGGATCGGTGGACTGACCGCGGCCCACGAACTGGCCGAACGCGGCTTCGCGGTGACGGTCTTCGACCGCAAGGAACTCGGTGGGAAGTCGCGGACGATCCCGATGGCAGGCACGGGAACCGGGGGCCGGGCGGCACTGCCGGGCGAACACGGCGCGCGCGGGTTCACCTCGTTCTACCACCACGTACACGACACCATGCGCCGCATTCCGGTACCGGGCACGCGGAAGACCGTGTACGACAACCTGATCCCGTTCTCGGTCACCGACCCGCGCTACCCCCGCTCGGGCAACCTGCCCGACGGCTTCCCGCTGATGTTCGGTTTCTACTTCGACCCGGCCGAAGCGCTCACACCGATGGGGCTGCAACGGATCCTGACCGAGGTGTTCCTGAAGAACAACCTGGTTCCGCTCCCCGAGGCCATCCACATGGCGGGGCGCGTGGTCACCTACCTGACCTCGAGCGAGGAACGCCGCTTCGGGCAGTGGGAGCACGTCAGCTGGTGGGATTTCATCGGCGCGGGCAGCAGATCCGCGCAGTTCCAGGCACTCGCCGCGACCGGCCTGACCCGGGCGCTGGTGGCCGCCAAGGAGTACGTGGCCAGCACCCGCACCATGGGAAACATGATGGAGGGCTTCTTCATCGCGCTCATGCGGGAGCTCACCGGCGGGCCGAAGGTCTACGAGGTGCTCAACGGGCCGACCAACGAGGCCTGGCTGGATCCGTGGATCACGCTGCTGGAAGGCATGGGTGTCCGGTTCCGGCCGGGGGAGGCGCTCGAGGAGTTCGTCGTCGCGGACGGGCGGATCGGCGGCGCCCGGATCCGGCGTGCGCACGGTGGATCCGCCCAGCTCGAGGCCGACTGGTACGTCTGCGCCGTGCCGACCGACCGGGCCCGCGCGCTCTGGACACCCGAGCTGCGGGACCTGGATCCGGCACTGGGCAGGATGGATGCGCTGAGCCTGGACTGGATGAACGGCATGCAGATGTTCGTCAGCGAGCAGCTCGACCTCGGCAAGGGCTACAACATCTACCTCGACGCGCCGTGGCGGCTGACCTCCTACACCCAGCGCGCGTTCTGGGACGTCGACTATCCCGCCGTCTACGGTGACGGCGCCGTCGCCGACGGCCTCACCATCGACATCGCCGACTGGGACACCCCGGGCATCCTGTTCGGCAAGCCCGCGAAATACTGCACCCACCAGGAGATCTACCAGGAGACCTGGGCTCAGCTGACCGCCGCCCTCAACGACGACGGCCGGATCCAGTTGCCCGACGGCATCGTCCGCGAATGGATGATCGACCCCGGTATCGTCTGGAACGGCAGCGAGAACACCAATGACGAACCGCTGCTGGTGAACACGATCGGCTCCTGGGACAACCGGCCGACCGCCCGGACCCGCGTCCCCAACCTGTTCCTGGCCGCCGACTACGTGCAGACCAACTTCGACCTGGCCACCATGGAAGGCGCGAACGAAGCGGGCCGCACCGCCGCGAACGCGCTGCTCACGGCGGCGGGCTCGGCGGCGACCCCGGCCCGGCTGTACACCAGGGAGTCGATTCCGGCGTTCGAGCCGTTGCGGCTGGCCGATGCCGCCCGCTTCCACGCGGGTCAGCCGAACCTGTTCGATCTCGGATGATCGAGCAGGACGTACGGCAGCGGTGTGGTCATGCCGCGTCGTGGAAGACCAGCGCCAGCGTTGTCCGGTGCCCGGAACGGACCGCCGAGACTCCGTGCCGGACCGGGGCGGCCGACCAGCCACGCGCGGAGCGGACGGGACGATCGCGAGTGGTGAACAGATAGCCGTGTCCGCGCGGCAACAGCGTCGCGGTCGATTTCTGCTGCCCCGCCGCGTGACACGCCTCGCGGTAGCTGCGGGTCTGGCCGTACGCGATCTCGGGCAGGTGCCGCTGCACCAGTTGCCGGAAGCCGTGCGACAACGACAGATCCAGCGGCAGGTCGAAGGCCCGGCGGCGGCGGTCGAAGTACTCACCGAGCTCGCGCGCGGCGTCGTCGAGCCGTCGCGGGGACCGCAGGATACGCGGGCTCAGTTTCTGCGCCAGCACCTCGAGGACCCGGTCGTGGTCCTCACCGGCATAGGCCACCCGCACCAAACCTCGTGGGGTCGCGGCGAGGAGCAACTCGCCGACCGGGGAATCGATGGTGGTGTAAGGGTCTTCGAACCGTCGGCCGCGGCTCGCCGTGCGGCGTCGACATTGCCGCCGAGGACCTCGGCGATCTCGGCATAGCTCAACCCCGCGACATAGCGGTAGGCGATCACCTGGCGCTGTTTGGTGGGCAGCCCGCCCACCACGGTCCACACATCGCTGTCGTCGGTGTCGACGACAGCGGTCGGCGCGTCGGGCATCCGGTCCACGCGCAGCGGATTGCGGTGTGCCGCGCGCACCACGTCGATCGCCTTGCGATGGGCGATGCGCACCAGCCACGCTTCGACATTCGCGTCCTCGGGCAGGTCCGGGTAGGCGCGCATCGCGGCCAGGAATGTCTCCGACCAGGCGTCCTCGGCATCGTGGGCGCCGAGGACGACCCGGCACACCCGCAACACGGTGGGACCGTGCCGGGTGGCGATCTTCTCGAAGGGCTGCTTCACGGGCACCCTGGTCAGAACTGGCGACCGGCGCCGACTTCGGCCGGTTCCTCGAGCAGGGCGGACTGCTGGAATTCGTCACCGGCCGCGTCGGTCACGGCGGTGCCGGACGCGACCAGGGCGATCGGCCCGAGGACGCCGGTATCGACTACGAGATGTCGGGTATTCATCTGTTTTCCTTTCGCTGTCACCGTGAAGACGTCGCGCATCGGGAAAACGTGAGATCCGAATATCGATCGGAATCGGTGGGCCCTCGGGCCGCGGTGTGTTAGGCGGTCGCCTCTTCGTAAGCGGCGATGATATCGGCGGCAATCCGGCCGCGCGCCGAGACCGAGTGACCATTGTCGCTGGCCCAGGTCCTGATCGCGGTCAGGTCGTTGCGTCGCGCCGGAGCGGCGGCCGCGGTGGTCGTCTCGGATCGGCGACCGCCGGCCTTGATCCGCCCGGTGCGGCGGGCCGCCGGGATCCACTGATCGAACAGATCGCGGAGCTTGGCCGCATTCGTTTCGGACAGGTCGATCTCGTAGCTCGCACCGTCGATTCCGAACGATACGGTTTCGTCGGCGGCGGAGGCGCCGTCGAAATCATCGACGAGGGTGACAACGACTTTGCGCGCCATGAGGATCCTGTTCGGTGAAGGGCTGTGTCCTCAGTGATCGTAATGCGAGCCCGACAACCGCCTCGATCGCCCCACAATTCCGGTCAGCTCGCTACCCGGACACCACGAATGTCTACCTCCGGCTTTCGTCCTCGGGACGGACGACAAAGCTCACGATGACGGCGAGCAGGCCGAGAACGGCCGCCGTCGGGGCGAGCGCGATCACTCCGACCAGGGCCAGCACGCCGCCACCCAGACCTGCGCCGAGCGCGACGGCGAGGTAGACCGCGGACCCGTTGAGGCCCATCGCGATCGGCGCGACAGCGGGCACGAGAGCGAACAAACGGTGCTGCTGCGGCACGATCGCGATGCCGACGCTGACACCGAGCCCGATCATCGCCACCACCGCGCCGGGCGTGGTCGTCCTGGCAGCGGCCAGCACGACCGCGAAGGCCGCCACCCCGCCAGCACCGAGAACGAGCGTGCCCGGCGCACCGCGCAAGCGGATGAGTCGCGGTACGACGGTGGTGCCGACGACCTGCCCGCAGCCGAAGGCCAGCATCGCCGGCGCGACCAGCGTGCCGGACACCTCCAGGACCGCGGGCAGGTAGGCGATGAGGAGGAACGCGGGCACGATCACCGCTACGGTGCCGAGCAGGATTCCCCGTACCCGCCCGTCGGTCAGCACCCGCAGCCGGTCGCGCAGCGACAGCCTCGGTGCGTGCGCGACCGGCAGCAGCGCCACCGCGCACAACGCGATCACCGTGGGTACCACCAGAATCCACACGGCTGCCCGCCACCCCCAGGCTTGACCCGCCAGAATGCCGAACGGGAGCCCCGCGACCAGCGCGAGCGATCCGCCACCCGCCACCACGGCCAGCGACCGCGCGCGATGCGCGTCGTCGCTCAGCAGTCCCGCGGTGCTGAACGCGTTAGCCTGATACGCCGCCGCTCCCAGCGCCGCGACAACGCGGCCGGCGGCCACGGCCGGGAAATTCGGTCCCGCGGCCTGTAGCACCAGACCGGCGACGAACACGACCATCCCGCCCGCCAGCAGCACCCGGCGATCCCAGCTGCCCGTCAGCGCGGCGATCACCGGCGATCCGGCCGCGTAGACGATCGCGAACAGGGCTGTCAGCTGCCCCGCCGTGCTGATCGAGACGTGTAGATCGGCGGCGACTTCCGGGATCAGCCCGGACAGCACGTAGCCGTCGACACTCAGAGTGAAGGTGCCGACAGCGAGGACCAGCAGGTGGGCGAGGGTCAGGTTCCGCGGCCCTGCCTCGGACCGCGCGTCGACTTCGGTTCTCGTGCTCATCGTGGTCCAACCAGCATGCTCCTCAGTCTCGGGCGCACCCGCCGCGCTGCCTCGGCGGGCCGAAAGCTCCTATCGCTGACAAGCTTTCGCCGATCATCGGGCCGTGGCTCCAGCGACGACCCCATGACTGCGCTGCCTCTGCTACCTTCACCCGCTGAAATGACCGGGGTTGACGTGGTGGCTGTGCCGAGCGCACCATCGGTGGGGTCGCTGGTTCGGGGTGGGAAGGGGTTTGTCGTGACCGCAAGCCGCCAAAGGTTTTTCGATCATCTCGACTGGTTCGATGAGGGCCACTGCGCGCGGTTGGACGAGGAACTCGCGTGGGCGCGCGAGCACTGTCCGGTCGTGCACACCGGGTTCGGCGGTGGCATGCATGTGGTGACGCGGTACGAGGATCTCGTGACGGTGGCCGCGCATCCGAAGATCTTCAGTTCGGCCATGCCCGGACTGACCACGGTTCCGGTCGCGTTGCCACCCATCGATGTGGATCCGCCGCTGCACCGCGACTTCCGGGCGTTTCTGAACGGCCCGTTCTCGAAGCCTGCGCTCCGACGGTACGAGCCCGTGGTGCGGCAGCTCGCGGACGATCTGATCGACCGGTTCGCCGACCGCGGGCAGGTCGAGTTCGTCAGCGAGTTCGCGATCCCGTTCACCGCCGGTGCGTTGGCCAAGATCGTGCTCGACGACGACAACGAGGAGCGTCTGGCCCGCGCGGTCGACGCCGTCACCCAGGTATCGGTGCAGAACACCCCCGAAAGTTTCGCCGCGGTCGCGGGATTGGCTGCGGAGCTCATGGCGGAGCGGGAAGCGGCACCCCGCGAGGATCTGCTGCAGTCCATCGTCGACGCCACGGTCGAGGGCGGTCGTCCCCTCACCATGGCGGAACGACTCGGGGTGGTCACCGTGCTCCTGCTGGGCGGTCTCGACACCACCCGCGGGGCACTGGCCTACATCGCCGAATACCTCACCGAAGTCCCCGGCCTGGAAGCACGCTTGCGCGAACCCGACTGGGCCACCCGCGATCTCGACGAGATCCTGCGCTACACCTCGACGGTGAGCGTGATGGGCAGAGTCGTCGCGGAAGACAATGATCTGCTCGGCGTCCCCCTGGTCGAGGGCGATCGAATCGCGGTGCACTGGCGCTCCGCCAACCGCGACGCCGTTCGCTTCGACAACCCCGAACACCTCGACTTCGACCGTAACCACAACCCACACTTGGCCTTCGGCATCGGCATCCACCGCTGCGTTGGCCGCCACTTCGCCCGCATGCAACTCGACATCGGCATCACCCGCCTCCTGGACCGCCTCACCGGCTTCCGCCTGGCCCCCGGCACCGAAATCGAACGCTCGGTCGGCATCAGCATCGGCGCCCCTCGCGAACTCCACCTCCACTTCGACCGCGTCACGCGCTGACCTCGTCGAGCCCGGGTGTGCCGCTCAGTCCGGTCGCCCAGGGTCTGCAGCCAGAGTGCGTGCACGCTGGGGCCGATGACCACGGCTGCCTCGGTCCGCTGCATGCATTCCGCCTGGACTGTGTCGAGATCGGGCGGGCCGACAACATGTACTTTCCCGACAACCGAGCAAGATCGCGACTACCTGTCGAGGCGGGCCGACTCACTGCCAGGGTGCGGCGCGCAGGTGGGCGATCTCGTGCCGGGTGCGGGCGCTCGCGGTGTCGGCGGCGCGGCCGACCGCGATCATCGACATGACGACCCAGCCAGGCTTCGGGGCGAGTTCGGCGGTGATCGCGTCACGGTCGAAGGCGCGGAACTGGTGGCTGGACAGGCCGAGGGCTTGGGCTTGCACGGTCAGGTGGGCGACGGCTTGACCGAGGTCGTAGTCGGCGAATTCCGAGTAGGGCAGGTCGGAGTCGTCGACGAAACGCCGGGCGAGCGTGACGATCAGCAGTCCCGCGTCGGGCGCCCAGCGTGCCGAACTCGGTGCCAGATGCTGGGTGAGTCGCTTGTGCTCGACCTCGCCAGGCCGGGCCGGATAGAAGCTCCACGGTTGCGAGTTGCCCGCCGAGGGTGCCCAGCGCGCGGCCTCGAGCAGCAATTCGAGGGTCGCGTCGTCGACGGTTCCCGCCGGGTCGAACGCGCGGGGGCTGTAGCGGTCGGCCAGCAGGGGATGCAGGCGGGTCGGTTCAGAAGACACGTTCACTGCCAACCCGATTCCGCCCGCTCCTATGCCCGTCGTCACCGCGCGACGATCCCGCGCCTACCCGCCGTCCTGAGCGATCATGCGGGGACCGGCGCCGTGGGCCGGGCCGGCCGGTGCACGGTCTCGAAATGCAGTTCGGGGTCGAGAACGGCGGCCTCGCGCAGGAGCTTCACATCGTCCTGGTAGTTCATCGACGTCCGCCACGGCATCCGGTCGCCCTGGCTGGGCAACAGGTCCACTGCCCGCTGGATGTAGCCCGCGGCGAAATCGAGGAAGGGACGGGTCGGCATCGACGGGTCCGCGACCTCGGCGCGGGCGATCCGGTAGTCGTTGTCGTCCATGTGGGCCAGCAGGCGGCAGAAGTGCTCACACAGCAGGCCGATCTTCAACGTCCACGAGGAGTTCGTGTAGCCGATGGCGTACGCGAGATTCGGTACACCCGAGAGCATCAGGCCCTTGTAGGCCACCGTGTCCGCCACCTCGACCGCGCGGCCGTCGACGGTCACCGGGATGCCGCCGAACGCCTGCACGTTCAGGCCGGTCGCGGTAACGATGATGTCCGCGTCGAGTTCCCGGCCCGAGGCCAGCAGGATGCCGTTCTCGGTGAAGGTATCGATGCGATCGGTGACCACCGACGCCCCGCCGCCCCTGATGGCCTTGAACAGGTCACCGTCGGGCACGGTGCACAGCCGCTGCTCCCACGGGTTGTAGGGCGGGTTGAAGTGCTCGTCGACCGGATAGCCCTCCGGCAGTTGCCTGGCGTTCGTCCACCGGATGATCCGCCGCATCACGTCCGGGTACTTCTGCGACAGGCTCCAGACGAGTTTCTGCTGGGCGATGTTCTTGCGGCGGGTCAGGGCGTAGCCACGTTCGTCGCCGAGCACCCGCTTCATCGCGTTCGCGATCGGGTCCTTCCGCGGCACCGGCAGAATGTAGGTCGGGGTGCGCTGCAGCATCGTCACGTGCGCCGCGGATGCCGCCATCGCGGGCACCATGGTCACCGCCGTCGCGCCACTGCCGATCACCACGACGCGCTTGCCCGTGTAGTCGAGGTCCTCGGGCCACAGCTGCGGATGCACGATGGTGCCCTGGAACCGGTCCCGGCCGGTGAACTCGGGGGTGAATCCCTCGTCGTAGCGGTAGTAGCCCGCGGCGGAGAAGATCCAGTCGGCGGTCAGCTCGTGGCGTTCGCCGGTATCGGTGCGTTCGACCTGCACGGTCCAGCGCGCCTGCGCCGACGACCAGGAACCGCTGACGACCTTGTGGTGGTAGCGGATGTTCGCGTCGAGCCCGTTCTCGGTGGCGGTTTCGCGCAGGTAGTCCAGGATGCGTGCACCGTCGGCGATGGATTGCTCGTCGCGCCAGGGTTTGAACTCGTAGCCGAAGGTGTGCAGGTCGGAGTCCGAGCGGATGCCGGGGTAGCGGAACAGATCCCAGGTGCCGCCGAGGCCGGCGCGGGCTTCGAGGATGGTGAAGGTCTTGTGCGGCAGCAGGGTTCGCAGGTATCGGCCTGCGCCGAGGCCGGAGATCCCGGCACCGATGATCAGGACGTCGACGTGCTCGGCGCCGGCCGGTGCCGGTTCGGTGGTCGGAGTGGGTGTCAAGGCGGCTCCTCGGTCCGGCTCCGCTGCGCGTGTGCGGAGGTGCAGGGCGGCGCCGGGCGGAACTGCGCCGGGGCGTGCTCTCCAGGGTCGGGCAGATCGACGGTCTTGCGCTACGACATAACAGCGCAGCATCATCGGTTGATGCGGCAAAATGATGCACGCGATCTGCACTGGCCTCAGCCCGGTCCGGAGATCGTCGCTCTCATCCGGCAGGCGGCCGAGTCGGCGCTGCACCCGTCGGGGGAGTGGCTCGAAGATCTGCACGCGGCCTCGCTCGCCGGCGAGCGGATGCGCCGGATCGCCGAGGACCCGGTCCTCGCGGCGGCGGTGCGCCGTGCGAACCTGGCCAACATCACCCACTGGGCCTGGTCCAATGTGCAGCACCCCGGTCGCCGGGTCACGCCGAATCTGGGCCCCGAAGCCCTCTCCGCGGCCCGGGACCTGGTCCGGCGCGGCCTGGACGAGACCTCCCTCGACGCCTATCGCACCAGCTACAGCGTCGTCTGGAACCGCTGCATGGAGATCTGCTTCGGCCTGACCGACGACCCCGCTCAGCTACGCGAGCTACTGGAACTGGCGTCGCTGTCGATCTCGACCTACGTCGAGGACACCGTCGCCGCCGTCACCCAGCAGATGAAGGCCGAACGCGAGGACCTCACCCGCGGCACCAACGCCGAACGGCGCGCGACCGTATCGCTGCTGCTCGAGGGCGCGCCGATCCGGCGCGGCGAGGCCGAACGCCAACTCGGCTACCGACTGACCGGTCCGCACACCGCGGCCGTGCTCTGGGCGACCTCGCCCGGCGCGAGCGACCAGCTCGAAGCGGCCGCGGAACTGCTGCTCCGCGTCGGCGGCGCCGGGCACCGGCTCACCGTCGTGGCCGGCGCCGCCGCACTGTGGCTGTGGCTGCCGGTCGACACGGCGCCGGATCTGGCACCGGTGACCGCGGGGCTCGCCGACGCACCGGACGTCCGCATCGCCATCGGCAGACCCGGCATCGGCATCCCCGGATTCCGGCGCAGCCACCTCGACGCCCTCGAAACCCAGCGCATGCTGACCAGGCTCACCTCGCACCGGCACGTAGCCCGCCACGAGGACGTCCAACTGGTCGCCGTCCTGACCACCGACCCCCTCCGCGCCGACGAATTCATCGCCGACACCCTCGGCGACCTGGCCGCCGCCGAACCCGACGTCATCGAAGCCGTCACCACCTACCTCGAACAGCAATGCAGCATCACCCGCACCGCCGAGCAGCTCTACACCCACCGCAGCACGGTCGTGCGCCGCCTGGCCCGCGTCGACGAACTGCTGCCCCGCCCGCTGGCGACCAACACGATCGCCGTCGGCGCGGCCCTCGAGGTACTCCGCTGGACACGATGACCTGCCGACCTGGGCCGTCGCGACCACGGCAGACGGTAACCCCCGCTTACTCCAGAGAAGACCGTCGCACGCTCGAGAAGGGGGTTCGCCAAGCGTCGGGGTCGACCACAGGAAACCGGCGACCGGTCACCACGGTGGGCACGAGCCGGACGAAGAAGTTCTTTGTCCCGGCCTGCCACGGAAAGAGGGGGAGATCCACGGTGTCCATCAGGTCGCCGATCTCACGGATCCCTTCGGCTCGCCCCTTGATCACCACGCTCCAGGCTTCGTGCGACTCGGCGATGTAGCCGTCGACTTCCATCGCGACGTGCGCATCCGACAACGCGGCGGACACCTTCGTGCCTCGCGCGGATCGAAACACCACGGTGCCGTGATCGACCGCGTAGTTGAGAGGGAAAATGTCCGGATGGTCATCCACCCACACGGCGAGGCGGCCTATTTCCTCGGTGCGGAGTAGCGCCCAGCATTCGTTGACGGCGAGTTCCTTGACGTTCGGGTTGTCGCTTCCCATCTCTACGCCTTCCTGTCGTGGACATCGGCCTGTCCGCTCGTCCTCCGAAGCGCCTCTCCGTCCGGTGCCTGCGGCGCCTGCTGATCAGCCCGGTCGAGGAAAGGAGCTCGACGACCGTCATGCGGGCGGCCGGTTACCGCCGCCTGGCGGTAGCGACCTCGCTGCTTGCACACCGCGCCCACGAACAGCAGCGCCGGATGACTACGTCATGCTATCGCCGGTCTCGGCGGTATCGCGGTCGCCGTGGCCGGAACAGCGGAGGGCAGGTCTCAGCGCCGGTTCCCTTCTCGACCCGCCCGCACACCGACGCGGGTTGGCCAACACTGTCGGGCCAACCTGTTGTCACACAACGCTCTTCGAGTACGAACCACCTGTCGCCGGCGCGAAGCTGGCCCGCGAGCGTTTGGCGGGCCATCTCGACGACCTCGAGCAGGTGAGGATCCCCGAGTTCGATGAACAGCGGGATCGGGCGATCGCCCGGGAGAAGAGCCCGTGCCCTCGGACCGGGCGGACTCTTCTGGTGTCCGCGAGTCAGCGGCCGTGCCGGCGTTCGTAGGCCGCGCGTTCGTCGGCGGCCTTGTCGCGGTCGCGCGCATCGGCCAGGGCCGGATCGAGGCCGTGCTTGATGAGTCGGTGGCGCCGGTAGACATACATCAAGGCGGTAGTGAAGTAGATCAGAGGCAGATACAGCAGACCCATCATCGCCAGCCCTATCCACAGCGGACCCGGAATGAGGAGGAACACACACAGCGGTGGGATGACGGGGATGAGGATGCGGGTGAGGTATCGGCGCGTGGCGCCCGGCCCCGTGATGTCGTCGACAACCCAGTCATGCATCGATTCCGGCAGGGTACCGCCGGTGACATAGCGCAAGCGTTCGACGATGTTCGGTGTTGTCCGGGCGGTACTCATCGAGGTTCTCCTGGTGTATTGCGGACGTCGGCGCGCAGTGGCGATGGCTGCTTCTGTGCGGGCTAACAGTTGCCCGCTGCGGTCGAGGCGACACCGTTGCCTTTTTAAATGCTTAGTTTAGAAACATTGCAATCATTTGACCAGGGCGGGCTCTGTGCTGCAAACCTGATGAAACTCGCGTCCCCGGTCAGGCCGTCGGCATCGCGGCGTCGGCCTCGGGAACATGGTCGCCGAGTCTGCGGGCGATCAGCGAACACGCGACGAGCTGCAGTTGGTGATAGACGATCACCGGAATGATCACCACGCCCGCGAGCGTGCCGCTGAACAGGATCGCCGACATCGGCAATCCGGTGGTGAGGCTCTTCTCCGATCCGCAGAAGGTGATGACGCTGCGATCGGTGCGGTCGAAACCCAGGGCACCCGACCCGAAATAGGTTGTCGCGAGCGCGATCGCCAGCAGAGCGGCGCACAGCGCCGACACCACAGCCAGCTGTGCTGTCGGCAGTCGCTGCCACACGCCGCCGGCGACGGCCGCGCCGAAAGCCGAATACACGATCATCAGCACCGCGCCGCGATCGATCCACCGGACCGTACCGGCGTGCTTGTTCACCCAGGTCCCGAGCTTGCTGTGCAGCATCTGCCCGAGTGTGAACGGCAACAAGATCTGCACCAGTACTTCGGCGACCTGTCCGATGCCGATCCCCGCGTAGGACCCGATCGTCAGCACCACCAGTAGTGGCGTGGCGACCACGCCGACGAGGTTCGACAGCGAGGCGGCGCAGATGGCCGCCGCGGTGTTCCCCCGTGCCATGGATACGAACGTCACCGAGGTCTGTACAACAGACGGCAACGCCCCGAGGAACAGCAGCCCGGTCGCCAGCTCCCTGCTGACGAACTGGGCCGCGACGAGCGCGAACACCGTGGCCAGCATCGGCAGGAACACGAACGTCACAGCCAGGATCAGTCCGTGCAGTCGCCAGGCCTTGAGTCCTTTCCAGGTGGCGGCCGGCGAAATTCGAAGGCCGGCGGAGAGGAAGACGATCGCGACGATCGCCCCGCGCGCATCGGCGAGGAACTCGGCGAACCGGCCGACCGGTGGCGCCGACGCGGCAACGACGAGGGTCAGTAGCAGCAGCGCGACGAACGGATCGAGCCAACGGGGTAAGGAGCGGGTCACAAACGTCTACTGTAGACAGTTCGCTCCTCGCTCGAGTTAATCACCGGTTAAGAATCGGCTGATTGACTTCTGTAGACAGTAGTCTGAGGGCATGGTGGTTCAGGAAAGCCTGGTCGCGATGGCGACAGCGGATATCCGGCGAATGATCGTGACCGGGCAGCTTACGCCCGGAGCGCGGGTGCACGAGCCCCCGCTGGCTGAGCAGCTCGAGATTTCCCGCCCACCGCTGCGGGAGGCGCTGCGGATTCTGGAGGGCGAAGGACTGCTCAAGCAGACTCCACGGCGCGGGTATCGCGTGGTCGAGATGACCGAGCGCGACGTCGAGGAGATCTACACCCTGCGCCGCGCGCTGGAACTGTTCGCGCTCGACCTGATCATCGCCGACTACGACCGGGCCGTCTTCGCACCCCTGGACGAGGTGATGGCCCGCATGCGCGCAGCCGCCGCCGATAACGACCACCACGCTGTAGTCCAGTGCAATATCGACTTCCACCTCGGCGTGGTCGCGGCGACCGGGCATTCGCGACTGCTCGACGCCTATCGGGCGCTGATGGGGCAGATGCAGCTGTCGATGGCTGCGAACCTCGCCACCGAGGCGAAGTCGGCGGGCGACCTTGCCCACGGGTGCGAACGCCACGAACGACTGCTGGAGAGCTTGCGCTCCGGTGACCGAGAGCGGATCGCCAAGGACTTCGAAGAACACGGCGAACGCGACTACCTGAGCCGCGCGGTCGACGGCGTCACCGAATGACCTCGCTGCTCGGTCGGCTCAACGCGGGTTTCGACGACGCCACCGCGGTGGCCGAGGCTGTTCGATCCGGTTCGGCCACGGCGATGGAGGTGCTCGGCCGCGCCCGCGACGCGGCCGACGCAGCGCGCTCGGTGAACGCGTTCGTCACCGAGGACTGGGCCGGCGCCGAGCGGTTCGCGGCGGGTGTCGACGCGCGCCGGGCGGCGGGGGATCGCGTCGGCACCTTGGCCGGCGTGCCGATCAGTGTCAAAGATGTCATCGCTGTCGCCGGGCTTCCCGCAACCGCGGCGTCGACAGCGTTCGCCGATTCGGTCGCCACTGTCACATCGCCGGTGGTGCAACGCCTCCTGGACGCCGACGCCGTCCTGATCGGCAAGACCAACTGCCCCGAATTCGCCTTCGGCGCGACCTGCGTCAGTCCGCTGGCCGGCATCACCGGGAATCCCCGCTACCCCGAGTTGTCTCCCGGCGGATCCAGTGGCGGTGAGGCCGCCGCCGTGGCTGCGGGCATCTCGGCGCTGGGCGTCGGCACGGATTTCGGTGGCTCGTTGCGCTGGCCCGCGCAGTGTGTCGGCATCGCCGCGTTGCGTCCGACCGCGGGTCTGCTTGCGCCGCATGGGCAACTACCCGGAGCGCACGGCGACATGGGGCGCGACCCGGACGCGGCACCGACCGGTATGCAGGGCCGGCTGCAAACGATCGGCCCACTCGCCCGCTCGGTTCGAGACCTGGCCCTCGCCTTCGATCTGATGACATCCGGCACCGATGCGCATGCTGGGTGGCCCGCGTGGACGGGGCGCGGTCGACTGCGGGTGGCCTGGGACGACGGCGCCGCGCTGGGGCCTGTCCGCGCTGAATTCGTCCATGTCCTGGGTGAACTCGTCTCGGCGGTCTCGGCGGACGGTCATCGGGTGACCCGGGTTCCCCGGCTCTTCGCCGATTGTCTTCCTGCCTACAACCAGCTGCGCTCGGTCGAGCCGATGCTCGATCACGCCGCCGCGATCGGCGGTGTCGCCGACCTGATCACCACGGCGAACCGGCGCACGATCGAAGACACGCTGCGCTCGGCACCCGCCGACATCGCCCATGCCGTGCGAGCCGCCGAAGCTGCCCGGTCGGCCGCGCTGACGATCTTCGCCGACCACGACATCGTGCTGCTCCCGGTGGCCGGTGGCCCCGCGTGCGATGTCGAGGGTCGCCTCGACATCGACGGCCGTGTGCTCGAGGGCTGGGAGCTCATGGGGCAGTGCCGGGCGGTCTCGCTCACCGGCGCGCCCGTCGTCTCGCTGCCCGTCGGCCTGACCGCGGCAGGGCTACCGCTGTCGGTGCAGGTCATCGCCGCGCCGGGACGGGATCGGTGGGCTCTCGCGTTCGCCGCGGAGCTGGAACGGCTCACCGTCTAGCTTGGTATGCCACAATCTGTCTACAGAAGACAATTTTACACTTCGGACATACTCGGCGTCGTTCGC
Organism: Nocardia fodinahabitans; assembly: GCF_052983615.1. Lineage (NCBI taxonomy): Bacteria > Bacillati > Actinomycetota > Actinomycetes > Mycobacteriales > Nocardiaceae > Nocardia > Nocardia fodinahabitans. Next base: position 6,416,719 of record NZ_JBRJJC010000001.1, read on the forward strand.
CGTCACACGCGCTCCCTAGTTTCAGTGCTGCTCGAACTCATCGATCACGTGGAGTAGCGGATGTTCCGATGGAAGAACAAGGTGGCCACGGCCACCGCACTGGCAGTGCTGTCCCTGGTCGCCACGGCATGCGGTGGCGCCGACGAGCCCGCATCGGGAAAGCCGAAACTGGTCTTCGCGACCAGCGGGACGTTCCGCCCGATCACCTTCTCCGAGGCAGGCGAACTCACCGGCTACGACATCGAGGTGGGCAAAGAGATCACCCAGCGGGCGGGCTACGACGTCGAATTCGTGTCGGGCCAGCTCTCCGGTCTGTTGCCGGGACTCAACGCGGGCAAATTCGACGCGGTGATGTCCGGGCTGACCATGACAGACCAGCGCAAACAGTCGATCACCTTCTCTGAGCCCTATCTGGCCGACGGCACCGTGGCTGTCGTCACAGCGGGCAACACGGCCGTGAAGGAGATCACCCAGCTCGGCGGCCTGGTCGTCGGCGTGATCGGCGGATCGGCCACCCAGACCGTGATCGAGAAGGTCGGCGGCTACGCCGAGCTGAAGGAATACCCCGGCGCCCCGGAGGGATTCGCCGACGTCGCCGCCGGCCGGGTCGACGTGTTCGCCGCTGGCCGGATCGCCGCCGAGGACTTCATCAAGAACTCGCCCAAGGGCGCGGAGTTGAAGATCGTCGGGCAGGTGCACGCGATGATGCCCGCCGGTGTCGGCCTGCCGAAGGACGACAAGGCCGGATTGAAGACGAAGTTCGACGCGGCCATCGCGGCGATGTGGACCGACGGCACGCTGCAACGCCTGCAACAGAAATGGTTCGGCCACCCCATCGACCTGCCCAAGGCGTAACCGGCGATGAACTACGAACCCGGATCCGTCGCGCGGGAGTATCTGCCGTTCCTGCTCGAAGGCGCGCTCACCACGCTGACCATCGTGCTGGCGGCGATCGCCGGTGCCACCGTGCTCGGCTATCTGCTGGCGATGGCACGGTTGTCCAGATTCCCGGTGCTGCGCTGGTTCGCGGCGACCTACGTCTGGTTCTTCCGGGGCCTGCCGCTGATGCTGTCGTTGTTCTTCTTCTACTACACCCAGCCTTTCGGGCTGGTGTTCGACGCCTTCACCGCGGGCCTGATCGCGATGAGCCTGAACTCGGCGTCGTTCTTCGCCGAGATCATCCGGGCCGGGCTGTCCGCGGTCGACCGCGGACACCTGGAAGCCGCCGAATCGATCGGGATGAACCCACTCCAGAAATTCCGGCGGGTCACCGCACCGGAGGCCCTGCGCTTGATGACGCCGCCCTACATCAACAACTGCGTCATCATGCTCAAGGAGTCGGCACAGGTTTCGGTGATCACGGTGCCCGACCTGATGCTGCAGGGGCAGAAGGCCTACAACGCGACCTACAACGTCACCGAGACCCTCGGTGTGGTCGCAGTCCTGTACATGGCGATGACCAGCCTGCTGATGGCGCTGCAGGTCATCGTCGAACGCCGCACCGGACGCAAGATGGGCAAGGCCGCGTCCGAGCGCATGACCGTGGGAGCCACCGCATGATCGAGATCTCCGGCCTGACCAAGAGTTACGGCACCACCACGGTGTTGCGCGAGCTGAGCCTGAAAGTGCTGCCCGGGGAAGTCGTCGCCATCATCGGCCCCAGCGGGTCCGGCAAGAGCACGCTGCTTCGCTGCGTCAACATGCTGGAAGTGCCGGACAGCGGGCAGATCGACATCGGCGGGCGGACGGTGCGCTACACGCCGAACGCCCGCGGCAAACTCGGTCTACTCGACCAGTTCCGGCTGACCTGGCTACGCCGCGAAATCGCGATGGTGTTCCAGCAGTTCAACCTGTGGCCGCACCGGACCGTACTCGGCAACCTGCTGGAAGGCGCGGTCGTGGTCAACGGCCGCCGCCGCGAGGAGGCGGTGGCCGCCGCCCTCGCGAGGCTGAAGTCGGTCGGTCTCGGGGACAAGGCGCACGCCTACCCTTCGGATCTGTCGGGCGGGCAGCAACAGCGAGTCGCGATCTGCCGAGCGTTGATGATGGAGCCCAAGGCGATCCTGTTCGACGAACCGACGTCCGCCCTGGACCCGGAACTGGTCGGCGAGGTCCTCGAACTGATGACCACCCTCGCCCGCTCGGGGATGACGATGATGATCGTCACCCACGAGATGAAATTCGCCAGGGAGGTCGCCGACCGGGTGATCTTCATGGAGAACGGCGGCATCGTCGCCGAAGGACCGCCGAATGAGGTGTTCGGGCACCCCCGACTGCAGTCCTACGCCGCCCGGCTCAGCCACTGACATGCGAACTCCATTGAATTTCGGATCGCCACACGAGGGTTCGCGTCCTCGGTGTCTGTTGCCGGACGGGAGCGAGCTGCCGGGTTCGCTCATCGGGATCGGGAACAACTACCGGTCCGACGGGGAGGACGGTCACCGTGAGCCCGACCGAGTTCCCTTGGTGTTCGGCAAGTTCGCCAACAGCGTCATCGGGCACGGTGACCCGATCGTGGTGTCGCCGGCGGCGTCTCAGGCGGTGGTCTGCGAAGGAGAGCTGGCCCTGGTCATCGGCGCCACCGTGCGCTTTGCGCGTAGCCGAGAGGCAGCGCTGGCCGCACTCGCGGGGGTGTGTCTGGCCAACGATGTGTCCGCGCGAGATATCCAGGCCGCCGATGGACAATCCACCCGCGGGAAGAGTTCGGACTCGTTCTGCCCGCTCGGGCCCGACCTCACGCCGCTGGATCAGCTGCCGGATCTGGCGGAGCTGGAACTCACCACCCGCATCGACGGGGAGGTGGTGCAGCGGGGGAGGGTCGGCAGGATGTGGTTCTCGCCCGCCGAACTGATCATGTTCTGCTCCGGGTTCATGACACTGTATCCGGGCGACATCATCTTGACCGGCACGCCCGTCGCACCGGATGAGCGGCTGCTGATCCGTCCCGGCCAGACGGTCGAAGTGAGTGCGCCAGGCCTCGGCACCTTGCGCAGCCCGGTGATCGGGGGATGACAGCGGGCTGGATCGTCAGCGCCTACGTGACCTCGCCGCCCGACTGGGATTCGGGTGCGCACGCCGAGTTCCTCGACGCGATCGCGGGTGTGGACGGTGTCGCCGGATTCGAACTCCCGTACCCGGGTTGCTTTCATCGGCGAACCGAGGACTGGATGCCCCGTCGGGTCGACCCCCGCCGTTCCTACACGGTCACGACAATCCCCGACACCATGCATCACCTGGCCGGTAACCGGGCATACGGACTCGCCTCCACCGACCCGTCCGGGCGTGCCGCTGCGATCGCCCGCGCGGCCCGCGCCGCCGCCACGGTGCGTCGCTGCAATGACGCGGCCGGCGCGCCGGTGGTGCGCGCGGTGACGGTGTACTCGGCACCACGCGCGCGGGCGGGTCTGTCGTCGGAGTTCGCCCTGGCCGAATCCTTGGCAGAAATCACCGAATTCGGTTGGGATGGCGCGCGGTTGATCGTCGAACACTGCGATGCGCCGACAGTGGGGCGGCGTGCGGTGAAAGGGTTCCTCCAGCTCGACGGTGAGATATCGGCGGTCCTGGCCGCGCGGCGGCGGACCGGTCACGCCATCGGCATCGGGGTGAACTGGGGACGTTCGGTTGTCGAACGGCGCACGCGCGGCGGTGCTGAGGAACATCTCGCCATGGCGCGGTCGGCCGGTACGCTCGCCGGGTTCACCGTTTCCGGGTGTGCCCCCGTGGCGACACCGTACGGGGACGCCTGGGACGACACCCACGTCCCGCCTGCCCCGATCTGTCCGGCCTCGGTGTTGACTGCCGACGCCGTGGTCTTCGCGCTCCGGGCGGCGGGGCCGGGTCCGTTCCTGCGCGGGATCAAGGTCTCGGCCGCCGCCGGAGCGGACCTGGCGACCCGGATCAGCACGATCGCCCGAACGGTTCAGCTCGTGCGACAGTCGACTGCCGAGGCGGAGCGTGTTCCGTGCCCGATCAGTGACTCTTCCACTTCCCGGCAGACCTGAGATCGCCGGGATGCGCCACCAGCACGGACTCGGCCGGTGCGGTCGACTCCCCGGGCCCAGCCGACCGACCAGGCGCCTTCGTCTCCGCGGTCCCGCCTCCGCGCTCGACCTCAGTCCTTGGCCGGGACGACCGCGGATTCGCGGGGCAGCGGCATATCCCAGATCTGCCCGGGCCCCAGGGTGCGCTCCACATCCTCGACGCACAGGCGGATGGGCGGCGCGGCGCTGGGATGCAGGCGCAGCGCGATCCGGCTGTGGGTGACGGTGATGGTGATGGGTTGTCCGCGGTAGGAGACCGTGAACTCGGTGCTGTCGAGTTCGGCGGGGAGCACCGGGTGCAGCCGCAGTGTGTCGCGCCGGGTCTCGATGCCGCTGTAGCAGCGCAGCACCATGTCGGCGGTGCCCGCCATGGCGCCGATATGGATGCCCTCCCGGGTGGTGCCCCGCTGTGTGTCGGCCAGGTCGGCGCGCAGGGCCTGAGCGAACAAGCCCCACGATCTCGTGCGGTCGGTCCGAGCAAGCACCCACGCGTGCGCGAGGCGGCTCAAAGTGGAGCCGTGGCTGGTGCGGGCGATGTAGTAGTCGACCGTGCGGGGGATGAGTTCGGGCGGTAGCGCGTAACCGAGGTGCTCGAACCCGTCGCGGAGCTCCTCGGCGGAGAACAGGTAGAACAGCATCAGAACGTCGGCCTGCTTGGAAACCTTGTAGCGGTTGGTCGTGTCGCCCTCCGCCTGCAGGATCAGGTCGAGACGTTCGATGTGGCCATACGTGGCACGGTAAGTCTCCCAGTCGAATTCGGGGAGATCCTCGTAGCCCTCGAACTGACTGATGACGCCGTCCCGATGGAACGGCACGCGCAGGCAGCGACTGACCCGGTCCCAGCGCACCGGCTCCTCGGCGGTGAGCTGCAACCGCTCCCACAACGGACCGCAATCCACACCGTCGAGCAGCGCAAGGACCTCGCGAGCCCGTCGCAGTACCCAGGAGGCGAGCACATTGGTATACGCGTTGTTGCGGATACCCTGTCCGGGAGCGTCCGGATACCCGTCGTGGAATTCGTCGGGCCCCATGACGCCGTCGATGTCGAATCGGTCGTCTCTGGTGTCGTGAACGGCGAGCGCACTGAACAGCCGCGCGACCTCGATCAGCATCTCCGCACCGTGATCGATCAGGAATCGGAGATCGGCAGTGGTCTGGTAGTACTGCCAGACGCTGTAGGCGATCGCGAGGCCGACGTGCCGCTGCCGGCGCGAGTTGTCCGGCATCCATCGGCCGTTGCGTGGATTGAACAGTTCGGTCGGTGTTTCCTCGCGGCCGTCACTGCCGCTCTGCCATGGGTACAGGGCCCCGGGCAGTCCCGCCGCGCGGGCGGCGTCGCGGGCGCGATCGAGCCTGCGATGCCGGTACTGCAAGAAGGAGCGGGTGAGTTCGGGGCGGCGCAGGGTCAGCGTCGGGTATACGAACAGCTCATCCCAGAAGATGTGTCCTCGATAGGCCTCGCCGTGGAGTCCTCGTGCTGGGAGACCCGCATCGATGTCGGGATGGGCGGCGATGGTCGCCTGTAAGACGTGGAATACGTGCAGATTCAACGCGAGCCGGTCATCCTGGCCGTCGCCGAGATCGATTCCGAAGCGATCCCACAGCTGCGCCCAGCCCGCCACATGTGCCGCCAGCAACGTGGCGATGTCAGGTGCTCGCGCGATCCGGACACCGACCTCGATCGCTGGGGTCGACAGCGCGCGGTCCCGTGAGGTGGCCACTGCCGCGACCTTCTCGACCGTGGCCGCGACCGCGGGTCGGAGTGGTATGACGAGTTCGTGACCGACGAGATGGTCGTCGGTCAGCGTGGCGCGGTCGATGTCGGCGGTGCCGGCGATGTGCGTCCGAATCGCCGTCGCGATCGTGATCGAGGATTGGTTGGTGATCGCTTCGTAGAGCACGGTTTCGGCATTCAGCTCCTGGCGGGTGCCTGGCACGAGGTGGTCGGGGGCCAGTGCCCGGTCCGCCGCCACATTGCGATTCCCCACGTGGCCGTTGATCGCGGAGGTGACAACTACCGACCCGGACCAGTTCTCGGCTTCGATGGTGAGTTCCATGGCCGCCAAGTGTTTGTCGGCCACCGAATGGAACCGTCGGCTGGTGATCCGGGTGCGCCGACCCGCGTCGTCACGGTAGCGGTCGATGGTGGTCAACACGCCCGCACGGAGGTCCAGGTTCTGATGGTGGCTCAGCATCTGCGGCGCCCCGGGTGTCAACGCCGTTCCGTCAGCCGTCCTGACGGCGAGGTAGGTCCAGTCGGGGGTGTTGACCAGGTGTTCGGTTTCCATCGCCTGATCAGCGATCTGTGAGACGGTGCGGTTGTAGACGCCGGCGAGATAGGTGCCCGGGTAGTGGACGCCATCCACGATGGAGCCCGGGATCGCCCCGCGCGAAGCCCAGTAGCCGTTGCCGGTGGTACACAGTGCTTCCCGGGTGCCTTCCTGGGTGGGGTCGTAGTCGTCGTAGAACAGATTCCATCCACCGGGCCCGGCGGTCGTCGCGCCGCCACACCAGCGTGGCTGGGGCCTCGGTGGAATACCCGGGCGGGGAACCAGGGGCAGATCGGTGAGATCGGTGACGACGATATCCGCTCCCGCCGAGTTGAGCGCAGCGCCGGTACCCATGCGGTCGACGCCGATGACGAGCCCGAATCCGCCGGTGTCGGCCGCCTGGACACCGGCGGTGGCGTCTTCGAGCACGATGATCTCGTTCGGGTCGAAGTCCAGGCGGCGGGCGGCTTCGAGGAACATCGCGGGGTCCGGTTTACTCGGCAGGCCGAGCCGCAGGGCATCGGTACCGTCGACGACGACGGTGAACATGTCGGCGATGCCGGCGGCGGCCAGGACGGCGGCGCTGTTGCGACTCGCGGTCACCAGGGCCGTGCGCACTCCCGCGGCCCGTAGGCCCGTGAGCAGGCGCGCGGCGTCGGCGAAGACACGTACTCCCGTGTGGGCCAGTAGGTCGGCGAACACGGACTGCTTGCGTGCGGCGAGTCCGGATACGGTCATCTGATCAGGTCCGTCGTCGAGTGTGCCGGGTGCTATCTCGATGCCGCGCGCCGCCAGGAATCGTCGGACGCCCTCTTCGCGGCTGCGACCGTCGACCAGATCGCGGTAGTCGCTATCGGGGTCGAACGGCGGCAGGTCGGCGCTGCCGAGCGTCGGCAGGACCTCGTCGAAAAGGGCCTTCCAGGCGAGTGCGTGAACCGTTGCCGTGTCGGTGACCACGCCGTCCATGTCGAAGACGACGGCGAGGTAGCCGTTGGCGGTTCGAGCGTGCGTCGGCACCTCGGTTCGGGCGATCGCCTCCGATCCCGCCCGGCGGAGCGGTTCTTCGACTGGGTCAGCTGTGTGCACGCTTGTGATCGTGCGCGTCGCCGACGACGGCACGAAAGTGCCTTTGGTCCGCGAGTCCCACCCGAAAGGTCAGCAGATAGGCGAGCGGAGCCCGCAAGCGCTCATCGTGGTGGACGTCGATGCGCCGTACCCTCGAGGCTCAGGCGAGCGGCTGCTCCCACGGGGGCGGTTCCCTCCCGGCCGGGCTCATGACCTCGTCCCACCATCCCTGGAGTGGGCTCGGCTCGGGCCACCGCACTATCGGCGCCTGTCCGGTGCTGGTGGAGGGCGCAGGTCCTGGGTAAGACGCCGTATCGAGAGCGGGGTCTTCGCTGCGGGCGAGCGACACGGGTACCTCCTTGTGCGGCAGTCTCAGCATGAAATGTCCCCGGAAGGGCGTGAAGTGCCGGAAGTCCACGTCCGCTGGGCCGCACGGCCCTCCATCTGAACGGTCGAATCTGCCGGACGCGCTCGCCGGCGGACCGTCCCGTCCGATGAACTCGTGCCGGGGGACCTGGTGCTCCTCGAGGCGGGCGACAAGGTACCCGCAGATCTGCGGCTCATCCGCTCCACCGAGCTGTGGGTGAACGAGTCGGCGCTGACCGGTGAGTCCGCGCCGACGGTGAAAGACGACGGGGTGCTGCCGGGGCCGATCTCGGTCGCGGATCAGCGCAATATGGCCTTCTCGGGGACGTTGGTCACCACCGGAAGCGGAGCCGGATTGGTGGTGGACACCGGAGCAGAGACCGAGCTGGGTGAGATCCATCGGCTGGTCGGTGCGGCGGAGACGCTGGACACGCCTCTGACGAGGAAGCTCGCCGAGTTCAGCAAGATCCTCACTGCGGGTATCCTCGCCCTGGCCACGCTGACGTTCGGCGTCGGTCTGCTGCGAGGGCAGGACGCGGTCGAGACCTTCACCGCCGCGATCGCACTCGCGGTGGGCGCTATCCCGAAGGACTACCGGCGGCGGTCACGATCACTCTGGCCATCGGCGTTGCGCGAATGGCGCGGCGACGCGCGGTGATTCGTCGGTTGCCCGCGGTGGAGACGTTGGGCGGCACCACGGATCAGCTCGCTCCACCGGCGCGCGACCAACCAGGGTGAGCGTGACAGCTCGACTCGCGACGAGGCCTGTAGCTCTTGGCGGCGAGTGCGTCGACGAGATTCGCGGTTCGGGTAGCGCGTCCGCCGCCGAGCATCATTCCCTTCGACGCCATGGTCCGGCCCACGTCGATGGGCTCCCCGTCCTTGCTCAACCGGATGCCGCCGAAGGGCAACAGTCGCAGTCCGGTCGCGGGGACGATGATGTCCGCGTCGATCCGCCTGCCGGACCTCAATGTGAAATGAGAGTCGCACTGCTCTTCGTCATGGGACCAAAGGTCGTCTCCAGCGGGGGATTCGGTCCTCGGCCGCGTCGCTCCGGCGGCGTGACCTCGACGGGTCGCTGATACTGGGGAATGCGCGCTCGACGACACGTCCTGGGCACGCGCCGGAGTGATACGCCTGGATCAGGGGAGTAAGTGTGGCCGACGAATTGTCCGACAGGGACTTGATCGACCGCTATGTCTACGCGGTACTTGCCCACATCCCGCGCCCCAGCCGCGGCAAGGCCGGCGTGGAATTCCGGACCAGAATCGCCGAGGAGGCGGCCTCGGGGCAGGTACGCGAAGTACTCGCCCAGCTGGGTCCGCCCGAGGATCAAGCCCGACGATTCCGCGGCGCGCCGCGTCAGCTGATCGGGCCCCACCTCTACGACACCTATCTTCGGGTTCTCTGGCCCGCTATGCGGGCGATGGCGATCGTCGTGGGCGGCGTGAGCCTGCTGACGGCATCGCTCGGCGGAGAAACCGCGCCCACCGTCTTCGAGGTACTCCAGGAGGGGCTGACGTCCGCGTTCGCGGGCGCGGTGTATGCGGCGTTCTGGGTGACTGTCGTTTTCGCGGTGATCGAGCGCGTCGCGCCGGGCGTGGTGCTGCGCGAATGGCGGCCCGACGACCTTCCACCGGTGCCACACGGGCGAGAGATCCCGCTCGGCGACGCCATCGGTGATCTAGTGTTCGCGATCACCGTGCTGGCCGTCGCGTTGTGCTTCTTTCCGGCGCTGGCACCGCCGTTCCTCACCGAGATCGCAGAGGGACTCGATTCCGGTGTGGTGAGCCGGCTGCTGCCTGTAGTGGTGGTGGTTGCCGTGCTGTGGATCGCGGTCGCCGGCGCGCAACTACTCGTTCGTGCCTGGACGTTGCCGGTCACCGCGCTGTCGATCGCGGCCGATCTGCTCGCCATCGTGACCGCAGCCGCCGTCCTGACCCACCGGCCCTATTTCTCCGACGTTTTCCTCGCCGAGCTTCGCGGTGAAAACGGTGATGTGGGCAAGGCCATCGACATCGGGATCGGGATCGGTGCTATCGCGGTCATGTTGGTCTGCGCCACCGGAATTGTCACCGCCGCGCGCAAATATCTCGGTCACCGTCAGGACCGCCTGGACGCCCGCTGATCCGGCGCATCGTGGCAAATCTGCGGCCACTCTCGATGGCCTCGACGAACAGCGTCCGGTCGGTGAGATCGCGGATCGGGACAGTCTTACCCGCGACCGGGTTGTACTGCGTGCGCAGACCAGGCCACCACTTCAGCCGATTGCCGCCATCGTCGTATTCGTAGTGTCGCGGTTCCGATCCGCCGCGACGGATGAGTGATGTGCCGCTGCGCCTTACCGGGGATTGTCAGCCTTATGCGCGAGGATAGGAACATGTCAGTTCCTCTCGAAGACCTTGCGGCCAGGGCATACCTCTTCGGCTTCCCGCTCGTGTTCAATCTCGATCAGGTGGAGCGATACGTGACGACCGGGATCGGCAAGAACGCGGCGGCACCCTGGAATCAGTTCAGTCATGCACGGTCGCTGGCGGGTCCGGATGACACGTTCGTCACCATCAACAACGACACGGTGTATTCGATGGCTCAGCTCGACCTCGGTGCCGGACCGGTGCGGTTGGAAATTCCGGATACGGCGGGCCGGTACTACGTACTGCAGTTCGTGTCGGCGTGGACGGACAACTTCGCGTACATCGGCCACCGAGCGACCGGCACGAGGGCAGCCACCTATCTCCTCGTCCCCGCCGATTGGGACGGCGAGCCAAGCGTGGGCGAGACGGTCGTGCGTGTCCCGACTCGCACCGCGTCGATCGTTGGCCGTTGGGCGGTTGCCGGTGACGAGGACCTCCCAGTCGTGCATGCGTTGCAGGACGCCACGACGCTCACCCCGATCACGATCGGCGCACCCGAGGGGCTTCCCGAGTACGACACGACGCTGAGCGAAGCCCTGCAGTTCTTCGACAAGCTCAGGGTCTGGAGCCAGGCGTTCCTCCCTGCACCGAGAGACGCGGACACGCTCGTCGGCTTCGAGTCGCTCGGGCTTCTCGCGATCGGCTCGACGCCGTACGGCACCGACCCGCAGCTGGACGCGGCGATCGAGGCCGGATACGCCAAGGGCAAGGCCCAGCTCGAGGAGCTCGTCGCGTCGGGTGGCGGGAACGCGGTCGTGAACGGCTGGAACCTCACCTACCACTCGTTCGACTACAACCTCGACTACTTCGAGGTGGGCTCAGTGGATGAGCCCACCTTCAAGATCGCCGATCCCGAGCGCCGAATCGTGCAGCGTGCGGGCGCGGCCCTCGGCGGCCTGTGGGGCAATCAATCGTTCGAAGCCGCCTACATCGCCACCTACGTCGACGACCGCGGCGACCAACTCACGGGCAAACACACCTACACGCTCACGCTGAACCCGCCCCCGCCGGTCGAAGCGTTCTGGTCGCTCACGATGTACGACGTGCCCAACTACTACCTCGTCGAGAACCCGATCGGGCGCTACTCGATCGGGGACCGTACCCCCGGTATCCGATACGAGGACGACGGATCGCTCATCATCACGATCAGTCATGATGAACCCACCGAGGAGACGGCGCGCGCCAACTGGCTCCCCGCCCCGGCCGGCGATTTCCGGCCGATCCTGAGAATGTACGAGCCGAGTAGCGCGATTCTCGACCAGACGTACCTCGTTCCCGCCGTCGTACGCGACTGAGCCGAAAAGGGAGGCTGAATCGCCCCGGGGTTGATGCACCCCGCTATCTGACTACGAATCATCTATTCCGCCGACGCGATCAAGATGAGTCCGGCGCAACGGGTCCGCAGCTGAACCGTCACCGACGACGTCCTGGCCGACCGCCGGGCAGCATTCGGGACTCCGGGTGTCGGCGATTGAGGGGCCCGAAGACGATCAGCCGTCGGCCCGCGGTGGTATGGCAAGGTCGAGATGTAGTGATCAGTGGGGTAGGACGGCCGAGTTCAGCAGGCTCGTTGCGGGCCGGTAAGTCGGTGCGCCAGGAGGAAATCCATCATCCTGCGTTGCAGGGCCAGGCCATTGCTCGATTGCATCAGTAGCCCGCCGCCGATATGGTCCGGTCCGATCGGTGTGACGAATTGGGCAAGCTCGCAGCCGTGAAGTGAGTAGTGCTCGATGGTCGCGGGCACCGGGTCGGCGGTGGTGGCGACGGCGGTTGGGGTGTCCGCGAGGGTGAGGTCGCCCGCACGCCGATCGGCATCGAGCCATTGCAGGATGTTGGCGCGCCCGATCGGGTAGAGGCTGGTCTGGTCGGCCAGGTCTTGCAGGAAGAAGGCGGGTACCGGGCGGGCGCGGTAACCCATCGTCTCGACGATGCCGGCGCCGGTGAGGTCCGCGTACGGCGGCTGCGGGCTCATCCCGTATGGTCCGCCCGCCATCGGCGCGATGGCGGCGTACAGGTCCGGATAGGTGGCGGCCATGACGGTGCTCAGGCCGCCGCCGGCAGAGTATCCGCCGGCATAGACCCGGTCGCGATCGATGCCGAGCTCGTCGATCAAACCCGCGCCAGCGCGAATCCGGTTCCGGCCAGCTGCGCCTGCGGATCGGTGCAGCCGTGCAGGTAGATCATCAGCGGCTTGCCCGCCGTGTCCCCGGGTGGAACGTGTAGGTAGTAGTCGCGTGTGCCCGCGGCATTGGTGTAACTGCGCTGGGTCACCGCGGACGCGTGTGCCTCCGGGCCGCTCAGCGGGCCCAGGCCCGATACCAGCACCACCAGGGCGACCGGGGCAGCGAGACGGACCGGTGAGATGACGTGCCCGACGAACCGCTGCAGCGCGGCGCGAATGGTTTCGAATGCCGGCCTCCGCGAGGGGCCCGTCCGCAGACCTGTGTCGATCGTTTTCATGGATCCGTTCCTGGGTTGTCCATACTGCGCCGCACCTATGACGGCCCTTCCAGCGTTCCGAGCTCGGCGAGTGTGTTCGTGAGCCCATCGCCCTGTCCGCGGAGCACGGCATCCAGGTACACGCGCGATGCCTCGGCTGGGATCCGCAGGCTCTCTACATGTTTCAGTACCACCCAATGAGTGACCGGCCACCGCCGCGCGATCCACATCGAGCCGACCGGGTCGAGTTCGGCGGCCAACCGGACTGCGTCGAATCCGTTCTCCGCCTCTCCGACGATGTCGATGTCGTCGGTTTCCTCGAGGATCATTCGGAATCCCTTCCGGATGAGCGCCTGGTCGTCGACCAATACCACGCGGATACTCATCGAGGGGAGGCCTCCTTGGCGTCGGGCTTCTCGCCGCGAAGCGTCTGGTCGATCCATGCGATGATCTCGGCCAGGATGACCGGTCCCTCGGGCTCATCCTCCAACCCGTGGTAAACGCCGGGACAGGTCCTCAGCGTCGCCGATGGCACGAGGTCGACCACCTGGCGGCTGGCGGAGACCGGATTGATCAGATCGGCGTCTCCGTGAACCACGAGCAGTGGCACGGCGACTCGGGCGGCAGCCGATTCCACCCGATCCATCTGCGCCAGGACGTCGATCGCGAAGCGTGCGGTCGCTCGCCCATGGACCAAGGGATCGGCGTGCCGTTCGGTGACGACCTCGGGGTCGCGATTGACCCGCTCGAACCGCAGCCCGTTCGGCACTGTCAGGGTGGCGAAGATGCGGCCGAGGCTCCTGACCACGGCCAACTTGATCCGCTGGTTCCGCAGTTTCGAGTCGAAAGCGGGTCCGGTCACCACCACCGCGGCCACGTCCATCCCCGGCCGGTCCGCCGCGTAGAGGAACGCGTAGAGCCCGCCCAGGCTGTGGCCGTACAGCACGACCGGTGCGCCCGTTCGCTCACGCTCGTGTGCGATGAGATGGTCGACGGCCCGCGCCGTCGACTGGTATCGGACGTCGCCGCGGCGTCCTTCGGATCGCCCGAATCCTTCGTAGTCCATGGCAAGCACGGCGAAACCAGCCGCGGTGAACAACCGAGCCGTGCTGTCGTAGCGGGCGGCGTGCTCGCCGAGACCGTGCATGATGACGACACTCGCTCGCGGAGGCCCGCTCGGGGCCCAGTGAAGTGAGGTGAGTCGGGGGCCGCCGCCGTCCGGTGTGAAGGAGTCGAAGGTGGGTGATGTGGTCACGAGCAGTTCCTTTCTGGTCTGCTCGAGCCTCGCCGCTTCCCCGTTGTCCAGGATTGGACCAATCTGCTAGATCGGCAGGATCTCCCAACGGATCGTGGTGAACGCGGTTGGAGGGCCGCCGAAGGTCTGGCGACACGTCCTCGTGAGGTGGGAACTGTCGGTGAACCCCGCCAGGTGAGCCGCATCGGTGAGCGACCGGCCCTGCGCCACCGCTGCGGTAGCCCGGAGCAGCCGGAGCCATCTGACGTAGGCCCGGAAGGTTATTCCGAGGTCCTGGGCGAAGAGATGGGACAGCCGGCTCTCCGACAGATGAACGGCCGCGGCGAGGTCACGAAGCCGGATGGGTCGTGAGTCCAGCTCGGTCTGCAGGCGGGTGCGCGCGGCGGCGACTCCCGGATGAAGCGGGTGCGAGGCGGTTCCGGGAGAGCGCAGGCGCCCCTCCACGTACGCGCTGTGCCCCTTCATCAGGGTCTGCCCCGCGTGATGCCAAGCGCGAGCGTGGGACGGATCGTCGACCAGCTCGATCAGCTCGGCACCCAGGGAAGACTGAGGCTCGACGTGCGCCACGACGCCCCAGGCACCGGCGGCGCTGAACGCGTGCGGCTGATCGGCGGGAACGATCGCCGCGTTCGTCCGTCGCTGACGGCCTTGGCGATCCTCGATGACGAACGTCCCGTGGTGGGCGATGGCCACCTGGACGGAGTGGTGAGAATGTCCCGGCAGACTTCCCAGCGAACCCTCGATCTCGAGCACACCGGGACGCAAGCGCCCTATGCCAGACCACCGTGGGATCAATGGTTGTCGCTCGTCCGCCGCGTGCATCGGCTGAAATATACGCGGCACGGGAGCGCTGTCGTCGGCGGGACAGGGCCAAACTATCGCCAACTATCTTGACCACGACCTGCCCCGAGCCTTGTCACCACAGTTGTCAGAGCGCAGCAGTCCGGCAGCTCGGCAGCTTCACACTCCAACGACCGACGCGCCATCACCCGACCCCGGCGTCCCACCTCTCGCAACCCGGCGGACATCAAGCCGAGACAGCCCGGAGGGACAGCAGAACACGGACCTCTCCGACTACCAGGTGGGCTACCTCATCGGCGGAAAATACACCGAATATGCTGGTTAAGGCAGATTGTCTGCTACACGATGGCTGCCTCCACCTGCAACAATATGGTGCGCCGTAACCGCACCGGCTGGCAGTCGCGGCGGCTCGGAATTTCAAATCCGCCCAAAATTCGGCGAGATCAATGGGAATCGGCGAAGCGAGGAACGGTGGGCGCTGATCTCGGAGAGCGTAGCGACCAATGCCGAATCGACAGCGGCTCCGAGTCACCAGTTCAGCTGAACGTGCGCCGATAGGTCTGCGGGCTGACGCCAGTGGTGCGCTTGAATCGGTCACGGAACGCGGTGGATGAGCCGAAGCCGACCTGGCTGCTGATGCGTTCGACGGAGTGCTCTGTGGTTTCGAGAAGGTGCTGTGCCTGGCGGATGCGGGCTCGCTGAAGCCATTGGAGCGGGGTCGTCCCGGTCTGGCCGCGGAAGCGCCGGATCAGGGTTCGGGTGCTGGTCCCGGCCCGCTTCGCGATGTCGGCGAGGGTGAGGTCACGGGCCAGGTTCTCCTGGAGCCAGGCAAGCAGCGCCTCCAGCTCGGAGCCCTGCGGTGTGGGGACGTGGTCGTGGACGATGAACTGCGCTTGTCCGCCCTCGCGTTCGAGAGGCATCACCGACAGGCGGGCGGCGTGGGCGGCGACGGCCGAGCCGTAGTCACGGCGAATCATGTGCAGGCACAGGTCCATACCCGCGGCGGCGCCGGCCGAGGTGAGGAACTGACCGTTGTCGACATAGAGAACGTCCGGATCGACCTCGATGTCGGGGTGGCGTGCGGCCAGAAGCCCGGCTGCACGCCAGTGGGTTGTGACGCGCAGCCCGTCGAGGAGACCGGTGGCAGCCAGCGGGAAGGTACCCGCGCAGATGGAGGCGATGCGGGTGCCGTCAGCAGCGGCCGACCGCAGCGCCTCGCAGACGGCGGGCGGGAGCGAGGCAGTGGGATCGGTGACGCCCGGCACGATGATCGTGTCCGCGCCCTGGAGGCCCGCCAGGCCCCAGGGAGCACGAAGGGTGAAGGCTCCGGCGTCGATCTCGTCGCGCTCGGCGCAGACCCGGACCTGGTAGCCGGGTCGCCCGTCGGGCAGGCAGGTCCGTGAGAAGACCTCGATCGGGGTGGACAGGTCGAACGGGATCACCCGATCCAGCGCGAGAACGGCAACGGTATGCATGGCGAGAACTTACCTCCCCATCGGATTGAGTGCCCTAGGCCAATTCCTCGGAAACTCAATATCATCCCAGCTCAACCACACTGAGAAGGTGCTGGCGTTATTCCGTTGAAACCTGTCACTAGTGCCACTGGGCGATTGTGGCGGCAGCCTGTTGACTTCGGAGTGTCCGACGGAAATCGACCCCGAGGGAATCATCCCATGCACATCCAGATTGTCCTGTTCGACGGCTTCGACCCACTCGACGTCATCGCCCCCTACGAAGTGCTGTACGCCGGCGGCGCGGCGTCGGACGGCGCGATAACCGTCGAACTCGTCACCGCGGAGGGCTCTCGCGAGGTGGTCAGCGGCACCGGAGGACTGGCGCTGCGCGCCGCCGGCACCCTCGATCTGGAGCGCGCGGACATGCTTGTGGTGCCCGGCGCTTCCGGGCGCGTGGGCGAACCCGGCGAAATCCCGGCAGAAGAAGTGGGCGCCGGGGAATGGAAGCAGGACGAGTTCATCCCGGTGCTGCTGGGCCGGACTCTGACCACCGAGCTGCCCGTGCTCCTCGCGCAGGCGATGAAAGACCCGGATATCACAGTCGCCACCGTCTGCGGCGGCTCGCTGGTCCTGGCCATGGCCGGCCTGCTGGAGGGACGCCACGCCACCACCCACCACATGGGCCTGGACATGCTGGACGCCACCGGCGCCCACGCGGTCGCGGCCCGGATCGTGGACGACGGCGACCTGATCACCGGCGCGGGCGTCACCTCCGGGCTCGATCTGGGCCTGTACCTGCTCGAACGCGAGCTGGGCCCCCGCATCGCGCACGCCGTCGAGGAACTCTTCGCCCACGAGCGGCGTGGCACCGTCTGGCGCGCCCAGGGTCTGACGCCCACCACCTTCTGAGCAGCCGGCCTCTCGCAGATCAGCTGCTCCGCTCACCATCTCCATCGCACAGTCAGGAATCACATCAGCATGTCCGTCGTAGGCACCTGGAATATGTCCATCTCCACCCCCGTCGGCAAGATCAATGCCGTGGTCGAACTCCGCGAGCAGGACGGCGTCCTCACCGGCGTCGTCCACGGCGCCGGCGAGGACGTACGACTCACCGATATCTCCCTCGACGGTGACCGGCTGACCTGGAAGCAGGCCATCACCAAGCCCATGCGGCTGAACCTGTCCTTCGACGTGACGGTCGACGGTGACACCCTCCGGGGTACTTCCAAGGCCGGCCGCCTCCCGTCCTCGAAGGTCACCGGCGAACGCCAGACCACCCCGGAGCACCAGGCGTGACCAAGTTCCTTCTGTCCGTGCACGTCCTGGCCGCCATCATCGCCATCGGTCCGGTCACCGTCGCCGCGAGCATGTTCCCCGCGACGCTGCGCCGCGCCGTCGGCGACCCCGGTGACAGCGACGCCCACCCCACCCTGCGGACGCTGCACCGCATCTGCCGGGTCTACGCGGGCATCGGCATCGCGGTTCCCATCTTCGGCTTCGCCACGGCCAGCAGTCTCGGCGTCCTCGGTGACGCCTGGCTGATCATCTCGATCCTGCTGACCGCCACGGCCGCCGGCGTGCTGGCGCTGCTGATCCTGCCCGCCCAGGACCGCGCCCTGGCCGCGGCGGGAGGTTCCACCTCGTCGCCGGTGCCAAGCGCCTTGACGCCGGGCCGCCTCGCCATGCTCACCGGCATCTTCAACCTGCTCTGGGCCACGGTCACCGTACTGATGATCATCCGTCCCGGCTCCACCACGGGAGTATGACCATGCACCTTCATCCTCCGCGCCATCTGCGCATCGCGGCGCACGCCGAGCTGATCTCGCTGATCGTGATGCTGGCCAACGTGTTCACCGTCCACCTCGAGCCCATCTCATCCTTGCTGGGCCCGACCCACGGCTGCGCCTACCTGTTCGTCGTGATCACCACCTGGCGCCTCGAGCAGGCCCCGGCCGCCGTTAAGGTCCTGGCCCTCGTTCCGGGCGCCGGCGGACTGCTCGCCCTGCGACAGCTCGACCGCGGCGCTGCGACCCGTCAGACGGAAGACGTCATCCCCTCATGACGCTTGTGTCATCGCTGAACGTCGGCACCGAGCCTCTGATCAAGTCGGCAGTGTTGTGCGCCAGGCGTTGTTCCCGCAAGACGGTATCGCACGTGTGGTGTGTGCCCCTCGGGGGACGACTCGTGGGCGAGTTTCGTTGACACAAATTGTCCAGTTGTCCTTGAGAAGCTCTGCGATCTCGGCAGGTTGGTAGAAGTCATCGTCGCGGAAGTCGTGGCCGACACATAGAAAGGTGCCGCCTGGACAGCGGAAAGCAGGTCCAAGCCGGCCCGTCGCGCTGGGGACTCAGGTGCTGGTAGTCGACGGTGGCGGCGTGCCCGACCGCGGAGCCCGTTTGCGGCGGGGCATCAACAGCAGGGCCGCCACCGCCACCGCGAGCGGCAGGACGCTGACTGTCAATATCGTGAGCCGCAGCGCGTCCGCGAAATCCTCCCCGAGGTCCAGGCCGGAGGCGTGCCGGATCAGGTTCGGGTCGTATCCGGCGCTGCCCGGGCTGAGTGCCAGGCTGCCACGTACCGCGTCCACGGTTCGCTCGGCATCGGTCGCGGTAAGCCCGCGAGCCTCGGCATCTGCGAGCCACTCCTTCCTGAAGAAGAAGTGCAGGAGCAGCAGGTAGATGGTGGGTCCGAACGCGTAGCCGGTCATCCCGAACGCCAACTGCGCGGACGCCACCGCGCCGGAATGCCCCGAAGGCGCTTCGGCGAGGACCGCCTCCGACACCGATGCAGAGGTGACCAGCGAACCGAGGTTGCACAACCAGATGGCCGACACGAGTAGCCAGATCGCCATGGTCGGGCTGACGGTGCCCGCCATCAGCAGCCCGCTCATCGTCATCAGGGCCAGGCCGACGACCATCACCGGTCGTGGGCTGTACTTGCCGACCAGACGTCCGGCCAAGACCACCGCGCCGGCGATCAGCAACGTCCCGGGCAGGTACAGCAGGCCGATGGACTCCGGAGACAGCGAAAGCACCACGCTGCCGAACTGCCCCAGGGCGATGCCGAGCCCGGCGACGAGGAAGTTCAGCGTGAGGGTTGCCGCGAGTGCCACGCTGAACGGGCGGCTGCGAAACAATGCCAGGTCCAGGGCTGGTTCGGGGACCCGACGTTCATGACGTACGAAAAGGACCGCCGCTGCCACGCTGATCGCCAGCGGCAGCAGCGTCGTCGGCCGGGTGATGCCGTTCTGCGCCGCCGCGAGGCCGACGACCAGCGCCAGCAGGGCTGCGCCGACCAGGCCGACACCGACCACGTCGAGATGGCCGCGCTGCTGCACGGGTGCCTCGGGCACATACCGGGCGGTCAGCCACAGCGAGGAAAGGCACAGCAGCGGCGCGACCACGAACAGCACCCGCCAGCCGACGGCGGCCACCGCCCACCCGGTCACCGCGGGGATCGACCCACACAGCACCATTTCTATCGCCATGAAGACACCGATGGCGGCTGGCCGCTTCTTCGACGACACCGATGTCTTCAGCAACGCCAGCGGCACGCCGAGCAGAGCGGTCATCCCCAGACCGTTCAGAAGGCGCATCACCAGGAGGAAGCCGTATCCGGGCGAGAAAATGGAGAGCAGGTCGACCACCGTCACGACGACCAGTCCGAGCATCAGCAGGCGTTTGAGTCCGAAAGCGTCCCCGAGATTGCCCGCGGCGAGCACAGCGGCGGCCATCACCAGCGTCGACGCTCCGCCGAGCAGCCCGACCAGTTGCGATGGCACCTCCAGCGCGCGGCTGACCTGCGGCAGATTCAGGCTGAATATCAGGGGGTCGACGACTGTGACCGTGAAGGCGATGGCGAGCGCGAGGATGAGAGGCAGCGGCGCCGCCTCGCTTCTCGATCGGACCTCGGCCATCGCGGCACCTCCTGCGCTGGTTGTCTGCGGCTCTCCGATGACGCGAAAACCCGCCGGTCGACTACGCACGCCGATCCGGCCGTCGGGTTCAGCCCGGCGCGAACGTCACCACCAGCACATCTCGATACGCGGGATGGCTCGGGTCCGACGGACGAATCGGCGACACACTGTGGAGGGTGCGGCGGTCGTCGCCCAGCAACAACGTTCCCGGCTCACTGAGCGTCGTGGTCAGCAGCGGTCGTCCGGCGGAATCGAACACCGAACTCTGCCCGCCGGTCGCGTTGCGTCGGCTGACCAGTAGCGATGACACCAGGGTGACGCCGTCCCGGTGCAGACCTTCGGGGGTGGGCTGTCCCTGCCCGTCCGCCGACGCCACGACCCGAAAAGGATGCACCTTCACCAGCCACGATGCCGGGGTGTCCAGGGCCGTCGCCGACTGCCCGAGCAGTCGCAGCACCGCCCGCAGCATCGGGTCGGCTACGAAGGAATCGGTCAACGGCTCGAACGTGCGATCGACGTCGAGGTAGAGCGGATTGCTGTCGTCGGGTTGCACGAATGATTCCTGTGGCAGCAGTCTCATCGGCCCTGTCGGCGCGGTGAACTCGAACCTTCCGTACCGGCGCAGCCGGCACGCTCCTCGCTCGGCGGCGTAACTGTCCACGCACAGTGAGTTCCAGTGGCGACCGAAATTCGCCCACTGCGTTCCCGAGACATCGAGGCAGGCTGCCGTGACGGCAGCGGGCATGACATGAGCGCCGACAGAAACGAGCGCCGCTCGGGCCTCGTCCAGCCGACGGTCCGCGGGCGGCCGGTCGGCGGATGGCCCGGCCGCTGTCATCCCGGCCTCTGCCGACTGTGACCTGCCGGCCGTTCTGATCACGATGGCCTGCCTTCCTCCGGGCGTGCGATGGGCGAGTACCCCCGTGCCCGCAGGTGAAACGGGTCGGATCACCAACCGCAGACGGATTCGTGGCTGTTCGGGTTCGCCCGGGAACTCGGCGTCCGGCACCGTCGGTCGTAGGCTTGTCCGGTGCGTGACGAAGGCAGGTCCGAGCGCTACCGCTGCGCGGTGCTCGGACCGCTGCGAGTGTGGGCGCCCGGCGGCGCGGAGGTGACACCGAACGGGGTGCTGCCCCGGCGATTGCTGGCGCTACTGGTGCTGCGGCGCGGGACGGTGGTCTCGGCCGACGCGGCCGTGGAACTGTTGTGGCCGGGCGGCAGACCCGACAACCCGGCGGCGGCGTTGCACAACCATGTCTCTCGGTTGCGCCGAGTGCTGCCGGATGTCATCGAGTCGGCAGGGAACGGATACTGCCTGGCTCCAGGCCGGATCGCGGTGGATACCGACGAGCTGGCCCGGATACTCGACGCCGGTGAATCAGCCGCGGAGATCTTGGCGCGCTGGATCGGTCCCGCCTATCCCGAACTCGATATGGTGGATGAGGCGCGCGCGGAATCGGCTCGCCTGGAAGAACTTCGGCTGCGAGCCCACGAATCCGAGGCGATCCGCGATCTCGACCACGGTCGGACCGACGGCTTGGCCGCCCGGCTGCGCACCATGGTCGACGAGCATCCGCTGCGCGAACCCCTGCGCGCCGTGCTGATCGACACGCTGGTCGTCACGGGCAGGCCCGCGGACGCGCTCCGGGTCTACGACGAGTTCCGGCGACTGCTGGCCGAGGAACTCGGCACGGAGCCGTCGGAACAGCTCCGGCAACGCTACCAACGCCTGCTCGTCGGTGACACGGCAGCGACAGCGCCGGCACCGCTTCCGATGTCGGTCACCGCGCTGATCGGGCGCGCGGGATTGCTGGTCGAGGTACAGACCCTGATCGCCGAGGCACGGTTGGTGACCCTCACCGGGCCGGGTGGTGTCGGCAAGACCCGGCTGATGCTCGAACTGGGACGCGGGTACACCGACCGGCCGGTGGTGTGGTGTGAACTGGCCGGGGCCGACGCCGAGGGCGCCGTCGGGGCCGTCGCCGCGGCGCTCGCGATCGACGTGCGTCCCGGTATCCCTCTCGGTGACCGTCTCGCCGATGTGATCGGCACCAGCGAGATGCTGTTGCTGCTCGACAACTGCGAGCACGTGATCGAACCGATCGCCACGCTGGCGGATCTGCTGCTGCGCCGGTGTCCGCGCCTCCGGCTGATCGCCACCAGCCGCGAACGGTTGCGTGTCGCCGGGGAGCAGGTGCGCCGGGTGCCGCCGCTGGCGATCGGCGACCGAACATCCCCCGCGGTCGAGCTCTTCATTCAGCGGGCCACCTCGGTCACCGGCGGACTCCGTCTCGATACCGCCGCCGAGCGGCAGATCGGCGTCATCGTGTCGCGGCTCGACGGGCTGCCCCTGGCCATCGAACTCGCCGCGGCCCGGATGTATTCGCATGATGTGGGTGAGATCGCGGCGGGCCTCGATCGTCAATTCGACTTCCTGTCTGCGGGTTACCGCACCGCGACCAGACACGGGTCGCTCGCCGCGGCAGTGTCCTGGTCGGTGGATCTGCTCGATCGGCCACTGCGGGAGGCGTTTACGAGCTTGTCGGTCTTCTCGGGCCCCTTCGATGTCGTGGCGGCGGCGGCGGTGTGCGGGGCCGAGCTCGGCCCGACCGCCGACCGGCTGACCGAACTCACCGAGCGATCGCTGGTGCAGCGGGTACCCGGTCGTCGCTATGCGATCCTCGAGACGCTGAGAACATTCGGCCGCACCGAACGCGCGGGCGAGGTCGACCACGCAGGCGCCCGTCACGCCGCCTACTTCGTGGACTGGGTGGAGATGACCGGTCGGGAGCTGGCGCATTCGGCCACCGCCATCAGCCGGATCGACGACGCGATCACCGAGCTCCAGCGCGCGCTGCACTGGCTCCTCGAGCGCGGCGACCCCCAACGCGCGGCCCGGATCGTCGCCGCGTTGATGGACTACGGCCTGCTCCGATTGCGCCCCGACGTCCTCGGCTGGTCCGAAGCGGTGATGTCCGCCGATCCCCACGCCACCGGCCACCTGGCCGCCGAAGTGCTGGCCGCGGCGTCCTACGCGCGGTGGATGGCGGGTGATCTGCCGGGTGCCTATGAGCGCGCCGATCGGGCGCTGAGCGTCTGCGACGACCCGCCGTACAACGCCTATGGTGCGTACGGCGTGTGTGATCTGTTCTCGGGCCGTTTCGCTGAGTCGGCCGACTGGTATCACCGCGCCGCCGTCATTCCGGGCCGGATGTCGCCGAACATGGATATAGCGACCTGGATCATGCTGCTCGGCTACGCCGGTGACCCCACAGTCGACCGGCGATCCGCCGAACTCGTCGCCGACATCGGCGGTGATGCGTCGCCTACGCTGGCGTACGCGCTCTATTGCGCGGGCGAGGCCGTCATCGGCACCGACCAGGATCGCGCGCGTGAATTGCTGGACCGTGCCGTGCGGATGGCGGAGACCACCAGCTGCACTTTCGTCACCGGCGTCGCGGGCGCGTCCCTGGCCTCTCTCGATGTACGTTCGGGTCGCACCGCCGACGCGGCCGCGGCCTACCCGATTTTGATCCGCGGATGGCAGCGGGCGGGTATGTGGTCGACCCAGTGGGTGATGGCGCGCTCGATCGCGCTCCTGCTCGATCAGCTGGGCCGACCCGAACAGGCAGCGGTCCTGGACGGGGCGATCCGCGCCGCCACCGCCGAGGAGCCGCTCGGTTCGGATCGCGAGGTGCTCGATCAGCTGTCGCAGCGGCTGCGCGCGGCCCTGGGTGCCGACGGGTTCGACGAAGCTCGTCGTGTCGGGGCGAGTCTGGACAACGTCGCCCTGATCGACTACATCATGGTGGCACTCGGCCCGCAGCCGTGACCGGCTGCGGGCCGTCGGTTCACCAGCGTGGTTGCTCGTCGAGAATGCCGAGCACCGCTTTGCCGACCATTTCGTGGGTCAGCGCGTCATTGCCCGGATGGAAACCGCCGCAACGCACGTCGCGGTAGAGACGTTCCAGTTCGTGCCCCGCGAACATGCCCGCACCACCGACCACATCGAGTGCTGTGTCGACCACCCGTTTGGCGGTCTCGACCGACCGCCACTTCATCGAGTACACCTTGGGCGCCCAGTCGGCTCCGTGATCGGCCCCGGCGACCCAGTCGGTGGTGAACTGGGTCAGCACCGCGTCGGCGGCATCGAGCTCCAGATACATCGACGCGATCTGATGCTGCACGAAGGGGTTGTAGGCGTAGGCGCCGCGTTCGATCGCCATCGACTGCTTCCGGCGCGCGTTCGCGACCGCCAGTTCCACGGCGCGGTCGGCGATTCCGAGGTAGACCGCCCCGATCAGCGCCAGCGGCCACATCGTCATCCCCGTCAGGAACGGGTGCTCGGCATCGCCCGCGGGCATCACACAACCGATCCGGAGGTCGGGTACGAAGACCTCGGTCAGTTGCGTGTCGTGGCTTTGTGTGGCGCGCATGCCGAGGGTGTCCCAGTTCTCGACCACGGTCACCCCCTCGGAGTCGCGTTGCACGAAGGCGTGCACCACCGCAGGCCCGCCCGCGGCATCGGCGTCGAGGGCGTGCGCGCCGAGCCACTTCCAGGCCGGCCCGTTCGATCCGAACTGCTTGCGTCCGGTCAGCCGGTAGCCGCCGTCGACCCGGCGTGCCTGACACGTCGAGAGCAGGACCGGAATATCGTTGCCCGCCTCGGCATGTCCGGCCGCGAACACCTCGCCCGCCACCGCCTCGGCGTAGATCCAGTCGAGTGAATGATCGCCGGCCCGCGCCATTTCCTGGGCGATCCCGATCCAGTACGAGTGCATGGACATCGCCAGGGCCGTTGCCGGGGCATACCGGGCGAGGCGGCGCTGGCTCGCGGCGAGCTGGGCCAGATCCAGGCCCCAGCCGCCCCGTTCGGCGGGTACCGCCGCCGCCAGGTAGCCGAGGCCGCGAAGCTCGGCGAGGTCGTCGCCGAAGTAGCTGTTGGCGCGGTCGTGCGTGGCGGCGCGAGCTCTGAAACGCTCCAGCATGTCGGTCGGGATGGTGCGGGTATCGATGATCGTCTGAGTCATGCGAGCCACTGTGCGGCGGTGCCCTGTCAGCGGGCTGTCGCGCCCTGTCATGGGCGCGACAGCCCCGTGACAGGGCGTTCGCACACGATGTCGGCATGATCGCTATCGAAGAACTGGGAACCATCCTGTCGATCTGGGCGCACCCCGACGACGAGACCTACCTCGCCGCCGGGGTCATGGCGGCCGCGCGCGACAACGGTCAGCGGGTCGTGTGCGTGACCGCGTCGGCGGGGGAGCGGGGTACCGACGACGCGGTCACGTGGCCGCCGCACCGCCTCGGTCGTGTCCGCCGGTGGGAAGCGGCTGCCGCCATGGCTGTCCTCGGGGTCGTAGAACACCGTGTCGACGACTTTCCCGACGGCGAGTTCCCGCTGCACGATCCGGCCGGGATTGCGTGGGCCGCAGACATCCTCGCCGAGGTACGACCCGACACAGTTCTCACGTTCGGGGCCGACGGAATGACGTTTCACCTCGATCACATCGCTGTGCACCGGTGGGTCACCCGTGCTTGGCATGCGGCGGGTCGACCGGGCAGGTTGTTGTACGCGGTGCCGTCGGCGGAGAAACTCGCACGGTTCATGCCCCTCTACGAGGAGTGGAACATGTATATGAGCCCGAGGCGACCCGTCGGCGTGCCCAGCGTCGAGATCCCGCTGAACCTGACGTTGGGCGGCATCGCGCTCGACCGCAAGGTTGCCGCGCTGCGCGCGATGTCGACCCAGACGGGGGCGCTGATCGCCTCCGTGGACGAGGCCATGCTGCACGAACTCATCGCCGAGGAGACTTTCGACATGGCGCAATGACAACGGGCCGACCACGGCTCGCCTCGCGCCGCGACCGGGCGGGTGCCGGCCGTGGCAGGGCATTGGACCGTCCCAGGACCCCGGGCCGACGAGCAGGGTCGCTCGCGACGGCGCCGCCCGTCGCAACACCTGGGAGGCGAGGTAGCGAGTCCGACGTGCTGCTCGATACCGACGACGTTGCGCGAGGTGGGAGGCATGCTGGGCGCGAGTGCGCCGAATCGCCGTGGTGGTCGGCTTCTCAGACCTCGCTGTCGGGTGTCGTCGGCAGGTGCTTGGCACAGATCGCGTCGACGAATTCGCCGACCGTCTGGTCCGGGAGGCGGCGCGCGAGGTCGGCTTCGGTGATGATGCCGACCAGTTTGCCCAGTTCGGTGACCGGAAGGCGGCGGATCTGGTGCTGCTCCATGACGGCGAGGGCGTGCTCGATGTCGACGCCGGTATCGACGGTGACCAGGTCGTCGCCCTGGGCCAGTTCGCCCGCGGTGGTGGTCTTCGGGTTCTCGCCGAGGGCGATGACCTTGATGACGATGTCGCGGTCGGTGATGATGCCGACCGGGTGTCCTTCGCCGTCACAGATCGGCAGTGCGCCGATATCGAGCTGACGCATGCGGCGGGCAGCGTCTTCCATCGTGTCGCGCACGCTGATGAACGCGACGTCGGCGTGCATGACCGTATCGGTTGTTGTCATGTCGTTTCTCCTGGTTCGGTGTTCTTCGTGTGGACGATCCGTCGACCGATTCGGGCGAGGACTCGGTCGGGTCGGGGATGATGGATACCGCGCAGCGCGTGTGCCACAGCGCGGCACGCGCCATGCTGTGCAGGGGTGGCCACAGCGTCCGGTGATCACGCGGAACGACGACCAATTGCGCAGTGCTGCCGAATCGTTCGAGCGCGGTCCGCGCGTGACCGAAGTAGCTGAGCACGCTGGTCCGGACGGACGGAAACCGGAGACGCAGATCGGCCACCAGGCTCTCGACGTCCTCACCGGTTGCCGGCGACGCGCGCGGGCCAGGTCGGGTGAGTTCGACTAGCACCACGTCGGTGGCCCGCTCCCGCGCGGCGCGCATGGCCGCTGCCAGAGCGCCGGCGGCGCCAGGGCCTTCCGGTTCGACGACGACCAGGACCGGGCCGATCGCCGCTGCCGCGCACCGGAGAGGGCGAACGATCGTCACGGGGCTGTGCGCCGCCGACGCGAGCGAGGACGCCACCGAACCGAGCAGTACTTGCGCGGCAGAACTGTGGCCGACGCTACCGACCACGACTTCGGACGCGGTCGTGGAGAGACCGATCAGTCCGGCCGCTGGATCTCCGTGAAGGGTCGGCTCGGTGACTTCGGGTGCCGGCGTGTGCGAGGTCTGTGCCCACCGATCGCTGACCGCACGGCGCGCCTCGGTCAGGATCTCGGAATCGCGGGACAGGAGTGCGCGACGACGGACGACATGGACCAACTGCAACGGAACGTGCGGGGCCCCGGCGGCGACAGCGGCCCACTGCGCGGCGCGGACCGCCGTCGCCGATCCGTCGATGCCCGCCACGACAGGGGCGGGGCCGACTCGCGGCGGGATGCCGTGGTGGGCCTGCGCGTTCATCGCCGGCCCGCCGTGTGGGGGGCGCGCTCGCGCCGAGTCGCGCCGCCCACGCGGTCGCTCGTTCGATCTCGCCGGCACGGGACGGTCCGGTCATGTCCCTGGCACAGCACGGATCGACGGGGGTCGGGCCGGTGCAGCGAGGTCGAGATCATGAACACCAGCGTGGCGGGCGGGCCCAGGTACCGGTCAGGGGCGAAGGTCCCGCACGCCGAGGACCACTGTCCTGATCCGATGACATTCGGCCTCGTGTGGTTGCGCACTGCCGGGCTCGCGGTAACTCCGGGGCTGCGGCGGTCGTGGCTATGCCCGGACATGGCAGTGGATCTCACCGTGGCCGTTCCCGCCGTGGGGTCAATCGTGGTGGACCACCATCACCGGGCACTCGGCGTGTTGAACGAGCCAGTTGCTGGTCGAACCGAGCAGCAGCCCACGGAAGCCGCCGCGACCGCGACTGCCCACGACGAGCAGCTGCGCGGTCTGTGACCAGTGCGCCAGCTTCTCGCGCGGACCGAACAGCTCGATCTCGCGGCGCACGACGACATCGGGGAATCGTTCCGACCATCCCGCCAGGCGCTCGGCCAGCAGCGCTTCCTCGGCGACGGTGAAGTCGTCGACCGGCATCTCCAGGTAGTCGATGCCAGCGAAATGTCCTTGCGACAGATCGCTCCAGGCGTGCACCGCGACGAGCTCACTGCCGCGCAGCGAGGCTTCGGCGAACGCGACGCCGATGGCAGGCTCACCGACACTGCTGCCGTCGACACCGACCACGACAGGGCCGGTGCGGCGATCCGGGTCGGGCCCGCGCACGATGACGACCGCGCCGCGCGCGTGCGCGGTCACCGCCAGCAGTGTCGAGCCCAGGTGGGCGATCGAGCCGGCCGAGGCCCCTACGCCGAGGACCACCAGATGCGCGTGCGCCGAGGCATCGATCAGGGTGCGCGAGGGATTGCCGGTCGCGACCTCGGTGGTGACCGTGAGCGAGGGCGCCACGGTGAGCGCGTCCTCCCGGGCGGCGGCCAGCATCCGCTCGGCGGTCAGCCGGATGTCCTGCATGGTGGCGTGGATGAATGCGTCGTAGGCGCTGCGTGGCGTCCGATCGGCGATCGGGTTGGCGCAGTGCACGACATGCAGGGCGCGGTCGCGATCCGCGGCGGTACGGGCCGCCCAGCGCACGGCGGTGGTCGATCCGTCGGATCCGTCGATCCCGACGACGACCGTGGCCGAGGCCGCCAGGTGGGGGTTGTCGCTGTGTTCGGTCATGCTCGTCTCCTGTTCTCGGGGCAACCGCCCGAGCGGGGCGGGTGGCCGTCACGTAGTGGATGCGCAGGTCATGGGACAGGTGGAGTCCTCGTCGGTGCCCGCTCGTTCTCGACGACGCCGAGGCGTGGAACATGGCCTGGGTGACGGACTCGGCCATCCCGGTACCCCGATCCGCTCGAATTCGTTGTCTGTTCCCAGCGTCCGTCGGGAAGTGGGCACCCCGATACGGTCGAAGGTCCCGGCTCGGAGCGGGCATTGGTCCTGATCGGTCGACCAGCAGCATCCCTCCTCGGCTTCGGGGGCACACAGCACTGAGATATCGGCACTACGGCCGGTCGATTCCGATCCGGCGTGCACCGGCCGGCTCGGCAGTGTGCAGTATCTGTCCGGGCCTGCTGCCGGATCGGTACACGGTGATGCCCTTGACTCCGGCTTTCCATGCCTCCCGGAAGAGATGGCGGACGTCGGTGACGGAGGCGTCGGCACGCAGATTGATGGTCTCGGCCACCGCTGCGTCGGTGTGGTGCTGCACGGCTGGCTTCGGTCGTGGAATATGACGTCAGTTGGTCGCGAATTTTGGCATCGGTCCGGCCTGCTGCGACCGATTTCTGATCGCGAAATTGGGCATCGCTCTGTCGGCGTGTCCGATTGGTTCCGGCCCCGATGAGCATCGAGCTGCCCGGACTACCATGTCCGAAATGAGCTCCGTTCTGCTGCAGCGCGCCCTGACCGACTCCGGGTATGCGGGGCTCAGGTCGCTGCCAGAGAGAGTCGAGGTTCTCCTCGGAAGCCTTGAGGCCCCGCCTCGGCTGGGTGCTCACTTGCGGGCGGTTCACGAGGTGGCTTGGCAATTGGCCGACTGGGTTGGCCAATTTCACCGTGATGTGAGGTTCGACCGGGATGTAATGCTGTTCGGCGCGGCAACACATGACATCGGCAAGGTCGTCCATCCCGAAGAGCTGTCAGGACCAGGCTCGGCTCATGAACAGGCTGGTTATGATCTTCTCCTGGCGCAAGGCTTTCACGAGGATTCGGCCCGCACGGACCCATGGTTCGTGGACCGGGCCTGATGTCGGTATGGAGGACCTGCTTGTCAGTCTGGCCGACAAGGTGTGGAAGGCCAAACGCGTTTCCGAGCTCGAGCAGTTGGTGGTGCAGCATCTTGCTGCCATCGACGGTCAACAGTCGTGGCAGGTTTTCATGACCCTCGACGATGAGCTCGACCGGATCGCCGCAGACGCCGACCGAAGGCTCGCCTTTCAAGCAAGCTATCCGGTCAGCGCTTGACCCTCGGCCCCTGGCGTCATCCGAACGATTTCCTCTCGCGCGCCTTCCTTATAGAGTCGCTTTTCGAGTCCAGCGGATCGGGTGAATGAGATTCGCTTCAGCCCTTGGCGGCGCGGGTATGAGCGAGACGGTAAGAGGCGGTGCCGGTTTCAACGATGTGGCCGCCGAAGGTGAGTCGGTCGACGATCGCGGCGCAGTGAAGGTTTTCGTCCACCCTGAGTAGCTGTCGTTGGACGCGATCGCGACCGAGTTCTTCTCCTCGCGTTCGGTGAGGACCTGAAACAACAGCTCGGCGCCGCGGCGGTCGAGTTCCATGTAGCCGAGTTCGTCGATGCAGAGCAGGTCGACGCGACCGTAGCGGGCGATCGTTTTGGACAGGATTTTGTCGTCGGCGGCCTCGACGAGCTCGTTGACCAGCTTCGTCGCGAGGGTGTATTTGACCCGGAAGCCCTGCATCGCGGCTTCGGTGCCCAACGCGATCAACAGGCTATCAGCAACCTCGACGAACGAATCCGTGAACTGCTCGACAAATGGTTCACCGACAACCCGCCAGCCGAAAAGCCGGGCGAAATCCCGTACAAGGTCCCGAAGCCGGGAAGCGGAAAGGATCGCGCGAACGATCCTCCGGGTTGGGCGAAGGGTAAACCTCCTCGCGTCGGGGAGGGTGGCAAGGACTATGCGCGTAGGCTGATGGACGAAAAGTATGGCAAAGGAGGCTGGGATACGAACAAGACCGGCCCGGGCTCCGAGTGCAACAAGATCAAGAAATACGGGGACAGGGGTTGGCAGGATCCGAAGCCGAAAGGTAAGCCGAAATAGCACGAGAAGGGCGTGAATAGTGGACCACCTATATTCGGTCGAGCACTGGTATGACCTGTCGGACTTCGATGACCGGCAGCGGACCATAGGCTTGTATCTGACCGAGGAAGACGCGAAACGTGCGGTCGACCGAGCAGCTAAATTGCCAGGATTTCGAGACCGTCCAGCGGACTTCCATATACTGCGACATCAGATAAACGAATTGCATTGGACCGAAGGGTTCTTCACCGCATGATCCATGAGGTCGCATACGAGAGGTCTCGATGAGTTTCGCATTCATACTCAAACACGAATACCGGCTGTCCAACGCGAATCAGGACGAGGTCAAAGATATCGGAGTTTTCGCCACGGAGGCGGATGCGCAGGCAGCGATCGACCAGCTCCGAGGCGAGGAAGGATTTCGGGATCATCCCGAGGGCTTCGTGATCCGAAAGTACGAAATCGGCAAGGACTATTGGGCAGAAGGATACGATGTCGGCACCGACGAAGTTTAAATAAAGCGACTATCTCCGGAGAGTCCGACACCGCGCCTCTCAATGTATCCCCTGAGAAATGTGCTCGATCATGTACACTACCCCAGCCCGGCCGTTCTGGCCTAGTGCCGCGTCCGGAAAGGTTGATGCGGTAACAGCTCGAGGTGGCGGGTTGATCCGTGGCCGGTGAACGGAGATGCTGCCTGACGGAGGTGGTGCCGGTGGCTCGCAAGCCGGTGTGTTCGTCAGAGCGGTAACCCCGGAGGAAGGCCGCAAACTCGCCCAGATCGCCCGGCGCAGCACAGTGCCGGTCCGGATGCGGCGGGCCGTGGTGGTGATGGCCTCGGCCCAGCATCAGCCGGTCGGGCTGATCGCGAAGCTGATGCAGGTGTCGGAATCCTATGTGCGGCAAGTGATCCACGACTTCAACGCCCATGGATTCGAGGCACTCGACCCAAAATGGAGCGGGGGCAGGCCGGCGAAGACCGATCGAGCGACACGTGATCGGATCACTCAGATCGCCCGGTGCTGCCCCCGTGATCTGGGCTGGCCGTTCAGTGTGTGGAGCCTGTCGAAGCTGGTGGAAGTGTTGCGGCTCAACGGGATCGCCGACGTCAGCCGGGAGACGCTGCGCGTGATCCTGAAGGCTGGCAGGGTGTCGTGGCAGTCCACCAAAACGTGGAAGTCCAGCAACAACCCGGAATTCGTCGCCAAGATGAGCCGGGTGCTCGACCTCTACGACAAGACGGGCGGGTGATCTGCGTGGACGAGTTCGGGCCGTTGAATCTGCTCCCACGAGCGGGCCGTGGCTGGTTCGCCGCTGGTCGGCCCAAGCGGTTGCGGGCGACCTACCACCGCGCCCAGGGTGTCCGGCACATGTTCGGTGCCCTGGACCTGGCAAGTGGCCAGTTGTACTACCGGATCCGGGACCGGAAACGATGGATGGAGTTCCTGTCGTTTCTGAAGTCGTTGCGGGCTCGCTGGCCGGGCGAGAAACTGTATCTGACCTGCGACAACTGCTCGGTCCACAAGCGAGCCGAGGTCCGGGCGTGGTGCGCGGACAACGACGTCGAGTTGGTGTTCTTGCCGACGTATTCGTCGTGGCTGAACCGCATCGAGTGCGAGTTCGCCGCGCTGCGGTACTTCGCGTTGAACGGGACCGACCACCGCAGCCACGCCGAGCAGGACGCGGCGATCGGTGACTACATCCGCTGGCGTAACCAGCACGCCGGACCTATCCGCGACTTCGCGGTCGGCTCGAAGATCCGGCGGCCGGATTACCTACCCGACGTTGCTTGACGCGGCACTAGCCGGTATCGACGGTGTCGGCCGAGGTGGCTGTAGCGGGGTCCGGTGCCTGCGGAGGCCCAGGAGGCGATGGTCTTGAGTGGGATTTGCCAGCGCGCGGCGAGATCTGGGCTGGTGAGCCAAATCTCGCCGTCGGGCAGAGGGGTAGCAGAATTCGCCGTGTCAGGCGATGGGGGAGAGGAAGGCATGCGTCGCTCACTAATGTGTTGCGATCAGTAGCTCTTCCTGCAGTCGAGTGTATCCGAAAACGCGCGGGCACCGCGTCGACGTAACGTCCGGTGCACGTAGGGCTTCGCGCGCTTCCCTGGGCAGATGACACGAGGGCTGCTTGCGCGGCGGTTGGCGGTGGCCTGTTGCGTGGGCTGCCGCCACAATTCGACGTCCTTGCCGAGGTTCACAGGTCTCGATCCGGCCCGGCGGTGAGCTGCGCTAGTGGGTTGGAGGTGCTGATTCGACCGATCTCGCTCGGAATTCGCGTGAGTAGGTGGCGACCTTATGGGAATCGCTCGGCGGTGACCACGGCCCGGTGTCGATCTTGCACAGTCACGCGGTCTCGGCTGCGGCGAGTCGGGCCCTGCACGCCGGGACGGCAATGTCGGGGCACTCACCACTCGGACAGTCGGGGTAGCCGATTGCGGGTGGCTCCCGTCGGCGGTCCGATCGCGGACCAGGGGGATGTTCCTGACCCGGCGAGGGGACGACAGGGCCCCGGATCCTTGATTGTGATTTCTGACACAATAGTGTCCAGTGTGCCGAAAACGATCAAACCCCGGTGGTCTGCGGGGTGGTCCAGCGGGCTGGCCGGCCCAAAAGTGTGGGGTTTCTGTGTGATTTCGCCGAACCACGTCAAGTACCGGGCCACAAGAAAACCCCCTCCGACCGAGGTCAGAGGGGGTTTTCACTGTCGGGCTGACAGGATTTGAACCTGCGACCACCTGACCCCCAGTCAGGTGCGCTACCAAGCTGCGCCACAGCCCGTTCTTGCCCCCGTCGCCGGGTGCTCGAAAAGATTACCGCACCACTCTGTGTAGGAACTAATCGGCTGGTAGATGGCTGTTTTTCGGGCGTTCTCCGCTGGGGATGCGGCGACAGGCCGCGTGCAGATCGGGCGGCTCGGTCCGGATCGTCGGCGCCGGCCACGGAGGTCCGGCCCGATGTGTGCACCCGGACTACCGGGTCCTGCCCGAGGACCGGGTGAGGTCATCGGCCGCGAGTTGTGGGCGCGCGGTGACCTGCCCGACCCGGTCCGCTGAATTCATCGACACGAAACACCGCGGGTTGTCCTGGGAAACAGCGCTTCTCGATGCTGTGCCGGAATCCCGTTGGATAAGAGGTACGAGTGTGAATTCGGGAGATACCGCGTGGGTGCTGGCCTGCGCCGCGCTGGTCATGTTGATGACACCGGGACTGGCGTTCTTCTACGGCGGCATGGTGGGCAGCAAGAGTGTGCTCAACATGCTGATGATGAACTTCAGCTGTCTGGGTGTGGTGTCGACGCTGTGGCTGCTCTACGGCTACAGCGAAGCATTCGGCGACGACGCCTATTACGGGCTCGTGGGCGACATGTCGCATGCGCTGCTGCGCACGACCCAGGGGACGTTGTCCGGGCCTGTGGGCCACCAGATCCCGACCATGGCGTTCGTGATGTTCCAGTTGATGTTCGCGGTCATCACGACGGCGCTGATCACCGGTGCGATCGCCGGTCGGGCCCGGTTCTGGTCGTGGATATTGTTCGTGGTCCTGTGGGTCACGGTCGTGTATTTCCCGGTCGCGCATTGGGTTTTCCATGTCACCGGATTCACCGACACCGGCTCCTCCGGCACATCCCCGGATGTCGGCGGTTGGATCGCGAACCGGCTGGGAGCGTTCGATTTCGCGGGCGGCACCGCGGTGCACATCAACGCGGGCGCGGGGGCGCTGGCGTTGGCGCTCGTGGTCGGCAAGCGCCATGGCTGGCCGCGCAGCGTCGCACGTCCACACAATGTGCCGTTCACTCTGCTCGGTGCGTCCCTGCTGTGGTTCGGCTGGTATGGCTTCAACGCCGGATCTGCTCTGGCCGCAGGCGATCTCGCCGCCTTGGCATTTACCAACACCACCATCGCGGCGGGCGCCGCGTCGTTCGCGTGGATCGTCGTCGAACAACTCCGAGACGGTAGACCCACCACCGTCGGCGCTTCCTCGGGCGCGGTCGCGGGCCTGGTCGCCATCACCCCCGCGTGCGGCTTCGTCGGAGCTGTCGGCGCCCTGGGCATCGGCGTGGTCGCGGGCATCTGCTGCGCACTCGCCGTCAGCCTGAAATACGCCTTCGGCTACGACGATTCCCTCGACGTGGTCGGAGTCCACCTGGTCGGCGGATTGGTGGGCACGCTGATGGTCGGCCTGTTCGCCGATGCCTCGGTCAACTCCGCAGGCGGCAACGGTCTTCTCTATGGTGGCGGGTTCGTCCAGCTGCAGCGCCAGGCCATCGCTTCGGTGGCCGTCATGGCCTACTCCTTCGTGGCGACCCTGCTGCTGGCGTGGATAGTCGACAGGCTCATCGGCCTGCGAGTCGACTCCGGGGCCGAGGCCGAGGGCATCGACGAATCCGAACATGCCGAGTCCGCCTACAGCCTGAGCATGCCGTCCGGCACCCTGGCTCCTACTCCTGTACAGGCTCGGACGCTGTCCCGGCCCCAACGCCTCCCTGATCCCCGCCCCGCCTCGCGGCCCAACGACCACTTATGGTGATCGCAGGTTGGGCGAGTGCCTCGGTACGATCGCTTCGCGAAGGAGCCACTGAACTGGAGCGGATTGATCCTGTATTGCCGGATGTGGTTATGCCAGCAAATCCTGACGTCGTTTGTTGATGAATTCTGCCGTCAGGCGGGCACTACGAGGCCGCATCGGTCAATTTTGACGTCGGTGCCGGCCCGGCGTGCCGACTTCAGTTCGGGACTCGTCGTCAGAGGATCCGCTCGGCGGTGCGGCGTGCGCGCTGTGCGGAGTCGAGGTCGCCGTCGAGATGGGCGGCGGCGATTGCGCCGTCGAGGAGCTGAACAAGGCTGGCTGCCAGCTCGGGATCGCAGCGGTCGCCGAGGATCTTCGGAAACAGGCCGTTGATCCAGTTGCGGTGATAGGCAATCGTCTCGCGGATTCCGTCGTGGTGGGGGTATTCGGCGGCGGCGTTGACGAAGGGGCAGCCGCGGTAGCCGGGGGTATGGAACATCTCGTCGAACAGGTCGAAGACGGTCAATGCCTGCTCGGCGGGATCGGTCGCGCGGTGGGCGACTTCGGCTTCGACGCGAGCGCGCCAATTGTCGGTGCGGCGGCGCAGGTATGCCTGCACGAGGTCTTCCTTGGTGCGGAAGTGCACGTACATGGTCGATTTCGAGACTCCACTCTCGGCGATGACCCGGTCGATGGCGACAGCGCGGATCCCCTCGGCGTAGAACATCGCATCGGCGGTGTCGAGGAGTCGCTGCTGCACGGATGGGGGGCGAGTCGAGGTCGTCACCACACCACCCTATCGAACGAACTAGTTCGTTTGACAGCGGAGGCGGACTGGCTTAGGTTTCACTCGATCGAACTGAACGGTTCGGTTCGATTTGGAAGGTGGGGACGCCATGTCTCGTGTGAATCTGATCGATCCCTCTACCGCGACCGGTGCTGCCGCCGAGCAGTTGACGGCCACGCGCACCACCATGGGTGTGGTGCCGAACATGGCGAAAGCGCTGGCGAACAGCCCGGCAGCGCTGCGTGGGTTCCTCGGTATGTTCGGTGCGTTGAAGGCCGGGGTGCTGAGTGCGCCTGATCAGGAGCGGATCGCCTTGGCAGTTGCCGAGGCCAATGGTTGCTCCTACTGCCTGTCGGCTCACAGTGCCGTCTCGCGCAATGTCGTCAAGCTCGACGAGGCCGAGATCCAGGCCGCACGTCGCGGCGAGAGCGAGGATGCGCGCAGCGCGGCGATCTTGCGGCTGGCGCTGGCCGTCGTGGAGCGTCGAGGCCATATCGATGAGGCCGAATTCGAGGCTGCACGGTCGGCGGGGCTGTCGGATGAGCAGATCGTGGAGGTGGTCGCCAACGTCGCGCGCAACATTTTCACGAACTACGTCAACGAAGCTCTCGGAGTTGACGTCGAGTGGCCGCTGGTGACGCCGCTGTCGGCGGTCACTGCCTGACGGTCACCCGATATCCGGGTCGTCGAAGACCCTGGGTGGGCCACCGTGGACTGCTGCACAGTGTTGCAGAAAGGTGGCCTCACCTGGGATCTCTCGGTGAGTTTCGACATCACCTAGCGGCGGCTTGTGCGGGCGAGGCGGTAGGAGTCGGTGCCGGTTTCGATTGACTCGACGGTCAAGCGCCTGTTCGCCCGGCTCGTCGACGAGCACGGCATGGTTGGCGTCTCATACCAAACGGTCGGGGACTACGTGGCTGAGCGCAAACCGAAGATCAGTGCCGAGGCTGGTCATGGGCCCGCTGAGGTGTTCATCCGGCAGACTCACCGCCCCCGGTGAAGAGGCTGAGGTCGACTTCGGTGATGTCACTATCCGGCTGCGTGGCGAACTCGTGGTGGTGTGCCTGGCCACACTGCGGATGTCGTTCTCGGGCAAAGCCGTTCACCGTTGTTTCCTCTCGGCAGGTCAGGAAGCGCCACCCCACCCCGGTACTCGGCCTGCGACGCTCGACCTGACATCCCAGCTCGTTCGTCCCGCCGGATCGCCGCGTATAGCTCGACCTTTGATCGACGGGGCATCTGTGACCTTCCCACGCACGGTTCGGGATGAAGCACACGCATTCTCGCGCCGCAACCAAGATCACGACGTCAAAATTCGGCGATACGAACACCTTCGGACTGAGACCGATGTCGGCATCCACCGATAGATGACGTCACAAATCACCGACAGAACCACCGGATGCGAGTGACGATCTCGAAGACTGTCGACCCCTCGGCGCCTTCTTGCTGGTGGCCAAACCGATGCCGAAGCCGAGCACCGTGATCCCGAAGAAGCACAGCAGCAACCCGCCGATCTTCGCCTCGGCGTCGGTGTCCGGACTGCGCGCGGAGCGCGATGACCCGGCGACCACGGCGGCCGGGTCGACAATCGCCTGGATTCCGCCGACCAGCAGGACTCCCGCCACAAGGATCAGGGCGATACCACCGATCATGCGCTGTGTGGTACGGCGCGGGGGACCGAGGTCTTCGACAGATTCGGGGGCGTCGGAGGCTGACATGGCACGCAACCTATCAGCGGGTGCGGCGTGATCGGATGATTTATCGCGGCACGCGAGACCGTGATGGATGTTGGAAAGGGCAATTCGGCTGCCGGTCGTGGACCATATCCCCTAACGATCCAGTGCCAGGGGCGTCAGGATTGGGGTCCGGCGGGGTACCCGATTTCTGTATCGCGATTCGAGGACGTCATGATGGAAGCTCCTGAGAACCCCTATCCGGTGCGATTGCGGGGGGATCTGGATGAGCCGCTGTCGCGCTGGCTGTGGCTGGTCAAGTGGATCCTGGTGATTCCGCATGTCGTCGTCTTGTTCTTCCTGTGGGTCGCGTTCTTCCTGCTCACAGTGGTGGCCGGCGTCGCGATCCTTGTCACGGGCCGGTACCCGAGGTCGCTTTTCGACTTCAACGTCGGGGTCGTCCGGTGGTCGTGGCGAGTCCAGTTCTATTCCTTCGCGGCGTTGGGAACCGATCGGTATCCACCGTTCACGCTGCGCTCGACCGATTATCCCGCTGACTTCCATGTCGCGTATCCGGAGCGCTTGTCCCGGTCGCTGGTGCTGTTCAAATGGTGGCTGCTGGCGATTCCGCACTATGCGATCGCACTCGCGATGACCGGCGGCAGTGTCGGATTCGGTAGCGAAACCGGTGTCACCACTATTCCGCTGCTCGGGGTCCTGGTCGTGATCGCGGCGGTGATCCTGCTGTTCACCGCGAGGTATCCACATCGGCTTTTCGATTTCGTGCTCGGCATCAACCGGTGGCTGTATCGGGTCGTCGCGTACGCGGGGCTGATGCGGGACGAATATCCGCCGTTCCGGCTCGACCAGGGCCCGCGCGAGCCAGTCGGTTCAGACCCGGTGCCGACCGTGTAGTCGACGGCGGGAACTGCCGCATCAGTGGAAGCGAGCTTCACCCGGGCGTGCCGCGCGGTCTAGGGTACGTCGCAACTCGGGCAGAGGTCTTGATCGCTACCGGGTGGTCGTGAGTGGGGGTGTCCTGGTCAGAGCTCGTCCTCCGCGTGAGCGGTGGAAGCAGTGCCGCTTGCGGGTCGCGGCTCGGAAGATATTGCCGTGGAAGTTGTTTCGAGGATTTCTGCCAGGGGAAGCCGAGGTGTCATCGGTTCCCCCGATGGTGTGGTGGCCACTACGCCCGTACGAATCAGGATCTGTGGTTTTCCGGCACGCCCGGTCAACTCGTCGATAGCGGCCCGGCCGTGGGGGAGTTCGGTGAGGTTGGTCAGTGGGCAGGTAGCCAGTCCCAGGAGCGTGCACTCGAGTAGCAGGGTCGAGACGACCTCGCCGCAGCGGAGGACCTCCTCGGGGGAGTCACCGTCGGTGGTCAGGACCAGCACCATCGAATGATCGACGTCGGGGCCCGACTCCGGTGCGGAATCCGGAAACGCCGGAAAGCTGCGATCGACGCCCACTCGTCGGTGATCCTCCGGGGTGGGCAGCGCTTGCGGTGGAACCCCCTCGGCGGCGAACTCATGTCCTGTCCACCAGTGCAGTTCTGCCTGGTACCCGGCGTCGTAGCGGCGGATCGCCGCGCTCGCTCGCGCAGCATGGGCGAGTGCTGGGCGGCTGTCGTCGGCGAGAACATCCAGCACGGCATCGGCAGGAGAGAACGAGGCACGCAGTACGGATTCGACATCGGTCCATGCCGGTGGCGCCAGGAACGGCCGTCGATCGGTCCGGCGCCGGGAAATCGCGTCCGCGCGGGTCAGATCGGCGTCGGTGACGAAGTCGGCTCGCTGGAAGGAGATGGTCGCGAGGTGGACTCGTCGATTCGGGTCGGGGAATCTGGTGATGCTCGACCGCCAGCCCGCGGCGGCCATCGCCACCCGGAAGTGGTCCAAGGCGATGCCACAGCTGAGCAGCATCTGTCTGCCCGAGGTGTCTGTCGAGGGCAACATGCGCTCGGGTACGGAAAAGAGGCGCATCGTCTGCCCGTCGAAGGACCACCGCCAGGGCTGGGTGTTGTGCAGTGACGGAGCGCGTCCGGCAACACGAACGGCCTCGTCGACAGTCTCTCCGGTCGGTACGTTGTCCATAGCTCGACGGTAGGTGCGCGTGCGCGCGGGCATCAGTGCCATTCGCCCCGGACACCTGCGCCATTGGACCCGAGTGCTGTCGTGGCGAACACCGGGCGCAGCCGTCGCGACGGCGCCCGGTTCATCGGCGGGTCAATGGCCGGGGAGGTGAACGGGGACGTTGCGGTCCAGCTCATCGAGCCATGCCTTCGCCGAGGCATCGCTGGGAGCACGCCAATCCCCGCGGGGGGACAGGGAACCGCCCGAGCCCACTTTGGGCGCGTTGGGCAAGGTCGACCGTTTGAATTGGCTGGTCTGGATGAACCGGCGCAGAAACTCCGCGAGCCAGTACTTGATCGCGGGCAGGTCGTATTCGTGGCGGTGCTGCTCGGGAATGGCATCGGGCCATCGTCCTCGCGTGCGATCGCCCCACGCCTGATAGGCGAGATAGGCGACTCGGCTCGGACGAGCGCCGAAACGCAACAGCTGATAGAGATGGAAATCCTGCAGTTCGTAGGGACCGACCACGTCTTCGGAGCTCTGTATCGGCGCGCCTTCCGGCACCGGGACCAATTCCGGCGAAATTCGTGTGTCGAGCACGGACCGGAGAACCGCACTGGCGTCCGGGCCGAGATCGCCGCGCTCGGCGTTCCAGGAAATCAGGTGTTCGATGAGGGTCTTCGGTACCGAGGCATTCACGCTGTAGTGCGCCATCTGATCGCCGACACCGAAAGTGCACCACCCCAGCGCGAGCTCGCTGAGATCGCCGGTGCCGACTACCAAGCCGCGGTGCATGTTCGCCAACCGGAACAGGTGTGCGGTGCGTTCGCCGGCCTGCACGTTTTCGTAGGTGATGTCGTACTGTGCTGTGCCATCGGCCGCGGGGTGTCCCAGGTCGCGCAGCATCTGCCGGGCGGAGCCGGTGATATCGATTTCGTGAGCGGTAGCTCCGAGAGCCCGCATCAACCGGCGTGCGTTCTCCAGCGTCGCGGTACTCGTGGCGAAGCCCGGCATGGTGTAAGCCAGCACATTCGACCGCGGCAGCCCCAGCCGATCCATGGTCCGGATCGCGACGATCAGCGCGAGTGTGGAATCGAGGCCGCCGGAGACTCCGATGACCGGGTGCTGTGATCCGGTCGCGGCCATCCGGGTGCTCAGCCCTGCGACCTGGATGTGGTGCACCTCGGCACACCGTTCGTCCCGGCTGTGTGGGTCGACGGGGACGTAGGGGAATCGTGGGATGTCGCGTCGAAGCACGGGCGCGGTGTCGGGGATCGGCAGGGCGATCGGGATGCGCCGGAACCGCCGCACGCGTTCTCGGTGGTCGGTGGCGTTGTCGGTGAAGCTGGTCATGCGCAAGCGATCCGCGGCGAGGCGCTGTAGATCGATATCGGCGCTGACCAGTTGCGGTTCGGTGCCGAATCGGGTGCCCTCCGCGAGCACGTTCCCGTTTTCGCAGATCATCGCCTGGCCGTCCCACGCCATATCGGTGGTGGACTCGCCATGCCCGGCGGAGGTGTAGAGGTAGGCGGCGACGTTGCGGGCCGAGGTCGCCACGCAGAGCTCGCGCCGGTACTCCGCCTTGCCGACCACGATGTTGCTGGCCGATAGGTTGGCCAGGACGGTCGCGCCGGACAATGCCGCGAAGACGCTGGGCGGCGCCGGAACCCAGCTGTCCTGACAGATCTCCAGGTGCAACACGAACCCGTCGAGATTCGACGCCTCGAACAACAAGTCCGCCCCGAACGGTACGCGCTGCCCGGCGATGTCGAGGTGGTCGTCGACCGCGTCGCGGGCGGCGGCGAACTGCCGTTTTTCGTAGAATTCCTGAAAGTTCGGCAGGTAGCTCTTCGGTACCACTCCCACTACCTGCCCGCCGTTGATGGCAACAGCGCAATTGAACAGGCGGCCGTGCGCGCGTATCGGCGCACCTACCACCATGACGGTGGCGATGTCGGAACTCAGCGCGATCAGCCGTTCCAAAGCCGACCGCACAGCGGTGTCCAATGCGTCCTGGTGGAATAGATCGTCGGCGGTGTAGCTGGACAGACCCAATTCCGGGAAGACCGTGACAACGACGTCATCGTCGGCTGCCTGCCGGGCCAAGCGCAGTGTGTGCTCGGCGTTATAGGCCGGATCCGCCACACCGACTGTCGGAACAGCGACCGCGACGCGGGCGAAACCATGGCGATACAGGCTCCGAAAAGGCCATTCCTCCGTCACGACGTCCCACTCCGTCAATGCAGCTGCAAGGTGTGTTTGCCTTCGTCCATCGCGCGGCGTACCTCGGTTCGGGACAGGTGATAGCTGCCGCACTCACAGGAGGCCGGGAGTTGGTCGTCGATGAGCGGTCCGCCGTTCAGCAGATCGATATAGCGGGTCCCGTGCGTGGCGCCGTGGTGTGGTTCGTCGACGAAATCCCGCTGTCCGTGCGCATGCGGACCGACGAGTGATTCGTACACGGCGCCCGCGGAGGTGTCGAACACGGCGGCGACGTGGTGGCTGCGACCGCAACGTACGCGCAGGAGTGTGCGGTTGTCGCGGTCGGCGCCGAGTTCGGCGACCGCGAGGCGGGCGACCCGGTGGCGTTCGGAGGGGCTCGAGGCCCTGTCGGTGTTCATGGAATCCTTTCCTTTCGCTGGGTCTGCCGGGGATTCCGGCGGATCGGATACATCAGTCATCTCTGCCGCCGGTTCGCGGTGTCTTCGACTTGGCAGGGTCTGGTGGGCGCAGGTGCTCGGTGAACCACATCGCCGACAGATAGGACTCCCATTGGGCGAGTTGGCTGCCGGTCGGCCGGCGCCCGGGCGCGGACATGTCTGTGACGCGGTGTTCGCAGCGCATGCTCGCGGCCGCGGAACGGTTGTGTGCCAGCACTTGTCGATCTCCGCCGCCGATCAGCAACAGCGTCGGAGCGGTGATTCGGGCCAGCCGGGCACCTGCCAGATCCGGGCGCCCGCCTCTGATGACAACGGCCTCGATCCGGCTGTGCGGTTCGGCGGCAGCCCACAGCGCCACTGGCGCGTCCGAGCCGAGGCCGAAGTAGCCGACAGGGAGTTCGCGGCACACTGTCGTCCACAGCCAGCGCCGGGTTGCGGTCAATCGGCTGCCGAGCAGACGGACGTCGAAGATCCTGTCGATGTTGTGGTGTTCGGTCGGCGACAGCAGGTCGACGGTCACCGAGGCGAGTCGGTGGCTTGCCAGGGACTGGGCGAGGACGACATTGCGTCGGTCGCTTCGGGTGCTCCCGCTGCCGTGCGCGACGACGACCACTCCGAGTGCCTGCGGTGGCACCCGTAGCCGTCCGAGTAGGTCTATTCCTGCGGCGTCGATCGTCACTTCGAGGTCATATGCGAGGACAGGATCGACATTGTGAGCGAGAGTCACCTTTTCCTCCTGGATCCGATGCCAGTCAGTCTCGATCCGCGCACGTGGTCGCGAAAAGTGCCACAGGTCGCCAACCCATGAGTCGCACGGCCCTCGAATGGCGGGCACCGGACGAAGGGGGGAGTCGATCGGGTTCACCGCACCCGAGTACGAACAGTGTGCGGTCTCGCAGTGACAAACGACCATCCAGGCAGGGCCTGCGGGCTCTAGGCCCGCACCCCCGGATTTTGATCGGATCGAGGTATCCGAGACAACAACCGAGGAGCCGAACATGAGTAATCTGCCTGCCCACCGGCACCGCCTGTTTCCTGCGGTGAACGACTGGCTGACCGGGTTCCCGCCGGTCGAGAACCTTCGCCCGCTCTTCGAAGGCCGGCTCATCAAGGTCGAGGAGGAGATCTCCGACGACAAGTACCTGCTGCGAGCGGAACTCCCTGGTGTCGATCCGGCGAAGGATATCGCCGTCACCGTGCGCGAGGGCGTGCTGACCATCACGGCCGAGCGTAGTGAGCGCAAGGAGACCAAAGGTCGCACCGAGTTCGGATACGGCTCGTTCACCCGCTCGATCGCCCTGCCCGCCGGTGCGGCCGAAGACGACATCTCCGCCAAGTACGACCAAGGCATCCTCACCGTCTCGATCCCGGTGACCGAGCCCGAGAA
This sequence comes from Nocardia fodinahabitans, assembly GCF_052983615.1. Classification (NCBI taxonomy): domain Bacteria; kingdom Bacillati; phylum Actinomycetota; class Actinomycetes; order Mycobacteriales; family Nocardiaceae; genus Nocardia; species Nocardia fodinahabitans. Next base: position 6,460,593 of record NZ_JBRJJC010000001.1, read on the forward strand.
GGCCCAAGAACGTCATATCGCCGTCGAATCGGGCGGGTAACAGCAGATCACCCGAGTGACGGTCGGGAACACGCGTCGTCTCGGGCTCCGGGGTGAGAAACCGTCCGATAAGCAAGGAGGCACGTTATGCATGCGAAACCAGGTGACTGGCTCGTTGTCGAGGGACACACCGTCGGTGGCGCCGTCCGGCGGGGGCTGATCGAAGAGGTCCACTCACCAGACGGGTCGCCGCCCTACCTGGTGCATTGGACCGATGACGGTCATCGGGCGCTGACCTTTCCCGGGCCCGACGCTTATGTGCTCACCGGGTCCGAATTGCGGGCACAGGAGGAGGTCGCGGCCGCGCGATTCTCCTCGATGCAGCATCAGCCGAGCCATCCGGTCTGAGCGAGGGCGCCGATCCCTCCGTCGAGGCGAGGATGAAAGGACGGACATGACCGAACCCGGCACCCCGCGCACCGACACGATCGCCGTCGGATCGACGAGCACACGGGGCTCGCGATCTGGTCGGGCGAATCTGCGCGACTACGAATCGACCTGTCGCGAGTTCTCCTGGGACGCGGCGCGCTCGCAGCTCGCCGGGCTGCCGGGCGGCGGTCTCAACATCGCCTACGAGGCTGTCGACAGGCATGCCGCGGGTCCCAGAGCACACTCGATCGCGTTGCGCTGGCTGCGCGCCGACGGCGGCGTGGTGGAATCGAGCTACGCCGAGCTGGCCGAGGCGAGCAGCCGGTTCGCGAATGTATTGCGGGCACAGGGGATTCAGCGCGGCGAACGGGTCGGAGTACTGCTGGGCCGTTGTCCCGAACTCTATGTCGCGGTCCTGGGCATCTTGAAGGCCGGATGTGTGGTCGCGCCGATGTTCTCGGCGTTCGGTCCGGAGCCTGTCCGACAGCGGCTCGACATCGCGGGCGCCGCGGCGTTGATCACCTCCGAGCTGCTCTATCGGCGCAAGGTGGCGCCGATCCGGGACGCGGTGCCCGCCCTCCGGACGGTGCTGCTCACCGATGGCGGGGCCGGGGGCGTCGACCTGCCCGCTGCCATGGCCGCGGCCGACCCGGACTTCGAGATCACACCTACCACCGCCGACGACCCCGCCCTGCTGCATTTCACCAGCGGTACGACGGGACAACCCAAAGGGGCACTGCACGTCCACGGTGCGGTGCTCGCGCACATCGTGACCGCACGGTTCGCCTTGGATCTGCAGGACGGGGACATCTTCTGGTGCACGGCAGATCCCGGCTGGGTCACCGGGATGTCCTACGGCGTCATCGCGCCCCTGTGTCTGGGCGTCACCCTGATCAGCGACGAGAGCGAGTTCGATGCCCGGCGGTGGTACCGAATTCTGACGGACCAGCGAGTATCGGTGTGGTACACGGCGCCTACCGCGCTGCGCATGCTCATGCGGAGCGGAGATACTTTGCCCGAAGGCACCGACTTGGGGAGTCTGCGGTTCATCGCCAGTGTGGGGGAGCCGCTGAACCCAGAGGTGGTGGTGTGGGGTGAGCGGGTCCTCGGCCATCCCGTGCACGACAACTGGTGGCAGACCGAGACGGGCGCGATCATGATCGCCAACTTCGCTGCCGCGCAGGTGAGACCCGGATCGATGGGCCGACCGCTGCCCGGTATCGAGGCGGCCGTGGTGCGACGTGGTGCGAATGGGCGTGTGCTGGTCCGTGACGGCACGATCGATGTCGCCGGAGTGGGCGAGATCGGCGAGCTCGCGTTGCGCGCGGGCTGGCCGTCGATGTTCCGTGCCTACTGGGACCAGCCTGAGCGGTATCAGCGATGTTTTGTCGACGGGTGGTATCTCAGCGGCGATCTGGCTCGCCGTGACGGTGCGGGCTACTACTGGTTCGTCGGGCGCGCCGACGATGTGATCAAGTCGGCCGGACACCTGGTCGGGCCGTTCGAGGTCGAGAGCGCCCTGATGCAGCATCCCGCGGTCGCCGAAGCCGGTGTCATCGGCACGCCTGATCCCGTCGCCGGAGAAGTGGTCAAGGCATTCGTGTTGCTGCGGTCCGGTGTTCGTCCGTCGGAGGAGTTGCGATCCGAACTGACTGCGTTCGGCAGGCGCGCGCTCGGCGCGGTGGCGCCCAAGCAGGTCGAATTCGTTGCCGGCCTTCCACACACTCGCAGCGGAAAGGTCATGCGGCGGCTGCTGAAGGCGCGCGAACTCGGCCTGCCCGAGGGCGATGTCTCGACCTTGGAGGATGCGCCGTGACCCGCACCGACTACCCGCCGGACAGCGCGCAGCGCATCGATCTGCTGCGTCAGATGGTCCGCATCCGCCGATTCGAGGAACGCTGCGTCCAGCTCTACAGCGAAGGAACCATTCGAGGTTTTCTCCACCTGTACATCGGTGAGGAGGCGGTCGCGGCGGGCGTGCTCAGTTCCCTCAGGCCGGAGGACGCGGTTGTCTCGACCTATCGCGAGCACGGGCACGCGCTCGCCCGTGGTGTCCCGATGAGCGCGATCATGGCCGAGATGTACGGCCGCGTGAGCGGTTGTAGCCGCGGGCACGGCGGATCGATGCACCTGTTCGATGCCGAACGTCGCTTCTACGGCGGCAACGCCATCGTCGCCGGGCGGCCTGCCGATCGCGGTGGGCCTGGCCCTGGCGGACGCCGTCCGAGAACGACCCGGCGTGACAGTGTGCCTGTTCGGTGACGGGGCGATGGCCGAGGGCGAGTTCCACGAATCGCTGAACCTGGCCGCGCTGTGGCGGCTTCCCGTGCTGTTCGCGTGCGAGAACAACCGATACGCGATGGGCACGGCCCTCGCCCGCGAACACGCTGTCACCGACTTGGCCCTGCGCGCAGCTTCCTACGGCCTGCCCGCATGGCCGGTCGACGGCATGGATGCCTGCGCGGTAGCTGCCGCGACCGACCGGGCCGTGGCCACTATCCGGGGAGGCGGCGGACCGTGTTTTCTCGAGTTGCGCACCTACCGCTTTCGCGCGCATTCGCTGTACGACGCGGACCGCTATCGCGACAAGGCCGAGATCGCACAATGGGTCCGGCGGGATCCGATTCCCGCGCTGTTCGCCCGCCTACGCGACGCGGGTGATCTACGTGACGACGACCTCGAATCGCTCCAGCGGGCCGCCGACGACGAAATCGATGCCGCCGTCGCCGTGGCCGACGCTGCCCCCATCGAACCGGTCGAAGATCTGACGCGCTACGTATACACGGAGTCGGCATGACAACGACGACTTATCGGGACGCTGTCCGGGAAGCGTTGCGTGAGGCCCTCATCCGAGACGAACGGGTCTTCCTGATGGGGGAGGACGTCGGCGCCTACGGCGGTTGCTTCGGCGTCAGCCGGGGTCTGCTCGACGAATTCGGCCCGGACCGGGTCAGGGACACCCCGTTGAGCGAGTCGGGCTTCGTCGGCGCCGGTATCGGCGCGGCACTCGGGGGTTTGCGGCCCGTCGTCGAGATCATGACCGTGAATTTCAGCCTCCTGGCCCTGGACCAGATCCTCAACAACGCGGCCACGCTGCGCCACATGTCCGGCGGACAGCTGTCGGTCCCACTGGTCATCCGTATGGCCACCGGCGCGGGACGGCAGCTGGCCGCCCAGCATTCACACAGCCTGGAATCCTTCTACGCCCACATTCCCGGGCTTCGCGTGGTCTCGGCCGCGACGGTCGCCGACGCCCGCGGCATGCTGTGGACAGCGCTGCAAGACCCGGACCCCGTGGTGATCTTCGAGCCGATCGCCCTGTACAACAGCCAGGCGGATCTCGACGAGAGCGCAGGCGCGACCGATACCACGCGGGCACGGATCACGCGCCGTGGCTCAGAGGTCACCGTGGTGGCTTACGGTGGCGCGCTGCGGGTGGCCGAGGCAGCCGCGGAAGAAGTGGCTGCCGACGGCATCGATGCCGAGGTCATAGATCTGCGGGTCCTGCGACCGCTGGACGAGGCGACATTGCTGGAATCGCTGGGCCGCACTCATCGACTCGTCATCGTCGATGAGGGATGGCGCAGTGTGGGGATCGCCGCCGAGATCGCCGCTCGCGCCGCGGAGGACGCCTACTACGAGCTCGATGCCCCCGTGCGCCGCGTGTGCACGGCCGAGGTTCCGATCCCCTATGCCGAACACTTGGAGCGAGCCGCGTTACCCCAGGTGTCCGACGTGGTCACCACGGTGCGTGAGGTGGTGGAGTGATGGCCGAGTTCCGCATGCCGTCGCTGGGGGCGGATATGGAAGAGGGCACCTTGCTGGAATGGCGCGTCGGCCCCGGCGATGTCGTGCACAAGGGCGATATCGTCGCGGAGGTCGATACCACCAAGGCCGCGATCGAGGTGGAATGCTTCGAAGACGGCACCATCGGGCAACTGCTCGTGCCGGAAGGCACCACCGTGCCGGTAGGCACCGTACTTGCGACGATTCGACCGGTAGCCGACCACCCTGCCACCGAGCTTCCTTCCTCCCGGGAGCAGGCCGCACGCGACACCGCGCCGCGGGCGGTCATCAGCACGACACCGATCGACCAGGCGCGGGCCACTCCGCTGGTTCAGCGGTTGGCGCAGGAGGCGGGTATCGACCTGTCGAGTGTGCACGGTTCCGGGCCGGAGGGACGCGTCCTGCGCGGTGACATCGAGAGCGCTGTCGCCGCGCAGGGCAGTGCCCCCACCGACACGTCCGGGGCGCCTCGGCGGGCGCACGCGCCCGAATCCCACTCGACCGACGATGGTGCGCATCCGTCGACCCATACTCGCGCCTCCGGACGTGCCCGTGACCTGGCAACCCGACGCGGTATCGATCTCTCCGCTCTGCACGGCACCGGACCCGGCGGCGCGATCAGCTCCCGCGATGTCGAGGAGGCGACGCCTGGTGGCGGGAAGCCGGTGATCGCTGCCGAGGATGCCACGCCCCCGCGGTCGAGCAACGGGCCGCGGGATCGGGCCGCGATGCGCCGAGCTGTCAGCACTGCGATGGCACGGTCCAAGCAGACCATCCCGCACTACTATCTCTCCGCCACCGTAGATCTCGATGCCGCGACCACGTGGTTGCACGCAGTGAACGAGGCCGCGCCCGTGCAGGATCGGATGATCATGGCGGCGGTGCAGTTGCGTGCGGTGGCGCTGGCCGCGCGCGCCGTGCCCGAGGTCAACGGCCACTGGTTCGACGGCGGGTTCCGCCCATCCGGGTCCGTCGACCTCGGTGTCATCGTCTCCCTGCGCGGGGGTGGCCTGATCGCTCCCACGATCGTCGCCGCCGACACGATCCCGCTCCGTGAGCTCATGGTTCGGCTGCGCGGCGCCGTCGACCGGGCACGTTCGGCACGGCTGCTGTCCTCGGATGCCGCGCCGGCGAGCATCACCGTCACGAATCTGGGCGACCTGGGCGTGGACACGGTATTCGGGGTGATTCCCCCACCACAAGTGGCGATCGTCGGCCTCGGAGCCGTCAGCGAGCGACCATGCGCGGTGAATGGGCTGCTGGGAGTCCGCCCACAGGTGACGACAACCCTGTCCGCCGACCATCGCGCGAGCGATGGCGCGGTGGGTGCGCGCTTTCTCAACACGCTCGGCGACCTGCTGCAACGCCCGGAGCAGTTGTGAACTCAGAGAGGTGTGAACGACATGTCCGATACGTTGTCTCGCGAAACGGCGGAGGCGACCGTTCGAAGCGCGCTACGCGGCTTCGCGACAGCCGCAGATCTGGCGGCCCTGCCCACCGATGCTCCTTTGCGCACCACCCTCGACCTGGATTCCCTGGATTTCTTGACTTTCGTCGAGCGGCTCACGACGGCGACGGGTCTCCGCATCGACGAGATCGACTATCCGAACTTGGCGACCATCGGCACGTGCGTCGAGTTTCTCGCGACACGAGCCTGAACGTCTGTGTTGCGCGCGTCCCACCGGGCATCGGTGAGGTGGGCTAGACGGTCGATTCGTCGGCGCGCTGCTGCAGCCATTCCGTGAGCGGCATCGTCGAGGGCGCGGGGTCTGCGATGATCTCGACGTCGTCGACGCCGTTGACAGTGAGTACGAGCTCGGAGATGGTGCGCTGCTCGTCCGCATCCGCGAAGCGTCCCCGGATGATCGCTCGGCCCTCGGCGATCTCCACCGACCATTGCCGTCTGCTGCCGACATAGTTGTCGAGCAGGGCGCGGATGTCGGTTTCCACCGCTGCGGTATCGCGAACAAGGGCGCGCAGCAGGTCGCGGCGAGCGACGATGCCGACGAGCACGCCGGCCTCGACCACCGGCATCGACCGCAGGCTTCTGGCGAGCATCCGGGCGGCGATGGTGGAGATGTCCGTACTCGGCCTGACCACCTCGACCGGGACCGTCATCACTGCCTCCACGCTCGCGGTCTCGCCCGCGATGCTGGCGGCCAGCGCATTGCTTTCGGACAGTATGCCGATCACGCGGTCCTGGTCGTCGACGACCGGCAGTGCGGCGAACCCGCCTTCGGTCAGCAGGGGAATAGCGTCGGGTAACGGTGTGTCGGGTCGGACTGTGACAACCGGCCGGCTGAGAATATCGCGGGCATACACGAGATTCACCTCCAGGAACGAACCAGGTGCCGAGTTCGGCGACCCTGATGAATGGGCTGAGTTGTCGTGCTGGTCGTCCCAGCACGGATGTGCTCGTTTCGAACCTCCTATCTGCCATCTCAGTCCACGCCCCGCCGCACAGCTAGTGGCGAAAGGCCCCGGCGAATCAGCCGTAGGTAACTGGACGCGATGCTGAACATGGTGGCGCCGTCGGGCCCGGCGACCGGCCGGGGTGCTGTCGGCGGGACTACTTCGATCGGGCGCGTAGTCGATCGCGTTCGGCGCGCAGGGTGGCCACGGTGTCTTCGAGTTCGAGGATGCGAGCCACTGCGGTCAGGTTGATGCCTTCGCTGGTGAGGGTGGTGATGCGGTGTAGGCGGGTGAGGTCGTCGCCGCTGTAGCGGCGGGTGCCGCCGGCGCTGCGAGCGGGGGTGAGCAGGCCGTGTTGTTCGTAGAGGCGCAGGGTCTGGACTCCGATGCCTGCCAGCTCCGCGGCTACGGAGATCGCATACACCGCCTGTGCTGCCGGTATGGGGTCGTGCGGGGAGACCATCTGCGTCCTCACCTCGATTCTGTGCTTCTCCATCAGATTACTTGGTTCTGGTACTTGCACTCATCTGGGTCGAGTGCTAAATAATATCTATGTCGGATGACAGAGGTTATCTGATGACAATCCTACCGAGAATGGAGTGAGTTGGAGGTGGCGACCATGTTGATGCGCACCGATCCTTTCCGTGATCTGGACCGGTGGACCCAGCAGGTGTTCGGCACAGCAGCGCAGCCGGCGGCGATGCCGATGGACGCCTGGCGCGACGGCGACGAGTTCGTCGTCGAGTTCGATCTGCCCGGGATCGACCCGGATTCCCTCGACCTCGATGTCGAACGCAATGTGGTGACCGTGCGAGCCTCCCGGCCGGGTCTGGACGCGAATCGGTCGATGATCGCCGCGGAACGCCCGCGCGGGGTGTTCAGCCGCCAGTTGTTCCTCGGCGAGAGCCTCGATACCGACCAGATCCGCGCCGACTACCGCAATGGGGTTCTGCGCCTGTCGATTCCGGTCGCGGAGAAGGCCAAGCCCCGCAAGATCGAAATCGCCCGAGACAGCGAACGTCAGGCCATCGACGCCTGAGCCGGTGATGGAGGTCGACGATGTCAGCCTCGATCATCAACAGCGACAACGACACCGGCCTCGGGCGAGTGTGGTGGTACGACACCGAGCTGGTGGCGCTCGATCCCGACTACGCGGCCCTGGTCGCCGAGATCGACGCCATCGGCGCCCGGGTGCGATGGTGTCAGTCCCGTCGGCGTGAGCCGCCGCGGCACCGCCCGGCATCTCCCGTGGCGCCGGGTCTGCGATCGAGTGGGTGGCCGGCGGCGCGGGTAGCGGCCACCCAGCGCAGCCCTCCGCCGCTCGGATAGCGGGCGCGTCCACTGATTTTCGACCGATCCGGTATCGAAAGTGAGGTGATGGGTATCGACCGATCCCCGAAAAACTCTTCCAGTGAGCTCGATCCGACTCCCCTCGAGTCCGGTGGCCGAACCCTGGCGGGGGTTCGGCCACCGGCTCCAGCCCCGTCCGACAGAGATTTCGAGGAGGACCCGATGACCGTCCTACCGACCGCCTCGCCGGCCGACCGCGCCGATCAGGAGGCCTTCGTCTTCGACGCCGACCGCGAGCTGGGTCTCGATGTCACCGCGGTGCACGCCGGCGAGTCGGCCCACGGCATCGACACCGCTGACCTGTCCGACCGTATCGACCAAGCATGGAGTGTTCCCTGTGTCGACGACGACATCTCTTGCCTCGCCTACTGATCCGGACCCGCACCGGCATCCTGCCACCGACTCCACGTCCTGGCAGCCGGGCTGGGTCGACTGGTTCGACGCCGAGAAGGGGTTCGGATTCCTGACCCCGGACCGGGGTGGGCCCGCCGTGTTCTGCGACTACACCGCCATCGAGGCGCCTGGCTACAAGACATTGCGCGCCGGACAACGCGTGGTCTTCGCCGTGGCCGACACCGCCCGCGGGCCCGAAGCCGTCCGGGTCCTGACCTACGACGAACCCGTCGTCGAGACCGCCGAGCCGACCCCGCTGCGGTGGGGCCGCGCCCGGTCGCTGTCGTGGTCGCACCGACCCCGCTGCCGGCGCGCGCGGGCCGCCTGACTCCATGTCCCGATCAACTGCGAGGTAGATCCATGCCCACCGAGAACGCCGCCGCCCGAAAGGACACGTCCGCAGCTGTCGAGCCGAGTGTGATCTGCTGGCCTGAACCCAGCCCCCTGGATACGTGGTGGACCGAGATCATGGACGGCGTGCCCCCGCCGACCGCGGTGACCGCCCGCGTGTGACATCAGATCGACCGCTCGGCACCGACTCCCGCTAGTGGAAAAAATCTGTTGTGTCGGGTGTAGACATTCTCGATGCAGGGATATACAGTCGGTGTCGTTCCGGTTGAGAGATCAGATGGCCGGGCAGGTGAACTGCCCGGGACGACAGTTCGACCGTCCCCTCCGGCGGAGAAGAGAATCCGGTGCACCCGGCCGGACCGCCGGAGGGGACGAAGACCGTGAACCGCAGGCAGTACCGCAGGTAGAACCGACGATCTTGGAGGTGGTGGCCACTGAGCAGTCATTTACCAGTCCCGCATCCCGGGAGAACTCGGATGCGGTGTCTCAGATCGGCCTCCCCGGCCGGTGCAGTGAAATCAATCCCTCAGTCGTAAATCCAAGGCCCCGGCGCCCAGCGCCGGGGCCTTCCGGCGTTGAACCCGAGAGGCCTCGTGCAGCACCCGAACATCGATCCCGCCGACGGTCCCAGCGCCGCGGACAAACTCGACGACGACACCTACCCCGCCTACAGCATGGGCCGCGCCGCGGAGATCCTCGGCGTCACCCAGGCGTTCCTGCGCGGCCTCGACGCCGCCCGGCTGCTGACCCCGCAACGCTCGGCGGGTGGGCACCGCCGCTACTCGCGCTATCAACTGCGCATCGCCGCGCGCGTGCGCGAACTCGTCGATGCCGGTAACGCGCTGGAGGCGTCGTGCCGGATCGTGATCCTCGAGGATCAGCTCGCCGAGGCCCAGCTCATCAACACCGACCTGCGGCGCGAACTCGACAACCGCGGCGAGGACTGACGGTCCGAAACCGTTGTACGAGGTCGATTCACGGCGCAGTCCACCGTCCGTGCGTGGGAGGGATCGTTCAAGACGAAGGTACCGTCTCGGCCCACCCCACCGGCAGCTGTAAGGCGCAGACCTCGGGCAACATCGACGGCACGGCGCTGGCCCAGGCGGGCTTCGTGGTGGCGGCCACCGAGATCGACCGCCGGATCGAGGCGCTGGGCACCGTCGTCGGCAGCAATGTCGGCCGGCTGATGCGTGAGGGCTTCTCGGAGTACAACCCGATGGGGATGCTCGAGGCGATCGCCGCGCAGCGCACCGCCGAGGCGCGCGGCCAAGCCCAGGTGATCAACGATCTGCTGCCGCCGTCGGTCGCGGCGGCCAAGCAGGCCGGCGTCACCGATATCGATGTCCTCGAGGCCAACGACTACTACAAGACCGATCGCGGCCAGGCCCGCGGCGGCAAGACCAGCTTCAACTTCGGTCGTCAGGCCGCGCTGGCCGATGGGGACGCCTACGACTGCGTCGAGGTCTTCCTGACCCAGCCGCTGTGCGTGGTGATCGGCGACAAGCCGGGCGCGTTCGCTCGCAGCGGCTGAGCATGGAGCTCTACGGTCGCGCCGCATCGAAGGACAAGCAGCTGACCAAGACGATCGCCCGCTACGGACGCGTCGATCTGCTCTGCATCGACGAGCTCGGCTACATGGAACTCGACCGCCGCGGGGCGGAACTGCTGTTCCAGGTCCTCACCGAACGCGAGGAGAAGAACTCCGTGGCCATCGCCTCCAACGAGTCGTTCTCCGGCTGGACGAAGGCATTCACCGACCCGCGGCTCTGCGCCGCGATCGTCGATCGGCTCACCTTCGGCGGCCACATCATCGAAACCGGCACCGATTCCTACCGTCTCGCCCGCACGGCCCAGGCCGCAGCCACAGCACGCTGACGTCACAATTCACCGATAGATCCCAGCTCGAGGCATAAATTTCGCGGCGTCACCAGCGGTCGTCGCAATTCTCGAACACGTTGACTCGCCCCCGGAATCCTGAAGCTGGCCCCAACCCCAACGTGGATTCGGGGGGACTGCGTGATTCGTCTGCTCTTGCTGCCGGGTGGGTGTTTCATAGGTGACCGCCTATGAAACACGCTGCACGGATGGGGCTGTGCAGGGCGTCCCCTTACCGTTGGCGGGCGCGGAGTTCACTGATGTCGGCGGTCTGATCGTTTCTCGGCGGCATCGAGTGCGGGTGCGAGTAGAGCGAGTGAGGTGCGCAGTAGTTCCGGCAACGCGCCGGACGGTACGACGAGTCCGCTGGCCGCCGGAGAAGTGATGGTCTGCAGCCATTGTTCGAGGGCGACACGAACCGCGGCGGCCACGCCGGCCGCGAGCACGTGGGCGGTATGCGGGTCTGTGCCTCCGAGGCGTTCGGCGATCGCGTCGGTGAGGGGCTGTTCGATCGCGGTGGAGGCGTGGACAAATGCGTCACGCAGTGCGGGGCGGGTGGTGATCAGCAGCAGCGTGTCGCGCCCGGACTCGCTCTGTGTCGTGTACTGATCCACGATCGAGTCGATGACGGCGTCGGCGAGACGCACGGTGGCCGGCCGGGCTTTCACCGCCGCCGCGACCCGTGTTTCCCGCTCGGTGGTGACAGCGGCGACGATCGCCTGTTCGCGACTGGAGAAGTAGTTGTTGTAGGTCCGTGGTGAGACGCCGGCGGCCTCGGCGATGTCGTCGACGCGCACGTTGTCCGGCCCGCGCTCGAGCGCCAGCCGAAGCGCCGCCTCACGCAATGCCTCCCGGGTGGCCTGCTTTTTTTGTTCGCGCAACCCTCGCCGTTGTGTCACGGTCTCAGCATCTCACCATCGAGTGCGTGCGCGCAAATTTGCGTGCACGCATGTTTTGGCTTTAGCCTGGCGGCCATACCCTCAGCCCTAAGGAACCGATCGATGAGAAGCAAGGGCATCAGCTACGACACCGGCTTCATCAGCAACGGTGCGCTCTCTCGTGTGCGCTTCGACCTGGACGAGGTCGAGCGTGAGCTGCGCATCATCCGAGACGACCTGCACGGCACCGCGGTCCGTGTCGTCGGTGGTGATTCCGAGCGGCTGGAACGTGCCACGACCGTCGCCGCCGACCTCGGCCTGGAGGTCTGGTTCTCGCCCTACCCGCTCGAGTTGACCGCGGAGGAGATGCTGTCGCTGTTTGCCGACTGCGCCGAGCGGATCGGTGAGCTCAGCACGCGGGTCAACGACTTCCTCGCCACCGCTGTGAGGGTCGTCCGCGAACGTTTCGGCGGCAAAGTCACCTATGCCGCCATCCCGCTCGAGCGCGTCGACTGGGAGCTTTTCGACATCATCGGCATGGATCTCTACCGGTCGGCCGAGGTCGCCGACCAATTCGCCGCAGGCGTCCGCACTCTCGTCGCGCAGGGAAAGCCGGTCGCGATCACGGAGTTCGGCACCGCCGCCTACCGCGACGCGGGCGAGCGGGGCGGTCGCGTGCTGGAGGTGGTCGAGTACAGCGAGGACACCGGTGCGCCCCTCCGGCTGACCGGCGAGTTCGTCCGCGATAGCTTCCCGCACCGTCGCGGGGGCGACCCCCGTGACGACCTCGACCTGGCCAGCCTCGGCATCGTCAAAGTCCTGGAGAACCGCCGTGGAGACACCTATCCCGGCCTGCCCTGGGAATCCAAGGCGGCCTTCACCGCCCTTGGCGAGTACTACCGCGGCTGACTACGTCGTGGCTCGAACAGAAGGAGAAATGCACTCGTGAGCGTCGATGTTGTGATCAGCGGAGGTGGCCCCAACGGGCTGATGCTGGCCTGCGAGCTGAGCTTGGCTGGGGTCCGGCCTCTCGTGTTGGAGCGGCTGGCCGAACCGAGCGAGGAACCGAAAGCCAATGGCCTGCTTGGCCAGGTCGTGCAACTGGTGGACCGGCGGGGCTTGTATGAGCAGCTCAGCGGCAGTGCGGCACCGCCGCAGCCGAACTCCACCTACTTTATGTTCGCCGCGATGGCGCTCGATCTGAGCCTGCTCGACGACAGCCCGATCTACGGTCTGGCCGCCCCGCAGCGCCGCATCACGCAGGTTCTGGAACAGCGTGCTGTCGAGCTCGGCACGCAGATCCGGCGCGGACACGAGGTCGTCGGCCTGGCGCAGGATGACGGTGCTGTCACCGTGGACGTCGCGGGCCCGGACGGAACCTACCAGCTGCGGACCCGTTATCTCGTCGGCGCGGACGGGGCGCACAGTCTCACCCGCAAGCTGTCCGGCATCGGATTCCCCGGTGTCAGCTACGACCGCACGACCAGCCGGGCCGCACATGCAACCATCCCGTCCGACTGGGTGGACCCGACAACCGGTGCGTTGAGTGTGCCCGGCTACGGGACCGTCCAGCCGTTCCTGCCGCTACGCACCGAACGCGGAGGTTTCTCCTACGCACCGTTTCCCGGGCAGCCGCCACTGATCAGCACCACAGAGTGGGACCAGCCCGAAACCGACGCTCCCATGAGCCTCGACGAGCTCCAGGCGAGCGTTGGTCGAGTACTCGCCGCCGAGCTGCCACTGGGTCAACTCTCCGGTCAGGGCCCGCACGTACTGCGCCGACTCAGCGGTGGCAACACCCGAATCGCCGACCGATTCCGAGACCGCCGCGTGTTCCTCATCGGCGACGCCGCCCACATCTACACCGCAGGAGGCGGCCCGGGACTCAACCTCGGTCTGCAGGACGCAGCCAACCTCGGCTGGAAACTCGCCGCCGCCATCCTCGGCAACGCCCCGGCCGGGCTGCTGGACACCTACGAAACCGAACGCCGGCAAGCCGCCTCCCGCATGGTCACCTATGCCCAAGCACAATCCGCGCTGATCGCCCCGGGCAGCGATGTCACCGCCCTGCGCACCCTGTTCACCGAACTACTGCGCGACCAGAACACCGTGCAGCGTCTCGCCGCCCTCACCGCAGGCACCGACATCCGCTACGACATGGGCGGACCCGACACCCACCCGCTCATCGGCCGGTTCGCCCCGGACATGCAACTGCACACCCCGAACGGGCCAGTCCGGCTGGCCGAGCTGACCAGGACCGCACGGCCACTGCTCCTCGACCTGACCGGCGACACGGGCCTGGCGGAAACGGTTCCCGAATGGCACGACCAACTCGACGTCGTCGCCGCGCGCCCTCAACCCGGATCGCCCACCGCCCTGCTCCTCCGCTCGGACGGCTACGTCGCCTGGGCCACCGCGTCACCCCACCCGGACGCCGCGGACCGACAGGAGCTCCGCGCGGCTCTGCAACGCTGGCTCCGCCCCACCGACCCCGCTCGCACCTGACCGTCGAGGTCGACACCTCGTAGCCGTCGAATCACGCAGTCCCCGAAGCTACTTTGGGGCGGGGGCGAGCTTCAGGATTCCGGGGCCGACTCACAGCGATCTGCTCGCTGCAGCCATCGACCTACGCCGGCGGATCGTCTCATTCCGAGACTACGTCGGGCACGCGGCAGTGACGTCACTTTTCCTCGTCACGATCACCTCGGTCTGCTCCCGCGTGACGTCGATATTCGCCGACAAACGACGCCGGTATTCACTGGCACAACCAGGCGTCGCAGCGGCACACCGTCGAACGCCGCTGTGCCCGGCTGATCGACGAGCGCGGCAGGGACGAAGTGTCGTATCAGGCGGGCCGCGCACGACCGCGACCACGGCCGGACCGCAGGCGGACTCGCTATTCGGCGATGAGCAGTCGGATCATGCCGGGGATTCCGAGGAGCGTGTGGTGAGCAGGTCGGTGAACTCCTCGGCGTAGGCCAGATGGCGGCGCAGCCGTTCCGCGCTGTCGGCGGCCTTGTCCCGGAAAGCGAGCAGATCCGCCTGTGCCACCGCGCGCGCGGCAGGGTCGGCCGAGGCGTCGTCGAGCACGTCGATCGCGTCGAGCAACTGCTTCATCTCCGCCAGGGTGAAGCCGAGCGGCTTCATGCGGCGGATGACCAGCATCCGATCGACATCGGCCTCGGTGTAGAGGCGAAACCCGCCACCCGAGCGGGCCGAGGGTTGGACCAGCCCGACCTCGTCCCAATGGCGGATCGACTTGAGCGAGAGCTCGGTCCGCTCGGCTACCTGCCCGATCTGCAGGTAGCCGCTGGTGTCGGCGCCCATGTCAGTGCCCGCCGACCAGGTGCCCGGACAATCGGTCGTGACGGGCTTCCGAGGCCGCGTTGAGCCCGATGATCTCCACGTTCTTGCCCTTGGCGGCGTATTTGGTGGTGATCGCGTCCAGGGTGGCCACGGTCGAGGCGTCCCAGATGTGTGCATCCGACATGTCGATGACGATATTGGCCGGATCGTCCACGTAGTCGAACTGGTAGACCAGGTCGTTGCTCGAGGCGAAGAACAACTCACCGCGCACCTTGTACACGCGGGTGTCGATCGCGCCGTCATGATCGGCATCGGACTCGGAAACCTTGTCGACCTCGGTGAAGTGCGCGACTCGATGAGCGAAGGCGACCATCGCGGTCAGCACACCGGCGATCACCCCGTAGGCGAGATTGTGGGTCGCCACGGTGACCGCGACGGTGACCAACATGACCGTGGTCTCCGCGATCGGCATGCGCCGCAGTGTTTTCGGGGCGATCGAGTGCCAGTCCATGGTGCCGACCGAGACCATGATCATCACCGCGACCAGTGCCGCCATCGGGATCAACGCGACCACGTCACCGAGTCCGACGACCAGGATCAGCAGGAACACGCCGGCCAGGAACGTCGAGATGCGGGTGCGGGCCCCGGAGGACTTCACGTTGATCATGGTCTGGCCGATCATCGCGCAACCGCCCATGCCACCGAAGAAGCCGGTGACGATGTTGGCCACGCCCTGGCCCCAGCCTTCGCGGGTCTTGTCGGAGTGTGTGTCGGTGATGTCGTCGACCAGTTTGGCCGTCATCAGCGATTCGAGCAGGCCGACCAGGGCCATCGCCAGCGCGTAGGGTGCGATGATCTTCAGCGTGTCGAGGGTGAACGGGACGTCCGGGATCAGCCAGCTCGGCAGGCTCGACGGCAGCTCGCCCTCGTCACCGACGTTGGGCACGTTGAGCGAGAACACGATGGTGGCCGCGGTGAGCAGCACGATCGCCACCAGCGGAGCGGGAACCACAGTCGACAGCTTGGGCAAGAACACCATGATCACGATGCCGATCGCGACCATCGGATACACCAGCCACGGCACCCCGAGCAGATGCGGGATCTGCGCTGCGAAGATCAAGATGGCCAGGGCGTTGACGAAGCCGACCATCACACTGCGCGGAATGAACCGCATCAGTCGCGCGACACCGACCACGCTGAGCACGATCTGCAACACACCGGCCAGGAGGACCGTGGCGATCAGATAGTTCAGGCCATGCTGTGCGACCACTGGGGCGACCACCAGCGCGACCGCGCCGGTCGCGGCCGAGATCATCGCCCGGCGACCACCGACGATCGCGATGGTGACCGCCATTGTGAACGAGGCGAACAGGCCGACGCTCGGGTCGACACCGGCGATGATCGAGAACGAGATCGCCTCCGGGATCAGCGCCAGCGCGACCACCAATCCAGCCAGCACCTCGGTCCGCAGTCGGTTCGGGCTGCGCAACGCCGCCAGCACCGAACCCTCGTCGGATGGTCGATGTGTCGTCGACACCATCGGGGAACTCCAATCCATGGGATCACGCGCACGCGAGCACACGCGGCGAACGCGAAATCGGCCGCCAGGGTGAAAGTCGTCGGGAGTGCGAGTCGGTGACCCATCATGGGTGACGAGCTGATCGCGTCGGCCACACAGCCGGACACCTCGACATCAGCTACCGCTCAGCGAGCAGAACTCTACCCTCACGGGAGGGTAGGGTGGCAACCGGGGAAGATGAATCGTGTCGTATCTCGCATCTACCTGCTCGTCGGTGGTTTCGAGCGCGTGGACTCGGCGAGCTCACCCACCGACGACGGGCGCCGAGCGAGGCGTTCGGTGATCGCCCAGGATCACTAGGTCTTTGGCGGTACCGGAGTGGCTCAGGACGGTTGCCGATGTGCCGGCGGGTGTGTTTCGTACATCCGGACGCCGACAGCCACCGCGGCGGCGGCGCTGACCGCGGCGGCGGCCCAGACCGCGGCGTGCAAGCCGAGGAGATCGGCGACGATGCCGCCCAGGATCGCGCCGACGGCGTAGCCGAGGTCGCGCCAGACCCGGTAGACCCCGACCGCGCGCCCCCGCCACAGCGGATGGGCGACATCGCCGATCACCGCGAGCAGCGTCGGGTAGACCATCGCCGTTCCGGCGCCGAGCAGGATCGCGCCGACAGCCCATCCGGTGAACCCGTCGGAGGTGGCGACGACCGCCAGCGCGGCGGCTTGGAGGCTCATACCGCCGGTGATGAGGTGTTTGCGTCCCCACCGGTCCGACAGTGCTCCGGTGACGAGTTGTCCGGCGCCCCACACTCCGGGGTAGAGGGCGAACAGCAGCCCGATCTGGCCGACGGACAGGTCGGCGGTGGCGAACAGCAGCGGGAACAGTCCCCACGACAGGCCGAAGTTGAGGTTGTTGACCAGCCCGGCGAGGCTGGCCGAGGACAGCGCGGGCTCGGAAAGGCTGGTCGCCATCACGATCTGGCGATCGGTCAGATCCGCGTGTAGGTGGTCGTGCAGGCCGTCAGCGCGTGGAGTGTGTCCGGCGGCTTCCAGGCGGGCGTAGTCGCGGGTCTCGCGGATGAACAATCCCGAGATCGCCAGCGCCAGTGCGGCGTAGGCGAGGCCGAGCAGAAACGGCGCCGGGCGCAGCCCGTAGCGTTCGGCGAGATAGCCGGCGAGCAGGGAACTGATCGCGACCGCGCCGTACCCCGCGGCTTCGTTGAGGCCCATCGCCAGACCGCGCCGGGCCGGTCCGACCAGGTCGATCTTCATCACCACCGTGGTCGACCAGGTCAGGCCCTGGTTGATGCCGAGGAGCACGTTGGCCGCGACGACCCATCCCCAGTTGGGTGCGGCGATGAGCATCAGCGGCACCGGTATCGCGAACAGCCAGCCGATCAGCAGAACGGGCTTGCGACCGTAGCGGTCGGAGAAGGTGCCGGCGAAATAGTTCGCGATCGCTTTGGTGATCCCGAACGCGGCCACGTAGGTGAAGATGAAAGTGTAGCCGCTGAGCCCGAATTCGGACTCGGCCAGTAGTGGGAGCACGGTCTGCTGCTGGCCGACCATGCCACCGACGAGGGCGTTGATCGCGATCAGCAGGGTGAACTGGGCGGCGTTTTCTCGCAGTCCCAGGACCGGGGTGCGCACGCCGGGGCGCAGACTCATGCTCCGGCCGCCAGGTCCTGGCCGAGCGTGGCGGCGTAGTCGGCAGGTGAGCCGTCCAGGATCCGGATGTCGTTGCGGCCGCCGCGTTCCAGGATGCTGGCCGCGGTCATGGCACGTTCGCCGTGTCCACACATCACCGTCACCGGCCCGGGCGGGACGTCGGCCAGATGCGAGGAGAGCGTGCCGAGTTCGATGTTGCGGGCGGCCGGGATGTGCCCGGCGGTGTATTCGCCGCGCTGGCGGATGTCGAGCACCGTGGGTGCGGGGTGCGCGGCGAGCTGGTGTGCGGCGAGCAGCGCCGCCTTCTCGACCGGCCCGGTCCAGGTCGTCATCCCGCCGTCGAGTTCGCCGGCGAGGGTATCGAAGCCCACTTTGGCTGCCTCCCAGGCGATATCGACGGCGTCTTGGAAACGGTCGCGGACGATGATCACGGGCTGGTCGGATTCGACGAGCCATCCCAGCCAGGTCGCGAAGACCGGGCGCAAGGTGATCGACAGTGCTCCCGGGATGTGGCCGGCGGCGAAGGCGGCCGCGGAGCGGGTATCCACGACCTGCGCGCCGCCGGCGACGAGCTCGCTGACCTGGTCGCTGGTCAAAGGGGTCGGAGTGGAGGTGTCACCGAGGACAGTGGGCCCCCGGTGGTTGATCTCGCCCAGGCGCAGGAAGTAATCGGGGAAGGTTCCGAGTGAGGCGAGCAGGGCATCGACGAAGGCGTCCTCGCCGTCGACCTGCAGCAGTGGATTGGTCGCCCGCTCCCGGCCGACGGTGCTGACGCGTTCGGTGCCGATGGCAGCCGAGCAGAACGAGCCCGCCCCGTGGGTGGGCCAGACCGGGGTGTCGTCGGGCAGCTCCATCAGCCGCTGCAGCGAGTGGTACTGGGCGCGGGCGAGCGGGATGGTCTGGTCGGGGCTGACCAGGTCGGTGCGCCCGGCGGTGCCGACCATGAGCGAGCCGCCGGTGAACACGCCTTGGAGTCGCTGATCTGCGTCGCGCAGCAGGTAGGACAGGTGTTCGGGCGAGTGCCCCGGGGTCGCGAGCGCTTCGAGGACGAATTCGCCCACGGTGACCGTCTCGCCGTCGCCGAGCGAGGTGACGTCGAATCCGCGGGGACCGACCTCGGGGGCGATGACAATGGCACCCTCGGTGTCGGCCAGTTCCCGCACGCCGGAGATGAAGTCCGCGTGCAGGTGGGTTTCCACCGCGTAGGCGATCCGCAGGCCGTGGCGTCGCGCTTCGGCGCGGACCTGGCGCACGTCGCGTTCGGGGTCGATGACCAAGGCGCGGCCGTCGCCGAGGTCGAGCAGATAGGTGGAATTGCCGAGCCCCTCATCGATGACGGGGATCAGGGTGAAGTCGGTGAGCATCGCGTACTCCTGGGTCGCCGTTCTCGGGCTTATTCCAATGCGCCATGGAATATCATAGGAGCGTATTCCATGGTTTCATGGAATACAACCGCGCGGCCGACGGCCTGCGTCGACACGCTCGCTGCCATGCTGGCGCGTACGATATTCCACAGATGATTGGAGGAGTTGTGAGTGGTGACCGTCCCGCCGCGAAGGCGGCGCTGTACGAGGCGTTCGCTACCAGCGGCAAGGCGCTCGCCAGCGGTAAGCGTCTCGAGTTGCTGGATCTGCTCGCCCAGGGTGAGCGGACTGTCGAATCGCTCGCCGTTGCGGCCGGGCTGAACCTCACGACCGCCTCGGCGCACTTGCAGACGCTCAAGCAGGCCGGTTTCGTCGCGACCCGCCGCGACGGTGTGCGCATCCACTACCGCCTTGCCGGCGAGGACGTCGCGCAACTGTTCGCGTTGCTGCGCAAGGTCGCCGAGGCCCACCAGCCCGCCGTGGCGCCGGCCCGCGAGTCCTACCTCGGCCCCGCCGACGGACAGGAGATGACCCGCGAGGAACTGCTCGCCCGCGCCGAATCCGGACAGCTCGTCGTCCTGGATGTGCGCCCCGTGCCGGAGTACCGCGCAGGCCATATTCCCGCCGCGGTCAATATCCCCGTCGACCAGCTGGCCGAGCGCATCGCCGAAATCCCCGCCGACAGTGAAATCGTCGTCTACTGCCGCGGCGAGTACTGCGTACTGGCCTACGACGCCGTGCGGCTGCTCACCGACCACGGGCGCCGGGCGATCCGGCTCCACGACGGCATGCTCGAATGGCGCCTGGCCGAACTGCCCCTCGCTCCCGCGCCGGCCTGATACCGCGAAGCGGCCTCCGGCGGGTGGATTCCATGTCGCCGCCACCTTCACCGATCTTGTCCGCACTCGATTCGCGCCCGACCTCCGTCGAACCCGAATCACGCGCGCCCGACCGGGATGGCCGCTACTCCTCCGACCGCGACGACGCGCCGAAAACTGTTGCTGCCGTTGAGCAGGGGCCAGACCGTGGCGTCGACGACGCGTTGCATTCGCCGCATCCGCGCCGACTCGGATCGGACGTGCTCGAAGAACAGCAGGACTCCGCCCGGCTCGAGGACTCGGAAGATCTCGGCCAGGGCAGCCTGCTGGTCGGG
Source organism: Nocardia fodinahabitans (assembly GCF_052983615.1). Classification (NCBI taxonomy): domain Bacteria; kingdom Bacillati; phylum Actinomycetota; class Actinomycetes; order Mycobacteriales; family Nocardiaceae; genus Nocardia; species Nocardia fodinahabitans. The sequence continues at coordinate 6,481,055 of NZ_JBRJJC010000001.1, forward strand.
CACCGTGCACAGCACCAGGCTCGCTGCGACCGCTTCGAACGAATCATTGTCAGCCGCAATATGTCCGGCGTCCCCCTTCCTCCAGACCTCGACATCGTCGTCGACCGGCTCCGCACCCACATGCTGAGTCCGTGTTCGGCCGTGTCCAGGCACCGCTGACTGTGATCGCGGGCGGGATGGGTGTATCGCGGTTGCGCTGCGTGGCTGTGGCGACGCCGAATGCCGTTTCGGCTGTGGGGTTTTGGTGTCAGGTCGGTGGGCCGGTCATGTTCTGGCCGGCGGCGGTAGCCGGTGAGGTCGTGGCTACCGCCGCTGGGCTTCGGGGTGTCAGTGCTGGTGGTGGCGCACGACGGGCCAGTCGATGTCGGTGTCGATGGCCTTGTTCAGGTAATTGGTGAACACGTTGAGCGCGACCGCGGCGATGACTTCGGTGATCTCGGCGTCGGTCAGGCCGGCCTCGCGGGCGGTCTTGATGTCGGCGTCCTCGATTCCGCCTCGGGCCCGGACGACAGCAACGGCGAGCGCGAGTGCCGCTGCGGATTTCGGGTCGGCCGATTGGCCGTGGCGAGCGGCGGAGATCTCCGGCTGCGCGAGTTCGGCGACGTTCTCACCGATGTAGGTGTGCGCGGAAAGGCAATAGTCACAGCCGTTTTCCTCGGCTACCAGCAGGGCGATGCGTTCACGATCGCCCGCCGACAGTGTGCCGCCGGCCAAGGCGGAGGAGAAGCCGAGGTAGGCCTCGAGGACGGCTGGGCTGTTGACCATCGCCTTGGTCATGTTGGGGGTGACGCCGAGCGCCTTCTGTACACCGGCCAGCAGGTCGGCGGCTTTGCCGGTGGCGGTGTCGGGCTGGATCAGGGGCAAGCGGGACATGGTGAATCCTTCTGTCGCGGTTGGTTTTCACGCACCGGAGTACTAACCGATGATATTGATATGAACGGTTAGAGGATGGTGGGCATTCCCGACTCGATGGAGAAGTTTCTCCCGGAGGCGAGATCCTGTGGTGCGCTGAACAAAACCTACGTCCACGACTGGTTGCCGCCACCGGACCGAGAGCGTCGGGTGGGGGACACTCGGCGCCAGAGCTGTCGAACGGAAGGGGCGCTGGGTGCATCCGGGACCGGTATCGTGCTCGACTACCGCCTCGCGACAAGGCCGAGGGCTTCGGCGTCGATGATCTCGATCACCGCGTAGCCGACGCGGATCAACCCGTCGCGTTCGAACTCTTTGAGGATCTTGTTCAGCGATGGACGTTGCACACCGAGCATCGCAGCGAGAGTGCGCTGGGCCAGCTGGACCGATCCGTCGACGGCTTCATCGAGCAGTAGCTGGGCCACCTGGACCGGCAGTGCGCGGCCGAGAATGTTGATCAGTCGCGCTTGTCCAGTGGAAACACGTTGCGCGACACTGGAAAGCCAGCGCCGGGCGATCGCGGGATGGCTGGCGAGCAGGGCCTCGAACGAACTGTCGGACAGGAACAGGCAACTCGACTCGGTGAGAGTGCGCGCGGTGTAGGCCAGCGGCATCTCCAGCAGCAGCGCGATGTCACCGTCGACGTCCCCTGGCCGCAGCACATCGACGACCGCCCGCCGCCTGCCCGAGCCGACCGACAGCTCCAGCTGCCCTTGGCGCACGATCCACACCCCGCCCGGTTGCGACCCGGCCGCGAAAACGAGGGACCCGGCGGGAAAGGACTCCAGCTCGATCCGATCGGCGAGCGCAGTGAGGTCGCCGGGGTGCAGGGGCGCGGCGGCGCCGCGGCCGACACACCGCGCGAACCACGCCGCGTGCCGCAGCTGGTCGTCGGTGAACGACTCACCGCCGATCGCGCGGATGAGGTGGTCGAAGGTGCGGTTGACGGGGGTCATGGCCGGACTCCTGATCGTGGGTTGGGGTGAACTTGTCATCCCGCTGACAATTGTCCTCGGCGCGACAGCGGAACGCGATTGGCTGAGAACCACACAATCGTGTTCAACGAGAGGTTCTGTCATGGCAACTTCGGCTTCGAGCAGTCCGATGTCTTCGAGTATCGGCACGCACGCACTTGGTACGGCAGCCGCGCGCGGCGCCGTCGCCGGCATCGTGGCGTCGCTGGTGATGGCAATGTACGCGATGATCGCGGCCGCCACGTACCAGCACACCGGGTTCTTCACCCCGCTCTATCACATCGCCTCGACCATCATCGCGCCCGACGCGATGATGGCGTCGATGATGGCGGCGGGTTCCGGTTCGACCTTCACCTTCGACTTCGGGCCCGCCGTGCTCGGCGCGGTGATCCACATGATGGTCGGCGCGATGTACGGCGCGGCGTTCGCGGTGCTCGCCCTGCTGGCCCGGCTGCACGGCATCGTATTGATCGCCGCCGCCCTCGCTTGGGGCGCAGTCGTTTTCGCGGTGAGCACTTGGATCGGGTTGCCGCTGGCGGCGGCGGTCTTCGGTGGTGGCGATCCGATCCGCGACATGGCGAGCATGGTCGGCTATCCGACCTTCCTGGGCGAACACCTGCTGTTCGGAGCCACGCTGGGACTGCTCCTCGCGGCCTGGCCGCGCACCCGCTGACCGCTGCCGCGGCGACATCCGGCCTCCCGGCGGGGCCGAACAGCCGGTTCTGCGCTGTTCGGCCCAGCTCGGCATCTCAGTCGGCGTCGTGCATCGGATCGGCGACTACCCGTCACCGACGGTCCGGGTCGATGGTGTCGAGGTGATGGCACGGCCAGGCGACGGTTCCCCGGCCGACTGGATCTGCCGACGCCGGACCGGGTCATGGCGGCGCTCCGCCGTGCGGTCGGTTGACGGCGGGTGCTCGCACAGCGTCAGCAGGATGACAGTTGGGCGTTCCGGCGGGGCCCAGCCGGATACCGTGGCGGACATGACGCGTATCGATGTCGGTGACCGGATATCACCGCAGCTCCTGACCGGGATCGACGGTCGGACGGTCACGGTGCCCCAGGCCGACCGGCTGGTCCACCTGCAGTTCCGCCGGTTCGCTGGCTGTCCGATCTGCCACCTGCATCTGCGATCGGTCGTGGCGCGCCACGACGAGATCATCGCGGCGGGTATCGAGGAGGTCGTCGTCTTCCATTCGACTGCCGAGGCTTTGCAGCGCTACCGGTCCGACCTGCCGTTCGCGGTGGTGGCAGACCCCGATCGCGTGCTGTACGCGGAGTATGGAGTGGAGTCGGCGCTACGGGCAGTGGTGAATCCGCGAGTGTGGTCCGCCGCGGCCCTCGGCGCGGTTCTGCAGCGGTCGCCGGGGGCCGCGCTCGGCAGCGGAGAGGATCATCTCGGTCTGCCCGCCGATTTCCTGATCGCCTCCGATGGGTGTGTGGTAGCCCGAAAGTACGGTCGCCACGCCGATGATCAATGGTCTGTCGACGAGATCGTGGAGCTGGCGAACCGCTGGAGTGTGCCACCCGATGGCAGTGATCCATCAGTCCTGCGGCAGGGCTGATCAAGCATCAAGGTCGCCGTCACCACGTTGGGGGTGATCGGTATCAGGTGCTGACGGACAAGCAGCGGGAGTTGCTCGAGCTGCTGCTACCGAAGTCCGAGGCCCACCGGGGTCGCAACTTCGCCGAAATCGCCGGGGTGTGGGGGATGCTGGATCTGTTGCGGGCCGGCTCGTCGTGTCGGGACCAGCCGCCCAGGGATTTCCCGCAGCGGGCCGACTGTGCTTGCCCGGCTGAGTTCAATCGTCAACTGACGCCCTGCGTCAGCGCGGATACCAGTCGCCGGGTGAATTCTTCGAGGTCGTCGAGCCCCTGCGCGGTGATGAGGGTGCCGTCGGTGTGGACACGTTCGGGCGTCCACACCGCTCCGGCATTGGTGAGGTCGGTGGCCAGGCTCGGCCACGCGGCGATAGTGCGGCCGGCGACGAGCCCGGCGTCGATGAGTGTCCACGGGCCGTGGCAGATCGCGGCGACGGGGATATGCGCGTGGTGTCCTTCGCGCAACAGGTGGTGCGTTGCCGAATCTCGGCGCAGGATATCGGGATTCGCGACACCGCCGGGCAGGACCAGCGCATGGTAGTCCGCGGCGTCGGCGTCGCTGGTGCACAGGTCGACGGCGAAGCGGTCGGCGCGATCGAGATGATGGAACGCTTGTACGAATCCCGGTTCCGGGGCGAGTAGCACGGTGTGGGCGCCCAGGGCGCGCAGGGCATTCCGCGGGTGCTGCAGCTCGACCTGTTCGACGCCTTCGTTGGCGGACAGGAATGCGATCGTCTTACCGTTGAGAACTGTTGTCATGAGAGGTCTTTCGTCGGAGGGGTGGTGCCGCCCGCGCGGGAGCGGGCGGCACCGGGTGGGAAGCAGATCCTGGGGCTCAGTCGGCGGGCGCGGGCTCAGCGGCGATGATCGCCGCGATCAGCGCGTCGTTGCTGTAGGCGACTCCTCCGATTCCCCACCCGCTCTCGGCGGCGTAGCTGATGTTGATCCAGATGTCGTCGGGGGAGTGGCCGGGTACGACGTGGTCGGCGGCGATCGAGGTCGCGGTGGTGATGAAGGCGGCACGGTCCTGGGGGGTGGGCAGGCCGATGCCGGGCAGCTTGAGCTCGATGAGCAGGACGGGGCGATTCACACCGCCGGTATGGACGTGTTCGGGGTCGAGGAGGTGCAGGTGGCCGCCGACGACCGGGGTGAAGAAGGTATTGCCGGTCAGTCCGCTGCTCTCGATGAGGGCATCGATCAGCTGCGGGATCAAGTGGCGTTCGCCGGTTTCGGTGAGAACTCCGCGGGGCGCGATGACGGTGAAAGGCACGGAGACGTGTCCTTGTCTGTTCGGAGGGATCGGAATCGCTAGTACGTACGTACTAGCGATTCCATCTTGTACTAGGATGGCCGTACTAGTCAAACGGAGGAGTTGCTGGAGATGACCAGACCGACCCGGGACCGCATGATCGACGCGGCTGTGGACAGCCTGCGCCGCAACGGTTTGGCGGGCATGTCGTTCACGGCTGTGCTCGCCGAGAGTGGTGCCGCGCGCGGGGCGATCTATCACCATTTCCCCGGCGGGAAGACCGAATTGGTGGCCGAGGCCGCCAGGCTGCACGGGCAGGACATCGCATCGCGCATGGCGGAGCTGGCCGGGCCGGACCCCCGCGCCGTCGTGGCGTCCTTCGTGGAGTTCGCCCGGCCCGTGATGGCGGAGGCGGCGCGCGGCAGCGGGTGTGCGATCGCGGCCGTCACCGTGCCGGCGGGCAAAGACGGTGACGAGTTGTGCCGCATCGCCGCAACGACTTTCGCCGCGTGGATCGATCGGCTCACGGCCGCGCTCGCCGGCGCGGGTATGGCACCGGACGCGGCGGCTGATCTGGCATGTCTGCTGATCGGCCTACTCGAAGGCGCGCAGGTACTGTGCCGGGCCGAGCGCGGCACCGGTCCCTTCGACCGGGCCGCCCGAGCGGCGATGGCGGTTACCCCGGGCGCGTGACCGCACAGCCTCGGCCGGAGAGTGCGGGCCGGCGCCGTAGCAGGGTCTGCCGGACTCGTTGTGATGCGCGAATTGCGGCTCGCAGCAGTAGATTTCGGCGAGCCCGTCGCGGCGTCGAGCTGGCGGCGGCATCGACGACCTCGGCAGCAACGGGTGGGTCAGCGCAGCTCGGCGTGGTCGCGGCGCTCACCGCGCCGATCAGGGCGAGAGCAGTGGGCCGACACGGCACGCCGTGCCGACCAGGCCGCCGGTGATGCCGATGCGCTACATCGGCAGCGGCGAGGCTGCCGACTACCCGGTGAACGCGCTGCGGACGCGGTGCCGAAAACGGTCCAGCCGGCCAGGCGTGCTCCGGTCGGTGGTGGGTTCCGGCTCGCCGACGACCTGCACCCCGTTCCAGAACGCGACGTGGTCCTTGATCGACCGTGCCAGCGGACTCGGCCTGCGGTAGTACCAGGCCGCGTTCGGATTGACCTCGCCACCGGCGGTCACGTGGTAATAGCCGGCCATGCCCTTCCACGGGCACAGGGTGCGGGTCGGACTGTCGGAGAAGTACTCCCGGTGCAGCGACTCCGGCGGGAAGTAGTCGTTGCCTTCCACCCGCACCGTTCGTGGTGCCTCCGCGAGCACCACCCCGTTCCACATTGCGCGCATCATGCCCGCTGACCTCCTGTTCCGGTTTCTCCCTCGATGAAACGCCCCCACTGCGCCTCCCGGTAGCGAACTGTCAGCCCGGTAACACAGGTGGTGGGATCAGTCGATTCCGAGCAGAGTGCGAGCGCCGACGGCGAAAGCGTCCGGGTCCTCGATCTGGGGATAGTGGCCGACCCCGGCCAGCTCGATGACCGGCGCGGCGGGTCTGAGCTCGCACAGTCCGTCGAGGACCGCCGAGGTGGCGACCGGGTCCGCGGTGCCCCACAGGAAGCCGAGAGGTTTGTCCCAGTCTCTGACCGCCCCGTGCCAGCGGTCGGCGTAGGTGATGCGCTCCGGCAGATACGCGGTGAGCAGATGCGCGATCCGGTGACCATCCGCCGCCGACAGCAGCGCCCACTGCGCGGCCACTTCGTCAGCGGAAACCGGGTGTCCGGCGGAGAAGAGTTTCGAGAACTCGCGGGCGAACACTCGCCGATTGGCCAACCGTGCCGCGACCGGGCCGAGGGGTCCACGCAGAATCTTCTGAATCGGTCGCAGGGTGGCCTTGTCCAGGATCACGCTGCCGTTGCTCAACACCGCGCGGTCGAGCGAGAACGACAGTGAACCTTCCAGATCGCGGGCGAGTAGTTCGGTGGTGACCGAGGTGCCCATGTCGTGTGCCACCACGACCACCGACCCTGTTCCGGTCGCGCCGAGTATTTCTTCGACGATGTCGGCTTGCTCGAAGAGGCTGTACCGATGCGGCCGGGGCTTGTCCGACAACCCGAACCCGAGAAAGTCCAGCGTGATCCATGGCCGACCACCCAACTGTCCGACGATCCGGCGGAAATCATAGGAGCTCGAGGGGTACCCGTGCAGGAGCAGCACAGTGGCGCCCTCGCCGGGCTCGCTTCGGACGAAGATCGACCCCGATCGGGATCGCACCAGCTCCCCGCGATCGTGCCAGTCACGAACCTCACTCGGCATCATCGCACCGACACTACGTTCCCCGAGTGGGCCGGAGCGGGAAATCCGACACCTGACTGCCGCCCGACTCGGTGACAGCGGACGCCGCAGGTCAGTCGGCCGAACCGCATCCTGCTCGGCGCCGCCGTTCGGATCCGGTGGAGGCGTTCCCCTCTGGCTGCCTGGCTCTGGTTCATCGCGGCCGTCGGCATCGCCGTCACGGTGAGCTCGAGCTCGACGAAGCAGGGCTGGCACGACAACTTCGCGGGCGGTACCCAAGTCGTCAAGGGGTGAACCCCGCCGAAACCCCCGGGGCTCGGTCAGTGGTCGAAGCGTCGGCAGCGGCCGGTGAAGACGATCGAGATCACCGGTAGCAGCACCGCGTCGATCAACTCGTCGGTGTCGACCGGTGCTTCGATCGACAGTGTGTCGGCCAGGCCACGCGTGGTAGCGGTGATCATCGAGGCGGCGGCGGAGCTGTCGACCTCGGTGCGCACCTCACCGCATTCCTTGCCGTTGTCGATCGCGGTCGCGATCCGGCCGTGCAGCTCGCGATGGGCTCCCCGCGCGGCTTCGGCCAGGACGGGATCGTTCAGCGACAGGTTCCACAGGCTGCGTTCGACCCGGTATTCCACGATCCGTTCGGTATCCAGCGGTAGCAACTCGGCCAAGCCTGCTCGCAGCATCGACGAGATCGGCTGCCCGGCTGCTTCGCCGTCTCGGATGTGCTCGGCGACCCGGTCGGCACTGCGGCGCAGGCAATCGTCGTACGCAAAGCGCAGCAGCTCATCCTTGGTGGAGAAGTAGTGCTGAATCAGCCCCACCGAAATGCCCGCTTCGGTCGCCACTTTGCTGAAGGTGACCCGAGGTAGCCCCTCCGCTGCCAGCAAGCGTTGGAAGGCGCGCGCCACCACCGCGCGTCGTTGATCGTGGTCGGCGACTCTGGGCATGGACAACAATATACCCGTATGGTTATCGTTTCAATATGGCCATATTGAAACGATGGTTGGTGCTGCTGCTCTCCCTGTTGGCGCTGGTGGGGTGCGCACGGGTGCCGCCTCCGCTCGCTGACGGCTCGCCCGGTCGGTGGGACACGTTCATTCGGGAACGGATGGCCGCGACCGGAATCCCCGGAGCCGCCTATGCGGTGGTCGACCGCGCGGGAATCCGGCACAGCGCGACCTTCGGTGTCGACGGAGCGGGCGCGGACGTCACCGCGGCGACGCCCTTTCTGTGGGGATCGGTGGCCAAACCCGTGACCGCCCGGCTGATCGCGTCGATGGTCGAGACCGGCGAGCTACGCCTCGACGCACCCGTCGTGACCTACCTACCTTCGCTGCGCACCAGGGACAGGGCGCGCTCGGACCGAATCACTGTGCGGCAGTTGCTGAACCAGACCAGCGGCTTGCCGACCTCGACGCGGCACACCGACCGCACCGACCCCAACCGCAGGCCGGGCGACGTGCTCGCCGAACTCTCCGGCGAGACGCTGGCCGGTGAACCCGGTGCCGTACACCGCTATTCGAGTACGAACTACCTGTTGCTCGCCGCTGTAGTCGAAGCGGTCACCGACCGCCCGTTCGCCGAGGTGCTGACCGAGCGGGTCTTGGATCCGATCGGTATGCACACGACCGTGACGACTGCCGAGCAGGCGAGCGCGTCCCTGCCTGCCGGTCACCGCTATGTCTTCGGTCGGCCGATATCGTTCGATGTGCCCATCGACCCTGCCGGCGCGGGCTACGGCTACCTCGGCGGCACGCTCACCGACCTCGCCGCGTTCGCGAGGGCGAGTCTCGGTGACGATGTCGGCCTCGACGGCGCGGTCCCGACCGGCACCGGCAAGAGCTACGGTCTGGGCTGGCGTCGCTGGACCCTCGAGGGCACCGACGTCCCGATGGTCTGGCACGGCGGAGCGGCGCCCGGATACTCCGCCCAGGTCATCGTGTTGCCCGAGCAGGCCATCGTCTTCACCGCGAACGTGTACGGCACTTTCCAGGAATCCGCGCTGCTCGAGATCGGATTCGGCCTCGCGGAACGAGCGCTCGGGCTCGCGCCGTCGGCACCTTCTGCCGACCACACCTATCGGGCGATCCTCGCCGCGCTCGTCGCGTTGCTGGTGGCGGGCATCGCGGCTGTGGTTCGTGCCCTGTGGCTGCTCGCTCGTCCGATCGCGTCGTCACGGCGGCGAATCGCGGCGAACCTCGCGGTGTGGCTGCTCGTCCCCGGCGCGGTCCTGGTCGGCTTCGGCATCGTGCTGCCCATGCGCGCGGGTATCGGACTGTCCCAGCTCTTTCTGTGGACTCCGGACATCGCCACCCTTGTCTTCGCGATCCTCGGGCTCGCGGCGCTGCTGACGGCCCTGCGGATCGCTGTCGCCGCGCGCAGGTGCAGCGCAGGCGACATCGGGCCCAATGGCCTGGGCGCGGAGTGCCCGTCGCTCACCGAATATCGGCGACGATGACGGTGACGTTGTCGGGTCCGCCGCCGAGCAGTGCCGACTCGATGAGCTGATCGGCGCACTCCTCGACCGAGGTCGCGCTGCGCAGGAACTCGGCGATCCGTGCTTCGGTGACGACGTCGGAGAGGCCGTCGGAGCACAGCAGGTATCGGTCGCCGAGTTCGGCGTCGCCGGAAACCAAGGTGGGTGTGACGGATCCGCCGGTGAGGGCCTGCATGATCAGCGACCGGCGCGGGTGGGTCCTGGCTTGCTCGGCGGTGATGTGCCCGGCGTCGACGAGGGCCTGGACGAAGGTGTCGTCGCGGGTGATCTGGGACAGCTCGCCGTGGCGCAGCCGGTAGGCGCGGGAGTCCCCGACGTGGGCCAGCCCGTAGCGGGTGCCGTCGAACAGCATCGCGGTCAGGGTTGTGCCCATGCCTGCACGATCGGCGGACTCCGCGGCCTTGCGCGCGATGGCGTCGTTGCCGCGCAGCAGCGCCTGCTCGAGGCGGTCGAGCAGGTCGCCGTCGAGGTCGTCGTCGAGCGGTGCGAGTGCGGCGATCATCAACCCGGAGGCCACTTCGCCGGCCGCGTGGCCGCCCATGCCGTCGGCCAGTGCCAGCAATCGAGGACCGGCATGGACACTGTCTTCATTGCCGTCGCGGACCAAGCCGCGATGCGTGCGCGTGGCGCAGGTCAGCTGCGTGCTCACGAGGACACCTTCCGTCGGGCGGGTGGATCAGGCGGCTGTTGTCGACTGCAGCAACCGTTCGAGGAGATCGGTGATCGTGAGCAGACCGAGCAGCTCACTGCTGCCAGGGGCGGTGACGAGGGCGAGGTGGTTGCGGGTTTCGCGCATCGTCCGCAGTGCTTCGTACACCGGGACGGTCGTGGCCAGTTCCAGGACCGGGCGCATCAGCTGCTGCGCTGTGGTTGCGGGGCTCACAGTGAGGCTGTCGCGGACGTGGACGACGCCGCGGGCTCCGTCGTTGTCGCGAACCAGCAGCCGCAGGTGCCCGGTGCTCCGGGACATCGTCTGGATGGCCTCGGTATCGGCCTGCGGGCTCACCGCACTCGGCGTGGCGTTCGGGCGGACGATGTCACCGACGGTCAGTTGCTCCAGTTCCAGTGCGCTGGTGAGGTTTCCGCGGTACCGCTCGTCGAGGGTGCCGACCGTGGCCGAGTGCTCGACCAGATGACGCAGGGCCACCGGGTCCTGGCCCGCGTCGACCTCGTCGACCGGGGTGACACCGACCTTGCGCAGGCACCAGTTCGCCGCACGATTGAGGGCGATCAGGATGGGTCGGGTGAGGGTCATGAACAGCTGCATCGGCAGCGCCAGCAGCGTGGCCGACTTCTCCGGATGCGCGATCGCCCACGACTTCGGTGCCATCTCGCCGACCACCAGATGCAGGAACGTGACCACGATCAGGGCCAGCACGAACCCCGCGACGTCGGCGACCCACAGCGGGGCCCCGAGATGCTCGATGAGCGGGGTGATCCAATGGTGGACAGCAGGTTTGGTGACCGCGCCCAGCGCCAGCGTGCACACCGTGATGCCGAGCTGGGAACCGGCGAGCAGCACCGGCAGCTCCGCCGAGCTGCGCAGCGCGGCGCGGGCGGCCCGGCTGTTCGGTGCGGCGTCCTCGAGGCGGTGTTTGCGGGCAGCGATCAGGGCGAACTCGACAGCGACGAAGAACGCGCTGGCCGCGATCAGCAGGATCGTCACGGCGACGACAACCCAGGGATTACTCATCGTTGTCGTCGCCTCGCTCGGATCGGACGGTCAGCAGGACCGACGACGGCACATGCTTGCCGACCGTACGGACCTCGGCGATGACTGCGCGGTAGGTGGGGGACTGGTCGCTGAGATAGTCCGCCCCGCTGGGCGCGATCATGATGTCGACCCGGTCACCGACTTTCGGCAGACCGCCGAAGGTACTGATGACGAGCCCGGCGATGGTTTCGTAGTCACCTTGGGGCAGATCCAGGTCGAGCAGACGTTCGGCCTCGTCGAGGTGCAGGTCCCCGGCGACGAGCCAGCCTTCGCCCTCGGCGATGACCTCGGCGCCGGCACCGGTGTCGTGTTCGTCCGCGATCTCGCCGACCAGTTCCTCGGCGATGTCTTCGACGGTGACGATGCCGGCGAAGCCGCCGTATTCGTCGACGACCAACGCCATTTCTTCCTTCGCTGCCCCGAGTCGAGCGATGACCTCGGGCAACGACAGCGACTCGGGAACCAGCAGCGCCGGTCGCATCCACTGATGCGCCGTTCCGGTCGGCGAGACTCCGAGCAGGTCGTGCAGGTGGATGACGCCGCGCAGATCGTCGCTGCTCGAGCCGGTCACCGGGTATCGGGTGTGTCCGGTCGCCATCCGGGCCAGCACCTGCGTGACGGGTTCGTCGACGCCGACGGTGTCGACCTGGGAGCGGGGAATCATCGCGTGCTCGGCGGTCTCGGACGGGAAGTCGAGGATGCGGTCGAGCAATGTCGACAACTCCCGCGGCAGCTCGCCGGCATCACGGGAGGCGGCGACGATGTGTTCGAGGTCGCGCGGTGTGGCCGAGTGCTCCACATCGTGGACCGGCTCGATCCGCAGTACCCGCAGCAACAGGTTCGCGGACTGGTCGAACAACCAGATCAGCCAGCCGAATACCCGCAGGTACGCCGTGGTCGAGCGAGCCAGCCAGCGGGCGACCGGCTCCGGCCGGGCGATCGCGAGATTCTTCGGGAACAGTTCCCCGAACAGCATCTGCACCACCGTCGAGAACGCGATCGCCCCGACGGTGCCCACCGCGATGCCGACGGCGGTCGGCACGCCGATCCCGCCGAGCAGTTCGCCCAGTCCGCGTCCGATCAGCGGCTCGGCGACATAACCGACGAGCAGTCCGGTGACGGTGATCCCCAGCTGGGCACCCGACAACATGAACGAGGTCCGGCGAGTGACGGTCAATGCCCGTGCGGCGGCGGTGTCGCCGGATTCGGCGCGTGCTTTGAGCCGAGAGCGGTCCACCGCCATATAGGCGAATTCCTGGGCAACGAAATACCCGGTCAGCGCGGTGATCAGCAGGACAACCGCGATGCCGGCGAGGACGCTCAGGATCGTCAGCATCGAGTGACTCGGCCGAGGCGTTCAGCCCATCGTCTGTCGATCGGTTCGACCCCGTGAGTCGAGCGAGAGCTCTCCTCGTCTGGTTCACCATCCGGCATGCGCGACAGACTAGCACGTGTCACTGTAGGGTTACCGGTCACGTCGACATCCTCGACGGCGCCACGAAAGTCCGGACAGCACCGCGCTCTTCGGTCGTTCTCGAGGCGGACGGCATGATCGAGAAGCCCGGCGGATCGACGCGGCCGCCACCCCGGCGACGGAGGTGGTCGCCGTGTATCCGAGGGCAAGGACAACAGATAGGCTGACGGGCGTCTCGAGCGGATGCCGCGCAGCGGAGAAGGAGGGCGCCGACATGACCGATGCGCCGATCCGGATCGGTGAGCTGGCCGCACGGGCCGAGGTGTCGATCCGAACGGTCGACTATTACACCAGCCTCGGCCTGATCACTCCCGCCGAACGGAGCGCGGGGAACTTCCGCCTCTACGACCCCGCCGACGCTGCCCGGATTCAGCTCGTCAAAAGCCTGGAAGGCCAAGGTATCTCGCTGGAAGATATCGCGACCGCGCTCACCGGCCGCAGTGGCGACGTCGGACCGATCCTCGAACGGATCGACGACGACCTGAAGACTTTCCACGCCGTCGCCGAAGCGGCACCCGAGGGAATGCAGGGACTGCTCGCGGTCATCGCGAACCGAGTCCACACCCTCATCTACATCGCTTTGCAGATTCCGCCCGACCTTCCCATCCTGTGACACGCCGCTGCGCGGTTCGGGGTGAGCTGGCCATCGGACGTCGAGGAAACCCTGCCCTCATCGGATCTGGAGAGGGCAGGGCCGCCGGTCAGAGGTTGACGCCGAAATCGCGGGCGATGCCTTCCAGTCCGGAGGTGTAGCCCTGGCCGATGGCGCGGAACTTCCACTCCGCGCCGTTGCGGTACAGCTCGCCGAAGACCATCGCCGTCTCGGTGGACGCGTCCTCGGACAGGTCGTAGCGAGCCAGCTCCTCGCCGTTGCTGCGATCCACCACGCGGATGTAGGCGTTGCGGACCTGTCCGAAGGACTGGCTGCGGTTCACCGCGTCGTAGATCGACACCGGAAAGACGATGGACTCGATCGTCGCGGGGGTAGCGGCCAGATCGACGTTGATCGCTTCGTCGTCACCGTCGCCCTCGCCGGTCCGGTTGTCACCGGCGTGCTCGATCGCGCCTTCGGGCGACTTCAGGTTGTTGAAGAAGACGAAATGCCCACTCGACACCACCTTCTTGTCGGCGCCGAGCGCGATCGCGCTGGCATCGAGATCGAAGTCCGTCCCGGTGGTCGTGCGCAGGTCCCAGCCGAGGCCGACAGCCACCGCGGTGAGGTTCGGCGCCGCCTTGGTCAGTGAAACGTTGCCGCCCTTGGACAAACTGACACCCATACCGATATCTCCCATCGAACGTCGCGGCACGAGAGGTGCCGACCATGCGCACACTAGCACGTGCCACTGTAGGATTGGCCGGAGTGGGCGTCGGCGCCGCCCGGTGAAAGTTGCTGTCAGGCAGTCGAATTGATGTCCGAGATCGAGGGGTTGTAGTAGTCATCAGTCGAGGTGGCCGGAGAGCTGGGGAATGGCGTCGACCACATGCTGGGCCCAAATCGGCTCGCCGATCCTGGTGAAGGCCCAATCTGTCTGGGGGCGATGGAGTTTGCCGAGGACCAGGCCCGTATGCGTCCGGGCGCCGTAGGCCAGGTCGAGGCGGGCCAGCTCGTTGCCGGTGACGTTGTCGGTGACGCGACAGAAGCCGTTCTCGATCCGGTCGAATCCTTGCCCGGTGTAGCAGGTCACGAGGAACACGATCGTGGTGACCTGCGGGCTCAGCCGCGTCAGATCGACGACGATGACCTCGTTGTCGCCGTCCCCGTCGCCGGTGACGCTGTCCCCGAGATGGCGGATCGCTCCGTCGCGTGAGGTGAGCTGTTCGTGAAATGCGATGTCGACGAATCGGTTTCCGGCGAACGCCAGTGCTGCGGCGTTGAGATCGATGTCCTTGCCGCGCCGACTGAACAGGCCGGTCGCTCGAACCGGGTCCCAGCCCAAGCCCATGGTGATGTGGCGCAGCGAACCTCGGCCGGTGTGGGGGAGTGCTCCAGTCATACGATGCTCCTCGGCGAGCGGTCGAAGGGTCGGCGGTGATCGGGCGGGATCATCAGTCCGTGGTCGGCGGGCGTTGGTAGATGTCGGGGATGCCGTCTCCGTCGTCGTCGCGCGACTCCACCTCGGCGAGTGCGCGGTAAACGCGGTTGCGGGCGCGCAGCACGACGGTGGCCGCGATCGCGGCGGTGACGGTGCCGAACAGCACACCGATGCGGACGTGGTCGCCGCGCAGGTGGTCACCGGCGAAGGCCAGTTCACCGACGAGTAGTGAGACGGTGAATCCGATTCCGCCGAGTAGTGCGACACCGGCGACGTCGATCCACGACAGTTCCGAATCCAGTTCGGCGCGGGTCAGTTTCGCGGTCAGATAGGTCGTGGCGGTGATGCCGATCAACTTGCCCGCCACGAGCCCGACGATGATGCCGATGGTGACCCGGTCGCCCAGGGAGTCGGTGAGCCCGGACATTCCGCCGATGGTGACTCCGGCGGCGAAGAACGCGAACACCGGAACCGCGAATCCTGCGGAGAGCGGCCGGATCCGGTGTTCGAACCGTTCGGCGGGCCCGTGCTCATCGGCCGCGCCACTGCGGGCCAGGACCGGGACGGTGAAGCCGAGGAGTACGCCGGCGACGGTGGCATGGACGCCGGACAGGTGCACCAGCCACCACGTGATCAGCGCAAGGGGGATCAGCAGCCAGGGCGAGCTGATGCGGCGCTGTACAGCGAGCGCGAACAACGCGATCGGCACGACGGCCGCCGCCAGATAGGGCAGGTGGAGTTCGCTGGTGTAGAAGATGGCGATGACGGTGACCGCGAGCAGATCGTCGACCACGGCGAGGGTGAGCAGGAACGTACGCAGTGCGGCGGGTAGATGGGTGTTGATCACCGCGAGCACGGCCAATGCGAAGGCGATATCGGTCGCGGTCGGGATGGCCCACCCGTCGAGCGTGCCTTCGGCGCCGCCCCGGTTGATCAGAACGTAGATGATCGCCGGGGCCGCCATGCCGCCGACCGCGGCGACCACCGGGAGCGCCGCGCGGCGCGGATCACGCAGGTCACCGGCGACGAACTCGCGTTTGAGTTCGAGTCCGACGACGAAGAAGAAGATCGCGAGCAGCCCGTCGGCGGCCCACTCGCTCAACGACAGGTTCAGATGCAGCGCGGTGGGGCCGAGCTGGA
The DNA here is from genome assembly GCF_052983615.1 of Nocardia fodinahabitans. NCBI lineage: Bacteria > Bacillati > Actinomycetota > Actinomycetes > Mycobacteriales > Nocardiaceae > Nocardia > Nocardia fodinahabitans. Next base: position 6,496,945 of record NZ_JBRJJC010000001.1, read on the forward strand.
AGTCGCGTAACGCGGTGTAGGCGCCCGCCCATGGCGTGTTGGCCCAGACGAGGGCGACCACGGCGGCGATCATCAACAGCACGCCGCCGACGGTCTCGCGGCGCAGGACCGAGGCGATACGCCGGGATTCCGGCCAGCTGCCCGGGGTGAGAAGCTTGCGCTCCGCCGCGGGAGTCATCGATTCGCCACCGGCCGCGCAACGGTGGGTTGTTCCGCGATGGGGGGGAATTCGAGCTGTGGTAGCACGTGTGGGTACCCGTCGTCGATCGAACCCCGCTCGACGGAGTTCGAGCCGGGTTGCCGACCAGACTTCCCGGCGCACCTACCCGTAAAGATGCCGTAAAGACGGCACTCACCGCAACCGGGGAGCAGGGCGGGCCGTTGATCTCCGGCGGCCCGCCCGCGTACCGCCGTGCACGGGCGTCCCGGTCAGGCCAGGTCGGCGAAGCGTTCTACTTCTTCGATACGGCCCGACACGATGAGTTGGTCTCCCTCGGCGACCACGGTATCGGCAGTAGCGTAGGTGAATTCGTCCCCGCGGTGTTTGATCGCGACGACGGTGACGTCGAAGTGCTGGCGTAGCCCGCTCTCGGTGAGGGTCTTTCCGACCGCGGAGCGTGGTGCGGTGGTTTTGGCCATGGCGTAGTCGGTGTCGAACTCGATGTAGTCGATCATGCGGCCGGTGACCAGGTGGGCGACTCGTTCGCCCATGTCGTGTTCGGGGAGCACGACATGGTGGGCGCCGACGCGTTCGAGGATCTGGCCGTGCTGGCGGCTGGTCGCTTTGGCCCAGATCTTGGGTATCCGGCAGTCGGCGAGCAGCGAGGTGGTGAGGATGCTGGCCTCCATATTGGAGCCGATGCTGACCACGGCGTGCGGAAAGTCCGGCACACCGAGCTGTTCGAGGGCGTCCATGTCGGTGGTGTCGGCGACCGCGACATGGGTCAGCTCATCGGAATACATCTGCACCAGATGGGGATTGGAGTCGATCGCCAGCACTTCCGAGCCGTGGGTGACGAGTTCGCGGGCCAGTGCGCTGCCGAAACGGCCGAGGCCGATGACGACGACGCGGGTGCCCTGTTTTCGTGGCGATCTACCCAACAATGGGACGCTCCTCCGGTAGTTCGTAGCGGCGGCCGCGGTCACGCAGGGCGAGCGCGGTAGCCAGGGTGATGGGGCCGAGGCGGCCGAGGAACATCAAAGCGATGAGCACGATCAGTCCGGAGTCGGGGATATCGGCGGTGATGCCCGTGGACAGGCCGACGGTGCCGAAGGCCGAGATGACTTCGAACAGCACGGCGTCGAGGTCCATCCCGGTGATCGTCAGCAGGGTGAGAGTGCCGACGACGACCGCACCGACACCGAGCAGCGCGACAGTGATCGCTTGCCGTTGCACGGGTGCGGCGAGGCGGCGGTTGAGCACGTGCACCGACGGCTCCCCGCGGACTTCGGCGAAGATGACGAACGCCAGCAGGGCGAAGGTGGTGACTTTGATCCCGCCCGCGGTGCCCGCGCTGCCGCCACCGATGAACATCAGGACGTCGTTGACCAGCAAGGTGGAGGAGTGCATCGCGCCGACGTCGACCGAATTGAAGCCCGCGGTCCGTGGTGACAATCCGTGGAAGCCGCCGACGAGGACCTTGTGCACCCAGCCGAGTGGGCCGAGGGTACCGGGATTGGACCACTCGAACGCGATCACGGCGACGATGCCGACGACACCGAGCGCGAAGTAGGTGATGAGCGTGAGTCTGGTGTGCAGTGACCAGTGCCGGTGCCGACCGCGACGGCGAAGCGACCGGGTGACCTCGAAGACAACCGGGAACCCGAGTCCACCGATGACGAGGGCGGCGGTGATGGGAACGATGATCCACGGATCGGTCGCGAATCCCACCAGGCTGTCCTGGTAGAGCCCGAAGCCGGCATTGTTGTATGCCGAGATCGCGTGGAAGACCCCGAGGTAGACGCCACGCCACCCACCTTGGTCGTAGCCGAAGATGAAACGCAGGCTCAGGACGAGCGCGGTGACGGCCTCGACCGCCAGGCTCATCCGGATGACACCGATCACGACGCGACGGCTTTCCCCGAGACGCAGCGTCTTCGTTTCGGACTGGGCGATCAGCTGCATCCGCAGGCCCATGCGCCGGGCGACCAGCAACCCGAGCAGCGACGCCAGGGTCATGATTCCCAGGCCGCCGATCTGGATCAGGCCGAGGATGACCAGCTCCCCGAACAGCGACCAGTGGCTTTCGGTGTCGACCACGACGAGCCCGGTGACGCACACCGCCGAGACCGCGGTGAACAGCGCTGTCACCGGCGCGGTCACGGTCCTGGATTCGGCGGCCACCGGCAACATCAGCAGCAGCGTGCCGATCAGTGTCGCGGCGCCGAAGCCGAAGACGACCAATCGGGCCGGATGCCGTGGGCTGGGGAGGAGCCGCCCGACCAGCTCCCGCGCAGCACGACTTCCACGAGCCGGTGCTCGACGTGACGGCGGGCTGCTATGGCGAGACGCGGCTGTCCGGGAGTCGGTGCGCTGTTCGGATCGATTGATGGTGCTCAGCCTCTCGTGGGGGCTGAGGCGGCTCTCGACGCCGGCGGAGAAATCACGATGGGCCAGCCTAATGGTGTTGCGTGCGGAGCTGTCTACACGCGGCCGTATGGATTCCGTCAAAAATGTGGGCACCGGGCCGCGAGAGTCGTCAAAACCCTCGCGCCCGGCGACGTAGTCGTGGTTGTGCGCTCAGCCGAGGTCGCGCTGAGTGAATCGGTAGGTCCCGGCGGCGACCAGGATGAGGGACGCGGCGGCCAGGACGGCGACGCCGCTGACACCGATGCCGTTGCGCAGGGGTTCGCTGTCGATGTAGTAGTGGAACGGCGACAGAGAGGCGGCCCAGCCGAGTCCGATCGTGTCGGCGAAGGTGTGCGCGGCCCAGGCCGCGACGCCGACGACCGCAGTGAGTGCGAAGACGGTGCCGCGGTGGCCGGTGACGGCTCCGATCGCGGTGGCCAGTGCGCCGAAGCAGACGGTGAGCAGGACCAGGTGGACACACTGCGCGGCGAACTGGCCGACGCTGACCGAGGTGAGTTCGGCAGAGCCGCGGATGGCGAGCATCGCCAGCAGCACGACGACCCCGATGCCGGTCGCAGCGGCGATGAGGGCGGCGAAGCGCTGCACGATGAGCGAGGTACGGGTGAGCGGGTGCGCGAGCAGCAGATCGAGGGTGCCGGATTCTTCGTCGGCGGCCGAGACCCGGGCGCCGACGGCAGCACCGAAGAACATCGCCAGCAGGGGCACGATGAGCCCGAACACCGTGGAACCGAGGTAGCCGGCGGCAGAAGAGATGTCGTTCATATTCAAGGCATCGCGTAGCCCTTCGGGCAGGTTCTCGGTCTGGGCCGCGCCGTTGGCGGCCATCTGCGGGTAGAAGCCGGCGTAGACGACCGCGGCGACGGTGATGCCGACCGTCCAGCCGAGCAGGCCGCGGCGGGAGTCTCGCAGGGTTTTGGTGAAGACGACGGTGCGGGCGGTGGCGACTGCGGGTTCGATCATGGGCCCGATCGCGGCGGTGGCAGACATGTGTTCCTCTCAGGCCGCGGGCTGGGGTGCGGCCGCGGCGGCGGCGTAGTGGCGGTGGAAGATCTCGTCGAGGTGCGGTTCGGTGGTGGTCAACGTCAGTACGGTGTGGCGGGCGGCGGCTTTGACCACGGCATCGGGTGATCCCGACAGTCCGGCCCGCAGGACCGAGCCGGTGGCGTCCAGGTGCGGATCGACCAGGCCGGGGACCGTGCGGAACTCCTCGATGGTGACCGGGTGGCCGAAGCCGATTTCGATGTGCCGGAGAGCGGCGGCGCGCAGGTCGGCGACGGTGTCGAGGGCGACCAGTGCGCCGTCACGCAGAATGCCGACCCGGTCGGCGACGGCTTCGACCTCGTCCATGATGTGGCTGGACATGAAGACCGTCTGGCCGTTGCCGGCGGCCTCGGCGACCAGATCGAGGAAGGTCTGTTGGACGAGGGGATCCAGGCCCGAGGTCGGTTCGTCCAGGATCAGAAGTTCGGGAGTGTGCATGAAGGCCTGGACCAAGCCGACCTTCTGGCGGTTGCCTTTGGAGAGGCTCTTGATGGTGGCGGTGGGGTCGAGCCCGAGCCGCTCGCAGAGTTCGTCGATCCGCGGCTGCGGGACGCCACCGCGCAGGTCGGCCAGGAAACGCAGGCAATCTCGCACCTTCTGGCGCCCGTCGACGACGAAGTCGCCCGCCAGATATCCGATGCGGCGCCGCAGGGCAACGCCGTTCGCCCTGGGGTCGAGTCCGAGGACCGACGCCGTTCCGGCGGTGGGGCGGATCAGGTCCAGGAGGAGCCGGATGGTGGTCGACTTGCCTGCTCCGTTGGGGCCGAGGTAACCGAACACCTCACCGGATCGGACATCGAGGTTCAGGCCGGTGAGTCCTCGCCGTGTGCCGTAGGTCTTGGTGAGTTCCCGGATTTCGATGGCGTTGCTCATGTCTCGAACAGTATCAAGTGTTCAGAGATTTGTGAAGATTCAGAATATTTGAAGTTGTCTGTACTATGTGGGCATGGATTCTGATCTGCGACTTCGCGATGCCGCCGAGCGGCTGGCACTGACCATGTCCCAGGGCGGCATGCAGAAGACGACAGCGCGCGTGATGACCGCACTGCTCTACACCGAGCAGGAGACGATGACGGCCGCCGATCTGTGCGAACGGCTCTCGATCAGCACGGGTGCGGTGTCGACGGCGATCAAACAGCTGTCACAGTCGGGGATGGTGGAGCGGGTGCCCGCTCCGGGCAGCCGCCGCGAGCACTATCGGTTTCCGAAAGGTGTCTGGGCGCAGCTGTTCTCGCAGCAGAACGTCATGCTCGAGGTCATGAAGAACGCGGCTCAGGAGGGGCTCGACGCGCTACAGGGCGAATCGGTCACCTCCGCGCGCCTCCGCGAGATGCAGGACTTCTACAGCTACATGGAGCAGGAGATGCCCGCTCTCATCGAACGATGGCGGGATCGAAGCAAGAGTCGGACCTGAGACGGCTCGGGGCCGGACCACGCCGGTCGAAACTGACAGGAGTGCACCGCAGATGGAGTCCGGAAGGGCATTCACCCGTGTTCGCCGAACGGTCTTCGCCCGGCATTCGAACCCGTGGAGCGCGTGGTCTCGCTGGGCGACGATGCCTCTGCTCCTGGTTCCGGTGTGGAAGCGAAGCTGGTCGCATGCCGCCGCCGTCGGTGTGTGGTTTGCCGTGAACCCGGTGATCTTCCCGGAACCGGCAGGTCGGCCGGCTTGGCCGACGAAAGCGATTCTCGGGGAGGAACTGTGGCTTGCCGACCATCCCCGGGACGCGGGCTTGGCGGTTGACGCGGCGGCTACCGGGGTGGGGCTGGTCGGGCTGGTCGGGGCGTGGCATCGGCGTCCAGTTCCCGCTGCCGTCGGGACCGGTGCGGCGATGCTGTTGTTGCTCGTGTACTGGGAGCTCATGGCTCGCTACTACGAAACGCACCGGGCCGGAGGGTAATAGGTCAAGCGGTGGCTTCTGTCTACAGGAGTGCTGACGCACGAGGCCTGCGGTGCCGAACTGCGTGCCGGCCGCGGGAAGCCGTTGCCCCGACGGGGTCCCCTTGCGGTCATGGTGGAATAAGTTATTTGCCGTTTCGGCATATGGAGCCGCTGGATTGCCTGTCTCGTCAGCTGGCTCACCTGCCGTGTTGCCTGAAGAAGTTGGGTATTTGTCCGTGGATAGAGCAAAAGTTTGCCCTGTTGGGTGCTGTTGAACGGAATGCGCACCCTCGGTTTCGACGCGATGATAAGTTACTCTTGATTCCGTTGATATGGGGTGGGTGCTGGCTCATCGTGCTTCGGCGGATGGATGGCTTGGTACTCAACGAGGAGTGGCGTCATGGACGCAATGAACAGGCGTAGTGCATTGAAGGTCGGCGGCATGTTGGGGGCGGTGGGCGCCTTCGCCTTCGCCACGCCCGCACGCTCGGAACCGTGGACCTGGTCACCGGAGGGATCCATCGCCGGCGCAGGCGCGGGCGTCGACCCGATGACGGTGTGGGATCCGGAAGCCGATGCCGTGGTCCCCGGGCTGATCGACCGGGGTGAGGTTCCCCGGGTCAACGAACTACTACGAACCTGGAAGACCAACGGACAACCGCTGCCGACCGGATTGCCCGCCGATCTCCGGGATTTCATGGAGTCCGCGCGCCGGCTGCCGCCGTGGACCGACCCCGGCAAGCTCGACGCGGCGATCCAGTTCAACAAGAAGCGGGGGCTCTACCTCGGCGTGCTCTACGGATTCGCCAGCGGCATGATGAGCACCGTCATTCCCAAGGAGGCCAAGGCGGTCTACTACTCCAAGGGCGGGCACGATCTCAAGGACCGCATCACCAAGACCGCCAAGCTCGGCTACGACATCGGCACCGCGAATTCCTATGCCCCCGACGGGGAAATGATCGTCACGTGCGTCAAGACCCGCCTGGTGCACGCCGCGGTGCGGCACCTGCTGCCGCAGTCGCCGCACTGGGTGCACTCCGCCGAGGAGGACATTCCGATCAGCCAGAACGACATCATGGTCACCTGGCACAGCCTGGCCACCACGGTCATGAAATACCTGCTCTCGTGGAACGTGCCGATGCCGGCGAACGAGTCCGAGGGCTTCCTGCACTCCTGGCAGGTGGCCGCGCATCTACTCGGGGTCCGCGACGAGTACATCCCGAACTCCTGGCCGGAGTCCAACAGCCAAGCCGCGCAGGTCCTCGACCCGATCCTCGCGGTGACTCCCGAAGGCGTCAAGCTCGCCGACCGGCTGCTGGGGCTGGGCGCCAATATCGACTTCGCCATTCTGAGCAAGCCGGTGCTCGGCGCGTTCACCCGCTTCCTGCTCGGTGACACGATCGCCGACGGACTGGCCATTCCCCGTGAACCCGTCTGGGATCCGTTGCTGCGGTTCAGCTGGGGCCCGTTCATCGCTGTCCGCGAAGGTCTGCTCACCGCGGTCCCCCCGATCGGCGATCCGTACTGGCTGCTCGACGAGTTCCTGCGCAAGGCGGCCCTGATCTACCTGTCCGAGCTGCGCATGCCGATCAGCATCGAGATACCGACGATGAACCGTGACATGAGCAGGCCCCATCGCTGACCCGGGTCCTGTCGGACCCGGCGAATCCCGCTGTTTCGATCCCACCACCAAGGAGGCGCAGCATGCGTCCAACGATCTTCCTCGCCAGTGCCGCGCTCACGTCAGCGGCCGTTCTCGGCGTCGCGCCGAACGCGACAGCTCAGCCCACCGGTTCGGTCGCCGATGCAGGGACCGGCTCGGCGGTCATCGACTCTGCGTCCAGGGCGGCGCAATCCGCGGTCGAGCTCGCTCAGCGGGGTGATCTCATCGGGATCATCGTGCTGATGGGGATCACGCCGATCCAGATGATCACCGGAGGCGTGTGCGACCTCGCCGTCGGTGCGGGATCAGCCAACCCTTGTAGCCCAACCCGTTACTGATCGCGCCCGCGGAGGGCGGCCACGCCGCGGTCACCGCGGTCGAGCAGCACCCGGATCTGGTCGCTGATCTGCTGGACGATCTCATCTATCGGGTGGGTGATGTTGATCGTCGCCGCCATGGTGACGAACATGATCGCGGAGACGATGTGCGCGAGTGTCGCGGCGTCGGCGGGGCTGGTGCGCTGGTCCCGCTGGAGCACGTGGGCGATCGCCGCTTCGGTTTGCAGGGTCAGGACGAGCGCGTCGTGATGGTGGGGTTCCCCGGAATCGCCGAAGACGATCTCGCGCAGGTAAGTTCGTCCGTTGTCGACTTGTTTGCGGTTGCACTCCACGATGCTGCCGACGATGGCCATCACCGCGTCGAGGATGTCGGGAAGGTGCTCGGCCGCCGACGTGCCGCGTGCGATCGCCTCGGTGTAGGTGGCGTTCTGCACGAGCAGCAGGAGTTCGCCCTTGTTCTTGACGTAGAGGAACAGGGTGCCCGCGCCGATGTCGGCCCTGTCGGCGATCTCCTGGGTGGTGACTTCGTCGACGCCGCGCTCGGCGAAGAGCTCCCGGGCGGCGGCGGTGATCCGGTCGAGCTTCTGCTGCTTGTTCCGCTCGCGCCGTCCGGCTGGTCGGGGAACAGAGGGCACGGGTCCGAGTCCTTCGCTACTGGTGTGGCTCGATATTCTGGCACTGTTCTCGCGTGCCGGTGACACCGACCCCGTTGTCGCGCAGTGCCGGTGCGTCGGTCGGTGCGGTGTTCAGCGGGCGAGGAACTCGACCGCGACGGGGGCGAACTTCTCGTGGAACGGGAAGATCCCGCCGTGGCCGGCGTCGGGGTAGATGATCAGCTCGCTGTCGGCGATGCGCCGGTGCAGGTCCTCGGACAGGATCGAGGGCACCATGCGGTCGTTGTCGCCGTTGGCGATCAGCGTGGAGTGGGTGATCGCGGAGAGATCGTCGGGGGAGGAGCGTCCCCACTTCTTGATCGCCTTCAGTTGCGTCCGGAAGGCCGTGACCCTGATGGGTGCGTCGCGGTCGACGGTGCGCTCGGCGAGGCGCGCGACGAATGCGCGCGCGGCCGACTTACCGGTGGCGTCGCGGTTGAAGAACAGGAACTCCTTGGGGTCGGACCGAGTCAGCGCCGCGCGCAGCATGTCCCGGTATGTGGTGCCGGCGACCTTGTCGATGTCCTTGCCGCCCCGGGGCCCGGTGCCGGTGAGGACGAGTTTGCGGACGAGCTCGGGGTGCTTCAGCACGAGGGCCTGGGCGACGAAGCCGCCGAGAGAGAAGGAGAAGACGTCGATCTTGCCGAACCCGAGTGCGGTGATGAAGGCGTAGGCATCGTCGGCCATCGCCTCGACGCTGTCGGGCACCGTGCCCGTGGACGCCCCGACTCCACGATTGTCGAACGCGATCACGTGACGCCCCTTGGCGATGGGGTCGATGATCCGGGGATCCCAGTTGTCCAGCGTCGCGGCGAGATGGATGAAGAAGACGACGGGGATGCCGCCTCGTGGTCCCAGTTCTCGGTAGGCGTAGGTGACTCCGCCTGCGTCGACGGTGTGGGTGGGCGCGTCCTGGTAGTAGGTGATGACTTCCCTGTGCGTGCTCATGCTGTTGTCCTGCTTCCTTGTTCGATCAGCCGGGCATTCTGAGGACGGACTTACCGCGGGTCCCGGGGTCGTTGAGCGACTGGAGTGCCTGCGGGGTCTGGTCGAAATCGAAGACCCGGCCGACGACCGGGCGCAGGGCCCCGTCGTCGACGAGGGCGGCGATACGGCGAAGCTGGGCACCGTCGGCCCGCATGAAGAGGAACTCGTACCGCACGCCGAGCCGTGTGGCCTGGCGGCGGATTCCGCTGCTGAGAGCGGCAATGGCCAGGCGCAGAACGAGATTGGCGCCGAGTTCGCGGGCGAATGCGGGGTCGGGCGGACCGGCGATCCCGATCGCCGTGCCGCCGGGGCGCAGTACGCGCAGCGACTTCTCGAGGTTCTTGCCGCCGACGCTGTCCAGCACCAGGTCGTATCCGTCGAGTAGCTGCTCGAAATCTTGACCGCGGTAGTCGATGACGACGTCGGCCCCGAGCTCGCGCACGAACTCGACGTTGACCGTGCTGACCGTGGTGGCGACCGTGGCGCCGAGGTGTTTGGCGAGCTGGATCGCGATCGACCCGACTCCGCCCGCTCCGGCGTGGATGAGGACCCGTTGCCCCGCCTGCAGGTTTCCTCGCTCGACGAGAGCCTGCCACGCGGTGAGGGCCACCAGCGGGAGTGCGGCGGCTTCCTCGACGCTGATCGATGTCGGCTTGGGGGCCAGATCGGTCTCGGCGATCGCGATGCGCTCGGCGAAGGTGCCGATCCGGTTCTTGTCCGGACGGGCGTACACCTGCTCGCCGGGGGCGAAATCACGCACTTCGGCGCCGACGCCGATGACTGTGCCCGCGAGGTCGTTGCCGAGGATCTGTGGCAGTTCGTACGGCAGGATCCGCTTGAACTCGCCTGCCCGGATCTTCTCGTCGAGGACGTTCAGCCCGGCGGCCTCGACCGCTACGAGCACGTCATGATCGCCGACGACAGGCTCGGGGACATCCGCTTCTTGCACCGGCCCGTTGTACCGATTGATGACGAACGCTCGCATGGTGTCTACCTCGCCTGGTCGGAGTCGGGCAATAAATGAGTTAACTCAATAATGAGTGCACTCATTCTACTTGTCAACTGTTCGGGACAGACTCTCGGCGATCGGTTCGGCAGCGCGGCATCGGGTATGCGCGAGGTGGTGCCGCTGTTCGCGGCGGCGTCGCCGACGGCCATACGAGGAGGTCGAATTGGATATCGAACGAGGAAACACCAAGCATGGGCCCGCTCACGACGAGGAGCTGGCCGACGAACTGGACAAGGCCCTCAGAGGCACGGGCCGGGTCGAGGACTGGCGAGAACCGGAACCGCTCTCCGGCGACGACGCCGAGACCGACATCCGATCCGACTACAGCAAACGCGCGTTCCCCGACCCTGCTGCCCCGCAGTCTCGTGGGGCCGTACCCGACGGCGATGATCGCACGGCAGCGCCGCTGATCGGCACAGGCGGGCTCGCCGACCTCCCGAACGCCGTCGTCGCGGCGGTCTTTCGTACGGCGGCGAGCGTGCGGCACGCGCGGGTCTTTCATCCGCGGGGAATCCGCCTCGCCGGGCGATTTCGGCCCGCGCGGAAGTACGAGCCATGGTTCGGTGCGGGCGATCGGGCGGTCATCGCGCGACTGTCGAAGGGATTCGGCAGTCCGGTCGGGGTGCCCGATGTCCTCGGGTTGGCGTTTCGGGTGCTCGACCGCGACGATCACCCGTGGGACTTCGCGTTGGCGACCACCGGCCGCGGCACCCTCGGCCGATTCGTGTTCACTCCGGCGCGCAGCTGGTCCACCGCCTGTTTCGGCTCGCTGCTGCCGTACCGATTCGCCGACGCGGCACCGGCGTGGCTGTTCGCCGAGCCACTCGACGCAGAGGCGCTACCGAACACGGCATCCCTGCAGGCAATCGGTGACTACGTCGACGACCAGGTGATTCGCTACACCCTCACCGCCGATGGTCTCGGCGGTCCCGCCGAGACCATCGGTGAGCTGGATCTGCGCCGAGCCGAACCGGGTGAGCACCGCACCGATTTCTTCGATCCGGTCCTCAACCATCCCGCCGAGGTGGCGCTGGTCCCGGACGTGGTCAACCGGCTCCGCGAGAGCGCCTACCTCGGAAGTCGGCGCGGCCGCGACGACGAGGGGTCACAGCCCCGGACCTGAGCGGAACGTGGTGTCGGCGGCGGGGACGATCCGATGATATCGATCCGCCGGCGGTTTCCCGGTTTGCCGGGCAGATCGCCGGGTAGGCGGCAAACGGAAAGTCGTCCCGAACCCAGGAGGTGTGTCATGCCGCAGCAAACGTGGAGTGCGAAACGCGAACGGCAGTACAAGGACATCAAGAAGTCCGAGCGCGACCGGGGGCGTAGTGAGAAGCGTGCCGAGGAGATCGCCGCGGCCACGGTCAACAAGACGCGGTCCCGGCACGGGGAGACGAAGGGATCGGGCAGCAAGTCTTCCTCGGGTTCGTCCCAGAAGCGCGGTGGGCAGCAGCCCCAGGGGAGCGAGAAGACCCGCGATCAGCTCTACGAGGAAGCCCGCCGCCGCAATATCGACGGCCGCTCGAAGATGAACAAGCGGGAACTGGCCCACGCGCTCGGTCGCGCCTGACCCCGCTGCGAAAGGGCTCGCCATGCAGATCGGATTCAAACTGGCGGCCGAGGCCTTCGACCCGAACGAACTGGTGCGCCAGGCGGTTCGGGCCGAAGCCTGGCTACCGGAGTGACCTGCCCGATGATCCGCTATCACCCCGCGATCATCGCCCAGGCCGCAGCGACGACCGCGCTGCTCTCCGACGGGCGGTTCACCCTCGGTATCGGGTCGGGAGAACGGCTCAACGAGCAGGTGCTGAGCGAGCTGCCCAATCCGGCGAACTTCGCCGCCGCCACGACCACTGTGCGCGTGGAGGACATGCTCGACGCCATGGTGTGCGGCAGCGATCCGAAACACTGGGTCGACGCGGTGCGCGAGGCGGTCGAGGCTGGCTATGACCGGGTGGTGCTGATGAACGCCGGACCCGACATGGACGCGTTCCTCGATTTCTTCCACGGTGAGCTGAACGATCTGCTGCGCGCGGAGGTCTGAGAGAGGCAGGGACGGTGATGCGAGTCCGCACGTCCGGGTGGCGTGAACGCACCGGCGACACCTTCGTCGTCGCGGCGAAGGACTGCCGGCCCGAGACGGTGGCGCCATGACGGCCTATCCCGGTGCCGCCGAGTACATTCCGGACACCGATGACCTGGACGCGGTTCGCGCCGCGGCGGACCGGTGTCATGGCTGCGACCTCTATCGCGACGCCACGCAGACCGTCTTCGGGGAGGGCGCGTCGCACGCGAGCACGGTCCTGGTCGGCGAGCAACCCGGCAACGACGAGGACCTCGACGGCCACCCCTTCGTCGGTCCGGCCGGCCGCCTGCTCGACCGCGCACTCGACGACCTCGGCGTCGACCGTTCCGCGCTGTATCTCACCAACGCGGTCAAACACTTCCGCTTCGAACAGCGCGGCAAACGACGCATCCATCAGCAACCCCGTCGCGCCGAAATCGTCGCGTGCGCCCCCTGGCTGATCACCGAACTCGACCTGGTCGCCCCCGACCTGGTGGTCTGCCTCGGCGCGATCGCCACCCGCGCGGTCCTCGGCCCGCACGCCGAGGTCACCGCACTGCGCGGGCACACCGTGCACCTCGACCACTTCCGGGTGGGCGTGACTGTTCATCCGTCCGCGGTGCTGCGGGCGACCGACCGCACACGGTCCTACCCCGAATTCGTCGACGACCTGGCGAAGGTGTTCGAGATCCGGTGAAAGGGCCGCGGCGGATCAGGTGTGCGAAGCGAGCACCGAGCCATCGGCACGCCGCCGCGTTTCACCGCCGACGTTCATCCAGGCGAGTCATTGTGCGATCGTTTTCGCCATCGACAGCACCAGTTCGACCGCGAACCGCACCGTTTGATCGAGAACCTCCGGCGGATCGCCGTCGAGTTGCCGATGGCTTGTCCGCACGTCACTGCGCGAGACAACGCAGAACCACACCGATCCGGCGGGTTCCCCGTCCTGTGGTCCCGGGCCGCCGACGCCGGTGGTGGCGACAGCGATATCGGCGTCCATCAGGGCCCGGACGCCCTCGGCCATGGCCGTTGCGGCGGTTTCGGAGACCACCGGAACATCGGGAACGTGGAGTACGCGCTGTTTGACCTCGGTGGAATAGGCGACGATGCCGCCGCGGAACCACACGGCGGAATTCGGTGCGGCGCCCAGCGCGGCGGCGACCTTGCCCGCGGTCAACGATTCGGCGACGGCTACCGTCAGCCCATTTCGTTCGGCCAGATCAGCGAGCTGGTCTGCGATCGCGATCATGGTCTCCTTCGCCAGTCGGGTCGGGATGTCGGTCCGATCGCCAGCCTAGTTCCGACGGCGCGACACGCCAGTGAGTCCCGACGACTATGACGCGCTGCTGCTGCCCGGCGGCACCACCGATCCCGACAGACTGCGCCAGGATCCGTCCGCGGTCGGCTTCGTGAAGGAATTCGTGGCCACCGGCAAACCGATCGGCGTGATCTGCCACGGCCCATGGACCCTCGTCGAGGCCGACGCGGTGCGCGGCCGCACCCTCACCGCGTATCCCAGCGTGCGCACCGACATCCGCAATGCGGGCGGCACCGTTGTCGACACGGAAGTGGTCGTCGACAACGGCCTCGTGTCGAGCCGCAACCCGTCCGATCTGCCGGCCTTCTGCGCCAAGATCGTCGAGGAATTCGCCGAGGGCAAGCACTGACCATCCATGCCGACCTCGCCGGCTACCACCTTCCGGTCGATGCCGATGTCGGCGAGATCGACTCCTGTTGCGTCTCGGGACCATGACGAGCCGATGGCGGCCTCGGATTGAGCATCGCGGAACGGGGTACGGCGTGGATGTGGCCGCTTCGAGCGGCAGGGACGACCTCGATCCGGCGAGAGCAGGTAGTGACATGACTTCGATGGATCCCGACCCCGCGCGCATTCCCGATCTGGAACCGGGTGGCGGAGTGCCGCCGGGGTCGACGCCGCCGGAGACGGCACAGACCTCGGGACTATCGGCTCCCGAGCCTCGTACCCGACGTCGGTTCCCACCGACGGGCGTGGCGGCGATGCTGGTGACCGGTGTGATCGTGGCCGTGTTCGTCGTGGCGGCGATCGCCGTGTTGTTGCTCGTGTTGTAGTGCGGGCCGAACTGCCCGGCTTCGTGAGGTCGTCGTCCGACCTCACTATCCAACGGATGATCGACCTAGCCCTGCGGGGTCGGGCGGGCGCCGAGCGCGAGGTCAGCGAGTCGCGCCAGTGATTCCCGGTTGCGTGGGGCGAGCAGCAGTGCCTGGATGCGCGGTGGGACGAGCCGACCGGGACCACGGGTCGCTCGTTCGTGCATCGCGATCTCGCACGAAGAGGGCCCGGTGGAACGCAGCTCGAGCCGGATGACGGCCGCGCCGAGCGGCCACATCCTCGCGTCGAGTTCGATACTGTGCGGTGGATCGATGGCGCGAACGCTGGTGGTGTCCTGGATGGTCAGCGGCCACGGGCCGACACTGTGGTGAATGCGTGCGCCCACCCGCGGCCAGTCTTCGTCTACCTGCCGGATGTGCGAGGCGCCGACAACCCAGCTCGCATACGACCAGCCGTCGGCGAGCACGGCGAACACCGCCTCGTCCGAAACCGGTATCACGCGCGTCACCTGGACCATTGGTCTCTCCTTTACTCGGTTGTGGTGGGCCGGGTGTCAGCCGGCCGGATATTTCTGCGCAGGTAGCAGGTTCGCCAGGTGCGCGGCATCCTCGTTGCCCACGATCGCGGCGAGGCCGATCTCGCCGAACATCGCTGGTCTGCCCGTGTCATTCGGATGTGCGTGTTCACTGTGCGGACTTATCGGCGCGGATCGCGAGCCGGACCGGGTCGATCGGCATGCTGAACGTTCCCTGTCGCTCAGCTGCGGTCCCCGACGATGGCAGACGATGTTCGGTCGACACGGATCACCACCACCTCCTCGATGTCCTGTCCGGGCGCGATGTAGCCGCTGTCCCTCAGCCACGCGGCACGGGCACGCATGACCGGGCCGAACGGCACCTGACCGGCGAGGACCACCTGGGCGTCGGCGCCGCGGGCGCGCAGCTGCGAGAGACTCCGGTCCGGGTTGCTGATCGCCGAGTGCACGATCAACCCGACCCCGCGTTCGGTGAGCAGATCGGGCAATGTCGAGCAGAGGCGGTCGAGCACGCTGCGGCCGTCGGGGCCGGCGTCCCAGGCCAGGGCGGCGCCGTGTGCGCTGGTGTCTGCCGCCGGGACATACGGCGGGTTTGCCAGCACGACGTCGAATCGCGGCAAGCGTGAGGCGACACTGAAGTCGCCGTGACGCAGGTCGACCGCGATACCCCGCAGTCGGCAGTTCAGCCACGTCGAGATCAGCGCGGGCAGCGACAGATCGACGGCGGTGAGGCTGCGCGCGCCCGCCGCCGCGGCGGCCACGGTCACTACCCCGGTGCCCGCGCACGCGTCGAGCACGCGGGCCCCGCGAATGCTCGGCAGGTCACCCAGTGCGCGGCACAGCAGCCAGCTGTCGGCGCGCGGACGGTAGACCCCTGGTACTCGGATCAGGCGCATTCGAGCGTCCTGTGGATGATTGTCATCTCGGTTCTCCTCGGGGTTGAACGAAGTGGTTCTGCCGACCGAATGCCCCCACCGCGAGCACGCAATCAGCGTGTCGCCGAGCCGATGGCGATGCGCGTGCCGGACCGCGACTTGCTCGTGCAGCGACGTCGTGGGACCTCGATTCGACGGCCGGGCTCGGCTACCCCGAAACCGGGATCTGTTTCGGTCAAGAAACCGTCACACCACGTCTCACCTACACAAACAGTCCCACTTGTCGCATCGTCGATGCGGGCTCGAGAAGATTGTGCTGAAATGGGTGCTACCGGTCGATCTTGAGCGTCACAGGAGCGAACCGGGGCGGTAGCAGGTCTGCCGGTGCCGAGGAATCGAGTACTCGATGAACTCCACCCGCCATTCACATCCCTGGTTGAATTCGATACCCGCGGAGTCACCGCGGGCGCGTCAACGTTTGAGCGCCGACACCGAACTGCGCGGGCACACCACCATCTTGGCCGTGCGCGGCACCATCGACGCCCACACACTCACCCGTTGGCGGCGGCTGCTGGAGTCGGCGATCAGCGTGACCGCGATCGACGGTGGCAAGCATCTGATCGTGGACCTCAGCGGCGTCGAGTTCCCATCGCTGCGCGCGATTCTGGCGATGGCCGAACTCACCCACTTCGCGCATCGACGTCTCGTGGAGATCAGCGTGGTCGACGCGCGACCCTACGCGGTCGCCGGGCGCGTCGTAGCGGTTACCGGCCTGGCCGAGTGGCTGCCGGTCTACGCCGACCGCGGTGAAGCGCTGGCCGCGACCAAGACCGATCCACCCTGCCTTCCTGCGATCAGCGCACGCCCTCAGCGCGGACCAACCGAGGGACGATCACGACGACGACGGCCGTGGTTCGCCCCGACCCCGTCTATCCGTTCCTGAAGCCCGCCGGGCTTCCCGCTGCAATCGAGAACCGTCATGTCGCACCCGCTCGATCGTCCACCAGCACCTGAGGACGACCTCGTCGTGTCCTGGCCCGATCCCAGCCCGCTGCAATCGTGGTGGGACCAGGTCATGGGTGAGCACGTCATCGCACCCGTTTCCCGCCGCCACAGCGGTCGGAGAGCATCCCGCGACGGTTCCGACAGGCCCAGCAGTAGATCCGTGGCGTGATCGACGGCATCGGCGGTGAAACGACCAACATGATCAGTCCGCACGGTGTGGTTCGTTTCGAGGCACGCTGACGCTGTGGACAGCGGTTGCCGGGACCGTGGTCTGGGACAGCGCCCGGAGAGGACGCGCTGGCCCCGGCAACCGCTCGCCGGCCGGTCGGGAGGGTGTCCATCCCGTTCCCGGCGGCGGTCTGTGGTGGTCGTCAGGACCGGCGGCGCCGTAGGAACAGCCAGACCGCGATCCCGGCCACCGCCGCGACTGCCACCGGTATCACGGGCCGTCGGGCGACATCGGCGGCTCGCCTGCCCTGTGCGGCAACCGGTGGCGGAATCGAGGATTCGATCCTCGCGGCGGACTGCTCGGCCTTGTCGATTGCCTGTTCTGCCTTGTCCCGCGTCTGGTCCGCGGTGTGCAGGGTCTGGAACTTCGCGTCGGTGATCCGTCGCTTGGCCGCCTCGGTCGTCTCGTGCACCTTGTCCTTCAGCTCGGGCACGGATCGGGTGTGCTGGATGCTGGGCGGTCCGGTCCGGGTGTTCGCCATGGCGTCTCCTCTCACGTCTGCCGGCCGTCGCGGGTTGTCAATGTCCCCGGGGTTCGGTGAGCCCCAGCCCCTCCTTGGCTTTGATGCGCCGATGCTCGACCAGGAGCCAGGTAGCTCCCGCGCCGAGGAGTACCACGGCCGCGACGGCGCCGATGACCGCCCATCCGGTGAACCCATACCCGGTGGCGGTCAAGCACAGGCCGAGCGCGATGACGCCCAACGCGGACAGGACGATTCCGGGAAAGTTGTAACCGTCTGCGAGACCCTCGCCTGCGTGGCTGCGGGTCGTGCGGGCGTGATCGGGGAATTCACCGTCGGCACGGTCGGCGCGCTCCGGCACGGAACCTGGGCGCGGATTCGGATAAGCCATCGACAACTCCCTTCGAGTGGGACTGGGTATGTGCGGGCCATACCCCGTGGATCGAGGATCAATCGGCGGTGCGCGACGCGCGGAAAGGACATTCCAGCCATGGAGGATCGGGCACTGTCGAGTGTGGCCCTGACTGTCGATTCGGACTCGGCGGACCGGGTATCGCTGCGATGTAACCCGACGAGAGAGGATCATCATGGCAATCTGCGATACCTGCGGCAATGACTACGACCATGCGTTCACTGTCAGCCGCGACGGCGAGAGCTGGGCGTTCGACAGTATCGAATGCGCTGCGTCGAAAATCGCGCCCAGCTGTGCGCACTGTGGGTGCCGCGTCCTCGGCCATGGACTGGAAACCGCGGGCGCCGTGTATTGCTGCGCGAACTGCGCCAGGACGGCGGGCCACGACGCATTGGTCGACAGCGCGTAAAGAACGGCCGATCCGCTACGTGTCGCTCGGCTCCAGGGCCTCCTCGGCCTGGAGATGCGATCTTGTGGGCGGCTGACGCCCCGCCGAGGGATCTGGCAGCGGGGGTTGCGGCGTGGGAATCGGGGGTATCGGCTCACCCGGCTCGGGCCGCGATGGGATCGGGTCGGAGGGCCCCGGCGGGGGCGGGTCCGGGGCGGGTCCGGGCGGGAAGGGCGCTGGCGGCGGAGGCTGGGTGGCTTCGATCGGTGTCATGATCAGCTCCTGGAAGTGGTGGTTATCGACGCCGCGCACCGACGGCAGCCGCGGGTGCGCGGCGTTCTCGACGACGAAGGGCACGAACGTCCGCTTCGACGTCCTGGAGCGGCACTGTCACATCGGCATGCTCGGGAACATCATGTTCCACATATCGCGGAGCATCCGCATCATCTCCATACACACGACATCTCACCTCCTCGCCTGGTGGTCGCCCGGCTGTACCCGGTTTGTCTCGGGGCCCGGTCCGTTGCCGGTCGCCGAGGCATCGGGTGGTTCCGCGTCCCGCCATTCCTCGGCCGTGCCGGGCAGGGTGCCCTTGATGGTTTCGTCCAGCTCGTGTGCGAGCTCGTCGTCGCGGGCGGGACCATGTTTGGTGTTGCCCCGTTCGATCGTCATGGCTGCCTCCTTTCTCGATGTCAGCGGTGCCGGACCAGGGCGGCGACACCGTCTTCGGACGGCACTCCGCCGGAGACGATGACCTCGGCGCCGGTCAGGATGGCCGCCACCGGGAGAGCTTCGTCGGCGCGGCAGGTCTGACGAGGCGCGGTGCTGCCGGTCCAGCCGGCGGGTGCGTCGAGGGCGACGCTGACCTGGGCCCGATCGGCACCGACCAGGACGGTGCGGTCGCCGAGCCGGTCCGGGTCGATCAGCAACCGATCGACCCTGGCCATGCGCAGCGCCTCCGCGGTCGCGACCAATCCGGACACAGCGAACCCTTCGGCACGGGCGATCTCGGCGGTGACGGTGTCGCGCACCCTCTCGATATCGTGACGAGCGGCTGCTGCCACGACCTCACGGACAGCGGCGTCGTGCTCGCCAGGCGGCACCAACTCCACGTGGTCACGCAGCAGCGGCACCAGATACGGCAGCGGGGAGACCCGCACTACTTCCTGAGCGGGCGGTTCCGGCAGGTACTCGTCGAGGTGCACCGCGCTGCCATCGATGATCAGCACCCGCCCGCACCGGCCCCGGGCAGGCGGACCTTCGGCCATAGCCTGATCGAACAGCGCGATCATGTCCGCATCTGCCCCGGCCGCTCGCAGACGAGTGCTGATGGACTGTCGCCGCTGTTCCCATTGTTGCGTGGCATCCTCGGAGTCGTGTGACGCATCCATGTACACGACCGCGAATGGCCCGCGCCTTTCCGCGATTTGTCGAATGGTCTTATCGGTCACAGGGGGCGCTTACCCGGCTGCGCCCACCCGAATCGGACGAGATCCAGTTCGTCCTCGGCTCGGGGCAACAGCCCTGTTTGACAGCACCGACGCGGGGAACTCGTCGGGAAATCAGAACGCGTCCACGCGGCGGCGTACTCCCGAGCGGTTGGTCGAGCGCGGTGGGCGGGACATCCCGAGGAGGCACCAGTGCAGTTTCCGAACCCACCTCGATACCTCGCCGGATCGGCGAAAGGCGTTGACGGCGAACCCGGTGCGCCTGCGGTTCTGCACGACCACCGTCTCGTTCTCGCGCTGGCGGATCCGGGTCTGCGCAGGCTGTGCCGATGCGCGGCCGGGCTGTCTCCGCGCGCGCAGTGGCGGCTAGAGGCGGTCGCCGAAGCGTTGCGCAGTACCGAAATCGACGGCGATCCGAGGACGCGTCAGTCGCCGGGCACCTCCTCCTGGTGATCCGGCGGGACCAGAAAGGTCCGCAGATCATCGACTTTCGACTCGACCCGCTCGATGTTCTCGGCATCTACGCGAAATATCCAGTGTTTTGCTCCGAGGAGCGCGGACACAGGAGAGTATGACCAGCCGTCTCCGCAGCTGCGCGCGGCCGGCCTGGGCCGCCCAGCGATTCCGGGTCCATTCCGACGTGGCGTCCGCGGCGGCGCGACGACATCGTTGGTCTCGGATCGCCTGTCGCCGGTGGACCGCCCGACTGATTGTGTCGGCCAATG
This sequence comes from Nocardia fodinahabitans, assembly GCF_052983615.1. Taxonomy (NCBI): domain Bacteria; kingdom Bacillati; phylum Actinomycetota; class Actinomycetes; order Mycobacteriales; family Nocardiaceae; genus Nocardia; species Nocardia fodinahabitans. Next base: position 6,517,342 of record NZ_JBRJJC010000001.1, read on the forward strand.
GTGACCTGCCGGTCGATCGGTGCGGTGGATAATCCAGGTATGACCGATCGAGCGGAGACTACCGAGACCGAGCGTGCTCGCGTCGAGCGAGTGGTGGGAGTGGGGGATCCCCTCGTCGTCGGTCGGTTCCGGTACCGGTTCGATATGCATCAGTGGGAGTGGTCCGACGAAGTCGCGCAGATGCACGGCTACCCGCCAGGGACCGTGCCCACGACCGAGCTGCTGTTATCGCATAAGCACCCCGAGGACCGTGGCCGCGTCGAGGCGATGATCACCTCGGTCGAGGACGGTGCGGCATTCTCCAGCCGACACCGCATCATCGATACCCACGGACGGGTGCACGAGGTGCTCGTGGTGTCGGATCTGATGCTCGACGAGTCCGGTGCGGTGATCGGGACCGAGGGCTACTACATCGACGTCTCGGAAACCGCGAACGAGTACCGGCGCGAGATCATCGACAACACGCTGCCCCGCCTGCTGGAGGCTCGTGTTGTCATCGAACAGGCGAAGGGCGCGTTGATGCTGGCCTATGGCATCAACGCCGACCAGGCCTTCCGTGTCCTGCGCTGGCGCTCGCAGGAGACCAACGTCAAGCTGCGGATCATCGCCGAACGTGTGGTGGCCGAGCTGCCGTCCGTTTCCGGCGACGAGGTGAAGCTGCGGACCCGGTTGGACCATGTGCTGCTCACCGTGCACCAGCAGCCCGAAGCCGATCCGCTCGGGTAGCCCCGCGCGCTCAACTCACACGTGGCTCTGCTGGGCGAGGTCGTATATGGCGTATTCCGCCCCGATGACTTGCTCGACTCCCCACTCGGGCAGTCGCGCCAGTAGCTGGTCGCCGATTTCTGTGCGCCGGTTCGGCTCGCTCCCGCGGTGTGCGGTGTCGACACCGGCTACCGAAATGTGTGGACGTCGGCGCCCCGTATGCATCCGATCGGCCGACTCCACAATTCGGTGATGCCCGCCCCGGTGCTCGTCAAACCGTGCTCTTTTCCTGCTCCAGAGGGCTCAGCAGGGAGGTTCGGTTCGCGTTCCAGTCTCCGAGTACATGCTCGGTGAAGCGGTGTTCCAGCAGATTCGTGGCCTGTATCCCGAACACGACCTGTCGTGCCTCGTCCGGCTCGGCACGCAGCAGATCGGCGATCACCTCGCGGCGCATCACCTGTTCGTGTACCGCGTCGGCCTCCACATGCTCGGTGTAGAAACGGACACACGCGGGATGGGGGAGCAGGGACCGGGTGATGTCGGCGAGCCGCCGCGACGCCGGCGACGAGGTGATCTCGGTGGTCGCGAAATGCCCGACAGACGCCGCGCGCAGGTCACGGTGCAGGCCGAACAGCGACATCATGTCGACCAGGACCACCATCGGGGCAGGGACGATATCGAGATAGTGCAGGTAGCGCGGGTCGAGACCGCGCCGGCGAGCAGGTCGGCGAACAGCCGCGCGTGCACCCGCTCGCCCCGGCCACCGCCGAACTCGTCGAATTCGACCGCGACCAGCGCCGCCTTCGCTTGCCCGCGCAGTCGCGGGATCACCCAGGCATACGGGTCGGCCTCGATGTGGTGGTAGATCGAGCGGTGGACGAAGTATTCGCGCAGGTGATCCGCCGTGCCGCGCTCGGCGAGGAATCCGGCGATGCCTTCGTCGTCACGTGTCGGTTCTAGCAGTCGATCGAGCTCGGCGTCGACGTCGTCACCGCCGTCGACATCGGCGCGCAGTGCCGCGAGCAATTGCTGTTCCAGACAGCCGCGCAGCCCCAGTAGCCCAGGATCCCATTCCCACCGGGGATCGACGTCGGCGAACCCCTGGTAATGCAGTTCGTAGCAGGTGTGCAGGGCCAGCGCCGAGTCGTCGTCGTAGGGATCCAGGTCGCCCGGCCGTGGGCGGTGTGGAACCCGGTGGGCGCGTGAGTAATTCGACGATCCCGGCGGACATCTCACCACGGGGGCGCGGCAGTGGGCGTCGCGGTGCGAGTGCGGCGGTCATCGCGTTCGGTCCGGTCGCTCGCCGCGATGCCTGCGTCGATGGCTCGTATCGCAGAGCGGGTATATCGAGGAGCGGTGGCACAGGCACAACGCGACCCGGAATCGGTCGCAGTGCACGACCCTCCCGTCGGTTGTCACGAGGTCGACGGGCCCGTCGATGAGCGCGGGGCCGCCCTCGACGAGCACAACCCGCCGCGGCTCAGCGGCGGTCTGCGATGACGGCAGACAATGTTCGGTCGACACGGATCACCACCCACTCCTTGTTGTCTCTGCCCGGATACGATCCACCGTGGACGATCGCGGTGAGGCTGCGCGCGCACACCGCAGATCCGGGTCCATGTTCGCTCCTTCGAGCGATAGCCGTTTTCGTCGTTCCCAACCGGGTCCGGCGTGCACACACCTGATGTTCTTGTTTGTGGCCGGTTCTCCGGGCAAACCGCGAGATGAGGTGATGACAATGGGCGACAAGCGCACGATGGACGACCGGCCAGGCAAGCAGGCCATGCGCTACGCGGCGGCGGTCATTACGCTCGCGGCGCTGTTCTGCGCGGTCGCCGCCGTGTGGGCGGACCGGCGGAACGAGTGCGCAGCCGCCGCGACCACGTTCTGCGACGGTACCGCGCAAGCGGCGATACTCGCGGGACCCATGACGATCCTGCTGCTCGGCGGTGTCGGTGCGTTCGTGCGCACCATCGGGCAGTGGCGTCGTGGCCTGAACTGGCAGGTCTGGCAGGGTGCCGGCTGGTTCCTTTTCCTCCTCATGACGGCCTATGGCGGAATCGGGGCATCGTCGATCGCGGGCTGACGGAATCATCGGCGCGCCGATCGGCCGCGCTCGAGCCAGGGCCGGACGAACCACGTTCCGATGAACACCGCGCCGAAGACCACGCCTGCCGCCACGCCCGCGACCGGCCCCGCCACGACATCGAAGAGCAGAACCGATACACCGACCAGCGCGACACCGAGCAGCGTGAGGCCGCCGAGCGCGAGGCGATGCGATGTGGACACCAGCCACCCGAGCTGATGGCGCCGGAACAGTATTCGATGAGCTGCGACCGGGGCGATCAACATGGCGGTCGCACCGATCGACGCCGTGAGGACGACCAGGTACAGCACCTGAATCGAAGTGCTGGTCGATTCGAATCGTGGCTGGAACGGCAAGACGATCAGAAAGCCGGTCAGGAGCTGGACGCCGGTTTGCACGACGCGCAATTCCTGCAGCAACGATGCCCAGTTGCGGTCCAGTCGTTGCGTGTCGGTCTCGCCACGGACATCGAGATTCCAGGAAGAGTCGTCCATCGGTGTTCCTCCTGTCATCCTGGTCCCGCGTGCGTACCTCTCAGGGCGCAATACCCGGTCGATCCGAGCGTAATCGCAGGTTTTGCCCAGTTCCTCGTCGCCGACGCGAGCCGGGCGCGCCACCGCACGGCAGTGCGGTGGACCGGGTCGAGGAGGCGGCCTCACCCGCGGTGTGAACCGGGTGCCGAAGGCGATTCGGCCGTTTCGTTCGGTGTGCCGGGGTACGCGATCACCATGACATCCTTCTGGTTCACCGATGCGCAGATGCCTTCCCGACTGCCTCTCACCGATGACATCGACGTCGACACGGTCGTCATCGGCGCCGGTATCGTCGGTCTGACCACGGCCCTGCTCCTTGCCGAGCAGGGCCGTGCGGTCGCGGTGCTCGAGGCGCGTCAGATCGGTGCCGTCACGACGGGCGCCTCCACCGCGAAGGTCTCGCTGTTGCAGGGGACCAGGGCCCAGACGATCGCGGAGCGGCACGGGGTCGAGGTGCTGGCGCGGTACGTGACCGCCAATCAGGCCGGTTTCGACTGGTTGCTCGAGTTCTGTGCCGAGCACGAGATCGCTGCTCCGCGTGTCCCCGCGATCACCTACGCACAGCATGCGGCCGAAAACGCCGCGGTGCGCGCCGAGTACGAGGCCACCCGCGCGGTCGGCTTGCCCACCCGGCTGATCGATGACCTCGCAGCGCCCTTTCCCGTCCACGGCGGGGTGCGGCTGGCGGAACAGGCGCAGGTGGACCCGGTCGCGGTGCTTGCCGCACTGGCCGCCGACATCGAGTCGCACGGCAGCCAGATCTTCGAATCGACTCGTGCACAACGACTTCAGCGGCGCCGCGGCGGCGTCGTCGTCACCACCGACCATGGCGAGGTATCGGCGAAGTACGCGATCGTGGCCACCGGGTCGCCCATCTTCGACCGTGGCGGACTCGCCGGACAGCTGGTGGCCCAGCGGTCCTACCTGGCCGCGTTCGAGGTGCCCGGACCGGTGGCCCAGGAAATGTTCATCAGTGCGGGGCGGCCGATCCGTTCGATGCGTTGGTGCCCGACGAACAATGGCGAGGTACTGCTGGTCGGCGGCAACGGCCACGATGTCGGCCGCGCTGCTTCCGAAGCCGACCATGTTGCCCAACTGCTGGATTGGGCGAATCGCTGGTTTCCCGGCGCCAGCCTGCTCGAGCGCTGGTCGGCTCAGGACTACCACCCGATCACCGAACTGCCCACTGTCGGTACGGTGCGGCCTGGCGCCGAGAACGTGCTCTGCGCGAGTGGTTTCGCCAAGTGGGGCATGACCAACGGTGTCGCCGCCGCGCTCGCACTGTCCGGCAGGGTGAACGGGCGGCGACCCGGGTGGGCACACGTCTACGAGGGCTGGCGTACCGGCCCGGTGAAGTCGTTGTGCGCCGGTGTACAGGCCAATGCGGCGGTCGTGGGTCACCTGACGACCGGGTGGCTGCGCTCGACGGCTGCCGCCGACGGGGCCGCACCCGGCGAGGGCGAGGGCCGAGTCGAACGCCGCGGCCTACAGCCGACCGCGGTGTGCACAGTCGATGGTGAGACCCACGCCGTGTCGGCGGTGTGCCCGCACTTGCGCGGCATCGTGAACTGGAACGACGCCGAAAAGACCTGGGACTGCCCGTTACACGGCTCCCGCTTCGGTCCCGACGGCGCCGTGCTGGAGGGCCCGGCGACCACACCCCTGCCACGCTGAGTTGTCACCGGTGGGCGCGTGGCCGCACCCGGGTGTCAGCCGAGATACCGAGTGTTGGCGGTGTCGCCGATCAACCGGCGTTCCAGCAGAACCTTCGCCCGTTCGGCGCCCTTGCGGCTCTCGTGTTGCGCTCGGCGGAAGAACTCGGCCACGTCGTTGTCGCCCGCCCGTTCGGCGTCGTGGGCGTACTGCTCCATTCGCAGGGCGTTGTCGAGCGAGGTTTCGACGAACCAGACGAGGTTGTAGTCCTTGTCCTTGGTCCCGGTATGCCGGCCGGATTCGACGGTCGTGGACCGAGCCAGCGCCGCCGACAGTTCGCCGTGCAGTCGCTGTGCGGCGGCTTCGTCACCGGCGTTGTCGGCGGTCGTGATGTCCTGACGCCACTGAGCGATGATGTCCCGGGAAACCATGGATTCCTCCTCCGACGAATGCTTGATCCGCTTACGCGGCCGACCGGCGGCCACACCGTCGCGGTACCTCGCCGGCCGTCTTCTAAACAGGCGCTTGCCTTCACCCGAGCGCGGACGCGCGGCCCCAGGAGTGCCGCGCGGTAGCGTGGAGGTCAGGAGATCGGAGGGTTCGGTGGAGGACGCATTCCGGGATCGGCACGGCGAACCACATGACACCGACCGGCGCGACACCGGCGGCGACGGTTCGCTGTTCGGTGGGATCGGTGCGATCTGTTCGGCGGCGGTCCGGCTCACGGGTGTCGACGGCGCGGCGGTCGCACTGCTCAGCCGAACCTCCCAAGCCCGCGAAATCGTCTATGCCACCGATGCCACCGCCCAGCACCTCGACGAACTCCAATTCGTGATCGGCGAGGGGCCGTGTATCGATGCCTACATCCGTGGCGAGGGCCAGCTCTGGCCGGACCTGGCCGCACCACCCGCGACCGCGCAATGGCCGGTGTTCACCGTCGAGGTGATGGCGCTGGCCGTGCGCGCACTGTTCGCGTTCCCGGTGTCCAGCGGTGGGTCGACAGTCGGTGTGCTGGAGCTGTACCGCGGAACGGGCGGTTCGCTGGGCCGGGTCGAGCAGGAATCCGGTGTCGCGTGCGCGGCGGCCATCGGCCACATGATCGGCACCGATCTGACCCGGTTGGCCGCGGCCGACGCGGCGGAGGTGACGCTTGCCGGCGCGGGCATCGACACGATGAGTGACGAGTTCTCCCGAGCCGTGATCTTCAACGCAGCCGGGATGGTCGCGGTCCAATTGGCCGTCTCGGCAGAAGAGGGACTGGCACGACTGCGTGCGTATAGTTACGCGAACGAACGGTCGATCGGCGCGGTTGCCGCCGATATCGTGGCCCGCAGACTGTCGCTGCGCGACCAGCGTGACTCCCGCGAAGGGCAGGGACGATGAATACCGCGCAGACCCGGCTCGCGATCGCGGATCTGACCGCGACCCTGGCCACCGATTTCGACGTGCCCACCCTGTTGCATGCCGTCGCCGAGCATGCCCGGCGATGCTTCGGCGTGGTCTCGGCGGCGGTGGTCCTGACCGACAGCCGCACGGACGGGACCGGCGTCCAGATCGTGGCGGAGTCGACGCGCGAGGACGCCGTCGCCGACCCGAGCCTGCACATCAGCGGTCCCGGCCTGGCGAGCGCCCGCGACGGCGCGGTCGCGATGATCGCCGACCTCGACGCTGAGGACATCACCGAGAACCGCTGGCCGAACTACCGGCGGCGGGCCCGCGCGGCGGGCCTGCGGTCGATGCGTGCGTTCCCGATCAAGGCCATGAGCGTTCCGCTGGGATCGGTGGTGATCCACGCCGACGAACCGTGGGGAATCCGGCCCAACGACTTCGGGCAGATCCTGGCCGACTTGACCGCGATCGCATTGTCCATGGGTACCGAACACGGCAGGGCCATCACCACCGCCGACACCGTCGCCGCGGTGCTCGACGGGACGGCGGTGGTCGCGACCGCGGTCGGTATCCTCGCCGAATACTTCGACCTCGATCTCGACGCCGCGCGTGCCCAGCTGCGCCGGCTGGCCCGCGCCCATCGGACCACGGCGACGGCACACGCCAGGTCGATCGTGGCCGCCCAGAAGTCCTACCCCGCCGACCTCGGCACCGCGCCCGCACTGCATTTTCCCGCCGATCTGCTCCCGCCCCGGCACATCGGCGGATCTCCCGACACGGCGAAAAGGGACAAGGCGACACCCTGAACCACGGCGGCAGCCGCGGTCAGCTCGTGCGGACGACACGGATGCTGCGCACCTGCCGGTCGGCGGCGTCGGGCACGTTCATGCCGGCCGCGACCCCGCTACGGAGGTAGTCCACGACCGCCGAACCGATCCGCTCGCCCGGCACGACCGCGGGAATACCCGGCGGATAGGGCGTGAGCTGCTCGGCCGCGATCCGGCCCACCGCATGCTCGGCGGGGACGGACTCGGCCGGCGCGAAGAACGCGTCGCGCGGCAGCAGCACGGTCTCGAGCTGAAGTTCTTCGGGGGAGGGCAACCGAATCCGCGGTGGGGTCGGATGATCGAGCCCGGCGCGCCACAGCGCGAGGCCGTCGATGAGCGCGTCGACCATCGTCGTGTTGTCCGACTGGGAGATGGTTGCCAGTACCCGCCGGTGATCGCTCAGGCCCAGATCGAGGTTGCGATGCTCGCGCAGCCAGTCCGCGGCCTCGTAGCCGCCGGCACCGGTCTCGGAGACATCCACGAGGACCTGGAGCAGATCCAGATCGTGGGAGGCCTCGACACCGAGGAGTTCGTCGTGCATGACCGTGAACTGATTGATCCCGGCGAGTTCGGCGCGCACCCGCCGCGCCGAACTCAACGCCTCGTCGAGCAGCGTGTGGCCGAACTCGACCATCTGCCTGCGCCAGCCATCGAGCGCGGCGTAGATCAAGACATTGGGACTGGTGGTCATCAACAAGTCGGCGCAGCTGCGCAATCGCACCGGGTCGACGAGATCGCCCTGCAGATGGAATACCGAACCCTGCTCGAATCCCATCCCCATCTTGTGCACGCTCACCACGCAGACGTCGGCACCGACGTCCATCGCCCAGGTGGGCAGATCGGGGTGAAAGGGCAGGTGGGCGCCCCACGCTTCGTCGACGATCAGCGGTTTGCCGCGTGCGTGACACACCTGGGCGATACCGCGGATGTCGGCACAGGTCCCATAGGGGCTGGGGCTGACGATCAATGCGCCCGCGGCGTCGGGATGTTCGCGCCAGGCTTGCTCGACCTGCTCCGGTGACGGCGGGTGCGAGAAATGGCGGTCGGCATCCCATCGTGGGGCGATCCAGCGTGGGCGTACCCCGGAGAAGATCAGTCCGGCGACAATGGATTTGTGGCTGTCTCGGGCCACCAACAGACCACCGTCATGGCCGCCGGCGACCGCCATCATCGCTGCTTTGACCGACAGGGAGCTGTCGCAGGTGGAGAAGAACGTCGCGTCGGCGCCGACCGCGTCGGCCATGAGTTCCTCGGCGTCGGCCAGGAGACTGCCGCGCGCGAGCCGGTCGTCGAGCCCAGGGGAGGCGAGGATGTCGCTGCGGAAAGCGTCGGCGCCGAGCGCGGCTCGCACCCGGTCGTCCACGCCCCGGCCCTGCCGGTGCGCGGGCGGGGTGAATCCGTAACGGCCGAGATTGTGGTACTCGGCGACCGCGGCGAGCAGCGGGGCGGTGGTGTGGTCCATGGGGCCGGCCTCCTAGGTGTTCGGCCCCCTGGCTGGGAGCGTGGGGTAACGGCGGTTGTGCGCGGGTCGCCGGGTCACGACGCCGCCTCGATCCGGGCCCACGCGCGGTGTTCGGCCAAGTCGGTCAGCAGGCCCACGGTGGCAGCGACCGCGTCGTCGACCGTCACGCCGGGAGAGCGTGGGTCGGCGCCGATGCGCTGCAACAGCGACGCCGCCGTGCCGACTGCCGCGATCGCCTTGCCGTGTCGCCACAGCTCCGCGAGCAGCAGATCGACCCGGGGATCGAGCGGGCCCGCCAACAGCATCGCGCCGTCGAATTCGATCGAGCGCATGGTGGCGAAGCTTCGATCCACCGGTATGCCGGCGACGTCGCCGTCGTGCGCGGCGACCACCAGCGGCCGGACGTGAGCCCGCAGGAGCGCGGCACGGACCTCGTCGAGCGCCTCGGCCGCGATCGTGTCGTCCACCACCAGCGCTACAGTGCGTCCGTCGACCGGATAAGGGCCGCGCCGCTGCGACAATGCGGGGCTCGGCGCCAGCTCGACGCGATCGGCAGTGCGGGCAGGTGCCGACAGTCCGAGCCGGCCCGCGACGTAGTCGGCGAGCTGGTCGTCGACGTTGGCCAGCATCTGCAGGGCACGTTTCCGGATCGCCGGAACCGAACATTTGCCGAGTTCGAAAGCGAACGCGTCGGCGAGATGTTGTTGCTCGCCCGTGGTGAGACTGCGATAGAACATTCGCGGCTGCGAGTAATGGTCGGCGAAGGACACGGCGTCGGGGCTGTTCGCCGACGTCCGTAACGTGGCGGTGGGCGGCGGGATGGGCGTCGGTGATTCGACGTAGGCATGCTCCGCCAGGCTCGCCGCGTAGGGGCAGCCGCCGCCCAGCGAGTTCGGTTTGTACGGCGCGATGCCGGGGTGCACGGCGTGCTGGTGCATGCCGTCCCGGAACAGGTCGTTGACCTCGGTGTGCGGTGTGTTGATCGGCAATTGCGCGAAATTCGGTCCGCCGAGCCTGCTGATCTGGGTGTCCAGATAGGAGAACAGCCTGCCCTGCAGCAGGGGGTCGTCGGTGACCTCGATACCCGGCACCAGATGACTGGGGCAGAAGGCGACCTGCTCGGTCTCGGCGAAGAAGTTCACCGGGTTGGCGGTGAGCCGCAGTGTTCCGATGATCTGGACCGGCGCGAGTTCCTCCGGCACGATCTTCGTCGGATCCAGCAGATCGGTGCCCTCGAACAGGTGCTGGGGCGTGTCCGGGAACACCTGCACGCCCAGGTCCCATTCCGGGGTGTTTCCCGCTTCGATGGCCTCGGCCAGATCCCGGCGGTGGAAATCGGGATCGAACCCGGCCGTGAGCTGGGTTTCTTCCCACAGCATCGAATGCACCCCGAGTCGCGGCTTCCAGTGGAACTTCACCAGGCTGGTCGTGCCGTCGGCGGCGACCAGCCGGAAGGTGTGGATACCGAATCCCTCCATCATGCGCAGTGAGCGCGGCAGCGCCCGGTCGGACATATTCCAGAAGGTGTGCGCGGTTGCCTCGGTGTGCAGACTGACGAAGTCCCAGAAGGTGTCGTGCGCGGATTGCGCTTGCGGTATTTCCCGATCCGGCTGCGGCTTTCCGGCGTGGATGACGTCGGGGAACTTGATCGCCTCCTGGATGAAGAACACCGGAATGTTGTTGCCGACCAGGTCGTAGACCCCTTCGTCGGTGTAGAACTTCACCGCGAAACCCCGGGTGTCGCGCACTGTGTCGGCCGAACCGCGCGAGCCGAGCACCGTGGAGAATCGAACGAACACCGGTGTGCGCGCGTCGGCGGACAGGAACCGCGCGCGGGTCAGCGATGCGGCGGCGCCGTTGGCAACGAACACACCGTGAGCCCCCACTCCGCGTGCGTGCACGACCCGCTCGGGGATCCGTTCGTGGTCGAAGTGAGTGATCTTCTCGCGCAGATGGATGTCCTGGAGGAGCACGGGCCCGCGTGGACCGGCTTTGCGCGCGTGATCGGTATCGGCGACGCCGAGGCCCTGCGCGGTGGTCAGCGCGCCGCCCTGCTGTGCGCGCACGGATGCGCTGCCGGGGATCGAGGCGCCCGTGGGACTGCGCAGCGCCGGGCCTTCCTGGTCCGCGGCCGGGCCCGCTTGTTCGCACGGTGTCGCAGCGTCTTCGTCGGGTGGAGTCGGTGGCTGGGTGAATTCCCGGGGAATGTCGTGCGCGCTCATGTGTCGTCCCTTCGTCGGTCTGCTCAGAGAATGGGCCTGCCGCCGGTGACCGCCAGCCGGGCGCCGGAGATATAGCTGCCGTCGTCGGCGGCGAGCAGGACATAGGCCGGGGCGAGTTCCGCCGGCTGCCCGGCTCTGCCCAGCGGGGTGTCGTCTCCGAATGTCGCGACCTTCTCCGGCGGCATGGTGGAGGGGATCAGCGGCGTCCAGATCGGGCCGGGTGCCACGCTGTTGACCCGGATCCCTTTGTCGCCCAGCAACTGCGCCAGGCTCGCGGACAGATTCGCGATCGCCGCTTTGGTGGCGGCGTAGGGTGCCAGTGTCGGATTGGGCATGTCGGAATTGACCGAGGAACTGCCGATGATCGACGACCCGGGCCGCATATGCGGAACCGCGGCCTGGACGAGATGGAAATACGCGCCGACATTCAGCGCGAACGTGTAGGCGAACTCCTCGTCACTGATCTCCGACAGATCGGTGTGGGTCATCTGATAGGCGGCATTGCTGACCAATACATCGATGGTGCCGAATTCTGAGACCGCTCGTTCCACGACGGCACGACAATGCGCGGGGTCGGAGAGATCACCGGGCACCAGGACGGCGCGCTGACCCGCCTCGGATACCCAGCCGGCGACTTCCTCGGCATCACGATCCTCATCGAGGTAAGAGATCAGCACATCGGCACCCTCGCGGGCGAAAGCGATCGCCACCGCTCGACCGATCCCGCTGTCGCCACCAGTGATCACCGCTGCCTTACCGGTCAATTTCCCCGAGCCGCGATAGCTGTTCTCCCCGCAGTCGGGAACCGGTGACATCTGCGCCTGGACGCCGGGTACTTTCTGCTGTTGTTCGGGAAATCCCATGATCGAAACCCTCCGCTGGACGACGGCCGTCTTCGGGGCGATACCGCGATTTGCCGAGGGTAAACAGCGATTGGTCGCGCAGCATGCGGGTACGCGCGCCGTATGGAACTTCTGGTAATCGTCGCGCTGGTCGTTGTCGTCGCGGTTGTCCTGCTGTCTCGCAGGCGTACCGGTAAGCCGCCGGACCAACCGGAGTCGACCGGCAACGACCCGCACTGAGCCCCGGACAGCCTTTCACCGCTGTCCGAAGGGGGCAGTGCGGTGGCGGTATCGCGGATCCCTCGCCCTCCTCGAATCAATGCTTGCGGGACTATTGCGAGACCGCCGGAAGGGCGATGGAAAAGGTCTCCTTTCGGGTCCGGCTCTCCTGGTCATAGTCCCAGTTTGGCTGCGGTATGGCCGCGCCATGCCGGTGGACCGGAGGTTGGTTTGCTGAAGGTGTGCTGTATGTATTCTTTGCGCGTCCAGGTCGACAGAGACGAGCGGGTGTCCGTTCGCCTCACGAGGGTCGGAGGTTCGTGCACACATGGTTCCGCATCGCTCGGTTCGGCGTCCGGCGGTACTCACGCCCGGCGCTGCAACATCGCATTTCCGTCCCGTGCTGCTCGATGCGTCGAGCCCGGAAGGATTGTGTGACCTGGAGGCGCTGGCAGCATCGAGTTCTGTCAGAGCGGTGCACGACACGATCGAAGATCAGCTCGACGAACTGATCCGGTGCGAGGAGCCTGCTGTCGCGCATTCGACGGACTCGCTGGCGGCGTCCCGTCGCCGGATCCGTGGTGGGACTCCGTTGTGGCGGTGGGGAACGTGGGTGTTCTATCCGTGGAACGGCCGGTTGGTGCATGTGCTGCCGCGCGAGGGTTTCCAGCGGCTGCGGACCGATCGGAATCGCAACAAGGTCGACCGGGCGCAGCAGCGAGACCTGCGCGGGCGGCGGATCGGTGTGGTCGGTCTGTCGGTGGGCAACAGCGCGGCGGTGACGCTGGCGATGGAAGGGGTCGGCGGATCGTTCCGATTGGCCGACTTCGACACCGTCGGGCTGTCGAATCTGAACCGGCTGCGGGCCGGGGTGGGTGATCTCGGGGTATCCAAGGCGGTGCTGGCGGCGCGTCAGATGTTCGAGATCGACCCCTATCTCGACATCGAGGTATTCACCGACGGGTTGACCGAGGAGTCGATCGGGCCGTTCGTCGATGGCGTGGGCGGCACCCGGCCACTGGATCTGCTGGTGGAGGAGTGCGACACGGCGTGGGCGAAAGTCGCTGCCCGTGAATACGCGCGGCGCCGAGGGATCCCGGTTCTGATGGACACCAACGATCGCGGCATGCTGGATGTGGAGCGTTTCGATCTCGAACCCCATCGCCCGCTGTTCCACGGCCGCGCCGACGGGTCGACCTCGTCCGATGTCGCGCGGATGAACCGGGGCGAGCGGCTGTCGTTCCTGCTGGCAGTGGTCGATGAGCCGCGGCTGAGTCCGGCGATGCGGGATGCTGTCGGTGAGATCGGCCGGAGTCTGTCCAGCTGGCCGCAGCTCGCCTCCGGGGTGATGCTCGGGGGCGCCTTGGTGGCGGACACGGCTCGCCGGATCCTGCTCGGTGAGCTGATCCCGTCGGGGCGAACCTATATCGACCTCGACGAGCTCATACCCGCGGTCTGTCCACCCGCTGCTCCGGAATTGGTGTGGGCCATGGAGGAAGTCCGTTGACGATCGATCTCCGCAATGTGGAACTGGTCGGCACGCGGCTGCGGTTGCGCGATCTCCGTGCCGGTGATCTGGGCGTCTATCAGCGGATCTTCACCGACCCGCACTTGACCAGGTATATGGGCACCGACAGCATGGGTGTCCGGGCGGCCGCGGCGTCGTTCGACGCCGCCCTGCGTTCCCGCGGCGAGAGTCCGCGGCGCAAGTACACGCTGGCGATCACGGCACCGGACGAGGACACCATGGTCGGCACCATCGGCCTGCTGGTGGAGGATTTCGGCAGCAACGCGATGATCGGCGGTCTGGTCGTGGTTCCGGAAGGGGCGCTGCGCGCCGGTGGTATCGAGGCGGGGCGGCTGATGGCGGCATTCGCCTTCGGGCCGCTCGGGATTCACCGGGTATGGGCGGGGCACCGGCACGATCATCCGGTGATGGACACGGTGATGGCGGGAGTGGGCTTGACGCCGGAGGCGCGGCTGCGGCAGCTGTACCGAACCCAGGGTCGGTGGCGCGATGTGTGCACGTATGCGGCGTTGCGGCCGGAATGGGCTGCGACGGCGACCGCTGCCGAACGCCGAATCCTGGCGTTACGGGCTACCGCGGCAAGGGAACACGTCTCCGCGGGTCGGTGAAGTCGGTGCGCAACCCTGCCGAATCGGGCTCCGGGCGCGCCACGGCGCGATAGCATCGCCGACTACAGGCCCTGGCAATCACCTTTGCCCCGATTGCCACCACCCGAAACGCGCAGCGGCCGGCGACGGGAGGGACTCCACCGCCGGCGAGATCCGAAGTGGAGATCACCGATGGCAGTGCTGATCGACTCCGACTACTTCACGCCGGCCGACCGGCGGGAGGCGGTCACCGCAATCCTGATGGAAGCCGATATCGGGGCGAACCTGCGGATGTGGGATTCGCCGGCCGAAGTGGTCAGCCGGCACCAGGCCTGGATGCTGGGTCCGATCGCGCTCACCCGCTCGGAGGTATCCGGTCACCAGGTCTGCCGAACCAATCGGCACGAGCGCTCCTCGCCCAGCGACACCCTGACGGTCACCGTGCAGAACGGACAGGTCCGCAAGCACGAACAGTTCGGTGCGCAAACGCTGATCGAACCCGGTTCCTGCGAAGTGATCGACCTGGCCACCGCGTTCGCCTCCGGCTGGCACGGACTCGGCGGAACGCTGTGCCTGCAGCTGTCCAGGGAGCGCCTCGGTATTTCCGCGGAAACGGTCGTCGCGGCTCACGGGCGCCTGGCGGCATCGCCGCTGTACCCGATGGTCACGGCGCAGATCCAGCATCTCGTGGGGATCGCCGACCAGCTCGAAGCCGATCCGGGGGCCGCCTCGGTGGGTGAGGCGTGCCTGGAAATGGTTCGGGCGCTACTGATCTCGGCGGCCGGCCGCGGGCCGGGTGACGGCGCCGCCATCCCGGAGCAACTGCTGATCGAGCAGATCCTCGGGTACGTGCGGACCCACCTGTCCGATTCGGCCTTGAAGATCCCGGATATCGCCGCCGCCAACAACATCTCCGTTCGGCACCTGTACAAGGTATGCGCGCAGTCGGGTATCAGCCTCGAGCAATGGATCATCGAGCAACGCCTGGTCCGGGCCCGCGACATGCTGATCGATATCGGCTATGCGCACCGGTCCGTCGCTGCGGTGGCCGGTGCCGTGGGTTTCCGCGACGCCGCCCACTTCACCCGGCGATTCCGTGAAGCATTCGGGATGACGCCACGTGACTGGCGCCGCAGCGCCACCGATGCGGACAACCCACCGAAGTAGCCGGGGGTTCCGCGCCCGGCGGCGCGAAAGTTTGTGCGTGCACAGTCAGTTGCCGTGCAGTCACAGCCTCCTTCGCAGGCTGATTCGCCGATATCGTTCGAATGTGGCTGCGCGAGACCGCTTCAGGAGTGTGAGTGTTCGCCGATGGGCACCCGCGCCGATGCAGTCCGCGCCGAGGGATCGAGAGAGAGGGGAGACCATGTCCACGATCGGCAAAGCCATTCGGGCGGCGAGGATGGCCTCCGGCTTCACGCAGGCGGAGTTGGCCGACTGGATCGGAATTGCGGACGGAAACCAGATCAGCCGTTGGGAACGCGATGTGGTGACACCCAGTGCCGACAGTGTCGGCGAGTTGTCGAGAGTTCTGGGGGTGCGTCTCGACAACTCGGTCGGAAACGCGGTGTCGTGCTGATGTGAATGCTGTTGCGTCGGCTCGATCCGGATCGAGCCGACGCAACAGCGAGCCCACGGGCTGACGGGGCTACGAAACGACCTGGGAGCTCAGGTAGCTCAGGAGGATGTGGACGTCGTCGTTGTAGTCGACGTGGGCCTCGGAGGCGTAGAAGTTGGCCATGTCCACGCCTTGGCGGCCCAGTTGGACGAGTTCCTCCACGGTGGCGGGGTCCGTGATGCTGAGCAGGGTTCGGGTGGTCGCGTGGAGGTCGGCCCGGATGCCGGCGGCGACGGGGCCGAGTACGGCGCCGGTGAGGTCGGCGCCGGTGGCGGCCAAGGTCGTCAGGTCGGCGGCGGCGGCGATGGGGTCGTTGCGATCGAGGGATTCGACCGCACGCCAGAGGATTTCCTGAATCTGACCGACCCTGTCGGCGATGCTCAGAAAATCGATGTGCAGGAGAGCGTCGGCGATCACGCTGACGCCTGCGGTCCAACCCGAGGGGTCGACGGCGGCGGCTGCGCGGAGGACCTGGGCCACCAGGACGCGGTCCACACCCGCCGCGGCCTGGACCATCGGGGCCAGGGCGACGTTCAAGGCATTCGCGGTCCGGTGCGCACCGCGAATGTCACCTGCTGCGATGAACTCCGGGAGGCGGGTGAGGTTGTCGAGAATGGAAGGCAGGTTCGCCGCGGTGGCGGTCCAGCCGGCGCCCATGGTGACGGCTTGCGCGATCAGGCTGCTGGGATCGGCCGTGGCGGGGAGGTAGTTCGCGATCGGTGCGGGATCACCGCTCAGGACCCTGCCCAGCACGGCGAGGAATGGGGAGGTGGCGGCATCGAGGGAGCAGTAGAGGTCGCCGTCGGCGCACAGGGTGCGAACCCGTTCGGTCAAGGCACCGAAATCCCGGCTTCGCGCTCCGGCGATGCCGTAGCCGGGCTGCGGATTTCCCAGGGAGGGTGTGGTATCCGGATCGCGATGCGGATCGGCCAGTAGTCCGACACCGACCACTCGATCGGCGCCGATAGGACCGTCGCCATGGCCGATTTCGGTGGCGAGATCGCCGATGCCGTCCGCGCCCTGGCTGTAGCCGGCGAGGACGACCCGCGTCGAGTTGCACAGGCCACGCAGCATCTGGCCCAAGCGGGATTCCAGGGTGCTCAAGGATTCCGCGTAGCTCAGGCCCTGGTCGAAAGCGCTTGCGGCATAGGGGACATAGAGCACCGTGATGTCACGGCCGAACTGCCGTTGCAGGCCATCTCCGACGGGGCGGAGCATGCCGACGGGCACCTCGGGATCGGCGTCCGGCGTGGTCTCCCAGGTTCCCGGCCCGAAGATTGCGGTGTACGGGGTGCAGGGCTGCGCGCCGGGCGTTTCGGCCCGCGCGACGCCGACCGCCGCAGTCCCGACCGCGACGACGGCGGCAACCAACGTCGCCGCGGCGGATCTCGAAACCCTGTTCATCGTCCAATTCCTCTGTTGCCGAAGGAGATTCGTGACGGCGCGCAGGTCCTGAAGCGTGCCGAACCGTCGTGGCCAATTGTCGCCACTCGCCGCCGGTTTCGTCGGCACTTTCAGATACAGTTTCATTTCAGATTTGGCGCCGGGGGACGCAGGGCGGCGGGTGTCGCGGTCGAGCCCGGTCTGCATCCCGATGCGCCTGGCCCCGTCCTCGGCCCACCATGCTGATCCGGGCCATGATGCACCACATCATGGCGCTACCGAACGGGGCGCCGGAGTTTCGGCATTCTGGCGGGGGAGGAGCCGATCGACCACTACCAGAAGGCCCTCATTCGCGCAGGCTCGGCCATTCCCCCGGCCGTGCTGCGGACCATGGAGATCCATATCGCCGAAGAAGCCCGGCACATCTCCTTTGCCGGGGAATATCTGCGCGTCCGGATCCCTCGATCGTCCACGGTGTCGGAGGGCGGGTGTCGCGAGACCGCGGCGAGCCCGACTGTTCCGTCCACCGGGCCGCCTGAGCCCGCGATCGCGGCGCTGAACCCGGTGGCCGCCGACAGTCCCGAGCGTTCGGCGGGCGAGCCGACGCGATCGCCCCGATCGCGCGGACCGGCTCACTCGCCGGTGCCTCTGGATCTGCTGGGAGTTGTATCGGGGATGATCGCTCGCCTGCGAAACGGCCGACAACGTGCGCCGAGCAGACGTGACAGCGGCATGGGACGCTCACTCTACGTTGTAGGTCTCTATCGTTGACATCGTTAGCGACCAAGCGTGTACTGAGTGGGTCATTCAGTTCAGGGGTAGGGGCTTCGAGATGATCAGGGATCAGCTTGTCTCTCCGTTCCACAAGCCCCTGCAGGGCGACCACGCAAGGGAGAACGCGATGACACCCACGAGCGCAGCTCCAGCGGTGAGGGGGCAGCCGGGCCGAGTCGGACACGACACCGGCCACCTTGCACACCGCGGTGCCGAGGCCGATTTGCTCAACGATCGTCTGGTTCAGCACCTCGACGGCATCTGTGACACGGTCCGAACCATCATCGAGCAGGGGCCTGATGACGTAGCGGCTGTAGATGAAGCCATGACCCAAGTAGTCACCGAGCTCGACCGCATCATCTTCGAAACGCATATGTTCCTGAGCGGCCTCAGCTCTTCGCCCGCGCATTCGTCTGACGCGGACCATTCGGAGCTGCTCGGCACGCGCCGCGGCTCCCCTCATCGCTGAAGACGCGCAGGCCGACCCGTGGTGTGAGTGCGCCGCGGTGTCGACGCACTCCCGTGTGCGGCCGCTATCGCAGGAAGAGCACTTCGATGAGGACGAAGGCCGCCACTGCGAAGATCAGAAAGGCGAACCACCGCTGTAGCCGGGAGACATCGACTCGCTGTCCGAAGCGGGCCGCGACGAGCGAGCCGCCGATGGCGGTAGCGGTGAAGGTCGCGGCGATCCGCCAGTCGAGGCTGAGGTTGCCGAGGTAGGCGAGCAGCCCGGAGCCCGAATTGGCGGTGACGATCACCAGGGACGTGCCGATTGCCACGGACATCTCGATGCCGAGCAAAAGGACGAGGGCGGGGACGATGAGAAATCCGCCGCCGACCCCGAACAGTCCGGTCAGGAATCCGACACCGAGGCCGACCGGCACCGCGCGGGAGGCGCATCGACGCCAATCGACGGTTGATCCGTCCACTCGGCAGGCGGTACCGATGCCCTCCCCACTCGCGAGCATCCGGGCTCCGGCGGCGACCATCACTATGGCGAATCCGGCGAGAGTCAGCGCTGGGGGAAGGTATCGATTGACCGCGCTACCGGCGAACGCGGCCGGCAGTCCGGTCACGGCGAACACGCCCGCGACCCGCCACTGGACCTGGCCGGATCGGATCTTGGGGAGGGCGCCGACCAGCGCGGAAACGCCGACCACGAGCAGTGACATCGGCACCGCCTGCGCGAGCGGGATCCCCAGGCCGTAGACGAGCCCGGGAACGGCGAGGATCGACCCGCCGCCGCCGAGCAGGCCGAGCAGGACACCGATGACAACACCGAGCATGGCGGAGACGAGAATCGTCACCGGCGACTCCTTCCGTACCGAGGTGCTGTGCTGTCATCGTCAGGGTTTTTCGTGATCGCCGCGGTCAGTCTCCGGCGGTGAGTGCATCGATCGCCGACTGCAGGCGGCGACCGGCATCATCGGCGATCGATGCGAGAGCGGGTTCGTCGGTGACCTGCACGAGCAGCTGCGGGTTCATCGCCTCGACCAGGACCGTGCCTTCCCTGGCAGGGTCCTCACGCACGATCACGTTGCACGGCAAGAGCAGTCCGATTTGCCGGTTCACCTCGACAGCCCGGTGCGCGAGCGGGGGGTTGCAGGCGCCGAGTATCAGGTACCGCTCCATGTCGGCGTCGAGTTTGGCCTTCAAGGTGGCCTGCATGTCGATCTCGGTGAGTACGCCGAATCCTTGTTCCTGCAACGCCGCTCGGGTTCGGGCAACGGCGTCCGCGAATGACGTCTCCAAAGTGGTAGACAATGCCAGGTTCATCGGTGGGTCTCCGTTCTCGTTGGTCGAGACTTGTGGCGGGTGCTAGACGGAGGTGGTCTGGACCCGGCAGCTGGCGCGTTCGAGTCCGGCTTTCTCCATGATCAGGCTGGCGGGGCACCAGCCTGCCAGTGCGTAGAAGACAAGATTCACGCCGACGAATCCGGTGAGCAACAACCACCAGGGTGTGAAAGCGAGCGCGGAGGCCACGCTTGCCAGCACGATGACCCCGGCCATGAGTGGCACCACTCGTTCGACGGTCCAGCCCTGATGGCGAGGGAGTTTTCGCACGGGCTTCACCCTTTCTTGTCGATCCGTCATGCCAGTGCCAGGAAGAGCTTTTCCAGCTCGGCTTCGCTCATGGGCTCCTTGCCCTCGGAGGACTCGCCGGCCAGGCATTCGCGCAGTCCGCTGGCGACGATCTTGAACCCGGCCTTGTCCAGTGCCCGCGAGACCGCCGCGAGCTGGGTGACGACGTCTTTACAGTCGCGACCGTTCTCGATCATCGCGATCACCCCTGCGAGCTGCCCGTGTGCGCGGCGCAGCCGGTTGAGTACCAGCGCGATACTCTCGTCGTTTCCCACCATGGCGATTCCTTTCTCGAACGTACCCCAACTATACCCTAGGGGGTATGTGTGGTGCGGTAACCCGCACCACACATACCCGGTCGACTCAGCCGTGCGAGAAGCTGATCTTCGGTAGTGCGCGGCGCAGCCAGGCCGGCGACCACCAGGCGGCATGGCCGGTCAGGCGCAGCAGCACCGGCAGCAGGATCAGCCGGATGAACACCGCGTCGAGCAGCACGGCCACGCCGAGGATGATTCCCATCTCCTTGGGCGGCAACGGTTCCGCGAGCGCGAAGGTGAAGAACACCGCCACCATCACCGCCGCGGCGGCCGCGATGATTCGGCCCGAGTGGGCCAGCCCCATGACGTGTGCGACCTTCGGGTCGCCCGATTCCTCATAGTGCTCCTTCGCGGTCGCGAGCAGGAACACCGTGTAGTCCATGGCGATGGCGAAGATCATCGCGAAGAAGAACACCGGGCCCCACCCGTCCAGGAAGCCCTGCGGGGTGAAGCCGAGCAGGCTCGCTCCGTGCCCGTCCTGGAAGATCAGCTTGGCCACGCCGAACGCCGCCGCCGTCGAGAGCAGGCTCACCACTGTCCCGAGGATCGCGATGAGTGGCGCCTGCAGCGCGACCAGCAGTAGCACGAAGCCGAGCACGAGGATGACACCGATGATCACCGGCAGATAGTCGTCGAGGGCCTGCTGGAGGTCGAGGTTCTCCGCCGGTGCCCCGCCGACGAGGGCGTGCGACGGCAGGTCCGCACGCAGCTGGTCGAGGATCGCGCCCATCGCCTGGTCGGAGGGGTCCACATCCGGGATCGCCTGCAGCATCACGTAGCCGGAGCCGTCTGCGCTGGGCATCGGCGGGGTGACCATGGCGATACCCTCGGTCGCCCGGGCGGCGACGGCGGTCGCCTCGGCATCGGCGGCGGGGGAGATGATCTGGAACATGCCGGGTGCTCCCTCGCCCATCTGGGCCTGGATCAGCTCGTAGCCCTGGCGCACCGAAGAGTCGGTGGGCACGACCTGGATCGAGGGCATGGCCACCTTCAGGCCCAGCACCGGGATCGATAGCGCGGTCAGCACCAGGAGGGACCCGATG
Source organism: Nocardia fodinahabitans (assembly GCF_052983615.1). Taxonomy (NCBI): domain Bacteria; kingdom Bacillati; phylum Actinomycetota; class Actinomycetes; order Mycobacteriales; family Nocardiaceae; genus Nocardia; species Nocardia fodinahabitans. The sequence continues at coordinate 6,538,612 of NZ_JBRJJC010000001.1, forward strand.
GCGAAGGGCCACGGGTGCCGGTGCAGCAGATTGCCCCAGGACTCGAACCGCGGCGACCGGTGCTGCTGGCGTGCGGCGTAGGGCAGTGAACCGGCGTTGATCTTCGGCCCGAGCTTGCCCAGCACTGCCGGAAGCAAGGTCAGCGTGGCGGCGAGAACGAAAGCGACGGCGAGCATGATGCCCACGGCCATGGTCCGCACCGCGGGTGCGGGGACGAGCAACACGGCGGACAGACTCACCAGCACGGTCAGGCCCGACAGCACCACAGCCTTGCCCGCGGTGTCCATCGTCTCGGCGACGGCGGCGCGGGTGTCTCCGGCCTTTCGCAGCGCGTCACGGAACCGCGCGACGATGAACAGGGCGTAGTCGATACCGAGTGCCAGGGCGAACATCATGGCGAAGTTCATGGCCCACACCGAGATCGGGGTCGCGGAGTTGAGCAGCACCAGGCCGCCGGCCGACGCCACCAGACCGGCCAGGGTCAGCAGCAGTGGCAGGCCCGCGGCGACGAGCGAGCCGAACGCGAGCACCATGATCGCCAGCGTCACCGGCCAGGAGAACATCTCCGCCTTGATCATGGCGTCGTGGTTGGCCTTGTTGAAGTCGCTCCAGAGCGCGGAGGCACCGGTGGGGTAGACCTCGACGCCATCGGTCGACAGTGCGGTGAGCCGGCCTCCGAGGTCGTCGACCGCCTTGACCATCTCGTCGGTGCTCGCGTTCGCGCCGGCGATCAAGACGCCGGTGTGGCCGTCCGGGCTGATCGTCATCCCGGGCTGGGGGGCGATCACGGCACCGAAGCGGTCGTCGCCCTGGAAGATGGCGGTTGCCTCGGCGAGTACCTGCTGCATCGCGGGATCGGAAACCATGCGCGAATCCGAATGCACGACCACCTGCACCGCGGCGGAGGAGTTGCCGCCGAAGTGCTGCTGTGCCAGCTCACGGACCTGAACCGATTCCGAGCCGTTGGCCTGCCAGCCGGCGCCCGCCAGTGAACTGAACACGCTCGGCGCCGCGGCGCCGAGGGCGACCAGGGCGATCAGCCACACGCCGAAAACCCACTTCGCGTGCGTGGCCATCTGTGCTCCCAGGCGGGCCAGCACACCACCCGGCATCGTCGGCGGGGCGGATCCGTGCTCGTGTTTCCATCGCGTCGGCGGCTGCTCGTCGACGTACGTGTTCCTGCTGCTCATTGCGAGTCTCCTTATACGGGAGGGGGTATATTTTCGGGCGCGGCGCGCCCGGGCGGATCTGCGGAGGGGGGTGTCGGCGATGGCGACGTGGCGGAAGGGTGCCGCCGCTGTCACGCGCCCGCGCGGCGCAGTGTGCGCTCGACGCGTCTGCTCAGCGGCCGAGGATGCGGCCGAAGATGCCGAGGCTGCCGGTGCTGCGGGGTGTCGCCTCGCAGGTGCAGCGCCGGGATGCGGGAACCGATTTCATCACGCTGTCGACGTGCGATCCGCAGCCGCCCCACGTGGTCTTCTTACAGGTCGAGCAGGTGACTGGGTAACACATGAACTCCTCCTCGGAGATATGGGGATCTTGGGCAACAATACCCCTGGGGGTATCCTCTGGCGAGGTGTGGATGGTCACAGGAGGTGGGCCGGTTCGGTTGCCTTCCGACGATCGGGTGACGGCGCGGTCCATCTTCGCATATACCCCCAGGGGTACTTGCATACCCTAGGGGGTATATGCCAGAGTGTCCATAGCGGCATCGAAACCGTGTCGTCCCGGAACGGAGGAAGCGCGATGATTCTCGAGCAGTACTACATCGAATGCCTGTCCCATGCCTCGTACCTGATCGGCGACGAGAGCACCGGCCGGGCCGTTGTCGTCGATCCGCGGCGCGACATCACCGAGTATCTCGACGACGCGCGGCGGTTCGGACTGACGATCGAAGGCGTGATCAACACGCACTTCCACGCGGACTTCGTCTCCGGTCACCTCGAACTGCTCGAGGCCACCGGCGCGTGGATCGGCTTCGGTGCAGCGGCCGAAACCGACTATCCGATTCGCCGGCTCGCGCACGGCGAGCGCGTCTCGCTGGGGGAGGTCGAGCTGGAGGTGCTGTCCACTCCCGGGCACACGTGGGAATCGATCAGCCTGCTGGTGCGCGAAACCCCGAAGGCGCGGCCGACGGCGGTGCTGACCGGTGACTCACTCTTCATCGGCGACGTCGGCCGACCCGACCTGGTCAACCTCGGCGACGGCTCGACCGCCGATCTCGCGCGGGCCATGTACCGGACCATCCATGAGACGCTGTTGCCCCTGCCGGACTCGGTGGTCGTCATGCCCGCCCACGGTGCGGGCTCCTCGTGCGGTAAGAACCTCTCCGCGGCGCTGACCTCGACGATCGGGGAACAGCGCAGGACCAATCCGTCGGTGCAGCCGATGAGCGAGGAATCATTCGTCGCCCTGATCACCGACGGTCAGCCGGCGGTCCCGGAGTACTTCCACGTCGACGCCGCGCTCAACAAGGGCAACCGGGCGGTGCTGGACCGTCATCGCGTCATCCCGGAGTTCACCGCGCAGCAGGTCCGCGCCGAGTTGGCCTCCGGCACTCGCGTTCTCGATGCCCGGACCCCCGACGACTTCGCCGTCGCGCACCTGCGCGGATCGGTGAATGTCGGCTTCGACGGCCGGTTCGCCGAGACCGGTGGCATGGTGGCCGAGATCGGCGACCGGATCGTGCTGGTCACCTATCCCGGTGAGGAACAGGACGCGGCGCTGCGACTGTCGCGAATCGGGTCCGACGAGGCGGTCGGATACCTCACCGTCGACCGTGACGGAACGTTCCCCACGGCGCTGGCGGATCTCGTGCAGGCGGCGCCGAGGACGACGGTCGAGGAACTGCGGCGATCGCTCGCCGACGGCGCGGTGACCCTTGTCGATATTCGCAACCCTGGCGAGCGGGAGTTCGGCTTCATCCCCGAAGCGTTGCCGATCCCGTTGGCGCACTTGCGTTCCCGGGTCTCGGAGCTGCCCACCGGCGTGCCGATCGTCGTGCACTGCGCGGGCGGATGGCGTTCGAGTGTCGCGGCGTCTCTGCTCCGCTCACTGGGCATCGAGCAGGTCAGCGACCTGGTCGGTGGTTACAACGAGTGGGCTGATCACCACGCGGCGGTCTGAAATCCGGCGGCGTCGGCCCTGTCCGTCTCGACCAGGGCCGACGACAACGGGCTGCTGCTGTCATACGACAGGACCGCGACCCTGACGCAGGGTCGCGGTCGACCCGATCTCAGTGCGTGGCGGTCGCGATCATCCGGCTCGACCGCCGCAGCGCCGCGACGTACTCCGCTTCGATCCGCTCGACGATGGTGCGCACCGGTTCGATCGCGCGGATCGGCTGCAGCCCTTGGCCTGCCGCCCAGACGTCCTTCCATCGCTTCATCGACTCCGCGCCCGCGGTGTAGTTCTTCTCCCCGGTCGGCGGGGTCAGGTTGTCGGGGTCCAGACCGCAGGCGACGAGGCTGGGCTTGAGCCAGGAGGCCGGGGTGCCGGTGATCGCGGAGCTGATCACGAGGTCATCGGGCCCGTGGTCGACGACCATCTGCTTGTACCCGTCGGCGGCCATGCTCTCCGCCGCCGCCAGGAACCGGGTTCCCATGTAGACCAGGTCGGCGCCCGCGGTGATCGCGCCGGCGACACCGTGACCGTCGCTGATGCCGCCGCCGATGATGATCATCCCGTCGAAGAACTCGCGCACGGCGGAGGTGAACGCGAAGGGCGACAGGTGGCCGGTGTGGCCACCCGCGCCCGCCGACACGCAGGCCATGCCGTCGACGCCCGCGGCCGCGGCCTTGTGTGCGAGGCGCAGGTTGACCACGTCGGCGATCACCGTGCCGCCGTATCCCTTGACGATGTCCATCACGGGCTTCGGGGATCCGAGGGCGGTGATCACGATCTGCGGCTGGTATTCGGCGATGAGGCGCAGGTCGTCGGCGAGGCGGGCATTGCTGCTGTGGGTGATCACATTCGCCGCCCACGGGGCGACCGGGCCCTCGGTGGCCGCTGCCGCGCGGAGCGCATCGGTGATCGTTCCCATCCAGGTGTCGAGGTCGGCCGCGGTGCGGCAGTTCTGCGTCGGGAACGATCCGACGACGCCCGCGGTGCAGGCCGCGGTGACCAGCTCCGGGCCGGACACCAGGAACATCGGCGCCGCGACGACCGGCAGGCGCAGGGTGGACAGGAACGAGTCGGTCATGGTGTTTCCTCTGTCGCGGAGCGGTAAGTGCTTGGGTGAGTTCATGATGCGGCGCGGACGAGGGTGCCGAGCAGCGTTGCCGCCGCTGCCCGATCGACCTTGCCCAGCGCGGTCAGTGGCAGCTGGTCGACGCGGTGCGCGGCCTTGGGGCGTTTGTAGTCGGGCAGCCGGGTCCGGCTCTCCGCCAGCACGACGTCGCCTTCGACACGCGCGCTTGCCGCCGAGGTGTACGCGGCGACGATGCGTTGCCCCCACACCTCGTCGGGCAGCCCGACGACAACGACGTCGTCGACCCCGGGGATCGCGGAGATCGCCTCTTCCACCTCGCGGGGATAGACGTTGTACCCGCCGGTGATGATCATGTCCTTGCTGCGGCCGGTCAGGTGGATGTAGCCGTCCGGGTCCCGGTAGCCGAGGTCGCCGGAGTACAGGTGTCCGTCGACGTGGCTCTTGCCCAGATCCGTTCGCGTGCCCGCGTTGTGATAGCCGGGGCTGACCGCGGGTCCGGCGACGACGAGCTCGCCGATCTCGTCGTCGGGGAGCGGGTCATCGTGGGTACCGAACACGATGGCCGCGGCCGGGCAGGCTCGCCCCACCGACCCGAGCAGTTCGGCGTCGCCGATCACGCCGCGGCGATGGTCGGCCGCGGTCAGCACCGTCAGCGGTGGGATCGCCTCGACCATTCCGTAGTACTGGACGAGGGCGGGCGTGATGCGGTGGTACGCCTGCCGGATGTGCTCGACCGGCATCGGGGCGCCCGCGTACGCGAGCATGCGCAGGCGCCGCAGCACCGACAGCCGGTCGTCCTCGAAGTCGAGCAACCGGGCGATGACCGTGGGCACCAGGGCGGTATGGGTCGCGGCGTGTGCCTCGACGGCATCGATGAGACCCGCGGGGCCGATGTGATCGAGGAGTACCTGGCGGCCGCCCGCCTCGAGGAACGGCAACACGAACAGCCCGCTGGTGTGAATGACGGGGCCCGCGTGCAGGAACACCGCGGGGTCGGCTCCGTCGAGGGTGCCGGCGAGCACCTGGTCGCGCATCGCGGCGAGCGATGCCAGCCGGTTCGCGTGCGTCCGCTCGGCGCCCTTCGGGATGCCGGTGGTCCCGGACGAATAGTGCAGCGCGCACAGCGAATCCGGCTCCGGCGTCGGCAACCCGGCGTGGTCGGCGGCACCGGTCGCCAGCTCGTCGAGCGAAGGTCCGGCCGACGCGATCGGGTCGACGGTGATCACGGTCGACGTCGTGCGCGCGGCGAACTCCGCCGCCCCGTCGATCCGTGGGTCGACGATCAGGGCCGCCGGCGCGCAGTCCCCGACGACGCGTTCCCAATCCGCCGGGCCCACCCGCGGGTTCAGCGACACCCGGACGAAGCCGCCGATCGCCAGCGCGAGGTCCACTTCGACGGCCGCCACAGAGTTGCCGAGCAGGACGACGACCCGGCTGCCCGCCGCGAGGCCGAGGCCGTGCAGGCCCCCCGCCAGCGCGTGTGCCCGGTCCGACAGTTCGGTGAACGTCCGAGTCCCGTGGCTGTCCTCGATCGCGGTCGCGGGTCCGTACTGATCGGCCGCGGTACGAACCACGTCGGCTATCGACATGAGGCTCCTTCCATTCGCTACAGTTATTGAAGTAGACAACGGCGGGCGAATTTCCGCAAGGGCCGTGCCGATCACCCAGGAGGAGTCCCATGACCGAACGCCATTCCCTCGCCGACCGACGCGCACCGTGGGTGATCGACGCGGTCCGGACGCCGTTCGGCGCGGTCCGCGGCGCGCTCTCCCACGTCCGGGCCGACGATCTGGCCGCGCTGCCGATCGCCGACCTGGTCCGCAGGCATCCGACCCTCGATCCCGGCCGGATCGACGACGTCGTCTGGGGAAACGCCAACGGCGCGGGCGAGGACAACCGCAATGTCGCGCGGATGGCGGTGCTGCTCGCGGGGCTCCCGCACACGATCCCGGGTGTGTCGGTCAACCGGCTGTGCGGCTCCGGCGCCGAGGCGGTGTTGTCCGCGGGCAGGCGGGTCGCCGTCGGTGACGCCGAGATCGTGATCGCGGGCGGCTCGGAGAGCATGAGCCGCGCGCCGTACGTGCTCCCGCCGGTGGACTCCGCGTTTCCACGGCGGATGGAACTGATCCCCACCACCGTCGGGTGGCGCATGCCCAACCCGCGTTTCCCCGCGGCCTGGGTCGAGACGCTCGGCAGGTCGGCGGAATTGGTGGCGGAGCAGCTGGGCGTCGGGCGCGCCGAGCAGGACGAATGGGCGCTGCGGTCCCATGAGCTGGCGGGCCGGGCGTGGGCGGCCGGCGTGCACGACGGCTTCGTCACGCCACACCCGGACCTCGACCGCGACGAACCGATCCGGGTGACCGACGCGGCGACCCTGGCCGCGCTGCGTCCGGCCTTCTCGCGCGACGGCAGCGTCACCGCCGGGAATTCGTCGCCGATCAGCGACGGCGCGGTCGCGGCGCTGATCGGCACCGGAGCCGTCGCCGACGAACTCGGTGTGGAACCGCTCGGCCGGGTGCTGAGCTCGGCGGTGGTCGGCGCCGAGCCCGACAAGTTCGCGCTCGCGCCGGTGGCCGCCATCGCGAAAGCGCTGGACCGCGCGGGGCTCGAGCTCGCCGATGTCCGGGTGCTCGAGCTCAACGAGGCATTCGCCGCGATGGTCCTGTCGTGCCTGCGGGAACTCCCCGGCATCGCGGTCGATCGGGTCAATCCCTTCGGCGGCGCCATCGCCCTCGGTCATCCGCTCGGCGCGTCGGCGGCCCGGATGGTGGTCGATTGCCTGCGCCACCTGCGTCGGCTCGGCGGCGGCATCGGTGTGGCGGCGGCCTGCATCGGTGTGGGGCAGGGCATCGCTATTGTGTTGGAGGCCTGAGCAAACGATGCGCGGGAGGCGATCGTCACGGGCGGGACCGGGAGGTGGATGAGGTGACCGAATCCGGGACCACCGCTCCGCAGAGCCCGGTCGCCCAGACGATCGACCTGCTCGGCGACCGATTGACCCTGGCCATCCTGCGCGAGGCCTTCGTCGATCACGCGCGCCGCTTCAGCCAGTGGATCGACCGCACCGGCGCCCCGCCCGCCATGCTGACCGCACGCCTGAACGCGCTGGTCGAGGCGGGTCTGATGGAGCGCAGGCCGCAGCCGAACGGCGGCGACCGTCACGACTACCTGCTGACCGAGCTCGGCATGGCGACGTGGGAGATCCTGGCCAGCGTCTGGGCGTGGCAGCGGGAGTGGTCCCCCGAAGGGGTACTGCAACCCGAGCTGGTGCACATCGACTGCGGCCATCGGGGGCCACCGGCGATGATGTGCGGGCACTGCGGCCGCACCGTCGGCACCCGGGATGCCCAGCTCGAACTCGACCGGGAATCGCTGGTGCTGGTGGCGCGCAGCGGGCGACGGCGATCGACCCGCAATGCCCCGTCCGTGAGCCGCGCCGACCTGCAGTTCACCGAGGTCATGGAGGCGATCGGCGACCGCTGGAGCGCCATGGTCACCGGCTTGGCGCTGTCCGGGGTGCGCCGCTTCGGGGAATTCCAGTCCATCCTGAGCATCTCGCCGACGACCCTCACCGAGCGGCTGGGACGGCTGTCCGAGATGCAGATTCTCGCCCGGAGCGAGCGCGGTAACGGGCGCGAATACGTGCTGACCCCGCGCGGCCGTGGGCTGTTCCCGATCTTCGCTTTCCTGCTGTCGTGGACGCAGCTCGCGCATCCCGACGCGCTCCCGCTCGGCCCGAAACTCCGCCACCCCGACTGCGGTTCGTGGCTGGTCCCAGCGCTGCGCTGCCGCGGCTGTGAGGTCGAGATGGAACGTACTTCCGTGCACTTCGAACCTTTCCCGTTCGGCACTCGGCTCCCGCGCTAGCCGGAGCGCTCACTCCCTCTCGGACGGTCCGGTCTTCGTCGACCGTTGACAATTCATGCTGTGTCCTGCTTCACTTCAATAACAGTAGTTTGATCGGACAAAGCGGACGCCTGACTCCGCACTCCCGATCGCTGACTGATCTCGCCACACATCTGTTGACACAGGAACGAGCGCCGATGTTCTTCGAAACCCACCTCGAACTGCTGCGGGCGGCGGCGGAGGCCAACCGCACCCGCGTCGCCTGGACCGGGTACGCGCCCATCGCCCCGCCCGACGTCGCGCAGGCCGATGCCGTCCTCGCCACGTTCGACGGTGCCACCCTGACGCTCTCGTCGCCCACCGACTCGGTGATCACCGCCGACGAGATCTCGCCGTACACCGGGAAGGCGCTCAACGTCGGCTACCACGCGCCGTCGGTCGACCAGGCGCTCGCCGGCGCGGCGGCCGCCGCCCGCGCCCTCCGCGACGCCGACATCGAGCGCCGGGTCGGCGTGTGCCTGGAGGCGCTGCACCGGATCCACCGGCGCGGCCAGGATTTCGCGGCGGTCACCGCGCACACCACCGGGCAGAGCCTGAACATGGCCTGTAGCGGCAGCGGGACCAACGCCCTCGACCGCGGTCTGGAAGCGGTGGCGATGGCTTGGTCGGCCATGACCCGGGTACCCGGACAGGTGACCTGGCAGCAGCGGTTCGGCAAGTCGGACGTGACTCTGCGCAAGCGATTCCGCACCCGCCCGCTCGGTACCGCGCTCGTCATCGCCTGCGCCTCGTTCCCCGCCTGGAATGCCTACCCGGCGATCCTCGCCAACCTCGCGACGGGAAACCCGGTCCTCGTCAAGCCGCACCCCCGCTCGGTCCTCGCGACCGCGCTCGCGGTCGGCGTGATCCGCGAGGTGCTGGCCGAAGCGCAGTTGCCCGCCGACGCCGTCCAGCTGGTCGTCGACACCGCCGAGGCTCCCGTCGCCGGACAGCTCGCCACCAGCCCCGAGGTGCGGATCGTCGATTTCACCGGCAGTCCCGCCTTCGGGTCGTGGCTGGAACGCAACGTCCCGAACACCCTGGTGTTCACCGAGACCGCGGGCGTCAACACCGTCGTCCTCGACTCCGTCTCCGATCTGTCCGCGGCGATGCGCACGCTCGCCGGCGGTCTCTCGCTCTTCAGCGGCCAGATGTGCACCACGCCGCAGAACATCTACATCCCCGACGCGGGCGTGCGCACGGACGCGGGCGTGATCGCCCGGGACGACGTCGTCGCCGCGCTGCTGTCCGCGATCGACGACCTGGCGGGCGCGCCGCGCCGCGCCGCCGCCGTCTGCGGCGCGCTGCAGTCCGACGCGACGCTGCACTCGATCACCGCGCTCGCCGACGCGGCCGAGGCGAGCGGTACCTTGCTGCGCAGGCCGGTACCGTACGTCCACCCCGACTATCCCCAGGCCAGGGCGGTGACCCCACTGGTCGTCCGGGTCGACCCCCGTCGGGGGGACACGCTTCCCGAGGGCGAGCAGTTCGGTCCGGTCGCGTTCCTCGTCGACTGCGCCGACACCGCGTCCGCCGTGGCGCACGCGACCGCGAGCGTCCGCGGCCACGGCGCGATCAGCTCGTACCTCTACTGCACCGACGACGCCGTCGTCGACGAGGTGGCCGACGCCTACGCCGATGCGGGCGCCTCCCTCTCGGCGAATCTGGTGTCCTCGATGCCGATGCAGTTCGCGGCCGCCTACAGCGACTACCACGTCACCGGGCTCAACCCCGCAGGCAACGCGACCCTCACCGACGAGTCGTTCGTCGCCGGGCGCTTCCGCGTCGTCCAGGACCGCCGCCAGGTCGAGGGGGCGTGACCATGTCCCAGTTCTCCTCCGGCGTCTACATCTACGACGCGGTCCGCACACCGAAGGCCCGGGTCCGCCGCCAGGGCGGCACCTTCGCCGACGTACCCGCGCACGAACTCCTCGCCCAGCTGCTGTCCGCCCTGCGGGATCGCGGCCTCCCCACCGACACGGTCGACGATGTCATCGTCGGCACCAGCACGGCGGTCGGTGAACAGGGCGGCAATGTCGCCAGGGCAGGCGTGCTCTGGGCGGGCTGGCCCGACCATGTCGGCGCGGGCGTGGTCTCGCGACTGTGCTGCTCGGGACTGGACGCGATCGAGTCCGCCGCGGCCAAGGTGGCCTCGGGTATCGCCGATGTCGTCGTCGTCGGTGGCGTCGAGTCGATGTCACGGGTGCCGATGCTGTCCGACCGGCCCGCCTTCGTCGGCGACGAGGAACTCGGCGACCGCACCGGCTACGTCACCATCGGGGTCTCCGCGGACCTCACCGCGGCCGAATACGGTTTGACCCGAACCGATCTCGACGCCTACGCGGTCACCTCGCACCAGCGCGCCGCCGCGGCTCCGCCGTCCCGTTCGGTGATCGCGGTCCGATCGGGCGACACCACGATCCTCGACTCGGACGAGGGCCCCCGACCCGACGTCAGCCTCGAATCCCTCGGCGAACTCGCGCCACTCTTCGGCGAGGACCCGTCGTGGAGCAGAGTCGCGATGCGCCTGCCCGCGGTCGCGCGGCCGACGGGTGGGCTGCACACCGCCGCCACCGCTCCGCAGATGGCCGACGGTGCGGCGTTGGCGGTGTTCGGATCCGCCGACGCGCGCGATCGGATCGGCAGCGAGCCGATCGGTGAGGTGGTCGGCGTAGCCCAGGCCGCCGTGCGCTCACCGCTGCTCACGGCATCGGTCGCCGCCTCGCGGCGCGCCATCGAGAAGGCGGGGATCACCGCGGGACAGCTCGACGTGATCGAGGCCAACGAGTCCTTCGCCGCGTCGGTCCTGGTGATGACCCGGGAACTGGGGCTCGATCCGCACCGGGTCAATCCACTCGGCGGATCGCTCGCCACCGGCCATCCGCTGGGCGCGGGTGGCGGAGCTCTCCTCGTCAACGCCCTCGACCAGCTCGCCCGCATCGACGGCGAATACGCCCTCGTGACCATCCCGGCGGCGCTCGGGCTCGGCGCCGCCGTCGTCGTCCGCCGACTCCGTTGACCGGCCACCCAGATCACCGCACGAAAGAGACACCATGAACGCCATCCCGGACGGCATCGCCGCCAACCGCTTACGCCCCTGCCATCCCGATCACCGTGTCGCGGACTACCTGGAACGCCGGTGGTGGTCACCACTGACCGTGCTCGATCTCCTCGACGGCCACGTCCGCGCCCGCGGGGAGGCCTGCGCGGTGACCGATCCGACGAACCTGCCCGAGCTGTGTGGGCTCGAGCCCGAGGAGCTGACCTGGCGGGAACTCGACGCCCGCGTCGACGACCTCGCCGCCCAGCTGCACGAATCGGGTGTCGGTCCCGGCGATGTCGTCGCGGTGCTGATGCCCAACTCCGTCGCGCTGACCGCGACCTACTTCGCGCTGTGGCGCCTGGGCGCGATCGCGGCCCCCATGCCCGCCTCGTATCGACGGCACGAACTGACCCGGATCGTCGAATCCGCCTCGGCTGTCGCGGTGGTCACCGTCACCAGCCTCGGTGACCGGGCGCCGTCCGAAGAGGCACTCAGCCTGATCGGTGAACTGCCCTCGCTGCGCACCGTGTTCACCTTCGGCGCAGCTGTGTCGAACGCAGGCAGGCCCCTGGACGCGGCTCCCGCCACCGAGGAATCGCGCGAGGCTGTGCGCCGTGCCTACGGGGCACTGCCCCGATCGGTGAACGACTGCATCACCATCTGCTGGACCAGCGGAACCGAGGCCGCGCCCAAGGGCGTGCCCCGCTGCCACGGTGACTGGATCGCGGTGGGGCAGGCGGTGCAGGACGGTCTGGAGACGGACCTCGCCTCGGTCATGCTCAACCCGTTCCCGATGGTGAACATGGCCGGGTTCGCGACCTCGCTGCTGCCGTGGTTGCTCGGCGGTGGCCACCTGGTGCTGCACCACCCGCTCGACATGGCCGTGTATCTCGATCAGCTCCAGCGCTACCGGGTCACCCACACGAGCATGCCGCCCGCGATCCTCACCATGCTGCTGCAGCGCGAGGACCTGCGCGCCGCGCACGACCTGTCGGCGCTACGCCGGGTGGGGTCGGGCGGCGCTCCGCTGCCGCCGGGCGTCGTGCGCGACTGGCAGTACTCGCTCGGCGTGGAGGTGCTCAACTTCTTCGGGTCGAACGAGGGCGTGTGCCTGCTCGGTGCCCCGTCCGACACGCCGGACCCGATGATCCGCGCCGAGTACCTGCCGAATTATGGTGCGCCGGAGCGTACTTGGGTCACCGAGGTCGCCGAGCGCACCTCGGTGCGGCTGGTGGATCTCGCGACCGGTGAGCAGGTCACCGAGGTCGGCGGACGCGGCGAACTCCGCCTGCAGGGCCCGACGATCTTCGCCGGCTACCTCGCGGGAACCGCCGCGTCGAGCCCGTTCGACGACGACGGCTACCTCTGCAGCGGGGACATCTTCGAGCTGTGCGGCGACAACGGCGAGTACCTCCGGTTCGTCGACCGCAGCAAGGAGATCATCATCCGCGGCGGGATGAACATCGCTCCGGCCGAGATCGAAGGGATCCTGATCGACCATCCCGCGGTCGCCGACGTGGCGGTCGTCGGGTACCCCGACGACGTGCTCGGCGAGAAGTGCTGCGCGGTCGTGGTTCCCGCGACCGCGGCCGGGGTCGAACTCGAGGACCTGGTGAGCTTCCTGCGGGCGAAGGAGGTGGCGTCGTTCAAGCTGCCGGAGCGGATCGTCACGGTCGACGAGCTGCCCCGGAACCCGATCGGCAAGCTGCAACGGCGCGACATCCGCAACTCGATCGAGAATGTCGGCTGACATGGGATCCTCGGTCGAGGACCGTGCACCGGTGGGCAGCCCACGCGAGACGCCGACCGGGTCGGTCCGGCCCCTCGTCGACGAGCTGAACGCGATGCTGGACGGGCGGTTTCCCGGCCTGGTCGGCATGCGCGTGCGCGCGGCCACGGCCGCGGCGGTCACCGGCGAACTGCCCGTTCGCGAGGCGCTGCTGGCGCCGAACGGATATCTGCACGCGGCCACCGTCGTCGCCTTGGCCGACACGGTGTGCGGTGTCGGCGCGCGGCTGGCGCTTCCCGCCGGAGCGTCCGGCTTCACGACTCTCGAACTCAAGACCAACTACCTCGGCACCGCACGGTCGGGGACGGTCACCGTCGACGCGACGCTCGTCCACGGCGGGCGGCGCACCCAGGTGTGGGACGCCACCGTCCGCGACGACGTGGGACGGGCGATCGCCCTCTTCCGCTGCACCCAGCTGGTGCTCTACCCCACAGCGCCACAGCGCCACAACAACACTGAAACGGAGCAGGCATGACATCCACCCAGCCCCGCGCGAACGGCGACCCCATCGCCGTCGCTCGCCCGGTCGACGCCACCGACAATCCGTACACCCTCGGCGTCTTCGCGCCCGTCCACGACGAGCTCACCCTCGACGATCTCACCGTCATCGGTGAGATCCCCGCCGACCTCAACGGCGTGTATCTCCGCAACGGCCCGAACCGGCAGTTCGAGGCGCCGGGTCGCTATCACATGTTCGACGGCGACGGCATGATTCACGCCGCGCACTTCGAGAACGGAAAGGTGCGATACCGCAATCGGTATGTCCGGACCAAGGCCTTCCACGAGGAGTCCGAGGCGGGCCGCGCCCTGTGGACCGGACTCATGGAGAACCCCCAGAACAATCCGTGGGGCAACGGACACGGTCTCGGGATCAAGGATTCCGCCAACACCGACGTCATCTATCACCGTGGCCAGGTCCTGGCGACCTGGTACCTCTGCGGAACGCCCTACGCCGTCGACCCGTTGTCGCTGGAAACCCTCGGCGCACAGGACTTCCTGGGCACCCTCGCGGGTGACATGATGGCGCACCCGAAGGTCGACGAGGCCACCGGCGAACTGATCTGGTTCGATTACGGCCCCGACCAGGACTTCCTGCGCTACGGCATCATCGGCGCCGACGGTCGCCAGACGCACCTGACCCAGATCGACCTGCCGGGTCCGCGACTGCCGCACGATATCGGGATCACCGACAACTACTCGATCCTCATGGACCTGCCGCTGGTGCAGGACCACGACGCGCGCCGGGCGGGCAAGTACCGGATCTTCTACGACCAGGAGCTGCCCGCTCGATTCGCGGTCATTCCCCGGCACGGACAGGGCAGCGAGGTGCGCTGGTTCGAGGTGAAGCCCTGCTACATCTACCACGTCGTCAACGCGTGGGAAGTGGGCGAGGAGATCATCATGGATGTGTGCCGGGTGAAGAACCCGCAGCACCAGACGACGTTCGCGTCGCCGCTGTCGAACATGCTCGCGTACATGCGACTCGACGCGCAGCTCTACCGATACCGCTTCAACCTGCGCACCGGCGCCACCATCGAGGCCGAGCTCGACAACGCCAATATCGAGTTCCCCAGCGTGGATTCGCGGGTCATGGGCCGCTCGCACCGGTACTCGTACAGCATGAGCCTCGGCAACGAACCGACCCTGCTGTTCGACGGACTCGTGCGCTTCGATTCGCAGACGGGCGCCAAGGAAGAGCACAAATTCGGTTCCGGGCGTTGGGGTTCGGAGGCGCCGTTCGCGCCGCGCGACGGATCGACGGGCGAGACCGACGGCTATCTGGTCTGTTTCGTCAACGACGAGGCCGAGGACCGGGGCGAGATCAATATCTTCGACGCCGAGGACGTCGCGGCGGGACCGATCGCGCGGGTGCTGTTGCCGCGCCGGGTTCCCTCCGGCTTCCATGCCACCTGGGTGCGCGCCGATCAACTGGCCGAGGCCCGCGGGTAGTGGTCGAAGCCCTCGGTCCGCATCGGCGGGCCGAGGGCGATCCGAAAGTCTCCTGGGCGAGCGGGCGAAACCCGCTCCGCCCAGGAGACTTTCGTCGTCTGCGGCTAAGCGGGCGTCCGGGTGCCCCGGGTGACGACCGTGGACACCGCGGTCGTGAACGATCCACCGATGTTGACGGTGAGGGCGTGCCGGGCGTTGTCGACCTGGTGATCCCCCGCCCGGCCGGTGACCTGACGAGCCGCGTCGAGCACCATGCGGACGCCGGTGGCGCCCACCGGGTGCCCGTGCGACATCAGCCCACCGCTGGGGTTCACCGGCAGCCGCCCGCCGAGTTCGATCGAGCCGTCCATCACCGCCTCGCCGCCCTTGCCGGGATCGGCCAGCCCGATGTGCTCGAGGGTGACCAGCCCGTTGATGGTGAAGCAGTCGTGGATCTCGGCGACATCCAGCTCCGCGACGCCCGAGATCCCCGCGCGCCGGTAGGCGTCCTCGACGGCTCCGCGCAGGTGCGGGAAGAGATAGTCCTGGTCGGTGCTCTGGGCGAGCTTGTCCGCGAGCAGCAGAGTCGCGGTGCGGTGGCCGAATCCGGCGATCGTCGCCTCCTGGTCCAGGTCCGCTCCGGTCCGCTGTGCCCACGCCCGCGCGAACTTCGGCCCGGCCAGCACGACCGCGGCGGCGCCGTCGGTGATGCGGCCGCAGTCGGTTTTGCGGAGCATTCCCTCGACGATGGGGTTCACCTCGTCGTTCTCGTCGAAGGATCCCGCGGGGAAGTCCCAGTCCCGGGTCTGCGCGAGACCATTGCGGGACCCGTTGCCGAACGCGATCTCGGCGAAACGGCCGAGATGCGCGTGGTCGAGACCGTAGCGACGGTCGTACTCCACCGCGATGTCGGCGAAGAGCGCGGGCCACGGATACTTCACCTCCAGCGCCTCCCGCCCCGCCCACGCCGCGGTCCCCAGGTATTCGGCGGCCGTCTGCGCGGACACGTTGCGCATCAGCTCGACCCCGACCACCAGCGCGACGTCGTATCGGCCCGACTCGATGTCCGCGCACGCGGCGAGGACGGCGGTGCTGCCCGAGGCGCACGCCGCTTCGTGCCGTGTGCTCGGCAACCCGTCGAGCCCCGGCACCGCCGCGACCACCATGCCGCCGAGCTGGGCCTGGCCGGCGAAGAGTTCGCCGGCCAGGTTGCTCACGTGGACGACGTCGACCTCGTGGTCGTCGACTCGTGCGTCGGCCAGGGCGGCGGGCACGGTCTCGGCGAACATGTCGACCAGGCCGAGTCCCTCCTTCGTCCAATTCCTGGCGAAGTCGGTCTGGGCGCCGCCGAGTACGTACACGGGATTCGTCATCTGTTCCTCCTTGTTGACCCTCCTCAGGCTAGTCACGGCTGGTTATTACTACAAGATGCAGAGTCACTGTGCGGGTGTGGGATTGTGGCCTGACGATCACCCGGAAGTGGTGCAACTAGTGGATGATCTCGGTGGTGTGGTCTTCGAATGGAGTGCAAGCGCGCGAAATCACTACTTAATAAGAAGCAACCGGAATCGCGCTGCGGGCGGCACCGCCGTGGCGCCCGGTCCGGTCCTGTTTGCGATGATGGGCGACATGCCCACAGTCCCGCCCCGAGCCGTGGCGCCCTCGGCTCCTCCGGCATCGTCCGCGTTGGGGCACGCCCTGCTCATCGCGGGCGACAGATGGAATCTGCAGATCGTGCGGGCCGTCTTCGCCGGCGCCGAGCGTTTCGCGCAACTGCGTGACGAGCTGGGGATCTCCGACGCCGTTCTGTCGCAGCGTCTGGGTCGGCTGATCGACGACGGGATCCTCGAC
Source organism: Nocardia fodinahabitans (assembly GCF_052983615.1). Taxonomy (NCBI): domain Bacteria; kingdom Bacillati; phylum Actinomycetota; class Actinomycetes; order Mycobacteriales; family Nocardiaceae; genus Nocardia; species Nocardia fodinahabitans. The sequence continues at coordinate 6,555,319 of NZ_JBRJJC010000001.1, forward strand.
GCGCATCCGTATTCGACCGCGCCGCCGCGCAACGAGTACCGCCTCACCGAGCTCGGCGACGATCTGTGGCTTGCCTTTGTCGCGCTGTGGAATTGGGACCGCCACTGGGCCCCGTGGGCACCCGATCGGCCGGTCACTCAGCTTCGCCACCGCACCTGTGGGTACGTCATCACCCCGGTGTTCGGGTGCGGTGGATGTCAGGCGATCGGCGTGACCGCCCGCGACGTACGGACCGAGGTGGACGCGCCGCTTCTGGTCGATGTCGCCGATCGCCGGTCCCGGCGTACGGCGAAGGGCGACGCGCCGGGAATGGACTCCAGCAGCGTGCTCGCCGATCGGTGGTCGACCTTCCTGCTGGCCGCCGCCCTCGAGGGCAATCGCCGCTTCGGCGACTTCCAGGACCGGCTCGGATCGATCTCGCCGGTCACCCTGACCGACCGCCTGGCGTATTTCGTCGACAACGGAATGCTGGTCCGCACACCGATCGTCGACGGCGCGCGGCGGCAGGAGTACCGCACGACACCCAAGAGCCTCGACTTCTTTCCGGTGTTCGCCGCATTGAACGCGTGGGCGGCGCGGCATCTGTCCGAGGACGGCCGGTCCGGCCTGACCATCGTGCACAGCGCGGGGGAGCACCTGCTCGAACCCCGATACACCTGCAACGCCTGTAATGCCGTGCTGCATCGTGCCGACACCGAGTTCCGGCGGCCGACGTAGCCCGCTCTCATCCGCACGGCGCGTGGGTGAGCACGGGCTCGACCTCCCCGGGATGCGGCGGGCCAGAGGAGGTCGGTGTCGGGCGGGCTCAGTCGAACAGGTCGAGAACCGAACCTTCGTGTGCCGTGCCGATGATGCCGACCGGCTTGCTGCTGGCGTCATCGAGGATCGCGTCGAGGTTCGCCTGGATGTCCTCCGGCGTCGCCTCGGCATCGGTGTAGCCGCTGTTCATCGTCAGCGCGAAGCGCTGCATCGAGCCACTGGCCGAGCAGTGTCTTCGACACGTGCGCAGTCGGTCGGGAAGGCTTCGTTCCGTGCGCCGGGGAATCGGCTTAGGTGCTGTCGTTGCCCTCGCGCAGGGAATGGATCATGCTCCGCAGGGCCCGGAACGCGTCGGACTGCTGGGTTTCGGTCATGCCGGCCAGCATTGTGACCTCGACGGACCGGACCGCCGCACTCGCCTTCTCGAGGCTCCGGCGGCCGCGGGGTGTGAGGCGGGCGGGAAGAGCCTTCCCGACGGGTGCCGCCGCGGGCCTGGTCACGTAGCCGTCCCGTTCCAGGCTCTGGAGCAGCACGTTCATCGTCTGCCGGGTAACGAACGCGCCCCGCGCGAGCTCGGAGTTCGACAGGCCCGGTCGTTGGGCCAGCAGCTCGAGGCAGGAGTAGTGCGTCACGCTCATTCCGAGCGGCCGCAGCACCTCCTCCATAGCGGCGCGCAGGGCGCTCGATGCCTCTTTCAGCAGGTAGCCCAGTGACGTCTCCAGATCGACGCCGACACCGTATCGACTCATGTCAGTATCCTGACATAGGATGGCTTGTGTCAGATAACTGACACGAAGAGAAGGAGCATCACCATGCCCGTCACCGGCCCCGACTTCCTCTCGCTTCAAGCGCGCGATCTCGACGCGTCGCAGGCGTTCTACGAGCAGTACCTCGGTCTGGTCCGTTCGCAGGCCGGACCGCCGCACGCTGTCGTGTTCGAGACGAAGCCGATCGCGTTCGCGCTCCGCGACATCGTTCCCGGCACCGATCTCGCTTCCGCGGCTCAGCCCGGCATCGGTGCCGCGATCTGGCTGCACGCCACAGACGTCCAGGCCATTCACGATGCGCTGGTCGCCGACGGTCACACCATCGTCTCCGCGCCGATCGATGGCCCGTTCGGCCGGACATTCACCTTCGCCGACCCCGACGGCTACCGGATCACGCTCCACGACCGTGCCTGATCGGCGAGACGATCAGGCACGGTCGGATCGGTTCCGTTCGGGAGGTCAGCCGTGGACGAGATTCCGGTAGGTCTCGAGGATGCGGCGGATGGAGGACGTCACGGGCAGCTCACCGTCGAGCGGTGCCCAGACGTACCGGGCATGGGCGGTGAGGTGGATTCGATCGGTCGCCGCGACGTCCACCGCGAAATGCAGGCGGCGAACCGGGTGCGCGTCGGGGGACAGGTAGTCGAAATCCCCGACGTGGTGGCGAATCCCGGTGACGACCAGGCCTGTTTCCTCGTGCACGCCACGGACGACCGCATCGGCGAGGGGTTCCCGCGGCAGCACGGTGGTGCCGGGAAGCTTCAGGGGGACCTTGATCGGGCCGGTGTCATGGCGCGCGAGTAGTAGCACCTGTCCACCGCGATCGATGATTGCGCCGACTCGTGGTGCGGTACCGTCGAGCTCGGCTCGGCGAGACAGTTCTTCGAACTCCGACTCAGATACCATAGGACTCACCGACTTTCGACTCCAACCAGCAATCATCACCCCGCCGCCGGATTCGACGAACGTGGCGGTGATTACGGTACGTGCCGGGCCCTTCGGGCGTGGGCGAATCGGGCGCGCGGTCGCTGGCTATGCGTAGCTGTCATCGGTTGGTGACGTGTCGCTATCGGGCGAGCTTCTCCTGCGCGGCCTCGCTCGCGCGGCGGCCGGCGTTTTCGAGCAGCACCACCAGCAGCAGCGTGAAAACGCTCGCAACGGTGTGAATGGCAACCTGCCACGTTTTGAGGTCCGTCCACCACGGTGCGCTGATCAGCCACGCCGCGACGATTCCGGCGCAGACGAAGAAGAACGGAGCCTGACTCACCCGCAGCTCGGCCTGCTCGACGAACCGGTCGAAGGGCGATCGGCGGTCACGTCCACCACGGCTGCGCGCGGCCTCGCTGCGGCGCTCGATCATCGGATTCTAGTCGCATCCCCACCCCTGTCGCATCCAGGCCGACCGGCGGACATTCCTTCATCTGTTCACTTGGACAGGTAAAGCGCGTAGTGTTCTGTTGGGTGAACGGCAGCATCGTGGCAATGCATATGAGCGATGGGATCGTCGATGCGCCGACATCGCTGATCTTCGTGGGGATCGCGGCAGTGGGGCTCGGGTTCGCGGGCTGGCGAGCGCGGGCCGAACTCGATGAGCGTGCGGCGCCGATGGCCGGCCTGGTGGCCGCGTTCATCTTCGCGGTGCAGATGGTGAACTTCCCGATCCTGCCCGGCGTGAGTGGGCACCTGCTGGGTGGAGCGCTGGCCGCCATTCTGGTCGGGCCGTATCTCGGGGCGTTGTGCGTGGCGATCGTGCTGGTCGTCCAGGCGCTGCTGTTCGCCGACGGCGGGTTGACCGCACTCGGCACCAATATCACCAACATGGCACTGATCGGTGTCGGCGCCGGATATCTGGTCGCCCGCAGCGGGATCGCGCTGCTTCGCCGACGGACCGATACCGCCACGGGCATCGTGGCCTTCGTCGCCGCGCTCATCGGAACCCTGTGCGCCGCGATGGGTTTCGTCGTCGAGTACGCGATCGGCGGCGCCGCGGGCTCCACGGTCGGCGCCGTCGCGGGGTACATGGTGGTCACTCACGCGCTGATCGGGATCGGCGAAGGCATCATCACCGCGATCACCGTGGTAGCGGTGGTCAACGCACGACCGGACCTGGTCTATGTGCTGCGCGCCGCGGGACCGGTGTCCAGCGAAGCGTCTCCCGCTCGGGCGCGGTTGTCCTTCACCGGATTCCTGTGGGCGTTCGCCGCGGCGGCGGTGCTCGTCGCCGGCGTGCTGTCCTACGCCGCGAGCACGCAGCCCGACGGGCTCGATTCCACCACGCTGCGCGGGTGCACCACGGTCGAGGTGAACGGGGCCGAGGAACTGCACGGTGAGTGCATCGCGCAGAGCGCCGAGGAACACCGATTCGCCGGTTCGCCACTGGCGGACTACGCGATCGACGGCAACAACGAGTTGGCCGGTCTGGCGGGCGTCGTCGGTGTCGCGGCCGCCTTCGCCGTGTTGTTCGCGCTGGTCCGCACGATCCGGATCGGGCGCGGCGGATCGCGTCCGGCGGCCCGCGCTGCCGCGGCGCGCTCGGCTGCGGAGCCGGAGTAGGTGAGCGGCCCGGTCCGCCTGCTGTATCTGGCGGGAAGTTCACCGGTGCATCGGGCGCCGACCGAGGTGAAGATCGTCTGCGCGGTGGTCTCGGTGTTCGCGGTCGTGGCCACCCCACGGGAGTTGTTGTGGCCCTTCGGCTGCTATGCCCTGGGTGTGGTAGCGCTGTGGCGGTGGTGTGGAATCCCGCTGCGCTGGATCGCACCTCGCCTGCTCATCGAGTTGCCGTTCGTCGTGCTGGCGATCCTGCTGCCGTTCGCCGCCGGACAACCCCGCACCGAGGTCCTCGGGCTGTCGCTGTCGGTGACCGGCCTCTGTGCCGCGTGGGGCATCATCGCGAAAGGCACTCTCGGCGTGGGCATCTCATTGACCTTGGCCGCGACGACGAGCGTGCGCGCGTTGCCCGAAGGGCTGACGCGGCTACGTGTGCCCGGCACGATCGTCATGATCGTGGTCCTGATGCTGCGCTATGTCGACGTGCTGGTGGCCGAGGCGGCGCGCATGCGGCTGGCGCGGATCTCGCGCGGCGACGACCCGCGCACATTGCGGCAAGCCGGTGCCACCGCACGCGGCGCGGGCACCCTGTTCCTGCGATCCTACGAACGCGGTGAACGAGTCCACCTGGCGATGCTGTCACGCGGATTCGACGGCACCGTGCCCGATATCGGTACCCCGCCTGCCACCCGCAGGCAATGGCTGCTCGGCTGTCTGCCCGCGGCCGCCGCGATCGCCGTCTGTGCCGGTGCTTGGATGGTGCGGTGACCGAACCGACGACACCGGCGGTGCGTGTGGTCGACCTGACCTTCGCCTATCCCGACGGAACCGGCGCGCTGAACGGGGTGAATCTGCAGATCGCGCCGGGGGAGCGGGTGGCCGTCCTCGGGCCCAACGGCGCGGGGAAATCCACGCTGATGCTGCACCTGAACGGGGTGCTGACCGCGACATCGGGGGAGGTGCACATCGGCGGTGTGAAGCTGGACCGCGACAGTGTGCGCGCCATTCGGCAACGCGTCGGGGTGGTGTTCCAGGACCCCGACGACCAGCTGTTCATGCCGACCGTGGAGCAGGACGTCGCGTTCGGGCCCGCCAACTTCGGTGTCCGCGGCGACGCCCTCGCCGAACAGGTCAGGGAGGCGCTCGCCGCGGTGGGGATGACGGATCGGGCCGGGCGCGCACCGGCGCATCTGTCGCTCGGGGAACGCCGCCGTGCCGCGCTGGCCACGGTGCTGTCGTGCCGGCCGGAGGTTCTCGTCCTCGACGAGCCGGCGGCCAACCTCGATCCGGTAGCACGTCGCGAACTGGCCGAGATCCTGTTGTCGCTGCCGACCACCATGCTCGTGGTGACCCACGATCTCCCCTACGCGCAACGGATCTGCGATCGGGTCGTCATCCTCGACGCCGGCGAAGTCGTCGCGAACGGCCCGGCCGCCGACATCCTCGGCGATGCCGCGCTGCTCGCCGAACACCGGCTCAGCTGAGCTCGTCCTCCGCGCGACCATCGCGTCGGCGGGTTGCCGAGGAGTAGCCTGATCGGTGGGTTCCTCCCTCGACGAGCCGAGACTGCGATGCACGAGATGGCGATCACCCAGAGTGTCATCGACGCCGTGTGCGAACACGCGGCGGGAGCGCGGGTGTACAGCGTGCTCCTGGAAGTGGGCGTGCTGTGCGCGGTCGTTCCGGAGGCGATGCGGTTCTGCTTCGAACTCGCCGCCGAGGGAACTCTCGCCGAGGGCGCGCGCCTCGAGATCGACGTGGTGCCCGGCCGTGCGGCCTGCCGAAGCTGCGGCGCCGAGTTCACCATGCTCGAACCGATCGCCCTGTGCGAGTGCGGCAGCGCCGATGTCGAGATCAGCGCCGGGCACGAACTCCGAATCCGCTCGATGGAAGTGAGCCGAGAATGTGCGCAACCTGTGGATGTGGCGACGACAACGCCGCGGTGATCACCCTCCCGCACGAGCACGAGCACGAGCACGAGCACGAGCACGAGCACGAGCACGCGCACGAGCACGAGCACCGGCACAGCCATGAGCACGGCGGCGATCACGTGCATCTGCCGGTGACCGAGACCGTCACCCTCGAGCAGAAAGTCCTGGCCAAGAACGACCGATTGGCCCAGCGCAACCGCGACTGGCTCGCCGCCCGCGACATTCTGGCGCTGAACATGACCAGCTCGCCCGGCGCGGGCAAGACCACGCTGCTCGAGCGCACGATCCGCGAGTTCACCGAGGTGCCGATCGCGGTGATCGAGGGCGACCAGGCGACCTTGCTCGACGCCGAGCGGATCGGGGCGACGGGCTGCCGGGTCGTGCAGATCAATACCGGCGCGGGCTGTCATCTCGACGCCGAGATGACCTACCGCGCGCTCGAGTCCCTCGACCCCGCGCCCGGCACGCTGCTGTTCGTCGAGAACGTCGGCAATCTGGTGTGCCCGGCGCTGTTCGACCTCGGCGAGCGCGGCAAAGTCGTGGTGATCTCGGTGACCGAGGGCACCGACAAGCCGCTGAAATATCCGCACATGTTCGCCGCGGCGTCCCTGGTCCTCGTGAACAAGATCGACTTGCTGGCTTATGTCGACTTCGACCTGGACAAATGCCGGGAATACGCGACGTCGATCAACCCGCACGCGCAGATCCTGCCACTGTCGGTGACCAGCGGTTCCGGCATGGCGCAGTGGTACGACTGGCTCCGGTCGCAGCGCTCGGCAACTATTGATGATCACTCACCGGCGACCTAGACTGGCGTGATCAGGATCACATCGTAAGCCCTCACAGGCCCGCGATGCCCCCGCTTCAGAAAGTGGCACAGCCCATGCCCACCCAGGAAGCAATCAAAGCAGAACAGGCCCTGATCCACGTGCTGTGGATCAACGCAGGCCTCAGTTGTGACGGTGATTCGGTCGCGCTGACAGCCGCGACACAGCCCAGTATCGAAGAGATCGCGCTCGGCGCACTTCCCGGGCTCCCGCAGATCGCGGTGCACTGGCCGCTGATCGATTTCGAATGCGGTCCCACCGGCGGCGCCGACGATTTCCTCGAATGGTTCTTCAAAGCCGACCGCGGTGAACTCGAGCCGTTCGTGCTCGTCGTGGAAGGCTCCATCCCGAACGAACAGCTCCACGAGGACGGCTACTGGTGCGGTTTCGGCAACGATCCCGCCACCGGTCAGCCGATGACGACCAGCGAGTGGCTCGATCGGCTGGCCCCGAAGGCCACCGCGGTGGTCGCGGTCGGCACCTGTGCCACCTACGGCGGCATCCACGCCATGGCGGGTAATCCCACCGGCGCGATGGGTGTGCCGGACTACCTCGGCTGGGACTGGAAATCCAAGGCCGGAATCCCGATCGTGTGTGTGCCCGGTTGCCCGGCCCATCCCGACAACATGTCCGAGACACTGACCTACCTGCTCTACATGGCCACCGGACAGGCGCCGATGATCCCGCTCGACGAGGCGCTGCGCCCGAAATGGTTGTTCGGCGCCACCGTCCACGAAGGCTGTGATCGGGCAGGCTACTACGAGGAAGGCGACTTCGCCGACGAGTACGGCTCCCCGAAATGCATTGTGAAACTGGGATGTTGGGGCCCGGTGGTCAAATGCAACGTCCCCAAGCGGGGCTGGATCAACGGCGTCGGTGGCTGCCCGAACGTGGGCGGCATCTGCATCGGCTGCACCATGCCGGGATTCCCGGACAAATTCATGCCGTTCATGGACGAGCCGCCCGGTGGGAAGATCTCCTCGACGGCATCCGGGCTGTACGGGTCGGTGATCCGCAGCCTGCGCCACATCACCGGACGCACGGTGGACAAGGAGCCGCGTTGGCGGCACAAGGGCGAGAAACTGGAATCCGGCGCCACCCGCACCTGGTAGGAGGCGATTGGAATGACTGCCATCATCCCCGAGCCGTCACACAAGCGGATCGATCCCGACAGCCTCGTCGAAATGGCGTGGGATCCGATCACCCGCATCGTCGGCAGCCTGGGAATCTATACCAAGATCGATTTCGAGAATCGGGAAGTGGTCGAGTGTCACAGCACCTCGTCCATCTTCCGCGGCTACTCGATCTTCATGCGCGGCAAGGATCCCCGCGACGCGCATTTCATCACCAGCCGCATCTGCGGTATCTGCGGCGACAATCACGCCACCTGTTCGTGCTACGCCCAGAACATGGCCTACGGGGTGAAACCGCCGCACCTGGGCGAGTGGATCGTCAATCTCGGTGAGGCCGCGGAATACATGTTCGACCACAACATCTTCCAGGAGAATCTGGTCGGCGTGGATTTCTGCGAGAAGATGGTCGCCGAGACCAATCCCGGCGTCCTGGCGCAGGCCGAGAAGACGCTCGCGCCGCATTCGGACGAGCACGGCTATCGCACCATCGCCGACATCATGCGTGCGCTCAATCCGTTCACCGGCGAGTTCTACCGGGAGGCGCTGCAGGTCAGCCGCTACACCCGGGAGATGTTCTGCCTGATGGAGGGCAGGCATGTGCACCCGTCGACGCTGTATCCCGGCGGCGTGGGAACCGTGGCGACGATCCAGCTGATGACCGACTACATGACGCGCCTGATGCGCTACGTCGAATTCATGAAGAAGGTCGTGCCGATGCACGACGACCTCTTCGACTTCTTCTACGAGGCGCTCCCGGGATATGAACAGGTCGGATTGCGGCGCACCCTGCTGGGGTGCTGGGGTTCGTTTCAGGACCCGGAGGTGTGCAATTTCGAGTACAGGGACATGGAGGAGTGGGGCAGGCGGATGTTCGTCACCCCCGGCGTGGTCGTCGACGGGAAACTGGTGACCACGTCGCTGGTCGACATCAATCTCGGCATCCGGATCCTGTTGGGCAGTTCGTATTACGACGACTGGACCGACCAGGAGATGTTCGTGAAGACCGACCCGCTCGGCAATCCGGTCGACCGGCGTCACCCCTGGAATCAGCACACCAACCCCAAGCCGCAGAAGCGCGACATGGACGACAAGTACAGCTGGGTGATGTCGCCGCGCTGGTTCGACGGCACCGACCATCTGGCCCTCGACACCGGCGGCGGGCCGCTGGCCCGGCTGTGGTCGACGGCGCTGGCCGGGCTCGTCGACATCGGCTACGTGAAGTCGACCGGGCACAGTGTCCAGATCAATCTGCCCAAGACCGCGTTGAAGGGCCCGGTCAGCTTCGAATGGACGATCCCCGCGTTCGGCAGCAACACCATCGAACGTAATCGCGCCCGCACCTACTTCCAGGCCTACGCCGCGGCCAGTGCGCTGCACTTCGCGGAGCAGGCGCTGGTGGAGATCAGGGCGGGGCGGACCAAGACCTGGGAGCACTTCGAGGTGCCGGAGGAGGGCATCGGCTGCGGGTTCACCGAGGCGGTGCGCGGCGTGCTGTCCCATCACATGGTGATCAGGGACGGCAAGATCGCCAACTACCACCCCTATCCGCCGACGCCGTGGAATGCCAACCCCCGCGACAGTTTCGGCACGCCGGGCCCGTATGAGGACGCGGTGCAGGGCCAGCCGATCTTCGAGGAGAACGACCGCGAGCACTTCAAGGGCATCGACATCATGCGCACCGTGCGCAGCTTCGATCCGTGCCTGCCGTGCGGGGTACACATGTATCTCGGCAACGGCAAGACGCTGGAGAAACTCCACTCGCCCACCCAGACACTCACCGGGGAGTAACGGTGATGCCGGATCGGCCGGGGGAGCACGACGAGGCAGCGATCGACCGAGACCGATGGCGCGGCGCAGGCGAGCGGATCGAGACCCTGCTCGACGCGAGTTCGGCGGGCGGCGTCGTCGCCCGTGAGCGCGCCGAGCAACTGGTGCGTGAGGTTGCCGACCTCTACGGCGCCGGGCTGGCCCGGGTCCTCGCGCTCGTCGACGACGACGTGCGCGCTCGGCTGGCCGCCGACGACCTCGTCGCGAGTCTGCTGCTGGTGCACGGCCTGCATCCGCACGACGTGCACACCCGCGTCCGCGCGGCGCTCGACAGCGTGCGGCCGTACCTCGGGTCCCACGGTGGCGATGTCGAGCTGCTGGGGGTGGCCGACGGCGTCGTGCGGCTCGAGCTGTCCGGTAGCTGCCGCACCTGCCCCTCGTCCTCGGTGACCCTGGAACTGGCGGTCCAGGACGCGGTGCAGGCCGCGGCGCCGGAGATCGAGTCGATCGAAGTGGCTGCCGCGCAACCGGAATCGACCGACGCGCTGATCGCCGCCGACTCGCTGTTCGCGCGGGTACACGCCGGGGCCCACCCGGTGACCGAGCACCACGGGACCTGGATCGCCGTCCCGGAGCTGGGTGAGCTCGGTGCAGGCGAGGTCGGCGGCTTCGCCATCGGCGGGCACGCGGTGCTCGCCTGCCGGGTCGGTGACGAGCTGTTCGTCTACCGCGACCACTGCCCGTCGTGTGACAACTCCCTGGCCGGTGCCGCGCTGCAGCGCCGGGTCGGATTCCCGGTCGGTGACGCGGTCCTGCGCTGCCCGACCTGTCGTGCGCGCTACGACGCCGTCCACGCCGGTGCCCGGGTCGACGGCGACGGCCATCTGGAACCGCTGCCGGTGCTGGTGCGGGCCGGCGAACTGTCGGTGGCTGTTCCGGTGGGGGTGGCCGGGTGAGTTCTCCGTTGGGGGTGCTGCGGCGCCTCACCGTCGACCGCAAGCCCGCCGTCGCGGCGGGCGAGCGGTGCGAGATGTGCGCGGAGTCCATCGCCGCCGAGCACCAGCACGTGGTGAACGTCGAAGGCCGCCAGCTGCTGTGCGTGTGCCGGGGCTGCTACCTGCTGTTCACCGATCAGAACGCCACCCTGCGGTACCGGGCGGTGCCCGACCGGTACCTGCGCTTCCCGGAGTTCACCATCAGCCACGGCGAGTGGGACGCGCTCGACATCCCGGTCGGTCTGGCGTTCTTCTTCGACAATTCCGCGCTGGGTCGTACCGTGGCGTTCTATCCGGGACCGTTGGGCGCCACCGAATCCGAACTGCCCCTCGACCAGTGGCGCACGGTGCTCGACCGGCACCCGGAGATCGATGTGGCCGTTCCCGATGTCGAGGCGCTGATGATCCGGGTCCCCGAGCGCGGCACCGCCGAGGCCGCCTGCCTGCTGTTGCCCATCGACGCCTGCTACGAGTTCGTGGGCCGGATGCGGTTGCTGTGGCGCGGGTTCGACGGCGGCCAGGACGTGCACCGGTATCTCGACGAGTTCTTCGCCGCGGTGTCGGCGCGTGCCCGTCCGGGCGGTGTGTGATGTGCCCGGCCTACTCGACGACCTTCGCGGTACTCGGCATCGCACCCGAGCCCTATGCCGTGACGCCGACGCTGACGGCGCGCGTCGGGATCGCGGCGCTCGGCGAGGAACCGGTGCACGCCATCGCCTTACGCGCACAGGTGCGGATCGAACCGCACCGGCGCGGCTACACCGACGAGGAGAGCGCGGGCCTGGTCGACCTGTTCGGGCCACGCGAACGCTGGCGGGACACCCAGCGTTCCTTCCTCTGGATGCACTGCGCCACCATGGTTCCCGGATTCCACGGCGGCGCCCAGGTCGACCTGCCGATGCCGTGCACCTACGACTTCGAGGTGAGCGGGTCCAAGTACCTGCACGCCCTGCGCGAGGGAACGGTGCCCCTGATCTTCCTGTTCAGTGGCACCGTGTTCATCCGCGGCGCCACGGGTTTCGCCGTGCAGCAGATCCCGTGGGACCGCGAGGACAAGGTCGACATGCCGGTCTCGGTGTGGGACGACCTGATGGCCGCGCACTTCCCGAACTCGGGCTGGCTGCGCCTGCGCCGCGACACCCTCGACGCGATCGCCGCCTACAAGTCCGGTCACGGGCTGCTCGGCTTCGACGACGCGGTGACCCGGCTGCTCGACACCGCCCAGGACAGCTCATGAGCGCCGAGCCGACGAGGTCACGGGCCAGGGCACGCGCGGTCGCCGACGCGGTGCTCTACGAGGGCTACCTGCTGTACCCGTACCGCGCGAACTCGGCCAAGAACCAGTCACGGTGGCAATTCGGCGTCCTCGGCCCCGCCGGTGCCGCCGCGGCCGGCCTCGGTGAGGATGCGGAACTGTCGGCGCAGTGTCTGCTCGACGCGGGCGAGCACGCCTCGATCACCCTGACCGTCCGGTTCCTGCACCTGCAGCGCCGCACGGTCGAGGACGCCGGGGGAGCCCCGGTCGCCGAGCTCGTCGTCGACGGCCGATCGTTGATCAGCTGGGACGAGGCGGTGGAATGCGAGCAGCGGATCGGTCCGCTGCGGCTGACCGATTCGACGGCGCGCCTGTCGATTCCGGCCGGAACCGAGCTCGAGGTGATCCCCGGTTCCGACGGGTCACCGGCCGGTCGGCTGGTCCGCAGCCGCGAGCACCTCGACGGTGAGGTCCAGCTGACGGTGGAACCCGACGGCCGATGGACCCGCCTGAGCGTCACCCTGCGCAACACCGGTGCCCCCGCGGCCGATCAGCACGAGGCCGTCGCCCGCTCCCTGCTGGGCGCGCACATCATCGCCGACATCGACGACGGCCGGTTCGTCTCGCTGCTCGAACCGCCGGCCGATGCCGAAGCCGCCGTGGCGCGCTGTGTTCAGCACCGCTGCTTCCCGGTGCTGGCCGGACCGCCCGGTGACGACAGCATCGTGCTGATCTCGCCGATCATTCTCTACGACCACCCCGAGATCGCCGAGCAGAGCGAAGGGCCGCTGTTCGACTCCACCGAGATCGACGAGATCCTCACCCTGCGGGTGATGACCATGACCGATCAGGAGAAGGCCGACGCCCGCGCAACCGACCAGCGGGCCGCCCGGATCATCGACCGCTGCGACGCCATGACCCCCGAGGCCTTGCAGCAGTTGCACGGGGTCCTGCGGGATCCGCCCGCCGAACCCGCCGCCCTGATTCCGGAGGTGCCCGACGGCGCCGACTGGTGGGATCCGGTGGCCGACAGCGCCGTTCGGCCCGATGTCGACGCGGTCATGGTCGGCGCGGTGCGGGTCCGCAACGGCAGCCGGGTCCGCCTGCATCCGTCGCGGCGTGCCGATGCCCACGACCTGTTCTACGACGGCAGGATCGCCCGGGTCGTCACCGTGCACTCCGACGTCGACGGGCAGGCGCACGTCGGCGTGGTCATCGAGGACGACCCCGCCGCCGAACTGCACGAATGGTACGGCCGCTACCTGTATTTCGCCCCGGAGGAGATCGAACCGCTCGACAGCCCACGAGAATGAGAGAAGGTCAGCCATGGCCACCATAGGAATGATCGCGGTCGCCGCCGCGGCAGTGGTAGCTGCCGCCGCCGCGATCCTCGGCGTCCGCTCGATACCGGACCTGCAGCGCTACCTGAAGATGCGCCGGATGTGAGATGACGGCACGGGTGCTCGTCGCCGGGATCGGCAACATCTTCCTCGGCGACGACGGCTTCGGGCCCGAAGTGGTGCGACGGCTCCCGCCGCACGGCGAGTCCGTGCGCGTGGTCGACTACGGCATCCGCGGGATGCACCTGGCCTACGACCTGCTCGACCCCTGGGACGCGCTGGTGCTCGTCGACGCGATTCCCGACCGCGGCACCCCCGGCGCGCTGTCGGTCTTCCACGCCGAACCCGACGCCGCCGGTGCGGCGCAACTGGACGCGCACGCCATGAACCCCGACGCGGTGTTCGCGAGTGTGCGCGCTCTCGGCGGCACCCTGCCGCCGACCGTCGTCGTCGGCTGCCAGGTCGGCTCGGTCGAGGAGGGCATCGGACTGTCCGAACCGGTCCTTGCCGCAGTGGACCCGGCGGTGATGGCGGTCGCCGACGTGCTCACGTTGCTGGCCGCGGGTGCGCGGACATCCGACGACGACCCGCACACGGGCGCCGTGAATCCGGGTGATTCGACCGCGGACCCGGGTGAGCCGCTCGCTCCGTCGAACCGATCGGAGGGCTGACCCATGTGCCTCGGCATTCCCGGACAGGTCGTGGAGATCCTCGACGGTTACCACGGCCAGCTCGCCCTGGTCACGGTCTCCGGCGAGGACCGCAAGGTGAACATCGGCCTGCTGGAGGAGGACCCGGTGCAGCCCGGCGACTGGGTGATCATCCACATGGGGCTGGCGGTCGAGAAGACCGACGAGGCAGGCGCCGCCACCGCACTGGCCGGATTGAACCTGCTCGGACGAGGCGAACAGCCGTGACCGCCGACCGGCAACGCCGCCACCTCGTGGTTCGCGGGGTGGTGCAGGGCGTCGGCTTCCGTCCCTTCGTCTACACCACCGCCGCCGAACTGTCGCTGTCCGGGTCGGTGGCCAACGACAGCTCCGGGGTGCGCATCGAGATCGAAGGCGCCCCCGCCGATCTGGACGAGTTCGCGCGACGACTGCGCGAGCACCCACCGCCGCTGGCCGTCGTCGAATCGGTCGACCAGAGCTCCGTTGCGCTCCGCGGCGGCACCGGATTCCGCATCGCCGACACCACCCGCGACGGCGGCGGCCGCACCCTGGCCTCACCCGACGTCGCGATCTGCGCCGACTGCGCCGCCGAACTCGCCGATCCCACCGACCGCCGCTACCGCCACCCCTTCATCAACTGCACCAACTGCGGCCCCCGATTCACCATCATCGCCGAACTGCCCTACGACCGGCCCAGCACCTCGATGGCCGACTTCCCGATGTGCGCCGAGTGCGCCGCCGAGTACGCCGACCCCACCAACCGCCGGTTCCACGCCCAACCCATCGCCTGCCCGGACTGCGGCCCCCGCCTGACCTACCGCGGCCCTTCCGTCCCACCGGCGGTCGCCGACCTCGCCCCCCACCCGACGGCCACCCCCGACGGCCCGCCTACCGGTACCGACAGCACCGCGCACCTCATCACCGGGCCTGATCAGCCACTGGACTCGGCGCGAAACCTGTTGCGCGAGGGCGGGATTCTCGCTGTCAAAGGCATCGGCGGTTACCACCTCGCCTGCGATGCCACGAACGAGCGCGCCGTCGCCACCTTGCGGGGCCGAAAGCGGCGCGGCGACAAGCCTTTCGCCGTCATGGTTGCCGACCTCGCCACCGCGCGTGCGATCGCGGAGGTCGACGACACCGCCGCGGTACTGCTCACCGGCCCCCAACGCCCCATCGTCCTGCTCGCGCGCACGTCCCTTCCCGCCGTGGCGGCGTCCGAGGCCGACTCGGGCGTCGTGTGCGACCGCGACACCATCGACCTGGCGCCCTCGGTCGCGCCCCGTAACCCCGACCTGGGCGTGATGCTCGCCTATACGCCGCTGCACCTGCTGCTGTTCGGCCTGTCGGGTGACCGGCCCGGCCCACGGGTGCTCGTGATGACCTCCGGCAATCTCGGTGGCGAACCGATCTGTTTCGACGACGAGGACGCCCGCACCCGCCTGGCCGGGCTCGCCGACGGCTGGTTGATGCACGACCGCCGCATCCTCACTCCCTGTGACGACTCGGTGGTGCGCCTGGTCGACGGCGCCGAACTGCCCCTGCGCCGCTCGCGCGGCTACGCGCCACTCCCGCTGACCCTGCCCGTCCCGGTGCCGCCGACGCTCGCTGTCGGCGCGGACCTGAAGAACACCTGCGCGGTCGGCGACGGCCGCTACGCGTGGCTCAGTCAGCACATCGGCGACATGGACGACCTGGCCACCCTGCGCGCCTTCGGCTCCGCCGCCGAGCACCTCGCGGAACTGACCGGAGTCCGGCCCACCCAGCTCGTCGCCGACGCGCACCCGCGCTACCGATCCACCACCTGGGCGCGCACGCACGCCGCAGGCCGCCCGGTACACACCGTGCAGCATCACCACGCGCACATCGCGGCGGTCATGGGCGAACACGGACTCGGTGCCTCGGAGACGGTCACCGGGATCGCGTTCGACGGCACGGGATTCGGACCCGACGGCGCCATCTGGGGCGGTGAAGTCCTGGCCGCCGGCTACAAGGGCTACCGGCGGCTCGCGCACCTGAAGTATGTGCCGCTGGCGGGTGGGGACGTCAGCGTGCACCGGCCCTACCGGATGGCGCTGGCGCACCTGTGGTCCGCGCGCCTGGACTGGTCGGACACGATCGCCTCGGTCGCGGCCTGCCCCGCCGACGAACGCGCGGTGCTCGCGCACCAATTCGGCTCCGGCTTCGGGTGCACCCCGACCTCGAGCATGGGACGGCTCTTCGACGCCGTGTCCTCGCTGGCCGGAGTCCGCCACACCGTCGACTACGAAGCCCAGGCAGCGATCGAACTGGAGGCTCTCGCGCGCGGCGCCGACGCCGGGGCCCGCACCTACCGGTTCGGCCTCGATCACGCCGCCGACCCGGCCGTGATCGACCCGGCCCCGGTCGTGGCCGCGGTGGTCACCGACGCCGCGCACGGCGTCCCGGCCGCCGTGATCGCCGCCCGCTTCCATCACGCGGTGGCCGCGCTGGTTCTCGACCTCGCTCTGGAGTTCGCACCCTCCCCGACGACCGTCGCGCTCTCGGGTGGGGTGTTCCAGAACGCGCTGCTGCTCTCGGCAGCACGCACTGCACTGCGCGACAACGGTTTCCACGTCATCACCCATCGCCGACTGCCGCCCAACGACGGTGGTCTCGCGTTCGGGCAACTACTCGCCGCCGGTGCGGGTTGAGCGAAAGGAGAGCAGCGATGTGCCTGGCAGTCCCGGGAAAGGTGCTCAGCCTGCACGAACGCGACGGCACCATGATGTCGGTCGTCGACTTCGGCGGCGTGCACAAAGACGTGTGCCTGGAATACATTCCGGACGCGGCGATCGGCGACTACGTGGTGGTCCACGTCGGCTTCGCCATCCAGCGCCTCGACGAGGAATCGGCGTTGCGCACGCTGGCCGAATTCGAGCACCTCGGTGTGCTCAACGAGGAGTTCGGCGACGGGTTCGCCCTCGCCGCCAAACAGTCCGGACTCCCCGATCCCACGGCAGAACCGGCAGCGACCGACTCCGGCGCCGGCGACGACACGGAGGTGACGTCATGAAGTATCTCGACGAATTCAGCAACCCCGAGCTGGCGAAGAAGTTGCTCGACCAGATCCGCGCGGCCACCTCGCAGCGGTGGGCCATCATGGAAGTCTGCGGCGGACAGACGCATTCGATCATCCGTCACGGTATCGACCAGCTGCTGCCCAACGAGATCGAGATGATCCACGGGCCCGGCTGCCCCGTGTGCGTCACCCCGCTCGAGGTGATCGACAAGGCGCTCGAGATCGCCGCGCAGCCCGGGGTGATCTTCTGCTCCTTCGGCGACATGCTCCGGGTCCCGGGCAGCGAACGCGACCTGTTCCGGGTCAAGAGCGAGGGCGGCGACGTGCGGGTGGTGTACTCGCCACTGGACGCGCTGACCATCGCCCGGCAGAACCCCGACCGGCAGGTGGTGTTCTTCGGCATCGGCTTCGAGACCACCGCGCCGGCCAACGCGATGACCGTGTATCAGGCCGAACGGCTGGGCATCGAGAACTTCTCGCTGCTGGTCTCGCACGTGCTCGTCCCACCGGCCATCGCCGCGATCATGGAATCGCCGAGCTGCCGGGTGCAGGGCTTCCTGGCCGCCGGACACGTCTGCAGTGTCATGGGCACCGAGGAGTACCCGCCGCTGGCCGACAAGTACGGGGTGCCGATGGTGGTCACCGGCTTCGAGCCCCTCGACATCCTGGAAGGCATCCGGCGCACCGTGACCCAGCTCGAGGACGGCCGACACGAACTCGAGAACGCCTATCCGCGCGCGGTGCGCGCCGAAGGCAACCCGGCCGCCAAGACGATGCTCAACGACGTCTTCGAAGTCACCGACCGCGCCTGGCGCGGCATCGGCGTCATCCCGGACAGTGGCTGGCGCCTGTCGGAACGCTACCGCGCCTACGACGCCGAGCACCGGTTCGCGGTCACCGACCTGCACACCGCGGAGTCCTCGATCTGCCGCTCCGGCGAGGTGTTGCAGGGACTGATCAAGCCACACGAATGCGCAGCCTTCGGCAAGCAGTGCACACCGCGAAACCCCTTGGGGGCCACCATGGTCTCCTCCGAAGGCGCCTGCGCGGCCTACTACCTGTACCGGCGCCTGGATTTGCCCGCGGAGGTGGCTCATGCGTGAGGACAACGCGGCGGCGAGGCTCGATATGGACAGCTGGGTGTGCCCCATGCCGCTGCGCGACTCACCGACCATCGTGATGGGCCACGGCGGCGGGGGCGCGATGTCGGGTGAGCTGATCGAGCACCTGTTCCTGCCCGCGTTCGGCTCCGCCGCCGAAGCGGGCATGGGGGATTCGGCGGTGCTCGCCGTCGGCGGCGTGCGGTTGGCGTTCTCGACCGACTCCTTCGTCGTGAAACCGCTGGCGTTCCCCGGTGGGTCGATCGGGGATCTGGCCGTCAACGGCACCGTCAACGACCTGGCCATGGCGGGCGCGCGGCCGATGGTGCTGTCCACGGCGTTCATCCTCGAAGAAGGCACCGCGCTCGCCGAGATCGCCCGGGTCGCCGAGGCCGTCGGCACAGCCGCCCTCGCGGCGGGAGTCACGCTGGTCACCGGCGACACCAAGGTGGTGGATTCCGGTCACGGCGACGGGATCTTCATCAACACCGCGGGTATCGGCATCATCGACGAGGGCATCGACATCCGTCCGCAGCGGGCCCGTCCCGGTGACGTCGTGCTCGTCAGCGGTGACATCGGAGTGCACGGCGTCGCGGTGATGAGCTGCCGCGAAGGCCTCGAGTTCGGCACCACCGTCTGCAGCGACACCGCGCCGCTCAACGGCCTGGTCGCCGCGATGCTGGCCACCGGCGCCGATGTGCACGTGCTGCGCGACCCGACGCGCGGCGGGGTCGCGGCGACGCTCAACGAGATCGCGGGCGTCGCGAAAGTCGGGGTGGCCCTGGAGGAACGGAAGCTGCCCGTGCCCGACGCGGTCCGCGACGCGTGTGGGTTGCTCGGGCTCGATCCGATGTATGTGGCCAACGAGGGCAAGCTGATCGCCTTCGTCGCCCCCGAGGACGCCGATCGGGTACTGGCCGCGATGCGGGAGCATCCGCTGGGTGCTCGCGCCGAAGCGATCGGTGTCTGCGTCGAGGACCATCCGGGCATGGTGGTCGCCCGCACCGCCCTGGGCGGCACCCGCGTGGTGGATCTGCCCGCCGGCGAACAACTGCCACGGATCTGCTGACAGGAGGCGCGATCATCGACGGGACCGAGATGTTCGCCCGCTACGCCTATGCGCCCAACCGGCTCGGCTACTGCGGTCCCGCCGACGCGCGGGCGCTGCACAACGGATCGGCCGCCGACATCCGCGCCCTGGCCCGGCAGTTCTCCGGGGCCTGGCCCTACCTGCGGGCCATGTCGAGACTGACCGGCATCACCGATCCGCTCGACGGTCGCCTCGTCGAATCCTATTGGCTCGGTGGCGGGATCGGCGCCGACCTCGACGCGGGCGCGTTCACCACCGAACTGCTCACGATCATCGCGCCGATGGCCGGACACTACTGGTCGCACCTGACTGCCGACCTCGCCGAGGAAGCCGCCGCCAACCACGGATTCCACGTCTTCGGCGTGTATCCCTGGACCCGGCTGCTCGGCCGCGGCGCCGACGAGCACCCGATCCGCATCCTGGACAGCTGTCGCATCACCTGGGGGACCGTGGCGGCCCGGGACACCGGCGCGGTGTCTGTCCGCTGCCGGCGGCTGGTCCTGGACGGCCCGCTGCTGCGATTGTCCGCGCCGGCGCTCCAGCGCGCCGAGCTGGACGCCGATCACCTCGCGACCGAGGTGGCCGTCGGTGACCAGGTCGCGCTGCATTGGGGGCGCGTGTGCGGCCGGCTCGATTCCGCTCAGACGCGGGCGCTGGCCACCAGCACAGCACGGCAACTGCAGGTGACCAATCACCGGTTGGCAGGCACCGCGCGTACCGCGCAGCGGTAGTCATGGTCGAGCGCCGTGGCGGTCTTTCCGTCGAGCAGGTCGAGTCCACCGACACGGTCGCCACCGGTCAACCGAAGATGTGGGGGCGTAAGCCCGCTGCCGGGGCGTGACCCCGGTGCTGTGCGAAACGGGTGGCGGCCGGCAGCAGGATCCGCCGCTGTACCCCGAGCGGAATTCTCGCCGCGAAGGTCACCGAACCGGGTGTTCCCAGCATCATCAGCAGATGCGGTAGCCGGAGTTCCTGCTGCGAGTTCACGTTTCCGTCCCGCAGTGCCTGCCCGAGGGTTCTGGCGTACGACAGCAGCCACACCGGCCCCGGCGTGTAGAGGCTGCGGACGACGATGGGCGCGTCGGTGTCGTTGTACGGATCGATGTGGGGCACGCCGGGTTCGACGATCAGGTCGTCGCCGGGCGCCAGCCTGCGGGTCCGCCCGCCGGTCCGAAAGCCGGCCTGCGCGCCGGCCAGCAGGAACGAACGCTGGACGACACCGGTGTGCACATGCGCGGGCCCACGCCCGGTGCCCGGCGGCAGTACCCGGGTCATGCCGAGATACTGCCGCCCGGCCACGAAGAACCAGGGATGAATCTCGAGGCGCGCGCCGCCCTCGCCCGCGTAGATCTCGAAGATCGGCAGATCCCGCCGCAGCTCGCCGTCACGGGTCATGACGCTCCGGCACCGGATCGATCTCGGGCTCGGGCACCGTCACCCGGCGGGGATGCCGCACCGTCTTGTGCGGAAAGGTGGACTGGACATGCGCTTCGGCGGCCGACCCGGGGTCGACGTACACATACTCCGGCTTGCGCATCAGCGGCGCCACCACGTCGCGAGCGTGCCCGTCCGCGTCGGCGAGGAAACCGCCGAGCACGTCGGTACCGGCCGGGCACACCGCGACGCAGTATCCGGCGCGGAACTGCGGTTGGAACGACAGGCTCTGCCACACGGACAGGGTCTCGCTCGGTGTGACGCGGCGCCGGTAGTCGGCCGCATCCGCGCTGTCCACCACGTCCTCGACCCAGCCCGCGAAGTTGGACAGCTCATGATGATTGTTGTGCGTGTAGCAGGCGTCGAAGTCGAATTCCCCGTCGGCATGAATCGCCCCGACCGGGCACGTGGTCACGCACAGCCCGCAATCTATGCACGGATTCGACAGGACCGGCTGCGAGTACCGGGAGACCGGCCGGTCGATCAGAATCGTGCCGAGCACGACGAAGGTCCCGAACTTCGGGTGAATGACGTTGCGGTGCAACCCCATCTGCCCCAGTCCGGCGGCCACCGCCACCAGCTTGTGGGAGACCACCCAGCTGCGGTTGGGGAACCGGTGGATCTCGGCCGGGAATCCGGACGCCGGATAGAGCGCGCGCACGCCGCGGCGCTGCAATTCCAGGCAGATGTGCCGCGCGGCTTCGTGCGCCAGCTCCTGGGTGGTGGCGACATCACGGTTGGCGGCGCTGGCCGATCTGCTCTGCAGGTTGTCGCGGCTGGTGCGCAGGCAGAATCCGATCAGGGCGCGGGTTCCGGGCAGTGCCTCGAGGACGTAGTCGCGTTCGCCCTCGAGACCTGGGGTTGCCAGTGCCGTGAATCCGACATCGTCGACGCCCGCGGCCAGGCATATCTCACGCAGCCAGTCGGCATCGAGGTCCGCGGGCGGCTCGGCGGGCGCCTGTTCGGCTCTGGCAGCCGCGACCGTCGGATGCGGCCGCTCGCGCGAGCCCCGCTGGACCGGAACGTGCAGCGGATTCCACGACCGCTCGGCGTCGTTCACGACGGCTCCGGCCCGGCGTCGACACCATCGGGCGGCATGATCCCCGTATCCACGTAGCGCACGGTCTTCTGCTTGTATCTCTTGCGCGCGTGCGCTTCCGCGTTCGATCCGGGGCTGACGTAGACGTTCTCGGGCTTGCGCTGCACCGGGCGCAGCACCAGCTGCAGGTGGCCCTTGCGGTCGTCCAGATACGGCCCGATCACGTCCTCGCCGGCGGGGCACACCGAGACGCAGTAGCCGGAACGATACTGGCGGCGGGACTGCATGGTGGTCTCGCTCGGGCTCACGCGCCGGCCGTAATCATCGGCGTCGGCGCTGTCGGCCATGGTTTCGACCCAGTCGGCGAAGTTGTTCACGAACTGGTTGTAGGTGTGGGTGTAGCAACTGTTGAAGTCGAAACTACCGTCGGTGTGTATCGCGCCCACCGGGCACGCGGCCACGCACAGATTGCAGCCCAGGCACGGATTCCAGTCCAGCGGCTGGGAATACGGCGCAATCGGCGCGTCGGTCAGCACGGTGCCGAGCCCGACGAAACTGCCGAACTTCGGATGGATCACGCAGCGATGAATTCCCATGTGCCCCAAACCCGCCGCCACCGCCACCGGCTTGTGTGACACCGTCCAGCCCCGGCTGGGCAGCCGGTGCGCTTCGACGGGAAAGGTCACCGACGGGTACATTGCACGAAATCCACGGTCCTGCAACGCGATACAGATCTTGTGGCCGATCCGGTCGAGCACCGGTATCGCGGTGTCGATCTCGGTATTGACCATACTGGCCGCCCGGCTGCGAAAGTTGTCCCGCGCCAACCGCACACAGACCGCGATCAGCGACCGCGTGCTCGGCAGCGCTTCGCGCACATAGTCGACCTCCCCTTCCAATCCAGGGGTGTCCAGCGCCACGAAGCCGACGTCGTCAGCTCCGGCATCCAGGCACATCTGCCGTAGTTCGGCCGCATCCACTGTTCGGGTCATGTCGTACCTCCCAGAGATACAGACGCCGCCCGACCCGGGAATTCATCGGTGGGCCGGTATTTCGTCGTGCGACCCGCCGGTCACGCTGGACCGGGCCGGGTCATCGGATCGTGTTGGAGGCGATAGCCGAGTGTTGACAGAGTTAGTGAGGTTTGCCTTGCCTTATTTTGTATGGTCTAGTGATTGCGAACCAGTAGCCACGCGCGGAGGAGGATCGTCATCGCGAACGGGAATCGGCACGATCGTGCTCTCAGTCGTCGGCGATTGTTCGCGGTGGCGGGGTTGGCCGGGGTGAGTGCGGGCCTGGCGGCGTGCGGTGGTGGCGCGGAAAACTCGCGCGACGGTGCGGGGAGCTGGGAGTTTCCCGATGGTCGTGGCGGTACTGTGCGCGCGGGCGGGATACCGCGCCGGGTGGTCGCGTTCACCGGTTCGGCGGGTGCGCTGGTCGATTACGGGGTGCGCGAGCGCATAGTGGGCATCTTCGGCGAAGCCCACGCACCGCACTTGCTGGGTGACCTCGATCCAGCCTCGGTGACTGTCGTCGGGGACGGGTGGGGTGAGTTCGACATCGAGAAGTACGCGACACTGGAGCCCGACCTGCTCGTCACCGATTCCTATGTGCCGGGCCGGCTGTGGTATGTCCCGGACGACAACCTGACCAAGATCGAGTCAGCGAACCCGGATGTTGTCGCCATGGAGGTCTCCGGTCGGAGTCTGTCCGAGATCATCGCGCGATACCGGGCGCTGGCCGAGGCACTCGGTGCCGATACCGCCGTCCCCGCGGTCGTCGCGGCGGAGCGGCGGTTCGCCGCCGCGTCGCAGGCGGTGCGAGATGCCGTGGCGTCGCGCCCCGGTCTGCGGGTGCTCGCCGCCTCGGCGTCTCCGGAGCTGTTCTACGTCTCCGATCCACGTGCCTCGGCCGACCTGCGTTACTTCACCGAGCTCGGCGTCGAATTCGTTGTTCCCGATCAGGTGGACCTCGGTGGCTACTTCCAGTCGCTGAGCTGGGAGATGGCGGACCGGTACCCGGCGGATCTGATCCTGCTCGACGACCGATCCACCAGCTTGCCGCCGGACACGCTCACCGGCCGGCCGGTGTGGCGGGGCCTGCCCGCGGTCGCGGCCGGACAGGTCGCGTCATGGTCGCCGATCTTCCGGTTCTCCCACGCCGCCACCGCGCCCCTGCTGGAACGGCTGGCGGCCACGATACGGGAGTCGCGAAAAGTGCTCTGACTGGCCGGACGTGGGATTCTGGCCCACCCTCTGAGACCGTCAGGCCGTTTCGATTTCCGGTCTTCGCCTGCGGACGCCGTACCCCCAACCCGGCAGGTGGTCGTGTCGAAGGATGGTGGCGTGCGGGGAGTGTCGGCGATGACGGCTAGGCTCGTCGGAACCCGTCTTTTTAGCCACCACAATCAGGGGGAACCAACGATGTCCGACTCAGGTCCGCGCGCCACCGACAGTATGCCGGGGCCGTTGTTCAGTGCTGAACGGCCCAGCGACGCAACCGCATCGACCGTCGATCCGGTCCCCGGTAACCAGTTTCCCGTCTTCCTGGCCGCGCCGGCCCCGGCGGAGGTCCCCGGGGCGGCAGGGTCGTACTGACCGCCGTTCGGAGCAAGGCTCGGCGAGTTGCCGCACGACCGTAGGCTCAGACCGGGTTGTCGACGAACTCGACCATGTCGGCATGCGGGTCCGATCGAGCAGCGGAACGGGCTCCGGTGGTCAGCCGGTGACAGCGCCGTGGGCGGCTGAGCTGACCAGCTTGCGGTACTTGGCCAGGACGCCGGAGGTGTACTTGGTCGGCAGCGGCTCCCAGCCGATCTTGCGGGCCGTCAGTTCGGCCTCGTCGACCTCGACATCGAGGATGTGGTTGGCGACGTCGAGGGCGATCGGGTCGCCGTCGCGGACGAAGGCGATCGGGCCGCCGTCGACGGCTTCGGGAGCGACGTGGCCGACGCACAGTCCCGTGGTGCCGCCGGAGAAGCGGCCGTCGGTGAGGAGCAGGACATCTTTGCCCAGGCCGGCGCCCTTGATCGCACCGGTGATGGCGAGCATCTCGCGCATGCCCGGGCCGCCCTTGGGGCCCTCGTAGCGGATGACGACCACGTCACCGGCCACGATCGTGCCGTTCTCGAGCGCGTCCATCGCGGCGCGTTCCCCGTCGAAGACGCGTGCCGTCCCCCGGAAGACGTCGGAGTCGAAGCCGGCGCTCTTCACCACGGCGCCTTCGGGAGCGAGGGAGCCGTGCAGGATGGTGAGTCCGCCGGTCCGGTGGATCGGCCGATCGAGGCGGCGGATGACGTCACCGTCGAGGCCGAGCTCGATCGAGGCCAGATTCTCGGCCATCGTCTTGCCGGTGACGGTCATGACATCGCCGTGCAGCAGGCCCGCGTCCAGTAGCGCCTTCAGCACGACCGGGATGCCGCCGACCTTGTCGACATCGTTCATGACGTAGCGGCCGAACGGCTTGAGATCGCCCAGGTGCGGCACCTTCTCGCCGACGCGGTTGAAGTCGGCGAGCGTGAGGCCGACGCCGGCTTCGCGAGCGATGGCCAGCAGATGCAGCACGGCATTGGTCGACCCGCCCAGCGCCATGACGATCGTGATGGCGTTCTCGAACGCCTCCATCGTCATGATGTCGCGCGCGGTGATCCCTTGGCGCAGCAGCTCGACCACGGCCTCGCCGGATTTGCGGGCGTACTCGTCACGGCGCCGGTCGGGGGCGGGCGGGGCGGCCGAGCCGGGCAGGCTCATCCCCAGCGCCTCGGCCACCGAGGCCATGGTGTTGGCCGTGTACATGCCGCCGCATGCGCCTTCGCCCGGACAGATCGCCCGCTCGATGCGATCGACCTCCTCACGGGTGATCAGGCCCTTGATGCACGCGCCGACAGCCTCGAACGCGTCGATGATCGTGACGTCGCGGCCGTCGACATTGCCCGGCAGGGTTGACCCCGCGTAGAGGAAGACACTCGCCAGGTCCAGCCGCGCGGCCGCCATCAGCATGCCGGGCAGGCTCTTGTCGCACCCGGCGAGCAGCACCGACCCGTCGAGCCGCTCGGCCATCATCACGGTCTCGACCGAGTCGGCGATGATCTCGCGGCTGACCAGCGAGAAGTGCATGCCCTCGTGGCCCATGGAGATACCGTCGGACACCGAGATCGTGCCGAACTCGAGTGGATAGCCACCCCCGGCGTGGACGCCCTCCTTGACCGCCTTGGCCAGCCGGTCGAGGGACAGATTGCAGGGGGTGATCTCGTTCCAGCTGGACGCGACACCGATCTGCGGTTTGGCCCAGTCCTCATCACCCATCCCGACCGCGCGGAGCATGCCCCGGGCAGCGGTTTTCTCGAGTCCATCGGTGACATCCCGCGAGCGGGGCTTGATGTCGATCGACCGGTCGGTGTGATCTGCCATCATCCCAGCCTACGAGCCGCGGGCGGGTTATCGCGCCGAGGCACGCACTGCCTCTTTGGTCCTGGTAGGGCAGTTTGCGGTGGCAGTGCACACTCCGCAGCAATCGGCGGCTGAACAGGCAACACCGCACTGTGATTCGATGTCGAGCTCACTCGGTCGGGCCGGGACGTTCTCCGGTCGCGACGGGGATCTCCGGGATCAGGTGGCAGATCAGCAGTTTGAGAAAGAAGAGCGGGATGAACCACACCAGCAGCGCGGACCCGATCAGCAGCACGGTATTGCCGAGGAACCACGCCGGATCGCCGAGGAGCCACAGCCCGACGACGGCGAGATGCAGGGTGTGGGCCGCGACGAAGGCCAGACGACCCCGCGACGACCGTGTCCGGTGGTACCAGCGTTTCGCGGAGTTCGTGGCGTTGGTGAGCACGCCCCCGACGAGGTCGAGAACGACGAGGACGAGCACCACGCGTTCGGCGATGCTCCGGTCGGAAAGCTCTGGCCGGCAGTAGGTCAGGAGCAGCAGAACACAGACGGCGCCGCCGACGTACTCGACCGCCGACTCCGACCGGGTCTTGCCGGGGCCCATGAACTGTTCGATGCGGCCGGCCCACCCGGGTGACGTCGCGGGGATCGTCCAATCGGCTCGCAGATCAGTGCGCATGTCGAGGCTCCCACAATCCCGCGAGCAGATCGAAGATCTGATCGGGATCCGCACCGCCCGCGAGCGCCCAGTGGTCGCCCGCGCGGAGCACCGCGGCAGTGGCCGCGGTGAGGAGGTCGCGGTCGATGTCGGTGCGAACGATGCCGAGGTCGATCCCGTTGCCGATGACGTCGGTCAGCCAGGCATTTGTCGTCGTCGGGCCGAACCCGGGCCAGCGCGGCGTCGGCGAGACTGCGATCGAGCGGATTCTCCTCGAGGAAGCGTGTCAGACCGGCCGAATCCCGGCGTAGACCGCTCCAGAACGCCGTCGCCGAGGTGGCCGGTTGCCACGTTCCCAGCTGGAGTTTCAGGCGGTCCGCGACGTCTGCCAGCACCAGTCCGAGCAAATCGTCCTTGCCGTCGAAGTACTGGTACGCGGAGGTTTTCGAGATCCCCACGGTCGCGATGATCGTGTTGTACGACGCGGCTTCCGGACCATGCTGAGCGAACTCGGCCTTCGCCCCGTCGATGATGGCGCGCTGCCTGTCGGACGGGAGGCGATGAAAGCGGGGGAGAGGCACATCCCTCGGCGTCGCGCTGTTCCCTGCGGACTTCCCGGAGGTCGACTCATCGGATTGATGACATGTTCACATCGGCGGGGTTGGCGGCGTGTCGAGGTGTGGAGTCGCGGTGGGTGGGTATTGATTTCGGCGGGAGAACGCTAGCTCGGAGACCGGTCGATTGGATTGATGCTGGTCGGTAGCTGATGACGCCTTGGATGCCCTCCGTCGAGGGTGAACTCCTCGCGGAGAATGCCGTGTGTACGGCGGTTCTGTCGCCGAACGAAGCTCTGTACGGGTCGGTCGCTATGCGATAGCGTCGCCGCTGGCAATCGCCAGTTGGTATCCGTACGAAAGGGTTTGTGGGATGGCATTCGAAGTCAAGGGCACGATCGGCGACCACTACAACGAAGCGGGTGGCGCTTCGAGTCCGCTGGGCGAGCCGATCACCGAGGAACTGGACGCCGCGAACGGCGGCAAGTACCAGGAGTTCGCCGGCGGTGTCATCTACTTCAACCTCGCGACGGGAACCAAGACCGTCTACGGTGCGATCCGTCAGGCGTGGGAGGCCGAGGGTGGCGCGGGTGGCCGTCTCGGTTACCCGACCTCCGATGAGCAGGACATCGAGGGCGGCAAGATCAGCTACTTCGAGAACGGGTCGATCAGCTACTCGATCGCCGACGACGCGGTGACCGTGAACGCGAACTGACACCGGCACAGTCGTCACGGTGGGCACCGATCTGCGAGGCGGTGCCCACCGTGCTGTCAGCTACCGACGGTCAGCCGAGGAAGGTGTTGATCGACTTCTGCTCGGTGTAGGCCTCGATCGCCGCCGTGCCCAGCTCGCGGCCCCAGCCGGACTGCTTGTAGCCGCCGAAGGGCAGCGCGGCGTCGAAGGCGTTGTGCGCGTTGATCCATACCGTGCCCGCCTTGATCTGGCGCGCGGTGCGATGGGCCTTGGACACATCCCTGGTCCACACCGAGGCGGCCAGTCCGTAGGGCGTGTCGTTGGCTGCCGCGGCCACGCCCTCTTCGGCGTTGAACGGGGTCGCCACCACGACCGGGCCGAAGATCTCCTCGCGGTAGACGCTGAACGAGGACTCGACGTCGACGAATACCGTAGGTTCGACGAAGTAGCCGCTCTCGCCGTGGCGGCGCCCGCCCGTCAGTGCCCGTGCCCCCGCGCGCAACCCGGCATCGACATAGCCGAGGACCCGGTCGAGCTGGGTCTGCGACACCAGCGGGCCGACCTCGGTGGCCGGATCCAGGCCCGCGCCGATCTTGCTGGCCGCGGCGACCTCCGCGACGCCCCGGGTGAACTCGTCGAAGATCTTGTCCTCCACCAGCAACCGGGTGCCGCTGGTGCAGGTCTGGCCCTGGTTGAACAGGAACCCCGAGGCCGTGCCGGGGATCGCCAGGTCCAGGTCGGCGTCGGCGAAAACGACCTGCGGGCTCTTCCCGCCGAGCTCGAGGCTGACCTTCTTCAGGTTGCCCTTGGCGGCGTCGACGATGAGCTTGCCGACCTCGGTGGAACCGGTGAAGGCGATCTTGTCGACGTCGTCGTGGGCGGCCAGCGCGGCACCGGCGTCGCCGTAGCCGGTGACCACGTTGAGCACGCCGTCGGGCAGCCCGACCTCGGCCAGGATCTCGGCCAGGCGCAGCGCGGTGAGCGGGGTGTCCTCGGCGGGCTTGAGCACGACGGTGTTGCCGGTCGCCAAGGCGACGGGAATCTTGAACGCGGCCATCAGCAGCGGGAAGTTCCACGGGACGATCGCCCCGCACACGCCGATCGGCTCGCGCAGAGTGTAGGCGTGCCACTGGGTGCCGGGTGCCCACGGCACCGATACCGGGATGGTGCGGCCTTCGATCTTGGTGGCCCAGCCGGCGTAATACTCGAAAAGCTCGGCGACCCAGGTGATGTCGACGGCCTGGGCGACTGCGGCGGACTTGCCGTTGTCGAGCGATTCCAGCTGGGCCAGTTCCTCGGCATGGGCGTAGATCGCCTCACCGGCGCGGAACAGCAGACGCTGGCGCTGGGCCGGCGTCCACAGTGACCACTCGCCTTCGAACGCGGTCCGTGCCGCGCGCACCGCGCGATCGACATCGACGGCCTCGGCGTGGGCGACCTCGGTCAGCACCTGCCCGGTGGCCGGGTCACGGGTCTCGAACGTGCGGCCCGAGGCCGCGTCGACCCAGCGGCCACCGATGAACAACTGCTTCGGCGTGGACAGCCAGTCACGCACCTGCGGCAGCACCGGGGTGGTGGTGGGCTCGAGTACTTCGGTCATCGTGTTGCCTCCGGATCAGGAATGGTCGTGCACGAGCACGCCGCGGATGTTCTGGCCGTTGAGCAGGTCGTCGTAGCCCTGATTGACCTGGTCGAGGGTGTAGGTACGGGTGATGAGCTCGTCGAGCTTCAGATCGCCGCTCTGGTAGAGCCCCAGGATCTTGGGGATGTCGACGGTCGGGTTGCAGTCGCCGAAGAGGCTGCCGCGCAGTTCCTTCCGGAACAACGTCATGATCGATCCGGGGAGCTGGATGTTGATCTCGTCGAGCTTGTTGAGCCCGGTCAGTACGACCTTGCCGCCCTTGCCGACGGCATCGAAGCCGGCGCGGACGATCTCGGCGGTCATCAGGTCCGGGATCAGGATCGCGGCGTCGGCGCCCTGTCCGCGGGTCAGGTCGTTGATCGTGGCCAGCGCGTCACCGGCGTCGGCGAACGCGTGCGTGGCGCCGAGTTCGAGGGCTCGTTCGCGCTTGTTGTGCAGCGGGTCGACCGCGACGACGTAGCGCGCGCCGGCGAAGCGTGCGCCCTGCACCGCGTTGATGCCGAGCCCGCCGATGCCGAAGACGACCACGACATCACCGGGCTTGACCTCGGCGGTGTTGACCGCCGACCCCCACCCGCTGGGCACGCCGCAGCCGACCAGCACGGCCTTGTCCAGCGGCAGGTCATCGTCGACCTTGACGCAGGAGTTCTGGTGGATGACCCCGTACTGGCTGAACGTGCCGAGCATGCACATCGCGCCGTATTCACCGGCCGGTCCCCGCAGCGGGAAGCGGCCACCGGGCAGATAGCCCTCGAGGATCGTGGCACCCATATCGCAGATGGACTGCTGACCATTGGAGCAGTAGCGACAGGTGCCGCAGTTCGGGATGAACGAGCACACCACGTGATCGCCGGGCGCGACCCGGGTCACGCCGGGCCCGACCTCTTCGATGATGCCCGCGCCCTCATGGCCGAGCACCATCGGCAGCCGCGCTTCGAGGTCGCCGTGGGCGATATGGACATCGGAATGGCACAGCCCGCCGTAGAGGTACCGGATGAGTACCTCTCCCTCGCGAGGCTTGTCGAGTTCGAGCTCTTCGATCTCGATCGGCTTGCCGGGCTGGTAGACGACCGCGGCCTTGGTCTTCATGGCGGGTTCTCCTGATCCTCATTGATGCGCCCCGTCTGGAGTGACGGGAACCACATTCGCAACGGGGAGCTCCCGTGACTGTTCAGAAATTGGACAACCGTGACCCCGGTCACGATTGCTACGGTTGGCGCAGGCGAACCCGAGGTGAATGGAGTGGTCGAGGTGGTGGATCAGGTCGGGAGTGAAGTCAGGCGGGAACCGATCGCCGCGTCCTGGCATCGAGCGACGATGGCCGGACTCGAGCCGGGCTCGGCATTGGACACGATCAGCTATGTCGATATCGACGAAGCCAGTCCGCTCATGGCCGCGGCCGCGGTCGTGCTCGACGACCTCAACCATCGACTCGAGGGCACCAACTTCACCACGATCGTGGTCGACCGGGAAGGCCGCGTCGCGCACCAGTGGTGCGGTAATCGCAGCGCCCGGCAGGTCTTCGACGATCTGGGCGTCGACGTCGGCGCGTCTCTGCTCGAAGAGGCGGTCGGCACCACCGCGCCGGGTGTGGCCCTGGAGACCCGCACCAGCATCGCCGTCAACGGCGACGAGCACTTCGCCGTTCCGCTGCGGCGCATGAGCTGCTACGGACACCCCATCTTTCACCCCACCACCCGTCGGATCGAGGGCGTGCTCGACCTGTCGGCGGTTGTCCAGGAAGCCAGCCCGCTGCTGCCGCCGCTGGTCGCCCGCGCGGTCGCCGATATCGAGCAGCGGCTGCTCGACGGTTCCCGCATCTCGGACAAGGAACTGCTCGCGGCGTTCCAGGCCGCAGGCACGCGCCGCCGCGCGGTGCTGGCCATCGGCCGTGACCTGCTCATGTCCAACCAGGCCGCCGCCGATCTGCTCGGCGCCACCGACTTCGCGTTGCTGCGGATGATGGCACCGGATGTACGCCGCAGTTCGGTCTTCGATCTGACGCTGGAATCCGGGATGGCGGTGCGTGTCGAAGCGACCCGGGTCGGTGGCCCGGCCGGGGGAACGTTGCTCAATGTCGAACCGCTGGAGCGGGCGAGCATCGCCTACTCCCGTCGAGCGCTCGAGCCCGGCGATCCGCTGCTGGTCGCCGGCCCACCGGGTTCCGGGCGCTCGCGCACCGCGCGCGAACACGCCACCGAGCAACCGGTCACCGTCCTGACCGCCGCCAACGCCCTGCTCGACGGCAGCGACGTGTTCGCCCGCGACTTCGCCGCGCTGGTCCGCGCCCGGCAGGGCACCGTCTGTATCGACGGCCTGGACCTGTTGCCCGACGATCTGATCGATCTCGTCGCCACCCATGTCGCCGATCGGCAGGTGCCGCGCGTCGTGCTGGTCACCGGAGCGGTGGAAACCCTCACCGGCCGCGCTGCCGCGCTGGCCGCGGAATGCACCGACCGCATCGAACTCGGGCCACTGAGCAACCGCCGCGGTGAGATCCCGGCGCTGGTCGCGGCGATGCTGCGCGAGGCGGGCGCGGACAGCTCGCTGTATTTCACGCCGGGGGCATTGTCGGCGCTGTCCGCACACCACTGGCCCGGCAATCTGCGCGAATTGCGCGCGGTGATCACCGAGGTCATCCGGCACCGGCGCACCGGCGCGGTCGTGCTCAACGACCTACCCGAGGCCTACCGCGCGCAGCAGCCGACCCGGCAACTGATGCCCATCGATCGCGCCGAACGCGACGTCATCGTCGAGGCCCTGCGCACGTTCGACGGCAACAAGGTCAAGACAGCGCAGGCCCTCGGAATTTCGCGAACGACGCTCTACGCGAAGATGCGCGCGCTGCGCATCACCGTCTACTGACGGCGGCACCCGGCTGCGCTGTACCCGGCTCATCCATGGCAGCCGCTACGCCGCACCGACACACTGTGTGTGCGGCGCCACAGTCGAGATCACCGAGAGTCAGGCGACTTCGCCGATATCGCCGATGACGCTGCGCAGCTGGGCGCGCCCGTCGGCGAGGTTGTAGGTCACACAGGCGATGGCCAGCTCGCCGGCGTCGACGCGGTCGGAGATGGTCGACGAACGCTGCATGAGCAGGCGCGCGGTTTCCGCCACATGGCGGGCCTCCAGGTCGTCGACGTTGGTCAGGCCTTCCCGGCGCCCGAGCAGGATCGACGGCGTGACGCGTTCGACGACGCTGCGGATGAACCCGCCCGGCACCGTCCCGTTGTCGAGCGCATCGATCGTCGCGGCCACCGCGCCACACGAGTCGTGGCCGAGGACCACGATCAGCGGCACCTGCAGCACCGCGACGCCGTATTCGATCGAGCCGAGCACCGAACTGTCCACCACATGACCCGCGGTGCGCACGACGAACATGTCCCCGAGCCCGCGGTCGAAGATGATCTCGGCGGCGACCCGGGAGTCGCCACACCCGAACAGGATCGCCGAGGGCTGCTGGCCACCCGCCAGCTTGGCGCGATCCGCGGCGCCCTGGCTGGGGTGCTGCAGGGTATCGGTGACGAAACGGTCATTTCCAGCACGCAGGGACTTCCACGCGGCAACAGGATTCGAATGCGGCATAACACCCATATTGCCCGAATTGCGATGCGTGGTGACAAGGACCCCCGGCTGCTGCGTCTCCCCGCCACGCGCCCGGTGAACTGGCTGTCGATCCGGAGCCATCCGGCCGGGCGGGCTGGCCGAACTCCGTTGCGTCCACCTCAGCGCGGCATCTCGCCGCCCTCTCGGAAGCGACGGAATGACCATGCGAACTCTGCGCAGCACACTCGTGGCGGCAGCACTTCTCGGCTCGGTACTCGGCGCCTCGGCCTGTTCCGACGACGATTCGACCACTTCGGCGACCACTTCGGCGACGACCACCTCCGCGGCGATGACCACGTCCGCGGCGAACGGATCCGGCGCGTCGGGTCTCGTCGGCCCCGGATGTGCCGAGTACGCCGCCCAGGTCCCCAGCGGCCCCGGCTCGGTGAGCGGGATGGCTCAGGACCCGGTGGCCGTCGCCGCGTCAAACAACCCGATGCTCACCACACTCGTGGCGGCGGTGTCGGGCGAACTCAACCCGCAGGTCAACCTGGTCGACACCCTCAACGGGGGCCAGTTCACCGTCTTCGCGCCCGTCGATTCCGCGTTCGCGAAGATCGATCCGGCCACCGTCGAGTCGTTGAAGACCGATTCGGCCACGCTCACCCAGATCCTGACCTACCACGTGGTGCCGGGTCAGCTCGCGCCGCAGGACGTCGCGGGCACGCACCAGACCGTCGAGGGCTCCGAGGTCACGGTGACCGGCTCGGGCGACAGCCTGAAGGTCGGCGACGCGTCCGTGGTCTGCGGTGGTGTGCGCACGGCGAACGCGACGGTCTACATGATCGACAGCGTGCTCATGCCGCCCGCGGCGTGAGGTCCACGATGGTCACGCCGCCGGGAACCGTAGAGTTGCGGGAGAAAGTCTTCGGCGGCGCCCATCCGTACCGCGGGGCTGGCCGAAGTCCCTCTCATGCTGATGCACGCAGGGACCACACGATGACGAACCACCCGGGCTCCTCACCGATCCGGTTGCGCGTGGTGACCGATCCGGCGCCCGCCTGCCCGGCGCCCGCCAAACCCGACCACGCCGTGCAAGCCCGGCTGGTGATCCTGCTCGGCGAGATCGCGTCCGGGGACCGGACGGCGTTCGCCGAGTTCTACCGTGCCACCAGTCCCCGGGTGTTCGGGCTCGCGCTGCGGGTGGTGCGCAACCACGGCGCCGCCGAGGACATCGCGCAGGAAGTATTTCTGCAGGTCTGGTCGCTGGCGGGGGAGTACGACGTCGGCAAGGCCAGCCCGATCGGCTGGCTGATGATGCTGACCCACCGTCGCGCGGTCGACCGGGTGCGCGCCGAACAATCGGCGACCAGCCGCGACCTGGTGTTCGGCCACACCCACCTCGGCCGTGACCACGACATCGTGGCCGAGGAGGTCACCCAGCGACTCGACGAGCAGTCGGTCCAGGACTGTCTCGAAACGATGACCTACCTGCAGCGTGAGGCCGTCGCGCTGGCCTATTACAGCGGGCGCACCTACGCCGAGGTCTCCGAGACCCTGGACGTGCCGTTGCCGACGGTGAAGAGCCGGATCAGAGACGGCTTGAAGCGACTCGAAAACTGTTTGACCGGAGGGAATTCCCGATGAGCGAGACAGATCGGCGGACCCCTCGGCCTTGGCTCGACGACGCCTACCCGTACGCCCTCGACGCGCTCGATCCCCGGCAGCGGCGCGCCATCGACGATGAGCTCGCCACGGCGGACCCCGAGCGCGCGCAGGAGTTCCTCGCCGCCGTGCATCGTATCCGCGAGACCATGGCCGCGTTGACCGTGTCGGACTCGGTGCCGCCGCCGGCCCGGCTCGAATCCGCGCTACTGCGGGCACTGGACCAGCTCGATCCGCAGGTGCGTCCGCTCGCCCGCCGGGACCCGCTCGGCAAGCGCTGGCGCCTGCGCTGGCTGACCGTCGCCGCGGCCGCGGTCGTCGCGGTCGGTATCGGCACCGGGATCGCGGTCGTGATCGACCATGCGAACGACGACACCGGCGCGATCACCGCGCAGCAGGTGGTCGAGGAGCCCGACAGCCGGGAGTCGTCGGTCGCGATCACCGGTGGCGGCGCGATGACGGTGCATCAGTCCGCGGCGCTGGGTGCCGCGGCGGTGTCGTTCAGCGACATGCCCGCGCTGCCCGCCGACCGGGCGTACCAGCTGTGGCGCGTGCCCGCGGGCGGCGCACCCCGCTCGGTGGCGGTCATGGACGGCCCCGCCTCGGTGGTCACCGCCGTCGACGCCGCCGACACCCTCGCGGTGACGGTCGAACCCGCCGGTGGTTCGGCCGGGCCGACCACACCACCGATCGTCAGCATGACAGTCGGCTGACCCGCCCGCGGCGGGCCGCGCCGGCACTCGATACCTCAGGAGTGACAGCATGGTCCGCCGCACCGCGTTCACCCATCGGCCACTGGGCCGCGCCACGGCCGCGCTCGCGGCGACGGCCGCCGCGACGACGGTGGTCGGCGTCGGGCACCTCGTCGCGGTGTTCATCGATCCGGCCGCCTCCCCGTTCTACGTCCTCGGTGCCACCGTCGTCGATCACACACCGAAATGGTTGAAAGACAGCGCTATCCGCTGGTTCGGTACGAACGACAAACTGGCACTGGCGATCACGATGGCCGCGGTCATGGCGGCGGCCGCCGCGCTGATCGGGCTGCTCGCCCGCCGCAGCCCCGTATCGGGTGCCACGGTCTTGGGTGTGCTGGGTGCCGCTGTCACGGTTCTCGCGGTACTGCGGCCGACCGCGGGCCCGGCCTTCGCGGTTCCCGCGCTGGTGGGAACGGCGGCGGGAATCGCCACGCTCGGCCTGCTTTTCGTCGTTCCGGTCCATCGGCCACCTGGTGACGGTCTCAGCCGGCGTGGCTTCCTGCTGGCCGTCGCGGGGGTGACCGCCGGGGCGGCGGCAGCGGGAGCGGCGGGCCGGATCATCGGTGGCCGGCTGCGCGATATCGGAGCCGACCGTGCGGCGTTCGTGCCACCGCGCGTCGCCGACCCGGCATCGCCGGTACTGCCGGAGATGGATCTTCCGGTGCCCGGCCTGACCCGGTTCGTCACGCCGGCCGCGGAGTTCTACCGCATCGACACGGCGCTGCAACTGCCGTCGCTGACGCGCGCGCAGTGGCGGCTGCGCGTGCACGGGATGGTGGACCGGGAGATCGTGCTGGACTTCGACACATTGAGCGCTCGCCGCGCCGTCGAATCCTTGATCACACTCACCTGCGTGTCGAACGAGGTCGGCGGCACGCTCGCCGGAACGGCCACCTGGACCGGCTATCGCCTCGCCGACCTGCTGGCGGAGGCGGGTCCGGCGCCCGACGCCGACATGGTCCTGTCGCGCAGCGTGGACGGCTTCACCGCAGGCACCCCGCTCGACGCGGTCCTGGGCAATCCGGACGCCCTGCTCGCGGTGGCCATGAACGGCGCTGCGCTGCCCGTCGCGCACGGCTATCCGGTGCGGATGATCGTGCCCGGTCTCTACGGTTACGTGTCGGCCACCAAATGGGTCGTCGACCTGGAGCTCACCCGCTTCGACCGGGCCCGTGCGTATTGGACCGAGCGTGGCTGGTCGGAGCGGGCGCCCATCAAGACCGCGTCGCGGATCGATGTCCCCGCCGCGTTCGCGACCCTCGCCGCCGGGCCGGTGACCGTGGCCGGTGTCGCCTGGGCGCAAGGACGCGGGATCGCCGCCGTCGAGGTGCAGGTGGACGACGGCCCGTGGCGGCAGGCCACGCTCGCCACGGCCTACTCGATCGACACCTGGCGGCAGTGGACCTGGACGTGGGATGCCGCGCCCGGCACGCACACGCTGCGCGTCCGTGCCGTCGACGGCACGGGCAACGTCCAGACCGAGGCCCGCACCGCGCCGTTCCCCGACGGCGCCACCGGGCGGCACACCCGGGTGGTGACGGTGCGCTGATTCCGGACCACCACGATCACCCATCTCCGGGCGGGTGCGGAGCGAACTCCCTGCGCACTACGGCACATCCGGTCGGGCGGCGTGACTGTGCGCTGGTCATCCCACGGACCCATCAGGAGGAAACTGTGAACAGCGACCTGGGCGAAGTAATCGTGGCGAGTACCGTCCGCGACGGCGACCACGAATTCGGAGTGGAGATCGCCGACCCCCGGCAGGACACCACAACGCAGGACTGGCACTGCACCTATCGCGTCGCGGGCACACGCACCCATCGAGTCCGCGGGCCGGACAGACTCGCTGCGGTGTACGCCGCCCTGATCGATATCCACAGTGCGACAGGCAGATTCGTCTCGCCGGACAACCCGGCCGATCCGCATCGGCTGCGCGAACCCCTGACCGACCGACCACGCGTCGGCGGCGCCTGCACGGCGAACGCCCGTGCATTCGGCCCGCCCCTGGGCGCACGGGCCGTCGACACCGCCGCCGGTCCGGTGGTGATCGTGATCGGGCGCCCTCGCCGCGACCCCCACCGCCCGCACACGTGCCTGTGCCCCTTCCGCATCGACGATCGCACCGAGGCCTTCGGACAGGGATTCGACGACCTCCACGCGGTGATGTCGGCGATCCGCTGGGTGAGCGCCCTCCTCGGAATACCGCGTGACTGGCCGACGCCGGCCGACCGAGCCGCGAGCCATTCCACCGTGGGTGCTGTTTCCCGGTATACCCGTGGGGGATGACGTGCCCCAGGCAGCCGGTCGGCGAGCTCGACGGTCTGCTACCTGCACCGCGCTACCCGCCCGGCGGATCGTCTGCCCACGGGCGGTGCGCAAGGGTGGTGACGGCTCAGCCGAACGGCCACCGTGTCAGGCGATCCGCGGCGCGCGACTCATAGGGGCGCGCGCCGAGTGCGCGCGCCCGGTGCTGCGCGGCGACCACCTCATCGCGCGCGCCCCGGAGACCGAGGATCCCGCGTGCGGTACCGCGGTAGAGCCCCGACGGTCCGAGACACACCAGTCCCGGCCACTGCACGATCAACGTCTCACCCCACCCCCGGGTCAGCGGTTCGAGTTCGGCGGCGAGCTCGACGACCCGGTCGCGAAGCCGCGGCGCGCGCTGACCGACCGCGAGCAGCGCCTCGACGAGCAACGGCACACGCACGACGACGCGCGGGCCGTGCCACCTCCCCAGTTGGGCGATGACGGACTCGATCGACGACATCGCCCGATCGTGGTCACCGATCTCCGCCGCGGCCATCGCGACCACGAGCGCGAAGTCCTCGTCGAAGTCCTCGGCCATGCGGTCCGCGTCGGCCAGTACCTCGCTGAGGCGTCCGCGGTGCCACAGCTCGATCGAACCGCTCGTCAGCATCGAGGCCTCGGCGAGCAGCCGCGCCCGATCGTCGACCGTGCCCAGATCGTCGGCGAAGTGCGTCATCAGCGCCCGAGACTGCCGGTAGTCGCCACGCAGCACGGCGAGCATCACCTGCCACCACAGCTGGGTGGCCGCGAGGTCGGTGCCGCCGTCGGCGGCGAGCCGGGCGAACTCGGCCGACAGTCGGCGGACCAGCCGCAGATCGCCCGCCTCGAGGGCACAGACACGGCGCAGATGGACCGCCGTCGCCCGCGCCGTGCGGTCGTGGCCCGCGAGCTCCTCTAGTTCCTCGGCGATCTCGTGCCGGTCGGCGACAGTTGTCGGGTCCCAGGTGCACACGAACTCGGCCAGCAGTACCTGTGGCCATGATCGACGCCCCGGCGCACTGCGCGCCCGCGCATCGGCCAGGGCGTCGAGATCGCCCGCGATACCGTGAATCGCGCGGTCGGTGGCCTCGACCGCTTCCACCTCGGCGACCAGGTCGGCGTCGAGATCGAGGCGATGAGCCAGGGCCTGCGCCCGCAGCCCCGACGAACCCGCTTGCACCACACCGTATCCGGAGAAGTAGCCGGCTACGCCACGCGGTGCGGCCAGCAGCGCGGTCCGCGCCAGCCCGGACCAGTCGCCGCGTTCACCGCATCGCCGACCGGCGCGGTCGAAACACGCGGCGGCCGCGTCGTAGTGTCCGAGACGGTTGTGCGCCTGTCCCGCAAGCCGATCGAACTCGATCAACAACTCCGCATCGCCGGGATCCGCGTGCCGGACCCCGCGAGCGGCGAGTTCGGCGCACTCGGTGGCCGCGTCCCGCCGCAGCGCGTCCCGGGCCGCGGCGACACAGGCGTGCGCCGCGGTGGCATCCAGCGAATCGAGTGCGGCGGCGCTGCGATGCCGTGCCTGCGCCGTGAGCGCACCGGGTCGCAGGTCGGCCAGCGCGTCCGCGATCCGCCTGTGCAACAGCGCCGTCCGTACCTCACCGATCGTGGCGAGCACGGCGGAGCGCACGAGTTCGTGCCCGAACGCGACGGTGCCGTCCTCGACCGAGACGACCCGCGCGGCGACGAGCTCACCGATCCGATCATCGAACCGTGGCGCACCGTCGGCGGCGGCGACCAGTCCGATCGAAGCCTGCGGACCGAGGACGGCCAGCACCTCGGCGAGCGCTCGCGCCGACGGCGATACCGCGCCCAGCTTCGCCGCCGTGATCTCGGTCGCGGCGCCGCCGACGTCCAAGAGGCGGCCGGCCCGAACGAGATCGCACAGTTGTGCCGCGACGAAGGGGCTGCCGCCGCTCAACTCGACGATCTGGGCGCGTACCTCGGGACCGGCCGAACCCGGATCGGCGCGCACCAACGCGTCCACGGCCGCGTCGGACAACGGCGGCAGGTCCACCGCGACATGGGCGCCCGCGGATTGGAGCAGCCGGACCGCGGCGCCCACCTCGGCCGGCAGCGGCTCGGGCCGGATCGTGAGCAGCAGCAAGACGGGATGAGCGCGCAGCACCCGCATGGCCGCCGCGATCATCCGCACCGAGTCGGGGTCGGCCCACTGCACGTCATCGATGATCGCGACCATTCGGCCGGTCTCCCGGGCCACGTCCGCGAACAATGTGGCGAGCGAGCGCGGCGTCGGAATGTCGGGGACGGCGCGCCCCGCCAGCGCGGCCTGATCCAGCCACGGCATCAGCGTCGCCAGAGCGGAAGCGCCCACCCCGCTGATGCCCGCGGTGAAGAAGGCCACATCGCCGTGGCGTCGCACAGTATCGTCGACGACGGCCGTCTTACCGATTCCAGGAGCGCCGCGCACCGTCACGACGGTCAGTCCCTGCTGCGACCGGTTTCGGGCGCGATCGAGGACTGCGGCGACGTCGTCACGTCCGACGAGGGCGGACCGCCCCGACACCGGGGCCGTCGACGGCGTTGCCGGATGGCGGATTTCGTTCTCGACCCGGAGGGTGTCGGGCGCGGGATCGAGCCCGAGATCGTCGCGCAGCGACCGGCGCAACCGGGCGAGAACGTCGAGCGCCTCCGAGGTCCGTCCGCAGTCGCGCAGCGCCAGCGCCAGCAGCCGTGCCGTGCCTTCCCGATGCGGATGCCGCTCGCGTTCGTCGGTGAGCAGTGTGACCGCGTGCCGGGCGCGACCCAGCACGATCAATCCCTCGGCGCACAATTCGATGAGCTCCGATCGCAGCTCATCCAGACGCGCCCGTTCGGGAGCGAGTTCGGCGACGTCGTCCACATCGGCGAGCGCATCGCCGCGCCACAGGCGCAACGCGCGTTCGAGCAGATCGACGGTTCGCCGGACGTCACCGTCGGCGTGTGCCGCCCGAGCGTCCCTGGACAGCACGTCGAGCAGATCCAGATCGGTGCCCGACCCGCCGCACCGCAGCACGTAGCCGTTCGGGCCCGTCTCGATCCGGAATTCGGGAAGTGGCCGCAGGGCCCGGCGCAATCGCGACACGTAGCCCTGCAAGGTGACCAGGGCGCTCTCGGGCGGGCTTCCCCGCCACAGCAGTTCGCACAGATAGCGCGCGCTGCGGGTGGTGCGCTCAGCCGCGAGGATGACCAGGAGGTCGGCGTGTTTACGCGCCGGGATGATGATGCGGGTGCCGTCCGAGCCGCGCACCTCCAGCGGCCCGAGCACCGCGATGGCGGGCAGGTCGTCGCCGGACCGGCCGCGCACCAGCGTCACACCAGCGCCCTCGTCGACTCTTGGCTCATGACACACATGCAAGCACTCCTGCCAACCCCGGCCACCAGCGAAGATCGGACCGTCGTCGGCGGCCCCTCTCGCCAGACTGTACTGCGAATGTGCGGTGCCGCGCTGACCGTCGGCGGCGCCCTGTGCATCGCGGGCGGCACGCTGCATCCGATCGTCGCGGGCAAGGGCCATTCGGTCGAGGCGCTCACCAGCCCGGGCACTCCAATCGCGCAGATCCTGCTCGGCCTGGGAACCGTCCTGCTGGTCCTCGGCCTGCCCGGAATGTACGTGTGGCTGCGGCCGAGACTCGGCACGGCCGGATTCATCGGCACGGTCTGCTACCTGGTCGGCAATATCGTCACCGCGACCGGTCATCTCACCGTCGAGCTGTTCGTCGCCTACCCGTTCGCGTCCGACCCCGACACCGCGCACCTGATCGCCGCCGACGACAACATGATCGACTCGACCGCGTTCGCACTGTTCAACACGCTCGGCGGTCTGGTCATGCTCGCCGGGATGGGTCTGCTGGGCGCGAGCATGCTGCGCAACAACACGGTTCCCCGCTGGATCGCGGTGCTCACGCTGCTCGGCATGGTCGGGTTCTTCCTCCCGATCCCCGCCACTCAGGGACTGTCCGGATTCATCTACGAAGCGCCGCGCGGCATCGCCGTCGTCGCCATCGGTGTCCTGATGTTGCGCCGGCCGGGCGGATTGCGCCGGTGGGCGAAGCACACGCGCGGCCTGTCATCGCCGGATCACCAGCGGACCGCGTGATCGGGCCGATCCGTGGCGCACTACCTCGAGCGCAGCGCGGTGCGCAGGCCACGCCGGATCGTTCCCGGCTCGGTGGGTGCCGCGGTGGGGAACTTGCGTTCGGACGCGGTTTCGGGGGCGTCGTCGGTGGTCGCCAGCAGGAACGAGTCGGGGAGGGCGAGCTTGTTGATCGTGCGCAGGGTGAGCAGGTACTGCCGGGGTAGCGGGCCGGTGGTGTAGGGCAGGTCGTACTTGTCACACAGCGCGCGCACCCGGACCGCGATCTCGGCGTAGCGGTTGCTGGGGAGATCGGGGAAGAGGTGGTGCTCGATCTGATGCGAGAGGTGGCCGCTGAGGAAGGCCAGGATCGGGCCCGCGTCGAAGTTGGCGGTACCGAGCATCTGGCGCAGATACCACTCGCCGTGGGTTTCGTGCTCGATCGCGGCCGGGGTGAATTTCTCGGCGCCGTCGGGGAAGTGGCCGCAGAAGATCACGACATAGGCCCAGAGGTTGCGCAGTGCGTTGGCGGCGATGTCGGCGGTGAGGGTGCGGCGCCAGCGCCGTCGGCTGAGGATCGGGAAGAACAGGTAGTCCTTGGCCGTCTGCCTGCCGATCTTGCGGACCAGAGCCTTGGTGTGCGCGGTCTTCTCGGCGGCGGTCGCGGCGCGGTCGCGTTCGGAATACAGGCCGTGCAGGGCGATGCCCCACTCGAAAGTGGCTGC
This sequence comes from Nocardia fodinahabitans, assembly GCF_052983615.1. Taxonomy (NCBI): domain Bacteria; kingdom Bacillati; phylum Actinomycetota; class Actinomycetes; order Mycobacteriales; family Nocardiaceae; genus Nocardia; species Nocardia fodinahabitans. Next base: position 6,598,011 of record NZ_JBRJJC010000001.1, read on the forward strand.
CAGGAACAGGTTCTGCAGCGGTTGCAGGAGCAGGCGTGGTCGCCACTGCTGGTCCCTGGTCACCCGGATCACGCCGAATCCGACGTCGTCGTCCATACCGACCACGTTCGTGAACATGTGGTGGCGGTAGTTGTGCGAGTACCGCCATTGCGACGACACTCCGGCCATGTCCCATTCCCAGGTGCGGGAATGGATTTCGGGATCGTTCATCCAATCCCATTGGCCGTGCGACACATTGTGGCCGATCTCCATGTTCTCGATGCTCTTGGCCGCGGCCAGCGCCGAGGTGCCGACGAGCCAGCCCAGGCGCGAGCCGGTGCCTGCCAGGAGCAGCCGCGCACTCGCGTCGAGGATTCGCTGGAACGCGATCGTGCGCCGGATGTAGTCGGCGTCGGAAGTGCCGCGCCGCTCCTCGATGTCGCGCCGGATCGCGTCGAGTTCCTCGCCGAGCGCCTCGACATCGGCTTTGCTCAGGTGCGCGTAGACCGCGACTTCGGTAATGGCCATGGGGGTCCTCGCCTGGTCGTAGCATCGATCCTACGGATTCCTACAGTGGATATCTACGGTGTAGACGCACCGCGTAGAGGTGAAGGTGGCCGGGCGATCAGCCCGCGGGGGAGGGCAGGGTCGCGGTCAGGCCGGTGAGCAGGATGTCCAGGCCGCGCTCGAGTTCGGCGGCGCCGTCGTACGCCGCCAGGGTCGGGGCGAGCTCGCGTACCAGGGGGAATTCGGTGATCGGCAGGCGGTGCAGGCCCAGGCGCAGGACCTCGTCGGATTCCTCGGGGCGTTCGACGACCTCCTGGAGCTCGTTGAGGACGTGACCGTAGAGGAAGCCGAACAGGGCGCGATAGACGTGCAGTGCGTCAGGACCGGTGAAACCGGCGCGGGTGAGCAGCCGCAGGATGTGCTCGAGGGGCCGGACCACCGCGATCGGACGCATGCCCAGCGGGGTCGACAACGGCCGGGTGACCAGCAGTGGGACGACATTCGGGTGGGCGAGTGCCAGTGCGCGGAACGCGCGGGCGACCGCGCGCAATTGTGCCGCCCAGTCGGGGTCGTCCGCGTCGACCATCAGCTGTTCGAACACCATCTCGGCCACGCCGTCGAGCACGGCGGCCTTGTTGGGCAGATGGCGATAGATCACCATCGGGTCCCGGCCGACCGCCTCGGCCAGGCGGCGCATCGAGAGCGCTTCGATGCCGTCGCGATCGACGATCATGAGCGCCGCGGCGAGCACGGAATCCCTGGTCACCGCACCGGTGGGGCGGCGGGCGCCATCAGTCGAATCCTCGGCCATGAGGGCACCTCCGTCTACTCGGTTGTCGCTGCCAGTGTAGACCTACAGCGTTGACAACCGGGGGATTCACGCGTCTACTGGAGGTGTAACAGGTCCCCGGAGCTGATACCGATTCCTCGGATCCCGGCTGAAAGGACCGATCGTCATGCGTGTTCGCGAAACTCGTCAGCCCGCCGCGGCACCCGCCCGTCACCAGGTTCCCCCGCTCTACACGCCGCGGTTGCGGATGCGGTCACGGTCCGCGGGCGACCGCTACATCGACGGCGCCTGGTGGCCGCGCTCGGACGATCTGGCCGCCGAACTCCCCGACCTGCTCGCGGTGCTCGGTGTGCGGCTGGGCCCGGTCTGGCGTGTCGTGTACGACCCGTCGTGCTGGGCGGCGGCACCCGCGCGGATCACGATCGAGGGGGAGACCGTCCGGCTGGATTCCTACCACTTCGAGGTGTGGAACACGATGTATGTGTTCGGGCGCGACGCGAGCATGCTCGTGCTGCAGGTGATCCCCGCCGACACCGACGAGCGGGTCGCCCACGAGTCCCTGATGGCCGCGGCCGAAGCCGACCCCGCTGCCGAACCCGAGGACACGGACAGTCCACGTCACATCACCAACCATCAGGCGATGGGCGCGGCGGACAACGACCAGCAGCCGTTCAGCGTTCCGACCAGAACCCCGCGACTACTGTTGCGCGGCAGCGAAAGTCACACCGAGCTTTTCGACGGCGCCTGGTGGCCGCGGACGGCGAACCTCACCGCCGAACTCCACGATTTGATCAGTGCCCTCACACCCCGCCTCGGCCGGACGGCGCGAATCAGCTTCGACTGGAACGTGACCAGCCGCAACCAGCGCCGCATCGACCACCCCGACGGCGTCGACCTGCGGGTCCCCGACATCGGCCAGCTTCCCGACACCATGCACTTCGTCGGGGTGAACGGCGTCCACCTCACCCTGCTGGTGATCGCGGCGGACACCCCGGCCGACGTCGCGAACGCCCAGATCCTGCACGCCGTCGGCCGAGTCGGCCACCATTCGCCCGAGGGCGGCTGACGCGCATGCGCGCTCAGCCGTCGCTGCGGCACTACCGAGAGACCTCCGTCATGAACGACGATCTCGACGCGGATCCCACGCGCCCCGAACCCGCCCCCGAGACACCGTGCGTGCACTGGCCCGATCCGAGCCCCCTGCAGTCCTGGTGGATCGATGTCATGGACGGCGGCTCCCCGGCCTGAATCGATAGTGCGTCGACAGCTCAGCCGATCCTCGGCTGGGGAGCGGCGGGCTGGAACAGTTCGATCAGGTTGCCTGCGGGGTCGGTGAGCAGTATTTGGCTTCCGCCGGGTCCGGTGACGGTGCCGGTGCGGAATTCGACGCCGATGTCGCGCAGGCGGGCGATCTCGGCGTCCAGGTCGTCGACGACGAGATGGATACGGTTGGCGCCGGGGGTAGTGATCTCGGGGGGAGTGGCCCGCGCGCCGGAACTGGCCGGGCCGGACAGCAGGAGTCGCAACGATCCTCGGACGACGTCGGCGAAGGCGGGTGCGGCATCGATGTTGACGGTGAAACCGAGTGTGCCGGTGTAGAACTCGATGGCCGCGGGGACGTCGTCGACCAGATAGCGGACGCCGACGTATTCGGTGGATGGTGTCATGACGCGCTTCCTTTCGCGGGGACGGTGAGGGTCGGCAGCAGGTAGCGGACGCGGGTGTCGATCTCGGTCGCTGTGGCCTGGAACAACGGGTAGTGCTCGCCCGCTGCCGCCGGATCGGGGATGCTCCAATGACTGCGGCGGGGGTCGTCGGCGAAATCCGGGCAGACCTCGCGGGCCTTGTCACACAGGGTGATCACCGCGTCGAATCGGATGTCGGCGACCTCGGACAGCGGACGAGGGGACCGTCCGCTGATGTCGATGCCGAACTCGTCGCGCAATACCCGGACCGTGTAGGGGTGCATGGCCGGTTTCGGGCGGCTGCCCGCGCTGACGGCATCCACCCGGTGGTCGCTGCGATGACGGAGCAGGGTTTCGGCGATCACCGAGCGGGCACTGTTGCCGGTGCAGACGAACAGCACCGCCGGTGCCGACGGCGGATCGAAAACCGGTGGGTTCGGCCGCAGATCCAGCGCGGGGTGCAAGGCGGTGCCCGTGTCGGCGAGCAGCTCGGCACAGCGGTCCAGGTCCAGGTGGTTGTAGCTGTCGCGGCCGTCATGGCTGCTGCGCGTGGTGGTGACCAGTCCACCCTCGCGCAGTAGCCGCAAATGGTAGGAGACCAGGTTCTGTGGCTCGTCCAGGCGGGCCGCGAGCTCTCGGACGCGATAGTCGCTGCCCGTCAGTTCCCTGAGCAACTGCCATCGCACCGGATGGGCGGCCAGATGAACAAACGGTGGAACAGCTTGACGAGTCGACGTCACCGATCAAGGATATCACCAAACCCATCAAATGGATTTGATGGATATCGACGGAAGTGCTGAGACGGGAGCAGGGTGTCCGATACAACGCCGACCGGGCTGCGCCGAAGTCTGGGAGTGACCGACGCGGTCATGATCGGGCTCGGTGCCATGATCGGAGCCGGGATCTTCGCGGCCCTGGCGCCGGCCGCACGCTCGGCCGGGTCGTGGTTGCTGGTGGGGCTCGCGGTGGCCGCGGTGGTCGCGTACTGCAACGCGACCTCCTCGGCGCGGCTGGCTGCCCGCTATCCGGCCTCCGGTGGCACGTATGTGTATGGGCGCGAACGGCTCGGCGAATTCTGGGGCTACCTGGCCGGCTGGTGTTTCGTGGTCGGCAAGACCGCATCGTGCGCGGCGATGGCGCTGACCGTCGGCACGTACGCGTGGCCGGCGCACGCGCACGCCGTGGCCGTCGGCGCGGTCGTGGCGGTGACGACGGTGAACTACCGCGGTGTCCAGAAATCGGCGCTGCTGAACCGGGTGATCGTCGCGATCGTGCTGGCGGTGCTGGCCGCGGTCGTGGTCGCGGCGTTCACGTCCGGGTCCGCCGAGATCGCGCGGCTGGAACTGGGCTCCGATGTCACCGTGGTCGGGGTGTTGCAGGCGGCGGGCCTGCTGTTCTTCGCGTTCGCCGGATACGCGCGGATCGCGACCCTGGGCGAGGAGGTCCGCGATCCGGCGCGCACGATTCCCCGGGCGATTCCGCTGGCGCTGGCCATCACGCTGGTGGTATACGCGCTCGTCGTGATCGCGGCGTTGATCGTGCTGGGGCCGAGCGGGTTGGCGCAGGCGAGCGCACCGTTGTCCGACGTCGTGCGGGTCGCCGGTGCCGGCTGGCTCGAACCGGTGGTGCGGGTCGGTGCCGTCGTGGCGGCGCTCGGCTCGCTGCTGGCCTTGATTCTCGGTGTATCGCGCACGACGCTGGCGATGGCCCGTGACCGCCACCTGCCCCACGGACTGGCGGCGGTACATCCGCGATTCGCGGTGCCGCACCGCGCCGAGGTGGTGGTCGGTGTGATCGTCGCCGTCGCCGCGGCCACGACCGACATCCGGGCCGCGATCGGCTTCTCCTCGTTCGGCGTACTGCTCTACTACGCCGTGGCCAACGCGGCCGCGTGGACGCTGACCCCGTCCGAAGGCCGCCCGCCGCGCTGGGTTCCGGTCGTCGGGCTGCTCGGCTGCTCGATCCTGGCCTGTACGCTGCCTACCGCATCCGTGCTGGCGGGGACGGGAGTCGTCGTGCTCGGCATCGTGATCTACGCCGTGCGCCGTCGTGTCTCTCAGACCCTGCGTCGGTGAACCGGTGGCGGAGTACGCGCTTCATCGTGGCGCTTCGCCGCAGAGCGCGTGGGCGACCGTTTCGCTCGCTTTCTGCTCCTGCTCGATCACCTTGTCTTGCAGTGCTGTGGTCTGCGAGATGACGATGCTGCGTTTTCCGTCCGAGGTGACACCGTCGGTGGTGATGAACCCGGCATCGCCGCCGCCGTGGCTCCAGTACTCGCCGCCGCAGGCGAGCGGCCGCCTGACCAAACCCAGGCCGTATTGCCCACCAGGCCAGAGAGTTTCGATCTTCGCATCGATCGCCACCGTCGTCTTCATCTGCTCCAGATACGCGGGGCGCAGCAGTTCGCCGCCGAGCAGGGCCCGGTAGAAGGTGTTCATGTCGGCGGCGGTGGAGATCAAATTCTCGGTGCCGTCGAGGATTTCGGTGGTGTCGACGAATTCGCCGCTACCGGTGAACACCGAGTAGGCGCGCGCATGGGGGTCGGGCAGTGTCGTACGTCCGCGTGGCCATACCGAATGTCGCATGTCCAGTGGGTGGAGGATTCGGCGGTCGACCTCGTCCTGCCAGCTGTTGCCGGTGATCTTCTCGATGATCGTCTCGGCCAGGAGGAAATTCGTATTCGAATATGCCCATCCCGCGCCGGGAGCGAAGGCGGGAGTTACCGCCATGGACCGCTGTATCAACTCTTCCCGGGAGTAGACATCGAAACGGTGTGCCACATACTGTTCTTTCGAATCGAAGCCGGGGTAGTCGTCGAGTAATCCGCTGGTGTTCTGCAGGAGATGACGGATCGTGATCGCGCGGCCATCGATCGCGTGTCCGGCCCCGGTACCCCTGACGACCGCTGGCAGATGCTGCTCCACACTGTCTTCCAGCGACAGCTTTCCCTCACCGACGAGTTGAAGAACCACGGTGGCGACGATCGGCTTGGTGGCACTGGCGATCCGGAAGTAGCCGTCGCCCGGCACCGGCCGATTCGTGCCGACCTCGGCCACGCCGCTGACGACTACCGAGTTTCGACCCGTGCTGTCCACCGCGGTGGCCTGCGCGCCGCTGACGCCGAGCGCGGTGATCGCCTCCAGATCTCGCTGGAGGTCTGCCGTGCGTTCGTCGGCCGGCGGCGCGCACGCCGGCGCGCTGAACACCAAGGCCGCGATCACCGCCGCGACGGTGACGGTCGACCGATGGCGCCGAGCCGACGTGCGTCGGCGTTCGTGACGGACGAACAAGTCTCTCTCCCAATGTGTTTCGATGATTGCTACGCCGGGGTGAGCACGCAGAACTCGTTGCCCTCCGGGTCGGCGAGGACCGTCCACGGCACGTCACCCTGGCCGATGTCGAGGTCGGTGGCGCCCAGGGCTCGGAGCCGGTTCACCTCCGCCGCGTGGTCGTCGCCGGGGTAGGGCCGCAGGTCGAGGTGGACGCGATTGCGTACGGTCTTCGGCTCGGTCGTGCGGAGGAACTCGAGATAGGGGCCGGCACCCGCGGCGGACCGCAGCGTCGCGTAGTCGTCGGACATCTCGTGCACGGTCCAGTCCATCGCCTCGCCCCAGAACCGGGCCATGGCCCGCGGATCGACGCAGTCGACGACCACCGCGGCGATCGGACCGGTGCCCTGGTAGACCGGTCGAGGCTCCAGCACACAGAATTCGTTGCCCTCCGGGTCGGCGAGGACCGTCCACGGCACGTCGCCCTGGCCCACGTCCGCGGGTGTCGCGCCGATCGAACGGAGGCGCGCGACCAGCTCCGCCTGCTGGGTGGCGGAGCTGGTGGCCAGGTCGAGGTGCACGCGGTTCTTGACCGTCTTGGGATCCGGATCGACAACGATGTCGATGCAGACCGCGGCGGGATCGGGATAGACGAAACCGACGGGCTCGAGATTGGTCACCCCGGGCTCCTCGCTGCCCGTACCCCAGCCGAGCGCCTCCGCCCAGAACCCGCCGAGCGCAACGTCATCGAGAGCCTTCATATGGATCTGAACGAGCCGCGTAGCCATGCGGCCGATCCTATGCCCGGTCACGGCTTGCTCACCGGATTCGATCCCGCTCCCGTCAAGAACTGACCGGCACGACGGCGGGGCGCGATATCGGCAGCGGCATGCCGAGCTCGACGACCGCGGCGGGCTGAGGTCTATCCCCACACCCGCCGTGTCGCGGGCATATCGGCGTATCCCGTCGCCTCCGGCACGACGCCGAGCACCTGGTGAAGCCCGAGGCCGCCGTCCTCGAAGCCCAGCGCGGAGGCGGCCATATAGAGTCGCCAGATTCGGGCTCGCCCTTCGCCGACGAGTGACACCGCCTGTTCCCAACCGTTTTCCAGGTTCGCGACCCACTGACGGAGGGTGCGCGCGTAGTGCTCGCGCAAGGCTTCCACGTCACGAACTTCGAATCCGGCGCGCTCCATGGCCAGGACGACTTCGCCCACATCGACGAGTTCGCCGTCCGGGAAGACGTAGCGCCCGATGAAGGATCGCTTCTGCATGGTGGAGCCGCCCGGGGAGGAAATGGCGTGGTTGAGCAGCCGTCCGCGCGGGTGGAGCAGCGCGCGCAGGGTGTCGAAGTATTCGGCGGCGCGCGGGGAGCCGACATGTTCGAACATGCCGATCGAGGAGATGGCGTCGAATGTCTCGCCGCGCAGGTCCCGATAGTCGGCGAGCCTGATCTCGACACTGCCCGACAGCCCCGCGTCGGCGACCCGCCGGCGAGCGAGCTCGACCTGAGCGCTGCTGATCGTGACGCCGACGACCTGCGCCCCGTAAGTCGACGCCGCGTGCATCGCCATGGATCCCCAGCCGCAGCCCACGTCGAGCAGGCGCATACCCGACCGCTCGGGCAAACCCAGCTTGCGGCAGACCAGATCGTGTTTGGCGCGCTGGGCGTCCGCCAGCGAGCCGTCGTCGTCCGGCACGAACCGCGCGCAGGAGTAGGTCATGCTCGGGCCGAGGACCAGCCGGTAGAAATCGTTGCCGACGTCGTAGTGATGGCTGATCGCCGCCGCATCGCGACCCTTGGTGTGCAACGGTCCGCGCCGCGGTCGCGCCTCCTCCGCGGGCGGCTGCGGGCGGCGACCGAGCGCGCCGAGTTGCCGTGCCGCGCCGATCGCCTGCCAGGCCGCGCCGAGGCCGAGGCGGGCGTCGTTCGGCGCGGTGGACTGGAGGGCGCGCAGGATCGTGAAGATGTCGCCGTCGAGATCCACTGTGCCGGAGACGAAGGCCCGCGCCAGGCCGAGTTCGCCGGGCGCCCAGATCAGGTGCCGCAGCGCCGCCGCGGATCGCACGCGCATCGTGCCGGGGCCCGCGCCATCGGGGTGGATCGCGCTGCCGTCCCAGAATTCGAACCCCAACGCCGGGTGTGGGCCCAAAGTGGCTCGCAGCAGAGGTTCGAACGCGGCAGCGACCGTGGTCTGGTTACCCATTCGACCACTATGACCCGCCCAGCGCTGCTGTGATGGCAGCGACGCGGGCACAGGCTCAGCTCATTCCTGCTCGTCCACCGGCTCGGCGCTCGAGAGGTCCTCGACCGCACGAGGAACGTCGCCGTCGAAGGTGACGCCGATGCCGAAGGGGTCCGCCATCCGTAGCGGGGACTCGGCGAAGCGAAGCATCCAGGTGCCGTCCGCCCAGACGACGATCTCCGCTCCCGCGAACGGCAAGACTTCGCGTTCCAGGAGGGCCGATTCTTCCCGCGTGAGTTCGTGTTCCGGAGATCGCAGCTGTTCGCGCAGGAAGTGGGCGCCGGCCGCGACGAGTCGGTCGATCTCGGTGAGGACGAGCGCGGCAGCCCGCACCGCAGCGTCACCGGGGGCTGCCGCGGGTTCGATCATCAAGCTCACCGCGATGGTCTCGGCACGATCGTCGAGACAGGCGGTCCAGCAGGCGATCCCTTCGGGCGCATCCACGCGGTCGAACGTGGTGCCATCGACCTCGACCGCTTCGGGAAGAACGCTCACCCGCCACAGTCAACAGCATCCGTTGCTGCCACCGCACACAGGGCGAATCGAACCGGACCGCCAGGATCACGGTTCGATTCGGTCCGCAGTGGCCGCGTGGATCATCCACGAGCGGGGGTGGGTCAGGGTTGACCGCTGACGACGGCGGTGACGGCGTCGAGGAAGGGCTGGCCGCCCATGGCGTAGCCGCCGGCGATCGCGCCGAGCACCAGGCCGACGGGGCCGGTGATGATGCTGAGGAAGCCGAAGCCCAGGACCGTGCCGATGAGGCCGCCGAGGAGGCCACCGGCGACGACGCCGACCACGTTGCGGTTGATCTCGTTCGTCAGCTGGGACATCGGGCTGATGGTCTGCATCTCACCGATCTCGGTGGCGTTCGCCTGCGGGGTGAGGACGAGGTGGCGACCGTTGTCGGAGATCGTCTGCGTGACCCGCATTGTCGCGCCGGAGATCTGGTAGGTGAGCGGGATGCGGGTGACGACGGCGCCCGCATCCGAGGTGAGGGTGACCGCGGTGTTGTCGTCGGTGGTGGTGAAAGCGCCGCCGGTGACGGTGGTGGTCAGCACGCGGGAGAACTCGGTGAGGGTGGCTTCGTAGTGCACGGACTGGTCGATCCCGGACGCGATGGCCTGGGGAGCCGGTGCCACCGGCTGCGCGGTGGCGGCACCAGCGGTGATCCAGACGGCGGTGCCGACCAGGAGCGCGGTCGCGGGGAGGTGACCGAGTTTCATCAGGGATTTCCTTTACGCATGACGAAGACTGCGCGGTCGACCAGCGTGCCGCGGCATGGCACGAACCTTGGTGTCCGCCAGTGAGATCGGGCAGACCCTAGCACCCTTTTTCGTCGGAGAGTTATCCGTCCCGAATTGGGCGCTGGACCAGCTTTCCGCTGTAAAACTGCGCAGATTCACAATTCGACACGTTCGTGTGCGGCCGTGTAAGAACTCCTCAGCGAGTGGGGCGTCGGTCGGGACGTCCAGCGGATGAGTAGGAACAACACAGATGGCGCGTCGGAAGAACTTGGCCGTGGCTGGCGTGTCGGCGGTGGCGGTGTTTGCCCTGGCCGGGACCTTCTACGGCGCGCTTTCGGTCATCGCCGGTTTCGGTGCGCGGGTGTCCGGACCGCCCGACAATGATTCTCCCGCAACTACTTCGCTGACCGAGGTTTCGGGAACTCAGCCGCTGGGTACTATTCTCGAGCTATCCGGCGGTGTCGCCTCCACGCTGAGCAAATCCGCGACCCGGATTCCCCGCGTGGACCTGAGCGTCGGTGATTGTGTGGATGTGGGTGCGGGCCCGGCCGATATTCAGCAGGCCGCGTGTGGCAGTGCCAATTCGCGCTACAAGGTGACGGAATTGGCGTCGGCGGGCGGTCACTGCCCGGGCGACGTCGACCGCTCACAATCTCGCACCCTCCCGGGCGGCGTCGAGGAGACCCTCTGCCTGGACATCGATTGGACGGTCGGCGGCTGCATCGACCTGTCCGGCGGCGCGGTCGAACACGTGGAATGCGCTGCCGACGTTCCCGGTCGGGTCCGCGTCCTCGAGATCCGGCACGACACCACGGACGTGAACGTCTGCACGGCCGGCGACCGCGGTGTGGTCTACGGCCAACGCCGCTACGTCGTCTGCGTCAGCTCACGCTGAGCGATGGCAGAGACCGCATCGGGCTCGTGACCGTACGGCGTCTACCGCGCGGGTGGCCGTACTCTGTTGAGGGCCTGCATGTTTGGTGGCCGTAGCCCGTAGGATGGAGCCTGATGGACCACACGGACCCTTTCCCTCGACCTGTTCCGTTCACCGTGCCGAAGCTGCTTGTGGGCCTAGGGCTAGTACTGGTGGTCGCCGCGGCGATCGCGTCGTTCACCTTCACCTCCACACTCGCCCAGGTGGCGGGAGTACCCGAGGACCTGACATGGCTGTGGCCGGTGGTCGCCGGTCTCACCGTCGCGCTGGTCGCCTGTACCTTCATCACGCTGGTGGGTATCCGTGACGAGAAGGCCACGTCCTTGGTGCGGGTCTACGAGCTGCTGCTCGTCGCCGCCGTGCTGGCGAGCATCCTCGGAAACGTGGTCGCCATCTCCCGGGGTCCGATCGAGCTGGGAACCTTCGGGATCGCGACCGTGGTCGCCATTCCGCCGGTCTGCCTGATGATCTGTGTGGGCAACTACCTGCTGCTCACGGCAGTCGTTCCCGTCCGTATCGTGGCCGCGATCCGGGAGGACGATTGGCGGCTGCGGGCCCTCGGCATCCCCAGCCCATCGCTGCCGCCGAGAGACCCCGACGCCTCGCAGAACGAAGGACCCCACTGGTGGGACCAATACCGCAGCGAGGCGCGGACTCCTCCGCCGCCACCGAAGAGCCGGGCATAGACAGCCCAGGTACCCGGAGTCGGGTAGCCGACTCCATCGAGCTCCGCGAGCGGTGCTTCGGACCGGATATGTCCTGGTCAGGCAAACGAGCTGGGGAGCGGGCGGTCGTCAGCGGGCTGCGCCACTGCTGACGGCGGCGGCGTGCTGCGATCGCCGCGGGGACGGGTCGAAGACGGATCATGGGTGCTGTGATGCAGAATGTGAAGGTGAAGGATAGACCCGAGAGGAAGTTCGGAGTGTCGGCCGCTGTGGGATCGATGGGTGTCGCGACGCCTGTCCGCGGTTAGTTCGATGTCGGACCAGGAAGCCGGGTCGGGGCCTGGTGGGAATCGATTCGATGCGGTGGAGCAGCTGCGTCGGAAGTGGGCAGAGACGAAGGCCGCCGACGGTGGGTCGGGCGCGGCCGAGGGCGGGGCGTCGAACGTTGTTCGGCTGCCGCGGCGGCCGCGGCGAGGTCGAGAGGATGCCGGCGACGCTCGGCATCAACCGTGGTCGCCGGAGACTGTGTACGACCCGGCTCCCACCCGGCCCGTGACTCGCGCGGAGCTGCAGGGTGAGACGGGTTCCTGGCCGGCCGATGCGGCGGGGCGGCCCGTGGCGCCGCCGGGCGGGAACGTCGAGCGAGAACGGAATGTCATCGACTTCGGCGCGTCGCGTCGGAAACGCACCGGTACGGATGCTTCGGCCGGCGGGCCTCGGCCGGCGATGAGGCCGCGCAGGATCGGGCCTGGTGAGCGGAAGCCGGGCGGCGACGCCGATGCCGCAACTCCCGACAATCCTGGTCGGTAGCCGCTTCGGCCACCCGGCTCCCGTGCTAGCGGGTCAGCGGAGTCGGCCGTGAAGTCGGAGGGGCCCGCGCTCGCGGTGAACAAGCCCTGCCACGCCGCGCCGTGAACTATGTGCGTTTCAATCCACCGTGGCTGGCGGTCGACCCACGGCTCCGCCCTCAGGGCGCAACATTATCGCTGCGCGGATCGATCAGGATCTTGGCGTGGTGGTCCGGGGATCCCAGCGCGGTGAAGGCTGCGTCGACACCCTCGAGCCCGACCGTGCCGGTGATCAGCGGGCTGGGATCGACGGTGCCGTCGGCGATCATATGGAGGGTGTCGCGGAACTCGCCGGGGTCGTAGCCGAGGACGAACCGCAGCTCGATCTCCTTGTTGATGGCGTTGGCGGGGTGGAACGCGTCCTGCTGCATGCACACCCCCACGACCACGACCCGGGTCGACGGCGGCGCGGCGGTCAGGATCTGGTCGATGATGCCGGGCACGCCGACGCATTCGAAGACGACGGGACCGGCCGGGCCGCGATCGAGGGTGTGCGCCGCGCGAAACAGGTACCACCACGGGACTTTCGGGATCCGGCGCACGCGTTCCATGATGTCGAAGCCCAGGTTCAGCATGTCCGCGGCGCCGGCGATACGGGGCGGCTCGGGCGCCGCTTCCCAGGCGGATTCGGTGGCCGGGTCGACCACGACATCGGCGCCGCAGGCGCGGGCCAGCTCCCGGCGGCGCGGCGAGAAGTCGCTCGCGACCACGGTGCGCACGCCCGCCGCCTTCAGCATGGTGATGACGGCCAGCCCGATCGGGCCGCAGCCGATGACGAACGCGGTCTGTCCCTTGGCGATCCGGCTCTTGCGGACGGCGTGCCAGCCCACCGCCATCGGCTCGGTGAGGGCGGCGTGCTCGGGTGCGAGTCCGTTGGGGACCTCGAATGTCACCGATTCCTGCGTCAGCACCTGTTCGGCATACCCGCCGGGGGCGTGGGCGGACAGCCCGGTGAGCTCCGGTTCGCGGTCTCTGCGCAGAATCGGCATCGCCACCACGGGTGTGCCGGGCTTCCATCGCCGGTGGGTGCGCGGCCCGTACTCGACGATCTCGCCGGTGAACTCGTGCCCGAGGACGATCCGCTGGTCCGAACGCATGAAGCCGCCGTAGCCGGTGGCGGCGGCCAGATCGGCGAGTTCGTCGCAGTAGACGCGAGCGTGCAGGTCCGATCCGCAGATGCCGCAGCGGGTCACCGAGACGAGCACCTGGCCCGGCCCGGGTTCGGGCGCAGGCAGCTCCTCGACGCGAAATTCGCCTTTGCTGACCACCGTCGCACGCATGAGTGCCTCCTAGGCGGGTGCTGGGTCATCACCGGGGTCGCCCGTATCGAGTCGCCGGTCCCGATCGCCATGGTAGCTGTCCGTGGCCGGCCGGAGCGGGTGATCGCCCCGGCCGGTTTCGCCCGCCCGGACCACCGTTGTGCCTAGTGAACGGCGCGATCGGCACCTTCCCAATGCAGCTTGCGCAGATCGCGCTTGAGGACCTTGCCTGCCCCGGAAACCGGTAGCGCGTCGAGGAATTCCACGCTCCGCGGCAGCTTGTAGCCGGCGATGTGTTGGCGACAGAACTCGCGGATATCGGCCTCGGCCGCGGTCTGCCCGGGCGCGAGGACGACCACCGCGTGCACCCGCTCGCCCCAGTCGTGGTCGGGAACACCGATCACGGCGACCTGGGCGACGGCGGGGTGCTTGGCCACCGCGTTCTCGACCTCGACCGAATAGACGTTCTCGCCGCCGGTGACGATCATGTCCTTGAGCCGGTCGACGACGAAGACGTAGCCGCGGTCGTTCATGTAGCCGGCGTCGCCGGTGTGCATCCAGCCCCCACGCAGCGCCGCCGCCGTCTCGTCCGTCCGGTTCCAGTAGCCGGACATCACATGATCGCCGCGGACCACGATCTCGCCGATCTCGCCGCGCGCGAGTTCGCTGTCGTCCTCGCCGACGATGCGGACCTCGGCGTGGACCGCCGCGCGCCCGCACGATCGGGTCAGCGCGGGATCGTCGTGGTCCTGTGCGGTGAGCAGGGTGGCGACCGGCGCGAGCTCGGTCATCCCGTAGGCCTGGGTGAACCGGGCATTGGCGAACACGGTGCGCGCCTTGGCCATCACCGTTTCCGAGATCGGGGAGGCGCCGTACAGCACGCGCCGCAGGCTGGACAGGTCGGCGTCGGCGGCGCCGGGGGAGTCGACGAGCAGCTGGATCATCGTCGGTACCAGCAGCGCGTCGGTCACCCGGTGGGTGACGATGGCGTCGAGGGTGGCCGTCGGGGTGAACGACGGCACGATCACGTGGGTCGCGCCGGTCAGATTACCGATATTCCACGCCGCGATATCGGCTAAATGGAACATCGGCGCGGCATGCAGCAGCATCCCGCCCCGGGTGAGGATGTCCGTGGTGACCAGGCTGCCCATGGCCGAGGTGAGGCAGGCCCGGTGCGACAGCATCACGCCCTTGGGGAAACCGGTGGTGCCGCCGGTGTAGAAGACGCCGTAGAGGTCGTCGTCGCCGCGGCGGGCGTCGGGAATCGGCGCGGTGGCGGCGATGAGCTCCTCGTAGGCGAGCATGCCGGCGGGGGTCGGACCGTCGCCGGCGAAGACGACCGTGCGCAGGTTCGGCGCTTCGGCGCGGAGAGCGTCGACGGCACCGGCGAAGGCGTCGTCGACCACGAGGACGTCGGTGCCGCAATCGACGAGCGAGTAGGCGACCTCGGCCGTGCTCCAGCGGATGTTGACCGGGTTGACCACCGCGTCCGCCCACGGCACCGCCATCAGCAGTTCGTGGTAGCGGTCGCTGTTGAGGGCGTAGATCCCGACGCGATCACCGGATCCGACCCCGAGCCCGCGCAGTGCCCCCGCCAGCCGCGCGATGCGATCGACCGATTCGGCGACCGCGCGGCGGCGGATTCCGCAGATGGTGGCGGTCCGGTCGGGATCGCGTTGCAGCGCCGCGTGCAGTGATTGCGTGATGTGCACGGCCAACTCCTCTATTGTGAATCTTGATCCGTGTGATCTGCATAACATTGTGGCGACCCTTGAAGGAATGTCAAGGGTCGTGCAACCATGAAGTGAATATTGATTCGCTGAGACAGGTGGTGGTGTGATGCAGCGGGTGCAGGTTGCCGGAGTCGGGATGGTGCCGTTCTCGACGCCGAGCAGGAGCGAGCCCTACGACGTCCTGGCCGCGGGCGCGGTCCGCAACGCGCTGCGTGATGCCGGAATCGGGATCGACCAGGTGCAACAGGCCTACGCGGGATACGTCTACGGCGACTCGACCAGTGGCCAGCGCGCGCTCTACGGCGTGGGGATGACCGGGATCCCGGTGGTCAATGTCAACAACAACTGTTCGACCGGGTCGTCGGCGTTGTGGCTGGCGCGCCAGGCCGTCGCCAGTGGCGCCGCCGACTGCGTGCTCGCCTTCGGCTTCGAGCAGATGGAGCGCGGCGCACTCGCCATGAAGTGGCCCGACCGGCCGAGCCCGTTCGTCGACTTCATGGCGGTGGCACACCAGCACAACGGCCCGAGCGACGCCCCGTTCGCCGCGCAGTTGTTCGGCGGAGCGGGCGCCGCATACGCCGAGAAGCACGGCACCGACCCGTCGACCTTCGCGATGATCTCGGTCAAGGCGCGCGCACACGCGAAGAACAATCCGTTCGCGGTGTTCCGCGACGAGGTGACCGTCGAGCAGGTGCTCGAATCGCCACCGATCTTCGGGCCGCTGACCAGGTTGCAGTGCTGCCCACCCACCTGCGGCGCGGCCGCCGCGATCATCACCAGCGCGGATTTCGCGCGACGACACGGCCTGCGGACCGACGTCGCGATCACCGCGCAGGCGATGACGACCGATACCCCCGACACCTTCGACGACCTGCCCAAGCTCGTCGGCTACGACATGGCCCGGCGCGCGGCCGACCAGGTCTACGAGGCCGCGGGTGTCGACCCCGCCGACATCCGGGTGGTCGAACTGCACGACTGCTTCACCGCCAATGAACTCCTCAGCTACGAAGCGCTGCGCTTGACCCCCGAGGGCACCGCCGAGAAGTTCATCCGTGACGGCGACAACACCTACGGCGGCCGCGTGGTCACCAACCCCTCGGGCGGACTGCTGTCGAAGGGGCATCCGCTCGGCGCGACCGGCCTCGCTCAATGTGCCGAGCTCACTTGGCAATTGCGCGGGCAGGCCGAAGCAAGGCAGGTCGACGACGTGACCGTGGCACTGCAACACAACATCGGCCTCGGCGGCGCCGCCGTGGTCACCCTGTACGAGAAGGTCGGCTGACGGCACAGTGCCGCCCCGAATCCGACTACATCAGCGCCCAGACCCTGGTCTGCGGCGGCGGATACACCGTCTGAGAGAGGATCCACGATGGACCTTCCCGGCTATCCGGAGTGGGAAAGGGCGGGGATCGTCCCGCGCGAACTGTTCACCGGCATCGCCGAGCTCGGCGGCACGAGCGAGATCATGAAGGAGATCATCGGTCGATCGCTGCGTCTGGGCTGAGCGGTAGCATCCCCGTGGTGTCCTCACCGTCCGCCGCCGTGCGCCGCAAACGCCCGGCCAACCGTCGCGAACTGATCGTCGACGCGGCCGCGTCGCTGTTCGCCGACAGCGGTTTCGAGAACATCGCGATGAGCGATGTCGCGGCCGCGGTCGGTGTCGGGCCCTCGGCGCTCTACCGGCACTTCGCCGGCAAGGACGACCTGCTGCGGGCCGCCATCGAGCAGGCGCTCGACGGGTTCGCGAGCACGCTCGACAGCCCCGATGTGCTGTCCGCGGTCGCCGATTTCGCGGTCGGCCGACGCACGGCGCCGCTGCTGTGGGTGCGCGAGGCACGCCACCTCCCGCGCCCACAGCGCCTGGACCTCGCCGCCCGTTTCCAGCAGTTGTGCGAGGCCTTCACGGTGGCGACAACCGGCGACGCCCCCGGTCCCGGCGCGCGGCTGCGCGCGCGAACGGCGCTGGCCGCGCTGCTCAGCCCGGCTTTCCACAGCACCACGCTGCCCGTCGACGAATTCCGGGCGACGCTCGTCGGCATCGCCGCGGCGGTGCTGAATGTCGAAGTGGAAGTGCCTGTGCCACTGACAGTTCCACCGCCGGCGGGGCTCTCGCGCGGCAGCAAGCGCGAACAGATCCTGCGCGCCGCGCTGCGCATCTTCGCCGATCAGACCTATGCCAGCACCGGGATGGAGGAGATCGGCGAGGCCGTCGGCCTGTCCACCTCGAGCGTCTACAACCATTTCACCAGCAAACTGGAGATCCTCGAGGTCGCACTGCACCGTGCCAACGGCTATCTCCAGGTCACCCTGGACGACGCGCTACTGGGCGCCGCCGAGGAAGCCGCCGCGCTGCGCGCGCTGGTCACGGTCTACGCCGACTTCACCCTGCGCCACCCGGCCCTGGTCGACATCCTGGTCACCGAAGTGCGCAGCCTCGGCGCCCAGGCGGAACCGCTGGTGCAAGCCCAGCGCGACTACGTCAGCGAATGGGTCAGGCTGTGCCGTGCGGCACGCCCCACCCTTACCCGCGAACAAGCCCTGGTCACGGTGCAAGCCGCCCTCATGGCGATGAACGACATCGCCAGGGACAGCACGTTCTCCGATGCCCGCCTGCTGAGCGTCCCGCTGGCCACGATCGCCGTTGCCGCCCTCGGCCTTCCGGAATAGCCGGGTCGGCTACCGCGCCGCGTTCGCCTCCGGGCAGTGCGGCTCCGCGATCAGCTGAATCGATCGACCGCCGGAGCGCGGCCCAAAGGTGTTGCGGTCGTATATCTTCGAAAGAAGGAGTTCGGGATGCTCGTCGGAGCTTCTCGTGAAACAGGGGGTAGGAAATGCAGCCGAAACTCATCGCCGCTGCCGTGGCGCTCGCCGCGGGCGCCATCGTCGCGACCGGGTGTTCGAGTGACGCCGATGTGGTGTCCAAGAACCTGTCCAAGGAATCGGACCAGTTCAAGATCGACCGGCGGGTGGTCTTCTTCAACGGGATCACCGACAAGTACCTGCTGTCCATCGAGGGCAAGTGCTCGATCAAGGACGAGAACAACCAGCTCGAAGTCACCTGCAAGACCGGTGACGACGAATACAAGAAGCACTTTCTCGGACTCTCGGACAATGTGAGCTACTTCGTGGAGCAGCTCGAATCCGCCGAGGTGAGCCGCTATCACTACAAGGTGATCTTCAAGCCCGAGACCATTCTTGCCGACGTCGACCGTCCTTGAGGCCGACCACCGCGGTAATCGTGTCGACGGGTTACGCGCCGAGCCGGTCGCGGATGAACGCCGCGGCCTGGTCGCGATTGTCGTTGACGAAGTACGCGAAATGGCCGTAGCTCAGGGCATTTCCGAATCCGGCTGCCGGGTTGCCGCCCTGGCAGACGCGGTCGCCCGCGTGGCAGAAGTCGCGCAGGCGGTCGGCGAACTCGGCGAGGGCGCCCGTGGCTAGGGGAGCAAGGCCGGACAGGGCGGGGTCGAAGCTGCCGCGGTTGTAGGGTTCGCTGCCGTTGAACACCGGGCTGCCGAACAGGGCGATGGCGTCGATGCGCGCGGCCGCCTGGTCCGTCACCGCGGTTCGCGCGCTGAGGGTGTTGCCGATGACGCGGGCACCCTGCGAGTAGCCGAGCAGGACCAGCTGCTGGTCGGGGCAGGCGGCGGCGGTCGTGTTCAGCAGCGCGGTCAGGTTCTCGACGCCGCGCACGGCGCTGTCCGGAGCCATCGAGGCCGGATACTCCAATTCGGTCACCGTGGCGCTGCGACCGGACTCCTGGGCGATCCGCTTGCCCAGGGGCGTCAGGAGCAGGCTGCCGATCTGCGGTTCGAGGGTGCCCCGGACGGTGACGACCCGGAGCTCCGCGCAACCGGCCGGGCCGGCGGGCGGTGCGGCGGCCGCGGTCGGGAGGGCGGTCATGGCCAGTGCCGCCGCGACAGTCGCCGCCGAACGCAGCAGGATTCGGGATCGTCCACGCATCCGCTCACTGTATTGCGCCGCCGGGCCGCGTGGGGGGCGGACCGGGTTTCCGCACGTTCTCACGGATCGACCTCGGGGCGACAGACAGTAAAACTTGGGTATTTCACATTGGTGGGAGTCGACTAATGTCGGCGAGCACATTCATAGGAGGTAGCCATGAATCATCTACTCGCCAAAACCCTTGCCGTCGTTGCTTTTTCGGGTGCAACCGTCGGCGCATCCCTGGGGTCGGCGCAAGCTGCTCCGGCCCCTGTCGCTCCGATCGCTGATTCCGGATCCGCGTCGGGTTCCGGCGACTCCGGATCCTCGCTGGCGCCGCTGATCACCTTCCCGCTCGGCGCGCTCTACATCCTGCTCTGCGATGCCGAACCGAACGGGCCGGTCTGTGCCCTGATCTACGAGATCGGCAGCGGCAGCTCCGAATCCGACCCCGCCTGAACTCGAGTACATTCACCCATAAGATCCGGAGGCACTCCCTCATGAGCCGAATGCTCACCACATCCTTTGTCGCGGTCGCGCTCTCCGCCGGTCTCACCCTGGCCCCAGCGCAGGCTGCCCCGGTAGTCCTCGCGCCCGTCGCCGATACGCAGACCGGGTCCGCGTCGGGATCTGCCCAGATGCTGTTGGCCTGGCCGCTCGGCTTCGTGCTGTTCGGCGCCTGCTTCGCCGACGGCGACAGCACGACGCACAATCCCCTGTGTCAGGCGCTGCTCGACCTGACCGCCGGCAGCACCGACTTCTGACCGGCTTCGGGCACCGCGCGCCGTCTGCCCGCACCCGCGAGGCAGACGGCGTCCTCGGGCCGCGCACGGTCGATCGCCTGGCGGTCGTCGCCTACCCGACTGTCGCCGTCTCGGCGCCGGCACTGTGAGCGTCGTCTATTTCGGTCCTGTGTGGCCGCAAAACTAGAACGTGTTCTAGTAGGGTTCGGCTATGGAACGACTTACTGGATTGGATGCCAGTTTCCTCTATCTGGAGACCGATACCCAGCATCTACACGTTTGCGCCCTGCTGATTCTCGACCCGGCCGACGGGCCGTACTCATTCGACCATCTCCGCGACGAACTCCGCAGGCGATTGCCCCTCATTCCGCACATGCGCCGCCGGGTCCACCCGGTGCCGTTCAACCTCGACCATCCGCTGTGGGTCGACGACGCCGACTTCGACATCGACAACCACATCCGGCGCGTCGAGCTGCCGGAACCGGGCGGGCTGGCGGGTCTGGCCGCGCTGATCGGTGAGGTCGCCAGCCGGCCGATGGATCAGCATCGGCCGCTGTGGGAGATGTCGGTGGTGGAGGGGCTCGACGACGGCAAGGTGGCGGTCGTCTGCAAGTACCACCATTCGGCCGTCGACGGCATCACCGGCACGAACATGATGATGCACCTGTGCGATCTGGAGCCGGGGCTCAGCCGACCGGAACCCGAACCGTGGCAACCGGAACCGGTGCCCGGCGATCTCGAGCTCATCGCGCGCGCGGCGGTCCGCTTTCCGGCCAAGGCCGGGATGCTCGGCATGGTTCCCAAAACCCTCGGTATGGTCGCGGGTTTCGCGCAGCGGCGGCGGAACAACGAAGCGGGGATGGCGCTTCCGTTCTCGGCGCCACGCACACCGTTCAACCAGGCCGTCACCGGGTCGCGGTCGGTCTCGTTCACCAAGACGGATCTGGGCGTGATCAAGGAGATCAAGGCCGCGTTCGGGGTGAAGGTGAACGATGTCGTGCTGACCGTGGTCGGCGGCGTGCTGCGCCGCTATCTGGCGGATCGGGGCGAGCTGCCCGATCGCTCCCTGGTCGCCTCGGTGCCGGTGTCGGTGCACGAATCCACCCGGCACACCGAGGGCATCAACAAGGTCTCCACCCTGTTCTGCCGCCTCGGCACCGATATCGCCGATCCGGTCGAGCGGCTGGAAATGCTGGCCGTCGCCAACCGTGACGCCAAAGCCGAACACGATCTGATCGGCGCGGATTTCCTGCAGGACTGGTCGAAGTACGCCCCGCCCAACACCTTCCGCCTCGCGTCGCGCGTCTATTCGTCGCTGAAGCTGGCCGAACGGCACCCGGTGGTGCACAACCTGGTGGTCTCGAATGTGCCCGGTCCGCCGATGCCGCTGTACTTCCTCGGTGTCCGGGTGGACGGCATGTACCCGTTCGGGCCGGTCTTCCACGGCGCCGGGCTCACCGTCACCGTGCTGTCGAACTGTGGTGACCTCGATTTCGGCTTCATCGCCTGCCGTGATCTGGTCCCCGATGTCGACGCGCTGGCCGAGGCGGTGCCTGCCGTGATCGACGAACTGCTGGCCGCGGCCCGCGCCCGGGGCTGACCACCCGCCCCCGAAGGACCGCCCTGTTCGCCATCGGCGTCGGACAGGGTCGTCGACTACCGCCGCGCGGACACCGCCCGGCACGCATCGGCCAGTACCGGAACGAACCGATCCGGCGCGACAGCGCACGCCGCATGACCCGCCGCGACCGGATGAACACTCGATCCGGGAATCGCGGCCGCGAGTTCGATCTGCCGGTACACCGGGATCGCCCGGTCCTTGGTCGTGATGACCACCGCGGTCGGCATCCGCAGCTCCGACAGCCACGCGGTGGCGTCGAAGGTTCCGATCTCGGCCAGCACCGGCGCCAGCGCCCATCCGCTCGTACTGCGGAATTCGTCCACCGCCCATTGCCGTAGGCGCCCGGGTACCAGCGCGGGCGGCAGCTCCGGCAGAGCGCGCGTCAACCGCCGGGCCCGGCGGTACGGATAGTCGCCCAGTGCCTCGGCGACGGTGGCGAAACCGCGATGGAACGCCCGCTCGCGCCACTTCTCCTGGAAGCGATACGGAGTCGCGCAGAGCACCAGCCCGGCGACCCGGTCCGGATGCCGGTAGGCGGTGAGCAGGGAGACGATACCGCCGAGGGAATAGCCGACGCAGGCAAAGC
The DNA here is from genome assembly GCF_052983615.1 of Nocardia fodinahabitans. Lineage (NCBI taxonomy): Bacteria > Bacillati > Actinomycetota > Actinomycetes > Mycobacteriales > Nocardiaceae > Nocardia > Nocardia fodinahabitans. Next base: position 6,620,064 of record NZ_JBRJJC010000001.1, read on the forward strand.
GATCCAGGCCGAGCGCGTCGGCGACCGCGACCACGTCGTCGGCGCAGTCGTCGAGTCGGAACCGCGCCGACTGGATCCCGCGCCCATGCCAGCGCTGATCGAACAGCACCACGCGATACCGCGCGCTCAGCGTCTCCAGCGCCGGAAACCAGTTCAGTGCCGCTGTGCAGGCGGTGCCGTGCAGCAGGATCAGGACCGGTGCGCCCGCTGGTCCCGGGATGTCCACGACGTAGGTCCGGCCCCGCCCCGGGAGGTCGAGCATCCGGCCGCCGGGGATCTCGTCGACGGCGGGCACGACGAAGGGCCCCGTCCGCACCGATCGCGCAGTTCCCACGAAGACCTCCTCGGAATTTCTAGAACCCGTTCTAGTTGATGATGCCATATCGGCGCGTGGACTCCGGGTGTCTCACCCGACCTGCGCCGACACTTCCGCGTGCGGCCCGTGCCGCGGGGGCCGCAGAGTAGAAAGAAGGTGTAGCTGGCTACACCACGAACCCGGTGGGCAGCTCCATCGAGAACTCGGGCCGCCACGACAACCATGGGAGTCATGACCCACACACCAGCCGAGCCGACCCTGATCATCAGCGTTTCCGGCGAGCAAACCGAGGTGACAGACGGCCCAGGGGTGGACCCGGGCCCCCGTGGTGGGCTGCTCGCCACCCTCGCGCGGGCACCCTTCCAGCTCAGGACCTGGAAGGAGCTCGGCTATCTCATCCTGTCGTTCGTGCTCGGCTGCGTGGCCGTGTGCTACCTGTTCTTCGGGTTCGGCGGCGGGCTGTACGCGTCGATCTTCCTCGTCGGCATCCCGCTGCTGGCAGTGATCCTGCTCGGCGGCCGAGTGTGGGGGCGGATCTACCGGTCGCTCGGCCGGGAACTGCTCGGTGTCCGGGTCGAGGCGCCGCCGGTTTTCGTCCGCGCGCCGGGCCTGATCGGATTTCTGAAGAGCGCGTTCACCGATCGGGTGAGCTGGCGCGCCACGCTGTTCCTGCTCGCCCAGTCCGTGCTCGGCGTGGCGGTCGGCTATGTGGTGCTCGTTGTGACCGCGATGGTCGTCTTCACGGCGATCTCCCCGATTCCGTGGCTGTTGTTCGATCCGGTCCAGGTGGACGAGAGCGGCGTGGAGCGGCACAGCCTGGTGCAGTTCGGTTCCGTCTATGTCGACACCTGGCCGCGGGTGCTGGCCATGTCCGCCATCGGCATCGCCCTGTGTTTCGCGCTGCCGTGGCTGATCCGTGGCGTTTGCTGGGTGCACGGACTGCTGATCACGCAGGTGCTGGCGGCGACGCCACGAGACCGGCAACTGGCCGAGCTGCGCGCCAGCAGGCGGGCCGCGGTCGACGATGCCGCCGCCACCCTGCGGCGGGTCGAACGCGACCTGCACGACGGCACCCAGGCGCGGCTGGTCACCATCGCGATGGCCCTCGGCCGGGCCGAGGAACGCCTGGCCGGCGGCGGGGATCCCCGCGATCTCATCGCCGAGGCCCGCGCCGGTGCCAAGGAAGCGCTGACCGAGCTCCGTGAACTGGTCCGTGGCATCCATCCGCCCGCGCTCGAGCTCGGCCTCGGTCCCGCCCTGGAGACGCTCACCGCCCGCTGCGCGGTGCCGGTCGAACTGCGCGTCCACCTGCCGCGACGGCCGAGCCCCGCGATCGAGGCCATCGCCTACTTCTCGGTCGCCGAACTGCTCACCAACGTCGTCAAACACGCACGGGCGACGGAGGTTGCCGTCACGGTGTTGCCGCACAGTCTGCGCACCCTGGCGATCACCATGCGCGACAACGGAATCGGTGGTGCGCTTCCCGCCGGCTCCGATGCGGCGGGCGGCAGCGGGCTGGCCGGTCTCGCCGCCCGCGCCCGTGCGGTCGACGGCACACTCACCGTCGACAGCCCCGCCGGTGGGCCTACCGTGGTGACCATGGTGTTGCCGATGGCGGGTCCCCGGTGAGCGCGCCCGGATCGCTGCGGGTGGTGATCGCCGAGGACAGCGCCATCCTGCGGGACGGGCTGGCCGGGCTGCTGACCGAACGCGGCCACGAGGTGGTGGCGATGGTCGGCGATGCCACGTCGCTGAGCGAGGTTGTCGGCGCCCGGCGGCCCGATGTCGCGGTGGTGGATGTGCGGATGCCGCCGACGTTCACCGACGAGGGGCTGCTGGCCGCGATCGAACTGCGCCGGGCGTACCCCGGCGTCGGCGTGCTCGTCTTCTCCCAGTGGATCGAAACCCGGTACGCGACAGAACTTCTCGCCGCCGGGGCCGGCGGAGTCGGCTATCTGCTCAAGGACCGGGTCGCCGATGTCGCCGACTTCGTGGATGCGCTGCACCGCGTCGCGACCGGCGGCACCGCGCTCGACCCGGAAGTGGTGAAACAGCTGATGGGCGCGTCCCGGCAGCAGGATTCGCTGACCCGGCTCACACCCCGCGAGCGCGAGGTGCTCGAACTGATGGCCCAGGGTCTGACCAACAACGCGATCGCCGCCGCCCTCACCGTCACCGAGCGCGCGGTCGAGAAGCACATCGGCAATATCTTCACCAAACTCGACCTGCCGCCCTCGGACACCCATCACCGCAGAGTGCTCGCGGTCCTGCGCCTGCGTGGGTGAGGGCCGCTCAGAACCAGTTCCCCTCGGTGTCGAGAGTCGTGCGGTCCAGCGCGGCGAGCAGGTCCAGTTGCGGTGCGGTCTTGGGCAGTTCGTAGCGGAAGTAGTAGCGGGCCGCGGCGCGCTTGCCGTCGTAGAAATCGCCGTCCTTGCCGAGGGTCGCCACCTCCTGCTCGAGCCAGATCCAGGCGACCACGAGGTGCCCGAACGCCTCGAGGTAGACGGCGGCGTTGGCCATGGCCGCGGCCGGGTCGCCCGCGGCGAACATGGCGGCGGTGACGGCGAGCAGTCGCTGCCAGGCGGCGTCGAGTCGCTCGGCGTGGTCGCCGGGTTGTCCGCCCGCCGCGCGGGCCGCGGTCACGGTGGCCGCGATGTGTTCGCTGAGCAGCAGCAGCGAGGCGCCGTCGTGCTGGATGACCTTGCGGCCGAGCAGGTCCAGGCCCTGGATGCCGTGGGTGCCCTCGTGGATCGGGTTGAGCCGGTTGTCGCGGTAGTGCTGTTCGACGTCGTATTCGCGGGTGTAGCCGTAGCCGCCGTGGACCTGGATCGCCAGATTGTTGGCTTCCAGGCACCACTGCGCGGGCCAGCTCTTGGCGACGCCGGTGAGGATCTCCAGCAGCCGGGTGTACGCGCGGGCGGCGTCGGGATCGGTGGCGGTGCGTTCGAGATCGACGAGCCGGTGGCAGTACAGCAGCAGCGCCAGCGCGCCCTCGCTGTAGGCCTTCTGCGCCAGCAACATTCGCTTCACGTCGGGATGGTCGATGATCGGGATCTGCGCGGTGGCCGGGTCCCTGGTCGTGAGGGCGCGGCCCTGATGCCGGGTGCGGGCGTACTCGACGGATTTGAGGTAGCCGGTGTAGCCGAGCGCGGTGGCGCCGAGGCCGACCCCGAGCCGGGCCTCGTTCATCATCGTGAACATGTAGGACAGGCCACGGTGCGGCTCGCCGACGAGATAACCGACCGCACCGGGCGCTCCGTCCGGAGTGTGGCGGCCCTCGCCGAAGTTGAGCACGGTGTTGGTGGTGCCCCGATAGCCCATCTTGTGATTGAGCCCGGCCAGGACGACGTCGTTGCGCTCGCCGCGGGACCCGTCCGCGGCGACGAGGAACTTCGGCACGATGAACAGCGAGATCCCCTTGGTGCCCGCGGGCCCGCCGGGGATCTTCGCCAGCACCAGGTGCACGATGTTCTCGGTCAGTTCGTGATCTCCGCCGGAGATCCACATCTTCGACCCGAACAGCCGGTAGCTGCCGTCGTCCTGCGGCTCGGCGCGGGTGACGATATCGGCCAGCGAACTCCCCGCCTGGGGTTCGGACAGGCACATGGTGCCGGTGGCCGTTCCCTCGATCATGGGGCGGACGAACCGCTCGATCTGCTCGGCGCTGCCGTGCGCCGCGATCAGATTCGCGTTGCCGATGGTCAGGAACACATAAGCCGTGGTGCCGACGTTGGCGGCCTGGAACCAGCTCATGCCCGCGGCCTGCACGGTCGCGGGCAGTTGCAGCCCGCCGAGGGCCTCGTCCATGCTCGCGCCGATGAGGTTGGCCTTGGTGAACGCTTCGACCGCGGCGCCCACCTCCGGGATCATGGTGACCGTCGTGCCGTCGAAGGTGGGTTCGTGGCTGTCGTTGCGCTTGTTGTGCGGGGCGAAGTAGCGGGTCGCGAGGTCCTCGCACAGCTCCAGGAAACCGTCGAAGGTCTGCTTCGAATGCTCGGCGAACCGCGGGGACGCGGTCAGGTCCTCCACGCGCAGCCATTCGTAGAGCAGGAAGTCCAGATCCCGGCGGGAGATCAGGGTCGAGCGCACGGTCGTCCTCTCCGGGGCGGCCGCCTCGGACGGCAGCCCCTGTGCTGTCGGCACCAAGCTACCGACGATCGGTCAGCGGTTCCGGGGAAACCCGCCGCGAGGTCGGCGCCGCGGCGAGACGTGGTGTCTCGCCGCGGGCCGCCGCGGGTCAGAACGCGGCTTCGGCGATGGCCATGGCGTCGTCGGTCAGCCCGGCCACGACCGCGCGATCGGCGGTCAGCCGGGGCAGGACCTCGCGCGCGAAGAACGCGGCGACGGCCACCTTGCCCTCGTAGAAGTCCCGCTCACCGGTCCCGCCGTCGAGGGCCCGCAGGGCGACCTCGGCGTTGACCAGCAGGCGCCAGCCGATGAACAGGTCACCGACGGCCATCAGGAAGCGAACTGAACCCAGGCCGACCTTGTACAGCTCGGTCGGCTGCTCCTGGGCGCCGATCAGGTGGCCGGTCAGGGTGGCGGCCATGGTCTGGACGTCCTCGAGCGCGGTGGCGAGCAGCTTGCGCTCGCCCTTGATGCGCTCGTTGGCGGAGTCGGCGTCGATGAACTTCTGGATCTGGCCTGCCACGTGGGCCAGGGCCACGCCGCGGTCGCGGGCGATCTTGCGGAAGAAGAAGTCCTGCGCCTGGATGGCGGTGGTGCCCTCGTACAGCGAGTCGATCTTCGCGTCGCGGATGTACTGCTCGATCGGGTAGTCCTGCAGGAAGCCGGAGCCACCGAAGGTCTGCAGCGAGTCGGTCAGGTACTGGTAGGCGCGCTCGGAGCCGACACCCTTGACGATCGGGAGCAGCAGGTCGTTCACCCGCGCGGCGAGTTCGGCGTCGGCGCCCGAAACCTGCTGTGCGACTGCCGGATCCTGGTGCGCGGCGGTGAACAGGTACACCGAACGCAGGCCCTCGGCATAGGCCTTCTGCATCAGCAGCGAGCGTCGTACGTCGGGGTGGTGCAGGATCGTGACACGGGGCGCGCTCTTGTCGGCCATCCGGGTCAGGTCGGCGCCCTGGACGCGGGTCTTGGCGTACTCGAGGGCGTTCAGGTAGCCGGTCGACAGGGTCGCGATGGCCTTGGTGCCGACCATCATGCGGGCGTTCTCGATGACCTCGAACATCTGCGCGATGCCGTTGTGCGCGTCACCCACCAGCCAGCCCTTGGCCGGCACGCCGTGGCCGCCGAAGGTGAGCTCGCAGGTGGCCGAGGCCTTCAGGCCCATCTTGTGCTCGACGTTGGTGACGAACACGCCATTGCGGTCACCGAGTTCGCCGGTGGCGGAGTCGAAGTGGAACTTCGGCACGAAGAACAGCGACAGGCCCTTGGTGCCGGGACCGGCGCCTTCCGGACGGGCGAGGACCAGGTGCACGATGTTGCCGAACAGATCGTCGGAGTCGGCGGAGGTGATGAAGCGCTTGACGCCCTCGATGTGCCAGGAGCCGTCCTCCTGCGCGATCGCTTTGGTCCGGCCCGCGCCGACGTCGGAACCGGCGTCGGGTTCGGTCAGCACCATCGTCGCGCCCCAGCCGCGCTCGACGATGATGCGGGCCCATGCGCGCTGCAGGTCGTTGCCGACGCGGTCGAGGATGTCGGCCATCACCGGGCCCATGCTGTACATGTGCGCGGCGGGCTGGGCGCCGAGAACGAACTCGGTGACCGCCCACTCCAGGATCGCCGGGGCCGCGACACCGCCGAGCGCCTCGGACTTGCCCAGCCGCCACCACTCCGCGTCGTACCAGGCGCGGACGGCGCGCTTGAACGATTCCGGCAGCGACACCGTATGCGTAGTCGGGTCGAACGTGGGCGGGTTGCGGTCGGCGTCGGCATAGGGCGCCGCGACCGGGCCCTCGGCGAGCCGGGCCGCCTCGCTGAGCACCGAGCGCGCGGTGTCGGCATCCATATCACCGAAAGTGCCTGCGGCGAGGATGGTTTCGAGTCCGTACACCTCGAACAGGTTGAACTCGAGGTCTCGCACGTTGCTCTTGTAATGACTCACGAACGTTGCCTTCTCGGTGGCCGGGGACGCGACGCGTCCAAGAGGAGTGGGAAGCGGCGGTGCGGCTCCCGCGGCACACTGTGCGGCACGGCTTCGCGGTGGGCAACGATAAGTGAACGGGGACTAAAATGGGAGCGGCGCGGGTGCCGGGGACCAGTGGCTGGTGACCGGCCATCAGCGCTCACAAAGGAACGGTCCGTGAGTGGCGTGAATCACTTTCCGGGTCGGGTGGGCTCGAGCGGGACGGCCTGGATGCGGTCGGCCATCGCGACCAGTACCTCGACCAGATCCGGCCGCGCGGCCAGCCGTGGATTGCGGACGGCTTCGATGACCACCGTGGTTGCCGCGCGAATGAGCATGCGCGCCACGGGTGGCGTCAGTTCGGGCCGCAATGTCTGCAGCATGCGGGCCCAGCGGCCGATGCCGTCCTGACGGACCCGCCGGTACCGGCGTTCGGCCGCCGTCGGCAGGTATCGGGTCTGGCTGACCGTGATGGCGAGCAAGTCGGGTTCGTCGACGCCGAACCGGGCGAAGTTGCGGGTGAGGGTCCGCAGCGCCGCTCCGGGATCCCGGCCGTGCGTCAGGGCACGGGAGACCATCAGGTGGACCCACTCGTCGTGCCTGCGCACGATCTCGTCGAGCAGTTGAGCCTTGCTGTCGAAGTAGTGGTAGACGGCGGGTCCGGTGATTCCGACGGCCGCGCCGATGTCGTCGATGCTCACGCAGGGAAAGCCGTGGTCGGTGAACAGACGGGCGGCTTCGGCGAGTAGCCGTTCGCGGCGCACCGTGCGGTCGAGTCCGGGACGGTCGCTGGCCGCCCAGTGCGCGCGAACATGGGTGGCACCCGCCCCGTTCGTGGGGAGTTCGATGGCCAGGACCGCGCGCACGGTCGCGACGAGAACCCGCGCTGCCACCGGCGGGGGCAGCTCGAGCCGGTGGTAGGCCGGGCTCGCCGCGACCGAGAAGGCCGCCCAGCTCAGCAGCTCCACCTCCGCGGGTCGCAGACCGGGTCGTTGCGTCCGCAGGGTGCGGCGCAGGAACTCCGTCAGCCGGGCGGCCCGCAGGAGCACGGCGATCCGGTCGGTGGGGTGCAGGTGACGGAATTCGAGCTGCCACAACCGGGGCAGGCCGCGGCGGTCGAGCGCCACCTGGACCAGTTCTACGACCACCGCGTCGTCGGCGGGGGAGCGCCGGGATGCGGTCGCGAGCCGGGCCAGCGCGTCGTCCAATCCGGCGAGCAGGCATCGGCCGAGGAGATGCTGCTTGCTGTCGAAGTGCCGGTAGAGGGCCCCGGGCGAAATTCCCACCCTCGCGGCGACCATCGCCATCGAGGTGTCGTGATATCCGTCGTGCGCGAACGCGTCGAACGCGGCGTCGAGGATGATCGTGCGACGGTTGCGCGGTCGCGTGCGGGGGGTGGTCACCTCGGATGTCATCCCCTTCAGTGTGCCCGCAACCGGCTCCGACGCCGCGCTCTGCGTTCAGGGGTGGCATCTGGGCGCGGCCGCCGGCCGTGGTCGCCAGGTCTCGACGGTGCACGCGATCCTGCGCTGCCACCACCCTGTCGGGCGGAACAGGAGGAAAGCTCCGCCCGCTTTCCTGGACGCGGCGCGAGGACGCACTCGGTAAAGTGGCAACCGGTCCAGTCGGCCGTCACCGGGCCGAAAGGAGTGCGTCACCCATGCCGATGTTCGGGCGAGACACCGAGCTGAAGGAGCTGACGGCTCTCGTAGACGCGCCCGGCGACCGGAGCGGCATCCTGATCGAGGGGGAGCCCGGGATCGGGAAGTCGGCGCTGCTCGACGAGACGATCGCAGCCGCGGCATCCGCTGGGTTGCGCGTGCTGCGGACCACGGGCGTGCAAGCCGAGTGCGGCCTCGCCTATGCCGGGCTGCATCGGTTGCTGTATCCCCTGCGGCGGGCCTACGATGCGCTGCCCGCGCGCCAGTTCGACGCACTGACAACCGCTTTGGGCATGTCGGATGTCCTCGGCGAACCGAGCCCGCACCTGGTGGGGCTCGCCGCGTTGACGCTGCTGGCCGATCTCGCGGTCGAGCAACCGCTACTGGTCGTCGCCGAGGACGTGCACTGGCTCGATTCCGCCAGCGCCGAGGTCCTGGCCTTCGTCGCGCGCCGCATCGACGCCGAACCTGTCGTGCTGCTGGCGACCGTGCGCGATGGCGCGCACTCGCCGCTGCGTGATGCCGAGCTGGCGGCCATGCACCTCGGTCCCTTGCGCGCGGACGACGCGCAGGCACTACTCGACAGCATCGCACCGGAACTGGCCGCCCCGGTACGCCACCGGGTACTCGCCGAGGCGCACGGCAACCCGCTCGCGCTCACCGAACTACCCGAGGCTGTCGGAGATCTCGTCGAATCGGTGCCGACCCTGCCGTTGACCGAACGCCTCGAACGGGCGTTCTCGACACGCGGCGCGGCGCTGCCCGAGGGCACCCGCGCGGCCCTGCTCGTCGCGGCGCTCGACGATTCCACCGCGCTCAGCGAAATCGTCGCTGCCACCGGCATCCTCCTGGGATCCGGCGTCGGAGCCGAGATCCTCGCTCCTGCGGTGACCGCCAAGCTGATCGATATCCACTCCGGGACAGTGACTTTCCGTCACCCGCTGGTCCGCTCGGCGCTCGTGGCGGCGGCGACCGCCGAGCAACGCCACCGCGCTCACCTGGCGCTGGCCGACCTGCTCGGGGAGTCGCCGGACCGCCAGGTGTGGCATCGGGCGGCGGGCACGGCCGGTGCCGACGAGGAGGTGGCCGCGGCGCTGGAGGACGCCGCCGAGCGGTCGAGGCACCGTGGGGGAGCGGTCGCGGCGCTGGAACGGGCCGCGGCGCTCAGCGCCACGCCGGGCCGCCGCGCGGATCGCCTGCTGCGTGCGGCCGAGTTGGCCGTCGACTCGGGCCGCCGTGACACGACCGAACGGCTGGTCGCCGCCGCGCGCACGCTGCCGCTCTCGGCGGGGCAGACGGCAACGGCGAATTGGCTGCTCAGCGGGTTCGACGACGGGATGCGCGAAAGTCCTTCCCGCATAGATGAACTGGCAGCACTGGCGGCGTCGGTAGCCGCCGACGGGTTCCCGGATTCCGCACTGAGGATCCTGTGGGGAGCGGCCGCGCGGTGCTTCTGGTCCGAACCCGGCCCCGAAACGCGGCGCGCGGTGCTCGCGGTCGCCGACACCTTCGGCCTCCCCGACGGGGATCCGCGCAAACTGGCGATCGACTCGATCGTGGCCCCCGTCGAGCGTGGCGAACAGGTCCTCGGCCATCTGCGGGCGCTGGCCGCGGTGGCGGGACGCGATACGGAGGTCGACCATTTTCTCAGCAGCGCGGCCTATCAGGTCGGCGCTTTCGGCCTCGCGGCATCCTTCGCCGCCGCAGCGGCACCCGGATTCCGCGCCGCCGGACAGCTCGGGCTGCTGACCCGGGCGCTGGCCATCCAGGCATGGAGCCTGACGCGCCTCGGCGATCTCGCCGCCGCCGCGCCGATCGCCGCCGAAGCCGCGACCTTCGCGCTGGAGACCGGGCAGCCTTTCATGCATGCCGTCGTGACCGCTGTCAACGCCGAAATCGCCGCTCTACGAGGGGATTACCAGCAGGCTCTCGCGCTCGCGGCGAAAGCCGAACAGACCGGCCTGGCCGCGAGGGCACGCCCGGTACTGGCGACAGTGCAGCTCACCCGTGGGCTCGTCGCACTCGGTGAAGGGCGGTTCGATGACGCATTCACCGATCTGGCTCGCATCCACGATCCGCGCGACCCGTCGTACTCGGTGGCGCTGCGCACGTGCTTTCTCACCGAACTCACCGAGGCCGCGGTCCGCGCCGGGCGCACCGATGCCATGGTCGTGCTGCTGGGCGAGATGGAACCGGTGGCGGCGTCCACGTCCTCGCCCGCGCTGCAAATCGGAATGCGGTACGCGCGAGCGGTTCTCGCCGGTGATTCCGCCGCGGAGTTGTTCGCCGTCGCGCTGGCCGCGGATCTCACCGGGTGGCCCGCCGAGCGAGGGCGCCTGCATCTGGCCTATGGCGAGTGGCTGCGGCGGCAGCGCCGGGTCGTGGAATCGCGGACCCATCTGCGCACGGCCCGCGAGATCTTCGACGCCCTGGGGTTCGCCGCCTGGAGTGAACGGGCCCGGCTGGAGCTGCGCAGCGCCGGCGAATCGAGCCCGAATCGCGACCCGGATGCGCGGGAACGGCTCACTCCACACGAGTTGAGCATCGCGCAACTGGCGGCACAGGGTCTGACCAACCGGGAGATCGGGCAGCGCCTGTACCTGTCGCACCGAACCGTCAGCACCCACCTCCACCGCATCTTCCCGAAACTCGGCATCAGTGCGCGGGGCGACCTCGCGGCGCTGCTGCCCACCTCGGACGAAACGGCTGGTTGATCGACCGGCCGGGCCCGCCGGCACGGTGCCCGCCGGCACGATCAGCAGTGGCTTCGACGGCCCGGCCGAGGACGGGAAGGCGTACCGCGTCGGCGTCGGGCACAACGTCCCGCAGGAAGTGCCGCGTCCGTTCGCCCAGGCGGTGATCGACGCCGACCGGCTGTGAGACGCGATCCGGCTCCGGGTGCCCGGAGCCGGATCGCGGTCTACAGAGACCCGCGCTGCTGGATACGGCCGTCCGGCTCGAGCTCGAGGACAGTGTCGATCCCGAGCCTGCGCAGGAACCGGTAGTCATGGCTGATCACCAGGAGCGCGCCGCGATAGTCGGCGAGCGCATCGACCAATTGATCAATGCTCGCGATATCGAGATTGTTGGTCGGTTCGTCCAGAATCAGCAGCTGGGCAGGCGGGTCGGCGAACAACAAGCGGGCCAGCGACACCCGGAAACGCTCACCGCCCGACAGCGTCGAGACCGGCCGTTCCACGCTTGCGCCACGGATCAGCAAGCGGGCCAGATGGTTTCGGATCGTGGCAGGTGGGGTGGTGGTGGCGACGGCATGGACGTTGTCGAGCGCGCTGGCCTGCTCGTCGAGGTTGTCCAGGCGTTGCGGCAGATAGCCCACGCGATCGGTGTGCAGGGTTGCCCGTTCCGCGCGGCGGCCCGTGAGCAGGTCCTCGACCAGGGTCGACTTACCCGCGCCGTTGCGGCCGACCAGGGCCACGCGTTCCGGGCCCTGGAGCACGATGCGCCGGTCGCCATCGGCCAGTTCGGCGATGCGCCTGCTGCGTGGCACGTCGGGGTCGGGCAGTTCGAGATGGATGTGCTCGTCGCGGCGGACCCGTGCCGCGGCGGCATCCAGCGTGTCCTGGGCCGCGCGGACCTTCGCCGCCGCGGTCGTGCGCACGGCCCCGGCCGAGCCTTGCGCCCGACTGGCCCGGTTGCCCGCGAGTATCCGTGGGATACCGCCGTCCCGCTGCGTCGATCTGGCCGTGCGCTCGCGTCGGGCGAGCTTGGTCTCGGCCTCGATCCGCTGCCGTTTCTCGACCTTCAACGCCTGTTCGGCGGTCCGCGCGGCCTGCACCGCCGCGGCCTGCTCCTGCTCGACGTACTGTTGCCACGCACTGTAGGGCCCGCCGAATACCTCGAGGGTGGCGCCACGCAGTTCCGCGGTGGCGTCCATCCGTTCGAGCAATTCCAGATCGTGGCTCACCACGATGAGCGTGCCCGGCCACGAATCCACGAATCCGGCCAGCTTCTCCCGGGTTTCGCGGTCGAGGTTGTTGGTCGGCTCATCGAGCAGGGTGATGGGTGAGCGTTGGATCCGGAGCCCCGTGATCGCGACGAGTACAGCTTCCCCGCCGGAGATCTCGTCGACGCGGCGGTCCAGATCGGCGGCGCTGAAACCGATCTCGTGGAGCGCCTCGTCGGCGCGGGATTCGATATCCCAATCGTCGCCGATCGTCTCGAACTGCTCGTCGCCGGTCTCGCCGGCTTCGATCGCGCGCAAGGCGGCGATCTTGCTCGCGATGCCGAGCAATTGCGCGATCGTCGCGTCGCGGCCGAGGGTGAGCGTCTGGGGGAGGTAGCTCACCGCGCCGGTGGTGTCGATCCGCCCGGACGTCGGTGTCAGGATTCCGGCGATCAGCCGCAACAGCGTCGATTTGTCGGCGCCGTTGCGGCCGACCAGGCCGGTGCGCCCGGTGGTGATGGTCCCGTTGAGGTCCGAGAGCGCGACGGTGCCGTCGGGCCATTCGAAGGACAGATTCTGCAGGGTGATCGCAGAGGGCAGTGATGTGGACATGAATCGTCGACTCTTTCCTGCTCGTGAACGAGCGGCCGCAAGTTCGCGCCGTGACGGGTTCGACCGTGGCGCGGGAGTTCGGAAACGTTGCGGAGCCTGGCGAAGGCGAAATTGTGTGCGAGGAGGCGCCGCCTTCGGCCGGGCGGCTAGATTCTGTCGACTTCCTCGATGAGCACGCGACCACTTTACCAGCGAGATCAGACCGTGATCGCCTGGTACCAGGGGTACCGGCCCAGATCGACCACACCATTCGCGGCCGATCCCGCTGGCTGTGAAGCCCCCGAAGAGGCCGTCGACACCGACCGGCGGGCCGTTGATGGTGACCGTGCGGCGGGCAGGACCTCGGTGGTGGATCCGCCTGACCTCGGCCGCCACGCTCGCGCCGACTGCGTTCCCGGACGGTCGTCAGCATTCCGCGGCCGACCGGTCCCGCCTCCGTCAGGCGGCGTCGAGGGCGGCGGTGATCTTGCGGAGCATCGCGCCGACGGCGGGGCTGGGCTGACCCTCGGCGAACCGGGCGGCCGATTCGGTGGCGGTCAGGACGGTGTCGCGGAAGTTATCGGCCTCGGCCGGGTGCTGCTCACCGAGCAGGCGCATGGCTGCGGTGAGGCTCGGCAGCACCTGGTCGGCGAGTGCGGCGACGGACTTACCGTGCAGGTGGATGTCTTTGGACTCGGCGGCGAGTACGTGCCCGACCAGCCCGGTCGCCGAGGTCAGGGCGATCGAGCCGTGCGAGATCGCCTTGTGCGGCGCGCCGGCGGCGGCCATCAGCGAGACGGCGCCGTAGGCGGCGGTGCGCAGGGTGCTGTTGTCCTGGTCGGTCAGGGTGGTGGTGACAGACATGGTGTGTGCTCCTCGAAATCGGTGGTGGCGCCGACTGAATCGGTGTCGGTGTCGGTGCCGGTCGTTGTGTTCGATGTGCACAACTCTCGCCGGGCCACCTGACATCGACCTGACGCCCACCTGACACCACCACTGACATCGCGTCCGGCTGCCACCGTGGCGATCGTCAGAGCCCCGGCGTCGCACCTCCGCCAGCGCCGAGGCCGGGGCGAACCGGCCGGGCAGGCGGTGCCCGGCCACGTAGACACCGCAATCGACGATCGCCCGTGCGGTCGGCACCGCCGGTCTCGGTACGTCCTGCTCGGGGGTGGGGCGGGAACACCGAAACCGGAACTGCGGGGCTGATGACACCGCACCGATCCTGCGGAGACGCCCTGCCCGTCGAGGACCGCGACGGCTATCCGTGAGGCAGGCTCGGGTCGTAACCGGGGCAGCCTGGGTAGGGGCGGGGGAATTCGGGCTTGGCGCCGAAACAGACGCTGTTGGGGTCGGTGGGGTCGTAGGAGTCGCCTTCTCTGCGGTTGGTACCGGTCGGGAGCGGGACGGTGCTGGTGGTATCGGTGGGGGTGCTGGGGGGCGGGGTTGTCGTGGTGGTCGGCACCGGGTCGGAATCGCGTGAGCAACCGGCCCCGAGGAACGCGAGAGCGAGCACGGAAGTGACGAGCAGGGTGCGGTTCACAACAGTCCCTTCATCGGAGATCGCCGCCGCCGACGGACGGCCAGCACACTTTCGGCAACACTAATGTGGTGGGCCGTCGCCGCCGTCAGCGGGGGAGCAGGGTGATGCGCGCGTTGTCAGCGGGACTCAGGCCGGTGTGAAAGCGCCGTGGCGGTTCGATCGGACCCGCGATCGGGGCGATGCGGCGATGTTCGAGCACGGTGCGGAACAGGATGCGCGCCTCGGCCAGGGCGAACTGCGCGCCCAGGCAGCGGTGGGCGCCGGCGCCGAAGGTGAGCCAGGTGCTGGTGCTCGGGCGCTGGTCGAGGAAGCGCTCGGGACGGAAGGTCATCGGGTCCGGGTAGTGGTGCTCGGATTCGTGGATCAGCAGGATCGGCACGATGACGATCGCGCCCTTCGGAATGGTTATGCCGTTGATCTCGGTGTCGCGCAAGGCCCGTCGCCCGGTGAACGGTGAGACCGGGCGCAGCCGCATCACCTCGGCGACCACGGCGTCGAGGTAGTCGTCGAGGCGCGCGCCGTCGCCGGTGTCGACGGCGGTATCGACCTCGGCCATGGCGGCGGGATGGGCGGCCAGCATGGCGGCGATCCAGCCGAGGGTGATGGCGGTGGTCTCGTAGGCGCCGAGCAGGATGCCGCGCATATTGCGGGCCAGGGCGGGGTCGTCGTGCTGGTCGAGGTCGGTGCCGATATAGCGCGACAGCACGTCACGGCGGCCGGTCCCGCGTTCGGGGTCGGCGCGGCGCGCGGTGATCTCCTCGACGATGACGGCGTCGACCTCGCGCTGGGCGCGGCGCAGCGGCGGGTAGGGGATGGTCAGGCCGCCGATGAACGGGGTGATCAGGGTGACCGCGAGGAACCCGCGGCTCTCGATCTCACCGAACCACGCGCTGACCGCGTTCTTCAGCCGGTCGCGCCGCTCGGGTGCGACATCGCCGAAGACGACGCCGAGCAGCACACCGATGGCGAGGTCGTAGCCGGCGGTCAGGAATTCGAACGACTCACCCACCGGCCAGTTCGGCAGTTCCCGCTCGACCACCTCGACCATCAGGTCCTCGTAGGAACGCAGCGCGGCGGTTTGGAACGGCGGCGCGAAATGCTTGCGTTCGCGACGGTGCTCTGCGCCGTCGAGGAAGATCATCGTCTGTTTGCCGAACATCACGTCGTGACTCGAGAAGCGGCTCAGCACCTGGCCGATGGAGAAGTCGTCGTGATTGGCGAACAGCGCGCGCACATCACCGGGTTCGTGGGTGATCAACATCGTGGGAAATCCGGGCGGATCGACGACGAACCGCGCGCCGAATTCCCGCAGTGGGGAACTGTGCGTGCCCGGACGCAGCAGTGTGCCCAGCTCGCCGAGTCGGCGCAGGGGTAGTCGGGGCAGGTCGCGCAGCGAGATCGGGGTCTGTGACACTCCGCCATCCTCACCGTGAAAATGCCGTTGTGCCAAGCGGTGCCGGAAATTCGATGCCCCCAATTATCGGGGCTCACCATGGTGCGGTCGATGTTCACGACTCCCACCGCGCGTTCGCACGGCCGCTATTGTGGGCGCAGTCAGTGGGTTCCACGGTCAGAGGAAGTAGTTCGTGCTCAACACTTTCGTCGAGACATTGTTCGCCCAGGTCGAGAATCGACCGGCCGAGGTGGTGTATCGGTTCCTGGACAATGGTGACGTCGATGGTGTCGTGCGCGAATTGTCCTATGCCGAACTGGGGATTCGGGCCAGGGCGATCGGCGCCGTGCTACAGGATTCCGCGCCGCGGCGCGCGCTGCTGCTCTACCCGGCCGGGCCCGAGTTCGCCGAGGCGTTCTTCGGTTGCCTGGTCGCCGGTGTGGTCGCGGTGCCCGCGCCGCTGCCGGAGTGGGAGAACCGGTCGCTGCGGCGCTTGCGGCGGATGGTGGCGCACGCCGAGGTCGACATCGTGCTGGCGCCGCGCCGGATCCTCGCCGAAGCGGCGGCACTGGGTGCTCAGATCCCGGAATTGACCGGTGTGCCGTGGCTGTCGACCGACGATCTGCCCAGCGCGGCCGCCCTGCGCTGGCGCGAACCCGAACTGGGACCGGACTCGGTGGCGTTCCTGCAGTACACCTCCGGCTCGACCAGCGCACCGCGCGGCGTGGTCCTCACCCATGCCAACCTCCTGCACAATCAGGCCGCGCTGACCGCCGGGCTCGGGCACGACCGGATCGCGGACCACGACGGCGCGCTGTTCGCCAGCTGGCTGCCGATGTACCACGACATGGGACTCATCGCGCCGCTGCTGCACACGGTGTATCGAGGTGCGCATTCGGTGCTGATGTCGCCGTTGCATTTCTTGCAGCGACCCGAACGGTGGCTGCGCGCGATCTCCACCTACCGCGCGCACACCAGCGGTGGCCCCAATTTCGCCTACGAACTGTGCCTACGGCGGATCGCGCCCGAGCAGCTCGACGACCTGGACCTGAGCTCGTGGCGGGTCGCGTTCAACGGTTCCGAACCGGTGCGGGCGGGCACGGTGCGCCGCTTCGCCGACACCTTCGCGCGCGCCGGATTCCGCGCGACGGCCCAGCAGCCGGTCTACGGCCTGGCCGAGGCGACCCTGATCGTCACCGCACCGGCCACGACGGCCGAGCCGACGATCGTGCCCGCCGCGGGAAGTCCCACGCGCGGTGGCGAACTCGTCGGTGTGGGTCGCCCGGTGCCGGGGATCTCGCTGTGCATCGTGGATCCGGACCGCGGAACCGAGCGCGCCGAGGGCGAGGAAGGCGAGATCTGGGTGGCCGGGGACAGCGTCGCGGCCGGGTACTTCCGGGACGAGGCAGCCACCGCCGAGGTCTTCGGTGCGGAGCTCGCCGGGCGCGACGAGAAGTTCCTGCGCACCGGCGATCTCGGATTCCTTTCCAGCGGTGAGCTTTTCGTGACCGGCAGGCGCAAGGATCTGGTGATCGTCGACGGGCGGAACCACTATCCGCAGGACATCGAGGCCACCGTCGAGGCGGCGCACGCCGGTGTCCGGGCGGGGTGCGTGGCGGCCTTCTCCGTCGACCTCGACGGCGAGCAGCCGGTCGTCGTTGCGGAGGTCCGCGACACCGACCCCGCCGAACTGTCCGCGATCGAAGGCGCTGTGCGGGGCGCGGTGGCGACCGAGCACGGACTCACCCTGGCCGCGGTCCTGTTGATCCGGCCGGGCACCGTCTTCAAGACCAGCAGCGGGAAGATCCAGCGCTCGGCATGCCGGGCGGCCTATCTGTCCGGTGAACTGCTGACGCTGCTGGCCGGTCCCGTGCGCTCGCCGGAAGACGAGATCGCGGATGTCGAAGCGGAGCCCGTGGCCGCCGAGCCCGCCTCGGACCTGTCCGCGGAGGCGGTGCGGGACTGGCTCGTGACCGCGATCGCCCGCCAGGCGGCCCTGGATCCCGACCGGGTCGACGTGCACCGTCCACTCGTCGAATTCGGTTTGGGTTCGGCCGATCTGGTGGAACTCGTCGTCGATCTGTCGGATTTCGCGGGTCGCTTCATCGACACCAATCTCTTCTTCGACCATCCCACGATCGACGGTGTCGCGACCGTGCTGGCCGCGCCCACGCAGGACGCGCCGGCCCCGGCCCCGGCTGTCGAAGCGGCGGCGAGCGACGACGCCGCCGACGACGACAGGATCGCGATCATCGCCATGTCGTGCCGGTTCCCCGGCGCCGTCGATTCCCCCGAGGCGCTGTGGCGGTTGCTGGACGGCCGGGCCGACGGGCTGGGCGAGGTGCCACCGGGCCGCTGGGACATCGACGGTCTGTACAACCCGGACATCACCGCGACCGGCACGGCGTACACGTTCCGCGGCGGATATGTCGACGGGATAGACCGTTTCGACGCCGCGTTCTTCGGTATCGGCCCGCGCGAAGCCGCGGTCATGGACCCGCAGCAGCGAGTGATGCTGCAACTCGCCTGGGAAGCCATCGAACGGTCGGGGCGTGATCCCCGAACCCTGCACGGCAGCGCCACCGGCGTCTACCTGGGTGTGTACAGCACCGGGTATCTGGCCGACCCCGCACCCGAGCAGCTGAACGGCCAGGTGGGAACGGGTCTGTCGCCCAGCGTCGCCTCGGGGAGGATCTCCTACACGCTGGGGTTGCACGGTCCCGCCGTCACCCTCGATACGGCGTGCTCCTCCTCGATCGTGGCGATGCACCTGGCGATGCAGGCGCTCCGGGCGGGCGAGTGCGACCTGGCGTTGGCGGGCGGCACCACCCTGCTCATGTCGCCGGTCGCCCACATCGAGCTGTGCCGATTGGGAGTGCTGTCCCCGACCGGCCGGTGTGCGCCGTTCTCCGCCGATGCCGACGGAACGGTGTGGGCGGAAGGCGCGGGCATGGTCCTGCTGAAACGACTGAGCGACGCCCGCCGCGACGGTGACCGGGTACTGGCGGTGGTGCGCGGGTCCGCGGTCAATCAGGACGGCCGCAGTCAGGGCCTGAGCGCGCCCAATGGCGCTGCGCAGGAACAGGTGCTGCGCTCGGCGTTGCGCGTGTCGGGGCTGACGCCGCACGACATCGACTATGTGGAAGCGCACGGCACGGGTACCGCCCTGGGTGATCCGATCGAGGCGCGCGCCCTGGCCCGGGTGTACGGACCCGGGCGTGATCCGCAGCGGCCGCTGGGGGTCGGGTCGCTGAAGTCGAATCTCGGCCACACCCAGGCCGCGGCGGGCGTGGCGAGCGTCATCAAGCTGGTACTCGCGCTCGAACACGAGCGCATTCCGGCCACCTTGAACGTGAATGTGCCCTCACCCCATGTCGATTGGGAGCGCAGCGGCGTCACGGTCCACGGGCAGACGGCGCCGTGGCGGCGCGGTGACCGGCCGCGCCGGGCCGGGGTGAGCGCGTTCGGGCTGAGCGGCACGAACGCGCACCTGATTCTCGAGGAGCCCGCGCCGGTACCCGCGCCTGTCGCCTCCGGCATCGAGACTTCGGTTGCGCTGCTGCCGATCTCGGCGCGCAGTGAACGATCACTGCACGGGCAGGCCGAGCGGCTGCTCGAGCTCGTGCTGGCCGATCCCGCCGCCGAACCGGGGCCCGTCTCGCGCGCTCTCGTTACCGAACGCAGTCAATTCGAGCGCAGGGCCGTGCTGGTGGCTGCCGATCGGGACGAGATGATCGGCGCGCTGCGGGACATGGTCGAGAGCCGGGCTTCGGCGAATGTCGTCGTCGGGGCCGGTCCGGTGCTGACCACCGCGAAAACCGCCTTCGTCTTCCCCGGGCAGGGCATGCAGTGGGTCGGCATGGCGCGGGATCTGCTCGACGACTCCGCCGAGTTCCGTGCGGAATTCGGGCTGTGCGACAAGGCATTCGGTGCGCACCTCGGCTGGTCCCTGACGGACCGGCTGGCCGGCCTGACCGCCGCCGACCTCTTCGATTTCCCCGTCGTGCAGCCGCTGCTGTTCGCGACCATGGCCGCGCTGGCCGCCACCTGGCGGGCGGCGGGCGTCGCTCCCGATGCCGTGCTCGGGCACAGCCAGGGCGAGATCGCCGCCGCGTATTGCGCGGGCGCGCTCGACCTGGACGATGCCGCGCGGATCGTCGTCACCCGCAGTCGCCTGATGCAGGCCATCGACGAGCCGGCGGCGATGGCGATGATCGGCCTGCCCGAAGCCGAGGTGGCCTCGCGGCTGCGCGCCTACGACGGCCGGGTGTCGATCGCGGCGGTCAATGTCCGGCGCTCGACCATCGTGGCCGGTGAGCAGGCCGCCGTGACGGAGCTGCTCGCCGAACTCGACGGGGCGGGCATCTACACCCGGCTCGGCGCATCGGGGCCGGGGCTGGCCGGGCACTGCCGGATCATCGAGGAGATCCGCTCGGCGCTGACCGCGCAGCTGGCCGACGTGATCGCGGAAGTGCCCGCCATCCCGTGGTATTCGACGGTGACGGGCGAACCGGTGACCACCGCGCCGACGGGGCCGGACTACTGGTACCGGAACGCGCGCGAGACGGTCCGCTTCGCCGCCACCATCGAACGGATGATCGGCGAGGGCTTCCGCTACTTCGTCGAGCTGGGTGCGCATCCGTCGCTGACCGCGGCGGTGCGGACCGTATCGGAGGAACTGGGGCGGGACGTGATCGCCGTCGGGTCGCTGGTGCGGGATCAGGACGGGCCGAGGGCGCTGGCCCGCTCGCAGGCGGCGCTCTATGCCGCCGGGCACGATCTCGACTGGAGCCGCCTGGCTCCCGGCACGAGCCGGATCGACCTGCCCACCTACGCTTTCGACGAGCGGCGATTCTGGACCGAGAGCGGCCATCGCGACACGGGCGCGATCGGCCTCGACGACATCGCGCATCCGGTACTCGGTGCCGTTGTCGCGCAGCCGGATTCGGGTGGCGTCACCCTGACCGGACGGCTGTCCCGTGCGCTGCATCCGTGGGTCGCCGATCACGCGGGTCCGGCCGCGGTCCTGGTGCCCGGTGCGGCGCTGATCGAATGGGCGGTGCGCGCCGGTGACGAGGTGGACTGCCCGGTCGTGGGGGAACTGGTGTTGCGCGCGCCGCTGCTGGTCCCCGACCGCGCCGCGGTGCAGATCCAGGTGGTCGTCGGTGGCGCGGACGCCGAGCACCGGCGCACCGTGCGCGTCTACGCCCGCGACGAGCACGATCCGGACGCGCAGTGGACGCTGCACGCCGACGGGCTGCTCGGTGAGGATCCGGGAGTGCCGTCCGCGCAGAAGGATTCGCAGGTATGGCCGCCGGTCGGTGCGGAGTCCGTCGATGTCACCGAACTCTACGACCGGCTGTTCGATCGAGGTCATCGGTACGGTCCGGTGTTCCGGGCGGTGCGGGCGGCCTGGCGACGCGACGACGACCTCTTCGTCGAAGTCGAACTGCCCGAGCAGGCGCACAGCGACGCGGCCGGGTTCGGCATCCATCCGGCCCTGCTCGACGCCGCCCTGCACGCCACCGCGCTGTTCGTGAGCGACGGCGAGCACGCGCTGCTGCCTTTCGTCTGGTCCGATGTCGTGCTGTCGGCGACCGGCGCGACCGCGCTGCGGGTGCGCCTGACCCGGTCGGGGTCCGACACCGTCGCGGTGTCCGCGACGGATCGGACCGGCCGTGCGGTCGTGTCGGTGGGGTCGCTGCTGTCGCGTCCGGTCGAGGTGACCCGGTGGCAGGGTGCGTCACCGGCGGCGGCGTTGCGCCGCCTGTTCCGCCTGACCTGGACGCCGCTCGCACTGCCCACCGCGACGAGGCCATCGGACGTGGTCGAGTGGCCTGCCATCGGCGATACGGTCGTGCTCGCCGTACCCGAGGGGCGATCGCCCGCAGCGGTCCACACGATGGCCCAGCAGGTGCTGACCGAGCTCCAGAAGTTCCTCGGCGACAACCGATTCGAGCGGTCCACCCTCGTGGTCCGCACACGCGGCGCTGTTGTCGAGAATCCGCCGGCGTTCGGCGTTCGGCGCGGTACCCGGTCCGTGAGTCCGGACCCGGCCGGTGCGGTGGTCTGGGGCCTGGTCCGCTCGGCACAATCGGAGAACCCCGGCCGGATCGTCCTGGTCGATTCGACCGATCCGGATCTCGACTACCCGGCGCTCCTCGGCACCGGTGAACAGCAGTTCGCCGTGCGCGACGGTCACGCGTTCGTGCCGAGGCTGACCCGGCTGCCGGAGTCCACCGGGACCACGCCGCCGCGCCGGATCACCCTGGACGACGGCGCGGTGCTGATCACCGGTGCGCCGGGACGCCTCGGCTCGGCACTGGCTCGCCACCTGGCCGACGCCTATGGTGCGCGGAACCTGATCCTGGTCAGCCGCCGCGGCATCGAGGGCCCCGGTGGCGCGGACTTGCGCGCCGACCTCGAACAGCGGGGTGTGCGGGTGCGATTCGCCGCCTGTGACATCACCGACCGGGCCGCGCTGGCGGACCTGCTGGACGGGCTGCGGCTGGCCGGGGTCGTGCACGCGGCGTGCGTCCTCGACGACGCCACTGTCGGCACGCTCACCCCGGGGCAGCTGACCGCGGTCCTGCGCCCGAAAGTCGATGCGGCGCACCACCTGCACGAACTCACCGCGGATCACCCGCTGTCGATGTTCGTCCTGTTCTCCGCCGCGGGCGGCCTGTTCGGCACGCCCGGCCAGGCCAACTACGCGGCCGCGAACGCCTATCTCGACGCGCTCGCCGCGCATCGCCGGTCGCTCGGCCTGCCCGCGCAGGCCCTGGCCTGGGGCGCCTGGGAGGTCGACATGCACGACCACTTGGCCCGTGCCGATATCGCGCGCATCGCCCGCGCCGGAGTTCGCGCCTTCGCTGTGCCCGACGGGATGGCGTGCTTCGATGCCGCGCTCGCACAGGGTGATCCGTTACTGGTGCCGCTCCTGCTCGACACCGCCGTCCTGCGCAGATCCTCAGCGGTACCGCCGCTGCTGCGCGGGCTGGTGCGGCGGGCATCCCGCCGTGCGGTGGCGGATCGTGCGACGGTCGATGCCGTGGTGAGTTCGCGCCTGGCCGACGATCTGCGCACCGCGCCTCGCGCGGAAGCCCTCACCACCGCCACGGCCGCGCTGGCCGGGTGGACGGGCGAAGTGCTCGGACACAGCGGCACCGAGACGGTCGAGGCCGGGATGTCCTTCCAGAGTCTCGGCCTCGATTCGCTGATGGCGGTGGAACTCCGGAACAAGGTGCGCGAGCACACCGGGATCGCGGTGCCGCTGGGCACCATCCTCGCCGAACAGAACCTGACCGACCTCGCGGGCTACCTCGTGGACGAGGTCGGCCGCCGGGCCGGAGACCACACCGCCGCCGTCACGGCCGAAGTGCCCGAGGTCGAGGTGCTGCCGGTGACCCGGGACATGATGCGGCTGCTGCGCACCGAACAACTCGGCATCCCGAGTGCCGCCCAGACCGGTGGCGTCGCCGTCCGGGTGCCGGCACCGGTCACCCGGGCACAGCTGGAGTCCGCTGTCGGCCGGCTCGCCCGCAGGCACGCCGCCTTGCGCACGACGATTCGGCCCAGCGAGGCCACCGGCCGGGAACTGGCGATCCACCGCGACGCCGAGGTGCCGGTGGGGTGGCGTGCGCTGGACCATCTCGACGACGCTGTCGCCGAACACCATTTCCGCGCCCTGATGGCGCTGCCGTTCGATCCGGCGACCGGTCCGCTGTGGCGTTTCGAACTGCTCGACGCCGGACCGGCCGGCCAGGTGCTGCTCTTCGGTGCGCACCACGGCATGAGCGATGTGCAATCGATGCTGCTGGTCGCGGGCGAACTCGCGACGGAACTGTCCGGCGTCCCGCTCGGCGACACCGTCACCAACCGGGACCTGCACCAGTTGCTCGCCGCCCAACCGAGCCGCCGCGACGACACCGCCGTCGCGCGCTGGGGCGCGGCCTTCGCCGGGGCGCGGCGACTCGACCTCACGCTCGCCCGGCCCCGTCCGGCCGAGCGCACCTACGGCGCCGGCGCCTCGGCGCTCGACCTGCCGGACGGGCTGCACGATCAGGTGGCCGATCGGGCGCGCGAGCTCGGCATCACCCCGGCCGCGCTGTTCCTGGGCGCGCTGACCGTCGCCCTGGCCCGGCGCCAACAGGTCGATCGATTCGCGCTCGCGGTACCGGTGGACACCCGCATGCACGCGGACGCGACCGATGCCGTCGGATACTTCGGGGTGCCCGTGCCGTTTCCGGCCGAGGTGGCCGCCGGCGATCGCGTCGCCGACGTGCTGCGGCGCACCGGCGAGCGGCTGCGCACGCTGCTCGCGCCGGGCGTTGGCTTCGCCGAGGTTCTGGCCGCCCTGGCCGGGGAGGGGTTGTACCGCGACAACGCGCCGATGGTGGAGGTCTACTTCAACTATCTGCGTGCCAATTCCGCGGTGGCCGCCGCCGAGATCGTCCCGGTGAGTACCGGGTTCTCGGATCTCGATCTGATGATCGCGGTGCTGCCGGACACCGATCAGGTGTGGTTCACCTACAACACCGACATCATCGACGCGCGGACCTGCGCCGAATTCGGCAGGTACTACCTCGAGGTCGTCGCGGCGGCCGTCGCCGATCCCGGCGCGCCCGCCGCGTCGGAAAGTGCTGGGCAGCAGGCGAAGTCCGGCACGCAGGTCGCGGTCGCCGCGACGTTCGCGCTGGGCCGGCTACCCGAACTGCTCGCGGCCGCGTCCACGGAGGTGGCGCTCACCGTCGCCGAAGCGCCCTATCACCAGGTGCTGTCGTGTCTGCGTGACCCGTCGGGCGTGTTCGCGCAGCCGTCGACCGAGGTCGGGATCGTGCTGACCCGGGCCGCGGACCTGGAACGCTTCGGCGATCTCGGTGACGATGTGCTGGGCGAGCTGGCCACCGAATTCCCCCGAGCGATCGGGGAGGTCGTCGCGCGAAGGCAACGGCCGGTCATCGTCGGCATCCTGCCGTCGCTGCGGTCGGCACCGCGGTTCTCGGAGTGGGAGCGCGGTGTCGTCGAACGGCTGCGGGAGATTCCCGGCGTCGCGCTGCTCGATCACGCGGAGTGGGGGCGATTCCATGCGGTGGACGCCCCGTTCGACGAGCGGACCGAGATCCTGGCGCATCTGCCGTTCACCCAGGAATTCCAGGCGGCCGTGGCGCTGACCCTGGTCGCTACCGTCACCGCGGTGGGTGAACCCGCGCCGAAGGTCATCGCCGTGGACGGTGACGACACGCTGTGGAGCGGAACGGCAGGCGAAACCGGTGCCGCGGGAGTGCGTTTCGATTCGCCGCAGCTGGCCTTGGCGGCCAGGCTGCGGCAATGGCGCGACGCGGGCACCCTGCTGGTGCTGGTGAGCAACAACGACGACGACATCGTCCGCGCGATCCTCGAACGCCCGGACAGTCCGCTGCGCCGCGCGGACTTCGCCGCCGTAGCCACCGGGTGGGATGCCAAGCCGGGGCGCTTGGCCGCCGTCGCCGACACACTGCGGCTGGGACTCGACACCTTCTGCTATCTCGACGACAACCCCGTGGAGATCGCGCGCATGCGCGCCGAGCTCCCCGAAGTCCTCGCCGTGACCTGCCCGCCCGCCGACCAACTCCGGCCCTTCCTCACCCGCCTGTGGCCGCTCGTTCCGCTCGCGACGACCGGCGAGGACCGGGGCCGGGCCGAGTTCTACCGCCAGGAATCCGAACGCGACACCGTGCGCGCCGCCGTCGAATTCGAGCAGTTCCTCGACGAGCTCGACCTGGAGGTGGAGATCGAGGCGCTCACCGACGACTCCGCCGTCCGGGCACACCAGCTCGTGCGCCGGACCACCCAGTTCACCCTCGCCGCCGTCACCGGCGACGACCTGGACCGTTGGCGCACCGAGGGCGAAGTGTGGACGGCCACCGCGCGCGACCGGTTCGGCGATTACGGGTTGATCTCCGTGCTCGCGCTGCGCGTGGACGGCGACAGTCTGCGCGTCACCGGCTGGCAGCTCAGCTGCCGGGCCCTCGGTCGCGGCGTGGAGGAGCGGCTGCTGCGGTGGGTCGCCGACCGGGCCGAGGCCCTCGGCTGTTCGACTGTCCGCATGACGGTCGACAACACCGCCCGCAACACCCCCGCTCGCCGCCTGGCCGCGCGCCTACACGGGCACGACGCCCACGACGACGCGCAGAAGGTGTCGACGACACCGGATCGGCTGCGCGAGTTCCGTTCCTGGCACACTCCGGTGCCCGCCGGAGAGGTGACCGAATGACGAGTCGGGACGAAATGACCGGGGCCCGCAACCCTGCTGTCGACCGCCGCGCTCGCGGAGAGTCGATCGACAGCGGCGCAGCGGGAATGGATGTTGCCGCATTGCTGGCTCGTGTCGGCGTCCGCAGTGGTGACGGGCCGGGGGCCGACCGCCCTCAGGCCGCCGAGGCGGGCAGCAGTCGCTTGACCGGGCCCGGCATCGCGAAGTCCGACGGTAGCGGCGTGACCGGGCCGGGCATTGCGGAGTCCGACGGTAGCGCCGGCGCGACGGCGTCCGGTGTCTCGGGGTCGACCGGCCCCGAGACCACGGATCGGATCGTTTCGGTACGCAGTGCCCTGGTGCCCCGCACCGACGTCGAGGAGCTGGCCCTCGCGATCGCCGCCTTGGCCGCCCGTTTCGCCGATTCACCGGTCGGCGTCGATACCGACTTCTTCGACGCGGGCGGCACGTCCATCGCGGCCGTCGAACTGGTCGCCGCCTTGGCACGCGACCTCGACATCCACCTCGACCTCGACACGGTGTTCTTCGATGCGCGACCGCGACGACTGGCGCAGCGGTGGCTGGGCGAAACAGCCGACCGGCCCATGACGTTCACCGAATCCGTCGAACCGTCGAACGTGGAGCGGCCCACGTCCGAGGATATTTCCGACACCGACGATCTGGGCCTGATCTTCGCCGACCTGGCCGGTGCCGACCGCCTGCCGGTGGTCGCCGGAGCAGAGCCCGTGGTCCCGAACCGGATCCTGCTGACCGGCGCGACCGGATTCCTCGGCAGTCACCTGCTGCTGGACCTGTTGCGGCACAGCGACGCCCACGTCGTCTGCCTGGTCCGCGCCGCCGACGATGCCGCCGCGGCACAGCGGCTCGAGCACGCCCTGCGGGGCTACGCCCTGCCGTGGTCACGGGAGATCCTGCGCCGGGTGACCCCGTTGGCCGGGGACCTGCGTATGCCCCGGCTCGGCCTCACCGCCGCGCGCTGGGAAACCCTGGCCGCCGACGTCGATGCGATCGTCAACGCGGGCGCCGCGGTCGACTTCCTGCGCGGCTATCCGTCGCTGCGCGGAACGAACGTGCACGGTCCGCTCACCCTGGCCGAGCTGGCCTGCACCACGCGATCCAAACCGGTGCACCACATCTCGTCGCTGGCGGTGTTCAACGGCTCGACCGCCACCACGCTGGCCGAGGACGCCCCGACCGCGAATGTCGCCGCCCTGCCCATCGGCTACGACCGGTCCAAATGGGCCGCGGAGGCCCTGCTACGGCGGGCGGGCGAGCACGGCCTGACGGTGACCGTGCTGCGTCCGGGCGGGATCGGTAGTCACCCCGAGACCGGGGCGCACAATCCGCGCGACCTCAACACCGGGATCACCGCGGCCCTGCTGAGGTTCCGCACCGTGCCCGGATTCCGGTACCTGAACGCGGCGCCGGTGGATTGGGTCAGTCGCGTCGCCGCGCAGATCGTCCTCACACCGGATGCGTGGGGCCAGACCTATCACCTCACCGGACCGCCCACCTCGCTCGACCAGATCATGGCGGAGACCACGCTGGGCGGCATGGGCGTCCGCGTGCAGGACTGGGCCCAGTGGTGCGCGGACGTGGTGCGGGCGATCGAGGACGAAGGGGCGTCGGAACTGGAGCCGCTGGCCCAGGTGTTGCAGAGCCCGGTGGCCCGGCGGCAGCTGGCGGCCATGGTGAACACCCCGCCCGCCACCGCGGCCCGGACCGAGGCGTTCGTCGCCGCCCACGGATTGCCCGCACCCAGCACCGCGGGCCCGGCACGGGCCCGGATGCTCACCGCCATGGCGGCCATGGCGCAGGCCGAGGCGCAGCCCTACCTGCGGTTCCACGAGACGCTCAACGGAACCATCACCCGGACAGGCGAATCCGCGGAACTCCCGTGTGACCTGCGGCTGACCCTCTCGGTGGCGAACAGCGCACAGGTCTTCGCGGCGCGCACGCTCGATGTCACCGGCGAACTCACCTGCCCCGCCCTGCACGACGAGCCACTGCGCGTCGACGGCACCGCCACGGTCCGCCCGCACGACGGCATCCCACTGCCCGACGAGCTGCGACACCCGATCATGCATTACCAACTGACACTGCGTGATTCGTCCGGCGGCACCTGGTGGTGGACCGGCCACAAGTTCGCCGCCGCCCGGCGCCGATTCGTCCGCCAGCTCGGCACCCAGGTGATCGAGATCGGCCGCACCGGCGAACCCGGCAGCTTCACCGGCGAGGTCGCCGTCCCGATGCACACCTACCTGCCCGACCAGATCGACGGTATCGAGATCGACCCGCGCCTGCCCGAGCGGCAACGGCGGCTGGCGAAGATGCTGTGGCTGAGCTGGTTCGGCGGGCAACTCGGCAGGAGCCTCGTAGAGCCCATGCTGCGCGTCGGTATCGACCTGCTCGACCTGCGCCGCGCCCTGCGGAAGGAGCGCCGCCGATGACCACCACCGAACCCGAGACGATCACCGTCCGCACCGCCGACGGCCTCGACCTGCGACTGCGCCGCGTCGGCCCCGACGGCGCGCCCGCGGTGCTGCTGGTGCACGGGCACGGGGTGTCCTCGGAGATGTTCGCGCTGACCGAGATCCGCAATCTCGCCGACGTCCTCGCCGACGCGGGCTACCAGTCGTGGCTGCTCGACTGGCGTGGTAGCAGCCGCCTGCCCTACAACGTCTCCGGCCCGCCGTACACCCTCGACGACGTCGCGCTCTACGACCTCCCCGCCGCGGTCGCCCTGATCCGGGAGCGGATCGGCGACCAGCCGCTGTTCGCGGTGGCGCATTGCGTCGGCGCGCTGGCGCTGGCGCAGAGCCTGACCGCCGGCTTGCTGCCCGGGTTGGCCGGTGTCGTCGCCCAGGGTGTTTTCCTCACCCCGAAAGTCAGCACGTCGACGCGGGTGCGGGTGCTGGTCGGCAGCGAACTGCTCGGCTCCCGCGTCGGCCACCTCGAATCCGACTTCCGCAAGGTCGGGCTGTGGTCGCGGCGCACCCTGCTCTACGCGGCGCTCTCGCGCAAGGGCGACTGCCCGGACCCGACCTGCCGGATGGTCCACCACGGCTGGGGAATGGGGGCCGAGCTCTTCGCCCACGATCACCTCGACCCGCGCACCCACGACCGGCTGGCCGAGCTGTTCGGCGCGATCCCGCTGTCGGTGCTGCCACACCTGCGGCAGATGGAACTGGCCCACGCCGTCGTCCGCTGGAACCTCGACGACGACCGCTATCGGGCGCTGCCAGAGAACGCGCTCGACCACGCCGACCGCATCGACTGCCCGGTCCTGCTGCTGGCGGGCAGCCGCAACGCGGCCTGGCTCGATTCCAACCGGCTCTGCCACGAGGTGCTCGCGGCGCGCAACCCGGGTCTCGATGTGCGCTACACCGAGATCCCGTCGTACGGGCACCTGGACACCTTCATCGGCCGCGGCGCCGCATTGGACGTGTTCGGGCACATCGTCGACTTCCTCGACGAGCGCTCAGCTGGGCAGGCGTAGTGGCAGGCCGGCCGAACGGTAGATGGCATCGATGACGGACATGGTGGTGATCGCGTCGTCCGGTGTGGTGGCCACCGGCGCCCCGCGCAGCACGGCATCGGCGAAGGCGTCGAGTTGGTAGTCGTAGGACGCGCGATGCGGGAAGCGGCGCACCCGCCTGCCCCGGTCGGAGCGGACGGTGAGCAGGTGCCCGTAGTGCGGCAGCACCGGATTGAGCAGGCGCATCCGACCGCGGTCGCCGACGACCGTCGCGCTGATCCGCAGCACGTCCGAGGACCACATCGAGCAGCGGATGCGCCCGGTGTGCCCGGCCGGGAACCGCAACTCGGCCGTCATCGCCCGATCGATGCGGGAGTCGTCGTGCAGCTTCGCCCGCGCGGCGACGACGTCGGGATCCGGACCACCGAGGACGCGGGCCATGTGCACGGCGTAGCAGCCCGCATCCATCAGCGCGCCACCGGCGAGGTCGTAGTCGTAGCGGATGTCGGAGAACTTCGGCAGCGGAAACGACAGCGCGGTCTCCACCCGCCGCAGCGTGCCCAACTCGCCGGACGCGATGATCTCCTCGGCGGCCCGGATCAGCGGGTGATAGCGGTAGTGGAACGCCTCCATCACCACGCGACCGGAATCGCGTGCCAGTGCGGCGATCTCGCGCGCCTCGTCGGCATTCGCGGTGAACGGCTTCTCGCACAGCACGTGTTTGCCCGCCGCCACCGCGGCGCGGGTCCAGCGCCCGTGCAGACCGTTCGGCAGCGGAATGTAGACGGCGTCGATCTCCGGTGCGTCCACCAACTCCTGATAGTCGCCGAAGACTCGCGCGATCCGGTGCTTTCCGGCGAACCGCGCGGCCCGCGCACGGTCGCGGGCGGCCACCGCCGTGACGGCGACTTCCGGATTGCGCTCGGCCGGACCCACGATCGCCGCGGGAGCGATGGTGGCGGCGCCGAGAATGCCGATACGGAGCGCAGGGCGCGAATCTTCGGTCACGAGCTGACGGTAACAACAGATCACGAACGGAAGTCGAGAGTATGCGTATCGCTCTGCTGACCGCGGGAACCCGGGGCGATCACCAGCCCTATCTCGCCCTCGCCGCCGAATTCGCCGCCCGCGGCCACGAGGTGACGATCACCGCCACCGAGAACTACGCCGACGTAGTGCGGCGATCGGGCTTCACACCGCACGTCATCCCGTTCAACTCCGCCGAACTGCTGGAATCGCCCGCGGCCAAACGGGCACTGTCCTCGGGCAAGACGCTGCCGTTCGTGCGGATCATGCTCGACACGGTCGAGATCATGGCGGGCGAGCGCGGTGAACGGATGCACCAGGTGCTCACCGAGGCGTGCGAGGACGCCGAGGTGATCGTCTCGTGCGCCTCCACGCTGCCGTGGGCGATGGAACGGGGCGAGAAGACGGGCCAGCGGGTCGTCGGCTGTCTGCCGTACCCGCTCGAGCGGACGCGGGAGTTCCCGTCGTCGTTCATGGTCAAGAAGATGTTCGCGTCGCGGTGGCTGCGGCTGGCCAGCTACTCGGGGTTCGAGTTCGCCTACGGGGTGGCCTATCGGCGGGTGGACCGGCGGGTCAGGGAACTGATGGAACTGTCGGGCGCGCCGCGCAATCCGTTCCGCCGCATGCGCGAGGACGGGATTCCCCTGGTGCACATGGTCAGTCCCGTGCTGCTGCCCAAGCCCGCCGACTGGCCCGAGCGCTCGACCATCGTCGGCGCGCCGATCCTGCCACCCCGGCTGCGCGGCGCCTGGGGCGAGGCCGACCTCGACCCGGTCCTGACCGCGTGGCTCGACGAGGGCGAGCCGCCGGTCTACTTCTGCCTGACCGGCATGCCGATCCTCGACCCCGGCGGCAGCTGCGATCTGATCGCCGAGGTGTGCCGTCGCCTCGGCGTCCGCGCCCTGGTGACGGTCAAGGGCGAGGGGTACCCGCGCGGTATCGGCTATGACCGGAACCTGTTCGTGCTGGACTCCTTCGACTACGACCGGGTGCTGCCGCGCTGCCGGGCGGTCGTCCACCACGGCGGCAGCGGCAATACCCACGACGTGCTGCGCGCCGGTCTGCCCGCGGTGGTCATCGGAGTACACAGCGACCAGTTCTACTACGGCTGGCGCATCACCGAGCTCGGCATCGGCGCAGACTTCCCGTATCCCGCGCTCACCGCGGACCGGCTGCACGATGCCCTCGTCCGCACCCTGACACCCGAAGCAGGCCGCCGGGCAGCGGAACTGGGTCGCGCGGTCTCCGCCGAGAACGGTGTGGGCGCGGCCGCGGACGCGGTGGAACGCCTCGCCGTCGCGGCGACGGCCTGAGCCGGGCGACCGCGTGCATATCGCGATCTTCACCGACTTCCACCCGGACACGCTCGGCGGTGTGCAGACCGCCCAGCGATCCCTGTGCGACGGACTCCGTGGTCGCGGCCATCAGGTGACTGTCTTCACCGCGCCCGCACCGGGTTCCAGGAACACCGGCGACGACACGGTCCTGCTCCACACGGTGCCGTTGTCGATGAACAACGGTCTGCCCGTGGTCTTGCCGACCCGGGCCAACCGGCGCCTGCTCGACGCGGCGTTCGCCGGGCGCGGGCCGATCGACGTCGTCCACGCGCTGACCACCTACGGTGTCGGCATCGCCGGGGTGCGCGCCGCCCGCCGCCACGGTGTCCCGGTCGTCCAGAGCATGCAGAGCCGCGACGACACGATGATCGAGAAGTACGCGCCGTCACCGTATCCCGCGGCGTTGACCATGCGGGTCGTGCACGGCTGCTTCGTCCCACTGCGCGGCGAACAACGCCACGTCGGCGACAGCCGGACCGCGCGGCTCGCCTGGCGACCACTACTGGCCCAGGCACAGTCGGCCGATCGGGTGGTCGTGCCGACCGGCCACTTCGCCCGCAGGCTGGCCGCCAGAGGCGTCGACCGCCCGATCCATGTGGTATCCAACGGTATCGACGACGCACTGCTCGATCGCGTCCGGCGATCGGATCACGCGGCGCCCGACACCGGAACGCCGCTGCGTGTCCTGTGGTGTGGCCGGCTATCGGCGGAGAAGCGCCCCATCGAAGCGATCGAGGCCGTGCGGCTGGCCGAACACTGCACGCTGGACGTCTACGGCAGCGGCCCACTCGCCGACCGGGTCGGTGCGGCGGGAGCCGGGGCGGGGGAGCGGGTGCGCTTGCGCGGTGAGGTAGACCAGGCCGAGTGCCTGGCCGCGATGCGCGCGCACGACGTCCTGCTGCTCACCTCCGATTGCGACACCCAGGGGATGGTGCTGCTGGAAGCGGTCGCGATGGGTCTGCCGATCGTGTACTGCGATCCCGAATTGTCCGAAACCGTGCCCGAGGGTGGCGGCGTGCGTACGGCCGATCCGACCGTGGATGCGTTCGCCGATGTCCTCACCGCCCTCGCCGTGGACCGGGCGCGTCTGGCGGCGATGCGTGAGGTACTGGCCGTGCACGCGGAGGAACCACGCCAATCCCGTCATCTCGACCGCCTCCTGTCGGTCTACCGTGCCGCCGTGGCGGCGCTGCGATGACCGCGCGGACCGGCTGTCGGTCACCGAACCGGAAGGTGAGCGCGTCGTCGTCGGCGTAGGTTCGGCAGGCCAGCACGTTGCCCGCGGCGAGGTTGGTGAACACCAGGTCGGCCGTCGTCGCCGAATACGTCTCGGGAGCTCAGCGGCGCCAGAAGAAGTGGTGCACCACGCCGCTCGGACTCGGCACCTGCTCGAGGTGGAAGCGGTCGGCGTAGTCGTCGGGCCCGGTCCAGAATCGTTCACCGCGACCGACTTCGACCGGGGCGACGACCACATGCATCGTGTCGATCAGGTCGGCCTCGAGGAACGCCCGGATGGTCGCGACACCGCCGCCGATCCGGACGTCCTTGCCGTCGGCGGCGGCCATGGCCTGCGCGAGGGCATCCTTCGGCGACGCATCGAGGAAGTGGAACGTGGTGTCGGACAGGGTGAACGACGGTCGCGAGTGGTGGGTCAGCACGAAGACCGGGGTGTGGAACGGCGGTTCGTCGCCCCACCAGCCCTGCCAGTCGTAGTTCTCCCAGGGGCCGCGCAGCGGGCCGAACTTGTTGCGCCCCATGATCTCGGCGCCGATATTGTTCGCGTAGTCGCGGGTGATGTAGTCGTCCAGGCCGTAGGAACCACCGGGGTCGGTCCGGTTGACCCAGTGCGCGGTGGCGCCCGCCCAGGACATGAAGTCGGCGGGATCGGCGTGGCCGAACGGGTGCTCGAGGCTCTGCCCCTCGCCCGCACCGTAGCCGTCACGGGAGATCGAGAAGTTCTGAACGCGAACCAGCGGTGTCATCGAAGCCCTCTCCATCGGCGATAGAAGTACCTTGCCGAACCTAGCGCTCGCCGGTGACAGTCGGCCGCGACCGCGGGTCGTCAGAGCGTCGCGGTGGGCGGCGGAAGTACCAGCGTCGCGAGGGTTCCGCCGCCCGCCACCGGTTCGATGGTGGCGGTGCCGCCGTGCAAATCGGCGATCCAGGCCACCAGTGCCAGGCCGATGCCGCTGCCGCGACCCGCCGTGACGCCACGGTCGAACGGGTTCGACGACAGCCGCGGTGCCAGACCGGTGCCATGGTCGCGGACGCAGACCCGGCCTTCCCCGACGTAGATCTCCACCGGCGCTCGCGGATTGACCGCGCCGTGGGTGAGCGCGTTCTCGACCAGATTGCGGATCGTCAGTCCTAGTAGCTGCGGATCACCCACCACCACGGTCGGATTCGGCTGGAGGACCAGGCGGGGATTGTCGAACTCGTCGACGACCGACTCGGTGAGCTGGTCGAGCAGCTGCACGCGCTCCATCGTGGTGACCCCGGACTGCATGCGGGCCCGGGCGAGCAGGCCGGTCACCACCCGCTCCATCTTGGCGCCGAGCGCGTGGACATCGGCCAGTACCTGCTCGGCCTCGGCCTGCGTGCGTCTGCCCGGCGCGGTAGCCGAAGACGGCCGACGCCAAGCGGACCCGGCGGCCCGCGCTGTCGATCGAATCCCGGTAGACCGTGTCGCCCGCCGCGCGCGTCGCGGCGTCGGCGGTGGCCGCGATCCCCGATTCGGCCGGCATGTGGGAGCGCAGGTGGCCGTAGTGGACGGTCCAGCCGCCGGTGCCGTCCGGTGTCAGTACCAGAATGGCGATCTCACCGCCGACGAGCTGATCGCTGGGCAGATCGGAGGTGTCGACCGACTCGTCGTCGTCGAGATAGATCCGTGGCGCCAGCCCGGTGAGCACCCGATCGAGGGCGCTGTCGAGGGCCTGGTCCCGGGAACGCGCGTCGATCACCGCGGCCACCAGGCCGAGCACGATCATGCACCGCCCAGCAACTGCAGGCCGTCACCATCGGGCATGCCACGGTCGACGACGAGTACGTCGTAGCTGTTCACCGAGATGTTCAGATCGGCATCGACGAGCAGATGCACCAGGTCGACCGCGAAACCGGCGCCCCGCAGCCCCGTCGCGATCTCCTGGCCCAAACCTTCGTCGTCCTCCACCACCAGCACACGCACGAGAAGCGAGCGTAAGGCAACCCCCGGCCGACACCGCGTCATCGCGGCATCACGAAAGCTCATCCTCGCGCCTCATGAAATCCTCACGCGCGCTCTGGTTCTCTGATCCCGGCCCGGATCCGACCGGGTCGGTACGAAAGGAACACCCATGACCATGAAGTCCGTGCACCGGTGGCGCGCAGTGGGAGTGCGTCGAGGTCATCGGCGGCTGGGACCTGTACACCTACTGACGCAGGTCAACCCGCTCGCGGCGGCCCTCGATGTCGACTCCCCGAGACATCGAGGGCCGATCTGTTTCGCCCACCGCGGGCTCGGAGATCCGCTACGACGTTGCGCACACGCTGTTCAGCGGGGTGACGGCGATGATCGTCGTCGGCCTGTGCCTGGTGAACAAGCCGCACCTCACCCGCGTGCCGCCGGCCCGAGATACGGTGGAACGCGACGCCGCCGCTGCGGTATCCGCAAACGCTCAGCTATGTTAGTTTTCCTTCGGCTCGATCGTCGGGGCAGCAGGCGGTCGGGCGAGGTTCACTGCTGTGTCCAGGGAGTGCGGATGTCGTCGAGTGTTCCGGTCGGTGCCCGGGTCGTCGTCGGCCTGCGCAGGCCGTTCTCCGATCCCTGCTTCGATCGCTTCATCGCCCTGGTCGACGGCCTGTCGGCCGAGTCGCACGAGATTCTGATCGGCTTCGCCGAGCGGCTGCGCGCGGTCGAGGGTATCCCCGTCGACCCGCTGGTCGACTAGCTCTGTCGTCTTCGCCCTCGCTCTCGAGGGCTTGTCGCGCCGTGTCCAAGTATCCGGGACAAATGACTCATTAAGTCTGTGCAGGTCAGTGCTGTTCGCGGGTGACCTGCCGCTTCGGCATCTCACAACCTTCTGTCGTTCGAGGTATTGACCTGGACGTCGTGTCCAACCTAAATTACAGGGACACCGTGTCCCATATACCGGGGACGCGCGGCACACAGGAGTGCGTACATGACACAGAAGGTGTTCGTCGTCGGCGTCGGAATGACGAAGTTCGAGAAGCCGGGCGAACTGGAGTGGGACTACCCCGACATGGCCAGGGAGGCGGGGACCAAGGCGCTCGCCGACGCCGGGATCGAGTACCGGCTGGTCGAGCAGGCCTATGTCGGCTATGTGTACGGCGAGTCCACCTCGGGTCAGCGCGCGGTCTACGAGCTCGGTCTCACCGGCATCCCGGTGGTGAATGTGAACAACAACTGTTCGACCGGGTCGACGGCGCTGTATCTCGCGGCGCAGGCGATCCGCGGCGGGCTGGCGGAGTGCACGCTCGCGCTGGGCTTCGAGAAGATGCAGAAGGGCTCGCTCGGTTCGACTTTCGACGACCGGGAGCAGCCGATGATGCGGCATCTGCTGGCGCTGGCCGAGCTGCAGGAGTTCGCGATGCCGCCCGCGCCGTACATGTTCGGCGCCGCGGGCACGGAGCACATGCAGCGCTACGGCACCACCGCCGAGCAGTTCGCTCGGATCGGCGTGAAGAACCACAAGCACTCGGTGAACAACCCGTACGCGCAGTTCCAGAAGGAATACAGCCTCGAGGAAGTCCTCGCGGCCAAGCCGATCTACGGCCCGCTCACCAAGCTGCAATGCTCGCCGACCTCCGACGGCTCCGGCGCGGTGATCCTCGCCGGCGAGGACTTCGTCGATCGGCACGGGCTGGCCGATCGCGCGGTGGAGATGGTCGGGCAGGCCATGGTCACCGACCTCCAGTCCACCTTCACCGATCCGACCGCGATCAACCTGGTCGGGTCCGATATGTCGCGCACCGCGGCGCTGAAGGTCTACGAGCAGGCGCGCATCGGCCCCGAGGACGTCGACGTCATCGAACTGCACGACTGCTTCTCCACCAACGAACTGCTGACCTACGAGGCGCTGGGCCTGTGCGCGCCGGGCGAGGGCGGTCGCCTCGTCGACGACAACGCCACCACCTACGGCGGCACCTGGGTCGTCAACCCGTCCGGTGGCCTCATCTCCAAGGGTCATCCGCTCGGCGCGACCGGCCTGGCCCAGTGCAGCGAGCTCACCTGGCAGCTGCGTGGCACCGCCGACGCCCGCCAGGTCGACGGCGCGCGAATCGCCTTGCAGCACAACATCGGTCTCGGCGGCGCGGTCGTGGTGACCGCCTACCGCCCGGCCGTCCGCTGATCCATCCCCCCACGAATCACGAGGAGTAACCCCATGGCATCTGTGACCGTTTCCACCGATCTTCCCGTCACCCCCGAACAAGCGTGGGCACGCCTGAGCGATCTGGCGAACTGGGCGGACTGGCTGACCATCCACCAGGGCTGGCGCAGCGAACTCCCGGCCGAGCTGGTCGCCGGGTCCCGCTTCATCGAGGTCGTGTCGGTGATGAACATGGCCAACAAGATCGAGTGGACCGTGGCCGCGGTGGACCCGAACAAGTACCTCGAGATCACCGGCACCGGCATGGCCGGTGTCACCGTCGAATTCGCGCTGCGGGTGGAGCCGACGGCCACCGGCTCGAGCGCCGCGTTCGACGCCAGCTTCAAGGGCACGATGATCGTCGGCCCGATCGGCAAGGCCGTCGCCAAGCACGCCGCGGCCGACCTGAAGGAGTCGATGGCGAAGTTCACCGAGCTCGTCGGCTCGGCCGCGTGACCACCTCGGAGTCGGCCGGAGTCGTCTTCGACGGCTCCGGCCTGGGGGAATGGACCGACGCGGAGCGCTTCACGGTCACCGCCGCGCGGATCGCGGAATACGCTGCGGCGACCAATGATCCGATCGACGCGCACCGCAGTGGCGACATCGCCCCGCCGGTGTTCGCGGTGGTCCCGGTGTTCACCTCGATGGCGCCCGCCGCTCTGTCGGTGGCGCCGGTGGAACTGCTGATGAAGCTGGTCCACGGCGAGCAGGACTTCCGGTTCCACCGGCCGATCCGGTCCGGTGACGAACTGGTGGTGCGGGCCAAGCCGATCGGCTACGTCGGCAAGCCCAACGGGTCGACCGTGGTCGTCTACGCCGAAACCCGGGACGCGGCAGGCGAACTCGTCAACGAGCAGTGGATGACCGCGTTCTTCCGCAAGGTCGACGCCGGTCCCGGCGAGGGGGAGCCCGCTCCCGATCACCGGATCACCGACGCCGATCGGGCCGGGGACCCGGTCGCGCGGGTCACCGCGCACATCGACCAGGACCAGACCTTCCGCTACTCGCCCGCCTCCGGTGATCCCATGCCGATCCACCTCGACGATGAGATCGCCCGCATGGCCGGGCTTCCCGGCATCATCAACCACGGTCTGTGCACCATGGCGTTCACGTCCTGGGGGGCGCTGACCGAACTCGCCGGCGGTGACACCGCGCGCCTGCGCCGCCTCGCCGTGCGCTTCGCCAAGCCGGTGCTGCCGGGCCAGGACATCACCACGACCCTGTGGCGCACCGACTCCGCGCCGGGTGTCGCCGCCTACGCCTTCGAGACCGAAGCCGCCGGGCAGATCGCGATCACCGACGGCCGCGTCGAAATCAACGAGGAGACAGAGACTCATGGGAAAGCTTGACGGTCGCGTCGCAGTCGTCACCGGCGCCGGACGCGGTATCGGCCGCGAACACGCGCTGCTGTTCGCCCGCGAGGGCGCGCAGGTCGTGGTCAACGATCTCGGCGGCGCCAACGACGGTTCCGGCAGCGACGCAGGCCCGGCTCAGCAGGTGGTCGACGAGATCGTCGCCGCCGGGGGCCGGGCGGTGGCCAACACCGACGACATCGCTACCTGGGAAGGCGCGAAAGCCCTTGTCGACCAGGCGATCAGTGCGTACGGCTCGCTCGATGTGCTGGTCAACAACGCGGGCATCCTGCGCGACGCGTTCATCGCGGGCATGGCGGAGTCCCAGTGGGACGCGGTCATCGCCGTGCACCTCAAGGGCCACGCCGCCACCCTCCACCACGCCGCGGCGTACTGGAAGGCACAGGCCAAGGCCGGCGTCCCGGTCGCGGCGTCGGTGATCAACACCGCCTCGGCCTCGGGCACGTTCATGCCCAATGCGGGCCAGGGCAACTACGGCGCCGCGAAGGCGGGCATCGCCGCGTTGACGCTGGTCGCCGCCGACGAACTCGAGCGCTACGGCGTGCGGGTCAACGCGATCGCCCCGATCGCGCGCACCCGGCTGACGCTGGCGACCCCGGGCATGGGTGCGCTGTTCGCCGCCGAGGTGCCCGAAGGCGAGTTCGACGCCTTCGCCCCCGCCAACATCTCGCCGCTGGTCGCGCACCTGGCCGAGGCCGGCTGCCCGCTCACCGGCAAGGTCTTCGCGGTGCAGGGCGGCGCGATCGTCGAACTGGCCGGCTGGCACGACGTGCGCACGGTCGAGACCGACGGTCCGTGGACCATCGACGAGGTCGCCGCCCGGCTGAAGGAGACCAGCTAGTCATGGCACGCAACAGCTATGAGCTCGGCGTCGGCGTCAGCGAGGACCACCGGGCGCTGGCCGACGCGATCAGCGGTTTCGTCGAGCGCACCATCACCGCCGAGATCGTCCGCGCGGCAGTCGAATCCACCGAGGCGGGCAAGCAGTTGCCGTACTGGGACGCGCTCGTCGCCCAGGATCTGCTGAGCCTGCACGTGTCCGAGGAACTGGGCGGACAGGGCGCGGGTCTGCTGACCCTGGCCGTCGCGCTCGAGCCGCTCGGCCGCGGCGTGCACACCGGTCCGTTCGTGCCGACCGTGCTGACCAGCGCGGTGCTCGCGCAGGACGGCGGGGCGTGGGCGCGGGCGCAGCTGCCCGGACTGACCGACGGGTCGCGCACGGGTGCGGTCGCGCTGTCGTCGGGACTGACGGGTGTACTGCGTGCTGGTGCGCTGACCGTGGACGGGACCGCCGATGGCGTGACCGGAGCGGTGTCCGCGGAGGTGATCATCGCGCCGGTCACCGTCGACGGCGCGCGGCGGTGGGTGGCCTTCGAGAACGTCGACCTGACCGTGAGCGCGCAGGACTCCGTGGACGTGCTGCGCGGAGCGGCCCGGCTGCACGCGGATTCGGTCGAGGTGCCCGCCGAGCGCGTGCTCGCGGTGTCGTCGGCGCGGGTGCGCTCGGTGGCGGCGGTCGTGCTGGGCGCCGAGGCGGTCGGAGTGATGTCGTGGTGTGTCTCGACCGCGTCGGAATACGCCAAGACCCGCGTGCAGTTCGGCAGGCCGATCGGGCAGTTCCAGGGCGTCAAGCACAAGTGCGCGCACATGGGTATCGCGCTGGAGAAGGCGCGGGCGGTGCTGTGGGACGCCGCGTCAGCTCTCGACCGGGACGACGAGAACGCCGACTACGCGGCCGCGATCGCCGCGCTGGTCATTCCCGACGCCGCGGTCCAGGTCGCCCAGGACTGCATCCAGGTCCACGGCGGCATCGGGTTCACCTGGGAGCACGACGCGCACCTGTACTACCGGCGCGCGCTCGCGCTGCGGGGACAGCTCGGCGCCAGGGACGAACGGGCCGAGACGGTCGCCGGGTACGCGCTGTCCGGGGCGACGCTGTCCAGCGAGCTGGAACTGCCCGCCGAGGCCGAGCGGATCAGGGCCGCGATCCGAGCGGAACTCGCGGTGATCGCCGGGATCGACGACGAGGACGAGCAACTGGTCGCCCTCGGTGACGGTGGCTGGAACCTGCCGCATCTGCCGCGCCCCTACGGACGGTCGGCCACACCGCTCGAACAGGTGGTGATCTCGCAGGAGATCAAGGCCTCGGGAATT
Source organism: Nocardia fodinahabitans (assembly GCF_052983615.1). Classification (NCBI taxonomy): domain Bacteria; kingdom Bacillati; phylum Actinomycetota; class Actinomycetes; order Mycobacteriales; family Nocardiaceae; genus Nocardia; species Nocardia fodinahabitans. The sequence goes on from NZ_JBRJJC010000001.1 coordinate 6,660,549, forward strand.
CCGATGCCGCAGCTGCTGATGGGCACCTGGGCGGTCGGCGCGATCGTCCCGCACGGTGACGAACGGCAGCAGCGGGAACTGGTCGTGCCGACGCTGCGCGGCGAACTGGTGTGGTGCCAGCTGTTCAGCGAGCCGGGCGCGGGTTCGGACCTGGCGAGCCTGACCACCAAGGCGACCAAGGTCGACGGCGGCTGGCGGATCTCCGGCCAGAAGATCTGGACCACGGTCGCGCAGTTCGCGGACTGGGCGATGCTGATCGCCCGCACCAGCCCGGACAAACCCAAGCACGAGGGCATCACCTACTTCGTGCTCGACATGTCGACGCCGGGCATCACCGTGCGGCCGCTGCGGGAGATGACCGGATCGGCACTGTTCAACGAGGTTTTCCTCGACGACGTGTTCATCCCCGACGAGAACGTGGTCGGGGCGGTCGACGACGGCTGGCACGTGGCCCGCACGACGCTGGCCGGTGAGCGGGTGGCGCTGAGCCAGAAGATGGAGGCCTACGCCACCGACGCCGACCTGCTGCGGTTCGCGATCGGCCGGGAGCTCTCGCCGGTGGCTCGGTACCACGTCGGCGAGTTGATGGCCGAGAGCCGGGCGGTGGACGTGATCGGGTCGAGGGTGGTGCTCGAGCAGCTCTCCGGCATCGACGTGTCCACCACATCCAGCGTCGGCAAGCTACTGGGAATGGGCCTGGGACAGGCGATCTCGGAGTTCGTCGTCGCCGAACTCGGCGTCGCCGGCGTCGTCTCGGTGCCCGGTGAGCGCAGCGATCACGCGTTGGAACAGCTGATCGCCGGCCGCGCCACCACCATCTACGGTGGCACGACCGAAGTGCAGCTCAATGTCATCGGTGAGCGGATGCTCGGACTGCCCCGGGACGCGTCGGTGACCGCCTGAGCGCGGTCACCGACGCGGCCGCACCCAGCCGCCGAAGGCGTCCTGGAGGGTGAGCGCCGCGGCGATCGACAGGTGGTCGCGGCCCGCACCCGCGACCACCTGCACACCCAGCGGCAGACCCTGCGCGCCCCGGCCCAGCGGAACCTGCGTCACCGGCAGGCCGGCGAGACTGAACGGGGCGACCGCGTCGGTGCGCCACGGCTGCCCGGTGGTGCGGCCGTGGCGCGGCGCGACGGAGGTGAGCGTGGGATGCAGCAGACCGTCGCCGATCGTCTCCGCGATCTCGGCGGCGGCCTCGTGAGCGGCGCCGGTGATGCGGCGCGCCGGCCCGGCGGGTACGCGGGCGGCGAGCAGTTCGCCGAGCGCGAGCAGCCGGGTGGGCAGGGTGTGGTCGCCGAGCCGGCGGGGCGCCAGGATGTCGGCGCCCTCCCCGCGCATGATCTCGGCGAAACTGATACCGGTCTCCTTCGCGAGCACCATCGTGGTGAACAGCCCGATCATCCGCAGCGACCGCGTCCGGACCCGGACGATCTCGGCGCCCGCGCTCTCCAATGCGGCGGCCGCTCGATCGCGCGCCGCCAGCACTTCCCGGCCGACACCGGGGGCGAACGCCCCGTCGAGCAGCACGACCCGCACCCCACGCAGGGAGATGGTCGTCGGATCGCCGAGCTCCCTCTCGCGCACCAGCGGGTCGATGTCGTCCGGACCGGCCATGATGCGCAGCAGCGGCAGCAGATCCTCGGCGCGGCGGGCGATCAGGCCGTTCGCGCACAGCGCGGCGACGCCGTAGGGCGGGGGCCACGCGCCGGTGGTCGGCAGCAGGCCGGTCGACGGCCGGTGCCCGAAGACGCCGTTGCAGAACGCGGGAATGCGGATGGACCCGAGCGTGTCGGTCGCCAAACCCAGCGGCGACCCACCACTGCCGACCGCCGCGCCCTCACCGCCGGAAGATCCACCCGCGGTGCGCGTCCGGTCGTGGACATTGCTGGTGCGGCCGTAGACGCGGTTGTCGGACTCGATCCACATGCAGCCCTCGGACGTGTTGGTCAACCCGAGCACGATCGCGCCCGCGTCCAGCACGCGCTGCACCACCGTCGCGTTCGCCGACGGGCGGATGTGCCTGCGCGCCAGCACCCCCGCTGTATTGGGCAGCCCGGCCACGGCCAGCGACTCCTTGACCGTGATCGGCACACCGAACAGTGGCGGCAGCGTCGCGGGGCCGGTCGCGAGATGCGCGTCGGCCGCGTCGGCCTCGGCGCGCGCGGTCGCGTAGCGCTCGACGACGACGGCGTTCGTGGCCGGGTTGAACCGTTCGAGCACGGCGATATGGGCATCGACGACGGCGCGGGCGCTCAGCTCACCGGTCCGGATCGCGGCAGCCAGCCCGAGGGCGGACTCGTCGGTGATCGTCGTCCCGATCGGGCTGGAGCTCATGCGTTACAGTATTACGTATCGTGTCAACCCGACCTCCGGCTGTCGGGAGTCCGGTCAGAGCACGCTGTGGGCCAGAACGAGGATGCCGCCGACGAGCAGGGCGATGACCTTCGCGACCTCGAGCGCGATGTAGGCGTGGTGGCTGCGCGATCGCGGTGCGTCGGCGCCGGCGAGTACGGCGTCGCTGCGGCGGGCCAGGCGCGGGCGCACGACCGCGACCTGCACGGCGAACACGACCATCGCCACCGTCAGCGTCCGGGTCGCCGCGGTGCCGGGGGAATCGGCGAGGATCGCGACGAGAATCGTTGTGGCGAGCACGAGTTCGGCGATATTGAGCGCGCGGAAGACCAGCCTGCCGATGCCCAGCCCGATCGGCACGGTCACCCCGGGCGCCCGGAACTTCAGTGGCGTCTCCAGGAACGAGATGGCCAGCACCATGCCCAGCCAGCAGAACGTCGCCGCGGCGATCACGGCCCACGCGGTCGTCATATCGATCGGGTCCTCTCCGTCGGTGTTCGTCCCCGACCAGACCAGGATCGCCGATGGCAGCTGATCTGTCCCGAGTCCGCGTCGGCCGGGTGCCGGACCCGGCTGGGATACTGTCCTGGCCGGATCGCCCCGATCCGGTGCCCGATGGGAGGACAGTGACCGCACAGCGCGCCGATGGACGGGACAGTCGGTGGGACCGGCATCGCGCCGAGCGTCGTGACCGGATTCTCACGGCGGCGCTGACGGCCGTGCAGGCACAGGGCGCCTCGGTGGGGGTGCAGGAGATCGCCGATCTCGCGGAGGTGCCGCGGTCGGTGCTGTACCGGCTGTTCAAGGACCGCCAGGACCTCGACGAACAGTTGCGGGCCCGCATCGTCGACGACCTGATGGCCGTGCTCGCCCCGACCCTGAACCCCGAAGGCACCGTGGCCGAGGCCATCGCGCGCTCGGTCGACACCTACGTGGGCTGGATCGCCGCCAATCCGCGCCTGCACTATTTCCTCGGTGCCGGGTCGGCGGCCGAGAAGCGGCCCAACTCGCCGATCGTCTCCGGCACCAAGATCGCCATCGCCGGCACCGTCCGTGAGGTGTTCGAGAACGCGCTGCGCGCCCAGTCCGCCCCGGTGACGATCGCCGAGCCGATGGCCTTCGGCCTGGTCGGCTTCGTCGACGGCAGCGTGAACCGCTGGCTGAGCCGCTCCATGCAGCCGATGGACGCCGCCGAGCTGTCGTCCTATCTCCAGGAGGCCATCTGGGCGATCGTGGACAGCAGTCTGCGCAAGGTCGGCGTGATGCTCAACCCGCTCACGCCCATGGCCGATCTCGTGGCACCGCAGGCCGAGGGCTGACTCACCCTTCGGTGGCCACCCGGACCACGGCGACCAGTTCGCTCGTGCGCGTCACCACGCACCGGCGTGGTCTGGAAGGTCCGGTTCATGCCGCCGCAGTAGTAGAGGCCCATCGGCAGGCCCCGCTGCCGCACGGCCGTGTCGAATCGGGGGGTGCTCGTTGACGAATGAATACTTCGGCCGCCGCCGATGGTGGCGACGCAGTGGCCCGCCGTAGCTGGTTTCGGGACTTGCATCCTGTACCCGGGTACGGGCTTACCGTGGAATCATGACGAACTCACCAGCTCAGGGCAGCTGGGTACCGGACGCGTGCACGCTACCGACCCTGGAACAACCGATCCGGGTCGCCGAGTTCGACCGGTTCTTCGCCGAGTCGGTCCACGGCACGGCCCGCCCCTCGCCGACGCGGCTTGACCTGGTCCTGGCCACCGCCGCCGAGACGGTCGGCCGGGATCTCGCGGCACGGGAATCGGCCTGCTGCTCGTTGTTCACCTTCGACTTCGACACCACCGAAACCGGCCTGGTGATGCGGGTCGGCGTACCTGCGGCCTATGTCGAAGTGCTCGACGCGTTCGAAGGCCGCGTCGAGGCCGCGATCGAGGCCCGGCGATGACCGCCGGGCTCCGTACCGGCGAGGTCGGTCTAGTGCGGCAGTGGCCGACCCAGCACAACCGCTTCCAGCAGGGCGATCACGGTGTCCCGCGGGCAGATTCCGTCGTCGCCGAAAGTGCGTCCCAGATCGACGACCAGGCTGAAGGCGGCGTGCACCAGGATGCGCGCCTCGCCCAATGACAATTCCGGTCGCGCCGCGACCGCCAGCCGCGCCCACTCGGTGACGATCAGCTGCTGGAGATGGCGCAGCGTCACCTGCTCGGTCTGGTCCACGTGCCGGAATTCCGCGTAGTAGACGAAGGTCAGCGCGCGCTCGTCGAACGACCCCGACACATACAGCTCGATCAGCGTGCCCAGCGCCTCGGCCGGTGAGCCCGCGGCGGCGGTCGCGGGCCGGATCGCCGCCGACACCCGGTCGGCCGCCCGGCGGAACGCCGCCACCAGCAGATCGCTCTTGCTGCGGTGGTAGCGGTAGACCGCCGACGCCGACGACAGCTCGGCGGCCGCGGCGATGTCCTCCACGCTGACGTTCGGGTACCCGTGCTCGTGGAACAGCTCGACCGCCCGGTGCAGCAGCAACTCGTGCTTGAACGGCGGCGGTCGCTCACCGGTCCGGCGCACCCGCGTCCCGGTCCGCGGGCCGGTCAGGTCGGCATCGATCACGGCCCAGCTCAGCGAACCGAGCAGGGCGGCGAGGGTTTTCGCCGGGACCGTCGCATGGTGATCGCCGATGCTGCTGATCACGGCGAAGATCGACACCGCGCGCACCGCGCGATCGTGCCCGTCGAGATCCGGTCTGACCTCGCCGATGCGCGCCCGCAAGCTCGCGATGGCCGCGGCGAATTGATCGCTGAACTCCTGGTGGTCCTCGGGCTCCAGGTAGCGGCGTTCCCAGCGGGCCAGGGCGGCGGTGGGCCGGTTGGCGATGGTCGCGGCCACGATGGCGGCGAGCACATGCTCGAGGCGCCGGCGCGGTGACCAGCCCGCCGCGTCCTCGGGAAGTTCGACGGCGCGCAGCGCCAACCCGGACAGCCGGAGCAGTTCGGCGCGGAACAGCGCGTACTTGCTCGGGAAGTGCCGGTACAGGGCGGTCGAACTGATGTCGAGCCTGCGGGCGATGTCGTCCATGCTCACGCCGTGATAGCCGTGCGCGCCGAACGCCGCCGCCGATTCCGCGGCGATCTGCGCCCGCCGGTTCTTCGGCCTGCGCCGGACCGTGCGCGCGGGCGCGTCCGAGGCCGGGGCGCCGGCGCGCGCGGACGTGCCACGGTGCCGGGGGGATAGCGCGCCGGGTTCGGTCACTGCGTGGGCGCCGTCGTCAGCGGGGAATTCACCTTCTCGACCAGCCATCGGCCGTTGTCGTTGTGCAGGCGCAGCACCATGGACAGCTGGCCCGGCTTGGGCTTGTGCTCGGTGCCCAGGCTGGAGATGGTCTGGCCGATCACCACGATCGCCTCGGCGGAGTTCTCGTCGCCGGTGCGGATCGCGCACTGGGTGTCGGTGACCTTCGAGGTGACCTCGCCCTGGGTGAGGACCTCGCGCAGTTCGCCGCTGGTGGCCTCGAACTGCTTCTTCCAGTCGCCGGTCGAGCCGTCGAGGACCGCCGCGAAGTAGGAGTCGAGCTGCTTGCTGTCGTAATCGGCCAGGACCGGACCGTAGTGGCACGCGGCCTCGCGCGCCTGCTGCTGTGCCGCCAGCAGGTCCTTGGTGCTCCGGTTCTCGAAGAACAGGAACACCGAGGCCGCCAGCGAGGCGCCGAGCAGGACGGCCGCGGCGCCGCGCAGGCCGAGCTGCCGACGGTCCATCGCCCGCCACCGGGACGACCACCTGGTGGCCGCAGCGGTGGATGATGCTGCGGCCACGATCGTGTCGTCGGCGGGGGACTCGTCGGTGGGGTTGGGTTCGTTGCTCATCGCGGTGACTCCTTATCGAGGTGCCGGGACCGAGGGCTGGGACAGCTCGTTGCCGGTGGCGCCGGGCGGGGGACCCGAGCCGTTGTCGGGACCGGCGGGCCGCGGCGCGTTGGCCGAGCCGCGGATCTGCAGCGCCGGATTGTCGGTGACGCAGTAGTTGTAGAGCCGCACCCTGGTGTCGGTGGTCGGTGTGGTGGCCACCACGGGCACGGTGTCGTAGTCGCAGGTCGGGCGCGGCCAGGGATCGACCATCGTGAAATACATGTTGTCGTGGGCGGGTACGCCGACCGCCTCGGCGAAGCGGCTCAGCGACGGGAAGAGCACTTCGATGGCGGGCTGGCGCAGCTTGGCGGCGCGGGTGATGGCGACCAGGTTCGTCACCAGATCGGTCATCGGGTTCTGCGTGCGGGAGATGAAGCCGCCGAGGGTGGCGAGCTGTCCCGGGCCCTGTTCGAGCAGATGCCGCAGTTCCGCGTCGGCTGCGGTGAACTGGCGGAACAGCGCGCTGCCCGCGGTGGTGAGCGTGCCGAGGTCGGGCTGGGCGTGCGAGGTCGTCGCGGCGATGACCTCGAGATTGCGGATGAGCTGCTCGGTCTGCGGGAGCAGATCGGTGAGGCCCGCCATGGCGCGGCTGAGCCCGGAGATCATGTTGCGCAAGCCGTCCGGGCCGCCGGCCAGCGCTTTGTCGAGTTCGTCGACGATGACATTGAGTCGTTCGGGATTCATCCCGCCGACGAGCCCGCTCAGATTGCCCAGCACCGACTGCATCTGGACCGGCACCGCGGTGTCGGCCCGGCGCATGACCGCGCCGTCGGCCAGGAACGGCCCGGACTCACCGGCGGGACGGAAGTCCAGGTACTGCTCACCCGCCGCGGACAACCGGGCGACAGCGACGGTGCCGCCCACCGGAATCCGGGTGTTCCCGTCGATCTCGGCGACCGCGGCGATCCCGTCGCCCGCGACGCGCACCTCGCCGACGCGTCCGACGCGCACGCCACGGAAGGTCACGTCGCTGCCCGTGGTGAGGCCGCCCGAGGTCGCCAATTCCACGGTGACGTCGTAGCGGGTGCTGGTCGGGTCGAACCGCAGGACCGCGCCGCCCAGGTAGAGGCTGCCCAGGACCAGCACCACGACCAGTCCGGCATTGGCGACCGCGACGCGATAGCGGACCAGCCACTGCCACAGGGGTGGATTCATCGGGGTCCCTCCTGCTGCGGCGCCTGCGGTGTGCTGGTGACCCGGCCGATCACCTTGGCGATGACCTCGGCGAGGCTGCCGAGGAACGCGGGCACGTCACCGGCCTCGGGCCAGCGGCTGCCGGTGGGATCGGTGAGCGCGCCGACGTCGAGATAGGACAGGGTGGCCGCCACGGCGAGGTTCGGGCCGCGCAGGCTGTCGGTCAGCGACGGGTACAGCGCGTGGAACCCGTTCAGCGTGCCGGTGAGGTCGTCGCCCATCTGGGTGAAGCCGTTCATGAGGTTCTGGATGCTCTGGAAGAGGCTGACGAACTGCGGCCCGTTGGTCGCGCTGAAATCGCCGAGCGCGTCCATGGTGACCGCGACCCGGTTGATCAGATCGACGATGGCCTGATTGTTCTCGGCGAACAGGCCGATCAGCTGCGGGAAACTGTCGGCGGCGGCACCGAGTTCGGTTTTGCGCCTGGCTAATTCGCCGGTCAGCACCGACAACCCGCCGAGCGTGGCGTCGAGGTCGCCGGTGCGCTGGTTGAGCGCGGTGATGACCGAGGTCATCTCGCCGACCAGGTGCCGCAGCTGTGGCGCCTTGCCCGCGAAGATCGAGTCGAGCTCGGCGGTGACGCGCGCCGCCTGATTGAGCCCACCGCCGTTGAGCAGCATCGAGATCGAGATCATCAGCTGTTCCACCGAGGCCGCCGAGGCGGTGAGCTCGGCGCCGATGGTCGCGCCCTCGTCCAGCGGCGGCCCGGCCGCCTCGGCACTGGGCAGCGTCATGGCGACGAAGATGTCGCCCAGCGGCGTTGCCTGCCGCAACTCCGCGGTGGTGCCCTGGGGCAGCCGGATGTCCGCGCGGATCTGCATCTCGACATCGGCCAGGAACGATGTCGTCGAAATGCCGGTGACGACACCGATATCGGTGCCACCGATCTTGACGTGCGCCCGATCGGGCAGGTTCAGCGCGTCGCGGAAGGTGGCGTGCAGGGTGTAGCCGGGCCCGCCGATACCGGGTTCCGGCATGGGCAGGTCGGCCACGGTCATCGAGCACGCGGTGCCCGTCGAGGCGACGGCGGCGGCGCACACGGTGGCAGCCAGGGCCGAGCGGAGATTCATTTCGTCAGTCCCAACAGCGCGGCGGTCAACCCGAAATCCGGGCCCATATCGGCGATCTTTCCGGTGCGGCAGCCGTCGAGGCGCATTTGGACGCGCTCGCAGAACAGCGACAACGCCTCGCTGTCGAGCACGATCTTGTCGAGCAGGCCGTGCAGGCGCAGCGCCTGGCGTTCCCGGCTGACCGCGTTGTCGACGTTCTGGAACAGCAGCGGCGCGACATCGACGACCTCGGTGAGATTGCGGGCGTTGGCCCGCATCTGGGCGGCGATGGCCACGAACTTGGTGAGTGCGCCCGCGAGCTGGTCCTGATTCTGGCCCAGCACCGAGGAGGTGTTGGTGATGAAATCGTCGAGCTGGGTCAGCACCGCCTGCAAGCCGGGGGACTGCTGGCCGAACAGCGCGATCAGCTCGGTGATCCGGCCGCTGAAATCCCGGACGGTCTGGTCGTTCTCGGCGATGATCTGGGTGATCTCGCTCAGCTTCACGATGGTGTTGGCGATCTGGTCCTTGTTGGCGAAGGTCACCTCGAACGCGGCGGAGAGTTCGTCGAGGGTTTCGCGCAGCCGGTCGCCGTTGCCGTCGAGTAGCGGGAACAGGACCCGGCTCGCCATCGGCCCGGTCTCGCTGCCACCTTTGAGCGCCTCGCCGAGCTGATCGAAGTTGGCCAGGATGCGGTCGAGTTCGACCGGTGTCCTGGTGCGCGCCAGCGGCAGATGCGCGCCGTCGGCGAGTTCGGGACCCGTCCCGGTGTAGGCGGGGGCGAGTTCGACGTGCCGGTTGGTGATCAGCTGCGGGGACACCAGCGCGGCCATCGCTTCGGCCGGGATCCGCACGTCCCGGTCGACCGACATCACCACCTCCACATAGCTGCCGCGCGGGGTCACCGAATCGACGACGCCGACCGGAACACCGAGCACCGCGACCTCGTTGCCCGGGTACAACCCGGCCACGTTCTCGAAGTCGGCGCTGATCCGCTTCTGCCGGCTCACCATCCGATCGCCCAGCCCGGTCACGCTGTCGGGCAGCAGCGCGCAGCCCGAGGCGAGCAGCGCGGTCAGGCACACCGCCGCCAGCTTGCTCGTGTGTCGTGTATTCATCAGTTGCACCCCTGTACGGCTTGCGCGAAGCACAGCCAGTTGTCCGGGAAGATCCAAGGCGCCCAGATCTCGCCGTAGGGACCGTTGCCGACCACATTGTTGAACTGGCGCAACGCGACCGGGGCGATCTCGTAGAGCCGGTCCAGGTTCTCCTTGTTCTTGGTCAACCCGTCGGCCATGGTGTTGAGGTTCTGGATCAGCGGACCCAGCTCGCCGTTGTTCTCGATGCCCATGTCCTGCAGCAGTTTCGACATCGCGGCGACATTGTCGAGCAGCTGGGTGAGCAGGGTCTGGCGCTGCTGGACGGCGGCACCGATCGCCTCACCCCTGGTCAGCAGCAGGAGCACACTGTTGCGATTGTCCGAGACCAGCTGGGAGACCTGGTCCATGCTCTTCAGGAGGGTGTCGACCTCGTCGCGCCTGCTGTTGATCACCTGGGCCAGCGCGCCGATGCTGTCGAGGGCCTGCACCGCCAGCGCGGGGGAGTCACCGAGCTGGGTGTTGAGCACATCGAGCGCGGTGCGCAGCTTGGTCGCGTCGATCCGTTCGATCCGCTCGAACGAGGAGGTGTACTTCGGATCCTGCACGACCTTGCTCAGGTTGTACGGCACCGAGGTGTGGTCGAGCGCGATCCTGTTGCCGGGCAAACCCTTTCCGTTTCCCGGTGTCAGCTCGATGTGCAGGCGCCCGAGGATCGTCGACATCTTGATCGCGGCGCGCGCGTCGGGGCCGAGCCGGATGTCCCCGCGGATCCGCAGCGCGACCTCCACCCGATCGTTCACCAGCCGCACCGCCTGGACGGCGCCGACCTCGATGCCGGCGATGTCGACGGTCGCGCCGGGCCGCAAGCCCGCCGCCTGGGCGAATTCGGCGTCGATCGTCTTGTCGCCCAGGCGGATCTGGGCCAGCAGGCTCGACCCGCCGAGCAGCAGCACCACCGCCAGCGCCGCGGACAACCCGAGGCGCAGGTATCTGTTGCGCCGCCAGAACTCCGGAACTCGCGCCCGCATCATCGGCACACCCCCGACTGCGAGTTGCCGCCGACCTGGGAGAACAGGCCTTCGGGCAGCACCACGCCCCACAGCGAGACGTCGAGCCGCCGGCAGATGTAGGCGTTGCCGTAGGCGCCGTAGCTGGTGAAGCGGGCGACGCCGTTGAGGAAGTCGGGCAGCTCGACGGCGCCGCGGTCCAGCGCCGCGCCGTTGTAGAGCAGCATCATCACGCCGGTGGTGGCGTCGCGTTGCGCGGCGCCCAGGCCGGGCTTGACCTCGCCGATCAGCGAGACCAGCGAGTTCGTCGCGCCCGCGACGCGTTCCACGGAGCTCTTCAACGACTGCCCTTCGGCATACAACCCGTCCATCAGGCTGCGGGTCTGGGTGATCAGGGTTTCCAGTTCGCCGCTGCGCTTGGCCAGGCCGGCCAGGACCGAGCTGAGGTTGCTCAGGACATCGCCGAGGATCTGGTCGCGCTCACCGAAGGTGTTCGCCAATTGCGCGGCCTGGGTGATCAGCGCCGCCAGGGACACCTCGTTGCCCTGCAATGCCTGGATGAGCGTGTCGGACAGCGAGTTGATCTGGTCGGGTTGCAGGACACTGAACAGCGGCTCGAATCCGGACAGCAGCGTCGAGACGTCGAACGAGGGCTCGGTGCGATCCAGGGGGATCTGCGCACCCACGGGGACGACCGCGCCCGCACCATCACCCGGTGCCAGCGCGAGGTAGCGCTGGCCGATCAGATTCTGGTACCGGACCAGGGCTTTCGTCGTGTCGGTCAGGTGCTGCCGCGACTCGATGCGGAAGTCGACCTTCGCGGTGTACTCGGGCGTGAAGTCGATCTTGTCGACGCGGCCGACCCGGACACCGGCCATGCGGACGTCGTCACCCACCCGCAGCCCGAGGACGTCGGTGAACACCGCGGAGTACGAGCTGGTGTCGCCCGCGACGCCGCGTTGCAGGGTGGACCAGATGGTGTAGGTGAGCACGGTGGTCAGCACCACGAAGAAGCTGAAGCCGACCAGTGGCTTGGTGTATTTCACTGGCGCAGGCCACCTTCGGTGTCGGGAACGAGGGGGACGGTGCCGATGATCGAACCGAGCAGCAGCAGCTGGGTGACGTTCGGCCGCCCGCCGACCAGTGCCGATACCGCGGCCACGCCGGTGAGACTGCGCGGCTGCGCGGCCGGTGGCTGATCGGTCGCCGCGGCGGGCGCGGTGATCCCCGGGATGGCGGGCAGGCCGGGAATTGTCGGCAGGCCGGGCAGCGCCGGGACCGAGATGTTCGGCAGCGCGGGCAGTCCCGGGATCGGCACCGACGGCAGCACCGGAGCCGGGCCCGCCGCTTCGAGGCGCCGCGGCAGCAGCTGGGCCGGATATTCCTGCGGCGGTGCGACCGTGGGCACGCTCGGTCCGCCACACCGCGGTCCGGTCATCTCGCCGTAGCGCGGGCAGTCCTCGGCGGTGTACTGCTGGAACGGGGTGAACGAGACATCCATGCGCCACGCCATCTGCTTGCGCGGGCCGAAGGTGAAGGTCTGCTGCAGTTTGGCCAGCGAGACATTGAGATTGGCCGCGGCGGACTGCAGTGCCCCCGGGTCCTTGGCGATCCCGCCGAGCAAGCCGTCCAAGCCCGACACCAGCTCCTTGCCGGAATCGGGATTGGCGGCGAAGAGGCTGTTGACGGCCTCGACCGCGGAATTGCCCTGGGTGAGCAGCTCGACCAGCTGGGTGCGGTGCTCGTTGAGGGTGCGCGCCGAGGTCACCGAGTCGGCCAGCACACCTACCAGCTCGGGCGCCGACTGGCTCAGCGCGGTGGCCGCCTGGCCGAAATTGCCGAGCAGGTCACCGATCTCGGGAATCTGGCGGATCGAGGTGAGCCAGGTATCGAGGCGCTCGACCGTGGAGCCGGGGACCCGCGAGCCCGGGTCGAGTGCCGCGGACAGTGTCGCCAGCACCCGGCCGAGCTTCTCGGGCTGGATGGTGGCCAGCACGTCGCGCAGGGTGTTGAGCGTGGACTGCAGCTGGATGGTCTCGGCGCTGGTGTCCTCGTGGATCGTGTGACCACTGCGCAGCGTGCCGCCGGCGGCGCCGTTGTCGACCAGCTGGATCGAGGAGACGCCGAAGATGTTGTCGGGGACCACCCGCGCGGTCACCGTATCCGGGATCGTCTCGGCGATACCGGGTTTCAATTCGAAGGTGGCGTGCTGGCGTTCGCCCTTGGCGACCATCGCCACGTCGCCGACCATGCCGACGACCATGCCGCGGTACTTCACATCGGCCCGCTGTGGCAGGCCGTCGCCGGTGCTGGTCAGCTCGGCGCCGACGATGACCGTGTCTTCGAACGCGCCGTTGTAGCGCAGTCCGAGCAGGTACAGCGCGGCCGCGACCGCGGACACCATGGCCAGGCCCGCGACGGTCAACTGACGACCGGTCGGCCCGCGTCCACTGGGATCGAGAATCATCCGATCGACCTATCCCGAGATCCGGAATCCGGGGTCGATGCCCCAGATAGCAAGGGTGAGAAAGAGATTGGTGAAGACCATCACGACGATGACCATCTTGATCGCCCGTCCCGCCGCGACCCCGACACCTTCGGGGCCACCGGCGGCGACGAAGCCGTAGTAGCACTGGATGAAGGCGGCGATCAGGACGAACACCACCACCTTGAACAGCGAGAAGAACACGTCACCGCCGACCAGGAACTGGAAGAAGTAGTGGTCGTAGGTGCCCGCGGTGGTGCCGCCGAGGAACAGCACCGACAGCTTGGTCGCCAGGTAGGCCACCGCCAGGCCCAGCGTGTAGAGCGGGACGATGGTGACCGTGGCCGCGATCATCCGGGTGGTCACCAGGTACGGCAGCGGCCGGATCGCGATCGATTCCAGCGCGTCGATCTCCTCGGAGATCCGCATCGAGCCGAGCTGGGCGGTGAACCGGCAGCCCGACTGGATGGCGAAGGCGAGCGTGGCCAGGATGGGGGCGATCTCGCGCGTAGTGGCGAAGCCGGAGATGGCCCCGGTCAGCGGACCCATGGTGAGCAGGTTCAGCGCGGAGTAGGACTCCATGCCGACAGTGATGCCGCCGAACGCGCACAGCACGATGACGACACCGACGGTGCCACCGCCCACGATCAGCGAGCCGTTGCCCCAGCCGACATCGGCGACCAGGCGCGCGACCTCCTTGCGGTAGTGCCGCAGGGTGAACGGGACGGCGATCAAGGCCTGGAAGAAGACGATCGCCTGGTGCCCGAGCCGCTGATTGGCCTGGACGGGAATCTTGGCGGCCGCGCCGACGGCGCGCACCGGGCGCAGCGCGGGCGGGAGGTACTCGGCGGCCATCTCACACCACCTTCGCGGGGAACAGCGTGTTGTACAGCTGGGTGACGATGATGTTGGTGGCGAACAGCATCAGCGCCGAGGAGACCACCGCCGAGTTGACCGAGTTGGCGACGCCACCGGGTCCGCCCTTGGTGTGCAGCCCGATATCGCAGGCGATGATCGAGGTGAGCGCGCCGAAGATCGCCGCTTTCACGAGCGCGACCAGCAGATCGTTGGCGACCGCGAAGGACGCGAACGAGCTGATGAACGAGCCGGGGGTGCCGTGCTGGGCGTAGACGTTGAACAGGTAGGCGGTGGCGAAGCCGACGAACACGATGAACCCACACAGCAGCATGCTGACCAGCACGGCCGCCGCCAGCCGCGGGGCGACCAGCCGGCGCACCGGATCGACGCCCATCACCTTCATGGCGTCGATCTCCTCGCGGATGGTGCGCGAGCCGAGATCGGCGCAGATGGCCGAGCCGACCGCGCCCGCGATCATCAGCGAGGTGACCAGCGGCGCACCCTGGCGGATGATGCCGAGCCCGGCCACCGCGCCGATGAAGGTGGTCGCGCCGACCTGGTTGACGAGCGCGCCGACCTGGATGGAGACGACGACCGCGACCGGGATCGCGACGAACACCGTCGGCACGGCGGAGACATTGGCCATGAAGGCGCACTGCCGGATGAATTCCTGGAACGGGAATCGCCGCTGCACCAGCGACAGGAACAGCTGGGCGATCGCGGCCCGGCCGAGCAGGACCTGCCTGCCCAGCGTCTCGACCGACTGCTGCGGGTGGCGTTGCCACAGGCCGGTCACACTGTCGGCGATCCGGCCGACCTCGGAGGGTTCCGGCGGCGCGATGCCCGCCGGGGAGTGCTCGGTGGAGGTCACGCCGCACCGAATCCTTTCTTGCCGCGCCGGGGCGCGGCGGTTCAGAGCGTGCTCAGCCAGCGTTCGAGCAGGACGAGGAAGCCGGCGCCCGCGGCGAGACCGACCGCGACCACGCACAGCAGCGTGATCCACATACCCACGCGGAGAACGGGATTGACCTGCGTGCGGCCACCCAGGATCTTGACGACGGTCACCACGATGTCGATGACCCAGACCAGCGCCATCATCAGGTCATCGTCACATTCGCGAAGGTGAGCACCGGCCAGCAGACGATCGATCCGAGGAACGAGATGACCAGGTCGACGCCGTGGAGATCGCGCAGGTGCGCGGTGTGGGTCAGCGTCCAGACGACGCCGACGAGTCCGTACGGGATGCCGATGATGATCAGGGTGCCGAGGAACTCGGAGACCTTCATCTCGTAGCTCAGTAGCCTGTCGAGCCGTCGCAACATGGGGTACCGGTGTTCCTTTCCGCGGGACCGGTGGCAGCGACGGCTGGTGGCCGACGTCGCTGACGGTCCGATGATGTTGCCGAGCATTCTGGACTCGACTGGTACTTCTGTGGCTGATATTCCAGTGAATGCACGGCATATCCGCAGTGGTCGCGGTGCTATGCGTTGATCTCCTCCGTTAAGTTACTACGGATTCTGGCGATTGTGAGCAAAATCGTCGGTAAGGTTTTCGGGGTTCGCCGACCGCTCGGATCGGTGGCCGCATCGGCGCCACGGCTTCGTCGCCCGGCGCCGATGCGATCTCCGCATCGCGCCCCCGGCCGCAGTCGCACGATGCGGAATTGACGGTAACATGACTCGCCGATTGACGTCTACGACGCATGAAGCAGTTGAAATATCGATGAAATCTGGCGGAATCATGATTAACTTAGAGCGTTGAGGCCGCCGACGGTCGGCGGTTGCGCAGGAGGATCATGATGTCCGCGGTCATCGTCGATGTTGTCCGAACGCCGTCCGGGCGGGGAAAGCCCGGCGGCGGCTTGTCCTCGGTCCACCCGGCGACCCTGCTCGCCGGCGTGCTGGCCGAACTGGTCGACCGGACCGGGATCGACCCCGCCCTGGTCGACGATGTGATCGGGGGGTGCGTCACGCAGAGCGGTGAGCAGTCGAGCAACATCACCCGCACCGCCGTGCTGGCGGCGGACTTTCCGGAATCCGTGCCCGCCACCACGGTCGACCGGCAGTGTGGCTCGAGCCAGCAGGCCGTGCACTTCGCGGCCCAGGGCGTGCTCGGCGGCGCGTACGACATCGCGATCGCCTGCGGCGTGGAGTCGATGAGCCGGGCGCCGATGTTCTCCAACGCGCAGGGCAAGGACGCGCTGCGCGGCCCGCTCGCGGTGCGCTACCCGGCCGGCCTGATCGGCCAGGGCATCGCCGCCGAAATCCTGGCCGCCCGCTGGAAACTGGATCGCACCACCCTCGACGAGTTCGCGGCGCGCTCGCACCGGCTGGCGGCGGCCACCGCGGCGGCGGGTGGTTTCGACGCGGAGCTGTCCTCCGCCGGTGTCCTCGACGTGGACGAGACGATCCGGCCCGGCACCACCGTCGAAGCGCTGGCGAACCTGCGGCCCGCCTTCACCGATCCCGCCGCGCTGGAACGGTTTCCGGAGATCTCCTGGTCGGTGACGCCGGGCAACTCCTCGCCGCTGACCGACGGCGCCTCGGCCGCGCTCATCATGAGCGAGCGGGCCGCGGCCAGGCTGGGACTGACCCCGCGCGCGCGGTTCCATTCGTTCGCGGTGGCCGGTGACGATCCGACGCTCATGCTGACCGCGGTCGTCCCGGCGACCCGCAAGGCGCTCGAGCGGGTCTCGCTCACGGTCGACGACATCGACACCTTCGAGGTCAACGAGGCGTTCGCGCCGGTTCCGCTGGTGTGGCAGCACGAGCTCGGCGCGGATCCGGACCGGGTGAATCCGCGCGGCGGCGCGATCGCGCTGGGGCATCCGCTCGGCGGATCGGGCACGCGGCTGCTCGCCACCATGGTCAACCATCTCGAGCAGACCGGCGGTCGCTACGGGTTGCAGACGATGTGCGAGGCGGGTGGCATGGCCAACGCGACGATCATCGAACGGCTGTGACAGCGATGAACACGGCAGCGAAGTCCGGCGAACCCGACTACGACGATCCGACCAGCGAGAGGTACGTGGCCGAGGGGCCGGGCCACGTCCCCGGTCTGGGCAAAAGCCCACTGTCCGAGCCGGATTCGGCGTCACACGCGCCGCTGACGCTCGCGCAGGTGCGGATCCCGCTGCCCGACAGCCACCGTTCGCCGCGCAAGCGGCCCGCGCAACTGGCCGACGCGCTCGACTTCTGGGCGTTCGCCGGTGCGGCCGCGAACGTCGCGATGCAGTTCGCCCATCGCGGGGTCGCGGCGGGGGTGATGGAGAGCCCGGTCGAGTCGGGGGCGCTGATGGTGCACCCGTGGAAGCGGTTGCGAACCACCGCGTCCTATCTGGCGGTCGCGGTGCTCGGCTCCGACGAGGAGAAGCGGGCGATGCGCGAGGCGGTGAACGTCGCCCACCGGCAGGTGCGATCGGGGCCGAACTCGAAGGTGAAGTACAACGCCTTCGACCGCAATCTGCAGCTGTACGTGGCGGCGGCGATCTACATCGGCTACGAGGACACCCATCAGCTGCTGTGCGGCAAGATGACCGAGGCGGAGCTCGAGCAGTTCTACCAGGGCGCCGACACTTTCGGCACGACTCTGCAGGTCCATCCCGACATGTGGCCCAAGACCCACGCCGAGTTCGACGAGTATTGGGTCCAGGCGTGTCGAGAGGTGGTCTGCGACGACGACTTCCGTACCTATATCGACGACCTGCTGCACCTGCGGATGATCCACTGGTCGCTGCGTCTGCTGCTGGGTGGGCTGCTGAGGTTCCTGACGGCGGGGTTCCTGCCGCCGCATTTCCAGGAGCAGATGGGCGTGCGGTGGAGCGCCTCGGATCAGCGGCGGTTCGAGAATCTGTTCCTGTTCGTCGGATTCGTCAATCGGTTCATCCCGCGGTTCATCCGGTTCTCCGGCACCAACGCGATGATGGCCGACGTGCGGCGCCGGATCCGTAAGCACAAGGCGATCATCTGACCCGCCGGAGGGAGGGGGCCGCCGGCTCGACGAGCCGGCGGCCCCGGTCATCGCACGGTCCGCGCTCTGGCCTGTGACACAGAGCGAATTCGCTGGGGCGCCATGGTGAATCCGGTGCGCGCGGTGAGCGCGACGGCACGCAGGGCGGCGGTGTCGGCCGGTGTCGGCCGGACGTCGAACAGCGCGAGCGCGCGTGGATGTTGCATCGCCCGGGCGGCGCCGACGGGCAGATACCGGACGATCCAGGCATCAGGTCGCAGGACCTGATCGCGGAATTCGTGCGCGGCGGGGCCGACGCGCAGCTGGGTCGCGCAGGCGTCGGCGAAGTACTCGGCGAACTCCGGCCGGGTGCGGGGGAGCAGCCGATCGCTGACGCCGTAGGTGCGGTACCAGGCGCGGGTCTCCCGGTAGAGCTGGTCGCGGTCGTCGGCGGAGAGCGCGGGACCGAAGAGGTCGGCGGCGGTCATCAGCGTCTCGACGTAGGTGGCGTGCTGGAACAGGAAGACCTCGGGGTGCAGCGCGTGGTACCGCTGTCCGTGGTCGTCGACGCCCTTCACGTGTTCGTGGGCGAAGCGGATCACCGAGTCCGCCGCCCGGCCCGAGTGCGCCAGATAGATCAGCTGCGAGACGGTGCGCTTCTTGTGTTCCCACAGGCGGTTCGGTGCGTGGTCGAGCAGCCCGGTCGCGATGACGGGGTGCAGTACCTGCAGTCCGACCGCGCGCGGCAGCGTCAACAGGAATCGCCGATCGCCGAGGTGACGCCGTAGTAGCGGTCCGGCCTGCCCGGTCATGAATACCCCCTCGGTCGTCATGCGAGCATTAAGTTACTATATATTCTGCTAGCCGAGTAGGCATATCGCGTGCGAAGCCTCATGTATGTGACATGTGATTCTGGACCTGTCTTGTGCAACTGGCCGCGATGATGAGAGTCTGAATGTGAAGATCTCTCACTCTCTTGGAGGTTGGTCGTGTCACAGCCCCGCGCGGCAGCGCAGCCGCAGCATCCCGTCGACGACGATGCCGAGCGCAGGCGTCGCTACCTGATCGGCGCCGGTGCGATCCTCGGCGGTCCCGCCAATGTCGTGATGCAGCTGAGCCTGCTTCCGGTCGGCCGGGGAGTGGTGGAGAGCACGGTCGAATCCGGGAGCTATGCGACGAATCCGGGCAAGCGCGCCAAGACGACCTTGACCTACCTCGCGGTGGCGATGCTCGGCACCGACGAGGACCGGGCCGTGTTCCGGGAGGCGGTCGGCACTTCGCATCGACAGGTGCGCAACCGGCCGGGCGGGCCGGTGAAGTACAACGCCTTCGATCCACGGCTGCAGCTGTGGGTCGCCGCGTGCATCTACCGCGGTACCCGCGACAGCCTCGAGCTGCTGTTCGGCGAGCTGGACGAGACCTTCGCCGACGAGCTGTACCAGGACTCGGCGCGGTTCGGGACGACGCTGCAGATGCCGGCGGAGATGTGGCCCGCGGATCGTGCCGCCTTCGACCGTTACTGGGACTCGATGCTCGGTGAGCTCGCGCTCGATGCCGAGGTTCGTGGGTACCTGCTCGACAACGTCGTCGATCTGGGGCCACAGCCCTGGATCATCCGGATCGCCGGGCGGCGGATCAATCGGTTCTTCGTCACGGGGTATCTCCCGCAGCGCTTCCGCGACAGCCTCGGATTGGTCTGGAGCCCGCGTCGTCAGCGCGCGTTCGAGCTGATCATGCGGAGTTTCGGGCGCGTGCTCGCGGTGCTGCCGCAGGGTTGGCGATGCCAGCCGTTCCCGCGGCTGGTCGTCGATATGCGTCAGCGCAGGGCGGCGGGGAAAGCGCTCGTCTAGCGGGGTGGCAAGGTAGGTGTAACGCGAAGTAGCGCCAACCCTTGTATGGTACTGCCGGTACCACTAAACTGGAGGCAGCACCTACTGAGGAGACACCGATGACGTTGTCCACCGCCGCCAAGCGTCCGGGTGAGCCCGGATACCACGAGATCCTGCGCAGTCTGTCCGAGGGATCTGTGACCAAGCATTTCGACCCGTATGTCGACATCGACTGGGACTCACCGGAGTTCGCCGTCCACTCCGACGATCCGCGCTGGATCATGCCCGACGAGGACCCGCTGGGCCGCCATCCCTGGTACAAAGCCCAGCCCGTCGACAAGCAGATCGCGATGGGGATGTGGCGTCAGGCGGGAATCGCCAAGGTCGGCCTGGATTTCGAGCAGCTGCTGATCCGTGGGCTGATGCAGTACCTGATCTCGGTGCCCAACGGTGATCCGGAGTTCCGCTACGTCACCCACGAGGCGGCCGAAGAGTGCAACCACACGATGATGTTCCAGGAGATGATCAACCGGATCGGCTATCGCGATGTGGTCGGTATGGGCAGCATCGACCGCAAACTGACCATGATCATCTGGCCCGCGGTGAAGTACTTCCCCGAACTGTTCTTCACGATGATTCTGGGCGGCGAGGAGCCGATCGATCATCTGCAGAAGTCGCTGCTGCGCGGTGGTGTGGACATGCATCCGATGGTGCAGCGGGTCATGCAGATCCATGTCGCCGAGGAGGCGCGGCACATCTCGTTCGCGCACGAATACCTGCGCCGCAATGTGCCCGGGATGAATCCGATCACGAAAACCGTGCTGTCGGTGGCCTTCCCGATCGCCATGCGGGTGATGCTGTCGATGATCGCGACGCCGCCGAAGGAATTCGTGGACAAGTTCGGCATCCCGGACGAGGTGATGCGCGAGGCGTACTGGGGCAGCGCCGAGTCGCAGGCCACCAAGCGGGACGTCTTCGGTGACGTGCGTGCGCTGGCTGTCGGCACCGGACTGATGAACCCGGTCGCCAAGCTCACCTGGCGCCTGCTCGGCATCGACGGCGCGGCGTCGCGCTATCGCAGCGAGCCGGCCCGCAGGGCCGCGTGACCACGACGATCCGCCCCGACGGGCCGGTCAGCGTGACCGGCCCGCCTTCCACACCGTTCTCTGGAGTACACCGTTGACTGCCGACCCCACCCGATCGCGCGCCGAGTTCTGGACGGCCCCTGCCTGGGCCGTCCTGCCTGACAACGACCCGTTCTATCAGCCACGGGCCGGATTCGAGCAGCTCGCCGAGGGCACGATCCTGCGGTCGCGTCCGGTCGAGCTCGCCGCCTTCGGGTTGATCCCGCTGAAGGTGTCCGCGTGGCAGTTGCTGTATCGCACCACCGACCTGAACGGACGACCCGAGGCCGCGGTGACGACGGTGATCGCCCCGGCCGGCGGCGCCGGACCCGCGAGACCGCTGCTGTCGTTCCAGTGCGCGATCGACGCCGTGTCCACGCGTGGGTTCCCGTCCTACGCGCTCCAGCGCGGCTCCCGCGCGATCGGGACGTTCGCCCACGTCGAGCTGCTGTGTTTCGCCGACGCGCTGAGCCGGGGCTGGGCCATCTCCATCCCGGACCACGAAGGGATGCTCGGCGCCTGGGGCGCCCCGCGCGAGCCCGGCTACCGCGCGCTCGACGGCGTCCGCGCCGCGCTGTCCTTCGCGCCGCTCGGCCTGGACCCGCAGGCGCAGGTGGGACTGTGGGGGTACTCCGGCGGGGGTCTGGCGACCTCGTGGGCGGCGGAGATGGCGCCCACCTACGCGCCGGAGCTCGACATCGTCGGCGCGGTCCTCGGCTCCCCGGTGGGTGATCTGCTCTCGACTTTCCACCGGCTCAACGGCAGCCTGCACGCCGGCCTGCCGACACTGGTCGTGGCCGCGCTGCGCCGGGTGTATCCGGCCTTCGACGCCGTCCTCGGCGAGCACGTCAGCGAGGCGGGGCACGCCGTGCTCGAACGGGCCGCCCGCTCGAGCACCGGCGCGTCGGTGCTGCGCCTGGCGCGCTACAGCGTCGACCGGCACACGGCCATGCCGATCGCCGAACTGCTCGCGCTCGAGGAGCTGGTGGCGGTGTTCGCCGATGCCGAACTGGGCACCCGGGCACCGTCGGTGCCGCTGCTCGTCGTGCAGGCGGTGCACGACCAGATCATCGCGACCGCCGATATCGACGCCCTGGTGGCCCGTTATCGCGCCCACGGCGCGCACGTCACCTACCTACGCGACCGGCTCAGCGAGCACATCACGCTGCTGGCGTTGTCGACGCCGCTGAGCCTGAACTGGCTCGGCGACCGGTTCGCCGGCGTGCCCGCGACACCGTCGCAGACCCGCACGGTGTGGAGCGTGCTCGGGCTGCCCGCGGGCCGTCACGGCCTGGCCGGGTTCGTCCGGGCGGCCGCGCAGGTGCTGTTCGGGCGGCCGCTCACCGATCCGGCGACCCGGCCCGCCGCCGGTACGCGGGCAGGTGCGGATCGCCACGCGGCGTGACGAATCGACAGGTGACGACCGCCGTGCGGCGGTAGCGGGTGAGTGAGGGGTTCTGTGGTGCCGGGGATCCTGGCGGACGCGCGGCGCGCAGTGCGCAATGTGTGGTCGGTGTCGTTCGGGGGCGGGCTCGAGTCGTCGCGGCCCGCGCCGTCGACCTCATCGGCTGGTCGCTCGGCGGCGCGATGGCGCTGCTCACCGCAGCGGCCCACCCCGACCTGCCGATCGGCTCGATCACCGGCCTGGCCACCCCGATCGATCAGGCTCGTACCCCGATGCTGATGCCTTTCGGTGGGCCGGCCGGGTCACCGGCGGCCGCGAGATGGCCGTGGCCACCCGACTGATGGGTGGGATTCCCGAGGAGTTCGTTCAGCTCGGCTTCCGGTTGCAGGCCATCGACCGCGAGCTCGCCCGGCCGATGTTCCTGCTCCGCAACGCCTTGGACACCGAGGCGCTGGCCCGGATGGAAGCCACCGATCGCTTCATGTCCAGCATGCCCGGCTATCCCGGCCGCTCGTACTGGCAGATCTACCGCAGCCTGGTCCTGCGCAACGAACTGGCCCGCGGGTCGATCCGGCTGCGCTCGGACCTGGTGATCGGGCTGGCCAAGGTCACCTGCCGGGTGCTGCTGGTCGGCAGCCGTGCCGACCTGGTCGTGCCCGCCCGTGCCGTGCGGCGCGGGCTCGACATCCTGCCCAATGCTGCCGAAACCCGCTTCGTGGACGTCCCCGGCGGTCACCTGGGCCTGCTCGCCGGTCCGGCCGCCGCCGACACCACCTGGCCGGCGATCGAGGAATTCCTCGGCAGCTGACCGCGGACCCACCCGGCCGAACGGCCCCGGCGGACTCGTCGCACGGAGTCCACCGGGACCTTCGCCAGGTTCCCTCAGCTGCTGGCGACGGGCGCCGAACCGTGCAGCTTGCGCAGTTCGTGCTTGACGACCTTGCCGCCGGCATTGCGCGGCAGGGTGTCCACCACGACGAGGTCCTTCGGGTGCTTGTAGCGGGCCAGGTGGGCGTTGAGATGCGCCTCGAGATCGGCGAGGCCGATCGCCTCGGCATCCTCGACGGCGACGATCGCCACCGGCACCTCGCCCCACTTGTCGTCGGCCCGGCCGATCACCGCGGCCTCGCGGATGCGGGGATGGCTGAAGAGCACATTCTCGACCTCGGCACAGTAGATGTTCTCGCCGCCGGAGATGATCATGTCCTTCTTGCGGTCGACGACGTAGACGAACCCCTCCTCGTCCCGGCGGACCAGATCTCCGGAGTGGAACCAGCCCCCGGCGAACGCGTCGGCGGTGGCACGCGGATTGTTCCAGTACTCGCGCATCAAGGTCGGTCCGCGATAGACGATTTCGCCGATCTCGCCGGGCGCGACATCGTTCATCTCGTCGTCCACGATCCGGGTGGCGATGGTCGGGATCGGCTTGCCGACCGAGCCGAGCTTGCGGATCGCGTCCTCGCCGTCGAGCACACAGGTGATCGGTGACATCTCGGTCTGCCCGAAGACGGCCACATTGAGCGCGTCCGGGAAGGTCTCGGCCATGGCGCGCAGGACCGTGTCCGAGGCGGGCGCGGCGCCCCAGCTGATCACCCGCAGGCGCAGATCACGCTGTGGCACCGAGGGATCGGCGCACACGATCTGCCACTGGGCCGGGACCAGGAACACCGAGGTGGCCCGTTCCCGCTCCCAGGCATCGAGGACCTCGGTGGCGTCGAAGGCCTTGAGCGGATGGATCACCGTCAGCGAACCGAGGACGAAACAGGAAGCGATCGAACCCAACCCGGCGATGTGGAACAGCGGTGACGCGCAGAACGCGATGTCGTCGGGGCTGTAGCGCATGGCGCGGATACAGGTGAGTGCCTGGGCATTCATGTTGAGGTGGGTCAGCACCGCGCCCTTGGGGTTTCCGGTGGTACCGGAGGTGTACATGATCAGCGCGGCGGTGTCCTCGGGCACGTCGAGCGGCTCGTGCGGCTCGCCTTCCTCGGCGAGCAGGTCGTCGTAGCCGAGCATGCCCTCACAGGTGCCGACGCCGACCACGACGCGGGTGTCGAGCCCGCCGGTCTGCGCCGCGACCGCGGTGACCAGCGGGGCGAACATCGCCTCGGTGATGATCGTCGCGGCGCCGCTGTCGGTGACCAGGTAGGCGATCTCGGGCGGGGTGAGCCGGAAGTTCACCGGGACCGCGATGGCGCCGAGCGTGTTGATGGCGAACACCGATTCGATGTACTCGGTGTTGTTGAGCATCAGGATCAGCACCCGATCGCCGGCACCGACACCGCGCCGGGCCAGGGCGTCGGCGAGTTTCTGCACCCTTTCGTGCAGCTCACGCCAAGTGGTCGTCTCGCCGAGGTAGCGCAGCGCGGGCGCCTCCGGGATGGCGGTGGCGTGGATCGCGATCTGGTTCATCCAGTGATTGCGTCGCGAGCGCATCGGTTCTGCGGCAGTGGACATCGTCGTCTCCTCGAGGGAACTAGGCCGGGTCGGCGATCGGGCGGGGAGCGCCGGCGAAATTCGGGGCGCGGCGGGTCAGCATCGCGGTCATCCCCTCCAGGAAGTCGGCGGAGGTGAGTAGTTCGGTCTGGCCGTGCTTTTCTCGCGCGAGCGCCCCGTCGAGCTCGGACAGCGTCGCGGCGTTGATCGCGGCCTTGGTGAGCTCGAGCGCCCGCCGGGGACCCGTCGCCAGCTTCGCGGCCACCGCGTCGACGTGGTCGGTGAGATCCGCGGCGGGCACGCTGCCGGTGATCAGGCCGGCCGTGGCGGCCTCGGTGGCGGGCAGGCGGGCGCCGAGCAACGCCAGCTCCGCGGCCCGCGCCCGGCCCATCGCCGCCGCCACCATCGCCGTCGCGCCGCCGTCGGGCATCAGGCCGATGGAGGTGAACGGCAGTAGCAGGTAGGTGTCGTCGGCGGCGTAGACGAGATCGGCGGCCAGCGCGATCGAGGCGCCCACCCCGGCGGCGGGCCCGTTGACCTGCGCGATCACCGGCAGGGGGGAGTCGACGATCGCGCGGATCACGCCGTTGGCGGTGTCCATGACCAGCTCCGGCGACGCCTCGTTGCCGCCCGCGGCGGCCGCCGCGGCGAGGTCGGCGCCGGTGCAGAACGCCTTGCCCGCGCCGGTCAGCACGATGACCCGGGTGGTCGGCTCCGTGGCGGCTGCCGTGATCGCCGCGGACAGTTCGGCCATGGTCGCGAGGTCGATCGCGTTCATCCTGGCCTGGCGATCGATCGTGATGCGCAGGACACCGTGCTCGGCGTCGACGTGCAGGCTCTCGCTCATCGGGCGACCGCCTCGACGATCGTGCCGGCCAGCCGGCCCGCGATCAGGTCCTCGGCCTCGCGCACGATGCGCGCGACCAGGTCGCCACAGGTAGGGATGTCGTGGATCAGGCCCTGACACTGGCCGACGCTCCAGATGCCGGCGTCGACATCGCCCTCCTCGTAGACCTTGCGGCCCCGCGCGCCCGCGACCAGCTCGCGCACATCGGCGAAAGTGCCGCCGCCGCGCTCGATCTCGACGACCTGGCGGCTGACAGCGTTGTCGGCGACCCGGGCGGTGTTGTTCATGGTGCGGAAGATCAGCTTGGTGTCGAGCTCGGTGTTGGCGACGATCTGCTCCTTGACCGCGTGCGCGATCGGCGACTCGACAGTGCACAGGAACCGGGTGCCCATGTTGACGCCGTCGGCGCCCAGCGCCATCGCGGCGACCAGGCCGCGCGCATCGGCGATACCGCCCGAGGCGATCATCGGGATCTCGAGCTCCCGCGCGGCGGCGGGGATCAGGACCAGGCCGGGGGTGTCGTTCTCGCCGGGGTGACCGGCGCATTCGAAGCCGTCGATGCTCACGCCGTCGACGCCGACCTGCTGCGCCTTGAGTGCGTGCTTGACGCTGGTGCACTTGTGCAGCACCTTGATCCCGGCGTCCTTGAGGAAGGGCAGGTGGGTGGCCGGATTGCCGCCCGCGATCTCCACGATGGGCACACCGCCGTCGATGATCGCCTGCCGGTACTCCTCGTACGGCGGCGGCGTGATGGACGGCAGGATCGTCAGATTCACCCCGAACGGCTTGTCGGTGAGGTCCCTGGTGCGGGCGATCTCCTCGCGCAGCGCCTGCGGTGTGGGCTGGGTCAGGCCGGTGACGATGCCAAGGCCGCCCGCGTTCGACACGGCCGCGGCGAGCTCGGCTCGGCCGACCCACATCATCCCGCCCTGCACGATCGGGTGCTCGACACCGAAAGCCTCGGTGAATCGGGTGCGCAACATCGCGCCCTCCCTCCGGATTCGACGTTCCCGTCGCTCGCAGTCCGCTGGGAGTGCTTTGCAACCGACGAGAACCATGATTAACTTAACGAGAATTGTGATTAACTTAACGGCGGTCGGCGGGACCTGTCAACAGTCCGCGCCGCCCCGTTGCATCCCAGGAGTGTCCTGCTCGGCCGTCCGGCCGCAGGATGACCACCGAGTTGGCTGAAGGATGGTCGAGGATGACCGAAACCCCCACTACCGCACCTATTTCTGCGACAATGATCGCCACTGCCAACCCGGCCACCGGCGAACCGGTCGGCAGCTGGCCGGTCGACGACGCCGCCGCGGTCGTCGCCGCGGTCGAGCGCGCTCGCGTGGCAGCGCAGACCTGGCGTGAACTCGGGTTCACGGAGCGGAAGCGGGCCTTACAACGGTGGGCTGCCCACCTCGTCGTCCATGTCGACGAGTTCTGCGCGCTGATCAGCGCCGAGAACGGCAAGACCGCCGACGACGCCTACCTCGAGGTGGTCACCGCCGTCGAACACCTGAACTGGGCCGCGGTGAACGCGCGCAAGGTCCTGGGGCCGAAGAAGGTGTGGCCCGGGATGATGATGGCCAACCACGAGGCCGTGATCGAGCAGCGACCGCACGGTGTGGTGGGCGTGATCGGGCCGTGGAATTACCCGGTGTACACGCCGAACGGCTCGATCGCCTACGCGCTGGCCGCGGGCAATACCGTCGTCTTCAAGCCCAGCGAGCTGACCACCGGCGTCGGCCACTGGTACGCCGACGCGTTCGCCGCGGCGAATCCCGCGCTGCCCGAGGGCATTCTGAGTGTGGTGTCCGGCCCGGGGGAGACCGGCCGCGCGCTGGTCGAGTCGGGCGTCGACATGATCGCGTTCACCGGGTCGACCGCGACGGGCAAGCGGATCATGGCGGCCGCCGCCGCGCGGCTCACCCCGGTCGTGCTGGAATGCGGCGGCAAGGACGCCGCGATCGTCGCCGAGGACGCCGACCTCGCGGCCGCCGCCGACGCGATCGCCTGGTCGGCGATGGCCAATTCCGGGCAGACCTGTGTGGGCACCGAGCGCTGCTACGTCGTCGCCTCCGTACTCGACGAGTTCCTGGCCGAGCTGACCGAGCGGGTCACCGACCTCAGGCCGGGCTCCGGCAAGGACGCCTCCTACGGTCCGATGACGCTGCCGAGCCAGGTCGACGTGATCAGCAGACATGTCGAGGACGCGCTGGCCGAGGGCGGCACCGCCCTCGTGGGCGGGCCGGAATCGATCGAGGCGCCGTTCGTCGGCCCGATCGTGCTGCTCGATGTGCCGGAGGACTCGATCGCGGTCCGGGAGGAGACCTTCGGACCCACGCTCACCGTGCGCTCGGTGCGCACTGTCGAGGAGGCGATCGAGTTGGCCAACGCCTCGGCGTACGGGCTCGCCTCGTCGGTGTTCTCGCGCAAGCGCGGCATGGAGATCGCCCGGCGGTTGCGTGCCGGCGCGACCTCGGTGAACAGCCCGGCTGCCTACGCGGCGATCCCGGCGCTGCCGTTCGGCGGCGTCGGTGAGTCCGGGATCGGCCGCATCCACGGCGCCGCCGGCCTGCTCGGGTTCACCCGGCCGCATTCGATCGCCCGGCAGCGCTTCGTGATTCCCGGCATGGCGCTGCTCTCGTTCGCCCGCACCGAGTCGACGCTGTCGACGGTGCGCAAGCTCACCGCTCGCCGCTTCGGACGAGCCAAGTAGACCCATCCATCGATCGGTACGGAAAGAAGAGGGACAGTATGGGCGTCGAATTCAGCCCGGAACAGAAGGATTTCGCCGCGGCCGTTGCCGCGTTCGCCAAGCGCGAGGCGGGGACCCGGGAACAGCGTGACGCGCTGACCGATCACGACCGGGAACAGCACAACCCCGGCGTGTACGCGAAGATGGCCGAGCTCGGCTGGCTGGGTTTGACGGTGCCCGAGGAGTACGGCGGCTCGGATGCCTCGATGGTCGACATGTGCATCCTGCTCGAGGAATCGCTGCGCGGGATGCTGCCGATCGGCGCGATCGGCCCGACCCTGATCACCGGTGGCGCCTACGCCAAGTTCGGCACCGAGGCGCAGAAGGACAATGTGCTGCGCGGCATCGTGCGCGGTGCGTCGCAGTCGATCTCGATGTCGGAGCCCGAGGCGGGTTCGGATGTGGGCAACCTGTCGACCAAGGCGGTCAAGACCGCCGACGGCTGGCTGATCAACGGCCAGAAGACCTGGTGTTCCAACGCCCACATCTCCGAGAACATCCTGCTCGTGGCCCGCACCTCGAAGGAGGGCGGCAAGCACGAGGGCATGACGATGTTCCACGTGCCCGCCGACACCCCCGGTCTGCAGATCTCGCCGATCGAACTGATGGGCAATCAGAAGGAGACCAACGACCTGTACTTCACCGACTGCGTGCTGCCCGAAGACGCGGTGGTCGGTGAGGAGGGCAACGGCTGGCGTCAGCTGATGACCGGGCTCAACTTCGAGCGGCTCATCCTCGCGGCCATGAGCCTGGGCGCCGCCGAGCGCGCGTTCGAGGACACGATCGCCTTCGTCACCCAGCGCAAGCAGTTCGGCCGGCCGGTCGGCTCGTTCCAGTCGCTGCGGCACCGCCTCGCCGATCTGGCCACCGAGATCGAATGCACCAAGCTGCTGATCTACAGCGTGGCCAAGGAAGCCGACGCGAACCCGACCAAGGTGCTGGCCCGGGAGGCGTCGATGGCGAAGTTGAAGGCTACCGAGGTCAGCAAGCGGGTGGCGCTGGAAGGCATGCAGATGATGGGCGGCTACGGCTACGCCCGCGAATTCGACATGGAGAAGCACGTCCGCGGTGCGCTCGTGTCGACCATTTTCGGTGGTACCAGCGAGATCCAGCGCGACATCATCGGCCGCACCCTGGGTCTGTAGCGGTTCACCGACCCCCTCGCCGCCGCTCCCTCTCTCCGGCGGCGGCGAGGGGTCAGGCGTGGCCGAACAGGGTGGTGCGGTGCAGGGTGGTGACTCGGTTGCGGGGGGCGATGCCGTCGTCGCCGAAGGCGCGGCCGAGGTCGACGACCAGGGCGAAGCCGGCGTGGACGAGGATGCGGGCCTCGGCGTCGGAGAGCTCGGGGCGGACCCCGACCAGGAGTTTGGTCCATTCGGCGATGACGAGCTGCTGGATGTGGTGCAGGGTGACCCGGTCCTCGGCGGCGACATTGCCGAATTCGGCGTAGTACACGTAGGTCAGCGCCCGTTCCGCGAAGGAGCCCTCGACGTACAGGTCGATCAGGCCCGACAGGGCGTCGGCGGGGGTGGCCGACGCCGCGACCATCGGGCCGATCGCGCCCGAGACGATGTCGGCCGCGCGGCGGAACGCGGCGGCGAGCAGGTCGCTCTTGCTGCGGTAGTAGCGGTACACGGCCGAGGCGGTGGCCAGGTCGGCGGCGGTGGCGATGTCCTCCACACTGACGTTCTGGTAGCCGCGCTCGTGGAACAGCTCGACCGACTTCGTCAGCAGCACTTCGTGCATGAACGGCGAACCGGGCTCCGGCTCCGCCGAGGGCAGCGCGGGCTCGGGTGCGGGCAATTCGACGTCGATCAGCGCTCGGCAGGTTCCGGCGAGTAGGGGCGTGAGCAGCCGGGTCGGCAGGGTCGCGTGGTGATCGCCGATGCTGCTGACCACACTGAACACCGCCACCGAGCGGACCGCGACATCGCCGCGGGCGAGTCCGGGGTGCACCTCACGGACGATGTCGCCGAGCAGGCGAACGGCCTCGGCGAACTTGTCGTCGAGCGCCCGGCGGTCCTCGTCGTCGAGATAGCGGCGCTCCCAGCGGACCAGCGCCGTGGTCGACCGGTTGCCGATGGTCTTGGCGATGATGGCGTCGATGACGTGATCGAGGCGTTCCCGGGGTGTCCAGGCGTCGGCGTCCGGGGGCAGGGTCACCGCCTGCACGGTCACCTCGGCCAGCCGGAACAGCTCCTCGCGGAACAGCGCGTACTTGCTGCGGTAGTGCCGATACAGCGCCGCCGAACTGATCCCGAGCCGACCGGCGATGTCCTCCATGCTCACACCGTGATATCCGTGCGCACCGAACGCGGTGGCCGCTTCCGCCGCGATCTGGGCGCGCCGGTTCTTCGGCCGCCGCCGCACCACCCGCTCCGGCGCAGCCGTCTGCGTACCGGCCTCGGGCGTCTTCGTCTCGGCCCGCTGCTCGGTATGGTCGGTGACGCTCATGGATCGATCGTACGGAGCCGCGCGTGTCGCCCGGACCCGTGGTCGGCCCACCGCGTGTCTGATCGACGGCGGCGCGGGTGGTGTCGCGGGACAACCGGACGGCCGAGAACGGCGTCGACACCACGAACCAGATCAGCACCCGGCCGAAATGCGCGCGCAGCGGTGGTGACCACCTTGGTGCCGTGCCGCTCGATGTCGAGCATCGTGACCTTCTCGGTTCGGCCTCCGCGAGGGTGATGCCGATGCGGGAAGGTTCGCCCGCGGTGCCGACGCCGCGGGCGGGCCTTCGTCGATCGGACAGACCTAGTTGGTCACCGCCGTGTTCTCGACCGCGGGTGCGGGCGCGTCGGGGGTGGGGCGCGGCAGCGTGAACGTCGCCACGATCGACAGGCTCGCGATGACGAAGCAGGCCAGCGTGTACCAGAGGTTGCCGATGGGATCGCCGTCGGCGGTTTCCCCGTTCACCGCGTCGAAGAACGCGGGCAGCGCGGCGAGCCAGAGACCGGCCATGACGACCAGGTACACGATGGCGTAGCGCTGGACGAACGGGTTCGTGTAGCGCGGTTCCGTCGTCTCGCCCCGGCGCAGCTCACGCCACCGGCGTACCAGCACGACCGCCGCCACCACCGAGAGAGCGATCAGCTCCAGTGCGTAGACCACGCCGCGCACCGTGGTGCTGCCCGCGCCGAGCACCGTCGCGGGAAGCGGCAGCAGGAAGGTGCCGACCGAGGCCAGCAGGCCGATCACGACTGTGCGCCAGACCAATTCGACACCGGAGAAATCGCGGCCCTGGTCGACGTGTCGCCCGACGAAGTACTGCACGCAGAACGCCAGCGACATCGGCCACAGCGCCGCGAACACCACGACGCTGCCCACCGGTACCGAGTCGAACATCGGCTGGTTGAGGGGATTGTCGATCGACCACTCCCACCACCGCAGCTGCGGCCCGAGATGGTCGAAGATCTCGTAGAACGCGTGGTGCACGAAACCCACGCAGGTCGCCCCGACGAGGACGCCGTAGCGCCGGAAGACACCGAGCATCCGGACGATCCCGAAGGCCAGCGTGGCCATCAGCGGATAGATCGCCACGATGTAGATCGGCAGCCTGCCCCACAGGAAGTCGACGGTGAACACGTTGTGCGCGAACATCGTGTCGACGTGGTCCTCGATGCCGAACGCGGCGGGGAAGTACAGCGGCGGCTCGATCACGAACAGGTAGGCGGTCGCGCCGAACCACACCACCAGATCGGTGGGGTCGCCGTGGCGGCGCAGGCGCGCGATCGCGTACACGAGCGCGAGCACCGCGCCGAGCACGATGGTGATCTCGAGAACGGGCAGCGTCCAGTTCTCCAGGGCGAACGGACTGCGGAACTCGACGAGCCCGCCGGCCTCCTCGCAGGAGAAGCCCAGCTGGGTGGCGAGGTCGGCGAAGGTGGGGGAGCAGTGCTCGGCCATCGGGGTGCTCCTAGGAACTCACGGAATCGGCGGTGTACCAGCGGGTGACGTCGTAGCCCTCGTCGTAGCGGCGGAACCACTCGTCGGCCAGCGCGGGCAGGTTCTCGTGCGCGGGATTGTGCCGGGGCATCTGGCTGCGGATGATGCCGCCCAGGGCGACGAGCTGTTCACCCATGCCGAGATCGTCGAACGCGCGCGGCATGGTGCCGTTGTCGGCGGGCCGCAGCCCGGGCAGCAACCGGCGCAGGGTCTGCCCGCGCCGGTAGTTGGCGAACATCGACAGCGCGTCGACCTGCCGATCCACCAGCGGCACATGCTCGTTGAAGCCTTCGCAGGCCACCCGGATCACCTGCAGGACGTGCCGGAAGATCGAGGGGGCCACCCGCATCCGGTACAGCTCGCTGTTCACCACGGAGTTGAAGATGATCAGCGCCGAACTGCGGTGCTCGACCTCCTCGACGAAATGCCAGATGAACAGCGAGGCCACCCGATCGTCGCCGGGGGCGAACAGGGTCGAGTCGTTGTCGAGCATCAGCTTGAACACCGGGGTGAAGGTGGCCTCGAGATCGGCGGTGTAGGCCAGGCGGTACTTGACCGGGGTGCTCGCGGTGAGCTTGTCGAACTCGGCGATCACCGCGTCGAGGGTCTGCTGCAGGCCGGGGTAGCGGCGGATCAGCGCCTTCACGTGCTGGCGGTGGGCGGTCGAATGCTGACCCTCCTGCCGCATGAACGCGTCGGCCTCCTCGGCCACCTCGGGGTCGGTGATCTGCGGCTTCGCCTGCGTGATCAGCTGCACGATCATCTTCTCGAAGCCGATGGCCAGGAACGAGACGGCGTTGGCCATCGAGGAGAAGGCCGGATTCTGCGGGTTCCACAGGAACGGCACATCGTAGTCGGCGAAGGCGAAGTCCATTTTGCGGACATGAAGTTCGGTCACGGTGGAGTACCTCGTTGTCTCGGGCGTGCGCGAGCCGCTCGGGTGGTTTGAGGTAATCATACGAATGGACTGTCGTGTGTATGATCACTTTCGCGGAATTCGCGCTGACCTGGGGTTGTGCTAGCGTCCACCCGGTGGCGCGCAGACGTGGATGGGGTGGCAGTCCGCCGGCGGACGATGCCGAGGCGTCGCGCCGGATCGTCGCCGCCGCCGTAGATCTCATCGGCCGGACCGGCGCGGAGATCAGCATCGCCGACGTCGCGGAATCGCTCGGCGTCATCCGCCAGACCGTCTACCGGTATTTCCCCAGCGCCGACGCGCTGATGACGGCCGCGGCCATCGCCTCGGTGGACGGCTTCCTCGACCGGCTGACCGCGCACGTCACCGGACTCGGCGACCCGGCCGACGCGATGATCGAGGCCGTCGTCTACACCCTCACCGAGGTCCGCCGGACCCCGCACCTGGGCATCATGCTGTCGAGTTCGTACTCGAACCTGCACACCGACAGCCTCACCTCCGACGAGGCGCAGGCCTTCGGCATGACGATGATCCGGCGCTTCGACGTCGACTGGGCCGCACACGGATACGACGAACCGGCCCTGCGCGACCTCGTCGAATACGCGCTGCGCACGATGCAGTCGTTCTTCCTCTCCCCGGGCGATCCGCCGCGCGCCGACGACGAACTGCGGCGCTACCTGCGCCGGTGGATGGGGACCGCGATCAGCGCCCAGACGGCGCCGGCGCCGGGCCGATGAGATCGGCCAGGGCCGTGTCGATATCGGGCCCGGTGAGTGTGTGCCGGACGCTGCGCAGGACCAGCCGGCGGGGGCGCGGGCAGTCCGCGGGCCCGGAATCGTGGTCGGTGGGCACGATGCGCGCGGGGGCGCCGAGACGGTCGCGCACCCGGGTCAGGAGTTCGTAGCGGCTCACCGTCTCCGGGCCTGCGAGGTGGACCACGCCGGACTCGTCGAGGAGTTGCTCGAGCAGGGGCGCCAGGCTGGGGAGATACAGCGGAGTGCCCACGATATCGGTGCGCGCTTCGACCGAGGGGGCGGCGAAGCGGGCGAGGAATTTGTCCGAGCGCGGGCTGCGACCGTAGACGAGGGGGAGCCGGACGACGAGGTGTCCGGCGCGGGCCAGCACCCGCTGTTCGGCCGCGGCCTTGGTGCAGCCGTAGACGTTGATCGGGGTGCGCAGGGCGGTTTCGTCGTAGGTGTCGCGGGTGCCGTCGAAGACATTGTCGGTCGACAGGTACACGAGCTTGGCGCCGGCGTCGTCGACCGCGTCGAGCAGGGCGGCCATCGGCGCCACATTGGCCGCGTAGGCGGCGTCCGGATCATGTTGGGCGGCAGCCAGATCCACGATGCCCGCGGTGTGGATCACCACGTCGACGCGGTCCGCGACGAGCGCGCGGACCGCTTCGGCGTCGGCGAGATCCAGCCGGACCAGCCCGGATCCGCCGCGGCTGGTCCCGACGACATCGTGCCGCGCGCCGAGTTGCGCGTACAACGCGCCGCCGACGAAGCCCGAGGCGCCGAGGACCAGGATCCGCATCGCGGTCAGCGTGCCTGCCAGTTGGGCTTGCGCTTCTCGGCGAAGGCGAGGGTGCCCTCGCGCACGTCTTCGGTGCGCGCGACGCCCATGATCTCGCGGTTGCTCAGATCCCAGGCGGCGTCGTCGGCGAGCTTGCCGTCGACCAGACCGAGGGCGACCCGCTTGCTCGCCTGCACCGCCAGCGGCGCGTTCTGGGCGATCCGGCCCGCCAGCTCCAGCGCGGTGTCGAGCACCAGTTCGGCCGGGACGACCCGGTTGACCAGCCCGAGCTCCAGCGCCCTGGCGGCGGTGATCGGCTCGCCGGTCAGGATCATCTCCATGGCGACCTTGCGCGGCAGCTGCTCGGGCAGCCGGAACGCGCCACCGGCGGCGGCGAACAGGCCGCGGGCGACCTCGGGCAGGCCGAAGGTTGCTGTCTCGGCGGCGACGGCGAGGTCGCTGGCGAGGACGAGTTCGGTGCCGCCGCCGAGCGCGAAGCCGTTGACCGCGGCGATGGTCGGCTTGCTGATCGGGTGCCGGACGAATCCGGCCAGGTTCCACTGTTCGTTGCCCGGCGCCAGGATGTTCTCGCCGCGACCGATCGCCTTCAGGTCGGCGCCGGCGCAGAAGGCGCGCTCGCCCGCGCCGGTGAGCACGACCGCGCGGATCTGCGGATCGGCCTCGGCCTGCTCGAGCGCCGCACCCACCCCTGCGCTGACCTCGGCGTCGACCGCGTTCATGGCCTGCGGCCGGTTGATGACGACGACCAGCACATGCTCGCGTTGCTCGACGAGGACTGCGCTCACGATGGACTCCTAGACTCTCTGCCTGTCCGCTGTGTCGCGTGACAGGTCCCCTCGAGATGTATCACGCCGGGGCGCGATGGGTCCCCGGATCGGGCTACTCACCGGTTCTCGCGCGGTCACCGGAGACTGTGGAAAACTCGGGGAAGGAATTTTTGGTCGGTTGTCGATCGGTGCCGTAGCCCGTTCGACCTAGGGATGAACAAGGGCCCACACCGGGTCCACGCCTACCCGAGGAGACAGACCATGAAGTACATGCTGATCATGCGCGCGACCGACGACGCCTGGGCCAGGGCGGCCGAGCTCGACTTCAACGAGATGCTGGAAACCATGGGCAAGTTCAACGACGAACTGATCCGGGCCGGCGTGCTCGTCGCCGCCGAGGGCCTCGACGACGCTGCCGAGACGGTGGTCGTCGACTACGCCTCGGAACCCCCGATCGTCACCGACGGTCCTTACGGCGAGACCAAGGAACTGTTCGGCGGTTACTACATCCTCAATGTCGCCTCCAAGGAGGAGGCGGTGGAATGGGCCAAGCGGATGCCGATGACCGGTCCCGGCATCAAGACCGAGATCCGCCGCGTCCCCAGCATCGACGAATTCCCGCAGGACAACAAATGGATCCTGAAGGAGCGGGCCTGGCGCGAGGACACCGGTCAGCTCTGAACCGGACGACGATGACCCAGCACACCGGCCGGGAGGCGGTCGCCGCGGTCTGGCGGATCGAATCGGCTCGAATCGTCGGCGCGCTCGCCCGCTACACCGGCGATTTCGCGATGGCCGAGGATCTCGCGCAGGAGGCGCTCGCCGAGGCACTGGTGACCTGGCCGCGCGACGGTGTGCCGCGGCAACCGGCCGGCTGGCTGCTCACCGTCGGCCGCCGCCGTGCGATCGACACCTACCGGCGGCGCTCCGCGCTCGACGACCGGTACGCCACCCTCGCCGGAAATCTCGGTGAGGGTGGCGTACTGACCGGCGGCGAGGCGGCCGACCCGGTCCGCGCGGCCGACGCGGTGCTCTGGGATCCCGACCAGATCGACGACGACGTGCTGGCGCTGATGTTCATCTCCTGCCACCCGGTGCTCTCGCGGGAGGCGCGGCTGGCGCTGACCTTGCGCGTGGTCGGCGGTCTGACCAGCGACGAGATCGCGAAGGCCTGCCTGGTACCGACCGCGACCGTGCAGGCCAGGATCACCAGGGCGAAGAAGACACTCGGCGCGGCCGAGGTCGCGTTCGAGGTGCCGCCCGCCGCCGAGCGCGGCGCGCGCCTCGGCTCGGTGCTCGGGGTGATCTACCTGATCTTCACCGAGGGGTCCTCGGCCAGCGCGGGCGAGGACCTCATCCGCTTCGACCTGGCGGGCGAGGCGCAGCGGCTGGCCCGGGTACTCGCACGGCTGATGCCCGGCGACCCCGAGGTGTACGGGCTGCTCGCGCTGCTGGAGCTGACGGCGGCGCGGTTTCCCGCCCGGACCGGGCCCGACGGCGAGCCGGTGCTGCTCGAGCAGCAGGACCGCCGCCGCTGGGACCACTCCGCGATCCGGCGTGGCCGGGCGGCGCTGGCCAAGGCCGCGCAGGTCGGTCGCGGACTCGGGGCCTACGGACTGCAGGCCGCGATCGCCGAATGTCACGCCGTCGCACCGTCGGTCGAGTCGACGAACTGGGAGCGGGTGGTGCTGCTCTACGAGGCGCTGGGCCGGCTCGCGCCCTCACCGGTAGTGGCCCTGAACCGGGCGGTGGCGGTATCGATGGCCGAGGGGCCCGCGGCCGCGCTGCCGATCGTCGACGAACTGGCCGCCGGGGGCACACTGGCGCAGTCGCACCTGCTGCCGAGTGTGCGGGGCGAACTGCTCACCCGCCTCGGCCGCACCGACGAGGCACGGAAAGCGCTCACCGAGGCGATCCGCCTGTGCGGGAACGAACGTGAAAAGGCGGTTCTCGCAGGTAAACTCACCGCTCTCGGCTGAGTCCCAGCCCGGACCGCGCCGGACCGCCGTCAGCGCCTCGGCGCGCGAGCAGGTCATCGGCAGCTGTCAACCACCAGGTCGCGCCGGCGCGCACATCCGCGTCACGCTCGTGATCGTCGGCGGCGGCGATCACGACCTCGAAACCGCTCATGTCGCCCCGGTGCTCGGCGATGATCGCCAGTATCTCGACGAGCTGATCCGGGCTCGCCTCGGGACACAATCGTCGCACAGTCGTAAAGTTTGTTCGGCTAATCGTCGGGTAGCCCGTAGAGGCGACGACGAGAGGTTTGTGTAGATGTCACAGGAATCGAAATCGGTGCTGCATCGCGCGATCGGTGCTTCGGCGATCGGCAATGCGGTCGAATGGTTCGACTACGGCGTCTACGCCTATCTGGCGACCTATATCGCCGCGTCCCTTTTTCCCGGAGACGGCGAGGGCTCGAGTGTCGTCTACACGCTGCTCGGATTCGCGGTTTCCTTTCTGATCCGCCCGATCGGCGGCATGATCTGGGGTCCGCTCGGCGACCGGATCGGGCGCAAGCGGGTACTGGCGACGACCATCGTGCTGATGGCGGCGTCGACCCTGGCCGTCGGTCTGATCCCCAGCTACGAGGTCCTCGGGATCGGCGCGCCGATCCTGCTCTACCTGCTGCGGATGCTGCAGGGCCTGTCGGCGGGCGGTGAATACGGTGGCGCCGCGACGTTCATGGCCGAATACGCACCCGATCGCAAGCGCGGATTCTATGGCAGTTTCCTGGAAGTCGGCACGCTGGCCGGTTTCACGCTCGGTAATCTGGTCGCCCTGCTGCTGGTGAATGTGCTCGACGATCCGGCCATGGAATCGTGGGGCTGGCGAATTCCGTTCCTCATCGCCGCGCCGCTCGGTTTGGTGGGTATGTACCTGCGGAACCGGGTGGAGGACACGCCGGTCTTCCGTGAGGTCGAACGCAACGACGAGACCGAGGAAACCGTCGGTGTCTATCGCGACCTGGTGACCAAATATCTGCGCCCGGTGCTGACCCTGTTCGGTTTGGTGATCGCGCTCAATGTCGTGAATTACTCGCTGCTGAGCTACACGCCGACCTATCTCGGCAATACCCTCGGCATGGCGGAATCCGACGCGCTGCTGGTGCCGTTGATCGGCCAGATCGTCATGCTGGTGACTCTGCCGTTCCTCGGCGCGCTCTCGGACCGGGTGGGCCGCAGGCCGATGTGGCTGTTCTCGTGTGCGGCGCTGATGATCATGGTCATCCCGGTGTACAAGCTGATCGGCAGCTCGCTGACCGGCGCGATCGTCGGTTTCGCGATCCTGGGGCTGCTCTACGCCCCGCAGCTGGCGACCATCTCGGCGACCTTCCCGGCCATGTTCCCGACGATCGTGCGCTTCGCGGGGGTGGCGATCGGCTACAACGTGGCCACCTCGCTGTTCGGCGGTACCGCGCCGGTGATCAACCAGGCGTTCATCGATGCCACCGGCGATCACCTGTTCCCCGCGTACTACATGTTCGGCGCCTGCCTGGTCGGCTTGATCGCCGCCTGGTTCCTCATCGAGACCAAGGGTGTCTCGCTGCGTGGCACCCAGGTGCCGGGGACCCCGGAAGCGATCGAGGAACAGCGCGACCTGGGCGACGATCCCGTCCCGGTCCGCTGAGGCGATGCCGGTCGCCGTGGTGGCGACCGGCACCCGGCTCATCGGGCCGCGGCGGCGTGGAAGACAGCGAGCGCTTCCGCACCCAGGTGCGGTCCGCTGACCAGCACCGGCACGTTCGAGGTGGCGACCAGGTCGGCGCAGGTCAGCCCGAAACTCGGCCCGCCCGACAGGATCTGCCCGAACTCGGCGGCCGCCGCGGCGAATACGATCCGCCCGACCTGCGCCCAGACCATCGCGGCCGCGCACATCGGACACGGTTCACCACTGGCGTAGACGGTGGCGCCGCGCAACGCCTCGGCCTTGCCCGCGGCGGTGGCCGTGGTGATCGCGACCAGCTCGGCGTGCGTGGTGACGTCGCCGCTGCTACCCACCGCGTTCTCGCCCTCGGCGACGACGCGACCGTCGCGGTCGACGGCGACCGCGCCGAACGGGCGGTCACCGCGCGCTGCGGCCTGTCCGGCGAGCTCGATGGCGCGACGCAGGTGGGTGCGGTCGTTCTCGGTGAGTGCGGTCATGCGCTGAGGTCCACTTCCGTTCCGATGCCGTTGGCGCGAGCCTTGTCGATGAGCAGGCGGGCGGCGGCCAGGTCCTGCAGGCCGATGCCGACCGAGTTGAACAGGGTGATGTCACTATCGCCGGTGCGGCCCGGTGTCAGCCCCGCGACGACCTCACCCAGCTCGGTACCCACCGCCGCCTCGGTGATCGCGCCCTCGGCGATGGCCAGCAGCGTGTCACCGGACTTGGTGAGCGTGGTTCCGACCGAGTCCACGACGACGCTCGCGCGGCGCATGGCAGCGCCGTCGACCTCCCGGTGATCGGCCCGCGGTGGTGCGCCGACCGCGTTGACGTGCAGCCCGTCGCCGAACCACGCGCCGCGCACGATCGGCTCCCGCGACGGCGTGAGGGTGCACAGGATGTCGGCCGCGCGGGTGACCGCCTCCGGCGAGGGCTGCGCCCGCACCTCGAGTCCGAGGTCGGCGATGGCCGCGCGGAACCGTTCGACGGTCTCGATCGATCGCGACCAGACCAGCACCGTGTCCAGCGTGCGCACCAAAGCGATCGCGCGGGTGTGCTCGACGGCCAGCCCGCCTGCCCCGATCAGTCCGAGAACCGAACTGTCCCGGCGCGCCAGGTATTTCGTCGCCACGGCGCTGGCGGCGGCCGTGCGGACGGCGGTCACGAGGCGCCCGTCGATGAGCGCTTCGCAGCCACCGTCGGCGGCCGAGGTCACCAGGATCGCCGAGCGCTGTACCGGAAGTCCGCGCTCGCGGTTCGCGGGCAGATCGGCCAGCAGCTTGACCGCGGCGGCGCCGGCGGATGCGGCGGCGGCGACCATCGGCACGAAGGCCGCGCCGCCGAGCGTCACGGCGGGGGGCGCGGGGACCAGCGCGGTGCCGAGCGCGAGGTCGGCGTGCGCGCGTTCGACCGCGGCCAGCACCTCGGCGCGGTCGAGGACGGCGGCCACATCGGAATGCGACAGGATCAGAGTCAACGCAGGTGCTCCTCGAAAGCGGGGACGGGTCAGGAAGTTCGGGCGAAGGCGACGGTCAGGTCGCGCGGCGAGCGGCTGTTGCCGACCAGGCCGCTGACGGCGACGATCGCGATCAGGTAGGGCAGCATCACCAGCAGCGCGAAGGGCACGTCGACACCCAGCGCGGGCAGCGCGAACTGCAGCGCCTGCGCGATGCCGAAGAACACCGACGCCCAGATCACGCCGAGCGCGCGCCAGCGGCCCGCGATCACCGCGACCACGGCGAGATAGCCGATGCCGCCGGTCATGTTGTCGCTGAACGAATGCACCTCCGACAGCGCCAGCTGCGCACCGCCCAGGCCCGCGGCGACCGCGGCCAGCAGCACGCAGCCGTAGCGGACGGCCCGCACGGACAGGCCGGTGCGGTCGGCGGCGACGGCGTCCTCGCCGATGGCGTCGATCACCAGGCCGAGCTTGGTGCGGCGGGAGAACACGATCGCGAGGGCGACGACGACGGCGATGCACAGGTAGCCGAGCGCGGTCTGGCCGAACAGGGCGGGACCGATCACCGGGATCC
This sequence comes from Nocardia fodinahabitans, assembly GCF_052983615.1. Taxonomy (NCBI): domain Bacteria; kingdom Bacillati; phylum Actinomycetota; class Actinomycetes; order Mycobacteriales; family Nocardiaceae; genus Nocardia; species Nocardia fodinahabitans. Next base: position 6,701,669 of record NZ_JBRJJC010000001.1, read on the forward strand.
GGTGCAGCAGGGGAATCCGCAGTGGGTCGAAGCCGGGAACCGTGTGGCCCTTGCCGTCGGCCAGCAGTAGCCGCGCGCCGTAGGTGGTCGCGCCGAGGGCCAGCGCGTTGCCGGCGATGCCGACGACGATCTGGTCGGCCCGCAGACCGATGCTCCAGATCGCCTGCGCTACACCGAAGATCAGTGCGGCGACCACGGCGGTGAGTGCTCCGAGCACCGGCGAACCGGTGGTGACGGCGCCGAGCACACCGGCGAACGCACCGGTGAGCATCATCGCCTCGAGGCTCAGATTGAGCACGCCCGCGCGTTCGCTGACCAGTTCGCCGCCGGCGGCGACCAGGATGGGCAGGGTGAAACCGATACCGCTGGTGGCGATGTCGGTGACTGTGTCGAGACTCATCGCGGCGCTCCTGCCAGGTCGGTGGAATCGGCGGTATCGATCGGGGAAACCGGTGGGGGCGGGGCGGGTTCGGACTTGCGCGACGATCGGGTCCACAGGGCCGCGCCCGCGATGAACACGATCATCAGCGACTCCACGACCGAGATGGTCGAGGCGGGCACGTTCGCCGCCAGCTGCAGATTGATCCCGCCGGAGACGAGGAAGCCGAGCAGCAGCGACACCGCGACGACGGCGGACAGCGAGCCACGGGCCAGCAGACCGACGACCAGGCCGGAGAAGCCGTACCCGGAGGAGAAGCCTTCAGCGAGCACGAACGGCGCGGTGGCGACGAGCAATCCGCCCGCGATGCCGGCGAACGCGCCCGCGGCCGACAGGCTCAGGAATCGCAGTCGCTGCACCGGCAAGCCGAGCCTGGCCGCCGCGTCGGGGTTGAGCCCGACCGCCCGCAGCCGGGTGCCGAGTGCGGTGTGGCGCACCAGGATCGCCGCGCCGACCGCCGCCGCCACCGCGATCCACAGGGCGATCGTCGCGGGGGAGCGCTCGATGCCGAGCAGCGGCAGATGTGCCGCCGGCGTGAGCGGCTCGGACTGCGGCAGCGTCTCCGAGGACGTCACCGGCTGCCGCAGCAGCGCCGGCTCGTGCACCACCAGCAGCACCATCGCCATGCCGACGAAGTTGAGCAGCAGCGTGGTGATGATCTCGCTGGTGCCGCGCCGCACCCGCAGGTAGGCCGCGATGGCGGCCCACAGCCAGCCCGCCGCACCCGCGCCCACGATGACCGCGGGCAGGGTGATCGCAGCGGGCACGCCGGTGAGGGTGGTGCCGATCGCGGTGGCGGCGATCCCGCCCGCGCAGATCTGGCCCTCGCCACCCACATTCACCAGTCCGGCCCGGTGCGCGATGGTGAAGCCGACCGCCACCAGCATCAGGGTGGCCGCGACATTGAGGGAGGCGCCGATCGCGTAGTCGCTGCCGAACATGCCCTCCCACAGCGCGGTCATCGTCGCTGCGGGTGCGGCGCCGGCGGCCGCGGCCAGGATCAGCCCGATCACCCCGGCGGCGAGCATCGCGGCCACGGCCACGACAACCGGTTGCTGCGCCCACCGGCGCAGGGGGATGCGGTGCGCGAGTGCTGCGGTCATGCCGCGACTCCCATCATGAGTTCGCTGATCTGTTGGGGCGCGGCCGGATCGGATGTCTCGACCGGTCCGGCGAGCGCGCCGCGATAAGCGACGAACACGCGATCGCACAGGGCGAGCAGTTCGGGCACCTCGCTGGACACCACGAGCACGGCGCAGCCGTCGGCGGCGGCCCGGCGCAGCTGGGTCAGCACGAAATCGACCGCGCCGATGTCCAATCCGCGCGTGGGCTGGGCGGCCACCAGGCACCGCAGGTTCGCGGTGGACAGCTCGCGGGCCAGCACCACCTTCTGCTGATTGCCACCCGAGAGCGATCCCATCCGCACCCAGGGTCCCGCCGCGCGCACGTCGAACCGTTCGAGTTCGGCCTGTGCCGCCCGGCCCATGGCGCGCTTGTCGAGCAGGCCGAACCGGCGGAAGCGGCCGAGCTGTCCGAGGAACAGGTTCTCGGCGAGCGTCATGTCGGCGACCATCGCGTCACGGTGACGGTCCTCGGGGACGACCCCGAGCCCGAGTCCGGTGCGGATGGCCGGGCGCGCGGCGGTGATGTCGATGCCGTCGAGGGTGACGGTGCCGCCGGTGGCCGCGACACCGCCCGCCAGCACGGCGACGAGTTCGCTCTGGCCGTTGCCCTCGACGCCCGCGATGCCGACGATCTCGCCAGGGCGCACCGCGAGCCGCACCTCGTCCAGCGCGACGCTGCCGTCGGGGCGCGTTGCGCTGACGCCGTCGACCACGAGCACCGGCGCGGCATCGCCGAGATCGGCCGCCGCCGCGCGCGGCACGGGTGCGGTCGCGGTGTCCAGGCCGAGCGTGGCGGCCACGGTCGGGTCCAGATCGGCGGCGGTGCGCCCGACCATGGCGGTGAGCAGCTGGGCGATGCTGGTAGTCGACATCCGCCCGCCACCGGCCACCGTGCCGCGGCGCAGCACGGTCGCGGCGTCGGCGACCCGGGCGACCTCACCGAGCTTGTGCGTCACCAGCACCACCGCCTTGCCGTCGGCGGCGACGGCGCGGCAGGTGTCGATCAGCGCGTCGATCTCGGCCGGATCGAGCACGCCGGTCGGTTCGTCGAGCAGGATCAGCGACGGATCGCGCAGCAGGGCCTTGACGATCTCGACCTTCTGCCGCGCGCCGACCGGCATGGTCGCCACCCGCTGATCGAGATCGATGCGCAGCCGGTAGCGCCGCGCGATCTCGTCGAGGCGGTCGGTCAGTTCCGCCCGGCGCATCCGCACGCCCCGCTGGGTGAGCAGCAGGTTCTCCGCGACGGTCATGGTGGTGACCAGGCTGAAGTGCTGGTGCACCATGGCCACCCCCGCGGCCATCGCGGCGGCGGGGGAGTCGGGCCGGAACTCGGTGCCGCCCAGCATCATCCGGCCCGTGTCGGGCCGGTAGCCGCCGAAGACCAGGTTGCACAGCGTCGACTTGCCCGCGCCGTTCTCGCCGAGAACGCAATGGACGGTGCCGGATTCGACGGTGACGTCCACATCGTGCAGGGCCTGCACGTCACCGAAGCTCTTACCCAATCCCTGCAGGGTCAGTGCGGAAGCGCTCATCGGGATCAGTACGGCTCGACCGCGCCGGTGGACAGGGCCGTCTTCGCCTTGGCGAGCGCGTCGGCGACCGCGGCGTCCTTGCTGCACAACACGAAGTCGGTGCCGTCGTTGGGCGAGGTGAGCCCGAAGCGCACGTTGTCGGCCTTCCAAGAGTTGTCCAGTGCGGCGTTCACGGCGTATTCGACCTCGGCGCCGATGTCGGTGTGCACGTAGCCCAGGTAGACCGGATTGGTGCAATCGCCGGGGATCGGGCCGCCGACCATGGCCGCGCCGGACTGGGCCGCGGCCTGCTCCATGCCCGCCTTGCCGAGGTTGACGATCTGGCCCAGCGCGCCCGCGCCCGCACCGTAGTCGGCCAGGGCGGCCTGCTTGGCCTTCGCGGGATCGTTGAAGTCGCCGACGTACTGCGGGGTGAGCACCTTCACGTCGGGCTTGGCGAAGCGGGCGCCGTTGCCGAAGGCGTTGGCGGCGTTGACGATCGCGGGCAGCTCCACGCCGCCGACGAAGGCGACCGCGCCGGATTTCGCGCCTGCCGCAGACACCGCGCCGCTGAGGAATTCGGCCTCGGCCTGCTGCGGGTCGTAGTAGGCGAGGTTGGCCATCGGCGCGGCGTCGGCGGGACCGCCGATCTCGACGAACTTCACGTTCGGGAACTGCGGGGCGACCTTGCGCACGTCGGCGTCGGTCTGGCCGCCGAGGGAGATCACCAGGTCGTTGGTGGAGGCGAAGCGGACCAGGGCCTGCTGGTAGTCGCTGGCGGCGACCTGTTCGACCTTGCTGAGCTCCACCTTGTCGCCGAGCTTGTCGGCGACGCGCTGGTACCCGAGATAGCCCGACTGCATGAAGCCGGTGTCGGAGAGTGAGCCGGGGAAGAACACGCCGACCTTCAGCTTGCCGCCCGAAGCGGCGGAATCGGAGGATCCGCAGGCCGACAGCAGGGCGGCGGCGGCGAAGGCGGCCGAGCCGACGGCGATCGCGCGCCGAGTGGACTTGTGCACGGGGTACTCCTTGATCGAACGAACCGCTCACTTAGCGGTATACCGTTAAGTGTCAGCCTGGTGCCCACAGATGACGGGCGGATTACCGAAACGTAAGAAACGGTCGCTGGTGGCCGGCGGTACTACCGTGGTGGACGTGCGAGCGCGGAAGGATGGTGCGGTGGCGGAGGAACCGGCGAAGAAATCGCTGCGGGATCGGGCCTATGAGGAACTGCGCGACCGGATCATCGACCTGCGGCTGAGCCCGGGCCAGCGGCTGGTCGAACGCGATCTCGCGACCGAGCTGGAGATCTCCCGGATCCCGCTGCGCGAGGCGCTGCAGATGCTCGAGCGCGAGGGTCTGGTCGTCATCGTGCCGCGGCAGGGGGCGATCGTCGCGCCGTTCACCGTCACCGATGTGCGCGACCTGTTCGACGTCCGCGAGAGCCTGGAGGTCCTCGCGGCCCGCCTGGCCGCCGAACGCGCCGAACCCGCCGACCTCACCGCGCTGCGCGAACAGCTCCAGGCCGCGCGCCGGGCCACCGCCGCCGGTGACCAGGCCGCGATCGCCGCCGCCAACGCCGGCTTCCACGCGCTCATCGTCGAGGTCTCCGGCAACCCGCTACTGCAATCGTTGCTGCGCCCCTTGGCATCCCGCGTCCGCTGGCTGTTCCACCTCACCAAGGAACGTGACCCCGGCACCCAGTGCGAGGAACACGAAGCCCTCTACGCCGCGATCGCCGCGGGCGACCCCGACGCCGCCGCCGAGATCGCCTACCGGCACGTGGCCTCGGGCCGCGAACCCAGCCTCGCCCTCTCGGCCCAGTGGTCCATGCCCGCCATCGACCCGGTCACGGCGACCCGCACCCGCCAGCGGAGCACCCACCGCGAGAAAACCGCCTGAGGTGCCGTCGCGCTGACCATCGCCACCGAGCTGCATCCGCCGAAGATCATCAGCGGGCGGGCCCGCGCGGCAGCGCTTCTGAGGGCGGTCACCGGTCGCGCTGAGCCTTGTCGGCCGTGGCGCGCAGGGCGATGCGGGCGGCGGTGATGGCGGGGTGGTGGGTCATGCCGTGGCGGTAGGCGAGGTGGGTGTGGCGGCGGGTGGTCAGCGGGGTGAGCGCGATGTCCTCGGGTGGAGAGTGCAGGGCGAGGGCGGGGACGATCGCGGTGCCCGCGTCCGCGGCGACCAGGGCCAGCACGGTGGTGAAGTCGTCGGCATGGTGGCGGATGCGTGGTGTGAAACCCGTTGCCTGGCAGGCACGGAGGGTGACCGTGTGGCACAGGGTGCCGGGTGTTCCCGCGATCCACGGGGATTCGCGGTGGTCACGCAGGGGATCGCCGTCGGACGGCGGGTATCGGGTGGCGAGGTAGACGGTTTCGGTGTGCAGGGGCTCGGTGTGGATGGCGGGGTCCGCGGTGGCCGGCACCAGGTCGTAGTCGTGGGTGAGGGCGATGTCGAGGGTGCCCGCGCGCAGGGCGTCGGGGACCTCGGCGGGGTCGATCTCGGTGACCGTGAGTTCCAGCCGGGGATGGTCGGTGCTCAGGGTGACCAGCGCGGGGGAGAGCAGGGTGCGGGCGGCGGTGGGGAAGGCGCCGATGCGCAGGGTGCCGACGAGTTCGTCTCGGGCCCCGGCCAATTCGGCGTCGGCGCGTTCGAGCGCGGCGAGGATGGTCTCGGTGTGGCCGACGAGCAGCTGGGCGGCCGGGGTGAGCGCGACGCGTCGGCCCGTGCGCTCGAGCAGGGCGACACCCGCCTCCCGTTCGAGCGCGGTGAGCTGTTGGGAGACCGCCGAGGGCGTGTAGCTGAGCGCCTCGGCGACCGCGGCGATGGTGCCGCGATGGGCGAGTTCGCGCAGCAGGCGGAGCTTACGAACGTCCAGCATCAGCACAGCTTACGTTCATCGTCATGAATGTGAACTGGACCTGATGTATCGATGGCTCGACGATGGACCCATGACATCGCTGCAGGGGCTGTTCGTCCCCATGATCACGCCGTTCACCACCGACGGTGACCTCGCGCCCGACGCGCTGGCAGCGCACGCGCACCGTGTCCTCGACGCGGGCGCGACCGGACTGGTCGCGCTGGGCACCACCGCCGAGCCCTCCGCACTCACCGCCGGCGAGCGCGAGCGCGTGCTCGACCTCTGCGCGGCCGTGTGCGCCGAACGGGACGCGCCGCTGATCGTCTGCGCGGGTGGCAATGCCACCGCGGAGTCGGTCCGCGCCGTGGGCGCGCTGCGGCATCCGGTGGCCGGAGTGCTCGCGGTGGTGCCCTACTACGTCCGGCCCAGCGAGGAGGGCGTGGTCGCGCACTTCACCGCGCTGGCGGCGGCCAGTCCGGCCCCGCTGTACGTCTACGACGTGCCGTATCGCACCGCGCGCCCGCTCAGCGGTGACACGCTCGTGCGGCTCGCGGACATCCCGAACGTCGCCGGATTCAAGCACTCCGTCGGCGGTGTCGACGCGGCCAGTGTCGAGCTGATGGCGCGCGCCGGGTCGACGACGACGGTGCTGTGCGGGGACGACCGGTTCGCCTCGGCGCTGCTGGCCCTCGGCGCCCAGGGCGGCATTCTGGCAGCGGCGAACATCGCGCCGTCCGCCTACGCCGAGCTGGTCGCCGCCTGGCTCGCCGGTGATGTCACGCGGGGCCGCGCCCTCGGCCACCACCTCGACGCGCTCGGCGCCGCACTGTTCGCCGAACCGAACCCGACAGTGATCAAAGCGGTGCTCGCCGAGTGGGGGCAGATCCCCAGTGCGGCGGTCCGATTGCCGCTGCTGCCCGCTTCGTCCGAATCCACGATCGCCGCGCTGCGGGCGTCGGAGGCGGCGGCAAGATTTCACTGGTCTTCGGCGGTGAAAAGTGCCAGGCTCAAGCGGTGACGAAACCTCCGGATATCGGCGCCGCCGATCCCACCTCCGACAAGCTGGACGCCGCCGTACTCAAAGTGGCGGGCGTCGTCGTACTCGGCGCGGTGATGTCGATCCTCGACATCACCGTGGTCACCGTGGCGATTCCGACGTTCATGGCGGACTTCAACGCCTCCGTCGAGGTCGTCGCCTGGACCATGACCGGCTACACCCTGGCACTGGCCTCGGTCATCCCGATGACGGGCTGGGCAGCCGACCGCTTCGGCACCAAACGCCTCTATATGGCGGCGCTGACCTTCTTCATCCTCGGGTCGGTGCTGTGTTCGATGGCGTGGAGTATCGAGTCGCTGGTGGCGTTCCGCGTCATCCAGGGCATCGGCGGCGGCATGCTCATGCCGCTGGGCATGACGATCATGACCCACGCCGCGGGCCCGCAGCGGATCGGCCGCGTGATGGCGGTTCTCGGTGTGCCCATGCTGCTCGGCCCGATCTGCGGCCCCATCCTCGGCGGCTGGCTGATCGACTCCTTCAGCTGGCACTGGATCTTCCTCATCAACCTGCCGCTGGGCCTGGTCGCGTTGGTGCTGGCCTACATCGTGTTCGCGCCCGACCAGCCCAAGCCGTCGGAATCGTTCGACTTCGTCGGCATGCTGCTGGCCTCGCCCGGCCTGGCGCTGTTCCTGTTCGGCGTCTCCTCCATCCCGGAGAAGGGCACGGTGCTCGCCGCGCGCGTGCTCGTCCCGGCGATCATCGGCGCGGTACTGCTGGTGGCGTTCGTGTTCCACGCCTTGCGCACCGAGCATCCGCTGATCGACCTGCGCCTGTTCCGCAACCTGTCGCTGCGCTTCTCGGTGCTGACCATGTCGCTGTTCGCGACGGCGTTCTTCGGCGCCGGCTTCCTGCTGCCCAACTACCTGCAGCAGGTGCGCGGTGAGACGGCGTTCGACTCCGGTCTGCTGATGGCGCCACAGGGTATCGGCGCCATGTTGACGATGCCGATCGCCGGCTTCCTGGTCGACAAGATCGGACCGGGCAAGATCGTGCTGTTCGGCATCACCTTCATCACCATCGGCCTGGCCGGGTTCACCCAGCTCGAGGCCGACACGTCCTACCTGATGATCGGCGGCGCGCTGTTCGTGATGGGTCTGGGCATGGGCTGCACCATGATGCCGGTGATGACGGCCGCCATCCAGACGCTCTCGCACGCCCAGGTCGCGCGCGGTTCGACGTTGATGAACATCATCAACCAGACCGCGGCCTCGATCGGCACCGCGATGATGTCGGTCGTGCTGGCCGCCCAGCTCGACGATCACCCCGAGACCCAGATCGGCATCGCCTCCAACGCCAAGCCCGAACTCGCGGCCCAGTTCCCGCCCGAGGTGATCCAGCAGGGCCTCGACCTGGCCGCCGAGGCGTTCAGCAACACCTACTGGGTGACGGTGATCCTCGCCGGCCTGACCCTGATCCCGGCGTTCTTCCTGCCGCGGACCAAGCCGGACGCCCCGGTCGACGCCGAGGCGTCGATCATGGTCTGATCGGCCGACGACACGAAAGCCCGGGTGGGACACGATGTTCCACCCGGGCTTTCGCATTGTCTCAGCGCCGACCGGCGATCTCGTGCAGCACCCGCACCAGCCGATCGACCGGCGGAACTCAGCCGTAGAGCTTCACGAATGCCTCGAGCGAGCGTTCGATATCGCCGCGCAGCGCCTTGGCCACGGCCGAACCGATCGGGCCGAACAGTGGTGCGCCGCCGAGGTCGATGTCCACGCCGACCTTCGAGCCGGTGCCTTTCGGCTCGACCAGCATGGTCAGGCCGAACTTGGTGCCGCCGATGCCGGCGCCGGTGAGCGCGAGCCGGCGCGGGGGCTCGGCGGTGCGCACGGACCAGGTGACCTTGTTGCGGAATCCCTTCACGCGCGCGATGCCGACGAGCACGGTGCCGGGGGTGAGATCCTCGGGCAGGGTGCCGCGCCACGCCTCGTGGATGGTCAGCCAGTCGCCGAGCGCGGGCAGGTCGGAGGCGTGCGCCCACGCCTGGTCCGGTGGGACGGGGACATCGACGGAGAGCTTCAGTTTCGCCACGCCCGGATGGTATCCGGTACCCGAGGTTCCGCCTCGACCGGACCGGGGCATAGCAAACCAGAATAGATCAAGTGCCCAGGTAAGTGGGTGGGAATTCTGATGCCGGACAGGACGATCCGCGCCGGACTCGATCATGGTGCTGCTACTGTGTGCGGGTCGCTGGAAGCGGAGCGTGTGGATCGGATATCCGAGCCCACCGCGCTCTCCCGGGGCGAATGCCTCCCCGGGCGGGCCGGTGAGGGCCCACCGGCCAGGGCGTGATGTGGTCGACGACGACGAAAGATCTGATGAACTCAGGAATCGCGGTGCTGTTACTCGTCATCGGAGCGCCGCTGTTACTGCTGGCGCTGGCCGTGACGGTGTTCGCCATGCGCAACGAGCGCCAGCAACGACTGCGGGCCGACGCTGCCATCCGCGAGCGTGTCGCGTGTGAGAACGCGCTGATCCAGCTGGCGCAGACGACGCTCCCGGCGATCACCACAGCCGTGCGCAGGCACGAGATCCCCGCGGTCGCCATCGATCTGCCCGCGGAGCTGCAGGAGACGCAGGTCGGCCAGGTGCTGCAGATGATCGCCACCGGCCACGCGGAGGACCTGCGGGTGGTCGCCGAGGAGACCAGGGCGATGGTCGAACGCTACGGCGAGCAGCGGCGCACCAGCGAGGTGCAGGCCGCGCAGGAGGCGGCGCGCGCCGACCTGTCGGCCACCTCGCGGGCCGCCACCAGTGCCGCGGTGCGCTCGTTCGGAACCTCCGTGGTGAGCCTGGGTACCGACCTCGGCCAGGTGGTGAGCGCGGCGCTGCGTGAGCACCGCGACGACGCGATCTACGAGACGCTGACCAGGATCGACCACACCGTCCAGCAGATGATCCGGCAGGCGCAGTCCTACGTGATCGTCTCCGGCGGTCTGCCCGGCAGGCGCTGGCCGCAGCAGTCGCTCACCGACGTGGCGGGCGGCGCCACCGGACGCGTCCGGGAATACCTGCGGGTGCGCTCGGGGCAGTCCGACCGGGTGGTGATCAGCCGCGCGGTCGAACCGCTCGTGCATACCCTGGCCACGCTGCTCGACAACGCGCTGCGGTATTCGCCGCCGTCGTCGTTCGTCGAGGTCGGCTTCCAGGAGGGGCATCACGGCGTCACCGTGATCATCGACGACGCCGGCATGCGGATGAGCCCGGAGCAGCTCGAGGACGCGCGGCAGGTGCTCAGCGGCGAACGCGCCGTCGACATCCACGATCTCGGCCCGGCGCCGAAGGTCGGTTTCCCCGGTATCGCGGCGCTCGCGCGGCGCTACGGGTTCTCCGTCCACGTCGACGGGCCGAACATCTTCGGCGGCATGCGGGCGATGGTCTACGTGCCGTCGGCGCTGCTGGTCAGCGGTGCCGCGCCGCGGCTGCCGGAACCGGAACTCGCCGCGCCCGCGCATCTTCCGGTGCCCGTGCCGACGCTGGTCGAGGTCGACGCGCCGCACGCCGAGGTACACGAGATCACCAGTGGGGGACTACCCAAGCGCCGCCGCAGGCCGGTCGCGCCGGATTCGGCGGGAGTACCCACCGAAGAAGCGGGGCAGGCTCGCCCCGACCTCGCCGCTGCCTGGCACAGCGGCTCCCGCAGCGGTCGCCTCGCTGCGGCCGAGCGAACCACGGAAGGAACAGCCGATGAGCACACCGGTAGCCGATAGCACGAACCGATTGGCGTGGCTGCTCGAGGATCTGGAGATCCCCGGCGTCCGCTTCGCGGTCCTGCTCTCCGAGGACGGCCTGCGGATCGCGCACTCCCGTGGCGTGGCCAAGGACGACGCCGAACGCTTCGCCGCGGCCGCCTCCGGCCTGCGCTCGCTCGGCAAGGCGCTCGGCGAGTTCTGCGGTGGTCCCGCGAACACGGTGCGCCAGAACATGACCGAGTACGACGAGGGCATGGTGATGATCACCGCCGCCGGTTCCGGCGCCCTGCTAGGCGTCGCCACCACCGCCGACGTCGATGTCGCGCTGGTGGCGCACCGGATGAACGAGCTCGCCTCACGCGTCGGCCACGAGATCGGCAGTGCGCCGCGGCACGGTGGCAGGTAATGAGCCGGGGCAGGCGCGATCCCGACCTGGTCAGATCGTATGTGCGCACCGGTGGCCGGGTTCGGGCCGCCCATGAACTGGACCTGGTGACCCTGGTCCGCTCGGTCGCCGACGCGCGGCCCGATCACCGTCCCGACGAGCGCCGGGTCCTCGCGCTCACCAGCCGCCGCGGCGCGCTCTCGATCGCGGAGCTGTCGGCGTATCTGGATCTGCCCGCGTCGGTCGTGAAGATCATCGTGTCCGATCTGCTCGACAGCGGTCATCTGCAATGCCCGACTCCGGCCGAAGTGAAGCCGGAACTCGCGTTGATCAAGGAGGTGCTGCATGGTCTCCGTGCCATCGCGGGGTGAGGTCGACTACGTCGCGGAGACCGTGACGCGATCGGTGAAGATTCTGGTCGCGGGCAATTTCGGCGTCGGCAAGACGACCTTCGTGTGCGGGGTGTCGGAGATCCGGCCGCTGCGCACCGAGGAGACCATCACCGAGGCCAGCATCGGCGTCGACGACATGGCCGGGCTCGGCAGCAAGGTGCAGACCACCGTCGCCCTGGATTTCGGCAGGCTCACCCTGAATCCGCAACTGGCGCTGTACCTGTTCGGCACGCCCGGCCAGGAACGCTTCGCCCCGCTGTGGGAGGAGCTGGCCCGCGGCGCGCTGGGCGCGCTGGTGCTCGTCGACACCCGGCGCATCGAGAAGGCCGACGACGTGCTCTCGGCGCTGGAACAGCGCGGGGTGCCGTACGCGGTGGCGGTCAACGAGTTCGAGGGCTTCCGCCGCTACCCGCTCGAAGAAGTGCGTGAGGCGCTCGATCTGGCGCCGGAGACGCCGGTCGTCGCGGTCGACGCCCGGCGCCGCGACCACGGTCTGCGCGCGCTGATCACGTTGGCGGAGTATCTGTTCCGCAGGCAGGAAGCAACAGCATCATGACAGTGGACCTCTCGGCCGACGAGCGGGTACCGATGTACGCCCCCGAGTTCGCCGCCGATCCCCAGGCGGCCTACCGGGAGATGCGGCGCCGGTTCGGTTCGGTGGTGCCGGTCGAGTTGTCGCCGGGTATCCGCGCGACCCTGGTCATCGGGTATCACACGGCGGTCCGGATCCTCAACGATCCCGAGCACTTCCCGGCCGACCCGCGGATGTGGCAGCGCAATATCCCGCAGGACTGCCCGGTGCTGCCGATGCTGCAGTTCCGCCCGGCCGCGCTGCGCACCACCGGTGCCGAACACCTCAGGTACCGGCAGGCCAATGTCGCCGGCATCGCGGGCGTGGATCTGTACTCGATGCACGCCACGATCGAGCAGTTCGCGATCCCGCTGATCAACAGTTTCTGTTCGACCGGCGCGGCGGACCTGCTGAGCCAGTACGCGTTTCCGCTGGTGTTCCAGGCGCTGAACTCGATGCTGGGCTGCACGCCCGAGATCGGTCAGCAGGTGGCCACCGGCATGGCGCAGATCTTCGAGGGCGACGACGCCGAGGCGGGCAACAACCTGCTCGCCTCCGCCCTGACCGACCTGGTCGCGCTGCGCCAGCGCGAGCCGGGCGACGACGTCGCCACCCGGCTGCTGCACCACCCGGCCGCGCTCACCGACGAGGAGATGGTGCACCAGCTGCTGGTGCTCTACGGCGCAGGCATCGAGCCGATGCTGAATCTGGTGGTCAACACGCTGCGGCTGATGCTCACCGACGACCGCTTCGCCGGCGACGTCCTCGGTGGCAGTCTGTCCACCCGCGACGCGCTCGACGAGGTGCTCTTCACCGACCCGCCGTTGGCCAACTTCTGCATGACCTACCCGCGCCAGCCGATCCTGGTCGACGACATGTGGCTGCCCGCCAACGAGCCGGTCGTGATCAGCATGTCGGCCTGCAACAACGATCCGGCCATCGCCGGGCGCGATGTGGTCGACAACCGGGCGCACCTGGCGTGGAGCGCGGGCCCGCACGGCTGCCCGGCCAAGTCGGTGGCGTACCTGATCGTGCAGGACGCGATCGACCAATTGCTCGACGCCCTGCCGGAACTGCGGCTGGCCGTGCCCGCCGAGGAACTGGTGTGGCGGCCCGGCCCGTTCCATCGTTCGCTGGCCGCGCTGCCGGTCGAGTTCCCGAAGACGCCACCGCTGCCGATGCCGTGACCCGCGCTCAGCGCGGGCGCAGGGCCGGGCCGACGAAGCGTTCGACCAGCTGACGTTCGGCCGCGGCGTCGGGCAGCGGCCAGGTGAGCAGCGAGAGCACGACCCGCACGATCCAGCCCGCCGCCGCGTCGTCGGGGGCGATGCGGGTGAGCGCGGTCGCGATCCGGCCCAGTTCCGGTGCGTCGGCCAGGAATTCGTCGGTATCGGGGGAGCGGTGCCGGACCAGCCACTGCCGAAGCACGGGATCGGCGCGGATCGCCGCGACGGCGGCCAGGATCGCCTCGACCGGGCGTCGTCGAGCCGGTACCTGATCGACCGCCGCCTCGACACGGGCGGCGACGGTGCCCGCCGCTCGCACCATGACCGCGCGGACCAGGCGCGGCTTCCCGCCGACGTGGCGATACATCGTGGCGCGGGAGCACCCCGCCGCGGCGGCGATGTCGTCGGCGGTGACCTCGTCGATGCCGCGTTCGAGGAACAGGGTGAGCGCGGCCCGTTCGATCCGGTCGATCGCGACGGCGCGGCGGTCGCCGCCCGCCAGCCAGTCGGTGGTCATCCGGCCTCCTTCGCTGTCTCGAGACGAGACGGCTTCATTGTCTCAGCATGAGACGGTTCTTGACCACTTCATCACCTCGGGGGACCGTGAGCGCCGACATCCTGATCAGAAAGGCGACGACGATGACCACGGACCTCGGGGCGATCGATCTCTTCGACGCGGCAGTGCTCGACAACCCCTATCCCCTCTATGACGCGCTGCGTGCGCACGCACCGGTCCATCGGGTGCCCGGCACCGACTTCTACCTCGTCGCGTCGTGGTCCGCCGTCACCGAGGCGACCGCGCGGACACAGGACTTCTCCTCCCATCTGACGGCCGTGCTGGTCGCCCAGCCGGGCGCGGTGCCGGTCACCTTCGACCTCGACGCCACCGGCGAGGCCGTGCACGTGCTCGCGACCGCCGACGGCGCGGTGCATTCCGCGCACCGCGGCATCGTCGGCCCGGCCCTGGCCAAGCGCGTCCGGACCCTGGGCCCCGTGGTCACCGAGCTGACCGAACAGCTGTGGGCCGAGGAACTCGACGGCGACCGGATCGACTGGGCCACCGGCATCGCCGACCGGCTGCCGCTGGCGCTGATCGCCGAACTCGTCGGATTCCCCCGCGCCGATGTGCCGCAACTGCTGTCGTGGGCCTACGACTCCACCGAGATGCTGGGCGGCGTCGTCGCCGACGGCCGGATGACCGACCTGGTCACCTCGGCCGCCGAACTGGCTCACTACGCCTACCGGGCAGTGCACGCCGCGACGGCGCGGGTCGCTGATCAGGATGCGCCGGAGGCGCTGATCGATGTGCTCGCCGCGGCCGTGGCGGCGGGCCGGATCGACGAACAGCAAGCGGTGCTGATCGTGGTCCAGCTGATCGGTGCGGGCGGCGAGTCGACCGCGGGGCTGATCGCCTCGGCGGCGCGGCTGCTGGCCACCGACCTCGACCTGCAACACACGGTGCGGGAGCGTCCCGAGCTGGTGCCCGCCTTCCTGGACGAGGCGCTGCGGGTCGAGTCACCCTTCCGTGGTCACCACCGGCACGTCGTCGCCGATACCGAGCTGGCCGGGGTCCCGCTGCCCGCGGGTAGTCACCTGCTGTTGCTGTGGGGCGCGGCCGATCGCGATCCGGCCGTGTTCGGCGCACCGGACGTCGTCGACCTGGCCCGACCGCGCGGCCGGGCGCACGCGGCCTTCGGCGCGGGCGCGCACTTCTGCATCGGGTCGGCGCTGGCCCGGCTCGAGGCGACCGCCGCGATCACCCTGCTGCTCGAGCGCACCGAACAATTCACCCTCCTCGAGGAAGCGCCGCCGCGCTGGGTGCGGAGCCTGTTCGTCCGGCGGCACGCGAGCCTGCCGATGCGCGTCGTGCTCCGGGGCTGATCGGACGGTGCGTGATCGTGATGCCCGCCGCCGGCAGCCGCGCCGCGGTTGTGGCCGGACGACGATCGACGTGGTGACCTCCCACGTCGCTGTCTATGTCGACCTGTGGTCCGCGCTCGCCGACGAAACCGGCAGCCTGCGACCGGAATTCACCCGTGACCGCCTCCATCTGAACGGCGCGGGGTACACCGCGTGGGTCGACGTACCCCGACCACATATCGCCGCCCTGCCGCGTTGACTCGGACGCGTATGGCAGCGTGACGGTGTGCGCACCACACTGCTGCTGCTCCCGGCCACCGTGCTGCTCGCCGGGTGCGCCACCACCCCGGGGTCGACTCCCGCGCCGACGGCGGTCGAGTCCGTGACGAAACCCGTCCCCACCCAGGCGATCCCGTCCGCGTCACCGGTGTCGTCGGTGGTGCCGCCGGTGGCCGGCCGCACGGTCGTGCTCGATCCCGGGCACAACGGCGGCAATGCCGCGAACCTCGGGCAGATCACCGCGCAGGTGCCCGACGGCCGGGGCGGGGCCAAGGCCTGCAACACCACCGGCACCGCCGCGGCGAGCGGATACACCGAGCACGAGTTCACCTGGGACGTCACCCAGCGGGTGCGCGACGCGCTCAGCGCGCGGGGCGTGCGGGTGATCCTGACCCGCGACGACGACACCGGCGTCGGACCCTGCGTCGACCGGCGGGCCGCGATCGGGAACGACGCGGCGGCCGACGCGGTGGTCTCCATCCACGCCGACGGCAATACCGGCGCGGACGCGCACGGCTTCCACATCGCCTATTCCGACCCGCCGCTGAATCCGGTCCAGGCCGAGGCCGGCGTGCGGCTGGCGACGGCCTTGCGGGATGCGATGGTGCACGGCGGCGCGGTGCCCTCGACCTATGTCGGCTCGGCCGGGCTCGACCCGCGGGCCGATCTGGCCGGGCTCAATCTCGCGCAGCGCCCGTCCGCGCTGGTCGAATGCGGCAACATGCGCTCCGACATCGATGCCGCACTCATCGAGACGCCGGCCGGCCGGGCCCGTTACGCCGAGCTCATCACCGCCGGGATCCTGGCCTTCCTCGGCTGAGCGATACCGCCCGCCGGACGAATTTCGAGGAAGTCGCGCAACGTTCGCCAGGCCGGTCGCCCGGCGGTGTCCGTGGCTATCGGTAAGTGTCCTTGTTGTCAACCGGATGACATTTCGGCAACTTCCGGCAAACTCCTCGAAAGCCCGGAGCAGGGCTGATAACCGAATGATTGCCAGATATGCGAACCGATCGGTTCGAATCCGGAATTATTCGCTGTATTCGCATCGAGTGTGCCGTGCTGTCGAATGCCTGCGAGTAGCCCCATTTTTCGCTATTCCGATGCTTGACGAGTGATCTTCGTCGCCCTACTGTCCCAGTCACAGTTCGATATCGGAGTGTTCGTGACATCGCTCGACATGATTCCCCCGGACGGCACGCCGGCCCCTGCCGTCCTCCGTGTGCGTTTCCGAGGAGTATTGATAGTGCGAAGCCGAATTCTGTCGGTCGCCGGAGCCATGGTCCTGGCCGCTCGCCACCTGTCGGCCCCCACCGCGAACGCCGATGCCCACGGCTGGGTCACCGGTCCGGCCAGCAGGCAGGAATAACCACCTTCGCGATCGGTGACAAGGTCACCTACCAGGGCGTCACCTACAGCTGCCGGCAGGCGCACACCGTGCACGACCCGAATTGGACGCCGCCGAACGCGCCCGCCCTCTGGTCACGGGTGTAGCGGCTCCGGGCCGGGAAACGTTTCGTGTGTTCTCCCACCATCGGTCGTGCGATGGGGTGAGGATTGACTCGACTCGCCGGCCTCGCGTTCGGCCGGCCCCGCAGCACAAGGACGTGAGATATGAGTGACAGGAAATTCGCCTTCGCCATCGCGGCCACCGGGACGGCGTTGCTGGCCATGACGGTGGGCTCTCCGTCGGCCTCCGCGGTGGTCTCGCAATTGACGGTCGATCCCGGACTCAGCTTCGGGATGGCAACCAATTATGGCACCGGGTGCACCCATCACCTGGTGGCCCGGCTCAGCGTCGGCCTCGAACCTGTCTCCTTCTACGACAACGGCACCCTGCTGGCCGTGGTCGTCCCGCTCGACGGCACGGCCAGCATCGACTGGATTCCGTCGAGCAGCGGTCCGCACAGTCTGGCGGCCCTGCAGGGCGGGGTCGGCCGCGGCGCCGACGTGCACGTCGGCAAGGGCTACCGCTTCGGTGAATCCTGCGTGGTCACCGGCGGCTGACCCGCGACAACGACGATGGCCCGGTCCGCGCGGACCGGGCCATCGTCGTTTCCGCTACTTCTTCGACGAGGTGAGCTTCTTGTCCTCGCCCTTCTTCGCCGACTTCTTGGCCGGCTTCTTCGCCTGCGGCTTCGGCCCGGACCCGTTGGTACCGGCGGTGTTCGCCGGGGCCTGGGCGGTGACGACCAGATCATCGTCGGCGGTGTCGACCCGCACCGTGGCGCCGGGGTCGAGCCCACCGTCGAGCAGCAGGCGCGAGATCCGGTTGTCGAGTTCCTTCTGCACCGTGCGGCGCAACGGCCGGGCGCCGAACTCGGGCTGGAAACCCCGCTCGCCGAGCCAGTCCACCGCCGAATCGCTGATCTCGAGCCCGATGTCCTGGGCGGCCAGCATGCGCCGGGTCTTGTCCAGAATCAGGTTCACGATCCGTTCCAGCTGCGATTTGTCGAGCCGGTGGAACACGATCTGTTCGTCGATGCGGTTGAGGAACTCGGGCCGGAAGTGCTGGCGCAGGCGCTCTTCCAGCTCGGGAACGATCGAATCCAGGTCGCCCTCGGGCGCCTTCAGAATCAGATCGGAGCCGATGTTGGAGGTCATGATCACGATGGTGTTCTTGAAATCGACGGTGCGGCCCTTGGAATCGGTGACCCGGCCGTCGTCGAGCAGCTGCAGCAGCACATTGAACACATCGGGGTGCGCCTTCTCGACCTCGTCGAACAGGATCACCGAGTACGGCTGCCTGCGCACCTTGTCGGTGAGCTGGGCGGCGTCGTCGTAGCCGACGTATCCGGGCGGCGCGCCGACGAGCCGGGAGACCGTGTGCTTCTCCTGGAACTCGCTCATGTCGAAGCGGATCAGCCGGTCCTCGTCCCCGAAGACGGCCTCCGCCAGTGCCTTCGCCAGTTCGGTCTTGCCGACACCGGTCGGGCCGAGGAACAGGAACGAGCCGATCGGCCGGTTCGGATCCTTGAGCCCGGCCCTGGCCCGGCGCACCGCCTCGGCCACCGCGACGATTGCCTCGTCCTGCCCGATGACCCGCTTGTGCAGCACCTCCTCGAGCTGGAGCAGGCGCTGCTTCTCCTCGGCGGTCAGGTCGGCGACGGGGATGCCGGTCTGCCGCGAGATCACCTCGGCGATGTCGACGACCGCGACCTCGGGTTCGCCGGAGCGCACCCCGGATTCCTCGAGCTCCTCCTCCTTGGCCGCGATATCGGCCTTGATGGCGTTGGCCTTCTCGTAGTCCTCGTCGTCGACCGCGGCGTCCTTCTCCCGGTACAGCCGCGCGATCTCCTCGTCTCTGGCCTTGACCTCCGGGTCGGGGGTGCCCGAGCGCAGCCGGACCCGCGCGCCGGCCTGGTCGATCAGGTCGATCGCCTTGTCGGGCATGAACCGGTCGGTGATGTAGCGATCCGAGAGCTGGGCCGCCGCGACCAGCGATTCGTCGGAGTAGCGCACCTGGTGGTGCTCCTCGTAGACGTCGGCCAGGCCACGCAGGATCTCGATGGTGTCCTCGACGGAGGGTTCCGACACCAGCACCGGCTGGAACCGGCGCTCGAGCGCGGCGTCCTTCTCGATGTACCTGCGGTACTCGTCGATGGTGGTCGCGCCGACGACGTGCAGTTCACCGCGGGCGAGCGCGGGCTTGAGCAGATTGCCCGCGTCCATCGAGCCCTCGCCGCCGCTACCGGCGCCGACGATGGTGTGCAGCTCGTCGATGAAGACGATCAGTTTGTCCTTGTGCGCGCGGACCTCGTCGAGGATCTTGGTCAACCGCTCCTCGAATTCACCGCGATACTTGCTGCCCGCCACCAAGGTGCCGACATCGAGCGCGATGACGCGGCGGTCGGCGAGGGTCGACGGCACGTCGTTGTTGACGATCCGCTGCGCCAGACCCTCCACGATGGCGGTCTTGCCGACACCGGGATCACCGATCAGCACCGGGTTGTTCTTGCGCCGCCGCGACAGGATCTCGATCGTCTGCTCGATCTCCTCGGCCCGCCCGACTACCGGGTCGACGAGGCCTTCGCGGGCCTCCGCGGTGAGATCGCGGCCGTACTCGTCCAGCGTCGGGGTGTCGGTCTGCGGCCGGCGCTTGGTGGGCGCGCCCGTGGTGGCCGGGCCGGCGGAGTTGCCGCTCTGGGTGGCGGCGATGCCCGCCATCAGCGCCTGCGCCGCCATCGAATCGGGGATCGAGGCGATGCCGAGCAGGATGTGCTCGGGGCCGATGTAGCTGCTGCCGTTCTGGGCGGCCTGGCGCTGGGCGGCGCGCAGCGCCGTCTTGGTGCCGGGGCTGAGCGTGATGTCGGCGAGGTCGTTCTCGCTGGGCGAACCGGTGTCGAGAAAGTCCTGCATCTGCTCGGCAACCTGGTCGGGGTCGAGGCTGAGCTCGGCGACGATGCTGCGGCCCGGCTCGGATTCGGTGGCGGCGTAGAGCAGATGCTCGGGGGTGATCTCCGGATTTCCCCATTCCTGCGCCGCCTCGCGCGCCGAACCGATGAGCAACTTGGCATTGTCGGTCATCAGTCTGCCCAGGTCGATGCGCTGTACGGGGGGTTTGGCCGACATCCCGGGGCCGAAGAATCGCTGGAAGATGTCGTCGAACGAGTTCATCGAACTACCTGGCCAGCTGGCTGTCATGTCCACACCTCTTCGCTCGTCGTGCCGCTCGCGCGGCGACTCCTGCAGATCGGGTCGGTACTGCTGGCAATACTTCGGCATCCCCGGGTGGGGTGCAAGCGATTGGACAGTTTCACATCTGCGTTGTCGCGGGGTGTGGCGCGCAAACCAAAGTCCGGCCGAAGCGGTCCGGAACTACCGGTTTTGTCTGATTCTGGATCGAGGAGCGGCACGGGCGGGTAGCGTGACGACCCGCGCGGCGGTATCGACCGCGGCGCTCATATTTGCCCGCCGACCGACTGGTCGAACAGGCCGACGGGAAGAGCACGGAGTTTGGTCACCGACGTCATCGATGTCACCGCGGATTTCACGATCGCGCGTCAATCACTGTGGGACGTCCTGCTGGACCCACAGAGCTACCCGCGGATGTTCACCGGCATCGGCAGCTGCGAACGGGTCGAGCGACCCGATGGTTCGGTGGTCTGGCAGGTGCGGGTGGGCTCGGCCACCGCGGGGATCGAGACCCATGAGTTCGTGCTCGAGATCGGGCGCTGGTACGAGAGTTTCGAACTGCGCAGCCCCGCGCTGGGCAGCTTCGCTTCGATCCGGCTGCGCGGTGACGAGCAGCGCACCCGGCTCGACATCACCCTGTTCGCCGCGGACCGGGTGCACCCGATGCTCGGCGCGCGCAGCAACGCCACGGTCACCGACTGGGTGAAGGCGGGGCTGCGCCGGACCGCCGACATCATCGCGGGCACCAGATCCTCGATCGTGATCAACGCCGAGCGCTCGGTGCTGCGCCGCAACACCGGGGTGGTGCGCAGCATCGCGGCCACCGGGCTGATGCGCCCGGAACCCCTCTCGATCGTGAAACAGCTGCGCTCCCTGGCGAAGTGGGGCTTCAACCTGGCCGGCGGCTACGCCGCGGGCGCGGCGCACACGCCGACGCGGCTCGCGCTGATCGACCCGCACGGCACGCGCACCTTCGCCGAGGTCGACGCCAGGTCCACCGCACTGGCCGGGGCGATGTACAGCCTCGGCCTGCGCGCCGGCGACGCCATCGGCCTGCTCTCGCGCAATCACGCGGGCATGGTCGAAACCATGGTCGCGGCGGGCAAACTCGGCGTCGACGTGGCCCTGCTCAACGCCGGGCTGTCGGGGCGGCGGATCGAGGAGATCGTGCAGCGGCACCGGCTGAGCGCGGTCTACGTCGACGGGCCGCTGGAGACCCTGATCCGCTACCTGCACAGCGATGTGCCCCGGTTCACCACCGACGACCAGCCGCCGGATCCGGAACGCACGACCATCGACGGCTTGATCGGCTTGGGGCAGAACGACTTTCCCGTGCCCGCCCATCCCGGCAGGCTGATCGTGCTCACGTCGGGCACCAGCGGCTCGCCCAAGGGCGCGCGCCGCCCGCACCCCAAGGGCTTCGGCACCATCGCGGCGCTGCTGTCGCGGATTCCGATGCGGGTCGAGGAGGTCGTCCTCATTCCGGCGCCGCTGTTCCACACCTGGGGCCTGGCTGGCCTGCAGCTCAGCACGGCGCTGCGCGCGACCGTGGTGCTCACCGACGGTTTCGACGCGCTCGCCTGCCTGCGCGCGATCGTCGAGCACCGGATCACCACGCTGATCGTTGTCCCGACCATGGTCGAGCGGCTGCTCGACGTGCCCGACGAGATCCGCGCGAGCTTCGATCTGTCCAGTCTGCGCCACGTCGTGAGCTGTGGCGCGCCCCTGGCCGGGGCCACCGTGCTGCGCTTCCTCGACACCTTCGGCGACGTGCTCTACAACGTGTACGGCTCGACCGAGGTGTCCTGGGCCAGCGTCGCCACCCCCGCCGACCTGCGGGTCTCACCGACCACCGCGGGCCGACCGCCGCTGGGCACC
The DNA here is from genome assembly GCF_052983615.1 of Nocardia fodinahabitans. Lineage (NCBI taxonomy): Bacteria > Bacillati > Actinomycetota > Actinomycetes > Mycobacteriales > Nocardiaceae > Nocardia > Nocardia fodinahabitans. The sequence continues at coordinate 6,723,584 of NZ_JBRJJC010000001.1, forward strand.
CGGGTGGCCGTACTCGGTCCCGACCTGCGCCCGGTGCCGGTCGGAGCGACCGGGCACATCTTCGTCGCCAACCACATGCTCTTCGACGGCTACGTCAACTCCGCGCCGCCGGAGGAGGCCGACGGCATGCTCGACACCGGCGACCTCGGCTATCTCGACGCCGCGGGCCGGTTGTTCGTCGCGGGCCGCGACGACGAGATGATCATCTCCGGCGGCGAGAACGTCTTCCCGCGGCCGGTCGAGGAGGCGCTGGCCCATCTGCCGCAGGTTACCGAGGTCGCCGTGGTCGGCGTGCCCGATCGGGAATTCGGGCAGCGGCTGGCCGCGTTCGTGGTGAAACGCGAAGGTGCGGGCCTGGATTCGGACATGGTCCGCACCTATATCCGCAACCGGCTCAGCCGCTTCTCGGTGCCGCGTGATGTCACGTTCCTGTCCGCGCTGCCGCGCGGGGAGACCGGCAAGATCCTCAAACGGGTGTTGGTACGCCCGGAGTCAGCCCTGAGCGAGTAGCCGCCGTACCGCCCGCTCGATCGCCGCCGCGGCCTGCTCCCGCGACCGCCCGCGCCGGTCCCGGAGATGGTGGTGGGCGGGCCAGGCCAGCGCACCGTCGATCAGGTCGAGCAGTTCGTCGTCACCGGCCAGCTCGGGGGCGAACAGGGCGGCGAGCGTGTCGCGGATGCGTTCGTCGGTGCGCCGCATCCGCGCGTCGATCGCGGCGACCGAGCGGGATTCCTGCAGCCCGGGCAGGCGCGGTGAGCGCTGCAGATCGAAGATCGCCGCGCTCTGCCGGACCGCCAGCGCGATCCGATCGTCGAGCGGCAGCGTGGGATCAGGGGTGATCAGACACGCCTCCACCGTCGCTGACTGACGCTCGACCGCGGCGACGAGCAGGGCCTCGCGATCGGCGAAGTGCACGAAGATGCTGCGCTCGGAGGTGCCTGCCCTGGTGGCGATCGCGCGGGTGGTCGGCGCGAAATCGCCGTCGGTGAGCGCGGCGAGCAGTCCGTCGATGATGGCCTCGCGGGTCTTCTCCGGATCGCGGCGCCGTCGCGGCGGGCGCGCCGCGCGCTCGCCCGCCGCCTCGACCTCGTGCCCTGAACTCATCGGCCCATCACAGCACAGACCGCCCGGGCCCGGGCTACGCGCTCGGCGGCACCGCCGTCCGGTTCATCACCGAATGCGTGCGCGAGTAGCCGAAGTAGACGACCAGACCCACCAGCAGCCACACCAGGAACCGGACCCACGTCTCCCACGGCAGCGAGTAGATCAGGTACGCCGAGAACCCGATGCCGACCAGCGGGATCACCGGCATGAACGGCAGCCGGAACGAGCGCGGCGCATCGGGTCTGGTGCGCCGCAACACGATCACCGCGACACACACCACGATGAAGGCCATCAGGATGCCGATGTTGGTGAGCTCGGCGACAGTGTTGATCGGCAGCACGCCGGCCAGGATCGCCGCGCCGATGCCGACGATCCAGGTGACCCTGGTCGGGACCTTGCGGGTCGGGTGGGTCTTGGCGAACCACGCGGGCAGCAGGCCGTCGCGGCTCATCGCGAACCACACCCGGGTGACGCCGAGCATGAACGTCAGCACCACGGTCACGATGCCGACGATCGCGCCCACGGCGATGATGTTGGCGACGCCCGGCATCCCGACCGCCTCGAACGCGGTGGAGAAACCGCTGGTCGGGCTGATCTCGGTGTACTTCTGCATACCCGTGAGCACCAGCGTCGCCAGCACGTAGAGCACCATGGCGATGCCGAGGGAATAGATGATCGCCTTGGGCAGGTGCTTGCGCCCGTCCACCGATTCCTCGGCCGCGGTACTCATCGCGTCGTAGCCGAACACCGCGAAGAACACCGTCGCCGCGCCGGTCCACACCGCGCCCGCGCCGAACGGGAAGTACGGGTCGTAGTTCGCGCTGTCGATGTGGAACACGCCGAGCACCACGATGAGCACGACCAGCGCGACCTTGATCCCGACCGCGACCGTCTCGAACCGGCCGACGCTGTCGATCCCCCGCGAAAGCACCCATGCGGTGCCCAGACAGAACAGCACGGCGAACAGGTCGACCACGCGTCCGTCGCCGGTGTCGGGCGCGCCCAGCATCCACTCGGGCAGGGTCAGGCCGATCTGGTCGAGCAGGAACCCGAAATAGCCGGACACACCGATCGCGACCACCGCCGCCACCGCGATGTACTCGAGCAGCAGATCCCAGCCGATGAACCAGCCCGCCAGCTCACCGAGCGAGACGTAGCCGTAGGTGTAGGCCGAGCCGGCCTTGGGCACCATGCCCGCGAACTCGGCATAGCACAGCGCTGCCGCCGCGCTGGCCACACCGGCGATCAGGAACGAGATCAGCACCGCCGGACCGGTGACCGAGTGGGCGACCGAACCGGCCAGCGTGAAGATGCCCGCGCCGATGATCCCGCCGACGCCGATCGCGGTCAGCTGCCACAGGCCGAGCGATTTGGCGAGCCGCTCGTCGCTCGGGATCTCGTCCTCGACTTCGACGAGAGGTTTGCGGCGCAGCATCTGGGCGCGCAACTCTGCGAAAGACATTCGCGTTCCTTCCGTCGGCGCACACCGCCGCGTCGCGATGTACGAGCCGACCTCCTGCCGGGAGGCTCAGCTGAGTACACCGCCACGCCGGGGCCGCAGGCGCCGAGAGTGAATATTGTTCAGCGGTGGTGCCCGAATCGAGAGCCGGTCCTCACCCGCGCCCGCCGACCAGCGCGCGCAGGAAGAACCCCAGGTTGGCGGGCCGTTCGGCCAGCCTGCGCATGAAGTATCCGTACCACTGGTCACCGTAGGGGACATAGACGCGAACGTGGTTGCCCGCGGCGGCGAGTCGCTGCTGTTCGTCGGCGCGGATGCCGAACAGCATCTGGTACTCGTACTCCTCGGTCTTGCGCTGCGCCGACTGCACCGCCACCCCGGCGGCGGCGAGCACCGCAGGGTCGTGCGAGGCGATCATCGGGTACCCCGCGCCCGCGGTCAGGATCGCCAGGCAGCGCAGGTAGGAGGCATCGACCTCGGCGCGGTCGCGGAAGGCCACCGACTCGGGTTCGTCGTAGGCGCCCTTGCACAACCGGATGCGCGAGCCGGGGCCCGCCAGCGCGCGGCAGTCGTCCTCGGTGCGGCGCAGGTAGGCCTGCACGACCGTGCCCAGCCACGGGTAGTCGGCGCGCAGCTCGCGCACGATCTCGAGGGTCGAGTCGGTGGTGGTGTGGTCCTCGGCGTCGACGGTGACCCACAGGCCCGCGGCCTCGGCGGCGGCACAGATCTGGTGGAGGTGCTCGCGGGCGATCGCGTGGCCGTCGCGGGGCAGGGCCTGGCCGAGTGCCGACAGCTTCACCGAGACCTCCAGCGGCCGAACGGCGCCCGCCGCGACCTCGGCCTGGGGGAGCCGGCCGAGCGCGGCGATGAGGGCGCGGTACTGCGCGACTGTCGCTTCCGCGCTCGCCAGGTCGGTGGTGTCCTCGCCGAGATAGTCGATGCTGACGAAACGGCCGGAGCGGAGCAGGGTTTCGGCCGCGCGCACCGCCTGGGCGGTGGTGGTGCCCGCGACGAAGCGGGCCACCACGTCCCGGCTGACCGGCAGCCGGGTGATGGTACGTTCCAGGCGCGCCGAGCGGGCGGCGGCGAGCAGGGTCGAGCGCAGTACGGCGGACATCAGCGGGCCTCCGTCTCGGGTGCCTGATGGGGATAGCGGTGCTCGGTCGGCGGGGTGAAGGTCTCCTTGATGGTGCGGGCCGAGGTCCAGCGCAGCAGGTTCTGCGCCGAGCCCGCCTTGTCGTTGGTGCCCGAGGCGCGCCCGCCGCCGAACGGCTGCTGGCCGACGACCGCACCCGACGGTTTGTCGTTGATGTAGAAATTGCCCGCCGCGAAGGTGAGCCGGTCGGTGGCCGCGGCGATCGCGGCGCGGTCCTCGGCGATGATCGAGCCGGTCAGCCCGTAGGCGCTGCCGCCGTCGACGAGGTCCATGGCCGCGGTGAAACCGGCGGGGGTGCGGTCGTCGTAGACGTGCACGGCCAGGATCGGGCCGAAGTATTCGGTGTGGAAGATCTCGTCGGCGGGATCGTCACCGACGACGACGGTCGGTTCGACGAACCAGCCGACACTGTCGTCGCTGTGGCCACCGGCCACCACGGTCAGCCCCGGTGTCGCCTTGGCCCGCTCCAGCGCGGCGGTATTGCGGTCGAAGGCGCGTCGATCGATCAGGGCGCCACCGAAATTCGTGAAGTCGGCGACGTCGCCGTAGCGCAGCGCCGCCGTCCGTTCGATCAGGTCCTCCGACATCGCCGCCCACACCGAGCGCGGGACGTACGCGCGCGAGGCGGCCGAGCATTTCTGCCCCTGGTAGTCGAACGCGCCACGCAGCAGCGCCGTGGTGAGCACCGCGGGGTCGGCCGAGGGGTGGGCCAGCACGAAGTCCTTGCCGCCGGTCTCACCGACCAGGCGCGGGTAGGTGCGATACCGGTCGATCCGTTGCGCCACCTCGCGCCACAGGTGCTGGAAGGTGGCCGTCGAACCGGTGAAGTGCACGCCCGCCAGGCGCGGATCGGCGAGCACGACCTCGGAGATGGCCGGTCCCGCACCGTGGACGAGGTTGATCACCCCGGCCGGCAGTCCCGCCGCCTCGAGCAGGCGCAGGGTCAGGTAGGCGGCGACGGCCTGGGTGCGGGCCGGCTTCCACACCACGGTGTTGCCCATGAGCGCGGGCGCGGTCGGCAGGTTGCCCGCGATGGCGGTGAAGTTGAACGGCGTGACCGCGTAGACGAAACCCTCCAGCGACCGGTACTGCATCCGGTTCCACACCCCGGGCGCCGAGATCGGCTGTTCGGCCAGGATCTGGCGGGCGAAGGAGACGTTGAAACGCCAGAAGTCGACCAGCTCGCACGGCGCGTCGATCTCGGCCTGATAGGCGGATTTGGACTGGCCGAGCATCGTCGCGGCCGAGATCGTCTCGCGCCACGGACCGGCCAGCAGGTCCGCGGCGCGCAGGAAGATCGCTGCCCGGTCGTCGAACGGCATCGCCTGCCAGGCCGGTGCCGCCGCAGTGGCCGCCGCGACCGCGGCGGCGGCTTCGGCGGTGGTCGCGTCGTGCAGGGTGCCGAGCACGGCGGCGTGCCGGTGCGGCTGGACGACCTCGAAGCTCGGGCCGTCACCGCGCAGGTGGCGGCCGCCGATCACGTGCTGGATCTCGGTGGGCGTCGCGGACAGTTCGGCGAGTGCGGTGCGCAGCCGGGCGCGCTCCGGAGTACCCGGGGCGAAGGTGCCGACCGGTTCGTTGACCGGTGGCGGAGTGGTCGCGATGGCGTCCATGAAGGCGGCTCCTGCGTCGAGTGGTGGCGGGATGTGACGTAGTCAACACCCGCGGGGAGGCGGCATAATCGGCTGATCGGACGAAGAAGCGGATCATTGTTCATCCGATCGGACAAAGCTCTGGGAGGCCCGCGATGCCGGATGACGCCACGACACTGGGCGAGCTGCTCGCCGCCCTCGACCACACCGTCGCCACGCTCGTCGACGCGCCCGCGGGGGAGTCGGTCCCGCTCCGCTCGGTCGCTCTCGCCGAGCCCGCCGATCTGCCCGACCAGCTCGAGGCCGAGGGCCCGCTGCCGGAGGTGTACCTGCTCGTCGGTGTCGATGCCGAGGCCACGCTGTGGTGGCTGCGCGGCGTCGGCGCCCGTGCTCCCGGTCAGCGGCCGCGTGTCCTGATGACCAAGAGCGCCAACGACTCTCCGGCCGTACGGGTCGCGGCGTCGGCGGCGGGCCTGGCCCTGGTGCACGTGCACCGGCAGGCCCGCTGGGACCAGGTGTTCGCGCTGGTGCGCCGGATGCTGGCCCGCTCGCCCGGCCAGCGCGCCGCCGCCGACGACCACGACCTGCTCGCCCCCGACACCGATCTGTTCGGCCTCGCGCAGGTGGTCGCCAAGGAGACCGGCGGGATGGTCTCCATCGAGGACCCCCAGTCGCACGTGCTGGCGTACTCGGCGTCCGACGCCTCCGCCGACCAATTGCGCATCCGGTCCATCCTCGGCCGCGAGGGGCCGGGCGACTACCTGCGGATCCTGCGCGAATGGGGCGTATTCGACCGGGTGCGGCGCAGCGACGAGGTCGTCGACGTGCCCGAACATCCCGAACTCGACATCCGGCGCAGGCTGGTGGTCGGCATCCGGCGCGGCACCCCCGAGCGCATGCTCGGCACCATCTGGCTGCAGCAGGGCGACCGCCCGCTGCGCCCCGACGCGGCGCAGGTGCTGCGCGGCGCGTCGGCGGTCGCGGCGCGGATCATCGCGCGCGGGCTGGAGGCGCCCTCGACCGAAGCCCTGCTGGTGCGCAGGCTGTTCGGCGCGCACGGTGACGGCGTCGACGTGCCGTCCGTCGCCGCCGCGCTGCACCTGCCGACGACCGGTCCCGCCGCGGTGATCGGCTTCGCCCCGGTCGGTCCGGTCGCCGACCTGGCCGCGTCGAGCGGTCTGATCCGGCTGCACGCCAGCGCTTTTCGGGACGACTCGGTGACCGAGGCGATCGGCGACCGGGTGTATGTGCTGCTGCCGTCCTACCACTCCGAGCGCACCGTCGGCTCCTGGCTGCGCAAGCTCGTCGCGCAACTGGAACAGGCGCGCGGGCTGGTGGTGCGCGCGGCCGTCGCGGCGCCGGTGGCCGGGCTGACAGCGGTCGCGGGCGCCCGCGCGGAAGTCGATCGCGTCCTGGACAGCCCGGCGGCCGCGGCGTCGGGCAGCCGGGTCGCCACCCTGGCCGAGGCCAGGACTGCGGTGCTGCTGGCCGAGATCGTCGAGCTGGTCCGGGATCGCCCGCACCTGCACGATCCCCGGCTGACCGCGCTCGACGCCTACGACCGCGAGCACGCCGCCGAACTGCGCGGCTCGGTGCTGGCCTATCTGCGGGCACACGGCGAGGTGAGCGCGGCGGCCGCCGCGCTACGCGTGCACCCGAATACGCTGCGCTACCGGTTGCGCCGGGCCGAGGCCGTACTCGGTATCGACCTGGCCGACCCCGCCGACCGGCTGTTGCTCGAAATCCAGCTGGCCGCCGTGCCGATTGCTCGACCGTAACTCCGCTATTGCAGTTACGCTGCAATAGCGGCGCCGGTCGCACTCGCCCCCGTGGCGGGAAGTGATCACCTGAGTGAGGTTGAAGTGGTGGACGGGACGAACACGGATCGGTTCGAGGTGTCGCGACGCGGCATGCTCGGCGTCGGAGCCGGAGCGGCCGCCGCACTGGCCGTCGGCCTCACGGTCACCGGCTGCGGCGACGACAGCGCCGCGATCACGCCGTCGACAACGCAGACCGACCCGACGAAGGCGGTCGTCGACGCCAATCGCGCGCTGGCCGACTCCCTGCCCTTCGGCGACACCGCCGATTTCGCCGACGCCGATCGCGGCTGGATCGCCTCCCTCGAACCGGGCAAGGTCACCGACGCCTCGGGAAAGGTGGTGTGGGACACCGACGCCTATGACTTCCTGGCCGGCGCCTGTCCACAGTCGGTGAATCCGAGTCTGTGGCGGCAGTCCCAGCTCACCGTGAAGCAGGGGCTCTACGAGATCGCGCCCGGCTTCTATCAGATCCGCGGCCTCGATCTGTCGAATATGACGCTGATCGAGGGCGACACCGGCGTCGTGGTCATCGACCCGCTAGTCTCGGCCGAAACCGCGGCGGCGGGCCTGGCGCTGTATCGCACACACCGTGGCGACCGGCCGGTCACCGGCCTGATCTACTCGCACTCCCACGTCGACCACTTCGGCGGCAGCTATGGCGTCCTGGCCCCGCAGGACGTCGCGGCGGGCCGCTGTCCGGTGATCGCCCCGGTCGGCTTCCTGGAACACGCTGTCGCCGAGAACATCTACACTGGCACCGCGATGGCCCGCCGCGCCGCCTACATGTACGGCGCCGCCCTGCCGCGCGGGCCGAAGGGACAGGTCGGCTCGGGTCTGGGGCAGACCAACTCCGTCGGAACGGTCAGCCTGATCCCGCCAACGCGCGATGTCACCCACACCGATCAGGTGGAGACGGTCGACGGCGTGCGGATGGTCTTCCAGCTCACGCCGGGCACCGAGGCGCCGTCGGAGATGAACATCTACTTCCCCGACCGTCGCATCCTGTGTATGGCCGAGAACGCCACGCACACCATGCACAACATCGTCACGCTGCGCGGCGCACTGGTCCGCGACCCGCACGTGTGGGCGAAATACCTCACCGATTCGATCAACCGGTATGGTCGCCGCTCCGAGCTGGTGTTCCCGTCACACCACTGGCCGATCTGGGGCACCGACCGGATCGTCGAATTCCTGTCGCTGCAACGCGATCTCTACGCCTACCTCAACGATCAGACGCTGCGGCTGCTCAACAAAGGCTACGTCGGCGCCGAGATCGCCGAGATGATGACGATGCCGCCCGCGCTCACCGCCTCCTGGTCCGCGCACGGCTACTACGGCTCGGTCAGCCACAATGTGAAGGCCGTCTACCAGCGCTATATGGGCTGGTTCGACGGCAACCCGGCCCATCTCTGGGAGCATCCGCCGGTGGAGAACGCCCGCCGCCACGTCGACGCGATGGGCGGGACCGCCGCCGTACTGCACCAGGCGCAGCGGGCCTACGACGCCGCGGATTTCCGCTGGGCGGTGCAGCTGCTGAACTACGCGATCTTCGCCGATCCCGGCAACGACTCCGCGAAAGCCCTGCAGGCGAGCGCTTTCGAACAGCTCGCCTACGGCGCCGAGAACGCCACCTGGCGCAATTTCTACCTCAGCGGCGCCCACGAACTGCGCAACGGCTCCTTCGGCACCCCGACCTCGGCGAATTCGGCGGCGCTGGCCGCGGCACTGAGCGTGGAGCAGGTGTTCGACGCGATGGCGCTGCGCATCGACGGGCCGAAGGCCTGGGACGCGCGGACCACCAGCGACTGGCGGATCAGCGACGAGGGCAACCGGATCCACCGCGTGGAACTGCGCAACGGCGTGCTCGTGCACTACGACCGGTTCCCCGGTGATCAGCTGCCCGCGCCGGACGCCACGCTCACCCTGACCCGGCCCGTGCTGATCCGCAGTCTCGTCGGCGGCGGCGATCTGAAGAAGGAAGTGCTCAGCGGTGACATCGTCATCGAGGGCGATGTCACCGCGCTGACGAAGCTGCCCGGCCTGATCGACAAGCCGGACCCGAACTTCGCCATCGTGACGCCGTAGCGGCTACCGCTTGGCGTAGTCGGCGACGCCCTGCCAATCGAGCATCACGCAGGGTTCGTCGCCGACCACCCAGGCGTCGTGGCCGGGCGGCACCAGCATCAGGTCACCGGGCCCGAATTCCTGCTGTTCGCCGTCGTCCATCGCCACTACTATCCGGCCGGACAGGCAGTAGCCCATGTGCGGTGCCTGGCAACTCTCGGTCCCGGCGATCGGCTTGACGTGCAGCGACCAGCGCCAGCCCGGTTCGAATACGGCCCGGCCCACCGGCCCGCTGTCGAGGGCCACGAGATCGAGCCGGCCTTTGTCCTGCTCGAAGGGTCTGGTTTCCTCGGGTGCGTCGAAACTCTTGCGTGTCAGTGTGGACATCGTCGGCTCCTGGGTCGTCGGAGGTGACCGATGAGTCGTGTCCACCGGGGCGCGTGCGCGCTCGGCCCGCGACGGCAGCCACCGCACAGTTAATCGTTCGCCGATGGGGGACCGCGCGCAAGCGAACGTGCGTTGAGCTGCCGCGCGCCCGCGGCCGGGGCGACGCCGGGTCGTGGCGTATCGGGCGAGTCCGCGTGGAATCGGTGACCACGGCATGCGCCACGCGATGGCATGGCGCATGCCCGGAACCCGTCGTCAGGCGCCGGTGGGGACCTCGCCGACGGCCTCGGCCGGATCGATGACGCCGAACACCTCGCCCTGGGGCGCCTGCAGGATGCCCATCCGCCCGAACGGGCTGTCGTCGGGGCCCATGATCACCGAGGCGCCCAGTTCGGTGGCCTTCGCCAGCGCCGCGTCGGCGCCGTCGACCTGGATCCAGGTGAGCCAGTAGGTGGGCGTCGACAGCGCGGACGCGTCCATCATGCCGCCGATGGTGTGGGTCTCGCCGGGGAGCGCGAAGGTGGAGTAGACGAAGTTCTCGCCGTCGCCGATCTCGGTGTAGTGCCAGCCGAACACGGTGTGGTAGAAGTCGTGCGCCTGGTCGTAGCCGCCGGTGTGCAGTTCGTTCCAGCAGTAGGCGCCGTGCTGGTTGAACACGTTGGCGCCGGTGTGCGCCTTGGCCTCCCAGACGCCGAACACCCCGCCGGTCGGGTCGGCGCCGATGAACATGCGGCCTACGTCGAGGATGTCGAACGGCGGCATGAACACCTGTCCGCCAGCCTTGCTCACCTTCTCGGCGATCTCGTCGGCGCGTTCGGCCGCGAAATAGGTGGTCCAGGCCGAGGGCATCGGCATGCCGCCGGGTTTCGGGCCGATGCCGGCGGCGGGCCTGCCGTCGAGCATCGCCATCAGGTAGCCACCCGCGTCGGCGGGCCCGTCCTGGATGTCCCAGCCGAACAGGGCACTGTAGAAGTCGCGGGCGGCGGTGGTGTCGTCGACCTGGCAATCGATCCAGCAGGGCGTGCCCTGCGGCCAAGCTTCGTCACGTGTCGGCATAGTCGAACGTCCTCCTCGGCGATGGATGGAAGCCGGCCGGAACCGCGCCGGCAGGTGCCAGTCAACCACCAGCCACCGACAGCCGCGATACCCGCGCAGCGCGCTGAACTGGAACAACGCGTATTCACTGCGACAGTCCGAGCGGGCCGACGCTGGGCGGCTCAGGTCGTTACCCCTGTTACAGTTTCCGCGCTCGATCGTGTGGTGGCTAGGTCAACAGTGGAGACGAACGAACCGGTCGGGGAGCGACACAATGGCGGTGAGAGGTTCCGAACGCGGGCTCGTCCGGATGCTGGTGACGATCCTCGCGGTGATAGTCGTGCTCGGGTGTGGCGGCGGACCGGCGGCAGGTGAACCGGCCGAACCGCCGGCGGCGCACTGGACGGCTCTGCACGACGGGCCGGGCGCCTATCCCGAGGTGCGGGTGGAGCGCGGCGTGCAGATCACCATGAGCGATGGCGTCGTGCTCAAGGCCGATGTCTACCGGCCCGCGAACGCGGCGGGCGAGATCGAGCAGCAACCGCTGCCGACGATCGTCAGCCTCACGCCTTACTCGAAACTGATGACGGGCCTGATCGAATCCGCTGCCGCCATCCCGGGCCTGCAGGCCACGGCGGTCGACATCGTGCGCAGGCTGAACCTGTCGGCCACGCCGATCAGCGGGTTCGGCGACCTGATGCAGGCGCTCGACGGCGGCATGATCCAGACCATGCTCGGCGTCGACCGCAAGCTCATCAGCAGCGGGTACACCGTCGTCGTCGCCGATGTGCGCGGAACCGGCCTGTCACAAGGCAAATGGGACACCCTCGGGGCGCGCGAACAGCTCGACACCCGTGAGGTGATCGACTGGGCGGCCCACCAGCCGTGGTCGAACGGCCGGATCGGGATGAGCGGCGGCTCCTACTCCGGCATCAACCAGCTGCGCGCGGCCGAGAACGCCCCCGCCGCGCTGCAGGCGATCTTCCCCGTGGAACCGGGCAGCGATCTGATGCGCGACGTGGTCGCCCCCGGTGGCGGCGTCGGCACCACCTTCCTGCCGCTGTGGCTGAACTCGGTGAACCAGCTCAAACTCGTGCCCGATGTCGCGTCGATGGCCGACGGCACCTTCGACTGGACCTGGTTCCACGATCGGCTCGCCGACCCGACCACCAATTTCGACCTGCTCGCTCAGTCACTGCTCACCCCGTCGCTGTCGAACATGCCGCCCGCGCTCGACGGCGCGCTCGACGACACCTCCGCGTTCCGCGAAGCGATCATGGGCCATCCCGAGCAGGTCACCGTGCCGACCTTCGTCTACGGCGGCTGGCACGACATCTTCGCCAACAGCGCGACCAAGCTCTACGAGCAGATCCCGCTGCCCGCCGGACGCAAACAGCTCGTCGTCGGCGACACCTATCACGCCAATCCCGGTGCGGGCACCGGTGTTCCGGGCGCGCCGCCGCGGCTGGACGTACTGCAGCGGGCCTGGTTCGACAAGTGGCTCAAGGACATCGACAGCGGCGTCGACACGTTCGGGCCGGTCACGGTGAAGCAGCAGGGCGGCAGCTGGATCACGCTGCCGGAGTTCCCGATGCCGGGTGTCACGCACCGCCGGGTCTACTTCTCGGCCGCGCCCAGCGGCAGCACCGAGGACAGCCTGTACGACGGATCGCTCAGCGCCACCGGGCCGACGACCACCGACGACCTCACCGTCGCACCGGGTCTGAGCACGATCTGTTCGCGTGACGCGGCGCAGGGTTCGGCCGGAATGGGCGCGGCGCTGGACACCTGCGCGAAGGACTCCCGGATCGCCGAACGCAACGGGCTCACCTTCACCAGCGCGCCGCTCACCGAGCAGACGGTGATCTCGGGTCCGATCAATGTGCGGCTCAACACCGTGCACGACACGACCGACGGATTCTGGAACGTCACCGTCAACGATGTGGCGCCCGACGGTACCTCGACCGTGCTGACCACCGGCCAGCTCACGACATCGATGCGCGCGATCGACGAACGGCGCAGCGCCCGCTCGGTCAACGGCGATCTCACCGCGCCGTTCAACCCGCTCACCGTCGACCATCTGCTGCCGGTGGTGCCCGGCGCGCCCACCGACCTCGATGTCGCCGTCATCCCGACCCAGGCGGTCCTGGCACCCGGGCATCGGCTGCGCATCGATGTCTACGCGGGCAACGCGCCCAAGGCGCTGCCGTTCCGGCCGATGCTGAACGCGAGCGGCATGGAACCCCAGCACCTGCGCCTCGACCCGGCCGCGCCGAGCTTCGTCAATCTGCCCACCGACCGCCCCATTCCCTGAACCGGCAGCGGATCGACGGCCGGTTCGGCGTTTCCCGGACCCGGTCCCGGTCCGGTGTGTGAGCCTGTAGGGCAGTGGCTCGGACGAGGAGGTCGGTGTGGTGCAACCCGTCATCGTGGTGATGGGCGTGTCCGGGTGCGGGAAGACGACGGTCGGCGCGCTCGCCGCCGAACGGCTCGCGGTGCCCTACGCCGAGGGTGACGACTTCCATCCCATCGAGAACATCGAGAAGATGGCGGCCGGTATCCCGCTGACCGACGAGGACCGCGCGCCGTGGCTCGACATCGTCGCGGGCTGGCTGGGTGACCATCAGGAATCCGGCGGCGTCGCCGCGTGCTCGGCGCTGCGCCGCACCTACCGCGACCGGCTGCGCCGCGGCGCCCCGCACACCTATTTCGTGCACCTGGCCGCGGGCCGCGAGGAACTGCTGCGCCGGATGACCGGCAGGCTCGGCCACTTCATGCCGACGGCCCTGCTCGATTCTCAGCTGGCCACCTTGGAACCGCTACAACCCGACGAAGTGGGGATCACCCTCGACGCGCTCGAGGCGCCGACCATTCTCGTCACCGAGGTCGTCGAGGCCTGGCGCGCCGCTCACCGCTGAAGCAGCGGGTGCAGCTGCTGCACCGGCGCCAGCAGCAGCGCTCCGCCGACGCACAGCGCGGCCAGGCACAGCGCGGTGAAGATCCCCACCCAGAGCAGTGCGGGCAGATGGGTGAGCCGGGCGAGCTGGTCGGCGTCGGAGGCGGTGTGGCCGGGCTGCCTGCGGCGGCTGCGCTGCAGTTCGATCACCGGGCGGACCGCGGCGGCCAGCAGGAACCAGGCGGCCAGATATGCGAACCCGGCCTGCATCAGGTCGGTGCCGAACCAGGACACCCCGAACACCAGTGCACCGAGCACGGCGACGGTCAGCAGCCCGTAGATATTGCGGACCTTGACGAGAACGGCGGCCAGCATGAGCAGTGTCGCCCACAGCATCAGCGTCACCCGGCCGGACCCGAGCAGCGCCGCGTACCCCAGCCCGAGCAGCGCGGGCGCCGGGTAGCCCGCGGCCGCGGTGAGGATCATGCCGGGACCGGTCGGCTTGCCGCTGGACACGGTCAGGCCCGAGGTGTCGGTGTGCAGGGTGATCGCGTGCAGCCTGCGCCCGGTGAGCAGGGCGACCAGCGCGTGTCCGCCCTCGTGCGCCACGGTGACCGCGGCCCTGGTGAGCCGCCACAGCGGCCGGTAGCCGACCAGCACGAGCGCGACAGCGGCGGTGGCGAGCACCAGCCACCAGGCGGGCGCGGGTTGGGTGGCGAGGAGACGGTCGAGCAGCGAGCTGGCGGATCCGGTGTTCACCGCCGCACTTTAGCCGTCCACGGCGTGCGGCGTGCGCCCGCGCGTGACCTGGGACGGCAGTGGATGATCCGGTTCCAGCGCGGGCAGGCCGTCGATGCTGGTGGCGTTGTCACCGGCGATGCGGCGGGCGAAATCGGCGTCGGTGCGGCGGGTGTGGGCCTGGTCGAGGATCGAGCGTTCCTCGACCAGGTCGAGGTAGGGCACCGACCAGCCGCAGGAGTCGGCGATCCGCTCCACCGACACCGCGACAATTGCGCGGATCCCGGTGTGGCCGGTGCCGAAATGGTCACGCAGCGTGGTGAATTCGGCCGAGTCGGAGCGCACGACCCGGCCGGTGCCGAACAGCCGCAGGATGCGGGCGGTGCGGGTGAACGAGCAGAACATCACGGTGATCCGGCCGTTGTCGCGCAGATGGGCGATGGTTTCCGCGCCGCTGCCGAACAGGTCGAGATAGGCGACGGTGTGCTCGTCGATGACCGCGAAGGTGTCGCGGTAGCCCTTGGGGGAGACATTGACATGGCCGCCTGTCGAGGGCGCGGTGCCGACGAAGAACATCGGCTGCTCGCCGATGAAGGTCCGTAGTTTGCCGTCGATCCGGTCGAACACCTTGCCCATGACGCGCTTCCTCGTCCCACCCGTCGGCGGGCTCCCCTGCATCACTGTATCGATCGGCCGGACCAGGACCGCCGTTCGGCTCACGCTGAGGGGCTGCCCGACCACGTCTTCGCGGTATTCGGCCTGGTCGTCGGCCATCCCGACCCGGCCGAGGGGCAGATCGGCGAGATCTACTCCGATCAGGGGCTGCCGTTCTCGTGGACCGAGCGCGTGCTGGCCCGCCTCGCCTCGGTGGCGTCGCTCAACGGACGCCACCGCCTGCGGGAGTCGTTGCACACCAGGGGATTCCGGCTGCTGTGAGCCGGACTCGGCTCAGCCGTTGATCGCCTTGCTGCTGAGCTCGAGCGAGCGGATCCTGGCGTCGATGTCGTAGACGAGGGTGTTGAGCATGAGTTCGTCGGGCGAGGTGGCGGCGAGCAGCGCGGCCGCCTGCGCGCGCACCGTGTCCGGCGAGCCCTGCAGCTGACCGGTCTTGCGCTGCTCGGCGAAGCGGCGCTCGGCGTCGCTGCCGGGGAAGCCGGCGGCCTGCTCCGGCGTGGCCAGCGCCTGCGGGCGACCCGCGCGCAGCTGGGCGAAGGCGAGGTCGCGCGGCGCGGCGAGCCGGTCGGCCGCGGCATCGGTGTCGGCGCAGATCGCCGACGCGGCCACGATCGTGTACGGCTCGCTCAGCACATCCGAGGGTCGGAAGTTGTCGCGATAGAGCGCGAGCGCCGCGGCCGTGTTGTCCGGGGCGATGTGATGGGCGAAGGCGAACGGCAGCCCGAGCACCGCCGCCACTTGCGCGCTGTAGCCGCTCGAGCCGAGCAGCCACACCGCCGGTTCGGCGCCGCGGCCGGGGCTGGCGACGATGCCTTCGGCGTCGGCGCCGCGGAAGAAGCCGATCAGCGCGGTGAGCTCGCGGGGGAACGACTCGCCACCGAGCCCTTCGGCGCTGCGGCGCAGGGCGCGCGCGGTGACCGGATCGGTGCCGGGCGCACGGCCGATACCCAGATCGATGCGACCGGGATGCAGGGCCTCGAGCGTGCCGAACTGTTCGGCCACCACCAGCGGCGGATGGTTGGGCAGCATCACCCCGCCCGAACCGACCCGGATGCGCGCGGTCGAGGCGGCCAGATGAGCCAGCACGACCGCCGGCGCCGAGCTGGCGATGCCGGGCATGTTGTGGTGCTCGGCCACCCAGAATCGGCGAAAGCCCAGTTCCTCGGCGTGCTGGGCCAGCCGCGTCGTCGCGTGCAAGGCATCGCCCGCGCTCACATCGGCTTGCACCGGCGCCAGATCCAGAACCGACAGCGTGACCGCGCTCATGAGCCTCCTCGATAGTGACCGAACCCCCGCAAGGGGCAACCCGCGCGGAGCGGCCGGTATTTCCACGCCCCGTCGGGGGTGGCTCGGACCGCGATTGCCGGGCGGTAGCGTGCAGGACTGATCGACGCGACGGAAGGACACGATCCATGTCAGCTGACGGCCCCGGGCTATCCACCGCAGCCGTGCAGGCGCCTGCTCCGACGACCGAATCGGAGGGCTACGCGCGCGGGCTGAGCCCGCGCACCATCCAGATGATCGCCATCGGCGGCGCGATCGGCACCGGCCTGTTCTACGGCTCCGGCGCCGCCATCGAGCAGGCAGGCCCGTCGTTGATCCTGGCCTACCTGGCCGCGGGCCTGGCGATCTTCGTGATCATGCGCGCGCTCGGTGAGTTGCTGACCTATCGGCCGGTGTCGGGCAGCTTCGCCGAGTACGCGCACGAATTCCTCGGCCGCTTCGCCGGTTTCGCGACCGGCTGGTCGTACTGGGCGGTGTGGGTGTCGACCTGCATGGCCGAGATCACCGTCGCGGGCAAGTACGTGCAGTACTGGTTCGACATCCCGCAGTGGGTGACCGCGCTGGTGGTGCTGGCGGTGTTGTTCGCCGCGAACCTGATCTCGGTCCGGCTCTTCGGCGAGGGTGAGTTCTGGTTCTCGGCCATCAAGGTCACCGCGATCCTGGCGATGATCCTGATCGGCATCGGCGTGCTGGTGTTCGGCTTCGGTCACGCCGCGAACCCGACGGTGACCAATCTGTGGGCCGACGGCGGCGTGTTCCCGAACGGCTTCGGTCAGACCCTGCTGGTGCTCCAGATCGTCGTGTTCGCCTACGTGGGCGTCGAACTGGTGGGCGTGACGGCGGGGGAGGCGCGTGATCCCAAGGCCACGCTGCGCAAGGCGATCAACACCTTGCCGTTTCGCATCGGCCTGTTCTATGTCGGCGCGCTCGTGGTGATCATGTCGGTGGCGAGCTGGCGCACCTTCCACGCCGGCCGCAGCCCGTTCGTCGAGGTGTTCGAGCAGATCGGCATCCCCGCCGCCGCGGGCATCATCAACTTCGTCCTGCTCACCGCGGCGCTGTCGTCGTGCAACTCCGGCATCTACTCCACCGGCCGGATGCTGCGCAGCCTGGCGCTGCGTGAGGAGGCACCCGGTGGTTTCGCGAAGCTGAGCAAGCAGTCGGTGCCGTTCACCGGCATCTGCGCTTCGGCGGCGGCGATGGTGATCGGCGTCGTGGTCAACCTGATCTCGCCGGACAAGGCCTTCGCCTACATCACCTCGGTCAGCACCGTGGGCATCATCGTCGTGTGGGGCGTGATCCTGGTGTGCCACCTGAAGTATCGCGCCAAGGTGCGGGCGGGGGAGCTGCCCGCCGGCGACTACCGGCTGCCCGGCGCGCCCGTGACCACCTGGGCCGCCCTGGGCTTCCTCGGTCTGGTCGTGGTGCTGCTGCTGTGGACCGACGGCGGGCGTACCGCGCTGGTCGTCGGCGCGGTCTGGGCGGCGCTGGTGTGCCTGGGCTACTACGCCTTCGGTCGCCGCGGCGCCGCGCACACCGGGTAGCCGCGACCCGTCCTCGTTTGCTGGAAAGCCGCTGGCAGACAAGCATTTTCTGTCATACCCCACCGGTATCGTCGAAGGGTCACACAAACGAGCCCGGCGCGAGTGTGGCCGGGCGGTGCGAGAACGGGGGCACGGGGATGAGTGACGACGACCGTGGCGATCTGCAGCCACCGAGCAGGCATGGGACCACCTGGCGCGAATCGGAATACCGGGTCCTGGCCGACGATCTGCGCGCGGGGGCCGACCTGGCGCGTACCGCGAAGACGGTGGGGCGCACCGAATCCGCGGTGCGCGCCGCCCTCCGCAATTTCGTGCCACCCGAGGAACGGGTGCCGACGGCTGAGCGCGAACGCTGGATTCGCGGTCGGCTGGTGGCCGAGCCGGAATGGGATTGGTGGGCGGTGGTGGTCGATCAGCACCGCCGCACCCGCAGTGGACTGTGGTTCACCCGGCACGAACACTGCGCCCGGATCGGCTGGCGCCGGCGCACTCCGATGACGGCGCTGGCGCAGGAACTGGGGACCTCGGAGTTGTCGGCCGCCGAGTTGCTGCGTTCGCTCGGGCTCGTCACGAGCATCGAGGAGGCGGCCGATCAGCTGGGCGCGACACCGGGACTCGCGCTGGCCAAACGGGTCTCGGCCCGCCGCGACGACGCCGTCGGCGCCCGGTGGATCCTGGTGATCGACGGCGCGGCGGGCACCACCCGCTCCCGCAACGCCCCGGTCCGCCGACAGGTCTCCCTGCACGAGACCCGTGCGGCGGCCGAGGCCGAACGCGACCGTGTGCTGGCCTGGCACGCGCGCGTCGATGTGGGCGAGCCGGAATCGCCGGTGTGGTGGACCATCGCCGAACGTGGTCTCGGCGCGACCACCGGGCACACCCGCTGCGGCACCTTCGATCCCACCGCGGCCTTCGGCGGCCCGGTCCGTGCCGAGGCGCTCACGGTCGGCGACGTCATCCGCGTCGGCGTCGGCGACAGTGGCTTCCTCCAGGACCGGATCACCGCGATCGCCCAGGCGGGCGCGGGCGCGCCGATCGTCGTCGACCTGGCGCCCGTCGCGAATTCGCGGGTACGCCGCGTCGTCGAGTTCGCGCCGGGCGAGGTCGTCGACGTGGTGCGTGGCCTGGAGGAACGCGCGAGCTGACGCTCAGTGCCGGGGTGATCCGCGCAGCACCGCCCGGATCACCTCGGTACGCAACGGGAAGTCGAACTCGCCCTGCGCGGTCTCCGGTGTCGCGAGCAGGTAGTCCCGGATGCGGTCGAGCAGCGCGGTCCGCTGCTCCAGGGAGATCACCACGGTGTGCGAATGGGTGCCGATCGTCGTCACCAGCGATTCGGCGGTGCGTCGCTGTGCGTGCGCGAACTCCGCCTTCTCGAATGCCGTCAACAGTGGATGCGCCGGGAGCTTCTCCTCGGTCTCGGACGGGATGAACGACACCTCCGACCGGGAGACCCGCTGAAGCCCGGCCACCCACTCGGTGCTGTTGTCGTCGGTATTCCACAACGCCGCGAACACCCCACCGGGCCGCAGTACCCGCGCGATCTCGGGGAACGCGCGTTCCTGATCGAACCAGTGGAACGCCTGCCCGGCGACCACCGCGTCGACTGAGTCGTCCGGCAGCGGAATCGCTTCCGCCGCGCCGGAGAGCGCGCTCACCGACGGATACCGCCGCACCAGCTCCGCGAGCATCGCCGCATCGGGTTCGACCGCGATGGCCGCCGCCCCGGCCGCCAGCAATCCGTCGGTCAGCTTGCCGGTGCCCGCGCCCAGGTCGAGGACCACCGGGTCTGTCCGCCCGACCGGCCCCAATGCCCACCGGATCGCGGCCGCCGCGTAGTCCGGCCGATGCTCGGCGTACACCGCGGCCTGCGCCCCGAACGACCTCGCCCGACTCGCCCCCTGCCCGGCCGGATCCGTCGAATCCCCTATACCCCACACCGTCTCGACCCTACCGGCGCTCACCCGGCGGTGCAGCGCAGCTCCGCCGGCAGTGGCGTCCGATCGATTCCGGGCGGCCGGCGATTCCGGCAAAACGGCCGCGGTGTGCTCCGAGAGGGCGATCGGCGCGGTCCCAGGGCGTGCCGTGTCTATCGGCCACGAGGAGTTCGGTGCTGCGACCGAATGTTCTTGCGGCGTAGCGGGATCAGTCGACCTGGACGTCGGCGGTGGTGGTGGGCCGTGCGCCCGGCATGGTGGCCGCGGCGGCGAGCAGGACGATCGACATGGCGAGAAGGGTGACGAAGACCAGGTGGATCGCGTCGGCGAGTTCGCCGGGGTCCGGGCGGTCGACCGCACTCACCTGGGCGTTGACGATGGCGCCGAACACGGCGACGCCGACCGCGCTGCCGATGGAGCGGGCGAACATCGTCGCCGAGGTGACGACGCCGCGTTCGGACCAGGCGGCGTCGGTCTGGGCGGCGATCAGGGTCGGATTGGCGACCAGACCCATGCCCGCCCCGATGAGGAAACACGCTCCCGCGAGCTGCAGCGGACTCGCCTGCGCACCGATCGGCAGCAGCGCCACGCAGCCGGCGACCGCGATCGCGCTGCCGATCAGCGCGGTGGTGCGGAAGCCCCATCGCAGATAGAACCGGCCCGCCTGGGAGGCGGTGATCGGCCAGCCGATCGTCAAGGCGCCGACGGTGAGGCCGGCGAGGGTGGCGGTGGTGCCGAGGACGCCCTGGGCGAAGGTCGGCACGTAGGAGGTGAGCCCGAGCACGATCGCGCCGATCAGCATCGACACCGCGCTCGCGGCGACCACCACCCGGCGGGTGAAGATCCACAGCGGCAGAATCGGATTCGCGGTGCGGTGCTCGGCGACCCCGAAGACGCCGAGCACGACGGCGCTGCCGGCGAACAACGCCAGGCTCACGGGGGAGTTCCACGCCCACGACTGGCCGCCCTCGAGCAGCGCGAGGATCAGCGCGCCCGCGCCGAGTGTGAGCAGGGCCGCGCCGAGATAGTCGACCTGCCCGCGCGCCCGGCGCGGGGTCGTCTCGGTGAAGTTGCGCAGCAGCATCACCCCGGCGAGTGCCGCCAACGGCAGGTTGACCAGGAAGATCCAGCGCCAGCTGGCGAAATCGGCGAAGGCGCCACCGACCAGGGGACCGAGCACCGCCGACCCGGCCCACACCCCGGCCAGATAGCCCTGCACCTTGGCCCGCTCGGGCAGGGTGTACAGATCGGACGCGATGACCATCGTCATCGGCTGGATCGCACCAGCGCCGATGCCCTGGATCGCCCGGAACACGATCAGCGCCACCATGCTCGTCGCGAGTCCGCACAGCAGCGAGCCCAGTGCGAACACCGCGATCCCGAACAAGATCACCGGTTTCCGGCCGACCGTGTCGGCGATCTTGCCGTAGATCGGCACCGTCACGGCCTGGGTGAGTAGATAGATCGAGAACAACCACGGGAACATCGCGAATCCGCCGAGATCGGCGGTGATGGTCAGGACGCCGGTGGCGATGATCGTCGAATCCAGCGCCACCAGGCTCGTCGACATCATCAGCGAGGCCAGGATCGCGCCGCGCTCGGAGCGCAGTCCGACCGCGGGACGTGCGGTATCGGTCGCCACCGCGGCTCCCTTCATGAGCTCAACTAAACAAATGCACAGTATCGTCCCACGAATTCGGGTGGGCCGAACGGCATCAGGGGACCGCGATCAGTCCGGGGCGGCGGGGGAAGCGGCGCGATATCGGCCGCCGCCTCCGCACGCATCTCTCCTCCGGTGGTGGCTGCGGGAGCGGATCCGACGATGCCCCGGTTCCGAATCGGTACCGGGGCATCGGTCGTGCGGGTCAGCCGCGCTTGGACCCCGTGACCCACACCGGCCCGGTGAGCAGCCAGATCACGGTGATCACCCCCAGCGAGCCGAATATGCCCATGAGCTGCTCGCGCTGCTGCGCATCGGCCACCGTGTAGCTCAGCGCCAGCGTGAGCGCGCCGGCGATGGCCGCCGCGCCGAGCCAGCGCGCGAAGTCGGCCCACTCCTTGCGGGTGCGTTCGGGACCGTACTTCGGCACCTTCACCGGCGCCGGTCCACCGGCGAAGCGGTGGGCGAAGCGCGCGTCGAGCCACTCGATCATCCGATGCCCGAACATCACCGTGCAGCCGAGATAGATGCCGGCCAGCCGGTGCGCGAAACTCACCTCGCCGCCCCGGTGCAGATCGATGGCCACCGCGATCACCAGGACCACGTCCAGCACCGGAACCAGTGCCAGCGTCACCAGGCCGGCGCGGCGCAGCCGCGCCACATAGCGCAGCAGCAGACCGCCCACTACCAGCACCCAGAAACCGATCTCGCACGCGGCGATCGTCAGCAGTACGGGGTTGTTCGATGCGTCCATTTCCCCACTGTGCCGGGCACGCCGGTGCGCCGTCGTCCCGCTGACGGCGCGGGTGTGGTCCACCTTTCGGGGGACCCGAGGCGCGGTCGCGGTGTGCTGAAATGAGGCATGCCCGCTGCCCGCCCGTCCCTGTCCCGGCTCGTGGCGGTGTTCGACACCGCGACCGCGGCCGCCGTCGGGGTCTTCCTGGTCGGGGTGCTGCTGTGGGTCGCCGGCGGCTGGCCGGTGGTGACGGATCGCGATCTGTATCCACCCGCGGCGAAGCTGGCGCTACTGTGCGCGGCCTTCGCGATTCAGCTGACCGCGCAACGCAGACCGGGTCTGGCCTTCGGGCTGATGGTCGTCCTGCTCGCCGGTGACTTCGTCCTCGGCCCGTCGTTGCCGCTGTGGATCGCGCTGTCGGATGTGATCTACCTGGCCGTGAGCACCGGATCGGACCGGCTCGGCGCGGTGGTCGCCGGGTTCGCGCTCGCGGTGACCGCGGGCGGTGCCCTGCTGGCGTTGACCGTGCTGGGGCTCAGGGCGGCCATCTACACCGTCCTGATCGGTGTCGCGATCACCTGGTCACCGGTGGGGTACGCGCGGGCGGTGCGGGCCTCGCGCCGCATGGTCGGTGTCGAACGCAACGCGGCCAGAGCAGAACTCGCGGCGCGCGACGCCGAGCGATCGGCCGCGCTCGGTGACGAACGCAGGCGGGTCGCCCGGGACCTGCACGACACCGTCGCCGGGCACCTCTCGGCGGTCGCGATCCTGGCCGAGGTGGCGCAGAAGAAGCCCGGCGATACCGCCGTCCTGCAATCGATCCGCGCGGGCAGCCTGGCCGCGCTCGACGAGATGCGCGCGACGATCGACCTGCTGACCTCCCCCGGCGACACCGCCGTCACGGCCCGGCTCTCCTCCCTGGACGGACTGATCGATGCCGCCGAGGCGGCGGGCGGGACGGTGACCCTGCGACGCCAACCCGACCTGCCGCTGTCGACCGCCGTGGAAGCGGTGCTCACCCGCATCCTGGGCGAGACGATCGCGAACGCGACCAAGCACGCGCCGGGCGCGCCACTGGCCATCGACGTGCGCCGCGACGCGGGCCGGGTGGTCGTGACGGCCGCGAATCCGATCCCGCCGGGTCGCTCCGAGGGGGAAGGAAACGGATTGCGCAACATGATCTTCCGCGCCGAATCGATCGACGGCACCCTTACCGCGGGTGCCGAGGACGGCACCTGGTGCGTGCGCGCGCGGCTGCCGCTGGGGGAGCGATGACGGTGACGGTGGTGGTGGCCGACGATCACGCCACGATCCGGGCCGGGATCACCATGCTGCTCGAGTCATCCGGGCAGATCCGGGTTGTCGGCGAGGCGGGCGACGGTGTCGCCGCGCTCCGGCAGACCCGCGCGCTGCGTCCGGACGTGGTGCTGATGGACGTGCGTATGCCGCGCGTCGACGGGCTCGAGGCCACCGCCGCGATCGTCGCCGAGACGAACGCGAAGGTCCTGGTGCTCACCACCTTCGCCATCGACGACTACGTCCTGGGCGCGCTCGCGGCGGGGGCGAGCGGCTTCCTGCTCAAATCCGTCGGTGGCGACGAGTTGGTGCGCGCCGTCCTCGCCGTCGCCGACGGCGACGCGGTGCTCGACCCGAAGGTGACCCGCGCGGTCATCGCCGCGCTGCCCCGGGCGACGACACAGGCGCCGCCGCCGGACCTGTCCGCCCTCACCGAGCGCGAACGACAGGTGCTCGCCGGTCTGGGGGCCGGGCTGTCGAACCAGCAGATCGGTAGCCGCCTGCACATCGGCGAAGCCACCGTGAAGACCCACGTCTCCCGGGTGCTGACCAAACTCGGTGTGCAATCGCGTGTCCAAGCGGCGGTGATCGCCACTCAGGCGGGGCTGGAACCGTACTGACCGTGCCACGGCGATGCCCCCGCAGACCGGTGTCGGTCGCGGGGGCATCGGGTCGGCGGGGCGGTGATCAGCGTACGGGGTGTGGGTCCGTCCGGTCGTGACGGATCCGTCGTGATTCAAACCAATAGGTCAGGGAAACGGTGGCGTAGGAGGCCGCTACCACTGCTGCGGTCACCAGAAGAAACGCGACGATCAAGGAAATCAGGAAAGTCATGTGCCCTCCTCGCGGTACGGTAGACGTGGCACGCTGCGCGTGCTCGGCGATGAAGGTGGTGGTCAGCGCCTCGTCGCGCCGATTCCGGACAAGCCCCGCGCTGTCGATAGTAGGGGCAGGGCGCGACGGTGACACGGCCCGACGGGTGTGACGGCGGTCATGGTCGTCGCGGAGTGTCGGCTACGCCATCGAAGCGGCCTGAGGTTGAATGTTCAATGGATCTGGGGTTCTACCGCGTCACGAGTTCTCGACATCGGCTTCACCACGAACATCCGACGAAGGAGCACGATCGTGAGCATGATCCTGGCTGTGTTGGACGGCGCTGTTCTCGCGCAGGTCGGCAACCCCACGCCGGAAGCCCCGCCGATGGCGGAGAAGATCTTGCAGTTGGGCCGGTACTTCACCTGGATGATCCTGCTGTCCGGCGTCACCGCCATCACCTACGGCGGCGGCCGGTTCGCCTGGGAGAAGTGGAGCGGCGGCGGTCTGCAGTCGCCGAAGATGATCGCCAGCGCCATGGCGGGCGGCGCGGTGGCCACCAGCGCCGGCACGATCATGAACGCAGTGATCGGGACCTGACCTCCGGCCCCGTGGCGCACCGCCCCGGCTGGAGTCGGGGCGTGCGTATCTTTCTCGCCGGCGCCACGGGCGTCATCGGAGCGCGCTTGCTGCCGTTGCTGATCGGCGCGGGCCACGAGGTAGCGGGCCTGACGCGATCCCCCGGCAAGGCGGCGGCGATCCGCACCACCGGAGCCCACCCGATCGTGCGCGACGTCTACGACGCGCCCGGCCTCGCCGCGGCGGTCACCGATTTCGCGCCCGATCTGGGGATGCACCAGCTCACCGACCTCCCCGACGATGTCGCCGACCTGGCGACCTCCGGCGAGGCGAACGCGCGCATCCGTACCGAGGGCACCGCGAATCTGCTCGCCGCGGCCGCCGCCGGTGCGGAACGCTTTCTCGCCCAGAGCATCGCCTGGCAGCCGCCCGCCGGACGCGGCTGCTCGACGCACCGACCGGCACGGTGATCGTCGCCGAACCGGCGGACGAGCCGCGATAGCGCGCACACGCACGTCTGCTGGACGTGCAGTTGCCCGACCGCTCCGGCCGGACGGTGCGTCCACCGATGCCGGCCGGGTGTGCGCCGACCACGCGCGTAATGCCGAGCGCGCCGGTCCCGAACAGCAGGCGAAGCCGGCCGAACCCGACGTGCGCCGCACGATCGAAATGTTGGTCGGAGCTACCTCACGACAGATACCTAGGAGCGCCTGGCCCTCGCCAGGGGCTGGTCGGTGGAACGCTGCGCGAACTGGGACGCGCCGGCGATCACCGCCGTGCTCACCGGAGGTTCAGCCACTCCGGTGCGCGGTCCAGTCGCGGCAGGGTGTCGGACACCTGGGCGACCAGCTGCCAGGGGCGGTTCGTGTCGGTCCGGGCCTTGCCGCTGGTGAGGATCGCGCCAGCGAGCCCACGTTCGGGGTCGGCCCAGCCGTACTGCGTCGTCAGACCGCTGCGGCCGAAATGGAATCGGGTGTCGCGGCCGAATTTCGATCGACGCCCGCCCGATTCGAACCCCGCGCGGCTGACCCGGCCCGCCGCACCGGGCATCCGGTCGGCCGGTCGGATCGCCTCGACCAGCGTGGCGGGTTCGATGATCCGGATGCCGTCGAGTTCGCCACCCCGCGTGAGGATTTCGTAGAAGCGCGACAATTCGAAGGCGGTCGTCACCAGGTTCCCGGAGGGGAGTTCGGCGGTGAGGAACGCGTCGTTGTCGGCCTTGGACGCCTTGTCCATCCGTCCGCCCAGCGCCTTGCGGGCGAGGAACAACGACAATCGTGACGGTGGCGGACCCGTCTTCACACTCGGCACGACCTTGTCGAGATCGGCCGGGTCGACGCCGAAGTTGTTCCAGCGGAAGCCGAACGGGATCAGCACCTGCTCGGCGAGATGCTCCCGCATCCGCTTGCCGGTCGCCCGCTGGACCAGCAGACGCTGGATCAGCCCGCTGGTCAGCGCGTGGTAGACGCGGAACCGGCCGGGTGGCCAGCTCGGGACGAGATCGGCGAGCGCCGCGACGGCGAGATCCTCGTCGGGAACGACCTCGCTGCCCCGGTACGGCGGCGTGATGAACGGGACGCCCGCCGAATGCGACAGCACGTCACCGATGGTGATCCGGTCCTTGCGATGCGAGGAGAACTCCGGAATGTATTCGCACACACGGTCGTTCAGCGCGAAGGCGCCCTGTTCGACGAGCATGGACATCACCGTGGCGGCGACACCTTTCGCGGTCGAGAAGCCGCAGAACGGCGTGTCCGGGGTCGCCAGGATCTTTTCGGTGCCGGGGGAGTCCCTCGGCGCATTGCCCCACCCGTGACCGATCGTCCGGTTCAGCACGATCTTGCCGTTGCGCCGCAGGCACACCTGGATCGCCGGTGTGGTCCCCATCGCGTACCAGTCGCGCACGGAGTCCCACAGTCGCGCGACCGCCTCGGCGGACGTGCCGGCCTCGGCGGGGTCGTCTTCATGACCGACCGTTGTCACCGAGTCCAGGTCCTCGGCGACCGTCACGAACGTGCCCGGGAGTGCGCTCATGCGACCCAGCCTATCGACGCCGCGGATCCCCGACACTGTGACGTGGGCACCTCACCGGTGCCGTCCCGGGCGCGGGCGACGGCCGCGGGGAGCGGTGATGTGCGCCCGATCGCCCGCCACCCCGGCCGATGCGGGCGGCACTCGGATCACGTCGATCACGATGTCGCCCGGCGGCCGGGTCGATCAGGGCTGGCCGGGCTTGAGGAGGATGAACAGTCCATGGGCCTCGGCGCACAGGCGCTCGCCGTCGTGCATCGTGGCCCGCAGGTACACCTTGCGGCCGTCGGTGCGCTCCACCCGCGCGCGGACCGTCAGCTCCTTGTTGAGCGGAGTGATCGAGCGGTAATCGATGGTGAGCGAGGCGGTGCGGGTGACGGCCTTGGTGTGCACCGCGGCGGTCATGCCGAGGATGTCGTCGAAGGCGACGCCGATGTGACCGCCGTGCGCGGCGTTGTTGCCGCCCAGGTGGAAGGTGCGGAAGGTCAGCCTGGCGGTGACACCGTCGACGTCGGCGCTGTCCACCAGGTACGGCGGCAGCGTGATGTTGCCGCGCGAGGGCAGGTCGGTGCGGGTCCAGCTCGGCGCCGACCACTCGTCCACGACCGCGGCGTCCAGGCGCGCGTTGAGCTGCTCGAGCGTCGCGATGGTCTCCTTGGCCAGCTCGTCGGACGGGTTGAGCAGGCGCGCGCGGTCCATCAGCTCACGCACCTGTTCGACCAGCTCGCCGTAGTGCGGGCCGCCGATGGTCTGGTCGAGTTTGGCTTCCCTGCGCTGCTGGATCAGCTCGGCGACCGGCCGGAACCCGCCCTCGTGGTGCTCTGCGTCCGGCAGCGAGTTGCCGACCTGTGTATCGTCCATATGCAACACGTTATCGCTGCGGAGCTGGATGTTCGCGTCCGGTGTCCCACTTGCGTGCGCGCTCGTGACACGGCTCACCGCGGCCGGACCGCCTCTATTAGGCTGGTGCCGATCACCGAGCAGGTCTGTACGTACCGGAGAGCCGGCGCGCCCGCGGTGCCCGGCGGATGAACGGCGAAAGGCTGAGCGCATGGGTATCGCGGCGGTAGTGTTCGACATGGACGGCGTGCTGATCGATTCCGAGCCCCTCTGGGGACAGGTCCGGCACGACTATGTCGACCTCAAAGGTGGCCGGTGGCAACCGGATTCACAGCACAAGATGATGGGCATGAGCACCCAGGAGTGGGCCGCGTACATGAGCGACGACCTCGGGGTCGCCATGCCGCTCGACGACATCTCGACCAAGGTCATCGATCTGATGGCCGACAAGTACGCCCACCACGTGCCGTTGCTGCCGGGCGCTGTCGAGGCGGTGCAGCGGTGCGCGAATCAGTGGAAGCTGGGTCTGGCCAGTTCGTCGCCGCGCTCCCTGATCGACCTGGTGCTCGCGAAGTCCGGTCTGCTCGAGTACTTCTCCGCGATCCTGTCGACCGAGGAGGTCGGCCGGGGCAAGCCCGCGCCCGATGTGTACCTCACCATCGCCCAGCGGCTCGGTGTCGATCCGGCCGGCTGCACCGCCGTGGAGGATTCGACCAACGGCCTGCGTTCGGCGCACGCGGCGGGCATGCGGCTCATCGCCGATCCCCGCCCGGAGTTCCCGCCGGTCCCCGACGCGCTGGCGCTGGCCGCCGTGGTGATCGACGATCTCGATCAGCTCACCACCGAGGTGATCACCGGGACCGCCTGAGCCCGCTCAGAAGCTGCCGGTGACGCCGTCGATCCGCTCCCGCAGCAGGTCGGCGTGTCCGTTGTGCCGGGCGTATTCCTCGATCATGTGCAGGTACACCCAGCGCAGGGTGTAGCCGTCGGACCGCCACGGGACGTGGAAGACATGATCGAGCGGCAGGTCGGCGACCGCCGCGTCGCAGGCCGCGACCTCGGCGTGGAAGACCGCGAACGCCTCCTCCGCGGGCAGCGAGGTGAGGTCGTCGAAATCGGCGTC
The DNA here is from genome assembly GCF_052983615.1 of Nocardia fodinahabitans. Taxonomy (NCBI): domain Bacteria; kingdom Bacillati; phylum Actinomycetota; class Actinomycetes; order Mycobacteriales; family Nocardiaceae; genus Nocardia; species Nocardia fodinahabitans. The sequence goes on from NZ_JBRJJC010000001.1 coordinate 6,752,353, forward strand.
CGGCTCCGCTTCGGACCCGTAGACCGGTTCGACGGACTCCCCGGCGGCCGACACCCGGAACCAGCCCCGCTCGACCTCGGTGAGATGCCGGATCAGCCCCAGCAGTGACAGCGTGGACGGCGGGACCGAGCGGATCGCGAGCTGCTCGCCGTCGAGCCCGCCGCACTTGTTGAGCAGGGACTGGCGATGGAAGTCCAACCAGGACTGCAACATCGGACGTTCCGCCACCCCGACCAGCGTGCGTGCCGGGATGACTTCGGGCGCTGTCCACGTCATCCGGCTGACGGTACAGCCCGGCGCGGCGGCGCGCAGTCCGATTATCGGTCGCCGGTGAACCGGTCCGCCGCGGCGCCGTGCAGCCGGCCCGCGGGGAGCGTGCGCCCGCACAGGACGAGCAGCAGGTCCTGCGCCGCGCCCGACAGCTCTTCGCCTTCGCGGTGCCGGAAGTCGAGATCGGTGGCTACCAAGGCGATTCCGTCGAGGTCGACGCCGAAGTAGCCGACCGAGCGCGGGTTGTGGGCGGCGAGCACCAGCCGCATCCGGTCCAGCGGCACCGGCTCGGCCCGCCCGAGCGCGACGGTGATGTCGAGGCCGTGGATCACATCGTGGCTGAGCGCGCTCGCGTATCCGGCGCCGCCCGGCGGCTTCCACGGGTGGGTGGCGTTGTCCCGGATGGCGGCGACGAGCTCGGCCGTGCTCATCCGCTCGGCATCGGCTCTGGCCTCACGGTCGGCCAGCCGGTCGAAGCTGCCGCGACTGGTGATCATGCCGAGCACGAATCGCGGCAGGGACATCCGGAACGGCATGCTCAGGTGCGCCGCGACCTCGCGGACCCGCCACCCGGCGCAGAGGGTGGGCGCGTCCCAGATCGCCTCGTCCACGCCGGCGAGGAATTCCGCCGTCTCGGTGCGCTGCGCCGCGATCGCGGCCCTGACCTCGGTGTCGCTCACTGGGTGACCTCCTGTCGACAGACTTCACGTCGTCGATGTAGACGGCGTGATCGGCGCCGATTCATCGGTACCCCTGTTCCCGCCCGGCCTCGATCCGGCACACTGGCCGGATGGGTGCGCAGCGTGACGAATCGCCGGCGGTCGTGGTCCACCTCGGCGACGGCTCCGGCGCGCCACGGGCCGTAGACCCCGCCGATCCCGGCACCGCCGCCACCGACCCGGCCCCCGATCATCCGTTCCTGCTGCTGACCCGCACCGCGACCGAGCGGATCCAGGCACGCCTTCTCGACGACGGCACCTACGAACTCGAGCACACCGACGGCGCCGACCACCGCCAGCTGTTCACCACCGACGCGCTGCTCGTGCGCGATGTCGTCTGGTCCTGGGTGCAGCAGGACCGATGGTGGCGCGACACCGTCGCCTGGACCACCGTCGATCCCGCCATCGCCGAGCTCGACGCGCTGCGCGCCGAACTGTCCGAGATGCTCGACGGCATGTCGGTCCTGGATGCGGTCACCGACGACCTCGACCGCACGCTGGCCCGGGCCGACGAACTGCTCGCCGCCGACCCGGACGTCGACCTGGACCGGTACTAGTAGTCCGCCTCGCCCTCGCACCAGTCGTCGAAGGCGTCGAACGCGGCCTCGGCGTAGGCCGGGACGGAATCCTCGACGGCGTCCTCGATGGGGTCCCAGACCCGGTCACAGCCGGCCGGGGCCGGCGGCCAGGACTCGATGTACTCGACCAGGGGTGATTTCGGCGGCGGGGCTTCCTCGGCGGCGGCGATGCCCGCGCCCACCGAGAACAGTGCCGCGGTGGCTCCCGCGACGGCGACGATCCGGTACCCGATCCTCATGACATCCTCCTGTCGGTTCCGACATGCGATGTCCCGCGATCGTAACCGCCGCGGCGGGTGGGTGTCAGCGGGCGCGGGCGCTCCAGCGGCCGTCGTCGTAGCGCACCTCGATGGGGTGGGCGAAGGCGGTGGAGATGTGGTCGGTTGTGATGACCTCGGCGGCGCGGCCGGTGGCGACGGTGCGGCCGCCGGCGATGAGCAGGGCGTGGGTGGTGCTGCTCGGCAGTTCCTCGAGATGGTGGGTGACCAGAACCGGGGCGACCTCGGGGTGGGTGCGGTCGAGCGAGTCGATGGTGGTGAGGAGCTGTTCGCGGGCGGCCAGGTCGAGTCCGGTGGAGGGCTCGTCGAGCAGTAGTACGCGGGGGCCGCTGATCAGGGCGCGGGCGATGAGGGTGCGGCCGCGTTCACCCTGCGACAGCGTCGGCCAGATGTCGGCGGTCTTGCCGGTGAGGCCGAGGGTGTCGATGATCGCGTCGGCGCGGGCCAGGTCGTCGGCGGTGGGGGACCAGCGCATCGGGGTGTCGATCGTGCCGGTGATGCCGGTCAGCACGACCTCTCGAACCGTCAGCGCATAGCGCAGGGGATGCCGCGGATCGACGTGCCCGATGCAGCGGCGCAGCCGAGCTCCACCCGGCCGAATTGCTCGCCGAGCACCCGCACCGCGCCGGTCATGCGAAAGCCTCCTCGAGCGCGGACAAGTGGGTGCGGCTGAAGGTGGCTGCCGCCGTGGGGTTCCGGTCGGCGACGGCCTGGGCGAGCTGTTCGTGCGCGGCGTGGTCGGCCTGCTCGGAGGCGACGGGCCGCAACTCGAGCATGTCGATCATGGCCAGGCGCAGGCGCGGCAGGAAGCTGTCGAACAGCTGGGTCAGCACATCGTTGTGGGCGGCGACGATCACGGCGCGGTGGAAGGCCATATCGGCGTCGACGTGCTCGGCCACGGTCTGGCTGTCGGCGCGGCGACCGGCCAGCGCGCGGCGGATGGCGCGGACGTCGGCGGGGGTGCGCCGCTGTGCCGCCAGCGCGGCCGCTTCGGCCTCGATCGCGATGCGGGCCTCGATCACCGCCGCGATGGTCGCGCCGCGCAGCACGACGTCCCAGTCCTCGCTGACATCGAGCGCGGTGACGAACACGCCCGCGCCCTGCCTGCTGTCGAGCACGCCTTTGCCCGCCAGCTCCCGGATCGCCTCCCGCAGCGTCGACCGGCCGACGCCGAGCTGGGCGGCGAGCAGTGTCTCACCCGGTAATCGGTGACCCAGCGGCCACTCGCCCCCGCGGATCCGGGCGAGCAGAAGTTCGGCCGCCTGAGCAGCCAGCGGCTGGCGCCTGACCTGTGCAACCACCAGAAAACCTCTCTACTTGTCTGAGGAGTTGTGGTAGAAGTTTACCCATCATGACGCACACCGCGCTTCTCCTCCGCCGCCACGGCGGGGTCTGATCGACCGGCCGCCCCGCCGTGGGGCTCTGTCGTGGCCGGTCGCCGTCGTCTCGTGGCCCCCGGCCAGGAAGCAGAACCGTCATGAACACCTTCCCCACCCTGATCACCCCCACCGGCGCTGTCGGCGCCGACGCGCCCGCGTGGAATCGGCAGCGCCACTCGGCCATGCCGTCGCATCGCTACCGCGATATCCACGCGCGCGTGGAAGTGCCTGCCGGAGAGCGGGACTGGCCCGATGCCACGATCACCACCGCCCCGCTGTGGGTGCCCGTCGATCTGCGCGACGGCAATCAGGCGCTGGCCGAACCGATGGATCCCCACCGCAAGCGCCGGTTCTTCGAATTGCTGGTTGCCATGGGGTACAAGGAGATCGAGGTCGGCTATCCTTCCGCCTCGCCACCGCGCCGGTCTGGCGGGAGGTCGTGCTGGGCAAGGGGCGCGAGCAGTTGCGGGAGCTGATCCTGGCCGGTGCCCGCGATGTGCTCGGCACGGCGGGTGACCTGCCGAACGTGCGATTCCAGTTCTCGCCCGAGGTGTTCAACCTGACCGAACCGGACTTCGCGCTGGAGATCTGCGACGCGGTGACCGCGCTGTGGCAGGCCTGCCCGCAGCGGCCGGTGACGCTGAATCTGCCCGCGACGGTGGAGGTCGCGACGCCGAACGTGTACGCCGACCAGATCGAGTACATGCACCGGAACCTGGCCCGTCGTGACGGGGTGGTCCTGTCGGTGCACCCGCACAACGACCGGGGGACCGGCATCGCCTGCGCCGAACTGGCGGTGCTGGCCGGCGCGCAGCGGGTGGAGGGCTGCGTCTTCGGCAACGGTGAGCGCACCGGCAATGTCGACATCGCGACCCTGGCGCTCAATCTGCACGCCCAGGGTGTCGACCCGATGATCGACTTCTCCGATGTCGACGAGATCCGCCGCACGGTCGAGTACTGCACCCGGCTGCCGGTGCACGAACGGCATCCCTACGTCGGCGATCTCGTCCACACCGCCTTCTCCGGCACCCACCAGGACGCGATCCGCAAGGGCCTGGCGCACCATCGCGAACAGGCGGCACGCGCCGGGGTCGCCGAGCGCGAAATGCCCTGGCAGGTGCCGTATCTGCCGATCGACCCGGCAGATATCGGTCGCTCCTACGACGCGGTGATCCGGGTGAACTCCCAGTCCGGCAAGGGCGGCATCGCCTACCTGCTGCAGACCGGGTACGGGCTGGACCTGCCACGGCGCCTGCAGATCGACCTGGCCCGGCGGGTGCAGCTGCACGTCGACGACACCGGCGCCGAGATCACCGCGAAGGAACTGTTCACCCTGTTCGAACAGGCCTACACGGTGCCGGATCCGCGCATCGTGCTGACGCGATGGCGTATCGCCGACGGGGACACCGAGATCGTGCTCGACGTCGGCGGTCGCGAACTGTGCTCGGCGCATCACGGCATCGGCCCGGTCGAGGCGGTCACCGCGGCACTCGCCGCGGCGGGCCATCCGGTCGAGATCCTGGGCCGGACGCAGCATTCCGTGGACGAAGGTGTGGACAGTGCCGCCGTCAGCTATCTGGAATACCGTGTGGCCGGGCGCACCGGCTGGGCCTTCGGGCGCGGTACCTCGGTGGTCGCCGCGTCCCTGGACGCGGTATCGAACGCGGTGAACGCGACGATCTAGCCGCCGATCGCGTGGGGCGGCGCGAGCCGCCGCACGCGATGTCGTTCAGCACCAGCCGGTGAGATACATCAGGCCGAGGCTGGCGATGCCGAGGATCAGGCCCAGCACGCCGCCGAGAACCAAGGGCCGCACGCCCGCGCTGCGCAGCCGCTCGACGCTCAGCGAGGTGCCGATGGCGGCCAGGACCGCGGCGATCAGCCAGCCGCTGGTGGCTGCCAGCGGCGTGGTCAACGCGGTGGGCAGGATGCCCAGACCGGCGATGATCGACGCGGCCAGGAACAGCACGACGAACAGCGGGAACGCCTGGCGCAGCGAACCCGCGGGGGCGCCGGTCTCCGCGGCGAGACGACGACGGCCGACGTGCAGGCCGATACACAGCGGGACGATCGCGAGACTGCGCACCAGCTTCACGATCACCGCGAAATGCGCCGCGCCGGCGCCGAAGATGACGCCGGCGGCCAGCACCGAGGAGGTGTCGTTGATCGCGGTGCCCACCCACAGGCCGAACGCCTCCTGCGACAGACCGAGCGCGCGGCCGAGCGGCGGATATACCAGCACCGCCGCGACATTGAAGACGAAGATGGTGCCGAGCGCGTAGGCGACCCGCTGCTTGTCCGGCCGCAGTACCGCGGTGGCGGCGGCGATCGCGGACGCGCCGCAGATCGTGGTACCCACCGCCACCAGCGTCGCCGATTCCCGGTCGACCGCCAGCATCCGGCCCACGAAGAACGCCGCCACCGCGCCGACGAGCAGCGTGCCGAGCAGCACGACGGCCGTCTCCTTGCCCACGCTCATCACCGAACCCAGCGGCAGACCGAGCCCGAGCAGCACGATCGCCGCGCCCAGCAGCCGCTGCCGGGCGGCGTCGAGGCCGGGGCCGAACGTTTCGCCCGTCGCGTCCTTGCGGCGCAGCACCATCCCGGCGACGGCGCCCGCGGCCAGCGCCAGCACGGGCGCGCCGATCATCGGCAGGGCCTTGCCGAACGGCATGGCCACGGTGGCCAGGAGCGCGGCGAGGGCCAGGCCGGGAGCGAAGGTACGTACTCGGTTCACTGCTCCACCTTCGCCGCGCCGAAGACTCCGAGGTAGAGACCGGTTTCCTGGGTGCCCATAAGGCAGGCTTATGGGTGTCGGCGCGGCGGGTGTGCTTTCCTGGAGAGATGCGGACACGAACCCGGCTCGCGCTGACCGCCGCGATCGCAGTGATGCTGTGGGGCGAGTGGGCGAATTGGCGCGCCTCCCGCAGGCGCGTCGGCGCGGCGGGTCCGGGGTCCGAGGCGGTCGTGGTGCTCGGTTACCGCGACGCGGGTCCGCGGGCCAATGCGATGAACCGGTGGCGGGTGCGCGCCGGCCTGCGCTCGATCGACCCGGCGGCCACCGAATCCCGTCTCGTCCTGTGCGGCGGCGCGTGCGCGGGCCCGGTGTCCGAGGCCGCGCTGATGGCCGGATACGCCACGGGCGCCCGCGGATATCGCGGTGAGCTGGTGCTCGAGGAATCGAGCCGATCCACCTGGGAGAACATCGCTTTCGCGGTTCCGTTCCTGAAGGACGTCGACCGCATCAAGATCGTCTCACTGCCCACCCACGCCGCGACGGGTCGGGACTATCTCGCGGAGCAGAGCCCGGAACTGGCCGTGCGGCTGGTGCCGGGTCGGGAGTACCGATTCGGTGAGTGGATGCCACTGAAGCCGGTGATCGCGCTCTACGGAGTGGTCAAGAATCTGCGCGGCCGATACCTGGCCGAACACGGCGACGACAGTGCCTGATGCGGCGCGACGGCCCGCGTCGCTCATAATCGGCGCATGACCCTGCCGCCCGGAACCCCCGACCTGGAAGTCCTCGACCTCCTGGTGTCGGTGGCCGAGCTGGGCAGTCTGGGCGCGGCCGCCCGCCGCCACGGCATCAGCCAGCCCGCGGCGAGCATGCGGATCCGCGCCATCGAACGGCGGATGCGGGTCAAGCTGCTCGACCGCGGCCCCACCGGCTCGGCGCTGACCGACGCGGGTCATGCCGTCGTCGAGCACGCGCGCATCGTGCTCGCCGCCGTGCGCGATCTCGTCGACGATGTCGACCGCCTGCGCGCCGCGGCGGCCCCACGGCTGCGCATCGCGGCGTCGAAAACGATTGCCGACCACCGTATTCCGCACTGGCTGGCGGCGCTGCGCACCGACCATCCCGAGGTGCTGATCTCGCTGGAGGTGGACAACTCCACCCAGGTCGCGGCACTGGTGCGCGACGGCGTCGCCGATCTGGGATTCGTCGAGGGCCCGCATCCGCCCGCCGGGCTCGGCAGCCGCGTGCTCGGCGCCGACGACCTGGTCGTGGTGGTCGCGCCGGATCACCCCTGGGCGCACCGGACGACCCCGGTCGCGCTCGCCGAACTCGCCGGCACCGCCCTGCTGTGGCGCGAGCCCGGCTCGGGCACCCGCGACACCGTCTGGGACCTGCTCAGTACCGCAGCGACACCCGCGGGCCCGGCCGCGGAACTGGGCTCGGCCGCCGCCATCGTGGCGGCCGCCCGCGCCGGCATGGCCCCGGCCGTGCTGAGCCGGCTGATCGCCGCACCGGATCTGGCGACCGGGGCGCTGGTGGCCGTGCCGTCCGCCGATGCCGCCCGGCTGACCCGCAAGTTCCGGGCGATCTGGCGCCGCAACACCCCGCCCTCCGGCCCCGGCGAACTGCTCGTCGATCGGGCCGCGCAACTCGAGGTCGCCCGCTCGGCAGTGGTGGGACTGCCGGACAAGGGTGCATCGCCGCAGGTAGAGGGCTCGGGGCCGCAGCGGTAACTGGCGTAACTGTCCGGTAATTGCCCGAAGCGTCCGCCGTAACGCGGCCTTCGGAACATGTGCCGCATGACAGCCACTCCTTTTTCCTCGGCGCGGCCCCGGCCTCCCGATCCCGGCACGGGCCGCCGCAGCGCGCCGGCCCGACGCATTCGTGACGTGCTGCGCGCCCGCATCCGCAGCGGCGTCTACGGCACCCGGCCGCTGCCCGCCGAGGCCCAGCTCGCCGCCGACTTCGCCACCAGCCGCAATATCGTCCGCGACGCGCTCGCCCTGCTCCGCGACGAAGGCCTGATCGACCGGGTCCCGGGCGCGGGCACCTTCGTCGTCGCAGAGAAGGCGGTGCAGGGACTGGACCGTCTGCGCGGGCTGGCCGAGACCTTCGAGACCCGCAGCGAACGGGTGGTGAACCGGGTCCTGCTCGCCGAGGTCGTGCCCGCCACGCCCCTGGTCGCCGAACGGCTCGAGCTGGAGGCGGGCGATCCGGTCGTCGCGCTGGAACGGGTGCGCTACCTCGACGGTGCCCCGCTGTCGCTGGACGCCAGCTATCTGACCGCCGACGTCGGCATCCCCCTGCTCGACCAGGACCTCACCGGCTGTGACGTGTTCGGACTGCTCGAAGCCGAACTCGGGTTGCCGCTGGGCTCGGCCGCGGTCGCGATCGAAGCGGTCGCCGCCGATCCGACGGTCGCCGGCCTGCTCCAGGTGCGCGCCGGTTCACCGCTGCTGTTCCTGGAACGGCTCACCTACACCGATTCCGGCCGGCCCGTCGATCTCGAATACATCCGCTATCGCGGTGACCGGTTCTCCCTGTCCGGCCGGCTGGACCGCGTCCCGGTGACCCCGCGGCGCACTGTCGCCCGCGACTCCAACGAAAGGGGTTGATCCTCATGCAGATTCCACCGCTTACCGACCGGCGCGAGCTCGTCTGCGACGTCCTGATCGTCGGCGGCGGCACCGCCGGGACGATGGCCGCGCTCACCGCGGCCCGGCACGGCGCGAACGTGCTGCTGCTGGAGAAGGCGCACGTGCGGCATTCCGGCGCGCTCGCCATGGGCATGGACGGTGTCAACAACGCCGTCGTACCCGGCAAGGCCAGCCCCGAGGACTACGTCGCCGACATCACCGTCGCCAATGACGGGATCGTCAACCAGCGCACCGTCTACGAGACGGCCACCCGCGGTTTCGAGATGGTGCAGCGCCTCGAGGGGTACGGCGTCAAGTTCGAGAAGGACGAGCACGGCGAGTACGCGGTGCGCAAGGTGCACCGATCGGGCTCCTACGTGCTGCCGATGCCCGAGGGCCGGGATGTGAAGAAGGTGCTCTATCGCACGCTGCGGGCCCGCGATGTGCGCGCCAAGGTGACGATCTCCAATCGGGTGATGCCGGTACGAGTGCTCACCGTCGACGGGCGCGCGGTCGGCGCCGTCGGGTTCGACACGCGCACCGGGGAGTTCGTCACCATCTCCGCGGGCGCGGTGATCCTCGCCGCGGGCGCGTGCGGCCGGCTCGGCCTGCCCGCCTCGGGCTATCTGTACGGCACCTACGAGAACCCCACCAACGCCGGTGACGGCTACGCCATGGCCTACCACGCGGGCGCCGAACTGTCCGGCATCGAGTGCTTCCAGATCAACCCGCTGATCAAGGATTACAACGGTCCGGCGTGCGCGTATGTGGCGAATCCGTTCGGTGGCTACCAGGTCAATGCCGAGGGTAATCGTTTCGTCGACTGCGACTACTGGTCCGGGCAGATGATGGCCGAGGTCAAACGGGAACTCGACAGTGCGCGCGGCCCGATCTACCTGAAGCTGAGCCACCTGCCCGACGCGACGATCCGCGAGATCGAAGGCATTCTGCACACCACCGAGCGGCCCACCCGTGGCACGTTCCACGAGGGTCGCGGTACCGATTACCGCACCGGCGACATCGAAATGCACATCTCCGAGATCGGGTTGTGCAGTGGACATTCGGCCTCGGGGGTGTGGGTCGACGAGCACGCCGCGACCACCGTCCCCGGCCTGTACGCGGCCGGTGACATGGCGCTGGTCCCGCACAACTACATGATCGGCGCCTTCGTCTACGGCGACATCGCCGGTGAGCACGCCAGCGCCTTCGCCCGCGGCGCGACGCATCCGGAACTGCCCGCGGACCAGATCGAGGCCGCCCACGAACTGATCTACCGGCCGCTGCGCAACCCCGACGGCCCGCCGCAGCCGCAGGTGGAGTACAAGCTGCGCCGTTTCGTCAACGACTACCTGCAACCGCCGAAAGCGCAGTCCTACCTCGCGCTCGGCGTCGCCGCCTTCGAGCGGATGAATGCCGAGATCGCCGCCATGGGCGGGCAGACACCGCACGAGCTGATGCGCTGTGCCGAGGTGACCTTCATCCGTGACTGCGCCGAGATGGCGGCACGCGCCTCGCTGCGCCGCACCGAAAGCCGGTGGGGGCTCTACCATCAGCGCGCCGACTGGCCCGCCCGCGACGACGCGGAATGGTTCTGCCATCTCAACCTCTATCGCGGCGCGAGCGGGTCGATGGAGTTCCGTACCCGCCCGGTCGCCCCGTACATCGTGCCGGTCCCCGGTTTCGTCCGGCCCGACGGCGTCGCCGACGTCGCCGCTCCCGAACTCGTCGGCGCGTGGGGCGCCCGATGAGCGCGCGCCTGCTGACCCTGCTCGACCTGGCCGACGAGTGCCCGGAACTCGACGAGCTCACGCCGTATCTGACCGACCCCGACCCCGAGGTGCGGCGTACGGCCCTGTCGGTGCTCAGCGAGACCACCGAGGCGTGGGCAGCGGCGGCGCCGATCATCGCGGGCGCGCTCGCCGATGCCGACGTCGACGTGCGGCACACCGCGATCGGGTTGCTCACCGAACTGCTCGAAGTGCTGGTACCCGGACCGGAATTCGATGCGGCACTGCGGGACTGCGTCACCGCGCCGGAACCGGCGGTGCGCTCGGCCGCGATCGAGGCGCTGTGGCGGCACCGCAGGGCGACCGCCGGGGAACTGCTCGGCTGGCTGGCCGATCCGAACGCTGCGGTCCGGCGCGTCGTCGTCGGCGGACTCACCTCGGTCGACGCCATCGACGAACTCGCCACCGCGGCGGCCGACGAGGACCAGAACGTCCGCATCGGGGTCGCGAAAGGTCTTGCCGCGGTGGGCGACCCACGCGGCGCGGTTACCCTGCTGACGCTGGCAGCCGACCCGGAACCGCTGGTCCGGGCCGCCGCGCTGGCGAGCCTGGCCGGCACCGGCTGCGACGACCAGGCCGCCGCCGTCGCCACCGTGGCGATGACCGATCCGGCCTGGCAGGTCCGGCAGGCGGCGGCCGTCGCCCTGGCCGCGGCCGACCCCGAACTCGCGGCGGCGCCACTGCTGTCGGCCGTCTCCGACCCCAATCTCGACGTCCGCAAGGCGGCGGTGCGCGCACTGGCCGAACGGATCGCCGAACGCCGCGACATCACCACGGCGCTGCAACGGGCACTCGACGACCCGGACGCCGACGTCCGCGCCTTCGCCCGCATCGGCATCGCCAACTCTGGAAAGGAACTCTGATGGCCCAGGTCAATGCCCGTCTCGACGTCCCCGTCTCGGTCGACGAGGCCACCTGTATCGACGGCTGCACGCTGTGCGTCGACATGTGCCCCCTCGATTCCCTGGCCATCCACCCGGATTCGGGCAAGGCCTACATGCACGTCGACGAGTGCTGGTACTGCGGGCCGTGCGCCGCACGGTGCCCGGTCGGCGCCGTCACCGTCAACATCCCGTTCCTGTTGCGCTAGAAGAAGAACGGATCCACCATCATGAGCTCGACCTGCTTACGCCTGACCGCGCTGCTGCTCGGCGCCGCCGTGGCCGCCACCCTGGCCACCGGCTGCGGCGCCGGTGACGACGGCAAGACCGTCACCGTGAACATCGGCTACCAGTCCAAAACCATCAACACCGTGACCGCGGGCACGCTGCTGCGCGACCGCGGCACCTTCGAAGCCGAACTCGCCGCATTGGGCAAGACCACCGGCCTGACCTATCGGGTGGAGTGGAAGGACTTCGCCGCCGGCCCGCCCCTGACCGCGCAGATGCTCGCGGGTCAGGTCGACATCGGCTCGATGGGCGACGCGCCGATCCTGGTCAACGGCTCCAAGACGCGCGATCACGCCGATGTGAAGTCCGAGCTGATCGCGGTCACCGGCTACAACCTGCGCGGCTCGCTCAACCAGATCGTCGTCCCGCTCGATTCGCCCGCGGCGACCCTGGCCGATCTGCGTGGGCAGATCGTATCGACCAGTGTCGGCTCGGCCGCCCACGGCATGCTGGCCACCGGTTTGTCGGCGGCGGGGATGACCCTCGACGATGTGAAACTGCTCGGCCAGGACCCCGCCGTCGGTGCCTCGGCACTGCAGGGCGACCAGGTCGCCGCACTGGCCCAATTCGTGCCGTGGCCACAGAAACTCGTGTACGACGGCAAGGCCCGACTGCTCTACGACGGTGGCAGCGCGGGCATTCCGACCTTTCACGCCGTCGTCGCCAGCGAGCGGTTCGGGACCCAGCACCCCGACATCGTCACGGCGTTTCTCACCGCCCAGCGCAAAACGACCGACTACCTCAACCAGCATCCGCTCGAGGCCGCGCAGCGGGTCGCCGAGAGCACCGGTCTGCCCGCCGAGGTCGTCTACCTCTACAACGGTCCGAACGGCCTGGTCGGTTTCGACCCGACGATCAAGCCGCAGCAGGTCGACGCGCTGGGCACCCTGCTGCCGTTCCTGAAAAGCCTGGGCGCGCTCTCGGATCTGAACCTCGGCGAGTTCGTCGACGATCGGTACGTGCGGGCCGTCTACGGCGCCGACTACGAGACCGCACGTGCTTCGGTGGCCCCGCCGTCGCCGCTCACCGGGACCGACAGCGTGTGCGGGGGAGCCGTCGACGGGCTCGCGACCGCCTCGGAAGTCTGGTTCGCCGATACGGCGACGACCTCGGTCGCCAGGACCCCGACCTGTCTGCTGCGCCGGATCGCGGCCAAGGGCGGCACGGTGCGCGCCGCCTACGTCCCCGATCACGGCACCGGGACACGGCTGTTCGCCGCGACCGCGACCTGGGTCAGCGATCCCGCCGCGGCCCCGGACGATCGGTTGCTGCCGTTCGCGATCCGCGCCGACGCCCAGCAGTACGCCGCCGCCCATCCGGGCGCCGCGGTCATCGACTACCAGGCAGCACTGAAAGCCCGCTAGTTCCGTCACGTGAGACCAGGAGGCTCACCATGACCGTTTCCGCCGAACCCCTCGCCGCCCCGGTCGCGGCACCCGACACCGTCGCGCCCCGCGCGGAGTCGTCCACCCGTTTCACGATTCCCCGCAGGGCGCGCAAGACGGCACTGACCGCCGTCCCGTTGCTGGCGCTGCTGCTGGCCTGGCACCTGCTCACCACCTACCAGGTGGTGCTGTGGTTGCGCTTCGACAAGATCCCTACGCCCACCGCGGTTTTCGACTCGTTCCGCACCCAGCTGGGCGCGGCGAGCTACTACCGCGACATCGTCGCCAGTACCCGGCGCATCCTGGCCGGCTTCGGCCTGGCAACGGTGTCCGGCGTCCTGGTCGGGATGGCGGTCGGCCGCTCGGCCCTGGTCAGCGGCCTGGTTCGGCCGGTGCTGGAGGTCTTCCGGCCGATCCCCGCGATCGCACTGGTGCCGCTGGCGATCCTGCTGTTCCCGACGGGGGAGCAGGGCATCGTGTTCATCACCTTCTTCGCCGCGTTCTTCCCGGTGGCGGTCAGCACCATCCACGCCATGCACGCGCTGCCCCGCGTGTGGGAGGAGGCGGCGCACACCCTCGGCGCGCGCCGGATCGACATCCTCTTCCAGATCGCGCTGCCCGGCGCGCTGCCGGGCATCTTCTCCGGCCTGTCCGTCGCGATGGGCGTGGCCTGGATCTGTGTGATCAGCGCCGAGATGATCTCGGGACAATTCGGGATCGGCTATTTCACCTGGCAATCCTACGGGTTGCTGGACTATCCGGGCGTGATCGTCGGCATGCTCACCATCGGACTGCTCGGCTGGTTCACCGCCTGGCTGGTGGAACTGGCGGGGCGCCGGGTGAACCGGTGGCTGCCGAGGGCCCAGCGATGAGCGCCGGCGCCGCGGTGCGGCTGGCCGGTCTGCGCATCGCCTACGGTGCGAGCCTGGCCGCCGAGGTGGATCTGGATATCGAGGCCGGACAGATCGTCGTCCTGCTCGGCCCCTCGGGCTGCGGCAAGTCCACGGTGCTGCGCGCCATGGCCGGCCTGCTGCCCCCGATCGGCGGCACGGTCTCGGTCGACGGCGGGGCGGCGGCACAGCACTGCTCGATGGTGTTCCAGGAGGACGCGCTGCTGCCGTGGCGCACCGCCCGCCGCAATGTCGAATTCGCGCTGAAGCTGCGGGGCGTCGCCCGCCGGGATCGCCGCGGCGAGGCGCAGGAACTGCTGAACCTGGTGGGGCTCACCGACTTCGGTGATCATCTGCCCGGCGCGCTGTCGGGCGGGATGCGACAGCGGGTGCAACTGGCGCGGACGCTGGCCGCGCAACCACGGGTGCTGTTGATGGACGAGCCGTTCGGCGCGCTGGACGCGCAGACCCGCGCCGACATGCAGCGGCTGCTCATCTCGGTGTGGCAGCAGCGGCGGACCACGGTGCTGTTCGTCACCCACGATGTCGACGAGGCGCTGCTGCTGGCCGATCGCATCGTGCTGCTCACCCCGCGTCCGGCGCGCATCCAGCGGGTCGTCGAGATCGACTCACCCCGCGCGCCCGGCGCCCGTTTCGAGCCCGAATTCGCCCGTCTGCGTTACGAAATCCTCGCCGCGCTCGGCGAGCCGAACGAGAAGGAACTACAGCCATGACCTTCGTCATCGGAGCCGCCTGCGTGGACGTGCTCGACCGCGCCTGCGTGGAGGAATGCCCGGTCGACTGCATCTACACCGGTGACCGGATGGCCTACATCCATCCCACCGAGTGCGTGGATTGCGGTGCGTGCGAACCTGTCTGCCCCGTCGAAGCGATCTCGCTCGCCGAGGACATCCCGGCGGGGCAGGAGGGCTTCGTCGCGGCCAATGCCGCCTTCTTCGACGTGCCGCTGCCCGGTCGCGACGCCGCGCTCGGGTCGCCGGGCAGTGCCGCCGTGGTCGGTGATCTCGGCGTCGATACGCCCTTCGTCGCGGAGTACCGGATATGACGGTCGCGAATCCTCCACTGCGCGTGGCGATCATCGGGGCCGGACCGGCCGGTATCTACGCCGCCGACGCATTGATGAAGTCCGATGCCGATGTCAGCATCGACCTCTACGAGCGCATGCCCGCGCCCTTCGGTCTGATCCGCTACGGCGTCGCCCCCGATCACCCGCGCATCAAGGGCATCATCACCGCCCTGCACAAGGTCCTCGACAAGGACCAGGTGCGCCTGCTCGGCAACATCGACTACGGCACCGACATCACCCTCGACGACCTGCGCCAGTTCTACGACGCGGTCATCTTCTCCACCGGCGCCAACGCCGACCGCGCCCTGCCCATCCCCGGCATCGACCTCGACGGCTCCTACGGTGCCGCCGACTTCGTCTCCTGGTACGACGGGCACCCCGACGTGCCGCGGTCGTGGCCGCTGGACGCGGAGAAGGTCGCCGTGCTCGGCGTCGGCAACGTCGCCCTCGACGTGGCCCGCGTGCTGGCCAAGACCGGTGACGAGCTGCTGCCGACCGAGATCCCGCCGAACGTCTACAAGGGTTTGAAGGCCAACAAGGCCGTCGAGGTCCACGTCTTCGGACGCCGCGGCCCCGCCCAGGCCAAGTTCACCCCGCTCGAGCTGCGCGAGCTCGACCACTCGCCGACGATCGAGGTCATCGTCGATCCCGAGGACATCGACTACGACGAGGGCTCCGAAGCCGCCCGCCGCAACTCCAAGCAGGTCGACATGGTCGCCAACACCCTCGAGCAGTGGGCGATCCGCGACCAGGGCAACCGCCCGCACAAGCTGTTCCTGCACTTCTTCGAGTCCCCGGCCGAGGTCATCGGCGAGGACGGCAAGGTCGTCGGGCTCGAGACCGAGCGCACTCAGCTCGACGGCACCGGCAACGTCAAGGGCACCGGCGTATTCAAGCGGTGGGACGTCCAGGCCGTCTACCGCGCGGTCGGGTATCGCTCCGGCGAGGTGCCCGATCTCCCGTTCGACGTGGACTCCGGCACCATCCCCAACGCGGCGGGCCGGGTCCTCGCCGACAGCGAACCGCTGCCCGGCGTGTACGTGACGGGGTGGATCAAGCGGGGACCGGTGGGCCTCATCGGCCACACCAAGGGCGACGCCAACGAGACCGTCGCCTGCCTGCTCGAAGACCGGCAGGCACTGGCCCGCCCCGCCCACCCCGACTCCGGCGCGGTCCTCGCTTTCCTCATGGGCGCGGGCATCCCGTTCACGACCTGGGAGGGCTGGTATCGCCTCGACGCTCACGAGCGCGCGCTGGGTGAGCCGGAAGGCCGTGATCGGGTCAAGGTCGTCGAACGCGCGGACATGCTGCGCGCCAGCCTCTGCCGGTGAAGGACACACCCATGCCCTTGCGAAGCACGCCTACCGAAGCGCAGATCATCGCCGCTCTCGGCGACGTCCACGATCCCGAGATCGGCCGTCCTCTCACGGAACTGAACATGGTCGAGGCCGTCGATGTGGACACCAACGGCCATGTCGGCATCCGTGTCCTGCTGACGGTCGCCGGCTGCCCGCTGCGGGCGACGATCAGCGAGGACATCCGGGCCGCCGTCACCGTGCTCCCCGGCGTCACCGGCGTCGACATCGAGTTCGGTGTGATGAGCGAGGACCAGCGCCGCGCGCTGCGCGTCCAGCTGCGCGGGGCGGAATCGGAGACGGTGAGCGGGCTCGCCGCGCCGGATTCCCCGACGACGGTGTACTGCGTCGTCTCCGGGAAAGGCGGTGTCGGGAAGTCCAGCGTCACCGTGAATCTGGCGATCGCGCTGGCCCGGCGCGGCCTGCGCGTCGGCATCATGGACGCCGACGTGCACGGACATTCGATCCCCGCCATGCTCGGCGTCACCACCGGTCCGACGCTGGTGGAGCGAATGATGATGCCGCCCACCGCCTTCGGAATCCGGGTGATCTCCATCGGTATGTTCGCCGAGGGCAACACACCCATCGTCTGGCGGGGCCCCATGCTGCATCGCGCGTTGCAGCAGTTCGTGCACGATGTCTACTGGGGCGACCTCGACGTTCTCCTGATCGATATGCCGCCCGGCACCGGTGATATCGCGATCTCCCTCGCCCAGCTACTGCCCGCCGCCCAGCTTCTGGTCGTCACCACACCCCAGCGCACGGCGGCCCGCATCGCCGAACGGGCGGGTGCCGTCGCCGCCCAGACCGGGCAGCGGGTGGCGGGCATCATCGAGAACATGTCCTGGTACGACACTCCCGACGGGATCAGGCACACCCTGTTCGGCGCGGGCGGGGCCACCGCCGTGAGCCGGGCGCTGAGCACCCTCCTCGACACCTACTGCCCCGTGCTCGGCCGGATCCCGTTCGATCCCGGCGTCTGCGCGGCGGGCGACGAGGGCGCTCCGTTCACCGATACGGCCCCGGAATCGGCAGCCGCCCGCGCGGTCGCCGAGATCGCCGCGATCCTGGCCCCCACCAGCGCGCCCCTCACCGGCAGGCGGCTGGCCCTGACCCCGATGAACCGCTCGGTACAGCGAAATGGTGCGTAAGCGACACGGACGGCTCTAGTCTGTATCCGCTACACACTGTGGAGGTTGGATCAATGACGGTCGAGATCGTGACCGAGCCGGCGCCGGAGGACCTGTGGGCCGGATCGGGCCGGACCGCCGGGCCGCCGACGTCGATGATCGAGCGGATGACGCTGATCCTCGACGCGTTCGACTCGACCACCCCCACCCTCACGCTGCTGGGCCTGGCCGAACGCACCGGTCTGCCGCGCTCCACGGTGCACCGGATTCTGGACCAGATGATCCGCCTGCGCTGGCTCGCGCACACTCCCGGCGGCTACCGGCTCGGGCTGCGCGTGCTGGAGCTGGGTGGGCTGGCCGCCGAGCACAACGAGCTGCGCGAAGTCGTCGGTCCGCTGCTCTACGACCTGAGCCAGCGCACCGGCCTGATCGGCCATCTCGCCGTGCTCGACGGGCGTGAGGTGCTGTTCCTGGACCGGACGGGCGGACGCAGCCAGGTCGCCATCCCCACCCGCGTCGGCGGTCGGCTGCCCGCGCACTGTACGGCGGTCGGCAAGGCGCTGCTGGCCACGCTCGAACCGGGCATCGCGGAGGCCTCGCTGCGCGGGGTCACCGCGCCGCGCACCGCCCGCACCATCATCGATCGCGCCGAATTGCATCGTGAGCTCGCCCGGATCCGCAATCGGCAGGGTGTGGCCGTCGACACCGAGGAGTCGCTGCCCGGCGTCGGCTGTGTCGCGGTGCCGATCCGCGGCCGCGGTGTCGCGCTGGCCGCGATCTCGTTGTCGGGCACGGTGCAGGGCGACCGCAGCGCCCTCGACACCGCGCGGCTCGCGCGGGCGCTGGCCGAGGTCGCCAAGGAAGCGGCGCGCGCCCTCGGCCCCCGGCACGGCCGCCCCCACTAGCTCGCTACCTGTCGGTCCGCCGCGCCATCGCCCGGCCCGCCGCGCGACCCGAGAAGATGCACCCGCCCAGGAACGTCCCCTCCAGGGCGTTGTAGCCGTGCACGCCGCCACCGCCGAATCCGGCGACCTCACCGGCGGCGAACAGCCCGGGGAACACCTCGCCGTCCGGACGCAGCACCCGCGAGTCCAGATCGGTCTGCAAGCCGCCCAGCGTCTTGCGGGTGAGGATGTTCAGCCGGACCGCGATGAGCGGGCCGTGCGCGGGATCGAGAATGCGGTGCGGCTTGACCACGCGCCCCGCCTTGTCCCCGAAGTACTTGCGGGCGTTATTGATCGCGGACACCTGCGCGTCCTTGGTGTAGGGGTTGGCGACCTCACGGTCCCTGGCCACGATCTGGCGCTCCAGCGCGGCCGCGTCCAGCTTCGGTCCCCGCGCGATGGCGTTCATACCGTCGACGAGTTCGGTCAGCGAGTTCGCGACGACGAAGTCCACGCCGTGCCGCTTGAACGCCTCCACCGGACCCGGCGCGCCCTTGGCGACGCGGCTGCGCAGCGTGAGCTTGAGATCCTTGCCCGTGATGTCGGGATTCTGTTCCGACCCCGAGAGCGCGAACTCCTTCTCGATGATCGTCTGGTCGAGCACGAACCAGGAGTAGTCGTGCCCGGTCGACAGGATCCGACGCATGGTCTCGTTGGTGTCGAAACCGGGGAAACACGGTGCGGGCATGCGGATTCCGTCGGCGTCGAACCACAGCGACGACGGGCCGGGAATGATTCGGATCGCGTGATCGGGCCAGACCGGATCCCAGTTGTTGATGCCCTCGGTGTAGTGCCACATCCGGTCCCGGTTCACCAGCGCCGCGCCCGCCTGTTCGGAGATGCCCAGCATCCGGCCGTCGACATAGGCGGGCACGCCGGAGATCATGGTCTCCGGGCACGGGCCGAGACGGTCGGTCGGCCAGTTGCGGCGGATCAGGTCGTGCGCGTGCCCGATGCCGCCCGAACTCACCAGCACCGATGGCGCGTGGAAGGCGAACTCGCCCACCGGCTCCCGGTTCGAGGCGACCCCGCGCCCGGTGTCGCTGGGGGCCAGGACGCTGCCGCTGATCCCGGTGACCGCGCCGTCGGTGACGATCAGCTCGTCGACCCGGTGCCGGAACGCGAACCGCACCAGGCCGCGGGCCTCCCCGGCCAGCACGGGTTCGAGAAAGACCCGCACGACCTCGGGGCCGGTGCCCCAGGTGAGATGGAAGCGGGGTACCGAGTTGCCGTGCCCGTCGGCCAGCCCACCGCCCCGCTCGGCCCAGCCGACCAGCGGCGTGACGCGAAGACCGAGGGCGTGCAGGTAATCCCGCTTCTCGTCGGTCGCGAACCGGACGTAGGCCTGCGCCCACTGGCGCGCCATCCGGTCCTCGTCCTCGCGATCGAAACCGGCCGAGCCGAGCCAATCCTGCAGTGCGAGTTCGTAGGAGTCCTTGATGCCGAGTCTGCGCTGCTCGGGGCTGTCGACGAAGAACAACCCGCCCAGCGACCAGAACGCCTGGCCGCCGAGGTTGGCGCGATTCTCCTGGTCGACGACCAGCACCTTGCGGCCGGCCAGCACCAGCTCGTGCGTGGCGACCAGGCCGGCGAGGCCCGCGCCGACGACGATCGCGTCGGGAGTGAAGTCGTCGGTGGGCTCTGACACTGTGCTCGACATCCACGGAACGTAGCATTGGTGCGTCGGTGGCCGGGGGCAAGTGTTGGAAAATGCCCTGACCAGCGGCGTTTCGTTCGAGAGAGGTCTGGGAATCCATGAAGGTCCGAACCCGTACCGGTGCCGCCCTGCTCGTGTTCACGGTGCTCGCCGGTCTCGGCACAACTTCCTGCTCGCGTTCGGAGCGGTGGTGCGAGCGTGACCAGGGCGATGTCCTCGTCGAGAACTCCTACTGCGAGCGCGGCGTCCCCGGCTACGAATGGGAGCCCGACCACGACAAGCCCAAGAAGAAGAAAAAGCCCAAGAAGCACTGACCGGCCTGCGGCCTTGCGCCGCAGGATGATCCGAGACCCGACCGTGGCGCAAGAGATGCCGAGTTCGCGTCGAGTCGATGCAGGTCAGCGGGTATCCCACCCTTGAGCACACCGAATACCTTTGCGGTGGACGGTGATCGCTCATCTCCGAAATTTCTCACAACGGCGTGAGTGGGTGGGTGCCATGACCAACCGGAAGGTAATTCGTAACGTCGCAGGACAGACAGCGCGAGCGCTGTCGGTGTTGCTACTGGCCGCGGGGATCGGGACAGCGATGTCACCGGGACTGACGGCGATGGCGCAGAGTTGCGCCACGCTCGACGTCGTAGTCGCCCGTGGCACACAGGAACCCGGCTATCTCGGCTCGGTTGTCGGCGACCCGCTCTACGCGGTACTGAGCGCGCAACTACCGGTCGACACCACCGCCCACCGGGTCGAGTACCCGGCGGATCTGCTGGTGCCCTCCTCGGTCAGCGACGGCACCAGGGCGATGACGACGCATGTGCTCGCCCAGGCCGCGGCCTGCCCCGACCAGCGTTTCGTGCTCGTCGGGTACTCGCAGGGCGCGGCGGTCACGCACGGCGTCCTCGGCTCGCCCGCGATGATGATCCTGCCCGGAATGTGGGTGCTGCCACCGGAACTGTCGTCCCGGGTGGTCGCGGTGCTGCTGTTCGGTGACCCGCTGCGGCTCGTCGGCGGCGCGGTCGCGCCGCTGTACGCCGACCGCACGGCGAACTATTGCACCGCGGGCGATCCCGTCTGCGCGGGCGGGGTGTTCCCGACCGCGCACGGGGCCTACAGCTGGGCCTTCACCAACGCCGTCGGACAGGTCGACGCGCGGCTGTGAGCCCGTTGCCCGTCGTCGTCAGACGGCGGGCAGTACCCCGGACAGGACAGTGCCGATCTGCGCCACCGCGCGGTCGACGCTGCCGGTCGGCTGGAACAGATGACTCAGGGTCAGCCGGACCATGATCTCGACGAACGAGGTCAGCTCGTCGTCGGACAGCTCGGCGAGCCGGTAGTGCTCGCGCACGGTGCCTGTCAGCGTGGCGACCGCGCGGCCGAGCACCGGCTCCGGATCGCTCATCAGCGCGGGCAGCAGTGCGGTGTCGCCGTCCGTTCGGGCCGCGAGTACGGCCTTGATCAGGGTGTTGTCCCCGGCGTTGCGCAGCGCGTATTCCGCGGCGGCGGTCATGCCTGTGATGGCGTCGGTGGGGTGCTCGGCCAGTGTCTCGGCGATGCCGGCCAGGTAGATGCCCAGCTCGCGTTCGATCAGGGCGTCGGCCAGTGCCTGCTTGGTGCCGATTTCCTTGTAGAGGACCGGCCTGCTGATGCCGACCTCCTTGGCCACGCGCGACATGTTGACCGCGCCCCACCCTTCGGTGACGACCATGGTGCGGGCGGCATCGAGCATGCGGTCACGCAACAGCAGACGCATCTCGGCGTGGAAGTTCGGCGATTCGGCCACTCGATCATCGTACATGTGCTATCGAATCTGCCCGTTCATTGACAATTCCTCATTGAGTGTATTCACTGAGAACACATAGCGCTATGTTGTAAACGAAGACGGCAACAACCGAGCCTGTGTCTCGGCGATCAGGAGAATGACAATGACGACATCTCGCATCGACGACCACGAAGGGTCGACGGCGGTACTGCACTGGCGTGACCCCAAGCGCTACCTCTGGCTGTTCGGCCTGATCGCGCCCAGCGCGACGCTGCTGGCCGTCGCCTTCGTCTGGGCGTTCGATCAGCTGGGCTGGACCGCTGTCGCGCCGGTCTGGTGGTGGCTCGGGCCGATCCTGCTCTACGTGCTGCTGCCGATCCTGGATCGCTTCTTCGGCCCCGACGGCAAGAACCCGCCGGAAGAGGCGATGGAGCTGCTCGAGAACGATCGGTACTACCGGTACTGCACCTACGCCTACATTCCCCTGCAGCTGGTGAGCCTGGTGTTCGCCTGCTACCTGTGGACGGCGGGCAATCTGTCCTGGCTCGGCATCGACGGCGGTCTCGGCCTCGTGTCCAAGATCGGCCTGGCCTTCACCATCGGCGCGATGGGCGGCATCGGGATCAACACCGCGCACGAGCTCGGGCACAAGAAGGACGAGCTGGAGCGCTGGCTGTCGAAGATCACCCTCGCGCAGACCGGGTACGGCCACTTCTACATCGAGCACAACCGCGGTCACCACGTGCGCGTGTCCACACCGGAGGACCCGGCCAGCGCCCGCTTCGGCGAATCGTTCTGGACGTTCCTGCCGCGCAGCGTGTGGGGCAGCCTGGTCTCGGCGTGGGAACTCGAGCGCACCCGCCTCGAGCGACTCGGCAAGGGGCCGTTCAGCATTCACAACGACGTGCTCAACGCCTGGCTGATGACGGTGGTGCTGTGGGGGGCGCTGGTCGCGGTGTTCGGCCCGGTGATCCTGCCGTTCCTGCTGATCCAGGCCGTGTACGGCTTCTCACTGCTGGAGACGGTGAACTACCTCGAGCACTACGGCCTGCTCCGGCAGAAGTCCGCGTCGGGCCGCTACGAGCGCTGCACTCCCGAGCACAGCTGGAACTCCGACCACATCGTCACCAACATCTTCCTGTACCACCTGCAGCGGCACAGCGATCACCACGCCAACCCGACCCGGCGCTATCAGACGCTGCGGCACATGGACGGTGCGCCCGAACTGCCCAGCGGCTACGCCAGCCTGATCGGCCTGGCCTACCTGACGCCGCTGTGGCGCAAGGTGATGGACCCGCGCGTGCTCGCGCACTACGACGGCGACATCGCCCGTGTGAACATCCAGCCCGCCAAGCGGGACAAGGTCCTGGCGAAGTACGGAGCGCGCTGATGGCCGCCTACACCTGTCCGGTCTGCGACTACCGCTACGACGAGAGCGCAGGCGCGCCCCGCGAGGGTTTCCCGGCGGGCACCGCCTGGTCCGCGATTCCCGACGACTGGTGCTGCCCGGACTGCGGTGTCCGCGAGAAGCTGGATTTCGCACCGAGCAAGGAGGTGTCGCGATGAGCGACTACAAGCTGTTCCGGTGCGTGCAATGTGGTTTCGAGTACGACGAGGCGCTCGGCTGGCCCGAGGACGGCATCGAGGCCGGCACCCGCTGGGACGACATCCCCGACGACTGGTCCTGCCCGGACTGCGGCGCCGCCAAGGCCGACTTCGAGATGCTCGAGGTGAGTCGCGGATGAGCGGCCGGATCGTCATCGTCGGTACCGGTGTCGCCGGTGCCACCGCGGCCCAGACGCTGCGGCGCGAGGGCTACGCCGGGGAGATCGTCCTCGTCGGCGACGAACCGGACCTGCCCTATCGCAGGCCCGCGGTGTCGAAGGAACTGCTGGCAGGCACCGGCTCGTTCGATCGCGCGGTGCTCAAGCCGGTCAAGTTCTGGATCGACAACCGGATCGATCTGCGCCCCGCGTTCGGGGTGGACGCCGTCGACACCGACCGTGCGACAGTGCGATTGGGTACCGGGGAGGTGCTCGGTTACGACAGTCTGCTGCTGGCCACCGGCGCTCGGGCGCGGTCGATCGACACCGCGTCGACCCGGGTGCACACCCTGCGCACCCGCGCCGACATCGCCGCGCTCCAGGCGGCGATCGCCGCGGGCGGCTCGCTGCTGATCATCGGAGGTGGGTTGATCGGATGCGAGGTCGCCGCCACCGTCCGTGGCCTGGGTGCCCGGGTGACACTGCTGAACGCCGGTCCCGCGCTGATGGATCGGGTGGTGCCTGCGGCCGTGTCCGAGCTGATGCGCCGGATCCACGCGGAACACGGCGTCGTGGTGGAGAACGACGTGGTGACCACCCAGCTCGTCGACGCCGGTGCCGGTGTCACGGCCACCGCCGCGGACGGGCGCACCTGGTCGGCCGCAGCCGCACTGGTCGCTGTCGGTTCGGTCCCGGAGACGGGGCTGGCCGAGGCCGCCGGGATCGCCGTCAACGACGGCATCGTCATCGACCAGCACTACCGCACCTCGGCGGCGGGTGTGTTCGCCGCGGGCGACGCCACCACCGGATTCCATCCGCTGCGTGGCGAATTCGAACGCGGCCAGCACTGGAACTCCGCGGTGACCGCCGGTGCGGCGGCCGCGCTGTCGATCCTCGGGCACCCGGCCACGCCGGCAGAAGTCCCGTGGGGCTGGACCGATCAGCACGGTGTCTCGATGCAGTTCGCCGGGTGGCTCCATCCGCACGACGAGCTGATCGTCGACGGCGACCTCGACGGCAAGGACTTCCTGGCCGTGGCCCTGCGTGAGCAGCGGCCGGTCGGCGCCGTCGCCATGCGCAGGCCCCGCGAACTGCGGGCGATCCGTCCGCTGATCGCGGCGGGGGAGCCGTGGCAGCCGTCGGAGCCGGTCCCCGCGCACTGATCGGGACAACTGTCGCCACCGCGACGAACCGGGCCGCTCACGACCTGATCGTGAGCGGCCCGGTGTCGTCAGCGGGTGCCTACCAGTGCACGCCGGGCAGCATGCGGCTCACCCGGGCCGCCGAGCCCGGCATCACCATCAGTGGGGTGAGCACCGGAGCCAGGACGGTGAGTGCGTTGCGGCTCGGCTCGGCCGGCTCCGCGGGCTCGGGCGCGGGCTCGGCCAGGACCGGCTTTCCCTGTGCGGCAGTGGATTCGCCGAACAGGCGGAAGCCGGTGTGCATGATGCTGCGCTTGAGCGAGGGCAGGAACATCTCGACTGCCTGCGAGAAGGTGCCGACCGGAGTGTCGATCCGGTCGGGCCGTTCCAGCATCGCGCGAACCACGATGCGAGCGGCGCGCTCGGGGTCGGGCAGCGGCAGTGCCCGGTAGAGATCGGTGGGGGCGATCATCGGGGTGCGCACCAGCGGCATCCGGATGGACGTGAAAGAGACACCGGCACCACGGTTCTCGACGGCGGCGATATCGCTGAAGTTGTCCAGCGCCGACTTGCTGGCGGCATAGGCGGCGAAGCGGGGAACCTTGGTCTGCACCGCGATGGAGGAGATATTGACGATGTGGCCGAAGTGCCGCTCCCGCATCGACGGCAGCAGCGCCAGGATCAGCCGCACGGCGCCGAAGTAGTTCACCGCCATCGTGCGCTCGAAGTCGTGCATGCGGTCCACCGAGTTGGCGACCGAGCGACGGATCGACCGGCCCGCGTTGTTGATCAGGTAGTCGACGTGGCCGTGCTCGCTCAGCAGCTGCCGCACGAGGTCGTCGACGGCCGTCGCGTCGGTGATGTCGCACGGGTAGGCGATGGCGGTGCCGCCATTTGCCCGCACGGATTCCGCTGCGGCGGTGAGGTCTTCGACGCCCCGGGCCACCATGAGCACGGTGGCGCCGCGCTCGGCGACCGCGTGCGCCGTGGCCAAACCGATGCCCGAGGACGCGCCGGTGATCAGCACGATCCGGCCCGCGAGCCGGTCGGCGTCGGCCGGGACGCGCCCGCGATGCGGGTCGAGGTTTGCCCGCCAGAAGTCCCACAGCCGCTGGGCGTAGGTGTCGAAGGCCGGGACCGTCAGCCCGGGCAGCTGGGCCCGGGTCGATTCGGCGACGAACTCGGCGGTGAAGCCGACGTGGGGTGCGACCTCGGCGGGAATGCCTGCCTGCTCGAACAGGAAGTCGCGCACCACGTGGGCGCCGGGCACGTGGCCGAGGCCGGACAGCGCGCGGGCACTGCCGGGGACGGTGCCGATCCCCACCGGGCCGCCCGCGGCGGTGGCCAGCGCGCGGTAGATCTCGCCGAAGGGCTGCGGTTGCGGGTTGACCAGGTGGAAGGTGCGCCCGTCGAGCCCGTCCTTGCGCACCAGCCGGATCATCGCCTCGGCGACGTAGTCGACCGGAACGACGTTGGTGGCGCCCAGATCCGGGAGGGGCAAAGGCAATTCGGCGGGCAGCGCCGAGAGGGCGTCGATCGCGGCGAAGAAGTAGTAGGGGCCGTCGATCTTGTCCATCTCGCCGGTGCGCGAATCGCCGACCACGATGGCTGGGCGATACACCCGCCAGCGCACGTCGGTGGTCTCCCGGACCAGCTTCTCGGCGGCGAACTTGGTGCGGTGATACGGCGAGGTCAGGTTCTGGCCGAGGTCGAAATCCTCCTCGAAGAACTTGCCGCGGTGATCGCCCGCCACGGCCACCGAGGACACGTGGTGCAGTACGGCGTCGAGCCTGCGCGCCAGCTCGATCACCGAGCGGGTGCCCGCGACATTGGCCGCGTGCGCGGTCTCCTCGTCGGCGGTCATGTCGTAGACCGCGCCCAGGTGCAGCACGTGGTCGGCGCGCGGCGGTTCGTCGCCGAGGCCGAGACCATCGGCGGTCAGGTCGCCGACCAGCGCGAACACCCGATCACCGTCGGGGTGCTGCGCGGTCAGCGCGGTGAACTTGGCCAGCGATTCGGCACGCACCAGGACGTGCACGATCGCCGTGGGGTCGGCGGCGAGTAGCCCCCGCACCACTCGCCGACCCAGAAATCCGGTACCGCCTGTCACGATGTAGGAAACCATCGCCCCTCCTGAAATTCTCGAAACACGGTGTCGTGCAACAGTGATCCGGCATGCGGCGGTGGATGCGGGCATCAAGTGTCGAAATCCAGCAGCAAAGTGGCTGGAGAGAAACCGGGCACATCGTCGTCCCGGCAGGCACTCACCGTACTCGTCGGTAACCTAGCCGGGCAAGCTCGTGGCGCTCGGTCGCCGTGTGGGAATTGTCACCGATCGTCGCAGGTCAAAGGGTATGTGTGACAGATAATTTCAGTAACTGAGAGTTTCGGACAACTTGTCGCTAACGGGCCGCTCGGCGGCATCGACTGCGTAGCGGCCACCGGGGTGGTGCGCGACGCGCGCCACCCCGGCTCCGGCTCAGCGCAGGTCGCGCCGTCGGAAGGCGGTCAGCCCCACGGCGATTCCCAGCGCCGCGACCAGCAGTAGCCATCCGATCGGGACGATGTCGAACGCCGCGCCCGGCAGCTTCGGCGGATGCACGAACGGCACCAGGTCCATCAGCCACTGCGGGAAGGTGCCCAGTGCGCCGAGCAGCACGATGACGATCATCGCGCTCAGCACCGCCCAGGCCAGTGACGCGTACTTCGGGATCACGCCGAACAGCAGCAGCGCGATCGCGGTGACCACCCAGACGGCGGGCAGCTGCACCGCGACGGCGCTCAGTGATTCGCCGAGTTTGCCGACGATGTCGCCGTCGGTGGCGCCCCAGACGACACCGATACCGAGACCCGCCACCAGCAGCGTGACAGCAGGCCCGGCCAGCGCGAACAGCAGGTGGCTCGCCGCGTACCGCACCCGGCCGACCGCCGCGGCCAGCACGCTTTCGGCGCGGCCGGAGTTCTCCTCCTCGTGCAGACGCAGCACCGCCGACACCGAGTACGCGGCGGCGGCCGCGGCCAGCATGGTGATCGCGTAGGCGATGAACGACTTCTCGAGGTCGGTGGAACCGCCCATCGAGGTGACCAAGTCCTGCAGGGTCCCGCTGTCGTCGAGCATCCCGCCGATGCTGTTCACCGCGCCACCGATCAGCAGACCGTACAGGCCGAAACCGATCGTCCAGGCCAGCATCGACCCCCGCTGCAACCGCCACGCCAGCCCGACCGGACCCGACAGTACGGCACCCGCGACGGCGGGACCGGGACGTTCGGCCAGCAGACCGCCACCGAGATCGCGAGTACGCAGCAGCTGGTAGGCGAGCAGGGTCGCCCCGAGGGCGACGGCGGCCAGCGGCACCAGCACCCACCAGCGTTCCTCCGCGTACGGGCGGATCTGCAGACACCAGCCCACCGGCGAGAACCACGACAGCACACCGTTTCCGGCGTCGCCGACCGCGCGCACCGCGAACGCGGCGCCCAGCGCGCCCAGCGCGACACCGCGTGCGATCCGCGCGCCGTTGCTCAGCTGCGCGGCCGCCGCGGCCACCGCGGCCCAGACGACGCCCGACGCGGCCAGCGCCGCGCCCCAGGCCACCGACCCCGCGACCGGCAGATCCGTCGCGAGCAGCGAAGCGGTGCAGGCGATTCCGGCCACCGCCGATGCGCCGACGGTCAGCAGCAGCGCACCGGTGAGGCTGGCGAAACGGCCGATGCTGGTGGCACCGACGAGTTCCGCGCGCCCGGTCTCCTCCTCGACCCTGGTGTGCCGGATGACCGTCAGCACGGCGGCGATGGCGATCATCGAATACATCGCCCCGGCCTTCCAGGTGCCGATGGATCCGAGCGAGGAGTTGAACACGGGACCGTACATGGCCAGCAGCGCCGGGCTGGCCGCCGTGGTCGCGGCGAAACTGTCGAGCTGCTGCTGGGTGGAGTAGAGGTCCTTGATCGAGACGATCTGCACTGCGGGCATCAGCCCGATCAGCAGTGACCACAGTGGCGCGATGATCCGGTCGCGGCGCAGGTACAGGCGCAGCATCTGGCCGGTGCCCGCGAATTCCCCTGCGGTGCTGCTGGTTCCGAGAAACCCGGGGGAGACTGCGATGGTGGTCATGCCCGCACCTTCTCCCCGGTGGTCGCGTCGTCGGCCTCGACGTGGTAGTGCCGCAGGAACAGATCCTCGAGCGTCGGCGGTGCGCTGGTGAGGCTGCGTACGCCCGCGTCGCCCAGTACCCGGATCAGCTGGCCGAGGTGGTCGGCGTCGACCTGGCAGCGCAGCGTCGAGCCGTCGCGTTCGACGTCCTCGACACCGGGCAGCGCGCCGACATCGCCCGGGTCGCCGATCAA
The DNA here is from genome assembly GCF_052983615.1 of Nocardia fodinahabitans. NCBI lineage: Bacteria > Bacillati > Actinomycetota > Actinomycetes > Mycobacteriales > Nocardiaceae > Nocardia > Nocardia fodinahabitans. Next base: position 6,781,364 of record NZ_JBRJJC010000001.1, read on the forward strand.
TTCGGCCGTGATCGCGGTGCGGCTCAGGTGCCGGAGCTGGTCGAGCGAACCGGATTCGACCGTGCGGCCCGCGCGGATGATCGTCACCCGATCGCAGAGATGCTCGACCTCGGACAGGATGTGACTCGACAGCAGCACCGTCGCGCCGCGGGCGGCGGCCTCGCGCACACAGCCCTGGAAGATCTTCTCCATCAGCGGGTCCAGGCCCGAGGTCGGCTCGTCGAGGATCAGCAGATCGGCGTTCGCCGAAAAGGCCGACACGAGCGCGACTTTCTGCCGGTTGCCCTTGGAGTAGGTGCGGGCCTTCTTGGTCGGGTCCAGCTCGAACCGCTCGATCAATTCGGCGCGGCGGGTCTCGTCGAGGCCGCCGCGCATCCGGGCGAGCAGATCGATCGTCTCGCCGCCCGACAGCGACGGCCAGAGCGTGACATCGCCTGGCACATAGGCGATCCGCTGGTGCAGGGCGACCGCGTCGGTCCACGGGTCGCGGCCGAACAACGCCGCCGCGCCGCCGGAGGCGCGCAGGACGCCGAGCAGGACCCGGATCGTGGTGGATTTGCCTGCGCCGTTGGGGCCGAGGAAACCGTGGATCTCGCCGGGACCGACCTGTAGGTCCAGTCCGTCGAGCGCGGCGAATCGGCCGAAAGTCTTCCGCAGGCCATGGGCTTCGATGACCCGATCGGTGGTGGGGGAGGGCATCGTCTACTCCTCGATGAGGCTGTCGAGCAGAGTCGAATCGGTCAGCATGCCTTGGGTGTAGAGCTCGAGTGCCGGGAAGGTGGTCAGGTCCGACAGATCCCGGATCGCCTTGCGGTAGTCGAGCTTTCCCTCGCGCTGCATTCGCATCTGCAGATAGAGGTTGGTGGCTCCGACGTGGCAGAGCACGATGTATCTGGCCCGGGCCGCAGGGTCGCGGCTGGGTTTGAGCCGGCCCGCCTCGACGGCGGCCTGCATGTACTCCTGTGCGTCGGCGACCATGTGCTCGAGCAGCGATTCGGCCAGCGAGCCGCCGGCCTGGAAGCTGCGCAGCATGTAGGCGACCAGCGGGGCGTACATCTCGATCTCGGCCAGTGCGGTGAGCATGGCGGCGGCACCCTGCGAGCGGATGACGCGGAGCTTCTCGTCGCGGATGAGCTCGAGCACGCGATCGTCGCAGGCGGCCCGCAGGCCGTCCTTGGAACCGAAGTGATGGTTCACCAGGCCGGGTGAGACGCCGGCCGCCGCCGCGATCGCCCGGACACCGACGCCGAAACCCTGTTCGCCGAACAGGTCGATCGCGGTATCGCGAATGCGGGCCATGGTCGTCAGATCGGCGGCGGATCCTTGCGGTACGGGCTGTTGGCTGAACACATGTTCAAGATACTAAACGCTCGTTCAATCCGCGATCAAGCGTTTTCCGTGGGCGATTTGTCAATCATTGTTTGAAATAATGATTGAAGCAGTGATGGAAATCTGGTTGACTGCCGGTATGGCATCAATCGGTACGAAGGCCCGCGACGCGCGCTCGGTGGAGACGCGGGAGCGGCTGCTCGCCGCCGCGGAGGAACTGCTGCTGGCGCAGCCCTCGGTGGAGGTCTCGGTGCGGGCGGTGTGCGCGGCCGCCGAGACCAATCCGGCGGCGGTGCACTATCACTTCGGCAGCAAGGACGCGCTGGTCGCCGCGCTGCTCGAGGACCGGCTGGCGCCGTTGTGGGCCGAACAGCTCGGCGCGGCGGCACGGCGGGAGGCCGAGCTCGCCGAGGTGGTGGACGCGGTGATCGGGCCGCTGGCGGAGCTGGCCGCGCAGCCGCACGGCCGGCTGTACCTGCGGTTGCTCGCGGAGCTGGTGCTCGGCCGGCGAGAAGTGGGCTGGACGGGAGACTGGTTCCAGCTCGACACCTGGGTCGGGTTCCTCCCTGAGCTGGATCCCGCCGAGGCGCAGCGGCGCTGGCTGCTCGCGTTCGAGGTGCTGATCATGCGCTTCGGCGCGGGGCACCCGCCGTCGGCGGGCACCGTCGGCACGCTGCGCGATTTCGTGCTGGCCGGACTCGCGGGGCCGGGTGCGCGATGACCGACATCTTCGCTCCGGCGACCCTCGGCCCGATCACCCTGCGCAACCGCGTGATCAAGGCCGCCACCTTCGAAGGCCGGACACCGGACGCACTGGTCACCGACGACCTGGTGGAGTTCCACCGCCGCATCGCCGCCGGCGGTGTCGGGCTGTCCACGGTCGCCTACTGCGCGGTGGCGCCCGAGGGCCGTACCGACCGGCATCAGATCTGGATGCGACCCGACGCGGTACCGGGGCTGCGGCGGCTCACCGACGCGATCCACGCCGAGGGCGCCGCGGCCTCGGCACAGATCGGGCACGCCGGGCCGGTGGCCAACGCCGCGTCCAATGGCGTGCCCGCGCTCTCCCCGAGCAGGCTGTTCTCCCCGCTCGGGATGAGTATGACCCGGCGCCCCGACGCCGACGGGATCGCGGAGCTGGTCGCCGCGCACGTGCGCAGCGCGCTGCTGGCCGAGGAGGCCGGGTTCGACGCGGTGGAAATCCACTTCGGCCACAACTATCTGGTGAGCGCCTTCCTGAGCCCGCTGCTCAACCGGCGCCGCGACGGCTACGGTGGCAGCCTGGTCAACCGGGCGCGACTGGCCAGGGAGATCGCCGAGGGGGTGGCAGGCGCGGTCGGTGGCCGCCTGGCCGTGCTGGCCAAGCTCAATATGGACGACGGGGTCGCCGGTGGCCTGCGGCCGGCCGAGTCCGTGCAGGTCGCGCAGCTGCTGGAAGCCGACGGGACGCTCGACGCGCTCGAGCTGACGGCGGGCAGCTCGCTGCTCAACCCCATGCTGTACTTCCACGGCGACGCGCCCCGGCGGGCCTTCGCCCGCGCCTTCCGGCCACCACTGAGCTGGGGGCTGCGCGTAGCCGGGCCGGTATTTCTGCGCGAATACCCGTACCGCAGCGCCTACCTGCTCGACCGTGCCCGGCTGTTCCGCTCGGCACTGCGCATGCCACTCGTCCTGCTCGGGGGCATCACCGACTACGACGGCATGCGGCTCGCCCGCACCGAGGGCTTCGAGTTCGTCGCGATGGGCCGGGCGCTGCTGTGCGAACCCGACCTGCCCCGCCGGATCGCGGCCGAGACCACGACCACCGCCGCCTGCACGCACTGCAACGAGTGCATGCCGACCATCTTCACCGGCACCCGCTGTGTGCTGCCGATCGCCGAGGGAACCCGATCGTGAGAATCGCCGTCACCGGAGGCACCGGTTATCTCGGCGCGCCCACGGTCGCCGCCCTGCTCGCGGACGGCCACGAGATCAAGCTGCTGGTCCACCCCGGCGAATCACTGGACCGATGGTGGCCGGAGTTCGCGCAGGACCGCGACCGCATCACCGTCCTGCGCGGCGACCTGCGCGACAGCGACACGATCACCGCGCTGCTCGACGGCTGTGCCGCGGTGCTGCACGCGGCAGGCATCGTGGCCACCGACGACCGCCGCGAACCGTTGATGTGGCAGGTCAATGTCGACGCCACCGCCGAGATCCTGTGCCGTGCGGCCCTGGCCGGACTCGACCCCATCGTGCACGTGGCCAGCTACAGCGCGCTGTTCCCGTGCCCGGACCCGGTCATGACCCCGGACAGTCCCACCGCGACGGGGCGCAGCGCCTACGGTCGCACCAAGTCCGCCGCCGACCGGGTCGCGCGGGCCCTGCAGCGCAGTGGCGCACCGGTGGTGATCACCTATCCCTCGAGTGTGATCGGACCGGGTCTCGCCGGCACGCGTGGCATCACCGAGCGCGGCTGGAACACCATGCTGCGCAGTGGATTCGCGCCCCGGCTCGACGGCGGGATGGCGATGATCGACGTCCGCGACGTGGCCGAGCTGCACGCGGCGGCGATGGTCCCCGGTCAGGGTCCGCGTCGGTATCTGTGTGGCGGGCACCAGGTCCCGTTCGACGCGGCCATCGACCTGCTCGCCGCCGCTTCCGGGCGCCGGATCCGCCGGATTCCGGTGCGCCCCGGCATGTTCCGGGCGCTGGGCCGAGCCGCCGATGTCGCCTCGCGGTTCGTCGAGGTCGACGCCGCGTTCGGTTACGAGGCGGCGTGGCTGCTCACTGCCGACACCCCGACCGACGACTCGGCCGCGCTGACCGAGCTCGGACTGACCTGGCGGCCCACCGCGGCGTCGATGCGGGACATGTTCACCGGCTGAGGGCGGGGCGTGGGCGCGATGTGAGGGAGAACGCGAATCCGCCGCCGGGCACTGTCCACGGATTATGGTCGAAACATGGCTACCGGCACATCGACGACGGCAGAACATCTCCGCGCAGCGCTGGACGGACCGTGGCGCGCGGTCAGAGACCAGGCTCGAGTCCAGCTCGCCGACGACCGCTTCATCGGCGATCCCGAACTCGACATCCACGCCGCCAGGGCCCGCGTGCTCGACCAGATGCGGGTCATCGCGACCATGGGCTATCCCGATCGCGGATTCCGCACCGAGAACGGCGGCACCGGCGACCCGGGCGGAGCCGTGATCGGCCTGGAGATGCTGGCCTACGCCGACCTCTCGCTGTGGGTGAAATCCGGTGTGCAGTGGGGACTGTTCGGCGGCGCCGTGGAGAACCTGGGCACCGAACGGCACCGCGAGTACATCAAGCGGCTGATCTCCCTCGACCTGCTCGGCTGCTTCGCGATGACCGAGTCCGGCCACGGCAGCGATGTCGCCAATCTGGAGACCACGGCCACCTACGACCCGGCCACCCAGGAATTCGTGATCCACACCCCGACCCCGTCGGCGCGCAAGGACTACATCGGCGGCGCGGCGGTGCACGCGCGCATGGCCGCGGTGTTCGCGCAGCTGATCACCGGCGGCGAGAGCAAGGGCGTGCACTGCCTGCTCGTCCCGATCCGCGACGAACTCGGCGCCGACCTGCCCGGTGTGACCACCTACGACGACGGTCTCAAGGGCGGACTGCCCGGCGTGGACAACGGCCGCATCGTGTTCGACCAGGTCCGGGTGCCCAGGGAGAACCTGCTCAATCGCTACGCCGACGTCGAGCCCGACGGCACCTACTCGTCGGAGATCGAGAACCCCAGCCGCCGCTTCTTCACCACCCTGGGCACGTTGGTGCGCGGGCGGGTCAGTGTCGGCGGCGCGGCCGCGGCGGGCGCGCGCGTGGCGCTGAGCATCGCGGTGCGCTACGCGCTGGCCCGGCGCCAGTTCGCCGACCCCGACACCGGCGCGGAAACGCTGCTGATGGACTACCGCAGCCATCAGCGCAGGCTGCTGCCGCTGGTCGCCAAGTCCTTCGCGCTGGCCTTCGCCCAGAACGACCTGGTGCGCCGGATGGATCTGGTGCAGAGCGGCCGCGACGTCGAGCCCGGCGCCCAGCGCGCGCTGGAGAAGCGCGCCGCCGGCTTCAAGGTCGCGCAGACCCGGCACGCCACCCGGGCCATCCAGGAATGTCGCGAAGCCTGCGGGGGTGCGGGATATCTCACCGAGAATCGGCTCGTCACGCTCAAGGCCGACACCGATGTGTTCACCACCTTCGAAGGTGACAATGTCGTCCTCACCCAGCTCGTCGCCAAGGAACTGCTCACCGCCTACTCCGACGAGGTCCGCGACCTCGACGCACTGGGCTGGGTGAAGTTCGCCGCCACCATGGCCGGCGACGTGGTACGCAAGCGATCCGGCGTGCGCCAGCTGATCCAGACCCTGCGTGACCGCTCCGACGAGTCCGTCGACGAGGGCGACCTGTCCAAGCGCTCGGTGCAGCTGCAGCTGTTCGCCGACCGCGAGGACTACCTGCTGCGGACCGCCGCCCACCGGCTGCGCGCCCGGGCCGCCGACACCGGCCCGTTCGAAGCGTTCAACAACGCCCAGGACCACATCCTCGCCGCCGGCGCCGCGCACATCGACCGGCTGGTGCTCGAGGAATTCGTCGACGGGATCGCCGCCATCGATGACCCCGACGCCAAGGCGCTCGCCGAAACCGTCTGCGACCTCTACGTGTACGCGACGCTGGAGGAGAACCTGTCCTGGTACATCATGCACCGGTTCATGTCGGTGGAGCGGGCCAAGGCGGTGCGCCGCGGCGTGAACGAACTCGTCGACCGGTTGCGTCCGGACGCGCTCACGCTGGTCGAGGCGATGGGCGTGCCGGAGAGCATGCTGCGCGCCGAAATGCTGTCCGACGCCAGCGTTTTCGACCGGTCCTAACCCACCCTGGCGCGCAGCGTCCCGGCGAGCCAGCACAGGGTCAGCGCCATCGAGGCCGCCGCTGCCGCCCCACCGAGGACATCGGTGGGGCGGTGGTAGCCGAGTTCGACCATGCCGGGGATGATCGCGACGATCGCGAGGACGGTGAGCGCCGCGACCGCGATCCGCGCTGTGAGAGTTGTCACCAGACACGCGAAAGTCGTTGCGACAGCGACCAAATGGACAGTATGGCCGCTCGGATAGGCCAGGTAGTCGTGCATCTGCCTGTCCCACAGCGGTTTCAGCACCACCGTGTTGATCGCCAGCGCGAGCTCGGGAACCACCAGCATGGTGAGTGCCGCCCACCACCGGCGCCGCACCGCGAACCAGCCGACCGCCGCCAGCAACAGGACGAGCACGACCGGCGCGTTGCTCGGCGCGACCAGCACCTCGGCGAGGCCGGGGGAGACCACCTCGGCGATCGGGTCGGCGACGGCCGAGTCCAGTCCGGAGGGTCCGTCATCGGCGGGGAAGGTGAGCGGAAGCGCGGCGGTGAGCACGGCGCCCGCCCCGATGGCCGTCGCACGGATGACGGTGGCGGTCCGCGGGGAAACGTGGTCGATCACCGACGCGACGATAGCCGTCGCGTGGCGATGTCTCAGGCCGGGCCGTAGGTGAGCACCGCGGTCACCACGAACCACAGCACCCACGCGATCGCCACGATCATGCCGATCGCCAGGGTGATCCGCAGGAACGCGCGACCGAAGTCCAGGTCGCCGCCGACGCGCGGGTAGAGCTTCCACGGGCTGTACCAGGGCGCCACCAGGCCACGCGAGGCCAGCTCGCGCTCGAGTTGGGCCTGTTCCTCGGCGTACTGCTCGGCCTGGGCCTGGGTGGGGCCGCCGTGCCACAACGTCACATCGATCGGGCCGAGGAAACCCTCGTTGAGCAGGTCCTGCGGGGCGGGCAGGTACGGCAGGATGCCCAGGCCGCGGAACGCGATGGCTATGTCGTTGGCCGTCCAGAGATTGTGTTCCTTGGCGGCCAGCATCTCGAAGTACTGCTCGAGCCGGTGCGGATCGTCGGTGACTATCACATCGAAGCTCGGATCGTTCCAGCCCTGGTGCACGTCGATCTGCGCGCCCGGCTGCGGCACGATCACACCGAGCCCGTGCACCGCCCGCTGGCCGAGTCCGCGCGCGGCGAGATAGTCCTGCAGGGCGAAGGTGTGTTCCCGTGAGCGCTCCAGCGGCGTCGACTTTTCCCCGCCGGTGAACTGGGCGAGCTCACCGGAGACCATCCACGGGCCGTTGAGCGGGATCTCCAGCACACCGTCCTGCGGCACGGCGAAGGTCTCGGCCTCGATGATCACGCAACTGGTCGGCGTCCACACCACCGCGTCGAGCTGGTGCAGGCGGTCGTTGTGGAACAGGCCGCAGTTGATCGTGGCGACGCCGTGCGGGCTGGCCGGATCCTTCCACGTGCGCAGCCAATCGATCAGTGCCAGCTCGGCATCGGTGCCTGCCGCATTCTGCACGCGCACGAGCATGGAGTCCGCCCTTCTGGGTCGTTGGCGCCGCGGGCCGAGAACCGTTGGCGTACATCGTAGCTCGACAACCGGTGGATGCCCGGCAGGATGCCGCTGGTGTTCAGCTCGGTTCGGCGGCGATCCGGCCCGCCGCGACGGCCGCGACCAGCTCGGCGTGATCGGCCTCGGTCCGGTCGGCATAACGTACCGCGTAGGCGGCCACCGCCTCGTCGAACGCCTCGTCGTCGGCCTCGAAATAGCCGGCCAGGGTGCGCGGGTCCAGCGAGCGCGAGTGCGCCCTGGCCAGCAGTGCGCCCGCGAGCCTGCCGTAGTCGTCGAGGTCGTCGGCGGAGAGCCCGGCCGGGTCGATGCTGCCCTTGAGATTGCGGAACTGGCGGACGATGAACGGCAGCGGCTCGTCCAGGTCGACGGTGGTCCAGCCGAGCAGGATGTCGGTCTCGGACTGCACGCTGCGCGCGCCCGCCGCGATCCGCTCGCCTTCGTGGCGTGCCGCGACCGGCGGCAGGAAGGGCGCCAGCGCGGACGGCCTGGCCTGCTTGACCTGCAGCACCAGCGACTCGCCGTCGTTGCCGTGCAGCAGCGCCACATAGCTGTGCAGGCCGACACTGCCGGTGCCGACGATCCGGAACGCCACATCCGAGACCGCGAAGCGCGCCAGCAGGGCGCGACGCGACTCGCGGATGGTGCTCGCGTACCGCTCCAGGCCGTCGATCACAGCGTCGGCGACCGCGGCGTCGACCGGGGTCAGGATCGGCGGATCGCTGACGAAGCGGTGCTTGCGGATGCCGGTCTCGTGATCGTCGAGGTGCTCGGTCCACTTCGCCACGACCTTGGCGCTGGTGTTCTTGCGGGCCTTCTTGGCGGCCTTCTTGAAGTCGTCGATCAGGTCGTCGGCCTTGGCCTTGCCCAGGATCGACTCGTCGGGCAGCGCGGTCCAGGACTGCATGAACGGCATCTCGGCGAGCTCGGCGGCGGTCTGCCGGTAGAAACGGGCGGCGTCGCGCGCGGCCCGCACGCAGTCGTCCTCGGCGGCGCCGCTCTCGCGCCCGGCCAGGACCAGGCTGGCGGCCAGCCGCTCCAGGTCCCATTCCCAGGGCCCGAGCACGGTCTCGTCGAAATCGTTGATGTCCATGACGATCTCGCCGCGCTGGGTGCCGTAGAGGCCGAAGTTGGCGGCGTGGGCATCGCCGCAGATCTGGGCGGCCAGTCCGCTGTCGGGACCCGCGGCCAGGTCGGCCGCCATCAGCCCGGCGGCGCCACGGAAGAAGGTGAACGGGGACGCGGCCATCCGGCCGATCCGCAGGGGGACCAGCCGCTCGATCCGGCCCCGGTTGCTCGCCTCGACGAACTCGAGCACGGTCGGCCGGTCGGGGCTCGCGACGGCCCGGTCGCGCGTATCGACCGGCACGCGCTCGCGCGCGGCGCGGCCGCGCTCGCGAGCGTCCTCGGCGGAAACGTAGGAGCGCAGATCTGGACCACTGTCGGACACAACTGCCCAGGCTAGCGGGTCGGGGGACCGTGGGCATCGCGACCGCGCGGCAACCGGACACGCCCGAGGGTTTTCGGCGTGGCCGGATGGCGCGAGCGGGGGTCGGTGCGGTATGCAGGGGCGTGGCAACCGAATCGGGAACGCCGGGCACCAACGACACCGAAACCGGTGGCGTGTTCAGCGACCGCATCCTGACCGTGCCCAACGTGCTGAGCCTGCTCCGGCTGATCGGTATCCCGATATTCCTGTGGTTGATGCTGGTCCGCCACGCGGACGGCTGGGCGTTCACGCTGCTGATCGCGAGCGGTGTCACCGATTTCCTCGACGGCAAACTGGCCCGCCTGCTCGACCAGTCCTCCCGGCTGGGCGCGCTGCTCGATCCGCTAGTGGACCGGTTATACCTCGTGACGACGCTCGTGGCGTTCGTCGCACGCGGCCTGATCCCGTGGTGGATCGCCGTGATCCTGATCGGTCGCGATCTGGTACTCACCGTGACCCTGTCGGTATACAAGCGCCGTGACCTGCCCGCCCCCGAGGTGATCTACCTGGGCAAGGCGGCCACCTTCGCGCTGATGTCGGCCCTGCCGTGGCTGCTCACGGGGGAGATGGACTGGGCAGGGGCAGGTTTCGGCTGGGCATTCGGCTGGGCACTGCTGATCTGGGGCACCGCGCTCTACGTCTGGACGGGGGTGCTCTACGCGGGGCTGGCGGTCGCGGTCGCGCGATCGATACCGCCTGTGCCGCACCGCGGGAGCTAGTCGATACTGTTGCGTGCAACGTTGACGACGAAAGGACGTCCTGTGACCCGGACCCCTGAGGATCTGCGCTACACCGAGGAGCACGAATGGGTGCGGCGGACCGGCCCCACGGCGGTTCGTGTCGGCATCACCGACTACGCCCAGTCACAGCTGGGTGACGTCGTGTTCGTACAGCTGCCCGACGTCGACAAGGACGTGACCGCGGGTGAGAGCGTCGCCGAGGTCGAGTCGACCAAGAGCGTGTCCGACATCTACGCCCCGCTGAGCGGCAAAGTCGTTGCGGTGAACGAGGATCTGGTCTCGGCACCGGAGACGCTCAACAGCGATCCGTACGACGAGGGCTGGCTGTTCGAACTCGCCTTCGACGACGCGGCCACCCTCGATTCCGCACTCGGTGAACTGCTGGATGCGGCGGGTTATCAAGGAGTTATCGGGGGCTGAGTAAGCCTTCACAGTTCTCCCTGCACGGGCACGCCCCGGCAGGGTACGGTCAAAGCCAAGCGGATACGTCGGGGAATCGACGCCGGGAATTTTTTCCTGGCGATGTGATCGCGCCGGTCGTGTCGCCGAATACAGCACCTGCTTGCATGGATAATCAGGTTCGAGGAGGAGAGAAACGGTGAGCGAGAACAGGGACCCGGGTTACGGGGAGACCGCGGCCGAGACGACGTCGGTCTTCCGCGCGGACTTCCTCAACGAGGTCGACGCGTCGCGCTCCGGAGAGCCGACCGGCGAACAGCCGGTGCAGGGCGTCGAGGGCCTGCCGGTCGGCGCGGCCCTCCTGGTGGTCAAGCGCGGCCCGAACGCGGGCTCGCGCTTCCTGCTGGATCAGCCGACCACCTCGGCCGGTCGCCATCCCGACAGTGACATCTTTCTCGACGACGTCACCGTCAGCCGCCGGCACGCGGAGTTCCGCCAGGACGACGACTCGTTCCAGGTCGTCGATGTGGGCAGCCTCAACGGCACCTACGTCAATCGGGAGCCGGTGGACTCCTCGGAGCTGCAGAACGGCGACGAGGTCCAGATCGGCAAGTTCCGGCTGGTCTTCCTGACCGGTCCGCGCGCGCAGGCGAACGAGTCGGCGTCGGGCGCGGGGTCGCGATGACCCCTACGGTGCTGGTGTCCGTGCGGGGCGCAGTGCTGTGACGGGGGCGGCGCAGTGGGCGCGCGGAGGAATGTCGATCGGCTCCGTGCTCGACCTGCTGCGACCAGATTTTCCTGACATCACCATCTCGAAGATCCGGTTCCTCGAATCCGAGGGCCTGATCCGGCCGGAACGAACGCCGTCGGGGTACCGGCGGTTCTCGGTGGCCGATTACGAACGGCTGCGCTTCGTACTGACCGCGCAACGCGATCAGTACCTGCCGCTGAAGGTGATCAAGGAGCAGCTCGAAGCGATCGACAGTGGTGCGGCGACCCTGGGCGTGCGTGAAGCGCGCGCCAGGGCGCACTCCCGCCACAGCGCCGCGGAGGCCGGGCAGTCGCTGTCCGGCTCCGCGCGCGCGGACACCGACGGCGAGCCCAGTCCGGCCCAGCCCCGCAGGCTCGGTGTCGTTCCCGGCGAGATCACGCCGGACGAATTGCGCTTCGACGTCGGGGTCCGGCTCACTCGGGGCGATCTGCTCGCCAAAGCGGGCATCGACGACCGTTTTCTCGACGACCTGCTGCGCGCCGGACTGATCGTCCCCGGTGCGGGCGGCTTCTTCGAATCCGACGCGGTGACGCTGGCCCGCGCGGCCAAGTCGATGGCCGAATTCGGGCTGGAGGCCCGGCATCTGCGCGCGTTCAAGCTGGCCGCCGATCGCGAGGCGGCCCTGGTCGCCCAGATCGCCGCGCCGATCGCCAAGAGCCGCGACGCCGACGCGCGCGCCCGCGCCGAGGAGACCGTCCGCGAACTGGCGGCATTGTCGCTGAATCTGCACGCGGCACTGGTGAAGGCGGCCGTGCGGGCCGCCCTCGGTAACTGACACACCCGAGCGCCGGATCGGGTATCACCCCGGCAACACGCCGATTTCGGCTCGGGCGTCCTCGTTGCACCGCCCGGAATTCGCCTAGACTCGTGTGTACGGCGAGCTGGGCAGTGCTCCTGCCGGCCGGCGGCGAGTATGGGAGGCAGACTTCATGAGCGAGATGCGCGTCATCGGCATCCGTGTCGAGCAGCCACAGAACCAGCCCGTGCTGCTGCTGCGGGAGGCGGCGGGCGAGCGCTACCTGCCGATCTGGATCGGGCAGGCCGAGGCCACCGCGATCGTGCTCGAGCAGGAGGGCGTCACGCCGATCCGTCCGCTCACTCACGATCTGATCAAGATTCTGATCACCGAGCTCGGGCATACCCTCAAGGAAGTGCGGATCGTCGATCTGCAGGAGGGCACCTTCTACGCCGATCTGGTCTTCGACGGCGACCTGCGGGTCTCGGCGCGGCCGTCGGACTCGGTGGCCATCGCGCTGCGCGTCGGCTGCCCGATCTTCGCCGAGGAACCGGTACTCGCCGAGGCCGGGCTGGTGATGCCCGACGAGCGCGAGGACGAGGTGGAGAAGTTCAAGGAATTCCTCGAGTCCGTCTCACCCGACGACTTCAAAGCCACGGACAGCTGATTCACATCCCGATCTTCTAGACCTGAAGTAGAGGTCGAGGGAATCGCCGCGCGCGGTGCTTGGTGCGACAACGGTGCAGGTCCGACAATGGCAGGAGTAACCTCGAAAGTCGGGCAACATCCGTCGTGACTCCGGTACTCGAGAACGTCGGCAGAGCAAGGAGTGGTCAGTGGAAGAGCAATCGCAGGATGTGGTGCAGCCTGGCTTGTTCCCGGACGACTCGGTTCCGGACGATCTGGTCGGCTACCGGGTGCCGAGCGCGTGTCAGGTCGCGGGCATCACCTACCGTCAGCTCGACTACTGGGCACGGACCGGGCTGGTCGTACCGTCGATCCGTGGCGCCGCCGGGTCGGGTAGCCAGCGGCTGTACTCGTTCAAGGACATCCTGGTCCTCAAGATCGTGAAGCGGCTGCTGGACGCGGGCGTCTCTTTACAGAACATCCGGATCGCCGTCGATCATCTGCGCAGCCGCGGCGTGCAGGATCTGGCCGGGATCACGCTCTTCTCCGACGGGACCACGGTGTACGAGTGCACCTCGCCCGAGGAGGTCGTCGATTTACTGCAGGGCGGGCAGGGTGTCTTCGGGATCGCGGTCAGCGGCGCCATGCGGGAACTGACCGGCGCGATCGCCGACTTCCCGGCCGAGCGGGCCACCGAGATCACCGATCGACCCGAGGACGAACTGTCCTACCGCCGCAAGGTGCGGGAGAACCGCAAGACCGGTTAGTGACGAGCGCTTGGTCCGCCACCCCGCGTTTTCGGGGCGGACTCAGGCGCGGGCCAGCGAGCGCACGCGGCCGGCGGTGATGTGGGTGCGGGTTCGATGTTCCCGGTGAGTTACCCATGCGCTTGCGTGATCGTGGCTTGCGTGACGAGCACTACATCGTGTGCGTGACAGCGGTGGTTCGCCGTGCCATTAGACTGGGTGAGCGTCGCCGCCGTGCGGGAGAGTCTTGGGTTCGTAGAGTCCGGGCGCCGAAGGAGCAGCACCTCCCCGTCAATCTCTCAGGCAACAGGGACCGCACGGTGATTCGACGCCTCTGGAAAGCGGTGGCTTCAGGCTGCCCGCCCACGGGGAAAGGGGCACGGCCGTCCGCGGTCGGGTCACCGAATCTCTCAGGCGCCACGACAGAGGGGGAGGGCTGGTACCCGTCGACCACCTGGTCGACCCGCCCGACCTTGGAGCTGCCGTGACCCGTTCGTTCGCCGACCGCCACATCGGACCCGATTCCGACGAACTCGCCCGGATCCTCGCGACCGTCGGCGTCGAGTCCCTCGACGCGCTCGCGACCACGGCGCTGCCCGCGACCATCCTCGACGAGTCCGGTCTCGGCGCCCTGCCCGCGCCCGGCACCGAGCACGAGGTGCTCGCCGAACTGGCCGCGCTGGCGCACTCCAACACCGTCGCCACCTCGATGATCGGCCTGGGCTACTACGACACGCTCACCCCGCCGGTGCTGGTGCGCAACCTGCTGGAGAACCCGGCGTGGTACACCGCTTACACCCCGTACCAGCCCGAGATCAGCCAGGGCCGCCTCGAGGCGCTGCTCAACTTCCAGACCATGGTGTCGGATCTGACCGGCATGGACGTCGCCAACGCCTCCATGCTCGACGAGGCCACCGCCGCCGCCGAGGCGATGACGCTGCTGCGCCGCGCGGGCAAGTCCACGTCGAACCGGCTGCTCCTCGACGCCGACCTGTTCCCGCAGACCAAGACCATCATCGGCACCAGGGCCGAGCCGCTGGGCATCGAACTTGTCGAGGCCGACCTGTCGACCGGCGTGCTGCCCGACGGTGATTTCTTCGGCGTCATCGTGCAGACCCCGGGTGCGTCCGGCCGGATCGCCGACTGGACCGCGCTGTTCAGTGCCGCCCACGAGCGCGGCGCGCTGGTCGCCGCGGGCGCCGACCTGCTGGCCCTGACCCTGATCACCCCGCCCGGCGAGCAGGGCGCCGACGTGTGCTTCGGCACCACCCAGCGTTTCGGCGTGCCGATGGGCTTCGGCGGCCCGCATGCCGGCTACCTCGCCGTGCGCACCACCTTCGCCCGGCAGCTGCCCGGCCGGCTGGTCGGCGTGTCGGTCGACGCCGACGGCGCCCCCGCCTACCGCCTGGCCCTGCAGACGCGGGAGCAGCACATCCGCCGTGAGAAGGCCACCTCCAACATCTGTACCGCGCAGGTGCTGCTGGCCATCGTCGCCGCCATGTACGCCAGCTACCACGGTGCGAACGGGCTGCGCGCCATCGCCCGCCGGGTGCACGCGCACGCGGCGGCCGTGGCGTCCGGGATCGGCGCGGCGCTGGTGCACGACACCTTCTTCGACACCGTGCTGGCACACGTGCCCGGCGGCGCGGAAGCCGTTGTCGCCAAGGCGAAGTCGCAGGGAATCAACCTGCGCCTGGTCGACGCCGACCACGTCGCGATCGCCTGCGACGAGGCCACCACCGACGCGCACGTGGCCGCCGTCGTCGAATCCTTCGGCACCGCACAGGCCCCCGACGCGAGCAGCAGTGTCCAGCCCACCGCGATCGAGACCCGCACCTCGGACTACCTGACGCATCCGGCGTTCACCCGCCACCACACCGAGACCGCCATGCTGCGCTACCTGCGTTCGCTGTCGGACAAGGACATCGCGTTGGACCGCAGCATGATTCCGCTCGGTTCCTGCACCATGAAGCTCAACGCGACCGCCGAGATGGAGGCCATTACCTGGCCCGGCTTCGCCCGCCTGCACCCGTTCGCGCCCACCGAGGACGTGCCCGGCATCCTGAAGCTGATCGGCGACCTGGAGCAGTGGCTGTCGGAGATCACCGGCTACGACGCGGTGAGCCTGCAGCCCAACGCCGGCAGCCAGGGCGAGTACGCGGGCCTGCTGGCGATCCGCCGCTACCACCTCGATCGCGGCGACGACCACCGTGACACCTGCCTGATCCCGTCCAGCGCGCACGGCACCAACGCGGCCTCGGCGGCCATGGTCGGCATGCGGGTCGAGGTGGTCAAATGCCGCGAGAACGGCGATGTCGACCTCGACGACCTGCGCGCCAAGATCGCCGACCACGCCGACCGGCTGGCCTGCATCATGATCACCTACCCGTCCACCCACGGCGTGTACGAGCACGAGGTCGCCGAGCTGTGCGCGCTCGTGCACGACGCCGGCGGTCAGGTCTACGTCGACGGTGCCAACCTCAACGCTCTGGTCGGCCTGGCCCGTCCGGGCCGCTTCGGCGGCGACGTCAGCCACCTGAACCTGCACAAGACCTTCTGCATCCCGCACGGTGGCGGCGGTCCCGGTGTCGGCCCGGTGGCGGTGCGCTCGCACCTGGCCCAGTACCTGCCCGGCGACCCGCGCGAAGCGGGCTCGCACGCGGTGTCGGCGGCGAACTACGGCTCGGCCTCGATCCTGCCGATCACCTGGGCCTACATCCGGATGATGGGCGCGCAGGGCCTGCGCGCGGCGACGCTGACCGCGATCGCCTCGGCCAACTACATCGCCCGCCGCCTCGACGCCTACTTCCCGGTGCTCTACACCGGCGAGAACGGCATGGTCGCCCACGAGTGCATCCTCGATCTGCGCGAGATCACCAAGCAGACCGGTGTCACCGTCGACGACGTGGCCAAGCGCCTGGCCGACTACGGCTTCCACGCCCCCACCATGAGCTTCCCGGTGGCGGGCACCCTGATGGTGGAGCCCACCGAGAGCGAGAACCTCGAGGAACTCGACGAGTTCATCGCGGCCATGATCGCCATCCGCGGCGAGATCGATCAGGTCGGCGCCGGCGTGTGGCCGGTGACCGACAACCCGCTGCGCGGCGCACCGCACACCGCGGCGAGCCTGGTCGGCGAGTGGGATCACCCCTACAGCCGCGAGGTCGCGGTCTACCCGCGCGGCATCGGGCACACCCGCCCGAAGGTGTGGCCGTCGGTGCGTCGCATCGACGGCGCGTTCGGTGACCGCAACCTGGTCTGCTCGTGCCCGCCGCTGGACGCGTACGAGGGCTGATAACTCCGGAAACGGGCCCCGCCGACACCGTTCGGCGGGGCCCGTGTCGTCTGTACCGGTTCGGGGACTATTCGGGTGCCGCGGCCAGCAGGCCCGATCGGGCGAGCACGACCGCCGCGTCGGCGGCCTGGCGCGCGTGCGCGGCCGTCACCGGCTCGTGGGTGACGAACAGCCGGTGGAACAGGGGCGCCACCGCGAACCGGACGACCTCGGTCCCGGCCACCTCGGATGCGAGTTCGCCTCGCGCGACCGCCCGATCGATGATGACCGCCGCCTCCCGGTGCCGGGCCGCGTAGAACGTCCGCAGGGCGTCTGCAGCCACCGGGTTCTGCATGCCCGCGATGACGAAAGCTGTTGCCACCGTTCCTGATTCGTGATCGGTGAAACCGGTGCGCAGCAGCTCGGCGAGCGCGCGCAGGTCGCCGGTGAGGCTGCCGGTGTCCGGGATCGCCCACGAGCGACCCGCGGCCCGGTCGAGTGCGTCGGCGACCAGGCCCTCGGGGCTCCGCCAGCGCCGGTAGACGGTGGTCTTGTGCACCCCCGCTCGCTGTGCGACAGCGTCGACGGTCAGACCCTGGTAGCCGTGCTCGGCGAGCTCGGCCGTCGTCGCATCGAGGACGGCTTCCCGCACTCGCGCGCTTCGCCCACCGGGGCGCCGTTGCGGTTCCAAAATCAACTCCTGTTGCGTTAGTTGGCGGAGGTTTGTACATTTAAAGCTACACAAGTTGCGATTGGAGCGCTGTTTGACCACTCAACTGACCTTGCGGGGCGTGTCGAAGTCCTACGCGGACCTGCCGGTGCTGGACGCGGTCACCGCGACCATCCGGCCCGGTGAGCGGGTCGGCATCGTCGGGGAGAACGGATCAGGGAAGTCGACATTGCTGCGGCTGCTGGCCGGGGCCGAGCATGCCGACGCCGGATCGATCAGCGTCACCGCCGACGGTGGCGTCGGCCACCTCGCGCAAACCCTGTCCGGCGACACCGTCGAGGCGGCCGTCGAAGCGGCGCTGGCGGAGCTACGCGGGCTCGAGCGCGACATGCAGGCCGCCGCCGAGGCGCAGGACATGGAGCGCTACGGCGAACTGCTCACCCGCTTCGAGGCGCGCGACGGCTACGCGGCCGACGCCAGGGTGGAGGCATCGACGCACGGGCTCGGGCTGGCCGGGATCGACCGGTCGCGGCGGCTGGACAGTCTCTCGGGCGGCGAGCGGGCCCGGCTCGGCCTGGCCTGCCTGCTCGCCGCCTCGCCGGAGGTGCTGCTGCTCGACGAGCCCACCAATCACCTCGACGAGAGCGCGCTGTCCTGGCTCGAGGAGCGGCTGCGCACCCACCGCGGCACGGTCGTCCTGGTCTCGCACGACCGGATCTTTCTCGACCGCGTGGCGACCGCGATCATCGAGGTGGCCGACCGGGGCCTGACCCGGTTCGGCGGCGGCTACAGCGGGTTCCTGTCCGAGAAGGCGGCGGCGCGGGTGCGCTGGGAGCAGGCATACGCGCAGTGGCGCACCGAGATCGGGCGCTTGGAGGAGTTCGCGACCACGACCGCCCTGCAGGTGGCGCACGGCCGGGCGATGACGGACAACAACAAGATGGCCTACGACCGCAACGCCGGCCGGGTCCAGAGTTCGGTCGCGTCCCGGGTGCGCCGGACTGCCGAGCGCCTGCGCCGGTTGCGGGAGCACCCGGTGCCCTGCCCGCCCGAACCACTGCGGTTCCGCGGACGGTTCGCGACGGCCGGGTCGGCGGCGGAATTCACCATCGGTCCCGTGACGCTGGGCGCCCGGGGACGGCTGCTCATCCACGGTCCCAACGGCGCGGGAAAGTCGACGTTGCTCGACGCGATCCACGCGGGGGCGCCGGGCCGGGTGGGATACCTGCGTCAGGAGGAACGCTTCGATCCGGACCGCAGCGTCACCGAGGCCTACGGTTTCGGCCGGGCCGCGCTGCTGGCGACCGGGCTGTTCGCGCCGGAACTGCTGGATCGTCCCGTCGGCAGCTTGTCGGAGGGGCAGCGGCGCAGGCTGTCCCTGGCGCGGGTGCTCGCGGGCGAACACGATCTACTGCTGCTCGACGAGCCCACCAACCACCTGTCGCTCACGGTGGTCGACGAGATCGAACGCGCGCTGCACGACTACCGGGGCGCGGTGGTCGTGGTCTCGCACGACCGGGCGCTGCGTCGGCGATTCCGGGGAATACAGAAGGGAATTCAGGACTTTGGCTGACATCGTGCAGGTGATCGAGGTGCCGGGCGCGCCGTACGGGGTGACGGTCGGGCCCGACGACGCGCTGTGGTTCACGCTCGTCGCCCACGGCGCTATCGGCCGCTACGCCGAGGGCGACATACGGATCTTTCCGCTCGATCCGGCCGACGGGCAACCGACGGTGATCGTGACCGGACCGGATGCGGCGTTGTGGTTCACCGAATTCCAGGGCGGCTGGCTCGGTCGCCGCACCCTCGACGGCGCCGTCACGAGCATCGCGCTGGACGGACCCTACGGCGTGTGCGCCGGACCCGACGGGGCACTCTGGTTCACCGCGTTGCAGGCCGGCCGGGTGGGGCGGCTCGGCGCCGACGGCACCGTCGAGCACGTCGACGTCGACGGGATGCCGTCGATGATCACCGCGGGACCCGATGGCGCGCTGTGGTTCACGGTGAACCAGGGCAATGCGATCGGCCGGGTCGACCGTGACCTCACCCTCACCCGGTTCCCGCTGCCGACGCCCGGCGCCGCCCCGGTAGGGATCACCGCCGGACCCGACGACGCGCTGTGGTTCACCGAGATCGGGGCGGGCGCCATCGGGCGCATCGGGACCGATGGGACGATCACCGAATTCGCGCTGCCCGACCCGGCGGCGCGCCCGCACGCGATCGTCGCCGGACGTGACGGCGCGCTGTGGTTCACCGAATGGGCGAGCGGAAAGCTCGGCCGGATCAGCACCGAGGGCGAGATCGACCACCTGACCTTGCCCGGGGCCGAACCGCACGGGCTCACCGCCGACGCGCGCGGCCACCTCTGGATCGCGATGGAATCCGGTGCGCTGGTGGAGGTCTCACCCGGCTGAGGACCGCAACCGCGCGAGCAGCGCGCGCAGCCCGGGGCGCGGTCGGTGCCGCCGCCGCATCGATCGCGCCCAGCGGTATCTCCAGCATCCGCAGCAGATAGCCGTCACCGGTCACCACCCCGGTGTCGGCGAAACCGAACGCCGCCAGCAGGCGGGCGACGCCGGTTCCGGTGTGCTCGGTCTGCGCGTAGACCCGGGTGGTCGGCCGGGCCGGGTCGGCGGCGCGGAGGTCGAGCAGGACCTCGGCGAGGTGATCGATGGAGATCTGCGAGATGGTCAGCGGGCTGGCGCCGATCGTCTCCCCGCCGCGGATCGGCCGAACGCAGTGGGTTGCGGGTACCCGGTGGTGCGTGGGTTCACACCACCGATCCCCGCCCGCGCGAACGAATGCTGTTGTCCGCGCGGCCGTTTGCGGAGGGTCAGGGCGTGGTGAGCGCCTTCACGACGGCGGTGCCGAAGCCGAGGTCGTTGCTCGTCGGCACCCGGGTGTAGGTACCGCCGGTCTGCTGCGCGAGGGTCTGCAGGGTCTGGGTGCCCTGGCCGCCGACCACTACGACGTCGATCCGGACGGGCTTGCCCGCGGTCGTCGCGGCGGTGATCTCGTTGACCAGGGCCGTACCGGTGAGCGTCGAGTCGTCGTCGGGTCCGTCGGTGATGACCAGAATCGAGTTGGTGCGGCCGGGGGAGTAGGCGGCGACCGCGGCACGGTAGGCGGCGAGCAGGCTCGGGTAGGCCTGATCGGTCGTGCTCTGGGTCGCCTTGGTGCTGGTGACCGCCGACCCGACAGCAGTGCGCTGGGTGTCGGTCAGCAGGCCGGTGGGGACCTGCACCTGGTACGGGGTGGTGCCGTCGAGGTTCTTGCCGAAGGTCCACAGCCCGAGGCCGAAGTCCGGCGGCATCACCGTCAGCGTCGAGGCGAGCGCCGCGCCCGCGTTCGCGAGGCGGGTCCTCGATCCGTCGGTGGTGCCCATCGACGACGACACGTCGAGCAGCACCGTCGCGTTCACCCCGAGCACCGGGTTGGCCAGGGTGTTCTGCACCTTCTGCAGCGCCGCCTTGTCCGGGTTCGGCGGTGCGGATCCGATGGCCGGGCCGAAGCCGTCGGTGGCCAGCGCGGCCGCCTGCTCCGGGGCGCGCAGGAAGTCGATGAAGCGGGAGGCGATGAGGTTCTGGGTCTTGTCGACCCACGGGCCAGACAGCAGCGCGGCGGGGTAGTCCGCGAGCGGCGCGGTGCCGACGGGCCGGAACGCGGTCAGGCCGCCGGTGCCGAGCTGCTGGGCGGTCGCGGCGACGGCGTGCACCTCGTCGGCGGTGGGGTCGGCGGTGATCGCGGCCATCGCGGTCATCAGGTCGGCGGGGGTCTGGGCGCTCGCGGCCAGTCCGGAGATCGCGGCGACGACCTGGCCGGAAGCGGCGGCCTGCGCGGTCAGCGGCTCGGTTCCCGAGACCGCGGCCCCGATCGAAGCGGCCGCCGCGGTGGTGGCATCGCCCGCGGGTAGCGCCATTCGCAGGCCACCCCAGCCGGTCAGGCCGAGCTCGTCGAGCGAGCCCTGCTGCAGGCGCGGCAGATCGGACCAGGCGATCTGATGCTGTTCGAGGGCTTGGCGCAGCGCGTCGGGCACGGCGAGCACGATCGGGCTGGTGGCGATGGAGGCGGGCGTGCCCTCGATCAAGCCGGGCACCCGCACCAGCTCGATCGACCGGGTCGAATCGGCGATCCACAGTCCCGGCTCGGGGCCCAGCGCCGGGTCCCACGTGCCGGGATCGGCCAGCCCCGCGACCAGGGCGGCCGACGGCCGGGCCGACACCTTCACCTGGGCGCAGTGATCGCGCACCCGCGGCTTGGTCGCGTTGTAGCGATCGGCGGCGGCGCGCACCGGGCCCGCGATCGCCGGATCGACGGTCACGTCCAGCGTCGCCGGTCCCTCGACACATTCGGCGGCCGCCGCGACGTCGGTGCTCGCGGCGCGATCGCTGAGCTGGAACCAGGCGAACACGGCCACGATCACCAGCACGAGTACCGATGCCGCGATAACCGGACCTTTGCTGATACTTCGAGATCTGGTCCCGCTGCGATGAGTACCCACGTGGCAAGTTTAAGGAGTCGTGACTCGGCCGCCGCACGGTGCATACCGGTGCGCGTCGCCGCTGGTCACGACGTTGGGCCGGGTGTCGCGACGGACACCCGGCCCCGGCCGGTCACTCGCGGATCACGCGGCCGCGGTCGTATTCACGGCCGCCCCAGACCCCCGACTGGCCGGTCTGCGCCGCGTACTCGGTGCACCCCGCGAGCAACGGGCAACCGGCGCAGATCCGGCGGGCGTAGTCGAAGTCCTGCGACGGGTACGGGAACCACGCCTCGTGGTTCGGGTCACCGCGGCAGGCGGCTCGGTGCCACTGTCCGGAATCGGACAGAGTCAGCAGTTCGGTCAGTGCGAGGTCGGTGGTGGTCACGGCGCGTACTCCTTCCAGATCCGGCGCTGGGTGCGAGCCAGCGGGTCGGGAGCCTTGGGCTCCCACAGCAGCCGCATCCCCGCCTCTTCCGGGGTGCGGTCGGCCTTGCTCGTATTGCAGGGGCCGCAGCAGGCGATCAGGTTGCCCCAGGTGTTCGGTCCGCCCCTGCTGCGCGGGCGGATGTGATCGACGGTCTGCGCCCAGTCGTCGCAGTAGCCGCAGCGGTGCTTGTCGCGGCGCAGGACTCCGGCCAGGGTGGCGCGGCTGTCCTCGCCCACCGGGGCGACGTGGCCCAGGTAGACGTAGCGCAGCAGCCGGATCGTCTCCGGCAGCCCGATGACCAGGTGCTGGGACCGGATCGGGAACCGCGGCGCCCGTTCGATGACGGTTTCCGCGGCGCCACTGATCAGCAGTGTCACGGCCCGGTCCGCGGTGATCTCGTCGAGGGCTTCGTAGCTGGCGTTGAGGACAAGCACCCTGGTGCGTATCCAGGTGTCGGACGTGGGCGCCATCGGGTCGACGGCATGACGGATCGTCATGGGAATCACCATGTTTCGAGAGAGAATGCGAACGACGGTCGAAGTCGAGTGGGGTTACCGCGTCAGTGCGCGAACCGGAGACGGGCCATGGCATCGGGGTGGGCGCTCGACGCGATGTGGGCCGAACCGGCGCGGCGATATGTCTTCTCGGACTGTCGCAGTGGCGCATAGGGTTTCATGGCCGTCTCCTCCTCTCGGGGTGTCTCGTCGGTCTCGCCTGGTGCGAATGACCAGCGTGGAATTCATGGTGGCATACGGCGCGCCGGATGTCGGCTGATTTATTTCCGGTAACGCTCCGATACCGACGGAAACCCACAACCGGCAGGTCGCGATACATTTTCGGGGTGAGGTCGGGCGCACCGATCGCGAGGAGTGGTGCTCATGCGGACAGCGCTGATGCCGGCCGCCGTGGCCTGCGCGGCGATCCTGCTCCTTTCCGGCTGCGGCAGCGATTCGGGCGGTACCAGCGCGCCCACCGATCGGCCGAGTCCGCCCCTGCCCGCCCCCGGCCCGGCTTTCTCGGTCAAGACGAGCGCGGCGGGCCCCGCGACGCTGGTGCCACCGGCCGCCCTGCCTGCCCCGTCGCGGGGTCCGGCGGTGACCTCGGCACCCGCGGCCACCGGCGGTCCCACCAGCCCGCCCAGCGTTCCGCTGCCCGACACCGCTCCCGCGTGCGCCGACGGCCAGGTGCTCGTCGGCGGCGGACCGGTCACCGTGGCCGCAGGCCACCAGGGGTTGGCCCTGCGGTTCCGGCTGGTCGGTGCCAGCGCGCCCTGTTCGCTCACCGGCTATCCGGGCGTGGACGCGATCGGCGACACCACCGCCCACGCCACCCGCACCTTGCGCGGCTATCTGGGCGGACTGCCGCCCAGTCGGAGCGAGCCGGCGACCGTGATCCTCACCCAGGACCACGGTGCGGAAGCTGTCGTTGAGGGCACGACCACCGACGCCTCGGGCAATGGCTGCCCGGCCTACACCGGATTGCGGGTCACCCCGCCCAACACCACCGACACCGTCCCGGTCGCCGAGTCGCTGTCGCTGTGCGATCTCTCGGTCCATCCGGTCACGCCGATGAGCTGACCGGCGGGGCCGCGGCGGTGACCACCCGATCAGAGGTTGCCGACCTCGCGTTCGAGCCGGCGGGCGACGAGGTCGCGGGCCTCCTCACGGAGGGTGGGGCGGAAGCCGGTGGGGTACACCGGGTCCGCGGGGGCGTATTGCTTCAGGACTTCCTTGGCGAGGGTGATCTTGTGGACCTCGGTGGGGCCGTCGGCGATGGCCATGACCTCGGCGTAGGTGGTCATGTCGAGGAACGGGAGATCGGTGCTGACACCCAGTGCGCCGTGCAGATGCAGGGCGCGGCGGGCGATGTCGTTCATGACCGTCGGCATGGCCACCTTGATGGCGGCGATGTCCTTGCGGACGGCGCGATAATCCTGGGCCTGGTCGATGCGCCAGGCCGTACGCAGCACGAGCAGGCGGAACTGCTCCATCTGGATCCAGCTGTCGGCGATGCGTTCCTGGGTCATCTGGAAGCCGCCGAGCACGCCCTTGCGGGCCGGGCGCGACACCGCGCGCTCGCACATCATGTCGAACGCCTTGCGTACCAACGCGACCGTGCGCATCGCGTGGTGCACGCGGCCGCCGCCCAGCCGGGTCTGCGCGACGACGAAACCGGCGCCCGCCGCGCCCAGCAGATGATCAGCGGGGACCCGCACGTCGGTGAATCGCAGGTGCCCTTCGTGCTCGCTGAAGCCGGGCACGGTGAAATTGCGCACGAGTTCGAGGCCGGGAGCATCAGCCGGGACGATGAACATCGACAACCGCAGATGCGGTTCGGCGGCCGGATCGGTCACCACCATCACGATGTGGAAGGTGGCGAACTCGGCGCAGGAGTTGAACCACTTCTCGCCGTTGATGACCCACTCGTCGCCGTCGCGGACCGCGGTGGTGCGGAACGACGTCGGATCCGAGCCGCCGGTGGGCTCGGTCATCACGTAGCAGGAGCCGATCTCACCGTCGAGCAGTGGCTGCAGGTATTTCTCCTTCTGCTCGGCGGTGCCGAAATGCGCGAGGATCTCGGCATTGCCGGAATCCGGTGCCTGACAACCGAAGACGAGCGGCGCCCACATCGACGTGCCGAGCACCTCGTTGAGCAGGGCGAGCTTCAGCTGACCGTAACCGGGCCCACCCAATTCGGGGCCGAGGTGGCAGGCCCACAGTCCCTGGTCCTTCACCTGCTGCTGCAGCGGCCGCATCAGCGCGCGGATCTCGGGGTTGGTGCGGTCATAGGGGTTGGGGTAGAGCAGATCCAGGGGCTCGACCTCGGTGCGGACGAACTCCGCGACCCAGTCGAGCTTGCGCTGGTACTCCGGATCGGTCTCGAAATCCCAAGCCATGGTCAGCCTTTCGGGTCGGTGTCCGTGGCGCTGAGCCCGGACAGCACGGTGTCGGTGAGGATGTCGGCGATCTCGGCGGGGGAGTGCGCACCGCGTTCGCGATACCAGAAGCCGAGCGAGTTCAGCATGCCGAGCAGGCCGTTGGTGACGACGTGATCGGCGGTGCGCAGCTGCCCCGCCGCGTGGCCGGCGTCGATGACGTCCTGCCAGCGGTGCTGGAGGCGGTCGCGCAGCCGCTGCAGTTCGACGGCGCGTTCGCCGGTGAGCGCGTCCGCGTCGCGCAGGTGCACGGCGACGGCGCGGCGATGGGTGACGATGTGCGCCACGTGACTGCGGATGAGCAGGCGCAGCGTCTCGACCGGATCGGTGCCTGCGGCGGCGAGGCGTTCGGCGTCGGCGAGCAGCAGGCGGGTGTAGTCGGCGAGGATTTCCCACAGCAGCTCCTCCTTGGAGCCGATGTGGTAGTACAGCGCGCCGCGCTGGACGTCGGCCCTGGCGCCGATGTCGGCGACGCCGGTGCCGCGGAAGCCGCGTTCGGCGAACAGGTCCAGCGCGGCGGCTCGGATGCGCTCGCGGGTGTCGGCCGCGCCGCGATCGGTGGCGGGCGGGCGGCCACGACGGCGGACCGGAGCGACGGGTTCGCTGGCTCGCGCGACGCTCACCGTGCCTCCACTCCGCCGGGCGGCCTGGGCGAGCCGCCGAGAAATGTTCCGGTCAGTACATTAATTTGCCGGGTGCCTACAATCAAGAGGTGGGCCGCCACGCCCACGCGCTGACCTCGGCGTCTCGGCGTGGCGGAATGGACGGCAGTTCCACGACGTTCGAACCCACACGAGGTGTCACCACTACCCACGGGTAACATGACATCGACTTTTCCCACCCGGCTTTCTCAAAAGTGAGGCAGTAGATGACAGAGCGGATTCAGGTCGGCGGGCTCCAGGTGGCCAGCGTTCTCCACGATTTCATCGAGAACGAGGCGCTCCCCGGTACCGGCGTAGATTCCGCCGCGTTCTGGGCCGGAGCCGAGCAGGTCATCAACGACCTCGCCCCGCGCAACCGCGCCCTGCTGGCCGAACGCGACGAGATCCAGGGCAAGCTCGACGCCTGGCACCAGGAGAGCCCGGGCGCCGGCTACGACAAGGGCGCCTACAAGCAGTTCCTGACCGAGATCGGCTACCTGCGCCCCGAGCCCGCCCCGTTCCAGATCGGCACCGGCAACGTCGACGCCGAGATCGCCACCACCGCGGGCCCGCAGCTCGTGGTGCCGGTGATGAACGCGCGTTTCGCGATCAACGCCGCCAACGCGCGGTGGGGCTCGCTCTACGACGCGCTCTACGGCACCGACGCCATCTCCGAGGCCAACGGCGCCGAGAAGGGCACCGGCTACAACCGTGTGCGCGGCGACAAGGTCATCGAGTGGGGCCGTAACTTCCTCGACGACTCCGTCACCCTGATCACCGGCTCGCACATCGGTTCGTCGTACTACAAGATCGTCGACGGCGAGCTCGAGGTCGGACTGGAAGACGGCACCGACATCGGCCTGGCCGACCCGTCGCAGCTCGTCGGCTACCTGGGCGATCCCGAGGCCCCGACCTCGGTGCTGCTCAAGCACAACGGCCTGCACATCGAGATCCAGATCGACGCGAACTCGCCGATCGGCTCGACCGACACCGCCGGTGTCAAGGACATCGTGCTCGAGTCCGCGCTGACCACGATCATGGACTTCGAGGACTCGGTCGCCGCGGTCGACGCCGACGACAAGGTCGTCTGTTACCGCAACTGGCTCGGCCTGATGAAGGGCGACCTGGCCGAAGAGGTCACCAAGGGCGGCAAGACCTTCACCCGCACCATGAACCCCGACCGCGTGTTCACCGCGCTCGACGGTTCCGAGCTGGTGCTGCACGGCCGTTCGCTGCTGTTCGTGCGCAACGTGGGCCACCTGATGACCTCCGACGCGATCATCGACGCGCAGGGCAACGAGGTGCCCGAGGGCATCATGGACGGCCTGATCACCTCGCTGATCGCCGTGCACTCGCTCAACGGTGACAACCAGCGCCTCAACTCGCGCACCGGTTCGGTCTACATCGTGAAGCCGAAGATGCACGGTCCCGACGAGGCCGCCTTCACCAACGAGCTGTTCGGCCGGATCGAGGACGTCCTCGGCCTGACCCGCAACACCCTCAAGGTCGGCATCATGGACGAGGAGCGCCGCACCACGGTCAACCTCGCGGGCTCGATCGAGGCCGCCAAGGACCGCGTGGTGTTCATCAACACCGGCTTCCTCGACCGCACCGGCGACGAGATCCACACCTCCATGGAGGCCGGGCCGATGGTCCGCAAGGCCGAGATGAAGACCCAGACCTGGATCACCTCCTACGAGGACTGGAACGTCGACACCGGCCTGGCCAAGGGCCTGCCCGGCAAGGCCCAGATCGGCAAGGGCATGTGGGCCATGCCCGACCTGATGGCCGGCATGCTCGAGCAGAAGATCGGCCACCCGAAGGCCGGCGCCAACACCGCGTGGGTGCCCTCGCCGACCGCCGCCACCCTGCACGCCACCCACTACCACCAGGTGGACGTGTTCAAGCGGCAGTCCGAGATCGCCAAGGGCGGCCCCCGCGCGACCGTCGACCAGATCCTGGAGATCCCGCTGGCCCAGTCCACCGACTGGTCCGACGAGGAGAAGCGCCAGGAGCTCGACAACAACTCCCAGGGCATCCTGGGCTACGTGGTCCGCTGGATCGATCACGGTGTCGGCTGCTCGAAGGTGCCCGACATCAACGACATCGGCCTGATGGAAGACCGTGCCACCCTGCGCATCTCGAGCCAGCTGGTCGCCAACTGGCTGCGCCACGGCATCGTCTCCGAGGCCGACGTGATCGCCAGCCTCGAGCGGATGGCCCCCGTCGTCGACCGGCAGAACGCCGGTGACAAGGCCTACCGCCCGATGGCGCCGGACTTCGACGCCAGCATCGCGTTCCAGGCCGCCAAGGAACTGGTCCTCGAGGGCACCAAGCAGCCCAACGGCTACACCGAGCCGATCCTGCACCGGCGTCGCCGCGAGTTCAAGGCCGCGCAGAAGTGATGCTGTCGACTGTGAAAAGTAGCTTTTAGCAGCGCTTTTCGTTTGCGGCCCCGCTTCGGAGAATTCCGAGGCGGGGCCGCTGTCGTCACCGGAGATCACCGCAGATACCGGCTAATCACCCTCAAAACGGTCACCAAAACGGTCACAGCGGGGCACTCGGATGCCGTCCCCAAAATTAATCACACAGAAATGACCGGAATCAGCGGGAAATGACGGGAAGCGACCAGGACGAGGTGTTCGTCAAAGTTCTTATCCACCAGCATTTTTGAGTGCCGTTAGGTAGCTTCGGGGCGACGTGAACCGTCGCCAGGTGGTCGCAGGTTCAAATCCTGTCAGCCCGACAGGCAAAACCCCCTCTGACCTCGGTCGGAGGGGGTTTTTCTCGTACCCGGAGATTTGACGTGGTTTGGCCAAACTACACAGAAACTCAACAGTTTCGATTCTGATCAGGCGTCCAGTATGTCGACGCTGTGCTCCTAGGAGCTCACCTCAAGGTGGTCGACTGTAGTCGAGTTGGCACGCGAACGACCGCAGGTGTGTGCATCGTCGGCGGTACCGGCTGGTGTGAACGGCACGAATATGCACGCCGGTGTTCGCGCCTAGGCGAAGCCGGCCATCTCGCTACAGACAGTGACTGCAGTCGGCTGTGGCACTGGTTCAGACGACATGGGTTCGTGCTCGAGCATGGCTGGGCGAGGCTTCCACATCCACGATCTTGCGATGCCTGAGCTGGATCGCGCCTGCGCCGTGGCGGCGGTGTAGGAACGCAGGGGAAGGTCTCGCCTCGGTGAGCAATCGGCTGAGGCGAGACGCCCTGTCCGAGGTCTCTCGAAGGTGGGGTATGGGAAGCCACCACTATGTCCCATCGGTCGAGGTCTGCTGGTTCGAAACCAGCTGGGACCACCACAAAACAGCAGGTCAGAGCCCCAAAGGCGATGGCCTGCTTTTTCGTGCAATATACGTGCAATAGGAGCTCTCCAACGGGGTTCTGAAGCGTCGCTCCGTACTGCCCGGTGAGCCCGTGCATGCCTCACTGGCTCGTGATTTGTGGCACAGATCGTCATGGTTCGGCTGATGTCCGAGGATTGGGCATAGCGATGCGACGTCAGTTGATCGGTCGCATCGCTGCGTCGATGTCTTCGAGCGCGATCCGGATCTGGCCGCGGAACCTGTAAGCGGGAAGCGTGCCGTCCGCGACCATCCTTCGGATGGTGTCGGTACTGACCCCAGCTCGTTCGGCAGCGAACTTTATGGATACATAGCGGCTTGGGTTCGGAGTGCGCTTCGGGCTACGCCGTGACATCGTGGGTTGACCCGAGTTGATGGCTGGGAGTCTCGTGGGCCAAGCACTGTCTGTGGTACTGCTCGCGGCCGATGATCTCGTCGTAGCCGTCGAGGGCTGCGGTCCTGATCCCCTGATGTTGGATGCATGAGCCAGCCCGTCGTGGAGGGCTCCCACCGACCAGTATGACCACGGCTGGCGACTGTGCTGAGTGGGGCACGGCAGTGCGTCTCGGCGATCGCGATGGCCGGTATCTGTCTCCGGCCAGTTGCTCGGCGTGGAGTGCATGGTAGTCGGCTTCGTGTTCGGCCGGTGGTCGCCGACCGAGTCGGTGCATGATCCGGGACTGGTTGTACCAACCGACCCAGTCCGCGGTGACGAGCTCGACGTCGGCGATCCGGATCAGCGGGCCGCGCCGGAACGGGGAATCACCGCGAATCGCCTCGGCCTTGCAGAGCCCGATCGTCGTCTCGGCCAGTGCATTATCGTAGGCGTCGCCGACGGACCCGATCGACGGGCGTAGATCCGAAAGCGCCAGTGTCTAACCAAGTTTCACTGCTGTGTATTGAGATACCGCATCGGAATGATGTATCGCTCCACCGATCGGATGGCCTTCGCGGGCCCGCAACGCGACCGCTGGTCGCGCCGTCGAGCTGACCGAACTCCGACTCGCCGACCGGGAAATCGCCGTGGTCGAAGACGCCGCCCACGCCTTCGGTTCCCGCCACCGCGATGGTCGACGCGTCGGAGCGACCGGTCAGCTCACCTGCTTCTCGTTCGGCCCGATCAAGAACATCACCTGCCTCGAGGGATGGGCGATTGTGGCCCGCAACCGCCGCGAAGCCGAACGCCTGCGCACCATCCGCGCACTGGGCATTCGCACCAACCAGCTGACCCGCGCTCGCACTACCGACTACCGCGTCGACGGATTTGGCTTGCCGTATCACTTGTCCGCTGTGCATGCCCCCATCGGCCGAGTTCAGCTGGCGCACTTCGGTCATGTCGTGGAACTGCGAATCACCTTGTGGCGCACATATGCCCGCATGCTCGTGGCTCTGGACAGGGTGCAACTCATCGACGTCGATATCGACCACCCGCGCCGCACCGCCGTCACCTCGTAGTTCGCGCGCTACTGCGAGCGCGGGGAACACATGCCCTCCGGTGCCGCCACCTGCGATCGCAACCCGCAACGCTGCCACCTTCCATGATCGGCCGAGACGATGCGCTCGAGTCTGCCACCGGCCGGAGGCGATCGGCACTTCACCCGTCCGGTATTACACCCGGTCTGGCGAGATGGATCCGAAGGAGGCGCCGTTCACGGTCTGGCGACCGCCTGTCAGGAATGTGTCGACCCCGTCCATACGGTGCTGTACGGATGGAACAGGCGCCAACCGGTTGGGTCGGCGAGTTCGGTGTCGATGTAGTTGGTGGTGATCTCCATTTTCATGGGGTTGATCGGGGCCTGGGTGATGGACTGGTGTTTTTCCGACCAGCGGACGCCGATGTCGCGGTGGTGGATGTCGATGTCGAAAACCGCTGCGAGGGTGGGGTTTTTGTATTCGAGCATGCCCAGGTGCTTGTCGGCCAGGCCCAGATGGCCGTCGAAGAAGCGTTTCGGGAGGATCTCGAGGATGTAGAAGCAGCACTTCTTGGGGCCGGTGTAGCCGTATTGGGTGGTGATGGCTTGGGTGAAGGCGAGGTAGTCGTCTCGGTGGCCGCCGTCGGGGGACGTCCACGGCCAGCGCCATTCGATGTCGTCGTCGAGTTCCTGGTAGCCGGAGAAGTAGGCCTGGTCCGGCTTGATGTCGGGGAACAGGGTGGTGAGGTCGGCGAAGACCAGCATGTCCCACTGCACGATGGTGACGAGTTCCCAGGCCAGGAAGCGGCCGCGTTTGTCGTACCAGTCCAGGATCAGCAGGTCGCCGTGCATCCATTTGGTGTAGGGGTCGTTGCCGTACGTGCCTTCGTAGCACCAGAAGTCGTCGAGCAGGTCGCCGAGGAGGTCGCGGTAGGCGGCGGCTTCGTGGATCTGGCCGCCGAACAGGCCGAAGATCGGGCGGTCGGGGTTGTGTTGGCGGAGCAGTCGCAGGTGGTCGAGGGTCACCTCCGGTTCCTTGTAGAACCAGTAGATGATGGCCATGTCCGGGTAGGACGAGTTCGCCGGTGGGCGCCGGGTCATCCGTGGCGTGCGCGGTGCGAAGAGGTCGGGGTGGATGCGGGTCAGTTCGCCGGTCCGCACCATCTGGTCGACCATGCCGTCGCGGGGGATGTCGGCCTGGAAGCAGGCGCGGGCGCCCTCGAGGGTGCCGTGCGCGACCGCCACGTGCAGCAGGTTGCGGGAGTAGTCGGCGAAGTCGCGGGCCGCGACGCCGCCGAGGTTGCCCACCCGTTCCGCACGGGTGAGCCAGCTTTCGAAGCTCGGGTACGGATAGTGCAAAATCACCGGCGCGGAGACTGTTCCGCTCGCACCCGCGAATCCAGTGAACCCGTGTTTGTCCGCCGGGGCGATGTCGGCGGCGCTGAGCCGGACGGCGCTGCGGGTGGCTGGGGCGTCGAGGAACGGTGCGCGTCCGTGCATCCGGAACACGGTGCACTCGCGGAACGGGTCGGACACCGGGTGCGGCATGGGCACGGCCTCGTGCGCGAGGAAGACCACCTGATCGGCGCCCGAGATCTGCCAGTGCCTGCTCCCGTCGTCGTGGAACAGCTCGTGCGGGCCGAGGGGGAGTAGCCACTCCATGCCCGCGGTGCGGGCGGCGGCGATCGCGGCACCGATATTGGCGACCTCGCGCTCGTCGGGATCGGCCGCGTCGACAGTGTTGTCGCACAGCATGATCGGGAACTCGGAGTTGTCGATGAGCGTGCGGACGGTCGGATCATCGGAGTAGACGATGAGCAGATTCGCATGGGCGCCATGATGATTGAGCCAGGTAGGCAGTCCAGGCCGATACCGGTCGATGGTGGCGCAGATGGCGATCGGCTCCTCGGTCGCCCGCGGCCTGCCGACCCCGACACCCTGGTGCACACGGGTGGTGAGGTCGTAGATCTCGTGCTGAACGAGATACTCGGCGTACTCCTTCCACGGGTCGATACCCGTCGCCCGCGCCGCCGTGAGGTTCGGGCCGCCGACCGGGCGCGTGTGCCGCACCGTCGCCGCGTCGAGAATGGCGATCGAATAGGTGTCGGGCACGAGCTTCGGCCAGTGGAAATCCAGACCCCAGCCGGTCTGGGTGACGGCGAACGTCGGCAGGCATTTCAGCAGGAAGTCGCGATGGAAGCACGGCGCCATGATTTCCACGAAATTCGTGTACCGCAGTTCGTAGCGGCGGTCGACGAGCGTGATCTCGTGGGTGAAGTAGCTGTCCTCGGTGAGCGCGGGTTGCGACAGGGAAAGCTGGTACCGCGCGGTGTATTCGAAGATGTCGTTGATGGTGTCGGTGTCGGCGGCGAGGTCGTCGTCGGGGAGCCAGATGTAGTCGTAGTCGTCGATCACCTCCGCCAGGTCAACGGTCAGCACATGATGCAGCGCCGTCCATTTCGTGCCTTTGCGGTCCAGCCGCAGGACGTCGTCGGTGCGGAACCGGTCGGGGTCGTCGCCGAAATAGCTGACGACGAGATCCCAGGTGCGCGGCTGCGATCCGTCGAGCCATTGTTCGTGCAGCGACCCCTCGCCCGCGCGCAGGACGACCAGGTTGCGGCGCTGCTGCCTCCATGCTGTCATCGTGGCCTCCTAGGCGGTGTACCAGCCATCGGCCCACAGCGTGGTGAGGCGTTCGAAGTACGCCTCGTACTGGGGTGCGACGGCATCGAGGGAGAATCGCGCGACGGCGTCGTCGCGGATCCGCTGGTAGTCGAGCTTGTCGACGGCGTCGGCGGCGTCGCAGAACTCGCGCAGCGTGCGGCAGCGGAAGCCGTGCACACCCTGCTGGACGGTTTCGGTGAACACACCCCAGTCGGTGGTGATCACCGGTGTGCCGCACAGCATCGCTTCGGCGTGGACGCCGCCGAACGGTTCCAGATACAGCGACGGCACGAACACCGCGCGGGCCCGGCTCATCAGTTCACCGCGGCGCACATGGTCGACCACACCGACATAGTCGGCGAGCTCGGGCGGTGGCGCCGCACCTGGACCGGCGACAACGAGTTTCACGCCGAGTCGGCGGCAGGTTTCGAGGGCGATCTGGATGCCCTTCGCTTCGACGACGCGGCCGATGAAGAGGAAGTAGTCGTCTTTGGTGTCGGAGAACGGAAAGTCTTCTACCTCATAGTAATTCGGGATCACCGTGTCGTAGAACTGGCCGCGGGTGTTCATGACGTCGGCCGGGCTGCGTGCGCCGTAGATCGAGTGCATCCAGGCATAACTTTCGAACACCCGGTATTTCGCGAACACCCCGCTGTAACCGATCCCGAATTCGACGGTCATGAGTTCGGGAAACAGGTCGGCGATCGGCTGCTGATAGATCCCGCCGAGCAGGCAGATGAAGTCGCGATCCCGCTTGCGTTTGGCGATCTCGGTGATGGCGCGCTCGTTGGTGGTGGTCCAGTGCGGCGCGAAAGCCTTCCAGGTGAGGTTGTTCGGTTCGGTGTAGAGGTCGGTGTTGCCGAACCATTCGGCCTGCTCCGCCTTGGTCACGATGGTGACGAATTCGGTGCAGGCGGCGTCGTTCTCCTCGCCGCCGTAGAGGATCACCTCGTGCCCCAGCTCCGTCATCATGATGGCGAAACGCCGGATCTTCTGGGTGTAGGCACAGGGCTGGTAGTGCTTGGTGGTCTCGGTGTTGGGGAAGTTGACGACATGAAAACGCATGGCGGGACTCACGTTCGGGTTCGAAGGGGCTCAGCGGTCGATGATCGGCCGGACCGACAGCGGATCCTCGCCGACGGCTTCCTCCAGGTGCTCGGTGCCGTCGAGGTAGGCCGCGCGTTTGCGCTGCTGTTGTTGCTGGCCGCCCTGGGCGCCGCCGCCCATGCCGCCGCCACCCATCGGGTAGCCGCTGCCGTAGGGAATCGCCGCCGACTGGGCCATCCCGGCACGGGTTTCCAGCGCCTCGGCGGTCTTCCCCGCTGTGGTCGCGCGCGGGAAGAGCTTGTCCTCCGCCGCTTTCGCGGTCGGTGACGACGAGCCGCCGCCCGCGGAACCGCCACCACCGCCGCCGCCGCGGAGCCCGGCTGGTTCGAGGTCGAAGCCGAACGGGACCGCGCCGGTCGCGCCCTGGGGGCCGGTGGCGCCCAGGGGTGCGGTGGTCAGTGGTGAGCCGGTGGCGCCGGACAGACCGGAGGTCAACTCCTGCAAGGCTTTCGACAGGGAGGACAGGGCTTCCGGGCCGGTGGCGCCGCTGGGTCCCTCAGTGGATGATTTGGAGGAGGAGGGCTTGAAGGCGGAGGGGTCGAGGTTGCTGCCCTTCCCGCCGGTGCCGCTGCCGGTGCCACCGCCGGCCTTCTTGTCGTTGGGGTTCGCTCCGCCACCGCCGGCTCCGGACTTCTTGTCGCCACCGCCACCGCCACCGCTTCCGCCGCCGGATTGCTTGTCGCCGTTGTTCTTGTTGTTGTTGTCGTTCCCACCACCACCACCGGTCCCGCCACCACCGTTGCTCGGGGTGACAGGAGGCGCGGCCGTCAACGCGATCGGGTCGGCGAATGTCGGGACCCACCCCATGATTTGGGACATGCCGTCGCGGTAGCCGAGCCTGCCGGTCCCGTCGTAACCGGTGTCCCAGAAATCCCGGATCACGTTGATATGACT
Source organism: Nocardia fodinahabitans (assembly GCF_052983615.1). NCBI lineage: Bacteria > Bacillati > Actinomycetota > Actinomycetes > Mycobacteriales > Nocardiaceae > Nocardia > Nocardia fodinahabitans. Next base: position 6,816,503 of record NZ_JBRJJC010000001.1, read on the forward strand.
CGACGCGTTATGTGTGCCGACCTTGGTGGGGACCCCATTGTCGTCGACTTCGATCTCGGAGTAGAACGGCAGATTGTTGTGCACATACGACATGAAGTTGGCGGTGTTACCGATCACGTTCGACATCGACATCAAACTGTTTTCCATCGATTTCGCGGTATCCAAATATTTGGTGAGGAACGCCACCGCCTGCTCGGCACCCTCACCCTGCCAATGACCCGCGGTGAACACCGGCGACAACGCTGTCTTGAAACTCAACACCGAGTGCCGCCAGATATCGGCGAACGCCCGCCACTCACCCGCGATCCACGGCACGTTGCCCGCGTTCTTCTCGATGATCAACCGGATGTTGGCGAAGTCATACAGCCCGAACTGGTAGCCGTGCTCGATGAACCCTTCCAAATCCTTCTTCACGTTCGGGTCGAACGGTGCCCCCGACCCGGCGGTGGTGGACTCGCCGGGCCCGTCCTTCCAGCTCTTGTTCGGCACGGAATGTTCTTTCCAAATCCGCGGCCAGTGATCGGTTCCGGTAGCCGGGGTGTTGAAGGTGGTGGCGTTGGCGTCATCGGTGTTCTTGTAGGAGCTGTGCGCACGACTGAACGTGTCGGCCATGGTGGTGATCAAGGTTTGATGGTCTTTCAACGCCTCGACCAGATCGGTCAACCGTTTCCGCTCATACCGTTCGAACAGCAGTCGCATCGATTCCAGCGTTGTGTCCTCGAACGTGGGAGTGCCGCCCTCTTCCAGCTTTTCGGCTTTGTTGTCGATCGTCCACACTGTCGGTGGGAAGTTCTGGCCGGTCGCGGTACTCAACCCGATGATGTCGGCGACGAACACTTCACACGCGGTGATCAGTTTCTTGAACTCGGCCAAATCGACGTTCAACAGTTTCAGCTTGCCGTTCTGCGCACCCTTCAACAACCCGGACCACACGGTCTGATCGGACTCAGGCACTGCGCACTCCTACCGTCGAACACCACCACTGCGCCGACACCTAACCACGGCCGCCCCCGTTCCTCCGTCTGGTCGCGACCTCCACCACCGGTCGGTCACCTGTGGTTAACCCAGTGCGGCACACCCACCGGTTGACCTTCAGGTAGGTCGAAGCCCAATGATGTCGGCGTGATGGATTTCGAGCTGATGCCGATCGGATCGTTCGCGCGACGCAGCGGGCTGACGGCGAGCGCGTTGCGCTTCTACGCCGACGCGGGACTCTTGCTCCCCAGGGAGGTCGACCCAGCCAGCTACCGGTACTACACGGACGACCAGGTCGACAGGGCCGTTCTGCTCCGGCAACTACGCGAGATCGGCATGCCGCTCGCCATAACGAAATCGGTCCTCGGTGCGGGACGTGAGGAGGCGATCCGCCTGGTCGACGAGCACGTCGCCGCGGTGGTCGGTAGCGCAACGACCGCGCGGCAGCAGGCCGCGACGATCAAGGCCGCGTTGATCCCGAAGCCCGTGGCCCTGATCGAAGAGCTGAGCGGGCCGGTGCTGGCAGCGGCGATCGAGCAGGTGCTGACCGCCACCACCGACGAACCGAGCATCGCCGTGCTCGGTGGTGTGCACTTCGAGACCGAAGCCGGTGTGGTAACCGTGACCGCCACCGACCGCTACCGGCTGTCCACGCGCACCCTCGTGACCACCGATCCGGCTGCCGCGATATCGGCGATCACGGTGAACGGCGACGATCTGCGCGATTGTCTCGCTGACCTGCGGCGCACCCCGGTCGCCCGGATCGATGCCACCGAACACGGGATCTGGATCCGGCTGCCGGGTCGAGGTGACCGGCATTGTCGGCTGGTGCCCGAGCCGTTCCCCGACTACCGGTCGATGCTCCTGGCGCTACCCGCGGTGACGACCCGCATCGAGACCTCGAAAACCCTGCTCCTGCAAGCTCTCGAGCAGCGCTCGACCGACCTGATCCGGCTGCACGTCAGCGAGGACGCTGTCACAGTGCACGGGATCAACGGCGAACCGGACAGGGGTGCGCACCTGCCCGCTCGTGTGAGTGGCCCCGCGACCGACATCTGGTTCGAGATGACCACGCTCTATCCCGCGATCAGCACCGCGATCGGCGCGGACGTGCTGCTCGACCTCCGAGGCCACGCCCAGCCGGCCACCATCCGCTCGGCCGACCACGGCGATCTCACCACCCTCGCGATGCCGACAAAACCCCACCGAACCGCAACACGACAAAGGGCCATCGACGAGGTGACGGTGGCTGTCGAGAACCGAGACACCGCGATCCGCGGTTCGCACACCGGGGCCGCGTCGGAGGATCACAAGGGCAGCATGTCCGCGCGGAGGTGATGACGCACCCGCCACTGGGCGTCCGAGCCGGAAGGCCAGGGGAAACCGCCATTGTCGAACACCCAGTTCAGGTACGACACGAACGGCATGGTCGTCTCGCCGATGAAGAGCCCATCGACACATCCGTCCGGAAGGGCAATCCCGTACGGCTCACCACCACTGACCGTCTCCTTGTGGTACCTGTCCGGCGTGAGGGGCAGGACGAACCGCGTGCCGGGGTGGTCGTCGTTCCACTCGGTCCACTCGGCGAGCTGGTCGGTGAAGTATCCGCGTATCGACGAATCGGGATAGTGTGAACCCTCGGCCTGGATCACCAAGGGATCAGCTGAGGACGACTCCGGCCAGTCGGGATGCGTGCCGACCAGCCACACGTCACCGACCAGCCGGACCCAGGACAGCAGCGTCAGGTACGGCACCGAACTGTTCACGAAGCCAACGCGCATGCTCGGCTGCCCCCGCCGTGGCCGGTATGAACGGCTCGACGGTGCCAGCTCTGACTGCACCCACTCGGGCCGAGCGCCGCAGCCGGGTTAACAGGGGGTGTACAGCCCGAGCGCGGGTCGCCGGGTAGCGCGACCCGGTGCGTCGGCGGTGCTAGAACTCGGGGCGATGCAGTGGTGTTCGACGGTAGGAGTGCGCAGTGCCTGAGTCCGATCAGACCGTGTGGTCCGGGTTGTTGAAGGGTGCGCAGAACGGCAAGCTGAAACTGTTGAACGTCGATTTGGCCGAGTTCAAGAAACTGATCACCGCGTGTGAAGTGTTCGTCGCCGACATCATCGGGTTGAGTACCGCGACCGGCCAGAACTTCCCACCGACAGTGTGGACGATCGACAACAAAGCCGAAAAGCTGGAAGAGGGCGGCACTCCCACGTTCGAGGACACAACGCTGGAATCGATGCGACTGCTGTTCGAACGGTATGAGCGGAAACGGTTGACCGATCTGGTCGAGGCGTTGAAAGACCATCAAACCTTGATCACCACCATGGCCGACACGTTCAGTCGTGCGCACAGCTCCTACAAGAACACCGATGACGCCAACGCCACCACCTTCAACACCCCGGCTACCGGAACCGATCACTGGCCGCGGATTTGGAAAGAACATTCCGTGCCGAACAAGAGCTGGAAGGACGGGCCCGGCGAGTCCACCACCGCCGGGTCGGGGGCACCGTTCGACCCGAACGTGAAGAAGGATTTGGAAGGGTTCATCGAGCACGGCTACCAGTTCGGGCTGTATGACTTCGCCAACATCCGGTTGATCATCGAGAAGAACGCGGGCAACGTGCCGTGGATCGCGGGTGAGTGGCGGGCGTTCGCCGATATCTGGCGGCACTCGGTGTTGAGTTTCAAGACAGCGTTGTCGCCGGTGTTCACCGCGGGTCATTGGCAGGGTGAGGGTGCCGAGCAGGCGGTGGCGTTCCTCACCAAATATTTGGATACCGCGAAATCGATGGAAAACAGTTTGATGTCGATGTCGAACGTGATCGGTAACACCGCCAACTTCATGTCGTATGTGCACAACAATCTGCCGTTCTACTCCGAGATCGAAGTCGACGACAATGGGGTCCCCACCAAGGTCGGCACACATAACGCGTCGAGTCATATCAACGTGATCCGGGATTTCTGGGACACCGGTTACGACGGGACCGGCAGGCTCGGCTACCGCGACGGCATGTCCCAAATCATGGGGTGGGTCCCGACATTCGCCGACCCGATCGCGTTGACGGCCGCGCCTCCTGTCACCCCGAGCAACGGTGGTGGCGGGACCGGTGGTGGTGGTGGGAACGACAACAACAACAAGAACAACGGCGACAAGCAATCCGGCGGCGGAAGCGGTGGCGGTGGCGGTGGCGACAAGAAGTCCGGAGCCGGCGGTGGCGGAGCGAACCCCAACGACAAGAAGGCCGGCGGTGGCACCGGCGGCGACTCGGGCGGCTCGAAGGGCGGTGAAGGCTCAGGCGGAAACAAGGGCGCGACCGGCGGCGCAGGGGGAAACAACCCCGGTGGCTCGAACGGCACCGGCGGCACCGGTGGCGCGACCGGCGGCGGCGGGATGTCGAGCTCGGACATGCTCAGCCTGTTCTCCGAAGTCCTGCAACTCGTTTCGTCGGGCATCACCGCCCTGGTGCAGCTGGGCAACCAGCTCGCCGCCCAGTTCGGGCCGGGACTGCAAGCACTGGCGAAGGCCGTGGAGAACGGCTCGATGACGGTGAAGCAGGCGCTGACCGAGGCCTCCGAACGGCTCGAACACCAGGTGGACGAGGTCGAGGAGAAGCTGTTCCCGCCGGGCGCGACCGGACCCGTCGATGTGTCGTTCGCCCTGTTTCCCGGCGGCGGACCCGAGCTGCGGATCGACTTCCCCGGCCGGGCGGGCAGCGCCGAGCCGCAGGTGTTCCAGGACTTCACCATGGCGCGGTCGAGCACCGAAGTCCCCGGCGTGCCGGTGGCGCCCGAGCAGGCAGGCGAGACAGTGGAGGAGAACCGATAGTGGAACGCACCTGGCGGCTGACCGGCTTCGAATACCTGATCCTGCGGGATCGGTTGGTCGGCCGGCGCAACAACTGGCCGATCATGTACAAATCCGACCTCCCCGGCGGCTACTACGACTTCCAATACGCCAAGGCGCGAGTCTGGGGTGAATTGCAGGCCGCCTGGGATCCGGCGCTGGCCGATGTCCTGGTCAAGTCGCTCGGCGCCGACCTCCGGATGGTCGTCACCGCCCTGGACTATTCGGCCGAACAGTGGCTCGGCAAGCGTATTGCGCTGGCGGGTAAGCGGTTCGGTGATCGGGCTGTCCTGATCCAGGGCTTCTCCGACACCACGCCGGAACGGCACGACACGGTGGAGATCACCGAGTGCGACGCGGCATCGCTGACCCGGCTGATCGTGGACCGGCTGCCGCCGATGAACGCGGGCAGCCGTCCCCGTGTGGAACTGCTGAACTCCGGCGCCGACTCCGAAACCGATCACTGGCACGCGCGCAGCACGCTGTACGACGAGGACGGCGGCGACGTCGACAGCTGGAGCAGACAGTGGCAGGCGGCGCGGAAGTCGACCGTCGGGCGGATCGAGATCACCCAGGGCAAGTCGAACTTCGGTCCCCGTGGTCAGCTGACGAAATGGCTTGTCTGGGAAGACCATCCGGGTGACGGCCGGTATGTGATCGGGATGGAGCAACCCGTCGTCGCTGTCGCGGCCGACGCCGCCGGTCTCCGGGCGCAGATCGACCGTCACTGTGACGAGTTGCTCCTGGTCCGGCAGGACGAATCGCGTCGCGGTGTCGCGCGCGCCAGCGTCTTCGACAGCTGAGGGCATCATGCGCGATACGAACGAACGACTGAGAACCGAAGTGGCCCAGATGGTCGACGACGTGCATGGACTCATCTCCCGCCTCGTCGCGGCGAAGGCGGTCCATGACGCGGTCACGGCCACCGCCACCGTGGAGCGGGGACAGATCACCGTGGTCACGGATGTGTCCGGCGCGGTCAGGGAGGTCGAGTTCGGTGACTACATCGACGAACTCAACTACCACCGCATCGCGCGTGGTGTCGTGCGGGCGGCGCAGCGCGCGGCCGACGAGGCCAGGGGCAAGGCCGACGACATTCTCGCACCGCAGCGGTCGGATCGGGCGCGGTTGCCGACGCTGCCGGATCTGGTCGACTGGCTGCCCGGCACTCCGGAGCCCGAACTCCCGCCGCCACCGCCCGCCCTGCTGACACCGCCGTCGGAGCGTGAACCGATCGGCGACACGCCTGTCGATCGGCAGCAACGGCGTGCCGAGCTGTTCGCGACCGCCACTGCCGAAGGGCGCCGGGTGACGGCCTCGGTGAACGCCGACGGTGTGCTCATCGATATCCAATTCTCCGGCGCCATCGGCGATCTCGACTACGACGAGATAGCCGCGGCGATCACCGGCGCCGCGCGGGTCGCGGTGGCGTCGGTGGCGCGCAAGGTCGCCGAACTCTACGCGCCGACCGTCGCCGACGATCGGCCCGCCTTCCCCGGACCGGACATCCTGCTGGCCGGTCTCGAACGCTTGCGCGACCAACTGCGGTGATCGGAGAAGAATATGGCGTCTGACCCGGACAGCACGATCTGGGCGAGTCTGCACGGCCTGGCGAACGAGGGGTACCTCGAGCTGGAACCGGGCACGGCCGAGGACTGCGCTCGTCACGTCGAGGACATGCTCGACGACGTGGTCGGCATGCAGAAATGGATGATGTACAACGGGGTCGCCGGCAGCCCCTATATCTCCGGTTCGCCGTCGGGCGCCAATCTGGCGCTCGTCTTCGGCCACAAGTTCGCCTCGGAACTGCGCACGCGCCTCGACCGGCACCGCGCGATCTTGGTCGACATGGGCGACACCTTCATCGCCGCCGGGAAGAAATACAAGCGCACCGAGGACAACTCGACGTACAGCTTCGAGGACATCAACTTCCACCCGGACGGCACCCTGCCGCAGGGCGGGCCACCGAAGGGCACCATCCCGCAGAATCCGCCCAAACCCGATGCGGTGACCAAGTACGACGTGCCCAATGATCTTCTCGTTCCGGAACTGGGCGCCCAACTGTCCTGGGAACAGCTCTACGAGTACTGCAACCTGATCAACCCGCAGGCGGTCGCCGACACGGCCGGTGTCTGGCAGTGGATCTCCACCAGCCTCGACACCAGTTTCACCACCCTGCGCACGACGATCTCGGCGGCCGGGAACTGGTGGAAGGGGGCGGGCGCGGAGGCCGCGATCGGCTCGACCACCCAGTACACCGAGACATCGAAGCAGCTCACCAGCGACATGCGGGTGCTGGGCAACACCCTGCTCTACACCTCGGGCTGGCTGCAGCAGACCCGGCAGAACGCACTGCCGCCGACACCGACGCCGCCCGTGGCGACCACCGAGGAACAGCAGACGGCCAACGCCAACGACCTGCTGCGTTTCCAGCAGAACTACCAGACCTATTTCACGACCAGCTACACCCACACCTCCACCCGGATCGTCACGCTGCCCACGCCCGATCCGGTGACCGTGCCCGCCCTGCGGGCCGTCGAGCCCGAGTCCGAGGGCGTTCCGCTCGGCGAGCCGGCCACGGTGGACGAGGAGCACACCGGTGACGGACCCGACACCGATTCCGGCAACGAGGATTCCACCGGCGACAACGACGGCGGCGACCACGACGGTGGCGACCACGACGGCGGTGATTCCGACGGCGGCGGCGGCGACCACAGCGGTGGCGGTGGTGGCGGGGACGACCACACCGGTGGTGGTAACGGCCAGGATCCGACCGAATCCTCGCCCGACCCGGAATGGAACGCGACGACGCCGGAGGGCATCACCGGCGAGGATCTGTCCCTGCTCGACAACCTGGCGCAGAACCAGTCCACCGAGACCTCGGAAACGCCGGGGATCGTCGCGGGTATTCCCACCTCGGTTGCGCCACTGAGCAATACGGTCGGCGGGATCGGCAGCAAGGGTGTGGTCGGTGGCCGGGGATCGGTGTTCGCCGCACCGCTGGGCACCCAGGAAGCCAAGTTGTTCCCCCGCGCCACCGCGCCGGTGGAACCGCGCGTGATCACCAGGGCAGGCCCGGTCGGCGGGCCAGGCGGGATGCCGTTCGGCGGCGCCCCTGGCCGGTCGATGTCGGACGAGGAGCGCGAGCGGCGGCGGGTGGAGTACCTGAACTCGGTCGAGCACCTCGACGAGGCGCTCGGCGAGCACGGGCGCGGCATCCGGCCGGTACTCGATCGGTGAGCCGTCGCTGGGAACTCACCGATGTGGCGCTGATCGACCTGTGGGACACCCTGTTCCACGATCGGCTGCCCGCGCCGCTGTTCGCGCTGTATCGCGGCGAGAACGCCGAGGGATGGGCGCGGCTGCGGGCCGAGGCAAGGGCGGCGCGCGCCGACGACGGCGATCTGCGCGACGCGCTCGCACGGGTCGCGCACGCCGACGCGCTTGTCTCGGCGCACGGCCTCGACCCGCGCCGCCCCGGCAGCCCGGACGGCCTGATCCGGGTGATCGGCGCGCGACAGGGCGCGGTGGCCACCCTGATCAGCCAGCGGCCGGGCGAAAGTCACTGGCACAGCGGCGGTTACGTGATCACCTCCGGGCACGCGGATCGGCTTGCCGGTGCGGTGGTCGGTGCCCTGCCCGACCGTGGCGCCGGACGTCTGCCCGATACGCCACTGGTGACCGTGCCGGGCGGTGACGACGCCGACCACTACTACGGCCGGTCCCAGGTGCAGGAGAGCTACACCGATCTCGACCGGCGCAGCGCCGAGTGGCTCGATCTGCCGGCCGAATCCACGGGCGCCATCGAAATATGGTTGGGCAGTTCGATTTTCGGGCCACGGGGGATCACCCGGTACCGCATCACCTGGCGCGATCTGGTGGACGACGGCCGCTACGCCGTCACCGCGGGCGCGCCCCCCGTCGCGACCGCCGTCGACCGTCCCCGGCTCGCCGCCATGATCACCACCCACATCACCACCGTGCTACAGACCCTGGAGGACGAGCGCCGTGCCTGACCCATCCCGAACCGCCCCCTACCCCGAGGCGATCCACGACAATCCGGTCTACGAGGGCGCCGATCCCACACCGGAAGCCGTCCCCGAGCGTCCGGACGGGCCCGTGTTCGAAACCTTCACCACCGGTGTGGCGTCGCTGCGTGGCGGCGAGATCGTCGTTACCGCGACGGATTCCGGGCTGCCGACCAAGATCGTCGTCACCCCGGAGCAGCTGCGGCGCGACCCCGACGCGCTCGCCGGTGAGATCCTGCGGCTGTGCGGGCTCGCCACCGACCGGGCCGGTGTGGCGCGCCGCGAATACCTCACCACGCTCGGGCTCGGCGAGCAGGCGCTCGACCTGCTCGGCCTGCCCACCGCGGAGCTGCTCGCGCAGTCCGAACTCGCCGACGAGGCCGACCACGACTATGAGCCGCGCAGCTGGCTGGATCAGGGCGGGAGCAGCTGGTGACCGGATTCGCCGCCCTGGAAGCGGCCGCCACCGCGCAGTGGGAACGGATGCGTCGCCTCGCCGCGGACATCGAGACGATCCGCGTCGAACACCGCACCGATGACGGGGCGATCACCGTCGGAGTCGACGGTGCGGGCCGCCTGCGCGATCTGCGGCTGACCGAGCAGGTCGCCCGGCTCTCGCCCGCCGAATTCGATACGGCCGTCGTCACCGCCGCGGCCGCCGCCGTGGCGCGGGCGATGGCGCGGCGGGGCGAGCTGGTCGCCGACTTCAACGCTTCGGTGAACAAGCAACAGCAAGGTGAACAGTAGTGCCCGCGACTCCGCAGAGATTGCGAAAAGCGGGGCGCTCGTTAGATTTCCGGGCGAACCACCAGGTATCGCATGCGCAGATGAGCCCCAGGAGGGTGTCGAGATGAGTGTTCTCAACGTGCAGCCGCAGACATTCCGCGACTATGCCGCCGTCTCCGACGGAATGGCCGCGACGGTGGCCACGGTCGCCGGCGTGGATCAGGCCGCCATCGTGTCCGCCGCCGTCCCGGTCTTCGGCCTGATCGGGCAGGAATTCCTGCTGAGCTTCGCCTACGCACAGGCCAATCACTTCGCCGCGCTGGGCGAGCTGGTGACCAACTACGCCGGAACAGCCGCCACCGCGCGCGCCGCCGCACAGTCCTACGAGCTGGCCGACCAGACCAGCGCGGCATCGTTCGCCCCGCCCACCGGCACACCGCGATGACCGTTCAACCTCTCGTCGCGCCGCTGGCGCCCAGCGTGCTCGACGCGATCCGGGACACCCCGGTCGCGCCGTTGCTGAACCGGCCGACCGAGGAGATCCTGGCGCAGATCGGGATCCCGCAGCTGCCGCAGCTGCCCGGCCTGCCGCCCCTGCCCGGTTTGCCCGCGTTGCCGCCGATCGACCCGATGGCGCTGATGAAGCCGGTCACCGACCTGTTCAGTGGCTTCGGCAACGGCAACCTGAGCGCCAATGGCGGACTCGACCCCCAGGCCGTGTTCCAGAGCGTTACCGAATCGATCAGTACCGCACTGCAACTGGCGACCACCGGCCTGCAGCTGCTGCAATCCATGCAGAGCGCGGGCAGCCAGGCGGCCACCTCGGCCGCGATGGACACCGCGACCACCTCGACCGCGATCGCCGGGCAGGCGACCACCATGAACGGCGTCACCGCGGGCGCGGCGGGCACGGTGGCCACCGGCTACCTCCAGATGGCCGCGGTGGCAGCCCGATTCGCGATGACCACCGCCGCGCTCGGACCCACCCTGGTGACCCCGCCGGGGCAGGCGGCGCTGCTGGCCACCGCGATCGAAGCGGGCGCCGAGGCGACCACCATCACCGCGCAGACCAAAGCGCAACTCGCGGTGCAGTCCGGCCAGATGACCGAAGCGGGCACGCCGGTGCCGGTGCGTAAGCCGGTCACCCCGAAGCTGAGCGGCCTGAGCACGGTGTCGCAACCGCTGTCGACGAGCGCGACATCCGGGGCGAGCATGGTCGCGCAGACCCCCGGTGTCGCGCCGACCGCGGGAGTGTCGTCGAAGTCGGTGTCGACTGCGGCGACCAGTTCGGCGGGTTCCGGCCAGCAGATCTTGCAGCAGGTGGTGCAGCTGGTGCAACCGCTGATCACCGCGGCGAACCAGGTGGGTAAGCAGGTCGTCGCGGCGCTCCCGACCACGTCGGCGCCGGAAGCCGCCGCGCCGGTGGTGAATCGGCCGGCGCAGGCACCGGTGCCCGCCACGCCGATCGCACCGGTGACCGCCGGTGCGCCGGTCAGCAGCGCGGCCGCGCCGCTGGGCGGCTGGCAGGCCGAGACGGTCGCGGTGTCGCCGGGTGCTTCGGCCCCCGTCGCCGCCGCCTCGTCCGCGCGCTACGCCGCCGAGGTCACGCCGCCGCTGCTGCCCGGCGCCGGCGCGCCGATCACCGCGCCGTCGCGGTCGCGGGCGGCCGACGGCGTCGCGCTCGTCGACGCGAGCCACATCGATGACCTGGTCGACAGCGGGGCCGAAACCTCGGCCCCGGTCATCGGCGACACGCAGCCCGGTCGATCAGGAAACCCGTACAGCTTGTAGAAGGAGCAGATTTCGATGAGTCAGATTTCCTACGACGGTGAGATCGCCCGGCTGGCCGCAGGCCGCCTCGACAGTCTCGCCGACAGCTTGGTCGCCACCATGCACCGGCGCGGTGACGCGCTCGATCCTGTTGCGGCAGCACTGGATCCGGTATCGCGGGCGACCGCGCTGAGCCTGGGCGCGGTCGGTGGATCGTTCCAGGAGTCCTACGCGAGCGGCGTCGGTGAACTGCGGCAGATCGCGGCCAACCTGCGTGCGCACGCCGCGCTCGCCGACGGCTCCGACGACGACGCCGTCGATTCCTTCACCTCGCTGATGTAACGCCATGGTCGAGCAGCCGCAGGCCGGATTCACCGGTGCGATATGGGATGCCGTGCCCGCCGAGACCTTGGCGCGGGAGCTGACGACGGGCCCCGGTGCGGGCCCGATGGCCGAGGCCGGGCTGGCCTACACCGAGCTCGCCGCCGCGCTCGGCGCGGCGGGGACCGAGTTCCGGGCCATCCTGGCGGTCGTCGGCAGTGCCTGGGGATCCGATTCCAGCGAAGACGGCCTGGCGCAATTGGCCGGGCTGTCGAGCTGGTTCGACACCATCACCGCCGCGGCGACCGGCAATGCCGCGACGGCCACCCAGCAGGCGGTGTCCTTTGAGCTGGCCAAGGTCGCCATGCCGCCGGTCGGCGAGGTCGAGCAGGCCCTGCGGTCGGCGGAGACGATGCTGCGCGGCGCGCTGCTCGGCGCACCGATGGCCGGGCTGCTCGACCTGGCCGAACAGCAGGTCGACGCGCTGCACCACCAGGCGGCGCAGGTGATGCGCACCTACGAGGCGGCCGGGGAGAAGCTGGCCGTTCCGTGGGAGCAGGAATTGGCGCCCGCGGTGTCCGCGGGCGCCAACCTGCTCGCCGAACAGGCTCGCGGTCACGGCGGTACGCACGATGTCGCCGGCCCGGCCACGACGGAGCAGGTGCCCACCGAGGTACTGCGCGGGTCCGTGCCGACGGTCGATCTGTCCCGGCTCGACTTCACGCCGACCCCGACGGTGGTGGTCGGCGGTGAGTCGCTGCTGCTCACCCCGCTTCCCACCGTGGCGCCCGTCGCGGCCACGGTGACGGCGGCGGTGCCGACGACCGCGACCACGGTCACCGCACCACCGCCGGTCGCGACGCCCGCCGCGCCGCAGACCGCCACCGCCGCACCGCAATCGGGTGCGCGCACCGCTGCCGCCGAGACCGGCGACATCGGCGAGCAGATCGTCGTCGATGCCGGATTCTCCACCGCGCCAGCGGTATTGGGTGGGGTGTCGCGTGACCGTGCGGAAGCCGCAGCACCGCAGGCGCTGCCATGAGGACGGTCGGCACCCGGCCTGCGAGACCGGAAAGGAGACCGCGATGACGGTCATGAGCACCGACGGCACGCTCGTCGTCGCCGAAGCGCTCGGCGCGCAGACTCTGCCCGCCGTGCTCGCGCTGCGGTCGGCGCACGTCGATCGCACGGCCGCCGCCGCGGCGCGGTCGGCGGTGCTGGCGCAGCTGAGCGAACGGGGTGTGCTCGACGCCGCGGGTGATGTCAGCGACGACGAGCTGGCGGCCGCGCTGTGCACCCTCGCCCGACCGGAACGTGAACTGGTACTGCGGATTCGGCGTGGGACCGCGCTGGATCGGGTGTGCCTGGTCCGGCGCGGATTCGACCACGCCATCGCGATCCGGCGCGGCGACGAACTCGAGATCCGCCCGGTGTGGGGCGACGAGGATCCCGACCTCCTTGCCCGGCCACTGCTCGACGTGCTCGGCCAGGCGCAACCCGCCGATATCGCGACCTTCCGCGCTCCCACCGCGGAGTTGCGTGCGCGGCTCGACGACCCCGACACCAGCCCGGCGACCGCGGTCTACCAGCTCGGCATGCCGGAGTCGCCCGCTGTCACGCTGGGACTCGCGCTGCGGCAATGGACTTCGCTCGCCGAGCTGGTCTGCTACGCCCACACCGACGGCATCGCCGTCCGTTCCCCTGCCACCGCCGCGGTGTACGACACCCCGGCGGGCCGCATCATCGCCGGCGGCAGCATCGCCGCCGACGGCCGGGCCTGGACCACCCTGGCCCCCGGCAGCGACCGCAGGCTGGCCCAGGTGGTCGCCGCCCAGATCGAGGCCCTGCCCCAGGGCCGCTGGATGCCGTGACCACCCCCTGATCGTCCGGGGTGACCACTCCGGCAGTTTCACCGATCCACGCATTCCCGAGAGGACCTCCCATGGCCGGAACACCACAACTCCACCTCGATTTTCCGAAATTCCAGCAATGCGCGAACGATTACGCCGCGACCATTCCCCCGATCGACAAGACCGTCGACAAACTGAATGCGGCGGTGGAAGAGGCGAAGTCCGGCTGGGAGGGCGCTGCCAAAGATGCCTTCAAGCGGTTCGCCGATGAGCTGCAGGCGGAGATCCTGGCGGTGAACAAGGATCTGGGCATTGTTTCCCAGGCGCTCGACAGCGGTGAGAAGAAGGTCGCCTCCGCCGAAGACCAGAGCGTGGGCGGATTCACGACACTGAACTTCAACTACGTCTAAGAACAAGAAAAGGACTGTCCCACCATGTTGTACGATGACGCGAAGGTCAATGCCCTGATCGGCGATCTGACCACCTACAAGAGCGCAATCCAGGCCGAACGCGACAATGCCGAGACCGCGAAGCAGAGTCTGTTGAAGGTCGGCTGGCAGGGTGACGCGGCGCTGGCTTTCGAGCAGAAGCACAACACCCTGATGACCGATATGGACGACCTGCTCACGATCCTCGGGAAGGGCATCGAGAACGTGAAGTCGGCCCTGGCCACGGCGCAGTCCACCGACAAGCACGTCGCCGACGACTTCGTCTGGTAGCTCACCGACAGCGGACAGGGACCCGTCGCCACCCGGCGACGGGTCCCTTTTCTCATGCCGTCGGCACCAGCTCGCGACCTTCCCGCTCGGTGGCGCCGAGGACGTCGAATTCCTCGGGAATCGACACCAACCGGACGGTGAGGGCCTCGCCCTCGGTGCGCAGCACCACCGAGCCGGGAGCGTCGGGGGAGTCGATCAGCACGACATCCGCGTCGAGCACCTGCGCCCCGATCTCCTCCGGCGCGCGGACGTGGACCGCCGTGGCCTCCGAGACCTGTCCGGCCGAGGTCACGCCGTCGTAGATGATCATCGTGGCGGTCGCGGCGTGCTGGGCGCCCGCCGCGGAGGCCACGGCCATCGTCGCCGGGTCGTCGACCTTGTCGACCAGGCGCTGCCACTGCTCGGGCCGGGCGCTGTGCACGAACACCGTGGCGCCGACGGCGATCGCCCGCAGCACCATCAGCTGGGTCAGCCGCAGCGATCCGACGATCTCCACCCGCCGGACCGAGGGGCCGAACAGGGGAACCGTCACGCCCGCGCCGTCCGCGGTCGCGCCGATCACCTGGCCGCACGCCCCCACCGGCACCGTGAACGCCGCCATCGCCGCCGGTGGGCCGCTCAGCGCGGCCGATGGGTCGAGATGTCCGCCGTCGAGCAGCAGCCGCCGCTGGTCGCCGCGCACCGGGCGCAGGCCGAGATCGGTGGGCGCGGAACCCGGTTCGGTCTCGGTGGCGGCGGTGTCGTGGCGGACCAGAGCGGTCAGCGATACCTCGGTACCGCGATGACCGGGGGAGGTGGACTCCGGCGCCGGGGTGAGCCGCAGCGTGGTGAGGACGGAACGTCCCGGCAGCGTCCAGATACTGGACAGCACGCCGGAGTCCAGGCGCGCCGGGGGGACGACGTAGCCGTGCAGCGCGATGTCGGCGCCGCGCACCGCGCGCCACTCCTCGGTCCACTGCGCGGCCTCGGTGTCGTGCAGCGTGGCCGAGTGCGCCGCGGCCAGCTCGGCGGCGGTGAGCACCGTCGCCCTGACGCTGCGTGAGGTGAGCCTGCTCGCGACCCGGCGGGTGGCGACGAGGGCGGTGCGGATCATGCCTTCCTGGCCACCGCCACGGTTGTCGATGGCGCCCGGATTGTCGAGCGGATCGAACCGCAGCACCAGCCACACCGTGCGGGCGGCCGCCGCAGGCAGCGGGCCGAGCAGCTTGGTGTACAGCCCGACGACAGCGTCCGGGCCGCTGGTGCGGGCGCCGAGGGACACGACGTCGACGGCGGCGAGGCGGATGTCGAACTGGGCAAGGCAGCGCGCCACATCGGCCAGCGACACCGTGGAGCGGGTGGTGACCTCGGTGGCGCCGAGCAGGGTCGGCAGCACCGCGGTGGGTTCGAGCGCGAGCATCGTGATCAGGTGCGTGCCGTCCCAGCGCATGCCGCAGCGGCGGCCATCGGATTCCGGCAGCGGCACGTCGAACGGTTCGGGATGCGACGGCCTAGCATTCGCCTCGCGATTACGCCACCACAGTGCGGTCCGCAGCCCGATGATTCGCCAGATGTTCGTCTTTCGCGCTCGGGCGGCGCCGAGTGCGGACACCGCGGCGCCCGCGCTCACCGCCGCCCACAGCGGCCCGTCGAGCGCGATCGTCGAGGTGGCCGCCACCGCGCCGGCGGCGGCACACGGCAACACGATGCGCAGCGGCAGCACATCGAAGGGCGTGCGCCTGCCCGAACTCGGTGCCGGAATCGTCGCAGCCGCGGTCGCCGTATTTCCTGGAATTTGTTCGCTATTCACTCGGCCTGCTTCCGTTCAGCATGAATCCCCCGCAGTGCGCTAGCGTCTCACACGCCAGCCGAAATTGCGTAAGGAGTTGTGGTGCCTGCTCAGTTGACTACCCGCGCGCAGGTGAACGGATATCGATTTCTCCTGCAGCGTTACACGCACGCGATGGTGCGCCGGGATGTGCGAATGTTGCACGATCCGATGCGTATTCAATTCCGTTCGATGATCACCGGAATCGTGCTCGCGGTATTGGTTGTCGCGGGCTGCGCGATCTTGTCCTTTCTGCGTCCGCAGGGACAGGTGGGTGACGCCAAGATCGTGATGGGTTCCGGGAGTGGCGCCCTGTACGCGGTCGTGGACGGACGATTGCATCCGGTGCTGAATCTCGCTTCGGCGCGGCTGATCACCGGCAGCGGTGAATCGCCCACGTCGGTGAAAGACGCGAAGCTGTCGTCGATGCCGCGCGGGCCGCTGCTCGGCATTCCCGGCGCACCGTCGGCGCTGCCCGGCGCGGCCGATAGCGGCCGGTCGGACTGGACGCTGTGCGAGGAGGTGGGCGCCGGACTGCGCAGCACCGTGCTGGCCGGCCCGGCCCGGCTCGGCCCGCGGACACGGGTCGCCGGCCGCGACGAGGCGGTGCTCGCCGCGTGGGACGGCATCCCGTACCTGGTGTACGGCGGCAAGCACGCGCGCGTCGACATGGGCAACGAGGCGATCGTGTCGGCGCTGCCGCAGCTGCGCGCCATCCGGCCGCGCCCGATCGGCGCCGGCCTGCTCAATGCGACGGTGGCCGTCCCTGATCTCGCGGTCCCGGAGATCCCGAAGGTGGGTCAGCCGAGCGTGATTCGCGGCGGCGAGATCGCCATCGGCACGGTGATCCGCGTCCACGACGTCGGCGGCCAGAGCTCCTATGTGGTGCTCGCCGAGGGCCTGCAGCGGATCTCGTCGTTCACCGCGCAGGTGCTGCGCACGTCGAATTCTCTCGGCCACACCAGCATTCCGTTGTTCTCGCCCGATGCGATCCGCGGCATCCCGATCGTCGACACGCTGCCGGTCCAGCATTTCCCCGCCGACGATCTGGCCATCGTCTCCACCGAGACCGACCCCATCGCGTGCGCCGCGTGGACGCGGAGCAACGGTGAGCAGGCCGCCCGCCTGCAGGTGCTGCTCGGCAGCGCACTGCCGATGGCGGCGGGCGCCGCACCGATGCCGCTGGTGGCGAGCCAGGGGGCGGGCGCGGCGTATCTGCCCGCGTCGACCGGTGAGTTCATCCAGGCGACCGGCATCGAGCCGGACAGCACCCGGCGCGACGCGCTGTTCTACGTCACCGACACCGGGGTGCGGTTCGGCATCCCCGATCTCGCGACAGCCGCCGTGCTCGGCTTGGCGCAACCGAAACCGGCGCCGTGGCAGATCGTCAGCCAGCTGCCCGGCGGGCCGATGCTCGACCGGTCATCGGCCCTGATCGCCAGGGACATCGTCACCACCGGCCAGTAGCACGGCCATGCGGAATACGAAGGAGGACAACGGATGCCGCGGATAGTGGGCGGATACACCGACGACTCGGTGGTCGTCGCGGTCGGCGGGGCCTGTGTGGTCATCGGTCCCGACACGGTCGACGAGACCGGGCGCTGTGCGACAGCGCCCGCGGACCTGGCGGTCGATCTGGTGAGTACCGCGGCGGCGCTGGCCGGTTTCGCTGCCGCCGACCCGCCGCTGCCGACCGGACTGCTCTCGGCCGACCAGATCGCCGCGGTGCTGGCGTGGGAGGTCGGCTATGTCGATGGCGTGCCGGGCGATGCGCGGCGGCCGGGGCTCAGCCCGGCCGAGGTCGAGCTGTACCTGCGGTACCGGCCCGACACCGGCGACGGCTATCCCGGCGCCGCACTGGCGGCGGTGGACCGTCCGTTCTCGCTGGGCGGGTTCCTCGCCGATCCGGAAACCGACGGTGCGACAGCGGATTCCGATGCCGATCCGACGCTTATCGGGCAGCTGTGCGCGTCGATGGGCTACGTCGAGGAACTGGCAGGCGAGGAGATCGTCGCCGACGCGGCGACGGACTTGATCGACCGGATCAGCTACCTCGCGACGGTGGCGGAGTTCTATCCCGCACTGGCACAGGCGGTGTCGGCGCGATCGATACCCGCGCCCGCGCTCGAGTCGGCCAACAAGTTCACCGAGGAGCAGATCCTGGACTTCCTCGGCAGGCTCGTCGCCGAACTCGACCGGCGCAGGCCGTGGCCGGATCCCGCGCTCGTCCCGGTGGATCCACGCACCTGGCCGTCGATGGGGTCGAGCGTGCCGGTCGGCTGGGTCGACATCGTGATCTCCGATCTGGAGTGGGCGGTCAAGGCCGACTTCGAGATCGCCCCCGACGACGACAACGCGCTGCTGGTGCTGCGCATGCGCGGCGGCCAGCTGATCGCGCTGGTCGGCGAGGACGATCCGAATCCGGCGCGGTTCCTGGTGCTGCTGCCCGATGTCGACGGCCGGTCCGAGGCGACCGAGGTCCGCGACTATCTCGCGAGATACGCGGGGTTGCAGGTGGAATCCGACGGGCTCGAAGCAGCGCTGGCCGCGGCGGCACGGTCATGACCCGGCCCGAGAACCAGCGTCTGGCGGGGGAGGCCACCGAACTGATCGGCGCGGTGTCCGGCCTGCTCGACCAGATGGCAGACACGCGGTCCACGCAGGCGGCGCTGACGGCGTCGGCGACGGTCGAACACGGGCGGATCACGGTGGTGGTCGACGCCACCGGCGCCATCATCGAAACCGTGTACGCCGAGGGGATCGACGAACTCAGCTACGGACAGATCGCACGCGCCACCGTGGCGGCCGCCCAGGCGGCGGCGGCGAAGGTGGCACGCAAGCACACCGCGCTGCTCGCGCCGCTCGAGGCGATGCGCGCCCGGATGCCGGCGCCGATCGATCTGCCGCCCGACCTGGCCGCCCTGCGCGCCCAGCTCCCCGAACCGGCGCGGGCGCCGCTCACGCCACCGGCTGAGCGCGCGGCCGGGGAGACCCGTCCCGGTCAGAGCCGGATCCTGGATCGCTGAGCACCGTCCGTACCGAAGGGAACACCGATGGATGACAATTTCGCCGGCGCCGTCAACGAATTCCAGGCCACCGTCGCCGAATTGACGCGGGTGCAGGCCGAATGCGCGCAGCTGGTCGCCACCGGCTGGGCGCAGCGGCGCCGGGTGCGGGTGACGGTGAACGCCGAGGGGATCGCGATCGAGATCAAGTTCGGCGCCGGGATCGAGCAACTGAGCTATGACGAGATCGCCGAGGCCGTCACCGAGGCATCGGGGCAGGCCGTGCGTGAGATCGCCGCGCGAACCAGCGAACTCATGGGCGCCGTCGCGGTCGACACCGGGCCGCCGCCACAGCTCGACGACCTGCGCGACCTGGTCGGCTCGCTGCGCGACTTGCTGCGCTGAACTGCCAGGGTCGCGCTCGGTTACCGGGCGAACTGCCCAATCCGTACAATTCTGGGATTGTCGACGGCTTCTGACACACCGGGCCACGGCGCGGCCGAGCCGAGACGATCCGAGCCGGACCGGAGAGGCAGCCGATGGTACTGGAGAACACCCGCGTACACGCAGCCGAGACGGGAGCGTGCGCCGAGCCGATGCCCCTCGGCGTCTGGCGCCGCCGCCTCGTCCTGCTGACGTTGTGCGCCGCCGCGTTCATGATCACCGAGGACACCGCGATGCAGAGCATCGCCGTGCAGACGCTGCTGCGGCAGCTGGGACATCGACCCGACCTGACGATATCGCTGTGGCTCCCCACAGCGCACGTGGTGGCCTATGTGGCGCCGCTGCTCGTCGGCGGTGCGCTCGCCGACCGGCTCGGTGCCAAACGGGTGATGGTCGGCGGCTATCTGATCTATCTGGTCGGCGTCGCGATGCATGTGTGCTTCCCGAGCATCCCGCTCGCGCTGCTCGTCGCGCGTACCACCACGGGCGTCGGCGCCGCGGCCATTCTGCCCGCATCGCTGGCGATGGTGGTGCTCGTCTACGGCGAGGGCAGCCGCCGGGCGCGCGCCGTGACGGCGTGGGCCGGCTGTTCCACCGCGGGGGTGATGGTGGCGATGCTCGTCACCGCGGTGATCCTGAACCAGGTGTGGTGGCCGAATGTGCTTGTCGCGATGATGGTCGCGAATCTGATCGTGCTGGCCGGGGTCGTCACCGTGGTCCCCGCCGTCGCGGTCGACCCGGCGAGCCCGATCGATTGGCCTGCGATCCTCACCATGGTCGGCTCGGCCGGGTTGCTGACGCTCGGCCTGCATCGAGCCGTCACCGTCGGCTTCACCTCGCCGTTGTTCCTCGCGTCGATGGTGCTCGGCGGGGCGCTCGCGGTGGTGGCGGCGCGCATCCGGCGCGGTGGGTCGCTGCCGCACGACTGGCTGGTCAGTGCCGCGCCACGGGTGCGGCTGGTGATGCTCGCGCTCGGATCCGCCGTGCTGTCGATGTTCGGCATGGTGTTCCTGGTCATCCAGTATCTGCAGGTGCTCGGCGGCGAGGTCCCCGTGGTCGCCGGCCTCGCGCTGTTTCTGCCCACCTGCCTCGCCACCGCCGTCGGCGCGAAAATCGGTGCGGCCTTCTACCGCGGGGGCTGCGCGGTCGCCGCGGTGATCATCGGATCCACCGCGATCATGGACGGGCTCGCCATCGGGCTGACCGCGGGCGAACCGGGTGACCTGGCCCCGCTCGTCGCCATGGCGACCGTGACGAGCCTGGGCTGCGCGCTGGTGCTCGGGATCGCGCTGGAGGTGCTCAGTGCCGCGAACCCGACGCGGCGCACCGGCGTGCGCTGGGCGGCGAAACTGGTGCTCGTGCAGCTGTGCGGCCTGTGGGGCGTCGCGATCGTCAACGGGCTCGTCGCGCAGGGGTACGCGGCGAACTTCGTCGTCCCCGCCGCGGTGCTGGCCGTTGGCGGCGTCGATGTCGGCCACGACCCCGTGGGTGACGGGGTGCGCGCGGTGAGCATGGCCGACGATCGGCTCGGCGTTCCGCTGGCCATCGCACTGCGCAACGCGTTCGTCGCCGGATACCGGGGCGGGCTGCTCGCCACGATCGGCGTGGTCGCCGTGGTGATGGTGGTGATGCTCGTCGGGGTCGCGCTGAACCGCAAGTCCAGGACCGGATCACTCCAGTAACTGTTTCCCAAGAAAGTGACAACTTCTCAAGAGGTTCCAAAGATTCCTTTCCGATTCCATCTGAAATCAGATTAGCTGCAATATTTCGGCGCCCGCATTGACGAATTCTGAACGCGGCGAATAAATTGTCTGCAGAATTAATCGGAAGGCGGGAAATACCATGAGCACTGTCGAACCCAGCTCCCGTGGCGGCGCGCGGCGCCGGGCCGCCGCGTCCCGCACGTCGGCCGAGGAAGTGCTGGCGCGCTCGCGCGCCGAGCGGGCGCAACTCGAACAGGGCAAGGTGTTTCGCGCCTGTCTCATCGAAGAGGCCGAGCGGGTGCACGAGGAACTGGGCCTGCTCCACGATGAGCTACGCGGGATCTACCGTCAGCTGGGCTGCCTGCGCAAGCGGTTCCCCAGCCTGCCGCCCGCCCCGCGGCTGGCCGGATACCCGCCGGTCGTCGTCGGGGCATCGCCCGTCGGCGTGCACGTCCCCGCTGTGACCAAGGCCACCGCGTGACCTGCACACCAGTGTTGTTCCCGCGCTTGGGGTAACCTCACCCGTCGGTCGGATTGCTCCATGGGCTGCGGAAAGGACCGGGGTGATGCGTGTGGTGGTGGTGGAGGACGATGCCGGGATGGCGCGGGCCGTTGTCGACGGTTTGCGTGCCCACGGTTTCGGCACGGTGGAGCACCTGTCCCTCGGTCTCGATCTGCTGACCTCACACTCCGAGTACGACGCGGTGGTCCTCGACCTCGGCCTGCCCGACCTCAACGGCTATCTCGTGCTGCGCCAGTTACGCAAGGTCAGCGCGGTCCCGGTCATCGTCCTCACCGCCCAGGACGACGAAGTCGCCGTCGTCTCCTGCCTGCGCGCCGGCGCGGACGACTACGTGGTCAAACCCCCGCGCGTCGGGGAGCTGGCCGCGCGCCTGGAAACCGTCGTGCGGCGCAGCCGCGCCGCCGAGACCGCCCCGACGGTCATCGTCTCCGGCGACGTCCAGGTCGACCTGATGGCGCGCACCGTCGCCGTGGCGAACGCGCCGATCGCGCTGACGCAGAAGGAATTCGCCGTCGCCCGTGTACTGGCCGAGCGGGTCGGTGTCGCGGTGGGCAGGGAAACCATCATGGTCGAGGTATGGGGCGCGAAGACGCCATCGATCTCCCGTTCGCTCGATGTGCACATGGGCGCGCTGCGCGCGAAGCTGAACCGGCCGGGATTGATCACCACGATCCATGGCTTCGGCTATCGCTGGTCGCGCTGAGCAGACGCAGTGCGCGCTCGATTGGTCACCGCGTTCACCGTGCTGGCGGCGATCTGCATGGTCTGCTTCGGCACCGTCATCGCCGGCGAACTCGCCGCGAGCCGTACCAGGGGACTGGTGGTGGAACGCGCGCACGACGCGAACCGGTTCGGCGTGCTCGCGGCGACCGCCCCGGCGAGCCTGACCGACGCCGCCCAGGCCTACCGCGACAGCACCAACAACGGCATCCTCGTCCTCGCCGCTGACGGTTCGGTGCTGTGCGCGCTCGGCATCGACCGCACCGACGCGCGGGTGCTCGCCGCGACCCGCGACCGGCACCTGCTCGAGATGCCGCGACCGCTGTATCCGTGGAACACCGAGGAGGTGTTCGTCGCCCAGCCCATCGGCATCGCGCCGCAGGCGGGTGGTGTGGTGGTGATCGCCGTGTCCACCGCGGTGACCCGCGCCGACATCGTGGTCAGGTGGGTGCAGCTGGCCTGCGTCACCGCGACCGCGCTGCTGATCTTCTCCGGGCTGGCGCTGCTGGTGGCGGGCTGGATTCTGCGCCCGGTGACGGGGCTGTTGCGCGATGTCGACGCGCTGTCGTC
The DNA here is from genome assembly GCF_052983615.1 of Nocardia fodinahabitans. Taxonomy (NCBI): domain Bacteria; kingdom Bacillati; phylum Actinomycetota; class Actinomycetes; order Mycobacteriales; family Nocardiaceae; genus Nocardia; species Nocardia fodinahabitans. Next base: position 6,839,505 of record NZ_JBRJJC010000001.1, read on the forward strand.
GACCTTGCCCGCGCACAGCGTGCCACCGCGGCGGCCCGCGGCGATGAGCGAGGGCCCACCCGAGATCCTCCTGCTGGCGGCCGGTGTCGAATCGGTGACCCGTGCGGTGGCCGCGCTGGCCGCCTCCGAGCGGCAGCACGTCATCGACACCGCGCATTCGCTGCGCAATCCGCTTGCGGCGCTGGCGGTTCGGTTGCAGGCGTTGCAGCCGATGCTGGCCGCCGACCTGGTCGCGGCGACCTTCGTCAGCGTGGTGGGTGAGGTGGACCGGCTGACCGAGCTGCTCGATGGTCTGCTGTCCTCCGCGGTCGGTGCCGAACGCAAGCAGCAGGTCGCGGCCGCCACCGGATTCGACGCGGTCGCCGCGGCGGTCGAGCGCGTCGGGTTCTGGCGCGACGCCTACCTGCGCGCGGACATCGTCCTGACCTGCGAGCCGCTCGTCGACACCGCGCACACGAGTGTGCCTGCCAGTGTGCTCGCCCAGATTCTCGATGTGGCGCTGAGCAATTCGGCCCGGTACGCCGGGGCGGGCAGCCGCACGACGGTGACCGTGGACCGGGAGTCGGAGTCGGTGGTGATCGCGGTGGCCGACACCGGTGTCGGGGTGTCGGCCGACGAGCTCGACCTGATCACCACGCGATTCTTCCGCGGCGCGCGGGCCGCGGCGGGCGGGTCGGGGCTCGGCTTGCCGATCGCGGCCACGCTGGCGGCGCAGTACGACGGACTGATGTTCGTCGAATCGGCCGACCCGCACGGGCTGGTGGTGACGGTGACCCTGCCCGCGATCGTCGAGCCCGCCGACATGACATCTCGGTGAACTGCTGAACGGGCGGTGAACTCTGCCCTCCCGGCGCTCGGCCCGCGCGCTCACGCGTGACGATATGCGGCGTGCGGCACGGGCTTTCGGGTCCGCAGGGACAGTGAGCGAGGGATGGTGATGGGCGAATCGCAGTCGAACAACCGCAAGGTTGAAGTCGACGCCGAGGTGCTGATCGCCAAGGGCAAACAGCTCGCCGACCTGCCGAGCGCGAGCGGCGGGCTGTTCGACATCATGAACAAACTCAGCGGCGACCTCGCCCGCCTCGGCACACCGTGGGGCGACGACGAACTGGGTGACCAGTTCGCCGACGGCAAGGACGGCTACCTGACCGCGAAGGAAGGGCTGCTCGGCAACGCCAGCACCGGGCCCGATGCCCAGGGCGCGGTACCGATCTACGGGCAGCTGCTGATCAACTACGGCCGCAGTCTCGAGGAAGCGGGCAAGCGGTTCTCCGCCGGTGAGGACCTGTTCGCCAACTGGATTCTGAAGAACTACGTCAACGAGGACGCCAAGGGCGACCCCGGACAGTATACCGGTCCGCTCAGCTCCGACCCGAACCATCCGAGCAACAAGAAGAATCAGGTTCCCCCGCCCGGCGGGAATCAGGACAAGGACGGCAGCGGGAACTCCGGCAACGGGAACAACGGTGGCGGTGGCGGTGGCCCGCAGCTCGACTCGAAGGGCGGCAGCGGCCCCGACCTCGGCAACAGCGGCCTCGGCGGAAGCGGGGCGGCCCCCGACCTCGGCAGCATGAAGGCAGGGCTGGGTGGACCCGAGTCCAGCTCGACCGACACGCCGCCGCTGTCGAATCTGTCCGGCAGCACCCCGAACTCGCCGCTCACCGCCGAGCTGGACGGCACCTCGAACAAGGCCGTCGACCCATCGGCGGACCCCACCTCCCTGTTCGGCCCCGGCACGTACGGGCCGGGTCTGAGCCCCTACGACAGCAAGGCGATCGACCCGGTGACAGGCAAGCCGCTGGACAAGTCCGGGCTGCCGATCGGCGGTACGCCGGGCAAAGGCGGTGCGCCGCTGGGTAACCCGCTGTCGCGGCCGACCGGTGCGTTCGACGGGGAGAAGCTGGCAGGCAAGTCCGGCCAGGGCGCGAACCAGGGCCGTGCGGGCGTCGCGGGCACCCCGATGATGCCGGGCATGCCGGGCAGTGGATCCGGCGCGCCGGGCGGCGCGTCGACCGGCGACCCCAAGGACAAGCGGCGCGAACGGCGCAAGGACACGCCGGCGGCGGAGGAAGTCGACATCGACAGCACCGGCGGCGGTCCGTGGACCCGCGCCGGATGGCGAAACAGCGAGCGGCAGTAGATGTCCGGCGTATCGGCATCGGATCTGAAGCTGCCCGAGGAAATCCAGTTCCTCTCGTGGGTGGCCGGTGGCGCCTGGCCCAAGGGCAGCGAGAACGGGATGTTCGCGCTGGCCGACGCGTGGGAGGAGGCGGGCACGGGGCTGGCCGGTGTGGTCGCCGATGTCGAGGAGGTCGTCAAGGACATCCTGGGGGCGTACTCGTCGCAGAGCGACAATTCGACGCTGGCGCGGACCTTGAAGAGCCTGACCGACGAGTCGGAGGACGTGTCGCTGCAGAAGATCGCCGAGGCGATGACGCAGATCTCGAAATCGTGCGACAAGGTCGGCTGCGCGATCGAGGAAAACAAGTGGATGATCATCATCGGCTTGCTGCAACTGGTGATCGAGATCGCCTGGGCGCTGTCGAATCCGGTCACGGCCGGTTTGGCGCCGGTGAAGATCGCGCTGTACAAACTGATCTTCCAGTGGCTCAAGGTCCTGCTGATGGAGATGCTCAAGGCCGCGATCAGCGCCATGCTGATCCAGATGGTGCTGAACTCGCTGCTGCAGGCGGGGCAGATGGCGGCGGGCCACCGCGAGAATTTCGACACCCAGTCCTTCGGCGCGTACGCGCTCGGCGGATTCATGGGCGGTGCGTTCGGTGGGCTGTTCGGCAAGATCGGCGGGGATCTGTTCAAGCAGCTGGGCAAGCAGTTCACCGGCACGGCGTTCGACAAGATGTGGCAGCGGATCGCGACCGGGTTCGTCGCCGGTGGCGTCGGTGGTATCGGCGGCATGATCGGTGGTGGCCTGTCCAATCAGATCATCTACGGCCAGCCGTTCGAACTGGACCCGCGCATGTTCGCCTCGGGTTTCGGCGCCGGGTTGAGTGGTGGCGCGCGGGGTGTGCGCGCGCCGAAGGTCTCCGTGCACATCGATGTGAACCCGAAGCTGTCCGCCGGGTCGCTGGGTGCTGGGCCGCCCTCGCTGGCGCCCGGCGGTAGTCACGCCGGGTTGGCGCCGGAGAGTCCGCACTCGAAGGTGAGCTCCCCGTCGGTGGACGGGTCGTCGATCGGGCGCACGGGTGACGGTGCCGGGTCGAACGCGTCGGTGCACTCCACCGGCGACGGTGCCGGGTCGAACGCCTCGGTGCATTCCTCCGGCGACGGCGCTGGCTCGGTCCAGCACGATCAGCAGTCGTCGGCGCTGGGTCATGATGTCGGCGAGGGTGATTCGGCGTCGACGTCGACGAGCCACGACCTCGGCGCGAACGGCAACCGGGACACGACGTCGCTGTACAGCTCGACCTCGACCTCCGACGGCCTGCAGATGCTCGACACCGGGTCGAATTACGGTGACAAGACGGGGAATCTGCATGTCGCGACGCCGATGGAGGGTTCCGGTGCGTCGCTGACCGCCGAGAATGGGAACTCGCCGAAACTTTCGCAGGTGTCCGATGTCGCCCCCGGCGCGTCGGCGGCGACGCATTCCGCATCGCAGTCCACCGCCGCCGGTCGCTCGGACGTGGGTCTGTCCAACACCGGGCAGCAGGCTGGTGCACCGGTCGCGAAGCCGTCGACGGTGGCCAATCTGTCGTCTTCGTCGCCGTCGTCGAGCAGCTCTCCGATATCGGGCGGCAGTCATGCGCAGCCGTCCCCGTCCCCGTCCCCGTCGGCGCCGGTCGCGCGGTCGACCGCGTCCGCCTTCTCCGGTAGTACCGACGGCTCGGTGGTGCAGACCAAGACGAACACCGCCCCGGTGCCGACCAAATCGTCCGCCGACAACGGATCGCAGGTCACGCGACCGGTGGCGAATACGCCGGAGACGCCGAAGACACCAGAAGCGCCGAAGACACCGGAACGCCCGAAGTCGATCGCGGAGTCCGTGCGCAGTGAGCAGACGGCGCGCAGCTACCGGACGGCGGAGAGCTTCAAGTCCGATGCCACCGGCCGGTCGACCGCGACGGCCGCCACGTCGGAGACGGTGCCGGTCCCCGAGAAGACCGACGCCGGTTCGGTCGCCGGGGACAAGGTGACCGAACCGGCAAAGGGGCAGGAAGGCTCGGCGCTGTGGCGGGCGCTGACCGAAGAGCGCTGGCGGATGGTCGATTCGAGCCTGACCTCGCCGGTCTGGCCCGGTCTGCGCGGGTTCATCCACCAGATCATGCCGTTGACGGAGTTCCGGGATTGGCTGAGCAACCGGCCGTCCTCGGCCGTGCCGCACGAGCCGTACCGGGCGCATCAGGGCAACGATCTGTCCGTGCGTGACCACTACGGGTGGGAGCCCTCGGGTGCGAAGGACGGTGACGCCGACGGGAGGCCGGTGGCGGGCAAGCCGAATCTGCTGTCGCGGAATGTGCACTGGTACACGGAGAAGGAACGGGCACAGCACCGTTTCACCCTGGGCGACGACCTGACCTGGAAGAAGGCAGGCGACGGCGACGGTGAACCGCCGGTCGGGAAGAAGCCCGCCGCGTCGACGACATCGGGTGATTCGGCGGAGGAGCCGAAGGGTAAGGCAGGCAAGACGCCGCCTGAGGTGACGCCGGTCAAGAACATGGTCGGGGACGACAGCGACATCACGAAGACGATGCCGCGCTACGGTCCGCTGCTGAAGCGGTGGGGCGAGAACGAGGCGCCGACGATGCGCACGGTGGTCGTCGACCACGACGGGAACTGGTACATCAGCAACGCGGAGCACGAGTCGTTCCACAATGCCGGTGTCTACGCGGCGTTCCAGGCGCAGTTCGTCCGGGGCAAGCTGACCGCGGTCCTGGACTGGGCGGGCGCCTACGAGATCGCCCCGGCGCGCACGCGCAAGGTGCTGACCGATCTCGGCCTCTACGAGACCGTCGAACACTTCGACCGTGGTGGCCGGAAGTATTCGGCCGAGGACAAGGCGAATTGGTATGCGGCGGAACCGATTCCGTCGGTCAAATCACCGGCCGAGAATGCGGAGAACGCCGGGAGCGCCGACAAGGAGCACGACACCGAGGGGCCACTCCAGGGTGGGGTGAAGTGGGACGACATCGCCGACCTGGGCGATGAGCCGAAGACGCTGTCGAAGGCCGACTGGGCCGACGCCGACATCACGAATGTCACGGTCGCCGTGCTCGGCGACAAGACGACCGCGCACTACATCTGGCGGGCCGCCGGGGACGGGACCTCCACCGAGAACAGCCGGTGGCGGCGGCTGTCGGACGACGGCGACGGTGTGGTCGAAAAGGATTTCACCGGCGACATCACCGATGTCCTGTCCGATCCGCGGTTGACCGAATTCGCGGTGCCCGCCGACACCGACATCGTGGTGAAGAAGACCTCGCGACCCGACCACGGCGACGGCGACGACGCGCTGGGTGCGGCGGGACGCCGGGACGGATCGGGCGAGGGCGGCGACCGTGATCTGCTCACTGTGCCACCGCGCGAAGGCGGGTCGCCGGAACAGGATTCGGCGCCCGTACCGCCGAAGGATCCGGCGGCAACGGCCAAGCACTTCGAGGACCAGGCCCGCGAGATCCTCGACCAGCACCGCAGACAGGTCGGCGACTGGTCCAAGCTGACGACCGACGACCTCACCGAGCTGCTGAAGGGTGCGGCCACGCACGACGATCCGGCCAGGGCCGAGGACTACCGCAAGGCGGTGGGCGCCGCGGTGGAGCTGATCCTGCGCGAGGACGGCAAGCATGCCTATGAGACCCAGGTGATGGGCACGATGGCCATGCACACCGGGCCGATCCGGATGGCCGCGGGCGAGGGCAAGTCACTGGTGTTCATGGCGACAGCCATGCTGATGGCGTCCTCGGGCGACGGTCCGGTGCACGTCTACACCACGCGGGATACGTTGGCGGACAAGGCGTTCGCCGACTTCTCGAAGACGTTGAAGAAGTACGGTTTCGAGATCGGCCGGTTGCGGTCGGACAGTCTGCCCGACGGTCTCACTCCCGATCTCGACCCGGCCGCGCCGCCGAAGCCGACCATCTACATCGGCACCGTCAGCGACGGCGTGTTCGGCCGGATGCGGGGGATCGAGGTGCCGGGCAAGCGCGCGTTGATCGACGAGATCGATGAGGCGCTCGGCGGTTCGAGCTCGTTCATTCTCGCCGACCGCGGCGGTGTCGCGTCCGAGCACGTGGCGACGACGGTCAATGCCGCGCAGAAGTTCCTGTCGAAGCATCTGGCGGACGGGACGCTGACCCTCGAGCATTTCGGCAAGACCGATGAGCGGGTGGGTCCGGCGAAATTGACCCCCGAGGGCGTCAAGGTCGTCGAGCAGTTGTTGCGGCCTCGCGGGTCGAAAGCGCTTGATCCGCAGGAGCTCGCCGAGCAGCTGCAGGCGGTGGAGATGGCCGCGACCGCGCGCTGGGAGTACCCCGAGAAGGACTCCTATGTCATCGATGAGAAGAACCAGCGGGTGGTGATCATCGACAAGATCAGCCACAAGGTGATGGCCGATGCGAAGACCTCGACCGAGAGCCGGTGGAACGGTGGGCTGGCGCAGGCGATCGAAGCCAAGCACGGTCTGCCGATCCGCAGCGACACCGGTTCGGCGCAGAGCATGACCGCGAAGGAGTTCTTCGCGCAGTACTACGACAAGGTGACCGGTGCGTCGGGCACACCGGACGGTGCGGCGGCGGTGCTGGCTCAGCTCGGCGCGCCCGACATCGTGTCGATTCCGCGGAACAAGGAATCGCGGTTGACGATTCTGGACCCGGTGACGGCGGTGGATCAGCCGACCAAACATCGCATGATCGCCGACGAGATCATCGGCGCCCATCGCGACGACCCGACACCCCGGCCGATTCTGATGATCGCCAACCGCAACAGCGAGGTCGCCGCGGTGTCGGACCTGTTGGGGCCCACCGTGAAACACACGCGAGTCGACGCCGAGCAGTTCCTCGCGTGGGGTGAGCATGCCGAGGGCAATCTGCTGAAGCTGCTCGAAGTCGCGGGCGAATCCGGGTCGGTGTTGCTGATCAACCGGCAGGGTGGTCGTGGCGTCGACATCTTCATCGACGAGCTGATCGACAAGGCAGGCGGTCTGCACGTGCTGGTGACCAGCAAGTCGGATCTGCGGGATATCGACATCCAGGCCGAGAGCCGCGCCGCGCGCAACGGTCAGCAGGGCAGCGCCCGGTACTACATGGCCGCCGACGACGAGCTGTTCGCGCACTCGCCCGACCACCAGATCTCGGTGATCCAGTACCGCGACGCGGTCGCCGACCACAACGCGGCCGTGGCCACCCACACCAGGTCGGCCGCTGACCTCGATGCCGCCGTCGCCGCGCACGACGCGGCCGTGGCCGCCCGCGACACCGCCGACACCGACCACCGGCATCTCGTCACCGAGTCGACGACCGCCACGGCCCGGCGCGACGCCGCGAACGCGGACTACGAGGCCGCCCGTGCCGCCCTCGCCGTCGCCGACTCCGCCGACCGCGCCCCACCCGCCGAGCGGGCGGGCGGGCACACCCGCGCCGGTGTCGCCGCCGCCGAAGCCGCGCGCGACGCGGCGCGCGAGGCCCGCGATGCCGCCGCGGCGGCCGCCGACGCGGCCGACGCGGCCGCCCGCGCCGCGGCCGGGGTCGCCCGCGATGCCGCCGAGGCGGTGCGCGAGACGCAGGCCGCGCGAACAGCGGCCGAAGCGGCCGAGGAGGCGGCGGCCCGCGCTCGCACTGCGGCCCTGCTCGAGCGGGACGCGGCGGAGAACGTCCTGCACGACGCGGTGCCGGACCTGCAGGCGCGCAATGCCGCCAAGCAGCTGGCGGACAGCGTCCGGCTCCCGATGTCGACCAGCTCGCAGGACCGGACCCTGATCGATCCGGCTGTCACCAGCCCGGCGATCCACGCTCCCGTCCGCAGCGGCGACGAGCTTCCGGCCGAGCACGACGACCACTGGTCCGCGCAGCCGGAATTCGATGCGGCCGTGCACGGTCCCGGTGACACCCGGCCCGAGCCGCCCGCGGCGACCAAGCCGGTCATGCCGGTCACCGTCGCCGAGATCGACAATCCGGGGTTGCTGATCAGCGATGTCACCGGTCATCTGGTGCCGGTGGCGCCGGGTGCGCGCCTGGCCGTCGACGACAATGTCGATGCCTCGTTCCGCGAGGTCGAGGTGCCGGGCGCGGGCCGGGTGCTGCTGCCGAACGCGCTGATCGCGACGGCGTTCGACCAGGTCCGTTCGGCCGCCGGGTCGTGGCAGCTCGTGCCGAAGGTGTCGGGCGTCGTCGCCTTCGACGCCGACAGTCACGCGCAGGTACTGCCGGGCGCGCCGATGTTCGTCCGGCCCTATCACGACGCCGACGAAAGCCGTTCCCGCATGGAGGTTTTCGGTGGACCGTCGGTGGGCTGGCTGCGGGTCGACGCCGACCGCAGCAGCGTGCGGTCGCGCCGCGCGCATGGCCCGCTCTACCCGAGCGATGTGGAGGTGCCCCGGCCCGCCGATGTGTTGCAGGGCTCGGCCGCGGACTGCTATCTGTTCGCGAACCTGCTCGGCATGGCCTCGAACACGCCGAGCCTGATCACCGACATGATCGCCCCGGCCGTCGTCGACGGCCAGCCGGTGTACCGGGTCCGGTTCTACGACCCGGACACCACGGACTGGGTGTGGGTGACCGTCGACGACACCTTCTATGTCAACGCCGACGGGACGATGACCTACGCGGTGCACGGCGCCGATCAGCCGCTGTGGGCGGCGGTGATCGAGAAGGCGTGGGCGGTGTTCCACGGTGGCGACCACGGCTACCACGGCCTCGACCTCGGGATGCCGGGAAAGACCGCCGCGATGCTGCGGCCGCCGACGCTGCCGGGACCCGCGACCGGACGCGCCCAGCCGACCCGTGCGGTCGACGAGCCGATGTTCGCCGATCCGTTCCAGCTCGACCGCGACACCCTCGCCGACCTGCTCGGCCGGTCCGGGTTCGCGCGGATGGTCCTCGACGCCGAGTCCAGGTTCGCCGCGCTCGGCCGCGGCACGGTGGCCCAGACCAGGGACAAGTTCCTGGTGTTCCTCGACAAGGAGGTCAAGACCGCCGCGACCCGCGCGGGCGACCGGCTGCGCCGGGCGCAGGTCCGTCCGTCGGAGCTGGCCGATATGGACCGCGCCGCGGTCGCGGAGATCCTCGGCGGCGACGGGCTGGCCGACGCGGTGCTCGAGGTGCTGGCCGACTGGGACGCCGACGACGATACGTTGGGCCACCACCGATTCAGTACGTTCCTCTCCGAGCAGTGGCAGGGCCCGCGGCGGGCGCTCGAACAGCATCTCGACGCGTGGAAATCGGACACCAAGCTGTCCGACACCACCGTCGCGCAGTGGATGGCCGACCGCATCGACCATCTGGTCCGGCGTGGCGACACCGTCAGCCTGGGCACCAAGGCCGCCTTCGACAGCGCCACCTACCGTCCGAGCAGCGTCCTGACCGCCAAACACGCCTACTCGGTGGTCCGGGTCGACCGATCCGGCGTGGCGACGCGCGTGGTGATCCGCGACCCGCGATACGACCGCGAAATCGGCGTCCCGCTCGACGAACTCAACCAGTTCACCACGATCAGCGCCGCGGGCGCAGGCACGCTGTTCGCCTTCGGCGCCCCCAACGTCACCGCCGCGTCGTCGTCCACGGTGGCCGCGCCGGCACCAGCGGGGGATCTGCTCGGTGTGTCCAACCCGTTCCGGCGCAGGCCGGCGGCGGGGGAGACCGCGCGGTTCACCGCCCCGCCCGCACTGCCCGGATTCGGCCTCCTGCCGAGTTCGGTCCAGCGCGCCGAGAAGACCATCGACTGGTGGACCGCGCACGGCGAAAGATGGTGGAACGACCTGCGTTTCGCCGAACTGCCGCAGGACGCGCAATACCGCCTCACCACCAAGCATCACAAGCTGCGCGACCTGGCAGGCATCCCGGCCGCCGTCCGCGACCAGATGAACCGCGCCTACCTCACCGCGGAACTGGACCGGCTCGCTCGTGTCCAGAGCGAGCGTCAATTCACCGCCGGTGAGCGCACGCTGCACCTGTTCGTGTCGCAGGCGAGCCGGGGACTGGCCCAGGCCGAGGACTACGCGCGCCGCGGCGCCGAGCTGTCCGGTATCGCCGCGCCACCGGTGTACCTGCTGAGCTTCCGGCCGCAGGCGTTCGACGGTGCGGGCTCGATGGTCCTCAGCTACGGCGACGCCGACCGTGCCGACACGGTGGCGTGGCATGTGCCCGGCGAGCGGACGGCCGGGCGGCCACAGCAGTGGCGGGGTCTGCGGACCGGCATGGACCTGTACACCGCCGCCGAACACGACAGTCTCGCCGCGAGTACCGCGGTCGTCGTCTGGATGGCCTACGACGGGGCGTTCGGGCCCGAATCGACTGCCTCCGCCCTGAATTGGGCGAAGGACACCGCAGCGGACGGCAAACAGCGGCTGGCGTCGGCGGTGTCGCGATTCCACGGCGTCAGGACCGTGCTCGTGCGCGCCGGCGCTGCCCCGCCGCCGCACACGCTCGAAGTCCACGACCATCGGTGGCGCACGAATCCGGGCGAGATCCACGACCGGCCAACCCGCCGCATCGACCAACCGGTCAACCGCGCACTGCACGGGCTCCCGGCGGCGGACCCCGGCCTCGCCGTGCCCGTACTGGTCTCGATGCCGGTCACGCGCCGCCTGTTCACCGGTGTTCCCGGCGAGCGGGATGTGCTGCGGGACAACGATCGTCGGCATGCCGGCGACCAGCGCCTGTCGGACCTGCTGCGTGAGCTGGCCCGCGAACGTCCCGGCTGGGTGCGCCGCATGGTCCGCGAGCGCCTCGACGGCGCGTACGAGGTGCGGTTCACCGGGCAGGACGGCCGCGCGATCCGCGTCGCCGTCGACCGCCTGTTCCCCGCCTACGACGGCGCGATGGCCTACGGCGCGCACCGACCGGATCGGCCGCTGTGGCCGCTGGTGATCGAGAAGGCGTGGCAGACCCTGGAGGGTGCCTACGGTGCCGGGGCCGTGGATGTGGCTGCCGCGCTGCGTCCTACAGGTGAATGGGCGTCGGCGGGCAGGGGCACCGAATACCGGATCGACGAGCACCCGATGACCTTCAGCGCGCCCGAGCTCGCGACCGTGCTCGGCGATGCCGGCGCGGCCGCCGTGATCGCGGGCCTGCGCGACGACTGGTCGAGCAGGCGGATGGTGGCGCGGGCGCTGCCCGTCCTGGAGGCCGTGCGGGCCGCGCGGGCCGCCGCGCGCACCCCGGTGCAGACGGTCGACGTCGTCCTCGCGTGGCTGCAACAGGGTGAGGTCATCGCCGACGACCATCGGTTCGAAGCCGAGCTGCGCATATCGACGGGAGACCAGCCGCAGCTGCGACGGTCACTGCGGGAGCTGCGCACCCACCTGCTCGCCGCCGGTGCGGCGGTGTCGGAACGCTGGCCTGCCCTGTTCGACGCGCTGACGGCGAATATGACCGAGGCGGAGTTCGCGAACTGGGTTCGTACCAACGATGTCTCGACCACCACGGGTTTGCGCGCGTTCCTGGACGAGCAATTCGTCGGCGCCGAGCAGCAGGCCGGGTACGACGCGGCGTGGCGGCGCCTCGTCGACGCTGTCGCGGACTGGGAATCGGATGCGCCGGTCGGCGCGTCCCCCCTGCTGGACTCGGCCGGATCGCGACTGCGCGGGCTGTTCGAGCACAGCGGTGCGCTGTTCGTCCGCACCCGGCCGACCTGGGCCACCGGCCCCACCGGCACCGGACTGCTCGGCGACTACCGGTATGAGGTGTCGAACGTCTTCGTCGACGACACCGACCGGGTCACCGCGGTACTGCTGACCGACGACGCCGGGCGCGAAACTACTGTCCCCGCACGCTTTTTCAACCAGTTCGTGGTGTTCGCCGTCGATGACCAGGCCGACCGGCCCCTGCGCGCGGCCGCCCCCGCGCCGCCGCAGTACCCGGCCGATGACCTCGCTCCGCCGGAGTACCAGGAACTCGCGCCGCTGGACCAGTACCTCGACGAATTCGGCTTCCCGGTGCCGCACGAATTGGTGGCGGCCATCGTCGACCGGTACGGGTCGCAGATCGTCGTGCCCGCCGGGGACTTCGATGATCTCGACCAGGCGCCGATCGCCGAGGTAGCGGCGACTCCGCTCGGTCTGCTCGCCGCGCGTGACCTCGACGGTCCGCTGTTCGGTCCGGGCGGGCGTCCGCTCGCCGATGACCTGCGGCACCTGCCGCAGTGGCCGGTGGTACGGCAGCTGCGGAACCTGGCCGCCGACCCGGCGGCGCTCGAGCGCCTGCTGCGCCCCGTCGTCGAGAGATCCGAATCCGATACCCGCGTCACCGGATTGGATGTGCTGCTGCCCGTGTCGGGGACACCGACCTGGATCCGGGTGCAGCGCTCCACGGCGCTCCCGCGGACGGGGCCCGCCGATGCGCCGGTCTGGGGTGCGATGTTCCTCGAGGCGCTGGCCGCCGCCCGCGTGCTCGAGAACCAGGACGCCTCCTGGCAGGCGGTCATGCGTTTCGACTTCACCGAAACCGTCGAAACCGATGATGCCGGACCGATTCCGCTGGTCCCGGCGGGGACGAGGACATCGGACGCCCCGGTAGAGTATGTCCGCAGCTATCCCATCCGGCGACCCGGTGTCACCGGCTCGAATGTCGTGTTCGGATATGAACGGGTCCTGCCGACACCGATCGGCAACGGTGTCGTCCAGCTGGAACGCCTCGATGCCGACGGTGACCTGGTGACTGTCGACCGCGACGAGCTGGCCGACCTCGGGCTGCCCGCCTTCAGCCAGCTCCGTGGTGCGCCATGGCCCGACGCGGTCGGTCCGCTGGCCGATCACCTGGCGCACCTGCCGGATTCGCCTGCGGTGCACCAGTTGCGGCAGCTGGCCGCCGAGGACCCGAACCGCCTGCGCGACATGGTCCGCGTCGACGGCGACGGCACGACGGCCACGGTCCACCTGCTGATGCAGGGCACGCCGCAGTGGGTGCGGGTCACCGGGGTGACGGCGCTGCCGGGGCCCGCGCGGGACGGGACCTGGGCCGGTCATCCGACCTGGCCCGCCTTCGTGCTCGAAGCCTACGAGGCCACGCGGGACGACAGCGATCACGAGGACACCGACGTGATCGAGCACGATGACCAGGAACTGTTCGCGCCCTTCCCGATCGCGGACGAGCAGATCACGCCGCCCACTTTCGTCATCGACGAGGTGGCCGGACTCGGTGTGCTGCACGCGGCGGCTGCCGCGTCGAACCCGTTCGGTCCGCACAACGGCATGATGGCCGGTCCGGTGCTCGCCCCGATCGGGCTGGGGACCAGGGTCGTGTACGGGTACGCGCCACTGCTGCTGGCGGATGGCTCGGTGGTCGAACCGTTCGACGGCGGCATCCTGTCGTTGCAGGCGCGGTTCCTGAGCGCCGACGGCACCGACATGGCACGGGTCACCGGTCTGAGCGGGACCGTCGAGCTGCCGATGGCGATGCTCGGCGCGCACGGCTACCACTGGGATCCGGTGCACGAGTGGCTGGCCAGATCGATCCCACTACCCAACGGGGAGTTGGTGTTCGAGCATCAGCGGGTGGTCGTCGATCCGCGGCCGTTCCCCGGCCATGTGCTGCTGCACGTCGGCGAACGGCGCCACTGGATCGACGAGCAGGTGGCCGCGCGGTTCGGGCTCATCCGGCCCCGTGGCACGCAGGTCTCCGGTGCGCTGACACTGCCGTCCGGCGCGCAGGGGATGATCTCGCAGCTCCCGGTCGTGGTCGACCCGACCCCGCAGACCCGGCCGGGCCAGATCCGGCTGCTCAACGAGGGTGAGCCGCTGTGGGTCGCCGAGGACCAGGCGGCGGCGGCCGGACTGCGGCGGGCGCGACGGCTGGACCGGCCGATCTTCGGCGAACGCGGGCCGACGATCGCCGACCTCGCTGGTCTGCCGGACTGGCCCGAGGTCCAGGAGTTGCGTGCGCGCGCGGCGACTCCGGTGAACATCCTGAACATGGTCCGCTACGTCGTCGTCGACGGCGGCGCGATCAGGACGGTCGACGCGGTCCACACCGCGCTCTTCCCGAACCACGTCGACAAGCACGGCAACGTGCTCAGCCGGGGTGGCGGGGTGATCGTCAGCAACAGCAACGTGATCGGCATCGATGTGCTGCTGACCGTGGCCGGGCAACCGCGCTATGTGCGGGTGGACCGAGCCACGGTGATCCAGGCGATGATGTCGGACGCCACGCCGTCGTGGCCGTTGCTGTTCCTGGAAGCGGTCGGCGCGGTGCGAGCCTACGAAACGGGGATCGGGGTACCGGTCCACACCGCCCCGCGCGCGGCGCCCACCCTGCTGACGCAGGCCTTCCACGCACCGTTCGATGACGCACCGGCGCTGGGGAATCCCGCCCCGCCGGTGACCGCGCAGGAGCCGCGGTTCCCGCCGGCGCGGTTCGCCGCGGACATCGAGATGGCGCTGCCGCGGCCGTCGAACGGTCCGCAGGCCGCGGGGCGGGTACTGACCTCGCCCGGATCCCGGCTCGCCGTCGAATTTCCACCGCTGTTCCACTTTTCCGGTGCTGGTCAGCGGGTGTGGCCGTCGTTCGAGGGCGGGATCCTGTTGGTCGCCGGAACCGTGGACGAGCGGACCGGGTTCGTCTCGCTGTCCGGACCGAACGGCACCCTGCGCGTCTCCCTGGCCGAACTGGCCGCCAAGGGATATCGCTGGGACGCGGCGAACGGGTGGTATGCGCGCGCGGTGACCGTCCAGACGCTGGACGCGGGCGACGTGGTGCTGTTCGAGCATCAGACCGTGGTCGCCGAACCGCACCCGCGGCTGCCCGATCACCTGTCGGTGCGTGTCGGCGATCGGACGTATTCGCTCGCGACGGCCGAGGCGAACCGGATCGGAATCCACCTGCCACAGCAGCTCGGCGGCGACCTCTACGGTGCACACGGACCGGTTGCCGAAGACCTTGCGGGACTGCCGGAGTGGGCTGCCGTTCGGCAGCTGCACGAGCTCGTCGCCGACCCGGCGGCGATCACGTCGATGCTGCGCCCTGTCCGCGACCGCGACGGGAACCTGACCCACGTCGATGTGGCCGTGCTGGTGGCCGGTGAACCGCGGTGGGTCCGGGTGGACCGCTCGACCGTCGTCCCGGCAGATCCCGCGGTGACCGACCTCGCCACCACCCCGATCTGGCCGTACGCCCTGCTCGCGGCGCACCTGGCGGCCAGGACCATCGATGACGCGGCGGCGATCGACGACCTCATGGTTTCGCAGCGGCTCGGTAATCGGGCCGCGGCGCTGGTCAACCACGGCCTGCTCGCCGAGGACATCGAACGCGCCGATGAGGACGATGTCGCCGCAGGGCTCGATGATGAACTGGCACCGCCCGTTACGGAGACGATCGCCGACGTCGAGGATCTGCCTGGCGCCGGCACGCTCCTGCTCGACACCGCGCTGCCCGTGAGTGGTCCGGTCGCGGTGGACAGCACGCCGAATCCGGTCGCCGATCTGCTGGACGAGGGGGAACTCGCCGCGCTGTTCGACACCCCGGAGGTGGAAAGCGCGGCGTTCGAGCGGGCGGCGATCCCGATGCCGGACGGCTCGGCGGTCATCGCACCCGCAGGCATGGAGTGGCCGATGCCGGTCACCACGGCACACCTTCCGGCCCAGCCGGGCACGCTGCTGGTCAGCGACAACAAGCAACGTCTGGTCGCCATCCGGACGGCCAGGTCGCTGCCCGTGCTCGCGCGGGAAGCGGACGGCCATGTGCGCGTACAGCTTCCGGACGGCCGCAGCGCCGTCCTGACACCCGAGATGGTCGCCGCCGCGTTCGTGCCCGGCCGCAGGCTCAATCGGGCCGATGGTCAGGAGCTGCTCAGGCCCCGCATCCCACCGACCCCGCACAGTCCGGGCTGGGTCGTCGATGCCGCGGGCGCCGTTGTCGAGTTGCCCGGCAAGGCATTCCGGGTACGGCCGCACTCCGGCGAGCCCCGCTACTCGATGGCGTTGCACGCGGGTTCCGAATTCGGTTGGTACGCGGTGGAACCCGCGCGACTCGACGTGAAGGCCGAACGCGCGCGCGGGCCGCTGTACGGCCCGACGGGGCTGCCCCAGCCGGGCGACGCCAAGCAGGGCCGCCTCGGTGACTGCTATCTGATCGCGCCGCTGATCGGGATGGCCACCGACCACCCCGGCCTGATCACCGACATGATCAAGCCGGTCGACCACCTCGACGGCATGTACGACGTGCGCTTCTACGACGAACAGACGCACGCCTGGGTGTGGGTCCGGGTCGACGACACCTTCTACCATCGCGGTACCGACGGCACGATGATCTACGCGGTGCAGAACCCGGATCAGCCGTTCTGGCCCGCGCTGATCGAAAAGGCCTTCGCGATCCTGCGCGGCGGCGCGGCCGGCTACCAGGGCATCCACGGTGGCAATTCGGCTGCCGCCATGGCGACGCTGCGTCCACCGGTGCTGCCGGGGACCGCGGGCCGCAGCCAGCCCTCCGCGAGTGAACGGCTCAGCATGACCCGGCTGCCGTTCCTCGTCGACTACGACACCATGATCGACATCGCGGGCAGTGCGGGATTCGTGCGCATGATGCAGGACTGGGAGCGCGAATTCCGCACCGCGCGGCTCGCGCAGGACGATCTCGGCGGCGCGTTCAAGACCCTGGCGCTGAAAGAAGTGAACGCTGAGCTGAAGCGTGTCCGCGCGGCGCTGGACAGCCCCGAGCTGGCATCGGTGCCGCTGTCGGAGATCGCCCGTGCGGACCTGATCGCGCAGCTGGGCGACAACGGCACGATCGACGCGGTGCTGGAGGCACTGGAGGCCTGGACCAACGACGACAATCGGGCCGGCTTCGTCAAACGCCTCGGCAAGCAGTGGCGGTCCGCGAGCGGCAACATCGAACAGCACCTGTCCGCGTGGTTCGCGAACACCAAGCTCGCCGACACCACCGTGGCGCGGTGGCTGGCCGCGCGCATCGAGTTCCTGCTGTCGCGGGGTGACACGGTCACCCTCGGCACCAGGTCGACCATCGCGCGCACCTATCACCCGACAGCCCCGGTCATTCCGGGCCACGGCTACTCGGTGCGCGGCGTCCAGCGGTCCGGCGCGGAGACCTACGTCGACGTGGTCGATCCGCACCGCCCCGGCGTGGCCCTCCGGATTCCGCTCAACGAACTGAACCTGTTCCGCACGCTGAGTTCGACCGGTGCGGGCACCCTGTTCGCCTCCGGCGGACTGCCCGATCAGAGTGTCAGCGCCGCGGCCCGGCCGACGAGTGAGGTGCTCGAACCCGCCCCGGCCGCGCCGGAATGGGCTGTCGAGGTGGAGCAGTGGTTCGACGGTGCGTGGACCGCGCCGTCCGGTCCGGTCGCCGACTGGCGGCCGGAGAACCCGGCCGACATCCTGCTGCTCGGCACCCCGACCCAGCAGCTGTTCGTGCTGCATCGCGGCCGGGCCGGCCGGATCGAGGCGCTGGATTTCCAGGGCAGGCCGGTCGCGCTGGACGAGCGTGGCATCGGCGGGCTGATCAGCGACCACCAGCTGACCGAATTCCTGGTGGGCCGCATCGAGATGGCCTCGCAGCACGAGGTGACCGGGCGGGTGGTGTCGTTCACCGGGTTGATCGACGAGTGGGTCGTGCCCGCGTTCGTCGCACCGGTGGACGCGGTGATCGACCGCGAGACCCTGGTGGCCGTGCCGACACCGCCGCGCGTGCGGGTGCCGGAGGACGGGGTGCTCCTCGATCAGGGCCGGGGTCTGGAGGACGGGCAGCGGTATGCGGTGCGTCAGTCCAGTGATCCGGCGCTGGTGGAGGTCAAACCCGTCAGCGGTGGTGACGCGTGGCTGATGTCGGCCGACCAGGCCGCGACGTTCGGGCTGTACCCGGCGCAGCCGATCGACGGCGAATTGTGGGGGCCGGAAGGTCCGGCCCCGGAGGATGTCCCGGAGTCGCTGGGCGACAAGGAGTTCACCGAGCAGCTGCGCGAGCTGGCACGGCGGGATCCGGGCGCGATCGTCGAAATGTTCGTGATGGCCGACGCCGAGGACCGCGCCACGGCGAGCCGCTACCGCATCATGATCGCCGACAGCGCCGGTCCGGTGCTGGTGGAAGTGGACCGCCTGCTGCATCCGGATGCGGATGGTCGGCCCGTGGTCGAGGACGGGCGCCCGGTGTGGCCATATCTCCTTCAGAAGGCCTACGACAGAACACGATTCGCCGAAATCCTCGGATTCGACACCGCCACGACCGATTTCGCGCCCACCCGCGATCAGCTCCAGAAGCTGCCTGCCGGTGCGCAAGTGGTCTCCATCGCGGCTGACGGAAACTGCTTCTTCCGTGCCATTTCCGCCATCACTGGACAGGATCACGCGACCATTCGCGCGGATCTCATCGACTATCTGCTCGACCAGCGCGCGGAATTCGAACAGTTCGTCGCCGTCGACGAGGGCGAATCTCGTGCGCGGAAGTTCACCGACGAGGTCGAGGCGTTGCGTCGCGACGGGACGTACGCCAATGATGCCGCCGACTTCCTGGTCGTGGCCGCCGCGCGACGGTACGGCATCGACCTGGCGGTGATGGACGACGCGGGGAACATCGTCGAGACGCACGACACCACCGGATCCGGGACGCGGAACTATCTGCTCCGGCGCGAGGTCGCCGGGGGTCACTACAACCTCGCGACGGTGACCCAGCAGCCGTCGGGGCAGCCCGGTAACCCGAGCGGGACACGACAGCGCCAGGGCGCGCGCCGGCTGGTCGGTGCCGCCGCGCGACGGCTGCTCGCGGTCCTGGCCGCGGTTCCGCGCACCCCGAAGACCCCACGGACCGTGGATCATTGGTTCGACAAGGAGCTGCCGCCGCTGCCGGTGGCGTCGGCACGCACCTCGGCGAACATCGATGCGCCACTGTGGGAACACGCCCTCGACCAGTGGTTCGACGGGGACTGGTCCGACTTCTCCGGCGCGGCGGCGCAGTGGCGCCCTGCCGATCGGGCGGAGATCATGCTGCTCGGCACGGCGACGCGGCACCTGTTCGTGCTGCACAGCGGCCCCGCGGGACGGGTCGGGGTGCTCGATTTCGACGGCAGGCCGGTCGTGCTGGACGAACGCGGGATCGACGGACTGATCAGCGACCACCAGGCGACCGAATTCCTGCTCGGCCACATCGAAATGGCGCCGCAGCACGGCCGGGTGATATCGCTGACCGGACTCGACACCCTGCTCGCGGAGGAAGAGGACACCTTCGCCGCGCCGACCGACGACACCACACCGGCGCAGGCGACCGATCTCGCGCGTGCGCTGGACTCACTGCGGGCAGTACCCGACTACGGCGCGGAACTCGCCGCGCAACAGTACGGACCGGAATCCGGTGTCGCCCCCGCGTACGGTGGGCCCGTTTTCGCCGGCACCCGCACCCCGGTGCCCGGACGGCGAACCGCCGCCGAGGACATCGTGCTCGCCGGTGTCGCACCGCTCCCCGAGGTGACGGTCCCCCCGCTCCCCGCCGGCCTGTACGAGAAGCGCCGCATCGTCGTCGGACCCGACGGCCTGCTGTACCGATCCGACGGCAGCCTCTTCGACACCCTGTGGGCGGCGAGCCCGCACGGTGGCCACCAGCAGCCCGCGCACCTGACACCGTCGCCGATGAACCGGCGCGCCATCCTGGTGATGGACGAGCGCGGCAACATGTGGGCGGTCCCGTCGGGCGAATTCGACGGAACGACGATCACCCCCGCGTCCCTGCTCGGGGCGGGGCGGGCCGCCGCGTCGGCGTGGGTCGAGGTGCG
Source organism: Nocardia fodinahabitans (assembly GCF_052983615.1). Classification (NCBI taxonomy): domain Bacteria; kingdom Bacillati; phylum Actinomycetota; class Actinomycetes; order Mycobacteriales; family Nocardiaceae; genus Nocardia; species Nocardia fodinahabitans. Next base: position 6,859,386 of record NZ_JBRJJC010000001.1, read on the forward strand.
GGCTGGCGTGCTCACCGTGATGGCCGACGCGAACGGCGAGTACGGGTTCGACATGTCGCAGCACAATGGGCAGGCGCTGCTGTACCTGATGCGCGGGCAGCCCGCGGACGCCGGGCCGGTCGCACCGAGAATGATTGTGGCCGAGGACTTCCGGCACCTGCGCTACGTCGGCGCCGGGCGGACCCCGAGCGAACCGGGCTGGATCGAGCAGGACTGGATGGGCGACCGGACGGCGCCCGAGCAGGTGGCCGCACCGCTGGCCACCGCGGCGCGCAGGCTGCTGCCCATCGCGCCCGACGGCGCGACCAGTCAGCTGGTGGAGACGACGTTGCAGACCAGGGGTTCCCGCGTGTGGCCGCGCGAAGTTCTCACCATCACCACGGTTTCGGGGACCTCGCTGCAACCATTGCCAGGCGGCATCCTGCGGCATCGCGGCCTGCCGACGCGTGTGCGCGCCGACGGCAACGGCGAGCGGTCCTACTTCGTCACCGGGGCGGACGGGACCGGCTGGGTCAGCGGCCGCACACTGCACGACAACGGCTACCGCCTTGACGCGGCCAACGGGCGGTTCGCGCGGGACCTGACCCTGCCCACGTCGACCGGCCCGATCACGCTGTCGGTCGACGAATTCGTTCGCGTCGAGCGCGACCCCGCGGCACCGGACCGGGTGCTGCTGTACCGCGGCAACCTCGCCCCGGTATCGGTGGCCGCCGACGAGGCCGACCGGCTCGGCCTGCGCCCGCTGCGCCGCCTCGCCCATCGCGTGTTCAGCACCTCCGGTCCCTCGATCGACGACCTGGCACACGTCGACCTCGCCCCCGATTCCGCGGTGCTGGAACAACTTCGCGATCTCGTCACCCACAACCCGAAGCGCCTCGTGTCCATGTTCACCTCGCTGGGACGGGATTTCGGTGTGCTGCTGATGGTGCGTGGCCGTCCACGCTGGGTCCGGGTCGACCGCTTCACCACCCTGGACTTCACCGGCACGGACGCCGATCCGATCTGGCCACTGCTGATGCTCGAAGCCGTCGCCGCGGTGCGCAAAGCCGAGGACCAGCACGACGCTCAGCTCAGCCTGCACGACAGGGAGTACGACACCGACGCCGGAATCTGGCTCCCCGCGGCAGCCGTCGGCGCCGACCTCGACAACCAGGTGGCGACCTGGCTCAGCGCGGTCACCGACGGCCCGCCCGCGGCACCCGAACCGACCGTGGCCTCGGACAACGAGCAGACGGAATGGGAACGGGCACAGGTGCTGATCGTGTGGAACGACGCCGCGGGCAACGATCCCGACGCACAGCTGACGCTCTACGACCCCAGCCGCGGCATCACGGTCCAGCTGACCCGGCAGGAGCTGGCGGACCAGGGTTATGTGCACTCGAACACCGAACTCGGCAAACGCTTCACGCTGCCGATCATCGAGAACGCCCATGGATTGGTGGCCGGACCAGAGCTGAATCCCGGTGCACCGCAGCTCTATCCGTCGGCGGTGACACCGGCGATCGTCGACGAGCCCGGCGCCGTCGGTCAGCTGCCCGCCGCCGACATCCAGGTCCCACCCACCGGGGCCACCCTGCCGACCGCGATCGGACCGCTGCACCTCGCCGCGGGCACCCGCATCGCCGCGCGCCACACCATGAGCGACCCCGATCATGTGTGGATCCGGGAACCCGGTCAGGCCTCGTGGCATCTGGTTCCCGCGGCGGCCCTCGCCGCCGCGGGAATGCCGGTGCCGCACGTCGTCCGCGTCCTCGGTGACCTGTTCGGCCAGGACGGACGCCCGTACGCGGGTGACACGGGGCAGATCGGCCTCGGCACCTGCTATCTGCAGAGCCTGCTCCGCAGCCTCACCACGACCCACCCCGACTGGATCCAGCAGATGGTCGAGGAACGCGACGGCGGCTTCGCGGTGCGGTTCACCGGGCCAACCGGGTACGTCTGGATCACGGTCGACCGGCGGTTCTACGCGGTCGGATCCGGTGCGGGCCAGCGACTGGCCTACGGCTTCCACGCGCCGGGGGTGCCGCTGTGGGCTGTCGTCATCGAGAAGGCGTTCGCGATCTACGTCGGTGGCGACCGGGGCTACGCCGGCATCAGCGGCGGCACCGCAGCGGCCACCGCGGCGATCCTGGCGCCGATGCACGCGTGGACCTCGATCGGACGGCCCGCGCGCTTCCGTGCCACCGACGATCTCGGGTACGCCCATCCCATGACGATGGGCCAGGACGCTCTGGCCGCCCTGGTCGGCAGCTCGGCGCTCGCCCGCGACGTCCTGCGGCTCGAGCGGGCGTGGCGCGAGCGCATCAAGAACCAGACCGAGTCGGGCCGCGAACACAATCCCTATGTGCCCGAAGGCTTCCGGGCCTTCCTCCAGTCCACGATGGACCCCGCCGGCTTCGATCAGCTGCTGCGGGCGACCGCACTGTGGGACGCCATGCGGGACTGGGACTCCGGCCGCCCCCAGCCGACCGGGTCCGCGCTGACCCGGTGGGCACTGGACCGGATCGGCTACCTCGTCGACCACGGCGACGCCGTCGTCCTGGGCACCAGGGGCGATCTCGACCAGAACGCGCCAGGCAACATCGGCTTGCTCACCGGCCACGCCTACACCGTGCTCGGGGTGAACACCGATGCCGCGACCGGACACGTCACCGGTGTCGTCGTCGTCGATCCCGGCCGGAGCATGTACGACCCGGCCGCGTTCATCACCGTGGCCGAGACCCACCTCAATGCCTTCATCATGCTCTCGTCCGCCGGATCGGGCAGCTGGGGAGCGCACGGCCACGACTATCTCCCCACCCAGCGCATCGGTTTCGGGGCGCCCCAGGCGGAGCCGCCGGTCCCGAACCGCTCGACCCGCCCGAGCGCGTCGCCGTGGACGATGTCGGTCAACGACGCGCCGGTGAATCAGCCGGTGGCTCCGCCCATTCGCCGGTCCACCCGGCCGACGGTGGTGGCGCCGGTCGCCACTGTCGTCGCGACCACACCGCCCGCGTCGGAGTTCGCGCTTCCGCCCGCCGCGACCGACGTTCCGCGCCAAGGATTCTCGCTCGACGCCTACAGTGGGCACCGAGTGCGCTTGGCCGGCGGGGCACGGGTCCCGCTGCGGGTGCACGAAGACCACGTCTGGCTCTGGGCCGCGTCGGATCAGAACCCGACGCCGCAGTGGCACCAGTTCGACAAGGGCGCGGTGACCTCACGCGGGGTCGAAGTGCCGCAGGTGGTCAGGATGAACACTGTCCTGTTCGACCCCGACCGGCTGCCCTCGGTCCTCGATGTCGAGCAGGGGATGTTCGGAACCTGTTATCTGATGGCGGATCTGATCGGGCTCGCCCAGCAGCATCCGGACTGGATATACGACATGATCATCGAAATGGCCGACGGCACTTTCGATGTGCGGTTCACCGAGCAGATCGACGACCTGCACCGGCGTGAAGTCTGGATAACGGTAGACCGGAACTTCTATGTCTACGACGCCGAACGTCCCTACGCGCAACGCAAGTCGGGGATGCCGCTATGGGCGATGGTGATCGAGAAGGCCTGGGCGAAGTACCGCGGCGGCGAGGACCGCGGCTATGTCGGCATCGAAGGCGGCAGCGCCGCCGCCACCGCCGCCGCGTTCGAGCCGCCGACCGTGACCGGCAGGCACGGCAGGCTGGTCTCCTCGCGCGCCATGGACGACCACTATTTCGCCCACCCGCTCACCCTCGGGCAGGACGCGCTCGCCGAGCTGATCGTGGGACCCGGTGTGCAGGACGAGGATTCACACCACAGGGCGCTTGAGCAGGCCGCGGAGATCCTCGATCTGGAACCCGCGTGGCGCGAGTGGATGAACCGGTGGGCCGACCACACGAACTGGGATCGGGCCAGGAGCGTGTGGCGCTCGCTGCACGGAACGAACTCCGCGATCGACCCGAACGAACCGCGGTATCGCCAGTGGCTCGACGCCAACAACGCGCACACCTCGGCGGGATTGCGGATCTTCCTGCGCGAGGTCCTCAGCGTCGACCGGTACGCGGCGCTGGCCCCCGCGCTCGCGGTGCTGCACACCGAGATGGCGAAGTGGGAATCCGGCCAGCCGCTCGACGAGTCCTCGGTGCTCACCCAGTGGGTCGCCGATCGGATCGCCCTGCTGCTCGCGCGCGGCGACAACGTCACCGTCGGCACGCGCCGCGTGCGGAGCGGAAACGTCCACCCGCACACCGGATTGCTGGCCGGGCACGGCCTTGCGGTGACGCGGGTGGTGACCGAGAACGGTCGCGCGACCGCCCTGGAGTTGCGTGACCCGACCGACTGGATCGACCACCCGAACGGTGTCGCGCCGTCACGCATCGTGTCGGTGCGTCACCTCAACCAGTTCCTGCTGCTGAGTTCCGCCGGGCCGGGCACCCGGTTCGCGCACGGGTGGGACGCGTTCGTGACGCCGACCTACTGGCCGGTGCGGGCCAGTGCCGTGGTCGGCCACGGGGCACTCGACCTCGCGGGAACAGCGGCGGATCGCACCGTGCTGTCGCCGCGGAACGAAGTGACCGATCAGGACGTCCCGTTGACCGCTATCGATTCCATCCTGGCGCATCGGGAGGGCACGGACAGCCAGGACCTGCTTCCGGCCGCGCTCATCAAGATTCGCACCGACCTCGAGTTCGAATCGAACGGGGAGCGGGTGCAGCTCGAGGCCGGGTCGCGGGTCGCGGTCCGGCTGGACTCGGGCACCGCGAACCAGGTCATGGTGTACGCGGAGGCGGACGGGACAGCGGGGCCGACCTGGCATGCGGTCGATCGGTCGGTGCTCGAGGCCGCCGATGTGGTGCTACCGGTACTCATCCGGGTGTCGGGCCCGCTGTTCGGGACCGGCGGACTTCCGGCCGCCACCGATGTGAAGCAGGGCGATATCGGCACCTGCTATCTGATGGCCGACCTGATCGGCCTGGCCGCCAAACATCCGACGTGGGTGCAGCAGATGATCCGCCCGCGCGATGGCGGCGGCTGGGAAGTGCGGTTCACCGAGGAGGTCGTCGACGAGAGCGGGCGTCCGGCGCCCCGCGCCTCGGCGTTCGAGGATCCGGTCCGTCGTGAGGTCTGGATCGCGGTGGACGACCGGTTCTACGCCGTCGGCACGGACATGGCGTACGCGGCGCACCAGACCGGTCACCCGCTGTGGCCCGCGGTGATCGAGAAGGCATGGGCGATCTACACCGGCAAGCACGAGGGATACGCCGGTATCGAGGGCGGACTGCCCGGCGCCACCGGTGCCGCGCTGTGGCCGACGGCACTGACCGGCAGCACCGGCCGGGCGCTGTCCAAGCGCGCCGTGGACGACATGGGTTTCGCGCATCCGATGTCGCTCGACGTGGATCTGGTGGCGGGGATTCTCGGCGACGCGGAGCTGGCGAACGAGCTGCTGAGCCTGGAGTCGGAGTGGCATGCGTGGATGGACGGCTGGTCGGACCTGTCGACCTGGGACCGCGCCGCCGGGGAAATGGAGCGGATCGACAACCTCGGACTGTCCGAGGAGGCCGCCTCGGCCGAATTCTGGGACTGGCTCGGTCGCCAAGACGCGCGAACCTCTACCGGATTCGCCGAATTCCTGAAGACCACGTGGGCTTTCGACGACACCAATCCGCTCGCCCAGCGATTGGCGCCGCTTTTCGACGTGATGAGGCAGTGGGAATCCGCGGCGCCGATGGCCGATTCGCCGGTCGCGCAATGGGCGGGTGATCGGATCGCGCAGCTGCTCGCGCGCGGCGACACCGTCGTGCTGTCCACGCGTCGGCTCGACGTGGGCAGAAGGCACCCCCACACCGACCTCACGCATCAGCACGCGCACGTGGTGGCCGGTGTCGTCACCGACGAGGCGAGGACCGTCACCGCGGTGCGCCTGATCGACCCGTTCTGGTGGCTCCCCGAGCACCGGTTCGCGGACGGCATCGAGGTGCCCCTGCGGCATCTCAACCAGTTCGAGAGTCTGTCGTCGGTCGGGATGGGCGCGCGGATGGCCTACGGCTGGGACCATGCCGTGCCGACCGCGGAAGGGTACGGAGCGTCGCAGGCGGGAGACGAACTGGCACAGGCACTCACGTCCACGCTCGCTCTCGATGCCACCGAGCTCACCTCGTCCAGCCGGCCACAGACCGATCCCGCGGTGTGGGCGCTCGAGGTCCTGCGCAGCAGCTCGACGATGAATCGTCGCGAGTGGCTCGAGCACGCCGCGACCGGGATCGAGGATCACGACGAGTACGCCGCGCGGCGCTACGGCGATCAGGCCGCGGCGATTCTGCGTGACCTCGAGCTCCTCAACAGCCAGGTCGGCGCCGCGGTGAGCGGTGACTTCCGGCAACTGCTGATCGATCCCGGCGTCGTCTCGGCGACGCACCGGGCCGCGTTCGTGCGGTTCGCGCAAGAGGGCACCTGGGCAGGCAAGTCCGTGTTCGAGATCCGGCACGCCTTCTCGGATTCGCTGCCGACATCGACGTACTACCGTGCGCTCAAGCTGACCGAGGACGCGGCCGCGAAGATCCAGGCCGAGACCGGTCTCAGCAGCCGCGCCTGGCGCACGGCCACCGCCGACCCCGGCCTCGGGAACGCGATCCGCGCGCGGCAGCCCGATCTGCTCGATACCCGTGAAATCTTCGACACGCCACTACGTCAGGCGATGACGAACCACATCCGGCCCTTCGCGCGAGCATCCACGATGCGACCATGGGCCGTCCTGAAGCCGGTCGACAGCTACAAGCCGACCGCGAAGCGGGAGCTGTATCCCCCCGGCGGTCCCCAGCGCATCGACCAGACCAGAATCACGGTCCGCGCGACGGAGCTGCGGGAAAGGGAATTCGGCTACTGGCGGCGGTATCTGGAGGACGCGGCGAGGCAGCTGAACCCCCAGCTCGGACCGGAGGCGTTGTCGCCGAAGGTGTTCGACAAGTTCACCCCCGTGATGAAGTCGCAGATCCACGCCATCGCGCGGGCCGCGTACACCGCGGCCAGGGCCGCCGACCTCCAGCGGCTCAAAGACGCCGACGCCTTCCAGTCGGTCACGCTGGATCAGCGGGTGGCGAAGTCGGTCGCGACCACGCCGGAGATGGCAGGGCAGCTGCGCGACGGGGAGTCGATCTACCTGTTCGAACTCGCGCTGTCCCCGCTCGACGTCATCGATCCGGCGGACTATGTGGACAGCAGCGAAGCGCCGAAGGCCGTCCGCTTCGGCGACGGCGACTGGCTGGTGTACACCGGCGACATCGAGGGGATCGTGCTGGGGCACATCCACTCGTCGGAGATCCGGTCGGCCGCCCCGCTCGATCCCGCACAGTGCCAGGACTGCCAGATGGAGCTTTCGTGGGATCCCGTCACCGGCCAGGTGACCACGCACCAGCATCCGCCGGCCGCCGGGTCCCCGGATTCGCCGGACTTCCTGAACCTGAAGTGAGCCGATGATCCATATTCCGCCGGAACTCGAGTGGCTGGGCTGGCTGGTCGGTGTCGACCTGCCCGAAGGGAACGAGGATCGGCTCTTCGCCATCGGCGAGGCGTGGAACGCCGCGGCGACAGCGATTGCCGCGCAGGTCGATTCGCTGGAGCAGGTCAGAGACAAAGCGTCGGGCGCCTACCGTGACGGCGCGGGCGCCGAGACCATCGCGGCACTGTTCGACGACCTGCTCGACGGCGACAGCTCGGTGGAGTCCCTGGGGGCCGGGTTCGACGAACTCGGTAACGCTGCTTTCGATTTCGGCACCACGGTGCAGGCGGCGAAGCTGATGATGATCGTCTCGTTCGTCCTGCTCGCGCTGGAGATCGTGTGGGCGTGGATGTTTCCGCCGACCGCGCCCGCGGTCGAGGCGGCGGCGGTGGCCGGGACCAGGTCGACGCTGCGGCGGATCGAGGACCTCGTGATCACCCGGATCGAACAGGTGATCCTGCGGGCCTTCGGCAGCGTCGGGCAGCAGGCGTGGACCAAGCTGGTGGTCAAGAACCTGGCCACCTACGCCGTGAAAGGCGCGGTGTCGGGCGTGCAATCGGTGCTGGTCGACGTGACCATTCAGGGCGGGCAGATGGCCGCGGGGACGCGCCGCCACTTCGACGGCAACCAGACCCTGGTCTCCTTCGGCGCGTCCTTCGCCAGCGGGCTGTTCGGCCGGGCGTCGGCGCACTGGGGCGGGATCGGGTTCGACGCGTCCATCGGCAGGCTCACCAACCGGCTCGGCCGCGCGGGCGATGTGGGCCGCGGCGCGGCCATCGGTGCGTTCGCCGGCGTGGTCGGCACCGTCGGCGGATCGATGGCCACCGCGATGAACAGTGGTGACTGGCAGGGCTCGTTCACCGCGAGCGGGTTCGGCCTCGGTGCGGCCGGTGGCGGGTTCCGTGGCGGAATGGCCGGTGGCGCCCGTGGGCTGTTCCATCTCAACCGCGTGCCACGGGGGTCGGCGCGTACCGGTTTCGTCCGGCATTTCCAGCTCGATGCCGAAGGGAACGTGTACGTGCCGGCGAGCCAGGTCGCCGCCGCGGGGGGAGCGGCGACCAACTCCCCGATCCCACGGCCCGCGCCGGTGGCCCGGCCGCCGGTGGACGCGTCGGTGGAATCGACACCGCGACATCAGCGCAGCCTGCGCGCGCTGGACCGGACCGACGCAGCGAACCTGCGCGACTACCACCGGCAGGTCCGCCAGGCCCAGCCCGAATTGCGGGCCGCGCCTTCGGAGCACGTCGAGAACCAGCCACGAGCGCGGGCGCTCGGCACCCCCGACGGGCAGGAATCGGTCGACCGGCAACCACAGTGGGGCAGCCGGATGGGAGACAGGGCCGCCGACATGCAAGGCAGGGCACAGACCTCCCAGGCGAGCGCCGATCGCTTGCAGAACGGCGCCGACGCCGGGCAGCGGCGCGCGGACATGCAGCAGCGGCGGGCGACCACCGAGGACAACGCGGCCGAGCAGGCCCGCGCGCACGCCGAACAGACCAGGGGGCAGCTGCGCGCCGCCGAGGACAGAATGACGGAACTGCGGGCGAGCGACGATCCCGATCCACAGCAGGTCGAGCGGGCCGAACAGCAGCTGACCCTGGCGCGCGCCGCGCACACCGGCGCGGAGGAGACGCACGCGACCACGCGCACGCGGGCCGACGCGCATCAGCGCAGGGCCGACGAATTCCAGGCTCGCGCCGACGACGCCCAGCGCAAGGCCGATCACGCGCAGGCCCGCGCCGACGACCTGCGCATGGTCCGTGTCGATCCCGAGGCGGTCAACCACAAGTCCGACACCGAGGCCAAGCCGGCTATCCGGCCGCTCGGGGACGAGCACAGCTGGTGGCAGCGGGCCCTGCTGCGCAGCGAGCAGCTCGGCAAGGAGTTCGGGACCGGCGGTCCGGGGACGGACCACTACCAGCCGAAGGCCACCGATCTGCGGGCCAAGACCCGATCCAAACTCGAGAAGTACGAACAGCCGACGATCGAACACTATGTCGCGCCACCGCCGCCCGACCCCGAGGTGTGGGGATTGCCGCCCGACTCGGCAGAGCCCGACGAACCGGACGAAGAGCCGGACGAGCCCGAGGAACCTGAGGAGCCGGAGGAACCTGAGGAGCCTGAGGAACCAGAACACCACTCCGTGCGCTGAAAACCTCGAGTTTGCCTAGTGTTTCGGCTCCGGCTCGCCTCCATCCCGTTTACGGTCGCCTGTCACGGGCAGTCTTGTTCTGATACGCCGTGTGACGAGGGGAGCCACCGTGGCGAACGTGATCGCCGTCGATTCGACGACCGACCTGCACTCCGCCGCCGTCGTGATGGACAGCGTGGCCGACGCCATCGGACGAGCAGTGCACACGCTCGCCGACACGCTGATCACGCTGGGTGATCCGATCTCGGTGCAGGACAACGGGAATGACGCGAGCACCGTCACCGCACGCACAGACGGAAAGCCGCCGTGGGGGACCGACTCCTACGGCAAGCAGTTCGCCGAGGGCGACGCGGGCTATGTGAAGCTCGGCGCAGGACTGCTCCAGGGCGGCTTCGATCTGGCGCATACCCTGTCCGAATTCGCGACCGGAATGGGGCGCGCGGCAGGCGATGTGCGCCGTTCCGAGGACGAGGCGGGCGCCAACTTCGCCTGATCAGCGGCCCCGGCCCCCCCGCGGCTAGGCGACGACGAGACCCGCCATCGACAGCTCGCACAGCGCCCCGGCGAGATCGTGGGCCGGATCGTCGAAGAAGGCCGCCACGATGCCACGGGTGACGGTGCCGGCCTCCGCCGCGGCCACCAGATCCGCCGCCGCCAACCGATGACGCGGCAGCGGCTCGGATACCGTTGCCGCACACAGGACATCGACGACATCAGCGGCCGACCACACGCCGGGAACCGCGCTGCTGACCTGATCCGCGGTGGGGGACTCGCCCCGATACCAGCGGTCGTTGTCCCACCAGTAGCAGAACGATAGCAGCCCCCGGCGTGCCCGCGAGTTCAGCACCTGATCGGTCACCCAATCGGGCGCGCCTGCGTAGACCTCGGGGAAGGGTGCGCGGCGGTTGTAGGCGGCGTCCAATTCCGGTGCGTCCCACACCCCGCCGGACAGGACAGCGCGCCCACCTGGCAGCACGTGCACGGTGGACCCGCTTCTGGCCGCACCCTCGAAAATGCCGAGGGCGGGCATGACGCGCGGTCCACGCTCGGAGCCGACCGCCACGAACGCGGCGGCGATCACCGCCCAGCGGGCCAGCAGCAGTGGCAGCGCGGGGAACTCGCCGGGCACGGGGATCGCGGCGCGACCGACCGCCCGATCGGTGATCGAGCTGGCGGCCGCGACCTTCGGGCTGCGCGACTGCCGATCGTTGTGGAAGACATACGCCGCCAGCCACACCGGCACCCGGTCGCGAGGATGGGCCTCGAGATCGATCAGATACGCCTCGGGGACAAGCAGCTGATCCTCGGGAAACGGCTCGTGCCCGTAGTCGTACTCGGTCTCGTTGCCGCCGCCGAGATCGCCGCGCACGATCATCCGCCACCACGGACCGTCGCCGTGCCCGGCGGACTCCTCGCGCAGCTTCTTGGCCAGCTCGAGCACCGCGGGCGCCGGGTCGACCCGGAACTGCCGATCGTTCTCGTCGACATACACGACGTGCGCGACACCGCCGATCACCGTGAGCGCGAAGACCGCTTCGAACCGCCGCCACCCGTCCGGACCCGCCGCGGCGAGCGCGTCGGCCAGCTGATCCGTGGTCTGGTTGTTCACCGACACTGTTCCTCTCAGCCGACCGGCGGTAGATGGCAGATCTGGACGAGGTCGCGCCCTCGCGTGCGCGAGACCAGCAGACCGCGGCCGGGCGGGTACTGGGCGGGGCGCACGTCGCTGAGCAGGATGCCCTCGTCCTTGGGCGTGCTCATCAGGATGCCGTCCACCGACATGTCCTTCATCGGGCCGAGCACCTGGTCGTACAGTGCGCGGGCCGCGCCGCCGGAGCGCCGGGCGATGATCACGTGCAGGCCGATGTCGCGGGCCTGCGGCAGCAGCTCCATCAGCGGCAGCAGCGGGTTGTTGGCGGCCACCATGTCGTAGTCGTCGACGATGACATACACCTCGGGACCGGTCCACCAGCTGCGCTCCCGCAGCTGCGCCGGCGTGATGTCGGTGCCGGGCACCCGCTGCGACACGAAGCCGGCGACCTCCTTCAAGGTGGGCACCGAGGTCTGCGCCGAGGTGGAATAGCCGGCCAGGTGCGGGCCCTCGACCGCGCCGAGCATGGTGCGGCGGTAGTCGACGATGATCACCCGCGCCTCGTTCGGGTGCGAGTTCTCCACGATGCCCTGCGCGATATTGCGCAGCAGGGTGGTCTTGCCGCACCCCACGTCGGCGAACACCAGCAGATGCGGCGACTCCTCGAAATCGAGCACCACCGGCGCCAGCTCCGACTCGCTCAGGCCGATCACCACCCGCTTGCTGTCGATGCGCATGTCCATCTCCCGCGCGGTGGCCAGCACCTGCTCGCGGTCGATCAGGTCGGGCAGCATCCGCACCGCGGGCGCGCGGCGGCCGGGATAGAGCTCGGCGAGACCGGTTTTCGCGGCGGCGATGCCGTCGGCCAGCGTCTCCGGGTCGACGTCGGCGTCGAGGCGGGGCAGGGCGAGCAGCATGTGGAGTTTGTCGGGGGTCATGCCACGGCCGGGCCGGTTGACCGGAACATGCACCGCCGCACGGCGATCCATCTCCGAATCCGACGGATCACCCAGGCGCAGCTCGATCCTGGTGCCGATCTGATCCTTGACGTTGGGCCGGATCTCGGCCCACCGGTTCGCACCGAGCATCACGTGGATGCCGTAGGACAGGCCGCGCGCGGCGAGCGCGAGCACATGGCCCTCGATGAGGTCGAAATCCTCGCGGAAGGCCGCCCACCCGTCGATCACCAGGAACACATCGCCGAACAGGTCGGCCGAGAGCGGATGCGCGGACCGCTCCTCGGCGGGCAGCTGCGCGATCTCGGCCTTGCGCCGCCGAAAATCGCGCATGTTCTCCACGCCGAGTTCGAGGAAACGCGCCTCGCGCTGGCGCAGCAGCACCGTGAGCTCGGCGATGGTGCGGCGTACCCGATCGGTTTCCAGCCTGCCCGCCGCTGACCCGACATGCGGCAGACCGGTGAGCGCGGCCAGGGCGCCGCCACCGAAATCGAGGCAGTAGAACTGCACCTGCTCGGGGGTGTGGGTGGCCGCCGCCGAGAGGATGATCGTGCGCAGCGCGGTCGACTTGCCCGATTGGGGTCCGCCGACGACCGCGACATTGCCCTGGCCGCCGGACAGGTCGATCGAGAGCACGTCGCGCTTCTGCTCGTAGGGCTTGTCGATGATGCCGATCGGCAGCCACAGCATGGTGGTGCGGTTGGCCTCGGAACGCCAATCATCTTCGGGCAGCAGCATATCCACGGTGGGCGACACCTCGAGCGGGGGCAGCCACACCTGGTGGGCTGGCCTGCCGTGCCCGGTCAGCCGGTCGACCACCACGGCCAGCAGCGACCGTTCGGGATCGGCGGGCGCGGTGGTCTCGCCGAGCAGTTCGCTCAGGTCGGGCAGCTCCACCGGAATCGGTTCCGACGTAGGCTCGGCGGCGGGTTCGGTGCGTTCGAGCACGGCGGCGGTGAACAGGTCGACCCGCCCCGCCGCGGCCGCCGCCGGGCCGACCGCCCGGCCCGTGACCGGCGGGACATAGGGGCCGGAGACATAAGTCGCGTTGAACCGCAACGGATCCGACGAGTCACTCTTCAGATAGCCCGCGCCGGGCTGCGCGGGCAGGTGATAGGCGTCGGTGATGCCGAGCACCTGCCGGGACTCGCCCGCCGAGAACGTGCGCAGGCCGATCCGATACGACAGGTGCGAATCGAGGCCGCGCAGCCGGTTCTCCTCCAGCCGCTGCGACGCCAGCAGCAGATGCACCCGCAGCGACCGGCCGAGGCGGCCGATCATCACGAACAGTTCCGCGAAATCCGGTTTCTGCGACAGCAATTCGGAGAACTCGTCGACGATGATGAACAGCGCGGGCAGCGGATCCAGCGGCGCGCCGTTGGCGCGGGCCTTCTCGTATTCGGTGACATTGGCGAAGTTGCCCGCCGATCGCAGCAGCTCCTGCCGACGGGTCAGCTCACCGGCGAGCGCGTCGCGCATGCGGTCCACCATCGAGAGTTCTTCCTCGAGGTTGGTGATCACCGCGGACACGTGGGGGAGTGGATCGAGGCCGAGGAACGTCGCGCCGCCCTTGAAGTCGACCAGCACCAGGTTGAGCAGGTCGGGCGAGTGCGTCGTCACCATCGACAGCACCAGCGTGCGCAGGAACTCGGACTTGCCCGAACCCGTTGCGCCGATGCACAACCCGTGCGGTCCCATGCCGTTCTCGGCGGATTCCTTGATGTCGATCTCGACGCGGGTGCCGTCGGGGGTGACACCGATCGGCACCCGCAGGCGCTCGCGCGCCGAGCGGGGCCGCCACACCACATCGGCGTCGATGGTCGCCGCGTCCGTGACACCGAGCATCGCCATCAGGCCGGGGTCGGTGGTGATGTCCTCGCCCAGGTCGACGATCTGGGCGCTGGTGGCGATCCGGTAGCGCGCCATCGCGCGCCCGAAGGTGGCGGCCACCTCGAGGCCGACCCGGTCGGGTCCGGCGAAGTTCTCCACCGCACCGCCGGTGCGGGCACCGATGATCTGCTCCTCGACCACCAGTTGCAGACCGCGGCGCACCGCGAGACCGGTCTGCGGTGCGGTGAGATCCAGGACGGTCACCGAGTCGAGGCCCGCGTCGCTGATGGTGCGCTCGGACCCGCTCACGTAGCCGTCATCGATCACAACGACCAGGTGCACGCGGCCCGCGGTGGCCGGGGCGTTGCGCAGGAAACGTCCGCGTTCGAGCAGGTCCTCCGCCAGGGCGGTCTCGAGTTCGGACAGCGATTCGTAGAGCATCCGCATCGAACCGATCCGGTCGGTGTCGCGCGGATGTTGCAGGTGCGGAAGCCATTTGGTCCAGCCCCAGGCGGCGCCGTCGGGGTCGGCGGTGACGATGGCGATGATCAAGCTGTCCGGGCCGTGGAAGGTCGCCAGTTCCATCACCATCGACCGGGCGAGGGCGCGGCCGTGTTCGCGCGGGCCCTCGATGTTCACGGCGGGGAACGCGCGCAGGGAGATGGCGGTGGGCAGGCCGTGCACCACCGAGTGGGTGCGCACGAAGCGGCGCAGCGCCACCGTCGCCACCGGTTCGAGGTCTTCGAGCGGAACCGTTTCCGGCCGGGCGAGTTTGGTGGCGAGGCGATGGCTGCCGACGCCGATCCGGACATGGCCGAAGTCGGGGTCGCCTGCCCGCCGCTCCCACATCCGGCGGGTGCCGATCAGCGCGTGCAGGTCGATCGGATGCGGATGGCTCCAGAACAGGGCCTCGCGCTGGGCGAGGCCGGTGGTGCGGACATCGCGGCGCAGCTGGTCGAGGTAGCGGAAGTAGTCCTTGCGTTCCTCGTTGAGCTCGGCGGCCTTCTTCCCGCCGCCGCCGGAGCGGCCGGCGAACATGCCGACCATCGACATCAGCATCATCATCGGGAACATCATCGTCATCGGATTGGTGAGCATGGACCGCCCACCCATGGTGACCATGAGCGCGATCATGCCGACCATCGCCACCACCATCACCACCGGCAGCAACCGCTGCCACAGCGGTGCAGGCACCGGCGCGGTGATCTCCGGCGGCGCGTTGAGAATCACCTCGCCGCCCGGTGGGCGGGGCGGTGCGATCCGGGCGAGCCGGATGAATCCCTGTGTGCCCATAGGTAATTCCTTCGGTTAGTCGTCGCCCGGCAGGGCGAGAGGCAGGCGCTGTTCGCGCCGGAACGGAATGGAGAGGACGAGCACGATCGCCAGCAGCGTCAGCGCGCCGACCGCGCCGGCGAGCCCGACCCGGCGCGGCCACGGACTCACGTACGGCGGCGGCGTCGGCGCCGCGATCGCGACGCCGCCTGCCGGATCCTGTGCCGAGGCGGGCGGCACGACAGCGGTGAGCGCGGCCAGCGGGTCGATCAGGCCCGCACCGATCCGGGAGTCGCGGCCACTGCCGGGGCCGTGGGCGGTGCGGGTGACGCGTTCCATCACCTGCCGGGCCGACAGGTCGGGAAACCGGGCGCGCACCAGCGCGACCAGCCCGGCGACATAGGCGCTGGCGAAACTGGTGCCGTTCACCGGCGCCAACTGCCCGTCGGCCTGCGGGGTGCCGTTGACCAATCCGGTGCCGCCCGGTTTGCTGTCCAGCGACATCAGATTGCTGCCCGGCGCGGCCACCGAGACCCACGGTCCGTACAGCGTGAACGGTGAGGGCGAACCGTCGGGTTCGATCGAGGCCACCGACAGCACATAGGGCGCGAACCAGGCGGGCGTCGCGATCGTGCCCACCGCGTTCCAGCCCGCTGTCCCGTTCTGTTCCTTGCACGCGCCCTGCTGTTGCACATTGCCCGCCGCCACCACCACGACGACATTGCGTTCGAAGGCGTACTGCAGCGACGCGCCGAGCGCGCGGTCGACCGCGTCGGTGCCCGCCGGCCTGCACGACACCGCGGAGATGTTGATGACCGTCGCGCCGCTGTCGACCGCGTGCACCACCGCGTTGGCGAGGCTGTCGACGGTGCCGTAACCGCCCGCCGACATGCCGCCGGGATCGTCGGCGGCGCGGCTGCGGTTCTTCGCTTCGTAGGCCAGGCTGGTCTGGCGCACGGTGAGAATCTCCGCCGCGGGCGCCACACCGGAGAACCCGTCGCTGCCGTCGCTCGCGGGATGCCCCGCGATGATGCCGGCGACCAGGGTGCCGTGCCCGTCGCAGTCGGCGGTGCCGTCGGAAGCGGCGACGTAGTCACCGCCGGGCCGCACCGACAGTCGCGGATGCGCGGTGACGCCGGTGTCGATCACCGCGACGGTCTGGCCCTCGCCACGGCTGAACCGCCAGGCGTCGGCGAGACCGAGCATCTTCTGGACGGCGGGGACACCGGTCGGGGCAGGCCCACTCCAGATCGGTTGCGAGCACAGCAGTCGCTGCTCGGCCGGTTCCGGCGGCGCCACCGGCGCTGTCGTATTCAGCGCCCCCGGATCGATCACCGGCGGCGGTACCCCGAGCGCGCCACCGGCGGGCCCGGCCACCAGTGCCATGGTCACGGCGGCGACGACAACCGACCGCAGCGCTGGGAACTCACGCATTGCGGGCCATGGCGTAGATGTCGATGATCCAGAACACGAGCGGGCCGATCACACAGATGAGGGCGTATTCGACGATCTCGCCTGCTCGCTGCACGACCGGCGACACCTCCATATTCGGGCCCGCTACCCCGATGAGCATCGCCAGCCCCGCGACCACGAGCAGCACGCCGGCGGCGGGCAGCGCCAGCTCCGGTATCCGCAGACCCCACAGCACACACGGCACGATCAGCGCCGTGCAGCCACCGGCCACCAGCACCGCCGCCTGGGTCAGATCGGCGAACGCCCGTCCGCGCCGGGCGAGGACGACACCGACCGCGCCGGCCAGCAGCGCGCACTGCCAGCGGTGCTCGGTCGCCGCCGCGACGACCATGATCGTCGCGAGCACGGCGACGCCGACGATGCCGAAGATCATCCCGGACTGATAGTCGTTGGCCGTCCTCGACCGTTCGCCGAGCCCGGCCGCCGACGGAATGGCGGTGGCGCCGATCGCGCCGACGCCTTCGATGGTCGGGCGTGGCTCGTGGTCGCGCGGATCGATCGCCCCGCCCGCCGTCGGCACCGGGGGCACCGGGAGCCGCGCAGAGGCCACCGCGATCCGCGGGGCCAGCGTGATGGCGAGCAGCGCGAACACGATCACCCCGGCCGCGACCTTGGCGGGGGCCGCATCCCAGATCGTCACCACACCCGTGGTGGCGACGCCGAACGTCGCGACCGTCAACACGGCGGTGAACATCGTCGGGCGAACGGGCACCGTCCGCGCGGCGATCACGGCGAGCAACAGCGTGGCGGCACAGCCGAGCAGCACATGCGGCGCGCCGGGCGCGCCCGGCACGAAAGCCGCTGCGCCCGTTCCCATCAGCAGCAGTCCACACAGCGCGAGGACGGTGGCCGCAGGCTCGGCCTCGTACTTGCGGGCCACCAGCGCGCCGCCGCCGAGGATCACCGCGCCGATGCCGACCGCGGCCGACCCGGCCACGATGCCCCAGCCGAGCGCCGTCGCGTACAGCAGCAGCGCACAGGAACCGACCACGGCCGCGATCGCGCCCGCCATGCCCGCACGTCCCGCCGACTCGCCGGTCCACCCGCGAAAGGAATCGTCGGTGAGGCGGGCGACCGCGTCGATCACATCGTCGAACAGGGGTGGTGAGTCGACCGAGTCCATCGCGCGCAGCACCAGCAGATCGCCGTCGAACACCTCGGCCTCGGCCAGGGTGCGGTCCGGGTCGATCGCGGTCTGGCCGAGCCGGGACAGGGTCCAGTGCCGGGCCGCGAGTGGCCCGTTGTCCTCGTGTTCGGACAGGTCGGGATTGCGGGAAGTGATGAGCGCCACCAGGTCTGGTGTGATATTCGCGATCGGGACGGTGGCGGGCAACACCACATCCATCTGGGTGTTGTCACCGATCACCGAAATCCGGCACAGCTGCGGCTCGATCGCCGTGGACTCCATCACCTTCGGGAAACTAACAACGACAGCGTGTAGTCGGCTCGGTGCGCGCGGTCGAGTTTCCCTTGCCGTAACCCTGGACGGGACGCGACATGGGGTTCCGCGGCGACGGCCACGTCGCAGGGTTACGCGACAGTGAATGCCGAGTACGCGCCACCGCGGTCACCGAGCCAGCGTGGCGTAGCCCGGTTACGGTGCGCGGCATGTCAGCGATTCGGCAAGCACAACAGGTGTTCGACGCGGGCGTACTGTCGTTGGGTTTGATGGTCGACGGCCAACAGGCCACCAAGAACCTCGAGTACGCCAAGGTGGCCTTCCGCCGGGCCACCGAGCTCGACCCGGACATGTGTGACGCGTGGCTGGGTCGCCTCGCCGCGGGCGACGCGACCGAGGAGGTGCTGCGGCAACTGCACCGCACCTCGACCACTTCGCTGATGCGTGAGCAGCGCCGCCTCGGGTTGCCGCCGCGCCAGCTGGCAGGCCGTTTCCAGATCGGCCAGTACATCGACTATCCGGTCGCCGGTCTCACCGAGATCTGGCTCGCGCGGGCCATGCGCCTGCTGGAGGACAAGCAGTTCGACGAGGCCGAGCAGGTCCTCGACGAGCTCGACGAGCGCCGCGCCAAGCTCACCGACGACCCCGACCGCGCCCTCGACGACCGGGTCTGCGCCTACGCCCGTGGCGTCCTGTATTTCACCGCGCAGCTGTGGCCCGACGTGATGGCGGTGCTGGCCGGCTCGGCCGAATGGCAGGACCAGTTCATGGCCGTCGGCGCGCACGTCATGGTCGGCACCGCCTGCGCGCACCTGGGGCTGTTCGGTGAGGCGACGCGCAGGCTGGAACAGGCCGAGCGCGGCCCGATTCCGGCGGCACGCACCGCGGCGATGTACTGCCGCGGCCTGGCCCTGCGCGAGCAGGGCAACGAGGACGAGGCCCGCGCCCTGTTCGAGACCGTGTACAGCCAGGTCCCCGGTTTCGCCGCGAATTCGCGTGCGATGGGCGACCCGACGTTCCGGATCGTGGTCACCACCCGCGACCAGATCGAATCCCGCACCAGCCGTTGGGATCCCGAGACCGCGCCCTCGCTGGCCGAGGCGGCAGCGCAGGAACATCAGGACCGGGCCGAGCAGGTGCTGGCCTCGGCGCGCGCCGAACTGGATGCCCAGATCGGTTTGGCCGCGGTCAAGGTGCAGGTCGACAAGCTGCAATCGTCGGCGACCATGGCCAAGATCCGGGCCGAGAAGGGTCTCAACAGTGTGCCGCGCGGACAGCATCTCGCGTTCACCGGCCCGCCCGGCACCGGCAAGACCACCATCGCCCGTGTGGTCGCCAAGATCTACTGCGGTCTCGGGTTGCTCAAGACCGACAAGGTGGTGGAGGCCAAACGGTCCGATTTCGTCGGCCAGCACCTCGGTTCGACGGCGATCAAGACCAACGCGCTGATCGACTCGGCGATGGATGGCGTGCTGTTCGTCGACGAGGCGTACACGCTGATCCAGGCAGGCCTGTCCGGTGGTGACGCGTTCG
This sequence comes from Nocardia fodinahabitans, assembly GCF_052983615.1. NCBI lineage: Bacteria > Bacillati > Actinomycetota > Actinomycetes > Mycobacteriales > Nocardiaceae > Nocardia > Nocardia fodinahabitans. The sequence continues at coordinate 6,879,045 of NZ_JBRJJC010000001.1, forward strand.
GCCGGGAGGCCGTGGACACCCTGCTCGCGCGGATGGAGAACGACCGCGACCGGCTGGTGGTGATCATCGCCGGCTACGACGGCGAGATCGACCGGTTCCTGGCCAGCAACGACGGCCTCGCCTCCCGGTTCGCCAAACGCGTGAAATTCGACTCGTACTCACCCGAAGAGCTGTGCGAGATCGGCAGATTCATCGCCAACAAACGCGACTCCTCGGTCGCCGAGGACGCCGTCGACATTCTGCGCGTCGCCTGCGCCGAGCTCTACGCGGCCGAGCGCACCGACCAGAGCGGCCTGCCGCGCCGCGGTGTCGATCTCGCCGGCAACGGCCGCTTCATCCGCAATGTGATCGAGACGGCCGAGGAGGAACGGGAATACCGCCTGGCCATGGACGAGTCGCTCGACCCGCGCTCGCTCGACGAAGTGACCTTGATGCGCATCGAAGCCGACGACATGCGCAAGGCGCTGGAAATGGTGCTCGCCACGCTGAGCTGAGTCACCGGACAGCTCGAGGAGAAGGCCCTGTGAGTATCAATCGCGCGCTACGCGCCGGAATCTGCGCGGTCGCACTGGTCGTGGCCGCCACCGCGACGGCGGCCTGTGGCAGTACCGAGCGGCGATCGGCGCTGGAGAACGCCAGGGCGGGCACGCTGACCATCGGCATCAAGTTCGACCAGCCGGGTCTTGGCCTGCGCATCGCCGACGGCGTGTACCGCGGCTTCGACGTCGAGGTCGCGATGTATGTCGCGGGCAAACTCGGGGTGCGGCCGGAGCGCATCACCTTCAAGGAAGCGCCATCGGCCCAGCGCGAGACCATGATCGAGAACGGGCAGGTCGATTTCATCGTGGCCACCTACTCGATCAACGACAAGCGCAAGAACCGCGTCGACTTCGCGGGCCCCTACTACGTGGCGGGTCAGGACCTGCTAGTGCGGGCGGCCGAGACAGTCGTCACCGGCCCGCAGGCGCTGTCCGCCGACACACGGGTCTGCTCGGTGACGGGTTCCACCCCGGCGCTGTACATCGCGAAGAACTTCCCGCACACCCGGATACACACCTACGACTCGTACTCACAGTGCGTGGAGGCATTGCGCACCGGCGCGGTCGACGCGGTCACCACCGACAACGTGATCCTCGCCGGCTACGCCGCCCAATCCCCCGGCCTGTTCACACTGGTGAACAAGACCTTCACCGCCGAGAAATACGGCATCGGTCTGAAAAAGAGCGACACCGAACTACGCCGCACCATCAACGACGCCATCGAGGCGATGATCCTCGACGGCTCCTGGCAGGCCGCCCAGGAAAAGTCCTTCGCGGGAACCGGTTTCGTCGTCTCGCAACCACCCCTGGTCGACCACTACTGACCGGCCCCTTGAGGCGGTTCGCCATCACCCTAACCCCATTTGGATACTAAAAGGTATTCATCGGGCCATGTGGCCGAGGCCGCATCCACTGATGAATGTGCGATACCTCGGCTGTCGTGGGTTCTGTCCGCGGTGATCTGTGGCGGTCTTGGAGCAGGGGGTTGCCTGGACGCAGCATCGGCGCGGACGCACGTGTGGCACCGACAGGTACATGCCTTCCCTGTGCTCGACGTTCTGCTCCCTTGGAGCCGAGAGGTGATGCGGCTGACCGTGGATTTCCTCTGCCGATCAATGGCCGAGCGTAAACCCGTGACGGAGTGAGGTTGCGAACCAGCGAGTGTCAATTGACTCGACACGGCGCCACCGCGGCGACAGCAAGGTCGGCCTGTAGATTCTCGGTCGCACTGTTCTTCGTCCGGGCTGGGCTGGTACCTCGATTCGGCCGAGCGGTGGTTCGCTGAGCCACCACTGCTGCGTAGGCGCCACGTTGCCCGACCTCGGCAATCCACCCTTGTGCGGTCACGACATCGAGGCCCAGCAGAGCGGACAACACCGCGGCCGGCAGGCGGCTCGCGAGATCCATCAGCGCGGTGTTGCGGGCAGTCTGAGCTCGGATCCCGAGGCGGGACTGCTGCACGATCCGGTGACAGCGGTTAAGCAGCTCGAAGAGCCGGTGTGGCCATGATGGCCTCGTATTCGATCGGGGTCAATTTGCCGAGCCTGACCTGGCGTCGACGACGGTGATAGGTCCGTTCGATCCAGGTGACGATCGCGATCCGGAGCTCCTCACGACTCGTCCATGGCTGCCGGTCGAGGACATTCTTCTGGAGCAACGCGAAGAACGACTCCATCGCGGCGTTGTCACCGCACGCCCCGACTCTGCCCATCGATCCGACCATCGCGTGAATACCCAAGGCGCGAACGAACTTTCGTGACCGAAATTGCGACCCGCGGTCGCTGTGAACCACACAACCAGCGACGTCGTCGCCGGCGGCGCGACGTCGGGCCACGGCCGAGCTCACAGCGTCGACAGCCAGGCGGGCTTTCATCCGCGAGTCGATCGAGTAACCCACGATCCGGTTCGAGAACACGTCCTTGATCGCGCAGAGATAGAGCTTCCCTTCACCGGTGTGATGTTCGATAATATCGGTGAGCCACGACATATTTGGTGCATCTGCGGTGAACCTCCGCCCGACGAGGTCGTCATGAACCGGTGGACCCGGTCGGCGGTCCTTCGTTCCGCGTTTCTTACCGAAACTGCTCCACCATTTGTTGATCGAGCAGATCCGCCAGGCGGTCCGCGAGGCCATCTGCTGGCCCGCGTCGGCGGCCTCGTCAGCGAGGAATCGGTACCCGAACTCGGGGTCGTCGCGGTGAGCGTCGAACAAGGCGTTGGCCCGATACGCCTGCTCGAGTTCAGCGTTGGTGACCGGATCGGCGAGCCACCGGTAATACGGTAGCGATCCGGGTCGTGTCTGGCCGGTGCGGGTCGTGAACGCGACGGTGCACGGGGGCATTCCGAGCTTCACGGTGCTATTCGCCGAATTGTCCCGGTATCTGCGCCGCGGATTTCACCCCACGCGGCCGACGGCGATGGACCCGGCCCTGCGCTTCCAGGCGGTGGTGTCGCTGGTCGCGGACGCATAAAATTCGAGATGGGCTGATGCCACTGCGTCCCAGCTGAATTCGGCAGCAAGCAGCTGTCCACGGGCGCGTCGGCCGGTGTCGGGTGTGACTGCCGCCGCCATCGCCGCGGCCATTGTCTCCGGGGTTGATGCGAACTCGACCGCATCGGTGAACACCTCGCGAAGCACCGGAAGGTCACGAGCGACAACCGGTGTTCCGGCGGCCAGGGCCTCCATGGCCGCCAGGCCGAATCCTTCCTTGGTAGACAGGAACGGCAGCACCGACGCGGCGGCGACCAGCGCGGGTAGTTCGGTGTGCTCTACTGTGCCGAGCACGACCGGCGCGATGCCGAGTTCGGATGCTCGAACGTCGAATGCAGTCCGGTATTCGCGAAAGTCGAACAAGGTGTCGCCCCCCGCGATCACCAGCTGTTGCTCGGGCGCGTCTCGCGTGTATATCGCGAAGGCCTCAAGCAAGTCGAGGCTTCCTTTGCGCGGCTCGATCCCGCCGACTGCGAGCACATACGGGCCGAACCGCTCCCGCCACGCCGCCCGCTGCGCGGACTGGCTCACTCCTGTTCCGGCGGCCGCCGCGAACCGTTCGTATTCGACACCGTTCGGGATGACTGTCGGCTCGAAACCCCATCCGGCCCGGACCTCTTCGGCGACAGCGGCCGATACACAGATCCGGGCGTGCGGCTCGGTGATCGCCCGATCGTGGCATGCCGCAAGTTCGGGGGTGGTGAATTGGTCAAGATGGTGGATGGTGCGGATGCACCCACCGACAGCGTTGGCGCTGATGCAGTCCTGCGCGTGCACGGTGTCGTAGTGGTCGCGCCGGAACGCCGCCCGCAGCGTCTCGATCGAGCGGATGATGCGTTTCCCCACTGTTTCCGAAGCATGTGCCTCGAACGGCACGACCTCGACGTGCACGCTCGGGTCGACCGGTCGGAAGAACGCGCTGTCACCGCCGCGTCCCAGGGTCCAGACGGTGACCTCGGCTCCAGCGCGGGCCAGTGCCTCGGCGAGATTCAGGGTGTGCACGACCCCGCCGCGTGGCCTGGTGGAGTAGGTGAGCAGGGCTATGCGCATCAGCGGGTTCCCTTCTCGCGCAACAGATTGTGGTAGCTGTCGACTCGTCGTTCATCGAGGTGCCGCAGGGTCCGGCGAGCCCGATCCACCTCCCGCTCGACATCGATATCAGCCACCGCCAGCCCACCCTTGGACCAGGTCTTCGCCAAAATGTCACCGCCGGGGCCGACCACCTTCGCCTGGCCGAGGAAACGTAGCGAGCCGGTGACACCGGTCTGGTTCGACGAGGCGAGCACCACCTGGTTTTCGGCGGCGCGGGCCATGTCATAGAGATCGAACAACCGCGCCTGCCGGTCGTTGGGCATCCGCGAGGCTCGGTCGGTGACGCTGGCCGGCCAGGCCGACAGCGCGCCGATCATCTGGGCGCCGTCGAGTGCGAGCGTGCGAGCCGCCTCTGGGAAGGTCTTGTCGTAGTCGATCAGCATGCCCAGCCTGCCGACCGGCGTGTCGAACGCGGTGAAGGTGTCTCCCGCCGCGTATGCGAGGTGTTCGCCTGCGGGCTGATGCACTTTGCGATGATGTCCGAGCAGGCCGTCGCCGGTGAGACAGCTCGCTGCGTTGTAGCGCAGATCGCCGTCCTTCTCCGCGTATCCGATGCACACCGTCATCGGGCCCGCCATCGAGCACAGCAGCCGCAACTCCGGCCCCTCGGGATCGATCGGCTCGGGCAACGGTCCCACCGTCGGGTTCCGCAGGTCGCCGATATAGCCGCCGAGGGTGGCGTCGGGCAACACGAGCAGATCGATCCCATCGTCGACAAGTCGCTCGAGGATCCCGCCGAGTTTCTCCAGCGCCCGGCCGATATCGCGGCCGAAGTGCCCGGCCAGCGCGGCAATTCGTGTAGTTCCCATCGGCGATGCCTACGCGATGTTCATTCGAGCGACCTGCAAGCAGTCGTTGGTGGCCGCCAATTCCTCGACGCGCCCGACGATTTCGTCGGCGAGGAACTCGGCGTCCCTGGCAACGGCCGCGAACCGGCCCGAACCCCAGGTGTGCAGCCACGGCAGGCCGAGGAAGAACAGGCCGGGTGCGGTGGTGACGCCGCGGTTGTGGCACGGATGGCCCTCGCCGTCGAAGACTCCGACGCGTAGCCACCGGTAGTCGGTGCGGAACCCGACCGACCACACCACCGAGGTGATGCCGGTTTCGGCGAGATCCAGTGTGGTGACCTCACTTTCGGGACGCCACACCGGGACGTAGCGCGGTTCCTCCGGTGCGTCGATACCAGCGCGGGCGATGTAGGCGTCGATCGAATCCTTGATGCTCTCGGCGACGGCATCGGCGGAATCGAGCGATTTCGCCAGTGTCGGTGCGAATCGCAATGTCGCGCCGTCGAAGTCGAGCAGCCTGCCGTACAGCGACATGCCCTCCACTGCGAACTGGCGCAGGTCGATATCGCGGCCGCCACCGCGACCTGTCACATAGTGATTGGTGTTCTCGCGTTTACCGAGTCCACCCGGCTGATCCTCGATCGGCAGGTCGTAGTGCCCCATGTCCTGCAGCCAGGCCACGCAGTCGCGACCACGGTAGAACCGTGCCACGCGCGGTGCGTCACCGGCGACCAAGTGCACCTTGCGGCCGTCCAGGTGCAGGTCCTCGGCGATCTGCGCGCCGGACTGACCGGTGCCGACCACCAGCACCTCGCCCTCGGGAAGGGCGGCGCTACTACGGTATTCGACCGAATGTAGTTGCTCGACAGTCGGTGGCAGCTTCTCCGCGTAGCGTGGCACGATCGGCTCGTGGTAGCCGCTGGTCGCCACTACGACCTGGTTCGCGCGCAGCGGGCCGTCGCTGGTGTCGATGTCGTATCCGCCGGCTGCGGCTTGCCGGACGGAGGTGACCGACACCCCCTCCCGGACCGGAGCGTTGAATGTGTCGGCGTAACCTCGCACGAAGGCATACACCTCGTCACGCTTCATGAATCCGTCGGGATCCGGCCCGCTGTAGGGATAGCCGGGCAGTACGCACTGCCAGTTCGGTGTCACCAGGGTGAAGTTGTCCCAGCGGCTGTCGAGCCATTCGTGGGCGATGGTGTCGCGCCGAGCACGACATGGTCGATGCCACGGCGAGTCAGGTGCCAGCTGATGGATAGACCGGCTTGGCCCGCACCTATCACCACGACCTCATGTTTGGCGATCATTGTTGTCCTCCAACGATATTCGAGACGATCGGCGGGGGCGCCATCGAGACGACGCGGGTGATCTCGAACGGCTCGAATCGTGCGGCCGTGCGCTCGATCGCGGCCAGCTGATCGGAAGCGGAGGTGCAGTAGAAGCCGAACTTCGTGCGCACCCGCTCGCTCGCCTCATTCAGGGCCGTCCTCGTGCGAGCGACGAATTCGGCGACAGGATAGGACTTTCCGGCCTCGAGGTGGTCGTGCATCACCAGCGACGGCGAATAGCACGATTGGTGGGTCCCGTTCGGCCACTCGACAACGAAAGTCATCTCAGGCATGGGACGGCTCCAATTCCGCCGCGCCAGCCCGGCTGACCAACGACGCCGTGTTCGCGAATCACACTGTGGTACAGGTCGGGACGACGGTCCCGCAGGTTGTACATGCCGCCGCCCCGCGCCAGTCCCAACACCTCGTCGACGTCGACCGTCGCGGTGGCCAGACCCGGCTCGACGCCGGTGGTGGCCAATACGTCCCCGCCGGGTCCGACGATCTTGGCGCTGCACACGAACCGCAGCGATCCGAAGGTGCCCGCCTGGTTCGAGGCCACCCACACCAGCTGGTTCTCCACCGCGCGGGCCTGGTCGAAGATATCGAAGCGCCGCTTCCACCGATCGTCTTCCAGATTCGGCACGGTCTGGGTACGGGCGGTCGGCCAGGCCGACAGCGAGGTGATGATCTCGGCACCATCCAGGGCGAGTGCCCGCGCGGCCTCCGGGAACGCCTTGTCGTAGCAGATCTGCATACCCATCCGGCCGACCGGAGTATCGAAGACCTTGTACTCGGAGCCAGCTGCGTAGCAGAGGTTTTCGCCGAGCGGCTGATGAACCTTGCGGTAGGAGCCGAGGATTCCGTCGCCGGAGAGCGTGGCCGCCGCGTTGTAGCGGGTGTCACCCGCTGCCTCGCAGAAGCCGAGGGTGACCACCAGATCTCCCGCCATATCGATCACGCGGCGTAACTCCGGACCGTCCAGCGTGAGTGCGGGCGGCAGGGCACGCAGCCTGCGCTCTCTGGCTTCATCGGGCTCGTCCCCGCCGCCCAGGCTGGGCAGATACCCGCCGAGGCAGGCCTCCGGCAGCACCAGCAGGCGGCTGCCGCGTGCGCGAGCCTCCTCGATGAGGCGAGCGATGGTGCGATAGCTCTGTTCCATATCGCGGCCGAACTCTGCGGCGGCCACGGAGATCGTGAGGTTGTTCATGATTCTCCTAATCCGGTCACGGTGCTGTGCACCGCTCGCGTCGTGATGCCGTCCGGCCAGCGCAGCCGGACACCAGGGGTTGAGACGAGTCGTCCGCAGACCGCCGAGTCGGCCGGTGCAGGCGGCGCGATCGGCGCACCGGGCCGGTCGGCGGTGATCATCGCGTAACCCGGGAAACAGGTGAGCCATTCGGCGAATGCGGCGGTATGGGGACGCGGGATTCGCGCCACATCCAGCTCGGCTCCGAGGCCGCTGGCCTCGGCAAGCATGCCGGTGGTGCCTGCCAGCCCGGCCATGCTGACGTCCTTGGCCGCAGCAGGGGCGGACCGCGCCACAAAGCCGGCCAGTGCCCGCAATTCCGCGCCGCTACGTCGTGAGGTGGAATCCCATTGCCGGCCGTGATATCCGGGCCGCCAGCCGCCCGCGAGGTCGGCGGTCAGCCGCAGCTCATCACCGATCCTGCCGCCGCCGCCCCGCACAGGGGCGGCGGCGCGGCCGAGTGCCGTAACCGACAACGACGGCGGCACCGACACTTGCGTATGCCCGCCCAGCACTGGCACATCCCATGCCTCGGCGGCGCGAGCCAGCCCGCGAATCACGCGAGTCAGCAGTGAATGGGTCGGCGCACCGACCGCGTCGAGCAGACCGATCGGGGTGGCGCCCATGGCCGACAGGTCATTGATATTGACCAGCACCGAACACCAACCCGCCCATTCCGGATCACGTTCCACCATCGAGGGGAGGATGGCGTCACATGCCGCGATGAGGTCGCTGCCCGGCACCGGGGCACCATCGTCCCCGCGAAAACCCTTACCGCCGAGGCCGAGCGGCGATCCACGCAGCGGCGCCAGCGTCTGCGCGAGCAGCGACTTGGTGGCGCCGACCAACCGCTCCACCCGGTCGATCGGCCACCGCATCCAGGTGTGCTCGACGCCGCCGATCACCTTGTCCCCGAGCCGGATCCAGCCCAGGCGGGCGAACATGGGCTCGTACCGGGTCTGCACGGTGGCCTCGAACCGCAGCACATTGTGGCTCTCCGCGTAGGCACACGCGGCCGACACCAGGGCCGGACCGACCCCAGCGGCACGGCACTGCCGGTCCACCACCAGCCTGCTGCCGGTCCACCATCCCAGATCCTCGTCGGTCGCCGGAGCGAGGCGCACGCCGCCGAGGACGATGCCGTCGGGATCCAGCGCGACCAGTACCTGGGTGCGCGGATCGTCGTCGATGTCGTCGGCGTCGCTGCCCGCGAACAGTCCCTGGTCCATCACGAATTCGGCGCGTCGCAGTGCCCGGTAGTCGGTCAGTTGCCGCCGATTGGCCGGTTGGATAAGGAAATCCGTTGTGCTGGAACCGTTTGCCGACACACCGGACAGCAGGCACAGGTCGGCTGTTCCGTCGCCCAACGCACCGTCGATGGGTTCCCTGCCTGCCCGCGCGTCGAGGAGTTTCACGCTGGGCCGCTTGTCGCCCGGCCATCGCACCGCGAGGAACGTCGCGCTATCGGTATGGCTGTTCATCTCAGCCGCCCGCATTCTGCAGGACGCTGCACGCCCCACAAGCGGCGCAGCCGGCGCGCTGGTCCGCGCCGACCATCCCGGCCCGCTGTAGTTCCTTGGCCACCCGATCGGTGACGTCGGCCAACAGCTGCGGCGTCGGTGCGGTCGCGCCGTCCACGTCGACGGCCAGCGTACCCACCAGCGGCCGGAACGGCACCACGAACGGGTAGACGCCCATCTCGATGAGTTCGGCTGCGCCGGAGACCAATTCGTCGGGGTTCTCGCCGAGTCCGACCAGTAGGTAGGTCGAGACCTGGTTACGGCCGAATACCCGCACCGCCTCCGCCCAGGCCGTCCGATATTCGCTCAGCGGCACCGTGGCCTTACCCGGCATCCACCGCTTACGTACCTCGTCATCGAGCGATTCGACGTGGATGCCAATGGAATCCGCGCCCGCCTCGCGCAACTCGGTGAGCACGCGCGGCTCGCCGGGCGGCTCACACTGCACCTGAATCGGCAGGTCCGGCACGGCCGCTTTCACCGCCCGCACACAACGGGCCAGATGGCGAGCACCGCGGTCCTTGGCCGCCGAAGTTCCGGTGGTCATCACCATCTGCTCGACACCGTCGAGGCGAACCGCCGCCGCCGCGACCTCGGCGAGCTGGTCGGGCCGTTTCACCGCGATGGTGCTGCCCGCGGTAAGGGAAGCCTCGATGGCGCAGAACCGGCAGCGCTGGTCCTCGCCGTACCGGATGCAGGTCTGCACCACCGTGGTCGCCAGCACGTTCGAGCCGTGCAGTTTGGCGATCTTCTCGTAGGACACCCCATCGGCGGTAGCCAGGTCGTAGAACCTCGGCCTGCTCACGGGCTCGATCTCGATGCCGATATCGGTGCCGGAACGCAGTAGCCGGTTGCCCGCCACCACGAAGGGGCTGTCGGAGCGGATCGGAACGGCGGCGCCGATGCCGTCGATGAGTACATGACCGTCGTCGCTGGGGCCCGCACCGGAACGGCGCCCCACCGGCACCTCGGCGCGAACGCCGAGCAATGCCAGCTCGACTCGAGTGGACAGACCTGTCATCGGGTCACCTCACAGCTGATAAGTGGAATTGATGATGGCGCCCTTGCGTGCGTAGTGGATCAACGCGTCCTGGACATCCAGCGGATGTGCTGGGATGACGCCCTCGATGAGGTCCTCCTCGCGGGCACCGTGCAGGGCGAGCCCGAATCGGCAGGCGAACACCTTGCCGCCCTCCTTGATGAAGGTCGCGAGCGCCTCGTTGATGTTCTGTTCGCCCGGGAAACCGCTGTCTCCGGTGGTCGGAAAGCCACGTGTGGCAACGGCATTGATGGCACCGGGACCGTAGAAGTAGATCGCCGAATCGAAGCCCTTGCGCAGCGCCCTGGTGGCCTGCAGGATCGCCACGAAACTCACCGACGACTCGTGCGCGATGCCGTGCACGAGCGTGAAGTACGTTTCGCCCGACTCCGCCTGGTAGTCGGGGAAGATCTTCGTCGCACCATAGATATTCGTGCCCTTCGGCAGCGCGGGGTGCGGGACCTCGGCGAGGGATTTCTGAATGTTCGCCTCGATGGCCTTGTCGATCTCGGCGATGGTGGGTGCGGACACGGTTCCTCCTGGATGTGCTGACAGCGGCCGAGGCTTCGGCCTCGGCCGGAAGCCTCGGCGCGGGCGAAGCGTTGAGAAAGTGATGTCCGATCCCGTGTCTGCGATTGCAGTGGATCGGATAAGAGAATTTCACGTGTGAACGATTGCTGATTGGTTTCGTCCAGAACAATTGGGAGTTAACCGGATCTCACAGTGATCGCGACCAAGCGATGCCGAAAGGGGTTCGCCTACAACATAATTCAATGATAGGCACGTTCTACGGCAGAGGTTCTCGGCGGACGACTTAACACCGCGAAACATGTGTCCCCGTTTTCGTCGGATACGAATTAACCACCAGAGCACGGATTCGCTCCGGGCGGTCACGGCGCAGAAACTTCGCGGCAACGATGTCCTCCGGTGCACAAAGATGCCCCTCCACCAGGAGCCTGATCGGCCGATCCACCACATACCGGCCCCGTGCGATACCAGGCTCGGCGATCGAGATGAGCTCGGCCTCACCCCCGGGAGACGCACGAAAAAAATAGCCCCGGTCTGATGACTGGGGTCCATGGTGTCGCGTTGTGTTCCGGGCAGCCTTCGTGCCAGCGTGGCCAGGAACCTGGGTGTCATGACAGCGGGAGTGCGACAAGGTCTTCGGCCGATTCGTCGGCCCGCCCTGCTGACGCCGCTGTTGCTGTGGGGATTGTGGTGCTGTGGCGCGTGAAGGGGCTGCGCTTCTCGCTGTTCGGCAGGTATTGACGACGTAGCGTCTCGAATGGTGTCAAGTCGGTTTCCTCTGGTCGTACGGCGGCTCGGTGATGCAGCGACGGGCGGAGCGCGTGAAGATCGCTCCTGGCGGTTGTTGGGACGACGTACACGTCCTGGAAGACGTGTACTGGGACGCCGGCACCGCCCGGCTCCTGCTCCGGCTGCTCCGCGACCGCGCCCGCGGGCCGGTGTTCGTCACCCACCGCCGCCCCGGACCCGGAAAAGACCTCGCCGACCGTGACGTCTGCCCTGACATCGGACTCGCTCGGCTGTCTTATGACCAGGCCCGCGATCTGCTCGACGCCGCCACCGCCACCGATGGGCCCGGCACCGGGGTCGGACCTCCACGAACTCCGGCCTGACACACTTCGGCGAATCCGGCGCAAGCCTGCTCGAACTGATGGCCAAATCACGGCACCGCAGCGTCGAGACCCTTCGCCGCTACTTCAAACCCTCACCCCAGGCCATGCGCGAACGCACCAGTGTGATCGGCCCGGGATCCACCCGCACCCACTGACCAGCAGCTACGTCCCATCTGCCCGAAATTCGGCCGGCACTACGACGACCTCGGGAAGGCCCCACGAGAGGCCGGTGGTGGTCGTCGGCGCGCTTGGCGACCCAATTCGAAACGGCTACACCGTGGGTCGACCGGGAGCCCGGCGAGTCAACCGATCTTCGTCAGTCCCAGCAGTGCGGCGGTCAATCCGTAGTCCGGACCGAAGTCCTGCATGTTCCCGGAACGGCAACCATCAGACTTCATCTGGATCCGCTCACAGAACACGCTGACGACCTCGCCGGAGAGGGCGGTCCCGATCAATGCGTGGGTGCGCATAAATTTGTCCTCGTGGTCCATGGCGCCGTCGATGTTCTGCATCAGCAGCGGCACGATGTCGGCGATCTCGACCATCGCGCCCGAGTTCGCGCGCAGCTGGTTGGTGACGTTGATCAGCCCTGTCAGCGATTCGGAGAGGGTGTCCGCGTGCTCGCCGAACGTGGTCGAGGTGTTGGCCAGGAACTGATCGAGTTGGTCGAGGGTGGCCTGCAGACCGGGGGCCTGCTCGGCCAGCAGACCGGACATCGCGGTCACCCGGTCGCTGAAATCGCGCACCGACTGGTCGTTGTCGGCCAGCATCGTCGTCAGCTCGTTGAGCTTGATGATGATGTTGGAGATCGCGTCCTTGTTGTCGATACCGACCTTCAGCGCGCTCGACAGCGCGTCGAGGGTCTCGCGGATCTTCTGGCCGTTGCCGTTGAGCACCGGGTAGAGCACCCGGCCCGAGAGCGGGCCCAGCCCTTCCTGACCCGGCTCCGGCTTGAGCGAGGCGGAGAACTGGTCGATGGTCTTGATCATCGTGTCCAGCTCGACCGGGGTCCTGGTGCGCGCCTTGGGCAGGTGCTCACCGGACTTCATCGACTCACCGCCGGTGTAGGGCGGGGTGATCTCGATGTGGCGGTCGGTCACGATCGAGGGCGAGATGATCGCCGCGATCGCTTCCTTCGGGATCTTCACCCCGCCGTCGATGGTCATGTGGACCTCGATGTAGGTGCCCTTGGGAATGATCTTGTCGACTTTGCCGACCGCCAGGCCGAGGACCATGACGTCGTTACCCGCGTATATCCCTGCGATGTTGTCGAAGTCCGCGGTGACCTCGGTCGAGCGAGCGAGTGCGTCATCGGCGGAAAGCGGGGAACAGCTCGCGATCACGGTCGCCGCGGCTGCGGTTACAAGAATGCGGAACGGTCGGTTCACGGTGTTGTACAGGAGCCCCACGGTGCGTTCCTTTCGGCCGTCGAAGACACGCGTACTTCGGCAGTCGCGTCCCGGGTCATTGAACTGATGAAATAGTCACAGGTGATGATTTGTTCAGTCAATGAACCTGGGGACTCCTCACAACGGTGTGTGGTTCGCGCTTGTGATGTCGATGGACTTCGCGCCTCCGGCCGGCGCGCCATCCCGAGTGACTCTCGGTCGACGGTGTGGTGAGCGTGAGCGTGGCCGCCGCTGACGGGTCGATCAACCTCGGAACTCAGCGGATGCTGGTTCGGTGACGGAGTACGCGGTGTCCCAGCGCGAGGCTGCCACACGCCGATCTGGCTCTCGGCGGACGACGCAGACAGCAGCGGACGCCGCACTCCCTCGCGCTGCGCTGATCGACGCGCGGTGGGGTGTGTACTACGACGGCCGACCGACAACGCGGTCGGTGGGGTCCGCGATTCGCTGAGCACTCGACCCAAGCAGGCCGGGTGTCCCGCTCGGGTCGCGGCTGCGTGCGGTCTGCCTCGGCGGGAACACCTACGGCACGCGTCGGGTTCGAGCGGCGCCGACGCCGTATGTCTTGGCCATGACGGCCTCGATTACTCTGCGCGGCAACAATCTACGGGCCAGGAATACTGCCGCTGCATTGCTGCCGACGGCATAGAGCGGTAACGTCTGCTCGGCTTCGATAGCTTCGAGCACGGTGCGGGCGACTTCGTCTGCCGATGTTCCCTGGGCTTCCTTGGCGTCGAGGACGGCGATCGCGGAGGTGAACTGTTCGAAGTAGGGGGAGTCGTTGCTGATGTACTTGGTGCGGCGTCCGGACAGCCCGGTCGCGATGGAACCTGGTTCGACGGTGGTGATCTCGATTCCGTACGGCCTCAGTTCATACCGTGCGGCGGTCGCGAAGCCTTCGAGGGCCGCCTTGGTTGCGACATAGGACGATCGGTAGGCGAGGGGGAAGCTCGCGAGCATCGACCCGATGTTGACGATCCTGCCGCGACGCTGCTGTCGCATCCCTGGCAGTAGTAACTGAGTCAGTTCGACGGCACCGAAGACGTTGAGCTGGAACAACCTCTGCACCGCATCCATCGGTAGCTCTTCGAGCGGTCCGCATTGGCTCTCACCGGCGTTGTTCACCAGTACATCGACAGCTAGGTCGTCGAGCGCGTCGATGAACCGGGCGATCGAGCCACGATCGGTGAGATCCAGGTCGCGGTAGCCGACGCCGGGCACGGGATCGGCCACGGTCGAACTGTCGCGGCTTGTCCCGAGCACGCGGTAGCCGCGAGCCACCAAGGCGGTGGCGACGGCCCGTCCAATTCCGGAGGACGCCCCGGTGACGATCGCTGTCTTCATGCCGACCTCTTGTCTGCTGGGACGAGCTCGAGCGGAAGACGTTCCAGCCTGCGAATGATGTTGTTGACGGCCCACTTCGGTGTGCCGACCAGCTCGATTCGTTCGACACGATCGGCCAGTGCCCGCAGAATCGACGTGGTTTCGAGCCGTGCCAGCGTCCGGCCCGCGCAGCCGTGCACACCCCAGCCGAAGCCGAGCTGGCGGGCCGCGTCGCGGGTGATGTCGAAGGACTCGGGCCGATCCCATTCGGCCGGGTCCCGGTTGGCAGAGGCGAAGAGCACCAGTACGCGGCTTCCACCCGGGATCTTCACCCCGCCGATGTCGGCATCGCGTGCGGCCGTGCGAGAGAACGCGCGCAACGGCGATTCGATCCGTACGACCTCGTTGACGGCATGGGGTATCAGTCCCGGATCCGACCGCACGGCTTGCCACTGCCTGGGGTTCTGTGAAAACAGGTAGAGCGCACTCGAGATCGCGCCGATGGTGGTGTCCAGCGATGGGGCCAGGTAGTCGATCATGAGTGCCGGGCACGACTTCTTATCGATCCTGCCCTCGTCGGCGGCGCGGAAGACGTCACTGCCCATGCTGTCGTCGAGAACCGATCGATCGCGC
Source organism: Nocardia fodinahabitans (assembly GCF_052983615.1). Classification (NCBI taxonomy): domain Bacteria; kingdom Bacillati; phylum Actinomycetota; class Actinomycetes; order Mycobacteriales; family Nocardiaceae; genus Nocardia; species Nocardia fodinahabitans. The sequence continues at coordinate 6,894,099 of NZ_JBRJJC010000001.1, forward strand.
GCGACACGGCGGGCGAAGGCCAGCATCTCGGAGGCCGCCTTGGCCGCGCCGACGGAGTGCCGGTTGATCGGCCCCATCGAGTCGAACGTCGCACCGGCCCAGCGCAGCAATTCCTCGCGCCCGTCGTGCGGCCAGCCGATGAGATCCGGGACCACCGAAAGTGGCAGTGCGGTCGCGAGATCGTCGACCCCGTCGATGCGGATGTTCGCCAACGCCTTGTCCACGACGCTTTCGGCGCAGCGCTCGATAGTATCTGTCACTTCCCGAAGTGCCCTCGGCGTCAGTCGGTGTGCGAGAACGGACCGTTTGGTGGTGTGCTCTTCTGCGTCGCTGTTGAGCGTGGTGCCCCGGCCGAGGCGGTTGGTAACGGGGTTCAGCGACACCCCGTTACCGGAGACGAAGGTCGCGTCGTCCCGGAGGACGGCCTTGCACTCGGCGTATCGGGAGATCGCGAAGACGCGCTGGCGCGACAGCCACACCACCGGGCCGGCCGCGCGCAGTGCCGCATAGTGCGGGTACGGATCGAGGATCGCCTCGGTATTGAAGAGATTCTCGCGATACCGCGGGATGGAAATGTCAACCGCCATGGGAACTCCTGCGCGTGGAAGTGGTGGACAGAGCGGGGCAGCTCGGTACGCGAGTGTGGAGGGCGGGGACCGATCGGGAGGTCGCCAGTACGGTCTTGTCCGGTCGCACGATCGCAGCCGTCGCGCGTCCGCGGCGCAGCCATTCGCCGAGCTCGGAGGACGCCGGTACCGCCAGGATCGCGGCGCCGCGTCGGTCGAGTTCGGTCCGCTGTTCGCGGGTGAGCGGGGTGGTCGCTAGGAAGAGGAAGCGTCCGGCGGCGATCTCGTCGACCCGCGGGCCGCCGTCGACGACGCAGTTCGGACACAGCGAGCCGGCTAGGTCGAGCGGCTGAATCGCTTGTCGCGTAACGAATATCGACCGGGACAGGCGCGGGGTGGCGCTGTCGGTGACCTTGGATCTGAGGAGAGGAACGTGGCCGAGGAGCGGCGCCATCCGCTTGCGGACCATGTCACCCGCCGCCGCCCCACTCGTCATCGCCCGTCCGACGGCGACGGCCAGGCCGATCATCGATGTGACGTGCGGTTTACGTTCGGATTGATAGGTTTCGAGTGCGTCGTCGGGCAGTGTGGCTCTCGAGAAGGCGGCCAGTTTCCAGATCAAGTTATAGGCGTCCCGGAGGCCCGCGCCCATGCCCTGCCCGATGAACGGCGGGGTGAGATGCGCGGCGTCACCGAGCAGAAAGATCCTGCGGTCCCGCCATCGGTCGACTACTTGGGCGCGGAAGGTGTACTCGGTGGACCGGATCAGCGTCAGCTCGGGATCTCTCAGCTCGCGCAGCCAGGGGGACACGAGCGGCTCGATGGTGTCGAGCGTGGCGTACTGGTCCGCGGTTTCGTCGTCGCGGAGGCGGAACTCCCAGCGGTAGCGTGACGCGCCGATGCGCATGTACGTCGCGGCGCGTTCGGGATCGCACACCTGGTGGACGCCCTCCCACTGCCCGAGATCGGAATCGGTGGCGATGTCGACCACCAGCCACCGCTGTTCGAAACCCAGGTCGCGCATCCGCGAACCGATCGACGCGCGCACGACGCTGTTGGCGCCATCGCAGCCGAGGACGAATTCCGCTGTGACAGCTCGTCGTTCACCTGTCTCGGTATCGCGGTACCGCACGCGAGCGCGATCACGCAGATTCGCCACTTCGAGCACTTCGCACCCACCCCGTATCTGCACGCCCTCCGTCGCGGTCAGCCTGGACCGCAGCACGCGCTCGAGATCTGGCTGGTCGAACATGTTGGCCGGCGGGAACCCGTGCGGCATCCGGTCGGGGTCGCGGTCGAATTCCGCGAGCGTGGTGATGGCGGAGTCGACCAGGCGAAGGCCGCGGCCGGGACGGGAGATTCCTGCGAACTCGTCGCCGAGTCCGAGGTCGGCCAGTATGCGGTACACCTCGTCGTCGAGATGCACCGCTCGCGGCTGCGGGTACACCTCGTCCCAGCGATCGACGATCAGGCATTCGATGCCGTACCGCGCCAACAGTAGTGCGGCGGTCATGCCGGTCGGGCCCGCACCGACGATCACGACCGGGAAGTGCTCGACCCGGCCTCGATCAGTGCCCATGCCGCACCGTCGTGCGCTGAACGCCGAGGTCGAGCGCGCCGTCCGGGGTCGAGACGGTCAGCTCCACCACATCGCCGTCTTGCAGGTAGCGCGGGTTCGACGCCTGCTTGTCGAAGAAGATCTTCCACTTGAGCGCGGGCGGTACCAGCGACCCGAGGATCTCGACGGGCTTGGCGGGAGCCTTCAGGGCCGTTCCGCCGGGGGTGCCTGTCAGCAGTAGATCGCCCGCGTCCATGCGCTGGAATCGGGTGAGGGCGCGCAGGGTATCGAGCGGGCTGTAGATCATCTCTGCCGCCGTGCTGTGCTGGCGCACTTCGCCATTGACACGCAGCGTCAGGCAGAGGTCGTGGAATCTGTCGAACTCACCCGCCTCGAGCAGCAGCAGCACTGGGCCGACCGGTGTGAATGTCGGATACGATTTGCCCTCGTAGAACTGGGTTTTGGGCAGTTGCACGTCGCGGGCGGACACATCATCGGTGATGACCAACCCCGTGACGAAGTCGCCGATGTTCGAGCTGTCGAGTTCGGTGCCGACGGGCAGCGTCGCGCCGAAAACGAGCCCGATCTCGATTTCGTAGTCCAGCAACCGCACGTGCGCCGGTTTGACGATGTCGTCCTCGGGACCGCTGATGGACCCGGACGACTTGCGGAAGAACGTCAGCGGCACGGTCGCCGGGTTCATCCCGGAATCCTTCACGTGCGACACGTAATTGGTCATCTGCGCGACGACCCGACACGGCGTGGTCACGGGGGAGATGAGCGTCAAGTTCTCCACCGGCGTGGTGTCGCTGCCGCTGCGCGCTGCGGCGATCGCGGTTCGGTCGGCCAGCAGGTCGCCCGTGGTCGTGGCGTCGGTGTCGATTCGGACAGCGCCGTCCGGGGTCAGTACCCACCATGCGTCGGCGGTACGCAGCACGGAAATGCTCATGAGTTGGCTACTTTCAGCAGGCCCCGCAAGCGCTGGGCGTCGAATTCGTTGTCTCGGTGCAGCGAAGAGAAGATGGACCGGAGTTCCCGCAGCGATTGGCGGCCCGGTGCGATGCCGAGGAAATCCTTGGTTGCCGGTGGGCCCCATTGCGCCAGCCCCGAGGCTGTCATCGGCGCCCATCCCGGTTCCAGCGAGCTGTCGAACAGGTCGCCGTCACTGAAGTGCTCGACGAGGAAACCGTCGGGATCGCGCCAGTAGTCGAAGATCTGACTGCCCTGGATGTGCCGTCCGATGCCCCAGGATCGGCGATATCCGCGTTCGGCCAGGAACTCGCCACCGGCCGCGAGCGCGTCGAGGTCGCACACCTGATACGCCGAATGCACGTATCGATCCGAGGGGCCGAGTGTCATGGCGAGGGTGTGATGGTCGGTGGGGGTGCTCGCGCGATCGCAGCGGATGAAGGCCATCACCGGCCCGCGTTCGCGCTGCCCGTCGTAGTACAGGAAGTCGCTGACGATGAGTCCGAGATGCTCGAGGTACCAGTTCAGGTTCTCCAGGTAGCGGGTGCGCGAGAGCACCACATGGCCGAGCCGCTCGACACCGGCAGGCACGCGCGGTGGCCGCTGCGTCGCATTGACCCGCGCAGCGGAGTCACCGACATTGAGGGGGTGGGCAGGCTGCCCCGGCAGCTGCGGCAGCTGGCGCGCGCCGTCGGCCACAACGCGCACCGTCTTGCCCCCCGGATCGTGCAAGGTGACGCCGATTCCGCCGATGCTCTCGGGCAGTCGCTCGACGCGATGACCCGTCACCTCGGCGAGCCTGAGCACGTCGGAGTCCTCGGTGGCCAGGAACGCGGCGCCGACGAAGCGGGTGCGATCTCCCTTGCGGATGATCACGCACGCCGTGCCTGCCTGCGTGCCGCGCAGGTGGATCTCCTCCGAGGTGCGGTAGGCGACAGAGAACCCGAAGGCCAGCGCGAAGGCTTCAGCCTTCAACAGATCGGGCTTGCGGAACTCGAGCCAGGCGAGGTCGGCGACCTTGACGATCGGATTCCTGGCACGGCCGGGGTGCTCGCCCGGCAGGGCGCCCTGATCGACGTGCAGGTCGCGATGTGTGTCGCTGCGGCCTTCCGGCATCTCTCGACTCCTCCTCCGCGTGCGGTGATGTTCTGACGATATCGTCATCTATGACTGTATGATCAGTCAAGGGTTCTGAAGGAGTCGTCAGATTTGAAGGTGATTAAGATCGCGGCATGTCCGCCACAGCGAACAGGCTCGAACGCCGCAAAGCTCTCACCCGCTCGGCTCTGATCGCCGCCGGGCAACGCTTCATCGCCGAGGGCAGGCTCAACGCGCCCATCCTCGAGATAACGCAGGCCGCGGACGTGGGAATGGGCTCGTTCTACAACCACTTCGGCAGCAAGGAAGAACTGTTCGTCGCGGCGGTCGACAGCGCGTTGGAGTCGCTGGGCGACTACCTCGACTCACTCACGACCGAGCTCGCCGATCCGGCGGAGATCTTCGCCCAGTCCTTCCGGATCGTCGGCCGACTGTTTCGGCTACAGCCTGATCTCAGCCGGGTCCTGATCAACTCCGGCGCCTCGCTGATCGAATCCGAGCACGGCCTCGCGCCTCGCGCCGCACGAGACATCGCCGCCGCGACACGCGCGGGACGCTTCGTGGTCGAAGACACCGATCTGGCGATGGCGCTGGTAACCGGATCACTGCTCGGCCTCGGACGCCTGCTGCTACAGCAACCCGACCGCGACTGTGCCGTGACCGTGGACGAGATGACCGTCGGAATACTTGTCGCACTTGGCCTCTCGCGTGACGATGCCCAGGAATTATGCAGTAGACCAGTGCCGCTGGATGCCGAGACTGCGGCCGACGCTCCGAGCTGAGACTGCGACCACGGCCATGACATCGAATGCCGGGCCCGAGGCCCCGGCGGTGATCACTGACAGGGCCTCGACCAGGTCGGGCTGGAACGCGATACGGACGCAGGCGACCTGGGAAGTCGCATTGGTCAGCTGGTTGTCGAAGCGAATTCCCCCTTGGCTGAGGGAAGTTGCGGTGTGCAGCCTGACCACGGTGGCACGGATTCTCGAACTCGACGACACCGTGGCTACCATGGCGCTGAACGCGATCGGCGGCGCGCCCGGTCGAAGCAATCCCGGCGCACGCGCCACAGCCGGTGACGTTCGAGTCCTCGACGGCGCTCCGGGTGGTGAACATATCCTGCACCGCCGCCGTCGCGAGTTCAAGGCCGCCAACAACGGCTGATCGCCACGGTCACAGTACATCGGAACCCCCGGCCGGACCTCGTGTCCGGCCGGGGGTTCCGGCGTTTCCGGGCCTGTCGGTGCTGGACGATACGCTCGTCCGGTGTCAGTGAATATCGATGTCTCCCTGACTGTTCGGGGGCTCGCGGACGAACGTGAGTGGGTGGGGGCGACCGATCTGCTCATCGATGTCTTCGCGGGCGAGGGGTTGCAGCACGAGGTGTTCGTCTGGATGGGCGAGACCTCGGACGGGTTGTTCGTGCGCGCCGAGTCGGACTACCCGGTGATCTTCAGTGGCTTCTTCCGCTGGCGCGAATCGTTCGAGGCGCGACTCGTCCGCCGGGTGACCGCCCTGGTTCCCGGTGCCGACGTGGTGTTCGACTGGGGGTACCCGGATGAGGAATGACCAGACCTGGCCCGACGCGCTCCCCGACACCGCTCCGGTCATCCACCGGAACTTGCAGGTCACCGTCGGCGCCCGCACCCTGACCACCCTCACGCGCAGCCAATTGACCTACTGGCTGGGCAATCTCAGGTTCGCCCGCGGCGGCCCGTTCATGACGGTCTCGCGGGAACCGGGCGCCGGAGCCTTCATCCAGACCTACCGTCACAGCGACTCCGAGTACTTCCTCGAAACCCACGCCGCCGGCGACGACGCCCTCTCCTCGACCACCCTGTCCGACGTCGACCTGATCGGCCGGCTGATCTGGGACTGGCTCGAAGACGACCATCAGTGCCTCGACGTCATCGCGTGGGAACGACAGCAGATCCACTGACGACGCCACGGAGATAGTGTGGCGATATGACTTCGGTGGGGGAGATGCCGCGGCCGGTGCGACAACGTCCACGACCGCCCGGAGGGTGGCTGGCCATGATCGTCGTGGTGACCGCGGTGACTTGGCTCGCCGCGGCGTCCATCGTGATCACTCAGGCCGTCGGCTCGAACCTGCTGATCGTCTTCTACGCGGTGGCGACCATGCTCGCGGTGGGCATCCCGTGGTTCGTCCTGGCGGTGTTCGGCGTGGTGCGGTACCGCGCGTTCGCGGTGTCGTCGATCTTGCCGGTGATCGTCGTCGCGACGATGGTGACGGTGTCTCGAGATGTTCCGGAGCGTGTGGCGTGGCGGTTGTCCGAGGGAGCCATGACCGACGCGGCGCAAGTGTGCGCGGCGAGAACCCAGCCCACGTGGATCGGCGTGTACCGGGTCGATTCGGTGCGCCGAAACCACGACGGCGCGTGTCTGTTCCGCGTCGGCGACGGTATCGGTACCAGCGGCTTCGCCTACTTCGCGCCGGGCACCGCCGTGCCGGAACGCACCCAGGCCGAGGCAGCGATCTATTACCTGCCGTTCGACGAGGCCTGGCACGAATACGACCACAACTACTGGTGACGCCGGGTGCGTCCCACCTCGACGATCGTGACTTCGGTGACGCTGGATCTCACCAGTAGTGCGGGGTGAGGCCCCAGAAGTCGAATTCAGTGGTGAGGAGGGTGCGCAGGGTGGTGCGGGTGGGGAAGCGGTCGGGGTCGGCGCCGGTGACAGCGAGGGTGACGGTGCGGCCGTCGGTGGAGAAGGAGAGGTTCACGCCGACCTCCACCCGGCGGAACATGGCGGGGTCGTTGGTGCAGACGACCGGGCGCATGAGGACGGCGCAGGCGTGGTGGCCGGCGAAATCGGCGACGCCCTGGGCGGTTTCGCCGAGATTGGTGCACAGGCACTCCGGCGCGGTGGCGGTGCGGGCGAAATGGTGCAGCACGAAGCGGGGCAGGATCATCTGGAGGGGTTGCAGGTGCTGGAGGGCGGGGGTGGTCGCCGGGTCGCGATAGGCGGTCGCTGCCTGTTTGACTGCCGTGCGGATCGCGGCGAGGTCGATGCGGTCGGTGGTGCGGTAGCGGACCGAGATCGGCAGGCCGGTGGTGGCATTCGCGCGCGGGTCGTCGGCGGTGCGCATCGAATGGGGGATGTCGACGCGGATGTCGGCGGCGGCGCCGACGCGTCCGCTGCGCCCGAGCAGGCCCGCGCCGAGGGCGATCAGGAGTCCGTTCGTCGTGCCGGAATGTGTGGCGGCGACGGAATTCCACTGGTCCAGGGACAGCTGCACGACGACATCGGCGGGTGACCAGCGATCCGGGAGCGGCAGTAGCGGTTCCGCGGGCCGGGGAGTGCGGTCGGGCTCGGTGACGGAGCGTGCCGCGATCGCGGCACAGACACCCTTCGCCACCGCTCGGAGCTGAGATACCGCGTCGGAGACGTTCGCGCCGAACGCGTGTCGAGGTGCGCGGCCGACCAGGGCTCCGGAACTCACGGTCCGGTCGGGCTTCTCGGTCAAGCGGGCGAGCGCGTCACCGACGGCGAACAATACGGCGCCGCCGTCGGAGGCCACATGCGAAGTCACCAGCGACACCAGGGTCCCGCCCGTGGTCGTCGGCGCGGCGGACAACCGCCACACCAGACCGGCTTCGGGGTCGAAATCCACCCGGCTCTGGGCGAAATACCAATCCAGGACTTCGTCGTCGGCGACCGGCACCGCGTCCCAGCTCAGCGGAATCGATGCGGTGGCGGGCACCCAGTACGGGCGGGCGAAGGGCACCCGGGTGCCCTGGACCCGGCGGGCCAGGAAGCCGTGGGCGAGCTGGGCGTGGAAGCTGTCGAGCAGGTCGCGGCTCAAGGGCTCGTCGAACCGCCAGGCGAGCTGGTTGACCAGCGCGTTGCCGTAGAGGCTGTGCAGTTTGAGGAACAGGTCGTCGTCGGCGGTGAGCCGGTTGACGGCGGCCATGGGAGTGATCGTGGGAGCGGTGAGCGTCATGGTGGCTCCTCTCAGCGGGCACGCAGGGTGCGGACGGTCAGGGGCGCGAAGACGGCGACGACGACGAGCGAAGCCACCACCGACCAGCAGGCATCGGCGCCGATCGCACCGTCCTCGGCGAGCGTGCGGACCGCCGACACCAGATACGACACGGGGTTGTAGTCGGAGACGTAGCCGAGCCAGGTGGGCATCGACTCCTCGGGCACCAGCGCGTTCGAGGCGAAACTCAGGAACGTCAGCACCAGCATCGACATGCCCTGCACGGCGGCGGGCCGCGACACGGTGACCCCGATGAACGCGAACAGCCAGCTGATCGCGGTGGTCGCCAGCACCACCAGCACCGCGCCGGCGAGGAAGCCGACCGGATGCGCCGGTCGGTAGCCCATGGCGAAGCCGACGATCACCACCGTGGTCGCGGCGATCACATAGCGGGTGGCCCCGGCGAGCAGCGCGCCTGCGACCGGCGCCGACCGCGCGATCGGCATGGCGACGAAGCGGTCGAACACCCCCGACCTGATGTCCTCGGACAGCTGCACGCCGGTCGCGACCGACGACGTCAGCACGATCTGCACCAGCACACCCGGGATGAGGATCGGCAGGTAGGCCGCCATACTGCCCGCGATCGCGGTGCCGAAGATGCTGCCGAACAGCAGCGGCCCGACGATCGGCAGCAGGATGGCGTCGTAGAGCAGCTGGGGGCTGTGCCGGAAGGTGAGCAGCCCGCGCCAGGCCATTATGAGGGACTGGAAGAGCGCGGCGCGCAGGCTGACGTGGGTGACCCGGGGGCGGCGATCGATCGTCGCGGGCGCGGTGGCCTCGACGGCGATCTCGGCGGTGGTGACGGTCATGGTGGTCTCGGCTTCCGTGATCAGGCGGCGGCGCGAGCCGTGCCGGTGAGAGCGAGGAACACCTCGTTCAGGTCGGGTCGGTCGACGGCGAAGCCGCGCAGGGCGATGCCCGCGGCCCGGCAGGCGGCCACGATGTCGGCGGCGGTGCCGGCGTCGGTGAGCGCGACGGTCAGGATCCCGGCCGACGATCCCTCCGGCACCTCGCCGGTGAGGTCGGCGACGATGGCCTCCGCGTGCGCGGACTGGGTGACATCGGCGAGTTCCAGGCGCAGCACCTGATCGCCGATGGAGGCTTTGAGCTCGGCGGCGGTGCCCTCGGCGACGATGGTGCCCCGGTCGATGACGGCGATGCGATCGGCCAGCGCGTCCGCTTCCTCGAGGTACTGGGTGGTGAGCAGGACGGTCGCACCGCGGGCGACCAGCTTGCGGATGATGCCCCACATGCGGTCGCGGGTGTGCGGGTCCAGGCCGGTGGTGGGCTCGTCGAGGAAGATCAGCGGGGGGATCGGTGATCAGCGTCGCCGCCAGATCGAGGCGCCGGCGCATACCACCGGAGAACTGGCCGACCGGGCGATCGGTGACCGCGCTGAGCTCGAACTCCGCGAGCAGTTCGGCGCTGCGCGCGGCGGCCTCGCGGCGGGACAGGCCGAGCAGGCGGCCGAACAGGCGCAGATTCTCACCGGCGGTGAGGGTTTCGTCGACCGAGGCGTACTGGCCGGTGAGGCCGATCATCGAACGCACGGCGGTCGCCTCGCGCACGATGTCGTAGCCGAAGATCTCGGCGGTGCCGCGATCGGGACGCACCAGGGTCGCGAGCATGCGCACGGTGGTGGTCTTGCCCGCGCCGTTGGGCCCGAGCAGGGCGAAGACCGTGCCCGCGGCGACGGTCAGGTCGACGGCACCCACGGCGGTGAAGTCGCCGTAGGACTTGCCGAGTCCGGTGATCCGGATGGCGATGTCGGGGTTCATGAGAGTCTCCCTGTGGCGTCGATGAGTTCGGGGGCGACCGGGGTCAGTGCTTCGACGGTGTCGGCGGCACGCTCGACACCATCGGTGGTGAACGTCGCGGCGTAGTCGGTGGCGCGGCGCCGGACCTCGGGGGTCGAGACCCGGTCGAGTAACGCGTCGAGCCGCGGACCGGTGAGTGTGCGCGCCGGGGCGGTCGCTGCCAGACCGAGCCGTTGCAGTGCCAGGCCCCAGTAGGGCTGGTCGGCCTGTACCGAGCAGATCACTTGCGGCACACCGGCTCTCAGCGCGGCGGCGGTCGTACCCGCGCCGCCGTGGTGTACGGCCGCCACACACTGCGGCAGCACCTCGGCATGGTCGACCTGGTCGACGACGGCCACCTCCGCATCGATGCCGGGCGCGATGGCGGCCCATCCCGAGGCCAGCAGCAGCCGACGACCCCGACTCGCGCACACCGCACGCAGCATGGCGACGAACCCGGCCGGGTCCCCGACATCCATCGAGCCGAAGCCCACGTAGATCGGTGCGGAACCGGCCGACAACCACCGGCGAACCGCTGTCGCGGCGTCGGTGCCGGAGACGGAACCGGGTGGCGCCGTGGCGGTTTCGATCGACGGGATGGAGTGCTCCACCGAGCCGCCGTGACGTACGGCGACCCGGATGTCGGCCCCGGCCCCGGGCTTTGCGCGGCGCGGGCTCCGGGGGTGATCGGAATCTGTCGGTGTGGTCAGGAATCCGTCGACGTCGACCGGAAAACCGGTGAACGGCCCCGGCAATTCGTCGCGCAGGCCGGGGAACAGCGCGGGGTCGTACGCCTGGATGCGCACCCGCGACGGCGGCTCGCCCGCGGGCAGTACCGGAGCCAGCGCGGCGGCCCTGGCCCGGGCGAGCGCCGACCACCCCCAGCGGTGCACGACGCCCGGGAACCGCTGCGCCCACCGGGCCGGAACAACCGGAACGACGGCATTGGCCTGGATCGGGAAGAAGTGCATCGCCGCGAACGGCAGCTCGGTCTCCCGCGCCACCGCCGCGGCGGCCTCCTCTCCCGCCATTCCGGCCACCACCACATCGTGACCGGGCACCAGCTCGCGCAGATCGGCGACCATCTCCGGCACACCACGCCGCTGCAGGTCGAGCACGGCGCGCACGCGCGACCATGGATTGCGGGCACCGAAGCGGAGGTCGGTGCGCTGGGTGTGCAGGAGCGCGGCGCTGTCACAACCGAACGGAACGGCGGGGACGCCGTGCGCGAGCGCGAAGCCGACGAGGTTCGGTGCGAGCGCGAGTGTCACCTCGTGACCCCGGGTGAGCAGTGCGCGCGCCAGCAGGATGCCGGGCTGGGCGTCGCCCCGGCTGCCGGTGAAAGCCAGCAGTGCCCGCATCGGCTCACACCGCCTGCGCGACGACCGGCGCCGCGACCGGCGCGGGGGCGTCTAGGTGGACCGCCGCGGTGACCTCCGAGAGCGCCTCGCCGAATGCGGTGAGAAACTCGTCCATCACCTCGGCGGGCATTCCCGCGGGATACCGGGTGGACACGTAGAGGCCGTCGGCGGCCCGCACGACCCACAGGAACACCTCGTCGGTGGAGTACGACTCCGCCCGCAGGGTCCGTCCGCGCAGGTCGGCGACGAGTTCGTAGCCGGGCAGCACCCGGATGTCGAGGAAGGAGATGCCGAACCGGGGCGCGTCCTGGACGCCGAGGATGTCGAGCACCCGGGACCACGACGCATCGTTCGCGGTCCGGGACCGGCGCAACGCCGTGCGCGCGCTCTCCAGCGCCGCGGCCATCCCCGCGCCGGGCTCCACCCGGATGTCGACCGGGACGACATTGACGAACCAACCCATCGACTCCAGCCAGCGCAGATCGGGGCGGGTCGCGATCGGCATCGCGGTGCGCATCCGCTCCGCACCGAACCGGCGCTGATGGGCTACGGCCAGCGCCGCGAACACCGCCACCGACATCCGATGCCGCACCTGGTCGAGCACCGCCTCGACCCGCTCGAGCTGGTCGAGCTCGAGCACCCGCCGCGACACGCTCGGCTGCGCCAGGTCGGCGGGCGCGGGCCGGTGTGTGTGCGGGGCGAATCGCGGCATCGTGCCGTCGCCGCCGGCGAGGAACTCCCGCCAGGTCGCCACCGCGGGCGAATCGGCATCGAGATCGGCGGCGGCCGCCCGTTCGACCACCGCGAAGTCGGCGGCGCTGCCGAAGGTGGCCGATTCGCGGGCCGGCTCGCCCGCCAGCACCTCGCGGTAGAGGGTGCGCAGTTCGAGAATCAGGATGGCCTGGGAGTAGGCGTCCATTACGGAGTGATCGGCGGCCACCAGCACGGTGAAGTCCCCGGTGGCGGCGTGCTCGACGGTCGCGGCGAGCAGATGCGGCCAGACCAGCGGGGAGAGGCGCAGCTCCAGCGCGTCGCAGAGGAATTCGTTGATCCGCGCTCCGTCGGTGAGTTCCGCCACCCGCTGTTCGGCGATGCCGACCGCGGCGGCGGGGGCGAGGAGCCTGCGCGGCTCGCCCGCGGCTTCGGTACCGACGGTGGTGCGCAGCCCCTCGTGCCTGGCGTGCCAGCGGCGCAGCGTCTCGCGCCAGGCGGCGCGATCGAGCCGGGCGTCCATCTCGAAGACGGTGCCGATCCAGCGACCACGGCCCGGCCGCGGATCGGCGGGGTCGACGCTCGCGCAGTAGCCGGCGTGCACACTGGTCAGCGGGCGGTCGTCGGGCTGCCAGGCGTCCGCGGGGAGTTCCGGCGTCCAGATCGACAACGTACCGGGACGGATCTGGAATTCGGACAGGTGGGTGTATTCCATGACCGGGTTCACCTCGTGACGAATACATGCCGAAGCGGCGGAAGGCGGATTCGAAAGGGGCACGTCGATGTGTCACCACTGGTGCTCTGGAACTTCGACGGCGGACATTCCCGGGAAGCCTCGGCGGATTCGATGGTATAGCCGGAGCGGTGAATTTCATGCTTGTGATGGCTGTCACGGTTTCGCTGAACAAAACTCGACTGCCTGCGATTTATTGCGAGGGGTCGGTGGATTACGGCTGGCGCGCAGAATATTTCGGAGGGAATTATCGGCGCACAACGTTGTCCGCCGATACTTTTGTTCACCAGGGGTGGGCCGGTGATGTCGGCGTCATCACAGCCCCGGCGGGCCGTTGTCCGGTGCCGTTTCCCGTCTGTTCACCCGGCGCACTTCGGCAGCGGGTGAAATGCCGGAATCGGTGACCGGGTTCAGCGCGCCGCGCCGGCGTCGCCGCGAATGGCCAAGTCGCGCAGCCGGAGCCAATCGATCGTCGGCGGGGCGGGCGGTGTGCCCGGCCGGTTCCGCGGTACCCACACGCGCAGCGCGCCCGGTTCGATGACACAGTGCACCGGCGTGTCGAGCTGGCGGGATTCGCCGTCGACGCCGACCGGGATCTGCGGTGCGTCGGTATCGACGGTGACTTCCGTCGGCGTGCGCTGGGTCAGGCCGTTGCTGCGGGTGCGGCGGATCAGGCCGACCGCGTCGCGGGTGCTGGCGACCGAGACGGTGACCGCGCCGAGCGTGCCCCGATCGAGACGATCGCGGCGGCTCAGGCCGGCGAGATCGCTCGTGCCGTAGGGATTGTTGCTCACCAGGATCGCCTGCGGGCCGGTGACCGTCGTTCCGTCGATCTGCGCGACGAGCCGGTTGCCGGTGTGTCCGGCGAGCAGATCGGGGAGCAGGCGCAGGACCGTCGCGGTCTTGTCGTCGCGGTAGGCGGGACTGCGCACGATCTCGGCGTAGACACCGAACGAGGCGTTGTTGACGAACGGCAGGCCGTTGATCCGGCCGAGATCGACGCGCAACTCCACACCGTCGCGGAGGGCATCGAGCCCGGCGGCGGGATCGGCGCGGTCCAGGCCGAGGTCCATCGCGAAGTGGTTCCGGGTCCCCGCGCTGATCACCAGGAACGGCAGATCGTGCTCGGCCGCGACGCCCGCCACCAGTGCCTGGGTCCCGTCACCGCCGGCGACCCCGAGCAGATCCGCGCCCCGGGCGACGGCTTGCCTGGCGAGTGCTTCGACGTCGACCTGGCCCTCGAGCAGGGCTACTTCCGCGCCGAGTTCCTCGGCGCGGCGGCGCAGGTCGAACTTCTCGACCTTCCCGCCACCGGACCGCGGATTCATGATCAGGAACGGGCGCTGGGCCGGTGGGGCGGGTCGACCGGGCGTGGTGGCGTGCGATGTCCCGGCGCGCAACGCGATACGCGCGCAGACGAGGGCCAGCAGGGCCGCCGCCACGGCGAGCAGCACCACCCACAGCAGCCGGGCCCGCACGAAGGCCACCATGACGAAGATCGGCGCGAGTACCGCGATCGCCAGCGACACCCAGCGCAGCAGTCCGTACCTGGTGAGGAACCAGTACAGCGCGGCCAGCGTGACGACCACGCCGCCGGTGCCGACGATGAGCACTCCGAGGGTGCCAACCACCCCTGCGAACAGCACCGGGATCACCGCTGTCAGGGCCGCGAACAGGAAGGCGGCCCGGGCCGACCAGATGCGCAGCCGCGCCCCGGAGTCGGTGGTCATCACCCGGCCGGCCGATCGCCGAGCCGGCGTTTCGTCCGTCGCACGGGCGGACTCAGTGCTGGGGTTTCCAGGTGGAGATCGCCCAGATGATCACCACGCTGAGGGCGATGATGATCATGGACCAAGCCGGGTAGTAGGGCAGGGACAGGAAATTCGCGACGATCACCAGCCCGGCGACGCCGAGCGCACTGTACCGGCCCCAGGTGGCGCCAAGGACCAGGCCGACGCCGACGATCAGTGCCAGCACCCCGAGCACGACATGGACCCATCCCCAGGTCGTCGTATCGAACTTGTACACGTATTCGATTCCGGCGACATATATTTCGTCCTCCAGCAGCGCGGAAATGCCCTGCAGGATCGAGACCGCTGCCAGGATGAGCAGCATGCACGCGGCCGTGATGGAAATTCCCTCCGCGAAGGCTTGGCGCTGAAAGGGCTCTTCTTCGGGTGGCGCGCGATGCGCTGAGGTATTGCTGGTCATGCTCGACTCCTCGCCGTGCGGAAGGACGCCGGCCCGTCGCGAAAGGAATCGCCGACAATTCTGGCGACGATCCGATGACGAGGTCGGCGAGCGGGTTTGATTCGGTCGAAGAACATTCTGATTTTACTGAAATAGAATCCTCCGAACAAGGAATCGGGTGGGCACGGGATCATTACGTCGATGGTGGCGCCGCTTCGACGCGGTCGAGTTCTTCGTCGAGGCAGTGCCCGCCCCGCTCGCTGTCGAGCAGGGACGCGACGACGTCCAGCCAACCAGCCGGCCGAGGGGCGGACCTCACCCGGAACGGGTGATTCCCGTGGTGGGGCGACGGGGCAGCAGGCCGGTGCCGAACAGCGCCAGGATGGCGATCAGAGCGGTCACCGCGAACGCCACTTGCAGCGCCTCGAGGCGGGCGTCGGTATTGACGGACATGACGGCCTCGGCGGTGGTGTCGTCGACCCCGGCGCTGTCGAGGGCATCCGACAGTTGCCGATCCGACAGGAACGGTACGCCCGATGCCAGCTCCGTGGTGGCCTGTTGCTGCACGGAGACCGGCACCGCCGGGTTCTGCTCGATGCCGCTGATGACCGACGAGGTCAACGTCGCGATCATGATCGACCCGACCAGCGCGGTCCCCAGGGAGGCGCCGAGCTGGGTGGCGGTGTTCTGGATCCCGCCGACTTCGGAACTGCGCGAATCGGGTACGGCCGACACCGTGACCGCACCGAGCTGCGAGGCCAGCGCGCCCAGGCCCAGCCCCATCAACAGCATCGGAATGGACACCACGGCCGCCTCGGCCCCGGGATCCATGCCTGCCGTGAGCATCAGCACCCCGACGATGATCACGGCGAGGCCCCACCGGACGACCCGACGCGGGTCGGCCTGTGGCCGGAACTTGGGGATACCCACGGCGCCCAGCACCAGCGCGACCGACAGCGGCAGGATCCGCACCCCGGTCTCGACCGCGCTGAGCTCGAGCACCACCGACAGGAACAGCGGCACGGTGAAGAACACCCCGGCCTGCACGGCGAACTGCGCGAAGAACATGCTCGACCCGCCCACGAGCTGCCGGTTCCGCAACAGCGCCGGATCGACGAGCGGATCCCGGCCCCGGCTGACCAGATAGGTCTGCCTGCGCAGGAACAGGTACAGCGTGAACAGGCCGCCCAGCAACAGCCAGATGACCGCCGACAACCCGAACAGCGTGGGCGCGCCGGAGTCCGGCCGCACCCACCCCCATTCGCTCGACCGCAGCACGCCGAACACGATCGCCCCGAGACCGATGACCGACAGCGCCGATCCGATCAGATCGAGCCGCACCTGCTCGGCGGGCGCGTCCTTGACCCGGCGCAACACCAGCAGGATCGCCACCACGATGACCACCTCGCCGAAGAAGACGTAGCGCCACGACGCGAACGTCGTCACCGCGCCACCGAGCAGCGGCCCGACCGCGACGGCGATCGCGCCCGCCGCCGCGACCATTCCGTAGGCCGCCGACCGGCGCTCGGGCGGGAAGTTGCCCGCGACCAGGGAGACGATCGCGGGCATGATCAAGGCCGCGCCGATGCCCTCCAGGAGCGACCAGCCCAGCAGTAGCACCGCCAGATTCGGCGCCAGACCGGTGACGAACGAGCCGATGCCGTAGATGATCAGGCCGATCCCGAACACCCGGCGCCTGCCCACGATGGCGCCCACCTTGCCGCCGGTGATCATCAGTGAGGCCATGACCAGTGTGTAGAGCGTGATGGCGGTCTGGATGCCGGTGATCGTGGTGTCGATGTCCTCGGCGACGGTCGCCATCGACACGTTCATCACCGAACTGTCGAGGGTCATCAGAAACTGTCCGGCGGCCAGGACGACCAGGACGAGCGAGCTGGACTTCACCGGTGGCTCAGACATCCGGTCCTCCTCGGTATCAGTGGGTCAGGACGACTTTGATCGCCACCACGGTGGTGGCCGCGCAGCCGAGCAGCATCGCGCCGAGCAGTGTCGATCTGTCGGGGTGTTTGCCTTGGAGTCGCCGGATGACGAAGACGATGCCGGCGATCCGCACCAGCATCACGACCTCGGCCAGCACCTGCGCGGTGCGCGGCTGGAGCCAGCCGACGGCCGCGGCCGCGAGTACCGCGCACGGCAGCACGGCCGAACTGAGAATGGGCAGCGAATCGCGCAGATGCGACCAGTGCTGCGCCATCGGATCCGCCTGGTCCTGCCGCACCGACCGGCCGACGCTCTCGGCGAAGGTATGCGCGATGAACGTGGACACCGCGCTCCCGAGGACGACGAGGATGCCGACATTCTCGGCGGACGGCGCGACCGGGATCAGGGCGGCGAGGATCAGCACGTTCCCGTAGATGTAGGCGCTGATGCGAGTGGCCGCATTCCGCTGATCGAGGGGGTCCCGGGAGAACAGGGGTCTGTGCAGGAGCTCGTGCCTGGTGCCTTCCATCTGTCCTCACCGTGTTCGTCGGGCGCTACCGGTCTCACGTCGGAAAGGTTTGCTACCTCTGTACTGTATGCGCGGGCCGCGACGGCCGCGAGGATCTGCCACCCGCGTCGTCGCCGGAACTCGGCCGCGATCGCCTGTCGTCTCGATCGTCCGGCGAATTCGTCGCCGACGGAATTTCGCCGCTGTGGACCCGCTCGGAAATGCGCCCGCTCGGTAATCGACCGGCCTCCGTGCTCGCCGCACGCAGAACTCGAGCACCGGGCATATTTCGCGTCGGCAACGCTCTCACCTGCCGAAACGTCGATCGCTTTGTCGGCGAGACGAATCCGCGCGGCGGCTCGCTGGTAATGCTCCAGTGCGCCGAGATCGCGTCGTGATCGGCGGTGACGAGTTGCTATGGTGGGCAAGCGAATCGTTCATCCGAATGTTAGGAAGCTTGATGGGAAGCACTGCTCTCGACGTCATTGCCCTGCTGGTCAACCGTGCCGCCGGTTTCTGGAACTGGATGGCGACCGGCTCGGCGGGATTCCCGCCGCTGTGACGGTGTGACTTGTGCGCGTGAAACCCCGGAAAGCCGTCGGCGTTCCGGGGTTTCGCCGTTTCCGGGAGGTGGATCCGTAGGGTGGGCCCATGACGAGCGTGGAGACCGCGACCGGGACACCGCCCCGGCGCTGGGTGCTGGTGATGCGCACTTCGGCGGCGGTGGCGGCCGGGGCGATCGTCGCGCTGCTGCTGAACGACGCCACCGAGTTCGACCTGCTGATCACGGTCGCCGCGGTGTTCGCGCTGCTGGTCGCCGGGGTGCTGTGGATGGTCTGCGCGCCGATCGGGTGCGCGCGCTACCGCCGCTACCGCACGGTGCTGATCGCGCCGCTGGTGGTGCTGGCCGGGATCGGCGCCGCCGTGGCGGGGATCCCGGATCGGGTGGCGTGGTGGCTGTCGGAGTCGGCGCTGACCGAGGCGGCGCAGGGGCCGTGCGACGAGGCCGCCGCCGGCTGGATCGGGGTCGTCCGGGTGTACTCGGTCACCGGCCGCGACGGCGGCTGTCTGTTCGGGATCGGTGACTCCCTCGGCGGCCTGGCCCACTTTCCCGCCGGTGCCCGGCCGCCGGTGCACGTCCCCTCCGCCTATCAGCCTGTCTACACCCCGTTCGACGGGAACTGGTACCGGTACTCCGTCGATCTGCACGACGGGCACTGAGACGGTCGTCCGGTCCTGTCGTACCCCGGCGTTACCGTTGGCGCACAGCCCATGTCGAGGAGGGTGACGATGACCGACAGTGTCGACGGTGTGCGCGAACGAGCGCGGCGTCCGGAGGATCTGAGCCGGCTGGTGGTCGAACGGCTGAACGCCGGTGACGTGGACGGCCTGGTCGAATTGTATGAATCCGACGCGGTGCTCGCCCTGCCGGACGGTGTGGTGGCGACCGGTATCGCGGAGATCAGAGCGGCCTATGCGCGGCTGGTCGCGGATCGGCCGGTGTTCCAGCTCGGTGCGCAGGCGCCGGCACTGCGCGCGGGCGACCTCGCGCTCACCTCGTCCCGGTTGCCCGGCGGCACGGGGGCGACCGTCGAGGTCGCGCGCAGGCAGCCGGACGGTAGCTGGCGCTGGATCCTGGATCAGCCGAACGTGCTCGGCTGAGCGGGGCGGCGGTGTCCAGAATGTTGGACATCGGGAGGGCCGGCAGCTCCGTAGCGTGGTTCTCGGGTCGGGACCAGCATATCGAGGAGGCCTGTACGCACTACTGGGTTCTCGCGCTGGCCGTTCCGGACTATCCGGAGCCGGCTGCCCGCGTGCGTTCCGACCGATCGAAGGCCAGGCGCAGGCTCGAGCAGCTGCGCGCCGAATTGTTCCGCTGGTCGGACGGTACCTCGCGGTCCTTGCTGACCGGCGACGGCGGCACCGCGCTGATTCCCGGCGATGTCGATGCCGACGAACTCGACCCGCTCTTCGCCGCGCTGACCGACGCCGCGGGCGTGCCGATCACCGCGGCGGTCGCGCACTGCACAGCGACGCGCTGCCGACCTGGGTGGACCGGACGCACAGCCACGGTCTGTGGCGGCTGCGGTCGGCGCTGGTCGCCCGCAGCTATCGCCGCGCGGAACCGGTGTAGCGCAGCGGCTTTCGCCGCGCGTCAGTTCTGGTTCAGGCCGGTCGACAGCACGACGACGACCTTGTCCTGGGTGACCTCGTCGACCCGGACGTCCATCCCGTTGGACGCCTGTGACTGCCCGACCGGCACCGTCACCTGCTGTCCGCCGATGCTCAGCGTCACCATGTCGCCGTTCACGGCGACCAGCTCGGCATCGATGCCGAGCACCGACGCCTTGGCGCTCACGCCGCGTTCGAAGGTGACCGTGCACCCGCCCACGTTGCACTCGGAGGTGGTGCCGGGGCCCGTCATGGTGCAGGCGGAGGCGGCGAAGGGCAGCAGGAGGGCGAACGCACACAGCGTGATCAGCCGACGAACAGGCATGCCGGTCAGTGTAATGCGGGCCGACAGGCCGCGGCCGAAAGCGTGGACTCGGGATCGAAGGTACAACGGAACGGTCTCGCCGTGTTGCGGGTGGGCCACGCCGGGTAATACCGTCGCTGACAGGTAACTGTCATCGCAGATGGGTTGCCGATCGTGTCCGGTACGTCGGGGTGAACTGGCCGAATCTGTCGTTCGTGAGCAGATCCGCCGGTCAGCCGGGTGGTCGCTGGGACGAGCGGCCGAGGTCGGGAGGTGGGTCGATGGGCGCGAGCGAGATGACGGTTGCCAGCCGCTGGTGGTGGCGGCCGGGGTGGACACCGGGACGTTCCTTCTACGACTGGCAGGTCACGCCGACCCAGCCGGTCGCCGACAAGCTGGTGGAGATCTTCGCGCCGACCCTGACCCGGCTGCCCGGTTTCGAACCGGTCGACGCGGGCCGCCTGCGGATCGGGGTCCAGGGGATCGGTTTCGTCGACGGGGTCAAAGGGGTGCATCTCGCGGCGCTGGTCGCGGGCTCGCGAACCATGCTCGCCGAGCGTGCCCCGTTCCAGCTCACCTTCGGCGCGCCCGTGGTCGCCGCCGACTCGATCCGTCTGCCGATCGAGTTGCCTGCCGATCTGCTCGACGTCCGCGACGACCTCACGCGCGCGCTGACCGACGTGTGGATCCGCGAGCGGATCCCCGAGTTCGGCGAGCCGCTGCGGCCCTACCTGGCCCTGGCCTACGCCACCCGGCCGACCCCGGTCGAGCACATCCGCGCGGTGCTCGCCGACGACGGCTTCGCCGATTTCGGCCTCGACGACACGGTGTCGTCGGTGGCGCTGGTCGAATTGCAGTGCGAGAACCAGCGATACGACTGGTCCGAGGTGAGCGCCGCCGACCTGCTGCGGCTCCCCGATCCGGTCGTCGAACCCACCGTCTACGACGATCCGCTCTTCGGCGCGTTGCGTCGACCGGCGGACCTGCTCAGGGGCTGAGCCACGGCGGCGTGCCGTGCGGCATGCACACCACGACCCGGGCGCCCGCGGTCCGGCCGTCGCCCCAGCCGAGCTTCTTGCGGAAGCGGCCGATGTGCTCGGTCGGTAGCGACTCCTCCGCGTTGGGCACGCGCAGACCGAAGGTGATCTCGATGCCGACGGCGAGCGCGTGCAGGTGCGGCGCGGCTCTACTCGCCGTCGGACGGGTCCTGGCCGACGGGTAGTGCGAGCCGGATGATGCCCGCGTCGAGGTCCACGGCCAGCCGAGGTTCCCGGTCCTGGCCGTTGCTGTCGCCGCTGCCCTCGTTCTGCAGCTTCTTACCCGGAAACAGCTCGCCCATGATGCCCACGGCTCCACGATAGCCGCGGGCACCGGGCGCGGACTCACCAGAAGCGCGGTGTCAGGCCCCAGTCGGCGAACTCGGCGGCGAGCAGGTCCTGCAGCGCCGCGCGGGTCGGGAAGCGGTCGGGGTCGCCGCCGGTGACCACCAGGGTGACGGTGTCGTCGTCGCAGGAGAATGCCAGGTTGACGCCCACTTCCACCTGCCGGAACAGCTCGACCGGGCCGGGATTGACCACCGGGCGCATGATGACGTCGCGGGCCCGGTGCGGGCCGAGGACGGCGATGTTCTGGGCGGTGCGCCCCATGTTCGTGCACAGGCATTCGGGCGCCTTGGCGGTGCGGGCGAACTTGTGCAGCACCACCTTCGGCAGCAGCATCTGCACCGGTTGCAGATGCTGGATCGGCGGGATGGTCCCGGGATTGCGGTAGGCCAGGCCCGCGGCCTTGAGCGCGGCGCGGACCGCGGGCAGATCGGCCCGCTGACCCGCCCGGTAGGTGACGCTGATCGGCAGGCCGGTGGTGGCATTGGCCCGCGGATCGTCGGCCACCCGCATCGAATGCGGGATGTCCACGCGCACATCGGCGCCGTCGGCGATCCGGCCGCTGCGCCCGAGCAGGCCGACGGCGACGCCGATCAGCAGGCCGTTGGTGGTGCCGCCGTTGGCCGCGGCGACCGCGTCCCAGTCGGCGAGGTCGACCTGGACGATCGTCTCCGCGGCCTGCCAGGTCTCCGCGTGCGGTAGCCGGGGTTCGGCCGGGCGGGGGTTGCGGGCGGGCTCGCTGACGCCGCGGGCGCGACGCGCGGCACGGATGCCACGCGCGACCGCGCGCAATTGTCCCGTGGCATCGGCGACATCGGCCGCGAGGCGCCCCTTGCCTGCGACCGGGCCGACCAGATTGCCGGCACTGGCGGCCCGGTCGGGGGTCTCGCCCCGATTGAGCCGGTCGAGGGAATCGACGATCGCGTGCATCATCCCGCCGCCGTCACAGGCGACGTGCGAGGCGACCAGGGTGATGACGGTGCCGCCCGACTCCGTGTGCGCGCCCGCCAGCTGCCACACCAGACCGCGCTCGGGGTCGAACTCGACCGCGGCCTGCTCGAGGAACCACTCCAGCACCTGGTCGTCGGGCAGCGGTGCCGGCGTCCAGATCAGCGGCATCGACTCGGTGGCGGGTTCCCAATGCGCCCGTGCGATCGGGAACCGGGTGGTGCGGACCTTGCGGGCGATGAATCCCGTGGCCAGGTGCGCGTGCCAGCGTCGCAGCAAATCGGGGTCGAGCCGCTCGTCGAAGCGGTACGCCAGCTGATTGACCAGCGCGTTCGGGTAGAGGCTGTGCAGTTTGAAGAACAGGTCGTCGTCGGCGGTGATCCGGTTGAGGCCGGCCGGTCCGGCGGCGACGGCCGCGACGGCGGGGGAGGTGACGGTCATCGGGAACTCCTCATCGGGAACGGAGAGTGCGCACGGTCAGCGGCGCGAAGACGGCGACGACGACCACCGAGGCCACCAGCGACCAGCACGCGTCGGCACCGACGGTGCCCGCGGAGGCCAGCTCGCGCACCGCGGAGACCAGGTAGGACACTGGATTCACGTCCGAGACGTGCTGCATCCAGGTGGGCATGGACTCCTCGGGGACCAGCGCGTTGGAGGCGAAACCGAGGAAGGTCAGGACCAGCATGCACATGCCCTGCACGGCGGCGGGCCGGGCGACGGTCGCGCCGATGAAGGCGAACAGCCAGCTGATCGCGGTCGTCGCGAAGACGACCAGCACGGCGCCCGCGAGGAAGCCCGCGGTGTGCTCGGGCCGGTACCCCATACAGAATCCGACGATCACCACCGTCGTCGCGGCGATGAGATACCGCACCGCGCCCGCCAGCAACGCTCCGGCAACCGGAGCGGATCGGGCGATCGGCATGGCGACGAACCGGTCGAAGACCCCGGAATGGATGTCCTCGGACAGTTGGACGCCGGTTGCGACCGAGGAGGTGAGCACGATCTGCACCAGCACCCCCGGGATCATGATCGGGAGGTAGGCGTCCATGCTCCCCGCGATGGCGGTGCCGAAGATGCTGCCGAACAGCACCGGGCCCACGATGGGCAGCAGGATGGCGTCGTAGAGCAGCTGCGGGCTGTGCCGGAAGGTGAGCAGGCCGCGCCACGCCATCATCAGCGAATGGTGCAGCGCCGCGAGCGCGCTGACCCGGGTGACCCGCGGCGCGCGCACGACCTGCGGCGGCGTCGTGGTGGTCGCGGTGGTGAGAGTCATGGCGGTCCTCGACCTTTCACGGACGGCGGTCATGCCGCGTCGACGGTGTCGGCGGTGCGGGCGTGCCCGGTCAGTGACAGGAACACCTCGTTGAGGTCGGGCCGGTCGACCGCGAAGCCACGCAGCGTGATGCCGGCGGCGCGGCAGGCGGCGACGATGTCGGCGCCGAGCGCGACATCGGGCAGGGTGACCGTGAGCGTGCCGGTCGAGGAACCCTCGGGGACCTCGCCGGTGAGTTCCTGGATCAGCGACTCGGCGCGACGCAGGTCCGCGGTGTCGGGAATGTCCAGGCGCAGCACCTGTTCGCCGATGGAGGCCTTGAGTTCGGCGGCGGTGCCCTCGGCGACGAGGCTGCCGCGGTCGATCACCGCGATCCGGTCGGCGAGCGCGTCGGCCTCCTCCAGGTACTGGGTGGTGAGCAGCACGGTCGCGCCGCGCTCGACGAGTCCGCGCACGATGCCCCACATGCGGTCGCGGGTGTGCGGGTCCAGGCCGGTGGTCGGCTCGTCGAGGAAGATCAACGGAGGCACGGTGATCAGCGTCGCGGCCAGATCCAGACGGCGGCGCATCCCGCCGGAGAACGCGGACACACTGCGCCGCGCGACCGCCGAGAGCTCGAACTCCTCGAGGAGCTCGTCGCTGCGCGCGGCGGCCGCGCGCCGGGACAGACCGAGCAGCCGACCGAACAGGCGCAGGTTCTCACCGGCGGTGAGGGTTTCGTCGACCGAGGCGTACTGGCCGGTGAGGCCGATCATCGAACGCACGGCGGTGGCCTCGCGCACCACGTCGAAGCCGAACACCTCGGCGGTGCCGCGATCGGGGCGCAGCAGCGTCGCCAGCATGCGGACCGTCGTGGTCTTGCCCGCGCCGTTGGGGCCCAGCATCGCGAAGACCGAGCCGGCGGGGATGCTCAGATCGATGGCGCCGACGGCGGTGAAGTCGCCGTAGGACTTGCCGAGTCCGCTGGTGCGGACAGCGATGTCGGTGGTCACCGTTGCCTCCCGGCATGGTCGAGTTCGGGGGTCGGGAAGGTCAGGGGGACAAGGGTTTCCACCTCGTCGGCGGCCAGCGCGACGCCCCGGTCGGGGAATCGGTTCGCGTACGCGGTGGCGCGCGAGACCACGTTCGGGTCGGCGACCCGGTCGAGCATGCCGGTGAGCCGGTCGGCGGTCAGTTCGGTGGCGCGCAGGGTGTCGGCCAGCCCGAGCCGGGCCAGGGCACGGCCCCAGTACGGTTGATCGGCTTGGACCGAGCAGATCACCTGTGGCACACCGGCGCGCAGCGCGGCGGCCGTGGTGCCCGCCCCGCCGTGGTGCACCGCGGCGACACAGCGCGGGAACACCGCGGCGTGGTCGACCTGGTCGACGATCGCGACATCGGCGGAGAGCTCCGGCTCGATGCCCGCCCAGCCCGCGGCCAGCAGCAGCCGCCTGCCCCGGCGGGCGCAGGCCGTGCGCACCATCGCCACCAGTGCCGCCGGATCGTCGACGGTCATCGAGCCGAAGCCGACGTAGATCGGCGCGGGGCCCGCGTCGAGCCATGCCGTCAGCGCGGAATCGTGCGGGCCACCGAGGAATCCGTCGGCGTCGACGGCGAAGCCGGTGATCGGATGCCGATCGGGCAGTTCCGCCGCCAGCCCGGGAAACAGGTCGATGTCATAGGCCTGGATCGAGACCCGGTCCGGCAGTGGATGTTCCACGACGCCGAATTCGGCGAGCGGTTCGGCGAGCGCGGCGTCGCGCGCCCACCGCAGTCCCGACCAGATCCGCCGGTTGAGCGCGCCGGGAATCCGGGCTCCCCACGCGGTGGGTACCACCGGCACCGAGCGATTCGGGTGGATGGGGAAGAAGTGCACCGCGGCCAGTGGCAGGCCGATCCGCCGGGCGGCCTTCTCGGCCGCCTCCTCGCCCGCCATTCCGGTCACCAGTACGTCGTGGCCCGGCGCGAGCGCGAGCAGGTCACGGACCGCCTCGGCCACGCCACGCCGCTGCAGATCCAGCACCGCCCGCAACCGCTGACGCGGGCTGGGACTGCGGAAACGCCGGTCGGCGTGCTGGGTACGCAGCAGTTCGGCACTGTCGCGGCCGAAGCCGACGGCGGGGATGCCGTGCGCGGTGGCGAAGTCGACGAGGTTGGGCGAGAGGGCGAGCGTCACCGAGTGCCCGCGAGCCAGCAGCTCGCGGGCCAGCAGGATGCCCGGTTGGGCATCGCCACGGCTGCCGGTGAAGGCCAGCAGTGCACGCATCGTCAGCCCGCGCTCAGCGCTGCCGACGCGGTGTCGGCGACCGGGACGTTCGCGACGGGCGCCGCGAGGGTGGTGACCGCGTAGATGGCCCTGGCGAATTCGGTGAGGAAACGATCCATGACCTCGGCGGCCAGTCCGGCCGGGTAGCGGGTGGACACGTAGAGCCCCTCGGGGCCACGCACGACCCAGAAGTACACCTCGTCGGTGGAGTACGACACCGCGCGCAGCGTGCGCCCGCGCAGGTCGGCGACCAGTTCGTAGTCCGGCAGCATCCGGATGTCGAGGAACGAGGCGCCGAAGGTCGGGCCCTCGAGCGCCCCCGCCATCGCCAGCGACCGGCCCCACGAGGCGTCGTTGCAGATGTGGGCGCGTTTGAGTGCAGCCCGGGTGACGTCGAGCGCGGCGCCCATGTCGGCGCCCGCGGGCAGGGTGATGTCGACCGGGACGACATTGACGAACCAGCCCATCGACTCGAGCCAGGTCAGATCCGGGCGGGTCGCGATCGGCATGATGGTGCGGAAGCGATCGTCGCCGAACACCTCTCGCGAGGCGGCGGCCAGCGCGGCGAACACCGTGACCGAGAGCCGGTGCTTGAGCCGGGCGAGCGCCTCCTCGACCTCTTCGAGCTGGTCGAGGGTCAGCAGCGTGCGCGAGACACTGGGCTGGGCGTGTTCCCCGTCGAGCGTGGCCACCATGCCCTCGGCGAAGCGCGGCATCGGCGAGCCGGGCGCACCGACGAAATCGCGCCACACCGCGACGGCGGGGGAGTCGGGGGTGAGCTCCTCGGCGGCGGCGCGTTCGACGGCGGCGAAGTCCGCGGCGCTGCCGAAGGTGGCCGAATCGCGGATCTCCCCGCCGTCGCGCACCGAGGTGTACAGCGTGCGCAGTTCGAGGATCAGCACGGCCTGGGAGTAGGCGTCGAGCACCGAGTGATCGGCGGCGACCAGGACGGTGAAGTCGTCGGTGTCGTGGGCGACGGTGGCCACCAGCAGGTGCGGCCAGACCAGCGGCGAGAGGCGCAGTTCCAGTTCGCCGCACAGGAATTCGTTGATCTGCTCACCGTCGGTGAGATCGGGGACCGGTGCCGAGGTGATCCGCACGGTGCCGGGGGCGGTGGTGATCCGGTGGTAGTCGCCGTCGCCGGTGGGGGCGACGGTGGTGCGGAAGCCCTCGTGGCGGTCGTGCCACAGTTCCAGGGTCCTGGCCCATACCTGCGCGTCGAGCGGGGCGTCCATCTCGAAGATGGTGCCGATCCAGCGGCCGCGGCCGGGGGTGGGATCCTCGGGATCGAGGAAGCCGAGGTACTGGGAGTGGACGCTGGCGAGCGGGCGTTCGTCGTCGTACCACGAGTCGGCGGTGGCCAGTTCCGGGGTCCAGATGGACAGTGCGCCGGAGCGAATCGTGAATTCGGACAGATGGGTGTATTCCATGCGGGGTCACCTCGAGGTGCAGTGCATGCCGAAGACGGCGCGAACGGGGATGTTCGGTGACCGCGGTCGCGTCACCGGATGTTGCTCTGGATCCCGCACCGGATGTAGCTGGCGAACCCTGGGCTATCCCGAGTCTATAACTCTGAGAGTTTTCTGAAATATGCGTTAGTCACAACTGGCCTATGTGAAGAAGCTCACTTTCAAATTGTCTCGGATCACAAGCGTAACCCGGTGCCCCTGAAGTAAGGGGGTTTCAGTTCAGAAAGTCCACGACCGACCCGGTGAATGGGTGGTGACCTGCGGTTATGCCGTGAAAATCGGGTCGAACTCGGCGAGCACGGTGCCGTGACGGATCACACCGGAGAGCCCGGGGAGCTCCGTCGGGGGTGTCCAGGACCGGAATCCGTCATAGCTGTCGCTGAAGACATAGCGGCCGGTGGTGTAGGCGTCGAGGTAGATCCGGTGCCCGCCGCCGGGCAGCCGGACCACCGACGGTCCCTCGCACGGACCGCCCCACCCGGCCCAGTCTCCGGTCGCCACGAAGGTGTAGGGACCGACCGGGCGGTCGGCCACGGCCAGTTCGATCAGCTTGGTGTCCTCGTTCTTGACGAACGCGAACAGCCGGCCCGCCAGCCGGACCAGGGTGGTGTCGATATAGCCGAGTGAACCCGGCCCGCCGGGGGCGAGCCCGAACAGCGGGACCGGCGGCGCCCACGTCGTGAGGCCGGCGTCGAGCGGGATCAGCAGATGCGGCGTGAACCCGCGCCCCCAGGTGAGCGAGACGATGATGCCGACCCGGCCCGCGGCGTCGGCATACCACTCCGGCGCCCACGCGCCCTCGAGCCTGCCCGGGACCAGTATCGGCGCGGGCGCCATGGCGGTCCAGGTGATCCGGTCGAGACTGTGCGCCAGGCCGATCGCGGTGGCGTCACCGGCGATCGTGTAGGTGAGGTAATAGCGGCCGTCGGTGTGCCGCAGGATGCTCGGATCGCGGACCAGGCCGGTGGGCGGGGTGTACGCGTGCTCGCTGACCGGGGCGAACTCCGTGCCGTCGGCCGACTCGTACACCGCCAGCGTGGTGTCGCTATCGGCGCGGAACGCGGTCATCGTGTAGCGGGTGGGGATGCGGTCCGGGTCGATCCCGACGCCCGGACCGAGCGAGGATTGCGCCCGCGCGGTCCCGGTGGCCAGCAGGGGCACCCCGGCCAGCAGCGCGAGTGCGGATCGTCGGCCCACTGTCATCGCCATGAACTGGGATTATCCGAGCGGAAACGGCCCGGGCGGCGCAGGCGCGCCGCGCGTAGTTCAGCCGCGCGCCGCCACCGGTTCGGTCTCCGGCGTCGTCGGGGCGGCGGCGATCGGCATCCTGGCATCGAGTACCAGCCCGAGCAGGCCGATCGAGAGGCAGACCGCCGAGACGGTGACCGCGATCGGATTGGTGTGGCCCGCCAGGGATCCGGCGAGGACGACGGTCGAGATGGTGCCCGGCGCCGACCCGGCGAGGGTCGCCGCCAGATAAGGCAGCACCCGCACCGAGGACAGGCCGCAGCAGTAGTTGACGATCGAGAACGGCGCGAACGGGATCATCCGCAGCGCGGCCACCGCCAGCCATCCGCGCTGGGCCAGGCGGTCATCGATCGCGCGCACCGCCGGATGGTGCAGATGCTCGGCGACCCGCTCGCGGCCGATCGCGCGGACGCCCAGCAGCGCCAGCGTCGCGCTGATGCCGGTCGCGCCGAGGGCGACCATCGACCCGAGCACGGGTCCGAACAGGACACCGCTGGTCACCGTGAGCACCGTGCGTGGCACCGGCGCCACCGCGACCAGCGCATAGAAGAGGAAGAACAGCAGTGGCAGAAGAGGACCCGCGTCGCCTGCCCACTCCCTGATCTGCTGCGGGCCGGGCAGCGGAACCATCATCGCCACCACGAACAGCACGGCGATCCCGGCCAGAGCCATCAGCAGGCGCGGGGAGCGGATCAGTCGGGACACCGGGTAAGCGTACCGGCCGGTAGGGGATGGCCGGAGGGAGTGGACAGGGTGTCACAGTTAGCATCATGTAAGAACCGGACACATCCTGGTTCGCCGCAGTATTCCGCTGCTGGGCTGATGCTGCCGGATCGGCAGTACACCGGGGTGCGGTCGTCGAATGGAAGAGAGAACAGCAGCTATGCCGATTGGTTCAGAGTCCGGGGCGGGACTCGCGCCGGATCCGGTGCCCGAGTACGCCGTCTGGCGCAAGGGTGTGGCGGGCGTGCTGGCCAAAGCGCGACGGGTCGAGGCTGCCGAGCTCCCGGCGGAGCCCGAGCATCTGCTCGACGAGACCACCTATGACGGGCTGACCATCGCCCCGCTCTACACCCGCCGCGACGAGCTGCCCGAGCAGCCGCTGCCCGGCGCGTTCCCGTTCGTGCGCGGTGGCAGCGCCACCCGCGACCCGCAGCGCGGCTGGTTCGTCGCCGCGTTCGCCGGCTCGGCCGATGCTGCGGCCACCAACCGGACGATTCTCAGCTGGCTGGAGAACGGCGTCAGCGCCGTGTCCCTCGGGGTCGGCGCCGACGGCGTCGCGACCGCCGACATCCCCACCGCGCTGGCCGGCCTGCTCTTCGAGCTGGCACCGCTGACCCTGGTCGCCGGCGTCGAGGTCGAGGCGGCGGCCACACAGGTCTTCACCGTGCTCGACGGCTACCAGCTCGCCGAGCGCGACCAGATCCAGGTCGGCCTGGGCGCCGCGCCGCTGACCAGTGCCTTCGCCGGTGCCGCCGACATCGACACCGATCAGGCCGTCGCCCTGGCCACGCGCGCGATCGCCCGCCCGGAGACCGTCCGCGCGATCACGGTGGACGGCACCGCCTTCCACAACGCCGGCGCCTCCGACGCCCAGGAACTGGGCGCGTCCGTCGCGGCCGGCCTGGCCTACCTGCGCGCGCTGACCGCCGCCGGGGTCGACATCGCCGACGCATTCGGTCAGCTCGAGTTCCGCTTCGCGGCCACCGACGACCAGTTCGCCACCGTCGCGAAGTTCCGTGCGGCCCGTCGCCTCTGGGCGCGTGTCGCGCAGGTGTGCGGTGCGCCCGCCTTCGGCGCCGCCCCGCAGCACGCGGTGACCTCGGCCGCCATGATGACCCAGCGTGACCCCTGGGTGAACCTGCTGCGCACGACCCTGGCCGCCTTCGGCGCCGGTGTCGGTGGCGCCGACTCGGTCACCGTGCTGCCGTTCGACTCCGCCCTGCCCGCGGGCGAACTCGGTGTCTCACAGTCGTTCTCGGAGCGGATGGCGCGCAATATCCAGCTGTTGCTGCTGGAGGAGTCGCGCCTCGGGCATGTCCAGGACCCGTCCGCCGGTTCCTGGTACGTCGACTCGCTGACCGACGAACTCGCCGCCAAGGCGTGGGAGTTCATGCAGGAGATCGAGGCTGCCGGCGGGTTCCCCGCCGCGCTCGCCGCGGGCCTGGTCGCCGAGCGGATCGCCGCGACGGCCGCCGCCCGGGCCGCCGACATCGCGCACCGCAAGACCGCGGTCACCGGCGTCAACGAATTCCCCAACCTGGCCGAGACCCCGCTCTCGGAGCAGGCCCGCGCCGCGGACTCGGTCGCGCGCTACGGCGCCGCGTTCGAGTCGCTGCGCAACCGCTCCGACGCGTATCTCACGGCCAACGGTGCCCGGCCCAAGGCGCTGATCGTGCCGCTCGGCCCGGTCGCCGAACACAACGCGCGCACGATCTTCACCGCGAACGTGCTGGCCTCCGGTGGTATCGAGTCGGTCAACCCCGGCCCGCTCACCGTCGACGGGATCGCCGCGGCCGCCGCCGAATCCGGCGCCCCGATCGCGGTGCTGTGCGGTGCGGACAAGCGCTACGGCGAGGAAGCCGGCGCCGCGGTCGAGGCCCTGCGCGCTGCGGGCATCGCCACGGTCCTGCTGGCCGGACCGGAGAAATCGGTCGCGCAGTACAGCGGTACACAGCGTCCCGACGGGTACCTGACCCTGCGCATCGACGCGGTCGCGGTCCTGTCGCAGCTGCTGGAGAAGGTGGGAGCCTGATGACGACATCCGATATCGAGCACCTGATCGGTAGTTTCGCCGAGGTGCCGCTCACCGAGCACGCGCCCACGGCCGCCGAGGTCGACGACGCGCAGGTCGAGGAGTTCGTGGCCGAGGCCGCCGCGGCCAACCACACCACCGCCGACCAGCTCACCTGGGCCACGCCCGAGGGCATCGACGTGCCGCCGGTGTTCACCAAGGCCGACCGCGATGCCGTTGTCGCGCAGGGCTATCCGCTGGACACGGTGCCCGGCGTGGCGCCGTTCCTGCGCGGTCCCTACCCGACCATGTACGTCAACCAGCCGTGGACCATCCGCCAGTACGCGGGCTTTTCCACCGCCGCCGACTCCAACGCCTTCTACCGCCGCAACCTGCAGGCCGGGCAGAAGGGCCTGTCGGTCGCCTTCGACCTCGCCACCCACCGGGGCTACGACTCCGACCACCCGCGCGTGCAGGGTGACGTCGGTATGGCCGGTGTCGCGATCGACTCGATCCTGGACATGCGCCAGCTCTTCGACCAGATCCCGCTGGATCAGGTGTCGGTGTCGATGACCATGAACGGTGCGGTGCTGCCGATCCTGGCGCTCTACGTCGTCGCCGCCGAAGAGCAGGGCGTCGGGCCCGAGCAGCTGGCCGGAACCATTCAGAACGACATTCTGAAAGAGTTCATGGTCCGCAACACCTACATCTACCCGCCCAAGCCCTCGATGCGGATCATCTCCGACATCTTCGCCTTCACCAGCGCGAAGATGCCGAAGTTCAACTCGATCTCCATCTCCGGCTACCACATCCAGGAAGCCGGTGCCACGGCCGACCTGGAACTGGCGTACACCCTCGCCGACGGTGTGGAGTACATCCGCGCCGGTATCGCGGCGGGCATGGATGTCGACAAGTTCGCGCCGCGCCTGTCGTTCTTCTGGGCGATCGGCATGAACTTCTTCATGGAGGTCGCCAAGCTGCGCGCGGGCCGCCTGCTGTGGAGCGAGCTGGTCTCGAAGTTCGAGCCCAAGAGCGCGAAATCGCTGTCGCTGCGGACCCATTCGCAGACCTCCGGCTGGTCGCTCACCGCGCAGGACGCCTACAACAATGTGGCGCGCACCTGCATCGAGGCGATGGCCGCCACCCAGGGCCACACCCAGTCGCTGCACACCAACGCCCTCGACGAGGCCCTGGCGCTGCCGACGGACTTCTCCGCCCGCATCGCCCGCAACACCCAGCTGCTGATCCAGCAGGAGTCCAACACCACCCGTCCGATCGACCCGTGGGGCGGCTCGTACTACGTGGAGTGGCTGACCCACCAGCTCGCCGAGCGCGCCCGCGCGCACATCGCCGAGGTGGAGGCGCACGGCGGTATGGCGCAGGCGATCTCGGAAGGCATTCCGAAGCTGCGCATCGAAGAGGCCGCCGCCCGCACCCAGGCGCGCATCGACACCGGCCAGCAGCCGGTGATCGGCGTCAACAAGTACCAGGTCGAGGAAGACCACGAGGTCGAGGTCCTCAAGGTCGAGAACTCCCGCGTGCGCGCCGAGCAGATCGAGAAGCTGGAACGGCTACGCGCCGAACGCGATTCGGCCGCCGTCGAGGCCGCGCTGGCCAACTTGACCAGGGCCGCCGCCTCCTCCGAGGGCGGGATGGACAACAATCTGCTGGCCCTGGCCATCGACGCCGCGCGCGCCAAGGCCACCGTCGGTGAGATCTCCGACGCACTGGAGAAGGTCTACGGCCGCCATCAGGCCGAAATCCGTACGCTCTCCGGTGTGTACCGTGACGAAGCAGGCAAGGCATCCAACATCGGCGCGGCCATCGCGCTCGTCGAGGAGTTCGCCGAGGCCGAGGGCCGCCGCCCGCGCATCCTGGTCGCCAAGATGGGTCAGGACGGCCACGACCGCGGCCAGAAGGTGATCGCCACCGCGTTCGCCGACCTCGGCATGGACGTCGACGTGGGCCCGCTGTTCCAGACCCCCGAAGAGGTGGCGCGCCAGGCGGCCGACAACGACGTGCACATCGTCGGTGTCTCCTCGCTGGCCGCGGGTCACCTCACGCTGGTGCCCGCCCTGCGGCAGGCGCTGGCCGATGTCGGTCGCCCCGACATCATGGTCATCGTCGGCGGCGTCATCCCACCCGGTGACTTCGACGAGCTGTACGAGGCGGGCGCCGCGGCGATCTTCCCGCCCGGCACGGTCATCGCCGACGCGGCCATCGATCTGCTGAAGAAGCTGGGTGCCTCGCTCGGGCACGAGATCGGCGGCGGCGCACCGGAATGATCGGTCAGCGCCCGGAGACGGCAGCCGGCGTAACCACGGAGGGCGCCCGAGCATGCCGTGGGGGAACAGTATGAGCGACGCCGCAGCAGGAGCCGGGGGTACCGCAGCGCACCCCCGGCTCGGCACCACCGCGGGCGTCGGAGCTCCGCGCAACGAAGGCCGGACCGTCGCTCGTGCCGCGCGCACGATCGACATCGGTGAGCTCGCCGACGGGATCCGTGCCGGCCAGCGTGCCCCGCTGGCCCGGGCGATCACCCTGGTCGAATCGACCCGCGCCGATCACCGGGAGCTCGCGCAGCAGTTGCTGCTGCGATTGGGCACCGAACCGGGCAAGGTCGTGTCGAACCGGGTGGGGATCACCGGCGTTCCCGGCGTCGGCAAGTCGACCTTCATCGACGCCCTCGGCATGTACCTGCTCGGCAAAGGACACCGCGTGGCGGTGCTGGCGGTCGACCCGTCCTCGACCCGCACCGGCGGCTCGATCCTCGGCGACAAGACGCGCATGGCGCGCCTGTCATTGGAGGCAGACGCGTTCATCCGGCCGTCGCCGACCGCGGGCACCCTCGGCGGTGTCGCCAAGGCCACCCGCGAGACCATCGTGCTGCTCGAAGCCGCAGGCTACGACGTGATCCTGGTGGAGACCGTCGGTGTCGGCCAGTCCGAGGTGACCGTCGCCAATATGGTCGACGTGTTCTGCTTCCTCACCCTCGCCCGCACCGGTGACCAGCTCCAGGGCATCAAGAAGGGTGTGCTGGAGCTGGCCGAGCTGGTCGCGGTGAACAAGGCCGACGGCAAGCACGAGATCGAGGCCAAGGCCGCGGCACGCGAACTGGCCGGCGCCCTGCGCCTGATCCACCCGCACGACGCCCTCTGGCGGCCGCCCGTGCTCACCATGAGCGGGCTCGAAGGCGTTGGCCTCGACAAGTTCTGGGACACCGTCCTGGAGCACCGCAGCGTCCTCACCGACGCGGGCGAATTCGCCGAGAAGCGCCGCCGCCAGCAGGTCGACTGGACCTGGACCATGGTCCACGACCAGATCCTGCGCCGCCTCGCCGACAACCCGGCCGTGAAATCCGCTCGCGCCGACATCGAATCCGCGGTGCGCGACGGCACCCTCACCCCGGCCCTGGCCGCCGAACAAATCCTGCGGGCCTTCGACGCCTGAGAGCTGTCACGGATCGCGGCTCGGCGATGCGAAGGGATTCACCAGGGCGACACCGGTACGCGCGAAGTGCTTGACGTTACGCGTGGCGACGGTATGACCGTGGGCGAGCGCCGTGGCGGCGATGAGCCCGTCGCTGACATCGACGGGTGCGGCGGCGATGAGGGCCCAGTGGTGCACGACCTGTGTGTCCACCGGCAGGATCCGATGCGTGAAGCTGTGCTCGATCTCGTCGACGGCGCGCTCGAGTCGATCGGCGCGCACGGGTTCGGCCCGTGCCCGGAGTAGGGCGATGCCCCGGCGCAGCTCGCCGAGGGTGATCACGCTCAGCCACTGTTCGGTATCGCGGTTGCGATCGAACCAGTCGAGTACCTGCGTGCTGGGTCGCTGTCGCATCAGTTCGGACAGGACGTTGGTGTCGAGCACGTAGCTCACGGCAGCTCGGTCAGGTCGAGGTCGCGCGGCATCGACGACGATCTCGCGCCCTCGATCTCGTCGATCGCCTCGGCGACCTCGTCACCCAGGTCGGCGAAGGTCACCAGAACCCGATCGACGAAGCCGATGTCGGGCCGGGTGAGCTGTCGATACTCGGCGATGTCGATGACCACGGCGACCTCGGCACCGTGCCTGGTGATCGTTTGTGGCCCCTCGGTCTGCACAGCACGCAGAACCTCGGAGAAGCGCTGCTTCGCTTCCTGAACCTGCCAACGCGTCACTGGTCGCTCCCGTCGGATTGCCTGCTATCTGGACAGTCTAGACAGAACTAGCCCGCAGGTCGACCAGTCGCTGGAACTTGTTTGCCCGCAGGGGTTGCGCGGAACGTGGTCGATGTGAATACTTAGGCATGTGCCTAAGTATTCGGATGGTGAGCCGGACGGAGGGCTGGACAGTGTCTTCCGGGCGCTGGCCGATCCGACGCGGCGGGCGATCGTCGAGCGGCTCGCTCGGGGGCCTGCCTCGGTGTCGGATCTCGCGGCGCCGTTCGAGGTCGCCCTGCCGACGATCGTGCAGCACCTGAAGGCGCTCGAGGCCGGGCGGATCGTCAGCTCGGCCAAGATCGGTCGCGTGCGGACCTACCAGCTGGCGCCGGGGGCCTTCGGGTCCGCGATCGACTGGCTGCGACAGCAGCGACCACCGGCCGAGCGTCAGCTGGACCGGCTCACGGCACTACTCATGGAATCAGCGAACAACGCAGAGGGAGAACAACAATGACCGACACCGCGACCCGCTCCATCAACCACGCCCAGTTCACCATCGAGCGCGAGGTGCCCGTGGCGCCCGCGGTCGCGTTCCAGGCGTTCGCCGACCCCACGATCAAGAGCAAGTGGTTCGGCGGCGACGAGGGCTGGGAGCTGACCGAGGCCTCCGTCGACTTCCGGGTCGGCGGCGTCGAGATCAACGAGGGCATCTTCCAGGAGGCGGTGACCTCGCGCTTCGTCGCCACTTACACCGACATCATCGACAACGAACGTCTCGTCTACACCTACGACATGTGGCTCAACGGCTCCCACATCTCCACCTCGGTCGCCACCTGGGAATTCGAGCCGACCAGCACCGGCACCAAGCTCACCCTCGTCGAATTCGGCGCCCACCTCGACGGCCACGACACCGGCGCCCAGCGCGAGGAGGGTACCCGCGAACTGGTCGCCGCGCTGGCGAAGTACCTCGAATCCGTCGCCTGATCACCCGTGCCCCATGTCCATCCGCATCGGGGCGGGTCGCTGCCCCGGCGCCAGGACCAGGAACTGGCCCATCATGCCCTGGTCCTCGTGATGGAGCAGGTGGCAGTGATACATGTACGGGAAGGTCGGGTCGGTGTGATCGGCGAAGTGCATGGCCAGGGTGTAGGTGGCGCCCGGCGCCGTGTACACGGTGTCTTTCCAGCCGGAAAGCGCTGGGGGAGGCGGGGTTCCGTCGATCGCGAGGATCTGGAATTGGACATCGTGGACGTGGAAGTTGTGCGGCCAGTTGTCCTCGTTGCGGACCGACCAGACCTCGGTGGTGTCGACCGGGATGGTCATATCGATGCGGTTCATGTCCATCCGGCGGTTGTTGATCATGAACCACCGCAACTCGAAGGTCCGGGCCGGTGCGGTGTTCGCCGCGGCGAGGGGCCGGATCGGCACGAGCGCCGCGGGAACGGCCGCCGCGGGGCGCAGGGTGTCGGCGGCCCGCAGGGTCAAGATGTCGAAGGTGTCGTCGAAGCCGAAATCGGCCGCGCGATCGATACCCGCGCGGTCAGCGATCGGGAGCGACCGTAACGTGACGTTCTCGCCCGCGCGGACGGTGACGACGATCTCCGCCCGTTCCCCGGGGCTGAGCTGGATGCGGGACAGCGCACCGGGTTCCGGGAGCAGTCCGCCGTCGGTCGCGACGAGCTGGAACGGCCGGCCGTCGCCGAGCGCGAGGTTGTACAGCCGGCCCGACGACCCGTTGAGCACCCGCAGCCGCACCCGCTCGGTGGTGACGGTCAGATGGGCGCCCGCGATGCCGTTGGTGACGATGGTGTCGCCCAGCAGACCGACATCGGTGGCGTCGGTTTCGTCGAGAGCGCCCTCGGCGGTGAACCGCCGGTCCTGGATCACCAGCGGAATATCGTCGACGCCATAGTCTTTCGGCAGGTCCAGTGCGTCGGCGGGATCGTCGTCGATCAGGAAGAAGCCGGCCAGTCCGCGGTGGACGTGCTTCTCGGTCGCGCCGTGCGGATGCGGGTGGTACCAGAGCGTCGCCGCCTGCTGGTCCACCGTCCAGCCGGGCGTCCACGCCGCACCGGGAGCGATCATCTGGTGCGGTCCGCCGTCGAACGCGGCGGGCACGTGCATCCCGTGCCAGTGCACCGAAGTCGGTTCCGGCAGGTCGTTGGTCACCGTGACGGCGATCCGCTCTCCGCGCCGGGCTCGCAACGTCGGGCCGAGGACCGACCCGCTGTATCCCCAGGTCGCGGTGCGCGTGCCGGGCCGCATCTCGGTGCTGCCTGCTTGCGCCCGGAGGGTGAACCGGCGGACACCGTCGACGCCGACCGTCGAGGGCGCCGGTGGTGGGATCGGTAGCGGGCGTGTGGCTGTCGACGCCGTGGGCGCGGCGGTGCGGAACGAGCAGCCGGCGGCGTAGGCGACCGGGGTGAGGGCGAGTCCGGTGAGGAATCCTCGTCGCGAGACCACGTGTCGTACTCCTTGTCTGTGCGGGGCCTCCAGCTTCGGTCGGCCAGGGCCTCGGCGACTCCACCCCGGAGCCGGATCACGGACAGCCGATTCCGGCCGCACGGCTGTTGCGGACGCGCCGATCGCGTGCTACTCCCGGTGCGTCGCCTACCGTGGGTGCGTGATCGACACCGGCGCACGCCGCGACCCGCGGCCGCTCCTGCGGTGGCTGCCGCTGGCGCTGATCCCGGTCTTGCTGCTGGCCAGCACCTACCCGGGTCAGTACCGGGTGCCACCGCACTACTGGCTGCTCGCGATGACGGCCGGCGTGGTCTTCCTCGCCGGGGCACGGTGGCCGTTCGCGGTGTCGCTGACCCTGTCGGCGCTGGCCGTGCCCCTCCTGCGGACACCGGCCTGGGGCGTATCCGGCCTGGTGCCCTACCTGGGTGCGATCGCGCTGGTCGATGTGATCGCGCGCACGCATCGGCGCTCGACGGTGTGGGTGGCGACCGCGGGCTGGGCCGCCGCGGTGATCCTCGGGCGCGTCGGCCTGCACGACACGTCCATCGGGCGGGCGTCGACCGTGGTCGAGGCGGTGGCCTATGTCGGCCTTCCGCTGCTGCTCGGGCTGTACCTGCGTGGCCAGCGCGACCTCGCGGACAACCTCCGGCTGCGCGCGGCCGACGCCGAAGCGCGCGCCCGCCTCGACGAGCGTGCGGCCATGGCCAGGGAACTGCACGATGTGGTCGCCCACCACATGGCCTCGATCGTCCTGCGCGTTTCCGTCGCCGGGCGGG
Source organism: Nocardia fodinahabitans (assembly GCF_052983615.1). Taxonomy (NCBI): domain Bacteria; kingdom Bacillati; phylum Actinomycetota; class Actinomycetes; order Mycobacteriales; family Nocardiaceae; genus Nocardia; species Nocardia fodinahabitans. Next base: position 6,932,701 of record NZ_JBRJJC010000001.1, read on the forward strand.
TGGTGCGGGACGCCGATCCACGGGTGGTCGCCGTGCTCGACGACGTCCGCGCCACCGCCGCCGACGCGCTGGCCGACATCCGCCGGTTCCTCGCCGCACTCCGTGATCCCGCCCTCGGCACCGTGTCCCTGGTCGAGCCGAACGCGGTCGGCACCGAGATCACCGCCGCTCTCACCCGCTCGGGGGCCGCCGGATACACCATCGACGCCGACGTCGAGGCCGACCTCGGCGCGCTGGACGCGATGAGCAGACTGACCCTGCTGCGCTTGGTCCAGGAATCGCTGACCAATGTGATGAAGCACGCCGATCGCGATGTGCCCGTGCGGTTCCGGATCGGCAGGCGCGCGGACGGAATCGACCTCGAGGTGATCAGCGGCCGTGCCGGGGCCGCCGCGCCGCCGGGTCACGGCCTCGTCGGGATGCGGGAACGCGCCGCGCTGGCGGGCGGCACACTCACCGCCGCGGCCGACGCCCGGCACTGGGTCGTCCGGGCCTGGCTGCCCGACGTCACGAAAGGAGCCGACCTGGCATGATCACGATCCTGCTGGCGGACGATCAGCGCCTGGTGCGCGCGGGTCTGCGGATGCTCATCGAGGACACCACCGACCTCACCGTCGTCGGCGAAGCGGCCGACGGGACGGCGGCCGTGCGCCGGTTCGCCGAACTCGCACCCGATCTCGTGGTGATGGACCTGCGCATGCCCGGCCTGGACGGCGTCGCGGCCACCCGGCAGATCCTCGCCGCCTCGCCCGGGGCGAAAGTGCTGGTGCTCACCACCTTCGACGACGACGATCATCTGTTCCCGGCGCTGGCCGCCGGAGCGTGCGGCTATTTCGTCAAGGACACCGACCCCGAGGTCCTGCTCGACGCCATCCGGCGGACGGTGGACGGTGACCTGCTGTTCTCGCCCGCGTTGCTGCGCCGCCTGGTCGACCGGGCACTCGACGCGCAGCCCGCGTCCGCGGTCGCCCGACCGGAGCTGAGTCCCCGCGAACTCGCGGTGTTGCGCCTGGTCGGCGACGGATACGGCAATCAGGAGATCGCCGAGCGGCTGCACCTCGGCGTGAGCACCGTCAAGACCCACCTCGCGAACCTGTTCGAGAAGACCGGCACCGACAACCGCGTCCGCCTGGCGGTCTACGCTTCGAAGCTCCCGGACAGTCGGGTTGTGGCACCGGAGGATTGATCGTGCGGATCGCGGTGTCCGGAGCCGGTGGTGCCGTCGCCGTGCTCGACGAGGCAGAACGCCCGGCGCATCAGCGAATTCGGTGCACGTTGCCGCTTCATCATTCGCGCGGGGTCCCATTGTCTCTGGTGACGAATCGGTAAGAAGCCGGTAACGGCGCTGTGATCTTCCCCGATACTGAGATCGACCGCACTGAGCGGTCGGTTTTCAGTGGGAGGTTCGATCGATGAGGTGCCGCAGCGCGCTCTCGGCGTTGGCGGCGGTGTTCCTCGCCGCCGGTTCGACGGTCGCCGGTGGCGCGCCCGCCATCGCCGACGGCCCGGAATCCGGTGTCGCGGTGACGAATCGGGCGGTAGCGATCGACGGCTCGCGCGCCGAGGTGACCTCGGTCGACGGGCGGCAGGTGACGGTCCGGATCTATTCGGCGGCGATGGCGCGCGAGGTCTCGGTGAAGGTGCAGCGCCCGGCCGACACCTCGGTCCCGCGGCCCGCGCTGTATCTGGTGAACGGCGCGGGCGGCGGCGAGGACACCGCCACCTGGGAGCAGAACACCGACGTGGTGGACTTCCTGGCAGGCAAGGACGTCAATGTCGTGATGCCGGTGGGTGGCGCGTGGAGTTACTACACCGACTGGCGCAGCACGGATCCGCGCCTCGGCGTGAACAAGTGGCGCACCTTCTTCCTCGACGAACTGCCCGCCCTCGTCGACACGATGTTCGAGACGACCGGCCGCAACGCCATCGCCGCGAACTCGATGACCGTCACCTCGGTGCTGCAGCTCGCGATCGCGAAACCTGGCCTGTTCCGCTCGGTCGCGGCCTACAGCGGCTGCGCGCAGATCAGCGACCCGGTCGGCAGGCAGTTCGTCAATGTCGTCGTCGGCACCGGCGGCGGGGACGCGTCGAACATGTACGGGCCGCCCGGCGATCCGGAATGGGTCGCCAACGATCCGGTCGTCAACGCCGAGGGTCTGCGCGGCACCAAGCTCTACATCTCCAACGGCAACGGCCTGCCCGGCGAACACGACAAGCTCGGTGACCCGCACCTGATCACCTGGGGCCCGGTCGGGCTGGCCAATCAGATCGTCGTCGGTGGCGTGATCGAGGCCGCGACCAGCTGGTGCACCGAGAATCTGCGGGAACGGCTGGCGGAGCTCGACATTCCCGCCACGTTCGACGTGGACACCCAGGGCACCCATTCGTGGGGCTATTGGCAGAAGGCGTTCAAGAACTCCTGGCCGCTGCTGGCCGAGGGGTTGGAGATCCCCGCCTGATCAGCGCAGCTCGAACAGCGCGACCGCGTTGTCGTGACACACCTTGCGCAGCCAGTCCGGCCCGAGATCCAGGCGCTCGAGCGCCTGGACGGCCTCGGCGTACGGGTACGGGATGTTGGGGAAGTCGCTGCCGAACAGGATCCGGTCGCCGAAGCGGCGTAGGCGTTCCCGCTCGGCCTGCGGGAACGGCGCGCCGCTCTCGCTGAAATCGGTCCACACCATGGTGGTGTCCAGGTAGAGGCGAGGGTACTGCTCGGCCAGGTCGAGGAACTCGCTGTACTCGGGGGTGCCCATGTGGGCGATGATCAGGCGCAGGTCCGGAAACCGCCGCAGCAGTTCGGCGATCGGCGCCGGTCCGGTGAATTCGCCGGGGGCGGGACCGGATCCGCAGTGGATGAGCACCGGCACGCCCGTCTCGGCGAGGATCGCCCACACCGGGTCGAGCAGCGGGTCGAGCGGGGAGAACGCACCGACCTGGATGTGGACCTTGAAGACCCGCGCACCACGGTCGATCGCCGTGCGGACGTAATCGGGGGCCGTCGGCTCCGGATAGCAGGTCGCGGTGTGCAGGCAGTCGGGCGTGCGGGCCGCGAACTCGGCGGTCCAGTTGTTGAGCCAGGCCGCCATCTCCGGCTTGTGCGGGTACACCAGCGAGGTGAACGCGCGGACGCCGAAGTCGCGCAGGGTCTTCAGCCGCACCTGCTCGTCGTCGCGGTAGGTGATCGGCCACGTCCGCCCGGTCAGCGGGCCCACCTGGTCGAAGTAGGCCCACACCTTGCGCATCACCTGATCGGGCATGAAGTGGGTGTGCACGTCGACGATCGCGGGCAGCCCGAGGCGGGTGCGGAAGTCGGCGAGATAGGCGGCGGTATCGACGGTCACGAGGGCAGCTCCGGGTAGAGGCGACGGGCCAGGGCGCCGACGCGAGTGATGAGACGTTCGAAGAAGACGGCCGGGTCGGTGCCGATCACGATGTCGGCGTTGGGTTCCCGGCCCCACATGCCCGCCCAGTCGGCGACCGTGGTGGCCCGGGTGAGAGTGCCGGCCAGCTCGACGTCGACGGTCGCGGGCCTGGTCGTCGCCAGCGCGGGGTCCAGCGCCACCGCGGCGGCGAAGGGATCGTGCATGTGCGCGAGATAGCCCAGGTCGTAGCCGTCGTGGAAGTCGAAGTAGAAACGCACCGCATCGATCAGATACCGGATGACCGGATTGCTTGTCGCCGAACGCCATTCGGCGGCGTCGCCCGCCGCGACCCGCTCGATCGGCGCGCTGTGCGCGGCCTCGGCCAAGCGCACCAGGTGCTCGGGCCGCATCTCGATGGATTCGGTGATGTCGAGCGCGCACACCACGGGCCTGCGCTCCGGTGGGACCACCGAGAAGGCGTCGAAGACTTCCTTGGCGGCCTCGGGGTCGACGTGGATATTCCACTCGTTGGTCGGCGTCGTGTTCCCGGGGTGATTGAACGCGCCGCCCATGATGACCAGGCGGTCCAGCAGCAGGGGCAGCTCGGGATCCCTGCGCACGGCCAGCGCCAGGTTGGTCAGCGGGCCGGTGCACAGGCCGATCGCGGAGCCGGGGTGGGCGCGGACCAGCTCGACCCACATCCGTGCGGCGGACCGGTCCGAGAGCGGCCGGGGCGAGGTGGGCAGTTCGGCGTAGCCGAGGCCCTGGGGACCGTGGGTGTCCTCGGTGGTGCGCAGCGGGACCACCAGCGGTCCGTCGGCGCCCGCCGCGACCTCGACGGTGCCCGTGCGCGCGAGATCCAGCAGCGCCAGCGTGTTCGCGGCGACCTGGGCGGTCGGCACATTGCCCGCGGTCGCGGCGATTCCGAGGAGCTCGGCCTCGGGGGAAGCCAGCAGGTACAGCAGCGCCAGCGAATCGTCGATTCCGGTATCGACATCGAGGATGATCTTGCGCGGCACAGATCGAGGGTAACCGCGGGCGTTTCGCGCGCTGCCGCCGACCGTGCCGAACCAGGGACGTTCGCCGCTGGTCATGGCGATTTCCCCGCGCGACGGGCCGATCCCGGTCACCCGAATGCGGCGCCGACGGGGTCGAAAGAGCTGTTACGGCGGCGGTTTCGGTTACTCTCGCTGGGAGATTGCGGACCGATAGCTCAACACTGGCGAGGGTAGGTGCATCTGTGAAGGCGACGACCGCTGCGAAACTGGAAGAGTTGCGGAAGAATCTGGCAGCCGCGCAGGAGCCCGCGGGGGACGTGGGGGTCGCCAAACGGGCCGCCAAGGGCATTGCCAGCCCGCGGGAACGGATCGGCATGCTGCTGGACGCGGGGAGTTTTGTCGAGATCGGGGCACTGGTGAAGCAGCCCGGCGTGGCGAACAGCCTCTACAGCGACGGCGTCGTGACCGGCCACGGCACGGTCGACGGCCGCCCGGTGGTGGTGATCGCCCACGATCAAACGGTGTTCGGCGGCTCGGTCGGGGAGATGTTCGGCCGCAAGGTCGCCAAGGCGATGGATCTCGCGGCCGAGATCGGCTGCCCGTTCGTGGCGATCAACGACTCCGGCGGGGCGCGCGTGCAGGACGCGGTCACCTCGCTGGCCTGGTACGCGGCGATGAGCAGGCGGCAGCTGAATCTGTCGGGCGTGGTGCCGCAGGTGTCGATCATGCTGGGCAAATGCGCGGCGGGCGCGGTCTACGCCCCGATCAATACCGACGTGCTGATCGCGACCGAGAACGCCTACATGTTCGTCACCGGACCGGAGATCATCCGCGAGACCACCGGCGAAGAGGTGACGCTCGAGGAACTCGGCGGCGCGTACAACCAGGCGCAGAACGGGACCATCCACCATGTCGCGGCCGACGAGCGGGCCGCTTTCGACTGGGCCCGAACATATTTGAGCTTCATGCCGTCGAACTGCTTCGAGCGCGCCCCGGTGGTCAACCCGGGGCTGGAACCCGCGATCACCGAGACGGACCGGGAGCTCGACACGCTGATCCCCGATTCCGATCGCGCGGGCTACGACATGTACGACGTGCTGCTGCGGATCTTCGACGACGGCGAGTTCCACGAGGTCGGGGCGAGTGCCGCCCGCAACATGATCACCGGCTTCGCCCGGGTCGACGGCCGCAGTGTCGGTGTCGTCGCCAATCAGCCGCAGGTGTTCAGCGGGGCGATCGATGCCAGGTGCTCGGACAAGGCGGCGCATTTCATCCGGCTCTGCGACGCGTTCGGGCTGCCGCTGATCTTCGTCGTCGACACGCCCGGGGTGTTGCCCGGCGTCGAGGAGGAGAAGATCGGCGTCATCAAGCGGGGCGGCCGGTTCTTCTACGCCGTGGTCGAGGCGACCGTGCCGATCGTGACCGTGGTGGTGCGTAAGGCCTACGGCGGCGGCTACGCGGTGATGGGCTGCAAGCAGCTGGGCGCCGATGTGAATCTGGCCTGGCCGACCGCGCGCATCGCTGTGATGGGTGCCGAGGCCGCGATCGGGCTCACCCAGCGACGGCAGCTCGCCGCCGTGCCCGAGGCCGAGCGGGCCGGGGTCCGTCAGCAGATGGTCGACTACTACAACACCGCGGTCGCCACACCGTGGATCGCCGCCGAACGCGGCTATATCGACGCGGTGATCGAGCCGTCGACCACCCGGCTGGAGATCCGCAAGGCCCTGCATCTGCTCCGGGACAAGCGCGTCGAGCAGCGGCCGCGCAAGCACCTGCTGATTCCGCTGTGAGCGCGCGCCCGGCGTCCGCGTAGCCGTGGCGGCCGGGCGTCCGGATCAGTAGGTCGGCAGCGCGAGTTCCTCGGTGTGGCCGAAGAAGATCTTCTTGGTGATCGGCCGCATCGGACGCGACATCATGATCCGCACGTTGGTCTTGGCCACTCGCGTCATCAGCGGGGTTTTGGGGATCATCATCTCGATGCCGCCGCCGGGGATCTCCTTGGCCTTGTCCAGGAACGGTGTGATCGTGTCCTGGTAGCGCTGCTGCGCGCCGGCCGGATCGTCCGGGGTGGCGGCGATCTCGGCGGCCAGTACGTAGGCGCCGACGATGGCCATCGCGGTGCCCATGCCGGTCATGGGGGAGCCGCAGTAGCCCGCGTCGCCGACGAGGGTGACCCGGCCTGCGGACAGCTCGGGCACGTCCACCCGGGCGAGCTCGTCGAAGTAGAAGTCGGTCGTGGTGTCCATCGCCGCGAGCACCTCGGGGGCGTGCCAGCCCGCGTCGCCGATCATCCGGCGGATGAGCGCGCGCTGGGCGTCGCTGTCGCGGCGCAGGTTCGGGTCGACCTCGGCGCGCAGGGTGATGATCGCCTTGGCGGTGGCCGGATCGCCGTCGGGGCGGATCCCGAGCATGGCGCCGGGCACCAGGCGCATCCCGAACCAGCCGGGCTCCAGATCGGCGGGCGAGGGCATGGTGAAGAACGCTCCGTAGCCGCCGAGATTGGTGCTGAACTGCTCTTCCGGGCCGAAGGCCAGCCGCCGGGTGGCCGAGTGCACGCCCTCGGCGCCGATCACCAGGTCGAAGCGCTCGGTGGCGCCGGAGGCGAAGGTGACCTCGACACCGGTGGTGTCCTGGTCGATCCGTTCGATCCACTCGCCGTAGCGGTAGTCCAGCCGGCCGTTGTCGGCGGTGGCGATGGCCTCGAGCAGGACCTTGTTCAGGTCGCCGCGGGTGATCTCGATCTCCGCGACGGCGCCCTGACCGTCGAAGTCCGCCATCGCCATCCGGGCGTAGACCTTGCCGTCGCCGTCGATGTAGGACATGCCGCGCTCGTCGAGCTGGTACTCGGCGATGCCCTCCATCAGTCCCATCTTCGCGGCGGCTTCCTTGCTCGGCCCGCGCAGATCGACGGCCTGGCCGCCGGGGCGGGGGACCGCGGCCCGCTCGACCACCGTCGTGCGAATGCCGTTGCGCAGCAACTGGAGTGCGACCGCGTTGCCCGCGATACCGCCGCCGGAGACCAGAACGTGCAGGGGGCTGGTGGTGGTCATGATGTTTCCCGTCTGGAGAAGAACGAATGTCTTAGACATATGTCTAACACAGAGGTTGCACGATTGTCTAGAACAAATGTCTAAGACGGTCCGGTAGGCTGATGGCCATGGGCAACAGAGAAGACCTCTTGGCGGGGGCGAGGAAAGTGATCCTGGAGCGCGGTGTCGCGAAGGCGACCGCGCGCGATATCGCCGCCGCGGCAGGGGTGAGCCTGGCCGCGATCGGCTACCACTTCGGGTCGAAGGACCGGTTGGTCACCGAGGCGCTGGCCGAGGCGCTCGGCAACGCGATCGGCGATTCGATGGAGTCGCTGATCGCGGCCGGTGCCGGCTCGTCACCGCTGGCCGGGCTCACCGGTCTGTGGAACGGCATGCCCGCGGTATTCGCGGACAACCACGAGGCGATGCTGGCCAGTCTGGAGAACATCGTGCGCATCGTGCGCTCCGACGACGCGCGCGCTCAGCTCGGCGACCAGCTCTCCCACGCGTTCGCCGACCTCGCATCCACGGTGCGGGCGGCCCACCCCGAACTCGACGCAGCACAGGCCGACGCCATCGGGCGACTGTATTTCGCGCTCGCGCAAGGACTCGGCGTGCTGTGGCTGCTGAATCCGGGCGAGGTGGTCGCCGACGGTGACCAGCTGGCGACCGCGATCCGGGCGCTGGCGGGGAAATGACTGCGGGCTGACCGCTGCCGGTCAGCCGCGGTGGACGTGGTCCGGCGCTTCGATCCAGAAGGGCTGGGCGGAGCCGTACGGCGGTGCGGGCCAGCGATAGTCGTCGTAGTCGGCGAAAGCCGGTGCGGCCGTGACGATGTCGCCGTGGTGGTTCGTCGCGGCCGGATCGGGTGGTGCCGGCGCGGGGTGGTCCGGGCAGCGTTCGGCCGACTGGAGCCAGGACGCGGTGCGGGCCAGCGAGACCCGGACGTCGCGGCCCGCACCGTCCTCGTTCCGCGCCCGCAGCGCGTCGACGACTCCCGCGGCGAGGAGATAGCCCGAACCGTGGTCGAGTGCCTGGGCGGGCAGCGCGCCGGGGCGATCCGCGCCACCTTCGAGCAGGGAGATGCCGGAGGCCGCCTGGACGATGCTGTCGAAACCGCGCCGATCGCCCCACGGCCCGGTCGTGCCCCACGCCGAGACGGACGCGTCGATCAGGCCGGGCCGTGCCGCGGCGCGGACACCGGCCGCGGCGAGTGCGCCCGGCCGGTACCCCGTCACCAGGACATCGGCGGTGGCGAGGAGGTCCTCGAAGGTCGTGAGGTCGGAGCGCAGGTCCAGCAGCGTCGAGCGTTTGCCCTGGCAGGTGTCGGCGAACTGCCAGTCGATCTCGGGCAGGTGTGGCGGGTCGACGCGGAGCACGTCGGCACCGAGCAGCGCCAGGGTTCTGGTGGCGATCGGACCGGCGAGGACCCGGGTGAGGTCGAGCACGCGGATACCGGCCAGCGGGCGATCGATCGTGGGCGCGCCGGTGTCGAGGCGTGCTCTGCCCGGGGGCAGCCGGTCCGCGCGCGGGTCGACGGCGACCAGCGGCCCGGTCGCGGCGGCGCGGCCCATCGGGCAGGCGGACCACTCGGCCTCGGTGCGGACCCGCACCGCGATGGCGCCCACCGCGGCGGCGGCGTCCTCGATCTCGGCGCCCTGCGCGGCGGCGAAGGCGTCGGTGAGCCGGGCGAGGTCGGCGTCGGCGGGCAGGTCGAGCGCGCGCAGCAGCCGCGCGCGGTGGTGCGGGTAGTTGGCGTGGGTGCGGACCCAGCCGTCGGCGCTGCGGAAGAAACCGGACAGCTCGGCGAAGATCGACGGCGCCGCGCCGCCCTGACGGAACAGCCGCTCGCTCGCGAAGGCCGCGCCGATGCGCGCCGGGTCGATGCGCGTCGGCCGGGTGGCCAGGCCGAGCGCCGCACGGTATCGATTCGCCGATCCGGCCGCCGCGGCCACCGATCCCGCGGCCAGCGCCCACACCGGTAGCGTGGCTGCCAGCCGGGCACCGGGTGCCGGCTCGTCGTCGAGTGCCGACGGCTCGAGTCCCAGCCCGGTCGCATAGGCGTGTACGAGGTGCTGCGCGGTGGTCACGCCGTTCAGCCTAGCGAGGACGATGACGGGTGAGGAGCATGATGTGGGCGTGAATACAGCGGCGACGGAATGGATTCGGGTGCTGCGGGCCGACCCGGTGGCCCGGCGGCGACTGGTGTGCTTCCCGCCCGGCGGAGCATCGGCCACCGCGTACCGCGAGCTCGCCGAGCACGTCGGCCCCGGCGCCGAGGTGACGGCCGTGCAGTATCCCGGCCGCCAGGATCGGCTCGGCGACGCGGTCGTCACCGAGCTGCACACGCTCGCCGACCGCATCGCCGAGGACGTCGCCCGCCGCTCCGGCCCGCCGCGCGTGCTGTTCGGGCACAGCATGGGCGCGACGGTGGCCTACGAGACCGCGCGCAGGCTGGCCGCCGCGGGCCAGCCACCGGCGGCGTTGATCGTGTCCGGCCGTCCCGCACCGGCTTTCGTCGAGACCGGGCGGCTGCACCGCGGCTCCGACGCGGCCCTCATCGACGACCTCGAGCGCCTCGCCGCCGACCCGGCCCCGGTGCGGCTGCTGCGCACCGAACCCGGCCTGGCCGACCTGGTCCTGCCCGCGGTCCGGGCCGACTACCAGGCCGTGGAGACCTACCGCCACGAGCCGGGGCCCGCGTTGACGTGCCCGGTTGTCGCGCTGGTCAGCACCGAGGACCCCACCACCACCGTCGAGCAGGCCGAGCAGTGGCGCACGGTCACCGACGGGTCGTTCACGCTGCGGACCTTCCCCGGCGGGCATTTCTACCTCGACGAGCAGCCCGCCGCGGTGGCACAGGAGATCACACGGCACCTGAGCTGAGCCCGCGGTGGCGCAGCTGGAGGCGCACATAGCCCACCCACGACACCAGCACCGCCACCGCGGCCACCAGCCGCACCAGCCCGAGCGCGCTGTCGGGGTAGATCACCCCGGTCAGGTAGTGGTCGATGAAGCCGGCCTGCGGCAGTTCGGCTACCCCGGCATGCCTGCGCGCCCAGTTCTCGGCGTAGGTCAGCGGGCAGTCGAAGCCGATCAGAATGGTGCCGAAGCCCCAGGAGGCCGCGAGCAGATGCAGCCCGATGGTGCGCGGCCACCGCCACGCGAGGAAACCACCGGCGACCACGTACGCGATGAACGCGACGTGAGTGACGGCGATCAGATCGGCCAACACCCGGAACGGCACCTATTCAGATTAGGCGGCCGTTCGCCGATACGGAATCATGATCAACATTCCGGTTCGGCATCGCTTCGATGGCTTACCAGGGCGAGGGCTGGTAGTCCTTGAGGAAGCAGCCGTAGAGATCGACGCCGTTCTCGCCCTGCACGATCGGGTCGTAGACGCGGGCGGCACCGTCGACCAGGTCGAGCGGCGCGTGGAAGCCCTCCTCGGCCAGGCGCACCTTGGTGTAGTGCGGGCGCTCGTCGGTGATCCAGCCGGTGTCGACCGCGGTCATCAGGATCGAGTCGGCCTCGAACATCTCCAGCGCGCTGGTGCGGGTCAGCATGTTCAGCGCGGCCTTGGCCATGTTGGTGTGCGGATGGCCGGGGCCCTTGTAGCCGCGGCTGAACTGGCCCTCCATCGCCGAGACGTTGACGACGTACTTGCGCCGTCCCGCCGCGGCGGCCATCGCCGGGCGCAACCGCGAGACCAGGATGAACGGCGCGACGGAGTTGCACAGCTGCACCTCGAGCAGCTCGGTGGCGTCGACCTCGGCGACCGTCTGCACCCAGCTGTTGGTGTGTGCGAGGTCGGGCACCAGCCCGCCGGCGTCGATGGCCACACCCGCCGCGATCCGCTCCGGGGTGGCCGATCCGGCGACCAGCGCGAGCTCGGCGACCTCGGCGGCCGACAGCGACGGCGTCAGCGAGGCGGTGAGCGCGGTCGGATGCGCCTGCATGGTCTTGCCGAAGGTGACCATCTCCGGCAGCACGCCCGCGGGCAGCGGCGCGGTCTCGGCGTCGACCAGCGCGCTGTAGGCACCCGCCGAACGGCGTACGGTCTGCGCGGCGTTGTTGATCAGGATGTCGAGCGGGCCCTGCGCGGCGACGTCGTCGGCCAGCGCGACGACCTGGGCCGGGTCGCGCAGGTCGATGCCGACGATGCGCAGCCGGTGCAGCCAGTCGGCGCTGTCCTCCATCGCGGCGAAACGGCGGATCGCGTCGTTGGGGAAGCGGGTGGTGATGGTGGTGTGCGCGCCGTCGCGCAGCAGTCGCAAGGCGATGTACATACCGATCTTGGCGCGGCCACCGGTGAGCAGGGCGCGCTTGCCGGACAGGTCGGTGCGGGCGTCGCGCTTGGCGTGGCTCGCGGCGGCGCAGTCGGGGCAGAGCTGGTGATAGAAGGCGTCGACCTGGGTGTAGCGCTGCTTGCAGATGTAGCAGGGCCGCGGCCGCAGCAGGGTGCCCGCGCTCGCGCCGGAGGTGGCCGAGCTGATCGGGATGCCCGCGGTCTCGTCGTCGATGCGCTGGGGTGAGCCGGTGGCCGTCGCGGCGATGACCGCGCGATCGGCCGAGGCGACCTGCTCCCTGGCCTCGAGGCGCTTGCGCTGCTTGAGCTTTTTGAACATGTGCCCCACCGCGCGCTGGACCGCGATCGAATCGGGGTGTTCCTTCTCCAGTTGCCCGGCCTGGTCCAGCACCCGCAGACAGGTCGCCAACTCGTCCGGATCGATCATGTTCGCGGTCATCGGGGAGTGCGGCATTCCTTCGTGCGGGAGCGGGGGACGACACTTATTGTCGCATTGGCCGCTCGACGGACCCGCTGGGTATCGTGGTGCACCGTCACCGCAACAGCGCGGCGACCCTCGAACCCGACGGAGCAGCCCGATTTCCCCGCTCGACACCGACACCGCAGACGCGCCCCGCAGGCGCAGGCTCGAACCCGACGAGCGACGCGCGCAGATCCTGGCCTGTGCCATCGACATGTTCGGCGAGCGGCCCTACGCGGCGGTGTCCACCGCGGAACTCGCGCAGCGCGCCGGTGTCGCTCGTGGGCTGATCAACCACTATTTCGGCAACAAGCGCGACCTGTATCTGGCCGTCGTGCGCCGGATGGTGACGCTGCCGCGGCCGGACAAGGTGTCCATCCCCGACGGCAGGCCGGTCGAGCGGGTCGACGCGATCGTCACCTGGCTGCTCGACACCATCGCCGAGCACGGCACCACCTGGGTGAAGGTCACCAGCCACGAGGGCGTCGGCGACGACCCCGAGGTGCAGCAGATCCTCGACCAGGCCGACGACGCGGCCGCCGAACGGATGCTGGTGATGATCGGCCGGTCCGATCTGGCAGACAATGCGACATCGCGCGCGCTGGTCCTCGCCTACGCGGGACTGGTGAAGGTGGCGGGCCGGGAGTGGATCACCCGGGGCACGCTGACCCGCGACCAGGTGCACCGGCTGCTCGCCGACACCCTGATCACCGTGATCACCGAGACCATCCCCAGCGTCGAACCCCGGACGGGCGTGCTCGACTAGGACGTCAGCCTGCGCCGGGCGGGGTTCGGGAGCGGAATGTCGCGGGCGCTGTAGCGCTGCGGGCCGACGTGCCCGGGTGCGTGCCCGCCGCGCCCGTACGCGAGCTCGATCTGCTCCTCCCGGCGATGCTCGAACAGCAGCGCGCCCGCGCCACCGACGAGGAATATCGCCGTGGCCACCCCGGCGACCACCGCCCAGCCGTAGTGCCCCGAACCCGCGCCAACCAGCGTGCAGGCCAGGCCGACGATGCCGATCGCGCACGCGATGAGGCCGGGAACGTTGTAATCGTCGGCGAGCAGATCGCCGGCCTGGGCGTGCCAGTGCTGGTCGTCTGCCGAAGTGGTGCTACCGGACATGGGGTCCTCCTCGCGGGCCGCTACTGCGCGCTGTGGTTCACCTGGTGACCAGCATGGACCCGTCGATGGTGGGGAGGCAAAGGTGTTTGCCGGTTCGTTACCCGTGTCGATGCCCCTGGATTCGGCGGCGAACCGCAGGTACACGCATTTGTCGTTTGCGCTGACCGACCGTCCCGGAGTCCCTATTCTCGTCGCGTAACCCGGCGTCGCAAGTGGTTCGATTCCGCGCCGGGGGGATCGAGAGGGACCCGGGGTTGATGGCACGGTACGACGAATGGGACGACGACCCCGAAGAGGACATGGACGAGCGGCGCTGGAACGGTCAGCGCTGGCCGCACGCGACACCGGAAGACGGTGCTGCGGGTGCGGGACGCGCCGACCAGCCACGGGTGAACCCGTACGCGATGGTCGCGCTCGCCGCCGCGCTGGTACTGCTGTTCCCGATCGCGATCGTGTTCGGGCTGCTGTCGTTCGGGCATCCGCGGGGGCGGGGGATGGCGGTGTTCGCGCTGCTGCTCGGCATCGCCGAGGTCGCCGCTCTGGCCACGGTGGGACTGGTGATGTTCGGTGGGCTGGATCTCGAAGTGCCCACTCTCGCCCAGGAGACGACGGTGACCTCGGTGTCGACCACCGTGCCGTCGCAGGGCGCGCCGACCGCCACCGCGACCGGGACCGTCCCGGTGCTGAGCCCGGTCGGCACCGTCGTCGAGAAGGGCACACCGTGTTCGGCGGACCGGGCCGGGCTGCTCGGCGTCGCGGCGGACGGTGCGACCCTGCTGTGTCTGCGGGCCGACGGCGCCTATACCTGGTCGGGCCCGTTCCGGGTGTCCGGGTCGTACTACACCGAGGGCGCGCGCTGCGATCCCACGGTGGACAAGTCGGGGCGCACCTCCGACAACCACGCCCTGGTGTGCGAGGGCAAGGCGGGGGCGGGCACCTGGGTGCCCTGGACCGAATAGGTCCTCAGTCGGACTGCTTGGCCCGGCTCGGCTGCACCCGCGGTGGCTCGTTCGGCATCTTCGGGTATTGCGGCGGCCACGGCGCGTCCATCAAGCCCGCCGCCATATCGCGTTCCGACATCGCCAGCAGCGGTTCGATGGACTGCGGCGTGCGGTCGGCCCACGGGTCACCGTACTCGGCCAGCCGGGCGGGGACGGTGGCGAGCGTGAGGTCGTCGGGAACGACGGTGTCGAGGTCGGCCCAGGCGATCGGCGTCGACACCTGCCCGCCCACCTTCGGACGGACCGACCACGCGCCGAACACCGTCTTGTGCGGCGCGTTCTGGTTGAAGTCGACGAAGACCCGCGAACCGCGCTCCTCTTTCCACCAGTGCGCGGTGATCTCCTCGGGGTGGCGGCGCTCCAATTCCCTGGCCAGCGCGACGGCGGCCGCGCGCACCTCGTAACCGTCCCACCGGGGTTCGAGCACGGCGTAGATGTGCAACCCGCGCGAGCCAGAGGTCTTGATCCAGCTCTCGATGCCGAGTTCGGTCAGCAGCTCCCTGGTGCGCACCGCCGCCCGGCGCAGATCGTCGAAACCGATCCCGGGCGAGGGATCGAGGTCGATCCGCAGTTCGTCGGCGATCCGCAGATCGGGCACGTGGTTGGGCCAGACGTGGAAGCCGAGGCAGCCCTGGTTCACCGCCCACAGGAGGTGGGCGAGATCGTGGGCGACGAGGGCGTCGCTGGTGGTGCCGTTCGGCGTCGACACCTCCACGGTCTGCAACCAGTCCGGCGCCGACTTCGGCACCCGCTTCTGGAACCACGACTTGCCGGACGCGCCGTCGGGATAGCGCTCCAGCAGCAGCGGCCGGTCGCCGATGACACCGAGCAGGGGTTCGGCGACGGCCTGGTAGTAACGGACCAGGTCGAGCTTGGTGTCACCGCGCTTGCTGAAGTAGACCTTGTCCGGATTGCTGATCGACAGGACGCGGCCGTCGACCTCGATCTCCACGGCGGCGCTCATCGCGCACCGCCGAAGATCGCGTCGAGTTCGGCCGGGGCGACCTCGTCGAGCTGGGCGTAGGTGCACGAATCCGGGGTGCGGTCGGCGCGGAAGCGGACCAGCCGCCCGCCGTGCCGGAACCGTCCCGACTGCACGTGCTCGTAGCGGACCTCGGCGACCAGCTCCGGGCGCAGCGGTTCCCAGGACAGATCCTTGCCGCCGGTCCACCGGCTCACCCCGCCGGGCATCTTGCCGTCGGCGCCGGCCTGGGCGACCGCGTCGGCCCAGTTGCGCCACGGATGGTCCTCGAGCGCGTTCTCCCGCAGCGGCGCCAGCTCGCCGAGCAGTTCGCGGCGCCGGGCCGCGGTGAAGCTCGACGCGACACCGACATGATGCAGGTTGCCGTCGTCGTCGAACAGGCCGAGCAGCAGTGATCCCACGCCCTCGCCGTCCTTGTGCATCCGGTAACCCGCGACCACACAGTCGGCGGTGCGTTCGTGCTTGATCTTGAGCATCACGCGTTTGTCCTGGAGATAGGCCAGGTCGTCGGCTTTGGCCATCACCCCGTCGAAACCCGCGCCTTCGAACCGGGTGAACCAGTCCTGCGCGACATCGGGGTCCTGGGTGATCGGGGTGAGGTGAATACGGCCCGGCGCGGCCGCGAGCAGCGATTCCAGTGCGCGCCTGCGCTCGGCGAACGGTTCGGTGGTCAGATCGCGATCACCCAGAGCGAGCAGATCGAAGGCGACGAAGCTGGCGGGCGTCTCGGCGGCCAGCTTGTTCACCCGCGACGCCGCCGGGTGCAGCCGCTGCTGCAGCGTGTCGAAATCCAGGCCCTGATCGGTGACGACGACGATCTCCCCGTCGACGACACAGCGCTGCGGCAGGGCGGCTTGGAGCAGCTCGGCCAGTTCGGGGAAGTACCGGGTGAGCGGGCGGTCGTTGCGGGAACCGAGTTCGATCTCGTCGCCGTCGCGGAACACGATGCACCGGAACCCATCCCATTTGGGTTCGTAACTGAGCCCGGGCTCGCGGGGCAACGACGGGGTCGACTTGGCCAGCATGGGGCGCACTGGCGGCATCACCGGTAGATCCATCCGATCCTCCTCGCGGGTGGGTTCACCCGTGTCGACGGCGCGAGCGTGCCCGATTCATCGGTGCGGCTTCGATCGTAGGGCGGCCCACCGACACCGCGCGGACATCGCGCGCGGCGGTGTCGCGATCGAAAGGGGGCCACCACCGCGAAGTCGTAGACGGTGCGGTTCGGCGAGTTCCAGGTGCCGTGGCCGTGGAGTCCGGGCAGGCGCGAGGTCAGCTGTCGAGCCAGCCGTGTTCGTCGGCGAAGGCGGTGAACCGCTCGCGAATGGTGATGATCTCGGCCGCGGTGAGCGCGGGGGAGGCCTCCAGTAGCAGTTCGGTGATCTGGCGGCGCAGTTCGTCGGGGCCGAGGCGGTCACCGCCCGTGCGCTCCTTACGCGACTTCGGGGCAGGCGCGGTGTGACCCGCGGCGGTCAGGTTGATCGCCTTGGGGCCACGATCGCCTTCGGTCACATCGAATTCGAACAGCCTGCCCTGACGCAATTCGTCCTCGTCGAGGCCGATGTCGTTGACGTGGACGAAGACATCGGGCCCGCCGTCGTCGGGCCGGATGAATCCGAAACCCCGTGACCCGTCGAACGACACCAATTTCCCGATGGACACCGACCAGCTCCTCGCTCCGCTTCCCGACGCCACTGTAACGCGGCATTTGGGCGATTTTCCGGGAAAGTGGACAGACAGCGACATCGCGGGTTCGCGGCGCTGTCTGCTCGACCGGACGTGGTCACAATCCGGTAACTGTTAGTTCACATCCGCTCGTTAGCGTTCCGAATCTGTTGGTACGGGCGTGGAGGTTGTTACGAGTGTTCGACCCCGGTCGGGGGATGAGGTCGGGGGGATATGACACCGGTTGCGGGGTGCTGACGGCACCACGGGCCGGGGCGGAGGCGGGGTGTTTCCGTCCGCCGGTGCCGCCGGTCGTCCTGCTCGGGCCGCAGCCGCGCCCGGCGCATGTGCCGTTGGCGCCCGCGCAGGAGCGCATGTGGCATGCCGCCCGGCTCGGCCGGTCCGCGGACTGGAATGTCGCGCGTGCCCTGCGGTTGCGCGGCGCCGAGGTGGACCCGGCCGCGCTGCGGGCAGCGCTGGAATGCCTTGTCGCCCGGCATGAACCGCTGCGCACGATCTATCCGGCGACCGAGCACGGCCCGGCGCAGCACGTCGTCGACACGGCGGAGGTGGCGCTCGATATCGCCGAATGTGCGGTCACCGAGGGGGAACTCGCGGCGGCCGTCGCGGCGCTGTCCGCGCAAGCCTTCGATCTCACGCGCGAGCTGCCGGTGCGTGCGCGACTGTTCGTCGTAGGACCAGGCGATGTGGTGCTCGCCTTGGTCGTGCACCACATCTCGGTCGACGGGCGTTCGCTGGGGCCGCTGATCCGGGACCTGGTCACCGCCTACAGCGCGTGCCGCGCCGGTACCGCACCCGAGTGGCCGCCGCTGCCGGTGAGCTACACCGACTACACCCTGTGGAAGCACGCCCAGCTCGGCGAGTTCACCGACGAGTGGAGTCGCGCCACCCACCAGCTGCGCTACTGGGCCAACGCGCTGGCCGGGCGACCCGCCCTGCTGGACCTGCCCGCGCGCGAACCGCAGTCGCCGCCCGTCGACCCGGTTGCCGGTGCGCTGCTGCCGATCTCGTTCGACGCGCGGACCCACGCCGGTCTGCTGCGACTGGCGCAGGACGGGCGGGCGAGCCTGTTCATGGTCCTGCAGGCCGCGTTCGCGGTGACCGTCGGCGCGTTCGCCCGCAGCGCCGATGTCACCGTGGCCACCGCGGTCTCGGGGCGCGACCACCGCCTCCTCGACGACCTGGTCGGCAACTTCTCCGACGACGTCCTCATGCGCGTGCGACTGGACCGCGCCGGCGACGTCGACGAACTCGTCGACCAGGTGCGCCGCGTGGCACTCGCCGCCTACGCCCACCCCGACACCCCCAATCCCCGGCTGAAGCGCTGCCTGCTCCAGGACGCGGCGCTGCCGCTGTTCCAGGCGACGCTGATCCTGCAGCGCGCCCGGGCACCGCGCACCACCGCCGAACCCGCTCCGGCCCAGGGGTTCTCGATCACCGAGGTGCCGACCGGTGTGGTCAGGGCCAAGCACGATCTCGAGTTCGGGCTGACCGATCACTACGATCCGCTCGGCGCGCCCGCCGGGATCGACGGCTCGTTCCTGTATCCGGTCGCCCGGTTCGACGAGGAGACCGCGGAACGGTTCGTCGCGCGGTTCCGGGCGGTCGTCGGACTCCTCGCCGACGGCTACCGCGGCCCGCTGAGCGCGCTGCTGGCGGCCACGGGCACGCGCCGGTCCCTCGCGGGCGCCCGCCGGGCCGCGCGGGTGCTCGTCTGATCAGCCGCCGCGTTCGAGCGGGTGACCCGCGTCGCGCCAGGCGACGATGCCGCCGGCCAGGCTGTAGGCGGCATAGCCCGCGCGGTGGGCGAGGGCGGCGAAGCGCAGCGAGGTCTCGCCGACCGGGCACACGAACAC
Source organism: Nocardia fodinahabitans (assembly GCF_052983615.1). NCBI lineage: Bacteria > Bacillati > Actinomycetota > Actinomycetes > Mycobacteriales > Nocardiaceae > Nocardia > Nocardia fodinahabitans. The sequence continues at coordinate 6,951,509 of NZ_JBRJJC010000001.1, forward strand.
GACCGGGCGCGAGCGCGGGAACGGCATGCCCTGGGCGAGCATCTCGTCGAGCTGATCGTCGCGGATATTGAGCGCACCGGGCACATGCCCGACCCGATAGGCCATCGCGCCCCTGGTGTCGACGACGGTCGGCCTGCCGGACCGGTCCAGCTCGGCCAGCTCGGCGGGCGTGAGAGTCGGTGCGGCGGCGGTGTCGTCGGGTCCGGGCGCGGCCGGGCCGGCGGCCTTGCCGAACAGCTCCGGCCTGCGCTTGGCGATATAGGACAGGTAGGGCTCGAGCCGGTCGCACACGATGAGCACCGCGACCAGCGGCCGATCGTCCGGGCGCGGCGCCGTGGCCAGCGCGCGCAGGGCCGCCGCGTAGCTCGCGCCGCTGGTGGGCCCGGCGAGCACCCCGTAGCCGTGGATCAGCGCGAGGGTGGCGTCGATGGCGGCGGCCGAGTCGACGGTGACGATGTCGTCGTAGAAATCGGGCCGGAACAGCCCGACATCCCACATCTCGCGTTCGGAGCGGATGCCGGGGATGAAGTCGAACCGGTCCGAGACCACGCCGATCGTGCGCAGCGCCGGATGATGGGCGAGTAGCGCGGTCGCGGTGCCCCGGGTGGATCCGGTGGTGCCGAGTCCGCCGATCAGGTAGTCGAGATGCGCGATGCCCGCTTCGGCGAGGTCGGCGGCGATCTCGGTGCCGGTGCCGTCGTGGTGGGCGTCGATATTGCGCTCGTTGGTGTACTGCGACGGATGGAACCACCGCTGCGGCGCCTGACCGGTGGTCTGCGCGATCACCGCCGAGACATCGTCGGCCGCGTGCGGATCCGGGCATTCGGACAGGCCGGGCAGCTCCACGATCTCGGTGCCGAGCAGTTGCAGCAGCTGCCTGACCTCGCCGACCCTGATCCGGTTGGTCACCGCCCGCAGCGGGATGCCGTGCAGCGCGCCGAGGACCCGCAGCGCCTTGGCGGTATTGCCGCTGGAGGCCTCGATGAACGACTGCCCGTCGGCGGCGATACGGTCCAGGTCGGCGCGGATCATCGCCCAGGCCACCCGGTCCTTGACCGAACCGAACGGATTGTGCGACTCCAGTTTCGCGTACAGCTCCACCCCGGCCAGCCCGTGGACCGCCGGATCGAGACGCAGCAGGGGAGTGTTGCCGATGAGCTCGGTGATGTGGGTGTAGAGCATCACGGCACCCGGTAGTCCGCGTCGGGGCACAGCGAGAAACCTGAGGCATCATGCAGCACAGCGACTTTCGCCACCGCCGGATGCATGCTGGCCTGTGCGGCGGACAGGTCCATGTGATAGGCGCCGGTATTGGCGAACAGCACGGGATCGTCCGGCGCGGGCACCCCGGCCACCCGCACTTGCCGCTGGGTGACCAGATCCCGCTCCAGACACAGATGCCCGGCGAAGAACACCCCGGCGGGTTCGGCGACGGCGGGTTCGGCGAGCACCACGGGGTCGATGAGTACCTCCTGGTCGGCGGCGGTGACCGTGTCGCGGCTCAGGTCCAGATGCACCAGGGTCGCGCCGTTGCCGGCCTGTTTGACGAATTCGACACTGGCCAGTGTGATGCCGGCCTGATCGACCAGCGCCTTGCCGGGCTCGAGCCACAGCTCGAGCAGATTGTCGGCGAGCACCTGTCCCAGTGCGCGGCCACCATGCCCGGGCAGCGGCGTGCCGAGCAGATCGGCGAGGATGCCGGCGGCCGACTCGGTATTGGCGTACTTGTGGAACACCGGTCCGCCGTGGACCGCGCCGCCGGACACGTGGTAGCCGAATGTACTGCTGCCCCAGTGCAGTGCCTCGCCCCGGCCGAGCAGGCCCGCGCGCAGCGCGTGGTCGTAGGCGTCGTAGCCAGCGGCGTCGGCGGTGAAGACCTGACGTAGCCCACCGCCGATATCGAGGACGGTCGGTGTCAGATCGTGTCCGTAGGCGCGCTCGACGAGATCCAGGCACGCGGCGACCGCCCGGACGCGTTCCGCGGTGGCGGCCGTGTCGAGGTGGAAGGCGAAACCCAGCAGCCGCAGCCGATCCCGGTGCCGGGTGAGCACCTCGAACGCCGCGTCGACGGCCGCGAGGTCGATGCCGAAGCGGCTCGGGGCGCTGCCGGGGAAGCCCGAGACGCGCAGCAGCACGGGGACCGTCGATTCCGCCAGGTCGGCCAGCGTCGAGAGCTCCCACAGATTGTCGACATTGACCGTCACCCCCGCCGCGAGCGCCGCGCGCAGCATGGCCACCCCCTTGGGGCCGGTCGCCTCGATCCGGTCAGCGGGGAACCCGGCGGTGTGGGCGGCCGACAATTCCCGCGCCGAGGCGACGTCGACGGAGATGCCGGCCGCCGCCGCCGTGCGCGCGAAAGCGGCCGAACGGTTCACCTTGTGCGCGTAGCAGATCCGGTACCGGCTGGCCCCCGCGTCGAGCACCGCGCGCAGGGCGGCCAGGTTCGCCGCGAACACCTGCGGGAACAGCAGATGCAGCGGCGAACCGTAGCGGTCCAGCGCCGCACGCACGGCGGGCCGGTCGGCGAGGAAGCCGGCGACCAGCGGGGGGAGCGCGGCGGGAACGGCGGGCGGCGGCGTCATCCCACCGCCGCGCCCGGCGCCTGCGCCGGCACGTCGTCGACCGGGTTGTAGCCGCCGTCGCGCAGCGCCTCGAACACCCGGAACCGATGGCGCGGGCTACGGATCCGCGCGGTCACCCGTTTGGACTCCAGATCGACCTCGGCCACCGGGATGTCCATCGATTCGAGCAGTGCGGTGATGGTGCGGACACAGTGCTTGCAGCTCATGTCGGGGACGTAGAAGACGCTGTCGTCGCCCAGCGGCGCACCGTCGGGCACCTGCTGGGTGGTGTCCTCGACGACGACCACCGTGCCCGCCAGCGCGGCGAAGGTCTCGACGAACCGGTCCACCACGGTGGCCAGCACATGCACCGCCGCGCCGCCGACCGCCTGCGGTGCCGCCGCCAGGCACGCGGGTCCGGTGCTCGCCGGCAGCAGGGCGTACTGGCGGGAGATGAGGTCGAGGTCGTCGTGGTACTTGGCCACCGCGGCCTCGGTGTCGAGACCCTCCTCGGTGACCGCCCGGCGCATCACCGCGTGCGCGTCGGCGATGGTGGCGTCCTTCATGGCGCGCAGCACCGCGATCGAGTCGGCGGTGTAGCGCACGCTCCCGTCGGGCTGGGCGACCAGGCGCACCGGGATCATCCCCCGCCGGAACGTCGAGGCCTGCAGTTCCCAGAACCACCGGGTCGCGACGGCGGCGAAGATGCCGGAATCGCGCAGTCCCCGGGCGAAGCCGACGAGATCGCGATAGGGGGTGTCCGCCGCCACGAGCCCGTGCTGGACCAGCGCGCGCCCGGTGGCCTCCACCCCGACGCGGAAGATCTCGTGTGGGTCGTGATCGGTGGTGGTGCCCGCCAGCACCGCGAGATCGGGTGCGGTCAGCGCCGCAGCGCGCGCCACCAGACCGGAGGCGGCCAGCTCCCGCCACAGCGTCAGCACCGTCTCCCTGGCCACCACGGCCAGTTCGGGGCCCGCGCCCTCGGCGTGGAAGTACCCGGTATTCGGCACGCCCGCGCTGTCGGTCCAGGTGATGCGGTGGGTCGCGCTGGTGACCTGGTCGGGGCGGCACGGCCGCATGAACCGCTCGAGATACATCCGCTGCGAATGGGTCAGCGCGCTGCCGGGCTCGGGCCGTAATGCCGTGGCGCGGTAAGTGATCCTGGCCGGCGAGGGCGGCTCGGCCCCCGCGAACAGTCCGGGTGCGGCCAGCTCGGCCAGTACCCGGGACGCGGCCCGCCGATCGTAGTACTGCGCGGGGTGCGTGCCCATGGGTTCCTCCTCGGCTCGGGACAGGAAATGGTCAGCGCCCGTGCCCGGCGAGGCCGGCCACGCAGGCGACGAAACGATCGATCTCGTCCAGGGTGTTGTAGAGGTGGGTGCTCACCCGCACCGAATCCGCCCCGGGCTCGGTGCTCGGTACACAGTGCGCCCCGGTGCGGACCAGGAAACCGGCGTCGGCCAGCACGAAACCGAGATCCGTGGCGCTGATTCCGTCGAGCGTGAACGAGACGATCCCGTACCCCACCGCGCAGCCCGCGTACGCGGGGCCCGGCAGGAACTCCAGGCCGGGCAGCGGCCGTAACCCGTCGATCAGCCGCAGCGTCAGCTCCCGGTTGTGCGCGGCGATCGCGATCGGGTCCAGCTCGTCCAGTAGATCGAAAGCCGGTGCGAGCGAAAGGATTCCAGGAATGTTGTGGGTGCCGCCCTCCAGCAGCTCCGGCATACCGGAGCCGATCAGCCCGGATTCCCCGACCGTCACCCCGGAATGCCCACCGGGCAGGAACGGCCGCAGCCGGTCGTGGACCCGCCGCCGGCAGTACAGCAGCCCGATCCCGGGGGCGCCGAACATCTTGTGCCCGGCGAACACCGCGAAGTCGGCGCCGAGGTCGATCACGTCGACCGGCAGGTGCCCACCGCTCTGCGAGCAGTCGAAACACAGCAGGATCTCCGGGTCGATCCGGCCGCGCAGTTCCTCGAGCGTGGTCAGCCCGCCGTAGACGTGGTGCAGGTGGCTGGTGGTGATCAGCCGGGTGCGCGGACCGACCTGGGCGAGGATGTCGTCGGTGTCGGCCTCGCCCGCCGCGGTGCTGCGATAGGGGCGCAGGACGATCCGGCGCCCGAACCGGGCCAGGGTGTCGCGCAGATGGTGCCAGGGCAGCACAGTGGACGCGTGATCGGCGGGGTTGTAGAGGATCTCGTCGCCGTCGTCGAGGACGGCCAGGCCCCAGCTGTAGGCGACGGCGCCGAGTGCCGCGGTCGCGCCGCTGGTGAAGACGATCTCGTCGGGATGCTCCGCACCGACGAACGCCGCGGCCCGGGACCGGATGGCGGTGATCCGCGCGGACAGCGAGGTCGCCCAGCTGTAGGTGCCGCGACCGGCATTGGCCGTGTGCTGGGCGTGATAGCCGGTGACGGCGGCGATCACGGTGTCGGGCTTCTGGGTCGTGGCGGCGCTGTCGAGATACACCACGGCCGGATCGGCCAGCGCGGGAAAGCGGTCGCGGATCGACGAGGGCACCGGCGTCGGCGCGTGCCGCAGCGCCGGAACGGCGGTGAGCTCGGGCCGGAGGGGGTGCACCAGCTCAACGATACGCACTTTTCTGGTACGGCTGACGAAGAATTCTCGCGGGCAACGCTTTTCGGCCTCGGGCTCAGTACTTGCCCTGCAGGTAGTCGACCAGGTGCCCGCGTTCGGCGGCCAGCTCGGTGATCTCGCTCTTCACCACGTCGCCGATGCTGACGATCCCGATCAGCCGCTCCGCCTCGACGACCGGCATGTGCCGGACCCGGTGCTCGGTCATGACCTCGCGCAACGAGGAGACGTGATCCTCGGGGCCGCAGGTGCGCACCCGGTCGGTCATGATCTCGGCGACCGGCTGGTCGAGCAGGGCGGCGCCGTGCCGGTCGAGGTGGCGGACCACATCGCGCTCGGAGACGATCCCGCTGATGGCCGCGCCGTCGGGGGAGACCACCACCGCGCCGATATTGTGCTCGGCCAGCACGGTGAGCAGGGCGCGCACCGTGGTCTGCGGCGGGACCGTGGTCACCGTCGTGCCCTTGTTGCGCAGGATCTCCGCTATTCGCATACGCCGCTCACCTGTGTCGAGCCCGGTCATTCCTCTTCAGGATGCCTCGGTGACACGGCCGTGACCAGCACGAAGACGTTACAACCGGCTATTCGTCGTCCAGGCCCGCGGAGAGATAGGCCGCGGCGGCCAGCCATTGGCGGCACTGCGGACCGTGCACGTCGTGCTGACGCAGCATCTCGCGTGCCTGGCGGTAGGTGAGCCCGAGCGGCTCGTCGCTACACGATCCTGAGGACGCGCCTGCCGTGCCGAGGTATCGCGGGATCTCGAGGCCGGCGGTTCCGGCCGAGACCCGGCGGGGTGTTCGAAACGGCGTACTCATCCGAGTCCCCTCGCATCCGGCGGCGGAGGGCCCATCCGGCTGGTGCTGCCGACGTCCCTTCCGGTGATCTTGCAGCCCGAGTCTACGGGTGTGTTGTTTGCAGATGCAAGCACATCTGCACTGTCGATTCGGACGTGTCGGGCAGCTGATCGGGTTGTGGCGCTTGCGAATTCAGGGGACTGGACGTCATCTATCCAGCGGCCGCCCAGGTCGTGTCACCGGGTAAGTACCGACCGGTGCGGCCGTATGTGAACCGTGTTAATGTCCCGATCGCAACGTGCAGATGCAAGAACGTTTGTGCGTGCATCTGCAACTTTCGTACTGATGGCATCAATCGAGAACGAGGAGTGTGACGTGTCCGGTATGCACCATGATCAGCGGGAACGCCCTGGCGTCGGCGACTGGCGCAAGAGCACCTTCAGCAACCCCAGCGGCAACTGCGTCGAGGTGGCCGAAGCGACGGACGGTTCGGTCGCCGTGCGCAACTCGCGCGACCCGCACGGCTCGGTGATCTTCTACACCCGGCCCGAGATCGACGCTTTCATCCGCGGCGCGAAGGCCGGAGAGTTCGACTACTTGACCCGGTGATCGGTAATATCGGCAGCCATGACGGCTGAACCCGACGAGATCGGTCGCGTGCAACCCGTTGTCGATCGCGGCCCCACCGTGCTGCGTATCGCCCTCGGTGGTCAGTTGCGCAAACTGCGCGAGAGCAAAGGCATCACCCGCGAAGCGGCTGGTGACGCGATCCGTGGCTCACACGCCAAGATCAGCCGGCTCGAACTGGGACGCACCGGATTCAAAGAACGTGACATCAGGGACCTGCTCACGCTCTACGGTGTCCACGACACCCGCGAGCGTGAGTCCTTCTTCGAACTGGCCAGGCAGGCAAGTGAACCCGGCTGGTGGCATCGCTACAGCGATCTGCTGCCCTCGTGGTTCAGCACCTATCTGGGGCTCGAGCAGGCGGCCAGCCAGATCCGCACCTATGAGGCCCAGTTGGTGCCCGGCCTGCTGCAGACGCCGGAGTACACGCGGGCGATCGTCACCCTCGGGTTCGACGACGCCGATACCGAGCGCCGGGTGCAGGTCCGTCAGCTCCGCCAGGAAGTGCTGCGCCGGGTCGACCCGCCGGTGGTGTGGGCGGTCATCGACGAGGCCGTCCTGCACCGCCCGATCGGCGGGCGGGATGTGCATCGCGCGCAGCTGCGCTATCTCGCCGAGCTGTCCGCGCTGCCGAACGTGACCGTGCAGGTGCTGCCGTACTCCGCCGGTGGGCACGCCGCCGCCGGCAGCTCCTTCAGTATTCTGCGCTTCGCCGAGCCCGAGCTGCCCGACATCGTCTACCTCGAGCAGCTCACCAGCGCGCTGTACCTCGAGCGTCGGCAGGACCTGGCGCTGTATCTGTCGGTGATGGATCAGCTCAGCGTGCAGGCCGCGCGGCCCGATCGCTCGCGCGAGATCCTGCTGGACTACGCCGACCGCGCCTGAGACGAGGCACCGCTACCGGGCGCCGCGGACGGCGCCCGGTCCGGGTCGGTGATTCAGTAGCGGATGCAGCCCGCGGCGATCCGCCAGAAGGTGTCGGGGGTCAGCGTCTGCAGATCCCAGTCGTCGGCCAATTCGTGCGCGGTGGTCACGATTCGGTCGATATCGAAATCATTGCGCGTCGCCGCGCCGGTGGATTCCACGGCATCGATGACATAGGCGACCGCTGTTTCCCTGGAGCACCCTGCGGTGACGGGGTGGGTCGTCGCTGCGCGATTGGCGAATCCGAAACGGCCGTTGGTGTTGTTCATGGTGAACGCCCCTGTGTTTAGGCAGTGGCAAACCCAAGGCAAACATAGCCCCAGGTGTGCCGCTCGCGGCCTCCCCTGACTATCCCCTGAATTGTGTTGCGGCCCTGAGTTTAGGACGGGTCAAGTTTCGAATGCAAGCACATCTGCATGATCGATTCCGTCTCGATGCAGGGCTTTTCTCGGCTTCTGAGCGGCGAATCCGGGTTTGCGCCACCGTGTTCGCGGCGAATGGCGGGTGGATATCGCCGTGACCGGCGGCTGGTCTCGCCCGCGGGGTGGCGCGGGGGTTGTCGCCCGTCGGCGAGATTCGGCCAGCCGGCCGAATATTGTTGCGATAGTTAATTTTCGGCTACCGAATTGCCGACACGGCCGACGCGATCGGCTCCGTGCCGGAGACCAATTCCAGCGTGTGCCGAAATGTATTGTCCGCGACCAAGAGCGACGCGAGGGTTGCGGCGACGTCGGCGCGGGGTATCGGACCGCGCGAAATCGGCGGTGGTCCGAGCGTGACCAGACCGTTGCCTGCGGCGTCGGTGAGCATGCCGGGTCGCAGGATCGTCCAGTCCAGTGCGCGGGCCCGCAGATCGTCTTCCGCGCGCGTCTTGGCCTCGATATAGGCGGCCCAGACCGCGTCGGTTCCCGGGGCAGGCGGTGAGCCTGCGCCCATCGTCGAGATCTGCACAAAGCGCCGGACGCCGGTCTGCTCGGCGGCGTCGGCGAGCTGCACCGAGCCGCCGAGGTCGACGGTGTACTTGCGCTCGGCGCCGCTACCCGGACCCGCGCCCGCGGCGAAGACGACCGCGTCCGATCCGGCGATCGCGGCGGCGAGGTCGCCGGGGGTGTCGCGTTCCATGTCGAAGATGACCGGAACGCCGCCGGTCGCGGCGATGTCGGCGGCCTGATCGGGACGGCGGATGAGCGCGTGGACCTGATCACCGCGACGGGTGAGCAACGGGGCCAGCAGCAGGGCGATCTTGCCGTGTCCACCGGCGACGACGATGCGCATGCGAGTGCTCCTTTCGAGCGGATCGGCCGCCGTCAGCGTTCCGGGCCGCCGGGATTGCAGTTCGCCGACACCGTGGCCGAATAGCCGACGGCGGGTCGCCACGGTTCGAGGTTCCAGCTCGGTTTGTCGGGCGCGACCATCCTCGCCCACACCCAGTGGCAGACGAATTGGTCCCGCATCCCCGGCGCGTCGGCGTCGGCGTCCAGGGCGAGAACCTCCTGCCAGGCGAGTTCGTCGGTGCCCGGCGCGGCGGTGTGTCTGCCCGCGACGGTCGGAACGACGAGCAGGCGGGGGCCGTCGATGGTGTCGGTCCAGGTGAGGTGATCGATCAGCGGCAGTCCGGAATACGGATCGACCGTCGGAGTGGGAGATACAAGGGTCACCGGCGGCTTGCTGGTCGAGCGGGGCGGCGTGGTGGTCGTCGACGGAGCCGCCGAGGCCGGCTCGTCGGCGGTGGTCGAGGCGCAGCCGGTGAGGCCGAGCGCCGCGACCGCGGCGAGTGCGGCCGGGAACTGCCACCGCATCACGCGAGGCCCTCCTTGTCGTCCTGGCGCGCGGCCGGGACGCGGCCGCCCGGCCAGCCTAGTGCGGCGGGCCCGGCGGTGCCGGAGGGCTCAGTGCCAGAGGGATCGGCAGGGGAGCCGGCGCAGTTCGGGCCCCACCTGCCCGTCGACGGTCACCAGCAGTCCGGCGTGCACCGCCGCGGTGGTGAACTCCCACGCCTCCGCGGGAGTCGCCGCGTACTCGAGGACCAGCGCGTCCTGCGGTGTCGCGCCGTCGAAGTAGACCGTGATCCGCCGGGTCGGTATCTCGGTGCGGTCGGTGCGATGGGAGGTGGCGGCGATGTTCTCGTCGATGGGAATCATGGCGTGCTCCTTTTGCCCCGGCGCTGGTGGGCGCCTTCCTACTCGACGGTAGGTCCCGGACCGTCGAGTGGAACATGTTCTGGAATTCACTGGAGATCTCACAGCCCTCCGGTGCCGCGGCGCGACGGTGACCGACGAGAATCGCCGTCGACTTGAATCCGGTCACAACGCGCATTCGTGCCGGTTGTGAGCTCCGCCGATCTCGGTCCGAAGGGGTACCGACGAGCCACGCTACCGGCAAGTATCGGTCTCGACGGTAGCGACACGGAAGGACAGCCGGATGATCTGGGTTGCCGCGGCACGATGGGACCGGGCCCGCCGTGGTGGCGGCGCTGGTGCCGGCCGTGGTCCGTGCCGCCCCCACGCACAGCGCACCTGTGGAACCTCGCCCGCGGCGCGGGTGGACAATGGCACTGCCGACCACCTCGGCCTCGGCTTCGCCTACGGCGCAGCCGAATCGGGTGGTCAGGTGACCCTCGACGGCATCCGGACCTGGGAAGACCGACAATGCCTGTCTGCGAATGGCTTTCGCCCATCGACGGCCTGATCCCGGTCGACGCGATCACCACCACCACGCGGCGCTGGTGCGCGGCGGGCACCCCGGTGGTCAACGCATCGACCCTACTCCGGACCACCTGACCGCAGCTGTGCTCGGACTGCCTTCCGCGCTGAGGTGGCTCGACGCGCGGCTGCCGGGGGAACCGGCGCCCAGCACCTGCTGAGCCCGGTTTCGATCGGCCCGGATCCGCACACCCCGACGCGGATCCGGGCCGATTGTTGTTGCGATCGTGCCGCATTGCGTCACGACTCGGGCACGACGCCGATTCGGCCGGGTGGTTCCGGCGTACCGTCAGTGGACTGACGAAGGCGCGCTCGGTGAGGTTCGGCGGGCGACGAAGCACCGCATCGCCGCACGTCAGCGACGAATCCGACGTTGCCACCCGAAGGCGTGTGTGCCATGCGATCTGTGCGTGTGCTGATCTGCTCGATCCTGCTGCTGTGTTCGTTCTCCGTCGGCAGCGCTGCCGCCGATCCCACCCCGGAATTCCCGGTGCCACAACCGGGTACGCCGGGCTTCCTGCCCGATCTGCAACGCTGGATCGATCAGGTGCTGCCGTCGCCGATCCCGTCCTCGGCCGGCACCGATCCCGACGCCGAGCTCGCCGCGCTGCGGGCCGCGGTCCTGCCCTCCGCCGTCGGCGACGCCATGTTCGACCAATGGCCCGACGGGCTGGCCGATCTCGCGCCGGGCGACATCATCGCCACGCGCGACATCCTCGCCACCGCGGGCCCGCTGACGCTGGTACCGCTGCGGTCGGCCACGCTGCTCAAATACCGGACCGACGATTCGCAAGGACGCCCGTCCTTCGCCACGGCGACCCTGCTCGTACCCGCCACCGACTGGACCGGCCCCGGCGACCGGCCGGTCCTGGTCAACAACCTGCCGATCGATGCGCTGGGACGCGACTGCACGCCGGGATACACCCTTTCGCACGGTCTCAATTTGCACTCCAGCATGACCGAATTCCTCCCGCCGACAACGCAATTGGCGGCGCTGCGCGGGTACGCGGTCCTGGTCCCCGATCACGAGGGCCCGTGGATGGCCTACGCGGAACCCTATGTCGCCGGGCACGCGGTGCTCGACGGGATCCGGGCGGTACGGAGCGTCGATCCGGCCGTGTTCGGCGCGAGCCGGTTCGCGATGACCGGCTACTCCGGCGGCGCCATCGCCACCCACGGCGCGGCCAAGCTGATCGATTCCTACGCACCGGAACTCGCGGACGTGATCGTCGGTGCGGCGCTGGGCGGCGTGCCCGCCGATTTCGAGATCCTCTCGCGCAGCATGAATGCGAATCTGGCCTCCGGGATCTTCATGGCGGCCACCTTCGCGATCGGCCGGGAACGCCCCGAGATCCTGGCCGCGATGAACAACCTGGCGCGCTGGGTCGCCACCTCGGTGATGAAGGACCAGTGCGTCAGCGTGTTCGCCGTCCCCGGCATCCTGCATTTGCCGATCGATGTCGGCGCGAACATCCCCGACCCGCTGCGCTCGGACCTGGCCACCCGGATCTACGAGATCACCAGGATGGCCGGAATGCGCTCGGCCACACCGCTCTACATCTACAACGGTGAGCAGGAGTTCTGGATCCCCGCCGCCGGCGCGCGGAATCTGTACCACGAGCAGTGCGTACTCGGCGCGAACGCGGTGTACCGCAGTGTGTTCGGCGAGCATGTGATCGGCGCGGTCACCGGATATCCGGAAGCGATGCTCTGGCTCGACGAGCGGTTGCAGGGGACCGCGGCGCGCGGTGAATGCTGACCCGCCGGAAGTGGGAATTGTCTTCGTTTCTCGCGGGCGGCTGCTGTGAACGTTCAGTGCGCCGACGAATTCCCGGTGGCGTGGGCGAGAGTGGCTGGTCGGGGCTGGTGAAACAGTTCCGGCGGTGACCAGGACGGTCGTGCGGTCCGGGTAGCCGAAGAATTCCTGTGCCCCCTCATGGGGGTTTTCGACGACCCGTGGTGACCTGTCCAGAAACCCGGAAATGGCAGAAATGCGGAGATTTTCGGGCCTTATGTTCGTTGCGGTTTCGACAACAGCCATTCGTATTTCTCGAATCGCACAGGAAGATACGCAACGATGAAATCTCCCAGTCGCAGACGGACGCTACAGACGGCGGTGCTCACCGGTGTCGGCGCGCTCGCCGTCGCGCTCACCGGTCCGGGGGCCGCCGCGTCCCCGGACCCCGCGCCCTCCGAGCAGGCCCTCGCCGACATCATCACCGCCGGCCGGGAGGTGGCCGGTCCCGGTAGCGGTTCGGCCTGCACCTCCGGCAGCGGCGCCGGGTCGGGGAACGGTTCGGGCAACTGCTTCGGCGGTTCGGGGTCCAGCTCGGGCTCCTCCGGTGGAAAGTCCACCGACACAATCGGTTACGGCCCCGCGCAGACCTCCTGGCTGGCCGCGTTCGGGTACGGACTCGGCAACGGTGACGCTGCCCCGCCCGGCGCCAACGACTGGAACTGCAAGCCGACCGCCGAACATCCACGTCCGGTGGTGCTGTTGCACGGCACCTGGATGAACGCCTACAACGGCTACGCCTTCATGGGCCAGCCGATCAAGGACGCGGGCTACTGCACCTTCACCTTCAACTACGGTCGCTCGGGCCTGGTCGAAGGCGGCGGTCTCGGTTCGCTGCTGCCCGGAGTCATGGGCACCGGCTACATCCAGGACTCGTCCAAGCAGGTCGCCACCTTCGTCGACCGCGTGCTCGCGGCCACCGGCGCCGGCGAGGTCGACATCATCGCCCACTCCCAGGGCGGCGCGCTGGCCAACTGGTACACCAAGTTCGACGGCGGTGCGGCCAAGGTCGAGAACCTGGTCACCTTCGGCGCCACCCACCACGGCACCAGCCTCGACGGCATCGGCGCCCTCGGCCGCATGATCAACAACGCCGGTATCGACATCCTGGGTCTGATCGAGATCTTCGTCGGGCACGCCGGTATCCAGCAGACGATCGGCTCGGACTTCGTCAACCAGCTCAACGCCAACGGTGACACCGTCGCCGGCGTCGACTACACCGTCGTCGGCACCCGCTACGACGAGGTCACCAACCCCTACGACCTGACCTTCCTGAAGCCGGGTCCCGGGGCCACCGTCGACAACATCACCCTGCAGGAAGGCTGCGAACAGGACGTCTCCGATCACCTGACGGTGATGTACTCCCCGCGTGCGCTGTCGATCGCGCTGCGGGCCCTCGACCCCGCGGGTAGCCCTGACCTGGTCTGCGAATTCAACCCCTGGCTGGTCGGGGGTGGCGGCTCCCTGTGAGACGACACGAAGGCGCTGTCCGCGATTCCGCGGACAGCGCCTTCGGCGTTTCGGGAGAGGTCAGGCAGCGGAGCGGTAACTGCGGGCGACGAGTGCCGAGCGCAGGTACCACAGGCCCGAGGGCTGGGTCGGGTCGAAACCGGTGAGCTGGCCGATCCGCTTGAGCCGGTAGTCGACCGTATTGGTGTGCACATGCAGCACCCGGGCGGTGCGCTGGCGGTTGAGATTGTTGGCGATGTGGCGCTGCAGGGTCTCCAGCAGTTCGGGGTACTGGTCCAGCGGGTCGAGCAACGAACCGAGGAACTCCCGGCCGGGGCCGGGGCGGGTGAGCTGGTACTCGAGGGCCAGCTCGTCGAAGCGGTACAGCCCCGAGGTGACGTCGAGCCGCTGCACCATGTCCAGCAGCTCGTGGGCCTGGTCGGCGGCATCGGGGACGCCGGTCGTGCTGGTCTCGACCATCGCCGCGGTGATGCCGACCTGGGCCGCCTGCGAGAGCTGGGCGACGAGCGCGGCCAGACCGTCGCGATCGAAGGTGCCCGCGGGGATGAGCACCGTGCCACCGTCGACACTGAGCAGCGACAGCGCCGAATCGCCGCAGCGCTTGGCCAGTTCGGCCTGCACCCGGCGCAGCTTGCGCCGCGCGACCACCTTCGCGTCGAGGGCGGGGTTGGCTTCCTCGCGGTGCGGCGGGATCGCCAGGGCGAGCACGGCGTAGGTCTCGGCGATCGCGATTCCGCACTCGCGGGCCATCGTCGAGGTGCTGTGGCCGCCGAGCAGCGCCGAGGTGAGGGTGTGTACGGCGGTGTGGTGTTCGCTGACCACGCCGCGCAGCTCCCGCACGTAGGCCAGCGACACCTGGGCGGTGATGGTGTCGAGCATCTCCATCACCATCTTCACGCCGTCGACCAGGTTGTCGTAGTCCTTCACCGACGCGTTCGCGACCACCAGGTCGAGGCCGATCTTGAAGCCCTCGGCGATCGAGTGGTGGATGGTGTCGATCGGCACGCCCTCGCGGGCCCAGCCGCTGGCCGCGTCCTGCAGGCGCTGCAGCTTGTTGGGGATGTCGCGGCCGTCGAGCATGCTGACGGCGAATTCCAGGCAGATCCGGGTGATGGTGGTGACGTCGCCGGAGATCGCGTCGCCCGGCAGCGTGCCACAGGGGACGACATTGGCGACGAAGTGGCCGACCATCTGCCGTGACAGGGCGCGCACGTCCTTCAGTGGCGACGACATCGGCTGACCGGAGATGGTCAGCGATTGCCGGGGTGGATTCTCAACGGACATCTGTGTTCCCTTCGCCCATCTTGCCGCTCTGCCCCCGCTGTCCAGCGACTTCACCCTAGCCAACCCGCGTCGATGCCGGAATGGAACGTCAGGTTATGGGTCGTGGACCCATGCTTGCTCGCCTGCTTGGTGAGCGGTCACAAGTCTGGTCCATCGCTATGAGTGGTTGTAGAGTTCTCCGCGCCGGAACGAACCGATAGGGGCACCATGCGACCTGCCGTCCGTTGTCTGGTCTGGGAACTGGACGAAACCCTGTGGGACGGCGTGGTCCATGACTCGACCAGCACCACGCTGCGCCCGCAGGCACTGCGTACGCTCACCAAGCTGAGCGCGCGCGGAGTGCTGCATGCCGTCGCGGCACGTGGTGATCGTTCGCGTACCCTGCGCACGCTCTATCGGCACGGCCTGTACGAGATGTTCTCGGCGGTGGAGGTGGGCTGGGGCCGCAAGTCGGCCTCGATCGTGCGGATCGCCGACACCCTGGGCCTCGGGCTGGCGGGGATGGCGTTCCTCGACGCCGAGCCGGTGGAACGCGCCGAGGTCTCGCGTGCGCTGCCGATGGTGCGCTGCTACGCGGCCCGCAACGCGGACATGCTGCCGCTGCTGCCCGATTTCCGTCACGACCTGCGCTCGGGCCCGGTCCCGACGCCGCCGCTGGGTTTCGCGCGCGTCCCGGCCCTCTGACGGGCCGAGTTCGACTGCGCGCACTGCGATCTCGCACGCGATGCGATGCAGCACCGCGTGCAATGTTGCACAGTGTGCCGAAATCGACCGGCGAGCAGCGGGTCAGGACTGCTCCGGCAGCAGCGACAAGGTGAGACCGGCCAGCCTGACGGGGTCGGCGACCACGTCGTAGGCGGCGATCCGCGTGCCCTCGACGGTGAAAACCAGCACGAACAGCGGTCGGCCCGCCCGGACGACGACGAGTCCGGGCCGACCGTCGACGAGGACCAGCACCGCCTCCCGCGAGCGCCTGCGCAGCACGACCGCGCCGTCCGCGACGGCGGCGGCGCCCCGGACCAGGGCGGCCATGCCGGGCGGGAGCGCCGCCGGATCGGCCGAGCGCACGACATCGGGGGCCAGCACGGCCAGCAATTCGTCCAGGTCACCCTCGCGCGCCGCCTTCAGGAACGCCGCGACGACGGCCCGCTGCGCCGTGAGTTCCGACTGCCCGATCCGGGCGGGCGCGTGGACGCGCTGCCTGGCCCGGCTGCCCAGCTTCTTGGTCGTGGCCGGCGTCCGCCCGAGCATCGGAGCGATGTCGGCGAAGGGGACGGCGAACAGGTCGTGCAACACGAACGCGACCCGTTCCTCCGGTCCGAGGACATCGAGGACGACCAGCAGCGCGCGCCCGACCGAGTCGGCGAGCAGGGCGTCGTCCTCGGGGTCGGCGCCGGGCCCGGTGGCCCGCGCGTCGGCGATGTCCGCTTCCGTGTTCTCGGCGCGCTGGGTGCGGGCGCGCAGCAGATCCAGGCAGATCCGGGAGACGACCGTGGTCAGCCAGCCGTCGAGATTGCCGATCTCGGCCACGGTGACGCGGTCCAGGCGCAGCCACGCCTCCTGCACCACGTCGTCGGCCTCGGCGGCGGTGCCCAGCATCCGGTAGGCGACGCCGCGGAGCCGGTCACGGCGCTGTTCGAAGGCGAGCGCGAGCGAATCCGGGTGCATCGGTCACCTTTCGGCCGGCCCGTTCGTCATCGGATCGACGGCGGTCGCCGTCGCTCACCGTAGACCGGAGGAACCCACTCATGCACACGAGCTTCGTCGTCGTCACCGTGCTCGCCGCACTGGCCGCGCTGATCGCCGCCGCGATGGATATCGTCCGCGCCGACTGGGTCCGCGAAAACATGCGCCGCTACGGCGTCGCGTCGTGGACACTGACCCCGCTGGCGGTGATCAAGGCGGTCGGTGGTCTCGCGCTGCTGGCGGGGCTGGCCTCGCGGCCGCTGGCGATCGCCGCGGCGGCGGGCCTGGTGCTGTACTTCGTCTGCGCGGAGTTGACCGTCCTGCGCGCCCGCGCCTACTCCGACCTCGGATACCCGCTGCCGTACCTGCTGCTCGCCGCGGCCTCGCTGGCGCTGGCCGTCGCCTGAGGCGGTGGTGGCGCGCCCGGTCGGACGCGCCACCACCGGCGGGTCAGGACTCGGCCAGGATGAAGTCCGCCGCCTGCTCACCGATGAAGATGGCCGGGGCGTTGGTGTGTCCGCGGATGATCAGCGGCATCACCGACGCGTCGGCCACCCGCAGGCCCTCCACACCGCGCACCTTCAGGTCCGGGGTGACGACGCTGGCGGCGTCGGTACCCATCCGGCAGGTGCCGACCGGGTGGTACAGGGTGTGCGAGAACTGCTCGATGGTCAGCGCCATGGTCGCCTCGATATCGTCGGGCGCCTCCGGCGGGTAGATCAGTGCGCCGAGCGCGCTCTTGAGCGCCGGCTGCTCGACCAGGCTCGCGCACACCCGCAGTCCGGCGGTCAGGGCGGCGCGGTCGGCGCCGTCCGGATCGGACAGGTACTGCGGGTCGATCACCGGCTTGGCCGTCGGATCGGCCGACGCGAGACCGATCCGGCCCCGGCTGCGCGGACGCAGCAGGATCGCGCCGACGACGACGCCGTGCTCGGTCGCCTCGACCAGACCCTCGTGATAGAACGGCGCGGGCGCGTAGATCAGCTCCAGGTCGGGGTGCTCGAGATCGGGTTCGCTGCGCACGAAGCCGTACGCCTCACCGACATTGGAGGTGAGCATGCCGCGATGACGGATCAGGTAGTTGATCAGCTCGAGCGGCTTCTCCGCCGCGAACAGCGAGTCGCTCTCGACGCTGTAGCCCAGCGCCGCGATCAGGTGGTCCTGCAGATTCGCGCCGACCTCGGGGGAGTGCGCGACGACCTCGATGTCGTGCTTGTTCAGCTCCTCCCGGTCGCCGATCCCCGAGAGCTGCAGCAGCTGCGGGCTGTTCACCGCCCCACCGCACAGGATGACCTCGCGATTCGCGGTCACGGTGTGGGTCTGCCCGTCGTGCAGGTATTCCACGCCGGTGGCCTTGGTGCCGTCGAACAGCACCCTGGTGGCCAGCGCTTCGGCGCGCACGGTCAGGTTGGCCCGCTTCATCGCCGGGCGCAGGTACGCGTCGGCGGTGCTCCAGCGCCTGCCGTCGCGCTGGGTGACCATCGTCTGCGAGAAGCCCTGCGGTGCGGGCCGGTTCGGCGACTCGAGCTCGTGGCCTGCCTGGCGCGCGGCCTCGAGGAAAGCGTGCGTCGAGGCGCGCGGGCTGCGCTGGCGCTGCACGTGCTGCGGGCCGCGCGACCCCTCGTCCGGGTACTGCGCGTCCTGGACGTTCTCGATCTTGCGGAACTGCTCGACCGCGGCCGCGAAGTTCCACTGCTCGCCGGCGAGGAGTCCCCACTCCTCGTAGTCGGCGCGGAAACCGCGCACCCACATCATCGCGTTCATCGACGACGAGCCGCCGAAGGTCTTGCCGCGCGGCCAGTAGATCTGCCGGTCACCGAGGCCGGGCTGCGGCTCGGTCAGGTAGTCCCAGTCACGCTCGGTGCGGAACAGCTTCGAGAACGCCGCCGGAATATGGGCGAATTTGTCGTCGTCGGCCGGACCGGCCTCCAACAGCACGACCGTGGTGCCCGGGTCGGCACTGAGCCGATTCGCGAGCACCGCCCCCGCCGACCCCGAGCCGACGATCACGTAATCCGCGGACGTCCCACCTGCTTGCACTGTCCAACTCCGATCCTGCACTGCATCTGTCGTAGCCAACTGGACGCGCCCGCTCGCGGGCTCGAAAAGCCCGCGAGCGCAGCCGGACTCGTCGTCGGGCGGCGGCGCTGCAAGCAGCGTACTGACAGTGGCGGTCCGGTGGGTGCCGCCTGTCTCAGTCCGTGCCGGCCGCTGCCGCGGCCTGACCGGCGCGACGGCCGTAGAAGCTGCCGTCACCGAGTGACGCACCGCTGACGTAACCGTACGCGCACAGCCCTGACGTGCAACGACCTGCGGCGTAGAGTCCGGGAATCGGCTCGCCGCTGACGTGCATCACCCGCGAGTCCAGGTCGGTGCGCAGGCCGCCGAGGGTGAATCCGGCGGTGAAACCACGCAGATCGAAACCGGCCAGGGGAGTCGAGATCGGGCGCACCCATTCGGGCTTCTTGCCCAGCAGCGGGTCACTGCCGTTCTCGGCATGCCGGTTGTAGGTGGCGATCGTGGTCTGCAGCGTTTGTTCCGGCAGTCCCATGTCCGCTTCGAGCTCGGCCACCGTCTCGGCGACCCACTTGGGCGGGAACCGGAAGAACGGGGTGGCGGATTCGGTCGCGAGCGCTTCCTCGAGCGAGGCCTCGTCGATGACGAGGAAGGCCTGATTGTCGTTCTGCAGCAGGGTCGCCTGGCCGATCCGGCCCGGGTAGGTGTCCTCGGTGACGTAGCGCTGGCCGCGCCCGTTGACGAGGATGCCGCGCGCCATCATCTGCGGATCGCCGAAGATGGCGACCTCGCTGGCGTCCATGTGCGCCAGCTCGGCGCCCAGTGCCTGCGCGAGCCGGATGCCGATACCGTCGTGTTCCTCGATCGCCGCGCCGGGCCTGCCGCTCAAGCGCGGGGTGTAGCGGTCGATCATCTCGGTGTCGTAGGCGAAACTCCCGGTCGCCAGGACGACGCCCCGCGCGGCCCGCACGGTGACCGGCTTGCCGTAGTTCGTCGCCAGGATGCCGACCACGCGATCGTCGTCGTCGACGATCAGCCTGCGGATGCGGGTGTCGTACTCGACGTCGATATCGAGCGCGGCGACGGTGTCGGCCAGCGGCTTCATCAGCATGTAGCCGCCGCTGCGCTCACCGATCTTCTTGCCCGCCAGCTCGGGAACGTGACCGCGCGGCGCGGGCTTGGCGATGTCGAGGAACGGCGCGGAGTTCTCGCCGCCGGAGTACATCAGGCCCTCGTCGTGCGGCGGTTCCCAGCCGGGCTCGCCCCAGAACGACTCCTTGAACGGCACACCGCAGTCGACGAGCCAGTTGTAGTGCTCGACGCTGCCCGCGCAGTAGTCGTCGATCTTGGCCTCGTCGACGCCCGGACCGAGCGCCGCCTTGAGAAAGGCGGCCATGTTCTCGGGAGTGTCGTCGAATCCGAGCGCCTGCTGCAGCGGTGTGCCGCCGCCGAGGTAGACGAAGCCGCCCGCCAGCGCCGCCGCGCCGCCCCAGCCGCCGGTGCGTTCCAGGATGAGCACCTTCGCGCCCGCCCTGGCGGCTTCGATCGCGGCGCACACGCCGGCGATGCCGAAACCGGCCACCACCACGTCGGCTTCGAAATCCCAGTGCTCGACGGCGTTCGCGCGCAGCGGGCGGACGGTGTCGATCCGGTGGGGCTGTTCGGTCACGGGCTTCCTCCGCTGCTCGGGTACGTACCGAAATGGTGCCGCCAACCGCGCGACAAAACAAGAACGTGTTACAAAAGCTCCCGCCCAGCGGGACGGTTGCGCCCCGATCGGGCTCCGGTACGGTGGCGATCGAACCGACGTCGACGAGATCTGGTGGTGTTGTGGTGAGCGCGAATATTCGAGACATTGCGGTGCAGACCCTGACCGGGGCCGACACCACGCTGGGCGAACTGGCGGGCGACCGGGCGGTCCTGCTGGTCAACGTGGCCTCCAAGTGTGGCCTGACCCCGCAGTACACCGGCCTGGTCGAGCTCCAGAAGACCTACGGCGAGCGTGGCTTCACGGTGATCGGTGTCCCCTGCAACCAGTTCATGGGTCAGGAGCCCGGCACCGCCGAGGAGATCCAGGAATTCTGCTCGGTCACCTACGGCGTCGACTTCCCGCTGCTGGCCAAGGCCGATGTCAACGGTGACGACCGGCACCCGCTCTACGCCGCCCTGGTCGAGTCCCCCGCCGCCGACGGCAGCGCGGGCGATATCCAGTGGAACTTCGAGAAGTTCCTCATCGGCCGCGACGGCACGGTCGCGGGCCGCTTCCGCCCGACCGTCACCCCGGACGCGGGCGAGGTCGTCACCGCGATCGAAGCCCAGCTCTGATCGCAGGCTCGGCAGCATCGATGCCGAGCCCGTGCGCCGACAGCGGGTGTGCTGCCGGCGCCATCGTGGTGCCCCGACGCCGGGTCAGCGTCGCGTGCGCTGCACCGCCATCGCCGCGAGTGCCGCGGCCACCAGCGTGGTGACCGCGCCCAGAACATGGACGACGACCAGCGCCCCGCTGGCCGACGTCTCCGCGAGCGCGAAGAACACCGACCCGAAACTCGCGATCCCCACCACGATCCCCAGCTGCACGCTCGTCACCAGAATGCCGCTGGCGTCGGCGGCCAGCGCCATCGGCACCGAGGCCAGCGCCCTGGTCATCAGGGGACTGAACGCCAGCCCGTTGCCGAGGCCGAGCAGCCCGAAGGCGACCAGGATGGCCGGACCGATTCCGGCGCCGTCGCGCAGCAGCAGCGCCAGCCAGCCCATCGCCGCCGCCCCCAGCACGAGTCCGAGCGGGATCATGCCGGCGTGCCACCGCTGCGGGATCCGCTGCCGATACAGCCCGGCGGCCGCGAAGGTGATGCCCATCGGCAGGAACTGCACGCCGGCATGCAGTGCCCGGTAACCGAGTTCGCCCTGCAGGTGAATCGCCATCGCGAACAGCCAGCCACCGAAACTCGCCATGATCAGCAGCAGCGTAGCCGCGGTGAGCAGCAGGCCGGGCGCGGCCAGCACCCGAGGAGAGAACAGGGGCTCCCCGCCGCGCGCGGCCACGGACCGCTCGATTCCGGCGAACACGGCCACACCGAGGACACCGGCGCCGAGGCACAGCCACGACCACACCGGGAAATCGAGTTCCCGGCCGAGCACCAGCGGAACGACGAGCAGCAGCACGGTGACGGTGAGCGTCGCCAGACCCGGCACGTCGAGTTCGCGCTCGGTGCGCGCGGCGGTCACCGGAAGCGCGGCGGGCGCGATCGCCAGCAGCGCCAGACCCAGCGGCACATTCACCAGGAACACCCCGCGCCAGCTGCTGCCCGCGAGGTCGGCGTCGACGATCAGACCACCCAAGATCTGCCCGGCCACCATGCCACCGGAGATGATCGCCGCGTAGACGCTCAGCGCCCTGGCCCGTGCCGGTCCGGTGAAGGTGCGCTGGATCAGCGTCATCACCTGCGGCACCATCGCCGCCGCGCCCATTCCCTGGGCGAACCGGAACACGATGAGCGACAACTCGTTCCAGGCCAGTCCGCAGGCCAGCGAGGCCACCGTGAACACCGTGAGCCCGGCGATGAAGGTGCGCCGCTGGGTGAACCGGTCACCGAGGCGGGCACCGCAGACCAGCAGCACCGCGTACGCGATGACGTAGCCGGCGACGATCAATTGCAGCGCCGCGCCGCCGGTGCGCAGATCCGCCCGGATCGACGGGATGGCGACATTGACGATGGAGGCGTCGAGCACCGCCATGAACTGCCCGGTAAGGATGACGACGAGCAGGGCGACCGCTCGCCTGCCCGTCAGCGATGCGTGCGCCGGGGCCGGCGCGATGGTCTGGGTCATGCGCTGATCGTGGGCCGTGCGCGGGCTGCCGACCAGGAGTCCATCGACACGGGTATCGCCGGTACCTGCCTGATGTCACACCGCGCGAACGTATTTCGTCGTCCCGTCGACAGGTTCACCGACGAAGGAGACACCCACATGCGAATCGCAGTGATCGGCGCGAGCGGACGAATCGGCCGCGAAATCGTCGACGTGCTGAAGAATCAGGGAGAGGACGTCGTCGAGATCACCCGCTCGGCCGGGGTCGACGTGGTAACCGGTCGGGGACTGGCCGACGCCTTGGCCGGCGCCGACCTGGTCGTCGACGCGATCAACGCCGAGACCACCGACACCGCCGCGGTCACCGCGTTCTTCGACACCGTCGCGTGCAACGTCGGCCGGGCCGCGGCGGCAGCGGGCGTAGCCCGGATCGCGCTGGTGTCGATCATCGGCATCGACGACTTCACCGGGGGCCACTACGCGGGCAAACTCGCCCAGGAGCGCGCCTACCAGGTGGGCCCGGTGCCGGTGCGCATCCTGCGCGCCGCCCAGTTCCACGAATTCACCGAGATGATGCTCGACTGGACCACCGTCGGTGATCGCGCCGAGGTACCCGCCTACCGAGCGCGTTTGGTCTCGGCGCGCACCGTCGCCGAGCACCTCGCCGACGTCGTGCGGACCGACGGGCCGGCGATGGTCGAGATCGCCGGTCCCGAGGAATGGCGCCTGGTCGAGGCGGTCGCGCTGGTCGCCGCCCGCCGGGGCGCGCCGGCCCGCGTCGTCGAAGTCGTGGACACCACCGACCCGGACCACCGGCGGCAGGCCGACGGCGCGCTGCTGCCCGGACCCGCGGCGATCATCGCGGGCCCGACCTTCACCGAGTGGCTCGACCGGCGGTGAGCTCGACTCGGGATAGCTTCCGCGCCAACGGAACCGATGCTCTAGGCTGAATTCGTACAGTCGGTCTGATGCCCGGAGGCGCCCGATGTCGCAATCTTCTGCCGCCTACCCCAGCTCTGTTCCGGTCGGGGTGGACACCACACGCGCGAGCATCGCGCGTGTCTACGATGCCGCGCTCAACGGCAAAGACAACTTCGACGTGGACCGGGCGGTGCTGGAGCAGGTCCGCACCGTCGCGCCGCAGGTGAACGATTTGGCTTGGGCCAACCGTGATTTCCTGATTCGCGCGTGCCGGTTCCTGGCCAAGGCCGGGATCGATCAGTTCCTCGATCTCGGTTCCGGCCTGCCCACCGCGGAGAACACCCACCAGGTGGTCCAGCGGGTGAACCCGCAGTCGCGGGTGGTCTACGTCGACAACGACCCGTCGGTCCTCGCGCACGCTCAGGCGCTGCTGGCCAGCAACAACCGCACCCGCATCGCCGAGGCCGACATCTTCCGCCCGCTCGAGGTGCTCGGCAACGAGACGATCCGGAGCACCCTCGACTTCACCCGCCCGCTGGCGCTGTTCCACATCGGCACCCTGCACCACTACCTGGGTGAGGACGGGCCCGCGCTGATGCAGACCTACATCGACGCCCTGCCCTCGGGCTCGTTCGTAGCGATCGCCCACTTCCACGACCCGCAGACGCCCGAATACACCGATCTGGCCCGCACGATGGAAGAGAAGTTCATCCACAGCCCGATGGGCAGCGGCCGCTTCCGGACCAGGGACGAGATCCAGGCCATGTTCGGCGACCTGGAAATGGTCGAACCGGGCCTCGTCCGCTGCGACGATTGGTGGCCCGACGGGCCCCACCTCACCCCGCTCAACGCCGTGCGCCACTGCATCGTCGGCGGAGTCGGCCGCAAACGCTAGGCCGCAGTTTCTGCCAGAATGGTGGTGTGTGCCGGTGGATGGCCTACTCGGGTGAGCCGATCCTCGCCGAGGATCTGTTGTTCCGCCCTGCGCACTCCCTGATCGACCAGAGCCTGCACTCACACATGGCCGCGACCACCACCAACGGTGACGGCTTCGGCCTCGGCTGGTACGGCCTCGGCGCCGAGCCCGCGGTGTACAAGAGCATCGAACCCGCCTGGAACGATCGAAATCTGCGGGAGATCGCGGGTCAGGTGCGCACGCCGATGCTGCTCGCGCATGTTCGGGCCTCGACCGGGACGCCGGTACAGCGCAGCAACTGTCACCCGTTCCGGCACGGACGGTGGTTGTGGGTGCACAACGGCGCCCTGCGCGGCTTCCACGAGACCCGGCGTGACCTGCTCGCGGCCGTCGAACCGGGGCTCTTCGCCGACATCGAGGGTTCGACGGACAGCGAAACCCTGTTCTACCTGGCCTTGACGTTCGGCCTCGTCGACGATCCGTTCGGTGCTGTCGCCCGCGCGGTGGGTTTCGTCGAGGACGTCGGTCACGCGTACGGGGTAGACCATCCGGTGCAGATGACCGTCGCGACGGCCGACGGGGAATTCCTCTGGTTCTTCCGCTATTCCAGCGAGCGAGAATCGCGGACGCTGTTCTTCTCGACCGAGTTGGCCGCCTTGCGGGCACTGCACCCCGAGGTCGAGGTATTGCGCGAACTCGGCTCCGAGACCCGATTCGTGGTCTCGGAGCCGCTGCGCGATCTGCCCGGCGCATGGAACGAAGTGCCGGAATCATCGGCCGGGGTGGTGGGCGCCGGTGCCGACTCGATCCGCTCCTTCGCGCCGATTGCACCGGGCTGAGCCCGGCGCGGTTCAGCAGGAACTAGCCGGCGGCGGTTTTCCGGGCGCGCGCCCGGCGCGTGGTTTTGGCCGGAGCCGCGGCTTTCGGTCGTGGCGACGGCGCAGGGGTCGGCGATTCGACCGGATCGTCGCGCCATTTGATTTCGATCTCGATCTCGGTCTCGTCACCGTCGACCTCGATCTCGAATTCCCAGCTGACCCGGTCGGCGACGACGATCTCGATCGAATCGCCTTCTGAGCTGTATTCCACCTCCGATCCGCCCGCTAGAGCCTTGCCTATCGCGATCAGCCGCGCGGCCGCCTCGTGACGAGAGAGCTCGGTCTTTCTCTTGATCTCCAACTTCGGCATGCTGACTCCAGATGTCGGGTCTCACTGAGTGGATAACTACACCGTAGCTGGTATTTCGGGCGCTGCCCGTGACCCGGCGCCCGTGGTGGTCATCGGGCCGACGGTCGACCGGGTCCGGTCGATCCAGGGCTGGTGCGTGCCGGTTCGCCGGTCGGGAAGCGAGTGTGGGTGAGGGTCTCGGAGATCTGCCAGATGCGTGCGGCGTCGTCTTCGCTGCGTAGCCGGGAGTAGACGGTTTGTTCGGCCGGGGCGCCGGACAGGTGCCCGAGCCCGCTCGGACCGTACAAACGGGCGCCGCGGGCGTCCGGCGAGGTGGCCGCCAGGAGTGCGGGCAGCAGTGCCGTCTCGACGGTGCCGACGAGGATGCCGCGGCGGGACAGCGCGTGGATGAGGCGCCTGCCGACGGTATCTCGGGTTCGGCCGACCTCGGGGCGCGCGGCCAGGAGATTGGTGGGCGCGATGCCGGGGGTGGTAGGACCGTTCCCAGTTGAGGTCGTCCCAGTGGATGGCGTGCTGGTTCGCGGCGATACTGATCTGCGAGGTCACCCGCGCCTGACCGGCGCGCAGCAGGGGCAGTAGGTGGGCGACGAGCGCGAAGTGCCCCAGATGGTTGCTGCCGAACTGCAACTCGAACCCGTCGGCAGTGGTTTGCCGGTCCGGCGGGGTCATCACGCCGGCGTTGTTGACGAGAATGTGGATGGGACGGTTCTCGCCACGCAAGGTGGCGCCCAGTGCGGTGACCGAGTCCAGGGACGACAGATCGAGGTCGCGCAGGGACAGGACCGCTCGCGGGTACTCCTGCTCGATCCTCGCCACCGCCGCGTCGCCCTTACGCCGGTTGCGGACGGGCATGACGACCTCCGCTCCCGCCGCGGCCAGCCGGGTCGCCAGACCGAGGCCGACTCCGTCGCTGGCGCCGGTGACGACCGCGAGTTTCCCGGTCAGGTCCGGCACCGTGAGGTCGGGCTGTGTGTGTGCCATGCGTTGCTCCTGGTTCGCTGGAAGGTGGACCTACATTCAGGCTGCGCGCAGAACGCGGAGTTATCCACGGCCTGTCGATCCCAGGCAACCGTCGAGCGCCGCGGGCAGACTGAAGACAGGACCGGAGGCCAAGGAGGAAGCAGCCGATGATCGATCGAGCGGGGCTCGCCGAATTCCTGCGCCGCCGCCGAGCGGCACTGCAACCCGAAGACGTCGGTCTCCCACGCGGGCAACGCAGAAGAACCGCCGGTCTGCGTCGCGAAGAGGTCGCCACGCTGTGCCACATCTCGGCCGACTACTACAGCCGGCTCGAGCGCGAACGGGGACCGCATCCGTCCGAGCAGATGATCGCCTCGATCGCGCAGGGACTGCATCTGTCGCTCGACGAGCGCGACCACCTGTTCCGCCTGGCCGGGCACAACCCACCCGCGCGTGGCTCGACCAGCGAACACATCAGCCCCGGCCTGCTGCGGATCTTCGATCGGCTCACCGACACCCCCGCCGAGATCGTCACCGAACTCGGCGAGACCTTGCGGCAGACCCCGCTGGGCATCGCGATCACCGGCGACACCACCTGCTACACCGGCCCCGCCCGCTCCCTCGGCTATCGGTGGTTCACCGACCCCGCGACCCGGGCCATGTACCACCCCGACGACCACCCGCTGCACTCCCGCGTCTTCGCCTCCGGATTGCGGGCGATGGTCACCCTCCGCGGCCCCGGATCACGGGCCGCTCACCTGCTGGAGCTCCTGCTCGCCCGTAGCGCGGAATTCCGCACCGTCTGGAACGAACACGAAATCGGTGTCCACTACACGGGCGTGAAACGCTACGTGCACCCCACTCCCACTGACGCCGCCGAACGCATGAAGCGATTCCGCGCGATCGCCGGTGCTCGCGACCCCGATCACCGCTTACTTGCCGCATCGGGTCGTCAACGGCCGCATCGGCTTGCTCGGCGACGCCGCGCAGACGCAGACGCCGATGACCGGTGCCGGGTTCGAAGAAGCGGTGACAGTCCTGCAGCCGTTCCTTCGCGAGCGCCTGAGCACCGGCCCGCCGAAACGGGTATCAGTACCACCTGGATACCAGGATCGGGTTCGGCGACGATGGACCGATGAGTGAAGTGGTCGACATGCGCTCGGTACGGACCGAGCGCAGGGCACAACTCGGCGCGTTCCTGAAGTCGCGCCGGGCCAGGATCGCTCCCGGCGATGTCGGATTGCCGCCCGGGCCACGCAGGCGCACACCGGGTCTGCGGCGCGAGGAGGTCGCCCAGCTGTCGGGAATCGGGGTCACCTGGTACACCTGGCTCGAACAGGGCAGACCGATCAATGCCAGTGTCCAGGTGCTCGACGCGGTCGCTCGCACGCTGTGCCTGGACCCGGCGGAGAAGGCGCACCTGTACCGGCTGGCCGACGTGCCGACCGTGCCCAGGTCAACGGGGGAGTCGGCGATGCCGCCGGGACTGCCGGTGATCCTGGATCAGCTCTCGCCGTTGCCCGCGGCGCTGCTGAGCGCGAAATACGATGTGCTCGCCCACAACGCCGCCTATCGCGCGCTGTGCCCCGGCTTCACCGACGGCGAGCGCAACGTTCTGCGCCGCGCGTTCCTGACGCCCGACTGCTGCAATCCGTACGAGCACAACGAGGACGATCTGCGCCGCATGGTCGCCTACCTGCGCGGCGCCTACGTGCGGTATCTCGACGACCCGCAGTGGCAGGCGCTGATCGGCGAACTGTGCGGTGCGAGTCCGCTGTTCGCCCGCCTGTGGGCCCGCAACGACGTCGCCGTGCCGAAGAGCCTGGTCAAGGTGATCCAGCATCTGGCGGTCGGCAAGATCGCGATGCACATGACGAGCATGTCGCTGCCGGTGATCGACGGCGCCTGGATGCAGATCTTCACCCCGGCCGACGACGCGGCCACCGCGACGATGTCCCGCTTGCTCGCGATGTCCGAGCAGGAACGCCGCGCACCGGTCATCGAGCACGCCCAGCGCTACCACGCGGTCGGCTGACCTGCGCGAACGACCGAATCGATCCCGCTGAGCGGGACCGAAAACTCCACTGCGCGCTTGCAAGTCGCAATCTGCGAACCTCGGGTACTATCGCCGTCGGGGGAGCGCGAGATGTCCGATGTTCTGCTTAGTATGTCGCAGGCACCGGCAGCTTCGGCTGCCTCACCAACGCCATACTCGACATCTCCAGGGGATGAAACTTGATCGACACGACACCGAACCCCACCCCCCGGAGCCGCTTCGCGCGGCGCTCCGGCATCACTTCGATCGTCGCGGCCGCTGCTCTCTGCGCCGCGCTCGTCACCGGCTGCACCAAGGACGACGCCACCACCACCGCGGCGCCGCCCACCGGTCAGCTGCCCGACGGCGCGCAGATCGTGAAGGAGTCGGCGAAGACCACGCAGACCCTGCACACCGTGCACCTGAAGATCAATGTGAAGAACCTGCCGAACCTGCCCGTGGAGACCGTCTCGGCCGACGTCACCAACGAGACCCAGGGTTCCGGCGCCGCGATGGGCGAGGCGAAGGTCAAGCTCAAGCCGGAGGCCGACTTCACCGAGTCGAAGTTCCTCGTCGTGGACAAGGTCCTCTACACCCAGGCCGGCGGCCGCTACGTGCCCGCGGGCCCGGCGGAGAAGGTCTACGATCCGGGCGTCATCCTGGACAAGGACAAGGGCATCGCGAACGTGATCGCCAACGTCCAGAACCCGAAGACCGAGGGCCGCGAGGTCATCGACGGCATCAACACCGTCAAGGTCACCGGCACCATCGATGCCGCCGTGATCGACCCGATCGTGCCCCGCGTCGGTGAGAACGCGGGCACCATGCCGATCACCCTGTGGATCCAGGACACCGCGCCGCCTGCCTCGGATTCGACCAAGCCGTCGGACGCCGCGTCCACCGGTGAGGGCCCGAATCTCGTTCGCGCCGTGGTGAAGAAGGACCAGGGCGAGGTCACCGTCGGCCTGTCCAACTGGGCCAAGCCGGTCAACATCGTCAAGCCGGCTGGCTGATCCGAGCCGACCGAACCGGAGACCACACACCGGTCCGGGGACCGCGGAGCCTGGCACGCAGTGCCGTCCGCGGCCCCGGGCCGGTGTGTCGTCTGGGTGTCGCCTGCGGTAACCGGAGCTTCGAGCCGGAGGCGCGGCACCGATAAGAGAATGTTCAGCGAGATGCAAGGCGCCACAAGGACTATACGTGTCGGGACGCTGGTCGGCAGGCAACACGCATCGAACGCCGATCGACACGGAGGAAGAACTAATGACGATCGATGATCGACCTGATGAAGAGGAGCGCGAGCTCCCGCCACCGCCCGGCCCCGGGGGACGGCCTCCCGTCAACAACGTATGGGTTTATAACGGCAGAGCCTACGACCTGAGTGACTGGATCTCCAAGCATCCAGGCGGTGAATTCTTCATCGGCCGGACGAAGAACCGCGACATCACCTCGATCATCGGTTCCTACCACCGTGATCCGGAAAAAATCGCGCGGATGATCGAGCGTTACAGCCTCGGTCGCGATGCCACTCCCGAAGACATCCACCCGAAGAACAACGCGCCCGACTTCCTGTTCAAGGAAGGCTTCAACAGCTGGGACGACACCCCGAAGTACAAGTTCGACAACAAGACCGACCTCCTGCATCAGGTCAAGGCCCGGATCAAGGAACCCGAGCTGGCGGCCCGCCTGAAGCGGATGGACCGCGCGTTCGACGTCGTCGTCGCCGTGCTGATCTTCCTCTACTTCGCCGTGCAGGGCCTGCGCCTGTGGGACACCAGCTGGATGCCGTTGCCGGTCTTCGTGATCGCGATGGTGCTGCTGCGCAGCTCACTGGCCGGATTCGGCCACTACGCGATCCACCGGGCGCAGAAGGGCCTCAACAAGTACGCGGTGAACGCGTTCGACATGAATTATGTCGCACTGTCTTTCGTCACCGCTGATGGTCACGCCCTGCTGCACCACCCGCACACACAGAGTGAAGTCGACATCAAGAAGAACGTCTTCACGATGATGATGCAGGTGCCGCGCCTGTACCGGGTGCCCGTGCATACGGTACACAAGTTCGGACATCTGTTGACGGGCATGATCATTCGCCTGCTCGATGTCTGCCGGCTCACCCGCAAGGTGGGCATCAAGGACATGTACGGCACCTGGCGCGGCGCGCTGCCGCACTTCATCGGCTCCTTCGGTATCCGCTTCCTGCTGGTGGCCGAGGTCGTCGTGTTCACCCTCGCGGGCGACTTCTGGGCGTGGGCACTGCAATTCGTGATCACCCTGTGGATCAGCACCTTCATGGTGGTGGCCAGCCACGACTTCGAGGTGCCGACCGAGGAACTGCACACCGAGACCGAGGACTGGGCGGTCAACCAGCTCGAGCAGGCCTACGACCTGACCGTGGTCGGCAACAAGTACGTCGACTGCTTCCTCTCCGCGGGCCTGAGTTCGCACCGCGTGCATCACGTACTTCCGTTCCAGCGCAGCGGTTTCGCCAATATCGCCTCCGAGGACGTGGTGCGCGAGGAAGCCGCGAAGTTCGGGGTGGAGTGGCTGCCCGCGAAGAGTTTCTTCGGAGATCGTTTCCCCAAGCTGTGCCGGACCTACCTGCTCGCGCCCTCGCGTGAGGCCGAGGAGAACCGGTGGGGATTCGTGCGCGAACACTGCGCACCCACAGCGCTGAAGACCTGTGTGACCTACACGGTGCAGGGCTTCACCGGCATCGGAACGGTCTGATCCGACTCCGCTGCCACGTTCATTTCTGTTTCGAAAGGATTTGTGCCCGTGTCTGTTTCCTTTGACCTGCTCCGCACGCCCGACGTCGAGCGCGGGCACGACCTGCTACCACCCGCCCCGCCGACCACCGTCGGCGTGATCGAAGCGGTCGCCACCGGATCGCCCGAGCTCGTGGTCGACCAGACCGTGAACGCGGGCCGGGTCGCCGAGCTGTTCTCCGATCCCGCACAGCGCCAGCGGATTCCGCGGATCTACCAGAAGACCCGGATCGACACCCGGCACCTGGCGATCGATCCGCTCGACCCGGAGTTCCTCGCGTTCAGCCGTCGCCCCGGCACCATCCGGGAGCGGATGAACCTGTTCTTCGAGCACGCGGTGCCACTCGCGGTCGATGTGGCCCGCCGGGCGGTGGCCGGCCTGGAGAACCCCGCCGAGGACATCGGCCAGCTGATCTTCGTGACCAGCACCGGTTTCATCGCGCCCGGTGTCGACGTCGCGGTGGTCAAGCAGCTGGGGCTGTCGCCGACGGTGGGCCGCATGGTCATCAACTTCATGGGCTGCGCCGCCGCGATGAACGGCATCCGCGCCGCCACCGACTACGTCCGGGCGCACCCGGACAAGAAGGCGATGGTGCTGTGCATCGAGCTGAGCTCGGTGAACGCGGTGTTCGACGACGATGTCAACGACGTCATCACCCACAGCCTCTTCGGTGACGGCTGTGGCGCGGTGGTGATCGGCGCCAACCAGGTGCACCAGCCACTGGCGGCGGGCAGCATCGTGATCCGCGACAGCTTCAGCCACCTGTTCGACGACGCGGAGGACGGCATCGTGCTCGGCGTCGAGGACGCGGGCATCACCTGCGAGCTCGCGACCAGCCTGCCCGACTACATCTACCGCGGCGTGGATCCGGTGGTGACCGAGGTGCTCGCGCGCAACGGCCTGGGCAAGAACGACATCGAGCTGTGGGCGATCCATCCCGGTGGTCCCCGCATCATCGAGGAGTCGGCGCACTCGCTGGGGATCCCGGCCGAGCTGGCGGCGCCGAGCTGGGAGGTGCTCGCCGAGTACGGCAACATGCTGAGTGTCTCGCTGATCTTCGTGCTGGAGCGGATGATCCGCGACGCGCGTTCGGCGGCACCGATTTCCACCGGGGTGGCGTTCTCGTTCGCGCCCGGTGTCACCCTCGAGGGCATCGTGTTCGATGTCATCCGCAGCTGAGAGCGCACGTCATGCATCTACTCCGTTTTCTCGCCGCGCTCTCGCCGGCCAGGATCGCCGCCGTGGTGGCCGCGGGCCTGATCTGCGGTGTGGCCAACACCTACCTGGTGACCCTGATCAACGCGGTCGTCTCACCGAAGCCGCAGCCCGACCATCTGCTGCTGCGTTTCGGGCTGACCGGCCTGGTGATCCTGGTCAGCGGGGTGGCGTCGCAGGTGTTGCTGATCCGGCTGTCCCAGGACGCGATCTTCCGGCTGCGCAGCGACCTGAGCTCCGGGATCGTCTCCGCGCCACTGGAACACCTGGAACGGCTCGGTATGCACCGCCTGATGGCGACGCTCACCGAGGACGTGCGGTCGCTGTCGCAGGCCGTGACCGCCATCCCGTCGATCTGCGTCGACGTGGCGACCATCATCGGCTGCTTCGTGTTCCTGGCCATCGTGTCGGGCCCGATCTTCGCGGTGACGGTGGCGGGCACGCTGGTCGGCATCGCGTGTGTCGAGCTGGTGCTCAAGCGGGTGCGCGGGATCTACCGCGAGGCCCGGGAGAACGAGGACGCGCTGCTGCGTTCGTTCCAGGCCGTCACGCTCGGCATCAAGGAACTCAAGCTGCACCGGGGCAGGCGCCGGGATTTCATGGATCGGCATCTGCTCGGATCGGCGGGCACGCTGCGCGATCAGAACACCGACGCGGGCTCGAAGTTCTCCTACGCGCAGGGTTTCGGCCAGGCGCTGCAGCTGGCGACAATGGCGCTGATCCTGTTCGTCATCGCGGCGGCACTGGATCTGCCGCGCGACACGATGGTCGGCTACGTGCTGGTCACCACGTTCCTGGCGATGCCGATGCAGAACTTCATGCACCGCATCCCGGACCTGCTGCGTGGTGACGTGGCGCTGGCCAAGATCCGGGCGATGAACCTGTCGATGGAGACCCTGCACGACGAGGAGCTCCTGCCGTACACCGAGCGTCCAGTGGCAGGGGAGGCCAAACTGGAACTGACCAACGTCAGCTATGTGTACCGCGCCGAGGCTCCGTCACTCGTGCCACCGCCGCCCGGCGCGCATCCGGGTGAACCGGCTGGACCGCCCGCGCGTGGTGGACATCCGCCGCGTCCGGGAATGCCGCCGCGCGAGGGCAACGGCAGGCCGGGACACGGCGGGCCGCATCCGGCGCATCCCGGTGCGCATCCGGGTGCCGCGCAGCCGGATGTCAACGGTAAGAACTGGATCGACCACGGTGGCACCGATGTGCGCCCGCTGGCACCGCCGCCCGGACTCGACGAGTCCGAGGACGCCGGCTTCCGGCTCGGTCCGATCGACCTGGTTTTCGAACCGGGGCAGATCACGTTCATCGTCGGTGGCAACGGCAGCGGGAAGTCGACGCTGGCCAAGCTCATCACCGGTCTGTACGTGCCACGCTCGGGGTCGTTGTCGCTCAACGGGGAGAGGATCGACCACGACAACATCGAGTGGTACCGGCAGAATTCGTCGGCGGTGTTCACCGATTTCCATCTGTTCGAGGACTACCTGGGCTTCGACCGCCCCGGTATCGACGCCGAAGTCGAGCGGTACCTCGAGGAGTTGCAGATCGCGCACAAGGTGACCGTGCGGGACGGCAGGCTGTCGACCGTCGATCTGTCGCAGGGGCAGCGCAAGCGGCTGGCGCTGCTCACCGCACTGCTCGAGGACCGGCAGATCTACGTCTTCGACGAATGGGCCGCCGATCAGGAGCCGCGCTTCCGCGAGGTCTTCTATCGCGAGATCCTCACCGATCTCAAGCGGCGCGGTAAGACGGTCATCGTGATCACCCACGACGACCGCTACTTCGACTGCGCCGACCAGCTGGTGAAGCTGGACTTCGGTCTGGTCGCGGCGTAGTCCGGCTCGTCGGACGCCGGTTCGGTCCCCGGGACCGGGCCGGCGTTCGTCGTGTCAGGCGATCTCGCGCTGGGTCGCGATGAGCTGCGCCATCGGTGGCCGGTCGGTCAGGCTGACCTCGGAAGGCATCCGCTGCCAGCCGGTGTCGCCCGGCAGGAACTGCACGAGCCCGATCCCGGAGTCGCGGATGCCGAGGCGGTCGAGCAGGGTCGCCACGACCTGCCTGCTCATCACCGCCAGTTCGTGCGTCGGCCGGTTGCGGTGGCGCCGGACGCCGAGATCGACCTGGGTGATCGACGACAGACCATGCCGCTGCCAGCAATCGATGAGGATCCCGATCTCCGCGCCGTAGCCGCTGGCGAAGGAGATGTCGCCGAGAAACGTTCGGGTGGCCGCGTATTCGCCGCCGAGCGGCTGCACGATCTCGGCCAGCGCGGGCGCGAGCGCGGTGAGCAGCGGGCGGGCGACCAGCTGTGTCACCCGGCCGCCGCCGTCCGCTTCCACGCTCGTACCACTCGGCATCGGCCGCCGGTAGAAGCCTTTCACCAGGGCGAGGCCGGGATCGTCGAGCAGCGGCGCGACCAGCATCGGGACGAAGTCCGGGTCCGGGGTGACCAGATCGGCGTCGAGGAAGACGAGCAGATCCCCGGTGCTCACCGCCAGCGACCGCCACAGCACCTCGCCTTTGCCCGGCCGGGTCGCCACCCCGGGCAGCGCCTCCTCCCGGGTGTAGACCGTGGCGCCCGCCGCGCGCGCCCGCGCGATGGTGCGATCGGTCGAGCCGGCGTCGATGACGAGCAGTTCGTCGACGAGCCCGCCGAGCCAGGGCCGGACGGCGGCGATCACCCCGGCGACGGTGTCCTCGTCGTCGAGCGCGGGCACCACCACCGAGACCCGGCGACCCAGCTTGCGGTCGATCAGCGCACGGACGTCCATGCCGACCAGTGAACGACACCGGCCACCGCGGGCGCCACCGATCCGGGCGAATCCTGTGAACGAGGCCAACGGTCCGGCCGACCCACTATCGACACCGACAGGCCGGGGATCCGCTGTGCGGGCTCGCGCGATGCCCGGCGCCCGCGCGCGGCGCGGGTACCGTGGGCTGATCGCGGGCAGTGGCGAGTACAACGACCGGTGGAGGGCGGCGTCATGACAGGGAACGCAACGGTGGTCGAGGTGTCCAAGGGGTCCAAGACCGATCTGGTCGACGGCCGCTACACGGTGCGCATCGACCTGGACGGTCCGGCCGGCGCGGTCGACGTGTCGGCGGTGCTGGTGACCGCGGACGGCCGGGTCCGTTCCGACGCCGATTTCGTGTTCTTCAACAATCCGGCGGCGCCTGGGGTGCGGCTGGAATCCGATGCCGTGGTGTCGGTGGATCTGAGAGCCGTCCCCGCCGAGATCGAGCGAGTGGTGATCGCGGGCAGCACCGAGGCGCAGGGTATCCGGTTCGGGGAGGTTCGCGGGCTCCGGGTGGCGGTCGCCGGACCCGGGCAGGCGCTGAATTTCGTTCCGCCGGGGCTGGATTCGGAGACGGTGCTGCAAGCCGTCGCCCTGTATCGGCGGGGGAGCGGCTGGCGCCTCGACGCGATCGGGCAGGGCTACAGTGCCGGGCTCGCGGCCTTCGCCACCGAGCACGGGATCGTCGTCGACGAGGAGGACGCGGCCGAGGCCGTCGCGCCCGTCGATGCACCGCCGCGAGCCGTCCCGCCCGCCGGTGTGGTGTCGCAGCGTGTCGCTGCCGCTGTGCCGCAACCCCCTTCGGCTCCAGCGATCGATCTCCGCAAGATCGACGTCGTCCTCACCAAGGATTCGCCCGACCGGCGCGCCAGCATCGACCTGCGCAAGGGCGACCCGGGTTACGTCCTCACGGTCGGTCTCGAATGGGACGGCCGCGGTGCGCACTACGACGCGGACGGCCGCGTGACGAAGTTCGGGGCGGGCGACCTGGATGTGTACTTCTTCTGCCGCAACGAGATCACCGGCGACTACGTCGTGATCAGCGGTGAGAAGGGCCACCAGGGCGATCTGGCCGTGTGGCCGTTCCTCCACCACCAGGGCGACAGCCGCGGCCCGGGCGCGAACAACCTCCCGGCCACCGAACAGGTGATCGTGCGCCCCACCGAGAACGGCGACCTGCTGCTCAACGTGTACCAATCCGTCGACAACGGCGCGGGCGCGATCGACACCTTCGGCAAGCCGCGCGTGCGGGTCCGCTACGGCCGTGCCGGGCGTGACGGGCTACCCGGCCCCGACGCCGATCAGATCACCGTCGTCATCGGCAACGGCAAGAACTCCTTCTGGGCCACCGTCGCCCATATCGACGTCCGCGACGGCATCCTCACCGTCGACGGCACCACCCGCTACAGCCGTGCGTTCAGCGAACGGATGCCCGTCCTCGACACCAGCGGCACCTGGCTGCGGTCGGCCAAGAACGGCCCGGTCGGGCGCAGCAAGGGCAGCCACGGCCTCGGCCTGAGTCACTACGCGGGCCGCTGCCCCGACCCACGCTGAGCGCCGAGGAGTTCCGTGCGCCGTTCCTCGACGGTGGCGCGGAGGGCGTCGACGACGGCGGCCACCTCGGGCCGCCGCAGCGTCTCGGGGCGGGTGACGAGCCAGTAGGTGAGCTGCACCCGCACCTGAGGTCCGAGCACCCGGACGAGATCGTCGTGCCGGTCGGCCATGAAGCACGGCAGTAGGCCGATCCCCGCCGCGGCGCGGGTGGCCTCGACATGGACGAAAACATTGGTGGACGAGACGGATCGGCGCATGTCGGGTGCGAATCTGGTGGCCAGGTCGAGATCGTCGACCTGCAGGATGGACTCGATGAAGTAGACCAGGGGATAGCGGCGCAGGTCCTCGATGCCGGCCGGTGTGCCGTGCTCGGCGAGGTAGTCGTGCGCGGCGTAGAGGCCGAGGCTGTAGTCGCCGAGCCGGATCGCCTCGGCGCGATGGACCTGTGGTCGCCCGACCACCACTTCGAGATCGAGCCCGCTGCGCTGGGTGGAGGCGCGCCGGGTGGTCGCGATGATGTCCACCGCAACCCGGGGATGCGTGCGCTGCACCCGCGCGGCGGCAGGCGCGGCCAGATAGGCGCTGAACCCGTCGGTGGCCGAGAGCCGCACCACCCCTTCGAGTTCCGGCTCGCCATCGGCGGCACCGAGTGAGCGCACCGCGGACTCGATGGTTTCGGCGGCGGTCAGCGCCGATCGCCCGAGATCGGTCAGCTCCCACCCGCCGGTGACCCGGGTCAGTACCCGGCCCCCGACCGCCCGCTCGAGCGCCGCGATGCGCCGGGAGATCGTCGTGTGGTTGATGCCGAGTTCCTCGGCGGCGGTGACGTAGCGGCCCGATCGACCGACCGCCAGCAGAACCAGCAGGTCATCGGCGCTCGGCCGCCGACCCGGATCAGACGAGGTCGCGCTCATTTCTGCATCTTTGCAGATACTCGGTGCGAACTTGGCCATTGTGACCGGATCCGATCTGCACGAATACTCTTCGCATTGCTAGTGGGCCACATCACAGTCATGGCGTGATGTGGCCCCGATCACCAAGGAGCAGTGATGAGCGTCCGCAATGCGACCCCGGCGGCCGGCGAGGACCGCGCCCCGAGCGGTCTGCGCCGAGTGGTAGCCGCCTCGATGGCAGGCACCGTCGTCGAATGGTACGAATTCTTCCTCTACGGCACCGCAGCCACCCTCGTCTTCAGCAAGGTGTTCTTCGCCAAGGGCACCAGCGATCTCGACGCGATTCTGGCCGCGTTCGTCACCTACGCGGTCGGCTTCGCCGCGCGCCCGCTCGGCGGCATCGTCTTCGGCTACTTCGGTGACCGCTACGGCCGCAAGAAGCTGCTCCAGCTGAGCCTGGTCCTGGTCGGCGGCGCCACCTTCCTGATGGGCTGTCTGCCCACCTTCACCCAGATCGGCTACTGGGCCCCGGCGCTGCTGGTGACCCTGCGCTTCATCCAGGGCTTCGCGATCGGCGGCGAATGGGGCGGCGCGGTGCTGCTGGTGGCCGAACACAGTCCCAGTCGCAGTCGGGCGTTCTGGTCGAGCTGGCCGCAGGCCGGTGTGCCCGCGGGCAACCTGCTCGCCACGGTCGTGCTGCTCGTACTGACCTCGACCCTGTCCGATGCCGCGTTCCTGAGTTGGGGATGGCGCGTGG
This sequence comes from Nocardia fodinahabitans, assembly GCF_052983615.1. Lineage (NCBI taxonomy): Bacteria > Bacillati > Actinomycetota > Actinomycetes > Mycobacteriales > Nocardiaceae > Nocardia > Nocardia fodinahabitans. The sequence continues at coordinate 6,989,779 of NZ_JBRJJC010000001.1, forward strand.
CCTTCTGGCTGTCGGCGGTGGTCGTGCTGGTCGGCTACTACGTGCGCACCAAGGTCACCGACGCCCCGATCTTCGTCGAGGCGCAGCGGCAGATGGAGCACGCGAAAGCCACCTCGTTCAGCGTGTTCGAGGTGCTGCGCCGGTACCCGCGCGGCGTCTTCACCGCCATGGGACTGCGTTTCGGCGAGAACATCATGTACTACCTGGTCGTGACCTTCTCGATCACCTACCTGAAGGTGCACGTGCACGCCGACACCACGACGATCCTGTGGTGGCTGCTGGCCGCGCACGCGGTGCACATGGCGGTGATCCCGCTGGCGGGCCGTCTCGGTGACCGTTTCGGCCGTAGGCCCGTCTATCTCGTCGGCGCGCTGGCCGCGGCCACGTGGGGCTTCTTCGCCTTCCCACTGATGGATTCCGGCCACAGCCTGCTGATCCTGACCGCGATCATCGTCGGCCTGGTCTTCCACGGCCTCATGTATGCCGGTCAGCCGGCCATCATGGCCGAGATGTTCCCGACCCGGATGCGCTATTCCGGGGTGTCCCTCGGCTATCAGGTCACCTCGATCGTGGCGGGTTCGCTCGCCCCGATCATCGCGGTGAAGCTGCTCGACTCCTACGGGTCCTCGGTCCCGATCGCGGTGTACCTCGCGGTGGCGGCGGCGATCACCGTGATCGCCGTGCTGTGCGCCAAGGAGACCAAAGGCATCGATCTGGAGTCCCTGGACGTCGCAGATGCCGCCGAGACGGTGACCGCTCCGGCGGCGGTGTCGACGAAGGTCGTTCCGGCATGAGCGATCTCATCGGACGCAAGGCGCTGGTCACCGGCGCGGCCGGCGGAATCGGCGCGGCCTGCGCACACGAGCTGGCCGCGCGCGGCGCGGAGGTGACGGTCGCCGACGTGAACGAGCTGGGGGCCAAGACCGTGGCCGCCGAGATCGGCGGCCAGGCCTGGGCGGTCGACCTGCTCGATGTCGACGCGCTCGCGGATCTGACCCTGTCGGTGGACATCCTGGTCAACAATGCCGGGGTACAGACCGTCAGCCCGCTCGAGGACTTCCCGCCCGCCCGGTTCCGCCTGATCCAGACCCTCATGGTGGAAGCGCCCTTCCTGCTGATCCGCGCGGCGCTGCCGCACATGTACGCCCAGGGTTTCGGGCGCATCATCAATGTGTCCTCGGTGCACGGACTGCGCGCCTCGCCGTTCAAAGTCGCGTACGTGACGGCCAAGCACGCACTGGAAGGACTGTCGAAGGTGACCGCGCTCGAGGGCGGCGCGCGCGGTGTCACCAGCAATTGCGTGAACCCCGGCTATGTGCGAACTCCGCTGGTGGACAAGCAGATCGCGGAACAGGCGGCCGCGCACGGCATTCCCGCGCCGGAAGTGGTGGAGAAGGTGCTGCTCACCGAGAGCGCGATCAAACGGCTGATCGAACCCGAGGAGGTGGCGGCACTGGTCGGATGGCTGGCCTCCGACCACGCGGGCATGGTTACCGGATCGTCGTATGTCATGGACGGTGGGTGGAGCGCGCGATGACGAGCGTGACAGCGGCGCCGCAGTGGGTGCCGGGCGAGCAGGACATCGCGCGGGCGCGGATCACCGATTTCGCGCGGTTCGTGACTGCCCGGCACCGGGTCGACGTGGCGGACTACCGGGCGCTGTGGCAGTGGTCGGTCGACGATCTGGCCGGGTTCTGGGGTGCGGTCTGGGACTACTTCGAGCTGGGGCAGCGGTCGTCGGAGGTCCTGGCCGACACCGGAATGCCCGGGGCGCAGTGGTTTCCGGGCACTCGGGTGAACTACGTCGATCAGGTGATCCGGCAGGCGCGCACGGATCGGCCCGCGATCGTCACCGTCGACGAGACCGGTGCGATGGCAGAGCTGTCGTGGGCCGAGATGCTGAGCCGGACAGCCGGATTCGCGGCTACTCTACGCGAGCTCGGCGTCGGGCCCGGTGACCGAGTAGTCGGCTACCTGCCGAATATCGCCGAGGCGGTGATCGCGTTCCTGGCGACCGCGAGTATCGGCGCGATATGGAGCGCCTGCGGGCCGGACTACACGGCGAAGGCGGCGCTGGACCGGCTGGGGCAGCTCGACCCGAAAGTGCTGGTGACCAGCGACGTCTACCGATTCGGCGGCAAGGACCACCACAAATTCGCCGAGATCGCGGCACTGCGTGCCGCACTGCCCGGCCTGCGGGCGACCGTCCTGGTATCGCGGCTCGGCGGCACGGTCGAGGGCGCGCTCGACTGGGACACGGTGACCACATCGGCGGACACGACGCCGGCCACCGAACAGGTCGCGTTCGACCATCCCCTGTGGGTCCTGTATTCCTCCGGCACCACGGGGTTGCCCAAGGGCATCGTGCACGGCCACGGCGGTGTCCTGCTCGAACATCTCAAAGCGTTGGCGCTGCAGTCCGACCTCGGCCCCGACGACACCTTCTTCTGGTACACCAGCCCGAGCTGGATGATGTGGAACTACCAGGTCGCCGGGCTGCTGGTCGGCGCGACCATCGTCTGCTACCCGGGGAGCCCGACCGCGCCGGCGCCGGATGCCCTGTGGGACATCGCTGCTCGTGTGCGCGCGACTGTTCTCGGGACCAGCCCCGGCTATGTCCTGGCGTGCGCGAAGGCGGAGTCCGTGCCGCGGCGCGACCACGACCTGTCCGCGCTGCGCCTCATCGGGGTCACCGGCTCGGCGCTGCCCGCGTCGTCGTCGCGCTGGTTGCGCGACACCGTGGGTGCCCACATTCCGGTGTCGTCGATCAGTGGCGGCACCGACATCGTGTCGGCCTTCGCGGGTGGTGTCCGTACTGTCCCGGTGTGGCCGGGCGAGTTGTCCGCGCCCTACCTCGGTGTCGCGCTGGCGGCGTGGGACGGCGAGGGCCGACCCGTGCACGACGCCGTCGGCGAGCTCGTCGTCACCGCGCCGATGCCGTCCATGCCGCTGCACTTCTGGCACGACCCGGACGGATCCCGTTATCGCGCGGCCTATTTCGACACCTACCCCGGTGTCTGGCGGCACGGCGACTGGATCACCGTCACCGGGAATCACAGCGTCGTCGTGCACGGCCGTTCCGACGCCACCCTCAACCGGCACGGCATCCGGATGGGCAGCGCCGACATCTACCAGGCCGTCGAACAGCTTCCCGAGATCGTCGACTCCCTGGTCATCGGCGCCGAACAGCCCGACGGCGGCTACTGGATGCCCCTGTTCGTCGTCCTCGCGCCGGGCAGCGCCTTGACCGACGACCTGCGCGCCCGGATCAGTGCCACCATCCGCACCGGTATCTCGCCACGTCACGTCCCCGACGAGATCATCGCGGTACCGGGCGTTCCCAGAACCCGGACGGGCAAGAAGCTCGAGGTGCCCGTCAAGAAATTGATCCAAGGCGGTGATCCCGCGCGCGTGGTCGCCGAGGGCGCGGTCGACGACCCGGCGCTGCTGGTCTGGTTCGCGCGGTTCGTCAGGAAGTAGTCGACAGGGCGCGGATCCGATGGTGGTCCAGTTCCCGAGCCGAGGTGTTCGGGACGGCGGCGCGGCACTGCGGGTGACAGTCCCGACCTCTGCCACAGGGGCGGGTGCCGCAGGACCTGGCCGAAGACCGGGAACGGATCGAAGTCGTTGGTCCGTACGATGGCTTTGCCTCGCGCAGGACGAAGCGGTCGAGCCTCTCCGTGACAGATCGTGGGGAAAGTCCCAGCGGCAAAAGCGAACTCACCGACTGTGCCCGCAACGGGCGGACTCGTCGCCCTGGCCGGCGTCATAGGCCAGGGCGACCGGCGGCGCGGTGGGGTCCGACGACCCCGTCGCTGGACCGTAACGTGCTGGACGCGGGAGCCGACCGCAATGGTGTGGGCTGGACCAGTGAGGACGGGAGGGCGGTCGTGTGACGATGGGCCGGATGAGACGAACAGTCGTGGTGGCCGGGACCGCGGGTGTCCTCGGCATGCTCGGGTACGGCGGGGCCGCGGGGGCCGAACCGACCCCCGTTACCAGCGGCGAGATCAGCATCGCGGGGGTTCCGGGTGGGGATCGTTTCGCGACAAAGGAGGGTGCCTGGTTGGTTGCCGGACCGGGTGACCACGGCAATGGGGGTGGCAACCAAGGCAATAGCGGGAATTCGAACCCGGGTAGCGGAAACGGTAATCAGGGCAATGGGGGCGGGAACAACGGCAACAACGGAAACCAGAACCCCGGCAGCGGAAACGGTAATCAGGGCAAGGGGAAAGGTAACCAGGGAAACAGCGGAAATCAGGGCAACAACGGTAATCAGAACCCGGGTAGCGGAAACGGTAATCAGGGGAACGGGGGCGGTAACCAGGGCAACAACCCGAACCCTGGCAATGCACCCCAGCCGCAAGCACCTGCCGAAGCGCCTGCTCCCGAAGACCCGTCCCCCGCAGAACCGTCCGCACCGACACCACCCGCGCCGGAGCCCTCCGATCCGGAGACTGCCGAGCCCGGGGGTGCGTCGGCACCGGAGAGCGCACCCGGCGACGGTGCACCGCCCGCAGGTTCAGCACCCGGCGCTGAATCACCCGCAGCACCGGCGCCCGGCGGAGCAGGTGCTCCACCCGCGGCGCAGGCACCGGGCGGTGGTGCCCCGGTTCCCGCGCACGATGTCAGACCCACCAGCGACACCGACATCCTCCCCGATCCGAACCTGCTCTCCGTGATCGGCGGCCTCATCGCACTGGGGCTCGCCGGCGGCGGATCAGCCGCAGTGAGCTTTCAAGGCGCCGCACAGGCCCAAGCCCGCATCGACGCCGCGCGAGCCGAGTTCTTCGGACCACGCGCGTGACCATGACCGCGCAGCCCGCACGCTGAGCTGAGTTCGACTGCAACATTTCCGAACTCGGCTACGATGCGATGCTCATGCAGGGGATGACACGGGTCGGCGAGCAGCAGCAGGCATCTGGCTTCGGTGAGTTCACCGTGGTCGATGTCGAGACATCCGGACTCCAACCGCACAGACACCGGGTCCTGTCGGTTGCCGCGCTGGCCTTGGACAGCACCGGGCAGGTGACTGGTGAGTTCCACACCTTGCTCGATCCCGAGTGCGACCCTGGTCCGGTTCACGTGCACGGGCTCACCGCCGAGGTGCTGCGTGGCTCACCGCGATTCGCGCATGTGCACGAGCGCCTGTCATCGATGCTGACCGGGCGGGTATTGGTGGCGCACAACGCGCTGTTCGACTTCGGCTTCTTGGCGAGTGAGTTCGCACGGGCAGGCGGGGTGCTTCCCGTCCGCCGTCGGTTGTGTACCTTGGCACTCGCTCGTCGCGTCGCTCTGCCGACTCCGGACTACAAGCTGGCGACGCTGGCCACCTATTACGGCGTGCCACAACACAAAGCACACGATGCGCTCGACGACACCCGTGTTCTCGTCAGCGTGCTGCGAGCACTGGTGGCCGACGCGGCTCGCCTCGGCATCGCGCCGCCACTGCTCCCGTGTGAGCCGACAGCGGAAAGCCGCGCAGAGTCGGCGTGGCCGATCGAGCGTAGCGGCGCGAAGCTGCCGTGCGCCTACGTTTATCCGGGACGCTGGGAGCCGGGTGCGGCACTGCGCCAAGGCATGAAGGTCGCGTTCACCGGTGACACCCGGATCGACCGCGAAGAACTGGTGTCGCGCGCCGAGTCCGCCGGGCTCGACGTGACCAGCGTGGTGAGTGGTCGCACGAGTGTGCTCGTCACCAATGCGCCGGACTCCGGGACAGGCAAGGCGCGCAAGGCGATCCAGCACGAGACTCCGATCATCGACGAGCCGGGATTCGTTGCGCTGCTCGCGACGATCGAACCAGGGCAACCCAGGACTGCCCGGACCGACCGGCTCCCCTCACGTCGTCGCACCGCCGTACTGTCGGGGCCGCTGTCCGGTCACCGCGTGCTGGTCGTGGGCGGAACCCACGACCACGCCGCGCAGACCAGGACCCGCGTCGTGGAGCTCGGGGGATCGGCGGCCGTCAACCTGTCGGCAACCGTGACGGATCTGCTGGTCCTGCCAGGCGGCGACGCGGATCGCCGGGTGCAGAAGGCGACCGACCTCGGGCTTCCACTGCACGGACCCGAGCTGCTCACGCACTCGCGGGCGGCGGAAACCGAGCCTTCGCCACCAGCCGCGGAAGCGGCGGCTCCCGAGCCTGCGGTGCTGGCCCGGGGCCAGGTGATGGATCTGCCGATCGAATCGGACTCCTGGACGATGCGCGCCGTTTGGAACCAGCTCGGCACCGCGGCCGTAGACCTGGTCGCCTTCCTCGTCGACGCCGAGGAGAAAGTCGGTAGTTCGGACGATTTCGTGTTCTACAACCAGCCTGCGGCCGCGGGGGTCAGGCTCGCCGAGGAGGGGCCGACCGAACAGTCGATCGCTGTCTGCCTGGACGACCTCCCCGAGCGCTGTGCCCGTGTCGTCTTCGCCGCGGCCCTCGATGCTCGCGGCGTGACCTTCGGCGACGTCGGTGCTATCGAGGTCGATGTCGCCGCGGGTCCCGAATCGAGCGCGGTGATCCGTTCGACCTTGGACGCGGCCACGGTCGAACGGACCCTCCTGCTCGCCGAACTGTATCTACGGGGCGGGACCTGGCGGTTTCGCGCCGTAGGGCAGGGCTACGAATTCGACCTCGCCGCGCTGGCGCGTGGATACGGGGTAGAGGTCGAGTAGCACCTCGCCGCGCCGAGTGTGCCTCAGCTGCCGAAGCGTTCGGCGACCATGTCCTCGGTGAGGCCGTAGTCGGCGAGGGAGTAGTGGTGGGTGGGTTTGCGGTCGCCGGTGCGGCTCTCGTTGTCGAGGGCGGTGATGGCGGTGCGGGCCTCCTCGGTGAAATCGGTGCCGATGTGGGTGTAGATGCGGTCGACCACGCCGAAGGGGTCGGTGCGCAGGTCGTCGAAGTCGACGTCGATGAAGGTGGCGTCGGTGTGGCGAGTGCGGGCGGCGGTGAATTCGGCGAGGCCACGGGCCCACAGGTCGAGCTGGGTGCGGCCGATGGTCTCACCGGTGAAGGTGGTCGACCAGCCGCGGGTGGCGTGTTCGTTGAGGCTGCACACCGACGGGATGATGGTGGCCGGGTCACGGTGGGTCTGGATGACGATCGCGTCCGGGTAGACGGCCAGCAGGGCGTCCAGGCAGAACAGGTGACTGGGGTTCTTGAGCACCCAGCGCCTGCTGTCGTTCATGCCGATCAGCTGCAGGTTGCGACGGTGCCGCGCGTAGGCGGGGGTCCAGTCCTGGCCCGCCAGCCACTGCGAGTAGCTCGGCACATAGGCCAGGCACTCGTAGGAATGCGAGGTACCGGACTGCCGCAGCAGCTGCCAGCATTCCTCCACATCGGAGGCGCTCATGTAGTGCAGACCCATGAACTCCGGGTTCTGCACCTGATGCTGACGCAGGCCGGCGTCGATCTGCTGGTAGGCCGGATTCGCCGACCAGGTCTCGCGCGGCGGACGCGGCTGCGGGAAGTCGGTCAGCCACATCTCCAGCCCCTGATTGGCCGGATCGGCCGCCAGCAGCCGATGCAGCGCGGTGGTGCCGGTCCGGGGCAGACCGGTGACGAAGATCGGCCGGGTGATCGGCGTGTCGGCATAGCCGGGGTTGGCCGCCCACGCGGCCTCGCTCAGCGCGCGGGCCACGAGCGTGCCACGCAGGAAGAATCGCGACATCTTGCTGCCGAGCTCGGTGAGCCCGGCCTCGTCACGGTACGAGTCGAGCAGCACCTGCAACGCCTCGGTGTAGTCGTCGGCCCCGAAATCGGTGAGACCGGTGAGTTTGGTGGCTGAGGCGTGCAGGTCGGCCACGGTGCCGACATCGGTGCGCACGGTCATCGAGGGGAGCTCCTTGCTCAGTTGTGGTATTCGCCGCAGTTGACGTCGAGGGTCTGTCCGGTGATCGCCGAGGACCAGTCGGACGCGAGAAACACCACGGCGCGGGCGATCTCGTCCGGCTCGGGCAGTCGCTTGAGATCGGACTTCGACGCGGTCTGCTCGTACACCTGCTCGACGGTGATGCCGTACTTCTCTGCCACATGGCCGAAGTACCACTTCAGCTGGTCGGTCCAGATGTAGCCGGGCAGCACGCTGTTGACCCGCACGCCCTTGCCGCCGAGTTCGGTGGCCAGGGTCTGCGACATGGCCAGCAGCGCCGCCTTGGTCAGCTTGTAGCTACCGTACCGCGGCTCGGAATGCCGCACGACCATCGAATTGATCATCACCACAGCGCCTTTGGCCTCGGCGAGGGCGGGCGTGAACGCCTGCGTCATCCGCAGACCGCCCAGCACCGTCATGTCGAGACTGGACCGGATGTGGTCGAAATCGGTGCGGTCCAGCGGCTTCATCGACGGCACCGAGAACGCGTTGTTCACCAGTGCGTCGACCCGGCCGAACGTCTCGACGGTGCGCGACACCAGGTTCGCTACCGCGGTCTCGTCGGTGATGTCGGTCGGCACGCAGAGCGTGGCGCCGCCGGCGGCCTCGATCTCCGCGGCCACCTCCTGCAACCGCGACTCGGTCCGCGCCGCCAGCACGACTGTCGCGCCCGCGGCCGCCGCTTCCAGGCAGATCGACCGTCCGAGCCCGGGACCGACCCCGGACACGACGACGACCTTTCCATCCAACAGTGCCCCGCTCATCCGAGCATCCTTTCTGCGAAAGCCCGCTGCCGGGCGGCGATCCGGTCGCGCCAGCCGGCGGCGTCGATCCGGTTGTCTGTGTAGTGGGGAAGGTGCTGCGCGACCTCGGCGACCGGGACGACGGTGACCGTCGGGCCGTCGGCCTCGGTCATCGGCCGGTCGGTGCGCTGCCAGCGGAACTGCAGGATGCCCCGGGTGCGGCCGGTGGTCTCGATCCAGTTCGCGATGCCGGGATCCTGCTTGCTCACCACCATCCGGATCAGGCCGTTCGGATCCACCTGGGCCTGCGCGTGATTGAGGCTGGTCTGGTGGTTGACGTAGTCGAGCGAGATGTACCAGAGACTGCCCAGCTGGAAACCCTGATACGGCGCATCGGATTTCGGCACCGTGATCACCAGCGCCTGATCGTCGGCCAGGTCGAAGTGGCCCACCGAGGAGTACTGGGTACTGAGGCCACCCGGGGTGAGCCGGGGCGCGGTGAGGGTGTTCACCGGCAGGTCGAGGTAGAACCACTTCGGGAAGTTGAACCAGGTGTGCACCCTGGTCAGCAGCATCTTCGCCGCGGCGCCGTAGCGCTTGCGCATGCGGGCGAGGTCCGGCTCGACGGGGGCGGTGCCGATCGTGTCGACCCGTTCGATCCGGATCGAGCCCTTGCGCTCGGTCCAGTCGCTGTAGACCTCGCGCACCGCCAGCATCGACGCGCCCTCACCGAGCGCGAAATAGTCCGGCCCGGCGTTCGGCTTCGCGGGGCCGAACCGAATCGAGAAGCTGCCGTCCTCGGCGATCGGGATCCGCCGGTCGTCGAAGGCGTCCGCACCGCCGGGGACATCGGTCGCGGTGTAGTCACCTTTGAGCACTTGGAAACTGAGGTCGACGGTGCTGCCGCGCACGCCGCTCACCACGTACTCGGCGTCGGGCTCGATATTCGCGTGGTAGTAGAGGGTGTCCGGATTGTCCAGGCCCATCTTGGCGTAGGGCCCGGTCGAGGACACGAAGTACGGATGACTGGTGCCGTGCGCGCCGGACAGGCGCAGGCAGGCGGCGACGCTCGCGGCGAGATAATCGTAGCCCTCGGCCAGATCGGCGTCACTGCGCACGAATTCGGCCCCGGCGATGAGCTTTTCGGCCTGGGCGACCGCGGCGGTGAACGGCGCGGTCAGTGGCTCCGGTGGCACGGTGCTCCCGGCTTCGGTGGCGGTACTCGAGTGGGTCAACGGTCTGCGATTCCTAGCTCTCGGAGGATACGGACGGCGATCTCGGCGGGGGAGCCCAGATCGGGAGTGATGACGAGATCTGCGTCGGTGGGTCGCTCGTAGGGCGAACTGATGCCGGTGAAGCCGGGCAGCTCACCCGCGCGGGCCTTCGCGTAGAGGCCCTTGGGGTCGCGGCGTTCGCATTCCGGCAGCGGGGTATCGACGAACACCTCGTGGAACGGCAGTTCGCGCTCGGCGTGCGTGGTGCGCGCTCGGGCCCGCTGCGCGGCGAACGGGCTGATCACCGACACGATCGCGACGGCGCCGGAATCGGCGAACAGGGCAGCGACCTCGGCGACCCTGCGCACGTTCTCGTCCCGGTCGGCCGCGGAGAAACCGAGGCCCGCGTTGAGCCCGTGCCGCAGATTGTCGCCGTCGAGCAGGTAGGCGGCCCGGCCTGCCGCGACCAGCTGACGCTCCACCTCGACGGCGATGGTCGACTTCCCGGAGCCGGACAGTCCGGTCAGCCAGATCGTGGCACCGGCGTGCGCGCGATCGTCGCGGCCGACCGCCGAGCGATGCCAGACCACCGTCGCAGGCGCGGCGTGCGCTCCGGTGTCGCGCCCGGTGACCATACCCGCGGCGACCGTCTCGTCGGTGACCGGATCGATCAGGATGAAGCTGCCGGTGCGGCGGTTCTCCCGGTACGGGTCGAACAGCAGCGGCTGACGGCTGCGCAGCCGGACCCGGGCGATGTCGTTGAGCGACAGCGCCTCCACGTCCTCGAGCCGGTGCAGCGTGTTGACATCGAGCTGGTAGTCGATGGCGGTCACCTCGGCGGGTGAGGTCTGCGCCGCGGTCCGCACCAGATACCGCCCACCCGCGCGCAGCTGGCTGGTCTCGGAGAACCAGCACACCATCGCGTCCAGATCGGCGCCCTGCTGTGGGCGATTGCCCGGCCTGGCCAGGAGATCGCCACGGCCGATATCGATCTCGTCGTCGAGGGTCAGCGAGACCGCCATGCCGGTGAACGCCTCGTCGACCTTGCTGCCGCCGGGGCCCCAGATCTCGCGCACCCGGGAGGTGTGCCCGGCGGGCAGCACCACCACTTCGTCGCCCGGCTTGAAGATGCCGCCCGCGACGGTGCCTGCGTAGCTGCGGTGATCGAGCCCCTGCTGGGCCCGGATGACGTACTGGATCGGCAACCGCGCGTCGATGAGATTGCGGTCCGAGGCGATGTGCACGTCCTCGAGGTGGCGCAGCAGCGGCGGTCCCGGATACCAGTCCATGTGCTCGGAGCCCTCGACGACATTGTCGCCGAGCAGCGCCGAGACCGGCACGAAGCTGAGGTCGCCGACCGTCAATTTCGCGGCGAAGGCGGCGAATTCGGCCCTGATCTCCTCGAATCGCTCCTGCGACCAGTCGACCAGATCCATCTTGTTCACGCACACCACCAGGTGCGGCACGCCGAGCAGGGTGGCCAGGAAGGCGTGCCTGCGGGTCTGCTCGGACACCCCGGCGCGGGCGTCGACCAGGATCAGCGCGAGATCGGCGGTGGACGCGCCGGTGACCATGTTGCGGGTGTACTGCACGTGGCCCGGCGTGTCGGCGATGACGAACTTGCGCCGCGGCGTCGTCACATAGCGGTAGGCGACATCGATGGTGATGCCCTGCTCGCGCTCGGCGCGCAGCCCGTCGGTCACCAGGGCGAGGTCGGCCGCGTCGCCGCCGCGCTCGGTGCTGACCCGCTCGATCGCGGCCAGCTGATCGTCGAACAGCGACTTGGAGTCGTAGAGCAGCCTGCCGATGAGGGTCGACTTGCCGTCGTCGACGCTGCCCGCGGTCGCCAGGCGTAACAGGTTGCGGCTCATCAGAAGTAGCCCTCTCGCTTGCGGTCTTCCATGCCGGTCTCGGAGATCCGGTCGTCGGCGCGGGTGGCGCCGCGCTCGGTGAGCCGGGTGGCGGCGGTCTCGGCGATCACCTTGGCAGCGGTGTCGGCCTCGCTCTCGACGCAGCCGGTGCAGGTGGCGTCGCCGACGGTCCGGAAGCGGACGGTGGCGTCGAAAGTGCGCTCGCCCGGTTGCGGGGTGATGAATCGGCCTGCCGAGAGCAGCATGCCGTCACGTTCGACGACGCGGCGCCGGTGCGCGTAGTACAGCGCCGGCAGCTCGACCGCCTCGCGATCGATGTACTCCCAGATGTCGAGCTCGGTCCAGTTCGACAGCGGGAACACCCGGATGTGCTCGCCCTGCTGATGCCGTCCGTTGTAGAGGTTCCACACCTCGGGTCGCTGCGCGCGCGGATCCCATTCGCCGAACCGGTTGCGGAAGCTGAACACGCGCTCCTTGGCGCGCGCCTTCTCCTCGTCGCGGCGTGCCCCGCCGAACACGGCATCGAAGCGATGTTCGCCGATCGCCCGCAGGAGAGTGGTGGTCTGGAGCGGATTGCGGGTGCCGCCGGGGCGTTCCACCGCGCGGCCCGCGTCGATGTCGTCCTGCACCGATGCCACCAGCAGGCGCGCGCCGGTGCGGTCGGCGGTCCGATCACGGAACTCGATGACCTCGTCGAAATTGTGCCCGGTGTCCACATGCAACAGCGGGAACGGCAGCGGCGCGGGCCAGAACGCCCGGCGCGCCAGATGCAACAGCACCGCCGAGTCCTTGCCTCCGGAGAACAGCAGTCCAGGCCGTTCGAAGGTGGCCGCCACCTCCCGGAAGATATGCACCGACTCGGCCTCCAAGGCCGCCAGATGCGACAGCTCGTACCCCGTCTGCACTCGTTCACCCACTTCGTTCGTGCTCCGTCGGCGGAATCTCCACCGCCGAGTTGCGTTGTCGAATATTCGACGCTATTGTTCGATATTGTGACACCGACGATAAGCCGGGCCGAGCGCGCCGGTCAAGAGGTGACCGGCGAATCGGTGCGTGAGACGGCGTCGCCCGAGGTGGCGTCGCCGCCGACGCAGCGGGTCGTGAAGGTGCTCGAGCTGCTGTCCCGGCATCCGGCGGATCGGCTGTCGCTGGCTCGCATCGTCCGTGAGGCCGGGCTGTCCAGGGCCACCGCGCACGCCGTGCTCACCCAGCTCACCGCCGACGGCTGGACCGTCCGCGACGCCGACGGGTGCTACGGCATCGGTCTGCGCCTGCTCACCGTGGCCCGGCGCGCCGAAGCGGCGTTTCCGCTGCGCCGGACCGCGGTGCCGCACGTGCGCGCGCTGTGCGAACGGACGGGCGATCCGGTGTTCCTCGCCGAACGCGACGGCGACAGCATCGTGGTCACCGAGGTGGTCGGTGACCCGTCCGCCGAGTGGATCCGGGCGGGGCGCAGGCTCCCGCTCGCGCCACCGGTCTGCCGGGAGTTCGTCGCGTGGGCGCCCGAACCCGTCCGGCAGGCGTGGCTCGCGGCCGCCGACCCGGCCCACCGCGATCGCCTCGCGCGCGTGCTCGCCGAGATCCGCGAGCGCGGGTACTCCGTCGAACGGCTCGTCGACGACTCGACGCCGATGCTCGAGGTGCTCGCCGGCCTGCGCGATACGCCGATCACCGCCGCGCTGCGCGCCCAGCTCGGCTCGGTCATCACCGAACTGATCACCATCGACTACCTGCCCGACGAACTGGGCCAGGAGAACGCGGTCGTCACCCTCGCCGCCCCCGTGCGCGATGCGAACGGCGCGGTGGTGGCTGCGGTGGTCAGCTGCCCCGACGCTCGCCTGTCGGCCGTCGCGCTGAGTGAGCTCGGTGCGGCGACTGTCGCTGCCGCGGAACGGATCAGCGCGCACGCGATCCACCCGGCCTGACCCGCCCGTGTCCGGCCGTTCGCCGCTACGCTGACGGGGAGAACCCGGCCGTACCCGCAGGATGGTCGCGGCAGGTGCACGAGAGGACTCGACGTGGCGGACGACAGCGATCGCTGGTGGGAAGCGCCGGGCCTGGCGGGGCAGCAGCCGCCGCAGACCGGTCCGGAACCGTACGCGCAGCCCGCGCCGCAGCAGCCCTCCGGGTACCCCCAGCCGCAGCAGGGCGCGTATCCGCCGCCCCAGTACGGCGCGCCGCAGCAAGGGTACGGCCAACCACTGTACGGTCAGCAGCCGTACGGCTATGCGCCACAGCCCTATCCGGGTCCGCCACGGCGCGGCGGCGGTGGTGCGGGGGTGATCATCGCGGTGGTGGTCGTGGCCGTGCTGGTGGTCGTCGTCGGCATCGTGGCCGTCGTGCTCGGCACCCGCTCCTCGGAGGACACCACCGCGACTTCGACGTCGGTCACGTCCGCGCCGGTGCCCACCGGGTCGCTGTCGGGCACCACGACGGCCCCGGTGACGCCCGGTGCGAAGGGCGTGCTCATCCCCACCTATCGCGTCGCCTACGACGTGCCGTCGACCTGGTCGGTCGCCCCCTCCTACGACACGATGAGCTTCACCACGGCGAACGGCTCCATCGACGGCCGCGGTCAGTCGACCGAGGGCGAGAAATACTGCCCCGGCTCCGCGTACCGGGCCATGGCCGCCGTCACAGCGACCACGGAATCCGATCCGGCCGCCGCCGCCCAGACCGTCGCGAAGATCGCTGCGGCGGGCGGCTATTCGGATCCCAGCGGCGGCAAGCTCACCACGCCGACGGCGTTGACCACCCAGAGCGGAGTCGCCGGACAGTTCGTGGAGAGCACGGGACCGTGGAAGCCTCAGCTCTCCGGCTGCACGGCGAACGCCTACTCGGTCTACACCTTCGCCTTCCGCAATGCCGCCGGTACGCTGCTCGTACTGACCGTGCTCGTCGACCGCAACACGAGCGGGGAACTGAGCGCCGACGAGGCGAAGAAACTGATCACCAGCCTGCGTCTGGTCTAGCGCGGAAGACCGCTCGGTCGCGGTGTTCGTAGACTCGACCTATGACGGCAGCGGCATCCGATTCGACTGTGCTACCGGCGAGTCTGGTGGAGATGGCGGCGCGGCACGTGCGGGCCGAGGTGCTCAGCGGCGCGCTGGCCCCGGGCGTCCGGGTGGGGGAGGAGGCGCTGTGCGCGCGGCTGGGCATCAGCCGGGCGCCGGTCCGGGAGGCCTTGCGGCGCCTGGCCGAGCAGGGCTTGATCGAACACCTGCCGCGCCGGGGATACCGGGTGATGGTGTGGTCGGCGGCCGACATCGTCGAATTGTTCGAGGTGCGGAAAGCGCTGGAGCGCCACGCGTTGACCACCGCGCTGCCCCACCCCGACCTGGACCGCGGGCTCGGGGGAGTGCGCACGGCACTCGACGAGCTGACCGACGCCGACCGGCGCGGCGACTGGCTCGCCCGGGACGACGCGCACCGCAGCTTCCACGCCGAGATCGTGGCGCTGGCGGGCAATCGGCAGCTCGACCTGGTGTACGGCCAGATCCTGGTGAAGCTGCAACTGGCGATGGCGCGCAACCTGCGCGAGGAGACCGAGGTCGCCGCCCGCCGCGACGGCGTGCGCCGCCACCGGGAGCTGCTGGCCGCGGTGGCCTCGAACGACCCGGCGACCGCCGAGGCCGCACTACGGCAGCACGGCGAGCAAACATACCTGAAACTCGGTATCCGCTAACACATCCGATACAGACGGCGACCTCGGCCGTCACACATTTTGTCGACAATCGACAACATGATCGGTTCGGCGGGCCCCACAGTCGCGGAAATCCTCACCCAGCACCAGGACGGCAACGGTTCGCCGACCAGAACCGCCGCGCGGGTCGCCGACGCGATCGCGGCGCGCGGCGACGACGGTACCTGGATCACCCCGGTGCCACGCGCCGAACTGCTCGCCGCCGCGGCGGAGATCGAGCGTAGGCCGGGAGCGCGGGCGTTGCCGTTGTACGGCGTCCCGTTCGGGGTGAAGGACAGTATCGATGTGGCCGGCTATCCGACCACGCTGGCCTGTCCGGACTACGCCTACACCGCGACGCGCACCGCACCGGCCGTGCAGCGGCTGCTCGACGCGGGCGCGTTGTTCGTCGGCAAGACCAATCTCGATCAGTTCGCGACCGGGCTCAACGGCACGAGAACGCCGTATCCGGTGCCGCGCAGTGTATTCGGCGGCGACCTCATCGCCGGCGGCTCCAGCTCCGGGTCGGCGCTGGCGGTCGCGCTCGGGCAGGTGCCGTTCTGCGTCGCCACCGACACCGCCGGCTCGGGGCGGGTGCCCGCCGCGCTCAACGGCATCGTCGGCTGGAAGCCGTCGCGCGGGTTGATCAGCACCGTCGGGTTGGTCCCCGCCTGCAAGTCGCTGGATTGCCTGACCCTGATGGGCACCACCGTCGAAGACCTCGACCAGGTCTTCGACATCATCGCCGGGGTTGACCATGACGACCCGTGGACGCGGGCGCGCGGGCCGCGCTATCGCGGCACGCCGATCCGGGTCGGCCTGCCCGCCGAGGCCGACCTCGAGTTCTTCGGTGACGAGGCGATGGGCGCCGCCCACCTGGCGGCCCGGGATCGCCTGCCGCGCGCCGGTTTCGACTGTGTGGCGACCACGCTGACGCCGTTCCTGGATGCCGGTGCCCTGCTCTACCAGGGCCCCTGGGTCGCCGAACGACTCGTCGAGTTCGAGACCTTCCTCGCCGAGCGGCCCGACTCGCTGCTGCCGGTGATCCGCGAGATCCTCACCGGTGGACAGCGATTCACCGCGGTCGAGGTGTTCCGCGCCCAGCAGCGATTGCAGGAGCTGCGCGCCGAGGTCGGTCTGCTCTGGGCAGGCTTCGACGTGATGGTCGTCCCGACGATCGGTACCACCTTCACCGTCGACCAGGTTCTCGCCGACCCGATCGCGACCAACACCGTTCTGGGGCACTACACCCACTTCGGCAATCTGCTCGACCTCACCGCGGTCGCCGTGCCCGCGGGCACCACCCGCGACGGCAGGCCGGTCTCGCTCATGGTGTTCGGTCCCGCGCTCGCCGACGATGTCGTCCTCGCGGTCGCCGCCCGTCTGCTCGACGAACCTCGCGCCGTCACCCCGTCCTACTCCACCGTCCTCGAGGACCACCGATGACCGAGATCCCCGCCGCCCCGGCACCGTTCACCTTCGACCCGGCCACGACCGCGCTGCTCGTGATCGACATGCAGCGCGACTTCCTGCTTCCCGGCGGCTTCGGCGAGAGCCTGGGCAACGATGTCGCGCTGCTGCGTACCGTCATCGAGCCGCTGGCCGGACTGATCGCCGCCGCGCGCGCCGCCGGTATGCCGGTGATCCACACCAGGGAAGGGCACCTGCCCGATCTCTCCGACTGTCCACCCGCGAAACTGCGGCGCGGCAACCCGTCCCAGCGCATCGGCGATCCGGGCGCGTTCGGCCGGATCCTGATCCGCGGCGAGTACGGGCACGACATCGTCGACGAACTCGCGCCGATCGAGGGCGAGGTGGTGATCGACAAGCCCGGCAAGGGCGCGTTCTACGCGACCGGACTCGGCGATGTGCTGCACCGGCTCGCGATCACCTCGCTGCTCGTCACCGGTGTCACCACCGAGGTGTGCGTGCACACGACCGTCCGCGAGGCCAACGATCGCGGCTACGAATGCCTCGTCGTCGCCGACTGCGTCGGTTCCTACTTCCCCGAATTCCAGCGCGTCGGGCTGGCGATGATCGCCGCCCAGGGCGGGATCTTCGGGTGGGTCGCCGAATCGACCGCCGTCGTCACCGCGCTGACGGCGACCCCCGCTTCACCCGTCACGGCCTAGCGAACAGGAACACCCATGTCCGTCGACACGACCACCACCAGCAAAGCCCCCGAACCTCCTGCGCCCCTGGTGCTTCCGTGGTGGACACGCGGTGACACCAACGCCTTCTTCGGACTGGCGTTCAACATCCTCGTCAACGTTCTGACCCTCACCACGCTCACCATCGCCGTCGTGAAGATCCCCAGCGGCGACGTGCTCGGCACCGTTCTGCCCGCGCTCGGTGTCGCGCTGGTCCTCGGCAACCTCTACTACCTGGTCCTGGCTCGCCGCCTGGCGCGCCGGGAGAACCGCAGCGACGTCACCGCGCTGCCGTACGGCCCGAGCGTGCCGCACATGTTCATCGTCGTGTTCGTGGTGATGCTGCCGATCTATCTGAAGACCGGAGATCCCTTGCGGGCGTGGGCCGCTGGGCTTGCCTGGGCCTTCATGATCGGCGTGATCGTGATGATCGGCGCGTTCGTCGGCCCCTACATCCGCCGGGTCACCCCGCGCGCCGCGATGCTCGGCACCCTGGCCGGCATCTCGATCACCTTCATCGCCATGCGGCCCGCCGCCCAGATGTGGGAGGTGGCCTGGATCGGCCTGCCGGTGCTGGCGATCATCCTCATCGGCTTCTTCACCGACGTGAAGCTGCCGGGCAATATCCCGGTCGGTCTGGTCGCGCTGCTCGTCGGCACCGCGATCGGCTGGATCGGCGGATACATGTCGCCGCCCGATGTGGCCCAGGCCGCGAGCGATATCGCCCTCGGTCTGCCCGATCTGCGCCTGGGTCTGCTGTTCGACGGCCTGAGCAACCTCGCGCCGTTGCTGGCCACCGCGATTCCGCTCGGTATCTACAACTTCACCGAGGCGATGAGCAATGTCGAGAGCGCCGCGGCGGCGGGCGACAACTACAACCTGCGCAGTGTGCTGCTGGCCGACGGCTTCGGCGCGGTCATCGGAGCGGGCTTCGGCTCGCCGTTCCCGCCCGCGGTCTACATCGGTCACCCCGGCTGGAAGGACGCCGGCGGGCGCACCGGGTACTCGCTGGCCAGCGGCCTGACCATCGGCGTCATGTGCCTGCTCGGCTTGTTCGGGGTACTGGCGACGGTGCTGCCGATTCCGGCGATCGTGCCGATCCTGCTCTACATCGGCCTGCTGATCGGCGCCCAAGCGTTCCAGGCCGTGCCGCGACTGCACGCGGTGGCGGTGGTGGCCGCCCTGCTGCCCAATCTCGCGGAATGGGCGGTGACCCAGATCGACAACGCGCTGTCGGCGGCGGGCACCTCGGCCGACAAGGTCGGTTCGGCGGCGCTGGGCCAGGCGGGCGTGGTGTACGACGGGCTGAAGACGTTCGGCTCCGGCGCGGTGCTGGCGGGTCTCGTCCTCGGCGCGATCGTCACCTTCATCCTCGACAAGCGTTTCCGCGCAGCGGGACTCGCCGCGCTCATCGGCGCCGCGCTGAGCTGGATCGGTCTCATCCATGCCCATGCGGTCGAGTGGGCGGCCGCGCCGCACGTGGCACTCGGGTACGCGTTCTTCGCGATCGTCTGCCTGGCCTACTCGGTCCTGCCCGCAGGGGCGACCGAACAGGCGGTCGACAAGCCCTGATCAGCGCACCGGCGGCGTTGTTCTAGCCGGCAGCCTGTCCGGGTTCCGGGAGTTCGGCGTAGAACTCGCGCAGCGCGGCGGTCACCCCGACCAGCACGCGGTGGGCTGCCGCCAGATCGCTGTCGGGCAGATCCGCCAGCGCCGCCTGGGTGCGGGCGCTGAGCGGTCCGAAGAATCCGGCCGCCACGGCCATGCCGTCGTCGGTGTAGCCGAGGTGGACGCGCCGCCGATCGGTGGCATCGGGCACCCGCTCCAGATGGCCGGATTCGATCATCCGCTCGACCAGGTAGGTCACCGCGGGCGCGGAGACGCCCATGAGTTTGCTCAGCTGACCCGCGGTCACCGGCGCGCCCTCGGCATCCGCGGTCGCCACGTGCATCAGCGCGCGGAAGTCATTCGGGCGCAAGTTGTTCGAGCGCGCGAAGACGTGGCCGATCTGTTCCGAAACCGCGGTCAGCGCGCGCAGGTCCCGGGCGATCTCGGTCTGAAGCCCGGTCCGGTCGACGGCCGGACCGGGCTTCGCGATGTCCTCGCCCACGCGCTGTCTCCTCTCACTGTCCGGCTGCGAGTTTAGCGCCCGGCCCCCTCGTCGTTGCTCAGTAGTTAAGTTTCTGAAATAGTAATCCCGTGATGCGAGACAGCGACGGAAATGGTTGGGACCGGTTCGCGGGGCTGGTCACCGGTCGGCGATCGTGGGCGGTGCTGCTGGCCGTGCTCGCTGCCGCGGTGGCCGTGATGGCCCTGGCGGGCGGCAACGACAGCGCGGGGCAGGCACCGGTGTCGCTGCCCGCGTCGGCGGAATCGGCACAGGCCGCCGAGGCCGCCGCGCAGTTCCCCGATGCGGGGACCGCCACGGCGATCATGGTGGCCACCCGCGTCGACGACGGCGTGCTGACCCCATCGGACCTCGCGGCGCTGGATGCCGCGCTCACCCGGGCCGGGGTGCCCGCGCCCGAGGGGCCGCGGGTCGTGCCCGCGCCCGACGGGCGCGCCGTTCTCGCGCAGATTCCCGTGTCGGCGGAGCTGAACGGTTTCGCGCTCACCGACCGGATCGCCGAGCTGCGCGGCGCGCTCACCGCCGAACTGCCGGAACCGCTACGCGTGCAGGTGACCGGCGGGCCGGCCTTCGGCGCGGACATCGCCGACTCGTTCTCCGGGGCGAACACCTTGCTGCTGCTGGTCACCGCCCTCGTGGTGATGATCCTGCTGATCGTCACCTATCGCTCACCGGTGCTGTGGCTGGTCCCGTTGACGGTCGTCGGCCTGGCGGACCGCGTCGCCACCAGTGTGGGCACCCTGCTGGCCGAGCTCACCGGCCTCACCTTCGACGGGTCGACCTCCGGCATCACCAGCGTGCTGGTCTTCGGTGCCGGAACCAACTACGCGCTGCTGCTGGTGTCGCGCTACCGTGACGAACTGCATCGGCACGTGGACCATCGGGTGGCCTTGCGCGCGGCGGTGCGCCATGCCGCGCCCGCCATCGTCGCCAGCAATATCACGGTCGTGCTCGCACTGCTGACCCTGCTGCTCGCCCTGTTGCCCAACACCCGCAGCCTGGGCGCGTTCGCCGCGGCGGGACTCGTGGTCGCGCTGGTCTTCGTCCTGGCGGCCTTGCCGCCCGCCCTCGCGCTGTGCGGGCGCCGGGTCTTCTGGCCGTTCGTGCCGCACGCGGACGGGCGCGATACCGCCGAGCACGGCGTGTGGTCCGCCGTGGCGACGCGGGTGGTCCGACGTCCAGGGGTGGTCGCCGGTGTCGCGTCGGTGATCCTGGTGGTGCTCGCCGCCGGGCTCGCGACCACCGACATCGGACTCTCGCGCACCGAGCAGTTCCGGGTCGAGGCCGAATCGGTCGACGGTCTCGAGACCATGGCGCGGCACTTCCCGTCCGGCTCCTCGGACCCCGCCGTGGTGATCGCGCGGACCACCGCCGACGCCGCCGTGCGTCAGGAACTCGAAGGTGTGCAGGGTGTTTCGCGTGCCACGGTGACCGGCGTCGCCGAGGTCGGCACCACTCGGTGGTCGGTCGTGCTGGACGCGGCACCCGGCTCGGCGGAGGCATTCACCACCATCGAGGCGATCCGGTCGGCGGTCGGCGCGATACCGGGTGCCGAGGCACTCGTCGGCGGGTCCGATGCCGAGGCGCTCGACATCCGCGATGCCGCACGCCGGGACCAGGCGCTGGTGATCCCGTTGATCCTGGCTGTCGTCCTGCTGGTCCTGCTGGTGCTGTTGCGGGCCGTTCCGGCGGCCGTTGTGCTCGTCGGGGTGACGGTGCTCAGCGCGCTCGCGGCGCTCGGCGCGGGCAGCTGGATCAGCGGCACGGTGTTCGGGTTCCCGGCCCTGGACACCAACGTTCCGCTGTTCGGCTTCCTGTTCCTGGTGGCCCTGGGGGTGGACTACACGATCTTCCTGGTGACCAGGGCCCGCGAGGAGGCCGGCACGTACGGCACCACCAGGGGGATGGTGCGTGCGGTCGCCTCGACGGGCTCGGTGATCACCAGCGCGGGCATCGTTCTCGCCGCGGTGTTCTGTGTCCTGGGCATCCTGCCCCTGATCACGCTGACTCAGCTGGGCATCGTGGTCGGTTTCGGCATTCTGCTGGACACCTTCGTCGTGCGGACACTGGTCGTCCCAGCGCTGTTCGCGCTGCTGGGCGACCGGGTTTGGTGGCCGTCGTCGCCCGCGAAGGCCGACGACGCGCGCTCCGAACCGATCCACGCCACGTGAGGCCACTGCCCGGGAATCAGGGGTTGTGCGGCAAGGACGCCAGGTAGTCCCGGAAGTCGGTGGCCTGGTGACCGGTGAGGGCCGGCACCGCGTCGGAGACATGGGCGAGATCGCCCTGGGCGATCGCGGTGTAGGTGCTCACCCAGCCGTCGACTTCCCACCGGGGCGCGTCATAGCTCGCCCGCGTGGCGTACGCCTCGTCGACAGTCTGATCGACGAAACGGTAAGGGCGGCCGAGGACTTCGGTCATCTCGGCGGCGGCGGTCGGCAGCGTGAAGGCGCGCGGGCCGGTGAGGTCGAAGGTCTCGCCGGTGTAGGTGGTCGAGGCGAGCACGGCGGCGGCGCAGTCGGCCACGTCGGTACGGGTCACCGCGGCGACCTTGCCGTCGCCGGCCGGACCCGCGATCACGCCGTCGGCATCGGCGAAATGCGGGATGATGTCCTGGTACTGGTTGTCGCGCAGGAACGTGAAGTCCAGGCCGGACTGCCGGATGGCCTGCTCGGTGTACCAGTGATCGCGGCCGAAGGTGAACGTGCAGTCCGGCGCCGCGCCGACGAACGACAGATACACGATGCGCCGCACACCCGCGCTGCGGGCGGCGCTCACCACCGTGGACTGCTGCGCGGCGCGATCGGCGCTCTCGGTGGCAGAGACGAAGAAGAAGGTCTGCACGCCTTCCAGCGCGGGTGCCACCGTGTCCGGATCGGCGAAATCGATGACCGCCGTGCTCGCGCCCGCGATCGACGGCAGGCGGTCGAGATTCCGGCCGAGCAACCGCAACGGTGCGCTCGAGTCCGCGAGCAGCCGGGCGACGCGCCCGCCGATCTGTCCACTGGCCCCTGAAATCGCAATGGTTTCCGGCATCCGCCCAGGCTATTGCACCCGCGGCGCGCCGGAGGGACGCGCCGGTCGCCGTGTCGCGCTCTGCGGTTCGGCCGCGCGGATGGTGGAATCTGCGGGTGCGTGTACCGAGCGGGATCGCCGCCTTCGCCGCGGTCGTGATCATGACCATGCCCGCGCTCGTCGCGGCACCGGCGAGCGGAGCCGTTCGCGACACCGCCTGCGGATCGACACTGTCCGCCGGCGACATCGCCGAGATCGTGCGACTCTCGGACACCTCGACGATCATCGGCGCTGATGGTCTCGCCCGCCTCGAGGACGCTGTCGCCCGTCATCACCGGATCACCGAGATCCTGGTCGAGCACCGAGATCTGCGCGGCCTGTTCGCGATCGGGCTCGACGGCGTCGAATACGCGGCGGTCATGCCGCTGCAACGGGATCCCGGCGCGTTCGCGAATCGTGACTACGCGCACGCGATCAGCACCGAATTGCTGCGCCGCTTCCTCGACAATCTCCATGCCGAATTCACCGGCGGCGTCGCCGAGCCCCAGTGGGCGCACTACTTCGCCCTCGCCCAGGACTGCGGGGCCTCCCGCGCCCGCACCGCGATGGCAGGCTACAACGCCCACCTGACCGTGGACCTCACGTATTCGGTTGCGGCCGTGGGCAGCCGACCGGAGAACGCACCGGACTATTTCGAGATCGTCGCCGCGATCGCCGCCGCAGGCGACCTCATCGTCGACCGCACCAAGGCGGCCTACGGCGCCGACCTCGGCCCGCTGTGGCGGTTCTACTTCGTCGGCGAGGGCCTCGACCAGCTCTTCGGCGCGGGTGTCGCCACCGAGCAACTGCTCATCGCCGCCGACCTCAGCGCCAACACCGTCATCTTCACCAACGGCCTCGCCCTCCAGGACCCCGCTCTCGCCCCCGCGGTGCGCACCGAGATCACCGCCCTGTGGCAGGCCGCCGACCTGGCTTTCGAGGCGCTGGCCCGGATCAACGCCCTCTGAGGCCGGCGGGAGTTCGTCGGCACTTCCTTCGCACTGTGGTTGTCGCGCATCTTCACGACGCTGCTCATCCTGCGCTCGGCCGACGACGGTCCTGCCGGCGCGAGGTCAAGGCCCAAACCACGCTCCAGGAGGGCGGTCACGGACTGGGCCACACCATCCTTCACGGCGAGAGTGCGGCGAGATCACCCGCGCGGCGGCGATGCCGGTCGAAGCGAAGGTCAGCTGCTGATACCCATCGCTGACAGATCGCGCCGTAGGGTGCCGATCTCGAGTAGTTCGTGGATCCACGTCGGTGCGGTGATTCGGTGGTGTGCCATCTCCCGGACCGTGGTGGCGGCGACCGCGGCGGTGGCCAGCGATTGTCCACAGCCGCTGGCCCAACGCGACGGCCCGTCGGCGCCTCGCGCGAGCACAACCCATCTGTCGCCGCCGGGCATTCGATGCGGAACCAGCGCCCGTAGCGCGGGTGCCCAGGTGAGTGCTGCCAGCCCGGCGGTGGCGAGGCGGGAGTCCAGTCTCAGGTAGGTGCGGACAGGGACCGCGAATTCGCGGGTGAGTCGGTGCTGGTCGACGAAGTCGGCGCGCAACGCGGGAAACGGTCGGTATCCCGCCTGTTCGGGAATCGTGAATTGTGCGGGTTCGGTGAAGTTGCGGATGTTGGTGCCGTCGGGGTCGGGGAAGTGCTGTCCCAACAGCCGGTAGGTCCAGGCGGTGGCGGCGGCGCCGTGGTGTTCGCCGGAACCGAGCCCGATCATGATGTCGACGGGGCCGGGGTCGCGCGAGAGCACGTCGACGGCGAGCAGCGTTGTCAGGCCGGGCGCCAGTCCGACTCCCAGGACGACCGGCCCCTCGACGTGCTCCAATGCCTGCACGTAGTCGGAGGTCGCGGAGATCTCGAGGAACACGATCCCGCGACAGGCGCACTCCTCGGCGAGCCGGACGTCTTCGACGCCCGCGCAATTCACCACGATCGAGACTCCCTCCAGCGCGGAGATGACACTGTCCATCATGGTGACGTCGAGTACCCGGTCCGCGCGAGCCGCATCGCGTCCGGCCGCGAGCACCGGAACTCCTCGTGCGCGTAGTAGCCGTACCAGGTGAGCTCCGACGGCTCCATATCCACCCAGGACGAGCACGCTCATCGGGCCTCCTCGGGTGCGGGCGCTTCGATGGAGTCGACAGGTGCTGAGGGGAGCAACTGCAGGGTGAGCGCGTCGGTGGCCCAGGACGCCCACTCGGCATCGGTCCAGCCGCGGTGGTGGACGAGCAGGCGGTAGGTCTCGGGGGCCAGTGTGGCGAGGGCGATGTCGGCGGCACGGGCAGCGGTGATGCCCCCGCGCAGCTTCGTCTTGCCGGTGAGGGCCTCGGCAAGACGAAGCTGGATCAGGTGACGCTGGGCGACGTTGGTTTCCCAGATCTCGGCGAGTTCCGGGTCGGTCGCCGCGGCCGACCGAATCACCTCGAGCAGCGAGCTGACGCGAGCGAAAATCGTTGCCGCCGCCGCGACTTGAAGCCGGATCTGCTCGGCGGGCGCCGCCGCCAGCGCCTCGGTGAACCAGGGACGGTCCATGGTGGCGACCGGTTCGGTGTCGCCGGCGATCTCGACGTCGAGTAGCTCGGACAGGATCGCACGCTTGGTGGCGAAGGTGAAGTACAGCGTCTGCACTGCCATGCCGGCCTGATCGGCGATGGCCTTCATCGTGGTCGGTGTGTAGCCGCGGGTGGTGAACAGTTCCCGTGCCGCTGCCAGCATCTTTGCTCGGTTGGCCGTTGTCCTGGCCGCTCGCACGCCGGTGTTTCTGCCTGTCATGCCCCGCATCCTACTTGACTAGAGCGAAACTCTAGTGGAATCTGACTGTAGTAACGCTCTAGTGAAAGAGGTTTGTGCTCATGCCGAGCAAGGGTGTACTCGCGGCGAAGGACCGGCTGGTCCTGCTGTTGATCACGATGGTCGAGCTGGTGGTCTTCCTGGACACGACCGTGCTGAATGTGGCGCTGCCCAGCATCGGCGCGGACCTCGGGCTCGACGAAGCGGGATTGGGCTGGGTGACCAACGCCTACCTGCTCGCCTTCGGCGGATTCATGCTGCTCGGCGGGCGCGCCGCCGATCTGCTCGGACCACGCCGGGTGTTCGCGGGCGGACTCACCGTCTTCACGGTGGCGTCCGCGCTGGCCGGATCAGCGCCGACCCCGGCGATCCTCATCGCCGCCCGGGCGTTGCAGGGCCTCGGCGCGGCCGTGATCATCCCCGCTCAACTGGCACTGCTCACCATGACGTTCACCGAACCCGCGGCACGCAACCGCGCCTTCGGGGTGTGGAGTGCGATGGGGGCGGCAGGCGCGGCCATCGGCACCGCGGTCGGCGGACCACTCACCGATCTGTTCGGCTGGCCTTCGATCTTCCTGATCAACCTGCCCGTCGGTGTGCTGGCGCTGGCCTACGTCCGAGTGCTCCCACCGGATCCGGCGCCGTCCGTCCGGGCCCTGCGTCGGCTCGACGTGCCGGGTGCGATCACCGGCACGGCGGGGCTGTTGATCACCGGATATGCCATCGGCGCCCTCGGTGACGAGTCGATGCGCACCGCGGCGTGGGGTCTGCTGGTGACCGGGCTCGCGCTGCTCGCGGGCTTCGTAGTTCTCGAGGCGCGCAGCGCACATCCACTGATGCCACTGCGGCTGTTCGCCATTCGCCAGGTGAGTGGGTCGGCCGTGGTCAACGCGCTGGTCGGCGCGGCGCACGTGCCCACCTTCGCCCTGCTGGCGCTGTACCTGCAGAACACCCAGCACTACAGTCCGACCGTCTCCGGCCTCGCGGTGCTACCGGTGGCCGTGGTGAACATCATCGTCTCCCGCACGCTGATCCCGTACGCGCTGGATCGGCTGGGTGCCTGGCGGGTGCTGGCTGCGGGCCTCGGGCTGCAGGCCCTGGCCATGGCCTGGTTCGCTCGTCTGCCCGAGCACGGCAACTACCTGATCGACGTGCTGCCCGGTGCGGTACTGCTCGGCATCGGCCTGCCCGCCGCGTTCGTCGGCGTCACCGTCCCCGCGGTCACCTCCGTCGACAAGGCCGACGCCGGGATCGCGGCGGGCATCGTCAACACCGCGCAGCGTGTCGGATCGGGGATCGGAGTCACGACTGTTCTGCTGATCGCCGATGTGGTGGCTCGGCGATCCGCGGCAGTCGACGCCTACCGGACCGGCCTGAACGTCGCCTTCGCGGTCGCCGCCGCACTGGCCGCGACCGGCGCCGTGCTGACCATTGCCTTGCTGCGCACCAGTCCGGTCCCGGACGCGGAGCCGAAGTCCGAAACCCCCGCCGTAATGAACGATTGATAGGAGAACCCCGATGGCAACCGAGAAGCGTGGCTTCCAATGGATTCGTGCCGAGATCGAACGACTCGATCCGGAGGTGGACAGTGCACGGATCGTGAGATTGACCAGCTGCCAGCTCCTCCCGAAGAGCCTGCTCGTGGTGCACTTGTTCTATACCGTCGGCTTCGTCCGCTTCGCCGGTCCGCCGGTCTCGGCGGACTCGGTGGACCGCAACGGCACCGGGATGCTCTACGAGCACGGAATCCGGCGCGCCGACGAAACCATGTTCCACCTCTTCTCCTGGGCCGACGACGGGGTGTCCAGCCCCACCAGCATCGAAAGCCTCCGCTACGTGCGGAATCGGCACTCCGGCGTCGCCCGCAACTGGCCGATGCCCATGCATACCTTCCAGCACAGCGCTGCCGTCTTCACCCTCATCTACGACCGGCTACTGCGCCATGTCGCCGGAGCTCCCGGACTGAGCGAGAATGAGCGCCGCGCCCAGCTGATCCACTGGCGCAGCGTGTCCGAGCACCTCGGTGTCACCGATATCCCGGATACCTGGCGCGACATGGAACAGCTCCTCGAATCCTACGAATACGGCGCAGAATTCGCGTATTCGCCGGCCGGCCAACGACTGGCGAAAGCACTCATCGACCAGTTCGCGACCCGCTGGTTCCCGCGGCCACTGCGCTGGTTCGGACGCTGGCTGGCGTTGGCGTTCTCCGAAGAACACGTCCTCGACACTCTCCGACTCCCGCGGCCGCCCAGCGCGTTCAGTTACGCGGTGCGCCGCCTGGCCCGATTCGCCGTGTTCGCGAAACGCCACCTGCTGCCGGATCCGCGTGAGGTGTTCCGGCTCAGCGACATCGTCGCCGAGCACAAGTACTCAGCGCTGGTCACACCATCCACACCGCGATCGCCGGATTGGGCTTCGAACCATCGGTGCAGTGCGGGGTCGGCCGAGGTGTAGTGCAGGATCGCACCGGCGGGCAGTTCCTCGTAGCGAACGGTGATGCGACTCGCGCCTGCCCGGAGTTCGGCCAGTCCGACCATGCGACTGATCGTGCTCTTGGTCAGTCGCAGGATCATGCCGAGTTCGGACTGGTTGATCGGTTGCCGCGCGACCAGTTCGGTCAGCGCATGCGCTGGGGATCCACAGATCCGGGCTGCCCCGGCCATGGCCAGAAACAAAACAGCCCCGGACAACGGGTGAACCGTTGTCCGGGGCCGATTTTCGAGACAGGGGTCAGCCCGCGGTCTGCTCCTTGCTGCGGATCTCCACGATCGGCAGCACCAGCGCGGCGGGCGCGCCCGCGGGCACGGCGGGGTGCTGCGGGGCGACCGGTTCGATCCGGGTGTATCCGGCGTTCTGCTCGGGGCGGGTGTCGACCTCGCCCTTGTTCGGCCAGTAGGCAGCCGCGCGCTCGGCCTGGGCGGTGATGGTCAGCGACGGGTTCACGCCCAGGTTGGCCGAGACGGCGGCACCGTCGACGACACTCAGCGTGGGGTAGCCGAAGACGCGGTGGTAGGCGTCGATCACGCCGTGCTCGCGGTCGGCGCCGATCGCGGCACCACCGAGGAAGTGGGCGGTCAGCGGGACGTTGAACACCTCACCCCAGGTGCCGCCCGCGACACCGCCGATCTTCTCCGCGACGCGGCGGGTGACATCGTTGCCCGCCGGGATCCAGGTCGGGTTCGGTTCGCCGTGGCCCTGCTTGGAGGTCAGCTTGCGCCCGCCGAACAGGCCACGCTTGGTGTAGGTGGTGATCGAGTTGTCCAGGTGCTGCATCACCAGCGAGATGATGGTGCGCTCACTCCAGTTCTTCACGCTCAGGAAGCGCAGCAGCAGCAACGGATGCAGCAGCGCGACGCCGAGGAAGCGCAGCCAGCGCGGGACCTTGCCGCCGCCGTCGACCATCAGGGTCTGCAACAGGCCCATCGAGTTGGAGCCCTTGCCGTAGCGCACCGGCTCGATGTGGGTGTCGGGCGTCGGGTGGATCGAGGAGGTGATCGCGACACCCTTGGTGAAGTCCTGGCCGGGTGCGAGGGTCTTGGTCGCCGCGCCGACGATGGACTCGGAATTGGTGCGGGTCAGCAGGCCCAGCTTGTCGGACAGGTTCGGCAGCACGCCCTGATCGCGCATCGAGTGCAGCAGCTTCTGCGTGCCGAGCGTGCCCGCGGCCAGCACGACCTGCCCGGCGGTGAAGGTCTTGGGGTCCTTGCGGACCCAGGCGCCGGTGCGCTCGGTGGCGATATCCCAGGTGCCGTCGGGCAACGGGCGCAAGGCGTTGACCGTCGTCATCGGAATGATCTGTGCCCCGGCCTTTTCCGCGAGGTACAGGTAGTTCTTGACGAGGGTGTTCTTGGCGCCGAACTTGCAGCCGACCATGCAGTCGCCGCACTCCACGCACCCGGTGCGCTCGGGACCGGCACCACCGAAGTACGGGTCGGCCACGGTCTTGCCCGGCTCACCGAAGAAGACACCGACCGGGGTCTGCACGAAGGTGTCGCCCACGCCCATGTCCTCGGCGACGGCCTTGAAGATCTCGTCGGCGGGGGTCATGTGTGGGTTGCGCACCACACCGAGCATCTTCTGGGCCCGCTCGTAGTACGGGGTGAGCTCGGCGCGCCAGTCGGTGATCTCGCGCCACTGGGCGTCCTGGAAGAACGGCTCCGGCGGCACGTACAGGGTGTTGGCGTAGTTCAGCGAACCACCGCCGACACCGGCGCCGCCGAGGATCAGGACGTCGCGCAGGGGGTGGATGCGCTGGATGCCGAAGCAGCCGAGCTTGGGCGCCCACAGGAATTTGCGCAGGTCCCAGCTGGTCTTGGGCAGCTCGTCGTCGGCGAACCGGCGACCCGCCTCGAGAATGCCGACCTTGTAGCCCTTCTCGACCAGGCGCAGCGCGGTGACACTGCCACCGAAGCCGGAACCGACGATCAGAACGTCGAAGTCGGTGGTGCGATCGGACATACGAGGGCTCCTCGATCGGTGTCGACAGTGACGTCGGTAACGCTAACGTCGACAGCCAGAGCTGTCAAAGTCCGCCGCGGGCGGCCCTATGCTGGTCGGGTGCCTCGATACACCCGAGCCGAACTCGCCGACGTCAGCGGCGTCGCGGCGCGCACGATCCGCTACTACCACTCGCTCGGCGTGCTGCCGAAACCCGGCCGCGCGGGCAAGGAGGTCGTCTACTCCGACGCCCACCTGGATCGGTTACGCGACATCGTCGCCATGCAGGCCCGCGGGCTGCGCTTGGACGCCATCCGCGAGGTGTTCGACGCCGAGCCATCGCCCGGTGCGGGCGACTGGCGCACGCTGTTCGATCCGCGCGCCGTGCAGGCGGGGGAGCGCGCGGTGATCGTCGATGACGCCGAGCTGATCGACCTGCTCGGCGACCGCGGCACCGATGTCCTCGCCGAGCTCATCGGCGCCGGCTATCTCGAACGTCGCGACGATGCCTGGTTCGTGCCCGACCGCCCGATGCTGAAGGGCGCGCTCGTGCTCTACGACGTCGGCACCGACATCACCCTCAGCGGCGTCCTGCGCACCCTGATCCGGGAACGCATCGCCGAGCTGGCCGACGACGTGGTGCGCACGGTGCGCGCCGCCGCGGGCACCGGCTACGGCGGCGAGGACATCGGCGTCGATCTGAGCCGGTTCCGCGAGCAGTTCCTGGCCATGGCCTGGGAGGTCGGCGGCGCGACCTTCGCCGCGGAGATCGAGCGCGCGGCCGCCGTCGAGTCTGCCGACGACACAGCCGTGCGGCGGCGATGGGACCATGCCGCGGGTGCGCGATGATCGGGGGATGAGTACCGACCGACCGGGACCGCGGGCACTGGCGCGCGCCCAGACTCTCGCCGACATCAAACGGATCGGCCGCGAGCACCTCGCTTCGCAGGGCGCGGCCGCGTTGTCGCTGCGTGCCGTCGCCCGTGACCTGGGTGTCGTGTCGTCGGCGGTGTACCGGTACGTGCGCAGCCGCGACGAATTGCTGACATTGCTGGTCGTCGACGGATACAACGCGCTCGGCGACGCGGTCGACGCGGCACTGGCCGAGGCGCCCGACGACGCGGCGACGCGGTTCCGTGTGGTCGCCCGGACCGTCCGGACCTGGGCGCTAGCCGAGCCCGCCTGGTACGGATTGCTGTTCGGCACCCCGGTGCCCGGGTATGCGGCGCCCGCCGAGGACACCGAGACACCCGGGATCCGGGTGATCGCGACGCTGCTCGGCATCGTCGACAGCGCCTTCCAGGCGGGGGAGCTCAGCGCTCCCACCGTTGAGCCGGTCGTGGCACCGGCCACGTCGGCCGATTTCGCCGCTATCCGCGGGCAATTCGGCATGGCCGCCCCGGACTGGTTGATCGTGGCCGCCCTCACCACCTGGACGACCCTGTTCGGCGCGGTGAACTTCGACGTCTTCGACATGTACGGCCGGGATACCTTCGCCGATCGGGCCGAAGTGTTCGAACTCCAGGTCGACCAGATGCTGCGAATGCTCGGGTTCACCCAAGTAACCGTGAACTAGCCATTCGGTCCGGTGTGGCGGACCGCCTACTGTGGACCGGTCGGTACCGTAGCGAACGAGGTGATTCCGACGGTATGTGGAACGAGAGATGTGTGTACGGCGATGTCGACCGGTGTCGCCGACGAACGGGAGTGCCGGAATGAATCCTCGCGAGGAGATGTTGCGCCGCGTCCGTGACGGGCTGCTGGACCTACCCGACGACGAGCGACGGGTGCCCATGCGCCGGACGTCGCGGCACGGCGGTGACGTCGATCCCGCCGAGCGGGCCGCGGTCCTGGCCGCGTTCGCCGAACGGTTGCGCGAACACGGCTCCCTCGTCCGTACCGTCGACCTCGCCGGCCTGCCGACCGCGGTCGCCGAAGTCCTCTACGGCATGAGCGTGCGCTCGGTCCTGGCCGCGGTCGAACCGGGCCCGGCCTGGCTCGACCACTGGGCGAGCGCCCCGGGGCACGAGGTCCTCCACCGCGGCTCGGGTATCTCGGACTCCGGCGACGCCGTCGTCCGTGACGCGGTGGCAGGCGACGCCTCGACCGGCACGCTCGCTCTCGACGTCGACGGTGGCCCCGACGTCTCCGAAGTCGTCCCGCAGGTCTGTGTCGTCCGCGCCGACCGCGTCTTCGGCTCCCTCCCCGACGCCCTCGACCGCCTCGACCCCCGCCGCCCCCTGGTCTGGCTCGGCGGCCCCGGCGACGCCGACCTGGCTCGACAGCTGATCGTCCTCCTCGTCGAATAAGCGCCGTCGACGCTGGACTGTTCGGCGGGCGCGTCGCTTCGGGTCGCGACTGCCGGCGGGTGCGATCGGCGGTCACAAGTCGGTGTGGCGGGTTGTGTGGGACTGTAAGTCTCAGTTATCCTCGGGTCAGCCGGTGTGACGACGCTTACAGCGCCGCCGCCGGACGCGAACCGAGGAGGCACCGATGACGCTGACCGAATCGAGCCGTGGCGGACTCATCACCGAGGAGTACCGAGATGCGCTGGCGACCCTCTCGCAGGGGTCCGTCGACCGGCATTTCGATCCCTACCTCGACATCGACTGGGATTCGCCGGAGCTCGCCCTTGACCCGGACGACGTGCGCTGGGTTCTGTCACCCGACGTCGACCCGCTGGGTGCCACGCAGTGGTACCGCGACCAGCCGCTGGATCGGCAGATCGCGATCGGCAAATGGCGAATCGCGAACACGATCAAGGTCGGCGCGGCGTTCGAGAGCATCCTGATCCGCGGAATGATGCAGTACATCATGAAGCTGCCGAACGGCTCGCCCGAGTTCCGGTACTGCTTGCACGAGATGACCGAAGAGTGCAACCACATCCAGATGTTCCAGGAGCTGGTGAATCGCATCGGTGTGGACGTGCCCGGCATGCGCCCGATGTTCAAGGTGCTCTCGCCGCTGATCGGCGTCGCAGGCGGCTACGCCCACACGATCCTGTTCATCGGCATCCTCGGTGGCGAGGAGCCGATCGACCACTATCAGAAGGCCGTCATCCGCGAGGGATCGTCGATGCCGCCGATGGTGTTGCGCACCATGGAGATCCACATCGCGGAGGAAGCGCGGCACATCTCCTTCGCCGGCGAATTCCTGGCCGCGCACATCAACCGGATGGGCAAGTTCAATCGCGGCGCGTGCTCGGTGGCGTTCCCGATCGCCATGCGCTGGCTGGCCGGGGAGATCATGGCGCCACCGCGCTCGTTCGAGCGTGAGTTCGGCATTCCCCGCGAGGTGATCGAGCAGGCGTTCTGGAAGTCGGAGCACTCGAAGCAGATCCTGTCGGGCTACTTCGGCGACATGCGCAAGCTGGCCGACGACCTCGGCCTGATGAACCCGATCGCCCGGCGGTTGTGGCGGACGCTCGGTGTCGGCGGTCCGGCCTCGCGCTACCGCAGCGAGCCCGAACGAGGCCATCGCCGGGTGGCCTGACGGCGGGTCAGCCCGTGGCGAGCTGCGTGATGATCTCGACCAGCTGCTGGTCGGGGTCGAGGGTTAGGCCGTGGCGGCGGGCGACACCGTCGACCACGTGCCAGGCGTAGGAGGCGACCTCCTCGATCAGCTGATCCCTGGTCAGCACCGGATTCGGGTCGTTGGCCCAGCGGGTGACGGTGGCCTCGGTCATCGACACGATGGCGAAGGTCATCGTGTCGGCCGCGCCGTCGTCGGTCACACCGACGACGCCGGCGAGGCCGGTGACCAGCGCCCTGGTCGACGCCGCGATGGTGCCGATCAGCGCGCTCATCGCGTCGACCTCGGAATCGTCGTCCGACGGACCGGTGCGCAGGAACTCGTGCAGCCGGGGGTGGTCCTCGATCCAGGTGACCACGGCGCCGACCGTCCGCACGAGAATGCTGTTGATGGACCCTTCGGCGATATCGAGCGCGTCTTCGATGTCGCCGACGAAGCGATCGGCGATCTCGCTCCTGATCCGCCGATCGAGCTCGTCGCGGCCTGCGAACTGCCGGTACACCACGGACTTCGCGAGGCCGGCGTTCTCGGCGATCTGGATGATCGGCACCTCGACGCCGGCGGGCGCCCGCTCGAGCAAGTCGACCGCCGACAGCACGATCCGCTCCCGGCGGCTGTCGTTGTGCGGCTGCCATCGGGCTTGTCTGCCGCTCACGGCGCTGGCGGGGCGTGACGTTGCGCTCGACACCCGCCCGAGTGTAGAGCACCCGGGACACGCGGAAACCGCTACCGAGGGACCGACACGGGATCGGTGCAGCTCGTCGTCGCGTCGACCAACGAGCACGGGACCGGCGGGCGGGTCGGGCGGTAGTCCGCGGGGACGCCGCCGCCCGCGGTGATCGCGCGGTAGGCGGCGACCGCGTCGGTCGGGGTACGGGTCAGCGTCGGGTCGGTCAGCACATCGACCGTGTACAGACCGAAACGTGGTGTGTAGGAACCCCATTCGTAGTTGTCGGTCAGGCTCCAGTAGTTGTAGCCGATGAGCGGGATGCCGTCGGCGACCGCGCGCTGCAGCCAGTAGACGGTGTCGCGCAGCGAATCGGCGCGGGTGTATCCGTCCGCGCGCGGGAGGCCGTTCTCCGTGGGGATGCCGTTCTCGACGATGTAGAGCGGCTTGCCGGGGAAGCGGCGTGCGTAGTGGTCGAGTGCGTAGTAGATGCCTTCGGATTGCAGTGGCAGCGTCCAGAGGCGGTCGAAGTCGGGGACGGTGAGCTGGGTGGGGGCGAGGCCGTAGTAGTAGTCGATGCCGATGTAGTCGAGGCGGGCCGCGATCCGGTCGAGCAGTGGCCCGCTGACCGCGTCGTCGACGCCGGGGATGAAGGCGATATTGCTGGTGACCTGAGCGCCGGGCTGCACGGCGTGGATGTAGTCGTAGATGCTGTTGTGCGCCTGGGCGATCCGGTCGCCCATGGCGGGGACGTCGGCCACGCCGATTCCGCCCCGGCGCACTTCGTTGACGAGGTAGAACGTGGGCTCGTTGAAGGTCACCCACAGTGGGTCGGCGCCGGCGAACCGATCGACCACGACCCGCGCGTTCGCGAGCCAGTTCGGCACGATCTCGGGATCGCGCCAGCCACCGCGATCGGCGGCCCAGCCCGGATAGACCCAGTGATCGAGGGTGAGCATCGGGCGCATGCCTGCGTCGGTAATCGCGCCTACCACGTCGTCGTAGTAGGCGAGTGCGATCTTGTCCCAGACGCCCGGCTGTGGCTGTACCCGCGCCCACTCGATGCCGATGCGGTACACGCGCACACCGAGATCCGCAGCGAGGGCGATGTCGGAGCTGTACCGCGTACGGAAGTCCACCGAGTTCAGATACGGGTCGTGGGTGGCACCGGAGGCGGCGTAACGACGCCAATTGCTGTCCGGCGCATCACCTTCGGCCTGGAAGCCGGAAGCGGCTACACCCCACAGGAACTCGGGTCCGAGGGGAGTGAGCTGTGCCGGTGCCGGTGGGCGGGCGAGGGCGGGGGAGGGGCTGGTCGCCAGGAGTGCCGCGGCGGCGAGGGCGACTGTGGCGAGGAATCGGCGACCGCTGGGGGAGGGCATGACACTCGCTCCTGGAAGAAAGGGTGGGGGAGTGGTCCAGTGTGCGTCATCAGGACGACGGATTCCGGGAGTCACGCCGGTGCGGCGCCTGAAGAACTCGAACTCCTATTTATGACATGTGGTTACGTAGATATGCGCATCTACTTATGAATCCTCGCCTTGGGAACACTACAGCTCACAACTTCACAAACATGTCCATCCGAAACCACCACTCACTCGCACAGACGAGGAGAGGGCCGACGACGTCCGCATGGCGCGGCGCCAGTCCGGGTGAGTGAGTGAGTTGCCTCTCAGCGGCGTGTTCCGAGTCGAGGTATCGGTTTCGCTCGAGCCAGGATTCGATGATGGCGTGGAATCCCTTACCTGCCCTCGCACGAAAATTCGCGGCACAGCCCTGGGTGATGCGCGGCGCCGGCATCGTGCTGCCGACCGAACGACTGCTGCGCAGGCTCAGCGGCGGCCGGTGGGGAGTGCTGGACCTGGCCGGGCTGCCGTCGATCGAGGTCACCGTGGTCGGCCGCAAGTCCGGCCGTCCCCGCACGACCTCGCTGCTGTGTGTACCCGACGGCGACGGTTTCTATCTGGTCGGCTCCAACTGGGGCAAGCCCGATCACCCGGCGTGGTCGGCGAACCTGCGGGCGGCGCGGACGGCTTCGGTGCGCTACAACAGCAGCGCCGCGTTCCCGGTGACGGTCGCCGAGATCACCGGGGTGGAGCGCAAGCGCGTCTGGGACCAGGCCGTGGAGTTCTGGCCCGGCTACGAGATGGAGTTCGAACGGTCTGGTGGCCGCGAGTTCCGCATCTTCCGCCTAGACCGTATCGCTGACTGATCGGAAGCCGCCGATCTTCTCCTCGAGCAGTTCGGCCAGCCGCAGTGGGGTGCGGTCTTCGAACATCGGACCGATGAGCTGCACTCCCACCGGCAGACCTGTGGGGGACCGGCCCGCGGGTATGGCGGTGGCGGGCAGGCCGGGCATGGTGGCCACGCCGGCCCAGACGAGCTGATCGAAGTACGGGTAGCGGACGCCGTCGATGTCGATGTGCCGGTTCTCCAGACCTCCGTTGTGGTCGTGTGGGAAGGCGGGCGTCGGCGTGACGGGGCACACCACGGCGTCGAACTCGGCGAAGAGCTGCCGCCAGCCGTGGCGGTGGAGCTCGCGACGGTTGTTCACCTCGACCCAGTCGCGGTGGCTGAGCACCATGCCGCGCAGTCGCGCCGCATCGAGACTCCGGTCGTTCGCGCTCAGGCCGGCGGCTCGGGTCTGTAGCTGTTCGTACACGTCGAGGGGAAGACTCGCCGCGGCGTTCGACAGCATCAGCTGCATGTAGAGCGTCGCCGCTTCGGTCGGATCGGGCAGCAGCGGGCTGCGCCGTTCGACGTGGGCGCCCTCGTCGACGAGCGCCTCGGCGACCCGGTTCACGGCAGCCCGCACCGCCGATCCGGTCGCGATGAACGGATGGTCCTCCAGGATCAGGACACGGAAGTCCGACAGCCGCTCGTGGCGCGCGGTCGGCAGTGCCGCGTGGTAGGCGATGCCGTGGGTCAGCGGGTCCGGTCCGGCCATCACGTCGAGCAGGAGCGTGAGGTCGCGCGCGGTGCGTGCCATCGGGCCGACGACGGCGAGGTCGAGGTCGATCGGCAAGGCCGGCGTGGGCGGCGCGACCATGCCCCGGGTCGGTGCCAACCCGAGTGTCGGCTTGTGCGCGTAGACACCGCAGAAAT
This sequence comes from Nocardia fodinahabitans, assembly GCF_052983615.1. Taxonomy (NCBI): domain Bacteria; kingdom Bacillati; phylum Actinomycetota; class Actinomycetes; order Mycobacteriales; family Nocardiaceae; genus Nocardia; species Nocardia fodinahabitans. Next base: position 7,027,019 of record NZ_JBRJJC010000001.1, read on the forward strand.
GCGCGGGGGTGCGCAGCGAACCGGCGAGGTCGGAGCCGATGGACAGCGCGCCGAATCCGGCCGCCAGGGCCGCCGCCGAACCGCCGGACGAGCCACCCGACGTGCGGCTGTGATCCCACGGATTGTTGGTGGTGCCGTAGATCTCGTTGAAGCTCTGGATATCTCGCATGCCCCAGGTCGTGGGCAGCCCGGCGATGTTGCAGGACTCCTTGACCGTCACCGGAATGCCGAGCAGTGGCCGGTCCTCGCCGCGGGCGCGCGCCTCATCGGCACGGTGCGCCGCGGCCAGCGCGCGGTCGAAGTCCGGTACACAGATCGCGTTGATCATCTCGTCGGTGCGCTCGATACGAGCAATCGCCTCCTCGGTCAGTTCCACCGAGGTCACTTCACCGGCACGCAACGCGGCCACAAGCCTTTCGGCCGCGAGAAAACTCCACTCCATGAATCGGACGGTAGCGTCCGCAGTGATCGGACTCCCTGAGTGAAGGACATGAAATGCCGATCCGCACAATGGGATAGACGTCTCACCATCTATCCACCCTTGTGTAATTCATTCTGGCTGACCGGTGGCATGGGAGTATTTCGAACATGCGGCGGCGCCGGAGCGGTATCGCCGCCGTGCGGTATTCGCTGTGGGGTGTCACCCATACCGGTCGACGTGCCCGACGGTGACGAACCCGAGTCGTCGGTAGATCTGTTCTCCGTCGGGCGAGGCGGTGAGTATTACGCGATCCGGGTCCGCGTCGAGTGCGAGCTCGAGCGCACGCTGGGTGAGCGCGGTGCCGATCCCTCGCCCGCGGTGATCGGATCGCGTGACGATGTGCTCGATCGATGCGCCCGACGCGCTGGTCACGACGGCGGCGCAGCCGAGTACTTCGCCGTGCTCACGCCACAACAGGTAGCGCGTCGATGCGAGTTCCAAGCCCTGACACAGGCCCGCCACCAATGCCTTCGCACCAGCGGCACCCGACCAGAGGGCCGCCCACTCCGCGAGACCGGTCTCGTCGGTGACTTCCTCGATCCGCGCGAGCTCGCGTGGATCGAGGAGCTGATGCGCCACGGTGTCGGTGTCCGCGAAAACCATGAGCGGCTCGGTTTCGAACAGCGCGAGGTTCTGTTGCGCCAGTAGCTCGGGAACTTCCGGAGGGTCGATTTCTCGCCAGAAATGCCAGGACGCAGGGGCGCCGTCGAACAGGTCCCGCAACCGCTCGATCTCGCGGGGAAGATCACCGCCGAGTCGCAGCACCGCGTTCAGTTCGTCGCTGGGAGCGCCGGTGCGAAACCAACTCGACGCTTCGCCGCCTCTGGATTCATGCGCTCGCACCACATGGGTGGCGACGTAGGTGGTTACCGCGTCGACGTAGCAGTGATGGTTGCCCGGTCGGGTCATTGTCGTCCCTTCTCGACATGTGGCGACCGAACGCCCGGAAGCCGCGAAAACCGACTCATTATCATCGCCGTCAGAGGCCGAGTTTGGTGACGGCGTTGTCCTCGAGCGGGTTCGCGGTGCGGATGTAGCCGTGCACGGTGCGGGGGTTCGACCAGCGGCCCTGGCGCATGATCTCGCGGTCGCTGGCGCCGCCCAGCGCGGCCTGGGTGGCGAATCCGGCGCGCAGGGAGTGGCCGGAGAACAGGTCGGGGTCGAGGCCTGCGCGGGCGGCATAGCGTTTGACGAGTTCGGCGACCGCTCGACCGGACAGCGGGGCCGCGCCGATGGAGCCGTGCCGGTTGATCGTGGGGAACAACGGCCGGTCGGCGTCGGTGCCGAGTGGGGTGCCGGTGAAGCCGTGACAGCGATGGATCGTGGTGTCGGGCACGGGGTGTTCGGCTGTCCAGGCGCGGGTGCCGAGGTCGCCCGCCGCCGCGTGCACTTCCAGGAGCCGGACCCAGTCGGCGTAGGCGCAGATCGGGCAGGTGCGCGGATGCTTGCCGCGCGGCAGTGCGATGCGCTGTTCGGCGACGCCGGTCGGGTCGGTCTTCGTGGTCGGCAGGTGCACGACGAGCAGTGGTTCGCCGGTGGTGTGATCGGTGCGCACATGGACGTCGCTGATGCGCAGGCCCGCGAGCTCGCTGCGCCGTAGTGCGCCGGCGAAGCCGACCAGCAGGGCGAGGGCGTCGCGGCGGCGGGCGGGTTCGGTGGGCCACTCGGGGGCGGGGAGTTCGGCGAGCAGTTGATCGAGGGTGTGCAGCAGGACGGGGCGTTTGCGGGTCGGCGGGGTGCGGCGGGTGCGCCGGATACCGCGCAGGGTCAGCCGGACGACGTCGGAGCGGGTCGGCGAGGGCAGTCCGTTGGCGGCGTGCACGGCGGCGATGGCGGCCGACTTGCGGTCCAGTGTCGCGGGGCTGAATGCCCAGGCGCCGTTGTCGCGGCGGGCGTCGGCGGCCGCGGCGAGATAGACGGCGACGTCGAGTGGGTCGGCGGGCAGTGCCTGCCGGTGCTCGGCCGCGCACCAGCCCGCCCAGGCGATCCAGTCGGTGCGGTAGGCGCGCAGGGTGTTCGCCGACTGGGAGGCTTCGAGGTAGCGGCGCAGGGCGTCGGCCTGGTCGTCGTCGAATCGTTCGCGGACCAGCCGCAGTGCGGCGGTGTCGACGAGGACGCTGCGCACGCCGCGGCGCAGTTCGGTCCGTACCTGTTCGGGAAGGACGACCGCTGCGTCGTTGCCGCTCACGTCGCCACTCCTCGCGTGAATCAGTCTGTCGCCGATGACTCCTGGCGTCCGAGCCTAGGTCATCGGCGGACCGTCACGGCATCTCGGCCAGTTCGGCGAGCTTGGTGTGGATGTAGGCGGCGAGCCGGTGCCGGGCGGCGGTGGTGAGGAAACTGGTGTCGCCGAGTCGCGGAAAGTGGTCGTCGACCTGGTCCGCGGGGGTTTCGGGGGCGCCGGCGGGTTCGTCGACGAGTGCTAGGCGTGCCGGATGTTGCTGGGGGAGAGGAACATTCGGCACATCCGGATCGGTGTGTGCTGCTCCGTGACGAACCATGTCTGAACCCTAACGTTTTGATTACGGCCGTGGCCAACACGGTGGGCCCTGGAGTGATAACCGCCACGTTTTCAGAGTTGGTGGGTGGGGGCCCGGCGCGCGGTTCGTCGGCGGTGGTGGTACCCGCCGCGAGCGGGTGGCCGTACGGTCGGGGCATGGTTTCGTTGCGTGGCTGGGCTTCCTTTCCCGACGAGCTCCCGGACTTCGACCCGGACTCGGCATCGCCGGCACCGCACGAGCTGTTCCGCGCCCGTCGAGGCCGAATTCTGGCAGGCGAGTCACGACCGACGGCACCTCCGACTGCGATACCGCCGGGCGGACGACACCTGGGTGCGCGAGCGTCTGTGGCCGTGAGGTTCGTCGACGTCAGGACGCGCGGGCGGTGGGGTTCTCGGCGAGGGCGGCCTCGCTGACGTAGCCGGCGACCGGGCTCAACCGCAGGACGGTGGGCATCCGGCGGGTCAGGGCGGCGGGCCCGGCGAAGCTCACCCGACCGGTGCGCTGGGCGTGGGTCAGCGGCATGCGGCCGAGCCAGACCTCGTAGAGGGCGGCCACGTCGGCGATGATGGCGACATCGACGGGGTAGCCGGGATCGGTCTCACAGACCGAAGGCGTGGAACCCTCGACCACGATCCAGAATCGGCGGACATCGTCGGTGAACCGGACCTGCAGGACATTGCGCCTGCCGGGGAAACCGGAGGTGTCGACGCGGGTGTGCATCCACCACACGAGCAGGGCGGCGTCGAGTTCCTCGTGCCGCGGGGCGCTGAAGGTCCAGCGGGCACCCCACTCGCCGAGGCCGAACAGGATCGGTTCGAGCTGGGTGCCCGCCTCGGTGAGCAGGTGGTCGGCGCCGATCTTGTCGAGCAGCCCGGCGCGTTCGAACTGGCGCAGCCGTTTGGCGAGCAGGCTGCGGGACAGGCCGGGGAGACCGCGGGCCAGGTCGTTGAAGCGGGTGGTCCCCAGGTAGAGGTCGCGCAGGATGAGCAGCGACCAGCGTTCGCCGAGCACGTCGAGCGCGCGGGAGATCGGACAGTACTGGCCGTAGCCTGCGGTCGTATCGGTCATGGTCACCTCACCGACGGGGGTCCATTTCCTGGACCGGGAGAGTCCACTTTCTGGACTATCCGGTTATCGCGGCGCTTCCTACCTTCGAAACATGACTTCCACGATTTCCGACACCACGTCCCGCACCGACCGGCTCGCGCTGGCCCGCCAGATCGGTGAATCCCTGCGTTCGGAGGTCCCCGAGCGGGATCGCACCGGCGAGATCTCCGTCGCCGCTTTCGACCGGCTCCGCGCCGACGGACTCTCGGCGGCGCTCGTCCCGGTCGAGTTCGGCGGTGGCGGTGCCACCCATCAGGAGATGGGGGAGATCCTGCGGGAACTCGGTCGCCATGATCCGTCGACCGCCGTCGCCTTCGCCATGCATTCGCATCTGGTGGCCGCGCAGGTGTGGCGGCACAAGCACGGCGTCGACGCGTCGGCGGTGTTCGCCAAGGTGGCGGCCGGCGCGATCCTGGTCAGCACCGGGGCGTCGGACTGGGTCGATTCCAACGGCACGGCGGTGCGGGTCGACGGCGGTTATCTGGTGAGCGCCAGGAAGGCACCGGCGAGCGGCTGCGAGGTCGGTGACGTACTGGTGACCAGCGTCCGTTTCGACGATCAGGTGCTGCACTGTGCCGTGCCGATGAGCGCGCCCGGCGTCAGCATCGACAAGACCTGGGATTCGTTCGGTCTGCGCGCCAGCGGATCGCACACGGTGGTGCTCGACGAGGTATTCGTCGCGGATGCCGCGGTGTCGATGATCCGTCCCGCCGGTGCCTGGCCGCCGGTGCTGAATGTGGTGATCGGGGCGGCACTGCCGTTGGTGCTGGCGGCTTACCTCGGTGTCGCCGACGCCGCCGTCGACCTGACCGCCCGCATGCTCGAAGGCCGCACCGAAGCGCACACGGTGCAATCGGCAGGCGAGATGCTCAACGCCTACACGACCGCCGCGGATCTGATCACCGCCATGTTCGCCGACTCCGAGGACCTGGCCTTCGCCAATACCGACGCCTACGCGGCGCGCACCCTGAGCCGCAAGACCGTCGCCGCCGACGCGCTCATCACCACTGTCCGCCTGGCCATCGAAACCACCGGCGGCGCGGGCTATTCCCGCGCCTGCGACCTCGAACGCCTCTACCGCGACATCCACGGCTGCCAGTTCCATCCCCTGCCCCGCGCCAAACAGACCCGTTTCAGCGGCCGGGTCCTGTTGGGCCACAGCCCGATCTACTGATCACGCTATGTCCCGGTGGGCGGCCAGGGCGATCGCGTCTTCTCCCGCACGTGGATCTCGCGGCGGGCGAGCGCACCGGGCTGTTGGAGTCCGGCGGAGTCGACCGTGTCGGCAACTGGCTACGCCGACAGTCGGAGTGCTTCGGGGATGACGGCGAAGGACTGGTGCAGGCGTTCGAGGAGATCGTCTCGGCCACCGCCGGCGTCGGCGGCGGCGGCGACCCAGCCTCGGCCGGCGATGCTCCAGGCCGTGGTGGTCAGCTCGGCGAGGACGCGGGGGCGCAGGTCGCCCTCGGGGAGCGCTAGTGTGTCCGAGAGCTGTTGTGCTACTCGGGTTTCCACGCCGGATCGGGTGTAGTCGAGGTGACCGAGCAGGCTGGGGGCGGTGAGGACCAGTTTGCGGGTGGCGACGTAGCGAGCGTCCCAGTCGTCCGGGAGCGCGGTGACCGCGTCGGTGAGGATGTCGCGTAGCGCGGTGAGCACCGGGCCGGTGAGGTCGCAGTCGGTCAGGGCGTCGAGATAGCCCGTCCACAGCTCGGTCTCGGCCTCGACGGCCACGGCTTCCTTGGTGGGGAAGGCCCGGAAGAAGGTGCTGCGGGAGACCTCTGCCGCGTCGACCACTTCCTCCACGGTGGTCGCGGCGAAACCCTTCTCGGTGAACAGCCGTAGTGCGGCGTCGGCCAGAGCGCGGCGGGTGCGGAGCCGTTTGCGTTCGCGCAGCGGCAGAGCGCGGTCGTCGATGGGCATGCCGGAATCGTAGCTCGATACGAACCTCGGGCACGAAAGAAACTCAGTCGAAAGTGACACTTGCGCACGGCTGATACTCAGTGTCAGAATTGTTCACGGCAACGAGCGCCACCCCGAACAAGGAGATCGCAATGAACACCACCGTCCCGGCCACCCTGAACCCGTCGGTCATCGGCCAGGCCGAGAAGCACCACACGGCGATTCTGGCCCGCGCATTGGCAGGCACCACGCTGGACGAGAAGCAGTGGATCGTGCTCAACCAGGCGCTGGCCGCCGGCGCACCGGTCGCTCCGGACGCTCACGTCTCGTGCGTCGCCGGCATGACCCAGTGGAATCCCGCCGACGTCGAAACCGCCCTGACCGCACTGCTCGACAGTGGCCTGCTGCAAGCGACTTCCGATGATCTCGTCGAGCCCACCGCAGACGGCACCGCCATGGTCGCCAAGGTCCGCGCCGAATCGGGCGCGATCGTGACCGCCGCCTACGGCGCGGTCGCCCCCGAGGATCTGGCCACCGCAGCCCGCGTGCTGGCCACCATCACCGCCCGCATGTCCGAGGAACTGGCCCGCGCCTGAACTGGCTGTCGATCGATCCGAACACCCGAATGGAGAAGGTTTCACACCATGTCCAGCAGAACCACCAACGTCGGCATCGCGGTCTCGGTCATCGCCGCGGCACTGCTGCTCACCAGCTGCAACGGAACAGCCGCCGACACCGGCCCGTCCTCGGGCACCACCGTCGCGGCCGCGAGTACGACCGAACCAGCTCCGACCACTACCCCGGCAACGCTCAGCCCCTCGATCATCGGCCAGGCCGAGAAGCACCACACCGCAGTCCTGACCCGCGCATTGGCCGGCACCACACTGGACGAGAAGCAGTGGATCGTGCTCAACCAGGCACTTGCCACCGGCGCACCGGTCGATCGGGCCGCCCACGTCACCCGCATCACCGGATTGACCCAGTGGAATCGCACCGACGTCGAAACCGCCCTGACCGCACTGCTCGACAGTGGCCTGCTGCAAGCGACTTCCAGCGATCTGATCGAGCCCACCGACACGGGTACCACGCTCGCGGACAAGGTCCGCGCCGAATCCGGGAAGATCGTGGCGACAGCGTACAGCGCCGTCGCGCCGGAGGACCTGGCCACCGCAGCCCGCGTGCTGACCACCATCACCGCCCGGATGGCCGCCGAACTCGCCCACCGCTGAACCGAATTCCCGACCACGCCCGCCGTTTCCCGTGCCGTCTCATGAGGTGCGCGCGCAGTGATTCCCCGCGGCCGAGGCCCGGGTGTCGGATCGCCCCTGCCGAGCGTCCTTGACCTGAAGATGGGTTGAGCTTTTAGTGTCCGAATCATGAGCGAGAATCGGAGTGCAGAGACGGTAGCGGTCGCAGTTCTGGGGTCGATCTGACCGACGGCCCGTCGGACGAGGCAAGGGCGACTGCGCAACTGGTGACCGAGTCCGGCGCGGACCATCTGCACGGGCAGATCATGACCATCGCTCCGGTCATCGGATCACCGGACGCGGTGGTGTTCTACGGTGGACCACGGGAGGTGTTCGACCGACACGAATCCCTGCTGCGGGTCTTCGGCGGCCGCCCGACTCTGGTGTCCGCCTACCCGGGTGCGGCCGTGCTGTACGGCATGGCCGTGCACGACATCATGTGGGGCCTGCTCAACGGTTTCCTCCACGCCGCGGCACTTCTCGGCGACGCGGGGATCCGGATCGACGACTTCCAGCAGCGCGCACAGCCTTCGCTGGCGGCGCTGTCGTCCCTGTTCCCGATGCTGGCGGGCGAGATCGACCGCGCGGAGTTCGCGACTCCGTTCGGCGCGCTCGAACACCACCTGCCCTCCCTCGACGACCTGATCGCCGAGAGCCGGGCCCGGGGGATCGACGCCGATCTGCCCGGCTACACCAGAGCCCTCGTCGCCGAGGCTATCGACGCGGGGTACGCCCACGACAGCTACGCACGGCTGGTCGAACGCTTCGGCAAGGGCTGACTCACCCGAACACTCCACCGGCGAACGGCATCGAACGCCAGTGGTCGATCGCGGGAGCGAGGCCGTCGCGCAGGATCGGCTGTTGCGGGACCAGAGTGAGGCAGGCGATGGTTCGGGCCATGCCGACCGCTTCGACGAAACGGAGCAGGCGCGGATCGAGGCGGCGCAGGCCGAGGCGATCGGCGGCGGTGTCGTATGCGGCGGCGGCTTCGGGGCCGAACGCGGCGAGGTCCCATTCGGCGGGGCCGAAGGTGACCAGTTCGAGGTCGGCGAACAGCGGGCCCCGCGACGTGGTGACGATGTTGTAGGCGGGTGCGTCGCCGTGGATCGGCTGCAGGTCGACGCCGGGGTATTCGGTGTCGAAGGCCGCGCGGGAGGACGCCAGTGGTTCGAGCAGGTCCCATTCGCGCCGCGCGCGGTCGATGTCTGCGGTCGGGAGGAGGCCGTCGAGCGCGGCGAGGCCATCGCCGACGACCCCCGGTTCGGCCGCCGTCAGGAACGCCAGCTCGCCGGGGTAGTCGCGCAGGGCCAGGTGCAGCTCGGCGACCAGGGCGGCATGGTGCACATAGTCGGGTTCCGCGCTCGGTTCGAGCTCGGCGTATTGCCAGAAGGTCATCGAAAACCCGCCGCGCTGAACAGGTTCGACCGGCACGAGCGGGCTGGGCGGGATGACCGGGACGCCGCGCTGGGCGAGCCACGACACGACCTCGAGTTCGGTTCGCTGGCGCGCCGACTGGGCATCGACGGTGAGCTGGGCGGGCACGACGGTGGGCACCCGCACGACGACCGGCGACGGCCGCAGCTGCACGACGACGGAGAACATGTCGTGCAGCACCACCGGCTCGGTCACCGTGAGCCCGAACTCGCGCCCCGCCGCCACCGCCGCCGTGACGGCGCGGGCGGTGCGGGCGGCGAGGTCTTCGGCGGTGAGGTCGGCTGTCATGACGGCGATAGTGCCATGCCGCCGGCGGCTGCTCGACATCGCCGCACTCGCTGAGCTGCGGCGATGTCGAGGGGCGTGCTCAGATCTCGGCCAGCTGGTGGTCGGCGACGTGACCGGCCAGGTAGCGCAGATGATCGCCGGAGTCACCGAATGTGTGCTCGATGGCGGTCAGACGTGCGGTGTAGTGGCCGACCGGGTACTCGGCGGTCATCCCGATTCCGCCGTGCATCTGGATCGCTTCCTGCCCGATGTGCCTGCCGGAGCGCCCGATCCGCAGCTTGGCGCGGGCCGCGACGACGGGGTCGGCGACACCGTCGGCCAGTGACATCGACGCGTACAGGCTCATACTCCGCGCCAGCTCCAGCGACACGTACATGTCGGCGGCGCGCTGGGTGAGCGTCTGGAAGGCGCGCAGCGGCACACCGAATTGCTGACGGGTCGACAGGTATTCGGTGGTGAGCCGCAACGCTTCCGACATCGCGCCGATCGCTTCGGCGCCGAGCGCGGCCTGGGCGGTGACGAGGATGTCGGCGATGACATCGGCGGCATCGATGGGCGCGCCCAGCGGCACCGCGGTCGCGCCGTCGAAGGTGAGGTCGGCCCCGCGCCGCCCGTCATGGGTGCGGAAACCGGCGATGGTGACGCCGGAATCGGTGGGCTCGACCAGGAACAGTCCGGTGCCACCGTCCGGCAGCGTCGCACTGACGATGAACTGGTCGGCGCCATCGCCGTAGGGCACCGGATGTTTGCGCCCGGTCACCTGCCAGCCGTCGCCCACCGGGGTTGCCTGGGTCGTGACCTTCGCCGTCACCGGACGGACGCCGGGCTCCCCGTGGGCGAACGCGAGGCGACGGTCACCCGAGGCGACCTCGGGCAGGATCTCCTTGCGCTGGACCTCCGACCCGGCCCTGGAGATGATCGCGCCCGGCAGCAGCGCGCAGTCCAGCACCGGTTCCGGCGCCAGGACGCGGCCGAGTTCCTCGAGCACGAGCATCGTTTCGATGGGACCGGCACCCATCCCGCCGTCCTCGGCGGCGATGGTGAGCCCGAGCAGTCCGATCTCGGCGAAGGTCGACCATACCTGCGGGTCCCAGCCCGGGTCGGTGCCGATGACCTGGGCGCGGCGTTCATGGGTGTAGTGGCGGGTCAGCACGCTGCGCACGGTGTCGCGCAGCATGTCCTGCTCGGTGGTGAGTTCGAAATCCATGGTGCTGTCTCACAATCCGAGGATCGTCGAAGCGATGATGCTGCGCTGCACCTCGTTGGATCCTCCGTAGATCGATGTCTTGCGGTAGTTCAGGTAGGTGGCGGTGCTGCGACGCGCCCAGTCGCCGCTGTCGCCTTCGCGGGCGAGGGAGTCGGGGCCGGCGATGTCGACGAGCAGTTCGGTGACCGCCTGCTGGAGCTCGGTGCCGCGCAGCTTGAGAATCGACGACACCGGGTTGGGGGCTCCGTCGGCCGAGCCCGCCACGACCCGCATCTGGACGAGTTCCAGTGCGAGCAGCTCGTTTTCGAGCTCGGCGATGCGGGCGGCGAAGACCGGGTCGTCGAGCAGGGTGCCGGTGTCGAGCCGGGTCTGCTTGGCGTATTCCTTGGCGAGCCACAGCCGCACCTTGGTTTGGCCGACGGCGGCGATGCCGGTGCGTTCGTTGCCGAGCAGGAACTTCGCGTAGGTCCAGCCCTGGTTCTCCGCGCCGACGAGCTGGTCCGCCGGCACCCGCACGTTCTCCAGGAACACCTCGTTGACCTCGAAGCCACCGTCGATGAGCTCGATCGGGCGAACCGTCACGCCGGGGGAGTCCAGCGGGAACAGCAGCATCGAGATGCCGGCCTGCTTCTTGGGCGCGTCCGGGTCGGTGCGGGCCAGGCAGAACATCCAATCCGCGCTCTGAGCGGCGGTGGTCCAGGTCTTCTGGCCGTTGATCACGTAGTGGTCGCCGTCGCGGACGGCCACCGTGCGCAGCGAAGCGAGGTCGGAGCCGGCATCGGGTTCGGAGAAGCCCTGGCACCACCAGATGTCGAGGTTCGCGGTGGCGGGCAGGAAGCGCTGCTTCATCTCCGGTGACCCGAACTGGGCGATCACCGGTCCGATCATGTTGGTGTTGAAGGTCAGCGGCTCCGGCACCGAGGCGAGCTGCATCTCGTCGTGCCAGAGGTGGCGCTGGATCGGGGTCCACTCGCGGCCGCCCCACTCGACCGGCCAGTGCGGTACCGCGAGCCCGTGCGCGTGCAGGATGCGCTGGGTCGTGACGATGTCGTCCTTGCTGAGTTCGGCCATATGCCTGGCCCGATTGCGGATGTCGGCGGGGATTTCGCGCCGGAAGAAAGCACGCAGCTCGTCGCGGAAGGCGAGCTCGTCCTCGGTGAGTGCCAATTGCATGGTCGAGTATGTTACACAGAGATTGAAATGTTTCAAATGCTGGTCGCGAGGGAGCCCTTATGCTGTGCGATGTGACGCGAGCCGAGGGGACCAGAGCGCCGGGACGCCCCGCCGCGGCCAGCCGTGAGGACGTGCTGCGCACCGCGGTCGAGATGTTCCTGTCCGGCAACCGCATCGACGTGAACGCCATCGCCGCCCACCTGGGCCTCGGCCGGACCAGCATCTACCGCTGGTTCGGCTCCCGCGACGGTCTGCTCGGCGCCGCGATCGCCAGCCAGCTCGAGCGGATGGTCGCCTACGCCGACCGCACCAGCGACGCCACCGGCGCCGAACGTCTCAACCAGATCCTGGATCGCTGCATCCAGTGGCTGGTCGAAGACGACTCACTGCGCACCTACTTCGACAACGAATCCACCGCCGCCCTGCGCCTGATCACCCGCAGCGACGGCCCTGTCCACCAAGCCGCGGTCGCCGTCGTCGAAGGACTCATCGCCCGCGCCGAAGATCAGGGCTACCACCCACCGATCGAGCGCGGCACCCTGGCCTACGCACTGGTCCGGCTCTGGGAAGCCTTCCTCTACAACGACGCCGTCGCCGGTTTCCGCGGCGATGTCGAGCGCCTGGGTCAGGTCCAGGCGGCACTCTTGCGCGCCTGAGGCGGACGAACTTCGGGTCGATGGTCACGAGGCGCCGGGACCTTAGCCCCTAAGCGCGGGAGCGCGGGAGTGGTGCTATTGGCCGGAGCCCGTGTACGGGGAGGATCATCAGCGGAAGCGAGGTCGGATCACGTGAGTTCTCCTGAACTGCGCTGGGCCGGTCCGGAGATCGGGGTGACGACCAGCGGTGCTGTCGACACCGCGGACGTCGCCCGGACAGCGAAAGCGGTCGCCGCGGTGCTGCGGTCCCGTCACATCGACGGTCCCGCCCGGATCCGATTGTCCGCCACACCTTCCCGGGCTGGATCTGTGCTGGCGCAGGTGAACGCCGGCCGAGTGGCCGCAGCAGTCCGGGTGCAGGTGGAAAGCCCCGCCGATTTCGTGGCCACGACCGTCTCCGAACGACTCGATCGGGCGATCTCCCGGTCGAGGCCGGCGGGACCGCTGCGGCGGTGGCCGGATCCGGCGCGACCGCCGCTGGCCGTGGTCACCGAGGACCGGCCGATCGTCCGGCGGAAGCGCTGCGTGCTGCGCTGCGCGGACCCCGCCACCGCGACCCGGGTGCTGGACGCGCTGGACTACGACGCGCACCTGTTCGTGGACGCGGAGTCCGGCGAGGACGCCGTCGTCTATTGGGCCGGTCCGCTGGGAGTGCGGCTGGCGCGGCAACACCGGACGCGACTACCCGAGGGTCCGGCCGGAATGACACTCACGGTGAATCCGCATCCGGCACCGCACCTGACCGAGTCCGACGCCGCGAGCCGGGTATGCCGATTCGGGTTGCCGCACTTGTTCTTCACCGAGGCGGACAGCGGTCGCGGTCGCCTCCTCTACCGCCGTTACGACGGTGATCTGGCCAGTGTGCAGCCCGTGCAGGTCGGTGCCGCCGATCCGGAGGCCGGGTCGTGATCGAGCTGGCCGGTGACGATGCCGACGGTCGTGCCGTCGTCGAACTGGAACGCGCCGAGGCCATGCGGCTGCTGGCGGGCGCGCCGTTCGGGCGGGTGCTGTTCACCCGGGACGCGCTGCCCGCGATCCGTCCGGTCAACCACCTCGTCGACGACGATGTGATCATCGTGCGTACCCGGCTCACCTCGCGACTGACCAGTGCGGTGCAGGGCAATTCGCCGGTGGTCGTGGCCTACGAGGTCGACGATATCGATCCGGTGCGGCGCACCGGCTGGTCGGTCACGGTCACCGGTTTGGCGCGCACCGTCACCGATCCCGCCCGGGTGGCCCGCTACGAACAACTGTTGCGGCCGTGGGTCGGCAGGGTGATGGACACCGTCATCGCTATCGAACCCGAGATCGTCGCAGGAATCCGGGTGCTCGAGCAGCAGAGCGACCAGCGATCCCCGCGATCGGATCCGACATGAGATCACCGACGTGATCGGCCGGCCTCAGCGGTGGTCGGCGAGGACCAGCGGAATCTCGGTGGCGTGCAAGATGGTTCGGCTGACCGACCCGAATCCGTCGCGGCTGCCCCGCCGGTGACTGCCCAGCACCAGCAGTTGCGCGTGCGCCGACTCGCGCAGCAGCCGTCGCGCCGGGTCGTCGCCGGTGACGATTCTGGTGATCGGCACTCCCGGGTACTTCTCGCCGTAGCCGACCAGACTGTCGGCCAGGAGCTGGTGGGTGTGCTCGGTCATCTGCGAGTCGCGCAGTCCGGGACCGGGTTCTGTCCATGCGCGCAGTGCGAGGAGACCGACACCACGTAGAGCCGCTTCCTCGATCGCGAGATCGAGTGCGCGGTCGCTGCCCGGCGAACCGTCGAGCCCGACCAACACCGGGAGGCGGTCCGACGCGGGACGGCCGGGATGTGGGATCACGGCGAGCGGGCAGACCGGGCGTCGGGCTAGCGAGGCACTGACGGAGCCGAGCAGTGTGCGCTCGAAGGCATCGAGGCCTCGGGTCCCGACAGCGAGGAGCTGGGCATGGCGGGCGCGGCGGCGAAGGGCCGCGACCGGCGCCGGGCTGACCACCGATGTTTCCACGTCGAGGTGCTGTGGTGCGGCTTCGGCGATGGCGAGCGCTGCGGCTCGGGCCACGGCGGCTGCACCATCGTCGTGGAAACGCTGATTGTGGATCGACACGGTGCCTGCCCGCCCCAGATCCCACCCCGAACTCATCGCGTGCACCGCGTGCAACGGTGCCCTGCGCAGCAGCGCGGCCCCGGCCGCCCAGCGAACGGCGGCGAGCGCGGATTCGGAGCCGTCGACCCCGACGACGACGGGACTGGTGTTCGGTACTGACATCGAGTCTGCCTCACTGCTCGGACAGGGGAACTGCGCAGCCGATTCTCGCGTGCTGGATCACCGACCGAAGAGGGCCGAAGTGCTCTGCTCGCGAGGACTTCGGTGGACTGCGGGATCCGATGGTTGCCTTCGCGCCGGCTGCCCCGGAGCGGTGGGCCGCCGCGCCTGCGCGCGGGCTTATCCTGGGTCCAGAGCCGGAACGTTGTGGATCCAGGGCCGGAACGCTGCTGCGACCGGCCGGTCTGATTTGTCGGCGAAGGGCAGATTCTGATGATGCCGTATGAGAATTGTGGATGGGGCACGAACGCGGGTTGGGGTTCGTGGCTGTTCGGTGCGTTGTTTTTGATCGGTCTGGTGCTGCTCATCGTGGTCGCGGTCCGGCTGCTGTCCCGCGGCCCCTCCGGACCCGGCGGCCACCTTGCGGCCGGTCCCGGGTACTACGGTGGTCCTGCCACGGCTCCCGTGGGACCGGGGAGTGCCCGCGGAATCCTCGACGAACGCTTTGCCCGTGGTGAGATCGATGCCGAGGAGTACCGCGAGCGGCGGCGCACGCTCGAGGGGGCCGATTGATGGAACCGATCAGTCGGCGCCGGGCATTGCAGCTCGGCGGTCTCGGTCTGACGGCCGCCGTTGTCGGTGGTGTGGGGCTGGCCTGGCAGGGCAGCCGCGGCACCGGATCCGGAACGACAACCGCCGCCGGCTGGTCCGAGCCGGCCACGCTCGCGAGTACCGACGGCGAACTCTCGCTCGCCCTCGAGGCCACCGAGGGACGATTCCCGCTTGCCGGGGGTTGGGTGCGGGGGCTCGGATTCAACGGTGGGGTGCCCGGGCCGACGCTGCGGGTGCGGGCCGGTGACCACATCCGAGTGACGCTGCGTAACCGGTTGTCTCAGCCGACCAATCTGCATGTGCACGGGTTGCATGTCTCCCCGGCCGGTAACGGGGACAATCCGTTCGTCCGGATCGAGTCCGGCGCCGACTTCGACTACGAATACCGGCTACCCGGCGACCACCCGCCCGGGGTGTATTGGTATCACCCGCACCACCACGGTCTGGTGGCCGAACAGATCTTCGGCGGCCTGTACGGGGCGATCGTGGTGGAGGACACCGATCCGGTGCCGCTCACGCAGGAGCGGGTGCTGGTCATCGCCGATCTCACGATCGATGGTTCCGGGTCGGTCGCGTCGGCGTCGATGATGGACCGGGTCCTCGGCCGGGAGGGAAACCTGGTACTGGTCAACGGCCTGAATCGGCCGACGATCACGGCCCGTCCCGGTGCCCGGGAGCGGTGGCGGATCGTCAACGCCTGCGTCAGCCGACATCTGCGGCTTCGGTTGGACGGGCAGCAGATGCAGTTGATGGGCGTGGATTCGGGCCGCTTCGCCCAGCCGAGACCGGTCGAGGAGATCGTGCTGGCCGGGGGGAACCGCGCCGACCTGCTGGTCTCGACCGTGGCCGGATCCTCGCAACTGCGGGCCCTGCCGGTCGACCGGGGCATGCTGGGCATGATGGGCCGCGGCGACAGGGGGATGCCCGGGATGGGGCCGTCCCAGGATCCGGCGGGTGTGGTCGTGGCGACCGTCGAGGTCACCGGTCCCTCCGCCGCGCAGATGGCACCGGTGCCCTCGCATCCGGTCCCGCGTGACCTGCGAAACGAGAGGGTCGCGGCGTCCCGGACGTTCACCTTCGGCATGGGCATGGGCATGGGCATGGGTGGGATGCGATTCACGATCGACGGCCGCGAATACGATCCCGACCGCATCGACCGAACCGTGCGGATCGGCACCGTCGAGGAATGGACCCTCGTCAACGATTCGCCTATGGATCACTCGATGCATCTGCACGTGTGGCCGATGCAACTGCTTACCGCCATCGGCCCGGCCGCGGACCCGATCTGGCAGGACGTGATCAACGTCCCCGCACGGAACCGGGTGACGGTTCGGGTGGCATTCGACGACTATCCCGGCCGCACCGTCTACCACTGTCACATCCTCGACCACGAGGACAACGGCATGATGGGCGTCATCGAAGCACGCTGACCCCCGTACCAGTGCGAGCGTCGCCATCCCCGCGCGGCTCCAGGTGCCCGGCCCGCCGACACCTTCGTCACGATCAACAACGACACCCTGTACTCGATGGCGCAGATCGACCTGTCGGTCGGGCCGGTGGCGCTGCACGTCCCCGACACCGCGGGCCGCTACTACGTGCTGCAGTTCGTCGATGCCTGGACCGACAACTTCGCCTACGTCGGGCACCGCGCCACCGGCACCGCGGCCGGTGATTTCTTGCTCGTCCCGCCGGGATGGACCGGCCAGGCCCCGCAGGGCGCTACCGTCATCCGCTTTCCGACCACCGTGGCCTCGATCGTGGGCCGGTGGGCCTGCACCGGCGATGCCGACCTGCCCGTTGTGCACGCCCTGCAGGATGCGACGACCCTGACACCACTGGATCCCGACGCCAACCCGGCCGGCATCCCGACTCCCGATCTCGATTCCGCGTTGACCCATGGATCCAGCCCGCAGGTCAACGGCTGGACGCTGACATTGCACGCCTTCGACTACAACCTCGACTACTTCGAAGTCGGCGCACTCGACGACCCGCGCTTCAAGATGGCCGACCCGAAGCTGCGGATCATCGAACGCGCCGCCGCGGCCAAGGGCGGCCTGTGGGGCAACCACGCCTACGAAGCCGCCTACATCGTGACCTATCTCGACGACGACGGTGAACAACTGACCGGCGCCGACACCTACACCCTGCGCCTGGACCCGACCCCGCCGGTGGGTGCCTTCTGGTCGATCACCATGTACTCGGTCCCGGACTTCTACCTGGTCGCCAATCCCATCGACCGCTACTCGATCGGCGACCGCACCCCCGGGATCGTCTTCGACCCCGACGGCGCCCTCACCATCACGATCAGCCACACTGCCCCCGCCGATCCCGCGGCTCGAGCGAACTGGCTGCCCGCGCCCGCGGGCGAGTTCCGGCCCGTGCTGCGGATGTACGAACCTGGCAACGCAGTCCTGGACCAGACCTATGTGGTCGCCCCGATCACCAAGAGCCGGTTGGCGCGTCGCGAACAGGTCGGCGCAGAACCGCTCGGCTCGAAGGGTGCCGCGCGGATCAGTTCAGGTAGGCGGTGAGGTGGGGGACCGCGTCGGCGACGTGTTGGGCCGTGATCGGCTCGGCGAGGTAGGTGAACGTCCAGTCGCGGTCGGTGCGGTGGAGGGTGCCGAGGACGAGGCCGGTGTGGGAGTGCGCGGTCGCCAGGTCGATACGCGCGAGTTCGGAGCCGGTGACGCTGTCGAGGACGCGGCAGAATCCGTTCTCGATCCGGTCGAAGGGCTGGCCGGTGTAGCAGGTGATGAGGAAGACGATGGTGGTGACGGCGGGGTCGAGCCGGGTCAGGTCGGCGACGATGAGCTCGTCGTCGCCGTCACCGACGCCGTCGACACTGTCGCCCAGGTGCCGGATGGCGCCGTCACGCGAGGTCAGCTGTTCGTGATAGGCGATGTCGACGAAGTCGGTGCCGCTGAACGACAGCGCGGCCGCGTTGAGATCGATGTCCTTCGCGCGCCGGCGGAACTTGCCCGAGCGCACGGGATCCCAGCCCAGACCCAGAGTGATGTGGTTCAGGGTGTGGGGGACTGCTGCGGGCATCTGCTGCTCCTGGTCGGGTTGCTGCGGCGGTTGCCGTTCGGATCCCCCGGCCTCCGTACCCGCAAACATGCCCCACCCGATCCAGCCTCCGCGAACCGGGTGTCGTTTCGGGAGAACGGGTTCCGTCGCCCTGCGCTGATTCAGCGTGGGGGTGTATCGGGGTCGATTCCGTCCAGGACCTGATTCAGGCCGGTCTCGAATTGCCACTGGAGGTCGTCCTTGTGGCTCGCCTCGAGAATGTAGCGTTGAAACGTCGGATAGCGGCCCGTACCGAGGAGCCACCGCATGTGCGTCGAGAGTCCGGCGCGGGTGCCCGCACCGACTGCCTGCCCGAGATGGTCGGCAAGGTCGCCGAGGCCGATCTCGGCGCTCGTCGCGCCGTGGACGTAGGTGAAGACGGTACGACAGCCGGCCATCGCCGCATCGAGGTCCAGGCCGAGGTCGTCGACGAGTACGGCCAGCGCCTGCTCGGTCAGGGCCATTCGGTGCGGGGTCAGTTCGTAGACCATCTGCTGGGCAGGCAGGCGGGTGAGCCACGGGTGACGCAGGATCAGGGCGTGGACCGCCAGCGCCAGCTCGCGCAGGGTCGCGCGCCAGCCGACCCGGGTGGGGAGATCGATCTCACCGTAGACGAGATCGACCATCACTTCCAACACCTCATCCTTGTTCGCCACATGGCGATAGGCGGCCATCGGCGCGACTCCCAGCTCAGTGGCAAGGCGACGCATGGTGATGGCGTCGAGCCCCTCGATATCGGCAACGGCCACCGCCGTCGAAGCGATACGGTGCGCGGTCAGGGATTTACCCGAGGTGCCCACGGGCTGTGCGAGCCGTTCCCAGTCGAAAGTCACGCCCGAACTCTCCTTCGCGTATACAACGTACACGCGGCTGTGTACCTTGTACACATGAGTATACGTTGTACACGTGCGCTTCTGGTGGCGGGCACGGCCGGTCCAGTCGTCTTCGTCCTGACCTATCTCGTCAACGGCGCGATGCAGCCGGACTACGACTCCACGCACGACACGATCAGCACCCTCAGCATCGCCCCGCACGGCTGGATCCAGGTTGCGAACTTTGTTGTCTACGGGACGCTGACCCTGTGCTTCGCCGAAGCCCTCCGGCGGTTCGAGGCCATCCGAACTTCGGGATACGTCTCGTTGCTCGTCGCCGGAATCGGCCTGATCCTCATCGGCGTGTTCCCCACCGACCCGGCGCTCGGCTTCCCTGCGGGTGAGCCCGACACCGTGACCCCGATCGGGACCGTGCACAGCCTGGGTGCGCTGGTGGTGTTCCTGGCGTTTCCGGTGGCAGCGTTCGCTGCCGCGGGCCGCCCCTTCCGCGGCTGGTCCGCCTTCTCGATCGCCACGGCAGTGCTGTCTCTGGTCGCGGTCGGCGCGTTCTTCGCAGCGTTCGAAGGAACCGTCGAAGGCGCGGATTCGCAGGCAGGCCTGTTCGAACGCCTGCCCACCCTGTTCATCGGGATCTGGCAGATCGTGTTCGCGATCCGCGTGCGGACTCGAGTCGACCGAGAGCCCGGCAGTGCCGAGACGCCGCTGGAAGATCGAGTGCCGCAGGCGGTTCGGCCGCGAGTCTAGTACCTACGATCGCGGACAGCCGTACCTGCCGCGGCGCTTGACGAGCAGTACGATCGCCGGCAGCGGGTAGACCAGCATCGGCAGCACGCCGTCCAGGTACCTGGTCTGCTCGGCCAGGATGGCGGCGCTGGTGAGCAGGGTGGCCGACAGTTGCAGCGCCGCCGTCACGGACGATCCGCTCGGCGACCTCCAGAAGGGGCGAATTCAGCGCCCCATCGACGTCGATCACCGAGGGTTCCGGCTCGGCCACCGCAGTGAGTGCCCCGCGACATCGGCGTACAGGTCGTCGTCCGGGTGCGGGACGAGCGCGACTACCGGTCCCACGTGGCCGGTTTCGTCGACCGGTGCCCAGGTACTGAGCGAGCCCGCGACCCGCGGTCGGTCTGCCTGGACGAGGGCCTCGGCGTGTGTTCGTCTCTCGAACCACCGCACATTGTGTAGGTTCGCTCTGCCCGAGTGTCTCGAAGGTGCATCAACTCCTCGGCAGCAGGAGGTACGAGCCAGCCACAGGTAGCCGAGGACATCCTGATCGACTCGACAGAGAACCTGAAGGAGACGACCATGCGACTCACCCGTGTTCTCGCTTTGCCGGCAGCCGGACTGCTGCTCGGTTCCGCCCTCACGCTCGTTGCCGCGTCGTCGGCTCTCGCGGAGGACACCAGGCTCGACATCGCCGCCTTCCACTGTCCCGAACCCGACGGGCTCTTCCCTTATCCCGGAGACGTGACGAAGTACGTCGAGTGCTCGAACAACGTTCCGACCGTGCACAGCTGTCCGAGTGGCCTGAACTGGAACCAGAAGGGGCAGTACTGCGATTGGCCGGCCAACGCCGGCGCGGTGGCCGACCACAGAAAGACAGCCGTGGAAGGTCGAGCACGTATAGCCCGATAAGGTGCCTGCTGCTCTCACGCATCGGCGATGACCCTTAGCGCGACTTTTTCTCGCCGACGTTCCCGGATACCCGACGACAACGCGCATCGCATCGAGGACCGCGGCTCGTGCTGCCGGGAGTGGATGCCCGGCAGCGCCGACGTCCAACAGCGGGGCCGGGAAGAGAAACTCGGGCACGGCGTCGAATCCCGTTGCCGTCTGGCCTTGATGTATGCCCATGTGTGGGGCGTGAACGCACACGGTGCGTCCTGGCACCTGCGCCGTACCGCCGACGGTGGCCTGTTCGACACCCACGCCGGTGGTTTCGACGCGGTCTGGCAATCGCGACCGGCGGAAGGCGGAGCAGACGACGCGCACCGAGTTCTACGACGACCCCACCGCGCCACAACCGAGCAGTCTTGTCGCCGCAGCGTCCGCCGTCGTTCGCGACGACATCGGCCGCATCCTGCTTCAGCGGCGCGCCGACAGCTAGCCTCCGGGTGGGGCAGCCGGTGTTGTGCGGTCACCATGAATCATGGCGAAACCACTGGTCGGGGGAATCCGTGGAACCTATCGCGTGACTACGTGCCAGCACGGAACGTGGCGGGTGGACGCCCGCGATCGTCATTGCGTGCCGCTGCCCTCGACCCGCTGGCGACGTGCGCCCGGGTGGCGGGCCTCGACGGCTTGTGCGGACTGCTGCTGACAAGTAGTGCCGTTTCCCGAGGTCTCGGCACTACATTCTCACGCGACTCGAAAACGGTACGGACGTACCACCGCTCCCAGTTTTTCGGGTGTTCTGTAGCAGTTACGTTACGTTGGGCGCGACCAAACGCAAACGAAAATAGTTCGAGGTATTCGGAACCTGAGCGCGCACCTGACCGCCGATAATGTTCACTTATCGGCGGTCAGCGGTGGATGTCTGCGATTCGAGTCCCGAAGGGGCGACACGGTTTTCGTTTCGTCTAATTCGTAGGTGATTGACGAAACCAACGTTACGATTCTTCCGTGTCGAGCGTCTGCAACTATCCGGGCTGTGCCCGTCCCATCACCCGCGGCGGCGGCCCGGGTCGTCCCTCCGAATACTGCGACCACCCGGACCACACCCGATGGCGAGCGTGGCGGGAAAGGCAACGCCTACAGCAGGAGTCGGAGAGTGGGGGTGAAACCGTCACTGTGACGGCTCAGGGTCCGGTGACCGTGGCGCGGCTGCGCGCGGATGAACTGCTCGGTCAGTTCCGGGGCCTGGCCGAGCAATTGGGCACGACATTGAATGCCGCCGTCGCGGAACTGTCGACGCTCGGTGACCCATCGGTGGCCGAGGCCCAGGTCCAGGCGGTACAGGCCGATGCCGCACGGCGGATCGCGGAAGCCGATATGAAGGCGGTCGCCGCTGAACAGGCGCGCCGGGACGCGGAGGAATCCCGTGCCCTCGCCGAATCAGCGGCCGAGGACGCGGCCGGCGCGGCGGAGGACGCCGAACAATTGATTGCCGCAGCGCACGCGGCGCGCGACGAGGCACTGGCCGAGGTGGAACGGCTGACGAAACAGGCCGCCGACGAGGTATTCGCGGCGCGCAGTGCGGCCGAGGCCGATGTGCGTGCGGCGCAGCGGGAAGCAGCCGAGGAGATCGAACGGATCCGGCAGGAAGCCGCCGATCAGACGACGCGGGCCGAACAGCGCGCCGATACCGAGATCACGCAGGTTCGTCGCGAGTCGGAGGCCCGGGTCAACGCGACACAGGCCGAACGCGACCTGGCGGTGCAGCGGGCCGCCGATGCCGACCGGGCCACCGAGCGGGCCGAAGCGGCGGCCGCCGAACGGGTGGAAGCCGCGAGCGAGGCACGCGAGGAATGGCGCAGGGCCAGAACCGAACTGGAAGCGACCCGCGCCGAACTCGATCGCACGCGCGCCGAACTCGCCGACCTGCGCCGCACCGCGGTCGCCGACGCCGAGACCTGGCGCACTGAATCGGCGGCCGCACTGGACCGGGTCAGGGCCGAGACCTCGGAACGGCTCGCCGCGCTCGACGATGCGCGCACCCAGACCCTCGCCCGCGCCGAACGCGCCGAACGGCAACTCGACGAACTACTGGCCACCACCCGATCGCCCGCCGAGGCGAACCGGCTATCCGGCGCGGTGGGCGGCGCACTCGACTAGCGTCAGCGCCATGACCGACCAGCCGGGACCGTTGGAGTCCACCCGCGAGTTCGCCGCCGTAGACCTCGCCGCGATGCTGAACGAGGACGAGGACACCTACACGGGGCCGTCACCGCGGATCCGCTTGATCGCGATCCTGGTGGTGGCGGCCCTGATTCTCGGTGCGGGCGCCACCACCCTCGCGATCCTGTTGTCCTGACCTAAGCCGGGCGAGCGAGCGGAGTGTCGGGGTCGCCGGAGTTGCGGAGCGCCACGATCTGGTCGGGGACCCAGTAGATGCGGCCGAACTCGAACTCCTGGTATTTGCCGTCGTCGTGGGTGATCTCATCGGAGGCGGGCCAGCCCAGCTGGCCGTTCTCGAACCCGGCCGCCGACCAGCGCGCACCGATCGCGCCGTGCACGCGATAGGCGGGCTGACCGGCTCGCCGATAGACGGTGCCACCCTGGAATGCCTGGGCGAGGCCGGGGCCGGTGCCGCGCGGGTCGGGGAGTTCGGTGTGCTCGGCGATCGGGTAGCCCAGCGGTCCTGCCTCCCAGCCCAGTTCGGCGTACTTGGTCATGATCGCCGTGGGGACGGCGTGGGCGTCGGTGGCCGGGTGCCAGTAGACGTAGCCGTGCTCGAACTCGGCGAACCGGCCCACCCCGTCCGGTGTGGTGATCTCACCGACGGTCCGTCGCGCGCCCAGCCACGGGGACGCCGCGGCGCGGTCGTCGATGGCGTTCGGGGCGGTGCCGGCGAACTCGGCGACGTGCGCTGCGAAGACGTCCCATGGGAAGTTCGGGCCGACATCGGTGTGACTGCCGATGCCGAGTGCCCTGGTCACATAGTGGTGGTCGGTGATGCCGTCGGCGACGTGGTAGTCGGGAGCGATCACGTCGGCCGGGTAACCGTGCCGGTGCGCGCTGCGGACGGCGATGTAGGCGGCGATGCGCAGGTCGTCGTCGATGGACAGCCAGTCCTGGCGTGACCAGGCGACCCGGCTGCCCGCGAAGCACAGGTTCACGGTGAACGGATTGGCCGACAGCACCGACCAGGACGCGAGTTCTTCGGGCACGACTCGTACGAGCACCGCGTCGCGCAGTGTGTAGTGGTAGGAGACGCCGTTGGCCGGATTGTTCAGGTAGGCCGCCAGCGATTCCGCGCTGCCGTTGCCCTCCTGGGTGTGCAGGATGAAGTTGGTGACCCTGGCACCGTCGCGGGCGGAATGCGACGGGCCGAGCCGGTCGAGTTCGGTGAATTCCGGGATCGCCACGGAGCGGTCCAGGCTCCACTGCCCGAAATCGGGAGCGAGGATGTCGTCGACATCGACGTGCGTGCCGTCGATGATCGGGCCCGGGTTGCTCGGTGTGTCGATCACTCGCTGGTAGAGCACGGCGCGTGGCTCGCGCTCGGTGCCCGACCAGGCACGGGTCTGCCACACCCAGCTGAAGCCGCCGCGACCACCGACGACACCGTCCTCGATCGCCCAGGCGCACACCCGGGAATGCCCGTAGATGCCGGTCCATTCGGTGCCGAGGACGGCATTGACGCCGCGGAAGAACTCGACGGCGGTGCTGTTCCACTGGGTCAAGGAGATGTCCTCGTCGACGGCGAAGAAGATCGGCGCCCGGCGGGGTGCGCCGAGACTCAGGTGGGTGGCCAGTGCCTGTTCGGCCATGCGCCTGCCACCGTCGACACCGGTGGTCCAGTCCGACGGGGTGGGATCGCCGGGTTTGCCGTACTGCCAGATCGACACGATGTCGAGTCCGGCGGCCGTCAACGCGCGGGCATAGTCGGCGGTGATCGGTTTGGCGCCGAAATTCGCGCCGGGCCTACTCGGTGCGACATAGGCGAGGACCGCCGAGTGGCCGGCCGCGACAATGGCGGCCGGATCGATGAGACGGGCGGCGAAATCGACAGCTGTGGACATGGTTGACCCCCTGCATGACTGCATATCCGATGGCATGGTTCACGCTCGCACCCCGCGCGACGGCTGCAGGGTTACGCTGGTACCCGAGAATCGGCACCGGGGTGCCCGAGGATCTCACCCTGCACCCATTCTAAGCGAAACACGCAGCACCGCACCGGGATTCGCTGACAATCGGGACAGTACCCGGCCGGGCCGACCGGCAAACGCGGGCGGAATCGGGGCGTATGCGGGGGCTGTGCGAAACGACGGTTCTCGTCGTGACGCGGGTGTGGTCGGCGCGTTGCCGCGGACAGGCGCGGCGTGTCGCGAATCCGGTTGCGGCACAACGGTAGCGGCTCGGCCCCGCGCCCTGTTCACTGATAGCCATGGCTTCCACCGCTCGACCCAGCAGGCAGCGGCGACCAGGGGTGCCCGGCCCCGCGGTGTCGCCGGCCGAACTGGTTGTCCTCACCACCGCGACCGGCACCGAGATCACGCCGATCGCGCTGCGGGAGAACCGTTCCGTGCGCGCCCGTGTCGAGGAACTGCTGCCCGCCGGCACCCGCCTGGTGCCCATCTTCGGGCCGGCCGATCGGCTGGCCGCGCGGTTGGCCGAGACGCCGCAGGCGCCGACGGCGGGGGAGTACCTGAGTTACTACACCGTGCGCGGGCCGGTGGGTGACCTCGCCGAGCTCGCGGAGCGATTGCGGCAGGACGACACCGTCGCCGCGGCCTATGTGAAACCGGCCGCCGAGCCGCCGCTCGCGCCGCTGGCGGAGCACGTCGTCGCGCCGGACGCGCCCGCGGTCACTCCCGACTTCCGGGTCAGGCAGGGCTATCTCGACGCGGCACCGACGGGGATCGACGCGGCCTGGGCGCATACCCGGCCCGGTGGGCTCGGGACCAGGGTGCGGGTGATCGACGTGGAGGGCGCCTGGCGGTTCACCCACGAGGACCTGCGGCAGAACCAGGGCGGCGTCATCGGCGGCACCTCCTCGGCCGATCTCGGCTGGCGCAATCACGGCACCGCCGTCGCCGGGGAGATCAGTGGCGACCTCACCGCGTTCGGCGTCACCGGTATCGCGCCCGAGGCGCACATCAGGGCGATCTCGATCTTCGGGATCGGCTCGGCCACCGCGATCCGCTCGGCGGCCGACACCCTCGACCCCGGTGACGTCCTGCTCATCGAATTGCACCGTCCCGGACCTCGATTCGACTACCGCGGCCAGCCTGATCAGCGCGGCTACATCGCCGTCGAATGGTGGCCCGACGACTTCGCCGCCATTCGCTACGCCGTCGGGCGCGGCATCGTCGTGGTGGAGGCCGCGGGCAACGGCAACGAGAATCTCGACGACCCCGTCTATGACGCGCGTCCCGGCGATTTCCCCGCCACCTGGCACAACCCGTTCCGCGGTGGCGGCACCGACTCCGGCGCCGTGCTGGTCGGTGCGGGCGCACCCCCGCCCGGCCTGCACGGCCGTGACCACGGGCCAGCGCGGTCACGGCTCCCGTTCTCCAACTACGGCGCCCGCCTCGATGTCCAGGGTTGGGGCCGCGAGGTGGCCCCGGCCGGGCGACCCCGGACCGGATCCGGGAACTGCTGCGCGCCACCGGCTCACCTCAAACCGCGGCGCCGGGCCGTCCGGTCACCCAGCGCATCGGTTCCCTGCCGGATCTGCGGGCGATGACCGAACACGGGTAGCCTTCGGTATGGCCGTCATCCACCGGACCACGCTGGTTCCGGGCAAAGTCGCGTTGATCGAGGAACTCTTGCCCCGGCGACCGTGGTATCGGGGTCGGGCGCCGCGCCTGCACAAGGCGGGTGGGTTCCGGCTCGACGATCCCGCTGGCGCGGTCGGCATCGAATTCCTGCTGGTCGTCGACGATTCCGCCGCAGATCCGGTGCTGTACAGCGTGCCGCTGACCTATCGCGGCGCTCCGCTGCCCGAGGCCGGCAGTGCGCTGCTGGGGACCGCTGAGCACGGGGTGCTCGGTCGGCGGTGGATCTACGACGGGACCGCCGATCCGGTCGCCATCGCCGCGGTGGTGGAACTGCTGAACGGGCGGGTGGTGGCGCAGGCTCAGAACGACAGCGACGCGCCCGACCTGTCGGTGCTGGTCACACCGGCCGACAGCGTCACGGCGGGAGTCCACATCGGTGCCGCGGTCGACGGTGACACGGCGACCGAGGTGCCGATCGGTTCCGCGGGCGCTGTCCTGCGGTTTCCTCGTTCACCCGTGGGGAGACCGTCCGGTGCGCCGGGATCCGTCGCCGCGCCCTACCAACTGGGCGGCCGAGAACAGGATGCGGTCGAGCTGGTGACTCTGCTTCCGGGTTAGTCCCGAAAAATGAGATGTGTGGTGCCGGGCCGACATGGGAGGGTACGGGGATGGCATCGGCGAAGAGCATCACCGTGCGGTCGGCTACCAGTGCGGACGCGGACGCGATCACCGGATTGCAGGAGACCGGGTTCGGGATGCGGTACGGGGCGGATGAGCTCCCGTATCGGTGGGAGTTGTTTCCGGTCGAGCGGTCACTGGTGGCGGTCGACGGCGACCGGGTCGTCGGGCATACCGTCGACCGGACGATGACGGTGACGGCAGTCCGGGAACATCCGCGAGAAAAGTCACGCTAAGCAGTTACCGCATATAGTGACATACTATGTGCGGTAACTGCTGAGTCGTCCTGGCGCGATGGGCCTTCCATGTATCGGCGACTCGGGAAACTATGTGCGGTAGTGCTGTGGGAGGCGTGATGGGGCGAGTTCGAACGCTTCCGCGGTCGGCGGCGGGTGTGCGTTTGGCCGACGCAGTGCGGATCTATCTGGCGACCATCGCGGTGCCAAACACCCGCGCGACGTACGCGGTGGCGCTGGATCGCCTGGTGGCCGATTTCGGCGCTGATGCCGATGTGGCGGCGCTGGGTTCTGAACCGGACCGGGTCAGCGGCTGGTTCACCTACGTGTGGGGCGCGAAGTCGGCCAAGACGTTCAATATCCGGTTAACCGCGTTGGGTTCAGCGGTCGTGTACTGGCGTGAACAGCAGTGGCTGGTCGGTGATCCGCTGATTCGGTTGCGGGCCCGGCCCGCGCCTGGTGACAACAGCAAGGCGTTGAGCCGTGAGAGGGTCGCGCAGATTCTGGGATCGGATGCGCGGCTTCGAGAGCGGGTGCTGTGGCATCTGCTCTACGAATCGGCGGCCCGTGCCGAGGAAGTGCTGATGTTGGATGTGGGCGATCTCGACACCGGTAACCGGTGTGCGGTGGTGACCCGTAAGGGCGGTGCGCGTGAGGTCATCGCCTGGCAGACCGGCACGGCCCGGCTCCTTCCGAGGATGCTGGCCGACCGCAAGTCCGGCCCGCTGTTCCTCACCGACCGCAAGGCTCGTCCCTCGGTCGCGGTCAACGACGTCGACCCGGTAACCGGTCGGGCGCGGCTGTCGTACCGGCGTGCGGCGGAGCTGTTCGATGAACACACGACCGCCTTCGACGGCGGCCCGTACACGCTGCATCAGCTACGGCACTCGCGGCTCACCCATGCTGCGGAGGATGGGGCGTCGACGCCGGTGTTGATGAAGCTGTCCGGGCACACCTCGGTCCGAAGCCTGGCGAAATACGCGCGTGTCTCCGACGAAGGGCTTCGCCGGTTTCAGGCCGACAGCGATCCGGCGGCGAGGCGACGCTCCGTTCGCTGAACACTTCCAGCGAGGGTGGGCGGGCGCTCGGGTGCGAGTCGGCCCGCGGGGCAGGTAACGGGCAGGAAACATCCTGGACGAGTGTCTATAACGTTGCCCGAAATGCGCCGAACGTATGTTCGACTGGATGCAGGGGGTGATTCGCCAGCGTTGCTGGATTGCTCTCAACGGCAATGTTTTTCGCTCTACAGGGAGGGTTGACATGCTTCTACCTCGAATTTCGCGCCGAAACCGGTCAGGGCGCAGTTCGCCACCGAGGTTCGCGGCCGCGATTGCTGTGGCAGTTCTGGCAGTTTCCGGGACGATCGCTGTTGGAACCGTGGCGGCGCAGCCGTCGAGCACGAGCCCATCCTCGCCATCGGCACCAACTCCATCGTCGGTAGAGCGTGAGCCCGCTGATGGAGATTGGGCTCCCACCGAAAACCCCAACGCGACTGTCGTTCCCGGCAAGATGCGCTCGGACCGCGAGGACGTTCCGGGTGGCTTCTCCAAGGCCGACGCGGATAAGGCCGAGACGATGGAGGCCACAGCCCAACCGGGCGGCACGGCCTTCGCGGCCGCGGACTGTCAGGTCTATTGGCCGGCGCCGTACGAGGTGTGTGGGGCGATCAAGGACAAATACAACGAACTCGGCGGTCCGAGCAGCTTCCTGTTGTGGCCGACGACCAATGAACTGACGCAGCCCGACGGGATCGGGAAACGGACCGTCTTCCAGAACGGTCCGATCTTTTGGTCGCCATGGGGTGGTGCGCATCCGGTGGTGAATCACTTCTATGCGTGCTGGCAGCGCAACGGTTGGGAGGGCGGCGTTCTCGGCTACCCGACCTCCGACGAGATCGTCAACCCCGACGGTCTCGGCCGGCGCCAGTACTTCGACGGCGGCACCATCTACTGGAAGCTCAACGAAGCGTATTTCGTCGGCGGCGCGATCCGTGACAAGTGGGGCGAAACCGGCTGGGAAGGTGGCTGGCTCGGCTACCCGACCTCTGACGAGACTCTCCTGCCCGACGGACAAGGCCGGATGAACAAGTTCGAACACGGCCGCATCTACTGGTCACCGTCAACAGGGGCGCATCCGGTCGCCGGTCAAATCGAAATCGAGTGGGGCAGCGAACAGTACGAGGCCGGCATGTTCGGATACCCGATCGGTGACGAACGCGGCACCACCGCTCTGGCCGACAGTCGAGAGCAGGATTTCCAGCAGGGCGCCATCCGTGTACCCAATCCTCTCACCGGCGGCGACGGAGCCGACGAAGACGCGGTGCAGAATCCCGTTCCCGGAGGGGGCGACTACGCCCCGGATGCTGCTCACCGGACCGGTCTGGGCCTGCGGCCCGGCAGCACGGCCTGGAACCGCTGCTATCAGGCACCCGCGATCGACCCGACTCCGGACCCGGTACTGCGCGGCTGCGCCGCGGCCCCGGCACCGTTCGCCGATCCGATCACCCTCAAGCCCGGTTGTGACCGCGATTATGCGAGCAAGAAGGCCGCGGTGCTGGCTGGCACGGTTCCGCAGGAAGCGTACTGGCAGGTCGACCGGCTGTATGCGTGCGCGGTCAACCCGTTCACAGTCGTCATCAACCGCTACGTCGATGGAAAGCCCGCCGGGATCGCCGCCTACGCCTCGGGCAAACTCGAACAGGAGCTCATCACCCACCACAACGGTACGAAGGTCGACTACCGGGTGCGGTTCACCGTCGAGAAGGCCTCCGGGCAGATCACCGTCACCGGTGATGCTCCCTGCCAGGGAACGATTCCCTGCCCGGTGACCGTGCACGACGAGATCATCAACGAGCCGCTGCCACAGGGTGGCCAGATCTTCGGCTTCTACGAGTTCGGGCCCGGTGGGCTCTCGCCGAATCAGGTCATGACCATGATCTCGGAATCGACTTTCGATTTCGCCTCGCCGGGTGCGGGTGAAATTGAGCCGGGCGATCTGTCGATCTGGAGCATGACCCCGGAGATCCGGTGCGACAACGACACAGGTCGACCAGGTATCTCGGCCGGCCTGCCGTCGCAGGGCTGCATCGTCCCGTCGCGGATGCCGGTGATGGACTTCGCCTCGGACCCGGACCTGAGCACCATCGCCGACCACGTCCGGCAAGCTCAGCAGTCCGGACTACCCGGCGCGCCTCGGGCTTACTCGACCGGTGCGCTGAGCCGAATGACGGATCAAATTCAGAAAGATCGCAACGGCAACCGGGCATGTCCGTCCGGACGGTATTCGACGCCGAACTTCACCTGCGACGAGTACCCCTTCCGCTCGACCTATCAAGGGGCTGCGCAACCGCCGAACGTCGTGCTGCCGGCCAACGGTCGAACCTTCTCCGGCTGCCAGATCACCGACCCGCCACGCGTGGAGCCCTCACGCACCGGAACCAACGGGTACAGCGTGTGTATGGTGCCGAAGACACCCGTGGACGCCAATCAGAAGCAAGCGGATGTGATCGCGACCTTCTACTACGAGAACCGGGTCATGGACGGTGACCAGTTCTATGTCCGCGCAGACCCGTCGTTGTGAAAGTTGGAGGACCCGATGGTGACCTTGACCGACATCGTCGACTACGACAACGGTGGACTGATCTACCTGCTCGATCGTGCGCTCGATTCGCAGCCCAAGACCATTTCCTGGGAAGGCGAGCACCGGTTACGGCCCGGAGTCGGCGCACTGGCGATCTCCACCGGCCGCGACCGCAGCCACGGCAACCTCGGCCGCGTCAGTGTCGTCGTCGGCGAGGGCGGGTTCCCTCCAGAACCCGTCGGCGCCGAGTTCGTCGAGGAGGCCAGCTATCTCACCGAGCTGGGGCGCCAGTATGTCGGCTCCAGCTACTACGAGGAATGTCAAGGTGAGCTCGCGATCGATCTGACCCCGCCGGGGCCCGCGCGGGTCCACGTCCGCCTCTTCGAGGTGGCCGGCCCGCACGAGCCGTATTCAGCGTCGGCACCGGGGTACGAGCCTCGGTCGGTCCCGGTCGATGTTCACCTGCTTCTGCACATCTGGAACGAAGCAACCACCTGAGCAACACCAACTCCGGGCCCGCTGCAGCAGCGCAGCGGGCCCGGAGCGTGCGCGGCCGTCGACCAAACTCGTCTGCGGTCATATCGACCAGTAGCCAGCGATCCACAGATTCGGTCGACAATCGCGAGGGGCCGGGCTCACTCGTCGTCGGGAGCGTCCGGATCACGTAGTGGCCGGTGTTTTCCTCCCAGATCGGGCAGGTGGAAGCTGTAATGGCCGTCGATGCCGATGTGGGAGCGGATGAACGGGGAGAGCCTGGTGGTGTCGGCGTCGTCGACCGGGTAGTGCTGGGCGCGCAGCTCGGTCAGGGCGCGGTCCATGTAGACGGTGTTCCACAGCACGACGCAGTTCAGCACCAGGCCGAGCGCTTCGAGCTGGTCTTCCATGCCTTCGTAGTAGGTGCGCGTCATCTCGCCTTTACGGCCGTGGAAGATCCGCCGGGCGAGGTCGTGGCGGCCCTCGGTGAGGTTGGCCTGGGCCTTGATCTCGCGCCGGTAGGGTTCGTCGTCGGCCAGGCGCAGCACGTGCAAGGTCTTGAAGATCCGCCCGAAGTGCGCGACCGCGTGCCCGAGCGAGCTGGGTTGCCCGTCGCGGGAGATCATCCGCGTCACCTCGTGGGCGGAGACTTCGCCGGTATGGATCGAAACCGCGATCCGGCACATGTCCTCCCAATGCCGCTCGATCCGGTCGCAGTCGATGCGGCCGCGAGCGGCCTTGTCCAGCGGCCCGTAGTCCGCAGCCGGGTCGATGCGCCACAACCGTTGATCGGGCAGGTTCGCCAGTTGCGGCCTGTACTGGCGCCCAAGCAGGTGCAGCAGCCCGAACACGATGTCGCTGTAGGAGCCGGCGTCGGTGATGATCGCCTCCGGCACCGTGCCGCCCTGTTGGCGCAGCACCACATCGACGGCGTGCAATGAGTCACGCGGGGTGCCCGAGAGCACCTGGGCGGCAAGGCCGGCAGCCTGGTCGTTGATCATGTTCAGCCAGGTGATTCCACGTCCGCGGCCGAAGTACTTCGCGTTGGGGCGGGCGTGGATGGTGCGCACCGGCACCACGAACCGCAACCCGTCCACCGACGCCACCAAGCCTCCGCCCCACACCTGGGCCAGCGGGATCTGGGCCTGTGCTTCGATCAGCGCGACGTTGGCCGCGGCGAGTGTGTCGAACCGGATGTAGGACTGGTCGACGTGATGGAGCCGGTCGCGGGTCAGCGCCTCCACGCCGGGGCTGGTCACCGGGGCGAAGCCGACGTTCATCGCGTGCGCGCACAGTACCGCCGCCACCGACAAGCCCAGATCGGCGACCCGGGCCGGGTTGCCCGAGGCGTGGGTGAACGCCTCGGTGAAACCGGGCTGCCACGACATCACCTCCAACACCAGCTCCGGCAGGTCGATGCGCGGCAGCATCGCCTCCACCCGGCGCCGCAGGTCGGTCAGGCTCGGCGGATCCGGTACCGCGACCAGCGCCGTGGCGTGCAGCTTGCCTTCGTCATCGACGGTGGCCGGGGTGTCGGCGTTCAGGCGCTCGGCGACCTCGCGGAACGCGGCGTCGAGCGCTTCGGCGTGGGTAGCCAGCATCGCCGTCGCCTCGCCTGGCAGGCCGAGGGCATTGAGCCCGGCCTCACGCGCAGTCTCCCAGTGCGCCCCGGCCAGCAGGTGCGCGCGGGGATCGCGCCACTTCGAGGAGGACTCGACGAAGATGTTGCGGTGCTTGAGGTGTCGGTGGAACTGTTCGAGCACACAGAACGTGTAGGCGGCCCGGTCCACGGTCTCGTCCGGTCGACCCTCCGGATACACCAGCCGCGACCACGCCCCACCGACCAGATCATGATCGACGCGGCGCGCATCGAACCAGCGCGCACCCACTTTCGGTGATTTCACCGACATCATTTCGGCCAGGGTCTTCATCGCGGCCAGCACAGGCGCACCGTCGGCGGTCGCGCCAAAGCTGACAATGCGCATCAGCCTGGGTAGGAACGGGCGCACCGTGGCAAAGCGGCCGGCCAGCTCCTCGGCACGCTGTCCGTCGAGCTCGGCGTCACCGACCGGAACGAGCTCGGTGATGACCGCGACCGCCGAACGCAGCTCGGCGCCGGTCACTTTCGTCTCGATCAGGTCCCACACCACCGACAGCGCCACATCCTGGTCGATCTCGACCATTTCCAGCAGCACCCCGACCGCCTCGGCCAGGCGACCGGCGTTGCGCGAGACTCGTGGATAGCGGCGCAGTTTCTCGTCCTTGGACTCGCGTTCGGCCTTGGACAGTAGCTCGGTGGTCATCAGCAGGTCGAACAACTCGAGCACGTCATCGGCGGCGCGGGCGCTCAGCACCGACACCGTGGCCACCAGCACCGCCAGCCGGTGCTCACGGCTCATCCGCCGTAGCCCGCTCGCCTTGCCCGACAGCCCGTGCTGGGCCAACCCCAGCAGCCGCCGCGGCGGCACCGCCGACACATCCACCCCCACAGACCCTGCGACCGCCAGGTCCCCGACCCGTTCCAGCGCGGCCAGCATCCCTTTCGATGACGGCCGAAACACTCCCTTACGCAGCCGATCCAGCTCGCTGACCCGTTGTTTCGTGCCTGCCGGGACTTCGAGCAACCCCAGCAGTGTCCCGGTCGCCGATCCCGAGAGCTGCCCAGCCAACTGCGCCCACAACCGCTGCTCGGCCGCTTCCCGCCCGGTCGCGACCAGCTTCTCCAACGTCGTCACTCCCGGCAGCAGCACGCGCCGGGCCCGGCACCAGGCCACCGCGCCGTCGAAGATCGCTTTCGGCCCGTCACCGGTGATCCACGCCTGATCCGCGATCCACGCCGCCAGCTCCGCTTCCGCGTCGGCGAATGCGACTAGGTCGTAGGAGGTCACGATCTCGGCCTGGTGTTCGAACCTCGTGGTGCGTCGCACCATGTACTCGCCCAAGCATGACGGGTCAGCGATGTCAAGCTGTTCGGCCAGGTAGGCGATCAGTTCCGGTGGGACAGCGACCGGATCGGCCAGAAACATCCCCAGGTAGCGCACGGTCACCACCTGTACGGCGAACCCGAGCCGGTTGTAGTCGCGTCTCCGCGCCGCGATCAATCTGCGGTCCTCGTCATCGAGGTAGCAGAACCGTTCGAGTTCCACGCGAGACAACGCACCGAAACGCCCGTAACCGGGCACACCCTCATCAGTCACGACGACATAAAATCACCAGCACAACAACAGGATTCACCCTGTCGGCTAAGCGTGACTTTCCTCGCGGATGTTCCTCAACCCCCTAGTAGGACCGGTCCTGGAAGCGAGCCGCCGGGGCCGGAGGTAAGCGATCGACCGCGGTGCCGTCGATCGCTTCGCCCTGCGGGTTCTACGCCGCGAATCGGCGGCGGATTTCCTCGATCCGATCGGCTCCCATGATCGCCCAACCGATCCGGACGACCAGGGTGATGAAGGCCTCGACGCTGTAGGTCAGGTTGCGTACCTTCACGACCTCGCTTTCGACCGCGGTGTCGGCATGCTTGAGCTTCTGCAGCTCGTTGCGCATGGCAGGCACGGCTTCACCCAGTGCTTCCAGCACCGACGAGGGGGCGGTCACCTGGCCGCCGTAGACGAAGCACAAGGCCTCAGCGCGTTTGGTCGGTCGGGGGGTGTCGCGGTTGTCGCCGACGTAGTGCACGTACAGCTTGCCCTGGCGGCCGGTGGCGGCGAGCCAGTCGAGCACCTCCGCCGGCGAGAACGCGGTGCGCAGCATCCGATCGATCAACTCGACCAGTGAGTTCGCCGCCTGCGAGACCCCGTCGGGGGAGGACTCCAACGCCGCGCGGGCACCTTCGAGCTTGCGGCCCAGCAGACCGTTGAGCTCACCGAGCGCCTGCCGGGTCGGACCCGACGTCGCGGTCCGCAGCTCCTCGACGAGGTCGGGCAGATGGCCCGCCGCAGAAGGGGATTCGACGAGGTCGGTCGCGGGGTCCTCGCGCCGCAGCGCCATGAGCTTGGCGACAGCACCATCGAGCTTGAGCAGAGTCTCGAGCGTCGAGCTCGCGGGCAGCCCGTCGATGCCGACCAGCCGCCGCATCTCGTCGGGAGGCAGCGGGCGCATGCAGTCGTCGAACGCGACCGCGAACGGCTTGATCCGCTCGCTGGCCCACTGCACCGCCTCACCGACAACTTCACCGTCGGCGCGGCCCGCCACGGCGAGCCGGTCGTAGAGTGCGGCACCGAGCAGCCGGCGCAGGAACCGCCGCCAGGAGCCGTCCTTGAGGCGCCGGATGCGCCCGATGACCGCGTCGCGGGTGGTGATGTCGCTGAGCCAGGCAAGCAGCTCGTTGACCCCACCGTCGGGGTCGAGCTCGGCCAGCGCCGCAGGCAACCACGCAAACCGGTCATCGAGCGAACGCTCGTCGGTGTCATCGGTGATCGTGCGGGCGGCCGCGACCGTCAGATCCAAGGTGGCCAGCGCGTGCCGGTTGACGCCCAGCAACGCCTGCATGGCAGACGGGAGGGAGCGAAGGACCGAGGCCAGCTCCGAGCCCGGCGGCATCGCCGCCGGGCTCGGCGTCGCCACCACATCGGTGGTGACCAACTCCAGCGAAGGAAGCGGATTGTCCTGCTCGTCGCTCATCATCGTGTTCTTGCTCCGTTCCGGCGGTGGGTCGCCGACATCGTGGAACCGGGTACGCCGAGGAGAGGCGTGTCGCCGGAAAGCAGGAACTGAGCAAAGGGTCACTTTGGTTCAACGCGCCGCGTTAACCCACGTGACGTAACATCGGGGTGGTCGTCCAAGACACCTCGAGGCCCTGCCGGTTCCGATACCCGGCTAGGGCCTCGGCGTTTTCCAGGGGTTTCCTGTAGTCCGGTGGATCGCCCTGGCGATCCACCTCAAGTCTAGATGTTGTGCCCGACAGATTGGAACAACACAAGGTGTTGCGAGTCCCACGGATGTAATTCCGCCTTGCGGCGAATCTGTGGCTACCGAATCCGGCCGAAAACCTCCCTCCCACCGCCACCCTCGCGCCCCGGGATGTTCTCACACACAATTTTTTGGTGTAACTCCGGACAAATGCACTTATCCGGAGTCAGAACAGTGAACCGCCCGGTCTGAGCACCTGGGTGGTGGTGGAGGAGACGAGACGGCGGCCAGGACCCGCCGGTCAATACGCCTGCCAGACGCGGAATCCGTCGCCAGCGGCGGCGCGGGTGAGGAACGGCGCCAGGTCGTCGCCGGGCAGCTCAGGAGACCCGGCCGCCGCCCAGCCGTCGAGAGCTTGGGCGCATTCGGCGGCGGTGACCCACCAGCCTCCGGGGTCAGTGCCGGTCATCTTGTGCAGGGCGATGCCGTCCCCGTTCACCGCCTGCAGCCGTGTGGCTTCCCGGGCGGCGTAGGCCACGTCGCCTTCGTAATCGTCCTCTTGCACTGGAGGCGGGGGCGTGCTGGAGTGCCCGAGTCCGGCTACGGCGAAGGCAGTTCGGACATCACCGGGCAGATACCGATAGATCTCCTCCGTGCGCGGACCAGTGTCAGGGAACGCTGGGATCGCGACACCGCGGCCGTCGACGAGATACAGATCGACGCCGGGGTGGTCAGGCTCGGTGGTGAGCATCGTGGTGCCTTTCAGCGAGAGCTGTCGATGATTAGGTGGGGTCGCCGCTGCGGGTCGCGTCGGACCTGGGGCAGCGTACCGAAAACCGCTGTCTATCAGGGACTTCTGAAATCTTGCTTGCGTCAATGTGCGTTAGCGCAAGTGGAAATGAAGCCCGGCCGGGAACTGGGCGGCGGCCCGAATGTCAACGTATCACGTTGCCCGTCATCGTTTCCATGATTCGTTGGCAAATAACGTTGGAATTTTGCTACGCTGGTCCTCGTGCCCCTCCTGACCAGCTCCGATGTCGCGTGGATCGTCGCCGACCGCACCGGCTACCACCCCGACAAGCACTTCCTGCCCGCGCTGACCGCGACCGGCATCCTCATCGACCACGGCACCGGCGCCCACCGGCGCATCGACGCCGACGAGCTGGCCGATTTCCTCGCCCGCTACCCTTACCGGCCCGTCCTGCCGTTCGACTACCTGCAGGTGTCCCTCGGGCCTCTCGGTGAGCGCACCGACCCGCTCTACGACGTGCGGTCCCTGCCACCGACACTGTTCAGCCGCTATGCCGGATACGACCACCACAACACCGCCGGGCTGACCGCCACCGAACGCGCCCGCGCGATCGTGGCCGTCTGGAGGATCGGCGCCGCCAACGCCGCCGAGGTCGTCGAGCGGGGACTGCCGCTGATCGGCGTCGTCAAGGGCGTCCTGACCCCCGACACCATCTACTGGCCCCGCGCGGTGATCAGGTTCGGCGACGCCTACGGCTTCGACGTCGACGTCGAGTACCGCGGCCACGACGAGATCGGCACCGGCGCCATCACCACCGTGCGCGGCGGTGCACCGTGGGAGCTCGTCCGGAGCACGGCCCGATGAGCACCGAACGCATCGCCCGCCTGCAAGCCCTCGCCGACCGCGGCGCCACCGACGGCGAACGCGACACCGCCCGCCGCATGCTGAACCGCGCACTCGCCGAGGCGAATCCGGTCGAGCTGTCGCCCGTACAGTTCCTGCTCGGTGCGATGGAGAACAAGCGCCGCCAGACCGGCGGGGCAGGGTCATGACCGGCGACTACCGAGACGACCACGAGTTCGGTGCGGACCTGGGCGCGCAGTACCTTGCCGCCGACGAGGGGCAGCGCAAGGTGATCCTGCGACAGCTGCTCGCCGGGGCCGCCGACCCCGAGCACGCTGTCGCGGCCGCGCTCGCCGTGTGGCGCGGAGGACTGGCCTCCTACCCGCTGCCAGACGGCCGCCGCCTCGCCTACGGCCAGACCTGGCACGAACTGACCGGCCCTTGCCGCCGACTCGAAATCGACTACGTGTGGCCCGAACCCGGTGGCCGCGTCCTGGCGATCTGCCGCTCCCACCAGCCCGGCCGCGACCGGATGGGCCAAGCGATCCTGTCCGCCGACCGGTTCGCCGACCCCAACCAGTACGTCCTGGTCGACCAGACATGAGCCGGGCACCGATCGCCCCGAACCGGCCGCCATTTCGGCAGCCCGCGACCATCGAGGCGCGGTGTGGTGACCGGGAAACGAGCCTGAACCGAGCTATCCTGCGATCAGATAGCGCTGCTGGCCGCAGGCCGGGCACCCCTCCGATCTTCGCGGACGCCTCCCGTGCCGACTGAATTCCTCCTGCTGCTCATTCCCGCAATCGCTTGCTGGCGGCGCGATTCGGTGCTGATCCGGATCATTCCCATCCTCACCGCATCCCTGCATGCGGATCCGAAGCGGCGCCGCGACGCGCTGCGGGTCTTGGACCGGATCGGCAAGTGACGGGCGTGGGATCGTAGTCACCATGCCCCTGCGCCGGCGATCCTGCTGCTGGCCGGTGTCACATGGCAATGCGTGATGTGGAAGAGCTGGAAGGTAATGCCCGACCTGCGGGCACTGATGATCCAGCCGTCGTGGTTGCCATCACGGCGGCAAACCGATTGCATTAGAGAGAGTTTCGGCGCAGCGGTGCTGCGGCAAGCAGAGGGGGAGATCGTTGACGACGACACTGGCCGACTGTCGGGCCAAGATCAAGGGATTGATCGTCGCGGTGGGGGCCTCCGAGCTGACCGACAGGGAGCAGGTCCGAGCCCGCACCGAACTGGGAGCCGCCTACATTGAGATCGCCCAGCTCATCGGAGTCGGTGATCTGACCGGCTACTACTACCTCGAGCTCGCCCGCTATTCGTTGGAGTGGGCGACCAATGCCGCAGAGCGGCTGGGTTCTGCTGACCCGGTGAAGGTGCGCGCGCAACACGCATTTGCAACGTTGCACAACGAGTACGGCGACGCCGCCAGTGCGATCTACGCCGCCGAGCTGGCGATCGCGGCGGCGATAGAAGGCCTCGAAGCGGCAGGCGGCGCACAAGTATGGGAAGCTGCGGCCGCAGTGTCGGCGCTTCGTGTTGACTTGACGCGTTGGAGCGCGGATGCGGTAGGCGAATCCTTCGAGATCGAGACGGGCGAGGTCTCCTAGTTGGATTCCCCGCCCGATGACTCGATGACGACTACAAGAACAACGACATCAGGTCGATGCCCCTACTCGTGGATAGCAGCCGCAAGCACGGCGTGTGGAAAACTCGATCCCGCTCAGCGAACTGTGCGAGTGGATAACAGGTTGGTGCGAGTCCGGAGTCAGTAGCGTGCCAGCTCATTGAGAGCCGTCTTTCCGCGCGTCTGCTCGTCGGCATACTTCACGATCACTGCCGAATACAGGGTGGGGCCATCTCCGGTCGGGGCAGGCTTGCCGCCTGGAACAACCACGGCATTCTCCGGCACTTCGCCGCGATAGGTCTTCCCCGTGGCCCTGTCCACGATCGGCGTCGATCGGGTGAGGTAGACACCCATGCCGATGACAGCTCCGCGGCGAACCCGCACGCCTTCAGCAATCTCAGACCGGGCGCCGACGAATACGTCGTCCTCGATGATCACCGGCTTCTCTCCGAGCGGCTCGAGAACGCCGCCCAAGCCGACACCACCGGAGATGTGGCACCGGCTACCGACTTGAGCGCAGGATCCGACGGTGGCCCAGGTGTCGACCATGGTCTCTGAACCGATGTAGGCACCGATATTGATGAACGAAGGCATGATCACCACGTCGGGGCCCAGATAGGCGCCGTGGCGCACTACTGCCCCCGGAACTACCCGCAACCGCGCCTGTTCGAAGTCGCCGCGCACCCAGTTGTCGAACTTCAACGGCATCTTGTCGAAGCCACGCGGCAGACCCGGACCGGCGTCGATCAGCGTGTTTTGTCGGGTCCGGAAGGACAGCAGGATCAACTTCTGGACCCTGGTGTCGACCACCCAGTCACCATCCAACGGACTCGCGGCGCGAAGCTTCCCCGAGTCGAGTTGAGCCAGGCCTTCCTCGACCGCACCTGCTGCCTCGGCCCATTCGTCGGCGTTGAGCTCCGCGCGGCGCTCGAAGAGCCGGTCGATCTCAATAGGCTCCATCACACAGCCACCTTTCTCGCGAGACATGTTGCGAGGTACGTCGATGTGGCGCACATCGGCGGGACCATCACCGCACCCGCGCAATGCAGATCGTGCGGTTGCGCAGGCCGCTGATCGGGCGCACGTACGGGAAGTAGTAGCTCTCGATCAGCTCGAAGCCCGCCGCGGCGAGGCGATGGGCGAGGTAGTCCTTGGACAGATACCAGAAGTCCGACACTCGCTCGTGGGCTGCGAACAAGGCATGCGGATCCGGCGGGGCGTCGTTGGACAATACGAGAAGGGTGCCCTGAGCCAGTTCCAGCTCGGACAGTTTGCGCAATGTCGGCCCGACCTCTTCCCTCGCGTCGAACAGGTGCCCGAGGAAGCCGTCGGCGTACACGACCGTGTAGCCGTCGAGATCCTCGTGGGTCAGCGCGAAGAAGTCGACAGTGGTGGCATCGACACCCTTTTCCTGTGCCAGAGCGACGGCTTCGGCGGACACATCGATCGCGGCGACCTTGCGGCCTTGTTCTACCAGCGCGCCTTCGACTGCGGCGTTGCCGCATCCCAGGGAGAAGACTCGGCAGCCGGGCTCCGTCAGCGACAGGAACTTCAGCAGCAGATGCGAGCGGTACTCCGGCACGTAGGTCGACGGGGTCACCGAGTCGTTGAATGCGCCGCCTCGCTCCCAGATCCCGTAGATGGTTTCGGCATCCTCTGTTCGAGGTGTGGAGTAGTAATCGTGCAACGCATGCAGATCTTGTGTCATGGTGGGTCCTCATTCCCCCGGGTCGTCGCTGAGACTGCGACGAGCAGGCATTTCTGTCGAACATCGGTTGGGCTCAAGCGGCGGTTCGTGCAGTGAGACAACTAGGTTGGCCAGCGCTTGCTGCGCGTTCGTTAGGGATTACAGGGCTCCGTACAATCCACCGGCGTCGATGGTCACAGTGGTTCCGGAGATGTAGGAAGCGTTCTGGGACAGCAGGAAGGAGACTGTGGTGGCGACCTCGGTAGGAGTGCCGAAGTAGGCGTCCGGGTTCTTAGCGCGTAGCTGGGCCAACAGCGGCTCGTGCAGGCCTTCGAGGATCTCGGTTTCGATCACGCCTGGACAAACGGCGTTGATGCGGATTCGGTGGCGGGAGTATTCGGCGGCCAGCGCACGTGTCAGACCCACCACCGCATGCTTGGAGGCGGTGTAGGAGACCGCCAGGCTGTCTGCGGCGCGCAGCCCGGCAACGCTGGCCATGTTGACGATCGAGCCGCCTTCGCCGTGAGTGGTGAGGAGCCGTAGTTCATGGCGCAGGCAGGTGGCCATCCCGAGCACATTGACCGCCATCACCTGTTCGAACTCTGCGGGTTCGGCTTCATGAAAGTGGTTGCCGCGCAAGATCGTGTCGGTGCCAATGATTCCGGCACAGTTGAACGCACCCGCCAAATTTCCGCGCGCGGCGACTACGTCGAAGAATGCCGCGACTTGGGCAGGGTCGGTGATGTCTGTAGGCACGAATTCGACTGCGGGGCTCAGCTTGTCGGCCAGCGCTTCACCTGCGGCCACGTCGCGCCCGCAGAACACGATCCGGGTATCTGGGTCGTCGTTCGCGAGTTGGATGACGGTGGCGGCGCCGAT
This sequence comes from Nocardia fodinahabitans, assembly GCF_052983615.1. Classification (NCBI taxonomy): domain Bacteria; kingdom Bacillati; phylum Actinomycetota; class Actinomycetes; order Mycobacteriales; family Nocardiaceae; genus Nocardia; species Nocardia fodinahabitans. The sequence goes on from NZ_JBRJJC010000001.1 coordinate 7,068,771, forward strand.
GCCGCGGGTCGCGCCGATCACGACGAGGACGTTGTCGGACGGGAGCATTGGGTTCCTCCAGATGTTGCTAGTTGGCGGCGGCCGGAGCCAGGATGCGGCCGAGCCGGGCGGCAATGTCAGCGAGTTGGGCAGGATCGTGTGCTGCGGTGACGGTGGTGCGTAGACCCCGGCTGGCGCCCCCCGTGCCCGCCAGCGGGAGGGCGAAGACTCCGGCGTCGAGCGCGGCGTGGAACGCGCGGGCGGGATCGACCGGTACCAGCAACGGCACGATGGCAGTGGTCGAGGTGCCGATGTCGAATCCGGCTTGAGTCAACGCCTGTGCCCAGACAGTGCGGTTGTGGTTTAGCCGATCGGTTAGCTGTGGTCCGGCGCTGATGAGGAGCTCGAGGGCATGGGCGGCGATGTGCGCGGCCAGCGGGGACAACGCGGTTGAGAATGTCCCTCGGCGGCGTAGCCGGGCGGCGAATGCAACGCTGCCCGCGACAAATCCACCACCACCCACGAGAGCTTTGCCGAGGGATCCAACACGGACGTCGATGGTCGCGGGCATGCCGTAGTGGGCCTCGAGGCCACGCCCGGCGCCGAGTTGGCCTACCGAGGACGCTTCGTCGACGTAGAGGACCGCATCGGTGGATCGTGCGCATGCGACGAGGGCGGGAAGATCGGCGACATCGCCATGGCCGCTGAACACCCCCTCGGTGACGATCACCCGCTGCCCACGCGCCCCCGAGGTGCTGATCAGAGTGAGTAGATGATCGGCATCGTTATGCCGGAATACGTCGAATGCCGCGCCCGACAAAACCGCGCCGTCGAGCAGAGAACGATGGCAATGTTCGTCGATGAACAGCGCATCACCTGGCCCGGCGATCGTGGGCAGAGCTGAAAGGTTTGCCAGGTAGGCTGAGCTGTAGAGCGTTACCGCCTCACAACCCAACAAGGATCGCAGCCCGTCGGTGAGACGCTGGTGAGTTTCGGTGTGGCTGTTGAGTTCCGGTGATCCGTGGGGTCCCAGCGAGTCAGCCGTGCGCACGAATTCAGCCATGCTGGCGCGTAGCTGCGGGTGCCCAGAGAATCCGAGGTAGCTGTTTGAGCAGAGGTGGTCCAGTCGCCGACCGTCGAACGCGATTTCCGTCTCTGTCGTAGTCTTCACCGGGCCTAGAAGGCCGCGGATGTCCACATCACCGCCTGAGAGGTCGTCGTCCGGTGTCTCTGGTGCATCGAGGCCGACGCTGACCGCATCCACAAGCTGGGCCGCGGTCAAAGCCGTGGTTGCCGCGTGTGCGCCCGAGGCAGGACCAGGCAGCTGGCTGAGCAATGCCGCCAACCGCAGTGAGTCAACGCCGAGCTCGCGCAGCGGAATCGAGGGATCCGGATCGGTGTCGCCCGTCAGCCGGTACAGGTAGTTCCGGACAAGATGTGCTGCCTGGCCGTCGCGCTGTTCGTCTACCTCGTCCTGCGCTGGCGGAGCGAGGTGGCCGGCCAATGCGGCTGTGTCGATCTTCTGGTTGCGCGTGATCGGCAGTTCATGGAGGGTGATGACCCTCGTCGGCAGCATGTGCGACGGCAGTTGCTCGGCCAGCAAGGCGCGAAACGCGGTCGCCTCGAACCTGATTGCCGGGCTCTCCGGGACGAGGAACAGTGCCAGTGCTGGCGCGCCAGCGACGTCGGCAACGATCGCGGCCGCGTCCCGGACCGCCGCTGCGGCACGTGCCTTGGCAGTGACATGGTCGAGCTCGATCCGGTGCCCGTTGATCTTCACCTGTGCATCGGCGCGCCCGAGATAGCGGACACCGTGTCGTGGCGTCGAATAGCCGATATCTCCGGTCAGATATGTGGGTGTGTGATCGTGTCGTGGAGTCCCGGTAGGCAGGCCGATGCGAAATTTCGCTGCTGTCATCTCCGGGTCACCGGCGTAGCCCAGCGCGATCTGCGGCGAACGAACTCCGATCTGGCCGCTCTGCCACGGCAGACAGACACTGCCGGCGGCAGTCAGTACCAGCACGTCCACATCCGCCATGCCGCGCCCGGACGGGATCACATCTGGGAGCTTCTCGATAGCCTCAGCGCTGGTGTCGATGTCGAAAAAGGCCACGGCTCTCTGTGTTTCGGTAGATCCGTAGAGCGCTACCAGTCGCGCTGATGGTGCGATCCTCGCCAGCGACTGCACTTGAGGGCGGGTCAGAGCAGCACCGACCAGGAACACCACGCGCAGGGCCGGTAGCTGCTGGTCGGCGGCGGTGAGCAGCGCGATTGCCGACGGATTGACACACGCCACTTGCGTGTCGGTCTCGGCGAGCCAACGCGCGAGGCCACCCTGCGAGGTCAGCTCGGCTTCAGGCGGGACGACCACTGTGGTGCCGAGGTAGAGCGGGGTCATCACATCACGTTGCAGCGGGTCGTGCCCCAGCGCCGAGCACATTCCGAACCTTGCATCGGCGAGGGGACCGAGATGCTCGTCCATCCAGTCGAAGTAGTACGTCAGCGAGCGGTAGCGGCCTCGAACAGCTTTCGGTGTCCCTGATGTACCGGACGTGAAGGTCACCACCGCGCAGTCGTCGCCGGACAGGCGTTCACTGTCATAGCGCTGGCCGGGCTGTGGTGTCGTCGGTACCTCGGAGAGGGCGTCGGGAAATCCGATTCCAGCTAGGTCGACGACGAGATCCGCGCGAGCCGCGGTGACGCACTCACGCAGGAAAGCTTGTGGTGCTGTTGGATTCGTGATCGCGAGCGCCGAGCCGACTTTGAACGTCGCCACCATCATCGCGACCAGGTACTCGTCTCGGCGTGGAATCAGCAACACCACACGCCCGGGGCCAGCACCGTGAGCTTCCAAGGTACTGGCCATGGTGTCGGCGACAGCGTTCAGTTCCTGGTAGGTCATCGCATGATCGCCAGTCTCGACAGCTATCCGATGTGGATGGCGTCGGACCAGATCCAGGAAGCGGGCGAGGAACAGCGGTGGATCGCCATAGGGCGCCGTGGTTCGAGTCGACAAGATCTCTGTGGCGGTGCTACCGACGATCTGTTGCAGCGGGATATCCGGGTCCGCGGCGGCCAGCAAAGGCCACACGAGGTTCACCACGTCGATCAACTCTTGCTCGTCGGCCTCCAGCTCGGTGGTCACGCGGACAGAGCTGTCGAGGGTGTCGAATTCCAACCTGGTGTCGGGGTCTGTCGTTGCCGCCGCACTGGCACCGCCGTCAATCGCGATCAGATGGCCGCCGACACCAGGGCTCGCCTCAGTCGCATGGGCGCACAACGTGGCCAGGTCTACGAGCGTGGCTTGGTCAGGATCGATGCCACTGAGGTCAACCATCCTCGTTGTGTTGCGGTATGCGAGCACGATCCGGTCGCGGTGTGGGAACGCACGGTCGAGCAGAGCATGCACGGCCAACCCGATCACGGGCGGATCCCACTGGTGGCCGCCTGCCGTGGTGGTAACGACCCTGGCGTTGGAAAGCGAGCGAGTCGATGGTGAACTGTCAAGATTGCCGTTTTGGTTCAATTTTCCCCCCGAGATATGCACAGCAAAAGCAGCGGCCAACATCGATATCTATTGGCCGTCGAAGATTCAATATGAACAGGTTGCCCCGCGCGGCTCAGCCCGTTTACCTGCTATCGGCGAAAACGACTCCTATGCCAACTCCGACCAGGGCGACACCCACGGTTGCGTCGATGCGTTTGCGGATTCGAGAATTGACGAGCTTCTTCTGTAGTGAGAAGACGATGCTGACGAGAATCAGATACCAAATTCCGACGATAGCGACCGCCAGCAAAGGAAGCACGAGCGCGTCCACGACGCGGTCTCCGTCGGGTCGAATGAATTGCGGAATCAATGCGACAAAGAATACGGCTGCCTTCGGGTTGAGGATATTGCACAAAAATCCTCGCCACGCATTACTTGCCAACCCTGTCTTGTTCATCGCTACCGGAGCCGGTGCGTCGACTGTCTCATCAATGTGACGACGGGCGGCAAGCAACGACTGAACACCAAGGTATACCAAGTATATTGCGCCGACGATCTTCACGACGGTAAAGGATGTTGCGGATGTAGCCAACAATGCGGAGACCCCTGTCACCGCGGCCACCACCCATATCGCAACACCGGCCACGACACCCACTGTCGCTGCCACGCCCGCAGACCAGCCCGTCAAAGCGCGGCTAATGATTACCGCCATATCAGGCCCAGGAGAGATGGCGACGAAAAGCATCACACCTGCGAACGCGGCGTACTGTGCGAGAAAGGACATCAACAGCTCCTATTGGAGGGAAACGAAATTCCGGGCACGCACAACAGCAGCGTCTTTATCAAACGTAACCCCCGATCCAGCGTGATGTCCACCTCGCTTTACCAGCGCAAGAATAGCAGCGCTCACAACCGAGTTCAACCGCTGCCAAATATTCGCTGGACTCGCTTTTTTGTGCACCGGACGTCACTGTCATCCATGTCATCGGTCCTCCTTCTACAAACTGATTCGAGTAACGAGATGGCCATTGATTAGGTCAGATGCCGAGAGTAACCGATCCGCTGAGGCGCGGGCCCCTCCGCCTGCAAGCAGGAGCGCTAGAAGGTTGCGACCTTGTTGGAGGGCATACCGTACCTTGCGGTTCGTTAGATGTTCACGAGGTCAATCCGCTTCCGAACGGCAGAAGTAATGCATCGGTGCGCCGGCCACGTATGAACGGAACGCAGCCGGGCTGGCACCGTTCGTACGGCACACCGCCTCAGTGGGCCGTGTCGCCGCCAGCTCCTACGTGACACGTCGCCGAACGTTCTTGCCGCCGTTGACAACTCGGAGGCGTTCAATAAGAGTGTTCGGAGGCGACTGATCGCCACCTGCAGCAACTTAGAGCGTCCCCTGTCCACGTTGCCGGGGGGAATCTCAGAAGGGGAACAATTATGCTTTATGCCTTCGGGTTCGACAGGCTCGGAGTCGTGATCAGCGACATGTACTTCGTTAATTCGGCGGGCGCAAAAGGCCACGATGGTCCGGAGCGCGGAGTCCGGCTGGAACTGCGCTGGCTGGAGGCTGGCGAACTGAAAGGAACAATCTATTCGGCCCGGCCGATCGCCGTTGCGGAGCCGATCTGGCGGGCCGACCTGCTGGAGTCGGTTGACGGGCCCCACGGAAGCTTCGATCGCGTCCATCATCATCCGTGGTTCGACGGCTGGAATGACTGCGAGCGGGTCTTCGACCCCGAACTGTCCGCCGACCCGTTCGGATGGTTGGAGCGCCAACTGTCAGACCTTCCGAGCCTGTTGGCGAAGGCTGGGGTCGACGCGAGCGCTGTAACCCCGGGCGACCTGGTTGAATTGCCGCGCACAGCGGCCGAGATCGTCGAGGTAACCCGGCGGGTATGGGCCAGGGTCCAAGCAGGGGAACTAGGCCGAGCTCCAGAAGGGCCAGTAGAAGATTTCATCCGCGCTAGCTGGCTCTGAGACCCCGAGTCGAGTCCGCTGCTGCTCAGACGATGTCGGCAGCGGAAGCCGACATCCGGTGCCTGGCGTCGGTCCGGTGCGCCGCTGTCGGGCAAGTCACGGTTCTCACCCTGTGGCGCACGATGCAGACGCCGCGAGTCCGTCAGGCCCCGCGGCGCTCGAGCTGGTGGGCATCCCACGCTCGCAGGACAGCCTGCTCACGGTCTGGGCAAATGCCTAGCTCCCCTGCGCGGATGTGGGCGATCGGCGCGCCACCACAGGTGAGCCATTCCCAGGTGTCTCTAACAGTGTCGCTGAGCGGGCGACAGCTCAGTCCCTCCACACGAGCACGCTGCGAATCGACAGCCCAGGTTCCTCGGTGGGTTCGCCACAATGGCAGCTCCTTCCACTGCGAGACACCGTGAGCCTGGAGCCAATCCTCATCAGTGACCCAGTCGATCCGAGCTTCGCCAGCGGCGGCCACACGGTTACACGCCTCGAGGAGGTCACCCATCGTGTCTATGCCCGATGCCGTGACATTCCAGGTCCCGGATGACGTACAAGCATGCAGAGCGAACTCTGCGACGTCGCGCACATCAACCGGCTGAATGGAACGCGAGGGGGACCCAGGCCCCAGGACACGCCCGCCACGCTGCATCCGTCGCAGCCACCACTCAAGACGGCCGACATACTCAAGGGGACCCAGAATGACGCCAGGGCGCAGGATCGCGGTGCGTTCTGGCCCGAAGGTCTCCATGACTGCCCGCTCGCATCCGGCTTTGGTGATGCTGTACTGGGATGGCCTTGGATCGCCGACATAGCTGAAGTCCGGCCCCGCATCTGCCGGGCACTTCAGGACATCGGAGGATTCGGTCAGTGGCGTCAACGGCCATCCCGAATACACAGCGACAGTCGACACCAGCACGTAGCGTTCAACGACTGGTTCCAGTGCACGAGCGAGCTGAAGCGTTTCGCGCGGAACGTAACTCGATGTGTCGATGACCGCATCCCAGGTGCCGGCGCTGGCCAATCGAGCGATGTCAGCGGGGTCGGTTCGGTCGCCGTACAACACGGTCACACCGTCAGCGTCTGTACCGCTGACCCCGCGCCGGAACGTGGTGACCTCAGCGCCCCGAGTGACCGCGGATTCCGCGATGGTCCGGCCGAGGAACCACGACCCGCCCAGGATCAGCACACGTGTTGCGTCGACCATCCTCACAGCACTCCCGGTCGTTCAGCGAGCCGACCTATCAGTGCTGCAAGCAGAGCGACGCGCTCAGGCATAGTCGTGATGACGACGTTTTCGCTGCGCCCGTGCGGGTGACCGCCGATGGCGCCGAGTCCATCGAGCGTCGGCACCCCGAGCCCTGCCGTGATGTTGCCGTCAGAAACTCCGCCGGATCTGACCGGTGTCGGAAGACTGATCCCCAGCATGGAAGCGGCATGCTCGGCTTCGGCGAGCAACGCCAACGCCGTCTCCTGTTCGAAGGGATGGCGCCGTATTCCGCCAGTCACAATCACCTGCGTTCCTATAAGATTCGGGGTGAGTTCGGACATCAGTCGGTCGACCTTCTCCAGTTCCGCAGTCGTCCACGACCGTGCCTCGACGCGTACATGAGCACGTTCAGGAACGGTATTCACTGTGGTGCCGCCCGCCAAGACCGTTGGGGTCAACGTTGTTTCACCCGAGGACAAGCTAGCAATCGACAGAATCTGATGTGCCAGCTCGACACCCGCATTCACGCCGAGCTCTGGCTCCAGGCCTGCGTGTGCCGCCTTTCCTCGAACCTCGACGCGATAGCCCGCGATCCCTTTGCGGCCGATCTTCAACGCGCCGCCATCGGCGCTCGGCTCGCATACGAGTACCGCGCCGGCCAACTGTGCGTGCTGCTCGATCAACGATCGAGATGTCGCCGACCCGACCTCCTCATCACTGGTCAGCAGAACGCTGACCTGTGACGAGTCCGGCAGCAACTCAACGGCCGCGACCAGTTGCACTATTCCGGCCTTCATATCGAAGATGCCTGGGCCGACGGCGATGTCCCCTGTGATCGAAAACGGCCACTGCGCAACCGTGCCGAGTGGCCACACAGTGTCGAAATGACCCAGCAGCAACACCTTCGGCTCACGTGTCTCGGCCAGCAGGTGAACATGATCACCAACCAGCACTCGACGCACCGGACGCTGGAGCGCCGATGTCAGCCAGGGTTGCAGCACGTCAGCACACGAAACGAGAGCGCCTGGCGAGTTCGAGGGGGACTCGCAATTCACGAGCTGCTCAAGCCTGTCCAGCATGATCGGTTGGAGATCGTGAGCCGAAAGTAGAAGGTTGCTAACACTGCTCGACAATTAGATCCTCCACAAGTCGCTGACTGCGGGACACTGTGCCCGCCAAGCTATTTCGACGCGTTCGGCAGACCGACCCCCTCATTCCACCCTTCCACAACTACGCCGTCGAGGAAACAACTTGGCGATGGATTGCGCTGGCACTACCCGCAACTCGCAGACTTGATATGTCACCTCGCCTGCTGGACCGGGAGCTGAACAGGTGGCGAACCTCCTGCCAGTCCTCGGCGGAGCTCACGACACCTCGCTGTCCAGGGCACCGCCAGTGACGGCGAGATCGGTTGCCGTCGTGGGTGTCACGGTCAGCAACGCGTCATACGTGCCAGCGAGGGCGGCGTCCGATCGGCCAGCCGTCGCGCCGCCGGATTACGAACAGCGAGCACAGGCAGGCCATGCTCGCCGGCCATCCGGTCGACCCAGTGGATGAATTCGAGGACGCCCCGCCTGCTGGCGGCGCGATTCGGTGCTGATCCGGATCATTCCCATCCTCACCGCATCCCTGCATCCGGATCCGAAGCGACGCCGCGACGCGCTGCGGGTCTTGGACCGGATCGGCAAGTGACGGGGCGTGGGATCGTAGTCACCATGCCCCTGCCCACGTTCGGCGCCGACGATCTGTTGGTGTGGCGGCTCGGCCGCACCGTCTCCGGGGTCGGCGTCATCGACAGCCCGGGTGCGGGGATCGGCCCGCCGCCGGTGTGGGTCGATGCGATCACCGCGGTCGCGACCGACCTGCGGGTGCTGCGCTACGGCCGCGTTATCGACCCGGACCAGCTGGTGTGGGAACTGGCGGTCACCGGCGACGACACGATCGTGATCGGGTGGGGCACAACGGCGCGCGTCGGCGGGTTCCGGGTGGGCGAGGGCACCCCGGTCGACTCGACCAGACCGAGCTGGGCGGCTACGAGTTCGTGCAGTGGCCCTCCCGGGGAGGCCGCGTGCTGCGGGCCCGCGAGATCGACCAGGCACCGGTGTGGCTCGATCCTCGCACCGCGCGCATGTTCGCACCGATCGGCGAGCTGTGCAGCGACACCAGCTGGTAGCCGCCGCGCCGCGCCAGCCAGCCACGGGCGTAGCTCGCTGTGTCCGGCACCAGATCGGGTCCGCCTGGTGCCGGTGCCGTCACGGGCGCTGGGCGGTAGCGCGTTCGGCGGTGACGCGCTCGTATTCGAGGAACGCGGCGGCCAGCGCTTCGCGCAGGTGGATCACGTAGAGGTTGGGCCGCCCGGTCATGTCGCCGGACGGTGTGAACGCGCGCCGGATATCAGGTGTGCGCAGGTCGGACTCGGCCACGACCATGGCGGACTCGGTGTTGATCGTGATCCGGTCGACGTAGTCCACCTGCGCCAGCTGCCCGCGTTCGGTCAGAACTACATGGCTGTAGCGCAGCTTCGACGACACGGCCCAGCAGCGCATCGCCTCGACGGCGGTGTAAGTGCCGGGCTTCTCGCCGATCGTGCTGACGATGGCCTTGCCCCGGTCGAACAGCTTGCGGGGCCGCACCAGGATCAGCTGAAGAGCGGCCAGTGGAGCGAACTTCTCGGTGGCCTCTCGGATGAGGTCCTCGGCTTGTCGTGCGCCGACGGCTCTCTCGGCGGCCGCGGCGTTCTCGGCCTGATCCTGCTGGGTCATGCGTTGGCGGTTCTTATCGATCGCGTCGTCGAGACTCCCCACGTCCGACAGCGTATCCGGGCTCGGCAGCGGGCTGTATCGCGGGAATGGGTGTGCGGGGGACAGTAGCCGATGAGGTCGAAACACGTTGCGTCTGTTCATCGAACTCGACTCGGCTTCGTAACGATCAGCAGCGCGGGCGGTTTCGGCGCGCGAGGCCTGGGCATGGCATGAATTCGAATGTATGTTCGAGTGAGTGGCCTCGATGGGGGAGGCCGCCCTCCCTGGTTCATCACCGGGGAGACGCAGCGTGATGAAGGAGTAAGCAAGCTATGGCATGTCAGACCTTCCCACCGTCACCGTTCCAGGTCTGTGGCGCGATTCTCGACAAGTACCTGCAGACCGGGGGACCGAACGGGTTCCTGCTGTTCCCGAAGTCCGATGAGCTCACCAACCCCGACGGGTTCGGCCGGCGCTCGGAGTTCCTCGGCGGCAACATCTACTGGTCGCCGAACACCGGCGCGCATCCTGTCGCGCACGAATTCCTCACCAAGTGGGGCGAATACGGCTATGAGGGAGGCTTCATCGGCTATCCGCTGACCGATGAGATCGTCCTTTCGGACGGCATCGGCCGTCGCCAGGAGTTCCAGGGCGCCTGGATCTACTGGCACGCCCTGACGGGCGCCCACAACATCCAGGGCGCGATCCGTGACAAATGGCTCGAGTCCGGCGGCGAACGCGGCCCACTCGGCTACCCCAGCACCGACGAAGTCGTCGCCCCCGACGGCAACGGACGGTTCAACCGGTTCGAACGCGGCATGGTCTACTGGTCGCCCTCGACCGGCGCGCACGCTGTGAGTGGCCGCATTCTGGCGCTGTGGTCGGCCGCGGGATACGAGAGCAGCCACTACGGATACCCGACCAGCGACGCCACCCCCGGTGCCGAGCCGGGTTCGCTGATCCAGCAGTTCGAGCACGGGTCGATCTATGTGCTCAACGACTACCTGCGCGCACTGCTCGTCCCGGCGCAGGGATTCGCGAGCTATGACACCGGCCTGCACCCGGCCTACTGCCCGGACCCGCTGAACTCGCCCCCGACGTGCCCGGTGGACCTGGCCGACTACAACACCGTCGGCGACCCGGACGGCACGCTGATCCCAGCGAATCTGCAGAAGGCGGGTGTGGTCTCGGCCTATTTCGCCGCCAACGGCCGCCCGACGGCACACGCGTTGTGGGAGCACTACTACGACTACGACGAAGCGGGCCAGGACTACGCGCTCGGAGCGACGCTGCTCGATTCCTGGACCGCCGAGGACCGCACCGACTACGCGGGGTTGCGACCACCGGCGGAATGGGTCAACGCGAACAAGGAGGAGGCGATCACCGCTGCGATCAACGAGACCGCCCGCACCGGTCAGCCGGCCAAGGTCATCATTTCGACTCCGTGGCAAGTGACCGCGGGGATCAGCAACGATCAGGTGCAGTCGATCGGCCGCTACAGCCTGTGCTCGACCACGGCGGTGATCGCCCAGCCCGCCAATCCGGGCCAGAACCCGATCGAGTTGCGTCAGCAGACCCATATCTACGACGTCTACGACTATGCCGCCGGTGACGACTACGGCAATCCTGCCCAGCAGGCGGTCCTGGTCGGCGTCGAAGGCGAGAAGCTCGGCGTCGCCAAACCGTTCCTGGTGTTGGGTTCGTCGTCGGTGCATTCCTGGTCCGGCATCCGCTGAGGATCCGTGCATTGCCCGCCGCGCGCCGGCGGCGGGCAATGCCGCACAATGAGCCCATGTCCACCATCGACCCAGCGACCCAGACACGACGCCACAGTGCTGGCTGGGGTGTCGGCGCCGGACTGTTTTTCTCGGTGGTGGTGTTCATCCCGGCGGTCTTCATTGTCCGGCAGTGGCTCGACCTTGCCGAGGTTTCGGCCACCCCGTCGCATCTGCGTGCTCGGCCGGTCGAGGTGCCCGCCTCGTACTGGGTCACCTGGTTCGTGGCAGGGGTGGTGTTGCTCGCGCCGGCCGTGGTCTTGGCGGGGTGGCCGGTCATGCGACGGGTCGCGGTGGGGTACGCGGTCACCGCTGGGGTGGCAGCTGTAGCGCTGGCGGCGTTGACGATCGGGTTCGAGCTGGGCGGGTTCGCGCCTTCCTGACCCAGAGCGGCTTGGTGCCGCGTACGGGCCAGGACAGGGAACGTGTTGTGCGTGCTGGTCAGGCACCGGCGGCGGGTCGTCGCGGGCGTCATCACCCCGACACCATCTACTTGGTCCCGCGACATGCTTCGGCTCACCGACGGCATCGGATTCGTCGTCGATCCCGAACGGCGCGGCCCACGACGAGATAGGCACCGGCGGCGGCCCCTGGCGACTCGTCGAACACCCCTGAGCCACAACACCAACCCGCCGAAGCGGAGGCCTGCCGTGCCAGCCCAACCCGATCCTGACCGTGACGATCGGGTTGGGTCTCCGCATCGGGATCCCGTAGGTTCACCGCATGCCCACCGATCCCGACGCCGTGCAATATCTGTCGACCGGACGGGAGCTGATCGCCAGCTTCAACGAACACCTCGGTACGAATCTCAAGATCAAGACCGACAGCAAGGACGCCTACATCAAGGCCGGGATCGTGTTGAGCCTGGCGATCCACGTGCACAAACTTGGTGCCTTGGCGCTGGACCTGCTCGACCGCAACACCCCGCCGGCGCTCATGGTGCCCACCTTGCGGGCGTGCTTCGAGACCGCGCTGACCGTCCATTGGGTAGCGCAGTCCCAAGATGCGGCACTGGCCATGTACAACAAGGACCTCAACCAGCGGCGTGCACTCCAACGGACTCTCACCGCCGCGCGGTCGACCACGATGCAGGACATCGCCTCGCGCATCGCTCACACCGAGCTGCCGACGGTGTCGACCTCCTCGGACAATCAGGCGAAGGTCTTCGAGAAGCTGCTGGCGGATTTCGTTCCCGGCGGCCCGGACGCCTACGCCTACTACCGGATGCTATGCGGCTACACCCATCCCAGTGCCTCCCTGTCCGACCAGTACCTCGAACAGCCTGACCAGGACTCCGAAGACGACTCCGCTGCACCTTTTCAGCTGCGGTCGGAGCCACGAGGGCCATTCTCTCCCACCATTTGCGCCCATCTGCTCGCCTGCTGCCTAGTATGGGCCGGGTCCGCCGCCCGATATGTCCAGCAAGACAACACAGTGCGCCGCTCCGAGCTGCGGCGGGCAGCGCGCGAACTGGGAACCGAGGCCGACATCAAGCTGACCGACGAGGCGTATCTCAGGCAGATGTGGCACCGCTAGTCGTCCTCCCATTCGCGCGGAGTTCATGTGAAATGCTGCGGTCGTCCACACCGTGGCCGGATTCCTGAACTCGGCGTGGCATTGCGCTTACGGTGGAGCGCATGAGCGAGGTCACCGCCCCGACCGATCCCGAGACTCGGTTGGACACGATGCTGAGTGGGCGGGTCGCGAATGTGCTCAGCTCCGGTAGTCGGCGATGGTCGAGGATTGTCCGCTCACCCATTCACTGATCGCTTTCGCGCGATACGGGTCGACGGCAGAGCTGTGGAGGGTGCCGTCGGCTGCCAGAACGATAGTGTCGGCGACGGCGAACCGGCCGACGATGTCGGTAGCGAGAGCGTGCGCCGTTCGGACTTGCGCTTGCCAACTCTGGGCGAGCTCGTCCAGACTCGCGGTGGTGCGGGCATCGACGAAGTCCGTGGTCACCTTGAGTGATCGCAGGACTTGCTGGTAGTGGTCGAGCGGGCCGTTGCGGAGCCGTCGGGTGGGAGCATGCAGGACCGCTGGCCTGACCGTGCAGATCATGCCCGCGCTTCTGCCCGCGGGGTGGGGAGGGAGAAGCAACTGCGCACGGAACTCGCAGTCCCCTCCGGCGCCAGTCTGGGCAGCGTGGTTGGACAGCATCGACACCATCGCGTGCAGGTCGAGTTCCAACACATCCAGCGCGATCTCCTCGGTCCCGTCATCGGCTTGCCCGAAGGACATCGCCGGGCTGGCGACGAATCCCGCCCCGTTGAAATGAAGTTCGGTGAAAGGCTCGTCCAATGCGCTGCTGAAGGTCTGGGCTGCGGTCACCACGGCCCGCCGGACCCCGGGAAACGCCTCGACGTAGTGGCTGAGGATCTGACCCGGCATCGGCGGCGTCGCACCGGCCCAGGCTTTCACTTCCTCAGCGGTCCGCTCGATGTCGGCCGAGCCGCCGAGCCGCTGAGTGCCGGGGGCACTGGGATAGGCGGCCAGTGTCAACCACGCCTGCGCGGTGCCGGGGTCGATACGGCTGACGCCGTCGTCGTGGACCGCATCGAGCGCGGCGCTCAGTTCGGCGCGGCTGATGAACCGGTCCCGATAGCGGCGGGCGATTTCTGCTTCGGCGAGGTAGCGGGTCACCTGTCCGTCTCGAAGTGCGTAGCTGAGCAGGGTGCCGTCGCCGTTGTCGTTGCCGCCCCGGATCACCGCGTGCGGTGCATCGGCGCTGCGCGGCACCGCGATCACGTAGTAGCCCGTGTGCAGGTTCGTGGGGTCCGGTATCTGTTTGATGTGGACTCCGGGCAGGAACGGCCGGATCTGGTAGTGGCAGATCTTCTGCATCCGCTCGGCTTCCTCTGCCGATAGCGGAAGCGGTTTCAGTGCTTCGGCCGCCGAATTCTGGTCCGTTATGCCGAGGATCAGCACTCCGCCGCCCGCGTTGGCCAGGGCTGAGACGTCCTTGGCCAGTTCCTGTTTCGCCTCGGTGGTCTTGCCGTAGAGGGCTTCTTTGAAGTCCAGGTCCTCTGCTTCGGGGACCTTTCTGGCGACCACTGCGGCGAGATGTGTGGCAGTCAGCGCGTCCACCGAAGCGCCGAACAGGGCAGTCAAACGCGGGAAGCTGTGCATGAGCAGCCATTGTCCAGGGCGGTACCGACAGCGTTCACCGTTCCCACCACCGCCGGCCGGGTCGGGGCGCTGCATCAGCATGTTCTCGAGCTGCCCGCGCCCGTCGTCGCCGACGCCCTCGGCTATCACCACAAGACCACTACCCGCGCCGCTGCCCACGCAGCTGCCGACTGGAGCCGTTACGCCTCCGGCCCACGGGCCCGGAAACCGTCCGGCTGGGCACCACGAACCCGCGACAGTTGATTACGAGACCCCGCCAGTCTCAACCCCCATCTCGCCGAGAACGTCGTCGGCACGATCGGTGTCGGGACCAAGGTCCACGTCACCGGCGCCCGCCTGACCGCCGACGCCTACCTGGGCCGCGACGGCGCACCCCGCGCCTCGCTGGAGCTGACCGCCGACACCGTCGAGGTCGACCTGTCGACCCAGACCGCCGTGGTCACCCGCGCCCCGCGCCCCGCAGTCTGACACGACTGAGGGCCCGGCCAAGCCGGGCCCTCACCGTTCCCGCCACCGACAACGGCGTCGGCAGGCCGACAACGACGTCGGCCGCGGCGGGGACGGGGGTCGAGGAACATCTCCGCCAGATCCGGCGCTTAGGGCGCTACCGCAGATAGTTTCCGGAGTCGGCATCGCCCGTGCGGAGCAACCGCCCAGGTCGGCGTCGGAGTTACCGCATATAGTCAGCGGCTATCTGCGGTAACTCCTTAGCGTGACTTTTCTCGTCGATGTTCCCGAACCCCCGTGACCGTGCCGGGGGGACGGCAGGTGCAGGCGTGTGGTGTGTCGGGCGTCGCGGTCGCGCCGACCCATCGGCGGCGAGGCATTCTGCGCGAGCTGTATACCGCTCAGCACGAGCGGACCGAGGCCGACGGTCTGCCGTTGACGATCTTCACCGCCAGCGAGGCCACGATCTACGGCTGGTTCGGCTACGACCCGGCGATCCTGTCCACCACGATCTCCATCGATCGCCGTCGCGCCGAGTTCCGGTCGACCACACCCGATCCCGGCGGCGTCGAGATGGCCACCCTGGCCGAGGCCGAGCCGCACATCCGGGCCGTCTACGAGCGCTGGCAGCGGACGGTGCCGGGTGCGCAGGTGCGGCCCGACGCCAAATGGGATCTGTTCTTCGCCGACGTGGAACGCCACCGCGACGGCGCCACGACGCTGTTCACCCTGGTCCACCCCGACGGTTACGCCCTGTATCGGCGCCGCTGGCGCGACGGGCGTGCCACCGCGTCGGTGTGGGAATACCGCGCTCTCACCCCGGACGCGCACGCCGCGCTGTGGCGGGTGCTGCTCGGACTGGATCTGGTCGAGGCGGTCGATGTCGAGATCGCCGACGACGACCCGCTGCCGTACCTGCTCACCGATTCCCGTGCGGTGCGGGTGACCGATCGCGGTGACTCGCTGTGGGCGCGGCTGATGGACGTGCCCGCCGCCCTCACCGCCCGCACCTATCAACACGACATCGACACGGTGCTGTCCGTGCACGACCCGTTCCGTTCGGCCGGTGGCACCTTCGCGCTGCGCGTGCGCGACGGGGTTGCCGCGTGCGAACCCACCACCCGCCCCGCCGCGCTCGGTCTCGATATCAATGTCCTCGGCGCGCTCTACTTCGGTGCGCATCGCGCCGGGAATCTCGCCGCCGCGCACCGGATCCGGGTCGACGATGCGGCGGCGCTGCGGGATCTCGACGCGGCGTTCACCGCCGAGCGCGCGCCGGAACTGGGCTGGTTCTTCTAGCAAGGACGCGGACGCGCGGCCGGGGCGCGTAATCTGGGTAGCTGTGGATTCGCACGAGGTCGATCCTTCGGTTCGGGTGCGTGGCGCCCGGGTCCACAATCTGCGTGATGTCGACGCGGACATGCCGAGAAACGCCCTGGTCGCGTTCACCGGGGTGTCGGGTTCGGGCAAGTCGTCGCTGGATTTCGGGACGGTGTACCCGGAGCAGGTCGCGGCCGACCCGGTCAGCCGGACCGCGCCGTACCTGCGGGAGCGGCTGAGGTGAATCCGGCAGGGACGACCGCGGCGCGCCCGGGCAAATCGGCGGCTATCGGTCGGTGGGGGCATATCGTGGGGCAATGCCCGTGAACGACGGGGAGGGGAGTCCGGCGCAGGACCGAACCCGGCAGGCGATGCAGATCGCCGGCGGGTGCTCGTTCGTCCTCGGCGTCGCGATCTTGCTGTGGCCCGGCCGCAGCGCGTCCACGTTGGCGCTGCTGTTCGGTATCTCGCTGTTGCTCAGTGCGGGCATCCAGGCTTATCTCGCGGTGGCGGCGCGGATCGCGTTCCCGCTGCGGGTGCTGGTGCTGGTGAGCGCCGTGCTCACGGTCATCCTGGCGGCGCTGGCGTTCGGTGGCGGCACCATCGAGCTGCTGGCGCTGTGGATCGGGATCGGCTGGTCGGTGCGCGGTGTCGTGCAGGCGCTGGTCGCGGCCTGGGACGACAGTGTCGCCGACGGCTGGCTGCACGAGATCTGCGGACTGGGTACGACGGCGATCGGGATCACCGTCATCGCGATGAAGTTCGAGACCGTCACGGGGCTGGCGACGGTTGCCGGCAGTGCGCTGGTGGTGATCGGCGTGCTGGAACAGCTCGCGGGTGGGATGCTGCGTACGGCACTGCGCGGTGCGCGACGTTCGCAGCCGGACGCCATCACGGGCCCCGGGCAGGCCGCCGCCGGGCAATAGTAGTGAATCCCACACTCGCAGAGCGTGTTTCGATGTTTACGCGAACACCCGGACAACGCGACGTTGCGGGCAGCGGAGCGGGCGCTGAACACTGTGTGCCCAGCCGTTCACCGCTGGGGTAACTGTGCTGCGCGCCGGTAGCGTGGCCCGCGGCGTGCGCACGGGAGGGCCCGGTCGCCGCGCGCCGTCGTCCGCAGCCCGATGTGAGCCCAGGAGAAATGTGGTGTCGCGCGTATCCCACGCCGAAGCCGCCGATACCGTCCAGCGTGAAGAGCTGGCTATGCGGCGCATGACCGAGAGTCTGGTCGAAGACCTGTCCGAGAACGTCCCCGCCGACCAGGTCACCTCGGCGGTGGGTGCCGCGCACCATCGTTTCGCGGGCAAGCCGATCCGGGAGTTCGTGCCCATTCTGGTCGAGCGGATCGTGCGCAGTGAACTGGCCGATCCCGATCCGACCGTGCGGGTACCCGCCCCGGCGGCCACCGTTCGCGCCGCCGGACCCGAACCGGTTTCCGCCGCACCGGAAGGGAGTTCGGCCGCCGAGCGGGACCGGCACCTGGTGACCAGGCGTGGCATGCTGCCGCTGTCGATCGGTGTGGTCACCGTCGTCGCCGCCGTCGCGGCCGCGGTGATTCTGCTTCCCGGCGGGGGCGAAACCCCGGCCGCGGCACCGACCGGCGCGCCGGTGACGGTCGTGCGCGGTGTCGTCGGGTCGGAGAAGGTGGCGTTCTTCCAGGACGAGCAGGTCGTGAAGGTGCTCGCCGACAACGGCATCCGGATCGAGGTCGAGCCGGCCGGGTCGCGGCAGATCGCGACCACCGTCGACCTGGACCGCTACGACTTCGCGTTCCCGTCGAGCAGTCCCGCCGCCGAACGGATCCAGCGACAGCGCAACGTCACCAGCAAGTACACCCCGTTCGCCTCGCCGATCGCCATCGCCACCTACCGGCCGATCGCGGAACTGCTCACCGCGGCCGGCGTGATCAAGCCGGGCCCGGTCGCGACCTTCGACATGAACCGGTACCTGGAACTGGCGGGCACCGGCGCGCAGTGGGACGACCTGCCCGACAACACCACCTACCCCGTCGAGAAGAACATCCTGGTCTCGACCACCGATCCGCGCAGCTCCAACTCCGCGGCCATGTACCTGTCGATCGCGAGCTATGTCGCCAACGACCACACCATCGTGCGCGGCGCCACGGCCGAACAGCACGTGCTGCCCGCGTTGTCGAAATTGTTCCTCGCCCAGGGCTACACCGACAACAGCAGCGATGGCCCGTTCACCCAGTACCTGACCAACGGGATGGGCCCCACCCCGCTGGTATGCATCTACGAGGCACAGTTCGTCGAGGCGGCGGGCGAGGGCAAGATCAAGCCGGACATGATGCTGACCTACCCGACCCCGACCGTGCTGTCGAGCCACACCTTGGTCCCGCTGACCGGCACCGGTGACAAGGTCGGCAAACTGCTCACCGAGAACCCGGAACTGCGTCGCCTCGCCGCCCTGCACGGGTTCCGTACCGGTGACAACGCCCAGTTCACCGCCGTCGCCGCCGAACGCAACGTGCCGGTGCCCGCCGAGCTGATCGACGTCGTCGACGCCCCCGCGTACGACACCCTCGAGCACCTGCTCGACGGGGTCGCGAAGTCCTACAACTGACTTCCTCGACACACCGAGTGCCGCGCAGCCCGACCGCTGCGCGGCACTCGCGTGCTATTCCGGTGGTACAAGACCGTCGATCACGCGGCGTAGTTTCTCGACGCTGTCGGATTCGCCGAGCCGTAGTGCGGTGTTGGTGGCGTTGAGGGCAGCGTCGAGTTGGAAGACGGTCAGATCGATGTCCGTTTCCGGAAGTGGGTGGCCCGCGGCAGCGTATCCGAGTTGTCGGGCCAGGATGTCGAGCCAGTCGCGACGCTGACGCACCAGCGCGTCGCGGACCGGCCCGAGGTGGCTGTCGAACTCCGGCAGATTGGCGTTCCAGAAGCAACCGCCGGGAAACAGTGGCTGCGCGATGTAGGCGATCCAGTGCTCGAGGAGGGCGCGCAGGCGGGGCACGCCCTCCGGTGCTTTCTGCGCTGGGCGGATGACCGCATCAATGAAGACCTCGCGGGCGGTTTCCACGGTGCGCAGCTGCAGATTCTGCTTGGTGCCGAAGAGTGTCTGGATTCCCGCTTTGCTGATGTCGAGGTCATCGGCCAGGCGTCCGAAGCTGAGCCAGCCGAGGCCGTCCAGCGACGCGATATCGACCGCATGCCGAGTGATGATCTGTCGTGACCGCGCACCCCGCTGCCGACGCCGATCACTGTTCGGGGCCGGGTGAGGTGGGGTGTGCTCGGTCATCGACGCGGTGGCCTCTCGGTATTCGGGGAGACCGGCAGGAGCCAGCCGAACACGAGAATAGCTGCGGTGACACCGGCAACTTCAGCGAGCACGAAGCCCGGCACGTCGGCCGGACGGATGCCGGAGAATGTGTTCGTCAATGAACGG
Source organism: Nocardia fodinahabitans (assembly GCF_052983615.1). Taxonomy (NCBI): domain Bacteria; kingdom Bacillati; phylum Actinomycetota; class Actinomycetes; order Mycobacteriales; family Nocardiaceae; genus Nocardia; species Nocardia fodinahabitans. The sequence continues at coordinate 7,088,232 of NZ_JBRJJC010000001.1, forward strand.
GCGACCGTTACCGCCGGATTGGCGAAACCGGTCGGGGTGAACCAGAACCCGCCGCCGATGTACGCGGCGACGGCGCCGGCCACTGCTGTGGGGCGGGTGCGCGTGCAGACCCATACGACACCGACCAGGCCGAATGTCGAGACGACTTCGCCGAGTAGCTGCGTCGCCCCGTGCCGCGGGCGGGCGGACCATGCCCAGACCGGTTCGCCGAACATCAGATTCGCCAGGGCGACACCGCCGACCGCGCCGCCGATCTGCGCGGCCATAAAGGCCAGGGCTGTGCGTGACGAGATGTCGCCCCGGACGGTCAGGGCCGCGGTGATCGCCGGATTGAAGTGCGCACCCGACACCGGCGTGAACCATTCGATCAGCGCGTACAACGCCGCGGCGGTAGCCAATGCGTTCACCAGCAAGGCGACGGCCGTGTTGCCGCCTGCGAGTCGTTGACCGAGGATGCCCGAGCCGACGATGGCTATGAGCAGGAACCCGGTGCCCAGCGCCTCGGCGACCAGTCGGCGCGGCAGCGAAAGTCGAAGTGGCGGAGCGGCGGGCGCGAGCGGCGGTGCCTGTGACTTGACCGGCGCGTCCCTCACAGCACTTGCTCGACGTGGTAGGCGACACCGCCGTCGACCAGGTATCCCGTTCCGACGGCGACGATGTCGTTAAGCCACGCGTAGTGGGTGGATCCGGTTTCGAACAGCGGGTTCGTGCGAAAGTAGTACCGCGCCGGGTCGATCCGGTGTCGGGCGGCCGGGTCGGCCATCTCGGCGCGCACGTCCGAAGGGATCACCCAGCGGCCCTGATAGGTCATGTGCAGCAGCTCGCCATCGTCGGTGCGCAGCGTCAGACGGACATCGAGCAGCATCGTGCCGTCGGGGCGGAAGAGTGCCCAGTCGCCGCCGCCTGCGACTACCTCGCCGCGCAGCCGCGGGCCCGCGAACGATCCGCCCGCCGCACCGTAGAGCACACGACGGCCCAGCTGGCTGTTGTCGCCGAAATTCAATGGGGGGTTGAGATCCACCACGATGTCGAAAAGTGCCGCGGTCCGAGTTGGTTCGACAGACTTGATGCGCGTTTCGGTGGTCACCGCCGGGCTCCTTCCAGCTCGGCGGAGCCGAACAAGGAACGTCGCACCGCGTCGGTGGACACCCCCGACTGGGCGCACAGGACAGACAGGTCGAAAAAGAACCGTTCGCTGGCGATCAGGTCATCGGCGAAGGTGAATCCGATGAACACCGGAACCTCGGCCCGCACGCCATTCGAGGTGACCCCGAATCTGTTGCCGGTCATGGTCATTCGAGCTGTACCCCAGCAAACGAGTGTCTCGCCGTTGTCGGCGAAGCCGGCCAGCTCGACCCGATAGTCCGGAAAGGACGCGAAGAACCGCGCCAGCGCCCGCTCGTTCTCCGCCAAGCCGCGAGCCGTGGTTCCGAATGCCGGCGTTTCCAACACCATGTCCGGGTGGAGCAGTCGAAGCGCAGCGGATAGATCCTGCCTGCTCTTGGCCGTGGCCAAGGCCTGGGCCAGTTCGAACATGCGGTGACTGTCCATGGTCATCATCCTTTTGGTAGCTCGTCCTGCCGGATGTGTGGCACCCGACAAGAAAAACCATACATACGACCGTATGTATAAGACAAGGTGGGCAAGGAACTCCGAGATAGCGGTTTGCATTACGTCCCCCGGGTGCCTTGCGTGTTTCTGGGTGGCCGCCTATGAACAGCACCACACGGAAGCGCCGCCCAGGGCGTCGTGTGTTTCACGGGCCTTCCATCGGGGTGGATTGCGGCAAGGCCATAGGCGGAGCCACCGTCGTCGGCGACGACATGCTCTCTCACGGCCTGGACCTAAGCGCCCAAGGACTGGGCAAGGAGTCTGGCCATCCGGTAGGGGCGCTGGCTATACCGACCGGTTCGGCAGGCGTGACTCGCGCCGACGAAAACGTCCTGACCTGTGGAAGGAGGTGGCGCGAAAAAGATTTCGGGCGCAGCGATGAGTTCGCCGGTCTGGTCCCGTCTCAATGAGTGCTACCTGTAGCCGAGATCCGGGAGAATCGTATGACCGCCAGTTCCGCCGTCACCACCGGCACCCTTGTGGTGCCCGATGCCCGCCTGTACTACGAGGTCCGCGGGTCGGGGCCGCTGCTCGTGCTCGTCGGCGCGCCGATGAACGCCGCTTCGTTCGCGCCTGCGGCCGAACAGCTCGCCGCCACCAACACCGTGCTCACCACCGATCCGCGCGGCCATTTCGCCAGCCCCCTCGACGATCCGCGCCAGGATTCGACGGTCCTGGCCCGCGCCGACGACCTCGCCCGCCTGATCGCCCACCTCGACGCCGGTCCCGCCGTGGTCTTCGGTTCCAGCGGCGGCGCGGTCAGCGCGCTGGCCCTCGCCCAGACCAACCCCGACCGGGTCACCACCGTCGTCGCACACGAACCGCCCCTGCGGGAACTGCTGCCCGACGCACCCGAGCAGCGGGCCGTCACCGAGGACATCATCGCCACCTACGACCTCGGTGACGTGGTCGGCGCGTGGCGGAAGTTCTTCGCCCAAGCCGCCCTGCCGATCCCGGATGAGGTGGTGGAGCACATGTTCGGTGGTGCGCGCGACCCCCAGCAGGTCGCCAGTGAGCGCCACTGGTTCGACCATGAACTGCGCGCCACCACCGGCTGGGTTCCCGACCCGCCGTTGCTGCGCGCGGTGCCCACCCGGGTGATCGTCGGTATCGGCGCCGATTCGACCGGCCAGTTCTGTGACCGGACCTCGCGCGCCCTGGCCACCGAGCTGCGGAGCGAGCCGGTGCTGTTCCCCGGCGATCACACCGGATTCGTCGGTGACCCGGCGGGATTCGCGGTCCGGCTGCAGGAAGTCATCGACGAGCCGTGACGCCGGGCTCCGATTCGGCAGTCGATGCAACTACGCATCGGGTGCAGCGGGAACGGCGTCGCGGCAGCGCGCACTCAATCGACGCAAGGCCGCGAGGAGTTCGGGTGGACCGGTGACGGTGAAATCGGTGTCGAGGGCGGTGATCATCCAGGCCAGCGAGGCGGGGGAGTCGGCGCCCAGATGCAGCGCACAGGTGGCGTCGTCGACCGCTTCGAGAACACCGGTTCCCGGCCACAGCCGCTCGGCCAGCACAGGGGCCGGGCAATGCAGGGTGACAACTGTGCGCCACGGCCACGATGCCACCGACAGCCTGCGCGACAGGTACGCGGCCGCGTCACCGCCGGGCAGCGGGCGCGGGGTGAAGCGCGGGCCGGTCGGGACGCGCGGAAGGAGCCGGTCGACCCGGAACGACCGCCAATCCGCGCGATCGACATCCCACGCCACCAGGTACCAATGCCTGCTCACATTGACCAGCGAGTCGGGTTCGGCATCGCGCCGTGACACCCGGCCCCCGTGATCGGTGTAGTCGAACCGCAGCCGCTCGTGCCGACGGCACGCCTCCGCGATCGCCAGCAGCGTCGACGGACTCACCCGCGGCGCCTCGGCGGCGACCCGCACCATCGACTGCTGCAGGGTGGTGAGCCGGTGTCGCAGCCGGGAGGGCAGCACCTGTTCCAGCTTGGCCAGCGCCCGCAGCGACGCGTCCTCGATCCCGGTGACCGTGCCACCCGAGGTGGTTCGCAGCCCGACCGCCACGGCCACCGCCTCCTCGTCGTCGAGCAGCAGGGGCGGCATCGACGCCCCTGCGCCCAGCCGGTACCCCGCTGTCCCCTGCAACGCGTGCACCGGATAGCCGAGGCCGCGCAGCCGCTCGACGTCGCGACGCACCGTGCGCGCGGTGACCGCCAGTTCCGCGGCGAGTTCGGCACCGGACCACGCGCGATGGGTCTGCAACAGCGACAGCAGACGGAGCAGGCGGGCGGAGGTCGCGGACATGCCTCCAGCATGCCCGCGACTTAGGACCGATCCCGACCTAAGTGCGTCCTAGCGTGGTGGGCATGAACGACATCCACCCCTTCCGGATCGACATTCCGCAGTCCGACCTCGACGATCTGCACGAGCGCCTCGCCCGCACCCGCTGGGCCGACGACCTGCCCGGCACCGGCTGGACCTACGGTCTGCCCACCGCCTACCTACGTGGTCTCGCCGACTACTGGCGCACCGGATTCGACTGGCGGGCCGCCGAAGCCGCGCGTAACGCGCGACCGCAGTTCGTCACCGAACTCGACGGACAGCGACTGCATATCACCCACGTTCGGTCACCCGAACCCGACGCGCTGCCACTGGTCCTCGTGCACGGGTGGCCGTTCACCGATTTCGGCGCGGCCATCGGACCCCTGACGAACCCCGCGGCCCACGGCGGCGACCCGCGCGATGCCTTCGACGTGGTGATCCCGACCCTGCCCGGCTTCGGCTTCTCCGGCCCCACCCAGCAGCCGGGCCAGGCCGCGACCGAGCAGTCCGCCCTCCTGATCGCCCAGCTCATGCGCCGCCTCGGCTACGAACGCTACGGCGTCCAAGGTGGCGACGCGGGCTCGTTCATCGCCCCGCACCTGGGCCGGATCGATACCGAGCGGATCGCCGGAGTCCACCTCAACGCCGCCATCACGATTCCCGCCTGGGACGACGACGGTGCCGGCTACTCCGCGCGGGATCAGGAGAAGCTGGCCGCCCTGCAGGACTGGAACAGCAACGAGACCTCCTCGTATGCGAGCGTGCACAGCACCCGTCCGCAGACCCTGGCCCACGCGGTCACCGACTCGCCCGCCGGTCTGCTCGGCTGGGTCGTCGACGTCGTCAACACCTACAAGGACCCGTCCGCCGCGCTGCCCGAGGACTCCCTCGACCGCGACGCGATGCTCGCCGAGATCGCCGTCCTCTGGTTCACCCGCACCGCGGGCTCCTCGATGCGCCTGTACAAGGAATCCCAGCAGTGGGGCGCCGACCTGCCCAGCTCCGGGGTGCCGACCGGCATCGCGGTCTTTCCCGGCGACACCACCATCCGCGGCATCGCCGAGAAACAGAACAACCTCGTGCGCTGGACCGAATTCGACCGCGGTGGGCATTTCGCGGCGATGGAGACACCCGATCTGCTCGTCGACGACATCCGGGAATTCTTCCGGCCACTGCGCTGACTGGCACCCGCGATCGAGGACCGCGGGCCGCCGGGTCCTGGCATGCTCGGGTCATGACCGATACCGAAGGCACGACACTGTTCCACGCGTCCATGCCGTTCACCGAGAAACTCGGCGTCGAGGTCCTCGAACACGGGCCGGATGTGGTGCGCAGCAGGCTGGCCTGGGACGAGACCGTCTGCACGATCGGCGGCGCGCTGCACGGTGGCGTGCTGATGTCGCTGGCCGATGCCACCGGCGCGGTCTGCGCCTTTCTCAACCTGCCCGAGGGCAAGCAGGGGACCACGACCGTGGAGTCGAAGACGAACTTCGTGCGTGCGGTGCGCTCCGGCTACGCCGTGGCCACCGCGCGTCCACTGCACGCGGGCCGCAGTTTCATCGTCGTGGAGACCGAAATCCACGACGACGCGGGCAAACTCGTCGCGAAGACCACCCAGACGCAGGCGGTGCTGTAGGCCGGTCTACGCCTCGACGAAGACCGCGCCGACCTCGGTCATCCGCGCAGCGGCGTAGCCGGGGTCGATCAACGCCTCCGGGGTGTAGGTGCCCGGGGCCACCGTGCCGCCGCGCAGACCCAGCAGCCGCCTGCATGCCCAAGGCGGCTCGGCGTGAGCAGCTGCTCGACACCGCGCTGGCGTTGGTGCGCGACCACGGCACCGACGGGCTCACCCTCGTCACCCTCGCCGAGGCCGCGGGCGTGAGCAGGCCGATCGTCTACGATCACTTCGACACTCGCCCCGAACTGCTGCTCGCCCTGTACCGGCGACTCGACGAACGGCACCGGCTCGCCGCCGAACAGGCCGTCCGCGCGGCCCCGCCGAACGCGAAGGAGATAGCGCGCGTGATGAGCGCCGCCTACTTCGCCTGTGCCACCGACATGCCCGAACTCGACGCGGTCTCGGCGGCGCTGAAAGGCAATCCCGAGGTCCTGGCGATCCAGCACGCCATGCTCGACAGCTACCGCGACTGGATGGCCGCCACACTGCTGCCGTACTCGGATCGCGCTACGGCTGCGCTGCGTCGTCGTCCTCGGCGCCGCGGAAACCCTGGGCGCCGAACTGAATCGGGGCACCACCACCGTCGGTGCACGCACTCGCCGATCTCATCGTCGGCAGCATCGGCGCCGAACGCAAGCGGTGACCGTTGCCCTGGCGGCGCTCCTCGGTAGGATTCGGCGCGTGCCAGATACCTCCGACATAGCTCGGCTCTTCGACCGGCGGCCGCGCCAGTGGGGTTCGCCCGCGGATCCGTTCGCGTGGGATGCGGTGCGGGACAGGGTGTGTGCGGCCGGCCCGCCGGCGACGGCGACGGACTTCGCGGCGCTGCTGCGGCGCGAGTTCGCCCTCGTGGCGGGCGTGAACATCGACGATGCCGACGCGACCGCCGAGCCGTCCTTCGTCGTCGAAGGACGAGCGGAAGCGGTGCACCTGCCGACCTGGCGCACCATTCTGCTGCCGTTGCTGATCACCCGCGCCCGCCAGCTCTACGGCGAAATACCTACCGAACGCCCCTGATCGAGTGGCGTGGTTGGGGCTGTGCCACCCGACGGTGGGTCGGGGTAACCGGGGGTGCTGTTTCAGCCGAGCACCGCAGCCGACCGCCCGGAGGCTAACCTGCCACTGGGAATACCTCGGCGTGGCAGGCAAGAAAGCACAAGAATGCGCGTGACAGCGAAGCAGGGTCGACTCGTCTTCCGATGGGCGGTAGCGGCATCGGTGGTGATGGCACTCGCCGGCTGTGGAGCGTCTCGGGGAACCACGGGCGTGGCGACCAGCGCGCCCGGGATCCCGACGGCCGTCCATGCACAGCCGCGCGGCATCGGGAGCATGAACCAACCCTGCTTCCCGCAACCAGGCTTCTATCCGGCGGCGGACGCCTACGACGGTCCCGCACCGCATCCGGTCGCGGTATTCGACAACGAGTACGGCGCGATCTGGAATACGCCGCTGCAACCTCCCGAGTGGATGAACCAGTCGGACCCGCTCAGATATCAGCTTGTCGTATGTCTGGGAACCAGCCAGGACGGCGGCGAGCTGATCCAGGCCTGCGAATTCGTCGGGAACAAGCGGTTACCGCTGTTCCGTGGGCGATACGTCGCCAAGGTCTACGAGGCGAAGTCGGCAAAGCTGCTGGGCACCGAGGTGATTCGCGGGGACGCTTACCGCGGGTGCCCGATCGTGGTGCGGTTCGCGCCGAACGAGCGGCAATGGCTGTTCTCGAATCCGGACCTGATCGAATTGCAAAGGGTGCTGGGCAAATACGTCTACCGATGAACAACACGCGTACTGGAGTCAGGGATCAGGCCTCGCGCGCCGAGCGGAGGCGTACGTCCGAGCCCAGCACCATCGGCCGCTGACCGTTCGCATCCACAGTGGAGACCCTGGAAGAGTGATCGGCGGGGCCGGGAATGTGGTTGTGGCCGAAACGTACTCCTGGCGCGGACCCGCGCGCAACAGGACTACCTGCGGTGGATGGTGGCCAGCCAGGCGGGAGTGGCCGCGCTGAAGCGGGTGCGCAGACTCTCCTGTTCGATGGCGGCGATGTCCCACTCGGCCGGATCGAAGGCCACGGTGAGCGCCGCCCGGCTGACCGGGTGCGGGCCGGGGTCGGTGCCGACATCGCCGAAGCACAAGACGTACAGGGTCCCGCCCTCGGCGACGACCGCACCGAGACTGACGGCATAGACAGCCTGTTCGGTGCGGTCGAAGGTATGGAACAGGCCGCTGTCCAGCACCGTCCGGAACCGGCGTTCCAGACCTTCGAGGTGAAGAGCGTCGGCTACCTCGAAGGTGGTGGTGAGGCCACGATTCTCGGCCTGTTTGCGCGCCGCGCTCACCGCGGTCGCCGCCACATCGACACCGTGCACGGTGAATCCGAGTGAGGCGAGATAGAGGGCGTTGTCGCCGGTGCCGCACCCCGCGTCGAGCACCTCGCCGGTGAACCCGCCCGACTCGGCCAACCGGACCACGGCCGGTTGCGGCTGACCGATGTCCCACGGCGCGGGCCCGTCACGATAGGACGCGTCCCACGATTGACCCGACTGCCGCTCGTGACTGGTCGGCGGCCGGTCGGACAGCGGGTCGTCGTCGTATGAACTCATGTCAGCGGATGAAGGTGGCCGCGCGCTCGGCCAGGTCGAGGAGCGGCTGCGGGAAGACACCGAGCACGAGGGTGGCGCCCGCGCTGAACGCCACCACCAGGGTCGTCGCGAACGGGGCCGTGACGGTCGGGGCGTCGGCGGGCGGGTCGGTGAAGAACATCAGCACGATCACCCGGATGTAGAAGAACGCCGCGATCGCACTGCAGATCACGCCGACGATCACCAGGAATGTGTAGCCCGCGCCCGAGGCGGCGGCGAACACCGCGAACTTGCTGACGAAACCACTGGTCAGCGGCAAACCCGCGAACGAGAGCAGCAGCAGCGCGAACACCGAAGCCAGCCACGGGGATCGGCGGCCCAAGCCTGCCCACTGGGACAGTGCCGTCGCCTCGTCACCGGAGGAGTCCCGCACGAGGGTGACGACCGCGAACGCGCCTACCGTCCCCAAGCCGTAGGCCAGCAGATAGAACAGGACCGCGGCGACACCGGCGTCGTCGGCGGCGACCAGGCCGACGAGCAGGAAGCCCGCGTGCGCGATCGAGGAGTACGCCAGCATCCGCTTCACATCGGTCTGGGTGATCGCCATGACCGCGCCGACGACCATCGTCGCCACCGCCACCGCGGCGAGGACCGGCCGCCAATCATCGCGCAGCGGATCGACGGCCACCATCAGCACTCGTATTGTCGCGCCCACCGCGGCGATCTTGGTGGCCGCGGCCATGAACGCGGTGATCGGCGTCGGGGCACCCTGATAGACATCGGGCACCCATGCCTGGAACGGGACCGCGCCGACCTTGAACAGCAGTCCGACGGCCAGCATCCCGAGACCGAGCAAGGCCAGCGTCGCGTTCTCGGGCTGCTTGTCCAGCGCCGCACCGATTCCCGGCAGCGACACGGTCCCGGTCTGCCCGTACAGCAGGGCGACGCCGTAGAGGAAGAACGCCGAGGAGAACGCGCCGAGCAGGAAGTACTTGAGCGCCGCCTCCTGCGAGAGCAAACGCCGGCGCCGCGCCAACCCGCACAGCAGATACAGCGGCAGCGACAACACTTCCAGCGCGACGAACATCGTCAGCAGATCGTTCGACGCGGGGAACAGCAGCAGACCCCCGACCGCGAGCATGGTCAGCGGGAACACCTCGGTGGTCGACACCCCGGCCCGCACCGCGGCGAGCTCGTGCGCGCTGCCCGGGACCGCGGACGCCTGCGGGGTGAACGCGTCGACGCCACGATCGAGCACGGCGGCCGCCCGGCTCCAGGTGCCCGGCCCGCTGCGGGCGCGCGGCACCGCACCACGTTCGGCGATCAACAGCAGACCCAGCAGCGCGACCGACAGGATCGTGCCCTGCAGGAACAAGGTCACCCCGTCGACGGCGACCGCGCCGACCACGGCCGTTCCCGTCGTGCCCGCGAGCAGGACGACGGCGATGAGCGCGCCGATGACCCCGGCGATCCCGAGGATCAGCTGCGTGAGGTACCGATACGGCCGTGGCACGAACGCCTCGACCAGCACGCCGACGACGCCGACCGCCAACACGATCAACATCGGCGCGAGCAGGTGGTATTCGATGCTCGGTGCGGGCAGGGTGGCCGCGAGCTCGTTGATTGTCACGGAGTCCGTCCTCATTTGTGTCCGCCCGCGGGGCGGGTGGCCGCACCTGCTTCGGGAGCGGGAACCGTCGGAGCGGGATCGTGCTTACCGATCGTCGAGAGGGTGTGCCCCACGGCGGGATCCACCAGATCGAGAATCGGTTTCGGGTAGAAGCCGAGCACCAGCAGGGCGGCCAGCAGCGGCACCACCACGGCGAGTTCGCGCGGCACCAGGTCACGCAGGTGTTCGTTGCCCTGCTTCACCGGACCGGTCATCATCCGCTGGTACATCCACAGGACGTAGATCGCGGCCAGCACCAGCGCACCAGTCGCGACGACCGCCGCCACCTGGTACTTGCCGAAGGTGCCGACGAGCACCAGGAATTCGCTGACGAACGGTGCGAGGCCCGGCAGTGACAGGGTGGCCAGACCGGCGATGAAGAAGGTGCCTGCCAGGATCGGCGCGACCTTCTGCACGCCACCGAACTCGGCGATCATCCTGGTGCCGCGCCGCGAGACGAGGAATCCGGCGATGAGGAACAGCGCGGCGGTGGACAGTCCGTGGTTGACCATGTAGAGCGTCGCACCGGATTGCGCCTGGGTGGTCATCGCGAAGATGCCGAGGATGATGAACCCGAAGTGCGAGATCGAGGTGTAGGCGATCAGCCGCATCACGTCGGTCTGGCCGATGGCGAGCAGCGCGCCGTAGAGGATGCCGATCACCGCGAGGGTGATCACCAACGGCGCGAACGTGTCCGAGGCCAGCGGGAACAGCAGCAGGCAGTACCGGAGCATGCCGAACGTGCCGACCTTGTCGACCACCGCCATCATCAGCACCGCGCTCGACGGGGTGGCCGAGACCGCGGCGTCGGGCAGCCACGTGTGCAGCGGCCACAGCGGCGCCTTCACGGCGAAGGCGAACATGAACCCGAGGAACAGCGCGTTGACCACCGCGGTGCTGCCGCCGAGCTGCCCGTTGTTGGCCGCGGCGACGACAGTGCGCAGATCGAAGGTGCCCGCGGTGCCGTCGCCCAGGCCCGCCTGCGCGGTGAGCACGTAGAGCCCGATGACCGCCGCCAGCATGATCAAGCCGCCGAACAGGTTGTACAGCAGGAACTTCACCGCGGCCCGGGAGCGCTGGGCGCGGACGGCGGCGTCGCTGGTACGTGGTCCGAAGCCGCCGATGAGGAAGTACATCGGGATGAGCATGGCCTCGAAGAACACGTAGAACAGCAGGATGTCGAGGGCGAGGAAGGAGATCAGCACCATCGACTCGACCAGCAGCATCAACGCCATGTAGATGTGCGCGGTCTTGCGGCCGTCGCCCGCCGCGGTGTCGTCGTGCCAGCCCGCCAGGATCAGCAACGGCATCAGCACGGCGGTCAGCAGCACCAGCACGGTGGCGATGCCGTCGAGGCCGAGGGTGTAGCCGACGCCGAACGCCGGAATCCATTCGTGCGCTTCGACGAACTGGTACTGGTCGCCGCCGGGATGGAACCGCAGCGCCAGGCTCACCGCCAGTGCGAGCACACCGATCGACACCGCGAACGCCAGCCCACGCGCCACATTCCGGCGCGCGGCGGGTACGGCGAGCACTACCGCCGCGCCGACCGCGGGGGCCAGCCAGAGCGTCGTCAGCCAGGGAAACGAGTTCACCAGTACCTCACCGCCAGCAGGGCAGCGGCCACCAGGGCCGCGCCGGTGAACATGGACAGGGCGTAGGAACGCACGAAACCGGTCTGGATCCGGCGGACCCGCGCGGAGAGCCCGCCGATGCCGGCGGCCGTGCCGTTGACGATCCCGTCGACGCCGCGCGCGTCGAGGAACACCAGGGCGCGGGTGAGGTGACGGCCGGGCCGCTCGAAGGCGGCCTCGTTGATCGCGTCGCCGTAGAGGTCCTTGCGCGCGGCCGTCGTGAACACCGTGACCGGTTCGGGCGCGGTCTCGGGGACCGGGCTTTCGGCGTACTTGCGGTAGGCGATCGCGACACCGATGGCGACCGAGGTCAGGGCCAGCCCCGTCACCACGCCCGCGGGCACGACCGGTTCACCGTGGTGGGAGCCGACGACCGGGGCGAGCCAGTTCTGCAGCGCCGAACCCCACACGAACAGTCCACCCGCGAACACCGAGCCGAACGCGAGCAGGATCATCGGCCCGGTCATCACCGCGGGAGCTTCGTGCGGGTGGGTGTCGGGCTTCCAGCGGCGTTCGCCGAAGAAGGTCATCAGCATCACGCGGGTCATGTAGAACGCGGTGAGCCCGGCGCCGACGAGCGTGACCACGCCGAGCAGGATTCCGGTCGTCCCGCCGTGGTCGAACGCGGCCTCGATGATCTTGTCCTTGGAGAAGAACCCGGAGAACGGCGGCACACCGATGATGGCGAGGTAGCCGAGACCGAAGGTGGCGAAGGTGATCGGCAACAGTGTGCGCAGACCGCCGTAGCGCCGCATATCGGTCTCGTCGTCCATCGCGTGCATCACCGAACCGGCGCCGAGGAACAGCCCGGCCTTGAAGAAACCGTGGGTGAGCAGGTGCATGATCGCGACCGCGTAGCCGGCCGGTCCGAGACCGACGGCCAGGATCATGTAGCCGATCTGGCTCATGGTCGAGGCGGCGAGTGCCTTCTTGATGTCGTCCTTGGCGCAGCCGACGATCGCGCCGAACAGCAAGGTCACCGCGCCGACCGCGATGACCGCGGTGCGGGCATCGGGCGCGAGATCGTAGATCGGGTTGGAGCGGGCGATCAGGTAGACGCCGGCGGTGACCATGGTGGCGGCGTGGATGAGCGCCGAGACCGGGGTGGGGCCCTCCATCGCGTCACCGAGCCAGGACTGCAGCGGTACCTGGGCCGATTTGCCGCACGCGGCGAGCAACAGCAGCAAGCCGATTGCGGTCAGCGTCCCCTCGCTCGCGCCCGGGCTCGCCGCGAACACGGTGCGGAAATCGAACGAGCCGAAGGCGGCGAACATCGTCATCATGGCGATGGCCAGACCCATGTCGCCGACCCGGTTGACGATGAACGCCTTCTTGGCCGCCGTCGCGGCCGAGGGCTTCTCGTACCAGAACCCGATCAGCAGGTAGGACGCCAGGCCGACGCCTTCCCAGCCGAGGTAGAGAACCAGGTAATTGTCGGCCAGGACCAGCACCAGCATGGCGGCCAGGAACAGGTTGAGGTAGCCGAAGAACCGGCGCTTGCCCGGATCGTGGCTCATGTAGCCGATCGAGTAGACGTGGATCAGCGAGCCGACGCCGGTGATGAGCAGCGCGAAACAGATCGAGAGCTGGTCGAGTTGCAGTCCGAACCCGACCTGCAGGTCACCGACCGGCACCCATTCGAACAGTTGCTGGTGGATGGCACGGTCGGCGTCGGACCGGCCGAGCATGCCGATGAACGCGATCACGGCGACGGCGAACGAGGCCACCGCGGCGGCGGTGCCGAGATAGACACCCCACCGGTCGGCGAACCGGCCGAGCAGGAGCAGCAGGATCGCGCCGGCGAGCGGGAAGGCGGGCAGCAGCCACAACGTCGCGGTGCCCATGTCAGAACTTCAGCAGGTTGGCGTCGTCGACCGAGGTCGACCGGCGGGCACGGAAGATCGTCATGATGATGGCCAGGCCGACGACGACCTCGGCGGCGGCGACGACCATGGTGAAGAAGGCGATCACCTGGCCGTCGAGGTTGCCGTGCAGGCGGGCGAAGGTGACGAAGGCCAGGTTCACCGCGTTGAGCATCAGCTCGATGCACATGAACACCACGATGGCGTTGCGGCGCAACAGCACTCCCGCGGCGCCGATGGTGAACAGCAGGGCGGACAGGAACAGGTAGTTCTGGGGGTTCACCGGTTGCCTTCCTCGTCGACCGTCGGGATGACGTCGCTGCCGGCGCTCACCGAGAGCGCGGCGGCCTCGGTGTGCGCGCGGGTGCGGCGGTGGCGCAGGATCGTGCTCACCGAGAGTTCGGCGAAGGTGCCGTCGGGGAGTTGGGCGGGGCTGTCGACAGCGTTGTGCCTGGCGTAGACGCCCGGGGTCGGGAGCGGGGTGGCGCGTTCACCCGCGGTCCGGAAACGGTCGCGCGACATCTCGCGCTGCCCGCGCCGCGGCGTGAACTGTTCGCGATGGGCGAGCACCATCGCGCCGATGGTCGCCGTGATCAGCAACGCGCCGGTCAGCTCGAACGCCCACACGTAGCGCAGGAAGATCAGTTCGGCCAGTTCGGCGATGACGTCACGGCCACCGAAACCGCGGCCGGGGAAGGTGATTCCGCTGCCACGCAGGGCCGCGCCGATCCCGCCGATCAGCAGGAACCCGAATCCGACGCCGACGACGGCGGCCGCGATCCGCTGGCCGCGCAATGTCTCGCGCAGCGATTCGGCCGAGTCGACGCCGACGAGCATCAGCACGAACAGAAACAGCATCATCACCGCGCCGGTGTAGACCACGATCTGCACGACGCCGAGGAACAGCGCGCCCTGGGCGATGTAGAACACCGCCAGCGCGATCATGGTGGCGGCCAGGCACATCGCCGAGTGCACGGCCTTGGCCGCGGTCACCATGCCGAGCGCGCCGAGCACCGCGATCGGTGCGAGCACCCAGAACAGCACCGCCTCCCCGGTGGAGGTGGACGCGACTTCGGCAGCCAGTAGTGCGGTGGTCATCGCAGCACCTCTTCCGACGTGGTGGGACGGACCCGGCCCAGGTAGTAGTCGGCCTCGTCGGTGCCGGGCGCCATCGCGTGCGGCGGGGCGGTCATGCCGTCCTGCAGCGGGGCGAGCAGGCGGTCCTTCTCGTAGATGAGGTCGGCGCGGTTGTCGTCGGTGAGCTCGTATTCGTTGGTCATCGTCAACGCGCGGGTCGGGCACGCCTCGATGCACAGACCGCAGCCGATGCAGCGCAGATAGTTGATCTGGTAGACACGGCCGTAGCGTTCGCCGGGGGAGAAGCGTTCGTCCTCGGTGTTGTCGGCGCCCTCGACGAAGATGGCGTCGGCGGGGCAGGCCCACGCGCACAGTTCGCAGCCGATGCACTTCTCGAGGCCGTCTTCGTACCGGTTGAGCTGGTGGCGGCCGTGGTAGCGCGGCGCGGTCGGCACCTTCTGCTCGGGGTAGGACTCGGTGTTGGGCTTCTTGAACATGGTCGCCGCGGTGACCGCGAAACCGGCGAGGGGTTCGAACAGGCCGATCTCGGGCTGATCATCGGCGGGGCGCGGTGGCATCGGCGGAACCGGGAAGCCCAGAAACACCGGGGATTTCGCCGGCTCCTCCGGGAGCGGTGGCAGGCCCTGGGCCCGGCCCGCGCGCAGGAACATCCCGATCATCGCGGCGGTGATGACGATGCCGACGGTCACCAGGATCGCGGTCTGGCCGGGGATGCCCTCGATGTCGAGGACGCGGGCGCCCGCGACGATCATCACCCACACCAGCGAGGTCGGGATGAGCAGCTTCCAGCCCAGATTCATGAACTGGTCGTAGCGCAGGCGGGGCAGGGTGCCGCGCAGCCAGACGAAGACGAACAGGAACGTCCACACCTTGAGGGTGAACCACAGCAGCGGCCACCAGCCGGAGTTCGCGCCCTCCCACAGGCTGATCGGGAACGGCGCCCGCCAACCACCGAGGAACAGCGTGGTCGCCAGCGCGGACACGGTGGCCATGTTCACGTACTCGGCGAGCATGAACATCGCGAACTTGAGCGAGGAGTACTCGGTGTGGAAACCGCCGACGAGCTCGCCTTCGGCTTCGGGCAGGTCGAACGGCGCGCGGTTGGTCTCGCCGACCATGGACACGCAGTAGATGAGGAACGAGGGCAGCAGCAGGAAGACGTACCAGGTGCCCTCCTGGGCGGTGACGATGCCGGAGGTAGCCATGGTGCCCGAGAGCAGGAACACCGTCGCGAAGGTCAGCGCCATCGCGATCTCGTAGGAGATCACCTGCGCGGTCGAGCGCAGGCCGCCGAGCAGCGGATACGTCGAGCCCGACGACCAGCCGGCGAGCACGATGCCGTACACGCCGATGGAGGTGATGGCGAGGATGTAGAGGACACCGACGGGCATGTCGGTCAGTTGCAGGGCGGTGCGCTGGCCGAAGATCGACACCTCGGGGCCGAACGGGATCACCGCGAACGCCATGAACGCCGGGATCACCGAGATGATCGGGGCGAGCACGAAGATCGGCTTGTCCACGATGGCCGGGATGATGTCTTCCTTGAGCGCCATCTTCACGCCGTCGGCGATCGACTGGAACATGCCGCCGGGACCGATCCGGTTGGGGCCCACGCGCATCTGCATCCACGCGACGACTTTGCGTTCGGCGTAGACCGCGATCAGCGGCACCAGCATCAGATAGATGAACACGCCCAGCGCCTTGACGATCACCAGCCAGAGCGGGTCGGTGCCGAAGACAGGTGCGGCGTCGGCTGCCAAGTGCAGCACGGGATCACTCATGACGGTGTTCCTTCATCCTGTCGTCGGCGCGGCGCAGGCGCACCACGGCGCCGGGCGTCACGCCGAGCGTGGCGGCGACCGTCGAACCGGCGGAGTGCAGCGGCAGCCACACCACCCGGTCGGGCAGGTCCGTGATCATCAGCGGCACGGTGATCTCGCCGCGGTCGGTGGAGACGATGACGTGATCGGCGTCGGCCGCTTCGATCTCGGCGGCGGTCGCCGCCGAGAGCCGGGCCACCGGCGGGCGGGCCACGCCGGCGAGGTTGGCTTCGCCGTCCTGCATGCGGCCCGCGTCGAGCAGCATCCGCCAGCCGGCCAGCACCGCGGTGCCGATGCCGGGCACCGGTCGGGTCTGGCTGGTCAGCTCCGGCGCGGCGATCGGCGTGCCGTTCCACGCGCCGAGGAGGTCGAGCTCGCTGCGCGCGGACGCGGTGTCGGGCAGGTTGATCGGCGTCCCCATCTCGGCGGCCAGCGAGTGCAGCACCCGCAGGTCCGACAGCGGCGCGGCGGCGCGGCGGGTCGTGTCGAGCGGCGCGGCGGCGAACGGGCGCGGCCTGCCCTCCCAGGTGCGGAAGGTGCCGGACTTCTCCATGACGGGCGCGATCGGGAACACGACGTCGGCGCGTTCGGTGACGGCGCTGTGCCGCAACTCCAGGCTGACGACGAACCGCGCGGCATCGATGGCGGCCAGTGCGGCCGCCGGGTCGGGCAGGTCGTCGGGGTCCACACCACCGATGACCAGCGCACCGAGCTGAGGCGCGCTCGCCAGGATGCCCGCGGTGTCGCGGCCGAGCGTGACGGGCAGGTCCTCGGCCTGCCAGCGGTGCCGAACCTGTTGCCGCGCGGCGGGATCGACCACCGGCCTGCCGCCGGGCAGCAAGCTGGGCAGGGCTCCCGCTTCGAGCGCACCGCGTTCGCCGGCCCGGCGCGGCACCCAGGCGAGTCCGGCGCCGGTGGCATCGACGAGGCGGACCACGGCCGACAGCGCACCGGGGCTGCCCGCCAGCCGTTCACCCGCCAGCACGACCGCGCCCGGACTGCGCAGCAGCGCCATCAACTCGGCCGCGTCCGCCGAGGTCTCGGCGGCGATGGCGTCGAGGACATCGGCTTCGCCGCACGGCGGGGTCTGGATCAGCGCGCCCGACATCCGTTCGAGGCCGCGCGAGGCGAACGGCGCCAGCGACACCACGCGCAGCCCGCGGGTTCTCGCTGCCTTGCGCAGTCGCAGGTAGACGATCGGGGATTCCTCTTCGGGCTCGAATCCCACCAGCAGCACGACCGGCGCGGCGGCCAGCGCCGCGTAGTCGACAGCCACGCCGTGCCCGGCGACGCGGGCGGCGAGGAAGCGTTCCTCCTCCTCGGAATGCACGCGGCTACGGAAGTCGATGTCGTTGGTGGCGAGGACCATTCGCGCGAACTTGTTGTAGGCGTAGGCGTCCTCCTCGGTGACCCGGCCGCCGACGAGCACGCCCGCGTTGCCGATCGCCGCTCGCAGCCCCGTCGCCGCGGCGGCCAGCGCCTCGGACCAGGAGGCCGGGGCCAGCACGCCGTCCCAGCCGCGCACCAGCGGTGTGGTCAGGCGGTCGCGTTCGGTGGCGTAGGTGAAGGCCCACCGGCCCTTGTCGCAGTTCCATTCCTCGTTGACCTGCGGATCGTCACCGGCCAAGCGGCGCAGCACCTTTCCGCGACGATGGTCGGTGCGCTGAGCACACCCGGACGCACAGTGCTCGCACACGCTCGGGGTGGACACCAGGTCGAACGGGCGGGCCCGGAAGCGATAGGAGGTGCCGGTGAGCGCACCCACCGGGCAGATCTGCACCGTGTTGCCGGAGAAGTAGGAGTCCAGCGGTTCGGCCTGGGCGATGCCGACCTGTTGCAGCGCACCGCGATCCATCAGTTCGATGAACGGATCACCGGCGACCTGCTGGGAGAATCGGGTGCATCGCGCGCACAGGACGCAGCGTTCGCGGTCCAGCAGGACCGCCGAGGACAGCGGGATCGGTTTCGGATAGGTGCGCTTCTCCCCGTCGAACCGGGATTCGGCGCTGCCGGTAGACATCGCCTGGTTCTGCAACGGGCATTCGCCGCCCTTGTCGCAGACCGGACAGTCCAGGGGATGGTTGATCAGCAGCAGTTCCATCACCCCGCGCTGCGCCTTCTCGGCGACGGGGGAGCTGAGCTGGGTGCGCACGATCATGCCGTCAGTGACCGGAATCGTGCAGGACGCCACCGGCTTGCGCTGTCCCTCCACCTCGACCAGGCACTGCCGGCACGCGCCGACCGGGTCGAGCAGCGGATGATCGCAGAAGCGGGGGATCTGCACGCCGACCAGTTCGGCGGCGCGGATCAGCAACGTGCCCGCGGGTACCTGAACGGTGGTGTCGTCGATGGTGACACTCACCAGATCCGCGGGAACCACGCCGCTGCTGTTGCCTGGCGCGATGGCTGTCATCGGTCCTCATTCCCTGCCGAGGCCCACACCGTGGCGCGGGCCGGATCGAACGGGCAGCCGCCGCGGCGCTGATGCTCGAGGTACTCGTCGCGGAAGTACTTCAACGAGGAGAAGATCGGGCTGGCCGCGCCGTCTCCGAGCGCGCAGAACGATTTGCCGTTGATGTTGTCGGCGATATCGGCGAGTTTGTCGAGGTCGGCCTCGGTGCCCTGACCGGCTTCGAGCCTGCGCAGCAGCTGCACGAGCCAGTAGGTGCCCTCGCGGCACGGTGTGCACTTGCCGCAGGATTCGTGGGCGTAGAACTCGGTCCAACGCAGGACTGCACGCACGACGCAGGTGGTGTCGTCGAAGATCTGCAAGGCCTTGGTGCCCAACATGGATCCGGCGGCGGCGACACCTTCGTAGTCCAGGGCGACATCGAGGTGCTCGGCGGTGAACAGCGGCGTCGACGAACCGCCCGGTGTCCAGAACTTCAGGGTGTGTCCGGCCCGCACGCCACCGGCGTAGCCGAGCAGTTCCCGCAGGGTGATCCCCAGCGGGGCCTCGTACTGGCCCGGCCGCGCGACATGCCCCGACAACGAGTACAGGGTGAACCCCGGCGACTTCTCGCTGCCCATCGACCGGAACCACTCGGTGCCCTTGCGCAGGATCGACGGCACGCTGGCGATGGATTCCACATTGTTGACGACCGTCGGGCACGCGTAGAGCCCGGCCACCGCCGGGAAAGGCGGGCGCAGTCGCGGCTGACCACGCCTGCCTTCGAGCGAATCGAGCAGTGCGGTTTCCTCGCCGCAGATATAGGCGCCCGCACCGGCGTGCACGATCAGTTCCAGGTCGAATCCCGATCCCAGGATGTTCCGCCCGAGGTAGCCCGCGGCGTAGGCCTCCGCGACCGCGGCCTGGAGCCTGCGCAGTACCGGCACCACTTCGCCGCGCACATAGATGAAGGCGGTGGCGGCGCGGATCGCGTAGGCGGCGATGACCACCCCTTCGATCAGGGTGTGCGGGGTAGCCAGCATCAGCGGAATGTCTTTGCAGGTACCGGGTTCGGACTCGTCGGCGTTGACGACGAGATAGTGCGGTGTGGTCGTGCCGTCGGGGCCGGGACCCTGCGGGATGAACGACCACTTCATGCCGGTCGGGAAGCCCGCGCCGCCGCGTCCGCGCAGGCCGGCGTCTTTCACCGTCTGGATCACGTCGTCGGGGGCCATCCGCACGGCGGCACGGAGTCCTTCGTAGCCGCCGGTGGCGCGATAGCTGTCGAGGGTCCAGGACCGCGGGCGGTCCCAGTGTTCGCTGAGAACGGGGGTGAGGGTCGTCATCTCATTCCCCCTGTCCGGCGGAATCGGATTCCGCGACAGTGGTTTCCGTGGCGTGCAGCCCGGCGAGAGTGGCCGCGCCCGGTGCGCCGTCGATGGCGCCGGGACGTTCGTCGGGGAAACCGGCCAGGATGCGGGCGGTTTCCCGGAAAGTGCACAGCGGCGCGCCCCGCGTGGGGCGCACCTGGTGCCCCGCGCGGAGGGCGTCGGTGATCGCACGCGCCGACTCCGGGGTCTGGTTGTCGAAGAACTCCCAGTTCACCATCATCACCGGCGCGTAATCGCAGGCGGCGTTGCACTCGACGTGCTCGAGGGTGATGGCGCCGTCGGCGGTGGTTTCGCCGTGGCGGACACCCAAATGTTGTTGCAGCGCTTCGTAGATGGCGTCGCCGCCGAGGACCGCGCACAGGGTGTTGGTACACACGCCGACGTGGTAGTCCCCGGTCGGGGTGCGCCGGTACATCGAGTAGAAGGTCGCGACGGCGGTCACCTCGGCGCCGGTGAGACCGAGACTGTCGGCGCAGAAGTCGATTCCGGTGCCGGTCACGTATCCCTCTTCGGCCTGCACCAGATGCAGCAGCGGCAGCAGCGCCGAGCGCGGGTGCGGGTACCGGGCGATGATCTCCTTGGCGTCGACTTCGAGTCGTTGCCGCACGTGCGGCGGATACGGTTCCGGCCTGGTGGTGAGGTTCAGTTCGATCTTCATCGGTCCACTCCGCCCATGACGGGGTCGATGCTGGCGACCGAGGCGATGACGTCGGCGACCATGCCGCCCTCGCACATCGCGGCCACCGCTTGCAGATTGGTGAACGAGGGATCGCGGTAGTGCACCCGGTACGGACGGGTGCTGCCATCGCTGACCATGTGCACCCCGAGCTCACCGCGTGGTGACTCCACCGCCGTGTACACCTGGCCCGCGGGCACCCGCATCCCCTCGGTGACGAGCTTGAAGTGATGGATCAGCGACTCCATCGAGGTCCCCATGATCTTGCCGATGTGCTTGGGCGAGTTGCCCAGTCCGTCCGGACCGAGCTGCAGGTCGGCGGGCCAGGCGATCTTCTTGTCGTCGACCATGACCGGGCCGGGCCGCAGCCGGTCGAGGCACTGTTCGACGATCTCGAGCGACTCGCGCATCTCGGCGACGCGGATCAGGTAGCGGCCGTAGCAGTCGCACCCGGTGGTCGTCGGGATGTCGAATTCGTAGTTCTCGTAACCGCAGTACGGTGCAGACTTGCGCAGGTCGTGGGGCAGACCGGTGGCGCGCAAGACCGGGCCGGTGATGCCGAGTGCCATGCAGCCGGTGAGGTCGAGGTAGCCGATGTCCTGGGTGCGCTTCTTCCAGATCGGGTTGGCGCTGAGCAGGTGCTCCATGTCGCGCAACCGTCCCGGCATGATCTCCAGGAGCTCGCGCACCTTGGTGACGCCGTCGTCGGGCAGGTCCTGGGCAAGGCCGCCGGGGCGGATGAAAGCGTGGTTCATCCGTAGGCCGGTGATGGTCTCGAACACGTCGAGGATCAGTTCGCGTTCGCGGAAACCGAACAGCATCGGGGTGAGCGCTCCCAGTTCCATGCCGCCGGTCGCCAGCGCGACCAGGTGCGAGGAGATCCGGTTGAGCTCCATCAGCAGGACGCGCACGACGGTGGCGCGCTCGGGGATCTGCTCGGTGATGTCGAGCAGTTTCTCCACGCCGAGGCAGTAGGCGGTCTCGTTGAAGAACGGGGACAGGTAGTCCATCCGGGTCACGAACGTGACGCCCTGGATCCAGTTGCGGAATTCCAGGTTCTTCTCGATGCCGGTGTGCAGGTAGCCGATGCCGCAGCGGGCCTCGGTGACGGTCTCGCCTTCGATCTCGAGGATCAGGCGCAGCACCCCGTGCGTCGACGGGTGCTGCGGTCCCATGTTGACGACGATGCGTTCTTCGCCGCCGCCTGCGATCACTTCGCTGACCTGGTCCCAGTCCTGGCCTGCGACGGTGACGACCTGCGGTTCGTCGCGGCGGAAATCGGTGTCGGTCATCAGCTGTAGGCCCTCCGCTCGTCGGGCGGCGGTATCCGCGCGCCCTTGTACTCCACCGGGATCCCGCCGAGCGGGTAGTCCTTGCGCTGCGGATGGCCGCGCCAGTCGTCGGGCATGGTGATGCGGGTGAGGGAGGGGTGCCCGTCGAAGAGGATGCCGAAGAAGTCGTAGGTCTCGCGTTCGTGCCAGTCGGTGGTCGGATACACCGAGAACAGCGAGGGGATGTGCGGATCGGCGTCGGGGGCCGACACTTCCAGCCGGATCCGCCGGTTGTGCGTGATCGACATCAGGTGATAGACCGCGTGCAGTTCACGACCCTCGTCGTCGGGGTAGTGCACGCCGTTGACGCCGAGGCACAGTTCGAAACGCAGCGAGGTGTCGTCGCGCAGCGCGCTCGCGACGGCGACGAGGTGCTCGCGCCGAACGTGCAGGGTGATCTCGTCGCGGAAGACGACGATCTTCTCGATCGCGGTGTCGAGCGCGATCACCCGGTGGGTCAGCGCGGCGCGCAGGGTGCCGACGAAGGCGTCGAACCAGCCGCCGTAGGGCGGTGGGGTGCCTGCGGGCAGCGCGACGGGAGTGACCAGGCCGCCATAGCCGGAGGTGTCGCCGGTGCCGGTGACACCGAACATGCCGCGCCGGGTGCCGATCACCTCGTCCTCGGGCGGGGCGGGCGGCTCGGGCGCTGACGGAGTCTCGTCCGGAATGTCTTGTCCCGCAGTGCTGTCGGCGTTGTCGGGAGCGTCGAAGGTCATCGCAGCAGGCCCTCCATCCGGATGGTCGGCGTGCTCGCCAGCGCGGCCTGTTCGGCGGCGCGGATCGCTTCCTCGCGGTTGACGCCCATCGGCATCTCGGCGATCTTGGCGTGCAGCGCGAGGATCGCGTTGAGCAGCATCTCCGGTCGCGGCGGGCAGCCGGGCAGGTAGATGTCGACCGGGACGATGTGGTCGACGCCCTGCACGATCGCGTAGTTGTTGAACATGCCGCCCGAAGAGGCGCACACGCCCATGGCGAGCACCCATTTCGGCTCGGTCATCTGGTCGTAGACCTGACGCAGGACCGGGGCCATCTTCTGGCTCACCCGGCCCGCCACGATCATCAGATCGGCCTGGCGTGGGGAGGCGCGGAACGCCTCCATACCGAAGCGGGCGATATCGAATCGCCCCGCGCCGGTGGCCATCATCTCGATCGCGCAGCAGGCCAGGCCGAACGTCGCGGGCCAGACCGAGCCCTTACGCAGGTAGCCGGCGAAATCTTCGACGGTGCTCAGCAGGAACCCGCTGGGCAGTTTCTCTTCGAGACCCATTATTTCCCACTCATTCCCAGCTGAGGCCGCCGCGCCGCCACTCGTAGGCGTAGGCGACCGACACATTGACGATGAACAGCGCCATCGCGGCGAGACCGAAGAGCCCGAGCGCATCGAAGTGCACGGCCCACGGGTAGAGGAACACGATCTCGATGTCGAAGATGATGAACAACATCGCGGTGAGGTAGTACTTCACCGGAAAGCGCTGTCCCGTCGCGTTTCCGGGGCCGCCCGCGATGGCATGCGGGGTCGGCTCGATGCCGCATTCGTAGGGTTCCAGCTTGGCCCTGTTGTATCGCTTCGGGCCGATCAGCGCCGCCATGATGACGGAGAACACCGCGAACGCAGCGGCGATGGCGCCGAGAACGAGCGCGGGCACCTCGATATTCACGACTGCTTTCCCCTCCTCGCTGGAGCAGGTCGAGCCGTGTGGCCCGGCCGCGGACGGCAGCTTTGGCGAGACGGGGCCGACAACGTTGTCCGCCGATACGGGGCTCGCGCAAGGCTGTGCAGCGATGGCGGAGCGTTATACAGGAGCCCGCGCTCGTGTGAGCTAGAGCACAGAGTACCGCCGTTGTGGGGGTGCGCCGCGCGTTTCCGGGGCGGGGTTTGATCGATTTCGATACAGCGATTCATGAGCGATCCGGGGGTAATCCCGGATCGGCGCACGCCACATAACCACTGGTGTTACCAGTGGTAATAGGCAGAACTGTGGGGTGTGGGACTATCCGAAGGGTCGGGACGATCCCCGGAGATCGCCGGTCAGCGGGCGAGCAGGATGCTGGTCACCGCGTGCGTGAGCTGTATGGGGTCGATCGGGTGCGAGACCGCGGCCTCGGCGCGCGACCAGTTCGCCAGCCAGGCGTCGTCGGGCCTGCCGGTCAGCACGACCACCGGGGGGCACTGGTCGATCTCGTCCTTGAGCTGCTTGGCGATGCCGAGACCGCCCGCCGGCGCGGACTCACCATCCAGGATCGCCAGATCGATCCCGCCGGCGTCCATCTGCTCGATGACCACGGGCGCCGTGGCGACCTCGAAGAAGTCGAGCTCCGGCAGATCGGGGCGCGGCTTACGGCCCAGCGCGAGGATCACCTGTTGCCTGGTGTCGGCATCGTTGCTGTAGACCAGCACGCGCAGCGGGGTGGAACCATTCGATTCGGCCACGCTCGGATCGTACGTCCGCGCGGGCGCGCGGCGTGGCAGGTTCGCTGGATCGGCCGGTTGGCCTGCGGGCCAACCGAGTCCAGCGCAGGCCCGTGGCGGCTACCAGTCCCCGTCCTGGACCTTCTTGGCGCCCAAAGGGATCACCGGAAGTGGTTGTTCGATCGGCGGATTGGGCTGCTCGTCGGCCAGCCACTCGCCCGTGGGTTTCACGTCGGTGAGCTCGGCCGAGGGGGCCAGGTCGTCGGCGTCGGCGGCGTAGTAGTCGAACCACGGGAGATTGTGCTGGGCGTAGGCCTGGGCGGTGATCGGTGTCGGCGGTGCCGGTTCACCCGTGATCTGCTGCCATTCGGCGGCCGAGGCGAGGTGAACGAAGACGCGGCCGTCGGTCTCGGCGTGATAGTCCTCGATCGACCTGCGGTCGGCGAAGATCTCCTGCCGCATGGTGCCACTCGCGCCGAGTCCCATCTTCCTGGCCGCACCGCGCATCCGGGCCGCGCTGGTGGGTGCGGCGGCCTGCGGCGGCCCGCCCGGTGCGGGACCGGAGAACACGGCACCAGGCGGCGGCGCGCTGACCGGCATCGGCGCGCCGTAGACCGGCTCCCCGGACTGCCAGGGCGGGGTGGGCACGGCGCGCAGGGCCCGTTGGCGGGCTTCCTCGGCGGCGCGCCAGGCGGCGCGCGCGACATCGGTGAGTCCGTGCACGGCGAGCTGCACGCCACCCCACTGCTCGACGCCGGTCACCTGGCCTTCGACGGTCGCGCCGAGCCCGAGCGGTACGGCCACGAACTGCCGGACCGTGCCGTCGCCGGAATTGATGCCGTCCATCCACGGCTGTTCGGGCAGCGCGAGGTAGTTCTGCGGGTCCTGGCCGATGGTCTCGCTCCACGGTTTCCCGGAGACCGCGCAGACCTTGCCGACGCCGACCTTCAGCGCCGCGGGCGCGGTCGCCGAGAACCGCAGCCACATGGCCTCACGCTGGTACACCGGCAGCATCACCCCGCCGCGCCGACGCCACTCCTCGGGCACCGTGCCGGGGTAGTCGGCAACCCGGCGCAGCGGAAAGCTGCCGAGACCGGGCGGCAGCGGATAGGTGCCCGTCTCGGGCAGCCGCAAGGTGCGCACGAACGTCACCCGCACGCCACCCGGCAGTTCGAGCGCATCCCCCGACAGCGTCACTTCCGTTGTCATGTCCCACCCCTTCGATCGATTGCGCGCAGACGATGGACCCGCCCCTGCCGAGGACCGTACTCGTGGCGGCGGTGACCGTCCACGGCGTTGCCGTCAGTGCCGCGGCGGCAGTCCGAACTCGGCGCGGATGCCCGCGAACAGGACCTCGACCTGGTCGCCGAACGTGATCGCGGCTTCGTTGAGCGCCGAGAGCGCGCCCTGGAGCGGATCGGCGAGGCGTGCGTGGAACAGCGTGTTGACGGCGTAGTGCGGCCGGCTGATGTTGCCGCGGTCGTAGGGATTCGAGCGCGCGGGACGGTCGAGGACTATTCGGACGGTGGACTCGAACTGGGCCGCGTCGGGGCCGTACTCGTCCACGTCCAACCGGGCGAAGGTCGCGGAGGCGTCCTGGAAGTGCTCGGGGAACGGGTCGCCGGATCGCAGCGCCGCGAGCGCGGGACGGACCCACGGTCGGTCCGCGAGTCCGGCGTACTCGTAGGCCCGCTCGGCGCAGAACACACTCAGCGCACGGAGCTGGCCGGCGTCCATCTCCGCGATCGACTCGGCGAGAGCCCGGTCGAATCCGGCCAGTTCGCGAGCAGAGTAGACGTCGGCGAGCGCGGCGATCGGCTCGTCACCCGCGGACGGGCCCGCGGCGAGCGCCGCCTCGAGCAGGGCCAGTTCGGTGTCTTCCTCGCCCTCGCCGCCGTGCAGGACGAACTGGCCGTAGTCGAGAGCCAGTTCCCAGCGGTGTTCCAGGGCGAGGTCCGCGTCGCGAGTCATGGGCGGCATCGTGACACGGTGCACCGACAGGGTTCCGGAGCCGCCGATCAGCCACGTTGTTGTTGCTATGACAAAAACCAGTGGCGGGCTGAAAGTCTCGCCGGTTATGGTCACGACGATGACGAAGAAATGGCACCACGTGGCCGTGGTGAACGAAGAAATCTCCGACCGAGGCACCTACCGGACCGCCGACGGAGTGGCTGTCGAGATCGGTGCGGCACTGATGGCGGCGCGACAGGGAACGGTGTCCTACCCACCGTCGCGGTTGGACGAGATGGTCCGCACGACAACACCCGGCGCGGGACCGGTCGCCATCGACGTGACCGGCGAAGGCAGTATGGAGACGGCCCGGCGACTGCACAGCGCCGGTATCGACGGGCGGATCGGGGTCCTCAACTTCGCCTCGGCACGCAATCCTGGAGGCGGGTACCTCCGTGGCGCACGGGCCCAGGAGGAAGACCTGTGCCGCAGCGCGCTGCTGTACACCTGCCTGCTGGAGGCGCCGGACTACTATGCGGCGCACCGTGCGTCGCCGGATCTCGCCTACAGCCACCGCGTGATCGTCTCGCCGGATGTGCCGGTGATCCGCGATGATCAGGGCGCACTGGCCGAGCCCTTTCCGGTGACCTTCCTGACCTCACCCGCGCCCAATGCCGGCGAACTGGCGCGGCGGACGGCGACTGTCGACGTGGCTCCGCTGCTGACCGAACGGGCCGAACGTGTGATCGCGGCCGCGGTGCGGCACGACGTGCGCGCGCTGGTACTCGGGGCGTGGGGGTGCGGAGTGTTCCGCAACGATCCCGTCCAGGTGGCCGCCGCCTTCGATGCGGCACTGGCGAAGTGGGGTGCGGCGTTCGACCGCGTGGTGTTCGCCGTGTGGGATCGGGCGGCGGTGTCGGCCAACCGCGCGGCCTTCGAGGCTCGCTTCGGTGTCGCTCGATAACGGCCGAAACTGCCCCGCTACGGCCCGATCGCGGCGTGGAAGGCGTCGGTTCCGGTTTCGAGCGGGTCGATCAGGTGCGCCAGGAACAAGCGGGTCGCCGGGGTGGGTGTCGGTGTCGTGACGGCGTGCCAGGCCCGATCCAGCGGTGTGCCCGGCACGTCGATCGTGTGTAGCGCACCGGATTCCAGATGCTCGCCGACGGCATCGGAATGGATGAGGGTGATGCCGAGGCCCTCCCGGGCGGCGGCGATGACCGCGCCGTGCGAACCCAGCGTCAGGGTGGGCGGGTCGATCTGGAGGCGGTCGATCAGCGCCAGGGTCGCTTCCCGGGTGCCGGAGCCGTTGCCGCGCAGTAACCAGGTGTCGTGGCGTGGGTCGTGGGCATCGTTCGCGCCGACGACGACGAGCGTGCTCGGCCGCCGCGCCTGGATCACCAGATTCGCCTCGTGTGGGGGACGGCCCGCGATGACGAGATCGGTCTCGTGGTGCTGCAATTCGAGGAACAGCACGTCGCGGGGCTGGATCGACAGGCTCAGTTCCACGTCGGGGTAGCGGTGCCGAAACGAGGCCAGCGGCCGCAGCACCACCGATTCGCCCGCCGTGGCGACGACGCCGATGCGTAGCCGGCCCGCCTCGGCCTGACGGACCGCGGCGTGGGCTTCCTTCATCAGGCCCAGGATGCCGCGGCAGTACTCGGCATAGACCCGGCCCGCCTCGGTGAGCGCGATCCCACGCCCGGAACGGGTGATCAGCTTGGCGCCGAGCTGCTTCTCGACATGGGCGACGGCGGCGGAGACGGCCGCCTCGGTGACGTGCAACTGGGCGGCCGCGCGGCGAATGCTGCCCAGCCGGGCCACCGCGAGGAAGGTTTCCATCCGCCCCGCGCTCACCCTGCCCATTACCCGACGGTAGCAAACTCAACGTTTCGGTTGAGCGTTCCCAGAAACATTCACATTGTTTGCTGCCCGCGCGGGCCTCATCCTGGAATTCGCAAGGCGTACACCGGATTCCACAGGAGGAACGATGGCGGAAGAAACCGAACGGGATCGTTGGGATCCGGGCGTACAGTCCTACGCGTCGATGGGATATTACGCGCCCGACTACGTACCCTCGGATACCGATGTGCTCGCGGTGTTCCGGGTGACGCCTCAGCGCGGCGTCGATCCGATCGAAGCGGCGGCCGCCGTCGCGGGTGAATCCTCCACTGCCACTTGGACTGTGGTGTGGACCGACCGGCTCACCGCGCACTCGAAGTATCAGGCCAAGTGTTACCGGATCGACGAAGTGCCGGGTAGGCCGGGTGAGTACTTCGCCTACATCGCCTACGATCTGGATCTTTTCGAGGAAGGGTCGATCACCAACCTCACGTCCTCGATCATCGGTAATGTGTTCGGATTCAAACCGCTGCTCGCGCTGCGGCTCGAAGACATGCGCATTCCGGTGGCCTATGTCAAGACCTTCCAGGGCCCGCCGCACGGCACGGTGATGGAACGCGAATATCTCAACAAATACGGCAGGCCGCTGCTCGGCGCGACGGTGAAACCGAAACTCGGTTTGTCCGCCCGGAATTACGGCCGGGTGATCTACGAGGCCTGCAAGGGGGGTCTCGACTTCACCAAGGACGACGAGAACATCAACTCCCAGCCGTTCATGCGCTGGCGCGACCGGTACCTGTTCGCGATGGAGGGCGTGAACCGGGCGATGGCCGAGACCGGCGAGATCAAGGGTCACTACCTCAACGTCACTGCCGCCACCATGGAGGACATGTACGAGCGGGCCGAGTTCGCCAAGGAACTCGGGTCGGTGGTCATCATGATGGACCTCACCGTCGGCTACACAGCCATGCAGTCGATGTCGAAGTGGGCCCGGCGCAACGGGGTGCTACTGCACCTGCACCGGGCCGGGCACTCGACTTTCACCCGGCAGAAGACGCACGGCGTGAGCTTCCGCGTCCTGGCCAAGTGGTGCAGGCTGATCGGTGTCGACCATCTGCACGCGGGGACCGTGGTGGGCAAATTGGAAGGCGATCCGGCGACCACCCGCGGTTTCTACGACACGTTGCGCGAGAACCACATTCCCACCGAGCTCGGCAACGGCATCTTCTTCGACCAGGACTGGGCGAGCCTGCCCGGTGTCATGCCGGTGGCCTCGGGCGGTATCCACGCCGGCCAGATGCATCAGCTGCTCGACCTGTTCGGTGACGACGTCATCCTGCAGTTCGGTGGCGGCACCATCGGTCATCCGCTCGGCATCGCGGCGGGCGCCGAGGCCAACCGGGTGGCGCTGGAAGCGGTCGTCAAGGCGCGCAACGAGGGCCGCGACCTGTTGAAGGAAGGCCCGGAGGTGCTGCGCACGGCGGCCTCGACCTGTCGTTCGCTGGAGGTCGCGCTGTCGACCTGGGGTGATGTCACTTTCGATTACACGTCCACCGACGCACCCGACGCGGTGCCGACGCCGAGCCTGTAGGGAGCACCATGTATCTGCGACACGGGACGTTCTCGTATCTGCCCGAGCTCACCGACGCCGAGATCGCCGCCCAGGTGCGCTACGCGCTGCTCAACAACTGGCCGGTCTCGATCGAGTACACCGACGACCCGCATCCGCGCAACACCTACTGGGAGATGTGGGGGTTGCCGCTGTTCGACCTCGACGAACCCGACGGGGTGATGGCCGAGATCGACGCGTGCCGGGCCACGTTCCCCCGGCACTACGTGCGGGTCACCGCCTACGACGCGACCTACACGAAACAGACGACGGCGCTGAGCTTCCTGGTGCAGCGCCCCGCCGAGGAGCCCGGTTTCGAGCTGGCGCGCGCCGAGGGGCCGGATCGGCGCCAGATCTACAGCGTGCGGTCCTACGCCACCGGTCGTCCGCAGGGACAGCGGTATGGCGGCTGACGGGGCCGCTGGAGGATTCCGGTTGCCGCGGCCGGGCGTCGGTGACGCCCGGCCGTCGCGCCCGCCCGCCGAGGGCGCCACCGCGACCGAGGAACCGCTGAGCGAGGACGCGCTGTTGGATCTTTCCCTCGACCTGGCCGGGCACGACGTGGCCGAAACGCTGGCCGCGCTCGACGCCGAGCTGATCGGCCTGGCGAATGTGAAGGAGCGGGTGCGCGAGATCGCGGCGCTGCTGATGATCGACCGGGCGCGGCGCCGCTTCGGCCTGGAGTCCTCGCGCCCGACCATGCACATGAGCTTCACCGGTGGGCCCGGCACCGGCAAGACCACGGTGGCATTGCGGATGGCGCAGATGCTGCACGCGCTGGGCTACATCCGCACACCCAAGGTGCACACGGTGACCCGCGACGACCTGGTCGGGCAGTTCATCGGCCACACCGCGCCCAAGACCAAGGAGGCGATCGCCAAGGCCGCGGGCGGGGTGCTGTTCATCGACGAGGCCTACTACCTGTTCCGGCCGGAGAACGAGCGCGACTACGGGCAGGAGGTGATCGAGATCCTGCTGCAGGAGATGGAGAGCGAGCGGGCGAATCTGGTGGTCATCTTCGCCGGCTACCCCGACCGGATGGACCGGTTCTTCTCCGCCAATCCGGGCCTGTCCTCACGGGTGGCACACCACCTGGAGTTCGCCGACTACACCCACGACGAGCTGATGGGCATCGCCGAATTGATGGTGGCGGGGGAGAACTTCCGGTTCGACGCGGCCGCGCACGTGGCGTTCGCGGAGTACCTGACCGTGCGGATGACCAAACCGCGGTTCTCCAACGCGCGCAGCGTGCGCAATGCGATCGACCGGTGCCGGCTGCGGCAGGCCAAGCGGCTGGTCGAGGCGGCGCGGCCACTGTCGAAGACCGACCTGATCACGCTGTGCGACCGGGACGTCTACGGCAGCAGCGTGTTCGACGAGACGGTGCAGGAGGTGGCCACGACGCCATGCCGAACGGATTGAAGACCCTCACCCGCTACACGATCGAGGAGGAGCACCGCCATCCCGGCTCGTCGGGGGAGTTCTCGGCCCTGGTGAACGTGGTGGCCACGGCGACGAAGATCATCGCCAATCAGGTGACGCGCGGCGCGATCATCGGCTCGACCAGCGACGCGGAGCCGTTGTCGGTGAGTGCTCGCCTCGATGTGCTGACCGATGAGGTCATGGTGGCGCAGACGCAGTGGACGGGCCATCTGTCGGGATTGCTGTCCGAGCAGCGTGCCACCGCACTGCCGGTGCCCGCTACCCAGCGGCGCGGCAAGTATCTGCTGGCCTACGACGCGTTGGACGGGTCGAGCAATATCGACGTGAATCTGCCCGTCGGTTCGATCTTCAGCATTCTGCGCGCGCCGCAGGAGGTGCTCGACGGCACGGCGGAACCGGTCGACGCCGATTTCCTGCAGCCGGGTGTGCGGCAGGTGTGTGCCGGGTTCACCCTGTACGGGCCCGCGACGATGCTGGTGCTCACCACGGGCAGTGGCGTGGACGGATTCACGCTGGACCGGGAGATCGGCGCGTTTGTACTGACCCATCCGCGCATGCGCATCCCCGAGGGCACCTCCGGGTTCGCGATCAATGCCGCCAACGAGCGGTTCTGGGAGCGGCCGGTGCGCCGTTATGTGCAGGAATGCCTGCAGGGGCTGGACGGGCCGCGGGGGCGTGATTTCAATATGCGCTGGGTCGCGTCGCTGGTGGCCGACACTTTCCACATCCTGACCAGGGGCGGGGTGTATCTCTATCCGCGCGATACGCGCAATCCCGAACGGCCGGGGCGGGTTTCGCTGCTGTACGGGGCGAATCCGATCGCTTTCATCGTCGAGCAGGCGGGCGGTGCGGCCACCACCGGGCACGACCGGGTGATGCTCGTGCCACCCTCGGAGGTGCATCAGCGGGTGCCGTTCATCTTCGGTTCCCGCACCGAGGTTCTGCGCATCGAGCGCTATCACTCCGAGCCGGACGCGGGCCCGAGCTTCGACAGTTCGCTGTTCGGTACGCGGTCACTGTTCCGTCCGGCCAAGCACGACCAGCGCACTTAGGAGTCGCCCATGTCGGTCAAGCATCCCGTTGTCGCGATTACCGGGTCCTCCGGCGCGGGAACGACCAGTGTCACCCGCACGTTCGAGGAGATCTTCCGCCGCGAGGGCATCAGCGCGGTGGTGGTGGAGGGCGATTCGTTCCACCGGTACGACCGCGCGGAAATGAAGATCGCGATGGCCGAGGCCGAGCAGCAACGCGATACGACGTTCTCGCACTTCGGCGAGGACGCCAATCTGCTGCCCGAATTGGAGGCGCTGTTCCGGGAATACGGTGAATCGGGTGTCGGGCAGGTGCGCAAATACCTGCACGACGACGAGGAGGCGAAACCGTACGGACAGCCCGCGGGTACCTTCACCCCGTGGGAGGATCTGGCGCCCGGCAGTGACCTGCTGTTCTACGAGGGACTGCACGGTGCGGCCGTCACCGACGCCGTCGATGTCGCCCAATACACCGACCTGCTGGTGGGTGTGGTGCCGATCATCAATCTCGAGTGGATTCAGAAGGTGTACCGGGACAAGACCCATCGCGGGTATTCCAGTGAGGCGGTGATCGATACGATCCTGCGCCGGATGCCCGATTATGTGAAGTACATCTGCCCGCAGTTCTCGCGGACGTATGTGAACTTCCAGCGGG
The DNA here is from genome assembly GCF_052983615.1 of Nocardia fodinahabitans. Taxonomy (NCBI): domain Bacteria; kingdom Bacillati; phylum Actinomycetota; class Actinomycetes; order Mycobacteriales; family Nocardiaceae; genus Nocardia; species Nocardia fodinahabitans. The sequence goes on from NZ_JBRJJC010000001.1 coordinate 7,121,195, forward strand.
TGCCGACCGTCGACACGTCGAATCCGTTCATCGCACGCAGCATTCCCACGGCCGACGAGAGTTTCGTCGTGATTCGGTTCGCCGATCCGAAGGTGATCGACTTCCCGTATCTGCTGTCGATGCTGCACGATTCGTTCATGTCGCGGCCGAATTGCATCGTGGTGCCCGGCGGCAAGATGGACCTGGCGATGCAGCTGATCTTCACGCCGCTCATCCTGCGGCTGATGGACAAGCGGCCCAAACGATTCGTGTGAGGCGGTGCGGGCGTTCAGTCCGGGAGCATCGGGACCGACAGGCCTTCCCCGCTGGTGAGCAGCGTGGCGCGGGTGACGGCGGCCGAGCCGAACCTGCGGCGCAGATCGTCGAGGGTCGCGTCGAGCGTGTTCTCGGCGCGGGGTTCCAGCGGGAGGGTCAGCTGCATGGTGTCGGCGTCGTCGAGATTGGTGAGCGACAACCCGATGAGGGTGATCCCGCGTTCGGCGATCAGGGGTTGCGCGGTGTCGAGCAGCAGGCGGGCGGCGTGGCGCAGCGTGGCGGTGGCGTCGGTGGCTTCGACCAGGGTGTGCGATCGGGTCGCGCGGGTGAAATCGTCGAAGCGCAGTCGCAGGATGACGGTGCGGCACACGCGATCCGCGGCGCGCAGCCGACGGCCCAGCCGATCGGTCAGACCGTCGAGATAGGCGGCGATCTCCTCCGGGGTGCGGTGGCGGCGGCCCAGTGCGCGCCGCGCGCCGATCGAGCGCCGGCGCTTCCCGGTCTCCACGCGCCGGGGATCACGACCCCACGCGAGCGCGAACAGGTGCCGCGCCGCGCCCGGTCCGAGGATGGCCCGCAAATGTGGTTCGCCGAGTTCGGCGAGCTGCCCGACCCGGGTGATGCCGTTCTCGTGCAAGGTCGCGGCGGTCACCGTGCCGACACCCCATAGCCGTTCCACCGGCAGCGGGTGCAGGAAGTCGAGTTCGCGACCGGACTCCACCAGTCGGAGGCCGTCGGGTTTGGCCACCGCCGAGGCCACCTTGGCGAGGAACTTGTTGCGGGCGATGCCGACGGAGATCGGCAGCCCGACCTCGCTGCTGACCCGGGCCCGCAGCACGCGCGCGATCTCGATCGGCTCGCCGCTGATCCGCCGCAACCCGCCGACATCGAGGAACGCCTCGTCGATCGAGATGCCCTCCACGATCGGGGTGGTGTCGTGGAAGACCGCGAACACCGCCTTGCTCGCCGCGGCATAGGCCGACATCCGCGGCGGCACCACCACCGCGTGCGGACACAGGCGCAGCGCCTGGCCGGCGTTCATCGGGGTCCGGATGCCGAACGCCTTGGCCTCGTAGCTCGCGGCCAGCACCACCCCGCCACCCACGATGACGGGCTTGCCCCGCAACCACGGCTGATCGCGTTGCTCGACCGAGGCGTAGAAGGAATCCAGGTCGGCGTGCAGGATCGACGCCTCGGCGCGGGTCTGGATGCGCGGGCGGCGGGGTGTAGCGGAGTCGGACACGAACATATGTTCGCATCGGGGTACGACAGAAAGGGTTGCCGTGCGATAGCGGTCTCACCGCACGACAGCCGGTAGTGTGAAGCCGGTTTCGGCGAGTCGGCGATGATGAGGGAGACGGTAGGCGGTGCGTGGTTTCGGCGATCTCGAGGCGGTACTGATGGACCGCCTCTGGGATCGCGATGTGGACTCGACCACCGTGCGTGAACTGTTCGACGAACTCGCCGCCGAACGCGATATCGCCTACACCACGGTCATGTCGACCATGGACAACCTGCACCGCAAAGGGTGGCTGGCCAGGAAACGCGATGGTCGCGCCTACCGGTACTGGCCGACGATGACCCGCGAGGAACACAGCGCCCAGCTCATGCACGAGGCGCTCGGGATCGGCGGCCGGTCCGATCTGGTGCTGAGTCATTTCGTCGACCGGATCAGCGACGACGAATTCGCCGGATTACGGGCCGCGTTACGCCGGGTTGCCACGCGGCGCTCGGAGGAGAACTAGTGCTCGAGGTCGGGTGGGACCAGGTTTTCGCCTGGCGGTTGCGCAGGCAGTTCCTCGCCGAGCCGACCACGGGCGGCGTGGAGGCGATCGCGGGCAGACTGGCCGGGGTGCAGGCGCAGGTCGCCTCGGCGGCGGAGACGGCCGTCGCGGTCCGCAGCCGTGACGTGGCGCCCGACGTGGTGGCCGGCGCGCTCGCGGCGGGCACCCTGATCAAGACCTGGGCGATGCGCGGCACCCTGCACGCGATGGTCCCCGACCAGGCCGCCGCGGCACTGTCGCTGATCGGCTCGGCGCGGACGTGGGAGAAGCCGTCGTGGCAGAAGACCTTCGGCGCCACCCCCGACCAGGTGGCGGCGCTGGTGGAGGTGGTGTCCGCGGTCCTGGCCGATCAGGTCCGCACGCGCGACGAACTCGTCGATGCCGTCCTCGCCGAGCCCGGCTTCGCCCACCTCGGTGCGCAGTTGCGCTCCGGCTGGGGCGCGGTGCTCAAGCCGCTGGCGTGGCAGGGCGCGCTGTGCCACGGTCCCGCGCGCGGCACGAAGATCACCTTCACCAGTCCCGGGCATCTGGTCCCCGGCTGGCCGGGCGTGCCCGACCCCGAGCTCGCCGCGCCGACCCTGATCAGCGCCTACCTCGGCGCGTACGGTCCGGCGACACCGGAGGTCTTCGACGCCTGGCTCAGCCGCAACAGCCTGCGCAAAACCGTGGTCCGCGGGTGGTTCGCCGCGATGGGTGACGCGCTCACCGAGGTCGACGTCGAGGGCCGCCGCGGCTGGATCCCGACCGAATTCGCCGACGACCTGGCCGCCGCACGCCTCGACGGCGCGATTCACCTGCTCGGCCCGTTCGATCAGTACGTCCTCGGACCGGGCACCGCCGACACCGCACTGCTCCCGGCCGAGCATCGCGCGAAGGTCAGCCGCACGGCGGGCTGGATCTCGCCGCTGGTCGTGGCCGACGGGCGGATCACGGGGACCTGGGACCGCGTCGACGGCGACATCGTCGTGTCGATGTTCGACGGTGGACAGCTGCCCTCACGCGCACTGTCGACAGCACTGGCCGCAGTGCGAGAAGGCTGATCAGGACCCGGATCACGGATATTCCGGACACCAAACCAAGCGCTTGCTACGCTCGCGCGATGATCCCCACGATCGTCTGGGGCACCGGCAACGTAGGCCGAGCGGCCATCCGTGCCGTGGCTGCCCACCCGGCGCTGGAACTCACGGGGGTGCTGGTGCACAACCCCGACAAGGTCGGCCGCGACGCCGGTGCACTGGCCGGACTCGACTACGGGCTGGGGGTGGCGGCTACCGACGACATCGACGCGCTGCTCGCCACCGGGCCACGCGCGGTCGTCTACGCGGCCTCCGGTGACATCCGCCCCGATGACGCCCTCGCCGACATCGTGCGCGCGATCCGCGCCGGAGCCGTTGTCGTCACACCCGCCCTCTACGCGCTCTACGACCCGCGCAACGCGCCCGCCGAGCTGCGCGAGCCGGTGCTGGCCGCGATCGCCGAGGGCGGCGGTTCGCTGTTCGTCTCCGGCGTCGATCCCGGCTGGGGCAACGATGTGCTGCCGCTGTTGATCAGCGGGCTCTCGAGCACCGTCGACGTGGTCCGCTGCCAGGAGATCTTCGACTACTCCACCTACGACCAGCCCGACTCGGTGCGCTATCTGGTCGGCATGGGACAGCCGATGGATTACCAGCCGCCGATGCTGCTGCCCTCGGTACCGACCATGGTCTGGGGTGGGCAGGTCCGGCTCATGGCCAGGGCGCTGGGCGTGGAACTCGACGAGATCCGCGAGACACTGGACCGGCGTGCACTCGATGCGACGGTGCAGACCGTGCAGATGGGCGACTTCGAGGCGGGCACCCAGGGCGCGGTGCGCTTCGAGGTGCAAGGCATCGTCGAGGGTGAGCCGCGCATCGTCATCGAGCACGTCACCCGGATCCACCCCAGCTGCGCCCCGGACTGGCCGACACCGCCCGACGGCGTCGGCGCGCACCGCGTGATCATCGAGGGCACGCCCCGGATCGAGGTCAGTGTGGAGGCCGCGGACGAGGGCGGCAACCGGTCGGCGGGCGGAAACGCCACGGCGGTGGGCCGATTGGTGAACGCCATCGACTGGCTGGTCGGGGCCGAACCCGGCCTCTACGACGCACTGGATGTGCCGCTGCGGGCGGCGGTCGGCAAACTCGGAAGGAAAACACCATGATCATCGACATTCCCGAGGGCAAGGACCCGATCGGCTACGTCTGGGGCGAGATGGTGCCCGGTATCGGGGTCGCCGCCGCCGCGTTCTCGCTGTCGGTCTACGAGCACTCGACGCTGGGGCTGCGGGAGTTCGAGGCGGCCCGGTTGCGGATCGCGCAGATCAACGGGTGCCTGTTCTGTCAGGACTGGCGCACCGAGCGCGACGGGCAGAAGGTCGAGGCCGAGTTCGCCGACGCCGTCACGAACTGGCGCACCACCGAACTCTTCGACGAGCGGGCCCGGCTCGCCGCCGAATACGCCGAGCGCTACGCCACCGACCATCACAGCCTCGACGACGAGTTCTGGGCCAGGATGTTCGAGCACTACACCCAGACCGAGGTGGTCGAGCTCAGCATGAGCATCGGATCGTGGCTCGCCTTCGGCCGGCTCAACCGGGTGCTCGGCCTGGACACCGTCTGCGTCCTGCCCGGCCACTGACGCGGGCGCAGTAGGCTGCGGGCCGTGGTGGACTCTCCGGTACAGCAGCTGATCGACACCGTGGCCTGGGTACTGATCGAGGACGGGCGCATCCTGTGCGCCCGCCCCCGGGGCAAGGATGTCTTCTTCATTCCGGGTGGTAAACGCGAGGGTGTCGAGACCGATGTGCAGACCCTGGTGCGTGAGGTCGCCGAGGAGTTGAGCGTCGACCTGGCGCCCGACAGCGCGGCGCACGTCGGCACCTACGAGGCCGCGATCTCCGACGGTCACCCCACCGTCGTACGGATGGCCTGCTACACCGCCGAATACCGCGGCGTCCTGACCGCCAGCAGCGAGATCGAGGCCCTGGCCTGGTTCGGCTACCGCGATCGTGATCTGGTGCCGCCGGTCGACCAGTTGCTCTTCGACGACTTGGCGGCGGCAGGTTCCCTACGGTGAGCGCGGTCGGGCGGACGATCACCTACGCGCTGCTCGCGCTGCCGCTGGCGCTGTCGCCGGTCCGGACCCGGCTGCGGGTCCCGCGCCTGCTCCTGCACGAACCTGTCGCCGCCCGCCGCGTCTCACCACCGCGCTGCCTGATCCACTCCGTCCTGTCCGCGGGCACCGGCGCGGTCGCCTGGTTCCTGACCCTGCTCACGGTCGTTGCCCTCGTCCGCGGTCTCGCTTACCCGGTGGTCACCGGGGGCGGCTACGAAAACTCCTGGGGCGGCCCCACTCTCGCCGGTGCCTGGCTCGTCCACGCTGCGCTGGCGCTGCTGCTGGCGCCCGCCTTCCTCGGCATCGTCGCCCTCCTCGGCCGCCTGCAACTGCGCTTGACCCGCACCGTCCTCGGCCGCGACGGAACCTGGTGGACCATCCCGATCAGCATCGCCCTCACCGCCGCCGGAGCCCTGTTCTTCATCGCCTGGACCCACCAGATCTGACCGAGCTCAGACGAATTCGCCGTCCAGCGGTACGCCCTCGGGCATCATCACCGGATAGCGAACCAGCCGGAAGCCGGTGCCTGCTGGTGTGCTCACCCGATCCGAGCTACGGCGGGAGTGCAGCTGTGGGGAGCCGCGCGGGCTGTCAGAGGCTATGGTCCCCGACACCCCGCGCGGTTCCAGGAACAGGTGGGCCGAGGCGCGGCGGAACTTCGAGCTCGACGTCGGTCGTACTCGAGCGTGATCTGACTCCCTTACCCCTGCGGTGCCGGTTCCAGCTCGGCGTCCGACTGGTCCACCGGCGTCGGCGTCGCGGGCGGGCGGATGCCGAGGCCGATCAGGCCGGCCAGTACCGCGACTGCCGCGGTCACGTACCAGGCGCGTTGGAAGGTGTCGAGGGTCGCGGCGGGTGTCTCGGGGGCGCCGAGCAGGGCGACCAGGAGGGCGACGCCCACGGCGAGGCCGAGCTGGCGGGACATGCTCAGGACGGCCGACCCGGTCGCGAAGCGGTGCGGGGGAAGGGTTCCCGCGCCCGCGGCGAAGGCGGTGGGCAGGGTGAGGCCGACGCCGAGACCGGTCAGCAGCATGCCGCCGAGGAGCCCGGACGCGTAGTCCGGGGTCAGCTCGGCGGCTCGTGCCCACCACAGCAACCCGCCGCCGAAGGCCAGCCCGCCGGCGGCGATCACCGGGCCCGCGCCGACGCGGCCGATGATCCGGCCCGCCGCGATCGCGACGAAGGGGACGACCAGCGGTCCTGGCGCGATCGCGAGCCCGGTCCGCAAGGCCGACCACCCCCACACGTTCTGCGCCCACAGCGTGACCGACAGCAACATGCCCGCGAACGCGATCTGGAAGACCAGCGAATTGGCGCTCGCCAGCGTGAAGTTCGGGGCACGTAGCAGTGCCGGATCGACCACGGGACTGTGGTGACGTGCCGACGACACGACAAAAACCACGCCGAGGACGAGCGCCACGGCGAACGCGGCGAGCACCCCCGCAGACGTCCAGCCCCAGTCCGGACCCTGCACCACGGCCAGGATGAACGAGCCGACCGCGCCGATCAGCGCCACCGCGCCCAGCAGGTCCGGCAGCGGACCGCGATCGGCGGGTGGCCGCGGCAGGGTCCGCGCGCCGATCGCCAGGGCGACCAGCCCGATCGGCACATTCACCAGAAACACCCAGCGCCAATCGAGTTCGACGAGCAGGCCGCCGATCACCGGCCCCAGCGCGGCGCCGAGACCACCGAACGCGACCCACAGCCGCACCGCGCCCGCCCGTCGCTCGGGCGGCGTCGCGGCCAGCACCAAGGCCAGCGAGGATGGTGTCAGCAGCGCGCACCCGACGGCCTGGACGATGCGGAAACCGACGAGCGAGGGCACGTCCCAGGCCACCGCGCACAGTGCCGAACCCAGCACGAAGACGGCGAGGCCGATCAGGAAGGTCGCGCGATTGCCGTTGCGGTCACCGAGGCGGCCCGCGGGCACGAGCAGCGCGGCGAAGACGATCGCGTAGAGGTTGAGCACCCACGACAGCTCGGTGAGCCCGGCGCCGAAATCGGTGGCCATGGCGGGCATGGCGACATTGACGATGAACAGGTCCAGGCTCGACAGCAGGACACCGGTGGAGACGACGGCGAGCACCACCCGGGGATCGGTGCTTCGCGCGGTGGCGACGGAATTCATGCGAAAGCTCCCGATCAGCCGAGGACGCGGCGGGTTTGGCGGGCGGTGGCGAGCAGGACCCCGTCGCGGTCCCAGATGTCGGTGTCGTCGACCGACCAGCCGTCTCCGGAGCTGACCGCGGCGGCGCGCACCAGCACCGGCGCCGCGCCGAGTCGGGCGGGATCGGCGTGCAGTTGCAGCGACAGGGTGACGGTGGGAACCGCGACCGGCGCGGTGAGCAGCGGGAACAGTCCGGGTGGGAGGGCGTCGGCGAGGACGGCCAGGCTCGGCGCGTCCACCGGCAGCGCGGGATCGAGCGCGATCCAGGCGCACATCATCGCCTCGTCCGCGCCGCTGAGCGGAAGCGGGCCCGCGGCGGGCCGGATGACGAAATGCGCGCCGACCGGGACGATCTCCGGCGGCAACTGGAACAGCGCGCATTCCTGCGGCGCGGGAACGGTGGGGGCGGGCCGGGCCGAGTGGGCGGCGATCGCGGTCACGCCCGCCGCGCCGAGGGTGACCGAGGCCGCGGCGACGGGCACGCCGTTCTGCTCGGCGACCACGTCGAGGATCGTCGTGCTGCGCCCGACGATGTGCTCGGCGGTGCGCAAGGTGAACGCGCCGGTCGCCGGTCTGCCGAGGAATCGGATGTCGGCGGCGCGCACGGGCTGGTCGCGGGTGCTCGCGCGCAGGGCGGTGTCGATCAGGAGCCCGGCGAGCGCACCGCTGTGTGGGCCGGTCCAGCCACGCCAGGATTCGTCGACGACGCCATGCCACTGCCCCGGTTCGATGGCGGTAAGGGCGAACTCGGCACCCAGCCGCCCAGTGAGTTTCATCATGCAACTTACGGTAGATGGGTGAGTTCTTTGAAGCAACCCACTAGACTCGGGGTATGCGCCGTACCAGCTTCGAGGACATGAACTGCTCGCTGGCCCAATGCCTGGAGGTGGTCGGGGAGTGGTGGACGCTGCTGATCGTGCGCGATGCCCTGTTCGGGGTGACCCGCTTCGACGAGTTCCGCGAGCGGCTCGGCATCGCGCGCAATGTGCTCACCCAGCGGCTCGACGGCCTGGTCGAGCACGGGATCATGACCAAGGAGCCCTACCAGGACAATCCGGTGCGCTACGACTACCGGCTCACCCCCAAGGGACGTTCGCTGTGGCAGGTCGTCACGGCGATGCGGCAGTGGGGCGACGCATGGGCGGCGCCCAACGGCGCGCCGGTCGTCGCCGTGCATCGCGGTTGCGGTCACGTCGCCACTGTCGAACCGGTGTGCTCGCATTGCGGAGAGCGGGTGCTGGGCCGGGATCTGACACCGATCGACGGCCCAGGGGCCGGTCCGGTGTCGATGCTGCCGGCGCGCTGACCAGGCCCGGGACGGTTCGGCTGGGCCCCGCAAAGAGCGTGCATACCGGGCGACGCCACTGTGAAGTGTGCCAAGGTGTGCGCGGTGCCGCGACGAGTCCGATAGCCTGCCGGGTGTCCGTTCCCCGAACGAAGGTGATCCAAAAGTGACTTCCGTGGTCGATGCCCCTGATATCGCGTCGAAGGTAGGGCATTACTACCGGGTCGACGACGTCTACGAGGTCGGCCGCGAGAAGATCCGCGAATACGCCCGCGCGGTACAGGATTTCCATCCCGCGCACTGGGACGAGGACGCGGCGGTCGCGCTCGGCTACCCGGGTCTGGTCGCGCCGCTGACCTTCGTCTCCATCCCGGCCATGGCCGCCAACCGGCCGCTGTTCGAGTCGGTCGTCGTCGGCTACGACATGTTCGTGCAGACCGAGCAGGTCTTCGAACAGCACAAGCCGATCGTCGCCGGTGACCGGCTGGTCGTCGACGTGGAGCTGTCCTCGGTGCGCCGGATCGCGGGCAAGGACCTGATCACCGTCACCAACACCTTCGCCGACGAAGCGGGCGAGACGGTGCACATCATGCACACCACGGTCGTCGGCATCACCGGCGAGGGCGTCGATCCGGAGATCACCAGCGCGGTGGAGAACGTGATGGTGCACGGCGTCAAGGTGTTCGGCAACGGTGACGCCGCAGCCCAGGAAGCGACCGAGACGCCGCTGCGTCCGGAAGGCGAGATCCGGCTCTCGGCCGCCGGCGCGGCCCGCGTCCCCAGCACCACGCTGTCGTTCGAGGAACTCACCGTCGGCGACGAACTCCCGCTGCGCGACGCTCACCTCTCGCGCGGTGACCTCGTCAACTACGCGGGCGTCTCCGGCGACGGCAACCCGATCCACTGGGACGAGAGCATCGCTCGCCTCGCCGGACTGCCCAATGTCATCGCGCACGGCATGCTCACCATGGGTCTGGGTGCCGGTTTCGTCTCGACCTGGTCCGGTGACCCGGGCGCGGTGACCCGTTACGGCGTGCGGCTGTCGAACTACACCATCGTCGACTTCCAGGGCGGCGGCGAGGTGGAGTTCACCGGCCGGGTGAAGTCGCTCGACGCCGACACCAAGACCGCGGTGATCGCCATCGTCGCCAAGTCCGGCGGCCGCAAGATCTTCGGCCTGGCCACCACCACGCTGCGCTTCCGCTGATCCGATCGTGGTGAACCCGGGCTGCCGGGTTCACCACGTCGGCCGGTTCAGCCTGCCGTGGACACGCCGATCCGGCCGTCTTCGGTGTCGGCCGGGTTCTGCGCGGTCACGACCGGGCTGACGCGCACCCACGTGTTGTTGACCGCCGCCGTGCCGGTGAGCGGGTCGGTGCGCGACGGGTCGTGCAGCAGGTTGACATTGACGCCCGGTTGCGCGGCGGCCACCTGCCAGCCGACCCCGGGTTCCCGATGGCCCCAGCCGTGCGGGATGGCCACCACGCCGGGGCGGATGTCGTCACTGACCTCCACCGGCACGACGATCGTCCCCACCGCCGACTCGACGCTGGCCCGATCGCCGTCGGCGAGACCGCGTGCGGAGGCGTCGTCCGGATGCACGAGGACGGTGCAGCGATCGCGGCCCTTCATCATCGACGGGATGTTGTGCAGCCAGGAGTTGTTGCTGCGCAAGTGACGTCGGCCGATGAGTTGCAGGTCGTAGCCGTCGGTACTCGCGGTGGCGGCTTCGTCGAGGACCGTGTGGATCGCGGCCAGGAGATCCGGCGGTGCCAGCTGGACCTTGCGATCCTTCGTTCCGATCAGCTCGCGCAGTCGCGGCACCAGCGGTCCCAGGTCGACGCCGCCCACAGCGGACCGGATCCTGTTGACCGTCAATCCTTTCCGGCCCTTGCGTAGGACGCCGTAGGGTCCGGCGGCGATGGCGGCGGCGGTCAACCGCAGCGGGCTGAGCTGTCCGAGCACGCCGGTGAGGGCACGGCCGGTGAAGCGCCGTGCGGGCAACGGGACCACTTCGGTGAGCAGGCGGGCCAGGATCTGCCAGTCGTCGAGTCCGTCGGCGGGCGGATCGAAGACGGGCGCGTCGAAGCGCACATTGTTGCGGACGCTGAACACCGGGAACAGCACGTTGAGGTCCTCGCGCTCCAGCGGCGAGACCGGCGGCAGGATGATGTCTGCGTGCCGGGTGGTCTCGGTGACGTACATGTCGACGGCGACGTAGAAGTCCAGTGATTCCAGGGCCGCGTCGAGGCGGCCGCGCTGGGGCGTGGAGAGCACCGGATTGCCCGCGTAGGTGATCATCGCCCGGATCCGGTCCGGGGCCTTCGGCGAGAATGTCCTCGGCCAGCACCGACACCGGCAGTTCGCCACGGAAGGACTTCTGGGTGCCGGAGCGATCGGTCCACGCGCCGTAGCCCATCGGCAGGTATTTGCCGTAGCGGGCGACGTCGACCGGCGGGGTCGCGAACATCTGCCCGCCCGGACGATCGAGATTGCCGGTGACGGCGTTGATCGTGTTCACCAGCCAGTGGGTCAGCGCGCCGGTGGTCTGCAGGCAGACGCCGATCCGCGCGTACAGCACCGCCGAGGGCGCCGCGGCGTGGTCGCGGGCCAGCCGGCGGATGGTGTCGGCGTCGGCGCCGGCGTGCGCTGCCATCCGGTCCGGTGTCGTGTCCGCGACCAGGTCGGTGAGCTGTTCCCAGCCCGCGCACTGCGCGCGCACCGCACGCTCGTCGCACAGCCCTTCGGCGACCAGCACGTGCAGCATCCCCAGCAGCAGGTAGACGTCGCCGCCGGGCCGCACCGCGACGTGCTCGTCGGCCAGCCGGGCGGTCTCGGTGCGCCGTGGATCGATCACGACGACGGTGCCGCCGCGCTTGCGGACGTCCCTGATGCGCAGTTTCGCACCGGGCATGGTGGTGATCGACCCGTTGGACACCGCTGGGTTGGCGCCCAGCACCACCAGCCGGTCGGTGCGGTCGATATCGGTGACCGGCATGAGCACGTTGGCGCCGAACATCCGCCAGGCGACGAATTCCTGTGGGAACTGGTCGACCGAGGAGGCGGAGAAGAAGTTGCGGGTCAGCAGCGCGGTCCGCAACGCGATGCCGTAGATCACCGAGGAACTGTGGGCGGCGGGGTTGCCCATGTACATCCCGATCGCGCTGGGACCATGGGCGGCGCGCACCGCCCGCAAGCGCTGCCCGATCTCGCGGAACGCCTCGTCCCAGCCGATCGGCTCGAAGGTGTCACCGATGCGGCGCACGGGCGTGCGCAGTCGGTCGGGGTCGTGGTGCAGGCCGCCCATGGCCGTCGCCTTGGGGCAGATATAGCCCTTCGACAGCACGTCGTCGGGGTTGCCCTCGATCCGCGTGACCTGCTCGTCCTCGACCGTCACCAGGATTCCGCAGTGTGCCTCGCACAGTGTGCACTGCCGCGCGATGGTCTTGCTGTTCACAGCTTCCCCGCCTTTCGCCGAACCGCTCCACCCACGCTAGCCCGGTCCCCGGCCCCGCAGATCCGACTACGGGCGGAAATTTTCTGTCCCCGCGCTGTCACACGGGGAACGGACGCCGGCGTCTTGTGTCCGACAGATCGTTCGACAGGAGGGCTCCGCCGGACAGCCACCCGGCGACCACCGTGGTCCGTTGCTAGGCTCGCCGACGTGTTCGGGGAGGCAAGCGTGCAGCGGATACCGGTGACGTATCCGGCCGAGTCGCTGGTGTGGGACGGTGACGATCTCGTGGATCCGGTCGGCGGTCACCGACGGTGGGATGCCGGCGGCGTCGAGACCGGTCCCCGCGTCAGCTACGGCTACGTGTTCGATCGGGCCGTTCGGTCGCCGTCGGGGGCCTACACGGTGCTCTACACGATCGCCCACTGCCCCGACGAGTACAACCAGCTCCATCTCGAGACGGTGTCCGGCTCACCGGCCCGCACGAGGGTGCTCCCAGCTTCTTCCACTCCCGGCTGGCGTTCAGCCCCGATGGCAGACGGCTGATCTCGGCCGGGTGGGTGTGGCATCCCTGGAACATCGCCCAGGTGTACGACGTCGAAGCGGTCCTGGCAGACCCGGATTCGCTAGATGAGGCCGGTCTGTTCGGAACGTCCGAGGTCTACGGCGAGGTGGAGTCGGCCTGCTGGCTCGACGCGGACCGGATCGCGATCACGTCGAGCCCCGACGAGAAGGGTGTCGGCGATCCTGCCGGCACCGTGCTCGGCGACGGCTCGCTCGGGGTGTGGTCGATCAGCCAGGGGCGGTGGGTAAGTCGGTGCAGTCCCGACGGGCGGGTCGGGACCGTGTTCCCTGTACTCGGTGGTGTGCTCGGCCTCTACGGGCACCCGAAGGTGATCGATACGAATACCGGCGCGGTGATCGCGGCCTGGCCCGAGCTGGACACCGGCGACCGGGAGTTCAGCATCTGCCGTTCGCCGGTTCCGGCGGTCGCCGTGCATCCGTCGGGTGATCGATTCGCGGTGGCCTCACCCGAGATGATCACCGTGATCCGTTGTGGTGGTTGAGGGTTCGGATTCGTCGTACCACTCGACGATCTGGACCCGATCGGTCCCGGCGGCGATGGCGGCTTGGGCCTGGAGTTCGCCCAGCCGGTCGCGGGCGAGTGCCGCCTGCCGGAAGTCGATGCCTTCGGCGATCGCCGCCGCGTCCCACCGGCTCGGGTCCTGCTCGGCCAGCGGGAGCGGCCCAGCCGGTTCTCGACACGGTTGGCCGCACCCGCGAGGATAGGCCGATGTCGACACGCGAACTGGTCGTGCTCGGGACAGCCGGAGCTGTCCCGACGCGGCGCCGCAATCACAACGGGTATCTCCTGCGCTGGGACGGGCGTGGTGTCCTGTTCGATCCCGGCGAGGGCACCCAGCGGCAGATGTCGCGGGCGGGCGCGTCGGCGACCGAACTGCACTGGCTGTGCGTCACCCACTTCCACGGTGACCACTCCCTCGGAGTCCCCGGCATCGTGCAGCGGCTGGGCCGCGACGGCGTCCCGCACGACGTGCACGCGGTGTTCCCCGCCGACGGCGCCGACTACTGGGAGCGTTTGCGATACGCGACCAGCTACTACGACGAACCGCATCTGGTGGAACATCCGCTCAGCGGGCCCGGTGAAACGCTGCAGGCCGACGGTTTCACCCTCACCGCGCTGCCGCTCGACCACAGCATCACCACCTACGGCTACCGGCTCGCCGAACCCGACGGCCGGACGTTCCTGCCCGAACGCCTACGCGCCCACGGGATCTCCGGTGCGGCGGTCCGGGAGCTGTCCGGCCCGCTGCTCGACGAGTGCTCGGTGCCCCGGCCGGGTCAGAAGGTCGCCTTCGTGATGGACACGCGCCTGTGCGACAACGTCTACGCGCTGGCCGAGGGGGTCGACATGCTCATCATCGAGTCCACGTTCCTGGACTCCGAGACCAGCCAGGCCCACGAACGCGGCCACCTCACGGCCCGGCAGGCGGGTGCGGTGGCCCGTTCGTGTGGGGTGAGAACCCTGGTCCTGACCCATTTCTCGGAACGCTACAGCGAAGCCGACGACCCGCTGTTCCTGGAGCAGGCGGACTTTCCCGAGGCCGTGCTCGCGCACGATCTCGACCGGGTCGCGCTGCCTGCCCGGCGCCTGGCCCGCTGACCCGTCACGGCGGGGGTGTCGTCAGGGAAGGAGGCGACTGCCGAAGGGGTTGTCGAGCATGATCTTCCAGCTTCCATCGCCCTGGAGACGCAGGGTCGCCACCGACAGTCCGCTCTCGGCGATCGGGATGCCGTCGGGGGCGGTGCCGCTCATCGTCCACGGCGCGATGTGCACGGCGGTGTCACCGGAGATCATGACCTCATGTCCGTTGTCGTAGCGGAATTCGGGTTTCACAGCGGCGAAGGCGGCGAACCCGGCCCGCAGTTGGTCCTTGCCCCGCGCCGGCACGCCCGGTTCGAAGGCGACGACCGCGTCGTCGACATAGAAGGCCATGACGGTGTCGATGTCACCGCGTTCCAGCGCGGCGGTCATCGCGGAGACGGTGTCGATCACGTTCTGTTGCATAAGGATTCCTCGGTTCGAGTGCTGGCGGGAGACGCCGCTTCACCTGTTCGGACAGTGCATTCGAACGGTGGCCGACCGACCATACCTCAACATTTTGGTTATGCAAATGTTGTGGGTATGCTGGGGGCATGAAACGTGCGGTGGGAAAGTCGACGTGCCCGATGAACATGTTCCTCGAGGTGTTCGGGGATCCGTGGACGTTGCTGGTGCTGCGCGACATGCTGCTGGTCGGCAAACGGCGCCCGGTGGAATTCCTCGATTCGGCCGAGCGGATCTCGACCAGCGTGCTGCTGGACCGGCTCAAGCGCCTCGAAGCCGCGAACCTGGTAGCGCGGGTGGGCCAGGGGGAACGCAACCAGGTCCACTACGTCCCGACCAGCCGAGCCGTCGACGCGCTGCCGGTGCTGTTCGAGATGGCTCTGTGGAGCATGGAACACGAACCGCACGCTCAACCACTGGAGCGGGTGATCACCCGTATCCGCTCCGATCCCGCGGACTACATCGCCGAGATCCGCGCCGAACTCGAACGTGAGATGAGCGAGTCGGCCTCGTCTGACTGTTCCGTGTGACGATCGGTCACCGGAACACCCTGGCCGCGAACTCCGTCCCAGCTCACCGGTGTTCCGTATGACCGGTCCGGTAATCCCTTCCACTCGCGATCGTCACAGCCACTCGCGCAACACCTTGGCGATCGACTCGAGGGCTCGGCTCTCGGCCATCCGCCAATGCGTCGCGTCCACGAGGTGATTGCGCACCGGGCGGCTGGCGGCATCGGTCCAGGACGCGGCGCCGGCGGAGCCGGTCGGATCGTCCTGGGCGGCGGTGAAATAGGTGATGCTGCCGTCGAATCGGCGGGGCCGGTAGGCCGCGTCGAGTGCTGCCGAGGTGATCGCCGCGTCGACGATGCGTTCGATCCGGGCAGGGTCCAGCGACGCCAGCGGTGCGGCGAGCCGACCGAGGACATCGGCCAGACCCCGGGCGTCGGCGATCTCGTCCAAGGCGCCCTCCGCGGCGAGGTCACCGGTGAACCCGCCGAGCAGATCGGCCGCGGTGACCGGGCTCGTCGTGCCGTGCGACGCGGCGGTCAGCGTGCTGTCGAGCATGCCGAGCACCGCGACCTCTTCACCGTCTTCCTGCAGTTGCACCGCCATGGCGTGCGCGAGCACGCCGCCCAGCGACCAGCCGAGCAGGTGATACGGCCCTTCGGCCTGGATCTCGCGGATCTGCTTGAGGTAGAGCAGCGCCCATTCCTCGATCGAATCCGGCAGTGGCTCGGCCGAACTCAGCGCCGGTGACTGCAGGCCGTAGATCGGCCGGTCGGGATGCAGGTGGGCGGCGAGCCCGCCGAACGACCAGGCGACACCGCTGATGGGGTGGATACAGAACAGCGGCTCGCGGCTCCCACCGGTACGCAACGGCAACAGGACGTCGAACGCCGCGTCGGCGCCGGTGCTGTCCGCCCCGTCGGCACGCAACGCCGCGAGGATGCCCGCGGGCGTCGGCGTGGTGAACAGCCAGGTAACCGGGATAGTGACAGCCACCGCGTCGCTCAGCTGCGTCGCGAGGCGGGTGGCGCTGAGCGAAGTGCCGCCCAGTTCGAAGAAGTGGTCGTCCATGCCGACCCGTTCCAGGCGCAGGACATCGGCGAAGATCTCGCACACCGTCTGCTCGATCGCGGTACCGGGGGCACGGTAGGCGCGGACCGCGAGTTCGGGAGCGGGCAGCGCGGCGCGGTCGAGTTTGCCGACATGGGTGAGCGGTACCTGGTCGATGACCATGATCGTGGCGGGCACCATGTGCGAGGGCAGTGACCGTGCCGCCCATTCGAGCAGATCCTCGACGATGACCACCCGATCGGGCGCGGCGACCACATAGGACACCAGCACCGTTGCGCCGGTCTGGTTCTCCCGCCCCATCGTGACGGCGTAGCCGACATCGGCGTGCGCGGCGAGCACCGCATCGATCTCCTCGAGTTCGATGCGGAAGCCCCGGATCTTCAGCTGGAAGTCGGTGCGCCCGCGATACTCCAGCGCCCCGTCGGCATTCCATGCCGCCAGGTCACCGGTGCGGTACAGCCGGGTACCCGCGTGGAAGGGATTCGCCACGAAGCGTTCCGCCGTCAGATCGGGCCTGCCGAGGTAGCCGTCGGCCAGCTGGGCGCCGGCCAGATACAGCTCACCCGGCACACCGACCGGCACCGGCCGCAGGCGCGCGTCGAGCACGTAGACCTGACTGTTCCAGACCGGCGTGCCGATCGGGACGGTCACGGTGTCCGCGGCGCCGACCTGGTGGCTGGTGATCGAGACCGCCGCCTCGGTCGGTCCGTACACGTTGAACAGGGTGGCCTGCGGTGCCGCGGATTCGAATCGGCGGGCCAGCGCCGCGGGCAGCGTCTCGCCGATGGCCAGTACGCGGCGCAGCGAGGCGGGCAGGGCGTCGGCGGGCAGCGCGTCGAGCATCGAGGGCACCGCGTGCAGGGTGGTGACGCCCTCGCGGCGCATCAGCTCGGCGAGGTAGGCCGGATCGCGGTGGCCGTCGGGTGCGGCGATGACCAGGCGGCCGCCCGACACCGCCGTCGACCAGAACTCCCACACCGACAGGTCGAAGGTCGCAGCCGTCTTCAGCAGCACGACATCCTCGGCGGTGAGACCGAATCTCTCCGCCTTCCACCGCAACTGGTTGACCACGGCGGCATGCGACACCGCGACACCCTTCGGGCGGCCCGTCGAGCCGGACGTGAAGATCACGTACGCGGTATTGGCCGCCCGCAGTGGTGCGCGCCGGTCGCGATCGGTGAGCGGGGCGGCGCGCAGCGACGACAGATCCAGCTGGTCGACGGCCACGACCCGGGTACCGGCGGCCGTGAATCCGGTGGCGGTGTCGGTGAGCACGAGGATCGGCAACGCCGTGTCCAGGATGTACTCGGTGCGCGCGAGCGGCTGATCGGGATCGATCGGCACATAGGCGCCACCGGCGGTAGCGACCGCGTACATCGCGATCACGAGGTCGACCGAGCGCCGCATGGCCAGCGCCACCCGGGTCTCCGGACCGACGCCCGCGGCGACGAGGTACCGGGCCAGCCGGTTCACCCGTGCGTCGAGCTCGGCGAAGGTCCACCGTTCGGTGCCGGCGACCAGGGCCACCGCATGCGGGTCCGCGGCCACGGTCTCGTCCAGCAGTGACACCAGGGTCGCGGCCGGATCGGTCTGGCGCGCGGTGCGATTCCACCGTTCGACGATCCGGGTGCGCTCGGCCGGAGCGAGCAGATCGATCCGGTGCAGCGGTGCACCGGGCGCGGCGACCACGGCGTCGATGATCCGCGTGAACCGCTCCAGGAACCCGCGCACCGTCGACGCGTCGAACAGATCCGTGGCGAAGGTGCAGTAGCCGCCGATTCCGGCGGCCGAGCCGTCGGCGGTGTAGCGATCCGCCAGGATCAGGTGCAGATCGAACTGCGAGAGCTCACGATCGGTGTCGATCGAGGCGACGCTGATGCCGGGCAGGTCCATCCGCACCTCGGCGAGGTTCTGGAACGACAGACCGACCTGGAACAGCGGATGCCGGGCCGTGGAGCGGGCCGGGTTGAGCACTTCCACCAGCCGCTCGAACGGGATGTCGCTCTGCGCGAACGCCCGCAGATCGATCTCGCGCTGGCGGGCCAGGAGTTCGGCGAAGCTCGCGTCGCCGTCGACCTCGGTGCGGAACACCAGCGTGTTGACGAACATGCCGATCAGATCGTCCAGTTCGGCCTCGCCACGCCCGGCGACCGGGGTGCCGATGGCGATGTCGGTGGTCCCCGACAGCCCGGCGAGCAGAACCGCCAGCGCGGTGTGCACGGCCATGAACAGCGTCGCACCCTGGGTGCGGGCCAGTTCGGTGAGCGCGGCGTGGGTGGCGGCGTCCACGGTGAACGGCACCCGGCCACCGGCATAGGACTGGATCGCCGGTCGCGGGCGGTCGCGGGGCAGGTCGAGCTGATCGGGCAGCCCGGCCAGCGCCTGCCGCCAGTACGCGAGCTGCTCGGCGCCCACCGACGAGGGATCGGTGTCGTCGCCCAGGAGCGTCTGCTGCCAGACCGCGTAGTCGGCGTACTGCACGGCCAGCGGCGTCCACGCGGGGGCATGCCCGCCGAGACGGGCACTGTAGGCGGTCACCAGGTCGCGGGTGAGCGGCCCGCCGGAGAAACCGTCACCGGCGATGTGGTGAATGGCCATGGCCAGGACGAAGTCCTCGGGCCCGGCCTCGAACAGCATCGCCCGCAACGGCACCTCCGCGGTGACGTCGAAGACCGTCGAAACCAGCTGCAGCACAGCGGGTTCCACCTCGGTGGTGGCCTGGACCGTCAGCCGGGGCAGGTCAGGATGGTCGGCGGGCAGCACGACCTGCACCGGCGCGTGATCCACGGCCGGATACACCGTGCGCAGGATCTCGTGCCGGGACACGACATCGCCGAACGCCGCCCGCAACGCCGCGACATCGAGCGCACCGGTCAGGCGCAGCACGACCGGAATCGTGTACGCGGAGGTCCGGGTGTCGAAGCGATTGAGGAACCACATGCGCTGCTGGGCGGGCGAGAGCGGGAGCCGCTCCGGCCGAGCCTGCGCCCGCAACGCCGGACGACGGCTCGCCCGGGTCAACCGGGACACCTCCGCCGCGCACTCGGCGACGGTCGGTGCCGCGAACAGCACCCGTACCGGGACCCGGACGTCGACGGCCGCGCTCAAGCGGGCGGTGAGCCGGGTCGCGAGCAGCGAGTTGCCGCCGCGCTCGAAGAAGTTGTCGTCGGCGCCGACCCGGTCGATACCCAGCACCTCCGCGAAGACCCCGGCGACGGTGCGTTCCAGCCCGCTCGCCGGCCGCCGGTAGGGGCGGGCCGCGAAGACGGGCGCGGGCAGCGCCTTGCGGTCGAGTTTGCCGGAGGAGGTCAACGGAATCCGGTCCAGCACCACCACGGCCGCCGGGACCATGTGCGCCGGCAGCATCGACGACGACCACCGGGCCACCGCACCGGGATCGATATCGCGACCCGTCACATACGACACCACCGTGGTCTCACCCGCCGGATTCTCGGCGCCGACGGTGACCGCGAAGGTGACCTGCGGATGCCGCGCCAGCACGGCGTCGATCTCGCCCAGCTCGATCCGGAAACCCCGGATCTTGACCTGGAAATCGGTGCGCCCCAGGTACTCCAGCTCGTCGGCCGCGTCCGCACCACGCACCCAGCGCACGAGATCGCCGGTGCGGTACATGCGTTCGCCTGCCGCACCCCACGGGCACGCGACGAACCGATCGGCGGTCACGGCGCCGCGCCCGTAGTAGCCGCGGGCCAGTGCCGAACCGGCCAGATACAGCTCACCGGTGACACCGACGGGCACCGGGTGCAGCCGCTGGTCGAGAACCACCGCGCGCAGCCCCGGCACCGGTCGGCCGATCGTGACCCGGTCATTGGCGCGTAACCGCGCGTAGGTCGCGCCGATCGTGGCCTCGGTCGGACCGTATCCGTTGAGGAAGCGGCGGCCGCGCTGCCAGGCGGCCAGCAGCTCGGCGGTGGTCGCCTCGCCGCCCGCCGAGACACAGACCAGATCGGGCAGACCCGCCGGATCGAGGGTGCCCAGCAGGGCTGGGGTGATGATCGTGTGGGTCACGCGCTCCCGGCGCAGCAGGTCGTCGAGGTCGACGCCGCCGACGGTGTCCGGTGGCGCGATCACCAGGGTGGCGCCGCGATGGAAGGCGGTGCCGATCTCCTCGATCGACTGGTCGAAGCTGGGCGAGCAGACGTGCAGCATCCGATGGTCGTGCCGCAGGCCCATGATCGTGGCCGAGTGCGTGACCAGGGCACCGAGGCCCGCGTGAGTCACGGTGACGCCCTTGGGCCGTCCGGTGGAGCCGGAGGTGTAGATGACGTAGGCGGCGTGGTCGCGCCGCAGCGGCGCCCGGCGGTCCCGGTCCCGCACCGCAGTGGAGGGATAGCCGGCGATACGGGCGCGTACGGCGGGATCATCGAGCACCAGCCAGCGCGCCGACTCACCGAGTGCCCGAGCGTGTCCGGTGACGGTGATGCCCACTGTGGCACCGGAGTCCTCGAGCATGTGCCGGACCCGGTCGGCGGGGTAGTTCGGGTCGACCGGCAGATACACGCCGCCGGCTTTCGCGATCGCCCAGAACGCCAGAATCGCCGGGTAGCCGCGCGGGATCGCCGAGGCGACCACGGTTTCCGGCCCGACGCCATCGGCGATCAGGACCCGGGCCAGGCGCGAGGAATCGGCGTCCAGGTCACCGTAGGTGTGGCCGCGGCCGTTGTCGCGCACCGCGATCCGGTGCTGTCCGTAGTCGGTGCCGCGCACCAGCAGCTGCGGCAGGGTGGCGATGGTCGACGGTGTGCCGCCGTCGCCGATACGGATCAGGAAGCTGTCCTCGTCGCGGTCCGCCAGCGGCAGGTCACCGACCGGTGTCCCCGGTCGCTGGGCCAGCGCGGCCAGGATCCGCACCAGGCGCCGACCGAATGTCAGCGCTTCCTCCTCGTCGAACACTGTTCGCGCGAAGGCTATGTCGATGGACGAGCCCGCGTCGTGCTCGATCACGGCGAGGGCCAGCTCACCGGACGCGAGACCGTCGAAGCTCAGCGACACCTGATCCAGGTGATCGACACCGAGCAGGGCGGCCAGGTCCGCCGGTGGAATTCCCGCGTGCGCGAGCGCCTGGGATTCGCTGTGCTGTGCCTGCGGGAGCAGCGCGAGGAAAGGCCGGGCCGAGTCGACGCGGGTGCGGACCACCATGCCCTGCTCGGGCGCGGCGATCACGATGTCGTCGGTGCCGGTGAGCCGCGCGAGCAGCACGGCGACGGCGCTGCGGATCAGCGCCGACCAGCTCACGCCCGCCGAATCGGCGAGCCGACGCAGGTCGTGGTGCACCGCTGCCGGGATCGGCAGCTGTGTCCGACCCTGCCCGTCCGCGGTGCCGCGCCGGGCCGTGGGGAGGGCGAGCCGACCGGGCGGATCGGCCAAGGTGTTGCGCCAGAAGCGGGCTCGCGTAATCGGGTCGGCGGGCACGGCCGCGAGCCGATGCGCGATCTCGGCGGCCGCGGTGTCCGGCGCGGTGATCACGTCGGTCAGGGCGGTGCGCAGCCGGTCGGTCACCGCCTGCGCGGTGGCGTCGGCGACGAGATCACGCCGGTACTTGATCTGCACCTGGGTGCGCGCTCCCAGGAAGACCAGGATGGTGAGCGGGTAGTGCGTGAAGTCGGCCCCGCGCAGACCGTCGATGCTCAGGTTGTCGAGCGCACCGCCCGCCTGCTGAAGTCCTTCCGCGTCGACCGGGTAGGACTCGAAAGCCAGCATGGTGTCGAACAGTTCACCGCGCCCGGCCACCCGCTGGATCGCGCCGAGACCGAGATGGTGGTGGTCCAGCACCGAGGCCTGCTCGGCCTGCACCGCGCGCACCAGGTCGGTCACCGTGGCGGTCCGGTCGAGCCGGACCCGCACCGGGACCGCGTCGACGAACAGGCCGATCATGTCGCCGACACCGTCGATCTGCGGCGGACGGCCCGAGACGGTGGCGCCGAAGACGATGTCGTCGCGTCCGGTGGTCCCGGCGACGACCAGACCCCACGCCGCCTGGAAGACCGTGTTCGCGGTGACCTCGGTGTGGGCGGCGAACGTGGTGAGCTCGGCGGTGCGGGCGGCATCGAAGTCGAACTCGCACAGCCCGAATCCGGTGCCAGTGGCGGGCGGCCACGTCAGCTCCGGCGCGAGCACGCTCGGCTCCACCTCGGCCAGCACCGACGACCACGCACGCTCGGCGACCGCGCGATCCTGACGGCTCAGCCACTGGAGGTAGTCGCGGTAGGGCCGCACCGGCGGCAGGGGCGCCGCGTCACCGTGCGTCGCGTACAGGACCAGCAGTTCCTTCATCAGCAGCGGCATCGACCAGCCGTCGAGCAGGATGTGATGGCCGGTCAGTACGAGGTGACTGCGCCCGGAACCGGTGGTGTAGACGGTGAATCGCAGCAGCGGCGCGATCGCCGGATCGAATCCGGCCTGCTGATCGGTGGCCAGCAGCGCGGGCAGGTCGGCTTCGTCGATCTCGCCGACGATCCGCAACGGCGCCTCGACCGCGTCGGCGACCACCTGCACCGGCGTTCCGTCGGCGGCGGTGACGAACGCGGAGCGCAGGTTCGCGTGCCGGTCCAGGACAGTGCGGGCCGCACGGCGCAGACGCTCGGTGTCGAGATCGCCGGTGAGTTCGGCGACGAGCTGGATGACATAGGCGTGCACCGACTCGTCCAGGAGCTCTTCCAGTGCCAGCAGCGAATGTTGCAGCGGGGACAGGGGCAGCACCTCGGTCAGACCGGGGTGGGTGCGACGCCACAGGTCCAGATCCGCCTGCGACACCGGCACCAGCGCGACATCGGACGGTGTCAGGCCGCCCGCGTCCGGATGCCGGGTGTGGTCGGCGAGCGCGGTCAGCTGTCGCGTCCACTCGTCGGCCAGCTCCAGTACGTCATCGGCATCGAGAATGCCCGTGGCGTAACGGAAGTCGGCGCGGAGCTGGAGACCGGCGTCGGTGGGGACGGCGATCGCGTTGATGTCCACGACGGTGTCGGCGGGCAGTGCGGGGTCGTAGTCGACCTCGATGTCGCCGAGATCGGCGGCGGGCAGCCAGGCGGTGTCCTCGGCGGGCCCGTGACCGGTCGTCGCGCGGCCCAGGTAGTTGAAGCCGATCTGGCCGAGGCCACCGGTGAGCCGATGCGCCGGGTCGAGGCGTAGCAGGCCGAAGCCGATGCCGTTGTCCGGCACCGCGAGCAGCTGTTCCTTCACCGAGCGCACCGCTGTCGCGAGGGCAGCGTCGTCGACCTGCCCCGGGACCTCGGACAGGTCCAGCACGACCGGGTGGACGCTGGTGAACCAGCCGACGGTGCGGGTCAGATCGGCGCCGGGAACGACGTCTTCCTGGCGACCGTGCGCTTCCACCCTGACGCGCAGAGTGTCAGCCTCCACACCACGACGCGCGCGCCACTCGCGCACGGCCAGCGCGAGCGCGGCGAGCAGGGCGTGGTCGGCGCCGGCCCGGTACTGTGCGGGCAGCGTGGTCAGCAGCGGTTCGGTGACCTCGGCTGGCACCTGCACCGTGATCGACCGCATCGTCGCCTCGGTGTCGACCGCGCTGTCCAGTGCCCGTGCGCCGAGCAGCGGATCCGGGGTGGACAGCAGCTGCCGCCAGTAGTCGAGTTCGCCGGTGCGGTCGGCCTCGACCAGACCGTGCGCCCAGCGGCGGAACGAAGTACCGACCGGCGGCACGACGATCTCTTGCCCGGCGCTGTGCTGTGCCCACGCGACGACCAGGTCCGGCAGCAGGATCCGCCACGACACCCCATCGATTGCATAGTGATGGGCAGCCACCACGAGCAGGTCCCGGGCGTCGTTCCTGCGCACCCACGTCAACGCGATCATCCGGCCATATCCCGGATCGAGCGCCGAGAGCGCCGAATCCATGGCGGCGCTACCGAGACGGGTCAGGTCGTCGCCCTCGGCAGAGGCCGCGTCGACCTCGGAGATCAGCGCGTCCGCGTGGACGGCCTCGGGCCCCAGCACCTCGAACCGCCACCGGACGCCGTCGTGGCGCAACCGTGAACGCAGCATGTCGTGCCGGCGCAGCACCGCGGCCACGGTCGCGACCAGACCGGCCCGATCGATACCGTCCGGCAGCGCCAGGACCATCGTCTGCGCGAAACGATCGCTCGAGCCGGTGGCCAGGAACTCCGCCAGCACCGGGGTCAGCGCGACCTCACCGATCCCGCCACCGGGCAACTCGGCCAGGGTGACGGCAGGACTGTCGACAGCGGCGATCTCGGCCAGCTTCGCCACAGTACGGTGCTCGAACACGTCCCGGGTCGTGAACGTCAGGCCCGCCGCACGGGCCAGCGAGACCAGCTGGATCGACAGAATGCTGTCGCCACCCACGGCGAAGAACGAATCGTTCACGCCTACCGCCTCGACCCCGAGCACCCGCGCGAACAGCCCGGACAACACCGTCTCCGCCGGAGTCGACGGCGCCCGATCGACCGCCGTCGCGGCGACCGGCTCCGGGAGAGCGGACCGGTCGAGCTTGCCGTTGGAAGTCAGCGGCAGCGCCTCGAGCACGACGATCGCCGAGGGCACCAGGTACGACGGCAGGCGCTGCGCGGCGTACTCGGTGAGCGCCGCCGGATCGGCGGTCCGCCCCTGCGCGGCAACGACATAGGTGACCAGGACAGTGGACCCGGACGCTGTCGACCGGCCCACGGTCACGGCCGCATCGACCTCGGCGCGGCCGGCGAGCACCGCATCGACCTCGCCCGGTTCGATCCGGAACCCGCGCACCTTCAGCTGCGTGTCCGCGCGACCGACATAGTGCAGTTCCGCGTCGCGTACTCGCACGAGATCACCGGTGCGATACATCCGCGCACCCGGGGCGCCCCAGGGATCGGGGACGAACCGGGCCGACGTCGTCCCCGGCTGATTGCGGTAGCCGCGCGCCAACGCGCGACCGGCCAGATAGAGCTCACCGGTGACACCCGGCGGCACCGGATGAAACCGCTCGTCCAGGACCATCGCGTGCGTGCCCGGAACCGGCACACCGATCGACACGGGGTGACCGGCGGTGAGTTCGGCGTAAGCCGAGATGATCGTCGTCTCGGTGGGGCCGTACCCGTTGAGATAGCGGCGACCCGGCTGCCACTTCGCCAGCAACTCCGGCGTGGTCACGTCGCCGCCGACGGACAGCAGCTCCAGCGCATCGAGACCCGCCGGATCGAGCGTGCCGAGCACGGCGGGAGTGATGATCGCGTGGGTGACGGCTTCGGCGGCCAGCAGCTCGGTCAGCTCGACACCGCCGAGGATCTCCGCCGGCACGACGACGAGCGTCGCCCCCGTCGTGAAGGCACACAACCATTCCAGGACCGACGGGTCGAACCAGGGAGCGCAGATGTGCAGGAACCGGTGGCCCCCGGTGAGGTCGTAGCGGCGAACGGCCTCCTCGACCAGGGTGCTCAGGCCGGCGTGGGTCACCGTGACGCCCTTGGGGACGCCGGTCGAACCGGAGGTGTAGATGACATACGCGGGGTGGTCCACCCGCAGTGGCGCACTACGATCCGCGTCCGTGATCGGCGTCGCGGCGGAGCTCTCAGCCGCGTCCACGGTGAGCCAGTCCACGCCCGCCGGCACCCGATCGAGATGCTCCGGAGCGGTGAGACCCAGTGCCGCGCCCGAGTCGGCGACCAAGTGGTCGAGACGCTGTGACGGCTGAGCCGGGTCCATCGGCACGAACAGGCCACCGGCCTTCGCGACCGCGAGTGCGGCGACGACCATCTCCACCGACCTCGGGAATACCACCGCGACAGCGACTTCGGGGCCAACGCCCCGCGCGATCAGGGCACGGGCCAAGCGGGAAGTCCGCGCGTCGAGTTCGCCATAGGACATCGAATGTCCCCGGTACCGGATCGCCACTCGGTCGGGGCCGAGCGCGACACCACGCGAGACGAGATCCGGGAACCGCAGCGCAAGAGCGACGGGGTCGGCAGCACGCTCGGTCAGCTGTTCGGCCGCACTGAGAACAACCAGGTCACCGACCGGAGACTGGGGGTACTCGGTGATCGCCGTCAGTAGCCGGACCAGCCGTTCGGCGAACACCGAGACCGTCTCCCGGTCGAACAGAGCGCTGGCGAAAGCGAACTCGGCGGACAGCGTGTCCGCCGCACCGGGGGAGACGGAGAGCGCGAGGTCGAAGTGGGTCGCCTCCGGTCGCGGCTCCGTCAGCAGCGCGAACCGGCTGGACGCTCGCTCGGCGACACCCAAGGCCGCCGCCTCCGCCGCGGACAACTCCGCGTGTGCGAAGGCCTTCCGTGCGATCGCGGCGGCGTCTGACAGCAGCGCGTCGACGGTTCGGTCGCCCGGCACCGATAGTCGCAGCAGCACTGCCGAATCCTGCGGGCCCAACGCATCGATCGCGATGTCCGCACTACCGGACAGTCGCGCCAGCAACGCCGCGAACGCGACATGGACGACGGTCCGCACCGAGGTCTGCCGGAACTCCGCGACATCCCGCACCCGCCCGGCCAGATCGGCCGGGATCTCGAACCGCACCTGATCGTCGACGACCACCGGCGCGACGGGCCGGAGTCGATCCGACGGAAGATTCAGCTCCTCGGGCAGATCCGTGAGAACCGCACGCCAATAGGCGAACCGCGCCACCGGATCGTCGTGCCGGGCGAGCACCTCGAGCGCATCGCACACCGGGCGATCCGGCGTATCCCGGAGAGCATCGAGCACCACGCGGAGCCGGTACGCCAGCGCATCGGCGACGTCGCTGCCGACGACATCGAGCCGATACTGCAGGCCGACGCGGATGCCGTCGCCCACCTCGACCCCGACCGCCACCGGATAATGCGTCGCGTTGGCCGCCTCGACGTCCACGATCTCCAGACCATCGATGGAGCCGTGTGCGCGCCGCATCCCCTCGGTATCCACCGGATAGGACTCGTAGGCCATCAGCGTGTCGAACAGCTCACCCGCGCCCGCGGACCGCTGGATCTCGGCCAGCCCCAAGTAATGCCCGTCGAGCAACGCGACCTGCTCGGACTGCACCCGCGACAACACCGCACGCAGCGGCGCGGCACCGTCGAACCGGACCCGCACCGGGATCGTGTTCGCGAAAAGACCGACCATGCCGTCGACACCGTCCAGCTGCGGCGGTCGCCCCGACACCACCGCACCGAACACGACATCATCCCGGCCGACGGCACCGGCCAGCACCAATCCCCATGCCGTCTGGAACAGCGTGTTCAGGGTGACCTCGTGTGCCGCGGCGGCCGCCGACAGGACCTCCGCCTCTGCCGCCGACAGCTCGACCGCGCACATCCCGTATCCCGCCCCCGCATCCACAGGCGGGGCGACCGCCGCCGTGAGCACGGTGGGCTCGAGCCCGGACAATGCCACGCGCCAACCGCGCAGCGCCGCCGACCGATCCCGGCCGTCCAGCCACGCGAGATAGTCACGATAGGGCCGCACGCGCGGCAGCATCGACGGGCCGCCGTCGGTGGCGTAGGAGACCAGCAGTTCCTTCATCAGCAACGGCATCGACCAGCCGTCCACCAGCAGATGATGCGCGGTCAGCACCAGATGCAGATCACCGGAACCACGGCGGTACACCGTGAACCGCAGCAACGGCGGCGACGATAGATCGAAACCGGCCCGCGCCTCAGCGGCCAGGAACTCCCGCGGGTCGCGCACCGTGGTGTCGACGATCCGCCACGGCACCGCGACACCCTCGGCCACGAAACCCACCGGCGTACCCGACGCCGCCGACCCGAACGACGTGCGCAGGATCGCGTGCCGATCGAGGACCACCTGCGCGGCCCGCCGCAACCGCTCCAGATCCACCGCACCCGCCAACTCGACGGCCAGCTGCACCAGATACGGATCCGCATCGGGGGAGCCCTGCGCGAGATACAGCAAGCCGAGCTGCAACGGCGCCAACGGCACCACATCGCTCAGCCCGGGCAGCGCACGGTGCCACTCATCCAACTCCCCCTGGGACACCCGCACCAGCGCGACATCGGCGGGGGAGAGGCCACCGGCCGCCGGATCACGGAGATGGTCGGCGAGCAGCGCCAACGCCTCTGTCCAGCACTCGGCCAGCGCACGCACCGACGCCTCGTCGATGATCCCCGAGGCATACGAGAACGACGCCCGCAGCAGCACACCGTCGCCGGAGCCGGCCGCCAGCGCGTTGATATCGACCACGGCGGCCGCGGGCAGCGCCGGATCCTGGTCGGCGACGGGCTCACCCCACGCGTCGGTGGGCAGCCAGCCGTGATCGGCGAGCGAATCCGGCACATCACCGGCCGACACCCGACCCAGATAGTTGAAGCCGACCTGGCCCAGCGCGCCGGACAGCTGCGGGCCCGAATCCATGTCCAGATGCCGGAGCATGCCGAAACCGATGCCCTTGTGCGGCACCGCGAGCAGCTGCTCCTTGACCGCCTTGACCAGCGACGCGGTCGCCGCACCACCACGCCACGCGTCCTCAGCGTCGATCCCGCCCAGATCGAGCGCCACGGGATACATGCTGGTGAACCAGCCGACCGTCCGGGTCAGATCGGCGCCGCCGACCGCGGACTCCGCACGGCCGTGGCCCTCCAGCCGGATGCGCGTCGCCGAAGCATCCACGCCACGGCGGGCCCGCCACGTCCGCACCGCCAGGGCCAGCGCGGCGAGCAGGCCGTCCTCGGCACCCGTGCGATACATCGTCGGCAGGTCGGTCAGCACCGCCCGGGTGACGTCGGCGGGCACCGTGACACTGAAAGTCCGCACAGTCGACGCGGTATCGACCGAGCGGTCCAATGGACGCCCGCCCAGCAGCGGATCAGGGACCGCCAGGGTCCGCCGCCAGTGGTCCAGCTCGCCCCGACGCCCGGACGCCGCCTCGGTCAAACCGTGCGCCCACCGGCGGAACGAGGTACCGACGGCAGGCAGGGTGACCCGCTGCCCAGCCGCGTACTGGGCCCACGCGGCCACCAAGTCCGACAACAGGATTCGCCAGGACACCCCGTCGATCACGGCGTGGTTGGCCGCCACGATCAGACCATCCGGGCCGTCCTCGCGGCACAGCCACACGAACGCGACCATCCGCGACGCCAGCGGATCCAGCGACGCCAGCGCGGCATCCATGGCCGTACTCGCGATCTCGGCGAGCTCCGCGTCGGTCCGGCCCGCGGGAACGTCGACCCGGGTGAGCAGCTGGTGTGCCTCCACCGAGCCCGGTGGCAGCGCGTTGAGCTCCCACCTCCCGTCCACCTCCCGCAGGCAGGCGCGGAGCATGTCGTGATGGTTCAGCACCGCGGTGAGGGTGTCCACCAAGCCGATCCGATCGATACCGGCGGGCAGCGCCAACACCATCTGCTGGCTGAACCGGCCGAACACCCGTCCACCCGCCAGCGAAGCCGCCAGCACCGGCGTCAGTGGCATCGTCCCCACACCACCACCGGGAAGCTCCGCCAACGTCGGGACCGACTCCACCCCGACCACCGCGACGCGGGCCAGTCCCGCCACCGTCCGATGCTCGAACACCTCCTGCGGGGTGAACGAGATACCGGCCGTCCGTGCCCGCGAGACCAGTTGGATGGACAGAATGCTGTCGCCACCCGAAGCGAAGAACGAATCCTCGGCGCCGATCTCCCGCACACCCAGGACCTGCGTGAACAGCTCGGCGATCGCGGTCTCGAGCGGGCCCTCCGGCGCACGGGAACAGGCCGCGCCGAACACCGGCGCGGGCAGCGCCGTGCGATCCAGTTTGCCGTTGGGCGTCAGCGGGATCTCGTCCAGCACGATGAGCACGGTCGGCACCATGTGACCGGGCAACGAGGCGCCGGCGAAGCGCGTCACCTCCTCGGTATCGACCGACACACCCTGGCGGGGGAGCACGTAGGAAACCAGCACCGTCGCACCCGAGTCGGCTTTCACGCCCATGGTGACGGCGTACTCGAGGTCCGGATGGGCCGTGAGCGCGGCATCGATCTCCCCGAGCTCGACCCGGAACCCCCGGATCTTCACCTGGAAGTCGGAACGGCCGAGATACTCGAAGTCACCCTCGCTCGTGCGACGGACCAGATCACCGGTCCGGTACATCCGGGCGCCCGCCGTACCCGCGAACGGCGCGGCGACGAACCGCTCCGAGGTGAGTCCGGGCCTGCCCAGATAACTCTGGGCCAGCGCGGGACCCGACAGGTACAACTCACCGGCCACACCCGCCGGGACCGGCCGCAACCGCGCGTCCAGCACCATCGCCCCGATACCGGGGAATGCCGAACCGATCGTGATCGGCTCGCCCGGCCGCAGTCCGGCGCTGCCCGTGGCGAGAATCGTGGCCTCAGTCGGACCGTACCCGTTGAAGAAGGCACGCTCGCCGACCGCCCAGCGATCGACCAGGGCCGGGCCGAACGCGTCACCGGCCACGACGACCACCCGCAGCTCGTCGAGCCCCTCGGCATCGACCGACTCCAGCGCGGCCGGCGTGATCAGCAGATGGGTCACGCGTTCCCGGCGCAGCAGCGCCGCCAGCTCGGGTCCGCCGAAGACCGTCGGCGGCGACACCACCAGGGTGGCACCGGCCTGGAAGGTCACCAGCAGCTCGAGCACCGAGACGTCGAAGTTCGGCGAGCACACGTGCAGCACCCGGTCGCCCGCGTTCACCGCGTACCGGTCCCGCGCCGCCGTGACCAGCGTGCCCAGACCGGCGTGGGTGACCACGACGCCCTTGGGCCGTCCGGTCGACCCCGAGGTGTAGATGACGTAGGCCGGGTGCTGATCGGTCAGCGCACGCACCCGATCGAGGTAGGAGACCGGATGCGACGGACGCGCCGCGATCCGCTCCCGATGCTCGGGCGCATCGACCTCGATCCAATCGAGGGAGTCGTCCAGGGCGGTCCGGTGCGACGTCGCGGTGAGCCCGAGGACGGCACCCGAGTCGGCCACCAGGTAGGCGATCCGTTCCTCGGGCAGACCGGGATCGACCGGGACATAGGCCGCGCCGGTCTTGGCGACCGCCCACACGGCCAGCACCGACTCGATCGACCGGGTGAAACCGAGCGCGACGACATCACCGGGCCCGATACCGCGGTCCAGCAGCTCCCTGGCCAGACGAGAGGACGACTCGTCGAGCTGGGTGTAGGTCAGGTCGATCCGGTCGCCGTCGGCGGGGGAGGAGATCAGGGCGATCGCGTCGCCCGCCGTGTCGACCGCCGCCGTCAGCAGCTGCGCGAAGAGGGGAGTGCTCGCCTTGCGATTGCCTCGACCTCGCGCCGCACGACGAACCTCACCCATCCTTGTACAACATCCTTCATCCGTCCGGCCCACAGCTCTGCGATGACCCACGAACCCTGTCGGATTCTGGGCCTACCAGGTGGCGGACCAGTGTCGAACAAGCAAGAAGGAGTCGATATCGGGGCGTTCGGCGACCATGACACCACACGTCACCCTGTCACGACCACACAACAACCACGGCGAAGGTCTTCCCGAGCGGGAATTTGTGCGCATGGCACAATATCGTCGGCGGTTTTTGTACAACGGACGGAGCGGACGGTGGCGGCGTACGGATCCCTCGTCTGGGTCGGCCAGGCGCTCGGTCCACTCACCGACACGATCACCGAGGACCTGATCCGCGTCACCGAGCAGATGATCCCGGTGACCGACATCGCCTTCGACCTGGCCGACCTGCGCGCCGCCAGCATCGCTGAGAACATCGCCGTCGTGCAGTACGTCCTGGCCAACAACATCGACCCGGCCACCGTCAGCCCACCCGCCGGCGCCGCCGCCTACGCCCAGCGCCTGGCCCGGCGCGGCGTACCGCTGACCGTCCTCCTGCGCGCCTACGGCCTGGGCCAGTATCGCCTCCTCGACGCGGCCATCGGCCTGATCCTCGCCGTCCCCGGCCCGGACCAAGCCGCCAGAATCGCCGAACTGCTCCGCTTCGCGAGCACCTACCTGGACCGCCTCAACTCGTCCATGGGCCGGATCTACGAAACCGAGCGTGACCGCTGGCTCAGCAGCCGCCAGGCCGCCCGCCAGCAGTGGATCGCCCGACTCCTCGACAGCGACGACGTCGACCTCAGGGCCGCCGAAGAAGCCCTCGGCTATCGACTGGACCAGGGACACCGGGCCGCGGAGGTCTGGACCCCATCGGACACCACGGGAGCGGACGCGGCACGCGCGCTCGACCAGGCCCGACAACTCCTGTCGACGGCGATGGGCGCCAGGGGAGCGGAACTGGCAGCGGCGACCGGTGAGCGCGCACTACGTATCTGGTTCCCGTGCACGGGTGACCACCGCACGGCACCCGACGACCTCGCGGACCAGATCGCGGCGTCCGGCCTACCCGTCAGGGTCGCGCTCGGCACCGCCGGCGCGGGACTCCCGGGATTCCGGAACTCCGCCCGCAGCGCGGCCCGGGCCAAGAACCTCGCCGTGACCGCCGGACCGGACGCGCCACCGGTGGTGGACTTCGACACCGTCGCCCCGTTCGCCCTCCTGTCCGACGAACCCGACGAGCTCGCCGGACTGGTCCGGCGCGTCCTCGGTCCGCTCGCCGAGGACGGCACCAAGATGGCCATGCTCCGCCACACCCTGGAGATCTTTCTCGCCGAGGGCGGGAGCTACTCGAGCACGGCCCGCGTCCTCGACGTCCACCGCAACACCGTCCAGTACCGCATCCAGCAGATCACCGGCCGCTACGGAATCACGTTGGATACGGACAACTTCCGCTTGCGGTTCGCCCTCGGTGTCTGCCGCTGGTATCGTCACGTGCTTTTTCGGACATTCTGACTCCCTGTTGTTTGTGCCCGACGCACAGTCTCGGACATCGAGGCTTGTTCGGTGACCACCTTTGCTCGTGCGGTGTTCGGCCGGATCAGCCGGAGTTGGAAGGCGTAGAGTTGATTGCCCGAGGTGACAGGAGTTGACGGTGGTCATACGTGCCAGACCAGCGATAGTCCGGACTGCTGCGATCGCTGTGGCAGTGGGTGCCGCCACACTCGTTGGCACGGTCGGTCAAGCATTCGCCGACGTCGAACCCGGCGCCTATACGTCCACGACGTGGTCGTCTGGCATCGTGCTTCTGCAACGCGACGCGCGCGTCGCGGGCGGGGA
The DNA here is from genome assembly GCF_052983615.1 of Nocardia fodinahabitans. NCBI lineage: Bacteria > Bacillati > Actinomycetota > Actinomycetes > Mycobacteriales > Nocardiaceae > Nocardia > Nocardia fodinahabitans. The sequence goes on from NZ_JBRJJC010000001.1 coordinate 7,154,539, forward strand.
CCTGGTCTTGATAGGGCGATACCCAATTCATTCGACTCCCGACGGTGGTTACGTCGACCTATTTCCCGGCCACCGAGTCGTACTGATCAGCGACGGACATGGCGGGTACACGGGCCCATCGTATTTGGGTGGAGTGGTGGTCGGCGCCATCACGCTGACGCCACGGTAATCAGTGCGAGGGTTGGTTGACATAATGTGCATTATCGGCGTTTGAACGGCGCCGGTCGGGCGGGGTGTTGTGCATTATTGATGCAGAGTCTGCCGAGTTGCGTCCTCTGCGCGAATCGGCTGCCGTTCCACTGTCGTCGCCGAACTCGCGCGGCCTTGCCGTGTGCAAGGAACCATTTGCGACGCTGATTCCAGCCCTTGGACAGGTGGCGCCGAATTCGACAATTCTCGTATGCCGGTCAATTCATGAACGCCCATAATGAATGCCCGAATATGCGCCTTACGGCTCCGGGTGTGCAGAAATGCAAGGTTCACCGGACGTGCGGCGGCAGGGTTCGCACTCCCCCTCCACTTCCCCAGTGCCCTTATTTCGTCACAGTGACGAAATAAGGGCACTGGGGAACTCAAGAATAAATCGCGTCGATGTCGGCGGCGTACTTCTTCATGACCTCCGCCCGCCTCAACGACATCTTCGGAGTCAGCTCACCGGTCGCCTCGGTCCAATCGGCCGACAGAATACGGATCTTCTTGATGGCCTCGGCATGGGACACCTGAGTATTGGTGTCGGCGATCGCCGCATCGATCTCGGCGACCAGGTCGGGATTGTCGAGGAGGGTCTCGACCGGAACGTCGGCGGGCAGGTTGTGGAGTTGCCGCCAACCCGGCAGAGCCTCGGGGTCGAGCGTGATCAGCGCGCCGACGAACGGGCGGCCGTCACCGACGACCATGGCCTGACCGATCAGTGGATGCGCGCGCAACGAATCCTCGAGCAGGCCCGGTGAGACGTTCTTACCGCCCGCGGTGACGATGATTTCCTTCTTGCGGCCGGTGATGGTGAGGTAGCCGTCCCGATCGATGGCACCGAGGTCGCCGGTGCGGAACCAGCCGTCGGCGAAGGCATCCGCGGTGGCGTCGGGGTTTCCCCAGTACTCGTGGAACACCACGGGGCCGCGCAGCAGCAGCTCGCCGTCGTCGGCGATCTTGATACCGTGCCCGTCGGTCGGGCGGCCCACCGTGCCGACCCGGGTGTCCCGTGGGGTGTTGACGGTGATCGCGGCGGTGGTCTCGGTGAGTCCGTAGCCCTCGTAGATGGGAATGCCCACGCCGCGGAAGAAATGACCGAGGCGGGCGCCGAGCGGCCCCCCGCCGGAAACGGCTGCCCCGCAGCGTCCGCCGAGCGCGCCGCGCAACTGCCGGTATACCAGCTTGTCGAACAGGGTGTGCTCGAGCTTGCGCAGGAGGCCGGGCCCGCCGTTGTCCAGTGACTCACTCCAGGCGATGGCGGTCTCGGTGGCGCGGTCGAAGACCCAGCCTTTGCCGCGGGCATGCGCCTTCTGCTTCGCGCCGTTGAAGACCTTCTCGAAAACCCGCGGCACCGCGAGAATGAAATGCGGCCGGAAGCTGCCGAATTGGTCGACGAGGGTGGACCAATCGGAACTGAACGCCACGATCACCTTGGCATCGAGCGCGGCCAGCGTGACCGCGCGCGCGAACACGTGCGCGAGCGGCAGGAACATGAGCGACTTGTGGCCTTCGACGACGAAGTCCGCCAGGGCGATACGGTCGGACTTCGACTCCGCGTAGAGGTTCGCGTGGGACAGAAGCACGCCTTTGGGCCGTCCCGTGGTGCCCGAGGTGTAGATCAGGGTGGCCGGGGAGGTCGCGTAGACCTGCGCACGACGGGTGTGGACAGCCTCGTCGTCGAGTTCGGCGCCGCGCGCTGTCAGCTCGTCGACGGCGCCCTGGTCGAACTGCAGGATTTCGGTCAGTTCGGGTAGTGCGTCGCGGTCGATCTGGTCGATGACCCGCCGGTGTTTGGCGCTGTCGACCACCAGCAGCTGGGTCGCGGAGTCTTGCAGGATCCATTTGGCCTGCTCGGCGGCGGAGCTGTCGTAGATGGCGACGGTACAACCACCCGCGGCCCAGATGGCGTGGTCGAGCACTACCCACTCGTAGCGGGTGGGGGCCATGATGGCGACCCGGTCGCCGAGTCCGACGCCGGAGGCGATGAGGCCCTTGGCGACATCGGTGACGGTCCTGGCGAATTCGGCGGCGGTGACGTCGGCGAGTTCGCCGGCGCCGGTCGCGACGTTGAACAGCACCGTGTCCGGCGAGTGTTCGGCGTGCCGGAACACGCTGTCGGAATTGTTCGCGTGTTCCGGAACGGTGTAGGAAGCCGGGGCTTCGAACTCGCGCATCAGGTGCCCTTCCACGTGGGTGTGTCGATTCGAGGTGTCCGCTACTGCGCGGCGGCTGGTTCCTGGCGGTGGTCGTGGCCGAGCCGGTGCAGGCCGCGCAGGTCGTAGGTGTGGGTGGCGACGGCGCCGAGGACGAGTCCGATCGCCAGGCCGACGAGGGTCATCCACAGGCCCTGGCTCATGCCGGCTTCGAGGTGGCCGTCGAAGAACAGGATGGCGCGGACGGCGAGGTAGATCTGGTGCATGGGTTCGAAGGCGGCCAGGTCGGCGATCCAGCGCGGGGTGGCCTCGAGCGGGATGGTGCCCGAGGACGAGGGGATGCCGAGGACGACGAACACGATGAGGTTGATCATCAGGCCCGCGGTGCCGAAGGCGGCCATGACCGACAGTCCGGTGACGGCGATGGCGGCGATGGCCAGGGTGCCGTAGAGGAACAGCATCAGCGGTCGCTCGATGGACATATTCAGGAGGGCCCCGATGCCGAGGAAGACGGCGGAGGCCAGCGGTGCGCTGATGGCGGCGATCCCCCATTTGATGAGCAGGGTGCGCCAGCGGCTGATCCGGGCCCGGGTGGCTGCCTTGTGCCAGGGGCCGTATTCGGCGGGGACGAAGCCGAGGGAACCGTCGACGAGGGAGTTGATCATCATCGCGCCGCTGAAGCCGACGATCAGCAGGACGAGGGTGTAGAAGAAGGCCGCCAGTCCCTGGCCGGTGCCTTCGGGCAGCGGGTGGTACGGGGTGACGACGACGTCGATGGGCTGGGTGAGCTGCAGCTGGGCCGCGCCGCTGAGGGGCGCGGTGCCGATCGCGCCGCGTACCTGGTCGGCGAGCTGGGTACCGACGGTGGTGTTGACCTGGGTCATGGCCTGGTCGGCGATGGTTTCCATGATCTGCGCGGCGAGGGTGCCTGCGCGGGGGTTGGTCAGCACGGAGATGATCGGCCGTTCGACGTCGCCGGGGACGATCGACGAGGCGCCGAGGATGGCGACGCGTTTGGTGAAGTCGCCGGGGATGACGATGGCGCCGTACACCTCGCCGTTGCGCAGCTGACGTTGTGCCTCGTTGAGGCCGACGGTGCGCAGGTCGATCTTGTCGGCGGGGATGTTCTCCCCCAGCGCGGTGCTGATCTGGGCGCCGAGGTTGGTGGGCTTGCCTGCGAGGGTGTCGCCGACGTCCTGGTTGACGACGGCGATCGGGAAGTCGTGCAGGTGTTTCTCGGGGTCGGCGGTGTAGCCGAGGTACATGGTGCCCAGGAGTGCGGCCAGCACGGTGACCAGCGTGATCGGTGCCAACCACTCGCGGATCGGCATGCTGCTCGGCGGGCGCGGCGGCGCGGTGTTGTCAGTCATGGCATCGTTAATGTAGTCACCGACTACAAAGTAGTCAATGCAAACATTGGTCGACGTGTCGGATATCCTGCTACCACCATGTCCATGCATTCGCGCTACCACCACGGAGACCTCCGCGCCGCGCTGCTGCAGCACGCCGAGGCGGCGCTGCGCACGGTCGGCGCGGACGGGCTGTCGCTGCGTCAGCTGGCACGCGACACCGGTGTCAGCCACGCGGCCCCGAGCCGGCATTTCCGCGACAAGCAGGCGCTGCTCGACGCGCTGGCCGTCACCGGCCTGGAACGGCTCGGCGCCTGCTTCGAACAGGCCGTGACCACCGGTCCGATCACGATGCGACTACAGACGTTCGCCCAGGCCTATCTGCGGTTCGCCCTGGACAACCCCGAACTGCTCCCGCTGATGTTCGCGCGCAGGCACAGCTCCACCGACACCGAGATCCAGGCGGCCGCGGACCGCGCCTTCGCCATCCCCATCGCGCTGATCGCCGAGGGCCAGGCCGCGGGCGAGATCGTGCCCGGCGACCCGAAACGTCTCGGTGTCACCGCACTCGCGGCCGTGCAGGGTCTGGCGACCTTCGTCGGGTCGGGGTACACCGCCGACTACGACGCCGAACAGCTCCTCGACGACCTGGTCCGGCACATGACCCTGGGGCTACTCCCCCGGTCCTGATCAGGCCCGCTAGTCGGTGCCGGCGAGGATGACCGGGCGGCCGTTGCGTGGCTGCGTCGGCCTGTTGCTGTGAGGGAACAGCGCGCGATACCGGTCGACGTCGGCGGCCGCGACGGGACTCGGTGTGCGCAGCACGATCCATGCCACGCCTTCGGTGCACGGTGGCGTGGTAAGTGACCCCTGGTAGCGGAACTGTGTGAGGTTGCCGGGCAGGAACGTGCGCGGGTCGATATCGCTCAGGGTGCACGTGGCGCCGACGCGATCCGGTGACGCGGTGAGGATTCGGCTCACCGGCGCCGGCTCCTGCTGGGCGCGCAACATGACCGCGAGCACGGCCAGTCGTCCGGCCCGGTCGGTGTGCACGAGGTGGAGTTCCATGGCGGTCTCGGCGCCGACGACGGTGTGTTCGCTGGGTAGGTGGAAGTGGTACTGGGTCAGGGTGAACGGAGTGCCGTCGACGATGATCCGGTTGCCCGAGTCGGCGGGCACGGTGGCCTGGATGGTGTGGCCGGTGTTGGTGAGGGCGGCTGTAGAGGTCGGCCTGTAGAGGATCTCGATGTGGTCGGCGGGGTGGGCCTCGGCGGCGTCTGGCAGATCGATCGGCGACTGCGCGTGACCGTTTCGGCAGGTGGCGTAGTGCGTGTCGAGGTCGGCCCAGTGATCGGGGCCGTCGGCGTCGTAGTCCCAGTGGGGTGCGGTGGCGGCGGTGTCGGCGGCTCCACATCCGGCGACCGCGAGCAATGCCAGGGCGGCGAACGCCTTTCGGCGGTTCAGGACGACTCGATGTGTCACCGGCGCGACTCCTTGCCACGATTCGGCCACCGGACTGGTGCCGAAGAGTCGACCTGTCCGGAGCGGCGGAACGATCAGAGCGCACGCCGAAATCAGCGAGTCACCGACGTTCCCCGGAATGTCCGATTGGTACCGAATATCCCTCTGGTGCAGGTGATTTCGCGTGCAACGGATTCTCAGGCTAGGCCGGTGAGCGCGGTGTGGACTAGAGCATGTGGCGGCGAGATACGTCACATCGGACGGTGGATGGAGGCGTCAGACTGTGCGCCGAGGTGCTGGGGCGGCGGCCCAGAGCAGGACAGCCAGGCACGCGTGTGCCTGGAGCCGAAGTCGTTGTCCTCCCCCAGGAACCACTGTCCTGAGGGAGGACACTGGGCGCCTCAGGCGCCGACGTAGTCCGCGAGGTGCTCGCCGGTGAGGGTGGAGCGGGCGGCGACGAGGTCGGCGGGGGTGCCTTCGAAGACGATCTGGCCACCGTCGTGACCGGCGCCGGGGCCGAGGTCGATGATCCAGTCGGAGTGGGCCATCACGGCCTGGTGGTGTTCGACGACGATGACGGACTTGCCCGCGTCGACGAGCCGGTCGAGCAGGCCGAGGAGTTGTTCGACGTCGGCCAGGTGCAGGCCGGTGGTCGGTTCGTCGAGGATGTAGACGCCACCCTTGTCGGACATGTGGGTGGCGAGCTTCAGGCGCTGGCGTTCACCGCCGGACAGCGTGGTGAGCGGCTGACCGATGGTGAGGTAGCCGAGGCCGACCTCGGTGAGGTGGGTGAGGATCTTGTGGGCGGCGGGAGTGCGGGCCTCCCCCTCGCCGAAGAACTCACGCGCCTCGTCGACGGGCATCGACAGCACTTCGCTGATGTTCTTGCCCGCGAAGGTGTATTCGAGGACCTCGGCCATGAACCGCTTGCCCTCGCACACCTCACACACGGTGGAGACGCCGGCCATCATGGCCAGGTCGGTGTAGACGACGCCGGCGCCGTTGCAGTTCGGGCAGGCGCCTTCGGAGTTGGCGCTGAACAGGGCGGGCTTGGCGCCGGTGGCCTTGGCGAAGGCCTTGCGGATGTGGTCGAGCAGGCCGGTGTAGGTGGCGGGGTTGCTGCGCCGGGAGCCCTTGATGGGGGCCTGGTCGACGGAGATGACGCCTTCGTCGATCGGGATGGAGCCGTGGACGAGCGAGCTCTTGCCCGACCCCGCGACACCGGTGATCGCGACGAGTACGCCGAGCGGGATGTCGACATCGACCTCGCGCAGGTTGTTGGCCGTGGCGCCGCGGATCTGCAAGGCGCTCGTGGATGTCCGCACCGTGTCCTTGACGGCGGCCCGGTCGTCGAAGTGGCGGCCGGTGACGGTCTTGCTGACGCGCAGGCCGTCGACGCTGCCTTCGAAGCAGATGGTGCCGCCCTTGGAGCCCGCGGCGGGACCGAGGTCGACGATGTGGTCGGCGATGACGATGGTCTCGGGCTTGTGTTCGACGACCAGGACGGTGTTGCCCTTGTCGCGCAGGCGCAGCAGCAGGTCGTTCATGCGCTGGATGTCGTGCGGGTGCAGGCCCGCGGTGGGCTCGTCGAAGACGTAGGTGACGTCGGTGAGCGAGGAGCCGAGGTGGCGGATCATCTTGACGCGCTGGGCTTCACCGCCGGACAGGGTGCCCGACGGACGCGACAGCGACAGGTAGCCGAGGCCGATCTCGACGAACGAGTCGAGGGTCTGGCGCAGCGATTCCAGCAGCGGGGCGACCGAGGGGTCCTCGATACCCTTCACCCATTCGGCGAGGTCGGTGATCTGCATGGCGCAGGCGTCGGCGATGCTGATGCCGTCGATCTTGGACGAGCGGGCTTCGGCGCTGAGGCGGGTGCCGTCGCAGTCGGGGCAGGTGCCGAAGGTGACGGCGCGTTCGACGAAGGCGCGCACGTGCGGCTGTAGCGCTTCGACGTCCTTGGACAGCATGGACTTGCGGATCTTGGGGATCAGGCCCTCGTAGGTGAGGTTGATGCCGTCGACCTTGATCTTGGTCGGTTCCTTGTAGAGCAGGTCGGCGAGCTGCTTCTTGGTGTACTTCTTGATCGGCTTGGCGGGGTCGAAGAAGCCGCTGCCCTTGAAGATCCGGCCCATCCAGCCGTCCATGCTGTAGCCGGGGATGGTGAGCGCGCCCTCGTCGAGGGACTTGTTCTCGTCGTAGAGCTGGGTGAGGTCGATGTCGTTGACGGTGCCCTTGCCCTCGCAGGTGGGACACATGCCGCCGGTGATGGTGAAGCTGCGGCGTTCCTTGACGGTGACGCCGTGCTTTTCGACCGCGACCGCACCGGAGCCGCTGATCGAGGCGACGTTGAACGAGAAGGCCTGCGAGGAGCCGATGTGCGGGTCGCCGAGGCGGCTGAACAGGATGCGCAGCATGGCGTTGGCGTCGGTGACGGTGCCGACGGTGGAGCGCGGGTCGGCGCCGAGGCGGGACTGGTCGACCAGGATGGCGGTGGTGAGGCCTTCGAGGACGTCGACGTCGGGGCGGGACTGGCTGGGCATGAAGCCCTGCACGAAGGCGCTGTAGGTCTCGTTGATGAGGCGCTGGGATTCGGCGGCGATGGTGCCGAAGACGAGCGAGCTCTTGCCGGAGCCGGAGACGCCGGTGAAGACCGTGAGCCTGCGCTTGGGAATCTCGACGCTGATGTCGCGCAGGTTGTTCACGCGGGCGCCGTGCACCCGGATCAAGTCGTGGGCGTCGGCCGGCTCCACGGTCGCCGTGCTGGACTTGTTGGCCGTGCTCATGGATCTCCCTCAGGTCGGTCGGCGTCGCCGGTTTCCCGAATCTACCGGCGGTGGTGCTTACTTGGTCTGCTGGATGCGGACCATGTTGCCCGCGGGGTCGCGGAAGGCGCAGTCGCGGATGCCGTAGGGCTGGTCGGTGGGTTCCTGCACGACTTCGATGTCGCCTGCCTGGAGCTTCGCGAACAGGCCGTCGAGGTCGTCGGTGGCGAGGTTGACGCCGGCGTAGGTGCCCTTGGCCATCATCTCGGTGATGACGCGGCGTTCCTCGTCGGTGATGCCGGGGTCGGCGGCGGGCGGATGCAGCACGATGGAGGTGCTGGGCTGGCCAGCCGGGCCGACGGTGATCCAGCGCATGCCGTCGTAGCCGACGTCGTTGCGCACTTCGAAGCCGAGCGCGTCGCGGTAGAAAGCGAGGGCGGCGTCGGGGTCGTCCTGGGGCAGGTAGGTCTGGTGAATGGTGATGTTCATGGCGACCACGCTAATTGTCGCGGGAGACCGGCGCTTCTCGATTCCTGATCGGTCTGGTCACCTTCTTGACCACGCACGACGGTATGCCCTGGGTCGCTTGCGCCTGCTGCCGGTAGACGCTGGGCGGGACGCCGACGAGTTCGGTGAAGCGGGTGCTGAAGGTGCCCAGGGAGGAGGATCCGACGGCGAAGCAGACCTCGGTGACGCTCAGGTCGCCGCGGCGCAGCAAGGCCATGGCGCGTTCGATGCGGCGGGTCATCAGGTACGAGTAGGGCGATTCACCGTAGGCGAGGCGGAACTGCCGGCTCAGGTGCCCAGCGGACATGTGCACGCCGCGGGCGAGCGCTTCGACGTCGAGCGGTTGCGCGTACTCGCGGTCGATGCGGTCGCGGACGCGGCGCAGCAGGGCGAGGTCGCGCAGGTGCTGAGGTCGCTCCGGCGTGCTGGTCACATGCGCGATCGTCTCATGCCGGGGCAGGCATGCCCAGCAGGGCCGGGTGGGCAGTCGTCGGCGATCGGCGCGCACGTGCGGTAGGCGGGCGGACGGTGGCGACCTGATCGAGGAAGTGCGGGCAGGTGCGGAAGTCCTCGGCGTCGCAGTCCAGGACGTGGGTGACGGCGTCGAGGGCGGCCCGGGTGCGGGCGAGCTGGTCGGCGAGGCGGGCCCGGTGGGCGTGGAGTATCCGCCGACGGGTGGCGCGGTCGGGTGCCTCGGTGAACAGCAGGGCCAGGTCGTCCAGGGACAGCCCGGCCTTCTTGCCGAGGACGATCATGGCGATGGTGTCGAGGTCGGTGTCGCGGTAACGGCGGCGGCCTGCCGCGTCGCGGTCCGGGGTGAGCAGTCCACGGCCCTCCCAGTGCCGGAGGACATGGGTGGCGAGACCGAACTGTGCCGCCGCCGCGCCGATCGTGGTGTGCTCACCGGTCATTCGTCGAGCCTAGGCGGTGGCGCGCGGTAGCGGGTGACGAGGGCGACGGGATGCCACGGCAGCCGGATCGTGGTGGCGTCGACGGTGCCGAATCGGGCGCGCAGCGTGTCCCGAATGGGGTCGGCGCGGGTGAACCGGAAGTCGTAGACGGCGAGGATGCCGCCGGGCCGGAGGACGCGGTGCAGTTCGTCGGCGGCCGGGTCGAGGTCGGGCCATTCGTGCATGCTGAGGCTGGAAACAGCGAGGTCGATGCTCGCGTCTGGGTACGGGAGGTCGGTGACGTCGGCGACGGTCAGTTCGGCGGTGTGGCCGTGCAGGTTGCGGCCGGCGATCTCGATCATGTGCGGGGACAGGTCGATGCCGTGCAGGCGCAGGTCGGGTCGCCGGGGCGCCAGGCAGGACAGCATTTTCCCCGGCCCGGTGCCGATGTCGGCGACGGTGGCGGCGGGGCTGGTCGCGGTGTCGATGTCGGTGGCGATGCGCCGGTAGAGGCTGCCGAGCAAGCGGGTGGCGCGGCGGTCGTAGCCGAGGCTCTGGGCGCGGTCGAAGGTGGTCATGGGACCACCGTGCCGCCTCAGGTCGACCTGAAGTCAAGCTCTGCGGTCGGGCGGACGTCGGCGGTGCGGCCGGGCGCCCGCTGGTACTGCCAGTAGAGGTTGGTGTGGGCGATCACTTCGGCAGGTTGCGGTGCGCCCCACAGGGTTTTGTCGAAGGTGGTGTGGGCGTCGGCGACGAGGGTGACGTCGTAGCCGCGCACGAACGCGCCGTGGATGGTCGAGCGGATGCACGCGTCGGACTCGGCGCCTGTGACGATGAGGTGCCCGGTGCCTGTCGCGGCGAGCAGGGCTTCGAGCGGGGTGTCCTCGAAGGAGTCGCCGTAGCGCTTGTGCACCAGGGGTTCGTCGTCGGTGCGGGTGAGTTCGGGGACGTACTGCCAGGCGTCGGTGCCGGTGACGAGATCGTCGCTGGAGTGCTGGACCCAGATCACCGGCACCGACGCGGCGCGGGCCCGGTCGACGAGTGCGGCGATATTGGCGACGACCTCGTCGCGGCGCAGTGCCTCGTCGACGACGCCGTTCTGGACATCGACGACGAGCAGGGCGGTATTGGGACGGTCGGGCAGTGTGGTCACAGCGAATTCCTCGGTGGCGGTGCGGTGTTCAGAGCGGGCGCAGGACGACGATGCCCGGCGTGGTGCGGACGTAGTCGGCCAGCGGGGTGTCGACGACCTGGTAGGCAGCCAGCGAGGACGCGTTGCGGAACATCGGGCCGTCGGCGGTCTGGACGATGATGCCGACATGGGTGACGTCGAGGCCGGCGTCGGGGGTGTACGCGCCGACGAAGTCACCGGTACGCAGGCCGGACACCACCGCACCGTCGACGGCGGCTGCGGGAATGTGGGTGATCGCGCGGTCGACGACCGGCAGGCCGGGCAGGTAGGTGCCGCCGTCGGCTGTGGCGTTGAGGTGCTTGGTGACGGTGACAGCGGCGGGGCTCAGGCTCGCGGTGACATCGGCGGCGGCGATGCGCCCGGTGGCCGCCCAGTCGGTGAAGAAGTGTTTGCGCTGGGTGAATTCGACGCGGCTGTCGACGTAGCGGGTGGCCACGAGGTTGGCGACGAACTGGTCGCGGTCGGCCGAGCGGGACGCGGCGTCGAGGTAGTCGAGGTAGGTGAAGCAGTCGACGCGACGCAGGTCGACGACGAGTTGTTCGGGCTCGGTGGCCGATCCGATGAGCATGTTCGCGCCGTAGGGGGTGCCGAGCATGCGGGCGGACAGCCGCGCGAGCAGGTCGGCCCGGCTGATCGCGCCCGCTTCTGCGCGGACGGCGAGGAGTTCGTCGATCTTGCGGCTGGTGGTGTCGTCGATGGCCGGGGTGGCCAGGGCGGGCGCGGCGGCGCAGACAAGGGCGGCGAGCACGAGCAGGATCCGGACGATGATGCGCAAGACGCCTCCCAGCAGCAACGGTCGATCGGTGCGAGCGGTCTCCACGGTAGCCGACCCGGGGGCCGATACCTCAGGCGTTGGGAACGATGACCGCGCGGCCGGTGATCTGCCCGGCGTGCAGGCGTTCATAGGTCAGCGGAGCTTCGTCGAGGGTGAACGTCTCGACGTGGACCGAAACCTCACCGCGGCGGGCGATGTCGAGGACTTCGATGAACTCGGTGCGGGTGCCCCAGTAGGGCGAGGTCACGGTGGTCTCGGAGGGCAGCGAACCGAAGCCGACAGCGACCGTGCCACCACCGAGCCCGACGACGGTGATGTCGGCGGCGGTACCCGCCGCGGCGGACGCGGTAGCGGTCGTGGGTGGCGCCCCGACGAAGTCGAGAACGACTTGCCGCCCTCCCCGTCGGTGAGCGCGCGGTTGCGGTCGGCGACGGGCGCGACGGCGGTCGCCTTGCAGCTGATGCAGCTCAACACCCCGGGCTCGATCGGGTGCCTGTAGTTCGCTAGATCGCGCAGCCGTCCGGGCCGCAGGTGTCACCGTCGGCGTCGGTGGCGAGCACCAGCGGCGCCGGGCGGTCGTTCCACGCGGTGGTCAGGGCGTGGGTGAAGATCTCGGTGGGCTGGGCACCGGAGACGGCGTACTTGTTGTCGAAGACGAAGAACGGCACGCCGGTGGCGCCGAGCTGAGCGGCTTCGCGTTCGTCCTGGCGGACGGCGTCGGCATAGGCCTGCGGGTCGGCGAGCACCGCCCGCACGGCGGTCTCGTCCAGTCCGGCGCGAACCGCAAGGGCGACAAGGCGTTCGGTGTCGGCGAAGACCGGCTCGGATTCGGCGAAGTTGCCCGCGTAGAGGGCGTCGAGCAGGGCGTCCTGCTTGCCCTGCCCGAGAGCGAAGTGCAGCAGCCGGTGCATGTCGAAGCTGTTGCCGTAGTCGCGACCGGAGATCTGGTAGGGCAGACCGAGCTGGGCGGCCTGGGCGCCGATGCCGCGCTCGTTGGCGGCGGCCTGGTCGACACTGATGCCGTATTTGGCGGCGATGCGCGGGATCACCGGACCGGTCTCGTCGGCGGGCAGGCCGGGATCGAGTTCGAAGGACCGGTGCACGACCTCGACATCGTCGCGATGGTCGAACTCGGCCAGTGCCTGTTCGAAGCGCGCCTTCCCGAGGTAGCAGAACGGGCAGTTGATGTCGGTCCAGATCTCTACTCTGGTGGTCAAGCGGGCCTCCTCCGGCACACGAAATCCGGCGGCGGTCCGCCGGAAGTATCTGGACAGGCGTTCAAATTCTGGGGGTACAACGCCGGCGACGAAGCCGCTATTCCCTGGCGCGTCCGGGCACGACAGGACGAGCACGAAGGACATCGATGGGGTTCGAACAGCGGAGGGGGTGGGTGCAGGTGCCCGAAGGCTTGACGGTGCCGCGCGCACTGGACGGTCTGTGGGCCGTGCGGCACGCCCAGAGCGCGGCCAATGCCTGGTACGCGGACCCGGCGACCGAACTGCGCCCGATGCGCGGCACGGACGCCGAGGTAGAACTGACCGAACTGGGACACTGGCAGGCGCACTGCCTGGGCGAGTGGCTGGCCGGTCTCGCCGGTGTGCAGCGACCCGGGCTGGTGGTCTGTTCCCCCTATTTGCGGACCCGGCTCACCTGGGCGGTGATGGCCGAGGCCGCCGTCACCCGCAACCGGCATCTGCGCCCGATCCGCACCCTGGTAGACGAACGGCTGCGCGACCGTGAGATGGGCGTCTTCGAACTACACCCGTACAAGGCGATCCGGCGACGCTCCCCCGAGGAGGCGGCCCGGCGCGAACGGATCGGGAACTGGGTCTACCGGCCGCCCGGCGGCGAGTCGCTGGCCGATGTCGCCGTGCGGGTGCGCAGCTTCCTCGACGAACTGGACGTGGTCGCGGCCGGCGAGCAGGTGCTGGCGGTGACCCACGACGCGGTGGTGATGTCGATGCGCTACATCCTGGAGGGCATGGGCGCCGCGGTCCCGGATACCCTCGAGCCCGTCCCGAACGCGTCGGTATCGCAGTGGCGGCGGGAGGGCCGTCAGCTGAGCCTGCGGGTGTGGGGCGAGGTCGGCCACCTCGGGGGCGCCGAGCAGGTCGGCTGAGCCCGGTGGTGGCGCCGCGGCCGTCGTCGCCGTGACCGCGATGGAAGAATGCTGCTCGTGCATGTGGCGATCGGCTTGGTGGTGCTCGTCGGGTCGGCGACCGCGCTCGCGGCGCTGGCGCGGCGGTTCGGGGTGTCCGAGCCTCTCGTCCTGACGGTCGCCGGCGTCGCCGCCTCCTATCTGCCGATGGTGCCGCAGGTGCATCTCGAACCCGAGGTGGTGCTGCTGGGGTTGCTGCCGCCGCTGCTCTACACCGCCGCGTTGCGGACCTCGCTGGTCGACTTCAAGGACAATCTGCGCACGATCGCGTCGCTGTCGGTCGGGTTGGTGCTGTTCAGCACGTTCGCGGTGGCGCTGGTGGCCTGGTGGCTGCTGCCGATCCCGTTCGCGGCCGCGGTCGCGCTGGGCGCGGTGGTCGCACCCCCGGACGCGGTGGCGGCGACGGCGATCGCCCGCCGCACCGGCATGCCGCGCAGCATCGTGACCGTCCTCGAGGACGAATCGCTGTTCAACGACGCGACGGCGCTGGTGTCGTTGCGCGGCGCCATCGCCGCGATGGCGGGTGCGGTGACGGTGTGGCAGATCGGCGGGGACTTCCTGCTCGCCGCCGTCGGTGGCGCGGTCGTCGGCGGGGTGATCGCTGCGGCACTGGTGTTGCTGCGCAAGCGGATCAAGGATCCGGTGCTCGACACCACGGTGTCGCTGCTGGCGCCGTTCGTGGCGTATCTGCCCGCCGAGCACGTCCACGCCTCCGGTGTGATCGCGGTGGTGACGTGCGGGATGATCCTCGGCCACGGCGCGCAACGCTGGCAGGGCGCGGCCTCCCGGGTCGCCGAGTCGACGAACTGGCGGACCATCCAGTTCATCCTGGAGAGCGCGGTCTTCCTGATCATCGGCCTGCAGGTGCGCTGGATCGTCGAGGGCGCCTGGCGCAGCGGGCTGGACCGTCGCACGTTGCTGATCGCGGCGGTGGCGGTGCTCGCCGCGGTGATGCTGGCACGCCCGATCTGGGTGTTCACGCCGGTGCTGGTGGCGCGCCTGTTCGGGCGCGAGACCGAGCCGCTGAGTCATGCCGCGGTGGTGTCATGGGCGGGGATGCGCGGGGTGGTGACCCTGGCCGCGGTGCTGCTGCTGCCCGAGTCGACCCCGCAGCTGCCGGTGCTGGAGCTGCTGGCGCTGGTAGTCGTCGGCGGCACACTGCTGGTGCAGGGCACATCCCTGCCGTGGCTGGTGCGCCTGTTGCGGCTGCGCGGACCGAGCCGCGCCGAGGACGCGCTCGCGAAAGCCGATCTGCTGCAACAGGCGTCGAGCGCGGGTCTGGCCGAGCTGGACAAGCGGATCGGCCCCAACACCCCCGAGCCGGTGATCGAATCGCTGCGGCAACGGCTGATCTGGCGCACCAACGCGGCCTGGGAACGCCTGGGCCGCCCCGAAGCCGAACTGGTGACACCCACCGCCGAGTACCGGCGCCTGCGGCTGGCGATGCTGGCCGCCGAACGCGATGCCGTGCTGGCGGTCCGGGACGCGGGCGCGGTGGATTACGAAGTGCTCCAGCATGTTCTGGCGCGCCTCGACCTCGAGGAATCGATGATCGACCGCTTCGACGAGGCCGACGAGGACCCCGGCACCGAACCGCTCTCGGGCGCCGCGCCTGCCGACGGCTGCACCCACCTCGAACACGCGCCGCTGCTGCGCGAGCCGGTCGGGGCACTGGTGTGCCGGGATTGCGTCGCCGAGGGGCTGCGCTGGGTGCATCTGCGGATGTGCACCGGCTGCGGCAACATCGCCTGCTGTGAGTCGTCGCTGGGCAACCACGCGAGCGCCCACTTCCGGACCTCGGCGCATCCGGTGATGCGCAGCGTCGAGCCCGGCGAGGTGTGGCGCTGGTGCTACGTGGACGAGTTGCTCGGCTGAGGCCGGTGCGAGTAGATCAGGCGCGCGTACTCGGCGAGCAGCTGGTCCAGTTCGGTGGGTTCGCCGGTGGCGGCGAGCTGCTGGTAGCCGATCAGCATCGCCATGCCGAATTCGGTGACGACGGAGGCGGTGGCCGTGTCGCCGACGACACTGTCGATCACGCGATGCACGGTGCGGCGACGGGATTCGTCGACCCGCTTGACCGCCACGTGCACCGACTCGTCATTGGCCGCCCACGCACGCAGCGCGGCTTCGGCGCCGTGTTCGAGGCCGCCGGCCAGTTCCGACATGGCGCGCACGTCGGCGTCCGGATCGCCGTGGCCGACATCGAGCGCGCGTAGCTCGATCATCTGCCGGTTCTCCCAGTGCTCGAGCAGCGTGTCGACGAAGCCCTGCCATGAACCGAAGTGATGGTAGAACGAGCCACTGGTGACCCCGAGGCGACGGCACAGCACACCGATGTTGAGGCCTTTGAAGCCGAACTCGGCGAGCACCGCCACGGCGGTGTCGTAGTACTGCTCCTTGGTGACCACTCGGGACATCGCGATGCCGATCTGTTCGTGCGGGCAGGACCGAAGAATGCGAACAGTACCCGATCGTAACGAGGGCTCGCGCGAACGTAACGAAGTCTATGCTGTGCCGAAACCGCCGAATGTGAGATCGAAATACCAAGTGCTGGAACAAAATCCGTGCGCTACCAGGTGACAAGAGCATCCGAACGGAATAACAGAGCAGACGCTCTGTAAACTTTTGTTCATGCCGAGACCGCGAACTCACGACCCGGAGACCGTGCTGGACGCCGCCGAGAACCTCGCCGCGCGCTCCGGTCCCGCCGCGGTGACCGTGCGCGCCGTCGCCGCCGCGACCGGAGTGTCCAACGGCGCGCTGTACCACACGTTCGGCTCCCGCCAGGAAGTGCTGGCGCGCACCTGGTTACGCGCCGCCCGCCGCTTCCTGGCCCTGCAGGCCGCCGACATCGACCGCGCCGTCGCCGCCACCGACCCGGACGCGCGCATCGACGCGGTCGTCGACGCCGCCGAGACCCCGGCGCGCCTGGCCGACGCCCACCCCGGTTCGGCCCGGCTGCTGCTGCTCGTCGACCGGACCGAACTGCTCGACGGCGCCCTGCCCGCCGACCTCGCCCGGGAGATCGCCGACACCGAGAAGGCGTTGCTGACCGCGCTGTCGCGGGTCGCGCGGGCGCTGTGGGGCCGGGCCGACCGGCGCGGCGTCGCCACCGTCACCACCTGCCTGGTCGATCTGCCGACCGCGCTGCTGCTGCGGCGCGACCGGCTCACCGATCCCCTGGCCCGCAGACATCTGCGCGCCGCTGTCCGTGCCGTGCTCGAACTCGGCCCCCGCTGAAAGGAAACCCTCCATGCCCACCCTGCGCCACCACGACGCGATCGCGATCCTCGACCTCGGCGACGGGGAGAACCGCTTCTCCCCCGACTTCATCACCGAGATGCACGCCCATCTCGACACCGTCGTCTCCGAGGGCGCGGCCGCGCTGGTGACCACCGCGACCGGCAAGATCTACTCCAACGGCCTCGACCTGGACTGGTTGTCCGCCAACAGCGATCGCGCCGCCGAGTACGTCGAAGCCGTGCACACCCTGTTCGGCCGGATGCTCACGCTGCCGATGCCCACCGCCGCCGCCATCGGTGGCCACGCCTTCGGTGCGGGCGCCATGCTCGCCGTCGCCCACGACTACCGGGTCATGCGCGCCGATCGCGGCTTCTTCTGCTTCCCTGAGGCCGACATCCGCATCCCGTTCACCAACGGCATGGCCGCGCTGATTCAGGCCAAGGTGCCGCCGAAGACCGCGATCGCCGCCATGACCACCGGACGGCGCTTCGGTGGCACCGACGCGCTGGCCTACGACCTGGTCGACGCCGCAGTCGGCGCGGACGAGGTCCTCGACACCGCGCTGGCGACCGTCGCCCCATTCGGCGGCAAGGACAAGCCGACGCTGACCGCGATCAAGTCGGTGATGTTCGCCGGCGTGCTGGATGCGTTGCGCGGCAAGGACTGACGCGGTTCACGGCAACCGGGGGCCCTTGCCCAGATAGACGTCACCTCGATCGTCGCTGGCCCAGCCGCCCCCGGTGTAGTCGCCGTGCACGAAACACGCGTCGCAGAACTGCGTGCCGAACACCGACAGGTAGATGCTGCGGTAGGAGCTGATCGCGCGCATCTTCACCGACTTGTAGGCGGCCTGGGCGCTGGGCTGGGCCTCCAGGAACGCGTACCGGCGGAAATCGGCGACCGGTTCGGTGGAGAACCGCACCAACCCCAGCCTGCTGAGGTTGCCCAGGTAGTGGTGATCGCGTTCGGGCAGCGCGCAACCTGCCATGTAGGCGATCATGTTGATGCCGTCGGCCAGGCGCTGCGAGCCGATCCCGAACGGCGCCTTGGTGCGGATGTCGATCGCCGGTTGCGGACCGGCGACGGCCAGGAAGCGCAGGATGCGCGCCTCGTCGGGGGTCAGGTCGTGCAGGATCGGCACGAACGAGGGATGCAGGTCGCGCGGCTGCTGCGCCGAATCCCAGCCCTCGGTGATCATCGCATCACCCATGGCCTTGAGATCCTCGGCGCCGACACTGGTTTCGGACTGCCCGTACACGCCCGAGGCGGTACTGGTCAGGCCGAGCGCGCCCAGCGCGATCTTGCGCAGCGAGTCGATGCGCTCGTCGATGATCTGCGACATCGGCGCGCCCGCGCGGATGTCCTCGGCCAGGTCGGTGGCGGTGTGCAATGCCCCCTTGGTGACCGCGCCGACGATGTGGCGCAACGACAGTCCCGCGATGCGCGCCAACCCGGCCAGGTCGGTGGGGATCCCGGGCTCGGGGGTCGGTTCGGGGAGGTTCTCGCGCTCGTCCATTGCTCACACTCCGAAGATCAGTAGATGCAGAGCGCCGACGATCACACCGAGCGCGCCGCCGTGCGCGTAGAGCAGCCAGGCGTCCTGTTCGATGGCGGTGTAGAGCATTTCGACGAACTCCTCCGGCGGCAGTTCGCGCAGCTTCTCGGTGGCGAGGCGGTCCACGCTGGCCGCGGTGGTCTGCGAGAACTCGACGTCCTCGACCAGCCACGGCTTCATCTCCGTCGCCAGGTTCGCCCCCGCGGTGGCCTGGATGGCGTCGAACTGGCGCGGCCCCACCGCCAGCCGGGTCACCGACCGCAGTGGCCCGAGCACCCGGTCGATCTCGGCCTCGAGGAAGTGCGCGATGACCGCGCGGGTCTTGTCGCCGCTCGGCCCGTCGAGGAGCTGTTCGGTGACGACGTCGAGGGTGACGATCTGATACCCGATCGCGTGCCCGAGGTCGGCCGCCGCCTGATGCTGGCGTTTGGCGAATTTCGCGACCCGCCACGGGTATTTGTAGCGCGGTTGCGGGGTGGCCGGCTCGAAGACGACTTTGATGGCGATGATGTTGACCAGCACACCGACCACCGCACCACCGAGGAGCACCCACGCCCACGCGGGCAGGAAGTGCAGGATGTCGTAGAGCCAGCCGGGCAGGGAGATCACCGCCGGGGTGTCGCCGTGCGGGGTGCTGTAGTGCAGCAACGACAACCACAACGCGACCACGACCCCGAACGGGAACCCGATCACCCCGCTGCGGGTCATGAACCGCAACTCCGGCGCGCCCAGCCCGTAGATGACGTCCTTGAGCAGTTCCGGGCGCCGCCGCAGATAGCCGACCACCATCAATTTCACATCGAGCAGCTGATCGATGTTCGCGCCGATGAAGTCGAAGGCGCGGTCGGTGATCGCGGGCAGTTCCGCCTCCACCCGCGAGTACACGACTTCGCGTGCGCGCGGCGGCATGTCGGCCCACAGCTGGGGATGCTCGGTGTCCATGATCTCGTCGACCATCGACCGCACGTTCGGCAGCGCCACCTGGGCGACCTGCGCGGAGATCTTGCGCGGATCCATCTGATCGAAGAAGTCCTTGGCCGTGCCGATCTTGGCGACGGCGTTGTCGACCATCAGGCTCGCCATCTTCTCGGCACGGGCCGGGATGAATCCCTGGAAGCCGAGGATGCCGCCGGGGGCGAAGGTGGGCAGGATCTGCACCTTGCGCGGCAGCAGCGGGAAGATCGTCTTCAGGCCCGGCACATAGAACCCGGTGAACCGTACCGGCGCGAACAGCATGATCACGCCGGTCCAGTTGGTGATCAGACCGGCCATGGCGCTGAAGATCGGAATACTGATCATGTCGACCCAGAACTTGCTCAGGCCGGTCGTTTTCTCCCAGTCGAGCAGGCCGAAGAAGCCCGCCGCTTCGATCCCAGCATTCATCCGGCGTCCACTCCGTCGTGTTCCGAACCTCGCGCGTTCGGGTCATCATAAGTGACCGACCAGGTGGTTTCGGGCAGCTTTCGCGGTTACCGGCTAAACCTTAGCAAACCCGGTCAGACGTGGGTGGTGTTGACCAGCAGCAGGTTGGTGTCGATGTCGTGGGTGACCTTGTTGGCGACCGAGCCCAACAGCCGTGCGGGACCGCTCATTCCGCGATTACCGATGACGACGAGGTCGTACTTCCAGGCCGCGTTGCAGATCGCCTCGGCCGCGGGCACCCCGGTGAGGACGTCGCGGCCGAACAGTTCCGGATCTTCGACCTGCGCCAGGCCCTCCACCTCGATCAGGGTGTCGGCGCCGTCGTCGTCGGTCTTGGCGGCGGTCACCAGGAACGGGCGCGCGCCGAGGGCGACGGCGACGTCGTAGCCGCGGCGCACCGCGGTGATCGAGCTCGCCGACCCGTCGGTGGTGAGACCGACGGTGGTCCACCGTTTCGGGATCTTGTGGGTGAACACCACATCGGAGTCGCTGTGGTGGGACACGTGATTGGCGGTCGATCCGAGCAGGCGCGCCTTCGAACTGCCCAGCCCGCCGCCGCCGATGACCAGCAGCGTGCCGGGTTCGGCGGCGGCGATCTCGAGCAGGACCGCGCCCGCCGTGCCGGGCAGTTCGCTGCGCAGCACCTCGGTGACCCCCGCCGCGGCGAGGACGTCGGCGGCGGCCCCGGTGATCTCCTCGGCCCAGGCGGCGTCGGTGCCCGCCTTCAGCGTCGCTTCCTTCCAGACGCTCACGACGGTGACCCCGAGAGCGAGCTTGACCGCGAGTTCTCCCGCGACGGCGACCGCCGTCTGCCCGGACTCCGAGCCGTTGGTCCCCACCATGATGCGCTGGTACCCCATGTGACGCTCTCCGATCGACGGCAGGTCAGCTGCGCTTGGCCACAGTATAAGCGCCGCACACTCCCGGCAACCGTGGTGCGCGGCTCACTCTCCGGTGCGCAGATGCCGGTCGAAGAAGGCGAAGATGCGCTGCCAGGCGTCGTCGGTGGCCGCCGCGTCGTAGCCGATGCCGATGCGTTCCAGCACGGCGTTTCCGGGTAGGACATTGGCGAAGCTGTGGGTGGCGTTCGGGTAGGTCTTGATATCGTGCTCGACCCCGCCCGCGATCAGCGCCGCCTCGAGTTTGCGCGCGGCACCCGGCAGTGCCGGATCGAGGCGGCCGTAGCTGGCAACCACCGGGCACGCGCCGTCGAGCAGTGTCTTGTAATCACCGTAGAGGCTGCCGTAGAACGGTGCCGAGGCGTGGAAACCCTGGGGCGCGGTGAGCAGCGCGAAGCCGCCGCCCAGGCAGAAGCCGAGCACCGCGATGCGGCCGGTGCAGCCGGGGTCGTCGGCGAGGCGGTCGCGGGCGGCGAGGATTTCCCCCACCGCGGGGCCCTTCCCGGTGAACGCGACCGCGCGGAACGCCTGCTGGATGCAGCGGGCCCGGCCGCGCGCGAACAGGTTCGGCGCGATCGCCAGATAGCCCGCGCCGGAGACGATATCGAGCTGGCGCCGCAGGTCGGCGTTCACGCCGAGGGCATCGTGCAGGACGACCACGCCCGGCCACGGGCCCTCGCCTTGCGGACGGGCGATCAGGGCGTCGATGCGCCCGGTCGGAGTATCGATCTCGATCGATTCCATCGCTCGAATCTAGATGCTCGACGCGCGGTTCGCGGCAAGTCGGCCGGTTACCGCTCGTCGCGTCGACGGCCAGGTGGTTCGGGCAGCGACAGGCGTTTGAGATGCAGCGCGTTGAGGGCGACGATCAGGCTCGATCCCGACATGGCCATCGCCGCGATCTCCGGTCGCATGGTCAGGCCCCACGGTTCGAACACCCCGGCGGCGATCGGCAGCGCGAGGCCGTTGTAGCCGACCGCCCAGGCCAGGTTCTGGTGTTCCTTGCGGACGGTGCCGCGGCCGATGCGCAGCGCGGTCGACACGGTGAACGGGTCCGAACGCATGAGCACGACGTCGGCGGTCTGGATGGCGACGTCGGTGCCCGCACCGATGGCGATGCCCAGATCGGCCCCTGCGAGGGCGGGCGCGTCGTTGACACCGTCGCCCACCATCGCGACCTTCTTGCCCGCCCGCTGCAGCTCGGCGATCCGGTCGGCCTTGTCGCCGGGGAGGACGTCGGCGATCACGGTGTCGATCCCGAGGTCGGTGGCGATGCGTCGCGCGGTCGCGTGGTTGTCGCCGGTCAGCATGACCACGTCCACGCCGAGATCGTGCAGGGCGGCGACCGCGGCTGCAGAGGTGGGCCGCGGGGCGTCGGCGAGGGCGATGACCGCGGCCGCGGTGCCGTCGACGGCGACCAGGACGGCGGTGTGTCCCGAGGCGGCCAGTTCGTCTCGCCGGGTCGCCAGCTCGCCCAGGGTGATGTGCTCCTGGTCGAGCAGCCCGCGATTGCCGACGACGACGCGATGACCGTCGACGGTGGCGATCGCCCCGCGGCCCGGCACGTTCCGGAACTCCGTCGCCGCGAGGGCCGGGGCGTCATGGGTTTTCGCGTAGTCGACGATCGCTTTCGCCAGCGGATGTTCGGACTCGCGTTCCACCGCCGCGGCCAGGGCGAGCATCCGGTCGGTGTCGATGCCGGGTGCCGCCACCACATCGGTGACCTCCGGCGCGCCCTTGGTGAGCGTGCCCGTCTTGTCCATCACCACCACGTCGACACGGGCCGCGTCCTCGAGTGCCGTCGCGTTCTTGAACAGCACACCGCGTTTCGCGCCGAGACCGGTGCCGACGAGGATCGCGGTCGGTGTCGCCAGACCCAGCGCGTCGGGGCAGGTCACCACGACCACGGTGATCGCGAACAGCAGCGCCCGGCTCAGCGAGGCACCCACGAGCAGCCACACCACCAGCGTGGTCAGGCTGCCGACCAGGGCGACCAGGGTCAGCCAGAACGCCGCCCGGTCGGCCAGCCGCTGGCCCGGCGCCTTCGAATTCTGTGCCTGCTGGACGAGTTCCACGATCTGGGCGAGCGCGGTGTCGGAACCGACCTTGGTG
This sequence comes from Nocardia fodinahabitans, assembly GCF_052983615.1. Taxonomy (NCBI): domain Bacteria; kingdom Bacillati; phylum Actinomycetota; class Actinomycetes; order Mycobacteriales; family Nocardiaceae; genus Nocardia; species Nocardia fodinahabitans. The sequence continues at coordinate 7,177,212 of NZ_JBRJJC010000001.1, forward strand.
GCCCGCACCCGCAGACTGCCGGTGGTGTTGATAGTCGCGCCGATGACCGGGGAACCGGGTTCCTTGTGCACCGGCAGGCTTTCGCCGGTGACCATCGACTCGTCGACCTCGCCGGCGCCGTCGAGCACGGTGCCGTCGACAGCGATCTTGGCGCCGGGGCGCACCAGCAGCACGTCACCGACCGCGACGTCGGCCGTGGGGATCTCGACCTCGTTGCCGTCGCGCAGCACAACGGCTTTCGGCGGCGACAGATCGAGCAGCGTGGAGACCGCGTCGTTGGCGCCGCCGCGCGCCCGCATCTCGAACCAGTGCCCGAGCAGCACGAACGTCGCCAGCATGGTGGAGGCCTCGTAGAACACCTCGCCGCCGCCGGTGAGCGTCACGTACAGCGAGTACAGCCAGCCGGTGCCGATACCGACCGAGACCAGCACCATCATGTCGAGGGTGTGCGCCTTCAGCGCCTGCCACGCGCCGGTGAAGAAGATCGTCGAGGAGTAGAAGATCACCGGCAGGCTCAGGATCAACGTCCACACGTCGATGCGCAGGCCGAACGGGACCGCGAGGTGTAGGCCGAGCATGTGGGTGGCCATCGGCGACCACAGCATCACCAGGGTGGAGAAGATCAGCGCGACCAGGAAGCGGTTGCGCATGTCGCGGGCCATGTCGTCGATGGACATGGCCGCGTCGCCGCCGTGCTGGTGGCCTGCCGTCGCCATGTCGTGGGTGGAGGTGGAGTCGACGTCGTGGTGGCCGTCGTGCACGGCAGGTGGGGTGGTGTCCGCCGGAGGCGCAGGGGCGTGCGCCGACGCCGGAGGCTCGCTCACCGGGTCACACAGGTGGGTGGGCACCGAGCGGCCCGCGCAGTGGTAGCCGCAGTCACGGATCCAGGTGCGCAGGTCGGCGACCGAGGTCAGCGCCGGGTCGTAGGTGACGGTGGCGGTCTGCGCCAGCGGGTTGGCGTCTACGGCGAGGACACCCGGCCGATGTCGCAGCGCCCCGGCGAAGGTCTGCCGGGAGCCCCCGCGATGCAGTCCGCCGACATGCAGGACGGTGGTCGCCGAAGCGGTGGCGGGGTGGTGCGGGTCGGGCATCGACGCTCCTGTCGCCGGTAGAACGCACGACGCGACAGCGCCCCGCGCCTCACGTGGCGACAGTACCCGGCGCGGGTCACGAGACGACCGACGTTGCCGGGTGACCCGCGACCGTCAGAGCGTGACGCCCAGCAGCGCGTCCACAACGTCGCGGACCAGCGCGGGCGCGGCCGGGTCGGCGCCACCATAGGTGAGGGCCTGCGCGGCCCAGTTGTCGATGGCGTCGAGCGCCTTCGGGGTGTCCAGATCGTCGGCCAGGTGCTGACGCAGCCGGGCGACGGTGTCGGCGGCCGACGGGCCGGTGGCCAGGCCTGCGGCTTCGCGCCAGCGGGCCAGCCGGGCCTGGGCCGCGGTGAGGACGTCGTCGGTCCACATCCGGTCCTGGCGGTAGTGCCCGGCGAGCAGGCCCAGGCGGATGGCGGCCGGGTCGACGCCGGAGCGGCGCAGCTTCGACACCAGCACCAGATTGCCCTTGGACTTCGACATCTTCTCGCCGTCGAGACCGATCAGCCCGGCGTGCACGTAGTGGCGGGCGAAGCGGCGGGCGCCGGTGATCGCCTCGGCGTGCGCGGCGGAGTATTCGTGGTGCGGGTAGATCAGGTCCGAGCCGCCGCCCTGGACGTCGAACTCGGTGCCGATACGGTTGAGCGCGATCGCCGCACACTCGATGTGCCAGCCGGGGCGGCCCGCGCCGAACGGCGCCGGCCAGGACGGTTCGCCCGGACGCTCGGCCCGCCACAGCAGCGCGTCGATGATGTCGCGCTTGCCGGGGCGATCGGGGTCACCGCCGCGTTCGGCGAACAGCTCCTCCATGGTGGCCCGGTCGTAGCCGGACTCGTAGCCGAACTGCTCGGTGGCGTCGGCACGAAAGTAGATGTCCGGGTACTCGGCATCGTCGACGATGTAGGCGGCGCCGGCGGCGAGCAGCTTCTGCACCAGCTCCACCACCTCCTCGACGGACTCGATGGCACCGATGTAGTGCTTCGGCGGCAGCACCTGCAGGGCGGCCATGTCCTCGCGGAACAGCTCGATCTCGGAGCTGCCGAGGTCGCGCCAGTCGACGCCGTCGCGGGCGGCGCGCTCGAACAGCGGATCGTCGACGTCGGTGACGTTCTGCACGTAGTGCACGTCGTGGCCCGCGTCGCGCCACAGCCGGTTCACCAGGTCGAACGTCAGGTAGGTGGCGGCGTGCCCGAGGTGGGTGGCGTCGTAGGGAGTGATGCCGCAGACGTACATCTTCGCGGTCGCGCCGGGAGTGACCGGGCGGACCTGGCGGTCGGCGGTGTCGTACAACCGCAACGGCGGCCCTGCTCCGGGGACGGTCGGTAGGGCGATATCGGACCAGGACTGCATGATTCGAGGGTAGAGCCCCCGCCGGGGCGGCCGGTCCGCGGGCCGGTCACGCGGTTGCTCGCGGTGCCGCCCGGACGGCCCGCTACCTGCACACAAACGTGTTCCGGAGGTTTCGTCAAGGGTTGTGTTCAGCCAGATCCGCTGGTCACGGCGGTGGCGGACGAATTGCCGGTCACGACGCCCCTCACCTGCGCACCTGGTTGTCGATACGGGCACTTCGCGATCATTGTCACACATTGCACTTACTTAAACATCCCTATTGCTACCTATGCACAGGTTCGTTTACGGTTGTTTCATGACGGATCGCCTCTACTCGGTGGAACAGGTCGCCGATGTGCTCGGACTGCATGTCCGCACCGTGCGCAGCTATGTCCGCGACGGCAAACTTCCCGCGGCGCGCATCGGCAAGCAGTACCGCATCGCCCACGACGACCTCGAGGCGTTCACCGGCCTGCCGATCACCGCGCCGCGCGCGCCCGAGACCACCGACACGCACGCCGACGCGTCCTGCATCGTCGAGATCGACGCCGTCGACCGCGCCACCGCGGACCGGATCACCACCCTGCTCACCAGTGCGGCGGGCACGCGCGGGCCCGGTGGCAGGCCCCTGCGCGTGGAAACCAGCTACGACCCTGGGCGCTCGCGTCTCAAGGTCATCCTGCTCGGCGGCCTCGCCGACACCGCCCGGCTGCTCGACTACATGGACGGAGTCCTCACCCCATGACCGGCATCTACACCTCCGAGACCGGCCGCCGGTCCATCGCCGCGCGCTACCGCGCCCACCTCGACGCCTGGCCGGTCCCGCACGAGGAGCTCCGGATCCCGACCGCCGCGGGCGAGACATTCGTCGTGGCCTCCGGGCCGGTGGACGCGCCTCCGCTGGTCCTGCTACACGGATCGGGATCCAACGCGAGCGCGTGGCGTGGCGATATCGCAGACTGGTCGACCCGCTACCGCGTCTACGCGGTGGATCTGCCCGGCGAGCCCGGATTCAGCGCGCCCCGCCGATTGGCCTTGACCAGCGACGAGACCGCGAGCTGGTTGACCGAGACCGTCGACGCGCTCGGGCTCACCACGTTCGCCCTCGTCGGGATGTCCCTGGGCGGATGGACCGCGCTGGACTTCGTGCTCCGCAGGCCCGGCCGGGTCGGCGCGCTGGCACTGCTGTGCCCCGGCGGCCTCGGCGGGCAGCGATTCGGGTGGTTGATCAAGGGCATGGCTCTGCGGTTGATCGGCAGGCAGAGCGTGCGCGATTCCGCGCGCCTCGTGCTCGGCATCGACGACGCGGAAGTCCTCGACGAGGTGGAGTCGACCTTCCGGCACTTCTCGCCGCGCACCGGCCGGCTGCCGATCTTCGCCGACACGGACCTGCGCACCGTGGACATCCCGGTGCTGGTCATCGTGGGCGGTCGTGACGTGCTCTTCGATTCGGCGCGCACCGCCGAACGGGCGCGGGCCTGCTTCGCGCGAGGCGAGGTGCGCGTGCTGCCCGAGGTGGGTCACGCGGTGCTCGGACAGACCGCGGAGGTCGAGCGTTTTCTCAGCGCGCACTCCGGCTGAACCGGGTGCGGGGCGACGGCTCGGTGTCGCCGCGCGTCGGGAGCGGCGACACCGAGCTCATCGGAGAATCACGCCTGCAGGTAGCACTGCACGTTGGCGCCGTCGACGTCGGGGCCGAACTGCGGCAGCGCGTAGAAGGAGGCGCCGACCTGATCAGCGGCCTGCACGGTGACGTCGGGCAGCGGGGCACCGGTGTTGCGGTCGGTGGCGGTGCACACGTAGGTCTTCTCGCTCCACCAGCCGCTGGGGAAAGCCTGCGCGGGCGCGGCGACGGCGGCGACAGCGCCGGAGAGCAGCAGCGCGGCGGCGGAGGTGGTGACGATCGATCGGGTCGACATAGATTTCCTCTGATCTTGCGTGGAATGACGAAAGTGCTTGGAGCACACTAGCACCGGCCCCGACCCGGAAAAGCAGCCTCAAGATACCCGACGTCAGCGGATCCGTGGGCCGGAATCGTCGACAGGGTCGTCGAAACGCGTGGCGCCCAGGGCGTACTCGGAGACGCGCAGGCAGACCGGGTCAGGGCCACTCCGGGATCAGAACGCGGGCCAGGGAATCGGGCGCGACGAGTTCGGGATCGGCATCACCGGATGCTCGAGCAGCTCCTTCGTGCGTTCGGTCAGCGCGGCGATCTCGGCGTCGGTGATGTGCTCGGCCAGCGAATCGGCCACGGCGCCGGGCAGGTTCGCGGCGAACGCGGCGATGTCGGTGATCAGTGAGTCGTGCACCGGGCGTCCGGCCCAGCCCCACAGCACCGTGCGCAGTTTCGGCTCGGTGTGCAGGCAGATGCCGTGGTCGACGCCGTACACCTGCCCGTCGACGCCTTCGAGCGCGTGCCCGCCCTTGCGGTCGGCGTTGTTGAGCAGCAGGTCGAGCACCGCCATCCGCTGCAGGCGTGGATCGTCGGCGTGGATCAGCGCCACCTCGTTGCCCTCGCCGTCGAGGGCGCGCAGCACTTCGCAGAACCCGTCGGGCACCGTGCCCGGCCTGCACAGGTCGACCAGGTCCAGGCGCGGCTTGGTCTCGGTGTGGTGGTCGACCGAGGTCACCCAGCGCTGCACCATGCCGGGCCCGAACGGCCCGTCCCGCAACACCGTCTCCGGGATGACACCCCAGCCCAGCTGCTCGGAGATCAGATAGGAGGCGACTTCCCGGCCGGCGAGCGTGCCGTCCGGGAAGTCCCACAGCGGACGTTCCCCGCGCACCGGCTTGTACACCACGCGCAGCGGCGCCCCGTCGGGTTCGGGCGCGGCGATCTCGCACACCAGCGTCAGGTTGCTGGCGACGCCGACCCGGCCGACGATGTCCAGCTCGCCTTCGGTGAGTGCGGTCACCGGATCACTCCTCTTCGAGCTCGGCCGTGCCGAAGATCTCGCCGCGCTTGTAGCCGTTGGTGCGCACGCACATGTGCCCACGCGCGGAGAGCGGTTCACCGCACAGCGGACACGGCGGCCTGCCCGCCGCGATCACCCGCGCCGACCGCAACGCGAATTCGCGGGCCTGGATGGGCGTCAGGAACACCCGCACGGCGTCGGGGCCCTCCTCGGTGTCGTCGAGCACCACCGATTCGTCGACCTCGGTCTCGGTGATCGCCAGCAGTTCCACCACCACGGCGCCCGCGTCGGCGTCCCAGCCCAGACCCATGGTGCCGACCCGGAACTCGGTGTCGATCGGGGTCACCAGCGGCGCGACATCGCGGACGTCCTCGCCCTGCGGCGGCACCTCGGCGCCGAAGCGGCGGGCCACCTCGTCGAGCAGCAGGCCCATCCGGTCGGCGAGCACCTTCACCTGCTGCTTCTCCAGCAGCACGCTGACCACGCGCGGTTCCTGCACGGCCTGCAGGTAGAACGAACGATCGCCCGGCTCACCGACGGTACCGGCGACGAAACGATCGGGGGTGCGAAATACATGGATTGCGCGTGACACATGCACCTCCTGATACGTGACCCTGTTCGACACTCACGAACACCCTCCCTCTAAGGAGAATCGCGGTGTCCCGCATTCCCATTATCCGCGCCCGCGGCATTCGCCACCTCTCCACCGGGAGTCGGCGGCGCGATGACGGCGAGGGCGGACAGGTCGGCGCCGGTGTCGTTGAACTTCCACACCGACGGCCCGACCGGGCTGTACCGGACGACGCTGATCGAGGCGGGTTCCACCGCGATCCGCTGAAAACTGTCCAGATGCAGGCCGAGTGCGTCGGCCAGGATCGATTTGATGATGTCGCCGTGCGCGCAGGCCACCCACAGCACGTCACGGCCGGCCTGCTCGGACAGCCGGCGTTCGGTGTCGCGGACCGCGGCGACCGCACGCTGCTGGACCTGGGCCAGGCCCTCCCCACCGGGGAACACCGCACCGGAGGCGTGCCGTTGCACGACCTTCCACAGCGGTTCGGTGAGCAGTTCGGCCAGCGCACGGCCGGTCCACTCGCCGTAGTCGACCTCGATGAGCCGTTCGTCGTGCTCGGGCTCGAGGCCGAGCTTCTCGGCGAGCGGGGCGACCGTGCGCTGACAACGCAACAACGGTGAGCTGGCGATGTGTTCGATCGGCAGCGTCGCCAGCCGGTCGGCGACCGCCGCGGCCTGCTCGGTACCGCGGTCGGTGAGTTCGACACCGGGAGTGCGGCCGGCCAGGGTCCGCGCGGTGTTCGACGTGGACACTCCGTGCCGGAGCAGGATCACCGTCATGGGACCAGCCTAACCATCAGTGTCCGACGGCTCAGGTCGCCGAGACGACGCCCGCGGCGAGCAGGCCCATCACGACCAGGCCGAGGATGATCCGGTAACCCACGAACCAGTAGAACGAGTGCTTGCCGACGAACTTGAGCAACCAGGCGACCGAGGCGTAGCCGACGACGAACGCGAGAATCGTCGCGACCAGCAGCTGCGCGCCGCTGGCATTGAGGCCCTCACCGGCGGGCTCGAAAGCATCCGGCAGGCTGAACAGGCCCGAGGCGGTGACCGCGGGAATGGCGAGCAGGAACGAGAACCGGACGGCCGCCTCGCGCTCCAAGCCGAGGAACAGACCAGCGGTGGAGGTGGCGCCGGAGCGCGAGACGCCGGGTACCAGCGCCAGGCACTGCGCCAGGCCCATGATCAGGCCGTCGCGGGTGGTCAACTGCTCGATCGGACGGGTCTTGCTGCCGAAATACTCACCGGCGGCGATCACCAGCGCGAACGCGATCAGCATGAACGACACCAGCCACAGATTGCGGGCGCCGGTGCGGATCTCGTCCTTGAACAGGAATCCGAGCACACCGATCGGGATGGTGGCGATGATCACGTACCAGCCGATGCGGTAGTCGAGTTCGCGCTGGGTGTCGCGCTCGTAGGCGTCGCGGGCACTGCGATCCATCACCGGCAGTCTGGTGGTGACCCGGTCGGCGACCGCGACTTCGCGCTGGGACCGTTCGCGCCAGCGCATGCCGAGGGTGGTGAACCACGCGACGATGATCCGCCAGATGTCCTTGGCGAAGTACACCAGGACAGCGGCCTCGGTGCCGAGCTGGGTGACGGCGGTGAACGAGGCGCCCGCGTCGTCGCCGAAGAACACGCCCGAGACGATGCGCAGATGCCCCGAAGAGGAGACCGGCAGGAACTCGGTGAGTCCTTGCACAAGCCCGAGTACCAATGCCTGTATCCAGGTCATCGACTCGCCCACCGCGTCCTCCTGCTAACTAGTGCCCGAAAGACCGCGTCCTCCTGAGCTTTTGCTTCACTTGCGGCCGTATGGGGCCGCGATCCCGCAGCGACCCTACCCGCCCGGCTCCGCCGGTGCCGCCCGCCCACCTAGGGATCTGCTGAGAGTGCGCGACGCCACGGGTCGTCGGCGAAGGCGGCCGAGGGCTGCCCGTTAGGCTGGTCGTCGTGACGAAAACGCGGGCGCGGTGATGGAACAGCGGACGGTGGGACGCAGCGGCCTTCGGGTGTCGCGAATCGGCTTGGCGACCCATACCTGGGGGACCCATACCGACGCCGACGAGGCGTCTGTGCAGTTGGCGGCGTTCACCGAGGCCGGTGGCACGCTCGTCGATCTCTCCCCCGTCTACGGCAACGGCGCGGCGCAGCGGATCCTGGCCGATCTGCTCGGCGATCTGGTCGCGCGCGACGAGCTGGTGCTCAGCGGCAGCGCAGGGGTCGTGCTGCACGCGCCCGGCGCCGGGGTCGGCGATTCCGTCCCGGCACCGGCGGCTACTGGTCCGGTGGTCGACGCGTCGCGGCGGACCCTGCTCGCTCAGCTCGACCGCACGCTGCGCGAGCTCGGCACCGATCACCTCGATATCTGGAGCATCGCCGCCTGGGACCCCTACACCCCGCTCGACGAGGTCGCGGCGACCTTGGAGATCGCGGTCCGGACCGGCCGCACCCGCTATGCGGGAGTGCGCGGGTTCGCGGCCTGGCAGCTGGCCAGTCTGGCGGCCATCGCACCGATCACCGCGGCGCAGACGCCGTACTCGCTGCTTGCGCGGGGCACCGAGTCCGATGTGATCCCGGCCGCCCGCCACCATGGGGTGGGCATCATCGCCTCGGCGCCGCTGGCCGGGGGCATTCTCACCGGCAAGTACCGTGACGGGGTACCCGCGGACTCGCGGGGCGCGGACGAGGCGACCGCCGCCGAGATCCGGCGCAGACTCGACGACGAGCGGGCGACGCGGGTGGTGGACGCGCTGGTCACCGCGGCCGACGGCCTCGGCACCTCGCCGCTGGCGGTGGCACTGGCCTGGATCCGGGACCGGCCCGGCATCGCGAGCATGATCGTCGGTGCCCGTGACATCGGTCAGCTCACCGGCGTGCTGGCCGCCGAGACCCTCGAGTTGCCCCGCGCGATCGCGGCGGCCCTGGACGATGTGAGCGCCCGTTCCGAATGATGGCTAGCCTTACCTTCATGAAACTGCGTGGTGTGCTGACGGCGATGCTCGCGGCGACGGTGCTGACCGGCGCCGTCGCCTGCACCGGGAGCGATACCGCATCGACTGCCACCACCGGCGGCCCGGTGACCGCACAGCTGACCGACCTCGACCCGGTCCCGATCGGCACAGCACCGACGCCGCAGCTACCCGTGACCGCGCGATCCTTCGACGGCAGCGAGGTGACCATCACCGACACCTCGCGGATCATCGCCGTCGACCGCTACGGCACCCTCGCCCAGACCGTGTACGCGCTCGGGCTCGGCGCGAACCTCGTCGGCCGCAGCACCTCCGCGTCCTTCCCCGCCGTCGCGAACGTGCCGAACGTGGCGGGCGGCAACGGCAGCCTGAGTGTCGAAGCCGTGCTCGCGTTGCGCCCGTCGGTGTTCCTCACCGACACGACCAGCGCCGCACCGGCCGTCCGCGAGCAGCTGCGCGCGGCGGGCGTCAACGTCGTCTACTTCGACCCGCAACGCACCATGGACGGCGTGGTCCCGCAGATCGAGGCGGTCGCCGCCGCGCTCGGCGTGCCGGAGGCAGGCACCCGGCTGGGGCAGCGCACCCGCGACGAGATCGCCGCCGCCACGGCCCGGGTGCCGAAGCAGGACCCGCAGCCCAAGATCGCCTTCCTGTACCTGCGCAGCAGCGCGATCACCATGATCGCGGGCCCCGGATCGGGTGCGGACTCGCTGATCACCGCCATCGGCGGGATCGACGCGGGCACCGCGTCCGGGGTGAGCGAACAGTTCACCGCGATCACCAGTGAGGCGATGATCGCCGCGGCGCCCGACGTACTGCTGGTCATGTCGGACGGCCTGACGTCGGTCGGCGGGGTCGACGGACTGGTGAAGGTGCCCGGCATCGCCCAGACGCCCGCCGGACGCAATCACCGGGTGGTCGACATGGCCGACGCGGTGGTGCTCAGCTTCGGCCCCAACACCGGCCGCGTCATCACCGCTCTGGCCGACGCCGTCTACGGCAAGCCCGCATGAGCGATGCGCCCGACCTGACGAAGTCCGCGGACGCCCCGCGGATCGACGACGCGACGCCGGACCCGCTGCCGGACCCGCGGCACCGGACCACCCGGGTGGCCGTCGTCTTCGCCGTCGCGCTGCTCGCCCTGGTGGTACTGGCGCTGGTGTCGGCGGTGCTGGGTCAGGTGCCGACCACCGCGGCCGAGGTGCTGGGCAGCGTCGCGCACCGGATCGGGCTCGATCTGGGTCCGATGACCGCCCATCCGGCCGGTGAGGTGACGCTGTGGGAGGTGCGGTTCCCGCGGGTGATCCTCGCGATCCTGGTCGGGGCCTCGCTGGCGACGGCGGGGGCGTTGTTGCAGGGCGTGTTCGCCAACCCGCTCGCCGAACCCGGCGTGATCGGGGTGTCGGCGGGCGCGGCCGTCGGCGCAGGCACGGTCATCGTCGTCGGCGGTGCGTTCGTCGCGGCCTGGTCGGTGGCCGCGGCCGCGTTCGCCGCCGGACTGCTCACCACCGTGCTCGTGTATCTGCTGTCCCGGTCGGGCGGGCGGACCGAGGTGGTGACCCTGATCCTCACCGGTGTCGCGATCAACGCGTTCGCGGGCGGTCTGATCGCCCTGCTGCTGTTCGTGGCCACCCCCGCCGCACGCGACCAGATCGTGTTCTGGCAGTTGGGCAGTCTCAACGGTGCCACCTGGTCGTCGGTGGCGATCGTGTCCGTCCTCGCCTCGGCCGGTGTGCTCGCCGCCGTCCTGATCGCGCCGCGCCTGGATCTGCTCGCGCTGGGCGACTCCGCGGCCCGGCACCTCGGTGTCGACGTCGAGCGGCTGCGCAGGCAGGTCATCGTGGTGGTGGCCGTGCTGACCGCGGCGGGCGTGGCGTTCAGCGGCATCATCCTGTTCGTCGGGCTGATCGTGCCGCACGTGGTGCGCATGCTGGTCGGGCCGGGCCATCGTGTGCTGGTGCCGCTGAGCGCGATCCTGGGCGCGGTGGTGCTGCTCGGCGCCGATGTCGTCGCGCGCACCCTGGTCGACAATGCCGACCTCCCGCTGGGCATGCTGACCTCGCTCATCGGCGGTCCGTTCTTCTTCTGGCTGCTGCGCCGCACCCGGGCCCGTGCGGGAGGCTGGGGATGACCGATATCCGACCCCACGATCCGGCTGTGGCCACGCCGGTCACTCCCCCGCGTCGCACCCGATCGTGGCGCGGCCTGTTCGCCCGCACACCCGAGGTCCCGAGTCGGCCGGAACGCGGCGCGGTCACCCTGCGCGCGGCCGGTCTGACCGTTCGACGGGGTAGCCGGACCGTTCTCGAGAACGTCGACTTCCAGGTGGCAGCGGGCGAGATCGTCGCCTTGGTCGGCCCGAACGGAGCGGGCAAGTCGAGCCTGCTCGCCGCACTGGCCGGTGAGCTCGAACCCGACTCCGGCACCGTGAAACTCGAAGGCCACGCGCTCTCGCACTGGTCCCCCGCCGAGATGGCCCGCCGCCGTGCGGTACTGCCGCAATCGCACGCGGTCGGATTCCCGTTCACCGCGCGCGAGGTCGTCGCGATGGGTCGCGCACCGTGGCTGCACACGACCGCCGCCGACAACGATGCCGAATTGATCACCGCCGCACTGGCGGCCACCGACGTCAGTCACCTGGCCACCCGGATCTTCCCGTCCCTGTCCGGCGGCGAACGCGCCAGGGTCGCGCTGGCGCGAGTCCTCGCCCAGGACACCGCCACCCTCCTGCTCGACGAGCCGACCGCCGCGCTCGATCTCGGCCACCAGGAGGCCGTCCTGCGCCTGGCCGCGACCCGTGCGTCCGAGGGCGCGGCCGTGGTGGTCGTCGTCCACGATCTCGGTGTCGCCGCCGCCTACGCCGACCGGGTCACCGTGCTCGACGCGGGTCGCGTCGCCGCCGACGGCCCACCGCGCACGGTCCTCACCCCCGAACTGCTCACCGAGGTCTACCGCCACCCGGTCGATGTCTTCGACCACCCGATCACCGGCGCCCAACTCGTCCTCCCCGAGCGCGGCCACCACTGATCCGGGTTAGTTATTGACCTCTAGGTATAAAACGTCTACGGTCGAATCATGGCCAGACCGCGCAACTTCGACGCCGACACGGTGATCGATCGCGCCATGGACCAGTTCTGGTCCCACGGCTACGCCAACACCTCCCCTGCCCAGCTCGCCGATGTCACCGGCATCGGAAAAGGCAGTCTCTACAACACCTTCGGCAGTAAGCGCGCCCTGTTCGATCAAGCGCTCGAGCGCTACGGACGGCAGGGCGTGGCCATGGCCGAGGACTACATGTCCCGACCAGGTTCCACCCGCGACTGCGTGCGCGCTTATCTGCGGGCTGCCGTGGATCTCGACTTCACCACCCCGATCCGGCGCGGCTGCCTGGCGGTCAACACCGCGGCCGAGTTCGGCGGCCAGGACCCCGCGATCACCGAAACCTTACGTGGCATCGAGCGCCGCATCGTCGCGACGTTGACCGCCCGCATCGACCAGGGCCGCCGCGACGGTGACGTCGATGCCGGCATCGACCCGGCCGCGGTCGCTGCACTGCTGTTCACCACCAGCGCCGGCCTGCGCATCATGGCCAAGACCAACGACACCCCGGAGCTCTACCGCCTCGTCGACGTCGCGCTGACCGTCCTCTGAATTCCCACTCCGCCATCGAGCGGCATCCGCCTGTCCATATTTTTGACCTGCAGTTCAAGAAAAGTACTTCCATGGATCTCGCACTCACCGGCAAGACCGCCGTCGTCACCGGCGCCTCCCGCGGCATCGGTCTCGCCGTCGCCGAAGCCTTCGCCGAGGCAGGTGTCCGCGTCGTCGGCGCGGCCCGCACCATCACCCCGGAACTCGACAAAGTCTCGGCCGCTACCGTTTCGGCCGACCTCAGCACGCTTGCGGGCGCGGTCTCGGTCATCGAGACCGCCCTCGAGACACTCGGTGGGATCGACATCCTGGTCAACAATGTCGGCGGCGGCGACCCGGAGTGGCTCGGCCTGGACGGCTTCCTCCACAGCACCGACGACCAGTGGCGCCACTACCTCGACCTCAACCTGTTCAGTGCGATCTGGGCCACCCGCGCCGCCTTGCCCAGCCTCCTCGACCGGCGCGGCACCATCGTCAACGTGTCCTCGATCAACGCCCACGTCCCCAACTCGGGCCCGGTCGGCTACAGCGAGGCCAAGGCCGCGCTGTCGTCCTTCGGCAAGCGCCTCAGCGAAGAGTTCGGCCCCCGAGGGGTGCGAGTCAACACCGTCTCCCCCGGCCCGGTCGGCACCCGGATCTGGCGTGACGAGCACCGCATCGGCGCCAAACTGGCCTCCGTCCAGGGCGTCTCACAAGAACAGTTTCTCGACGCGCTGCCGACCCAGTTCGACATCGCCTCGCGCCGCATCACCGAACCCGAGGAAGTCGCCGCCCTGATCGCGTTCATCGCCTCCGGCAACGCCACCAATATCGTCGGCGCCGACTTCGTCATCGACGGCGGCATCATCAAGACCACCTGACCCCGCCCCGGCGCCAGCACTCACCGAGTCCTGGCGCCGGGTTCACAGTTCGCACGCTCGAAGCCACTCGCAGGCAAGGGTGATGTCCTCCGCGGTCATCGCGTGACCGACGGGCAGCACGCGATGGGTCACCGGTGCACCTGCCCGCCGCAGCCGTTCGGCCAATCGCCGACCGTCGCCGGATGACCTGCGGTCGTCGTTCGCGCCGTCGACGATCAGCACCGGCGTGCGATCCGACCGATAGCGAGCATCGTCGGTGAACGGCGACAGCGGCCGGAACAGAATCGCCCCCGCCAGCAACCCGGGGTGGGCCATCAGTAGCGCCGTGGCCATGATCGCGCCGTTGGAGAACCCGACCACGACCGGCGGCCGGGTGAAACCGAGCCGGGCGCACGATGTTTCGATGAACTCCGCCAGCACCGGCACCCGGGCATCCAGGTCCGCCTCGTCGACCCGGCGATCCGGAAATCGACGGAAGAACGCGTATCCACCTTGCGTGACGACGGTTCCGCGGACGCCAAGCCTCGCAGCTCCCGGCGCGATGTCCTCCGCCCACGGCAGCAGATCGGCTTCGGTGCCGTCCGAGCCGTGGAACAGGACGAGCGGAGCACGAGCGGTGTCGGTACCGGCGAGGAATCGGTAGGCATGCGACGGTTTCGGCACGGCACCATCCAAACACCCGCAGGAAGGTGCCGGCGAGATAGTGGTCAGCGCCAGATGATCTTGAGTAAGGCTGGGGTGAGGACCATGCGGATGATCGTCGCGTCGATGATGAGTGCCACGATCATGCCGTAGGCGATGTACTTCATCAGGACCAGATCGGAGAATCCGAAGGCGCCGGTGACCACGATGAGAATCGCCGCCGCCGAGGTGATCACGCCGCCGGTGTGGGCGACGCCGTAGCGGATGGATTCGGTGGCGTCGGCGCCCGATGCCCGTTTCTCGGCGATCCGTGACAGCAGGAACACCTCGTAGTCGGTCGACAATCCGAAGATCACGGTGACGATCAACGCCACCACCGCGAACATCAGCGGGCCGGGGGTGAACTGGAAGGTCCCCGACCCGTGTCCCTCCACGAAGATCCAGGTCAGCACGCCCAGCGTCGAGACCAGACTGAGCGCGCTCATCGCGACAGCCTTCACGGCCAGGATCACCGACCGGAAGGCGATCACCATCATCGCCAGCGCGGCCGCCATCAGGATCGCCAGCAGCAGTGGCAGTCCGTCGATGAGTCCGTTGATGCTGTCTCGCTCCAATGCCGGGATACCGGCGACCATGATCTGCACGCCCGGCGGCTCGGGCAGGGCCCGCAGGGTGTCGATCACCTGGTCGGCGTCGCGCTTGTCGCCGAGCCCGGCCGAGAGCACGTTGACGCCGTCCTTGGTCGGCGCGGCGGGCTCGAACCGGCCGGTGAGCCCGGGCACCTGGTTGGCCTCGTAGCGGATGTCGCTGAGCTGTTGCGGTGTCGCGTTCACCACGACCAGCTTCAGCGGTTCGGTGCGGAATCCGGGGAAGAGCTGGTCGAAGTCTTCCTGCGCGACGCGCGCCGGATTGTCCGCGGCCAGATACTTCTCGCTGATCCCACCGAACTCGATATGCCGCAACGGAATGCTCAATGCCAGCAGGCCGAGCACGATCGGGATGACGACCGCCCACGGCCGCCGCATCGCCCACTGGGCCAGCCGGGAGAAGAACCCGGCATCGATCTCGGCCTCGGTCTTGCTGCGGGAGAACCGTTTCCAGCCCAGCCAGTCGATGCGCCTGCCCGCGATGCTCAGCGCGGCGGGCAGTGCCGTCACCGACAGCAGCGCCGCCAGCATCACCGCGGAGATGCCGCCGTAGGGCACCGACCGCAGGACGCCGTTGGGAAAGATGAACAGCGCGCCGAGGCTGATCGCGATGATGGCGGCCGAGAACAGCACGGTACGGCCCGCGGTCGCGACTGTGCGCGCGGTCGCCTCCTCCACGCTGCGGCCCGCCGCCAGCTCCTCCCGGAACCTGGTGACGGTGAAGAGCCCGTAGTCGATCGCCAAGCCCAGGCTGACTAGCGTCATCACCGCGCTGGCGAACACGTTGACCTCGATATGGGCGGTGAGCAACCGCAGGATGCCGGAGGTGCCCAGGACGGTGAGCCCGCCGATCATCACCGGCAGCAGCGCCCCGATCACCCCGCCGAACACGAAATACAGCAGGATCGCCACGATGGGCAGCGCGATGATCTCCGCGCGCCGGATGTCGTGCTGCATCCCGATATTGATGCCTTCGACCACCGGCTGCAGCCCGGCCAGCTGCACGGTCGTGCCGCCCGGTCCGGCACCGGGAACGTCGGCGTTCAGATGCGGCTTCAGAGCCAGATAGTTGTTGACGGTGGCCGTTCCGCCGCCGCCGGCCAGGCCGATGCTGGCGAACGCGTGCTGCTTGGTGGGATCGGAGGCGTTCGCCGAGAACGGACTGTCCCAATAGCTGTCGATCTTGTGGATGCGCTCGCCGTAGCGCGCGCGCAGGTCCGCGAGCGCGGCGACGACGGGCCCGCGCACCGCGGGATCGTCGACGGTGGTGCCCGGCGGCGCGGTGTAGATGACGATCAAATCGCCGTCGGTGTCCCGGCCGAAGATGTCGTCGGCCAGCTTCGACGCCGCCACCGACTCGCTGGACTCGTCGAACCAGCCCTCCTGGGTGTAGCGGCCCGCCATATCGCGGCCGAACCAGCCGGAGACGAGCACCGTCAGGACGAACAATCCGAGCACGAGGTAGCAGTGGCGGTGGACGAATCGGCCCCACCGCATCGAACGCGATTCCCGCATCGTCAGCCGCAGGCGGCGGTGCGGTAGTCGGCCGAGCGCAGAATGCCGCACAGATCGGTGCGCGAGATCTTCCACTTCCCGTCGAGCAGCACGAAATGCACGATGGTGGTGCGGATATTGGTGCCCGAACCGTCCTTGTCCAGGCGCATGGTGGCGGTCAGGGTGCCGTCACGATTGTCGAAGACCGGGTCGACGACGCCGTACACCGCGTGCGGATTGTCCCGCAGCGCCTTGTACATGTCGGGGATCGCGTCCTTGAACGCGGCGCCGTCCTCGATCAGATCGGTGCGTTCGACATCGGGCAGGTTCGGATCGAGCGCGCGTTTGATCTGCGCGTCGAGTTCCGCGGCGCTCGGCAGCGGCACGTTGGCCTTGCTCGACGAAACCGCGATGGAGGCGGACAGGGAGGCGTTGGCCGAAGACCGTGCGGCGTCGACCGAGGCCTCGTCGGTGCCCCCACCGCAGGCGGTGAGAGCGACGAGGGCCGTGAGGCAGGCGGTGGCCGCAGCGGCCCTGGCGAAAAATGTGGAAGACATCACCATCTACATACCATCAATGACCGCGCTGATCCGGCCCAGGATGCTGCGCATCGTGGTGGTGTCCCGCGGCGCGGCCGTCCGGACCGGGATCGCGTCGTGGATCAGGTCGCGCACGAACGCGGTGACGCTGCGTTCGTCGCAGAGATCGATATCGGTGACCTGAGCCTGCGCGACGGCGACCACATCGTCGGTGCCGGGCACTGCTTCGCCCAGGTCGGGCCGGTAGATCTGCACCGTGAGGGTGGCGCGACGGGTGCGGAAGGTGAAGGGGCGGCCGTCGTCGGTGGTGCCGAAACCGTGGGCGAAGGGGCCGACGGAGATGTCATCGATGCCGAAACCCGCGGTTGTCCGGTCGGTCATCGCGCTGATCTCCTGCCGTTCGCCGGTGACGGATTGTCGACATGTCAACAGTAACCCGGGTCACCGACAGGCCCGACGCGCGCCACCCGGTCGGAGCTACCGGTGAGTCATCATGGTCAGATGGTGATCAGCGGTCACCTCGTGAGATTAGGAGTTCGGTGCATGCGCCCTCGCGGCTCGGTCGCCTCAGCGCTGGTCGGCGCGGCGGCACTGGTATTGCTGACCGGATGCGCCGGTGAGGACGGCGCCCCGGATGTGCCGACCAGGGAACCCGCCACCGCGGCCGTCTCCCCCGCCACCGCTACCGCCCCGGCGGGACAGGTCGTCCCCGCCACCGCGACGAAAGCGTTGCTGGCCGAACGCGAGACCGGTCGCCTCGCCGCGCTCGACACCGCGGGCACCACACTCTCGCTGATCGACCCCGCCGCGCCCGCCACCGCACGGACTGTCGCCCTGCCCGCCGCGGGCGCCGCGCTCGCCCAGGGCACGCCGGGCGAAGTGCTCGTCGCGGCGCCGAACCGCGTGCTGCGGGTGGACGCGACCGCGGGCACCATCACCGAGGTCGCCGTCGACGGTGACGTGCACAGTGTGCAAACACGCACCGACGGCAATCTGGTGATCGGCACGGCCGATGGCAAGGTGGTCGAACTGCGGCCCGACGGCAGCGTCGCGCGCACCGTCACCGGCCTGGTCTCGGCCGACGCGATCGCCCTGACCGGCGAGAACATCACCGTCCTCGACCGCAAGCAGACCGCCGTCGTCAGCGTGCGCGACGACGCGCTCGGGCTGATGCTGCGCGCGGGCGACGGCGCGGCCAACGCGATCGCCGACCCGGAGGGACGGATCATCGTCACCGATACCGCGGGCGGCGAACTGCTGGTCTACTCGGCCGGGCCGCTCGTGCTGCGGCAGCGATTCCCGGTAGCATCATCGCCTTACGCGCTCGCCTACGATCCGCGGTCCAGCACGGTGTGGGTGACCTGCACGCAGAGCAACGAGGTCGTCGGCTACGACCTGTCGACCGGGATCGGTGTCGAGGTGGGACGATTCCCGACCCTGCGCCAGCCCGACGCGGTGACCGTCGACCCCCGCACCGGCGACTTGTTCGTGGCCTCGGCCGCGGGCGACGGTCTGCAGCGGATCGGCGCGGACGAGCGGAAGAGAGGGCAGTGATGGCCGCCAGATCTTGCGGTGCGCGCTCGGCGATACCGCCGAGCTGGGAAACCAGCAACGACGACTACGAATACGTGCCCCTGCGTCTGCCACCGGAGGTCAATCGGGTCACCGCCTCGATGCGGCTGGCCATCCAGGCCGAATTCGGTGGCTGGGAGTTGTCGCGCGTGCGTGCCTACACCGACGGCAGCCGCCGGGTGTTGTTGCGCCGCCGCAAGAATGCCGTCCTGCCTGTGCCCGAGCCCGGAATGTGAGCCGACCCATGTACGCCCTGCTACTACGCCTGATGTTCCTGATCCCGCCGGAGCGGGTGCACCACCTGGTGTTCTCGGCCCTGCGGTTCGCCACCTGGTTCCCGCCGACCCGCTGGTTGGCACGCAAGCTCACCGTCGTCGACGATCCGATCCTGGCGACCACCGCCTTCGGCGTCGACTTCCCCGCCCCGCTCGGGCTGGCCGCCGGTTTCGACAAGAACGCCGACGGCGCGAACACCTGGGGCTCGCTCGGGTTCGGTTTCGCCGAGATCGGCACCGTCACCGCGCACGCGCAGCCGGGTAACCCGGCGCCGCGCCTGTTCCGGCTGCCGGCCGACCACGGCCTGATCAACCGGATGGGCTTCAACAACCACGGCGCCGCTGCGGCCGCCGCCCGCTTGCACGGCGCGCACCCCACGGTCCCGATCGGCGCGAACATCGGCAAGACGAAGGTCACCGAGCCCGAGGCCGCGGCAGGCGATTACGCCACCAGCGCCCGGCTGCTCGGCCCGCTCGCCGATTTCGTGGTCGTCAACGTCTCCTCCCCCAACACCCCCGGGCTGCGAGACCTGCAGGCGGTCGAATCGCTGCGCCCGATCCTGCAGGCCGTGCTGGACAGCGTCCGCGTCCCGGTGCTGGTGAAGATCGCCCCCGACCTGTCCGACGACGACATCGACGCCGTCGCCGACCTCGCCGTCGAGCTGGGCCTGGCCGGCATCGTCGCCACCAACACCACCATCCGCCGTGACGGCCTGGCGACTCCCGCCGCCGAGGTCGAGGCGATGGGCGCGGGCGGCCTGTCCGGTGCGCCGGTCGCCGAGCGGTCCCTGGAAGTCCTGCGCCGCCTCTACGCCCGCGTCGGCGACCGGCTGGTGCTGATCTCGGTGGGCGGTATCGAGACCCCCGAGCAGGCCTGGGCCCGCATCCTGGCCGGCGCCACCCTGCTGCAGGGCTACACCGGTTTCATCTACGGCGGCCCGTTCTGGACCACCCGGATCCACCGCGGTATCGCCGCCAACCTGCGTGCGGGTGGCTTCCGCTCGCTGGCCGACGCGGTCGGCGCCGAGCACCGCACGCCGTCGGCCTGAGGATCTATCCGTAGTACGCCCGTGGTGCCCGGTCGTCGCGTCCGCCCAGCAGACGCGTCGGCCGGAGCCGGCTCGGGAAGTGCGCGGGCGCCGGGGGGTCGTGCACGGAATCGCCGTCGTCACGGGCGCGCTCGTCGACGCGTTTGGCGAGCTTGATCAGCGCCTGCTGCCAGATGATCCCGAGCACGTCCGCGCGGGCGCTGATCTCGGCGTGCGCGAGGCGATCGTGGGCGGCCGCGAGGTCGCTGACGAGTTCGTCGAGTTCCATCCCCGCCCACGCCTGCTCCCTGGTGACGGTGAACTCGGGCAGCCAGCTCAACCGCCAGGTATCGGGTCCGACGCGTTGCGCGAATTCCGGCGTGCGGTCGCTGCGCAGCGTGTCGTCGGTGCTGTGAATAGTCATCGCGGACCTGCCTTCCCCGGCCGGGAGTCGCACCCTCCGAGAGTCTGGCGGGGCATGCGCTCCCCGTATCCCAGTGTGGCATTTGCCTTTTGTCGCGGTCAATTGCCATTGTAGAGAGGTAATTGCCGCAAACCGGGCGCGGCAAACCCGGCATTGTGGCGATCGCAGTGCGGCGTCCGCCGCCTCGCCGAGGCGCTCGGGCCGCCGTCAGGTCATGGGAGGCAGCATGCCGATGGTCCCCCAGGATGCTCGCGTCGCCGCCATTCGCAGCATCCTGACCAGGCTGGGCAAGTACTCGGGCCTGAGCGCGGAACGGCTGCGGCACACCGAGATCGACGCTGCGCCCCTGCTCGAGCTGCTGTCGGTGCGCCGACACGCCCGGCGGACCGGGGACAGTCCGGAAGCGTCGATTCTGCCGGTGGTGCGCGAAGTCGCGCAGTGGCTGCCCCCGACCGACCGGCTGATCGTGGACGCCGCGCTCTCGCTCGGTCTGTTTCGTGACCGCCCCGGCGTCGGTATCGATGTCGAACGCCTGTATGCGGACAACCTCGGCGAACGTCGAGAGGCCTTGACCGAGCAGTGGGTCGCGCTGCACACCCAGCTCGACGTCGACCCGGTCCCCGAGACCCCGACCGTCAAACGCCTGCGCACGGTGTCCGAGCACGGCGCCTTCACCGCCCTGGCCGGCCTGCTGGCCACCGACTCCGGCTATCCCATGGCCGGACCGGCGGCCGGTCAGCCCGCGGAGGCGGTGCCTGCGCCGCGCGGTGTCGTGACCGTCCTCGGCGACGCGGTCATCGACCACCTCTACCGGGTGGACGCGTTTCCCGCCCCCGACGGCGCGTCCAACGGCAGTTTCACCGGGCATCCCGGCGGCAAGGGCCTCAACCGGGCCGTCGCCGCCGCGCGCCTCGGTATCGACGTGCATCTGGTCTCCGCGGTCGGCGGCGACGAATACGGCCGCCGGATCCTGGAATTCATCGAGGCCGAACGGGTCCGGCTGGACCTGATCAAGGTGGTCCCGTTCGCACCGTCACTGGTGACGGCGGTGGTGCTGACACCCAACGGCGAATCCCGCATGATCGGCTGCCGCGACAGCCGGGTCCAGCTCCAGGACGAGGACGTGCACCGCCCCGAGCTGCGGTCCGCGCTGGAAGCCTCCGACGTGGTGATCCTCAGCTTCGAGCCGCCGCCGGCGATCATCGAACAGGTGCTGTCGGTGGTGGCCCGGATGCATCCCAAACCGCCGGTCATCGTGTGCCCGACGCCGTCGATGGCGGTGCCGCAGGGCCTCTACCAGTATCTGGGCGTGGTCGACTACCTCGTCGGCACCGCGGGCCAGCTGGCCGCGCTGCTGCCCGATGTCCCCACCGAGTCCGCCGACGACATCGCGCGGCTGCTGCGCGGCCTCGGTGTCGGCACCGTGTGCACGGTCGAGAACTTCCGGTGCGCGGTCTCTTCCGACACGGTGGAGACCGTCGTCGACCACTTTCCGCAGGTGCTCAAGGCGTCGGTGGGTGCCGCGGCGGCCTTCACCGCTGCCCTCGCGTACCGGCTCGTCAATGCCCGAACCCCGCTGGTCGCAGCCGATTACGTATGGACGACGGCCGCGATGATCCCGACGCAGAAACTCGGCGCGGTGGCGGTCTCGATGCCGAGCGTCGACGAGATCGACCGCATCGTCCGGCTGTACGCGGCCCCTGGACCGGACCAGGGGTAAAGTCGCGGCGTTCATCTCGCACGCCCAGTCCGACGCCGGCGGTCGCGCCGCCCTGTTCCCGCACGGAGGATCGTTGACCATACTGTCGTTCGGCAGTGCCAGAACCGGGCGTGCCGGTGCCGACACCGCGCACCGACTGAGTCGCCGCGGCAGCGACCTCCCGGTCCGGGTCATCGAAATCGCGGACCCCACCGATGGCGGCTACCTGCTGGTCTTCGGCGAACCACACGACGGCTGCCTGGTCCGAGTGCACTCGCGCTGCCTCTACGGCGAGGGCCTCGGATCCGACGACTGTGACTGCGGTGCCGAGCTGGCGACATCGATGGACCGTATCCAGGCCGAGGGTGCGGGCGTGCTCGCCTACCTCGAACAGGAGGGTCGCGGCGCCGGGCTGCTGTGGAAGGCCCGTGGGTATCGGGAGAGCGAACGCTCCGGCGCCGACACCTTCGACAGCTATCAGCGCCTGGGCCTGGACCCCGACACCCGGCGCTACGACGCCGCCGCGGCGGCGCTGCGCGAACTCGGGCTCACCCGGGTCCGGCTGCTGACCAACAACCCCGACAAGTGCCACGCCCTGGACCGCGCGGGGATCACCGTCGACCCCGTGGCACTCACGATCACCCTGCACACGGCCCGCGGCAGGCAATACCTGCAGGCCAAGCGGCGACAGCGCGCCCACACCATCCCGGCCGATCCGCTCGCCGACGCCGCCCCGAGCACCGCGTCGCCGTCCTGGTGGCGGCCACGTCGTCGGCGGTAACCCACGCCACAATCCCGTATGTCCGGTTACGATGAGTGAGCTGCGCCACTGTGACGCCCATCTCTCGAGATGATGAGAAGGATTCACTCGCATCGGCTCAGCATCCGGAACGGCCTATTCGGGAACAGGGATATGACAGACATCGGTTTCGCGCACGCCTCGGGCGTCACGGTGCACACCGTGCCCGCCGCCTTCCAGCAGACCGCCGCGTTGCGGCCCGACCAGATCGCCTTGCGGACGGTCGGCGGCACCCAGCAGATCACCTGGGCGGAGTACGCGACGCGGGTGCGGGCGCTGGCCGCCGGCCTGGCGAAACTCGGTGTGCGCCACGGTGACGCGGTCGGCATCATGCTGACCAACCGCCCCGAGTTCAACCTGATCGACACCGCGGCCCTGCACCTGGGCGCGACCCCGTTCTCGGTGTACAACACCAGCTCCCCCGAACAGATCGCGCACGTGTTCGCCAACGCCGGCAACAAGGTCGTCGTCACCGAGCAGGCGTTCCTCGACGTCATCCGGGAATCCGGCGCCGAGGTCGAGCACACCGTCCTGGTCGACGGGACCGCCGAGGGCACCATCGGCCTGGCCCAGCTGGAGTCCGATCCGGAGCCCGGCTTCGACTTCGACGCCGCGTGGCAGGCCGTGCAGCCGGGCGATCTGGCCACCCTGATCTACACCTCCGGCACCACCGGCCCGTCCAAGGGCGTCGAGCTCACCCAGAGCAATGTGATCGCCCAGGTCGTCGGCCTGGTCTCCGGTCCGCTGCCGGTCGGTTTCGACGACCGTGCCGTGTCGTACCTGCCCGCCGCGCACGTCGCCGATCGCATCTCCGCGCACGCGATGAGCCTGCTCACCGGCATCCAGATCACCACGGTGCCCGACCCGCGCGAGATCGCCGCCGCGCTGCCCGACGCCCGGCCCACCGTGTTCTTCGGTGTGCCGCGGGTGTGGCAGAAGATCAAGGCAGGCATCGAGAACAAGCTCGCGGTCGAGCCGAGCCCGGTGAAGAAGGCGCTGGCGAACTGGGCGATCGGGGTCGGGGTCGCGCAGGCCAAGGCGAAGCTGTCCGGTGAGGGCGGCTCGCTGCTGCTCGGCGTGCAGCACAAGGTGGCCGACGCGCTGGTGCTGTCGAAGCTGCGCGAAGCGCTCGGTTTCGGTGATCTCAAGGTCGCCGCGTCCGGCGCCGCCCCGGTGCCCGCGGAGACCCTGGAGTACTTCCTCGGCCTCGGGTTCGCGGTCAGCGAGGTGTGGGGCATGTCGGAGACCACCGGTGTCGGCACCTTCACCGATATCGACAAGCCGCGCCCCGGCTCGGTCGGTCGCGTCATGGACGGTGTCGAGCTGCGTCTGGACGCCGACGGCGAGGTGCTCATCCGCGGTCCGATCGTCACCCCCGGCTACCGCAACATGCCCGACAAGACCGCCGAGGCGATCGACGACGCGGGCTGGCTGCACACCGGTGACATCGGCACCCTCGACGCCGACGGCTACCTGCGCATCGTCGACCGCAAGAAGGAACTGATCATCAGCGAGGCGGGCAAGAACATCGCCCCCTCCAACATCGAGAACGCCATGAAAGCGGCGTCGTCGATGATCGGTCAGGCCGTCGCGATCGGCGAGGCCCGCCCCTATATCACCGCGCTGATCATGCTCGACCCCGATGTCGTGGCGTTGCGCGCCAAGGAGTTCGGCGCCACCGACGCGACCCACGCCGAGCTCACCCGGCGCAGCGAGATCGTCGAGGAGGTCATGGCCGCGGTGTCGGCGGGCAACCGCAAGCTGTCCCGGGTGGAGCAGATCAAGCGCTTCGTGATCGTGGAAACCCTGTGGGAGCCGGGCGGTGACGAGCTGACCCCGAAGATGTCGCTCAAGCGCACCCCGATCGCGGCCAAGTACGCCGAGCAGATCGAGCAGCTCTACGCCGCGACGCCGGCCGATCACGTCGTCACTGTGAAGTAGGCACGACAACGGCGGTGGCCCCGGGAGTGCCGACTCCCGGGGCCACCGCCGCTTCTGTTCAGTTCTGCTCGTAGGTGCCGATCAGGGTGGCCCGGCCGAGCGAGTGGGAGAACAGGTTGAACCCGAGGAAGGCGGGTGTCGCGTCCGGGCCGACCTCGAGCTCGGGCACGTCGACGGCGTGCACCACCACGAAGTACCGGTGCGGGCCGTGGCCCGGCGGCGGGGCGGCGCCGACGAAGCCGGGGAAGCCGCCGTCGTTGCGCAGGGTGACCGCGCCGGCGGGCAGGGTGCCGCCTTCGCTGCCCGCGCCTGCGTCGAGCTCGGTGACCGAGGCGGGGATGTTGGCGACAGCCCAGTGCCAGAAGCCCGCGGCGGTCGGCGCGTCCGGGTCGTAGACGGTGACCGCGAAACTCTGCGTACCCTCCGGGAATCCGGACCAGCTCAGCTGGGGCGAGATGTCCTTGCCGCCCGCGCCGAACACACCCGAGACCTGATCGTTGGCCAGCGGTCGGCCATCGGTGATGTCGGCGGAGGTGACGGTGAACGACGGAACCTGCGGCAGTGCGTCATACGGGTTGTAGCTCATGGGTTCTCCGATTCGTGGCGTCGGTGCTCAGCTGTGCAGGAGGAAGTGTTCCAGTACCCGGGTGCCGAATTCCAGTGACTGCACCGGCACCCGCTCGTCCACCCCGTGGAACAGGGCGGCGAAGTCCAGGTCCGGCGGCAGCTGCAGCGGCGCGAAGCCGAAGCAGCGAATACCCAGCCGCGCGAACGCTTTCGCGTCGGTGCCGCCGGAGAGCATGTAGGGCACGGTGCGCCCGTTCGCGTCGTGGGCGAGCACCGCGTCGTTCATGGCGTCGACGAGATGGCCGTCGAAGGTGGTCTCGTAGGAGTCGAGCTCGGTGATCCACTCGCGCTCGACGTCCGGGCCGATCAGCTCGTCGACCTCGCGTTCGAACGCGGCCTGCCGCCCCGGCACCACGCGGCAGTCCACCACGGCCTCGGCGGTCTGCGGGATGACATTGGCCTTGTAGCCCGCCTGCAGCATCGTCGGATTGGCGGTGTCGCGCAGGGTGGCGCCGATGATGCGGGAGATGGTGCCGAGTTTGGCGAGCTGGCCCTCGATGTCGGGGCCCTCGGGGTCGAACTCCAATCCGCTCTCCTCGCTGACCGCGGCGAGGAATTCGGCCACCGAGTCCGACAGCACCACCGGGAAGGTGTGCCTGCCCAGCCGGGCGACGGCCTCGGCGAGAATGGTGACGGCGTTGTCGTGGTGCAGGAACGAGCCGTGCCCGGCGCGGGCCTTGGCCCGCAACCGCATCCAGCCCAGGCCCTTCTCGGCGGTCTCCACCAGGTAGAGCCTGCGTTCGGTGCCGTCGGGGCGCGGCACCGTCAGTGAGAAGCCGCCGACCTCGCCGACCGCCTCGGTGACGCCGTCGAACAGGTCGGGCCGGTTGTCCACCAGCCACTGCGACCCCCATCTGCCGCCGTTCTCCTCGTCGGCGAGGAAGGCGAACACCAGATCGCGCGGCGGGACGGTGCCCTCGGCCTTGAACTGGCGGGCCAGGGCCAGCGTCATGCCGACCATGTCCTTCATGTCGATCGCGCCGCGACCCCAGACGTACCCGTCGCGGACCGCGCCGGAGAACGGGTGCACGCTCCAGTCGGCGGCCTCGGCGGGCACGACGTCGAGGTGGCCGTGGATCATCAGCGCGCCACGGCCGGAGTCGGCGCCCTTCAGCCGGGCGAACACGTTGCCGCGGCCGGGTGCGCCCGACTCGACGTACTCCGTCTCGTACCCGACCTCCCGCAACTGCGCGGCCACCCACTCGGCGCACTCACGTTCGCCTTTCGTGGTCGCCAACTCACCGGTGTTGGAGGTGTCGAACCGGATCAGCGCACTGACCAGCTCCACCACCTCGTCCACCGCGCGGGACCGTTCGCTCGAACCAGAACTCTCGCCAGATGCCGACACGTCCCCTTCCTACCACCCCGGCGCTGTGCCCCGCGCCAGCTCCCCTGGCTCGCACGGATTCCGCCGCTGCCGGCGACTACTGCTCGGGCTGAGCCGAATTCCCCCGCATTCGCGCGTCCGCCGCCCGGCGTGTTTGGCTGTGGCGATGAGATCGCAGGTCGTTCGGGTCGGGACGCGGCTGCTGGCGGGTGCCGCGACGGCGGCGGGCGCACTCGGTGTGGCGTTGCATTACGTCGGCTGGCCGGCGGAGCCACTGGTGCTCGCCGCGTCCGGCGCGCCCTATCTGATGGGCGGGGCGATCCTCGGCGCGGTGGGCTTCGCGGCGACCCGGCAGTGGGTCGCGACCGGTGCCGCGGTGGTCGTCGCGGGACTCGGTGTGGCGACACAGGCGCCGCTGTATTTCGCCGACGGTGGGGGCGCCGGTCCCGCGATCACGGTGATGCAGGCGAATCTGCTGTTCGACGGCGCCGACCCGGCCGCACTGGTGGCCCAGGTCCGGTCGCGGGACGTCGCGGTACTCACCGTCAACGAGCTCACCCGCGTGGCCGTCACCGAGCTCGGGCGCGCCGGCTTGGACGAGGTGTTGCCGTACCGCTATCTCGCCCCCGGTCAGACCGCGAGCGGGACCGGGATCTGGAGTCGGTACCCGCTGTCGGACACCGTCGAATACGACGGCTACGTCCTCAACCAGATCTCGGCCACCGCCACGATTCCCGAGGTCGGACCGGTCGCGATCTACGCGGTGCATCCGGTCCCGCCGGTCTACGACGCCGGAGTCTGGGCCGACGAGTTGTCCCGGCTCGCCGCCATCCTGCGCCGGTCCCCGGCCGATCGCCCGGTGATCGTCGGCGGCGACTTCAACGCCACCTACGACCACGCGCGGTTCCGGGCGCTGGCGTCGGGCCGCTTCGCCGATGCCGCCGCTCAGGCCGGTGCCGGGCATCTGGTCACCTATCCGACGGACAAGCGCCTGCCGCCGCTGGTCGGCATCGACCACGTGCTGCTGGCCGGCGCGCACGCCACCGTGGTGGAGACCGTCGCGCTGCCCGGTGCCGATCACAAGGCGCTCGTGGCCCGGGTCGTGCTCGACCGCCGCTAGCGGCATCGTTCAGCCGCCGCCCTGCTCGCGGGCGGCGACCAGGGCGTCGATCCGCGCGCCGACCGCGCGCCCCGCCGCGTGCAGTGGTTCGGCCGAGCGCAAGGTTCTGGCCAGCACGAACGCGCCTTCCAGCGCGCTGAGCAGGCCGATGACGAGGTCGCGCGCCTCGCCCGCGTCCAGCCCACGCCGCATGAAATACGCGGTGCCCTGGTCGATCCAGTCCGCGACGACCTCGGCGGCGACCGCCCGCAGCTCCGGTTCGCTGTCGGCGATCTCCCCGGCGACGGTGCCGACCGGGCACATATTGATCCACCCCGACTCGGCCATCGTGCGTGCGGCATCGTCGAACGCCGCGGGCACCGCCACCCGCAGATCAGGGTGCGGGTCCATCAGCAGCGGCAGCAGCTGGATGTAGGCGGCGCCGGAGGTCCGCAGCGCCTCCGCCGCGATCTGCACCTTGCCGTGCGGAAAGTGGTGGTAGAGCGACCCCATCGGCGCCTGCGCGGCCGCGGTGATCTGTTTGACGGTGATCGCGCTGTACCCGTGCGTGCGCATCAGCTCGGCGACCGCGACGACCAGCCGATCCCGGGTAGCCGTTGACATCTTCTCGCTCACCGTTCCAGACTAGAGCAAACACACTAGAGCGAACACTCTAACGCTGGAGGTCCTCATGCCGACCGTCGATCTGCCCGCGGGCCGCATCCACTACCGCGAACGCGGCGACGGCCCACCGGTCGTGCTGCTGCACGGCCTGCTGATGAACCACACGGTCTGGGATTCCGTCCTCGACCTGCTCCCGACCGGCTTCCGCTATGTGCTGCCCGATCTGCCGCTGGGCGCGCACCCCGAACCGCTGCGGCCCGGCACCGACCTGAGCCTGCGCGGCCTCAACCAGCTCGTCGCCGATTTCCTCGCCGCCCTCGACCTGCGCGAGGTCACCCTCGTCCATTCCGACTGGGGCGGTGCCCTGTTCCTCACCGCCTTCGGGCTCGACGACCGCGTCGGCCGGCTGATCGTCTTCCCGAGCGAGGCGTTCGACAACTTCCCACCCGGCCTGCCCGGCAAGACCGCGACCCTGGCCGCCTATCTGCCCGGCGGCATCACCCTCGCACTGCGCCAGCTCCGCATCCGCCTGCTGCGCGACAGCCCGCTGATGTTCGGCTGGATGGCGAAGTTCCCCCTCCCCGACGACCTCGTCCACGGCTGGACCGAGCCGGGTCTGCGCGATCGGGGTATCCGGACCGACCTGCTCGCCTACGCCCGCTCGGATTTCCGCAAGTCCGACCTCGTCGCGAATACCGAAGCGCTGCGGCATTTCCGGGGCGAGGCCCTGATCCTGTGGTCGTCGGCGGGCAAGGTCATGCCGCGCGAGCACGGCCGCCGCCTGGCCGAGCTGATCCCGCGCGCCCGGCTGGTCGAGATCGACGACGCCTACGTCCTGTCGATGCTCGACCAGCCGAGCGCGGTCGCCGCCGCTGTCACGGACTTCCTCGCCGCCACCTCGGCGCAGCCGACCGAGCGCTGAGGTCGCTCAGGTCTGCTGCACGGGGTGGTAGGCGTCGGCACCGAGCCCGAACGTCCACGCGACGCCTTCGCGCGCGGTGCGGGTGGTGGGTGGCACGCGCAGCCAGTACACGCGATTCGTGCCGTCGGGCTCCGGCGTCGAATTGACGACCTCGACCATGACCACGTCCTCGTCGCCGACGAGATCGATCCGCCACAGGATGCCGGTCTCGTCGCGATGGACGGGACGGGCATCGGATTCGGTCAAGTAGCGGTCATAGCCGTAGTGCTCGAGCATCACCCGACGTAGCTCGGCGTTCTCCTCGTCGCGGATCCGCTGCGGCGTGAGCGAGTTCAGACTGTCCAGGAATTCGGCAGGCACCGGCATGCCACGCCACGCGTGCAAGGCAAAGCCATCAGCATAGGCCAGGGCGGGCCCGTCGGCGCGGTCGAGCCGCCCGGCCTCGTCGCGGTGCAGGGCAAGGGGGCGTTCGGAGATCACCGCGACCTTCTCGTAGGGCCACCACCAGCCGGCGTGCCGCGCCACCGCGGCGACCCCGTCGAGCGGACGCCCCGGTGTGGCGTCGTAGGCACTGAGCCAGGCCGCCTCGTGCTGGCCGAGCACGGCATCGAGCAGCAGTACCCGGATCCGCCGCTCCTGCTTGCGATCACCTGCCGCGGCCTCGACGACGCCGGCGCGGATCCGGTCGATCACCATGCCGGTGACCTCCCACAGGTCGGCGCCGGTGGCGCGCCAATGCGCGCTGTAGCCGTGCGCACCCAGTTCGGCGTGCAACCGGGCACGCTCGGCCGCCCATGGACCGCTGCGCACCGCCTCGCGCACCGGTGCGCCCGTGTCGATCCCCGAGGTCAGGATCCGCACGGCCTCCAGCGGTGAACGCGCCCAGCGGATCTGGTCCGGTGCGGGCAGCCCCGCGCGCGAATAGGCAAGGCGCACGCCCGCTTCGGCGGCCGCACGGTCGCCCGGTCCGGTGGCGGCGGCGATCGTCCGCCAGTGGTTGTCCGTCATCGTCGTCTCCCCGGTCATCAGTCTGCTACCACCCGGACGGAGCCGGGGATGTACTCGCGCTGGCGCACCACCCTGTACCAGCCCTTGGGCAGGCCGATGGCCGCGTGCTCCTCGTGCACCACCCGCCCGCCTTCGGGCAGGTGCAGCAGCATCGGGCCGAAAGCCCCTGCCTCCCTGATCAACCGGCCGGGCGCCGCGATCGCATGCGCATGCCCGGTCACCTCCCCGAGCGCCAGCACGAGCCTGCCCCGCCCGTCACGGTTCTCGCCCCGTGCCGCCGGCGCACTGCCGGGTACCGCCGTCTCGGCCAGCGGCACGATCAGGACATCGCCTTGTCGATACATGAATTTCCTCCCGTCACGGCCCGCGACCGCTGCCGTGGCGTGGACGGTAGCGGCAGGTGCCGACAACTCGGCCCGCCGCGCGGATTGTCGGTGCCGCTTGGTAGAAACACAGCTGTCACCACGGGGTCACTACGCCAGAAGGGGCGGGCACAGCTATGTCCATCGGAGAACATCTGCGCGGGTGGGGTGGTCTGCCCACCTATTCGTTCCCGGGCCCGGAGAAGGACGCCGAAGCGCGGGAGGCGGCCGTGCGGCTGCTGCCCGCTGCCGACGGTGTGGCGTGGCGGATCGGCGTCGATGCCTACGACGCCGCGGAGACCTGGCCGGAGGCGTTCGCCCGGTTCCTCGACACCGTCGATCCGGCGCGGGTGCGCGCGATCGTCGTCGGCTCGTGGGCCGACGCCTACGACAACCGCCCCGACGATGTCATCGATGCCATCATCGCTGCCCGCGAGCGGCTTCCGGCGCTGCGGGCGCTGTTCGTCGGCGACATCATCGGCGAGGAGTGCGAGATCTCCTGGATCAACCAGGGCGAGGTCACCCGGCTGCTCGACGCGTTCCCGCGGCTCGAGGAGCTCGGCGTGCGCGGTGGCATGCAGCTCGAGTTCCCCGCGGTCCGCCACGAGCACCTGCGCACGCTGAAGGTGCAGGCCGGTGGCCTGCCGGTCGCCGTGGTCCGCGGCATCGCCGCCAGCGACCTGCCCGCGCTGCACGATCTGGAACTGTGGCTGGGCACCTCCGAATACGGCGGTGACGCCGATGTCAGCGACCTCGCGCCGATCCTGTCCGGTGACCAGCTGCCCAGCCTGAAACGCCTGGCCCTGCGCAACAGCGAGATCCAGGACGCGGTGTGCGCCGCGGTGGCCTCGGCTCCGGTGGTCGCCCGGCTCGAGGAGCTCGATCTGTCGATGGGTGTGCTCACCGACGACGGCGCCGCCGCGCTGCTCGGCGGCCAGCCCCTGACCCACCTGACATCGCTGGACCTGCACTACAACTACGTGAGCAAGGAGATCGGCGCCCGCTTCGCCGATACCCTCGCCCCGGCGGGCGTGGCCGTGAACCTCGACACCGACGACGCCGAGTCCGATGCGGACGACGACGGTTCGGTGTGGCGGTTCGTCGCGGTCGGCGAGTGACCCGACGTGCGCTGGGTGGTGGTCGGCAACGCCGAGAACCGGCGGGTCCGGCTGTTCACCGACGCGGCGCGCGCCGCGGGATATCCGGCGCCGCGGGTCGTGGCATGGCTGTCGGTGCTGACCGACGGTGGTCATGATTTCGCCGACGACGAGGTCGTCCGGCTGGACTCGCCGGGCGAGAATATGGCAGTCGATGCAGTGTTGCGTGGCGTGAATGATCCGACCCGCGTGGAGGGTTCGGCCCGCTGGTACACCCGCTTCCTCGCGGCGGTGGGCTCACTGCGCGGCGGGCGCAGGCTCGATGATCCGGCCGAGCTCGCGGTGCTGTTCGACAAGCGGCGCTGTCATGCCCGCCTCGCCGCGGCCGGTGTTCCGGTCCCGCCGTCGCCGGTCACCGGCCCCCTGCACGGCTGGGCCGAGGTCCGGGCGCAGATGCGCGCGGCGGGCATGGCGCGGGTGTTCGTGAAGCTCGCGCACGGATCGTCGGCGTCGGGGGTGCTGGCGATCGAATCCACCGCCTCGGGCCGCTGGCAGGCGACCACCTCGGTCGAGGTGAGTGCCGAGGGCGCCCTGCACAATTCGCTGCGGGTGCGCCGGTATCGCGACGAGCGCGAGATCGCCGCCATCGTCGACCGGCTCGCTCCCGACGGGCTGCACGTCGAACGCTGGATTCCCAAGGCCACCACCGGCGGCCGCTCCGCGGACCTGCGGGTCGTCGTGATCGCGGGCCGGGCGACCCACGTTGTCGTCCGCACGAGCCGCGGCCCGCTGACCAACCTGCATCTCGGTGGTGCCCGCGGTGACCTGGCTCAGGTCCGTGCCGCGACGGGTGCGCGCTGGGCCGAGGCGATGGAGATCTGTGAGAGCGCCGCTGCCTGCTTCCCCGCAACCTTGTGTGTCGGGGTCGATCTCCTGCCCGGCGTGGACTGGCGACGGTTCACCGTCGGTGAGGTCAACGCCTTCGGTGACCTGCTGCCGGGACTGACCGGACTGCCCGGAACTCCGGCCGAGGGCTTGGACACCTACACCGCGCAGCTCACCGCCGCAGACGCGATCGGAGCGTCCCGATGACCGCCTCGACACCCGCCCGCCCCGATATGACCGAGGTCGTCGGCCGCGACGACCTGTTGCTGCTCACCCTCGACACTCTGCGCTACGACATCGCGACCGAACTCGCGGCGGCGGGCAGGCTGCCCACCCTGTCCACGTATCTGCCGCAGGGGCAATGGGAAAAGCGCCACGCGCCGGGCAGTTTCACCTACGCCTCCCACCACGCGATCTTCGCCGGCTTCCTGCCGACTCCGGCCGCACCCGGCCCGCATCCACGGCTGTTCGCGGCCCGGTTCGCCGGCAGCGAGACCACCGCCGAGGGCACCTTCGTCTTCGAGGAGCCCGATCTGGTGACGGCGCTGGCGGCCCGCGGCTACCACACGGTGTGTATCGGCGGCGTCGGCTTCTTCAACAAGCGGGGCGCGCTCGGCAGCGTGCTGCCCGGACTGTTCACCGAAAGCCATTGGGCACCGGAGTTCTCCGTAGCGTCCCCGACCTCGTTCGCGGCACAGGTGGCCTGCGCCGAGCGTGCGGTCTCCGCTGTGCCCGCCGATCAGCGGCTGTTCCTGTTCCTCAATGCCTCGGCACTGCACCAGCCGAACTGGTTCCATCTACCGGGCGCGACGCACGACGCCGGGGACAGCCGGGACACCCACGCAGCGGCGCTGGAATACATCGACGCCCATGTCGGCAGGCTGTTCGACGCGATGCGGTCGCGCCGACGGTGTTTCGCGATCGTGTGCTCCGATCACGGCACCGCGTACGGCGACGACGGGTACACCGGTCACCGGCTCGGCCACGAGTCGGTGTGGACGGTCCCCTACAGCCACTTCTTCCTGGAGCCCGACGCATGATCGACACCGCGCTACCGCGCCCGTACCAGAACTACGTCTACGCCTATCCGCACAAGACGGCCTACCGGCCGCTGCCGGACCGGCCGCCGCTGTCGCGAGTGTGGGCGGGCGAATCCCGGTCGGCGCTCTCGCTGTATCTGCACATCCCGTTCTGTGAGGTGCGCTGCGGCTTCTGCAATCTGTTCACCCGGGTCGGCGCACCGGACGGTCTCACCGGCCGCTATCTCGACGCGCTCGCCCGCCAGGCCACCGCGGTCCGCGACGGTCTCGGCGATGCCGAACCATCGCACTTCGCCAACGCGGCCTTCGGTGGCGGCACCCCGACCTTCCTCACCGCCGACGAGCTGACCAGGCTCTGCGATATCGCCGAGCGGATCATGGGCGCCGACCTGCGCGCGATCCCGCTGTCGGTGGAGGCGTCGCCGTCCACCGCCACCGCCGACCGGCTGGCGGTACTGGCCGATCGCGGGGCGACCCGATTGAGCCTGGGCGTGCAGAGTTTCATCGACGAGGAAGCCAGAGCGGCGGTGCGGCCGCAACGCCGCTCCGAGGTCGAAGCGGCCCTGGGCCGGATCCGTGACGCGGGCATCCCCGTGCTCAATATCGACCTCATCTACGGCATCGACGGTCAGACCGCCGCGAGCTGGCGGGTCTCACTGGACGCGGCACTGGCTTGGCGACCGGAGGAGATCTACCTCTACCCGCTCTACGTGCGCCCACTGACCGGTTTGGCCCGACACGCCGATCCCGCTGTCGCCGAACAGGACTGGGACCGCGTCCGGCTCGCGCTGTACGCGCAGGGCCGCGACCATCTGCGCGCCGCCGGCTACGAACAGGTATCCATGCGCATGTTCCGCCGCGCCGATGCGCCGCCCCAGGGCCCCGACGACTACGCCTGCCAGACCGACGGCATGATCGGGCTCGGCTGCGGCGCCCGCTCCTACACGAGCACGCTGCACTACTCCTTCGACTACGCCGTCGACCTGCGCGAAGTGCGCGGCATCATCGACAGCTACGTCGCGACGACGGATTTCGCCACGGCGCTGCACGGCCGGGTGATCGACGGCGACGAAGCCGCCCGCAGGCACCTGCTCCAGTCGCTGCTGCAAGCGGACGGACTCCCCGTCGCCGACTACCGTGCCCGCTTCGGCACCGACCCCTGGGACGACTTCGGCGTCGAACTGCACGCCTTGGCCGACCGTGGCTGGCTTGCCGACACCGGATCCGGCCTACTGCGCCTGTCACCGGAGGGCCTGGCGTACTCCGACGCGATCGGCCCCGGCTTCTTCTCCCCCGCCGTGCGCGCCGCCATGGCCGCCTACGAACTGCGCTGACCGTGGACCTGACCATCCTGTATCGCGGCCCGCTCGCCTCCTGCGACTACGACTGCCCGTACTGCCCGTTCGCCAAGCGCCGCGACTCCACCGACCAGCTGCGCGCCGATCGGGCCGCGCTGCGCCGCTTCACCGAGTGGGCGCACGCGCAGACCGAGGACCGCCTGTCGGTGCTGTTCACGCCGTGGGGTGAGGGCCTGGTGCGTTCGTGGTACCGGACGGCACTGGTCGAGCTGTCGCACCGCCCGCACGTCGATCGGGTCGCCATCCAGACCAATCTCGGCGGCCGGATCGACTGGACCGCCGACGCCGACCGCGACACCCTCGCCCTCTGGTGCACCTACCATCCCGGCCAGACGCCCTATCGCCGCTTCCTGGACAAGGCCGAACGGCTGGCCGAGGCCGGAATCCGGTTCAGCGTCGGCATCGTCGGCCTGCCCGAGCATCTCGACCATGCCCGCCGCCTGCGCGCCGACCTGCCCGACCACGTGTACCTGTGGGTCAACGCCGCCGAGGGCCACACCTACACCGACGACGAGGCCGCGCGCTGGACCGCCATCGACGCGCTCTTCCCGTTCAGCAGGCACCCGCACCGATCGGCCGGATCACCGTGCCGCACCGGGTCGTCGGTGATCTCGGTCGACGGTGACGGCGAGGTCCGCCGCTGCCACTTCGTCCGCACCCCACTGGGCAACCTCTACGACGGCTCCTACCGTGCGGCACTGACTCCGCGTCCGTGCCCACTGTCGGTGTGCGACTGCCACATCGGCTATGTCCACCTGGAGACACTGCCGCTCTACGACGTCTTCGCCGGTGGTGTGCTGGAACGGATTCCCACTCAGCCGACGTCGAGTGTGGTATTCACCGGCGTGACGCCCGTCGACAGGTCGAGCACCGGGCAGTGCGCGTCGACCGCCTGCTGCAGTTCGGCGTAGCGCTGCGCGGTCTCGGGCCCGGCCCGCGCGGTCGCGTCGGAGATCTCGTTGAGCGTGGTGAGCTGACTGGTCATGCCGGGACGCTATCGCCGCGCCGACGTCCCGCCCACCCATACGTTCGGCCTGATTCCAACCTCGGCCGGAGCGGCACCTCAGTGCGAGTCGTTGCCGTGCGGTCGATCTTCGATGTGCGGGATCTCGTCCCACCACACCGTCTTCGTGCGCGGAGTCTCGCCGGGCCGCATCGGGCGTGCCGCGGTGACAGGCAATCCGGGACGTCGGATCCGGTCACGCCGACGCCCTCCCAGAGCCGTGCGTCGGAGCACTCCTGCCGGTCGAATTCGATCCAGTATCGCCGCGGCGTGGTCATCCAGGATTTCCTTGTGCCGGCATCAGCGTCGACAGGCCGACCGTGGTCAGCGCGCGACACCCAAGGACAAGGCGGCGAAGGCCTTCGGCGCGCCCGGCTGGTAGAACCGGTCGAGTTCGACGGTCTCGAATCCGGCGCCGGCGATCAGGCCGGGGATATCGCGATCGAGGTGGCATCCGCCCGCGATGCGCTGCTGGATCGGGTCGAGCCGATGCTGCCAGGTCCGCACCGAGGCGTCGGGGGCCAGCCCGTGCTCGACGAAGTGCAGTGTGCCGCCGGGTTTGAGCACGCGGCGGATCTCGGCCAGCGCGGTCTCGACATCGGGAATCGTGCACAACGTGAAGGTCGAGAGCGCGGTGTCGAATGTCGCGTCCGGGAACGGCAGCGCCTGCCCGTCGAGGCCGGCCCGCTCGATCGGTACCCGGCTCGCCGCCACCCGCTTGGCCGCGATCTTCCACGCGGTATCCGCCGGTTCCACTCCGCTGACCCGCTCCACCGCGTCCGGATAGAACTCCACATTGGTCCCCGACCCGAACCCGACTTCGAGCACAGCCCCGTGCAGACCGGCGCAGGTGCGCCTGCGCAGAGGATCGTTGTTCGCCACCCCGCACACCGTGTCGACGATGTGCGGCAGGATCCGCTCGGTATAGAAGCCCATCCCTCGATCATCCCCTGTATGCCCGCATCGCGCCGCCGAACCCCGGTCGCCGGGACACGGCGACCGGGCGGCGCTGCCTTACTTCGCGGGGAACGGCGCGGTGATCGTGGTGAAGTACTGGATCACGGCCCCGACCGCGACGGGTGCGGTCACCAGCAGTTGACCCGCCACGGTACCGAGGGCGCCGACCGCGAGGATGCCGCCGAGACAGCCGACGGCGGCCGCGGGCAGGAACGGTCCGAACAGGCCGACGATGGTCGCCGCGGCGACGGTCGCGCCGACGACGCCACCGAGGACACACCCGACGGCGGCACCACCGAGTCCGCCGATCAGCGTGCCGACCGCGGCGCCGGTGGAGATGGTGGTGGTCATGCGCGCCCAGGCCGCCTGTTCGCGGTCGTATTCGGTCTTCCACGGCGCCTTGTCCTCGAACGGCAACGCGACCGGCCGGTAGACCGCCTTGTCCATGGACAGTTCAGGCGTCAGGGTCGCGGTGCGGCCATCGATGTGCGCGGCGATCGGGAAGACGAAGTCGTCGACGGCGAAGCGCAGTGGTGCCGCGGCGACGACGGTGCCGTTGTCGGCCTTCGCCGTCAGCGCCCCGTTCTCGACCGTGAGGGTGCCGGCATCGATCTCGATGATCGAGGCCGTCTCGGTGGCGTGCGCGGTGAACCCGATCGGGCTGGGATCGGCCGGATCCGCGTGCGCGGTACCCGTCGCGGCGACCACCGTGAGCGCGGCGGCGGTCAGCGTCTTCATCAGCATGGTGTGGTTCCTCATCTTCAGTGCAGGGGTGCCGCGGTGACGGCGCGGACGTGGTCTTCGCTGACGCCGGGCGCGCATTCGCGCAGCATCAGCCCCGCCGGTTCGACATCGATGACGGCGAGTTCGGTGATGACGCGGTGCACGACACCGACCCCGGTGAGCGGCAGCGTGCAGCGCGGCACGATCTTCGACGCGCCCGCCTTGTCGGTGTGGGTCATCAGCACGATCACCCGGCGGGCACCGTGGACCAGGTCCATCGCGCCGCCCATGCCCTTCACCATCTGCCCGGGCACCATCCAGTTGGCGAGGTCCCCGGTGGCCGAGACCTGCATGCCGCCCAGCACGGCGGTGTCGATGTGGCCGCCGCGGATCATGCCGAAACTGAGCGCGGAGTCGAAGAAGGCGGCGCCGTCGGCGACGGTGACCGTTTCCTTGCCCGCGTTGATCAGGTCGGCGTCGACGTCGTCGGCGTGCGGGTAGGGGCCGGTGCCGAGGATCCCGTTCTCCGAGTGCAACGTCACCGCCACATCGACGGGCAGATGATTGGGGATCAGCGTGGGCAGGCCGATCCCGAGGTTGACGTACTCGCCGGAGCGCAGTTCCCGGGCGGCGCGGGCCGCCATCTCGGTACGCGTCCAGCCGGCTGTGACAGTCGAGGTCACGAGACGGTCCGCCTTTCGATCGGTTTGGTCTGCGGGCCCGTGTGCACGATGCGGTCGACGAACACCCCGGGTAGGTGCACCTGCGCCGGATCGAGCGTGCCCGCCGGGACGAGGGTCTCGACCTGCGCGATACACACCTTCCCGGCCATCGCGGCGAGCGGGTTGAAGTTGCGGGCCGCCTTGTTGAACACCAGATTTCCCGCGGTGTCGCCGATCAGGGCGTGCACCAGGGCGTAGTCGGCGGTGATCGACTCCTCGAGCACGAACCGGCGGCCCGCGAAGGTCCGGACCTCCTTGCGCGGGGAGGCCACCGCCACCGACCCGTCGGTGTGATACCGCCACGGCAGCCCACCCTCGGAGATGGGTGTGCCGACGCCCGCGGCGGTGAAGAACGCGGGAATCCCGGTGCCGCCCGCCCGCAGTTTCTCCGCCAGGGTGCCCTGTGGCGTCAGTTCGACCT
The DNA here is from genome assembly GCF_052983615.1 of Nocardia fodinahabitans. Taxonomy (NCBI): domain Bacteria; kingdom Bacillati; phylum Actinomycetota; class Actinomycetes; order Mycobacteriales; family Nocardiaceae; genus Nocardia; species Nocardia fodinahabitans. The sequence goes on from NZ_JBRJJC010000001.1 coordinate 7,215,847, forward strand.
CGAGTTCCCCGGCCAGGTATTGGCGGGCGAACTCGGCGTTCTCGCCGACATAGGACGCGGTGACCCGGCGGATCCGCTTCTGCGCCAGCAGAATTCCCAACCCGTGGTCGTCGGTGCCGCAATTGTTGGAGAAGATCTCCAACTCGTCTGCGCTGCCTGCCGCGAGCGCGCGGATCAGGGTGTCCGGAATGCCGCACACCCCGAACCCGCCGACAGCCAGCGACGCACCGGAGCCGATATCGGCGATCGCCTCGGCGGCGGTGGCCATGACCGTCGTCATCGGGCGAGCTCCGCGCTGTCGGTCATCGCGAGCAGGTCGTCGAGGAGTTCCTGCGCGCGCGGCCACGGGCCGTAGCCCGCGGCCGGATTCAGGTGCCCGACATCGCCGAGCTCGACCAGGCTGCTCCCCCACGCCTCGGCCATCCCGGACACCCGCCGGGCGGTGGCCAGCGGGTCGGTGCTACTCGCGGCGACGATGCTCGGGAACGGCAACCGGCGGCGCGGCACCGGGGTCCAGCCGTGCGTGGCGAGGTCCGCGGCGCTGGGATAGCCGGGCGGTAGCGGTGTTTCGAAGTCGGGGGGCGTCGCCAGCAGCGCGCCGCGCACGGGGCGGGTGGCCTGCTGAGCCCAGTGCACGGTGATCATCACGCCCGCGCTGTGCGCGACCAGGACGACGGGTCCGTTGATCTCGGCGAGTACCGCGTCCAGGGCGGCGATCCGCGCGGGCAGGCTGAGCCCGTCGTGTTCCAGCGGCGGCACGATGGCCACCTCGTCCAGGGTCGCGGCCAGCAGGGTCTGCCAGTGGTCGGCGACGTGATCACGCAGACCCGGCACGATCACGACCGTCGGGGTGGGAAGGGAATTCATCGGTGCGGTCATCCTTTTCGACGAGAATCAATGCGGTGCGGCGGCGTGCACGGCGGCGAGTTTGCGCAGCCCCAGCGGGTAGACACGGCGGCCAAGCAGCAGGGCCACGACGGCGAGCACCGACACCACCGGTGTCACGCGCAGCGCGTCCCACAGACCGAGGTGGTCGGCGAGCACTCCGACGACGAACGGGCCGAGGGCGAGGCCGAGCAAGCTGTTGGCCAGGGTGAGGGTGCCGAACGCCGAGGCGCGCACGGAGGCGTGGGTGAGATTGGCGACCATCGCGACGGTCGGGCCCGCCGAACCACCGGAGAAGAAGGCGCCGATGCCGAGCAGAACCAGCTGCGGCACACCGGTGTCCAGGCTGAACCCGAGCCCGAGGCTGACGAGCGAGATCAGGCAGAACACGATCGCGGTGCTCCATTTGCGGCCCATGTCGGCGCGGCCGACCCGATCGGTGATCACCCCGCACACCACCATGCCGGTGCCGACGAGGGTCACGATGACCGCCGCCAGCCCCGCCGCCCGATCGGGCGCCAGCCCGTAGTAGCGGTTGAAGAAGCTCGGCATCCACGACAGCAGCACGGCCGCGGTGAACATCTGCAAGCCGCTGCCCACGTAGGCGCACAGCACCGCCGGATTGGTGAACAGGGTCGACAGCGGCGCGCGGTAGGCGATCTCGGGCGCGGGATCGGTGACGTGGCCGGCGGTGCGCTCCTCGGTGACCACCGCCCGGAACGCCACCGCCAGCACCAGCCCGAAGATCGCCATGGTCGCGAACGACCACCGCCAGCCCAGGTGCACCGCGATCACGCCGCCCGCGGCGACCCCGAGCACCGACCCGAACGAGCCGCCGGCCATGAACGCCCCGCTCAGCGCGGCGTGCCTGCGCGCGGCGAACACACTGAGCACCAGCGCGATACCGACGCTGCCGTAGGCGGCCTCACCGACACCGACGAAGAAACGCGCGGCCAGCATCTGCGGGTAGTTGTCGGCGAGCGCGCACACCAGTGTCGCGGCGCTCCACACCAGGGCCATCAGCACCAGGCTCTTGACCCGGCCCCACCGGTCGGCCAGCACCGACAGCGGCAGGGTCAGCAGCCCGACCATCAGGGCGACGACGCTGCTCAGCGACGCCAGTTGCGAATCCGACAGCGCCCATTCGGCTTTCAGGAACGGAAAGACCGCGCTGAGCACTTGGCGCGACATGTAGTCGGCCAATAGCAGGCCGAAGGCCAGCGCGAACACCAGCCAGGGATAGGTACGGGAGACGGACAGCGTTCGATACGTCGCCGCGACGGCGGTCGTGGTGTGGTCCATGGGTGCTCCTGCGAACCGGTGGACGTCGTCGCTGACGTCCACCGGGTTGTCGAGACAGGGAAGCCGATCCCCGGGAGGGGTCAGGCGTGGTGGGTGAACCCGACCTGGCCGGGCTTGCGGTTCGGGGCGAACCCGATCTTGGCCAGCGTCTCGTCGGCGTCGGCGTAGCGCTCGTCGAGCTTGTAGATCTCGCGCGCTTCCTTGCCGGTGGCGACCTCGCGGCCCAGTTCACCGGCGATCCGGACCAACTGCTGGATCTGCTGGACCGAGGTCATCTTCTCGCCCTTGCGACCCCACAGGGTGTCCTCGTTGCCGCAGCGGGCGTGCAGGCCCATGGCGATGGCCATCGTGTTCACCGGCAGGACGCTGCGCATCAGCGTCTCCAGGGTGAGCACCGCGCCGTCGGGGGTGCGGCGGATGAACTCCATCATGTTGTAGGGGTTGGGGCCGTCGAAGCCGCCGCCGATGCCGACCCAGGTCAGCATGAGCGGGCCGGTGTAGTGGCCGCGCCGGATCAGCCGCTCGACCGTTTCCAGCTGGGGAATGCTCGACAGCTGGAAGTGCGGCTGGATGCCGTTGGCCTGCAAGCGCTTCAGGTGTTCGGCGACCCAGGTCGGGCCCGCGGGGACATACATCTCCCGGTATGCCTCATAGACCTCGGGCCGCTCGAAGGAGGTGCCCTTGATGTCGTCCTCGGTCATCAGCTCGACGATGTTCATCTGGCTGGTGTTGATGGCGATGGTGACCTGGTCGGGCTTGGGGTCGAGCTGGGCCAGCATGTGACGGGCGTCGTCGGACAGCCACAGCGCGTCGGCGCCCTCACCTTCCGGCGAGAACGAGATCGATCCGCCGACCTGCAGGATCATGTCCGGCACCGCCTCGCGCAGCCGGCCGAGCAGTTCGTTGAACTTCGACAGCCGCTTGGACCCCTTGCCGTCGAGTTCGCGCACGTGGATGTGCAGCACGGTGGCGCCCGCTTCGTAGCAGTCGACGGCCTGCTGGACGTGCTCGTCCATGGTCAGCGGAAGGTCTTCCCGGAAATCGTCGAGTTCCCATTCCGGGCCGTAGGGCGCAGCGGTGATGACCAGCTTTTCCTGGTTCTCGGGGAACAGCGCGTCGTCGTGAAAATGCATGGGGGTACTCCGATCGGAATTGCAGATGAAAGGAAAAGAAGGAGTCAGTAGGGGCGATCGCCGATGATTCCCGCGCGCTCCATCTTGCGGACGCCGGGCCAGTAGTCCTGCACCGCGTAGTGCTGGGTGCAGCGGTTGTCCCAGATCGCGAAGCTGTTCTCGGTCCAGCGCCAGCGCACCTGGTACTCGGGGATACTCGCCTGGCGCATCAGGTAATTGAGGAGTTCGCTCGCACCCGGCGCGTAATCGGCGCCGAATCGCACGTTCTCCGGTGTGTGGTAATTGACGAGATGGGTCGTGAAGGAATTGACGAACAGAATGTCCTCACCGGTTTCCGGGTGAATCCGCACGACCGGATGTTCGGCGTCGGGGAAACGCTCGCGCAGTTCGAGGCGCTGCTCGTCGGGGAGCGCGGCACCGAAACTGGCTTCGATACTGTGCCGGGCCCGCAGATGCGCAATCCGCGATTTCACCTCCTGCGGCAGCCGCCTGTACGCCTCGACCATGTTCACCCAGATGGTGTCGCCGCCGACGGGCGGCGATTCCACGCACCGCAGGACCGAGCCCATCGGCGGATTCACTCGCCAGGTGGCATCGCAGTGGTAGGCGTTCTCGTAGTGCTCGGCCGGGCTGTCGAGGTCCTTGTAGATGCGGACCAGGCCGGGATGGTCGGGGTCGCTGCCCAGGGCCGGGTGACCTTCGAGCGGGCCGAAACGTTCGGCGAGCGCGACGTGTTCGGCGCGGGTGATGTCCTGGTCACGGACGAAGAGCACCTTGTGGCGCAGCAGCAGCGCGCGCAGTTCGGCGAACAGGGTGTCCTCGGCGGCGACTTCGGCGAGATCCACCCCGTGCAGTTCGGCGCCGATGGTGGCGGTCAGCGGTTCCGCCTTCATCGCGGTACGGACGGTCATGGCTGGTTCCTTTCCGGTGGACGCGTCAGAGCGTGAAAACCGAGGCGCCGACGCTGCGGCCCGCTTCGAGGTCGCGGTGCGCTTGGACGGCGTCGGCGAGTGCGTAGCGCTGGTTGATCTCGACCCGCAGGCGGCCCGCGGTGAGGTGGTCGTGCAGTTCACCGGCGAGTTCGGCGCGTTCGGCCGGGTCGGCGATGTAGTCGGCGAGGGCGGGGCGGGTGACGAACAGCGAGCCCTTGACGGCGAGCTGCATCGCCTCGATCGGCGGCACCGGACCCGACGCGGTGCCGAAGCACACCAGCAGGCCGCGCCGGGCCAGCGAGTCCAGCGAGGACTGGTAGGTGGTCTTGCCGATGCTGTCGTAGACCACGGGGACGCCCGCGCCGTCGGTGATCTCGCGGACCCGGGTCGCGACGTCCTCCCTGGTGTAGATCACCACGTGGTCACAGCCGTTCGCGCGGGCGACGGCCGCCTTCTCCTCGCTGGAGACGGTGCCGATCACCCGGACGCCGAGCAGCTTGGCCCACTGGGTGAACAGCTGACCGACCCCGCCGGCCGCGGCGTGCAGCAGGACGGTGTCGCCCGCGCGCAGCGGATGGATGCGCCGCAGCAGGTAGGCGGTGGTGAGACCGCGCATGGTCGTGGCGGCCGCGATGTCGAACGCGATGCCGTCGGGCAGCGCGATCAGGTGTTCGGCGGGCATGACCCGTTCGGTGCTGTAGGCGCCGAGCGGACTACCGGTGTAGGTGACCCGGTCGCCCGGCGCGAAACCGGCGACGCCGGGCCCGACCGCCTCGACGACCCCGGCGGCCTCGACGCCGAGCCCGGCGGGCAGGACGGCCGGGTAGAGACCTGTACGGAAGTAGGTGTCGGCGAAGTTGAGTCCCACGGCCTCGTGGCGGAGCCGGACCTGGCCGGGCCCCGGATCGCCGACCTCGGTGGTCTCCCACCGCATCACGTCGGGGCCGCCGATCTCGGCGAAACGAATTGCGTGTGCCACTGCATCTCCTTCGGTGTGATGGACATAACAGTAGGGACGCGCCCCGATCAGTGCTTATCCTGACGGGACAGAAAACTATTCATCTCGGGACATCGAGGAGGTGGTCGAGTGAAGCCGTTGTCCCGGTACGCGTCGTTGAACGACTACCTCGAACTGGCCCGATCACTCGGGTTGGAGCCCGCGCGGCTGATCCGTGACTGCGGCCTGGATCCGGCCGGTTTCGGCACCCAGGACCGCTGGATTCCGGCCGAGGCCGTCGCCGAACTGCTGGAACGCTCGGCCGCCGAATCCGGCCGGGAGGACTTCGGATTGCGGATGGCGCAGCTGCGGCGCTTCGCCAACCTCGGCCCGCTGAGCCTGGTCATCCGCGAGGAGCCCGATGTGCGCAGCGCGCTGCGACTGCTCGCGCGTCACGAGCACATGTACAACGAGGCACTGCACACCGAGATCGTCGAGGCCAACGGTGTGGCCACGCTGCGGATCTCGGTCGATGTGGGCAGGCCCGCGCCGGTCCGCCAGGCCGTCGAGCTCACCACCGGGGTACTGCACGGACTGCTGCGCGGCTTCGTGGGGCCCACCTGGCGGCCGATGCAGATCTGCTTCTCGCACCCCGCGCCGCGCGATCGCGCCACCTACTACAAGATGTTCGGTCCGCACGTCGAGTTCGACCAGGACTTCGACGGAATCCTCACCTACAGCACCGATCTCGACGCCCCGAACGCGATGGCCGACCCACTGCTGCGCACCTACACGCAGCAGTTGATGGGCACGCTGGCGCCGACGCGGGAAGCCACGGTCACCGACCGGGTCCGCGAACTCGTGGAACTGCTGCTACCGACGGGGCGCTGCACCGTCGACCAGGTGGCCCGCAGTCTGGGCGTCGACCGGCGCACCGTGCACCGCAGACTCGCCCAGGACGGCACCAGCTTCACCGCGATCGTCGACGACACCCGCGCCGCACTGGCCGAACGCCTGGTCGCCCACCGCCGCCACTCCCTCACCGAGGTCGCCGATCTGCTCGGCTTCTCCTCGGTGAGCAACTTCTCCCGCTGGTTCCGCGCCCACTACGGCACCAGCCCCCGGCAGTGGCGTGAGCTGAACCCACACCACTGACCGGCCGCGCTCAGGCCAGGCGACGGTCGAACACCTGGGTGCCCGCACCGGCGGCGGCATCCACGGTGACGACTCGCAGATTCACCTTCTCCTGGCTCACATCCATCACCATGAAGCCCAGTTCGTGCTGGGTCTCGTACAGCGCGGGATGCGCGGAACCCTTGGGCGCCGCGGGCTGGCCGGAGGCCGTCTTGCCCGCCGCACCCGAGACGAGCTGCCGGGTGCCCTTCATCGCCGCGGTCGGCTCGAGCACCTGCAGGGTGTGGTCGTGGCCCGACAGCAGGAACGACACCTTGCCCAGCACATGGTCTTCGAAGAACCGCTTGGCGTGCACGCCGTTGATCGGCTCGATCGGCAGACCCTCGTAGTTGCCCGCGTCGCCGTGCGGCCCGTTGCTGATGTAGGCGTGGTGGGTGCAGGCGATCTTCCACGGCGCGGTCGACTCCGCCAGCGCCCGGTCCAACCAGGCGCGCTGCTCGTTCATGTACTGACCGTCCACCGACCAGTAGGGGTCGAGCAGCGGCGGGATGTAGGCCGCCAGCGGGTTGACGTCGAGCACGAAGAACTCCACCACCGGGTTCTCCTCGGGCACCCGCACCGAGTAGTAGCGGCTCGGCATCCACCAGCGGCGCGACTTGGCGTGGTATTCGACCTCGAAATTGCCGCGCGTCAGCCAGCCGCCGTCGCCCGGGAACACCGCGGAGGTGTCGTGGTTGCCGAGGACCATGGCCCACGGAAAGTCCAGGCCCGCGTTGGGATCCTCGAACTTCGTGGCGAACTGGGCGTCGTCGGGGCCGTTCGGGCCGGTGTCGTAGATGTTGTCGCCGAGACCGAGCGCCATCGTGAACGGCTCGCGCGCGTGGAATGCGCGGGCCGCGTCGGCGACCGCCCACTGGGTGCGGCTGCCGGTGCCCGCGTCACCGGTGATCAGGATCCGGGCGGTGCGACCGGTGGCGCCGGGCGCGAACTTCGGCACCTCGGCCGGGACCGCCGCGGCGGGCGTCAGCCCGACGAGGGAGATTCCGGCGGCGACGCCCGCCGCGCTCGGCCAGAACTTCCCGCCTGCCGATACCGTCCGGGGCGGAACCTGGGGTGGAGTGCGACACGTGGATACTCACCTTCTGGTCTGGGATCGCTGGAAACTTACACCGCGCACATCGACTGGATGACGCCGCGCACGATGGGGGCGCCGTAGTCGGTCGGCGCGAAGACCAGTTTCTGCACGATCGACAGCGGCGTGAGGACCGTGTCGGCGACCCCGGCGTACCCGGCGACGCTGCTACCCGCCGAGAACAGCAGGCTGGTGATGTCGAGGGTCAGCGTGGCCAGGTCGAAGGCGTTCTCCACCTCCACCTGGGCCAGCGGTACCGTGTCGAGCGCGGTGCCCGCGGCGACGTCGGCGCCGAGGTTTGCCAGGAAGGTCAGCGGACCCAGGTCGAGGGTTTCGACCAGCGGTCCGAGGTCGTCGGCGCGGCGCATCAGCATCACCTTGGCGACCCGGTTGCCCGCCAGGAAGTACTGCAGGTCCGCGGCGGCCTGATCGACCGCGGCCGTGTCGATCTGTACGGCGCCGCTGGTCAGGAAGGCCCGCGAGCGTTCCACGACGGCGGCCATGGTCAGGTCGGCGACCGGCGTGCAGGTGCCGTCGGCGGTCATGACCAGGGCGGCCAGGTCCTCGATCGGCTGGGGGACGTCGACGGGTTCGGTCGTGGCCGCGCCGAGGTCCAGCGGCGGGTACACGTTCGGGGCCACACAACCCGCATCGATCGAATTCTGGACCGCCCGAGCCAAGGCTTTGGTGCCGGAGAACGCCGCGCCGACGATCGGCTTGAGGAAGATCCCGACCGTGGGAACCATGCCCGCGGCGAGCTTGGCCGGGATCTTCACGATGCCGGTGGCGAGGATGAAGACCTCGATCGCGTCGTTGACGGTCAGCTGCGAGACCGACATCGTCTGATCGATCCGGCCGGTGCGCACCGCGTCCAGGCCGTTGACCAGGTAGGTGACGATCGGGTCATCGAGTTCGGCGGGCCGGGTGCCGACCAGCTCCGGCCGCATCGGCAACCCGTCGCGGTGCACCCGCACCGCGGCGATCCCGGCGCGGAATTCGGCGACCTGCTGGTCGTAGGCGGCCAGCTGCGCGGGCCCGACCAGGCCGCGCAGGATCGACGCGGCCGCGGTCACCACGTCGTCGAATGTCGGTGCGCCCGTGACGCACAGCGCCGCCGCGTCACCGATCGGGGTGGCCGCGAGCGTGTCCTCGGTACTCGCCTGCGCGGTTCCGGGAGCGAGCAGGACACCGGCGGCCACGGTGAGCGCGGTGAGGGAACCGACGCAGGGTGTGGCGAGGCGGGACAGGGGCAGACGCATGCGCAGTGATCTCCGGCTGGGCGGCCGCTCGGCACACCGCCGAGGGCATCGGGTGAAAGGTGCGAGACGAACCTAGGGCCGCGCGGTTTCCGAAACAGTGTCATTTACATGAACACCCGACCAATTTGGACGTACGTTCAGTTAATCTGAATTCACCGAACATGGGTGTTCGCCACGAGGTAGCGGCCTGGGGTGCCGAGCCCGCACCGCGCTGTGCCGGACCGACACGCGCCCGATCGTGGACGTCACCACGATTGGGCGACAACGACGGTTGCCCGATGGATACTGGGCCGATGGTCGACCGGTTGTCTCCCCTGGTGCTCAGCACCGAGAGCGTCTCCCCCAGGGAGGCTTTCGACTACTGGCGCGACAGCGTGTGCGCGATGTACTTCCGCATGCAGGTCGATCCGATGACCACCGCGGACTACCACGCGCGGATCGAGTACGCCACGCTGGAGAACGCCGTCGGCCTCTCCCGGGTGCGCGCCGACGCGCAGCGGGCCCGCCGCCGCCACGTCGACCTGAGCGCCGACGCCGAAGACTGTGTGCTGGGCGTCATCACCCTCGACGGGCGCGCTGTCCTCGAACAGGACGGCCGCACCGTCGAAGCCGAGCCCGGCACCCTGGTCTTCCTCGACAGCACCCGCCCCTATTGCGCGACCTGGACCTCCACCTTCGAGGAACTGGTCGTGCAGGTGCCGACGCGCCGGATCTCGGTCGCCGACACCCGTTCGCTCACCGCCAAAGCCTTCGGTCCCGGCACCGTCGCACCGACCGTCACCTCGTGCTTCACCGCGCTGTTCGACCTCGTCGCTACCGACCCGGCGCAGGCGGCCCCGCTGGTTCCGCACGCGCTGGGTCTGTTCGGTGCCGCCGTGGCGACCGCGGCCCGCCGTAGGAGCGAACCGGAGGAGATCACCGCGCTGCTGCGGCAGCAGGTCTTCGACTTCCTGCGCGCCAACGCGTGCGACCCCGAACTCACCGCGGACATGGTCGCTTCGGCGTGCGGGGTCTCCCGGCGCACGCTGTACCGCATCGTCGGCGGCGGCGGTATCGCCCACCACATCAAGGTGATCCGCATCGATCGCGCCAAGAAGCTGCTGCAACGCGAGCGCTACCAGTCGATGGGCGCGATCGCCGCCGCCTGCGGTTTCGGCAGCGAGTCCGGCTTCCACCGCGCGTTCCGGGAGACGGTCGGCGCGACACCGGCCGACTACCGGCAGATGGTGCGGCCCTAGCGATCAGGCCGAGACGCGGGCCGACCGACACCGGTCGCGGCGTCCATGTCCTCGAGCGACATGCCCTTGGTCTCGGGCACGAATCGCGCCACGAACAGCAGCGACAGCAGCGCGAACGCCGCGTACATGCCGTAGGCCACGCCCAGCGAGAAGCTCTTCAGGCTCGGGAAGGACACGGTGATCGCCCAGTTCGCCGCCCACTGGCCCGCGGCCGCGAGCGACAGCGCGGCGCCGCGGATCCGGTTCGGGAACATCTCGCCGAGCAGCACCCACACGACCGGGCCCCAGCTCATGCCGAAGAACACGACGAACAGATTCGCCGCGACCAGCGCGATCGGCCCGCTCGCCCCGGTCAGCTGCGGCTCCAAGGTGCCCTCGGCGTTCGGTACCTGCTCGGCGGTGCCGAAGCACACCGCCATCGTCGCCAGGGTGACCGTCATGCCGATCGAACCGATCAGCAGCAGCGGCTTGCGCCCGATCCGGTCGATGAGCAGGATCGCGACGATCGTGGTGGCGATATTGACCACCGAGGTGAACACGCTGATCTGGAACGACTGGGACTCCTCGAATCCCACCGCCTCCCACAGCACGTTCGAGTAGTAGAAGATCACGTTGATGCCGACCGCCTGCTGGAACACCGACAGCAGCAGACCGACCCAGACGATCGGATAGACCCCGCCCGCCGGGCGGCGCAGATCCTTCCACGACGGCTTCACATCGCCTTTGAGACTGTCCTCGATGCGGCCGATCGTCAGTTCGAGGTTCTTCTCGCCGAACAGCAGCGCCAGCACCTTGCGAGCCTCGGGAATGCGATGGGTGGCCACGAGGTAGCGCGGCGACTCCGGAATCGTCGAGGCCAGCACGCCGTACACGACCGCGGGCACCATCATCGACAGGAACATCCACCGCCACGCCTCGAGGCCCAGCCACAGCGTCTCACTCGCCCCGCCGGCGATCTCGGCGAACACATAGTCCACGAGCAGGGCCAGGAAGATACCGAGCACGATCGCGAGCTGCTGCAGCGATCCGAGCCGGCCGCGGATGCGCGCCGGTGAGGTCTCGGCGATGTAGGCGGGGGCGATGACCGAGGCGACGCCGACGCCGAGACCACCGATGATGCGGCCGATCACCAGGATCCACACGCTGGGCGCCAGCGCGGTGACGACCGCGCTGATGAAGAACAGCACGGCCGCGATCTTCATGACCTTGATCCGGCCGATCCGGTCGGCGATCCGGCCCGCCGTCATCGCGCCCGCGGCGGCGCCGAGTAGCGCCGAGGCCACCGCGAAGCCGAGAACCGCGTCATCGACACCGAATTCGCCCTGGATCGCCGACACCGCGCCGTTGATCACCGCGCTGTCGAAACCGAACAGCAGACCACCCAGTGCCGCGACGGAGGCGATCCGGATGATGTGGCTGCCCGCCGCGCTCTCCTCGTCGGGCGCAGCCGAATGATCGGTGAAAGAACCTCCGTCGGACATCGGCGTCGTCCTCTCCGCGGCGCGGCACTCGTGCCACGCTGGTCGCTGTGTGGTGTGGTCGCAGTATGCCCCGGCCTGCGGGTCCGCTTCGTCGAGACACGCACAGCGCCGACGGTGCCCCGAAGGGCCGGTACACGATTCGCTGCGCGGCGGCGCCACACCGCACGTTCACCTCGGCGACACGCTCGTCGTCTAGCGTCCGCGAGATGACCGATGTCGAGACGCGTCCGATCCCCCGTGCGGTCAGCGAGATCGCCGATCTCGCCACCGCCGTGAACCTCGCCGACACCACGGCGTTCACCGTCGACGACAGCGACGACGACGATCCGGTGCTGCTCACCGCGCCCGGCGGGCTGATCGTCGACACCTGGCGCGAGGGCTACCCCTACGACGAACGGCTGTCGCGCACCGAGTACGAGCTGGACAAACGCCTGCTGCAGATCGAGCTGCTGAAGCTGCAGAACTGGACCAAGTCGACCGGGCGCCGCATCGTCATCGTCTTCGAGGGCCGCGACGCCGCGGGCAAGGGCGGCACCATCAAGCGATTCATGGAGCATCTGAATCCACGCGGCGCGCGGGTGGTGGCGCTGGAGAAGCCGTCGGCCCGCGAATCCACCCAGTGGTACTTCCAGCGCTACGTCGAGCACCTACCCGCGGCCGGTGAGATCGTGCTGTTCGACCGGTCCTGGTACAACCGGGCCGGGGTCGAGCGGGTGATGGGTTTCTGCACGCCCGAACAGCATCGGCGGTTCCTCGCGCAGGCGCCGCTGTTCGAGCGGATGCTCGTCGACGACGGCATCGACCTGGTGAAGTTCTGGTTCTCGGTGTCTCCGCTGGAACAGCGCACCCGCTTCGCGATCCGCCAGGTCGACCCGGTACGGCACTGGAAGCTCTCGCCGATGGACCTGGCCTCGCTCGACAAGTGGGAGCAGTACACCGCGGCCAAGGAACAGAACTTCGAGCACACCGACACCGATCACGCGCCGTGGATCGTGGTCAAGAGCAACGACAAGAAGCGAGCCCGGCTCAACGCGATGCGGCACGTGCTCAATCGCTTCGAGTACGACAACAAGGACACCGAGATCGTCGGTACCGCGGACCCACTGATCGTGGGCCGCGGTCGCGACGTGATCGGGTCCTAACGCACCAGGGCGGCGGTGTGCGCGGCGGACATCAAGGTGGCCAGCTCGTCGCGTTCGGCCGCGTCGAGGGCATCGAAACAGGGCGCGATGAGCTCGTCGGTCAACGACTCCGCGGCCTCCCAGCGGGCCCGCTGATCGTCGGTGATCTGCTCGAACGGTTCGGACCAGCCGAGCGTGCGCGCGTGGGTCGGGCCGTCCGACATCGGCGAACCCGCGATCAGGATCGCCTGCAGCGGGGTGAGCCCGTTGGCCAGAATCGCGACCAGGTGCAGGCCGCCGCGCAGTTCCCGCAGGACGTGGGTCAGCTGCAGCGCGGCGGCCCTGCCGTCGGTGGGCAGCGGCATCGCGCGCCAGCCGGCGAACAGCGCCAGCCCGGTCGACGGTGCCGCGGCGACGACCCTGCCGAGCAGTTCGGCGAGCCGGTCGGCGTCGCCGAAGGCGGCGAGCTTGCGCCGCCCGAAGTCGTGGCAGGCGGCGAGGTAGGCCACGGCCGCGTCGGCGGCGGGCAGCGGCACGGATTCCCAGGCAGCCCGGACACATCCGGGTTCGAAGAAGCCGAAGGCCGCGGAGACGACATCGGCATCGACGTCACCGAGCACGCCGCCCCGTCCGCGCGTGTAGGCGCCGTGGAAGCCGGGGACTCCGACCGCCTGCCCGAACTCCCTGGCCTCGCGCGAGATCATGAACGCCCCACCGAGTTCGAGTACCTGCTGTTTCACTGCTGTCGACGCCATCGTCCACCTTCCGCTCTGTACACTCAGGCAGACTTTAGCGTGCAATAGCCAGATTCGGCACCCCCTCGTCGAGATCGGCAGCGGAAAATCTCGTCGACCACACCGACCGGCCGACCTAGGCTGAACCGCATGACCAGCCGACCCCTCGTGGCGATCCTGTCCGGCGCCGGTGTCTCCACCGACAGCGGGATCCCCGACTATCGCGGCCCGCAGGGCCTGTGGCAGCGCGATCCCGACGCCCAGAAGCTGGTCACCTACGACTATTACATGCGCGATCCCGACATCCGTCGCCGCTCCTGGCTCATGCGCGGCGAACACCCGGCCTGGCGGGCCCAGCCGAACGCCGCTCACCACGCGGTCACCGCGCTGGCGACGAGCGGGGTCGCGGTGCGGGTGATCACCCAGAACGTCGACGGTCTGCACCAGCTCGCCGGCCTGCCCGACCGCAAGGTCGTCGAACTTCACGGCAACGCCCGCACGGCGGTCTGCACCGACTGCGGTGACCGCACCACCACCGAGGCCGCCCTGGAGCGGATCGCGGCGGGTGAGGACGATCCGGCCTGCCTGCGGTGCGGCGGCATTCTCAAGACGGCCACCGTGATGTTCGGCCAGGCCCTCGATCCCGACGTTCTCGGTCACGCGATGGCGATCGCGCAGGCATGCACCGTGTTCATCGCGGTCGGCACGAGCCTGCAGGTGCAGCCCGCCGCCTCGCTGGCCGGGGTGGCCGCCGAGCACGGCGCCCGGCTGATCATCGTCAACGCCGAGCCCACGCCCTACGACGCCCTCGCCGACGAGGTGATCCGCGAGCCCATCGGGACAGCCCTGCCCGCCCTGCTGGCCACCCTCGGCTGATTCCGGTCCCGGCGTGATCGTGGCCCGGCTGGTGTCGGGTCCACGACCGGTTCCACTGGTACGCGCCGGTATTCGGGGACGGCAGTGGTGGCCTGCCAGAACGGCCGCGATCGGCGTCGCGCATCCGATGTCCGGCAGCCGGCTCTCGGTGCCGCTCGGCGCGGCGGCCGGGTTCCGATGAACCCGGCGCGCCGCTGTTCCGTATAGCTGGACCGGCCGACGTGGCCACGCTAGCGACGGAGGCCTGATGCGGGTGATGTTCGTGGCCATGCCGCTGCTCGGGCATCTGTTCCCGATGATGCCGCTGGCCACCCAGCTCCACCGGCACGGGTATCGGGTCCTCGTCGCCACGGGCGGTGCGGCCGCCACCGCGGTGCGTACGCAACTTCCGGTCGTCGAGGTGGCACCACCGATCGACTACGTCCGTTCGGTGGTGCGCGGTCTCGGCGCCCATCCCCTGCTGGCCGTGCGTTCGGCGCGCGGGATGGCCGATGCGCCGGGTGGCGCCCGGGTCTTCGCCGTCACCAACCGGCCGATGCTCGCCCCCTTGCTCGCGGCGGCCCGCGAGTTCCGGCCCGAGCTGATCGTGCACGAACCGTTCGCCTCGGTCGCCGCGATCGTGGCCGAGCGGCTCGGTGTGCCCGCGATCCTGCACAACATCGCACTCGACGACGGCATCGTCATCCGGCGGGAACTGCTGCGGCTGCTCTCCGACGCCGATGTTCCCGCGCCGGCGCAGACCCTGTCGATCGCCCCGCCGAGCATCGTCGAGGTGAGCGGGCGACCGCTGCGCTACACCCCGTATGCCCCACCCGCTGTCCGCACGCCACCGTTCCTGCGCGAACCACCCACGCGCGCCCGCATTCTGGTCACCCGCAGCACGATGCTCGGCGACGGTCCCGACGCGATGCTGCGCGCGATCGTGCGCGCGGCACCCGAGGTCGACGCCGAGATCGTCATCGTCCGTCCCGATCGAAAGACTCTGCGCGCCACCGCGCTTCCGGCCAGCGTCCGGACGACGGACTGGATCGCCCTGCACGAAGCCCTCCCGTACTGCACGGCCATGGTCGGCCACGGGGGCGCGGGCTCGGTCTTCGCCGCCCTGCAGGCGGGCGTCCCGCAGCTGGCCACCCCCGCCCCCGGCGATCGCGCCTGGAACGCCACCGCGGTGCGACGCCGGGGCGCGGGCATCGCGGTGTCCGCCCGGTCGATCACCGCCGACCACCTCACGACCTTGATCAATGATCGCGACCTCGCCACCGCCGCACGGTCGGTGGCGGCCGAGATCGCCGCGATGCCCGGCATCGCCGACGTCGCCGACGATGTGGTCACGCTCGCGGCCGCCCGCTGAGCGATGGGCGACAGCGATTGCGTCCCACGGGCTCTGCCGGTTCGTGCTACGGCTTGCCGAATTCCTCGATCAGCACGGGATACTGCTCCCCACCGTGCCCGGCGACGATCGCGCGATCGGCCATCGCCATGATCAACTTCGGCAGCTCGGCGTTGACGCCCAGCGACTCACACTCCTCGATCAGGTGCGCCATCGACCGCACATCGGTCTCCAGGGCCGCGACCTCGGTGGGGTACGCGCCCTGGTCGATCTGGGCGGCGTAACCGGGCAGCCACGTCGCGACACCGCTCGCGATCTGCTGGGCGAACGGTGCGTAGGTGGCCGCGTCGACCCCGGCGGCGCGCAGCATCGCCGTGCCCTGCAGCCAGGCGTTGAGCACGCTCCACATCATGGCCAGCCCGGCCACGTCGTACAGCGACGCGAGTCCGTGGTCGGCACCGAGAAAGCTGACGGCTCCGAGTGCTGCCATGGTCGATCGGTGCTCGGTGAAGTCGTCCTGCGCTCCGCTGACCAGGATCACCGCGTCGGCGGTGCCGATGGTCGAGGGGATGGCCATGATGGCGCCGTCGAGGTAGCGCACACCCTGCTGCGCGGCCCAGCGCGCGGTTTCCCTGGCCTGGGCCGAGTCACCCGAGGTCAGATTCAGCAGCGTCGCGCCGGCGGGCACGGCGTCGCCGAACAGGTCACGAACGGCCGGGTAGTCGGTGACGCAGACGATTGTGAGAGTCCCGGCGGCGACGGCTTCGGCGACCGTCGGGGCCAGGTGTGCGCCGCGGGCCACCAGCTCGTCGGCCTTGGTGGCGGTGCGATTCCAGACGGTGGTGGGGTGCCCGGCGTCGAGCAGCGCGCCGGCGAGCGCGCGGCCCATCAGGCCGAGTCCGATGACGGTGACGGGTGTGTCGGTGGTGTTGTCCATGGCAGCATCGTCAACGTTCATACCGGTGTGAAGGTCAAGTGAGGATTCGGATGCGGATCGGGGAACTGAGTCATCGGACGGGTGTCAACGCCCACCAGCTGCGCTATTACGAGGCGCAAGGTCTGCTGGCGGCCGAGCGGAGCGCGAACGGCTATCGCGTCTACGACGAGGGTTCGGTGCTGCGGGTCCAGCAGATCCGGCATCTGCTGGGCGCGGGGCTGTCTTCCGAGGACATCGCCTATCTGTTGCCGTGCGCGCAGGGCGAGGTCCCCGAATTGCCCGGGTGCCCGGAGCTGCTGGGCGCCATGCGGTCCCGGATGCGCCGGATCACCGAGCAGATCGATCGGCTCGCCCGGTCCCGGGACGCGCTCGCCGACTACATCGCGGCGGCCGAGCGCACCGGCGGCGACAGCTATCCGCCGTTGGACGGTTCCGGCCGCGAACCGGTGCCCGCCGACCTCATGGCTGGAACGTGGTCGCCGCGATCCGCAGCACCGACCACACCAGCAGTGCGCCCGCGCCGACCGTGAAGAACACGATCATCGGGATGTCGCCGTCGTCACGGGCTTTCGTGATGATCTTGATCGCGCCGGCTTCGAGGAACAAGCTCAGCACGATCAGGGTATTGACCGCGACCGCCGCCCACATCGCGCCGGGCTGATACGCCCAGTAGCTCGTGATCCACCCGAACAGCAGGGTGCTGGGCAGGCCGAACAGCATCCAGCCGAAGCCGAGCACCACCAGGTTCTCGCCGTGCGCCTTCGCGTCGGTCTCGTTCTCGGCCGCGCCCACCGGCAGCACCCGGCCGATCTGGACGACCGCGTGTCCGACGCAGGCCGCCGCGCAGGCGATGATCAGCGCGACGTACCCCTGCCGCGGGTCCAGTGGCGGGTTACGCGCCCAGCGGAACGGTAGCCAGCCCGCGCACACCACGAGACCGACGGCGAGGACCGTGGCGGGCCGGGCCCGCAACCGCGCGCGCACATACCCGGCGGGAAAGAGGTCACCGCGCCGCCCGTACAGCCAGCCGACACACATCGGCGCGACGGCACCGACGAGCACCGTCAGCCAGCGCCAGTGCGCCGGCGCCAGGAACATCGACACGAGGGCGAGCAGCCAGCTCGTGACCACGAGCAGGACCGCCGGTCGCGCGAGCGCGGTCCAGAGTCTGTCGGCCCGGGCCCTGGCCTCGGCCAGCGGATCGGGCTCCGGCGACGGATCCGTGTGCACCGCACCTTGTTCCGGCTCCCACCGCGTGGCGGCCCCGACCCGGGGTGGGGTCGGCCACTGCCCCTCGAACGCCGAGCCCGGGCACAGGACGAGGCTGTCGTCGGCGCGGTAGTCGTAGCCGATGTCGACCTCGCCGTAGTCGCGCATCAGCTCCATCTGCTGGGTGATGGCCAGTCCGTGCCACGGTTCGCCGCAGTGCGGGTTCGGGCAGTCGGGATAGGTGGGGTCGTCGTAGTCGTAGCCGACGCGGGGTTCACCGTCGCGCAGGCTCGCGTCGACGAGCTGGTCGATCTCGTCGAGCAACCGCTGCACCGGTTCGGATTCGGCCGTGCGGGTGGATTCGGCCGTCCCGGCGGCCACCACCGCGTATTCGGCGGCCCCCATCTGGACATTCGCCGCCACGGGTGTGGGACTGAACCATCGCCGCCGCACCGCGATCGCATGGGCGGTGCCGCCCACCATCAGCAGGAACAGGCAGATGTCGAAGACGGTGTCGCGTACCGGATCCGGCTCGGTCGCCCACACTTCCAGGGCGAACAGCCCCAGGTAGCCGAGCGCGGCACCGGCCAGCGGCCACGACCGTGCGCGTAGGGCCAGGACGGCGAACAGCGGCCAGGTCAGCAGGCCGAGCGAGAGCAGCGGGACGAACGAGGCTACCCAGCTGGCACCGCTGCGTACGGCTGACACGACCACTACCCCCACTGCCCGGACACGATCCGACGATCCTAGGGTCGCCGCATCGTCCGGTCCACACGATTGCCGGTGTGCCCGGCTACTCCGGGGTGGACTGCTCGGCGGGGCGTCGGCGGTCGCGCACGACGAGGACGACGGCGGCCAGCGACCAGATGACGGCGTAGGCGACCGCGCGCATCGGGCTCCAGTTGGTGAGCAGCAGGACCACCGCGACGCCACCGAGCAGGCCGAGGATGCGGGTGGTGCTCGCCGGGCCGGTCATCCGGCGATCATCGCATAACCGCCGGTCAGCCGTCGACACGGGCATCGACCGGACGTGCCTGCGCACCGGTGCGGGGCCGCCGGGCGCTCCAGGCCAACGCGGGGACGATCAGCAAGGCGATCGCCGCCCCGAGGTAGGCCAGGCCGGGGTAGTCGGCCGCCGCGACGATCAGGCCGGAGCCGAGGCCGCCGCCCGCTCCGGCGACGGCGATACCGACGTCGACGGTGCCCTGGGTGCGGGCTCGGGTCGCGACGGGAGTGGCGTCGGCGATCATCGTGGTGCCCGCGATCAGGCCCAGGTTCCAGCCGAGCCCGAGCAGGCCGAGGGCGGCGGCCAGCGCGAGGACCGAACTCGGTGGTGCCAGCGCCGCCGCCAGGCCGGCCGCGACCAGGGTGCCCGCCGCGACGACGGCGACCGGGCCCGGGCCGATCCGGTCGACGAGCATGCCCGACATCAGCGAGGGCAGATACATGCCCGCCACGTGCACGGCGATCACGATGCCTGCCGCGCCGACGTCGTGGCCGTGGTGCTGCATGTGGATCGGGGTCATGGTCATGACCGCCACCATCACCAGCTGGGTCACCACCATGACGGTCGCGCCGGCCACGATCGGCGCCGACCAGGTCTTGGCAGCGGTGGCTGTCGGGGCGGGTTCGTCGGTGGCGGTGAGCTCGCGGGCGAGGATGAGCGGATCGGGCCGCAGCAGCACCCACAGCACCAGACCGGCGAGCAGATAGGCCGTCCCGGAGAGCACGAACGGCCCTGACAGTGGCGGGATTCCCCAGGCGGTGGCCAGACTCGCCATGGGGTGCAACAGATTCGGTCCGACCACGGCGCCGACCGTCGTCGCGACGAGCACCGTGCTGATCGCCCGGGCCCGATGCGCCGGGGTGGCCAGATCGGCGCCCGCGTACCTGGCCTGCAAGCTGGTCGCGGTACCGGCGCCGTAGACGATCAGCGAGGCGAACAACAGCCCGATACTCCCGGTGACCGCCGCGACGACGACACCGAAACTGCCGAGCGCTCCGACCAGGTAGCCGACGGTCAGACCGGCCCGGCGCCCGGCGCGCTGCGAGATCCGGCCGACGCCGACCGCGGCCGCCGCGGACCCGACGGTGAACATCGCGCTCGGCAGACCGGCCAGGCCGGTCGATCCGAGCATGTCCTGCGCCAGCAGCGCACCGACCGTGATGCCCGCGGCGAGACCCGCCCCGCTGAAGATCTGGGCGGCCACGAGCACGGCGAGAGTGCGCCGCTGGGCCGGATGTTCACTCATGAGGGTCAACAGTGCGGCAAAGATGGACGCCGGTCCAATCGTTGCCTCCGCGCACGATCGGAACTGTCCAGGAGGTCGATCAGCGCGAGCGGATCAGGCGGCCAGGTCCATCCGCAGGAACTCGGTGATGCGCAGCAGCTTCGGTGGCCGCGCCACGTCGTCGGACAGCGCCTGGAACGCCTCGGCCTCCCCCACGACGACCGGTGCGGTGAGATCGAGTTCCCGCCCGTCGACCCGCAGCCGGGCCCGGCCCGCGGCCAGCACGTTCTGCGCCCAATCGCAGCGCGCGCCGTAGACGAGGACGAACAGGTATCCCCCGTCGACGGGATAGGCGTCCAGGGGCGTGTGATACGTCGTCCCCGAACGCCGGCCGACGTGGGTGAGCACCGGCCATTTCCCGCCCTTGATCGCGCGCGGATTGAACACGCGCTTGTTGATGTGACCCCACCACCGCGGCATCGGCATCGGGCTCTCCTCACTGTGCGTCCCGGCTGGTCTTACACATGTAAGGCTGACTTACGACTGTAAGCTTGTCAACACTGTCGAGCCGAGGAGCTGCCGTGACCCGACCACCCCTCAACCGGGAACGCGTCCTCGACGCCGCCATCCGCGTCGCGGACCGCGCCGGCGCGGAAGCGATCACGATGCGGCGGGTGGCCCAGGAACTGG
This sequence comes from Nocardia fodinahabitans, assembly GCF_052983615.1. Lineage (NCBI taxonomy): Bacteria > Bacillati > Actinomycetota > Actinomycetes > Mycobacteriales > Nocardiaceae > Nocardia > Nocardia fodinahabitans. The sequence goes on from NZ_JBRJJC010000001.1 coordinate 7,236,408, forward strand.
GAGTGGAGGCGATGTCGCTGTATCACCACGTGCCGAACAAGGACGCGATCCTCGACGGCGTGGTCGACGCGGTATTCGCCGCGATCGACCTGCCCGCCACCGACCGCGACGACTGGCGCGACGCGATCCGCGCCCGCGCGACCTCCGCGCACCGCGTCCTGTCTCAGCACACGTGGGCACTCGGCCTCATGGACTCCCGTCGCCATCCGGGCCCGGCGACGCTGCGCCACCACGATGCCGTCCTCGGGGTGCTGCGCACCGCCGGATTCACCCTGCCGATGGCGGCGCACGCCGTCTCACTCATCGACAGCTACGTCGGCGGCTATGTACTGCAGGAGGCGAACCTGCCGGTGCGGACACCGAGCGAGGTCGAGGACGTCGCAGGAGACATCCTCGCCGATCTGCCCGCCGACGAACTGCCCTATCTCACCGAGCTGATCGTCGACCACGCGCTGCGCCCGGGCTACGACCACTCCACCGAGTTCGCTTACGGGCTGGACCTGATCCTGGACGCACTCGACAAACGCCGCACCTGACACAGCGACCACCGCCGGGCGGGGTTTGCCCGCCCGGACGTGGACTACCGCCCGCCTTTCAGTGACCGCCGGGATCTGTCAGGTGCAGTCCCTCACCGACCTTGATCCGGCGATGTTCGGCCAGCACGATCGTCACTCCCGACAGCAGGCACACGCCGCAGATCACCCCTGCGATCACTGCCCACCCGGCGAAGCCGGAACCCGCGGCCGTCAAGGTCGCGGCGAGAAAGACGATGCCGACACCGATGAGGAACAAACCGGGCCAGTTGAGGGAGTCCTGGATGGATTCCCCCGCGTGCGAGCGGAACGTGCGTTCGGTATCAGGGAACCTGTGTACGTGCGGATCGTGGTGGTCAGCCCACGGATCGCGGTGTGTAGCCATGGCCTGCCGTCCTTTCGACGAGCCGTTCCATATCCCATGCCTACCCCTGATCGCGCCGAACTACCAGCCGTGTTGTGTGTCAGTCCCGACCGAGAACGAAGAAATAGGGATCGGGTAGGTCACGGAAGTCCATCAGACCGAACACGGTGTCCTCGTCGACCCGGCGGAATACGTCGATGATCGCCAAATGGTCGTAGACCATCGCCGCCGTCACGACCCCGCGATGTTCCACCGGCCGCAACCGCGCCCGGTACTTGCGGGTGCGCAACGCCGGCTTCAACACCCCGAGCAGGCCACGGCCACGCCGCACCAGCGCGTGCGGCACCTTGTCGGCCACCCCGAGCGGCACCTTCTTCGGATCGACGGCGAAGATCTCGCCCGCGGGATCGCAGAACAGCAGCGGATGCACGTTGTCGACGCCGTCGAACTGCTTGCCGTACCAGCCCGACGCCTCGAGCAACCCGTCGAGCCCGTGCCCGGTGGCCAGCTCGCGCCCGTGCCATCGGCCGGTCAGCTCGGCCGGCGACACCGGCGGGAGGCTGTCGAACAGTGCCAGCGCCGCCGCCCTGCTGCAGGCGGGCCCGAGCGCGGCGAGTTGATCGGTGGCGGTCATGGAATCCTCTCCGGAACGGTTCACGCGGGCAGGCGCAGCGCGCCGGGCGCCGAGGCGGGCACCACGGGATGGGTGGGCGCGACGGGGCTGATCCGCTGATAGCCGGCACCCAGTGCCGGGCGCGGGTCGGCCTCGCCCTTGTTGGGCCAGTACGCCATCGCCCGTTCGGCCTGTGCGGTGATGGTCAGCGACGGGTTGACGCCGAGGTTCGCGGTGATCGCGCTGCCGTCGGCGATGTGCAGGCCGGGGTAGCCGTAGATCCGCTGGTACGGGTCGATCACGCCGGTCTCGCGCGAGTCGCCGATCGTGCAGCCACCGATGTAGTGCGCGGTGGCGGGAATGTTGAAGATGTCGGTGGCGATATTGCCGCTGACACCGTCGCATTCGTCGGCGTACTTGCGGGCGATCTCGTGCGCCAGCGGAATCCACTCCGGATTCGGTTCGCCGCTGCCCTGTTCGGTGACCAGCCTGCGCCCCTTGAGGTACGAGGTCAGCGAGTTGTCCAGCGACTGCATGACCAGCAGGATCACCGACCGGTTCGAGGCGCCGTGCGCGTTCTGCGACCGCAGGAACTGGATCGGGTGCAGCAGTATCGTCAGCAGCAGGCGCAGGAACCGGAACGCGCCTCCGTCGACCATCGGCACCGTCTGCAGGAACAGCGCGTTCTGCCCGGTGCCGTACGTGCACACCTCGACGTGGGTTTGCGGCTCCGGATGGATGGAGGAGGTGATGGCCACGCCCTGGGAGAAGTCCTTGCGGGACTTGCTGGTGACGCCGATGATCGCCTCGGAGTTGCTGCGGGTCAGCTCACCGACCCGGGGCGAGAGCTGCGCCAGCGTGCCGTCGGCGCGCAGCTTGTGCAGCAGCTTCTGGGTGCCCAGCGCCGCGGCCGCGAACACCACCTGCTGAGCGGTGAACGTGCGTCGCTCCTTGCGCAGCCACCCGTTCGACGCGACGGTCTCCACCCGGTACCCGCCGTCGCCGTCGGGTGCCACCGAGGTCACCGTGGTCAGCGGATGCACCTGCGCGCCACGGCTTTCCGCCAGATGCAGGTAGTTGACCGTGGTCGTGTTCTTGGCGTTGTGCTTGCAGCCGGTGAAGCAGTCCGAACAGTGGATGCAGCCCGCCCGCCGCGGCCCCGCGCCACCGAAGTACGGATCCTCGACCTCGACGCCCTCCTCGCCTTCGTTGAAGAACACCCCGACCTGGGTGCGATGGAAGGTGTCGGCGACGTTCATGCCGCGCGCGACCTGCAGCAGCACCTCGTCCTTCGGGCCGATCCGCGGGTTCTCCACGACGCCGAGCATCCGCTTGGCCTGGTCGTAGTAGGGCGCGAGTTCGCTCTTCCAGTCGGTGATGTGCGCCCACGCGCGGTCCTGATAGAACTCCGGCAGCGGCTCGTAAAGGGTGTTGCCGTAGATCAGCGAGCCACCACCGACCCCGGAACCGCTGAACACCAGGCATTTGCCGAGCACGCTGATCCGCTGCGGCCCGGTCAGACCCAGCCGCGGCGCCCAGATGGCCTTGGGGATGTTCCAGTTGGTCTTCGGATAGTCCTCGGCGTTCCAGCGCCGGCCGGATTCGAGAACGCCGACCCGGTACCCCTTCTCGGTCAGGCGCAGCGCGGTGACGCTGCCGCCGAATCCGGAGCCGACGACGATCACGTCGTAGTCGTAGTCAGTCATGCGGAGATCACCTCGTAGTCGGCGGCGTCGAATCGCGCCTGTTTCTTGTATTGGATTCCGAGCAGCGGCCAGTTGGTGGTGATCCGGCCGTCGGCCTGCCGGTACCACGACGAGCATCGGCTCCACACGCTGTCGGTGAGCTGAGCCTGGATCCGGGTGTCGTAGGCCTGTTCGACCTCGGGCCGCACCGTCAGCGGTTTCCCGGTCGCGGCGAGATGGGCGACGTAGTCACCCAGGTACTCGGCCTGGGCCTCGAGGAAGTAGATGATCGAGCCGCCACCGGTATTGGTGTTGGGCCCGTACATGATGAACAGATTCGGGAACCGCGGCACCGTCATGCCGTAGTAGGCGTGTGCGCCCGTGCGCCATTCCTGGTCGAGCGCGAGCCCGCCGGTACCGGTGATCGCCATCGGCGCGAGGAATTCGGTCGACTTGAACCCGGTCCCCCAGATGATGACGTCGACCTCGTGTTCGCGCCCGTCGGCGGTGCACACCCCGGTGGGCGTGATCCCGGTGATCTTGTCGGTGCTGACCTCGACATTCGGCTGGGTCAGCGCGGGCAGGTAGTTGTCGGAGAACAGCATCCGCTTGCAGCCGATGGGATAGTCGGGCCACACCTGCTCGAACAGGCCCGGTTTGGCCGCGGTCTGTCTGCGCATGTGCCACTGGGAGATCGCTCTGATCGTGGCGGCGAGCGGTTTGGCGTAGACCCAGGCCAGACTGAGTCCTTCGACCACGCTGTACCAGGTGCCACGCTCGGCCAGTTCGGTCACCGGCAGCTTCTCGAACACCCGATGGTGCAGGTCGCTGAATTCGCGGTCGGGGCGCGGGACGATGTAGGGCGCGGTGCGCTGGAACAGAGTCAGCTTCCCGACGCGCGGCTGGATCTCGGGCACGAACTGGACCGCGCTGGCTCCCGTGCCGATCACCGCGACGCGTTTGCCCGTCAGATCGATGTCGTGGTTCCACTCCGCGGAGTGGAAGGCGGTGCCCGCGAACGATTCCCGGCCGTCGATGGCGGGCAGCGCGGGCCGCGAGAGCTGGCCGACCGCGGGCACGACGACATCGACCTCGACGGCGTCGCCCGAGTCCAGGTGCACGGTCCACTTACCGCTCGCGTCGTCGAACGCGGCCCCGGTGACCTCGGTGCCGAAGCGGATGTGGCGGCGCACGTCGTACTTCTCGGCGACGTCGCGGATGTAGTCCAGGATCGCCGGTTGCCGCGAGAAGCGGTGCGGCCAGCGCGGATTCGGCTCGAAGGAGTACGAGTAGAACGGCGAGGGCACGTCACAGGCCGCGCCGGGATAGGTGTTCTCGCGCCAGACGCCGCCGACCTCGTCGGCCTTCTCGAACACGACGATGTCGTCGAAGCCCCGCTTCTTCAACGCGATCACGGCGGCCAGGCCACCGAATCCGCTGCCGATGACCGCGATCGAAGGTTTCATGTCGCACTCCGGTTGTCGAGGATGGTCCGGACACAGAGGTCAGGGGCGTCGCTGAAGGGCAGGTGACCGCAGCCCGGCAGGTCGGTGTGGCGGGCGAACGGCAACACCGCTCGCGCGCGGGCGCTCTGGGTGCGGTGGGTGAGCACGACGTCGCGGGTGCCCCAGGCGATCGTCACCGGGATCGTGGTCAGCGCGCCGGGGTCGTCGCTCGCGTCGAGGACATAGGTGGCGAAATCGTCGCGGGCATCGGTGAAAGAGGTCGCGCCCGCCAGGCCGGCCAGGTCGACTCGGGCCGCGTCCGGGGTCACCTGACTCGGATGCCCGAACATCACGGCCAGCAGTGCCGCACGCCCGGCGGGATACTCGACCGCCTTGTCCAACGCGGGACCGGCGAATCGCGCGACCGCGCGCATGGCGGTCAGCGACCCCTGGACCCAGCGCAGGCCGGGCCGGCCGTAGAAGCCGACGGGCGAGAAGGCGGTGACGGCGGCGGCGACACCGCAACGCCCCAGCTCGAGGGCGATCCCACCGCCCATGGAGCTGCCGACGACATGCGGGCGCCGGATGTCGTTGTCGCTGAGCCACTGCGCCATCCAGTCGGCATACCCGCGGGGGCCGGGCAGCACGCCGGGCAGCGCCGGCGAGGCGCCGAATCCCGGCAGGTCGAGCGCGATCACCTCGTGCCGCTCGGCCAGGAGATCGATCACCGGCGCGAAGATCTGCCAGCGGCTGCCGAGCCCGTGCACCAGCACGATCGGCGAGCCGGCGCCCCGGCGAATATGAGAGATCTGCGTCATCGCAGCCCTTCACTCAGAAGAAACAGTTACTGCGTACGGTTTCTTGATTGCATCAGGTCGCTGGCCCTGCGTCAATAGGCAATCGCACACCGATTCGCCCGCCGCTCGCCCTTGTTACCGTCACCGCGTACGATTTGTTGGGTGACCCTGCAACAACCGCGCCGCACCCAGGCCGAACGCCGCGCCTCGACCAGGGCCCTGATCCTCGCCTGCACGGCGGAATGCCTGCTCGAACGCGGCTACGCGGCGACCACCGTCAGCGCCGTCCAGGAACGCGCCGGACTCGCCCGCGGCACCGTGCAGCATCACTTCCCCACCCGCGCGGAACTGCTCATCGCTGCCACCACCCGCGTCGTGGATCTACGGCTCGAGCAGTTCCAGCGCGAAGCCGAACTCCTGCCGTCCGGCCGCGACCGGCTGCAATCGATCGTCGACCTGGCCTGGCGCGACCTGAACAGTCCCGCCTTCTTCACCGCGCTGGACCTGTGGGTCGCCGCCCGCACCGACGCCGAGCTCCGCGAACGCCTCGTCCACGAGGAGCGGCGCGTCTTCACCGAGATGCGCAGGCTCTACCTCGACGTCGTCGGCGAACCCTACGCCTCGGACCCCCGCGCGGAAGTCCTCGTCGAGTTCACCATCGACCTGCTGACCGGCCTGTCGATGACGGCCATGCTCACCGGCACCCTCGGCGAACGCGAAGCGGTCGTCCGCCGCTGGAAGCGCGCGCTGGCCGTGCTCATCGGCCGGCTACCCAGCGACGAGCTCCTCGACGGCAGCCCCCTACCCGCCGTCGTCGACTGACACCGGCGCCGGGTCAGCCGATCCCGGCCAAACCGTTCCAGCACAGGGCGACCGTCGTCTCCACCGCGTCCCGCTTGGAGATCGGCTTGCCCGTGTCCAGCCACTGCCGCGCCGCCAGATGACTGGCGCCGACCACACCGAACGCACAGGTGAAGGCCCGCGCGTCGTCCATCCCGGCCGCACGCAACTCGGCACTCACCAGCACCGCGCACTCACCGAACGCGTGCCGCGACCGCCACCGCACACTCGGCTCGCTCGGCACCGGCGACTCGAAGATCAGCACGTGCCCGTCCGGGTCCTCGTCGACGAAGTCGAAGTAGGCCAGCACCGCGCGCCGGACCTTGTCCTCCTGCCCGGTCGCACCGGCCAGCGCACTGCGGATCCCGCCGACCATCCGGTCCAGATGATGCTGCAGCACCGCCAGATACAGATCGAGCTTGTTCGCGTACAGCGTGTACAGCACCGGCTTGCTCATGCCCGCGCGCAGACCGATCTGATCCATGCTCGCGCCGTGATAGCCGTGCGCGACGAACACCTCACGCGCCGCGTTCAACGCCGCGAGCAACCGTTCGGCGCGCGCCGCGACCGTCGCCGAATTCGGCGGGGCGTCCTCGTCCTCGGTGCGCAGGATGTCGCTGTGCAGGATCGTCATGAGCGGGACCGTTCGCGGGGGTAGTCGTTCACCATGTCAGCACCGGCTTCACCACACGCCCGGCACGCTGATCGGCGAGCGCGGTGCCGACCTCGGTGTGCGGGTACCGGCCGATGAGCCGATCGACCGGGAACCGGCCGTCCGCGTACAGCGCGAGCAGGTGCGGCAGGAACGTCGAGGGCACACTGTCACCCTCCAGACACCCACGAATCGTCTTGCCGCGCAGCACGATATCGCTGACATCCACCGGCGGCGTCCCCGCACCGAGCCCGACCGCGACCACGGTCGCACCCGTGGCCAGCGCGGCCACGGCGTCACCGAGCACCGCGGGCACACCGGTGGTGTCGATCGCGTGGGTGGCGCCGCCACCGGTGAGTTCGCGCAGCCTCGGCACGGTCGGCCCCTCGGCCGGATCCAGCGCGGCTGCCGCGCCGAGCTCGAGCGCCAATTCCCTGCGCGCCGCCGAGGTCTCGACGACGAGCACCCGCACGCCCTCGATCGTGCGTGCCGCGAGCAACGCGGCCATCCCGACCGCGCCGGCACCGAACACCGCCAGCCACGCCCCCGCGGTCGGCCGCAACGCGTTGAGAACCGCGCCCGCACCGGTCTGGAAACCACAGCCGAACGGCGCGGCCACGGCCAGGTCGAGCGCCGGATCGACGACGATCGTGTTGTCCTCGGTGGTCAGCGCGTACCCGGCGAAGCTCGATTGGCCGAAGAAGCCGTCCAGGACCGGGGCGCCGTCGCGCAGTACCCGTGGCGCGTCGTGCGCGCGTCGACCGAACTGGTTGAGCGCGACCGAGCGCTGACAGTAGGCGGGACGCCCGTCCACGCACGTCGCGCACTCGCCGCAGTGCCGGAACGTCAGCACGACATGATCGCCGGGCCGGACCGTACGTACCTGCGGCCCGACCGCGGCCACGACACCGGCGCCCTCGTGCCCGAGCAGGATCGGCCGGTCCGCCGCGCCGGCGCGCCGCGTCACCAGGTCGGTGTGACAGATACCGGCCGCGGCGATCCGCACCAGGATCTCCCCGCCGCGCGGCTCGTCGATCTCGACATCCTCCACCGAGAACGCCGCGGCCGGATCGCGCGACAGGACTGCCGTGGTGCGCATCAGGCCGCCCGTTCCAGCAGGAAGTAGAAGTACTCGCCCTTGGCGAGGACCAGTTCCGGACGCCCGTTCATGATGCCCATCAGCGTGTTCGCGTCGAGCCACTTGAAGTGGTCGAACACCGCGCGGCCGTCGTAGACCATCGTCGCGGTCACCTCGCCGCGGAACTCGATGTTCCACAGCGTCGCCTCGCCCTGCCCCAGTTCGACATTGGAGAACAGGGTGCCGTCCTCGGCGCGGCAGATCAGCGGCTTGGCGTCGTCGACGGCGACGAAGGTCTTGCCGTACCAGCGGCTCGCGGGCAGCGCCCGGCACAGCGGGTGGCCGGTCTGGAAGGCGGCGCCGCGCCACTCACCGAGGATGTCGTCGGTGCGGGCCGGGCGTAGCCGGGTCCACAGCGCGTCCAGTTCGGCGGTGGAGACGCCCTCGGTCTGCTCCCGGAGTTGCTGCCAGCGTGGCTTGTCCGCGCCCATGGTGTCCTCGTCTCGCCGATTCCAGAACCATCTGGTTCCGAACGGACCATAGTTCCGAACCAGTTGGTTCGGCAAGGGGGTACCATTCCGGCCATGCGCGCGGCAGGTGAGGCAACCCGGGAGCGAATACTCGCTGCCGCGAAGGCGGAGTTCGCCGAATTCGGCATCGCGGGCGCCCGGATCAACCGCATCGCCGACGCCGCCCACGCCAGTAAAGACCGCCTCTACGCCTACTTCCCCGGCAAGAACGAGCTCTACGCGGCCGTCACCGAGCGCTGGACCACCGAAACGGCCGAGGAGACCGCGTTGCGCGCCGACGACGTGCCCGCCTACGTCGGCCGCCTGTTCGATCACTTCGTCGCCCACCCCGACAACGCGCGGCTGCAAGCCTGGTCGGATCTGGAACCCGAAGGCGCGCACGTCGGCCCGCTGCTGCGCCGCACCATCGAGGCCAAACTCGCCGAACTGCGTCGCGGTCAGCGCGAAGGTCTGCTCACCGACGCCGTGCCACCGGTCATCCTGCTGCGCATGCTCTCCGATCTGACCCGCACCAACGCGATGCAGGCCCGCTTCGCCGTCGAGCGGGGCGACACCGAGCAACTCTCGACCCGCCGCGCCGCCACCGTCTTCGCCGCCGCCCGCATCGTCGCGCCCTGAAGTCGCCCTATCGTGGGAGCCGTGGGGAACGTGTGGGCGTCGTGGGGGCAGGTACTGATCGTCTGGATGGTGGCGGTGCCCGCGTTGGCGGCCGGTACCGCGTTGCTCGTCCGCCGAAGGCTCCGTGCCGGGCTGCCGCGCCGTATCGCGCTGCGATACTCGATCGCCGAAGTCGGGATCGTCGGCGCGACGCTGCCGTGGGTGTGGATGATCCTCACGCCCACCGCCGGAACGCGAGCGGTCAGCCTGGTGCCGCTGCGAGATCTCCTCGACACTCTCGGCGCGGCGCCTGCCACCGCCTTCGTCCAGGTCGGCGCCAATCTGGTGCTGTTCGTACCGCTGGGTTTCCTGCTCCCGCTGCGGTTTCCGCGCGCCTCGGGCGTCGGACGGATGACAGCGGTCGGCGCGCTGGTGTCGGCCACGCTCGAGGTCCTGCAGTACGTCCTCGAGCTGGGCCGGGTGTCCTCGGTCGACGACGTCCTCCTCAACGCGGCCGGCGCTGGGATCGGCGCCGCGCTGGCGCGGAGGCACGTCGCCCGCAGGGAATCCGGGTCGTCGCGCAGCGATCGGGTGCTGGTCCGGCTCGGCTGGGCGAGCTGATACCGCGTCGCGCGGGCTCGTACTGTCATCCGGGTGAGTGCAGACCTTCGCATCTTCTTCTTCGGTGACTCCTTCGTCCAGGGCATCGGCGACCCCGAGTACCGAGGCTGGGTGGGGCGCGTCCTCGCCGACACCGGCGCCGGGACGACCGCGTTCAACCTCGGGATCCGGCGCAACACCTCCGAGGACGTGCTGCGCCGCTGCTGGGCCGAGATCGAACCGCGCGAGGCGACCGACGCCGACCAGCGACTGGCCCTGTCCTTCGGCGCCAACGACGCGGTCGAGGAGAACGGCGCGGTCCGGGTCGATCCGGGCCGCAGCCTCGACAATCTCGCCACGATCCTCGACGGTGCCCGGCAACGCGCGTTCGCACCACTGGTCGTGGGCCCGCCGCCGGTGATCGAGGCGGGCGAAGCGCATCTGGCCCGCGTCACGAAGCTGGCCGAACAGATGAGCGCGCTCTGCCACGCGCAGCACGTGCCGTTCATCGACACCACCGCGGCCTTGGCCGACGACCCGACCTGGTGCGCGGAGGTCCTGGCCGGTGACGGCGCGCATCCGGGCAGCGGTGGTTACCGCCGACTGGCCGACCTCGTGCTCGACGGCGGCTGGCGCGAGTGGATCGCCCAGCCGCGCCGCTGATCTCAGCCGGCGGAAGTCGCGCGCGGACTGTCGGCGAACCTGATCTGGAGTAGCTGGCGGGCGATCACCTCGGTGAGGTGTGCCTGGGTGGTGTCGAATTCCCCGCGCATCCACGCCGTGACCAGCTCGAGCGTGCCGCTGACCACGGTGTAGGCGGCCATCTCGGAGTCCAGTTCGGCGGTCGCCGAGTCCGGGAACAGCTCACGGCCGACCACGGCCATCGCGCGGGCGATCGCGTGCTGAGTGGACACCCGAGCGGTCTGCAACGCCTCGGTGCTGTGGCCGGCGAACAACAGGGCGTGCCGTCGTGGGTCGGCGACCAGGAAGCCCAGTGCGGCGTCGGCGGCCGCGTGAACCTGACTGTCGACATCGGGGGCGGCGGCGCGGGTCGCGGTGACGACGGCCGCGATACCCTCGGTCGTCAGGTCGTCGGCCAGCGCCGTCAGCAGCACGTCACGATCGGCGAATTGCTCGTAGAAGTAGCGGTCGTTCAGGCGCGCCCGCGCGCACACCGCCCGTTTGGTGACCGCCGGCGCGCCACCTTCCGCCAGCAGATCGAGCGCCGCCTCGAACAGGGCGGCCCGGCGGCGGGACCGACGCTCGTCGGCCGCCACGCCCGCGTAGGCGCGCGGCGCGGCCGTGTTCGCGGAATCTTCACCCATGCTCTTGACCATCCCACCATTCTGGTGCACTCTGACACCACACGAATTTCTGGAGTCGCACGGCACCAGAATAGCGCCATAGTGTCGACCGGGCCGGTGGTCCTCGACACCGGAACAAAGGAGTTCCCCGATGACCTGTCCTGTGCCCCACATCGCGAACGCGGCGACACCCGGCCACGTCTCCGACGCCGTCGCCCGCTTCGAACGGGTAGGCGGCTCTGTGCTGTTCAGCCTCTTCGGAGTCGGCCTGTTCGACCAGGCGATGCTGCCGCCCGTCTCCGCCGCCCTGGAGGACACCGGCCGAGCGCGCAACCAGCCGTGGGCACGCGCGGTCCGCACCGCCGCCGCCGATCAGCTGATCTACCACGGCGAAGACCCCGACCGCGCGACCGAAGCGCAACGTCTGATGGTCCTGCACCGCGACGTCAAAGGGATCGGCCCGGACGGGCAGCGGTACTCCGCGCTCAACCCACAATCGTGGAACTGGATCCTGTACTCCACCTTCTTCGTCCAGCGCGGCGCCTATATCGCCCTCACCGGCACCGAACCGACCCTCGCCGAGAACCAGGCCATCTGGGACCACTACCGGCACAAGACCGCCGGCCTGCACCTGCCCGGCAAGTCGCGACCGATCGAGGACTACACCGAATTGGTCGCCCACTACGCACACGTGGCGGCCACCGAACTCCGGTCGACGCCCGCCCTCGACGCCGCCGTCGCATCGGTCCGCCACGCCCCACTGCCGTACTTCCTGCCCGCCGCCACCGGACCACTGTGGCGAGTGAGCTCCCCCGGGCTCGGCCATGTGCTGATGGTGCTCGGCTGCGGCATCATGCATCCCGACGTCCGTGCCCGCATGCCCTTTCCCTGGACCCGCCGCCACGACCGCGAATTCCAGGCGATCACCACGACACTGCGCGTGGCATTCGACCGCCTGCCCGCCACGGTCACCGACTCCCCCATGGCGCGCAACCGGCGCAAGTACCAGCAGCTCGTCACCAAATACCGCGACGTCGGACTCACCTCGTTCGCCCCCGACGCCGCACTCCGCTGACCGACGTCACCGATCAGGGCGCGTCGCCGTACACGACCAGCCAGATGGCCCGCCCGAGCGCCTCGGCCAGCTCCCCGTCCGCGACCCCGGTGTCGGCGGAGCAGGCCACGGCCATCGTGCGCTCGACCATCGAAGTCAGGATCAGTGCGGTCGCGCGCGGATCCAGCTGTGCGGCGACCCGGCCCGCCGCACGATCCGCCGCCAGCCGCGCCCCGACCAGCTCGGTGAACGCGGCGACCCGCGCCCGCCAGAAGACACCCACCTCGCGGTCGTACGCGGCGACCTCGCTCAGGGCCAACAACAGATAGCGGTGCGCGCGGACACCGTCGATCATCGCCGCCGCGGCACCGACGACACCGGCCTGCTGTTCGGTGTGCTCAGCGCTCCACCAACGCTCCGCGGCCGCGAACAGATCGGCGGTCGCCAGCTCACCCAGCCGAACCAGCAGACTGCTCTTGTCCGGGAAGTACCGGTAGAACGTGGATCTGGCCGACCCGGACGCGGCGGCGATCCGCTGCACGGCCAGCTCGGTGAACGGGGTGCCGTCGGCGAGCAGATCCTCCACCGCACGCAACACCCGCGGCTCGAACTCGGTGCGACGGTCGTCGGACGGTTTCCGGGCCGACCGCGGGACACGGGTCAGCGAGGGCATCGGCGGCTCCACGACAGCTCGGCCGCGAGCCCACGTGCGTCGACCATGCGCCCATTGTGCCCCTCGACCCCGGCCGGGGATCGGCAACGGGCGAGCGGCCGCGAATCCCTGTGCCACCGTGTGCTGTTGACAGTGGTCACCACCGACCGCATCATCTTCTCGGACACCCTGTCCGAGACTCGATGACCGAGGCGGTACCCATGCTCGATTCCCCCGTCACCTCGGCCGAGTCGGCCGACGTCGTCATCGTCGGCGCGCGCTGCGCCGGCTCGGCGACCGCCGTGACGTTGGCGCGAGCGGGCCGCAAAGTTGTCGTCCTCGACTCCGCCGCCCTGCCGTCGGACACCCTCTCCACCCACCTGCTCTGGCCCGCCGGACTCGCCGAACTCCAGCGACTCGGCGTGCTCGCCGACGTCGAGGCCCTCGGCGCCCCCCGGCTGACCCAGGCCTACGCCGAAGGCGCCGGCTACGGCATCACCTCCGCCTTCCCCACCGTCGACGGCATCGACTACGCCATGTGCGTACGCCGCACCGGGCTTGACGGTGTCCTCGTGCGCGCCGCCGTCGCCGCCGGTGCCGATGTCCGCCGGCGCTGCCGGGTCACCTCGGTCCTCTGGGCGGACAATCGCTGCGCCGGCGTCCGATACACCGACCGCTCCGGCGCCGTCGTCGAGATCCGCGCCGCACTCGTCGTCGGCGCCGACGGCCGACGACAGCACCATCGCCCGCGCCGTCGGCGCCGACGACCCGTTCCTCACCGTTCCCAGTGGACGCGACTGCTACTACGCCTACTGGCGCGACACCGGTGACACCCCGAGAGACACCGCCGCGCAATGGCGATCAGGCGCCGATCTCGGCACCGCGTTCCCCTGCGACGACGGCCTGGTCCTGAGCCTCGTCCAGCCACCCGCGACCCGGGAACGCTCCGGTCCGGGCGAAGCCGAACGCCGCTACACCGAAGCCGTCGAACGGATTCCCGCGCTCGCCGCCCGCCTCCACGGCTGCGAACGCGTCGGACGGGTACGCGCGGCGACCGGTATCGCCTCCTACTTCCGCCGATCCACCGGCCCCGGCTGGGCGCTACCCGGCGACTCCGGCCACTTCAAGGATCCGGTGACCGCCCAGGGCATCCGCGACGCCCTGCGCTACGGCCGACTACTCGGGGAGGCGGCGGCCGACACCCTCGACGACCCCGCCGCCCTCGACCGGGCTCTGCACGACTGGGAACGCCGCCGCATCATCGACTGCCGCGCCATCTTCCACTGGACCAACCGCCTCGCCCGCGGCGAAGCCATGCACCCCTTGGAAATCGAGCTCTACCGTCGCGCCACCGGCGACCCGGAACTGGCCCGCATCACCACCGGCATCTTCTCCCGCACCCGGCCACCGGCCGACCTGCACACCCCCGTCCTCGCACTGCGGCTGGTCGCCGGTGCGCTCCGCCATCAGCGCGGCAACGCACCGGCCGTCCTCGCCGACATCGCCCGCGAGATCCGCGTTGCCGCACGCAACGCACTGGTCACCCGAACCACCTTGCGCGGCACCATCTCCCGGCCCACGCCACCAGCGGCTCCCCGCACGCCGCTACTCTCAGCGGCCCACGGTGAGTCCCACTCCGGCTGACCACGGGCCGCCCAGCGGTCAGCCGCGCCCCGGCCGCCCGAGCAGCCCGAGCCCGGCCAGATCGCTGACATACTTGCCGATCAACTCCCGACCCAGATGCGGGATATCGCGCTCCGCACCGATCCCCGCCGCGCGCACCGCCGCCCGGAACCCGTCGGCGGGCAACGCCGAACCGGCCAGCGGCCGCCCGGGACGCCGATACGCCTGCAACAGCGGCAACAGCGTGTGTTTGCGCTGCTCCTCCGGCAGCGCGCGCAACGCGGTCTCGAAGCGCCCGAACCAGTCCGCGTAGTCGTCGATCCGATCGATCCGATGACCCGCTTCGATCAGCCAATCGACGAAACTGTCGAGCGAGATGCCGTCATCGTGCGGATTGACGACATCGAAGGTCCGGTAACCCTCGACCGCCGCCGCACCGAGCCCCGCGACCGCCGCCGCGACGAAATCGGCCGGCAGCCCGTCGTAGTGCGCGCGCAGCCGCCGCCCCCGCGCGTCGGTCAGGTAGAACGACGCGGGCGCGAGGCCGGTTACGAGCACGCTCAACAGCAACCGGGTGAACACGTCGGGCACATTGAGCTGACCGCGATAGTCGCTGTGCGCCAGGATCATGTCCGACCGGAACACCGCCACCGGCAACCCGAACCGATCCGACGCCTCCCGCAGCAGCACCTCACCCGCCCACTTGCTGTTGCCGTAGCCATTGGCATAGCCCGCGTCCAACCGCCGAACCGGACTCATCACCCGCACATCACCGTCCTCGGCGAAGGACTCCCCCTGCGCCGCCACCGCCACGGTCGACAGATAGCTCACCGGCTTCCGTCTCGCCGTGAGCGCCAGCCGGATCACTTCGGCGGTGCCGACCACGTTCGGCCCGAACAACTGCCCATACGGCAGTAGATGATTGACCAGGGCTGCCGAGTGCACGATCAGATCCACGTCCTCGGTCAGCCGCTGCCATGCCGAGGCCGACAGACCGAGATTCGGTTCACCGATATCGCCCGGCAGCACCTCGAGAGCACCGTCGGCGAGTGCGCGGAAGTGCTCGCGCAATGCCGCATCGGTGTCGAACGCCGCATCCAGGCGCGCCCGAGCGGCGGCAGCGTCGCCACCCCGGACCACACAGATCACCCGGCCACCCAGCGGCGCCAGCCGCTCCAGCCAGGCCAGCAAAAGGAAACGGCCCAGGTAGCCGTTCGCCCCGGTGATCAGCACCGTGGACGGCGGCACCGCGGCGGCTGGTAGCTCCGTGGCGCGATCCAATGTCGCCGCGTCGAGGAACTCCGCCAGCGTCAGATCGGCCGCGCGGATCTCGATCGCGCCGACACCGTGCACCGTCTCGACATCGGTTCTCCGGGCCCCCGGTTCGCGCTCCCGACCGACATAGTCGGCGATCCGGGCCAGATCACTGTCCGGTCCGAGCAACACATTCACCGGCACCTCGACCGCGAGCAGCTCCCGCAGCAGCGTCGAATACGACAGCGCCGCCAGCGAATCCCCACCCAGATCACCGAATCGCGCTTCGGGTCGCACCTCGGTGACCGCACAGCCGAGCACCGCCCGCGCGGCACGCGCCACCGTCTCGTACACCGGCAGACCGGGAGCGTCCCGGCGCAACCGCCGCAATTCCGCTTCCTGATCGCGCGCGACATCGTCGTACAGCGCATCCAGCCGCGCGGCGTAGCGCTGCTTCACCTGGGGCCGCAACAACTTCCCGACTCCCGACAGCAGCCCGTTCGCGATCGAGAACGGCTCGGTCTCGACCAGGAAATCGCGCGGAATCTCATACGGCTCGAGCTCGGCCGCCACCGCCACCCGGTGCAACGACGCACTCACCGCGGCCCGCACCTCCGCGGCGGACCCGGCGAGCGCCTCCTCCGTCGGCACCACCACCGCGAGCAGATACGCCCGCTCACTGCTGCCGTACACGAAGATCTGGCGCACCAGATCCGCCCCGGCGAACACCGCCTCGAGCCGTGACACCGTCACGAACTCACCCTGCGACAGCTTCAAGACATTGTTTCGGCGATCCACATAGGCCAGCCGATCCGGCGCCAGCTCGGCTACCACATCACCCGTGCGGCAGAAACCGTCCTCGTCGAACACCTCCGCGGTGACTTCGGGACGCCGGTAGTAGCCCGCGATCATCGTGGTCGTCTTGAGCAGCAACTCGCCCCGCGGATACGGCTTGTCGGTCCCGAAGTAGCCGAGCTCCGGCACATCGACCAGCTTGTAGTCCAGCACCGGCGGCCGCATCACCTTGGTATCGAAGATGACCCCGCCCCCGGTCTCGGTCGAGCCGTAGCCGTCGTGCAACCGCAGCCGCAACACCGACTCCACGAACTCACGCAGATCCGGCGCGATCGGCGCGCTCCCGCACAGCACCGTCATCAACCGGCCACCCAGGAACTGTTCCCGCAGCTCGGTTCTCACCTCGTCGGCCAGCACCTGCGGGTCGACGCCCGGACCCGACCGCCGATCCACCTCGCGCCGGAAACGCTGCAGGATCATGTCGCACACCCGGGGCACCAGGAAGATCTCCGTCGGCCGCACCAGCGCGATGTCCTCGAACAACGTCGACATGTCCGGCGCCGCCGCGAAATACGCCGTGCCGCCGCGCGCGAGCACACCGGTGAGCGTCAACCGCGCCGCGATATGACTCATCGGCAGGAAGTTCACGTTGAGCACGGCCACCGGACGCGCGGGCTGCCAGCCCACCGCCACCAGCCGATGGGTGTACATCGCGCCCTTCGGCGTGCCCGTGCTGCCGGAGGTGTAGATCAGCATGGCCAGCGGATCGTCGCCCGGTTCGGGCACCGTCAGCGGCGCGGGCTCGGCCACGCGGCCGCGGGTGATCGCGTCGTCGATGGTGTGCAGCGCGACCGTCGAGCCCGCTTCGGTCAGCCGGGCGTGGGCGGCGGTCAGCGCTTCACGGTGATCGTCGTCGTCGGCGTGATGGTCGAACACCAGTAGCGAGTGCGGCGCCGCACCGGCCAGCACGGCCTCGACCGCGATCGCCAGATGGGCCGTGTCGACGGCGAACACCCGCGGCCCGGTCTCGTCCAGGATCGAACGCAGTTGCGTGAGACCGGCTCCCGACTGCAGCGGAACCGCGACCCCACCCAGATGGATCGTCGCCAGATCGAGCACCGTGTAATCGACCCCGGTGAACCCCAGCGTCGCGACGAAATCGCCCGACCCGATGCCCTCGCCGTGCCACGCGGCGGCCAGCGCACGAGCCCGCTCCCACACCGCGCCGTAGGTCACCAACTCGAATTCCGGCAGCAGCCGCCGCGTGACCCGGCCGCCGTCGACGACCGGTTCGGTGCGGCGGAAACCGAGCGCGGGCCGATCCGCGTAGGCGGTCATCACCGTCGAGACGATATGCGCCAGCGGCAATCCCGGCGTGGTGACCGCCGCGTGGACATCCGCGAGCGGCGTCGCCGCCCGGATCTGCTCGTCCTCGGCGTAGAGCGCCCTGATCCGCTCCGCCAGCCGACCTGCGTCCAGCTCGACGGTCATGCCTCGCGCTGCCGATCGACAGGACCACCCAGCGCGGAGATCCGGACATCGCGCCAGGCTTCCCGGCGTGCGGACTCGGGATCGACCAGCACCCGGGGCGGATGGTCGATGATGCAGGTCGCCCTGCGCTCGGCCGTGTAGGGCGCCCATGCCGGAAGAGGCTCACCCGTCCGGGCGAAACTCAGCCAGTTGTCCTGCACATGGTCCTGCACCGCGCGGAAGGCCCGCCGCCCGCCCGCGGCCGTCATCGCCCGGCCGACCGGACTGTCCACCCAGCCGAACACCGGCACCAGATCCAGCGCGTGCGTCGCGCCGAACCCGGCCAACTTGACCGCGCGCGGCGCATAGTCGAAGCGATAGGCATAGGTCGGCGCGTACCGGCTGTGCCCTTCCAGCACGGCCAGCGTCGGCCGCAGGAACATGAAGTCACCGCCGATCCGCACCGCGGTCCGCGCGGCCGGATAGCCGGGATAGCTCCGGATCACCCGCTGCTCCGCGCCCGGATCACAGCGCCCGAAGGTGGTCGTGAGCTGCTCAGGGGTGTGCGGCACCGATTTCATGAACCGCTGGAACAGCGTCGCCTCGTCCCGATTCGTGCCGATGATCAGCGGCACCCGATGCGCACGACCCGCGGCGATCGCATCGATCGGCGTCTCCGGCAGGAACTCCCCGTCGACCACCGGGGTGTACGGGAAACTGCCCGGCCGTTCCCGCAGCGTCCGGTACAGCGCACGATCGGCCGCCCGGCACAGCTCGCTCGCCGGCGTCGTCGCCAGCACGGTCGCCGCGGCGGCGGGTTCGGCGCCCAGTCGTTCCAGGCAGCTCCGCGCGAACTGGCGCGCCTCCTCCGGTTGCGCCGTCCAATCCGCCGGCGCGCTCTGCGCGATCGCCCGATGGAACAGACCGGCCGCGGCCGGCGTCGCCAGCAACGCGACCACCGCGTGCGCGCCCGCCGACTCGCCGAAAATGGTCACGTTCCCGGGGTCACCACCGAACGCGGCGATATTGCGCTGCACCCATTCGAGCGCGGCGACCTGATCCCGCAGACCGAGATTCGAGTCGAAAGGCCGTTCCGGCGTAGAGAACTCGCTGAAATCGACATAGCCCATCGCGCCGAGCCGGTACGTCACCGACACCACGACCACATCGCCGCGCACCGCCAGCCGCGCACCCGAGTACATGCTCGCCGCGCCGATCGCATACCCGCCACCGTGGATGAAGACCATCACCGGCCGCGGCGTCGCCGACGGCGTCGCCGGGGCGGTCACGTTCAGGGCCAGGCAGTCCTCGCCGGTCGGCTGCCAGGTGCGTGGGCCGGTGCGGGCACCGTTGGGGTGCTGCACGGCCGCGAAGCCGTACTCCGTCGCCGAGCGCACCCCCGTCCAGGGTTGCACGGGCTGGGGCGCGCGGAACCGTAGTTCGCCGACGGGCGCGGCCGCGTAAGGAAGGGCTCGCCAGCTGAGGACTCGACGGCCCGCACGACCGCGCACGACTCCGTCGGCGGTCACGATCTCGGTGGACACCATGCACCCCACAGTACGTGGTACCAGCGGTACCGCGCAGGCGGTTCGGCCGTCCGCCGATCGACGCGGACTAGACTGAACCGATGGCCGGCGACGCCCCGGAAACCGCACCGCTCGCGGCAGCAGACGCCCGGTGCGTCGCCGACCTCGACAGTCTCATCTGCACCTGCCGCGCCTGCCCCCGCCTCGTCGCCTGGCGGGAGGAAGTGGCCCGCGTCAAACGCGCCGCTTACCGCGACGAGGACTACTGGGCCCGCCCCGTGCCCGGATTCGGTCCCGACGACGCCGAGATCCTGGTGGTCGGCCTGGCGCCCGCCGCCAACGGCGGCAATCGCACCGGCCGGATGTTCACCGGCGACCGCAGCGGCGACGTACTCTTCGCCGCCCTGCATGCCGTCGGACTGGCAACCGGCGCGCACCCGGTCAGCGTCCACGACGGCATCCAGCTCGTGAATACCCGCCTGACCGCTCCCGTGCACTGCGCGCCACCGGAGAACAAGCCGACCAGCGAGGAACGCCACCGGTGCGCCCCCTTCCTCAGCAGGGAACTCGAACTGCTGGCACCGACGGTGCAAGTCATCGTCGTACTCGGCGCCTTCGGCTGGCAGGCCCTGTTCACGGTGCTCGCCGAGGGCGGCTGGACCGTGCCCCGGCCACGACCACGATTCGGCCACGGCGCCGAGGCCACCCTCACCCATCCGGACGGCCGTACGATCACCGTCCTCGGCTGCTATCACGTCAGCCCGCACAACACGTTCACCGGCAGACTCACCCCGGCCATGCTCGAAGACGTCTTCCGCACGGCCCAGACGATCGCTGAATCCAGGCACACGCTCGCCTGACATCCGACCGCCACTGACCGCGTACACGATCGGCCATTCCACCCGGACCGGAGCAGAATCGCGCCCTCGCTCCCCCGTCCTGAGCGTTTTTTGAGATGTAGGCGTGGTGAGGTGCCGGCGACTTAAGGTGAGGTCATTCATAGTTAAATGCGCATATCTACGTCTCCTAATAGTATCTCTCTGCCAGGCTCAGAGCGGATCATTGCCGCGGTCAGGTGGTGTTCTCGAATCGCTGGACAGCTCCTCCCCTACCTGGTATCGCTGCCTACGCTCGACCGCACTCCCCCACCGGCCGATGATCTCCCAGGCAGTCGGCCCAGCCCCTCCCCCACAAAACGAGTAGGTACCCATTTCGAAGCCATCTCCCCCGCTACCCGCCCCACCATCGGTGCGCGAGGCAGGTAGCGGCGATGGGCTCAGGGCACCGGGGCCTCGACCTTGCGCACGATGCCGCGGGCGATGGAGGCGGTGAGCCGGTTCGTCACCGGGGCGGACAGGCGCAGCAGTGGCCGCAGCGCCGGACCGCCCTCGACGGCGAAGGTCCAGGTCAGGCGGGTGCCGGTGGGCGTGGGGGTGAGCTGGATGTCCTCGGCGAAGCGGCGGAGGCCGGGGATGGACGCAGAGTCGACGGTGAAGGTCATGCGGCGCTCGTCGTCCCAGCGGTAGAACCGTTCGGTCAGGGCTGCCGCGCCGGCGAGGGTGACCACCCGGGTGGAGCCGATGCCGAAGGGCGGCGGTGAGGTCCAGCGCATCCCGGTGACGGCCGCCGACCACGACACCAGCGCGTCGTCGGCGGTCAGCGCGCCCCAGACGGCGCTCGGCGGTGCCGCGATATCGACCACGTGCACGTAGCGATTCGGGGCGGTCGCGAGGAAGACGTCATCGGATTCGTGCAGGGCAAAGGACGGTGACATGGGTGTTCGGTCCGTTCAGTCGGTGGCGACGGTGATCGCTCACGCCGAGCGCTTGTCGCAGTGCGTGTTCGGGTGGTCGAGCCTGCGCTCGCACCCGGCCAATCCGTTCCAGCACAGGGCGACGGCGACCTCGACGGCGTCCTGTTTACGTATCGGCCGTCCGGCGTCGAGCCAGTGGCGGGCGGCCAGGTGGCTGGAGCCCACCAGGCTCCAGGCATATATGTCGGCGGGTGCGGTCGGTACCCCGACCGCGCGGAGTTCGGTGGCGACGAGGTCGGCACACGCGCGCAGTGCGCTGCGCACCCGCCATTCGATGCTCGGTTCGCTGGGCACCGGCGATTCGAAGACCAGCACGTGACCGCCCGGATCGTCGTCGACGAAGTCGAAATACACCGACACGGCATCACGCACCCGGGAGCGAGGTGTGCTGCCGGCGTCGACCGCAGCGCGGACCCCGTCGACCATCCGGTCCAGATACTGTTGCAGCACCGCCAGATACAGGTCGAGCTTGTTCGCGAAGTGGTCGTACAGCACCGGTTTGCTGATCCCGGCGCGCGCACCGATCTCCTCCATACGCACGCCGTGATAGCCGTTGGCGACGAACACGTCCCGTGCGGCGGCCACCACGGCGCGCCTGCGGTGCGCGCGTCTGCCGTCGCCACGCACCCCGCGGGCGGAGGCGATCCCGGCACCCGGCAGCGCCGGACGCCGGGAAGTCGTGTCCGTCGTCATGGCGCTCAGCCGAGCGTTTCCCCGGCGGCGGCCTTGGTCCGCAACGACTCCGGCACCTCGAAACGATCGCCGTAGGCGGCCCGCAGCTCGTCGGCACGGGCGACGAATCCGGCCAGGCCACCCGCGTACTGGTTGATGTACTGGACGACACCACCGGTCCACGCCGGGAACCCGATGCCGAAGATGGAGCCGATGTTCGCGTCCGGCACGGTGCGCAGCACGCCCTCGTCGAAACACCGCACGGTGTCGAGCGATTCGGCGAACAGCATCCGTTCCTGCATGTCGGCGAACGGGATGCCGTGATCGTCGCGGGTGTACTTCTCGATCAGTCCGGGCCACAGCCCGAGCTTCTTGCCGTCGGCGTCGTACTCGTAGAAGCCGCGGCCCTCGAGCCGGCCGGGCCGGTCGAAGTCGTCGACCATCGCGTCGACGAGCGGGTACGCCTTCGAGTCGGTCCAGCGCTTGCCCTCGGCGAGCAGGTTCTCCTTCAGACTGCGCCGGATCTTCTGCGCCAGCTTCATATTGATCTCGTCGGCCAGCGCCAGCGCGCCCACCGGGTAGCCGGCCTGGGTGGCGGCCTGTTCGACCGACGCCGGGTGCACGCCCTCGGCGACCAGCGCGATCGCCTCGTCCATGAACTGGCCGATGACCCGGCTGGTGAAGAAGCCGCGGCTGTCGTTCACCACGATCGGGGTCTTCTTGATCGCGAGGGTGTAGTCGATGGCGCGGGCGATGGCCTCGTCGCTGGTCTGCTCGCCGACCACGATCTCGACCAGCGGCATCTTGTCCACCGGCGAGAAGAAGTGCAGACCGATGAAGTCCTGCTGCCGCTGCACGCCGTCGGCCAGCTCGGTGATCGGCAGCGTGGAGGTGTTGGAGCCGAGCAGGGCGTCCGGGTTCACCAGCGCCTCGATCTCACCGAACACCTTCCGCTTCAGGCCCGGATCCTCGAACACGGCCTCGACGACGAAGTCGCAGCCCGCGGCGTCGGCCGGGTCGGCGGTCGGGTGGATGCGGCCCAGGATCTCGTCGTAGGAGTCCTGGGTGATCGCGCCCTTGCGCAGCGCCTTGTCGAGCAGCTTGCGGGAGTAGTCCTTACCGCGCTCGGCCGCCTCGGGCGTGACGTCTTTGAGCACGACCTGCATGCCGGCGCGGGCCTGCACATAGGCGATGCCCGCGCCCATCATGCCCGCGCCGAGCACGAGGACCTTCTCCGGCGTGCGCACGGGGAAGCCTGCGGGGCGGCTGCCGCCCTTGTTGATCGTCCCCAGATCGAAGAACAGGGACTTGATCATGTTGGTGGAGATCTGGCCGCAGATCAGGTTGGTGCAGTAGCGGGTCTCGATCGCGAACGCGGTGTCGATGTCGACCTGCGCGCCCTCCACGGCCGTGGCCAGCACCGCGATCGGCGCCGGCATCGGCGCGCCCTTGAGCTGCTTGCGGATGTTGGCCGGGAACGCGGGCAGGTTGGCCGCCAGCGCCGGGCTCGACGGGGTGCCGCCGGGGATCTTGTAGCCCTGCACATCCCACGGCTGCGCCGCGTCGGGGTTGGCCGCGATCCAGGCGCGGGCCTTGTCGAACATCTCCTCGCGGGTCGCGGCGACCTCATGGATGATCCCGACCTGGAGGGCCTTCGCGGGCTTCATCCGCTGACCCTGGCCGACGACGTTGAGCACCGCGTTGGTGATGCCGAGCAGCCGCACCGTTCGGGTGACGCCGCCCGCGCCGGGCAGCAGCCCGAAGGTGACCTCGGGCAGGCCCAGCAGACTGCCCTTGGCGTCGAGCGCGATCCGATGGTGGGTGGCGAGGGCGACCTCGAAGCCGCCGCCGAGCGCGGTGCCGTTGATCGCGGCGACCACCGGCTTGCCCAGCCGCTCGAGCCGCCGGAACGCGGCCTTGTAGGTGTCGAGGCCGAGCGCGATGTCGGGTGCGGTCGCCGGCGTCGCGTTCATCAGCAGGTTCAGGTCACCACCGGCGAAGAAGGTGTCCTTACCCGAGGTGAGGATCACACCGTCGTAGGTGTCCTGCTCGGTCTCGAGCCGGTCGACCGTGGCGGTGAGGTCACGCGCGAACGCCTCGGTCATGGTGTTGGTCGACTGGGTGGGATCGTCGATGGTGAGCACGAGCACCCGGTCGGCGCCGAGGTCCCAGGCAATCATGTTCTCTGTCATGGTCTTTCCTCTGTATCCGGATCCGGCGCTCAGACGCGCTCGATGATGGTGGCGATGCCCATGCCGCCGCCGATGCACAGCGTGATCAGCGCGCGCCGCGCTCCCCGGCGCTCGAGCTCGTCGACCATGGTTCCGGTGAGCATGGCGCCGGTGGCGCCCAGCGGGTGCCCCATGGCGATGGCGCCGCCGTTGACATTGAGCTTCTCGTCCGGGATGGCCAGCTTCTTCTGGTAGTTGAGCACCACCGACGCGAACGCCTCGTTGAGCTCGAACAGGTCGATGTCGTCGACGGTGAGCCCCGCCAGCGCCAGCACCTTCTGGGTCGCCGGGACCGGACCGGTGAGCATGATCGTCGAGTCGCCGCCGCTCACCGCGGACGCCACGACCCGGGCCCGCGGCGTGAGACCTGCCGCGACACCGGCGGATTCGCTGCCGACGAGCACCAGCGCCGACCCGTCGACGATGCCCGAGGAGTTACCGGCGTGATGGACGTGATCGATCTTCTCGACCTGGTGGTAGCGCTGCAGGGCCACCGCGTCGAACCCGCCCATCTCCCCCATCGCCGCGAACGACGGAGTCAGCCCCGACAGGCTCTCGACCGTGGTGTCCGGGCGCATGAACTCGTCGTGATCGAGCAGCACCGCGCCGTTGATGTCGGTCACCGGGACGATCGACTTGGCGAAGTAGCCACCCGACCAGGCCGCCGCCGCCTTCTGCTGCGACCGCACCGCGAACGCGTCGACATCCTCGCGGGTGAAACCCTCCATGGTGGCGATCAGGTCCGCGCTCACACCCTGCGGCACGAAATAGGTGCTGTAGTTGGTGACCGGGTCCATCGCCCACGCGCCGCCGTCGGAGCCCAGCGGAATCCGCGACATCGATTCCACGCCACCGGCGATCACCAGCTGTTCCCAGCCCGAGCGCACCTTCTGCGCCGCGGTGTTCACCGCTTCCAGGCCCGACCCACAGAACCGGTTGAGCTGCACCCCGGCGACCGTGTCGGGCAGTCCGGCCGCGAGCGCGGCCGTCTTGGCGATGTCGGCACCCTGGTCACCGACCGGGGAGACCACGCCGAGGACGATGTCATCGATCGCTGCCGGATCGAGCCCGGGATACCGGACCTTCAGCTCCTCGATGAGCCCGACCACCAGGTCGAGCGGTTTGACGCCGTGCAGGGCGCCGTTCTTCTTGCCGCGACCGCGCGGGGTGCGGATCGCGTCGTAGATGAATGCCTCGGTCATGGTTTCCTCGAAACTGTGTCGTCTTGACAGGTCAGCGATGGGTGAACTGTGCGGCGCGTTTGTCGACGAAGGCGGTCATGCCTTCCTTCTGGTCCTCGATCGCGAACAGCGAGTGGAAGACACGGCGCTCGAAGCGGATGCCCTCGGCGAGGGTGGTCTCGAAGGACCGGTTCACCGCTTCCTTGGCGATCATGGTGACCGGCAGCGACTTGGCCGCGATGGTCTCGGCGACCTCGGCGGTGACGTCGAGCAGGTCGTCGGCGGGCACGATGCGCGAGACGAGTCCGGCCCGTTCGGCTTCCTCGGCGCCCATGTTCCGGCCGGTCAGCACCAGGTCCATCGCCTTGGCCTTGCCGACCGCCCTGGTGAGCCGCTGCGAACCGCCGATGCCGGGGATCACGCCGAGCTTGATCTCGGGCTGCCCGAACTGCGCGGTGTCGGCGGCGATCAGGATGTCGCAGAGCATCGCGAGTTCGCAGCCGCCGCCGAGCGCGTAGCCGGCGACCGCGGCGATGGTGGGCTTGCGGAACTGCGCGAGCCGGTCCCAGCGGGCGAAGAAGTCGTCCATGAACATGTCCATGTAGGACTTGGGCTGCATCTCCTTGATGTCGGCGCCCGCCGCGAACGCCTTGGCGGAGCCGGTGATCACCACCGCGCCGATCTCGTCGTCGCGTTCGAGTTCGTCCAGGGCGGCGACGATGTCGTCGAGGACCTGGGTGTTGAGCGCGTTGAGCGCCTTGGGCCGGTTCAGGGTGATCCAGCCGACCCGGTTCTTGCGCTCGAGCAGGATCGTCTCGTACTCGGTCATTCGGTGCCCTCCCCGGAACGGTCCCGGATGTCGGTGACGATCGCCGAGAAGTCGCGGCGCGCGTCGGTCTGGTTGAACCGCTCGTAGATCGCGGCGGCGAGTTCGCCGAGCTGCCCGTCGATGCCGTTGGCGCGCAAGGCGTTCGCGGCCAGGGTGAGGTCCTTCGACATCAGCGCGGTCGCGAAACCGGGCTGATAGTCGTTGTTGGCCGGACTCGCCGGGACCGGACCGGGGACCGGGCAGTAGCTGGTCAGCGCCCAGCTCTGCCCCGATGCCGTGGAGACCACATCGAAGAACGACTGGTGGCTCAGGCCGAGCCGCTCACCGAGCACGAGCGCCTCGGACAGCCCGATCATCGAGATCCCGAGCAGCATGTTGTTGCAGATCTTGGCGGCCTGGCCGACACCGGCGTCACCGCAGTGCACGACCTTGCCGCCCATCACGTCGAGGACCTCGCGCGCCTCGGCGAAGTCGGCGGCCGCACCGCCCACCATGAAGGTGAGGGTGCCTGCCGTCGCGCCCGCCACTCCGCCGGAGACCGGGGCGTCCAGCGGCCGGTGACCGGCCGCCACCGCTTGCGCGGCAGCCGCTTTCGCATCGGCGACGTCGATCGTCGAACAGTCGATGAACAGCGTCCCCGGGGTCGCGGCGGGCAGCAGCTCGGCGTACACGTCGAGCACGAGCTTGCCGTTGGGCAGCATGGTGATCACCACGTCGCGGTCGACGGCCGCGTCGGCGGCGAGGGCCACCACGGTCGCGCCGTCGGCGCGCGCCTGGTCCTGTGCCGCGGGCACCGGATCGAAGGCGAACACGTCGTAGCCGGCGCGCACCAGGTTCGCCGCCATCGGCGCGCCCATGTGGCCGAGCCCGAGGAAACCGATCTTCTTGGTCATCGCTGTGCCTCCTGAGTGGTCGCGCCGAGTTCCTTGTCGCCCAGTTCGGCGAAATACGCCGCCACCTGCGCGTCGTCGACCTCGGCCAGGGTCGCGGGCTGCCACCGCGGAGTGCGGTCCTTGTCGATGACCTGGGCGCGGATCCCCTCGACCAGGTCGTGCGAGCGCAGCGAGGCGATCGAGACCCGGTATTCCTGATCCAGCACCGCTTCCAGGCTCGGCAGGTCCCGCGCGGCGCGCAGTGAGCGCAGCGTGACCTTCAGCGAGACCGGCGATTTGGCCAGCAGATCCGCGGCGGCTTTGGCCGCCTCGGGTGAGTCGGCGGTCTGCAGGCGAGCCGCGATCTCCTCGACGGTGTCGGCGCTGTAGCAGGCGTCGATCCAGCTCTGCTGGGCGAGCAGATCCGACGACGGCGCGGGTTCGGCGAACTTCTCGATCGCCGCGTCGACATCGGTCGTGCGCAGCGCGTCGAGCAGTGCCGGGATCGCGGCCGACGGGACGTAGTGGTCGGCGAAGCCGGCCGCGATCGCGTCGCCCGCGCTCATCCGCGCGGTGGTCAGCGCGACGTGCGTGCCGATCTCCCCCGGCGCCCGCGAGAGCAGATAGGTGCCACCGACGTCGGGAATAAAACCGATACCGACTTCGGGCATCCCGATCCGGGACCGCTCGGTGACGATGCGGTGGCTGCCGTGCCCGGACAGGCCGACACCGCCACCCATCACGATGCCGTCCATGATCACCACATACGGCTTGGGGTAGCGGCCGATCAGCGCGTTGAGGTGGTACTCGTCGCGCCAGAACACCCCGGTCGGTGAATCGGCGTTCGCCGCACCGCCTTTCGCGTCGGCGTAGATGGCGACGATGTCGCCGCCCGCGCACAGTCCACGCTCACCGGCGCCGGTGACGACGACCGCGCGCACGGTGTCGTCCTCGGCCCACGCCCGCAGGGCGTCGGTGATGGCCAGTGCCATCGGATGATTCAGCGCGTTGATGGCCTTGGGCCGGTTCAGGGTGATGAGGCCGAGTCCGTCGGCGACGGCGATCAGCACTTCGGGTTCGTCGGTCATGCCGCTCCTGTCAGGGTGCGGGCGACGACCACCCGCATGATCTCGTTGGTGCCCTCGAGGATCTGATGCACCCGCAGGTCGCGGACGATCTTCTCCAGGCCGTATTCGTGCAGGTAGCCGTAGCCGCCGTGCAACTGCAGCGCCTTGTTGGCGACCTCGAAGCCGGCGTCGGTGGCGAAGCGCTTGGCCATCGCGCACAGCTCGACCTTGTCCGGCGCCCCGGCGTCGAGCGCGGCCGCGGCCCGCCACAGCAGGGTCCGGGCAGCTTCCAGCTCGGTGCGCATGTCGGCCAGGTCGAATTGCAGGGCCTCGTTGCGGGCCAGCGGCTTGCCGAAGGCGTGCCGCTCGGCGAGATAGGGCACGGTCTTGTCGAGCGCCGCCTGCGCGCCGCCGATCGAGCAGGCCGCGATATTGAGCCTGCCGCCGTTGAGCCCGTTCATCGCGATGGCGAAGCCGTCACCCTCGGCGCCGAGCCGGTTGGCCACCGGCACGCGCGCGTCCTCCAGGATCACCTGGCGCGTCGGCTGGGCGTTCCAGCCCATCTTGCGCTCGTTCGGTCCCACCGTCAGGCCGGGAGTGTCGGCCGGGACGATCAGAGCCGAGATGCCGCGCGAGCCTTCACCACCGGTGCGCACCATCATCACGTACACGTCGTTGGCGCCGGCACCGGAGATGAACTGCTTGGCACCGGTGAGGATGTAGTCGTCGCCGTCCCGCACGGCCTTGGTACTCAAGGCCGCCGCGTCGGACCCGACGCCCGGCTCGGTGAGGGCGTAACTGCCGAGCAGTTCCATCGACGCCATCCCCGGCACCCAGCGGTGACGCTGTTCGTCGGTGCCGTAGGCGTCGATCATCCAGGTCGCCATGTTGTGGATCGAGATGTAGGCCGCCACCGCAGGGCACCCGGTGGCCAGTTCCTCGAAGATCCGCACGGCGTCGAGCCTGCGCAACTGCGAACCGCCGACGTCCTCGCGCACATAGATGCCACCCAAGCCGACCGGGCCCGCCTTGCGGAGCACGTCGACCGGGAAGTGTTTGCGCTCGTCCCATTCCAGCGCGTTCGGCGCGAGGAATTCGTCGGCGAACTGGCGCGCGGTCTCGCCGATCGCGCGTTCGTCGTCGTTGAGAATGAACACCGCCGCCTCAGTCCATCGTGGGGATGACGAAGGCGTTGGACTCCTTCTGCCCCGCCGGCCAGCGCTGGGTCACCGTCTTGGTCTTGGTGTAGAAGCGGATCGAGTCCGGGCCGTGCTGGTTGAGATCGCCGAAGCCCGAACGCTTCCAGCCACCGAAGGTGTAGTAGGCGATCGGCACCGGGATCGGCACATTGATGCCGACCATGCCGACCTGCACGCGCGCGGCGAAGTCGCGGGCGGTGTCGCCGTCGCGGGTGAAGATGGCCACGCCGTTGCCGTACTCGTGCTCGTTGGCCAGGCGCAGACCCTCCTCGTAGTCCTGGGCGCGGACCACGGTCACCACGGGACCGAAGATCTCCTCCTGGTAGATCCGCATGTCGGCGGTGACCTTGTCGAACAGGCTCGCGCCGACGAAGTAGCCGTCCTCGGCGCCCTCGACGACCAGGCCGCGGCCGTCCACGACCAGCTCCGCGCCCTCGTCGACACCGATCTGGACGTAGTTGTTCACCCGATCCACGCCGTCGCGCCCGACCAGCGGACCGAAGTCGGCGCCCGGATCGTCGGACCGGCCGACATTGAGCTTGTGCACCCGCTCGGTCAGCTTGGCGACCAGCCGGTCGGCGGTCTCCTCCCCCCACCGGCACCGCCACCGAGATCGCCATGCAGCGCTCGCCCGCGGAGCCGTAGCCCGCGCCGATCAGCTGATCGGCGACATCGTCGAGGTCGGCATCCGGCATGACGATCGCGTGGTTCTTCGCGCCGCCGAAGCACTGGGCGCGCTTACCGTTCGCGGTCGCGGTCTCGTAGATGTACTGCGCGATCGGGGTCGAGCCGACGAAGCCGACGGCCTTGATCCGCGGGTCGTGCAGGATCGTGTCGACGGCTTCCTTGCCGCCGTTGACCACGTTGAACACCCCCGGCGGCAGACCCGCTTCGAGGAACAGCTCGGCCAGGCGCAGCGGCACCGACGGGTCGCGCTCGGAGGGCTTGAGCACGAACGCGTTGCCACACGCCAGCGCCGGACCGGCCTTCCACAGCGGGATCATGGCCGGGAAGTTGAACGGGGTGATGCCGGCGACGACGCCGAGCGGCTGCCGCATCGAGTACACGTCGATGCCGGTGCCCGCGCTCTCGGTGTACTCGCCCTTGAGCAGGTGCGGGATGCCGACGGCGAACTCGATGACTTCCAGGCCGCGCTGGATGTCGCCCTTGGCATCGGCGATGGTCTTGCCGTGCTCGGACGACAGCAGGGCCGCCAGGCTGTCGATCTCGTC
This sequence comes from Nocardia fodinahabitans, assembly GCF_052983615.1. NCBI lineage: Bacteria > Bacillati > Actinomycetota > Actinomycetes > Mycobacteriales > Nocardiaceae > Nocardia > Nocardia fodinahabitans. The sequence continues at coordinate 7,266,916 of NZ_JBRJJC010000001.1, forward strand.
GTTGACCAGGGTCAGGAACTTCATCAGCACCCTGGCCCGCTTCTGCGGGTTGAACGCCGCCCACACCGGCTGCGCGGCGGCCGCGTTGGCGATGACCGCCTCGACCTCGGCGGCGTTCGCCAGCGGAACCGTGGCCTGCACCTGCCCGGTGTTCGGATCGAATACCTCACCGAACGCGCCCGAAGCGCCCTTGACGTGCTGTCCGTCGATGAAGTGGGTGAGTTCGCGAACCATGCCAGTCCTTGTCGTGGGTCGGTGCGCCGAGGCGCAGGTGAATGGAGCTCCAATAGTTGGATGTCCAATCAATTGATACCATGGCAGCACTATTGGCGGTTTGTCAACATCTGATCATTCTATTGACATAACGCCAACAACTGCTCACGCTGGTGCGCAGCCCATCGACATCAGAGAGAGGAACCCGATGACCACCGCCGAAACCGACCACGGCACCGACGCCGAGTCGGAGCTGCAAGGCCTGGCCGAACTGGCCCGCAACTTCTTCGCGAACACAGTCGCGCCGCACCGCGAGGAGTTCGCCGCGCAGGGCTTCCCGAGCCGGGAGGTCTACCGGCAGGCCGGCGAACTCGGGCTGCTGTGCATGTCCATTCCCGAGGAATACGGCGGCGGCGGTGGCACTTTCGCCCACGAGGCGGTGCTGTTCACCGAGCAGGTCAAGGGCGGCGATTCCGCCATGCAGCTCGGCGTGCACACCGGCATCGTGCCGCACTACATCCTGGCCTACGCCTCGGAGGAGAACAAGAAGCGCTGGCTGCCCGAGCTCGCCTCCGGTGAGTGGATCGGCGCCATCGCCATGACCGAGCCCGGCACCGGCTCCGACCTGCAGAACATCGCCACCAAGGCGGTCAAGGACGGCGACGACTACCTCATCACCGGCGCGAAGACGTTCATCTCCAACGGCCGCAACTGCGACCTGCTGATCATCGCCGTCAAGACCGATCCCACCCTGGGCGCCAAGGGCGTCTCCCTGGTGGTCGCCGAGGTCGCCGACGATACCCCCGGCTTCGAGCGCGGCAGGCTGCTCAAGAAGATCGGCCAGAAGGGCCAGGACACCACCGAGCTGTTCTTCGACGGGCTGCGCGTGCCGCAGGCCAACCTGCTCGGCGCCGAGGGCGAGGGCTTCATCCAGCTCATGCAGCAGCTGCCCCAGGAGCGGCTGATCTGCGGCGTCGCGGCCGCCGCGGCGATCGAGGCCGCCGTCGCAGAGACGCTGGCATACGTCAAGCAGCGCAACGCTTTCGGCAAGCCGCTGTTCGCCATGCAGAACACCCGCTTCGAGCTGGCCGAGTGCGCGACGATCGCCGAGGTGGTGCGCACCTTCGTCGACTCCGCGGTCGAGAAGCACCTGCGCGGCGCGCTGGATGTCAAGACCGCCGCGATGGTCAAGTACTGGACCACCGATCAGCAAACCCAGGTGATCGACCGCTGCGTCCAGCTGCACGGTGGCTACGGCTACATGGAGGAGTACCCGATCGCCCGGATGTGGGCCGACGGCCGGATCTCGCGGATCTACGCCGGCGCCAACGAGGTCATGAAGGACCTCATCGCCCGCTTCCTCTGACACCCGGAGCCTGATCGAGCCCGTGACGCCGACCGGCGGCGTCACGGGCCTCGGGCTGGCAGGATCGACGCGTGACTACCGCGAACCTGACCCGTTCCGAGACCGCCGCGCGATCGGCCGCGGTCACCGTCCGCGACTACCGCGTCGACCTCGACCTGTCCGGCGCCTCCGACCACGCCGGGGACACCTTCGCCACCACGACGACCGTCGAGTTCGACGCGACCGTGGACCGGACCTGGCTCGATTTCCTCGGCGCCTCGGTCGAATCGGTGACGGTGAACGGGCAGGACGCGCCCGTCGACTACGACGGCGCCCGGCTCGCGATTCGCGATCTCGCCGAGACGAATACGGTCGTCGTGCGCGCCACCGGCCGGTACAGCCGCTCCGGGGAGGGCCTGCACCGGTTCCTGGACCCGGTCGACGGCGCAACCTACCTCTACACCCAGTACGAGCCCGCGGACGCGCGTCGGGTGTTCGCGTGCTTCGAACAGCCGGATATGAAGGCGCCCTTCACCTTCGTGGTGACGGCGCCCGCCGGCTGGGAGGTGGTGTCGAACCGGTCGGTCGCGAAGGTCGAAGACGGCGAGTCCTGGCAACGGGTCGAGTTCTCCCCCACCCTGCCGATCTCCACCTACATCACCGCGATCGCCGCCGGTCCGTACCACCGCGTCGAATCCGCGTGGACGCGAGACGAACTCACGGTCCCGCTCGGCGTCCTCTGCCGTGCCTCCCTGGCGGGCTACCTCGATGCCGACACGATCCTCGAGGTGACGAAGCAGGGTCTGGACTTCTTCGCCGAGCACTTCGCCTATCCGTACCCCTGGGGCGAGTACGACCAGATCTTCGTGCCCGAATACAACCTCGGAGCCATGGAGAACCCCGGCCTGGTCACCTTCACCGAGGCCTATGTCTTCCGTGGCGCGGCCACCGCCGCGCAGTACGAGGGCCGGGCGAACACGATCCTGCACGAGATGGCGCACATGTGGTTCGGCGATCTGGTGACCATGGTGTGGTGGGACGATCTGTGGCTCAAGGAGTCCTTCGCCGACTACATGGGCGCGCTCGCGAGCTCCGAGGCCACCGAGTGGACCGATGCCTGGGTGGCCTTCGCGAATCGCCGAAAGGCGTGGGCGTATTCGCAGGATCAGCTCCCGACGACGCACCCGATCGTCGCCGACATCGGCGACCTCGAGGCCGCCAAACTCAACTTCGACGGCATCACCTACGCCAAGGGCGCCAGTGTGCTCAAGCAATTGGTCGCCTACGTCGGGCGCGACGAGTTCTTCACCGGCGTGCGCCGATACTTCCGCACGCACGCGTTCGGCAATACGACCCTGGCCGATCTGCTGGCCGAGTTGTCCGCGGATTCGGGCCGCGATCTGGCCGGCTGGGCACGGGCCTGGCTGCAGACGACCGGCATGTCGACACTCACGCTCGACAGCGGCGCGATCGTGCAGACCGACCCGCGCCCGCATCGGCTCGCCGTCGGGCTCTACGACTACGACGCCGCGGGTGATCTGGTGCGCCGTGATCGGGTAGAACTCGACCTCGTGGCCGATCGGACCCCGGTCACCCTGGAGCCCGCGCCGCTGCGCCTGCTCAACGACGGCGACCTCACCTACGCCAAGGTTCGCCTCGACGCCGATTCGCTGGCCACAGTCGAACGGTCGCTGGACCGGGTCACCGACCCGCTGGCCCGCGGATTGATCTGGTCGGCGCTGTGGAACGCGGCGCGGGACGGCGAACTCGACGTCGAGCGGTATCTGCGGATGGCCCGCGACTTCGCACCCGCCGAATCGAACACGGCACTGCTCGCCGCCGTGCTGGCCAACGCGTCGTTCGCCATCGGCCACTACCTGCCCGCGTCGGCCCGGGACCGGTGGCGCGGTGACTGGCTCGAATCATGCTGGGCCACCCTGCATTCCGCGGCGCCGGGCTCCGGCGGCCAGCTGGCGTTGGCGCGGGCGACCGCGACCGCCGCCACCGTCGACAGTCGTCGAGCCGCCGATATCCGTGGCATCCTCCTCGGCACGGCGCCCGCACCGGACGGGCTGGCCCTGGACCCCGACCTGCGTTGGCTGCTGTGGACCGCACTCGCCGCGACCGGCGCCGCGACGGAGGCCGACCTGGACACCGTGCTCGCCGGGGACAGCACCGCCTCGGGCCGGACCGCGCACCGCCGGGCACTGGCGGCCCGCCCGGACCACGAGGTGAAGGCCGCTGCCTGGGCCTCGGCGCTCGGCGACACCACGCTGACCAACGATCACCTCGACGCCGTCATCGACGGGTTCCGCGCGGGACAGCACCGTGATCTCATCTCCCGCTACGACGGCGAGTACTTCGCGGTGCTGCGGGAGGTGTGGGATCAGCGCAGCATCGAGATCGCGCGGCGCATCGTCCTCGGGCTCTTCCCCGCCACCGACTCCCTCGACCAGGTCGACGCCTGGCTCGCCGAGAACGCCGACGCGCCGGGCGCGTTGCGCCGCTTGGTGGTCGAACAGCGCGACCATCTCGCCCGCGATCTGCGGGTGCGCGCAGGCGGCCGGTAGCGCGGCGAAGGCGCTCAAAACCCAACACGAGCTCGCCGGTCACCTGTGGGTGACCGGTGACACCGCGGCCCGGCTCGTCGCGATCCTGATCTGCAGGCCGAAGGCCTACACCGCGGCCGGACTCGACGCCATGCTGCGCGACGCCCGCGTCCCCAAGGTGCACGACTGGCTCCTCAGCTACGTGGTCGAGAAGAGCCCCCACGTCGAGGAACTCCGCCTCGCCTGGTTCGCCGACCCCGACCCCGTCGGCGCCGGTGCGGGCTGGGCGCTGACCAGCGACCGCGTGGCCGAGTCCGCCGACGGACTCGACCTGCCACACCGTCTCGACGGGTTGGGGCATCCGGCGGTGCAGCTCGCACGATCGGGCGCGCTCATGTCATCGCCGCGGTCGCGGGTCCAGCCGAGCTCGCGCGCGTGCGCGACCTCGCCGATGATGCGGTCGACTATTCCCGCTGGTGCTGACGCCGTCGTGCGCTCGGCAGATCGGTCACCCGGCCGGGCGCGGGCTTGCCACGCCGAGGCGGGTGATCAAGCGGGACAGCCAGTCCCGGGCGGCGGGCTGGTCGTTGTCGAGCAGGAGCTGCACGGTGACGCCGTCGTAGGCGGCGACGACCGAGTGGGCCAGTTCGGCGATCGAGCCCAGCTCCGGGGGCACGGTGAACCCGCTCGCGGCGAGTTTGTCGGCGATGGCCGCGCGCAGCTGGGCGCGGTGGGTGATCAGCCGGGCAGCGATCTCCGGTCTGCGCGCGGCGTGGGTGAGGAAATCGGTCTTCACCAGCAGCCAGTCGCGGTCGAGGAGCAGGGTCGCCGACAGGCGATCGACGAAACCGGCGACATCGGTGGGGTCGTCGACGGCGGCCAGCGCCGCGCGCACCTGCTCGGTGATCAGGGTGGCTCGCTGGTCGTAGAGGACGAAGAACAGCTCCTCGAGGCTGTCGAACTGGGAGTAGAACGCGCCACGGGTGTATCCCGCCGCGCCGCACACTTCCTCGATGCGGACCAGCCCGAAACCCTTCTCGGCGAACACGGAGAACGCGGCCTCGAGCAGCCGCGCCCTGGTCTCGGCCCGGCGCCGGGTCACGCGGGGTGGCTTGGCCGTCTCGGTCGTGTTCACGGATCGACGATACCTCCCCCCCTATTCGATGCAGTAATGTATCCGATGCAGGGATGAAGCGTTTGCGGAGAGTGGAGGTAGTCCTGATGGATGCCGATGTCATCGTGGTCGGCGCGGGCCTGGCCGGTCTGGTCGCGACCCACGAGCTGACACGCCGGGGCAAACGCGTCCTGGTGGTCGATCAGGAGAATGCCGCCAACCTCGGCGGGCAGGCGTTCTGGTCCTTCGGCGGGATCTTCCTGGTCGACAGCCCCGAGCAGCGCCGGCTGGGCATCCGGGACTCGTTCGAGCTGGCCTGGAACGACTGGACCGGCAGCGCCGGATTCGACCGGCTCGACGACGAAGACAGCTGGGCCGCCCGCTGGGCACGCGCCTACGTCGAGTTCGCCGCCGGCGAGAAGCGTTCGTACCTCACCGATCTCGGTATCGGGTTCGTGCCGTCGGTCGGCTGGGCCGAGCGCGGCGATCTGCGCGCCGAGGGCCACGGAAACTCGGTGCCCCGGTTCCACGTGGCCTGGGGTACCGGCACGGGCGTGGTCGGGCCGTTCACCGAGTCCGCGCTGCGTGCCGCGGACACGGGACTGGTGACCTTCCGGCATCGGCACCGGGTCGACGATCTGGTGTTCACCGACGGCGCGGTCACCGGCGTGCGCGGGGCGATCCTGGCCGACGACGACGCCGAACGCGGCGCACCGTCCAACCGCGACGTGACCGGCGAGTTCGAGTTCGCCGCTGCCGCGGTCGTTCTCGCCACGGGTGGCATCGGCGGCAATCACGAGACCGTCCGACGGCACTGGCCCGCACGTCTCGGCGCGCCGCCGGCGAACATGATCACCGGCGTCCCCGCCTATGTCGACGGGCGCATGCTCGATATCGCGGCCGACGCCGGGGTCCGGCTGGTCAACCGGGATCGCATGTGGCACTACACCGAGGGCATCCGGAACTGGAACCCGATCTGGCCCGACCACGCGATCCGGATCCTGCCCGGCCCGTCGCCGATGTGGTTCGACGCGCTGGGCCGCCGCCTGCCCGCGCCGTACCTGCCCGGCTACGACACCCTGGGCACGCTGCGCTACCTGCGCACCACGCCCGAGCTGGCCGAACACGACCACTCCTGGTTCATCACGACGCAGCGGATCGTCGCCAAGGAGTTCGCGCTGTCGGGGTCCGAGCAGAATCCCGACATCACCGCGAAGAACCGCGTCGGCATGATCCGGGAGCGCGTCTTCAGCAAGGGGGCTCCCGCGCCGGTCGAGGCGTTCAAGGAGCACGGAGCCGATTGGGTGGTCGCCGATACCCTCGACGGACTGGTGGCGAAGATGAATACGCTCACCGCGCAGCCCCTGCTCGACCCGAACCGCCTTCGTGCGCAGATCGTCGCCCGGGATCTCCAGGTCGACAACGCTTTCAGCAAGGACGCCCAGATCCAGGGCATCCACAATTCCCGCCGCTACCTCGGCGATCGCCTCACCCGCACCACCGCGCCGCACCGCATCCTCGACCCGGCCGCCGGACCGCTCATCGGCGTGAAACTCCATGTGCTGACCCGTAAGTCGCTCGGCGGCATGCAGACCGACCTCGACTCCCGGGCGCTCGGCGCCGACGGCATCCCGATCCCCGGCCTCTTCGCGGCCGGCGAGGCGGCCGGATTCGGCGGTGGTGGCGTGCACGGTTACAACGCGCTCGAGGGCACCTTCCTCGGCGGGTGTGTCTTCTCCGGGCGCGCGGCGGGACGGGCGGCGGCCGACGCCTGATCGGCGGCCCGGGCAGCGAAACACGAACGGCGCCCCGGTGTTCCGGGGCGCCGTTCGGGCAGCTGCTACCGCGTCAGCGGATCAGGCGTCGCGCACCGCCGTCACGATCGCGACCATCGCCGCGGACAGCGCGGCGATCACGACCCCGGCGAGGACCACCGCGGCGGCGAAGACCGTGAACTGATCCCAGCCCATCATCAGCGCCGCCACGCCCAGGATCACGACGGCCGCGTCGACGACCACCGCGGCCAGCACGATGTCGTCACGCCCCAGCAAGCGCGGGGTCAACGCGACGGTGGCCAGGCCGAGCAGGACCGACACCAGCCCGACCGCGACGAAGACGGGGACGGCCGTTCCGGTACCGACGTCGGTGCCCAGGATCAGCGCGGCGAAGGGGACGAGGCCGTACAGGACGCGGATCGCGCCCACACCGCGCAGCGTCCACGAGGACACATCGACGGGGGTACCCCCGGTGGAAGTCTGGGTCGCGTACGCCATGCGCACGGTTGCCACCTGGCTGGTCATATCCCGCTCCTTCGACATTTTCACACCGTCGTGCAATTGCACGCTAGTGTGAAACTACGCGCGTTGCACAACGGTGTGCAAGCAGTCGTGGGGGGACTCACAGACGCCCGGGTTCGTGCCGGACAGCACACCCGAAACCCCTCGCGGACACAGCGTTTCGACGAGCTGTGGCGAAGCAGGCGATCAGTGCTGCGCGGACTCCACGGCGGTCCGGGCGATCTCGGCGGCGGCGCGGCGGTCGACACCCACCGCGATCAGGCAGGCCAGGGCGGCGTCGCGCGCGGCGTCCGCGTCGACCCATTCCCCGTCGCTGTGCGCGTTCAGCAGCGCGAGCACCAGCGCCGTGAGCACCCTGGCCACCGCAGCGGGCGGCAGGTGATCGGCGAAGGTCCCGTCGGCTTGACCAGCGGCGATCAAGGTGACCAGCCGGGCGCGGACGGGCGCGAGCCGGTCGGTCATCCGGGCGCGCGACCCGGCTTCGTCCAGCCGCAGCAGCAACTGGAATTCGTCGCCGACCGCCCACAGCGCGACCGTCATATCGGCGATCGCCCGGGCGGGCGGTTGCGCGGTATCGATACTGACCAGCGCCCGGCCCACCTGTTCGAAGGCGTCGTCGAGCATGCCGTCGATCAGTGCTTCCCTGGTGGGGAAATGGCCGTAGAGGGTGCGCCGGACCATGCCCGCGGCGGCGGCGATGTCCTCCATGCTCGCCAGGGGATTGCGCAACAACTCGTCCCCGGCCACGGCGACGATACGTTGCCGATTGGCCAGTGCGCGCGGGCCGAGGCCGGCGGTGGTCGAGTGCGTCGTCGCAGTCACGGACATCCTTTCACCCACCACACTCCCACACCTGCGCAAAGGTGTGCAAAAAGCGGGCCGTGGGGTTCACCGGATGCGCGGGCGCTCCTCCGCCCAGGCCGCCTCCGGTGGCGTCGAGGCGTTCGCGCGGGACCTGTTTTCCCGCGCCGATGGCGGGTAACGCGTCCAGGAACGAGACCCGATCCGAAACGAGGAGGTACCGGTCATGCCGCAGCAAGCGTGGAGTACCAAGCGCGAACGCCAGTACAAGCACATCAAGGAGTCCCAGCGCGAGCGCGGCGTCGGCGAGGACAGGGCCGAGGAGATCGCGGCCCGCACCGTCAACAAGGAGCGCGCCCGCAGAGGCGAGTCGACGACGTCGAGCAAATTGTCACGCACGGATATGTCCTCCGGGCGACGCGGCGGGCAGCGCGCCCATCGCAAGGGACCTCGTGGACTCACCCGCGACCAGCTCTACGAGGAAGCTCGGCACCGCAATATCAAAGGCCGCTCGACAATGAACAAGGAGCAGCTGGCCCACGCGCTCGGTCGGGACTGACAGCCGAACCGGCCGGGTCAGGCCACACTGTGGCTCCCCGCGCGGCGCCCGGAGAAGACACAGTCGGCCAGGGACAGTCCGCTGACGTAGGAGTTCGAGCAGACACCGACGGCCGCGCGGCCCGCCGCGAAGAGGCCGGGAATCACGCCGCCCGCCTCGGCGCGGACCGCGCCGGTGTCCTCGTCCACCAGCAGCCCACCGAGGGTGAGCATCGGCATCGGGTAGGTCAGTCGCGCGCTGAACGAGATGTCGAGCAGGGTGAAGGGGCCGGTGCGCAGCGGGCGGCGGATGTCGTCGGGCTTGCCGAGCGGGTCGGGGAGGTTGTGCTCGATGGCGCGGTTGTGCGCGTCGACGGTATCGCGCAGGGCGGCCGGGTCGATCCCCGCGCGCGTGGCGACCTCGTCGACGGTGCGGCCGCGGCTGCGGCCGATCCGCAGCAGTCGTTCGGTCTGCATCCGCTGGAACCACACCGACTGCGGGCCGAGCTGCGCGCGGGCCTCGGCTTCGAGTGCGGCGTCGACCAGCAGCCAGCCCCGGTTGCCGGGGCTGGTGGCGATCGCCGCGCCCAGTGCGGCACCGTAACGGGATTCGTCGATCATCCGCTGCCCCAGGGAGTTCACGGCGATCGCGCCGAAAAGCGCGCTGGGCGGCGCGATGAAACGCCACGTCGACAGCGCGTCCAGCTTGCCGCTCGCGGCGCCGATGTCCTGCGCCATGGTGATACCGCTGCCGTCGTCACCCGCCGTGCCCAGTGGCAGGCCCTGCGACCACGGATAGTCGGGGGCGTGCCGCGCGACCATCGCCCCATTGGCGATGAACCCACCCGTGGTGAGGACCACGCCGGATCTCGCCTGGATGCGCACCGGCGTGCCGTACTTGCGTTCGATCCGGGACAGCAGGACTTCCACGACCCGTCGCAGACCCTGGTGGTAGACACCGGGTTTCGCCGAGATCCGGGCCAGCGCGGCGAACCGGCGCAGCACGCCGGCGGGCGCGCCGTCGATCGTCACGGCCTCGATGCCCGTGACGCGCCCGTCCTCGACGACCAGCCGGGTGGCTTTGGTCCCGGTCCGCACCCGGACGCCATGCGCCGCGGCAGACTCCGCGAGTGGGCCGAACAACGCCTTGCCGGAGACGCCGGGGCCGTGAGCGCGGTGTCCGCGCTGCCGCGGCTTCGCGAGTTCCCGGTAGCCGCCGGAGTTCTCGCTGCCCGAGTAGTACAGGTAGTAGTCGTCGGACGGATAGGACGTCTTGTACGGGCAGACCGACGCCTGGAACGGCACGCCGTGGCCGGTCAGCCAGTCGATCATCGCCGGGGATTCCTCGCAGAACCTTCGCAGCGTCTCGGCGTCGACCGCGTCGCCGACCTCGGCCTGCAGGTAGGCCAGCATGTTGTCGACGTCGTCGTCGATGCCCGCGTCGCGCTGCACCCAGGTGCCGCCGCCCGCGTAGACGATGCCCCCGGACAGCGCGGTCGCGCCGCCACCGAGGTAGCGGTCGACCGCCAGCACCTCGGCGCCCGCCTCGCGCGCCGCCAATGCCGCGCACACACCCGCGCCGCCGTAGCCGACAACCACGACATCGGCCGCATGATCCCAGGCCCGCACTCGTCCACCTTCCGAACCGACGCCGACCCCATCGTCGCCATCAGATCGACTATAACGTGTTCTAGAAGTTCGGCGAGCGTGCCGGTCGCCGCCCTACCCGTGCACGCGCACACGCCCACCGGTCAGCTGCGCCGCCACGTGGTCGATCGCCGCCACCGGCTGATCGAGCAGATGCACGGCGGTCCGCAGGCCCTGCACCCCGCCGACTCGCCTGTCCAACACCCGCCGCACATCGGCATGGTCGAGCCCGGACACACCGCGCGTTCCCCGTCCCACTCCCGGAAACAGGTCGACGACGAGCAGGTGGGCGCCCGGCCGCCGGTGCAGGCGCAGACCCCGGACCGTCTCCCACGGCAGGAAGATCGAGTCCGGTGCGGCATCGATACTCAACCGGAGTCCAGCAGGTGACAGACGCATCGCCGCCGGCGCGACGCCCATCGTCTGCCAGGTCGTGCGCAACCGATCCCGCCGACGAAGCTTGACCACGCCGTCGACACCGAAAATCACCGCAAGCGATGCACGAACTGCCCCGTTGCAGGCACTGCCAGGAGGCCCTTCGGGAGCGGACGACAGCCGCACGTCCAACGGCGGAAGGGCAATTCGTGGTCGATCACAAACCCGGACAACACCGGCAGGTGGTGGGCACCGGTACTGTGGCTAGCGCCCACCGGACGCGGTGTCGGCGTTCCACTGCGACAACCTGGATGTAATCGATGAGTGCTACTGCCGAAAAGCTTGCCGACCTGCGAGAGAAGCTGGAGCTCGCGCAGGAACCGGCCGGAGAGGCGGGAGCCGCCAAGAGAGCGCGCAAGGGCATACCTTCGGCCCGCGACCGCATCAACATGCTCATGGACCCGGGCACCTTCGTCGAGATCGGCGCCCTCGTGCGCAACCCGACCGACAAGAACGCCCTCTACGGCGACGGCGTGGTGACCGGACACGGTCTGGTCGACGGCAGGCCGGTGGCGGTGTTCTCGCACGACCAGACCGTCTACGGCGGCACCATCGGCGAGATGTTCGGCCGCAAGGTCGCCGCGATCATGGGCCTCGCGGGCAAGATGGGCTGCCCGCTGATCGGCATCAACGACTCGGGCGGCGCGCGTGTGCAGGAGGCGGTGTCCTCGCTGCGCTGGTACGGCGAGCTGGCGACCATGATGGAGCCGCTGTCGGGCGCGGTGCCGATGGTCTCGCTCATCCTCGGCAACTGCGCCGCGGGTGCGGTGTACCAGCCGATCTGCACCGACGTCGTGGTCGCGACCGAGAGCGCGCACATGTTCGTCACCGGCCCCAAGGTCATCGAGGACGCCATCGGCGAGAAGGTCGACATGGAGGAGCTGGGCGGTGTCTACAACCAGGCCGCCTACGGCAACATCCACCATATCGCCAAGGACGAGCCCGCCGCGTTCGAGTGGGTCCGCACCTACCTGAGCTACCTGCCGTCGAGCTCCACCGAGCTCCCGCCGGTCGTCAACCCCGGCCTGGAGCCGGAGCTCACCGAGTCCGACCTCATGCTGGACAAGCTGGTCCCCGACTCCGACAACATGGTCTACGACATGCACGACGTGCTGCTGCGGATCTTCGACGACGGCGAGTTCCACGAGATCGGCGCTGCCGCCACCGAGAACATCATCACCGGTTTCGCCCGTGTCGACGGCAGGCCGGTCGGCGTCGTCGCCAACCAGCCGACGGTGCTGGCGGGCGCGCTCGATGCCAAGGCCAGCGACAAGGCCTCGCACTTCATCCACATCTGCAACGCCTTCGAGATCCCGCTGGTGCTCGTCGTCGACACCCCGGGCTTCCTGCCCGGCGTGGAGCAGGAGAAGGCGGGCGTCATCAAGCGCGGCGGCCGGTTCCTGTTCGCCTACGTGGAGGCGACCGTGCCCAAGGTGACCGTGGTGATCCGCAAGGCCTACGGCGGCGGCTGGGCCGTGATGGGCGCCAAGGCGCTGGGCTGCGACGCCTACCTGGCGTGGCCCACCGCGCGGATCGCGGTGATGGGCGCGGAGAGTGCGGTCGGCCTGACCCAGCGCAAGGTCCTCGAGGCGACGCCCGAGGAGCAGCGCGGCGCGATCCGCCAGCAGATGATCGACTTCTACAACGCGACCATCGCGACGCCGTGGATCGCGGCCGAGCGTGGCTACATCGACCGCGTCATCGAGCCGTCGACCACCCGCCTCGAGATCCGGCGCGCCCTGCATCTCCTGCGGGACAAGCAGGTCGTGCGCTACCCGCGCAAGCACCACCTGCTGCCGCTGTGATCCGGTGCGGGCGGAGGACCTGCCCGCACCCTCACTCCCCGTCCCGCAGGACGGACCGCAGCCGCTCGGTGTCGGCCGCGGTCCAGCCCGGGGGTGACAGGATCGCCGCCCAGGCGTCGGCGATGTCGGCCTGAAAGGTGTGTCCGTGCCCGTCGGGCACGTCGGTCGAGACCGCCATGTCGGCCGACACCTGCAGGAACGTCACCACCGGGATCCAGCGGGTGCTGGGCAGGACGTCGGGACCGCGTGGCTCACGCAGCCAATCCGGTTTCTGGAACAGCAGTTTCGGCGTCCACCAGGTGATCGGGTCGGAGGCGTGCTGGAGGTAGACGACCCGCGCGGGCGGCCAGGGCGCGTCGGGACGGGCCAGGTCGGGTGCGCTCGCGACGAATCGCGCGGTGTGTCCGTCACGGTAGATCGGCAGCCATTCCGGCGAGCCCGGGTCGCGGCGCATCGTGGCGTCGCGCCAGACCGGGTTGGTGGCGGTCGGTCCGACGAACAGCACGCCGTCGGTGCGGGCGGCCATGTCCTGCACGCTCGAGAACGCCGCTTCACCGCCGAAGGAGCCGAGGCTCTCGCCGAAGACCACCAGCTTCGGCCGCCGGTCCGGCGGCAGGGTGTCCCACACCGCGTGCACCGCCTCGAACAGGGCCTGGCCGGCATGGCGGGCCCGTTCCTGGTCGACGATGAACGACAGCCAGCTCGGCAGGAACGAGTACTGCATGCTGACCAGCGCGCTGTCGCCGTTGGCGAGGTATTCCACGGCCGATGCGGTGGATTCGTTGATCCACCCGGTGCCCGTCGTGGTCGCCACGCCTAGCACGGCCCGCTCGAATCCGCCCGCCCGCCGCAACTCGGCGACCGCGAGATCGGCTTCGGCCTCGACGTTCTCGGCGGACTCCAGGCCCGTGTAGACCCGGATCGGCGGCCGCGCAGGCCGTCCGGTGAAGGCGCTCAGATCGACGTCGGTCGGGCCGTTCGACACGAAGATCCGGCCCTGTCTGCCCAGTGAGTCCCAGCTGACCAGCGAGCCTGGGCCGCCGGATCGCTCCGGGGACACCGGTTCCGGGGTGTCCGCGGACGTCTCCTGGTTGACCGTCTTGAACGTCGCGTTCAGCATCGACATCGCCGCGCTCGCCACCACCCCGTTGAGCAGCGCGATCACCACCGCCACGACGACGACCCCACCCAGCAGCGCGGACACCCGCGGGGGCAGGATCCGGCCGAGCAGACCGCCGACCCAGCCCGCCAGCGCCCGGCACACCCGGACGATCCCGACCAGTAGCCCGAAGACGATCACCCCGATAACCACCATGATCGGGTACGCCGACCACGACAGTCCCGCCACGCCCATCAGCTCGCGGAGCTCCCGCTGCCAGTCCGCGTACCAGATCAGCGCGACGACGGTGCCCGCGAGCGCCACGATCCCCAGACCCCAGCGCAGCGCGCGCGGCACGGGCACCGGTTCGCGCTCGAGCACCCACCACAGCAGCGCGGCGATCGCGGCGCCCAGGCCGTAGCCGATCGCGGCGGCGGCACCGGAGACGACGCCCTGGAACAGCGGCCCGCGCGGCAGCAGGGACGGGGTCAACGACAGCCACACCAGGATCAGCGCACCGGTGAGCCCGCCGAACCCGTGCCCTCGTGGCGTGGAATTCATCTGTGTCCCCTACGGTTCGATCAGCGACCACCCGCCGCTGCGCACCCGGGTGCTGCACGTTCACCGGTACGGAGGACACACCGCTCTCCGCACGGACACCTGAAACTGTACGACCGGCGACAGCGAGACCACCGGATCCGCTGCGACGCTGCTCCGAATCGTGATCCGGCCCCGGCCCCGGCCGTCGAGCGCGGGAACGGCCGGTGGTGGCGCGTCGTCGCCGGGAGTTCACTGGCCGTCGGACACACTGAGGTCAGGGGATCGTTGTGGATTCTGCTCGGGTCGGGCGCGGTCGAATTCGCGGGGCCGACCGCCGAACAACGCTGACCGCCCAGCCGAGATCGACGGTGTGGGCGATCAGCAGGTGCTGTTCCGGGTCGTCGTCGCAACGGCGGTGCCCTGTGCGATGGGCATGTCGTCGGTCGCGGCGGCGGAGGTACTTCGTGCTCGCCGGCGACGACGCGAGACAGGCCGCGTCGGTGCCGAGATGTGGGCGACTCCGGGGCGACACTGGGATCCGTGGACACCGACCCCCCGGACAACGCCGCGCACCCCGCCGCTCGGGCCGGGATGCCCGAGTGGCTACCGCGGGCGATGGCGCTGGCCCTGGTCCTGTTCGGGCTGTTCCTGCTCGCCGACTGGGCGTTCCACCGGTTGCTCGGGCTGCTGATCATCCTGCTGGTCGCGTTCTTCATCTCGCTGGCGATGGAACCGGCCGTCGGCACGCTGGCCCGGCGGGGCGTGCCGCGCGGACTCGCCACCGCGCTGGTCTTCCTGGCCACCTTCGCCTGTGTCCTGGCCTTCCTCGCCGCGCTGGTGACGTTGCTGGTGGAGACCACGACGAACCTGGCGCACGAGACGCCACGGCTGCTCGACGAAGGCATCGACCTGGTCAACCGATCCTTCGGCCAGCAGTTCACCATGCACGACCTGAGCCAGCGGCTACTGCACGAGTCCGCCCTGATCGAGGGCTACGCCCGCACCGCCGCCGACAATGCCTGGGGTGTGTCGACGACCGTGCTCGGCGGGCTCGCCCAGATCCTCACCATCGCGTTGTTCAGCATCTACCTCACCGCGAGTGGACCCCGGGTCCGGCGCACCGTGTGCTCGCTGCTGCCGCCGTCGCGGCAGCAGACCTTCCTGCACGCCTGGGATCTCGCGATCGACAAGACCGGCGGCTACCTGTATTCGCGGGTGCTGCTGGCCATCGTCTCCGCGCTCGCGCACGGGGTCTTCCTGGCTGTTCTCGGTATTCCCAATCCCATCGCCCTCGGCGTGTGGTTCGGCGTGATCTCCGCCTTCATCCCGACGATCGGCACCTACATCGCCGCGATCCTCCCGGTCTTCGTTGCCCTGACGGTGGACCCGCTCGACGCGGTCTGGATCGTGCTGTTCGCGGTGCTGTACCAGTGGTTCCAGGACTACCTGCTCCAGCCCCGGATCACCGCGCGCACCGTCGATGTGAACGCC
Organism: Nocardia fodinahabitans; assembly: GCF_052983615.1. Lineage (NCBI taxonomy): Bacteria > Bacillati > Actinomycetota > Actinomycetes > Mycobacteriales > Nocardiaceae > Nocardia > Nocardia fodinahabitans. The sequence goes on from NZ_JBRJJC010000001.1 coordinate 7,282,789, forward strand.
GCGATCGCGCTGCTGGCGGTCCTGGCGGGCGGGGCACTGCTCGGCGTGGTCGGCGCGCTGCTGGCGATCCCGGCGACCGCGACGGTGCAGGCCTTCCTGTCCGAATACGTCGAACACTATGCGGTGACCGAGGATCCACGCATCGAGCAGACAACGTCGCGCCGGAAGCGGGCGCCGACTCCGAAGGCCGATCAGGACACCGAGTAGGGGCACTCACGACGGCGGTCAAGCGGCTACGCGTCGCCCGCGTGAGGACGACGGACGCGGCGCCTCCCTGGAGATCCACGCGCCGGCGGCGGGCGCCCCGGTGCGCATCAGCGCGGGATCTTCCATCCGTGCGTCTCCCGCTCCCGCGACCCACTCCTGGTGGTCGATGCCTGATCTGCACAGTTGGCGGCCATGGAGCAGGATGAATCTTGTACTGTCACAACACATCAGAAGCTGCCCACCGCCGGCGCTGCTCGCCGGGGTGGCTGACGCCGTCGAACTCTGCTGAGGAGCCAGGTTCATGACCGAAACCGAAACCCCGGTGATCCGGACCGACATCCCCCACTCGGCCCGGATCTGGAACTACTGGATGGGCGGACAGGACAACTACGAAATCGACCAGATCGCCGGTGACGCCGGACTGGCCGTCGACCCCGATATCTCCACCATGGCCGTGCAATCGCGCCAGTTCCTGATCCGCGCTGTCGGCTTCCTCGCCCGCGAGCGCGGCATCCGGCAGTTCCTCGACATCGGCACCGGCCTGCCGACCATGCAGAACACCCACGAGGTCGCCCAGAGCATCACCGCCGACGCGCGCATCGTCTACGTCGACAACGACCCCCTGGTGCTGACCCACGCCCGTGCCCTGCTGCGCAGCACCACTCCCGAAGGCGTCACCACCTATATCGACGCCGATTTCCACAACCCCGAACAAATCGTCGCCGACGCGCGCAACGTCCTCAATTTCAACGAACCGATCGCGGTGATGTTCATGGGCGTGCTCGGCCACGCCCGCACCTACGACGACCTGCTCCGGATCGTGCGGACCGTGGTCGGCGAGGTGCCCTCGGGCAGCTACCTGATCATGTGGGACGGCACCGACGACAGTCAGGCCTACGTCACGCTGTGCGAGAACTACACCGGCACCGGCGGCACCCCCTACATCCCCCGGCCGCAGGCGCAGATCCGCGCCGTGTTCGACGGCCTGGAGCTGATCGACCCCGGCTTCGTGTCGATCACCCAGTGGCGCCAGGACGCCGTCGAGGTGGGCGAAGTGCTGCCCATCTCCGCTTACGGCGCCGTGGCCCGCAAACCCTGATCACGCCCCCGCACCGGCACAGCGACACCAGCCGCTGTGCCGGTGCGGGCGGGGATGGTCCTGCGCGGGATGGCCTTCGGCTCGGCGGGCCCCGGCGACGGCGTCCTGCGCGCCGTCCTGAACGAGACCCACCGCCGCCCCGCGCTGCCGGCGGCCCTGCCCGAGTCGCACTTCGACCCCCGCGCCGCCGAGCTGCGCACCCTGTCGCGCGCCGCGGCCACCGCGGGTGAGATCCGGCCGAAGGCCGTCGCTACTCCGGCCGCCACGCTGGGCCAGGAACTGGTCGTGTTCCGCTGCCGACCCGAGCGCCTCGGCTGAATTGTGTTTCAGCACAGAAACATTCATGTGACATCGGCTGGTCGGGGTAGCGAACGGCGAGCGGCGAACGCAAAGATGAGGAGACCGCCGACTCGCCCACGGGGATCGCGAGTCGAGCGTCACCGATGCCGCGTGTGGAGCGAGATCGCCTATGCCGCAAGGGAGCCCGCCGGTGAGCCAAGCATTCTTTCGTGCGACGACCGAGACGCGCACGCAGACCGAGATCCTGACCCCGGAGCCCGCAGCGGTCGCCGGCTGGGAGGGCGGACAGTTGCGGGGAATGGCCGTCGGCGCCGCCTTGGCACGCGCGGTCGAACGTGAGGTCGCCGCCCGAGGCCGCTCCGATCTGCGGCCGGTCCGGTGGACGCTCGATCTGTTCCGTCCGGTGTTCCTGCGCCCCTGCCGGATTCGCGTCACGGTGGTGCGCGACGGCCGCAGGCTCTCGCTCGTCGACGCCGTCCTGATCCAGGACGGCCGCCCGGTCGCCCGCGCCGGCGCGCTGTACCTGCGGCCCGGCGCCGACCCGGCCGGCGTCTGCTGGTCGGCCGGCACCACCGCCGATCCCCCACCGACCGATCGGCTTCCCGAACCCGGCCGGGACCGGGTCTACTTCAGCGAGGACGCGGGCTGGGGACCGGACCCGCGCACCCACCACAACGTGGGCCGCACGGGCATCTGGCACCATCCGATCGCGGTCGTCGCCGGCGAGGAACCGACGCCGTTCCAGTTCGTCGCCGGACTGGCCGACGTGACCAATGTGATCGCCAATCTCGGCAGCAACGGCCTCGAGTACATCAACGCCGACGCCACGCTCACCCTGACCCGCCTGCCGGAAGGCAACGAGGCCGGGCTGATCTGTCTCGATCGGCTGGCCGAGGACGGCATCGCGATCGGCACGGCCGCCGTCTACGACCGCAAAGGCGTGTTCGGCACCACGACGGTCAGCTCACTGGCCAATGCGCGTGGCGCCGCCGATCTGAGTGTCATCGGGACGCTGGCGCAGGTGGCGGGCTGATCCGTTCCGGACCGCGTCGGCGCGCAGTTCACGCTTGTACAGCTTGCCGGAGTCGTCGCGCGGAAGCTCGGCGACGACGCTGATCCGCGACGGCAGTTTGTAGGACGCCAGCTGCTCGGACAGCGCGGCCGCGACTCGGTCCGGATCGCCCGCACGAACACCCGCCCCGGCTGCCCGGCCGGCAGCTCCGTGCCGGCCTCGTCCAGGATCGCGACCGCCGAACCGTCGGCCGGGCGACCGACGCTGCCGGGCCGCGCGAGCCACTCCGCGGCGCTGATCCAGGTGATGGTGCCGGTCTCCGTGCTGCCGAAGTACTCGATCACCGCGTCGCCGAACCAGTCGATCGCCGCCCGTTTGATCGCGGGTGGGCACGGCGCCGCCGAGTGGATCAGGTGGGTGAGGCTGCCGGTGTCGTAGCGGTCGCGCACCTCGGCGGGCAGCGACAGCAGCCGCGACAGCATCGTCGGTACGATCTTGGCTTGCTGGATGCGGTGCCGGTGCACCAGTCGCTGGAACCGTTCGCTGTCCCAGCGCGGCATGATGGTGATGTCGGTGCCCATCCGCAGCGCGAGCACGGCGACCGCGTTCGGCGAGGTGTGATACATCGGCCCGGCCACCAGCATCCGGCCGCCGGGCGCCAGCCCCATCCGCCCGGCGATGCCCCCCGCGATGGACAGCAGCTGGTGCGGCGTCATCCGTTCCCGCAGTATGCCCTTGGGCGTGCCGGTGGTGCCGGAGGTGTAGATCAGTCCCATCGAATCGGCCACGGCGCCGTCGAGATAGCCGACCGGCTCGTCGTGATCAGCGATCCACTGTTCGAGCAGCGGGTACCGACCTGTCGGCACGGACAGAGCCGGGTCGAGCCCGGCCTCGGTGAGCGTTTCGTCGGGCATGGCGATCTCGACGATCCGGGCCGTGCTGCCCGCACGGACGCGGGCGGCTTCGACAGTGGCGACGAACTCGGTGTGCGCGAAGATCCGTGCAGCGCACGGATCTTCGCGCGCGACGGCACACCGCGCAGGTGGCTCGCGCATTCCCCGAAGTCGACCGGGACGACGGTGTCGCCCAGCAGAGCCCGCGCGACGTCGAGCTCCGCCGGATCGGTGATCTCCCTGGCCGTCCCGCGGTGGGTACCGTCGCGCCGGTCCAGGGTGACGCGCGGATCGGCGCGAATATTGCGCAGCCACGCGTTGACCAAACCCGCGGCCGATCGCGGACGGTATTGCGGTGCGGGCACGGCCTCCCCGAGGAGCGGCAGCGGGCCCAGCGATCCGAGGTCGACCGGGCCGCTCCTGCCGTGCCCCATCGAACGCGCGGCGCCCCTGCCGATACGCGTCACCGAACAGTACCGAGGAACGGCGACCACGCTGCCCTTCGACTGACGAGGCTCCTGCTGCGCGACGCTCGGGCGTACGATCAGCGAACACACTGAGGCGGGGTAGTCCAACGAGGTGATGTCGCATGGTCGAGACGGATGTCCTGGTCGTCGGTGCCGGTCCGGTGGGCACGGCCGCCGCTGTCGAACTGGTCCGGCGCGGGGTGCGCTGCCGGATCATCGACGCGCAGGCCCACCCACCGAGATACGCGAAAGCGGTCGGTATTCAGCCCCGCACGCTGGAGTTGTTCGAGGAGATGGGCATTCTCCGCGACGTTCTCGACGCCTCGATCCTGATGCGCGGCCAGCTCGTCTACGTCAACGGCGTCGAGTCGGGCAGGCTCGATCTGACGCTGCCGCCCGAGGTGCCGTTCAGGTTCGTCGGGCTGCCCCAGTACGAGACCGAGCGGATTCTCTGGCAGCGCCTGGCGTCGCTGGGCACGCGGGTGGAACGCGGGGTCAGGCTGGTCGGGTTCACCCAGGACGACGACGGGGTCGACGCGGTACTCGCCGGCCCCGACGGCCAGCACACCGTGCGGGCGCGGTACCTGGTCGGCTGCGACGGCGCGCACAGCGTCGTCCGCAAGACCCTCGGCCTGAGCTTCGAGGGCGCGGCCTTCACCGAGCAGTACATGCTCGGCGATGTCGAACTGGACTGGTCGCAGCCGCGCGAGTACGGCATCCGGGCGATGCACCAGACCGACGGCGTCACCGACGACGTCCTGGTGTGCATCCCGCTCCCCGGCCGCAACCGATACCGCGTCTCGATGCGGGTGCCTCCGCACCTCGAGATCGGCGCGGGCGGCGACGGCGTGGCGCACGGCTTCGGCAGTGGTCCGGCACCCGAACTGGCGGATATCCAGGCGGTGCTGGACCGGCTGGCGCCCGAGCCGACGACGGCCTCCCACCTGCGCTGGTCCTCGGTGTTCCGGGTCAGTCACCGCATCGTCGATTCCTATGGTCGCGGCCGGGTTTTCGTCGCAGGCGACGCGGCCCATATCCATCCGCCCACCGGCGCCCAGGGCATGAACACCGGCATCCAGGACGCGCACAACCTGGCCTGGAAGCTGGCCCTGGCGGTCGCGGATCTGGCCGCACCGCCGCTGCTGGCCAGCTACGACGCCGAGCGCAGACCGGTCGGCGAGGAGGTCGTCGGCCGCACTGTGCGTCATGCCAGAGACGGCATCGGCACCGAGGACGCCGACCCCGGACAGGTTCTGCTACGCGAAGCCCAGCTGCTCATCGACTACCGCGACAGTCCCATCGTGTTCGACTCGCCCGTCGGTTCACCCGCGCCGACCGCGGGCAGCCGCGCTCCGGACGCGACCGGCCTGGCCCGGGACGCGGTGGCGTCGACCTTCCGGCTGTTCCCGCTGCTCACCGGCCCGGACCACACCGTCCTCTGCTACGCGGACAGTACCTGCGACGCCGCGATGCTCGACGAGATCGAGAGCCGCGTCGACCTGCTCCGCGAACTGACCGACGACCGGCTCGACGCCTATCTCATCGCCGCGCCCGATGCCGCCGTCGGGCCGACCGTCCTGCCGGTGATCCACGACCGCGACGGCGACTTCGCCCGTCGGTACCATGCCGGAGCCGGCGCGGTCTACGTCGTCCGGCCCGACGGCTACCTCGGGTATGCCGCGTGCCCGGCGTCCGCGCACGATCTCGCCCGCTACTTCGGCGCGATCTTCGCCGCCGTGCCGGAGGGCGTCGCCGGGACCGCCTGAGCGCGTCAGCTCTGCCCGGCCTCGATCCGGCGGCGCAGCAGACAGAATTCGTTCCCTTCCGGGTCGGCCAGGACATGCCAGGACTCGGCGCCGGTCTGCCCGATCTCGACCGGGCGCGCCCCCGCCGCGAGCAGGCGTCGCAGTTCCGCGTCCTGATCACGGTCGGTGGGATTCACGTCCAGATGCAGTCGCAGCTTCTCGAGCTTCGGTTCCGAGCTGCGACTGAACAGCAGGGTGGGCGCAGGTCCACCGAATACTGTTCCGGGAGCGCCGATCTGGATGTCGCCCTCGTCGCGGTCGAGTTCGACGTAGCCGAGTACTTCGCACCAGAAGTCCGCCAGCAGTTGCGGATCGGCGCAGTCGAGGACGAATTCGGTGATCCTGCAGGCCATGCGTGCGACCCTACGCGCGAGGCGGCCGCACGACCAGGGACGACACCCGGGCGTCGGGGGGCGGGGCGATAAACTGACGCGTGAGTGCGACAGGAAGGCGACCATGACCCCCAGGGCCGAGGACCCGCGACCGACCGCGCCGGTGTCCAAGCGCAAAGCGGCGTCGGCCGGCCGCGCGGCACGCAGGCTCGGAGTCGAGGACTGGACGAACGCGGCGCTCGGCGTGCTCCTGCGCGACGGGGTCGCCGGCCTCACGATCGCCAAGTTGTGCGAAGAGCTCGGGGTGACCAAGGGCAGCTTCTACTGGCACTTCGACGGCATCGATCAGCTGCTGGAGACCACGGCGCAGTTCTGGTGCGCTGATCAGAACGACGCGGCTCGCGGGTTCCAGGGTCTCGAGGAGCTGCCGCCGCGGGAGCGACTTGCCCGGATGGGCGAGCTGCTCACCGCGGAGCGCGTCTGGCAGATCGAGCTCGCGGTGCGGGACTGGGCGCGCACGAACGCCGAGGTGGCCGAGGCGGTGAAGGCGCTGGATCAGCGGATCTTCCACGCGCTCTCCTACACCCTCGTCGACATGGGCTTCTCCGCCGATCAAGCCGAGATGCGCGCGGGCCTGATGTGTTTCGCCGGCATCGGCTTCGTGCACGGGAACCAGAATCTCCCGGTGCCGACCGAGGATCAGCGCCGGGAGTTCTTCCGATTCGTCACCAGCAAGGAGTCCGCCGACTGACACCGGGTCAAGTCAGCGCGACCAATTCGTGCAGCGTCGACCCGGTTCGGTGCTCCGTTCCCGCAGCGGTGTGCACGGCCAATGCGAAGGTGGACTCGAACCGGAAGTAGCCCGGGTGACCGACCAGCCGGTGCACGAGCGGTTTGATCAGCCGCGAACGTGCCACCGGGACATCGTCGAGCAGGTCGTGGGCGTGGATGACGCGCACCACGTCCAGGCGCAGGTCGAGGCTGCCCGGCACCGTCAGCTCCACCCACTCGGGGTAGGTCCGGCCTGCGGTGGGGTCGAAGCGCGCAGGGCCCTCGGTAAGAACGGTCTCGCCGGTGGACAGCACGATCTCGGCGTGGTGGGCGAGCATCAGCGGGCTGATCTCGTGCCCGCCGCGGCGCCGCTGGGTCAGGACCGAGGCGAACAGCAGAGAGTAGTCCTCGACGTAGAGCCGTCCCCAGTGCCAGCGCTCGATGATCTTCTTCATGTCGCCGACGCCCCAGTTGTGGTCGTGATAGCCACGTCCGGTGACATCGTGACGCACGCCGTCGAGTTCGATGGCGCCACTCACCCTCGCCCGCGGGGCGCCGACCATCCAGCCGAAGGAATCCCTTGTGCCGAAACGGGTTTCGCCCTTGCCCGGCATCCAGCTGGGCACTTCGTTGTGGAACCGCAGATCGAAGACGATGCCGTCCTCGGCCATCCGCAGGTGATGGATCGGCAGGCCGTCGGGCCCGGCCTCGGTGCGGGCGGTGTTGTGGCCGACGCGCACATCGCAGGCGTCGGCCGAGAACGACGTGGCGGAGCGGGGATAGCGCCGCGACACCTGACGGCGGGTGCCGTCGGGCGCGTAGACCATCATCTCCACCCATGGCCGTGCGGTGGGCAGATCCTCCGGCCTGCGTTTGGTGAGGAAGCCGATCACGACGTGCCCGGTGTCGAGGTGGGCGTCGAAATACCAGTGTTCGAAGGCGAGTCTGCTGGCCGAGGGATGTAGTCCGTTGTGCCGGGGCTCGACCGGTGTCAGGACACCGTCGCGGCGTCCCGGTCCGTTCCACACTTCGACGATGTCGGTACTCATGGCTGCTTCCGCTCGGTTCATCGGCGCAGGGCACCGCTGGCGTCGAAGGCCGCTTCCCGGCCCTGCATCTGGGCGCGATACCAGTTCTCGCGATGCCACAGCATCAGTTTCTCGTGCGCCCGCGCGAACGGTGGGCAGATCCGGCGCGCGACCTCCATGACGGTGATCAGCGGGAACCGGACGATCGGGACGACGATCCACGGGAACGCGGGCGGCATCGTGTAGCGACGGCGCGTGCCGGGCGCCATGTACATCGCGGAGTACACGGAATTGATCCGGTAGTTGTACATTTCGCGCAGTCGGGTCGGACCGCGATGACCATCGCGCGGCGCGAAGGCGGCCGGATAGGACTCGATGAGTTCCTTACCGTGCTGTCCCGCGTCGTAGGAGCGCGAGACGATCGTCATGGCCAGCACCCGCAGCGCGTCCAGGACGGTCTCGGGGTACCAGCGCAACCGGATCCCGAGCAGATGGCCCATGTACTTCTGGAAGTGCAGCAGTGCACGGATTTCCGACGGTGTCGTCTGGTAGCCGAGCGCCCACAGTCCCAGGCCCGGTGTCACGCTGCCGCCCAGCAGGGTGAGCATCTGGTAGGTCTGGCTGATCGGCAGGCCCCAGCGTTCGATGTCCCATTCGGGGTGCTCGGCGACTTTCGCCCGCACCGAGACGTGCATGACCCGCACCTTCAGCGCGGTGGCACGGCCCGCCGAGCCCGGGGTGAGCAGCGCGTCGCGCGCCGAGACGTCCATCCAGAAGCGGGTGGTCTCCAGGAACCGGCGCAGCGCACTGTCCCCGGCGTATCCACCCGCGAGCGACAGCGGGGTCGCGACCGCCGCCTCGGTGTACATCTCGAGGGTCTCGGCGCCGGCGAAGCTGAACAGCATGGTGCCCCAGCGCCGCCAGATCGCCGCGCCCTGTTCCACCAGCTCGGGCACCACCCAGTCGGGCACCGTCTCGAACTCGGCGAACAGCGCACGCATGGATTCCGGGGCGTCGGGCACCGCGTCGATGCCCTCGGCCAGCGCCTGGTCCAGCATCCGGCGACCCGCCTTCGCCCCGATCTCGCCGTGCATCACCTCGGCGACGAACCGTTCCGCGACCGGGTCACCGGTGAACAGGTCCGCGCACAGCGCCACGGCTTGTTCGTCGCTGGGAAACAGTGGCTGCCGCGTCACCGTGGTGAAGACCCGCTCGAGCCGGCGCACCGTCGCACTGCCGCGCGCCTCCCAGTAGCGGAAGGCGGTGGGGCACTTCACCAGTGACGGCTCGACCGTCGACGGGGACGAGCCGGGCCGGACCTGACTTTCGACGAATTCGGCCAATGCCGGTCTCCTGACGTGAAGTTCGCTCACCGGGTGTCGCGATAGGCCGACCATACTATGAAGAACATAGGTCCGTACCTGAAAGTATGGAAAGCGGCGGTCACGGCACGATGCGGTATTTCAGCATCATGTCGTGGTCCTCGTGATCGAGCAGGTGACAGTGCCACACATAGCCCTGCAACTCGTCGTGCGATCGGCCCGCGTGGTCGGCGGTGCGGTGCCCACCGTGGGGATCCGCGGTGCCGAGCTCGGTCGCGATCCGGCGGGGGAAGGTCGCGTCGGGATCGAATCCGAGTTCCGCCGCGGTCGGGAACCGGACGATGATGCTGGTGACGGTACCGCCGTCGACCCGCACGATGTCCTTCCACCCGGCTTCCCACGGCTGTGGCGGCACCATCGGACCGGCCAGGAACCCCTCGGCCGAGGGCGCCCATTTCTGCCCGATCGGCGGCTGCGGATGCGCCAGCTGGTAGTCGACCGTGCGCAGGGGTGCCCGCCCGAGGATCCGGAAGGTGACCAGGTGCAGGTGGATCGGGTGCGGGTCGGGCGTGATGTTGATGATGTTCCACTGCTCGACGGTGCCCTGCCGCGGCCGCTCGATCTCCGGGCTGGCGAAGGTGAGATTGTTCAGCGACATGATCGCGGGCGGCACCCGTAGTTCGTACGGCTGGCTCACCGTGACGTCGCGCCGCACCGTCGGCGTCGCGAGCGGCGGCAGCATCGGCGGCCGAGATGCTCCGCCGCGCAACCGTTCCGGCACGCCACCCGGGAAGCCGGGCCGATCCTGTACCCGGAACTGGCAGAACACCGGCATCGCGACTTCGCCGAGGATCGCCGCCTGGAAGACCGGGGCCTCGTCGTTGCGCAGCTCGACGGTGTCCCCCGGCGCGAGCTCGGCGAAATCGACCAGCACGTCCACCCGCTCCCCCGGCGACAACCGCAGCTCGTGCACCGCGACCGGTGCGTCCAGCAGTCCGTGGTCGTTCCCGATCACCCAAAACCGCATCCGGTTACCGAAGAACAGGTTCCACACGCTGAACGACGCCGCGTTGAGCAACCGGAAGCGGTAGAGACCGCGGGCGACCGGCAGGTAGGGCCAGATCGTGCCGTTGACCACTCCGACGTCCCCGACGGCTCCGCCTTCCCAGCCCCCTTGCGGAACGACCGGCGTCGACCGGACCGACTGCTGCCCGTCGGCGGTGAACAGCTTCTCCTGCAATACCAGTGGTACTTCGAACTCACCGACGGGCAGGCCCAGCGGATTCCCGGGCGCACCGGTGTCGAATTCGTCTCGGAGCAGCAGCATTCCGGCCAGTCCGGCGTAGACGTTCACGCGGGTGATGCCCATCGCGTGGTCGTGGTACCACAGGTGACCGGCGTCCTGCGCCAGCGGGAAGTCGTGGTCGATATCGCCGCCGGGATGGACCAGCTGTTCGGGATGCCCGTCACTGCCGGGCGGTGTCACCCCACCGTGCAGGTGCAGCGAGGACGGCGGCGCGGTCCGAAAGCTCTCGTCGACGCCGTGCAGGCTGGTGTCCATGTCGGCGGCCAGCGGATGCGTGGCCATCCGGTTCGCAAAACGCAGGCGCAGCGGTGTGCCCGCCCGATGCTCGATGATCGGGCCCAGGTAGGTCATCCCGTTGTATCCCAGCGCCTGCGATTCCGGCAGATCGCGGTGGAAGCGATGGGAGGTGGTCGAGGCGACGAGGTCGAGCCGGTCACCGCGCACCACCGGCGAGCGGCGCATCTCGTCGACGAACGGCTCGACCGCCGGCGAATGGAACAGCAGCGGACTGCGCACCGGCGGCGTCGCCGCGGCAGTCGCCTCGAACAGCGTCGCGCCGAGCAGTCCTGCCCCGGCGGCACGCAGGAAACCACGGCGTTCGATCGGATATCCCATGGCCGAGCCCTTTCCGGGCTGCACCGTCGCACGCACCGCCGGGCGAACATACCATTGGGTACAGTTGCCAGTACCCGCTTGGATGTTGCCGGGCGGTTCGATCCCCTGCCTGCGAGATCACCGCGTCACCGGACAGTGCGCCCGACTGATCGGCCGCTTTCCGGGCTCGGGCGCATCAGCCGGTCGTAGCGTGGACACGGGCAGCTCTCTCGTCGCATCAGGTGCCGGTGCGGTGCAGACGACCGGTCCACTGGACCGGAATCCCTGCACCGGGGCGGGGATCGCGAGCCGGGCGGCCCGAGCCTCGCGCGACGGTGGAACGCTTCACCAGCGAGGCCCAGACGATCGCCCTCGGCCACGACACCGCCTACGGTCCGGCCGCCGGTGTCCGCACCACCGACCTGCCCGCGGCGAACGTGTGGTCCGCGCCCTTCGGCACGGCACGGTCTGGCTCAACGACTTCGGTGTCTACACCCCGGCCGCGAAATGGGGCGGCTTCGGCCGCTCCGGCCGCGGCGGCACCTCATTTGGCGTCGCCGTAGCACTGCACCACCGCTGTGGTGAAGGGGAAGCGCACCGGAGTCGCGCCGAAGGCCAACCGGCCCGCGGTGTCGGCGGCGGTGGCGATCGCTTCGACGACCATCGCGGACTCCTCCTCCGGGCAGTGCACGATCACCTCGTCGTGCTGGAAGAAGACCATTTCGGCGCGCAGCCCCGCACTGGCGATCGCCTGGCGGATGGCCGCCAGGACGAGCAGTGCCCAGTCGGCGGCGCTGCCCTGGACGACGAAGTTCCGGGTGAACCTGCCTCGCGCTCGCGCCGCGGGAGTCCCCACGAAGACCGCGCCGTTCTCCTCGGCGATATCCGGCAAGGTGGCCGCTACCGGTGGACAGGTGCGGCCCAGCCAGGTGCGGACCAGGCGGCCTTCCTCCCCCGCGTGTGCCGCGTCGTCGACGTAGGCCACCGCGGCGGGATACTGCCTGCGCAGACCGGCCATGTGGGTGAGGGCGTCGCCGGAGGTCTGACCGTAGATGGCGCCCAGCAGCGCGAGTTTGGCCTGCGCGCGGTCGCCGCCGAAGCCACGGGCCGCCAGGTCGGCGTACAGGTCCTCGCCGCGACCGGCCACGTCCATCAGGGCCGGGTCACGCGAGATCGCGGCCAGGATGCGCGGTTCCATCTGATCGGCGTCGGCGACGACCAGCGACCAGCCGGGGTCGGCGCGGATCGCCTGCCGGATCACTTTCGGAATCTGCAGGGCGCCACCACCATTGGTCGTCCAGCGGCCCGACACCGTGCCACCGGGCAGATATTCGGGCCGGAAGCGGCCGCCGTGCACCCACTGTTCGAGCCAGGACCAGCCGTGCGCGGTGTGCACGCGGTAGAGGGATTTGTAGGCCAGCAGCGGCGCGACCGCGGGGTGGTCGATCTGCTGGAGTTCCCACTTCCGGGTGGAGGACACCATGATTCCGGCCCGGGAGAAGGCCTTGACGATGTCGTTGGGCAGATCGGGCCGCACCCGCACTCCGCCGCCGAAGGCCCGCGACACCTCGTCGGCGAGTTCGGCCATCCGGCGGGGTTCGAGCGCGCCCGGAAATCGTTCGCCCAGCATCGTGTCCAGCAGCGCGCGATGGATGTCGGCGCGCCACGGAATCCCGGACCGCGCCATCTCCGCGGCGACCAGCATGCCCGCCGACTCGGCCGCCAGCAGGAGGCGCATCCGTTCCGGATGCTCGGTCCGTGCGGTCCTGGCGACCTGGCGCTCGTACACCGCGACCAGCGCGGCGAATTCGTCGGTGCCGGGCGGCAGCGGCACCGGGCCCGATTCGAACAGGGAGGGCTGGGTCTCGGCGGCGCGGACGGGAGCGTCCGGCGGGACGGCCAGACCGTGCAGGCGCGCCCACGCCGCAGCCAGCGAGCGGGCCTGGCCGGACTGTCCTTCCTCGTGCCCGATCAGCAGCGCCTCGGCGGCCTCCACGTCGTAACAGCGTTCGACCCGCACCCCGGCGGCGAGCAGGGTTCGGTAGATCTCGGCGGTCGATCGCCACACCCACCGCTCGACCTCGGGACGCGAGCGCACGGCCTCGGCCAGCGACGGCTCGTCGAGGATCGGGCCCGCGGGTCTGCCCTCACCGTCCAGCGGACACAGGCGAGCGCCACCGTCACCCGTCTCCGCCACTGCCCATCGCACGTGCCGAGTCTGGCATCGGGGTCCGACACACCGCGGTCACCGTCCGGCGGCGGTGAGCTGGTGGTCGGCTTCCAGCAGCATCCACCCGCTCAGCTGCACCGAGAGATCGCGGCTCAGGTTCGCCGCCGACGCCGTGCCCGGCCCCTCGAGATGGAGCAGCGAGCTCGGATACTCCGCCTCGGCGATCGGGCGGCTCCAATCCATACCGAACAGTGGCAGCCCGTCGACCTCGGCGCGATGCGCCCACGCCGCCCGTGCCGACGTGTGCACGATGGCCGCGGCGGTGGTATCGCCCAGGGCCAGCGCGGTTTCGGCCAGGTAGCGCGCGAGGATACCCATGAACAGCCCGGAATCGTTCGCGGTGGCCGCGAGGATCACGCCCGCGTTCGTCAGCTCGGTCCCGGCTGCCGCGACGAGCGCCGCCGCGCGGTCACGGTGCGCGGCTTCGCCGGTGCGCACGGCCAGTTCGGTCTCCAGCCCGATCGCGACGCCCTGGCAGTAGGTGTGGACGGTCCGGTTCACCCGTCCGTCGGGCTGGTGGACACCGTCGAGGGTCAGTCCGGTGTCGGAGTCGCGCAGGCGGGTGTGCAGGAAGTCGGCGAGTCGCCGCGCGCGGGTGAGATCACCCAACCGGGCCAGCGCGATTCCGGTGGGACCGACCGCCGGCGTGTTGTAGTAGCCGTCGCCTGCCCGCCACGGCACCGCGCCGACCTCCGCGTTCCAGCCGTCGAGCAGGCCCGACCGCAGGTCATCGATCGCGGCACCGAAGCGGAGGTCGAGCAGCCGGTCGGCGCGTTCGAGGGCCAGCGCCAGCCACGCCATGTCGTCGTAGTACCGGTTGGTCCAGCCGGTGACGTTGCGGGTGCGGATACCGAGCGCGAGGGCGGCGACCCGGTCCTTGCGGGCTGGCGTCGGGTCGCGCTGGGCGGCGTCCACCGCGCAGTCGACCAGGTGGGCCTGCCACCAGTAGCACCAGCGCCCGAACGACTGTTCCACCGGCGACGCGGGCCAGACCAGCGCCCCGAGGGCGCGCTGCGGCAGACCCCACAGCGAGCGCACGTGCCGGGCCACGATCGCCCGTTCCGCCAGCTCCGCACGCTGCCCGGACGCCAGCGCACCGGCGCTCGCGGGCCGCCGGATCGTGCCGGCCCGCGGCGGTTGCCCCAGCACCCCGACTCCGATCGCGGCACCCGCCGCGATCAGCGCACCGCGCCGGCTGATCCCCTCGTTCCGGCGAACCATCCGCTCGGACTCTCCTTCCGCACGACGACGTCCGAGCCGGAAACCGTACCGCTGGGGCGTCGGTCCGCGATGGCCGGAACTTGAACTGTTCCGGTGTACCGCGAGAACGTTCGGCGGAGCCGGAGGCTGCCCGGCCGGTGTCGGCCGCGCAGTCCCGGACGGGTCGGTCAGCTCAGGTGATGGACCTCCTGCTTTCCGTACACCGGGGTCGGGATCTGTTCGAATCGGGCCTTCAGCTGGAGCGCGAGATACAGCGAGTAGTGCCGGGACTGGTGCAGATTGCCGCCGTGGAACCACAGGCCCCGCTGCTGGGTCGGCTTCCACATATTGCGAAGTTCCCCTTCCCATGGTCCGGGATCTTTCGCTGTGCCGGAACCGTACCCCCAGCATTTGCCGACGGCGTCGGCGACATCCTGGCCGATCAGATCGGCGGCCCAGCCGTTCATCGAGCCGTAGCCCGTAGCGTAGACAACGAGGTCGGCGGGCAGTTCGGTGCCGTCGTCCAGGATCACCGCGTCCTCGGTGAGTTCCCTGACCTGACCGTGCGCCAACCCGATCTCGCCGTCGGCGACCAATTCGGCGGCGCCGACGTCGATGTAGTAGCCGGAGCCGCGCCGCAGGTACTTCATGAACAACCCGGAGCCGTCGTCGCCCCAGTCCAGGTCGAACCCGGCGCGTTCCAGGCGCGCGTAGAAGTCGGCGTCGCGTTCACGGATGGCGTCGTAGATCGGGATCTGGAATTCGTGCATGATCCGGTACGGCAGCGAGGCGAAGGTGAGATCGGCCTTCTGCGTGGTCATTCCGGCCGCGAGCGCCCGTTCGGAGTACAGGTCGCCCAAACCGAGCTCCATCAGCGAATCCGACTTCACGATGTGCGTCGACGATCGCTGCACCATGGTGACCTCGGCACCGGCTTCCCACAGGGCCGCGCAGATGTCGTGCGCCGAATTGTTGGCGCCGATCACCACCGCGCGCTTGCCGGCGTACCGATCCGGTCCGGGATGCCGGCTGGAGTGGTGCTGG
This sequence comes from Nocardia fodinahabitans, assembly GCF_052983615.1. Classification (NCBI taxonomy): domain Bacteria; kingdom Bacillati; phylum Actinomycetota; class Actinomycetes; order Mycobacteriales; family Nocardiaceae; genus Nocardia; species Nocardia fodinahabitans. The sequence goes on from NZ_JBRJJC010000001.1 coordinate 7,298,399, forward strand.
TCCCCGCGAAAGCGTTCCATCCCGGGGAAATCCGGGATGTTCGGCTTGCCCGACATGCCCGTCGCCAGCACCAGGTGCTGTGGTCGCAGCACCACCCGCTCGCCGTCGCGCTCGACCTCGACCGTCCAGGCGCCCGCGGCCTCGTCGTAGCGGGCCGAGGTGCAGGTGGTCTTGGACCAGTACGGCACCTCCATCACCTTCGTGTACATCTCGAGCCAGTCGCCGACCTTGTCCTTGGGCGCGAACACCGGCCAGTTGTCCGGGAACGGCAGATACGGCAGGTGGTCGTACCAGACCGGATCGTGCAGGCACAGCGACTTGTAGCGCTTGCGCCACTGGTCACCGGGCCGGTCGTGCTTGTCGACGACCAGGGCGGGTACCCCGAGCTGCCGCATCCGCGCACCGAGGGCGATACCGCCCTGCCCGCCGCCGACGATCAGGACATACGGCTGCCGGGCGTAGCCGAGTTCCCGCTGTTCACGTTCGCGCTGCTCGGACCAGGTCACCCGGTCCCGGTCGGCGCCGTGCCGCACGCCCTTGGGCCTGCGCGTGCCCTTGCCCTCCTCGTGGCCCTTCAGCTCCTGTAGCGCGGTCAGCAACGTCCACGCGCCCTCGTCGGTGAGTCGCAGATGACCGGCGCCACGGCCCGCGCCGGTCTCGAAACCGATCCACGCGCTGATCACCCCGTCGGCCTCGGTGGGCGGTTCGGTGGTGTGGAATCCGGACGGATCGGTATCGGCGAGCTGGGCCGCCAGCAGGTCGGCCACGCCCGAGCGGCCCTCGACGGTCTTGATGTTCCAGGTGAACGCGACCAGGTCGCGCCAGAAGCTGTCGGTGGCGAACATGCCTGCCGCGGTATCGATATCGCGTGCGGCCAGCGCCGCCTCGAACGCTGTCAGCCAGGCGTCCACCCGCTGCTGCGGTCCGGCCGCGTCCGATCCGCGCAGCGCGGGATCGAGTGTCTGGGTCATCGAATCCTCCTCCACAATCTGTGACCTAGAGCACACGCCACCGGGGGTCGATGGCACAATCGTTGCAGTGCGTTGCACCAGCGTTCGACCGGATGAAGGGGTGAGAAGCGTGAGCGATTTCGGCGCCGTCGAACCCGGGACCGATCTGTCCGGCTACGCGCGCGACCTCATCCGGATGCACGACGCCGTCATCGGCGGTGGCCGGTCGCCGCTGCGGCCGCGGCCGCTGGTCGCGCGCTCGTGGTCGCGGGTGCTGGCGGCCGGTCTCGTGCCCGATCGTCCCCGGGCCCGCACGATGTTCGGCGTGGACGACGTCGAGCGGCGCCGTCGCGAATCCTCGCTCGCCGCCGTGATCACGGAGCTGACGCAGACGGTGTCGTGCCTGGCCGACGCGTCATCGCAGCTGATGCTCGTCGTCACCGACGCCGAGGGCGTCGTGCTGTGGCGGCACGGGTCGGCGAAGGTCCGCCATCGCGCGGATTCACTGGGTTTCCGCGAGGGCGCGCGCTGGACCGAGGAGGCGGTCGGCACCAACGCGATCGGCACCGCGCTCACCGAAGCCGCTCCGGTGCAACTGTTCTCCGGCGAACATTTCGAACAGTTCCAGCACCCGTGGTACTGCACCGCGGCCCCGATCCACGACCCGCGCACCGGCGAACTCCTCGGCATCGTCGACATCAGCGGACCGGCGCTGACCCTGCATCCGGCCATCGCTGCGCTGGTCGCCACCGGTGTGCGACTCGCGGAGTCGCAGCTGTGGCGTCATCACGAGGACCGACTCGCCCGGCTGCGCGCGGCCGCCGCACCCGCCCTCGTCGCCCTCACCGGCCCCGCCGTGCTGGTCGACGAGCACGGCTGGGTCGCCCAGGCGATCGGCGTCGCCGCCACCCGCCGCGTCGCGGTACCGCACGCCGACCGCGCGATCGCCGTCCCGGGGCTCGGACCGTGCGTCGCCGAACAGCTCGCCGACGGCTGGCTGATCCGCCCGGACACCGGTTCCCGCAGCACCCGGCTCGAGCTCGACCTGTCCGGGCCGCCGACCATCAGCGTGCCCGGCGGCGAATCCGGGTGGCGCAGTGCGCTGTCGGCCCGCCACGCCGAGATCCTGCTGCTCCTGCACCTGTCCGGCCGATGCGGCATGACCGTCGTCCAGCTGAGCAACGCCCTGTTCGGCGATCCCGACCATGCCGTCGCGGTCCGGGCGGAGGTCTCCCGGTTGCGCCGGGTGCTCGGCGCCGTGCTGACCAGTCGCCCCTACCGCTTCACCGAATCCGTCCAGCTGACCATCGAACTCGGTAACGCCGAGCACCTGTCGGACTGCGATTTCGTGCGCCACACCGCGGGCCCGGCGCTGCGTGCCCGGTGTGCTCCGCGGTCCGCGGCTCAGTCCTGATTCCCGGGCGTGCCCCGTTTGTGGTCGCCGAAGGGCTCGTCGCGTTCACGGACGGCTGCACGGAATCCGACGGTGGCCGCACGGAGCTGGAAGGCATAGCCCTCGCGGGTGTGGCGGGAGATGCCGTCGAAGACGGTGCTGACCATGCCGGAGTTGGCGACGCCCTGGGCCAGCAGACTGGAGTTGAGCGCCAGTTTGGCCATCATGAGCTGGTTGACCGGCATCCGCGCGATCCGTTCCACCAGAGCTTCGGTGCGTTCGTCGAGTTCGTCGGCGGGCCAGGACTCCACCGCCAGGCCCCACTCGGCGGCCTGCTTGCCGGTCAGGCAGTCGCCGGTGAACAGCAGGCGTTTGGCGCGCTGGTCGCCGAGGCGGTGGGCCCACATGCCCGCGGCCGGGATGCCCCAGACCCGGGTGGGCGGATAGCCGATCTTGGTGTCGTCGGCGCAGATGATCTGGTCGCTGTAGAGGGCGATATCGGTACCACCCGCCACGGCGAAGCCGTGCAGTTTGGCGACGGTCGGCTTGTTCGCGTGCAGCAGGCTGGCGAAGCCGCGATTGAACCGGCTCATCATGGCGTAGTCGAGCATCGGATCCCAGGTGCCCCACGGGTTGTGGTTGACCGCCTGCGCGATCGGGTCCACCACGGTGCCGGTGACTTCGTCGGATCCACCCGCGCTCGCGAAACCCTGCTCGGCGAACAGGTCCAGGTCGTAGCCGCCACAGAAGCCCTTGCCGCGCCTCGAGACCAGGATGACGTGCACGCGGGGATCGAGATCGGCCCGCTCGACGGCGTGCGCGAGATCCACCGGCGTATCCGGGGTGATCGCGTTGCCCTTGTCGGGTCGGTTGAAGGTGATCCGGGCGATCCGGCCGTCCCGCTCATAGGTCAGCGTGCGGTACTCCCGCGGCCTGCCGAATATCGACTACGCCGGGTAGGTGCGGATCTCGGTCGCTTTGACCGACGCCCACAGTGCCGTCCCCCCGTGCAGGCGCAATTCCGCGACGGTCGCGGGTGTGACCTCGGCCAGTACCGGTGGCGCGCCGTCGAGACGCACCCTGGTGAGGTGCGCGTGCTGTTCGATCCCGGTCACCGTGGTCTGCCAGGTGTTGCGCGGACTTCCGACGGGCGGCTCGGGGTACAGGCTCACCGCGTGCGGCGCGAACGCGAGATGGACAGCGCCGGCGGTGGGTTCGGCGATCGTCAGCACGCCGCCGCCGTCCAGCCGGACCGTGGTGCCCTCGGCGATACCGCGATAGAGGTTGAGCCCGACCAGCTGGGCGACGTAGTCGGTGCGTGGTCGCTGGGCGACCTCGCTCGGCAGCCCTTCCTGCACGACGCGGCCGTTCTCGATGATGACCAGCCGGTCGGCCAGGATCATCGCGTCCAGCGGATCGTGCGTCACCAGCACGGTGTGGCCGGCGAAGTCGCCCAGATGGCGGGCGAGTTCGGCCCGCACCTGGAGCCGGGTGGCGGCGTCGAGCGCGGCCAGGGGTTCATCGAGCAGCAACAGCTCGGGTTCGGTGGCCAGCGCGCGGGCCAGCGCGACACGCTGGGCTTGGCCGCCCGAGAGCGCCCGGGGCTTGGCCGCCAGGTACTCGCCCAAGCCGACACGCTCGAGCCAGCGCGCGGCACGCTCGTTCGCGGTACGCCGGTGCACGCCGCGCGCGCGGAGGCCGAAGGCGACATTGTCCAGCGCGCTCATGTTCGCGAACAGCAGATAGTCCTGGAACACGACCCCGGCCGCCCGGTGCTCCGCCGGAACGAATCGGCGCGGCGGGGTATCCCAGACGTGATCGCCGAGCCGGATGAATCCGTCGTCGAGCGGCGCCAGCCCGGCGAGTGCGCGCAGCGCCGTGGTCTTGCCCGCGCCATTGGGTCCGAGCAACGCCACGACCTCACCGGGGGCGACCTCGAAGGCGATGTCGAGAGTGAACCGCGACCGCCGCACCCGCAGCGAAACATCCAGTGTCACAGTGGTCCTCGCGTCCATCGGTCACGCAGCGCGGCGAGCACCGCCACCGAGACCGCGAGCAGCACCAGGCTGAGCACGATGGCGTCCTCGGGGTCGGTTTCCAGCGCGAGGTAGACCGCCAGCGGCATCGTCGTGGTGGTGCCGGGGAAGCTGCCCGCGAAGGTGATCGTGGCACCGAACTCCCCCAGTGCCCTGGCCCAGCACAGCACCGCCCCGGCGATCACGCCGGGCATGACCGAGGGCAGTGTCACCCGCCGGAAGGTCAGCCACCGCGACGCGCCGAGTGTCGCGGCGGCTTCCTCGTAGCGCGGGTCGGCCGCCCGCAGCGCGCCTTCGACGGAGATCACCAGGAACGGCATCGCCACGAAGGCCTCGGCGACGATCACACCGGCGGTGGTGAACGGCAGCGAGAAACCGAACCATTCGTAGAGATACCGCCCGATGACGCCGCGACGGCCGAGCACCAGCAGCAGCGCGACACCGCCGACGACCGGCGGCAGCACCAGCGGAACCGTCACCAGGGCCCGGATCATGCCGCGCCCCCGCACCTCGCCACGGGCCAGCAGCCAGGCCAGCGGAATGCCGAACACCACGCACACGAGCGTCGCCGAGGTCGCGCACACCAGCGACAGGCGCAGCGCCTGCCCGACCTCGGCGCTCGTCAGCCGCTCGGGCAGCGTGCGCCAGGGCGCGCGCAGAAGCAGCCCGATCATCGGCAGGACCAGGAAGGCCAGCGCGCACACGGCGGGCAGCACCAGGATCAGCGGTCGCCGTCCCCGTACCGCCCGCCGTCGCGTCGTCCCGATCACGGCGAGTCGAACCCGGCTCCGGCGAACACGGCCCGCGCCGCGTCGGACCCGACGAACGCGACGAACGCCGCCGCGGCCGCGGCATTGGGGGCCTTCGCCAGCGAGGCGATCGGGTAGTCGTTGATCGCCGTCGTCGACTCCGGGAAGTCCAGGCCCTGTACCTTGTCGCCGGCGGCCCGCACATCGGTGCGGTACACCAGCGCGGCGTCGACCTCACCCAGCGTGACCTTGGTCAGCACCGCCTTGACATCGGCTTCGCGAGTATCGGGCCGCGGGGTGATCCCGGCGGCCTCGAACACCGTCTTCGCCGCCGCGCCGCACGGCACCTGCTCGGCGCACAGGGCGATCTTCTCCTCCGGCTTCGCGAAGTCGGCCAATCCGGTGACCTGTCCCGGGTTGCCGCTCGGCACGGCGATCTCGAGGCGGTTGCGCACGAAGGTCACCGGCTCCGCCGTGATCTCGCCCGCGTCCACCACCTGCTGCATGTTCTTCGGCGCCGCCGAAGCGAACACGTCGACCGGGGCGCCCTGCTTGATCTGCTCGGCCAGCGCGGAGCTGGCGCCGAAACCGAAGACCACCTTCGTTCCGGGATGGGCCGCCTCGAACTGCTTGCCGAGCTCGGTGAACGTCCCGGTCAGCGACGCCGCGGCGAACACGGTGACCGTGCCGCCGATCTCGTCGCCCGGCGCCTGTTCGGCGGCGGTGTCGTCGCCGCAGCCGCCGGCGGTCAGGGCGACCGCGCCGACCAACAGCGCCACGCCGATACTGCGAATCATCCTCGACCTCATCAACTTTCCGGGATTTCCACGACCACATGGGTGGACTTCACCGAGGCGACGGTGATGCTGCCGACCTCGAGCCCGAGCTCGTCGACGGACTCACGGCTCATCAGCGACACCAGCCGGAACGGTCCCGCCTGGATCTCGACCTGCGCCATGACGGTGTCCTTGACGATGCGGGTGACGATCCCGCGCATCCGGTTGCGCGCCGAGGTGGCGACGGTGGTGCCCGGCGGGGCCGGCTCGCTGTTCTGCTGCAGGAACTCCGCGAGCTCGCGCCCGTCGATACCCTTGCGGCCGCTGTCGAGCTGGATCGCGGTGAGCCGGCCCTGGTCGATATGCCGGCGGACGGTGTCATCACTGACACCCATCAACGCCGCCACTTCACTGATCCGCAAATTCGACACAACGGGAGTGTAGGCGGCGCATCTACGGTAGAGATAGCGGATAGGTACCGAACTTCCGGAACCAACACCGTGCCACCGCCGCGGTAGGGTCCAGTGGCGTGGTCGTGGTGACCTCGCGCGGGTTCCTCAGCCAACCGACACGAAGGGGCATGCCATGCACCTCGGCGGTACGACCATCCGGGCCCTGATCGCGACGGCCGTCGTCGCGGCACCACTGTGCGCCCTCGCGCCGCTCGCCGCGGCCGACCGCGGCCTGCTCGACGACGCGATCACCCTCACCAGCGGCGGCCGGTGCGTCGGGCACGTCCATTTCGCGACGGTCTTCGGGCCGAACACTCCGTATTTCGGACTGGTCAGCGCCCTGCACGGCATCGGTCCGTGCGCGGTGGAGGTCGCCGTCACCTGGCGCAATCTCGATACCGGGGCCACCGGCACCGTGCGGCAGCAGGTCTACGGGACCGGCGGCACGCAGATCTCGTTCGATCCCGGCCCGGGCCGGATCACCGGCACGCTCACCACCGACGCACCGCACAAGCCGGGCACCTTCGAATTCCTGCGCACCGCGCAGTAGTCACCGCGGTGCCGGGGACCTGTGTGCCGGCGGGGTCTCTGCGACGATGTCGACATGAGCACCGCCGCCCGACCGGGTGTTTTCACGACCGGCACGCTGGTTCTGCTGTCCGCGCTGTATTTCGCGCAGGGCCTGCCGTTCGGCTTCTTCACCCAGGCACTGCCGGTGGTGCTGCGCGAATCGGGCTATTCGCTGGTGGTGATCAGCGCGTCGGGTGTGCTGTTCCTGCCGTGGGCGCTGAAATTCCTGTGGGCGCCCTACGTCGACCGGTACGGCACCCGGCGCACCTGGCTGCTGGTGCTGCAGCTGTCCGCGGCGGCGATCGCGATGCTGCTGGCCTGCCTGGACCTGTCGTCGTCGCTGCGGTGGCTGTTCGTCGGCATCGTGGTGGTGAATCTGCTGTCGGCGACCCAGGACGTGGCGACCGATGGTCTCGCCGTGCGCCTGCTGGGTCCCCGCCAACGTGGGCTGGGCAACGGTATCCAGGTCGGCGCGTATCGGGTCGGCATGATCGTCGGCGGCGGCGCCCTGCTGTGGCTGTTCGCCCTGGCCGGGTGGCGGGTGTTGTTCCTCGCCATGGCCGTGCTGATCGCGCTGACCACGGTGCCGGTATGGCTGCTGCGCGAACCCGTCGCCGACCGTCCGCCGCGGCCGCATCCGGCCCGCCTGCTCGGCGCCTGGTTGACCCGTCTGCGCCGGCCGGGCATTCTGGCTGTCATCGCGCTCCTCGGCGCGTTCAAGTTCGGCGACTCGATGGCGTCCGCACTGACCGGCCCTTTCCTGTCCGACGCCGGGCTCGATCTCGGCCAGATCGCGCTGATCAAAGGGGTGCTCGCCTCGGCGGGTGCCCTCGCCGGGGCCGGCCTCGGAGGCTGGCTCGCCTACCGCTTCGGTCGTCGGCACGCGCTGCTGATCGGCGGTGTCACCCAGACGGCGAGCATCGCGCTGTATCTGTTCGCCGCTCTCGGCATCGGCGGATTCGAACTGCTGGTCACCGCGACTCTGGCCGAGCATGTGTTCGGCGGTGCCGCCACCGTCGCGGTGTTCGCGCTCATGATGGATGCCACCGACACCGACCACGCGGGCAGCGACTACACGCTGCTCGCCTGCGCCATCGTCGTCGTCCAAGGGGTGGCGGGCCTGGCGGCGGGGGTGATCGGGGATCTCGCGGGCTATCCCGCGCTGTTCGCGACGAGCCTGGTCCTGTCCGGACTCGGCTGTGCCGCACTGATTCTCGGTCTGTCCCGCGGGATGGGGCCGGCCGGCGTGCGGCAGGCGCTCGCGGACACCGGCGCGGCTCCGTGTCCGGACCCGGAGCCGACGGCCGCGACGTCTGCGAGACTGGGCCGGTGAGCGATGCCGATGCGGGAACCTATGTCGAACCGGGCGAATTCCGTCGCGACACCAACTACATCACGACGCGGATCACCGCCGACGGCCGCGACGGCTACCCGGTCGAGCCGGGTCGCTACCGGCTCGTCGCGGCGAGGGCCTGCCCCTGGGCCAACCGCACGCTGATCGTGCGTAGATTGCTCGGTCTCGAACCGGTGCTCTCGCTCGGGCTGTGCGGCCCCACCCACGACAAGCTCAGCTGGACCTTCGATCTGGACCCGGGCGGGATCGACCCGGTTCTGCGCATCCACCACCTGCGCGACGCGTATCTGGCCCGGTTCCCGGACTATCCGCGCGGCATCACCGTGCCCGCGGTGGTCGACATCCCGACCGGCCAGGTGGCCACCAACGACTACGCCCAGCTCACCCTCGACTTCTCCACCGAATGGACCGCCTACCATCGCCCGGGCGCGCCACAGCTGTATCCGAAACCGCTGCGTGAGCAGATCGACGAGATCAACCTCGACATCTTCCGCAACGTCAACAACGGCGTCTACCGCTGCGGTTTCGCCGGCGCCCAGGACGCCTACGACGCCGCCTATGCTCGTCTGTTCGCCGCCCTCGACCGGTTGACCGAGCGGCTGAGCACCCAGCGCTACCTGGTCGGCGACACCATCACCGAAGCCGATGTGCGGCTGTTCACCACGCTCGCCCGCTTCGACCCCGTCTATCACGGCCATTTCAAATGCAATCGCAGCAAGCTGACCGAGATGCCGGTGCTGTGGGCCTACGCCCGCGACCTGTTCCAGACCCCCGGTTTCGGCGACACCATCGACTTCGGCCAGATCAAGGAGCACTACTACGTCGTCCATCGCGACATCAACCCCACCGGTATCGTCCCGGCGGGGCCGGACCTGTCGAATTGGCTGACGCCACACCACCGCGAGGAACTGGGCGGGCGCCCGTTCGGCGACGGCACCCCGCCACCGCCGCCCCTGCCCGCCGAGCAGGTACCGCCGGTCGTGTGAGATCGACTGCGCCACACCGGTACCGGGGCGAGCGGACACTATCGGCATGCCCGAATTTCTGCCGCCCGTGGTGGACGCCGACCGATTCACCGCGACACCGCAACCGACGCTCCTCGGTATCGACGACCTGACATTGCGGCCGTGGACCGAGAGACATGCACCTGCACGCCCGGCTGCGCACCGATCGCCCGGCGGCCGCTGAATACTCGCGATCGAGCGCGCCCTCTCCCCTCTCGGGAAATATCGGTTGCGACAAGACCCCGGGGTGCGAACAATGAGCGGCCGATGCCAGGACCTGCACAAAGCGGTCCGACGACCGGGCGCGCGGCGATGTACCGGGCGAGAGCAGGACGAGGGTGGTTCATGTTCGACGTGATCATTGCCGGGTGCGGGCCGACCGGCGCGATGCTGGCTGCCGAATTGCGGCTGCACGAGGTGCGGGTCCTCGTGTTGGAGAAGGAACCCGAACCCGTGTCGTCGTTCGTGCGCATCGTCAGCCTGCATATGCGCAGTCTCGAACTGATGGCCATGCGCGGACTGCTGGATCGCCTGCTCGAACGCGGGCGACAGCGCTCGGTCGGCGGCATCTTCGCCGCCATTCCCACACCCGCGCCCGAAGACCTCGATTCCGCGTACCCCTATCTGCTGGGCATCCCGCAGCCGATCCTCGATCGGCTGCTCGGAGACCACGCGATCGCGGTGGGTGCGCAGGTCCGGCGCGGTTGTCCCGTCACCGGTTTCGAGCAGGACGACGAGGGTGTGACCGTCGAACTCGCCGACGGGCAGCGGCTGCGGTCGCGCTACCTGGTCGGCTGCGACGGCGCGCGCAGTACGGTGCGCGCACTGCTCGGCGTCGGCTTCCCCGGCGAACCCTCGCGTACCGAAACGCTCATGGGCGAGCTGGAAGTGGGTGTGCCACAGGCGGAGATCGGCGCCACGGTCGCCGAGATCCAGCCGACCAACCGGGTATTCAGCCTCGGCCCCTTCGGTGACGGCGTCTATCGCGTCGTGGTCCCCGCCGTGGGAATCAGCGAAGATCGCGCGGCACCGCCCACCCTCGCGGATGTCGAGCAGGCGTTGCGTGCCATCGCCGGAACCGATTTCGGCGTGCACTCCCCGCGCTGGCTGTCCCGCTTCGGCGATGCCACCCGGCTGGCCGAACACTACCGGGTCGGCCGGGTGCTGCTGGCAGGCGATGCGGCGCACATCCATCCGCCCGCCGGCGGTCAGGGCCTCAACCTGGGCGTTCAGGACGCCGTCAATCTCGGCTGGAAACTGGCCGCACAGCTGCACGGCTGGGCACCGGAAGGGCTACTGGACACCTACGAGGCCGAACGTCATCCGGTCGCCGCCGCCGTGCTCGACAACACCCGTGCTCAGGTGGAACTGAACTCGACCGAACCGGGCGCGCAAGCCGTCCGCAGGCTGCTCACCGAACTGATGGATTTCGACGAGGTGAACCGCTATCTCATCGAGAAGATCACCGCGATCGGCATCCGCTACGACTTCGGCGACGGCCCCGATCTGCTCGGCCGCCGACTGGGAAATATCGACCTGACACAGGGCCTGCTCTACGACCGGCTCCATCGAGGCCGCGGCCTGGTACTCGACCGCACCGATCGGTTGACCGTCGACGGCTGGACGGACCGGGTCGATCTCATCGCCGATCCCACTGCGGCACTGGATGTTCCGGCGGTACTGCTGCGTCCCGACGGCCATGTGGCCTGGATCGGTGAGCACCAGCAGGAACTGAACGACCACCTCGCCCGCTGGTTCGGCGAGCCCGCCGACTGATCGGCTGCTTCCCTCCCCCTTCTACTGTATACACGAATCCGGGTCCTCATGAGGCGCCGAATTGTGGTCCATAATCGCTCGCGAAATACCGAAACCACCAGGTGAGGAGTAGCGGGGATGGCCTATGTACTGGAATTCGGGGAGATCGATCGCACCCGGGGCGCGCTCGTCGGCGGCAAGGGCGCGAACCTCGGTGAGCTGACCCGGATCGACGGCGTCGACGTGCCGGACGGCTTCTGCGTGACGACGGATGCCTTCGCACGCGCGGTGGCGGGCGCACCCTCGATCGACGACCTGCTGGACGAGGTATCGCGCCTCGCGGCCGACGATCGGGCGGCGATCGCCGCCGTCAGCGCCCGCGTGCGGCGCGCGATCGAAGGCCTCGTGATTCCCGAGGACATCGCGGCCGAGATCCTGGCCGCGCATGCCCGGCTCGGTGTGCGCGGCGCCTACGCGATCCGGTCCAGCGCGACGGCCGAGGACCTGCCGACCGCGTCGTTCGCGGGCCAGCAGGACACCTTCCTGAACATCGCGGGGCCCGCGGCGATCCTCGAGCACGTCAGCCGATGCTGGGCGTCCCTGTTCACCGAACGAGCCGTCACCTATCGCCTGCGAAACCATTTCGACGAGAAGTCGATTCGGATGGCGGTGGTCGTGCAGCGGATGGTGTTCCCGCGCGCTTCGGGCATCCTCGTCACGGCCGACCCCGTCACCTCCGATCGAACGGTCGTCTCCGTCGACGCCGGATTCGGACTCGGTGAGGCGCTCGTCTCCGGTCTGGTGAACGCCGACCTCTACCGGGTCCGCCACGACGCCGTCACCGACCGGACGATCGCCACCAAGAAGCTCGCCGTCGAGTCCGCGCCCGCGGGTGGCACGCGGGTACGTGAGATTCCCGAGGAGCGCCGCGACGAACCGGTGCTGTCCGATGCCGAGGTGCTGCGGCTGGCCCGGCTCGGCCGCCGGATCGAAGCGCATTTCGGCAGTCCGCAGGACATCGAATGGTGCCTGGACGGTCCGGATCTCCGGATCGTCCAGAGCAGGCCGATCACCACGCTGTTCCCGATTCCCGTGGCCGCCGACGACGAGAACCGCGTCTATGTGTCGGTGGGCCATCAGCAGATGATGACCGACGCGATGAAACCGCTGGGGATCTCGATGTGGCAGCTGACCAGTCGCGCGCCCATGCGGGACGCGGGCGGCCGGCTGTTCGTGGACGTCACCGAGATGCTGTCGTCACCGGCGATCCGCACCGGTCTGATCGACGGGCTCGGCAAGTCCGATCCGCTGATCGGGGACGCACTGCGGTCCGTCGTCGATCGAGGTGACTTCCTCCGCCCGGCGGCGGAGGCCGCCGCCGGGCGTGCACCCGCCGGTCTCCCGGCACCGGGCGCGGCGCCCGCGCCGATCGCGGCCGATCCCGACCTCGTCGCCGAACTGGTCGCCGACATCGATGCCTCCATCGCCACACTGCGGAGCGAGATTCCGAACTACTCGGGCCCGGCGCTGATCGATTTCGTCCGGGCCGACATCCAGGAATTGCAGCGGACGGTGTTCGCGCCACGCAGCCTGCGGGCGATCATGTCCGCGATGGAGGCCACCGAGTGGCTCAACGACCGGATGTGGGAATGGCTCGGCGAGAAGAACGCCGCCGACGTCCTCCTGCAGTCGGTCCCGGGCAATGTGACCTCGGAGATGGGGCTGGCGCTGCTCGATGTCGCCGATGCGATCCGTCCGCACCCGGAGGTGGTGGCCTACCTCCAGGAGGTGGAACAGGCGGGTCCGGGTCCGGCCGGCTTCCTGCCGGAGCTGGCCGAACGTTCCGGCGGCCACGAAGCACGGGCCGCGATCGAGGATTTCCTGGACAACTACGGCATGCGCTGTGTCGGCGAGATCGACATCACCAGGCCGCGCTGGCGCGAAAGCCCCACCACGCTCGTGCCCACGATCCTCGGCAATATCCGGAACTTCGGCCCCGGCGCGGGCAAGCAGCGCTTCGACGACGGCCTGCGCGAGGCCGAACAGGCGAAGCAGCAGCTCCTGGATCGGGTGCGCGCCCTGCCGGACGGTGCCGCGAAGGCCGAGCAGACCGCGGCGATGATCGACCGCCTCCGCACCTACTCCGGCTATCGGGAGTACCCGAAATACGGCATGGTGAGCCGCTACTTCGTCTACAAGCAGGCACTGCTGCGCGAAGCCGGCCGGCTGGTGCGCGACGGCGTGTTGCGCGAACCCGAGGACATCTTCTACTTCCGATTCGACGAACTCGGCGACGTGGTCCGCACCCGGCGTGCGAGTGCCGAGCTCATCGACGAGCGCAAGAACGCGTTCCGCGCGTATCAGTCGCTGTCCGCACCCCGAGTGCTCACCTCCGACGGTGCGGCACTCAGCGGCGCGTACCGGCGCGAGGACCTGCCACCGGGCGCGCTGCCCGGGATGGCGGTCTCGGCCGGAACGGTCGAGGGCCGCGCGCGCGTCGTGTCCGATATCGGGCAGGCCGACCTCGACCCGGGCGACATCCTGGTGACCGCCTACACCGACCCCAGCTGGACTCCGCTGTTCGTCGCGATCCGGGGCCTGGTGACCGAAGTCGGCGGCCTGATGACCCACGGTGCCGTCATCGCCCGCGAATACGGCCTGCCCGCCGTCGTCGGCGTGGAACACGCCACCGAGCTGATCCGGGACGGGCAGCGCATCCGCGTGCACGGTACCGACGGCTACGTCGAGATCCTGACGCCGGACGAGTGACGGCGGCGACGCGGCCTTCGGTACCCACACCGCCGGGTCGGCGGCCCGCCCCTGCGGGCCGCCGCCGCGCGGTCTAGACGACGACCTTGGCGGTGATCAGCAGGTTCCAGATCTCGCCCTGGTCGACGACCTCCACGCCGAGCTTGTCCGCCTTGGCCAGTTTGCTGTCGCCGACCCCCGCACCGGTGATGAGCAGATCGGTGTTGGCCGAGACCGAGGAGGCCGTCGTCGCGCCCGCCTGCTCACACAGGCGCTGGAAGGTCGGGCGGGCCACCTTCTCCCCAGACCGAGGGTCGCTGATGGCGCCGGTGATCACCACCGTCTTGCCTTCCAGGGGCGCACCGGCCGCGACGACCGGGGCGAGGTCTTCCTCGCGCACGTCCAGATCGACACCGGCCGCACGCAACCGCTCCAGCTCCGGGCGCAGGCGGGTGAGGTGGGCGACCAGGGAGGCGGCGACCTTCGGCCCGATGTCCTCCACCGCCACGAGGCGTTCCTCGCCCGCGTCGGCGACCTCCTCCAGGGAGCCGAATCCCGCGCGGGCCAGACGAGCGGCGGTGCCGTCGGAGGCCATCGGGATGGCCAGGCCGATCAGTGCGCGGCGCAGGCCGACCCGGCGGCTCGCGTCGATCGACTCGATCATCCGCGCGGCCGACACCTCGCCGATGCGATCGAATTCGAGCAGGCGCTCCTGGGTGAGCGTGTAGAAGTCCGACGGGTGTTCCAGAATGCCCGCCTCGGCGAGCCGTTCGATCCACACCTGCCCGATGGCATCGATGTCGGCCGCCGCGCGCGACGCCCAGTGGATCAACCGGCGAACGGTCTGGGCGGGACAGGCGACATTGGTGCAGAACAGCTCTCGGCTGTTGCCCTGTTCGGTCACCGGCTGCCCGCACGAGGGGCAGACGGTCGGCGGCACGATCTCGCGCTCCGCGCCGGTGCGCTTCGCCGCGTCGAGCACGCCGGCCACGAACGGAATCACATCACCGGCGCGGCGCACCAGCACGGTGTCACCGATCTTGATGTCGCGGGCACGGATCACCTCCTGGTTGGCCAGCGTCGCCTTGGTGACGGTGGTGCCGCCGACGAACACCGGCTCCAGCCACGCGACAGGCACGATCTTGCCGGTCTTGCCGACGTCCCAGACGACGTCGGCCAGCAGCGTGGTCTTCTCCTCGGCGGCGAACTTGAACGCGAGCGCCCCGCGGGGCGAGTTCGACCGGGTTCCGGCCGCCGCGTAGGCATCCCGGTCGGCCAGGCGCAGCACCGCGCCGTCGATGTCGTAATCCAGGTCGTTGCGGCCCTGCTCGATCTCGGTGATCGCCGCCTGCGCCAGTGCGGCGTCGGCGCATACGCGCATCCGCGCGCCCTCCACGCCCAGCGCCTGTAACCCCGCGCCGAGGTCGTGCGCGGCGCGGTCGTCGGCGGTGTCGAGGTCGAAGCCGAAGAATTGCAGGCGGCGCGCGGCGACCGTGGCCGGGTCCTTCGCCCGCAGCGTGCCCGCCGCGGCATTGCGCGGGTTGATCAGTGGCTTGTCCGGGTGCGCCGCGTTGTAGGCGGCGAAGGTCGACCGCAGCATCACCGCCTCGCCACGCACCTCCACGCGCCCGGGGTGCTCGATCCGCTCGGGAACCCCGTCGACCAGCGCGCGGACCAGCATGGTCACGTCGTCACCGGTGGTGCCGTCGCCCCGGGTCACGGCCCGCACCAGTCGTCCGTCCTCGAAGACCAGCGCCAGCGACAACCCGTCGAGTTTGGGCATCACCACCACCGGCTGCCCGGGGAAACGCTGGAAGAACGCCTCGACCTGCTCGGGTTTGGTGGCCTTCTCGAGCGACAGCATGGGCCGCGAGTGCCGGATCGGCGCATGCAGTACCGCGGGCGCGCCGACCTCCTCGAGCGGATTCGGGTCGGGCGTGAGCTCGGGGTGCGCCGCGATCAGCGCACGCAACTCGTCTTCGATCGTGTCGTACTCGGCATCGGCGACCAGTGGCGAGCCCTGATAGTAGGCGTCGCGCAGCGCCACGATGCGATCGGCGAGTTCCTGGATACGTTCCCCTGTTTCCACAGCACGCGACGCTACCGATTCCCACCGACACCTCGGACGAGCAGGGCTTCGTAGCAGTGCGCGCCGACCGGCGACCACATGGCGGGCCACTCACGAAATCCTCACGGTACGGGCGGCAGTATCAGCGGCGGATCAAGGCCCGGCCACCCTGACCGAGCAACCCGACGCCCATGGCGCCTCCTCGCGCACCATGGGCCCGCACTGCCGAGCTGCCCGCGCAGTGCGGATCGCTCGGTGGTCGCGGCCCCCTGATCCGGCGCACCCGCCGACCGAAACCCCTGGCGGGTGCGCCTCTTCCCCCGCATTCGATGCGGTCAGGCCGGGGCGGTGCGCCGAATCGCCTGCAGCCGTTCCGTTGTCGGCGGATGCGTGCCCAGCCACCGGCCCCGCGCCGCGAGCAGTGTCGAGGCCGGCGACGACTCGTACGGAAGCCACTTCCGTAGTGCGCCATGGAGATCGCGACCGTACCCGAGGTCGACCGCCATCCGGTCGGCGGCGAACTCCGCCCACCGCGAGCGTGCCGCCGCTTGTCCCCGATTCGGATGGAACCACGTCGCACTCGCCACTGCGCAACCGATCACGAACCACAGCGCGAGCACGACCACGGCCGCCCAGAGACCGACCCCGATTCCGGCGACGTACACCAGCACACCATTGAGCACCACACTCGGCAGCGTCAGCAGAAATCCACCGGTGTATTCGCGAATCCTCCCCACCCGGCCGAGTTTACGGATACCCATCGACACGCCGCGCGGTGAGACGAACCACCATCGCTTGCCGCCGAGTAACTGGCGTGCCATGGTGGAAACGAGCCCGGACATCGGGCTTCCGGACGAGGGGTGCCGTACCCGGAGCGCGACAAGACGGCCCGAGGAGGGCTGTCATGTCATGGATTCTGCTCGTCGTGTCCGGTTTCCTGGAAGCCGTGTGGGCTACCGCTCTGGGCAAATCCGAAGGCTTCACCCGGCTCCTGCCGTCGGTGGTGTTCTTCGCCGCGCTGCTCGCGAGTATGGCCGGATTGGCCATCGCGATGCGCGAACTTCCGATCGGCACCGCCTACGCGGTCTGGGTGGGCATCGGCGCGGTCCTCACCGTCGCCTATGCCATGGCCACCGGCGAAGAGCCCGTCACGATATTCGAGCTCGTGTTTCTGACCATGATCGTGACCGGCGTGGTCGGGCTCAAACTCGCCCACTGATCACGACGCTCCTGGCTGCCCGGATGCCGCCTCGACGCGAACCGTGCCGGCACCGGTCGGGCGGCATCGGGAGAGGGTTTATCGCCGCGATCAGTGATCCGCTCGGATTCCCCGGACCACGAATTCCGGTCACGTCGGCAAGCAATTCACGTTCTTCTCGATCACGCATCGCATGCATTTCCTGCAGTGACTGCAATTCGTCTCCGCGTTGCGTCCTTGTGGCACAGCGCAACCGCTGGCACAATTGCTCCGAAATTGCCGAGGTCTCGCTCTTCCCTCCCGCTGAAGGGTAGTCCATGCCGCAGACATCGAAGGCGCGAAAGACCGCACGGTCGGCCGAGGCAAGAGCCGGTAAACGCCGTTCAGCGGCACGCGGGAGCGCGTCTGCCGCGATTCTCACGGCACTGGGTGTGGCATGGCTCGAGGTGCAGAGTGTCGGCGCGGTCGCAGTGGCCGCGACGACGGTGCTGATCGTTCCCGGCACCGGCACCAGCGACCCGTCGGTGGCCCACAACTTCGAAAGCAACGCTTATCAGAACTTCATCGACCCCGGCGCGCGAGGTTGCACCGACAACGCGTGTCCCGGAGTAGTTTTCGTTCCCGTCCCGTACGACGCGTCGCTGTGGCCGGTCATCTCGTCGCAAGGCGGGACGGTTGCCAGCGCGGAGAAAGCCGCCCTGGCGGGGCTGACGCCCCAGGACAAGAACCGGCTGGCCTTCGTCCTCATCGCCAATCCGAACCGCCCCAACGGCGGGATCATCGAGCGGCCGGTGCGTTTCGGCGAAATCCCGGTCGCCGACATCAGCTTCGGGCCGCCCACTCCGACCGACACGGGCATCGCGACCACCGATATCGCCATGCAATACGACGGCATTTCGGACTTTCCGGCCTATCCGCTCAATGTCCTCGCCGACGCGAACGCCCTGCTGGGCACCCTGCTGATCCACCCTTCGTATCTGCAGCCGAAGGGCAACGGCGCGGGCAGCGAACCCGAGGCGGGCGCGGCGATCTACGGATACCGGGACCCGGCCGACTACATCGCACAGCAGAACTGTGATGAATACCCGGAGAACTGCCAGATCCACGGTGGCACCCTCTACAAGACGATCCCCAGTCCCGAGGGCACCTTGCCACTGCTGTATCCGCTGCGCGCGGTCGGGCAGCACACGAACGCCACGAACGTCACCGAACCCGCCGCCGCCCTGCTGGAACCGGCACTGCGGGTTCTGATCGAAACCGGATACGACCGCACCGACTACGCGACGCCGACGCCGCTGCGGTTCGATCACCCACTCGACCCGAGCAAGACCGCCACCTTGCCGGTGGACCTGCCCGCCGCCATCGACCAAGGCATCGCCGACGCCGTCGCAGAAATCGACAACCCGTCACACACCCCGGACCGCACCCTGCCACCCGCGGCAGCGCTGGCCGATCTCGACGATCTCCTCCCGCCGAACCCGATAGCACCGCTCCTCCACGACTTCCTCACACCCGCCCCATAAGGGCACACCCGAAATGCCTGGTGCTTGATACTGCACGGGACCCGCGCTGGTCCAGGCACTGCTACTCGCCCCGCGCTACGGTCGGGAGACGAACCCGGCGCGGCACGTCCACCACCGGTCACCCGCACGTCATCCATGGCCAGGACGTCAGCGCTTCCCACCGAAGATCGTCCCGAACAGAGGAGTTCCATGAAGAAGACACTCGCCGCCGCCGCCCGCGTCGCGGCCGCCGGGGTTTCCGGTCTGGCGTTCGTCGCCGTCATCGGATCCGGCACCGCACAGGCGGCACCTCAGGATTGCCGCGTCGAGCGGGACCTCTTCGGCGCATCGGCGACCTGCCAGCCCGACGGGGGCAGCAACTACGTCCTGCACGTCGACTGCTTCGGTCTCTACGCCAACGGCCCGTTCCCGATGTACACGATCGGCGGCTACACCGTCCTGAGCTACCCGTTCGAGCCCATGGGCCAGCGCATCTCGGCAGCCTGTACCGGAATGGGCCCTGGCGTTGTCGCTGCCGCCACCAACGCCTACGTCGAGATCTACCGCGGCTAGCGAACTCCGCTCCGAACGAGCGGCGTGCGCTGTGCGGTGATCACCACGCACAGCGCACGCCGCTTCGTTCTCGTCGACGATCCGCTCCGCAGCGTCCCGTACGCGGCGAGCGGGTTCGGCTGGTGTCCGAGCAGATTCGACTCGATGTCGGGTGGGCGAAAGGATGCCGATCGGCAGACCGGACCGGTGACACCGATCAGGTGAGGGCGAGTACCCGGCACGGCCCGCCGGTGCCGCCCTCGTGTTTCGGCGCGCCCACGACCACCCTCGCCCCGGCCGGCGGGACCGCCGCGAGGTTCGCGAGCATCTCCACGCCGTAGCGGCCCGCGCCGAGCAGCGCGGTGTGCGCGCCGAAGTCGGGGTCCGCGCCGCAGTCCAGGCTGAGCGTATCGACGCCAGCGCCGACGATTCCGCACTGCGCCACAAGGTATTCCGCGGCGTCGGCCGAGAAGCCCGGCGCGTGCGGCCTGTCCTGGCCGTCCAGATTGAGGAACATCGACGGTTCGGCGAGGTGCCGCTCCCACCCGGAATACATCGCGACGAAGGCCCGCTCGGGGATCTCACCGTGCTGCGACCGCCACCGGTCGATATCGGCGACGGTGACCACCGCGTCGGCATCGGTGACCGCCTTCGCGCTGATGTCGAGGACGACGAGCGGTGCGACCAGATCATCGACGGCCAGCGTCTCCGTCGTCGCACCGCCGAGTATCCGATGGGCAGGCGCGTCGAGGTGCGTACCGGTGTGTTCCCAGTAGCCGAGGGAGAACTGCCCGAAGCCGCCGGAGGCGTGCCACGCCACCGGCACCATGGCGATCGGCGGATTGCCCGGCCAGACCGGCAGCTGCGGGGTGAGCGTGTGGGTGAGGTCGACCACCGCCCCGGCGCCCGGTGCGGCGAGCGCGGGCGCGGGCGCCACGGTGGCGAGCGCGGTCAGTCCCGCGAGACCGAACAGTGCCCGGCGGCTGGGACGCGGCGCATCGTCATGGGCGAGACGAACGATCTCCGGCGAGCACATCGGCCCAAGATAGCCGAGCGACCCGGGCCGGGCGCCGATCCACGCGCCGACGCGATGTGCCCACCCGAGATTAGTCGGACACGATGTCTAGGTAAAATATCCAACCGGGCACGGGTCGTGGAGGTATGTGATGGTCAGCTGGGACAACGCGGTGCGCAATGTGGGTGCGCTACTCGGCCCCGGAATCGAGCCGTATGTGCCGACCCCGTCGGACGTCGTCTACGACCAGCCGCATCGGCTGTTGCGCCGCTACCGCCGGACCGGCGCGAGCACCGGGAACCCGATCCTGCTGGTACCGCCGCTGGCGGTGACGGTCTCCTGCTACGACCTGCGGCCCAGTCAGAGCCTCGTCGAGTACCTCCTGGACCTGGGCCGGGACGTGTATGTCATCGATTACGGCGAGATCGGCTACGCCGACCGGAACCTCGGTTTCGAGGAGTGGGTCGACGACATCGTGCCCACCGCCGTCCGCCGGGTCAGCGCCGAACACGCGCACGCCCCGGTCGATCTGATCGGCTGGTCGTTCGGTGGAACGATCGGCCTGCTCACCGCGGCCGCCGACCCCGGCCTCCCGCTCGCCTCCCTGACCGCGGTCGGCACGCCGTTCGATCAGCGCCGCAACGGTCCGATGGCGCTGGCACGCTCGGTCGGCCGCCTGGCCTCGGGCCGGATCGTCACCGAACCCGTGCGGCTCCTCGGCGGCATCCCGAAACATGCTGTGCGCGCCGGTTTCCGCGCCCAGGCGCTGGACCGCGAGCTGGCCAAACCGTGGTACATCGCCCGTAATGCCGGCGATGTCGAAGCGCTGGCGCGCATGCAGGCCGTCGACCGGTTCATGGACGAGATGCCGGGATATCCCGGCCGGTTCTACCGGCAGGTCTACCGCCAGCTGATCGTGCGCAACGAGATGTGGAAGGGCACAGTGCATCTGAGCCCGCGCCACGCGATCGAACTGGCCGCGATCACGGTCCCGGTCCTGCTGATCGGCGGCCGCCGCGACAAACTCGCCTCGGCTGCCTCCGTCGCCGCGGGCGCCGAGGTGCTCACCGGTGCGCAGGTTCGCTTCGCCGAAGTCGACGGGAGCCACCTGGGCATCATCGCCGGTCCCGGTGCCCGCGATTCCAGCTGGGCGGCGATCCGCGACTTTCTCGCCACCGACGTTCGCCACTTCGTCCGACCTGCTGACTAGGGGCAGCCGCCGAGCCACCACCATCCGGCTGACAGCTCCACGGTCGGGCAGATCGGATCACCGAACCCGTCGTAGGGGCCAGGACCGGGCGACCCGCGAAAGTGGGCGTAACCCGTTGCACCGTCAGGGATTCCGACATGGTCGGGCACAAAACGCACCGGGTGCCCCCCGCTGGTGCCGATGACCGCGACCTTGCAGTTCGCCGACACGAAACACAGGTGGCTCGGCAGCGGACTCCCGTAGTAGTCGTCGGCACCGTCCGGCACTGCCGCTGCCGCCACCGCGCGGAATTCGCGCGGACAGTGTGGCGAACCGGTGAGAGCGACGGCGAAACGCGATCCGGGCGGGCTGGGGCTCGCTTCGAACTCTGTCCCGCCCCTCCGGCCGGGCATCGAGCCCGGCCGGATCGTGAGTACCGAGCAGATCAGCGCGGCGCCATGCGGATCGCGCCGTCGAGGCGGATGGTCTCGCCGTTGAGCATCGGGTTCTCCACGATGTGGCGAGCCAGTGCGGCGAACTCGGTGGGCTGGCCGAGGCGCGACGGGTGCGGCACCTGCGCGCCGAGCCGCTGCAGCGCCTCCTCGGGCAGCGTCTCGAACAGCGGGGTGCGGAACAGGCCGGGCGCGATGGTGACGACCCGGATCTTGAAGCTCGCCAGGTCACGTGCGACCGGCAGGGTCAGGCCGACGATGCCGCCCTTGGACGCGGAGTAGGCGGCCTGGCCGATCTGGCCGTCGTAGGCGGCGACGGAGGCGGTGTTGACGATGACGCCCCGCTCCTCACCGACCGGCTCGGTGGCGGCCATGCGCTCGGCGGCCAGCCGGATCACGTTGAACGTGCCGACCAGGTTGACGTTGATGATCTTGGTGAAGTCGGCGAGCGGGAACGCACCCTTCTTGCCGACCGTCTTGATCGCGTTGCCGATGCCCGCGCAGTTCACCGCGATCCGCAGCGGTGCCAGCGACTCGGCAACATCGAGCGCCGCGGACACCGCCGATTCGTCGGTCACGTCCGCCGCCGCGAAGGCCGCGCCCTCGCCCAGCTCCTTCGCGATCGTCGCACCGTTGGACGACGGCAGGTCGACGATGACGACCTTCGCGCCCTGGGCGTGCAGCTCCCGCACGGTCGCCAAGCCGAGACCCGACGTACCGCCGGTGACGATCGCGGACGCATTGACGAAATCCATACCAATTACTCCTGTTCGATGAGATGACTCGTGGTCGGCGCAATATTGACACACTTCGCCAAAACTGGTTGGCTTTCGCCGTGACACAGCCCGCTCCCCGCCGCCCCGGCCGCCCGTCGGTGCTGGATACCCGGGCCGTCTCCGCGGGGGCGCTGCGCCTGTGGACCGAACGCGGATTCGCCACCACCAACTGGAACGACCTGGCCGAGGCCACGGGAATCAGCACGCGAACGCTGTTGCGGCACTTCTCCTCCCGTGCCGAGATCGCGTGGCTGGGCGTCGCGCCCGCGACGGACCGGCTGCGCGACGTACTCACCGGCGCGGCCGACGACGCAGCGCCCGCCGTGGTGGTCCGGGCAGCGATCGTCGAATCGGTGTCCCGTGATCCCCTGATCCACGAGCTCGCGCGGGATTGGCTGCGGCTGATCTCCTCGGAGCCCGAGCTCGCCGCGACCGCTCCCCGGATCTATCAGCCCTGGATCGATACCTTGTCGGGGTATCTCGCCCGGCGGCTGCCCGGCTCCCCCGCCGCCATCTGCCGGGCGCTGGCGACCGCCTACCAGTCAGCCACCTTCGCCGCCCTGATCGAGTGGGCCGAGTCCGGCGCGGTGGACGACTGCGCCGACTCGGTCGATCGGATGCTGCGGTGGATGGACGGTCACCTTCCGGCGTCCGCCGCGGAGTCCTCGTCGCGGATCTCGGCCAGCGCACCGAGCTGATCGCAGTAGTGCTCGGCCGAGGTCGCGGTCAGCGCGGCGCCGACCACGGTCGCGCCCGCGCCGGCCGCCGCCGCGAGCTTCGCCCTGGTCCGCGTGGGGTTTCCGAGAGGGTCCAGGGATCCGGCCGAGAGCACGACCTCGAATCCGGCGGGAGGCCGCCGGCGGGCGAGCAGCGTGCCGATCTCGTCGAAGGTCAGACCGAACGGGACCCAGCCGTCGGCCAGGTCCACCGCACGCCGTAGCGATCGGGCCGTGCGGCCACCGATCCACAGCGGTACGGCATCCTGGACCGCGTGCGGTTCGACCACCATGTCCGCGAACCGGTGGTACCGGCCGTCGTGCCGCGGGACCCGCTGCGACAGCGCCGCACGCAGGGCGATCAGCGCGGCGTCGGCGCGGGCGCCGCGGTCCTCGAACGGAACGTCGAGCAGCTCGAACTCCTCCTGCAGGGAGCCGACACCCAGACCGAGGACCAGCCGCCCACCGCTCACGACATCGAGCGTGCCGTAGCGCTTGGCGATCTCGAGCGGATGGTGGTAACCGAGGACGAGCACCTTCGTGGCCAGCCGGATCCGTTCGGTGCGCGCGGCCAGATAGCCCAGGGTGGCCAGGGGGTCCCAGTACGTCGCGCCACGCACCGCGGCGACGGCGGTCGGCACCGCGACGTGCTCGCTGCAGGTGAGGTGATGGAACCCGAGCCGGTCCGCGGCGACCGCGATCCGCGCGAGTTCGGCGATCCCCGCCGACTCCTCCCACGGGCTGTGCGCGCCCGGCACCCGGGTGACCACCGGAGTGTCGATCCCGATCCTCACCGCGCCACCTCCTGGCGACCGGGTGGCAGCAATTTCCGGGTACCCGCGCTCGCCGCCAGCAGCAGCTCCGCGCGGTTGGTTCCACTGTTCTTCTCGGCGACCGCCGCGAACTCCGCCACCACGACCACCGGGCCGTCGGCGAGACTCGCCAGCCCCTGCGCGGCCACATCGTGCGGTTCGGACACCCGCAGGCCGGGGCGGTCCATCCGCAGGCCGGCCCGAGCCATAGCGGGCGTGCGGGTCACACCGAGCACCAGGTGCACGACGTCGACGTCGTAGTCGCGCATCTCCAGCCACAGCCCTTCGGCGAAGGTGCGCAGGAACGCCTTGGCCGCCGCGTAGACGCTGATCCGCGCCGACCCCAGGTAGCCGCTGAGCGAGCCGACCAGCAGGATGCCGCCGCGACGCCGCGCACGCATGGGCGCGCCGAAGTGCTGAACCAGTCTCAGCTGGGCGGTGATATTGAGGTCGACGACGACGCGGAATCGGTCGAAGTCGCCGGTCACGAACTCGTGGCCGTACGTGTTGGCGCCCGCGTTGTAGACGAGCAGGCCCACGGTCAGGTCGTCGGTGAGTACCGCGATGCGGTCGAGCGCGTCCGGGGCGAGGAGATCGACCGACAGCGTGCGCACCTCGACGCCGTGGGCGCGGCAGACCTCGGCGGTCGCCAGCAAGGGCTCTTCCTTGCGGGCGAGCAGAACCAGATTCATGCCCGCGCGAGCGAGTTGCTCGGCGAATTCGGCGCCGACGCCTTCCGACCCGCCCGCGATCACCGCCCAGGGGCCGTACTTGGCGATATTCATCAATCTCAGCTCCGCCCCTCGGATCCGCTGACGACGCCACCGAGCAGCTCACGGGCGTCGGGCCTGCCGTCCAGCAGGCGGGCCACACGGCGGTCCACCTGCCAGCGCCCGTCGGCCTTCACCAATTCCCAGCGGTTCGCGGTGATCCGGGCGACCTGGAAGTCGGCGGTAGTGCCCGGCACCTTCAGCACCAGCTGCGAATGTCCGATGGCCACCGCGCGATCCCCGTCGACCTCGATATGGGGCAGGCCCAGCAGGTGCGCCGAGCCGTTGGTGATGAAACCTTGATGCGGCGCGCTGCCGACCATCGCGCGCAATTCCTCGCGCCCGCGCAGCATTCCCGAATCGACGTCGTACTCACCGTCTTCGGACCACAGCGCGGCCGTGCCGTCGGCGGATCCACTGTCCACGGCGGGACCGTAGGCGGCGATCAGCTCGAGGATCTGCCATTTGTCCTCCATCACCTCGACCCGCCGCAGCAGTGCCTCGATGTCCCCGGGTGTCTGTGTCATGGGTGCCTCTCGTTGTTCAGGACAGTGCGGCCCGACGCGCCGCGACGCGTGCCCACACCTGCGGATCGGTGCGCGGACCGCCCGGGGTGTCGGCGCCGTAGCGGCGGATCTGGGCGTCGAGATCCAGGGGCGCGGTCAGCGAGGTGCCGGGAGCCAGTGCGTCCTCGACGTGCTCGTCGGGTACCAGCCAGCACACCTCGAACTCGATGCCGTCGGGGTCGCGCGCGTAGAGCGCCTTGGTCGACCCGTGATCGCCGGCGCCGGTCAGCGCGTGCACGGCAACCAGGCCGTCACGGACAGCGGCCAGCTCGGACAACGTATCCACTTCCCACGCAACGTGATAGAGCCCCACCGAGCCCTGCCCCGCCGCGGGCGTCCTGGCCTGGAAGAGCCCGAGGTCGTGGTCGTTGGCCGAGCCGGGGTGGCGCAGGAACGCGCCGCCGGGGAACCCTTCGGCGAGCCGCTCGAATCCGAGCACGTCCTCGTAGAACGCGATACTGCGCGGCAGATCCGCGACGAACAGGACGATGTGGTTGATTCCCCGCATGCCCGGCGACCTCCTGGGGTGGACAGTTCTCGACCCTCACAGTCCCACGGAACCGTCTCCGGGCAATATCGGGTGCCCGGCGAGTGGGACACGCGGACCGGAAGTTCACTTCGGCACCAGCACCCCGGACAGATCCGCGTCCCGGATCGGCGTATCCGGATTCGCCTGCGCGCCGCACATCAGGTTGATCGCGGCGACCGCGAGGTCGACCGCGTTCTGATCGGCCGCCGCATCACCCTGGCCCTCTTCTTCGAGCAGTTTCGTCACCGTGGTGTGTTTCTTGGCGGAGTCCTGGGCGAGGTACTCGCTGCACCGGGTGTCACCGCCCTTGTTGACAGCTTTCTCCAGCTCCGCGCACCCGGTGGACCCGCCCATCACGGCCAGGATCAGCGCTGTCGTCACGATCGTCGTTCGCCAATACATGATCACTCTCGTTCCTGTCGCGGATGCGAGCCACCAGGGCCCGACACAGGAGGCTTAACCACGATGGACGAAGGTAATCAGCTTGCCGGAAGCTCACCACACCGCGGGGACGGTCATGCGCGCCGCTCGAGCGCCGCCGACAGCGCCGCGGCCCCGGCGCGGATCGTGTCGATGTACTCACCGCGTTCGGTCTCGCTGACCGTGGAGCGCAGCGGACCGATCTGGACCTCGTAGGGCGCACCGGTGTCGGCGAGCACCGGCGCCGACAGGTAGCTGACGGGCAGCGGCTGCTCGTCAGCGAGGTCGGCTTCCCGATAGGGGCGCGCGGTCAGACGTACCAGCTGCCGAAGTACCCGTGCGCGCAGTTCCGGCTGGACCACTTCGCCACCGACCGCGCCGAGCAGCTCCGCGAGCACCTCGACCAGTCCCGCGTCGTCGGAGGCGGGACGGAAGATCGCGCAGCCGTGCGTGGTGACGAACCGCAGCAGTGCCGGTGCGCCCCGCCGGGCCGGGCCGTTCGCCGTCGCCAGCCACGCGCGCCGTTCGGGCTCCCCGCGCCACGGCATCACCGCGGCACCCGCCGGATAGGCCAGTGGAATGGACTGTCCCACAGCGAGTCCGGGCACGATGCGCGCGCCCAGCGCGTATTCCTTGGCCACCACGGTGAGCCGGCCGTCGGCGATTCGGCTCAGGGTCACCCCGCAGTGCGCGGCCACGGCCATCTCCCGCAGTGCGGCGCTCACCGTGGCAGCCGGGATCCCGGGGTCGGCGGGCGACAGCGCGGCGAGTGCCGGACCGGGGCCGAACCGGCGGTCGCGGTCGCGGCGGACCCAGCCGGCGTCGGTGAGTTCGGTGAGAACGGCGGTGATGGTGGCGCGGGCCAGCGAGAGTGCCGACGCGATCTCCGAGGCGGTCAGCGCTCGGTCGCTGCGGGTCAGCAGCTCCATCACCTCGACGACCCGGCGAGTCGGCGGCGACGCGGATTCCGGCATGACACCCCTTGTCTGCGGGTGCGGCCCGCCCTACACTGCTTCGACTATTCGCCACATATTAGTCGAATATTCGACGAACGAAAGGTGATCATGATCCTCGACCAGTTCCGTCTGGATGACCGGGTAGCCATAGTCACCGGGGCGGGTCGCGGCCTCGGCGCCGCGATCGCCACCGGCTTCGCCGAGGCAGGTGCCGACGTGGTGATCGCCGCGCGCACCGAGGCCGACCTGCGGCGGGTCGCCGACCAGGTCGAGGCGACCGGCCGGCGCGCGCACGTCGTGGTCGCCGACCTGGCCGACCCGGAGGCCGTCACCGCGCTGGCCGACGCCGCGACCGCGCAGTTCGGCCGCCTCGACATCGTCGTCAACAATGTGGGCGGGGCGCTGCCGAGACCGTTGCTCGACACCTCCCCCGACGATCTCGCCGAGGCCTTCGCCTTCAATGTCGGGACAGCACACGCCCTGGTGCGGGCGGCGGTGCCCACGATGCTCGAGACGGCGAGCGGCGGCTCGATCATCAACATCACCTCGACGATGGGCAGACTGCCGGGACGCGCGTTCGCCGCGTACGCCACCGCCAAAGCCGCGCTGGCGCACTACACCCGCAGCGCCGCCATGGATCTCAGCCCACGGATCCGGGTGAACGCGATCGCGCCCGGCTCGATCCTGACCTCCGCGCTCGACATCGTCGCGGGCAACGAGCAGATGCGCACGGCGATGGAGCAGGCGACGCCACTGCACCGCCTCGGCGAGCCCACCGATATCGCCGCGGCCGCGCTGTTCCTCGCCTCGCCCGCGGGCTCCTTCCTCACCGGGAAGGTGCTCGAGGTCGACGGTGGGCTCATCGCGCCGAATCTGACCATCCCCCTTCCGGATCTGTGAGGTCGACATCATGGTTCACCGCGTAGTGCATTGGGGCACGGGCAATGTCGGGCGGCACGCGCTGGCGGGAGTGCTGGCCGATCCCCGGTTCGACCTGGTCGGCGTGCACGTCTCCGGGCCCGGCAAGGCGGGGCGCGACGCCGCCGAACTCGCCGGAACACCGACCCCCACCGGCATCCTCGCCACCACCGAGACCGCCGATATCCTCGCGCTGCGGCCCGACTGCGTGGTCTACACCGCCATGACCGACAACCGGCTGATGGAGGCGCTGGCCGATCTGCGCACGCTCCTCGCCGCCGGGATCAATGTGGTGGCCAGCGCACCGGTATTCCTCCAGTACCCGTGGCACGTGCTGCCGACCGACCTGCTGGCACCGGTGGAACAGGCCGCGGCGCAGGGCAATGCCTCCCTGTTCGTCAACGGCATCGACCCCGGTTTCGCCAATGATCTGCTGCCGCTGGCCCTGCTGGGCACTTGCCGCTACGTCGAGCAGGTGCGCTGCCTCGAGATCGTCGACTACTCGACCTACGACAATCCCGCGGTCATGTTCGACATCATGGGCTTCGGCCGGCCGATGGACGAGACCCCGTTGCTGTTGCAGCCCGGTGTGCTGTCACTGGCGTGGGGCAGCGTGGTCCGCCAGCTCGCCGCGGGCCTGGAGATCGAACTCGACAGCGTCACCGAGCATTTCGAGCGACTGCCCGCCCCGGAGACCTTCGATATCGACTCGGGCACCATCCCGGCGGGCACGGCGGCCGCCCTGCGGTTCGAGGTCCGCGGCATGGTCGGCGACCGGGCCGTCACCGTGCTCGAGCACGTCACCCGCCTGCGCGCCGACATCGCCCCCGACTGGCCACAGCCCGCCCGCGCCGGCGGGTCCTACCGCGTCGAGATCACCGGCGAGCCGAACTACACCCTGGATCTGGCGATGTTCAGCGACCGCGGCGACCACAACCACGCCAGCCTGGTCGGCACGGCCATGCGGGTGGTCAATGCCATCCCGGCCGTCATCGCCGCACCGCCGGGCATCCGCACCACGCTCGATCTTCCCCTCGTCACCGGTGTGGGTCTGGCCGATCCGGGCCGAAAGCCCTGACCGCACGGTGAATACGGCCGACCCGACCATCGGCCGCTCACTTCTCCTCACCCGGTCCGGCGATGACTGCTTCCTGATCCCATGCCGCCGGGTCCACGATGGTCGGTCGCGCATCGGCGGGTGGCCAGGTCGTCCAGGCGGCGGCAGCCGCATGTTCTGCGAAGGATTTTCCCCAGTTCCACATCGTTTCGCCCCTCCCCAGAGCTCATCCGCGGGTCTCACCAGGCTATCCGGGAACGATGTGATGGGCTAACGATTTTTTCGCCGTGCGCGCCGGCTCATCTCGACGACAGCCTGCCCACCCTGGACGAGCTACCGCTCGAACGCTTCACCGGGCCCGCGCTGATCGTCGATGCCCGGTCCGTCCCGGCGCGGGGCGCGATCGGGGTCGAGCTGTTCGACATCGATCCGGTCCCCGGTTCTGTCGTATTGATCGTCACCGGCTGGTCGGCCCGCTGGGGTTCCGGCGACTATCTCGCCCACCCCTACCTGTCTCCCGAAGCCGCACAAGCGTTGGTAGACAGTGGAATCCGCACCGTCGGGATCGACGCACCCAGCATCGACCCGTCCGAGACCGACGATCTCGCCCTACCGGCGCACCGGATCCTGTGCGGCGCGCACGCGGTGATCGCCGAGAACCTCACCGGGCTCGACCGGCTACTGGCCGCCCAGACCGCAGGGCAGACGATCGAGATCTCACTGTTCCCACTGCGACTCAGCGCAGCGGACGGGGCCCCGATCAGGGCGGTGGCCCGGGTGGGCGACCGGTAGCGATTCGCTCGTCGCCACCCGGTCGCCAGCACTGCCCCCCCCGGTCCAGATCCCGCGTATTCCCTGCGGCGCGGCGACCGTCGGGTCAGTCGAGAATCGCCGTCGCCTCGACCTCCACCCGCACGTCCGCCTCGAAGAGGTAGTCGACCCCGATCAGCGACGCCGGCGGCATCGGCATCGACAGGCCGATCTCCGCGGCGACCGACTCCACACCAGCCATGAAGTCACCGATCTGCTCGGGGCTCCATCGGGTGACATAGAACGTCAATCGCAGCACATCCGCGAACGACGCGCCCGCCCCGGCCAATCCGAGCGCCGTGTTGCGCAGCGCCTGAGCGACCTGCCCGGCGAGGTCACCGGGCGCAACCGGCGTTCCGTCGGCGAGACGGGCGACCTGCCCGCTGACGTGTACGTGCCGCGAACCGATGCCTACGGCCACATGGTGATACGGGGTCGGCTGCGGCAGGCCCTCGGGCGTGAAGTACTCGACACTCATGATCGAATCTCCTCCATTTCGTCTAGGTATCGCTACGATACTTAGTGGCAAGAGGACACTTCAACGAAACCAGGTTTCAGCATGGATACCACCGACGAGATCCGCATCGGTACCGCCCACCGCGACCTGCTCGATCAAGTACTCGACAAGTGGTCGCTGAGCGTGCTCAACGAACTCTGCGAACGCCCGTGCCGATTCAACGAACTTCGCCGCGCCATCCCCGCGGTCACCCAGAAATCGCTCACCGCGACTCTGCGCAGACTCGAGCGCAACGGTGTCATCGCACGAGAAGTCATCGCCACCCGCCCCGTCGCCATCGAGTACCGCATCACCCCACTCGGCAAGACCCTGCGCCGCCCTGTCGACGCACTGCTGGCATGGGCCGCCGAACACATGCCCGCGATCGACCGCGCCCGCGACACCTACGATGCCCGCGAGGACGCCGCGACGTCGAGTTCGTGACGCCGACCACCGGCGAGCCGCTACCACCGGTCACGGAATGCATGCGGGCTCCCTGTCCGGGGGGCGTCAGCGGCCGGTGGTGCCGTCGATCAGTTCGCGGAGGATGTCGGCGTGGCCCGCGTGCCTGCCGGTCTCCTCGATCATGTGGGTGAGCGCCCAGCGGACGCTGGGGGCGGGACGATTCCCTGCCCGGGGAATCGGTGCACCGAGATCGGGACAGCCGTCGAGGATGTCGTTCGCGCGCTCGACCGCGGCGCGGTAGCGAGCCAGGACATCGGCCACACCGTCGTCCGGCGAGACCTGGAATGTCGCCCGCCAGTCGGTCACCGTGTCGCCGAGGAACACCGAGCGTTCGACGAACGTCAGATGCTCGAGCAACCCGAGCAGATTCGTGCCCGAGGGGACGGCGGCCGTGCGCACCTGCGGTTCCGGCGCGCCTTCGACTTTCGCGGCGATCGAAGTCCGCGCTACCGCGGGGACAGCGGCGAGCCGGAGCGCGGGGCACCGGCTTCGCGCCCGGTGCCCCGCGGACCGGAGTCAGTCCCGGAAGGCGTCCTTCACCTTCTCGCCGGCGTCCTTCAGATCGGACTTGGCTTGATCGGCGCGACCCTCGTTCTCCAGATCCCGGTCGTCGGTGGCCTTACCTGTGGCTTCCTTGGCCTTGCCCGCCAATTCCTCGGCCTTGTTCTTCGCCTTGTCCGCAAAGCTCATCGCGGCATTCCTTTCAGACGTTCGCTCGGCCACCACGGTGGCCGTGGGCCGTCCTGGGGACCCATAGCGGCGTTACCCGGGTCGCGCCGCGACAAACAACGATGCGCCGGGCGTCGTCAGCATCCCTCCAGCGTCGCCCGCGCCGATTCGGCGACCACGTCGGCGATGTCGTGTCGTCCGCGGAACGCCTCGAGCTGGCGCCGCGCACCGTTGCCGCGGCTGATCAGCGCGTCGATCGCCGCCACGACGAATTCGTGGTCGCCGCTGTCGGAGAGCGCGGGCTCGATGTCGTCGACGAGCCGGGCCAGCAGCTCCCGATGCGGGACCACCCGACCTTCGGTCAGATCGAGGCCGTCGCCGTCCAAGCCGGAATGCGCCGCGTTCCAGTACGCGGCCCGCAGAACCTCGCCCGACACCGTGAGCGCGGGTTCACGCCGGGCGATCGACCGCAGTCCCGAGCTCACGATCCCCCGGGTCAACGCGGCCAGCAGCGCGGATTCCGCCGCGGTGGCCGGGATGTCACTGACCCGGACTTCCACGGTCGGGAACGATTCCGAGGGACGGATGTCCCAATAGATCATCTTGTTGTCCAGGATGCTGCCGCTGGCCCGCATCGTCGCCACAATCGCCTCGTAGTCGTCGAGCGAGGCGAAATACGGCGGTGGGCCGGCGCTGGGCCAGCGGCGCCACAGAATGCTGCGCCAGCTCGCGTACCCGGTCTCGCTGCCGCGATAGATCGCCGAGTTCGCCGTCATGGCGAGCAGGACCGGCAGCCATGGCCGCACATAGTTGCCGACGAGCACCGCCGTCTCCCGGTCCGGCACGCCGACGTGGACATGGCAACCGCACAGCCCCTGCTCGTGGGCGAGCATCCCGAACGTGCGCGCGATCCGCTCATAGCGTGGGGTATCGGTCACCGGAAACCGCTCGGGGACGGTCGGCGGGATCGCCACCGCCAGCAACCGCGCATCGTGCTCGGCAGCGCACTCGGCGACCTGCCGCCGGGACGTGCGCAGCTCCCCCAGCAGCTCACCGATGTCGGAGTGCACACAGCTGCTGGTTTCCACCTGGCAGCGCGTCAGCTCCAGCTGGAGGTCGATCCCGGCCCGCCGCGCCGTGGCGGCCACCTGGCGGTTCTTCGGAACCGGCGCGCCCGTCACTGGGTCGGTCAACAGGAATTCCTCTTCGACACCGACCGTGAGTACGTCCGCGTGCCTGCCCACCGCCCGCCTCCTTCGCAGAGATTCGACGAGGTACTTCCCGCCGCGACCACGGAACAGCGGCACATCTTCACGGTAGACCAGGTCATCGCCGAGGTGAACCCCGATGACCTGGTGTCGGGCCGGCAACCCCGACGGCCGCACGAAGATCGTCGAGGAGCCCGGTCAGGTGGCGGGGTCGGGTGACGGGGCGACCACCGCGGACTCATCGCTGTCCGATTCTTCCGCCTCCACGGGTGGCGTTCCGGTAGCCGCGTCGATCTGCTCGCCGATGTACCGGATGACCACGGCGACCATCGCGACGACCGGCACCGCGAGGAAGGCGCCGGTGATGCCGTAGAGCGAGCCGCCCGCGGTCACCGCGAGCAGCACGATCACGGCGTGCAGTTCCATGCTGCGGCTCTGCAGAACCGGTTGCAGCACATTGCCTTCCAGCTGCTGCACCGCGATGACGATGCCGAGCACGATGACCGCGGTGGTGAACCCGTTGCCGACCAGCGCGACGAGCACGGCGAGCGCACCGGCGACGAACGCGCCGACCATCGGCACGAATCCGCCGATGAAGGTGATCACCGACAGCACCAGCGCCAGGGGGACGTCGAGGATGAACAGCGCGGTACCGATCAGGAGCGCGTCGACCATGCTGACGACCGCCTGGGTCCGGATGAATCCGCCCAGGGTCGCCCACACCCGTTCCAGAACGGCCTCGACGTGCCTGCCGCTGCGATTGCCGAACACGCCGTGCATCCACGGCAGCAGCCGGGTCCCGTCCTTCAGGAAGAAGAACACCAGCACCAACACCAGGAACACGGTGATCAGCACCGATGTCGCGGTGGAGACCCCGGTGAACACGCCGTTGGCGATCTGCGCGCCACTGGACTGCAGCCGCGTCACGATCGCGTCGACCGCGGAATCGAGTTGCTCGTCGCGGATCCGCAACGGCGGTCCCTGAATCCAGTCGCGGACCTGATTGACCCCGGCGGTGGACTTGTCGACGAGTTCGGGGGCCTGATCAGCCACCGAGGGCACGATCAGTGCGACGACCCCGGCCACCAGCGCGAGGAACCCGAGCAGGGTCGTCGACGCGGCCAGCGCGGGCGGCCACCGGTGCCGGGTCAGCCAGCGGGTCGGCGGCCACAGGATCGTGGCGACCACGATCGCCAGCGCGACCGGCAGGATCACCACCCACAGCCGGGCGGCGATCGTACCGAGCACCCAGGCCCCCGCCGCGATCGCCACGATGCACAGTGACCATTTGGCCAGCCACAGGAGCCCGCCCCCGATCACGTTCCCGCGGTCACGCGGTGGCTTTCCGTTCGGTCGCGCCTCACTGGTCTCTTTCACCGGCCCACTCACGCCGCCAGTCTGACACGCGCGCCGCCGTCAGCGCTCCCGTCCGTAGAGGAACCGGACCGCGCGCCGGACGATTGCCATGGTCGCCGCCGTCCGGTCGAAGGTCAGTAGCGCCATGCCGGGAATCGCGAATCGTTGCCGGGCCAGCGAATGCGGACGGGCGAACTCGCGCAGGCCCTCCTGGCCGTGAATGCGCCCGATGCCCGATTCCCCCACCCCGCCGAACGGTAGCGACGAG
Organism: Nocardia fodinahabitans; assembly: GCF_052983615.1. Classification (NCBI taxonomy): domain Bacteria; kingdom Bacillati; phylum Actinomycetota; class Actinomycetes; order Mycobacteriales; family Nocardiaceae; genus Nocardia; species Nocardia fodinahabitans. The sequence continues at coordinate 7,332,954 of NZ_JBRJJC010000001.1, forward strand.
ATGGCGCCGAAGGCGAGGACCGCGTTGATCGAGGTCGCTCCGGCGCGCAGGCGACGCGCGATCTCCACTCCGTGCCGCTGGGAGTAGACCGTGGAGGCCAGCCCGAAGCGGGTGCCGTTGGCCAGTGTCACCGCCTCGTCGATGTCGGCGACCGATCGCACGGTGAGGGTGGGGCCGAAGGTCTCCTCCTGCACCGCCGGTGACTGTTCGTCGACGTCGAGCAGGACGACCGGGTCGATGAAGGGGGCCCGGACCGAGTCGGGTCCGCCGACGACCGCGGTGCCGCCGTCACGCAGCGCGTCGTCGATATGGCCGCGCACCACGTCGATCTGGCTCGGCATGGTCATCGGGCCGTAGTCGGCCGCGGGATCGCTGCCTGCGCGCACGCCGTCGAGGTTCTTGCGCAACTCCGCGACGAACCGGTCGCGCACGGACTGCACGACATACACCCGTTCGACGCCGACGCAGGTCTGGCCGCTGTTGGCGAACGCACCCCACGCGATGTCGCGGGCGGCGGCCTCGACGTCGGCGTCACCGGCGACGATCGCGGCGTCCTTGCCGCCGCATTCCAGCAGCACGGGCGTCAGCGAATCGGCGGCCGCGGCCATGATCTTCTTCCCGGTCGCGGTCGACCCGGTGAAGGCCACCTTGTCGACCCCGGCGGTCACCAGGGCAGCGCCGGTGGCACCGTAGCCGTTGACGGTCTGCAGGATGCCTTGCGGCAGTTCGGGATTCGCCAGGGCGAACGCGGTCGCGAAGTAGTTGCCGATGCCGGTGGTGTACTCACTCGGCTTGAACACCACGGTGTTTCCGGCGATGAGGGCGTAGGCGATCGAGCCGGTCGGGGTGTACACCGGATAGTTCCACGGCCCGATCACCCCGACCACACCCAGTGGCCGCCATTCGACCGTGGCGGCGAAGTTGGCCATCAACAGGCCGGGACGCTCGCGCCGGGACGCCAGGACCCGCCCCCCGTGGCGGGCGGCCCAGTCGATGTGGCCCAGCGCCAGGGTGAGTTCGAGGAAGGCGTCGTCGAGCGGCTTGCCGTTCTCCCGCCGGATCAGCGCGGTGAACTCGTCGGCGTGGCCGGTCAGGTACGACGCCCACCGCAGCAGCGCCTTGCGCCGCACCGAGAACGGTTGTTCCGCCCAGAATTCCGCGGCGACGCGCGCCTTCGCTACCGTCCGCTGGACCTGTTCCGGGGCGTCGATCGGGTACTCCCCGATCGGCTGACCGGTCGCGGGATCCAGCGACACCAGAACCTCGGCCGTGACCGGCGCTTGCTCGGTTGTACTCATAGTCCACTCCACTCACCTGCGCACGGAACGACTCGTGCGGTCTGTTGTTCTGCTCGCCGTCGATTCGGGTGGGTCAGCGCGCGGCGCTGTACATCAGGTCGATCTCGGTGGCGTATTTTGCCGTGATCGGCTTGCGCTTCAGCTTTCCCGTCGGCGTCAGTTCGTCGCCACCCGGCAGCCAGAAGACCGGCGCGACAACGAATTTCTTGATCTGTTCGACTCGGGCCAGCTTCGAGTTGGCGGCACGGATCCCGGCGTCGATGATCTCCCGGATCCCCGGATTCTCGGCCAGCTCCGCCGGGCTGGGTGTCAGACCGTGCGCGGTCGCGTACGCGGCGGCGGCATCGGCGTCTAGGGCGATCAGCGCGGTGACGTAGGGTCGCGCGTCGCCGATGGCGACCACCGACCCGGCCAGCGGGCAGGCCACCTTGAGGTAGCCCTCGATCTTGCTGGGCGACATGTTCTTTCCGCCGGAATTGACGATCAGTTCCTTCTTGCGATCGACGATCGAGACGAACCCGTCGGCGTCGATGGTGCCGATATCGCCGGTGTGCACCCAGCCGTCCGCGTCGATCGCCTCGGCGGTCTGTTCCGGGTCGCCGAGATAGCCCTTCATCACGATCGGGCCGCGCACCAGGATCTCGCCGTCCGCCGCGACCGATACCTCGACGCCGCGCGCGGCGACCCCGACCGTGCCGAGCCGCATCCGGCCGGGCCGGTTCAGGGTCGCGATGGCCGACAGTTCCGACATGCCGTACACCTCACCGACCGACAGCCCGAGCCCGAGGACGAATTCGAGCGCTTCCGGGGCGATCGGCGCCGCGCCGGTCGCTCCGACGAGCAGCTCGTCGAGCCCGAGCCGGTGCCGAATCTCGGCCAGTACCAGCCGATCCGCCACCTGATGCCGGGCGGCCAGCCACGGCGAGACCCGGCCGCCGGGCACGCTCAGCTCGGCGCGCACTCGCTGCCGGCCGATGTCGATGGCCCAGTGCGCGAGAGTCCGCTTGACCGGACTGGTTTCGGCGGCGAGCTGCGCTTCCAGCGCGCCCTTGATCTTGTACCAGACCTGGGGCACGCCGACGAACGCCGTCGGCCGGGTATCGGCCAGCGCGGTCACGATCTGCTTCGGGTCGGCCAGATCGGTGACCGGTCCCCCGCCGATCATCGGGAAGTAATGGCACGTCCAGCGATTCACGATGTGCGCGTCCGGCAGGTAGGACACGGTCCGATGCTCGAACCACGGATCGAGCATCGCGCGGACGCCGTCGATATTGCTCAGGATGTTGGCGTGGGTGAGCTCGACGCCCTTGGGCGTTCCGGTGGTGCCGGAGGTGAAGATGATCGTCAGCACGTCATCGGCACGCACCTGCTCCCAGGCGGCCCGGAAGTCGAAGCCGGGCAGTGGGTTCGACTCGAGCTCGGCCAGCGACACGGTGTCGGCGGGGCCGGAGTCGACAACCACGACCGTCTGCACGGTCCGGTCGACGGCACGGGCCGCCGCGATCTGCGGCAGGAACTGCTCCTCGCAGACGATCACCCGGCTCTCGGTCTTCGCCAGCTGATAGGCGATCGTCTCGACCGGGTTGGTGTTGTAGATCGAGAAGGGGATCGCGCCCAGGTGCATCGCGGCGGTGTCGACGAGATGGAATTCGGGCCGGTTGGTCAGCATCAGCGCCACCGTGTCACCGGCCGCGACTCCCAGATTCGCCAGGCCGGCGGCGATCTTCTCGACGCGGCGCGCGTACTCGCCCCAGGTGATCCGGGTCGTCTCGCCGGGCGTGCGCAGGGCGACGGCGTCGGGCATGCGGTCGGCGGTGCGCTGGAACGCCGCGCACAGGGTCGGCGGCAGGGCAATGGTCATCGGTCGGCTCCGGCTGTTCTCGTCGGTGAATGGTGTCGATCGGCTGTTCGTCACAGCCCGGGGCGGTCACCCGCGGTGGGGACCACCCGGTAGTCCGACAACGCGAAGGTGCGCGTTCGGCGGCGGTAGCTGGACACGGTGCCCGGCCAGTTGTTGGTGATGCGTCCAGCCGCGGTGCGATACCAGCTCGAGCACCGGGTCCACGGAGTCCGTTCCAGCCGCCGCTGCACCCGGGTGTCGTACTCCTCGGCCACCTCGGCCCGCACGTCGAGCACGCGCCCGGGCTGCCGCGCGATCTGCTGGACGGCCTGGCGGATGTAGCGGGCCTGGGATTCGATCATGTACACGATCGATCCCACGCCGAGATTGGTGTTCGGGCCGTAGATCAGGAACATGTTCGGGAACCCGGGCACGGACATGCCCTGGTAGGCGCGGGCGCCACCCTCCCACGCGTCCTCCAGCTTGCGACCGCCACGTCCGGCGATCCGCATCGGCCACAGGAATTCGGTGCCTTTGAACCCGGTGCCGTAGATGATCACGTCCGCGCCGTGCACCACGCCGTCGGCCGTGCGGATGCCGTCGGGCAGGATCTCGCTGATGGCGCTCGTCTCGACGTGCACGTTCGGCTGGGTGAGGGCCGGAAAGTAGTTGTTGGAGAACAGTCCCCGCTTGCATCCGGCCGGATAGTCGGGCAGCAGCGCGGCCCGCAACGTCGGGTCCGGTACCTGGTTCGCCAAGTGCCGGGTGGCGATGCCGGTCACCAGCGGCCGGATCGCGGGGACATCCACGATGCCCAGCGACAGGAACTCGCACAGCGCCCAGAACGCGAACCGCTCCGCCAGCCGGACCGGCGGCACGTTCGCGAACACGGTGTGATGCCAGGACCGGTACTCGATATCCGGCTTGGGCAGGACCCACGCGGCCGAACGCTGGAACAGCGTGAGCTGCCGCACCTTCGGCTGGATGGCGGGCACGAATTGGATCGCGCTGGCGCCGGTCCCGATCACCGCGACTCGCTTGCCCGTCAGGTCGACGTCGTGATTCCACTCGGCCGAGTGGAACGACTCGCCCTGGAAGTCGTCGATGCCGGGGATGTTCGGCCAGGCCGGGCGCGACAGCTGACCGACCGCGGGGATGAGCACATCGGCGGTGATCGTCGCGCCGTCCACCGTGCTGACCGTCCAGGTGCCCGTGGCATCGTCGAACTCCGCGGCGGTGACCTCGGCGCCGAACCGGATCTTCGAGATCAGGCCGCGCTTCTCGGCGACCCCGCGCAGATACGCCAGGATGTCCGGCTGCTCGGAGAACCGCTTGGGCCAGTCGGTCCTGGGTTCATAGGAGTACGAGTACAGCGGCGAGGGGATGTCGCACCCAGCGCCGGGGTAGGTGTTCTCCCGCCACACACCGCCCACCTCGGCGGCCCGTTCCAGGAGGGTCACGTCGAACCCGGCCTTCTGCAGTTCCATCGCCATGCCGAGACCGCCGAAGCCGGTCCCGATGATGACGATCGACGGGGTGGTGCGTGCGCTCATGCCAGGACTCCTCTGTCGCTGCTGCCACCGTCAACGCTACGACCTGCGCGAACGCCGATCACAAACAACGACGGCCAGAGAATCAATACTTTCGGCCATAATGGGCGGATGCGCACCGTCGAAGAGCCGGACATCCGGACCTGGGACTTCCCGCGCGGTATCGCCAGCATCGCGATCATGGCGGACTTCGCCGCCGAGCACGGCGTCACCGCCGGCCGCGTCCTGGCGGATACCGACCTCGCGCCGGCCGCCCTGACGTCTCCCGATCTGCAGGTATCGGCCGCGACCGAACTCGTCGTCGTGCGCAATCTTGTGCGCGAGCTCCCCGATGTTCCCGCCCTGGGCGTGGAGGTGGGACGCCGCTACCGACTGTCCACCTTCGGCATCTTCGGCTTCGCGTGCGTCACCAGTCCGACACTGCGCGAAGCGATATCGCTGGCGCTGCGCTACTACCAGCTGGGCTACGGCTTCTGCACCCCGGTCGTCGAATCCACCGACAGCGGCGTGCTGGCGTGGATCCACCACGATCTCGTTCCCGCGGATGTGGCGCGATTCCTCGTCGAACGCGACATCGTCGCCATGCACCGGGTGATGGGCGACCTGCTCGGTCACGAACTCGCCGTCGCGCGAATCGAGTTCGACTTCGCCGCCCGGCGACAGCGCCGACCGCCTGCACGAGATCCTCGGCGTCCCGCCGGAGTTCGGCCGCGCGCACACTGTCTTCACCCTCGACCCGGCCGTCCTGGCGCAGACCCTGCCACAGGCGAACGCCCAGACCTGGAGCCTGTGCGTGGCGCAGTGCGCCGATCTGCTGCAACGGCGCAGCGCCCGCACCGGCATCACGGCGGAGGTGCGCGAACTGATCCTGCCCGGCGGGGACACCGCGAGCATCCCCTCGCCGCCGACCATCGAGGTCGTCGCGCGCGAACTGGGCACGAGCCCCCGCACCCTCCGGCGACGCCTCACCGCAGCGGGCACCGGCTATCGCGCACTCGTGGACGAGGTCCGCTGCACCCTGGCCGAGGAGATGCTCACCGGCACCCCGCTCTCGATCGACGACATCGCCGTGCGGCTGGGCTATGCCGAGGCGACGCCGTTCATCCACGCCTTCAAGCGCTGGACCGGCACCACACCATCGGCCTACCGACGCAAGCGCGCCCGCTGAAGTCGGCCTCACGTCAGAGCGCCGACGCCGACCGGTGCGGCAGGTGGTCGTCCCGACCGCGAAGAGCCCGCGAACCCTCGCCGACGCGTTCGCCGACCGGAGCAGAACGACGACCGGCTTCCGCTGTCAGCCCGCTCTTGTCGCCACAGCGAGAGCGAGTTCGGTACAGAGCGTGGCCAATTCGGTGCTCGACTGGCGGGGGTCGCGCAGCCATGCCTCGATGAGCTGATTGATCCCGCCGACGACGAACAGCGCTTCCTGACGCCGATTCTCCGGCGTCGCGGGGGCGTCGAGGAATTCCGCGCTGTACTGCACGACGAGATCGGTGACGATGCCGACCGAGCGCGTACGCAGTTCCTCGAGGCCCGCGGTGCCGTGGGTGTCACTGGTGAGGATGCGGTGCAGGTGCGGGTCGGCGGCGATGGCGTCGAGGTAGGTCGTCAGCGCCCGCAGCAGCTTGCGTTTCAGGCCGCCCGGCTCGGCCTGGCTGGCCTCGACCAGGGTGGCGGCCAGTTCCTGGTGCACCTGCTCGGCGACGGCGAGCACCAGTGCGTCCCGGGTGGCGAACTGCTCGTAGAAGTAGCGCGGGGTCAATCCGGATGCGGCGCAGACGCGGCGCACGGTCACTTCGGCGAGTCCGGCTTCACCCCACACCTGCCGACCGGCGGCGAGGATCTTGTCGCGGCGTTCGTCCCGTCGATTCGCCGCGCTCATCCCCTTGTAGGGCCGGACCACCTCCGCACGCGCCATTGACAGCACTTTAGCAGGCGGCCTATTTTGGATATCGGTTGTTATCCAATTTCCGACGCTCAACGAGGAGTGCCGATGCGTACCGTTCCCACCCGACACCCGGACCGTCCCCACCGCACCCCGGCGATCGTCGGCGGCTTCGCGGCGACCCTGGGTGTCCACGGCCCCGACGCGGACCAGTGGCGCCGCCTCGGCGAGGGACTGCTCGTCGGCGACGACCCGATGGATCGGCTGGTCGAGTGGATGGTCACCGCCGGCAGCAAGCAGATGCGCCCACTGTTCGATCGGGCACTCACCCACGGCATCGCCGCCGTGCCGGACGCGCCGGAACCCTTGCGCGAGTTCTTCGCCGAGGTCGAGACGGTGCCCGCGTGGGTCGATCCGGACAAGCTCGTGCGCGGCGCCAAAGTACTGCTCAGCAGCGGGTCCGACGGCATGTACATCGCGCGCGACGTCGCCATGCTCGGCGGGTACCAGTTCTCCGGCTTCAACAAGACCCTGTTGCGCACGGGCGCCCTCGAGAAGGGCTCCAATCAGCGCTGGGCGGAGACGATGCAGTGGGCGATGGACGTCGTGTCCGAGGACGGATTGTCGCCGCTGGGCCTGGGCTACCGGTCCACGATCCGGGTGCGGCTCATCCACGCGTTCGTGCGCCGCCACGTGGCCGCGATGCCGGACTGGCGAGCCGAGGACTGGGGCCTGCCGATCAACCAGACCGATATGGCCGCCACGCTGGTCGGCGCCTTCATCGCGCCGGCGATCGGGGCGATGGGGATGGGCGTGCTGCTCACGCCGTCGGAAGCCGACGCCGTCGCGCACGTCGTCCGCTATGTCGGCAGCCTGCTCGGCGTCGAGGAGCACTGGCTGCCGCAGTCGTTCCGCGACGGCGTGCGGGTACTGGTGCACACGCTGTCGGCGCTGGCCGACCCGGACGAGTCGACCCGCCAGCTCGCGGTCCCGATGTCACGGGATCCGCTGTCGTGGAACTACGACCGGCTGCCTGCCGTGCGCCGCCGGCTCGCCTACGCCCAGCACCTGTCGGTCACGGGCACCTTCCTCGGCCGCCACACGATGCGCGCGCTCGGCCTCCCGACGGTGGTGGTCCCCTGGTATCCGGCGATGCGAATCCCCACCAATCTCGTACGCTCGGCCACCCGCGTACTCCCCGGCGGCCTGGACCGCGCGGCGACTCGCGGTGCGCGGGAACAGGATCGATTCATGCGCACGCTGGTCGGCGCCCGCCCGGCCATCGGCGCGTCCGCCGCCCAGCTCACCCACGCCGCCTAGTCCGGCTGTCCACCCTGCCCCGGCGACGGAATCGGGTGAATCACCCCGCGCGAGAGCGTGTTTCGTTGTCGGGGTGACGGTCGTCGGGCTTGTCCGATCCGCGGTGCGCGCGGATCAACAGTGCGGCGCGCAAGTAGCGCAGTCTCGTGACCTCGTCGAGGTCGAAGCCGGTCAGCCATAGTCGCGCGCCGCCCCTTCCCTCGTCAGCTGATTGCCTCGCGAAGCGAACCCACCGGTGGTGGCAGCGGACTCGGTCCGCTGGTACGTCAGCCGATTCCAGCGCGAGCTACGGGGCCTGCAGGATGCGCAGAGCGGCGCGTTCGATGCGGTCGGCGATCTTCTCGTAGGACTCGTAGCCCATCCCGGCGCGGACCAGCGCGCCCGCGTAGATCAGTTCGAGCCACTCGACGACCTCGGTGTCGGCGTCGGGGCCGAGTGCGCGTGAGATCCTGCCGCGGATCTCGATACCGATGCGGGTGCGCAGGTGTTCGACGTCCGGGTCGCCGCCCAGCAGCGCACTGGTGACCGCACCGGAGAGCTCCTGCTCGTCGGCCACCAGCAGCGCGATGGTGCGGAGTTCGGCCAGCACCCGGACGGACGGATCCGGGTCTTGGCTGGCGGGCGACGGCGAGGCGAGCAACCGCCGCCAGAAGATCTCGGCCACCAGGTGTTCCTTGGACGAGAAGTAGGTGTACGCGGTGGCCGTGCCGACGCCTGCCTCGGCCGCCACCAGCCGGATCGTCATGCCGGAAAAGCCATCACGGGCCAGCACCCGCAGTGCCGCCTTGGTGAGCCGGTCGACTGTGTCGGCCTGCTTGTCGGTCAACCGCCGCCGGGTCGCCTCGAGGCTGATGGAATTGCTTTCGGACATGCGTCTGGATGCTACTCCGCCGGTCCGGCCCGCCCGCCGACCACGCCCGGGTGGGCGTGTATCGCCGCCCGTCGGCTACTTCGTGCGGCGTTCCTGGGCGATCACCTTGCCGACGGCGCCGTCGAGTTTGGTGCCGGCGGGCCAGCCCACGTAATGACAGAGGAACAGCGCGATCTCGCGCAATTGTTCCTCGGACAGCTCGCCGTTGCGCAGCGCCGCCCCGATCTGGATCTCGGCGATATCCAGGTGCCCCTGCGCGGTCAGCGCGCCGAGCAGCAGCAGTCGTCGTTCCCGCACGGTCAGCGCGGGACGCGACCAGATGTCGCCGAACAGGTGGTCGGCCGTGACCGCGAAGTAGTCGCCGGGGCCGTCGGCGAAGTCCCAGCCGTAGACCTCGCTCATCTTGGCCAGCCCGCGCTGTCTGACGTTGTCGTCGGTGGTGCTCATGATGTCTCCTTGTCGAGAACGGACCCGGCTACGCCGAGCCCCCCGGCCAGCCGGGCGATGGCGAGTTGCGCGAGCGGTAGATCGACGCCGAGCCGGTCGCCGAGTTCCAGGGCCAGCGACAGGTCCTTCTCACCGAGATCGCGCACATGGCCGAGGATCGGGAACCAGAAGTCGTCGGGGTCCAGCGGCGCGGTGGTACCGCGCAGCATGATCGCGCCCGGCCCGCCGGTCACCGCGTCGGAGTGGCGCACGACCTTGCCGAGGGCGGTGAGACTGAGCCCGGCGGCATCGGCCAGCCGTTGCGCCTCGGTCGCGGCGGTGAAGGAGATGAAGTGCAACAGATTGCGCGCCAGCTTCATTCGCGTGCCCGCGCCGACGTCCCCGGCGTGCACGATCAGGTCGGCGAAGCAGCCGAACGGCGCCCGGACCCGGTCCACCGCGGCAGCGCTCCCGCCGATCATGACGGCCAGGCTGCCGTGGGTGGCTCCCGGCGCCCCACCGCTCACCGGCGCGTCGACGAACTCGACCCCCTGCTCCGCGCATCGCGTGGCGAGTGCCTCGGCGGTCCGGTCCCCGATGGTCGAATGCACCGCGACGACGGTGCCGGGCACCGCGGTGCGCAGAATGCCCGTCGGCCCGGTGAGGACCTCGGTGACCTGCGCGTCGTCGACGACGGTCACACAGATGACGCGCGCGTCCGCCGCCAGCGCCGCCGGATCGGCCGCCGCCCGCGCCCCCGCCTCGACGAACGGCGCGGTGGCCTCGGCGCGGACGTCACAGACGGTGAGCCCGCCCGGCCAGGCCAGCAGTCGCCGGGCCATCGGTGTACCCATATTGCCCAGTCCGACGAATCCGACCGGAAGGCAATCGGTTTCGGTCGTCATCGGATGATCTGCCCGCCGTCGACGTTCAGGATCTGCCCGGTGACCCAGCTCGCCTCGTCGGACAGCAGATACAGGCAGGCGCCGACGAGGTCCTGCGGCGTGCCCATCCGTTTGATCGGAATGCGGGACACCATGTCCTTCACCAGATTTCCCGGCGTGACGGTCTGGGTGGCTTCGGTGTCGATCGGGCCGGGCGCGATGGCGTTCACCCGGATCTTCGACCCGCCCAGCTCGGTCGCCAGCTGCTGGGTGAGCCCGTTGATCCCGACCTTGGCCAGCCCATAGAACCCGGAGTACAGCCAGGCGGCCGTGGAGGATTGGTTGACGATGGACCCGCCGCCCGCCGCGACCATCGGCTGCCAGACCGCGCGCGTCACATTGAGCGCGCCGTCGAAATTCACGCCCATGAACTTCTTGTAGTAGTCCCAGGGCACCGTGAGCAGCAGGTCGAGCTTCATCTCGCCGTAGATCGCGGCGTTGTTCACCAGATGGTGGATGGCCCCGAACTCGGCGACGGTGAACTCCGCCAGCGCCGTGGCGGATTCGGGATCGGCGACGTCGACCCGATGGAACGCGGCGGTGCCGCCCTCGGCGACGATCTTCGCCGCGACTTCCGCGCCGCGCTCGGCGTTGAGATCGGCGACGACGACATTGGCCCCTTCCGCGGCGAGAGCGCTGGCGTAGACCGCGCCGATGCCCTGTGCCGCGCCGGTGACGATCGCGGTGCGACCGGTGAAACGTGCCATGGTTGTTCAGCTCCTGTGAGTGGTGGTGCGGTCAGGCGGGGGTGGCGACGAGCTTGGTCTCGAGGTATTCCTCGAATCCGGCGACGCCCATCTCCCGGCCGATGCCGGACTGCTTGTAGCCGCCGAACGGTGCGTCGGCGTGGTACCAGAGCCCGCCGTTGACGCTCAGCGTCCCGGTCCGCACCCCCGCGACCACCCGTTCCACCCGCTCCGGGTCGGTGCCCCAGACCGAGCCCGACAGCCCGTAGGGCGAAGCGTTGGCCAGCCTGATCGCGTCGTCGTCGCCGTCGTGCGGAATCACGACGAGTACCGGTCCGAAGATCTCCTCCTGGGCGACGGTCGCGGTGTTGGCGAGACCGCTGATGAGCGTCGGCTCGATGAAGAAGCCGCGTTCCTGGTTCGCCGGCCTGCCACCGCCCACCACGACGTGCCCACCCTCGGCTCTGGCGAGCTCGAGGTATCGCTCCACCCGCGCCCGCTGCTGCGCGGAAATCACCGGCCCGCAGACGGTTCCGGCGTTCGTCGGATCACCGGCCGCCAGCCCGGACAGCGTTGTGGCCGCCGCGGCGACCGCGGCGTCGTAGTTCGCACGCGGCACCAGCAGCCGGGTGGTGAGGGCACAGCCCTGGCCCGCGTGGACGGCGACGGTGAACGCGGTATAGCTCGCGGCCGCCGCGATATCGGCGTCGTCGAGCACGACCGCCGCCGACTTGCCGCCGAGTTCGAGAAATGTGCGCTTGAGCGTGGCCGAGGCACCCGCCATCACCGAGCGGCCGGTCCGCGTCGAGCCGGTGAAGGTGATCATGTCCACGCGCGGATCGTCGACCAGCTGCGCACCGATCGCGTGATCGGCGGAGGTGACGATATTGAGCACGCCGGCGGGAATGTCGGTGTGCTCGGCGACGAGCGGGCCCAGCACCGCGGCGCACCACGGTGTGTCCGGCGCGGGCTTGAGCACGACCGTGTTTCCCGCCGCCAGCGCGGGACCGATCTTGGCCAGGTTGATCTGGTGCGGGAAGTTCCACGGTGTGATGGCGCCGACGACCCCGACGGCCTCGCGCCGGATCACCCGGCGGGAGGCGACCCCCATGAGGTCCCTCGTGCCGAGATCCGTTTCCCACGCGTAGTTCTCGGCCAGGTCGGCCGCGTAGGACAGATCGGCGATCGGGCCCTCGAGCTGCGGCCCGCTGGTGAGCATGACCGGGGTGCCGACCTCGGCGATCGTGATCGCCCGCAGCTCCTCGAGGTGCTCGCCCAGCACGTCACGCAATTGACGCAGGCAGTGGGCACGGAACGCGGGGTCCCGCGACCACTCGGTCTCGTCGAAGGCGGTGCGCGCCGCCCCGATGGCGGCGTCCATGTCGGCGGCCGAGGCATCGGCGGCGTGACCGAGCACCTCCTCGGTCGCCGGGTTGATCGTCGCGAAGACGCCGGAGCCGCCCGGGATCAGCTTGCCGCCGATCAGCAGGGGCGTGCCGCCGGCAGGGACGAGGCCGTTCATGGCAGGTCTCCGATACTTGTCTGGACAGGTGTACGGAATATAGTTCGGATTCCGGAACGGCCGCAAGGGAATGCGCGTCATTCGTCCATACACCTTGCTGTAGTAGCATCCAGACACATGTCCGAAATCGCGCCTACCGGCATCGAAGCAACTCGACGACGCTTGACGGAGAAACAGGCCGACACCGTGGACCGCCTGACCGTGGCCGCGGTCGAGGTGCTGGCCACGGCGGGCTACTCGGGGACCACCATCCGGCTCGTCGCCGCGGCGGCCGGCGTCGGAACCGCCACCGCGTACACATACTTCTCCTCCAAGGAACACCTGATCTCCGAGGTCTTCTGGCGGCGCCTGATCGCCCTGCCCCCACTCGACGATCACGACGCCGACCCGACCACGCGGGTGGTCGCCGTCCTGCGCGAGGTCTCGATGCTGGTGGCCGACGAGCCCGCCCTCGCCGGTGCGGTCAGCAGCGCCCTGCTCGGTGACGATCCCGATGTGCGGCACCTGCGATTACGCATCGGCAAGGAGATCCGCCACCGGCTCGCACAGGCTCTGGGCACCAGGGACCCCGAACAGCTTGCGGCGCTGGAACTCCTGTACTCCGGAGCACTGCTGCAGGGCGGCATGGGACTGCTGTCCTACGCCGAGGTCGCCGACTTGCTCGAGGTGTGCGCGCGACGCATGCTGGCCGATCCGGCACTCGACGGCTGACAGCTCCTCCTTGTCGCGCGGCGCCAACCGTAGTACTGTCCAGACACATGTCCATATGACGTCTGGACAGTATTCCGGGAAGGATTCCCCATGACGCTGGCCATACCGCGGCGCGTGTCCGGAGGCGACGACAGCCACGGGCACCTCACCGAATTCCGCACCGATCCGATCGCGCTGATGCACCGCGTCCGCGCCGAATGCGGCGATGTCGGGACCTTCGACCTCGCGGGACGCACTGTCGTCCTGCTCTCCGGTGCCGAAGCCAACGAGTTCTTCTTCCGGGCCGCCGACGACGACCTCGATCAGGGAGCGGCCTACCCGTTCATGAAGCCGATCTTCGGCGAAGGCGTCGTGTTCGACGCGCCGCCGGAGCGCCGCAAGGAGATGCTGCACAATCAGGCGCTGCGGGCCGACCACATGCGCGCCCACGCGGGCACCATCGCCCGCGAGGTCGACCGGATGATCGCGAGCTGGGACGACGAGGGCGAGATCGACCTGCTCGAGTTCTTCGCGGAGCTGACCATCTACACCTCCTCGGCCTGCCTGATCGGGGTGAAGTTCCGCGACCAGCTCGACGCCCGCTTCGCGCACCTCTATCACGAGCTCGAGCAGGGCACCGACGCGCTGGCCTACGTCGACCCGTACGCACCGATCGAGAGTTTCGCCCGGCGCGACGCCGCCAGGGCCGCGCTGGTCGAGCTGGTGCAGGCGATCATGGATCAGCGCGCGGCGAATCCGCCCGCGGGCAAGGACGACCGCGACATGCTCGACGTCCTCATGTCCGTCCAGGACGAGCACGGCGAACCGCGGTTCCCGGCGACCGAGATCACCGGCATCTTCATCTCGATGATGTTCGCCGGCCACCACACCACCTCGGGCACCGCGGCCTGGACCATCATCGAGCTGCTGCGCCACCCCGGCACGCTGCGCGCCGTGGTCACCGAACTCGACGAGCTGTTCACCGACGGCTCGGAGGTCAGCCACCACGCGCTGCGCCAGATCCCGCAGCTGGAAGCCGCGCTCAAGGAGACGCTGCGCCTGCATCCGCCGCTGATCGTGCTCATGCGCCTGGCGCGCGGTGAGTTCGAGGTGTGCGGGCACCGGATCGCACCCGGCGACATGGTGGCCGCCACGCCCGCGATCTCCAACCGGATCCCGGAGGACTTCCCCGACCCGGACGCCTTCGATCCCGCCCGCTACCTCGATCCGCGCCAGGACGACATCGTCAACCGCTGGACCTGGATCCCCTTCGGTGCGGGCAGGCATCGCTGCGTCGGGGCGCCGTTCGCGCTCATGCAGCTCAAAGCGATCTTCTCGATCCTGCTGCGGGACTGGGAGTTCGAACTCGCGCAGCCGTCGCGAACCTATCGCAACGACCATTCGAAGATGGTCGTCCAGCTGCAGCAGCCCTGTCGCGTCCGCTACCGTCGCCGGCATCGCTGACCATCCCGGGCCCCACACCGCCGTCGGCATCCAGGAGGAACCCGTGTCAGCGCCATCGCTACCAGCCGGATTCGATTTCACCGATCCCGCTCTCTGGCAAGCCCGTAACCCCGTCCAGGAATTCGCCGAACTGCGCCGGACCGCGCCGGTGTGGTGGAACACGCAGACCGACGCGCAGTCGGGCGGCTTCCGGGACGGCGGCTACTGGGTCGTCACCAAACACGAGGACATCAAGGAGATCTCGCGCAATCCCGAGCTGTTCTCCTCGCAGCGCAAGGGTTCGGTCATCCGGCTGCCCGGGGAGGTGACGCCCGAGCAGATCGAGCTGACCGGGGCGCTGCTGCTGAACATGGACCCGCCCAAGCACACCAAGATCCGGCGCATCATCGCCAAGGGATTCACGCCGCGCGCGGTCGAGGGGTTGCGCGCGGCACTGGCCGAGCGGGCGGCCGCCATCGTGCACGCGGCCGCTGCGACCGGCGGTGGCGACTTCGTCGAGCAGGTGGCGTGCGAGCTGCCCCTGCAAGCGATCGCGGAACTCGTCGGGGTGCCGCAGGAGGATCGTCGCAAGCTGTTCGACTGGTCGAATCAGATGCTCAACTACGACGACCCGGAGTATGGTGACGCCACCACCACCGACGCCTCCTCGGCCGCCGCGGCGGGCATCCTCGGCTACGCCTGGAACCTGGCCGAGCAGCGTCGCGTCGACCCGCGCGAGGACATCGTGAGCAAGCTCGTGCACGCCGACCTCGACGGTGAGGCACTCGGTTCGGACGAGTTCGGGTTCTTCGTCATCCTGCTCGCGGTCGCGGGCAACGAGACCACCCGCAATGCCATCACCCACGGCATGAAGGCCTTCGTCGATCACCCGGAGCAGTGGGAGCTCTACCGTGCGCGCCGACCGGCCACCGCGCCCGACGAGATCGTGCGATGGGCGACGCCGGTGACGGTGTTCCAGCGCACCGCCACCGCCGATACCGAGCTCGGCGGGCAGCGCATCCGGGCCGGCGATCGCGTCGGATTGTTCTACAGCTCGGCCAATTTCGACGAGGACGCCTTCGAGCAGCCGTTCCGCTTCGACATCCTGCGCGACCCCAATCCGCATCTGGGCTTCGGTGGCACCGGCCCGCATTTCTGCGTCGGCGCCAATCTGGCCCGGCTCGAGATCGATCTCGTCTTCGGCGCCATCGCCGAGGTGATGCCGAGGCTGTCCCAGGTGAGCGAGCCACAGCGGCTGCGTTCGGGGTGGATCAACGGCATCAAACACTGGCAGGTCGACTACGGGACCGGGGTGCGCTGATGCGGATCGCGCTGCTGTCCTACCGGAGCAAGGCCCACTGCGGCGGGCAGGGAGTGTATGTCCGGTATCTGAGTCAGGGGCTCGTGGAGCTGGGTCATCGGGTCGAGGTGTTCTCCGGCCAGCCCTATCCCGAGGACCTCGATCCGCGGGTGCGACTGACCGAGGTGCCGAGCCTGGACCTCTACCGCGACGACGACCCCTTCCGCACCCCGCACCCCCGCGAGATCCGGGACCGGATCGACCTGCTCGAACTCGCCACCATGTGGACGGCCGGATTCCCGGAGCCGCGCACCTTCAGCGTGCGGGCCGCCCGGCTACTGGCCGCGCGCGCAGCGGATTTCGATGTCGTGCACGACAATCAGTGCCTCGGCTACGGACTGCTCGACATCGCTCGTGTACTGCCGCTGGTGGCGACGATCCACCATCCGATCACCCGTGATCGCGCGGTGGATCTGGCCGCGGCACCGTGGCGGCGCCGGCCCTTCGTCCGGCGCTGGTACGGATTCCTCGGCATGCAGCAGCGGGTGGCCCGCCGGATTCCGGACCTGATCACGGTGTCCGCCTCCTCGGCCGCCGATATCGCCGCGGACTTCGGCGTCGCGCCCGGACAGTTGCGCACTGTCCCCCTCGGCGTGGACACGGCACTGTTCCGGCCCCGCGAGACACCCCGGGTCCGTGGGCGGATCGTGGCGGTCGCCAGCGCCGACAAGCCGCTCAAGGGCATCGCGCACCTGCTCCACGCGCTCGCGCGGCTGCGCCATCACCACGAGGTGGAGCTGCGCCTGGTCGCCAAGCTGGAACCGAACGGGCCCACCGAGAAACTCATCGCCGAACTCGGCCTGGCCGATATCGTGACGCCGGTCAGCGGGCTGAGCGACGAACAGCTGGCCGCGTTGCTCGCCTCGGCCGAGGTCGCCTGCATTCCGTCCATGTACGAAGGGTTCTCGCTGCCCGCGGTCGAGGCCATGGCCAGCGGCACGCCCCTGGTCGCCAGTCGGGCCGGGGCGCTGCCGGAGGTGGTCGGCGACTGCGCGGAATTGACCGCACCCGGCGATATCGACGCGCTGACCCAGGTCCTGGGCGAACTGCTCGCGGACCCTCGACGTCGGCACCGGATGGGTGAGCAGGGGCGGCGGCGCGCCGTCGACCTGTTCAGCTGGGCCGCCGTCGCCGCACAGACCGTCGCGGTCTACGAGCGGGCGATCGAACGCTTCCACTCCCCCGGCTTCGGCCATCACCAGGAGGACCCATGCTGACCGTCGACTTCGACCGCCTGGGCGTCGGACCCGGTTCCCGGGTGATCGATGTCGGCTGCGGAGCCGGACGGCACGCGTTCCAGGCCTACCGCCGCGGCGCCGACATCGTGGCCTTCGACCAGAACGCGGACGATCTGGCCCAGGTCGACGCCATGTTCGAGGCCATGGCCACGGCGGGCGAGGCGCCCGTGTACGCCAAGGCCGAGACCGTGCGCGGTGACGCTCTCGATCTGCCTTACGGCGACGGCGAATTCGACGTGGTCATCGCCTCGGAAATCCTCGAGCACGTCCCCGCCGACGATCGCGTGATCGCCGAGCTCGCCCGGATCGTGAAACCCGGTGGGGCGCTGGCGGTCACGGTGCCACGCTGGTTGCCCGAACGTATCTGCTGGGCGCTCTCGGACGAGTACCACGCCAACGAGGGCGGCCACGTGCGGATCTATCGTGCCGACGAACTCCGCGACAAGGTCACCGCGCGTGGTCTGCGCTACGTCCACCAGGAGTTCGCGCACGCCCTGCACTCGCCCTATTGGTGGCTCAAATGCGCTGTGGGCGTGCGGGACGACGACAATCCGCTGGTGCGCGCCTACCACCGCCTGCTGGTGTGGGACATGATGTCGGCCCCCGCGCTCACCCGCACGGCCGAACGCCTGCTGAACCCGCTCGTCGGCAAGTCCGTCGCCCTCTACTTCACGAAGCCCGCGGTGCGCCGATGACCACAGCTCTACCCGCCGTCCCGGGCGTCGTGTCGGCGCGCGCGCTGCGGCTCACCGCCGAAACCATCGCCGCCGCACAGGAACCCGACGGGGCGATCCCCTGGTTCACCGGCGGTCACACCGATCCGTGGGACCACGTCGAATCCGCGATGGCGCTGACCGTGGCCGGGCTCTGGGAGCAGGCGCGCGAGGCCTACATCTGGTCGGCCAAGTCCCAGCGTTCGGACGGGTCGTGGCCGATGCAGATTCGTGGCGGGGTGATCGAGAACCACGACGCCGACGCCAACTTCTGCGCCTACCTCGCCACCGGTGTCCTGCACGCGCTCACCATCACCGGCGACACGGGCTTCGCCGCCGAGCTGTGGCCGACGGTCAGGGCCGGTATCGATTTCGTACTCGGCCTGCAACAGGGCGCGCACGGTGAGATCCATTGGTCGGCAGGCGAATCGGGGACCTCCGGCGAAGCGCTGCTGACCGGATGCGCCAGCATCTATCACAGCCTGGGCTGCGCGGTGACCCTCGCCGAGCGGGTGGGCGACCCCCGCCCGGATTGGATCCTCGCTCGCCGCAAGCTCGGCCGGGCCCTGCGTCACCACCCCGAGGTCTTCCTGGACAAGAGCCGCTACTCCATGGATTGGTACTACCCGATTCTCGGCGGCGCGCTACGCGGTCCAGCCGCCCACGCGCGGATCGCGCGGCACTGGGACGAGTTCGTGGTCGCGGATCTCGGCATCCGCTGCGTGGCCGACGCGCCCTGGGTCACCGGCGCGGAGACTTGCGAACTGGTCCTCGCGCTCGACGCCATCGGCGACACCGCCACGGCCACCGCCCTGTTCACCGCGATGCAGCATCTGCGCGACTCCGACGGGTCCTATTGGACCGGACTGGTGTTCACCGACGGCAAGCGCTGGCCGGAGGAACGCACCACCTGGACCGCGGCCGCCGTCGTGCTCGCCGCCGACGCCCTGAACCGCACCAGCGCCGCCAACGGCATCTTCCGCGACGCCGTCGACCACTGACCCAGGCTCAGCCGCACGCGGCGACCCGCTGCAGGATGCGCAGCGAGCCGGTTACCGAGAGCTCACGGAACTTGCCGCTGTCCAGGGCCCTGCGGTAGATGCCGAACGGGGCTTGCCCGCCGTCGGCGGGATCGGGGAAGACGTCGTGGATCGCCAGTAGGCCGCCGCCCGCGACCCAGTGCACCCAGTTGTCGTAATCGCGCTGGGCGGCCTCCTCGGTGTGGCCGCCGTCGACGAAGAGCATGCTCAGCGGGGTACGCCAGATCCGTGCGGCGGCGGTGGAGGATCCGATGATCGCGACCACGGTGTCGGTCAGCCCGGCCCGGATCATGGTGCGCCGGAAGGCCGTCACCGTGTCGAACACCCCTGTCTCGGGGTCGACCAGACCGGTGTCGTGATACTCCCAGCCCGGCTGGTGCTCCTCCGAACCACGGTGATGATCGACGGTGAAGACGGTGGCGCCGGTCTCGCGCGCCGCGGCGCCGAGATAGATCGCCGACTTGCCACAGTAGGTGCCGATTTCCACAATGGTTCCTGTGCCCGCGTAGTCGCGGGCGGCGGCGTAGAGCGCGCGCCCTTCGTCCGCCGGCATGAATCCGGTGACCTGCTCGGCGAGCGCGAACAGCGCATCGGCCTCGGCGGAGAGCTCGTCTACGGGTCCCATGACTCACGCTAACACAGCAATTGGAATAGACTCCGGACTACTGTCCAGCAGATCGCCGGACAGTGAGCGGCACAGGAGAAACCTCGATGAAGACTCGCCTCAACTGCCCCTGCGGTACCCAGATCAACGCCTCCGACGAGGACGACCTGGTCGCCCAGACCCAGGCGCACCTGGCCGAGAACCATCCCGATCACGACTACACCCGCGACGAGATCCTCTTCATCGCCTACTGACCGGACTACTTCGTCGGCAAGGTGTTCTGCAGCCCGCCCACTTCGGTGATCGTCCAGCCCGCGTTCCGATCGATGGTCAGCGAATAGGTGACGGTGGTCGCGGCTCCGCCGGGATTCTGAGCGCTCGTGGAGACGACTGTGAAATACGCGTTCACCTTGTAGATTCCCCCGGATTCGGAGATCACGGTCGCCGAGAGCGGGGTCGCGGTGGAGGTCCATTGCAGCGGCAGCAGGATCTGCTCGAGCTGCGGCGCGGTGGCGTCGAACTTCGCGGTCAGCTGCGGCGCGGTACCGGCGCGCAGCCGGGCGAACCAGGCGTCGACGTCGCGGTAGTCGATCGTCGACGCGCCCGCGCCGTAGTCCGTCGCGATCCGCTCGGCGTGCCGATCGTCGGCCGCGCGGGCGTCGCGGTCGGCGATCGTCGACCGGGCGGCGAAGTACAGCACCCCGAAGGTGACCGTCGCGACGGCGAGTATCCCGATCGTGGCGGCGGTCAGGACGCTCGAGAGCCGCAGCGACACCGTGCGCGGCGACCGCTCGCCGCTGTCCGTCGTGGTGGCTTCCGCTGTCGCTGTGCTCATGCGCTGTCCTTCGTCGCTACTTGACGGCGATGCGGAAGTGCACCGTGCCGTCGGGGCCCACGCTCTGCAGGGCTTGGTCGATCAGGGTGCTGATGTCGATCGCGGGCGCGCGCCGCACGGCGTCGGCCACCACCGGGCCGAGCACCTGACCCAGGGGTTCGATACTCGGCCCGATCTCGGTGAGCAGCTCGGTGAGACGGGCGAGGAACGGGACGAGACCGTCGCCGGTGACGTAGTCGTCGAGTGGACGGCTTTCCACGAGCGCCGATCCCGACTCGACGATCGCGCTCAAGGTGACGCCGAACTCGCCGAACTTCGGACCGGCGGCGCCCAACGACGGTCCCAGCCAGTCCATGTCGCCGCCGAGTGCCTGGATGTCGGCGAACAGCGCGCGGATGGCCTCGGTGCGGCTGAGCAGCGTCGCGGCGAGCAGGGTCGAGGACCGTTGCAGCGTCTGCCGCGCCGCGTCGGTGCCCGCGAGCGCGCGATCGAAGGTGTCCACCAGATGCGCGATCGCTTCCGGCCGAATCTGCTCGAGCAACGCGACCAGTTTCGTGGACAGGGCGGTGATCGTCATCGGCAGGTGGATCCGGTCGGTCGGGATCACCTGCCCGTCTTCGAGATACGGCCCGGCACCGGAATCGGGCGCGAATGCCAGGTAGGGCTCCCCCAGCGCCGACAGCTGCTCGATCCGGACAGTGCACGACAGCGGGATCCGCTGCCTGCTGTCGATCCGCAACCCCACCCGCACGCCGGTGGCCTGCTTGCGCACCGATTCGACCCGGCCGACCCGGACCCCGGCGAGCAGCACCGGCGCGTTCGGCCCCAATCCGCCCGTGCGGTCCAGGTTCATCTCGACGGTGAGGAAATCCCGCCGCGGGTCGAATCCGAGCACCCCGACCGACATATAGCCGACGCCGAGGATCAGGACCGCTGCGATCGCCGACAGCGACACCGCCGCACGGATATTCATCGCACCGCCCCGATCATCCGCAGGGTGTCGACGATGCGGCCGGTGCGTTCCTCGCCGGTGATCGCGGTCGGCCCGGCGATGCCGATGTCGACCAGATCCACCTTCGGCCCGCGCGTCGCGAACGGCACGAGCTTCGTGTTGATCAGATCGACGAGGGTCTTCATAGTCGACGGTGCCGTGGTGTCGAGGGGGCTGCTGCCGAACAGCACGGGCACCACGGCACGAGTGGCGTCGTCGAGCGAGGACAGCAGCGGCCCGAGCCATTGCGCGCTGGGCGCGACCGGACCGAGGGCGGTGAGCACGAAGATGACGCCGATCTGGGCGTTGACCGCGTCGGTGGTGTGGTCGACGCCGTAGGGCGTGAGGAGTTCGTCGAGCATCGGCAGGTTCTGCCGCAGGCCCTCCTCGACCGTGGCCTCCATGCCGTCGAGCAGAGCGTCCACCGAGTCGAGGTGCGCCCCCAGATCCGACAGATCGGCGCCGAGAACGCCGGCGATCCGGGCGGTGTCGCGCGGGTCCTCGGGCAGCAGCCCGTTGGCGGTGCGCAGGATGGACTGGAAGTCGGTGACCGCGCCGCTGCCGAGGAAGGTCGACAGTCCGGCCAGGATGTCTTCGATGGGCGGCGCCTGGGTGGTGGCGGCCAGCGGGATGGTTCCGCCGTCGGTCAGCGTGGCCGCGGTGGCGTCGGCCGGCTCGCTCAGCGCGATGTGGACGTCCCCGAGCGGTGTCTCCTGCCGCAGCACGGCGGTAGTACCCACCGGCAGCCGGACCGACTGCCGGATCTCGACATCGGCCACCACGTACCCCGGTCGAGCCGCCCGGTCAGGGGCGGCTGCCACCGGGTCGACCAACGTGACCCCCGTCAGCCTGCCCACCCGCACACCCGCCGCGATCACCTTGGCGCCCTGCGGCAGATTCAGTACGTCGGTGAACTCGATCCGCAGGCGATAGGTCGGGCCGCCGACACCGGTGCCGGGCACCGGCAGGTCGGCGGGCTGGAAGCCGCACCCGCCCGCAAGTGTCATCCCCACCATCAGCAGACCGCCGAGGGCACGGCGCGGAGCTCGTGTCATCGTGTGCTCACCCCCGCGAGTAGGACCGGCAGTGCCGGAATCGTGACCGCGCCGTCGGCGGACGTCTGACAGCCGTGCCCGGTGACGGCCTGTACCGCCGCACAGATCCGCGCCGAGTCCGGCTGGGCCAGTGCGAGTTCCGGCGGCGCGTAGCCGATGGTCAGTTGTCCACTGACCGGGTCGACCGCCCCGGCGAATCCGGCGGCCAGCACGGGAGTCATGGCGATCACGTCGGCGAGCGAGGCGACACCGGCCGCGATCATGCGGGACAGATCAGGAACGGAGTCCAGGGCGCGCAGCGCGGGCGAGCCGAACATCATGACGACGTCGTTGAGCTGGGGCAGCAGCTCGGCCAGCGTCGCGACGATCTGGATGATGGGCGGGAACGCGATGGTGACGATGTCGTCGAAGGTCTGCGGCAGCCCCGACACCGTGGTCTCCACCTGCGCCCAGCCGTGGCGCGCGCGCTGGGCGAGTGCGCTGAGAGCGTCGAGGAGCCGGCCGATGTGCCCGATCGCCGCATCGGGCGCCGACAGTGCCCGGCTGAGCGCCAGAATCATGTCGTTGAGCTCGTCACCTGTGCCCGCGGTGGCGCGATCGAGCGCGCCGAGTCCAGCGCCGACCGCGGTCCGCTGCGCGGGATCACCCGCACCGTTGAGCTGATCCGCGAGGCCGGCGAGGGCGTCGAAGGTCTGGGAGAGGCTCTTGGGTGTCAGGGTTTTCGTGATGCACGTGCCCGCGGGCAGGCCGGGTCCGGCCTGTTCGGCCCCGATGAGGGCGAGCCGCCGATCGGCGATCAGGGTGTCGCTCACCGTGACCGCCCCCACATCCGGCGGCAGCCTGCGGTCGGCCCGCACGGTGAACTCGACCCGCGCCGACGCACCCGCGACGCTGATCCCGGTGACGCGACCGACGGGGACGCCGAGCACGGTCACCGCGCTGCCTTCGTAGAGGCCGATGCTGTCGGGCATGTCGGCGCAATAGGCGCGCATCGGCGGATTCGGTGTGCTCAGCCGCAGACCGAGTGCGCCCGCCAGCACGACGAGGACCACGACCGCGGCCGACATCAGCCCCCGCGACCCCAGGATCGACTTGATCAACACGCGCCTCCCGGTAGCGGAATGCACACCGCGGGTAGCTCAATGGTGGCTCCGGAGTGGTCGATCGCGATCCCACCACCCGCGGGAAGCAGCGGCGCCAGCCGCTGCTGGAGCGAGCGAACGGCATCCAGCAACGCGCCGAGCCGGCCGCCGAGCTGCTCGAGCGAGGGAATCGCGTCGGCCAGCGGCTGGGCGCGCTGCTTCAACGAGGCGTCCCACGCCCGGCCCAGCGGCGTCACATCCCGCAACACCACGGCGAGGTCACGCAGGGATTGCGCCACCTGCACCTTGTTGGTCTGGATGATCTGCTCGAGCGTGCCCAGGGTCGTCAGCAGCCTCGCCAGTACCTCGGCGTTCGCGTCGAGTGCCGTCAGATACTCGTCGGCGATGGCCAGGGTGCGCGAGATGTCGGCGTTCTGCTCGTTCAGGATGTCGACCACGTCGCCTGCGGCCCGCACCGCCGCGCGTACAGCGTCCGGGCTCTTCTCGAGCGCGGTGGACAGCGCCCCGAGATCTTGCCGAACGACGTCACCGTCGATCCGGCGGACGGGCTGGATCGCGTCCTGGAACGCCTGAGTCAGGTTGTAGGGCACGATGACTCGCTCCTGCGGAATGACCGCGTCGCCGAGCGGCCGCGTTCCGGCGGGCAGGACGGCGACGTAGTAGCCGCCGACGAAGGTCAGCATCCGGATGTCGAGGGTGGTCTGATCGCCGAGGAACGCGTCCGCGGTCACGGTGAAATCCATCCGGACCCGGTCGGCGAGCAGCGTCAGCGCGCTGACCTTGCCGACGGGAATACCGGCGATGCGCACGTCGTCGCCCGGACGGACCGAGCCGGCCTGGATGAGCTCGGCCGAATAGGTCCGTTCGGGCGAGGTCCCGGTGACATACACCGCGCCGATCGCGATCAGCAGGAGCACGGCCGCGCAGATTCCCGCGACACCCCAGCGCAGATCGGCGGCCCGTGAATCGTATACTCTTCGCCGGATAACGTTCCCGCGCAACACTATCGGCGACACAGCACAACTCCCTGTCCGGTCAGCAGCACGCGCAACGGTTCCGGTGCGTCGGTCGCGCCGTGGGTACAGACCAGGCCGGGCCCGGTCTCCGGAACGGCCTGCGCCATCGCCTGGATCAGCCCGGGCAGGTTCTCGAACGCGGCCACCGCGTCGGCCGGGTCGGGGAACGCGCGCCGTAACGCGGCGTCGAGATCGCGATCCCGTTCACCGGTGACCCCGAACACGGTGAGCATGCTCCGCAGCGGCTGGAGGACCACCGGAATGCCGTTGGCGAAATCGACGAGACCGGGCAGCTTCTCGGTGATCGTGACGAAGAGGTTGGTCAGATTGGTCAGCAGTCTCATCGCGTTGCCCGATCTCCCGCCCAGGTGATCGGCGACCTGCGCGAGATTCGCGGCGAGCGTCGACAAGACGGCCTGCCGATCGGAGGCGTAGCGGCTCAACGTGTCGATGGCGCCCAGCGCCTGACCGATGCCGGTGCCATCACCCTGGATCACGGCGAGAATGCTGGTCGCGAACCGGTTGAGGTCGTCGGGCGACAGCTGTGCCAGGACGGGTTGCAGTCCCTTGAACAATCGGGTGATGTCGAAGTCGGGCACCGTCTCCCCGGTCCCGAAGACCGCAGCCGGATCGCGAGGAGTTCCGGGTGCGTCGGGCGGCCGGACCTCCAGATACCGGAACCCGGTGAGATTCTGGTACCGGATCGCGATCGTGGTGCCGGTGTCGGGCGCGCGGTCGCGGACGACCGTGAAACGGACCCGAGCCAGCGCGCCGTCCAGTTCGACCTCGCCGACCTTGCCGACCTGCACACCGTGCAGACGCACGTCGTCGCCGCGACGCAGGCCGTTGGCATCGGTGAACATCGCTGTGTAGGTGGCGGTTTCGCCGTCGACCGGGCGCTCGATCACCCGGAGCACACCGACGAGCACGAGGCCCATCGATACCGTCGCCAGGAGCACCCGCAGGAGCAGTGACCGTGTCGTCATCAGCGACCCCCCGGAAGCAGAGCAGCCAGCGGCCCGGCCAGTCCCGGCACCACCTCGAGGTCGACAGCGGCGCGCAGTACCGGACCCTGTGGGGTGTCGACGAAGGCGGAGTCGAGTCGGTCGAGCAGTTCACTCAGCTGCTGCCCGGACCGTTCCGGCGAGCTGATCGCGCCGGACAGCTGGTCCAGGACGAGGCTCGTCATCGGCAGTAACCCACCGAAGTACTGCCGCGACGTACTGAGCAGCTCGGTGACGGTCGGCAACAGCTGGTACTGGAATGTCGGAGAACATCCGGCCGAACTTCTCCAGATGC
Source organism: Nocardia fodinahabitans (assembly GCF_052983615.1). Classification (NCBI taxonomy): domain Bacteria; kingdom Bacillati; phylum Actinomycetota; class Actinomycetes; order Mycobacteriales; family Nocardiaceae; genus Nocardia; species Nocardia fodinahabitans. The sequence goes on from NZ_JBRJJC010000001.1 coordinate 7,358,683, forward strand.
TCAGGTGTACTGAGGTATTCGTTGGTGTAGTCGGCGTAGAGCAGCGTCAGACTGCCCGTCAGCATCGGCGGCAGGCCGGTGAGCGCCGATCCGAACTGGTCGAACAGCACCGACGGTGGCAGCTGCTGGGTGTCGGCGAACGAGCGCGCGGTCGCGCCGATGGCCTCCAGGAGGGGGCTGAACGCGGCGAGGTCGCGGGAGATCGTGCCGAGCAACTCGGCGAGCCGGGGCGTCAGCACCTCGTCGGTGAGCGCGCCGGTGGCGGTCAGCAGGGCCGAGAGCGTGGCGTCGTGTACCCGGTCGGCGGCGCGGTCGGTCAGGTCGACCGTCGAGCCCTCGGTGAGGGCGACACCGCCGGCCCCGGAGTGGAGTTCGAGGGCGCTGATGCCGAAGAGATTGCCCGGGGCGTAGTCGACGCTCAGCGTGTTCGACAGTCCGTACATCTGGGACCCGTTCAGTGTCAGGCCGATTCGCTGCGTCCCCCGGCCCGCGAAGTCGATCGTCTCGACCGACCCGACCCGCACGCCGTCGAGGCGCACCTCGGTCCCCGGCCCGACTCCGGCGCCCACCTGGCCGACCAGCAGCTCCACCCGGATCGCACCGTCGGTCCGGTCGCCGGGCAGGGCGCGCCAGCCGACGAGGGCCAGCAACGCGAGGACGACGGCAATCGCACCGAGCAGGCGAGCACGACGTGGCCCCACGTCGGTTCCCGGCAGTGTGTAGGCAGGCACGGCGTCACCCGGTGAAGGTCACGGGAGACTGGAATCCCCACAGCACGATGGTGGCCGCCATGTCGAGAGCGATGATCGCCACCAGGCTGGCGCGGATCGCCCGCCCCGAGCCGATGCCGACCCCCTCGGGGCCGCCGGTGGCGAAATAGCCCTGGTAGCAGTGGATCAGCACGACGGCCACCGCGAACACCATCACCTTCACGGTCGCGGCGAAGACATCCCAGCCCACCACGAATTGGTCGAAGTAGTGGTCGTAGGTCCCCGACGGGGTGCCGTGGATCGTGGTGACGATCAGTGCGCAGGAGGTGTAGCTCAGGATCAGCGCGACGACGAAAGCCGGTGCCACGGCGATGATCCCGGCGATCACCCGGGTGGTCACGACGAAGGGCACCGACCGGATGCCGAGCGATTCGAGCGCGTCGATCTCCTCGGAGATGCGCATGGACCCGATCTCGGCGGTCATCCGGCATCCGGCTTGCGCCGCGAAACCGATCCCGGCCGCGATCGGCGCGAGTTCGCGGGTCACGCCGAAGGCCGAGATCAGACCGCTGAGCTGACCCAGCGACAGCAGATTCAGCGCACTGAAGGCCTCGATGCCGATGGAGGCGCCCATGGCCGCACCGAGCAGCAGCATCAACGGCACCACCCCGCCACCGATGATCACCGAGCCGCGGCCCCAGGTCATGTCCGTCACCATCGTCACCGTCTGACGGCGGTAGCGCACCAGCGTGTAAGGCACCGACGAGATGACCTGCCAGGCGAATCCGAGAACGAACCCGAGCGAGTCGATCGGGCCGAGGGGGTGCAGGCGGCCGCGCCGCAGCCGGCCCACCCAGCGCAGCCCGACGGGATAGTACGGAGCCGCCGTCATCACGCCATCCTGACCGGGAAGAACATGGTGACCACCTGGGTGATCACGGTGTTCAGGACGACCGCCGCCGCGATGGACATCACGACCGCGGCATTGACACCGTCGGCCACACCGCGCGGCCCACCGGTAGCCTCGAGCCCGCGCTGACAGGCGATGACCACGACCAGGAACCCGAAGATCAGTGCCTTGACCAGCGAGACCCACAGGTCGATCGGCGTCGTGAAGGCACCGAACGACGACCAGTAACTGCCCGGAGTGACATTCAGCGCCGACACCGCCACCACGAATCCGGACGCGACGCCGATGAAGATGATCAGGATATTGAGCAGCGGCGCCACCAGCATCATCGCCGCGATCCGTGGCACGACCAGGCGTTGCACCGGGTCGACGCCCATGACCCGCAGTGCGTCGACCTCCTCGCGGATGGTCCGTGCGCCCAGGTCGGCGGCGATGGCGGCCGCGCCCGCCCCGCCGAGCAGCATGGCGGTCGCCATCGGCGCACCCTGTTTGATGACGCCGAGCCCGCCCGCCGCGCCGATCATCGAATCGGCGCCGAGTTCGGACACGATATTGCCGACTTGCGCGGACACGATGACGCCGAACGGAATGGCCATCAAAATACTCGGCACCGCGGTGACCCTGATCAGAAACCACGCCTGGGCGAGCGTTTCGTGGATCTGGAATCGCCCCCGAACAGCGTCCGTGGTGCCGATATAGACGGCGCTCGCGCCGATACGCAATGCCCGCCCGAGGGTGGCCACGCTGGAAAGGACTGTGTCGGAGAAATTCCGGCGCAGGATCTGCGCGGCACCGGCCCGTTCCGGCTCCGGGAATTCCAGGCCGCCGGCCCCCGCCGCACCGCCGACGGCCGGTGCGACTTCGCCGTCTACGCGTGCCATGCGGGTGACCGTACCATATGATCTAGACCACATTCCAGACAGTGTTCCAGATTCCTGCCCAGCTCTCGACCGGCTCTCACTGAGCTCGACCCATTGGTCTGAAAATCTTCATTACCAGCAACTTTGATGACATTCGCCGACGCGGGGCGCTCGGCCGGCCGCGCCCCGATCATCCACGAAAGCGTTGTGCCGGGTGCGCGTCGGTGATACCGTCCAGACACATGTCCAGCTACGTGTCTCCTTCGGGTCAGCACCGTCCCGATGCTGTCGGAGACGTCCGATCGGAACCGGGGTGTTCGCGATGACCAGCGCCGCTGTGGAGCCCGTGTATTTCGATCCGTACGACTATCGATTCCACGAGGATCCGTATCCGACGTATCACCGATTGCGCACCGAGGCGCCGCTCTACCACAATCCCGATCTCGATTTCTGGGCGTTGTCGCGGCATGCCGATGTGATCGCGGCTTTCCGCGACAGCAATCGGCTCTCCAGCGCCAACGGTGTTTCGCTCGACCCGGCCGCATGGGGGCCGCACGCGCATCGGGTGATGTCGTTCCTGGCCATGGACGATCCACGGCACATGCGTATGCGTCGGCTCGTCTACAAGGGATTCACCCCGAAACGGGTCGCCGAGATGGAAGACCGGATCCGGCAGATCACCCTCGACCATCTCGAACCCGCCCTCGCGCGGGGGCGCTTCGACTGGATCGACGACGTCGCGGGCAAGCTGCCGATGGACGTCATCTCCGAACTCATGGGGGTGCCGGAGCCGGACCGCGCCGAGATCCGGCGGCTGGCCGATCTGGTGGTGCACCGCGAGGACGGCGTCCTCGATGTGCCCGCCGACGCGATCGACGCCTCGATCCGGCTGTTCGGGCACTACGCCGACATGGTCGCCCAGCGCCGGGCCGACCCCCGCGACGACCTCACCTCGGCCTTGCTCGACGCCGAGATCGACGACGACACCCTCACCGACGACGAGATCATCGGCTTCCTGTTCCTGATGGTCGTCGCCGGAAACGAGACCACCACGAAGCTGCTGGGCAATGCCCTCTACTGGGCGGGCGTCAACCCCGCCGAGTACGCCAAGGTCGCCGCCGACCCCGATCTGGTCGCGGACTGGGTGGAGGAGACGCTGCGCTACGACACCTCGAGCCAGCTCGTCGCCCGCACGGCGGCGGTCGACCTCGACTACCACGGCGGCACCATCCCGGCCGGGGCGAAGGTGCTGTTGCTGATCGGCTCGGCCAACCGGGATCCGGCGGCGTTCGCCGACGGCGATACCTACCGGATCGACCGCAACGACGGCGGCACGCTCGCGAGTTTCGGTGCGGGCGTGCACTTCTGCCTCGGCGCGCATCTGGCCCGGCTCGAAGCGAGCATCGTGCTCGGCGAGTTCGCGCGGCGGGTGGCGACCTATGCGGTCGACCCGCGCGGCATCGAACGCGTGCATTCGACCAATGTCCGTGGCTTCGCCACACTCCCCGTCACAGTAGAGGTCCGCTAGTGCCCCGATTCGAACCCAACCCCGAACGCAGGCCGGCACTGGTGGCGGGCGCGTCGTCCGGCATCGGCGCCGCGACGGCCGTCGCCCTGGCCGCCCTCGGCCATCCGGTCGCCCTCGGCGCACGCCGCGTGCAGCGGTGCGAGGACCTCGCCGCCAAGATCCGCGCGGACGGCGGCGAGGCCTTCGCCCATCACCTCGACGTCACCGATCCCGTGTCCGTGGACGCGTTCGTGACCGCCGCCGAGAGCACGCTCGGCCCGACCGAGATCCTCGTCTCCGGTGCGGGCGATATCGAATTCGCGCTCGTCGGCGAGATGGACCCCGAACGGTTCCTGCACCAGGTGCAGGTGCATCTGGTCGGCGCGCAACGGCTGATCCACCGGGTGCTGCCCGGGATGACGGCCCGGCGCCGCGGCGATCTCGTGGTGATCAGTTCCGACTGCGCGGACAACCCACGCCCACGCAGTGGCGCGTACAGCGCGGCCAAGAACGGGTTGGAAGCGATGGTCGGACAGCTACGTATGGAGCTGGAGGGCAGCGGAATCCGGGCATCGCTGGTGCGCCCCGGCCCGACACTGACCGGCATGGGCATGGACTCGACCCCCGAGGTCGTCGGACCGCTGCTGCAGGACTGGAAGGACTGGGGCTTCGCCCGGCATCCGTACATGCTGCGGCCCGAGCACCTGGCCGACGCGGTCGCCACGGTGGTCTCCGTGCCGCGCGGCGCGCACATGGTGCTGGTCGAGGTGCAGCCGGAGGCGCCGTTGCGCCCGCTCCCCGCCGAGGGCGGGAGCTCGTCATGAGAATCGTCGTCGACGCGGACCTGTGCCAAGGGCACGGCGTGTGCCAGGACGAGGCGCCCGCGGTCTTCACCGTGCCCAAGCGCGGCACGGTCCAGATCACCGATCCCACTCCCGCCCCGTCGGAACACAGTGCCGTCCAGGCCGCGATCCGCTGGTGCCCCACCCGAGCATTGTCGATCGCCGGCGATGCCGACTCCCCACCGAAAGGCACGGACTGATGGCAGGTTTCGAGCGCGCCGAACTCGACGAGATGGTACGGCGCTGGGTCGTGGAGAACCAGCGGTGCGAGCAGAAGGGCGACTGGAAGCCCCTCGCCGAGATGTACACCATCGACGCGACCTACGGCTGGAACTACGGCCCCACACAGGAATTCATGGCGGTGGGGCGCGAGGAGATCCGCGAACTGGCCCTCGGCCAGGAGATGGCGGGTCTCGAGGGCTGGACCTACCCGTACCAGGAGTTCGTCGTCGACGATCGCAGCGGCACCGTCATCGGGTTCTGGAAGCAGATCAACGAGGGCACGCGCGCCGACGGGCGCCCCTACTCGCCCGAAGGCATCGGCGGCAGCTGGTTCCGGTACGGCGGCGACTACCGATGGTCGTGGCAGCGTGACTTCTTCGACTTCGGCAATGTCTCCGCGATGTTCCTCGACATGATCACCGATCGGGCACTCTCACCGGGCATGCAGAAGCGCATCGAGCGCTCGGTGTCGAGCGACCCGCTGCCGGGCTGGTACCCCGTCGGCGAATCACCCGCCGCACTGTGGTGACATCCGTGAGTAGATATGACGCACTGTCCCGGGACCAGCTGGCGGCGCTGATCCCGGAGCTGCTGCTGAGCGGTCACCTCATCGACCGGTCGGGCATGGCGCACACCATCGCCGCGTTCGGGCGGTCGGGCATGACCGAGGTCGCGATCGAGGAGTGGCAGCTGGCCAGTCCCGTCTACACCCGGCGCATGCGGCGCGCCCTCGGCATCACCGGCGACGGCGTCGAGACGATCTTCAAAGGGCTGCAGCTCGACATCGGCGCACCACCGCAGTTCATGGACTTCCGCTTCCGGGTCGACGACCACGATCACGGTGAGTTCTGGCTCGATCACTGTGGCGCGCTGGCCGATGTCGAGCCGATGGGCGAGGAGTTCGTGGTCGCGATGTGCCACGACATCGAGGACCCCACCTTCGACGCGACGGCACTGGCCACCAATCCGCACGCCCAGGTGCGGCCGGTGCACCGACCACCCCGCGTGCCGGCCGACCGCACGCCGGTATGCGCGTGGACGGTCGTCATCGATCCGTCCCATGTTCCGCCCGCCGCCCCGCGCAATGCCGCCATCGTGGCGAATTCCGTGGCAGCGGGCCTCGAACTGGCCGCGATCGATCCGACCGAGGAGGGCATGGGCGACTACGCCGGACCGCTGCTCAGCGATCTGCGCTTCGCCGACTTCTCCCCTTCGGCCCTGCGCCGGCTGGCCGACGAGATCAGCCTGCAGCACCATTTGCTGACGCTCGGCTTCCTGGTCGCGATCCGGGAACGCACCGACCCGGCGACCGCGGCCGACATCGGGCGCAAACAGTTCGCCGGGATCGCCGGACTCACTTCCGAACGGCTCCGCCGCTGCCTGTCGCTCGGTGACGATCCGGACGCGCTCGCCACGGTGCTGCGGGTTCATCCCGCGCTGAACCCGCTGAGCTACACGGGAATCGACATCACAGTCGCGAGCTCCGGTGTGCGCCTGCGCTTTCCGTCGGCGAGTGGAGCGTTGGACGACGGCGCGTGGCCCGCCCTGCTGACACCGGACGATCTGGGTCCCCTCGATGCCCTGATCCGGGGCGTCGATGCCCGGTTCGTCGCCCGGGTGGCCGCGGTCGACGAGGACGGCTGGACCGCCGAGATCGACCTGGCCGACCGCCCTTTCCGGGAAGCCTCCGAGGTGGCCGTGACCCGCTTCAGCACCGGCGCGGGCTTCGCCTTCACCGACCGCGGGAAACCCTTGCCGCTCACCGTCGTGTGAGCGGACCGCACAGAGATGGACTGAGATGGCCAACAACTTCGCCGACCTGTTCGAGCACTCCGCCGACGCCATGCCCGATCGGATCGCGCTGATCCAGGGCGATCGCCGGCTGACCTACCGTGAGCTCGACATCCGGGCCAACCGCTTGGCCGATCAGCTCACCACGACGGGCGTGCGCCGCGGCACCCATATCGGCTTCCAGATGCACAACAGCATCGAGACCATGGAGACGCTGATCGCCTGCTTCAAGCTCGGCGCCGTCCCGATCAATATCAACTACCGGTACGGGCCTGCCGAGCTGGCCTACGTCTACGACAACGCCGACCTCGACGTGCTGGTGTACCACGCGAGCTACGCCGACGCCGTCGGCGCGGCACTCACCCGCACACCGACCGTGCGGCAGTCGATCTGCGTCGACGACGACCGGTTCCCCGGCGCGCCCGGCGCAGGAACCCTCGCCTACGAGGCGCTGGTCGAGACCGGAAAACCGTTCCGTCCCACGGTGCATCGCACCGGCGACGACCTGTTCATGATGTACACCGGTGGCACCACCGGCTTACCCAAAGGTGTCATGTGGCGCCAGGAGGACATGTGGCGGGTCCTCGGCGGCGGCGTCGACTTCTATACCGGCGAGCCGGTGCGCGACGAGTATCAGCAGTCCGAGACCGGCGCCCAGGCGGAGCCTGCCATCTGGTTCGTCCTCCCGCCGCTGATCCACGCCGCGGCGATGATGCCGACCTTCACCGCTCTGTGGTCGGGCAACGCGGTGATGTTCGAACCACGCTTCGACCCCGCCGCGGTGTGGCGGGCCGTCGGCACCCACCATCCGCACGTCATGGTGATCACCGGCGACGCCATGGCCCGTCCGCTCATCGACGCCTTCGACGACACCCCGGTGGACACGTCCTCACTGCTGGTCATCGCCTCCGGGGCAGCATTGCTGTCGCAGCCGGTGAAGAACGCGCTGCTGGAAAAGTTTCCGTCGACGATGGTCTCGGATTCGATCGGGTCCTCCGAAACCGGTTTCGGTGGTATCGGTTTCGCGCAGAAGGACGACAACCCCGCCCGGGGACCCCGGGTCCAGACCGGTCGCGGCGCGGTGGTCGTCGACGCCGACGGCCGACCGGTGGCGCCGGGCGAGGAAGGCTGGCTGGCCAAGACCGGCGCGGTGCCGCTCGGCTACTACAAGGACCCCGAACGCAGCGCGCGGCTGTTCAAGACGGTCGACGGCGCCCGCGTCGTGGTCACCGACGACCGGGCCCGCGCCGAGTCCGACGGCTCGATCACCCTGATCGGGCGCGGCAACATGGTGATCAACACCGGTGGCGAGAAGGTGTTCCCGGAGGAGGTCGAGGCCGTCGTGAAATCCCACGACGCCGTCTACGACGCGGTCATCGTCGGGGTCCCGCACGAGCGGTGGGGCCAGCAGGTCGCCGCCGTGATCGCCACCGGCCCGGAACTGTCTGTGGACTTCGACGCACTGCGCGCCCACATCCGTGCCCACCTCGCGGGATACAAGGTGCCCAAACGGATCTGGGTGGCCGACACCATCTCCCGCTCCCCCAGCGGCAAACCCGACTATCGCTGGGCCACGGAGTACGTCGCCGGGCGCGCGCCCGATCACGCGGCCGACTGAGCCTAGTTGGGTGTGTCGGCGACCTCGATGTCGAACTTCGTGTTGTCGCCTTCGACCGAGGTCACGGTGACCTTCACGTCGTAGGTGGCGCCCTGTTCGGTGAGGGTGCACGTCATCGTGGCACCCTCCTCGGCCTTCAGGTCCTCGGGGCAGGTGACCTCGTCCGGTGTCTCCCCCACCTGGGCCTGGAGCTGGGTGCTGATCTGCTCGGCCACCGCGTCCTTGTCGACGGTGGCGGTACCGACCGATACCGAGCATCCGGCGGATATCGCGGCCACCGACGCCAATGCCGCGAGCACGACGGGCATAGTGCGGATTGTCCTCATGATCGAACCTCACTATTGCCGAGGGAAAAGCAGGTTAGCTGTAAAGTTACTCCCGGATTTTCCTTCCTGGAGGCAATTCGGGACCGCTGTTGCCGAACCGTGCGGTTTGCGGGGGACGTCGAAAAGATCACTCCGCAGTCCTATTCGATGCCCTACCGGAGGACTACCAGCGGCGAGAATTCCGCCGATAGCTTCGGAATCATGACGACGCCCTCCCTGGTCCCCGCACCCTCTCCACCGACACCGCGGCGCGGCGCCGACGGTGACTACGCGCGCCTGCTGCGCCGGATCTCCGACGCCGGGCTGATGAACCGGCGTCCCGGCTACTACGCTGTCCGGCTCGGCCTCGTCGGGGTCGCGTTCGTGGCCGGCTGGGCGGCCTTCGTCCTCGTCGGCGATTCGTGGTGGACCCTGCTGGTCGCCGTTTTCCTGGCGGTGACGTTCGCGCAGATCGCCCTCGTCATGCACGACGTCGCCCACCGCCAGGTCTTCCGGCTCCGGCAGCCGACGGAGCTGGTGGGACGACTCGTCGGCAATGCCGGCATCGGCCTGGGCTACGGCTGGTGGCAGGACAAGCACACCCGCCATCACGCCAACCCCAACCACGAGGAACTCGACCCCGATGTCGCGCCCGACATTCTGGTCTGGTCGCAGCAGCAAGCGCGGTCCAGCCGCGGTCTACCGCGCCTCATCGGACGGGCGCAGGCGTACCTGTTCTTTCCCCTGCTGCTGCTGGAGGGCTTGAATCTTCACCTGGCCGGCGTCCGTGCGCTCAGCAATCGATCGATGAAACACCGAGTCATGGAAGGTGCGCTGCTGTTCGGCCACTTCGCCGTCTACGCGGCGGCAGTGTTCGCGGTGCTACCGGCCGACAAAGCCGTGGCTTTCATCGCCGTCCACCAGGGACTTTTCGGCCTGTACATGGGCTGCATTTTCGCCCCGAACCACAAGGGCATGCCGACCCTGACCGGTGACGACCGCCCCGACTTTCTCCGTCGCCAGGTCCTGACCTCCCGCAATGTGCGCGGCGGCGCGGTGACCGACCTCGCGCTCGGCGGGCTCAATTATCAGATCGAGCACCATTTGTTCCCGAGCATGCCGACGCCGAACCTGCGTCACGCCCAGGTGATCGTCCGCGACTACTGCGCGGACATCGGCGTCGCGTACCACGAGACCGGGCTGATCTCCTCCTACCGCGAGGCACTCACACACCTACATCGGGTCGGCGCACCCCTACGCACCCCCGACCGTCACCCGAAGTAGGCCGCGTAGTCGCCGAACGGTACCTGGCCGGTGGGACTCGCCTTGATGGCGTCGGCCACCGGCGCCGGTATCGGAGCCCAGTAGGCGGGCATCTCGGCCGCCTGAGCGGGATTCAGGACGTAGATCAGGGCGAAGTTCACGATCCACAACGGCGGCGCCATCGACATGCCGACCGTGGTGCTGACACCGCCCTTGGTGTTGGTCACCAGCTGGGCAGCGCCCGACATCTGTTGCGCCGCAAATCCGTAGACGGCCTGCACCGTGTAGGCCGACCGGTAGAGCGCGGCCAGGGCGTGCACCGCACCGTTGTCCCGCAACCAGGTGCCGACGAAACCGCCGGGCGCGATCAGGGTGTTCACCTGCCGGGTCGGCGCGTCCGCGTTGGCCGGGCTCTCCAGCAACCCGCCGGGGTTCACATACAGTCCGTAGCTGCCCAGTACGGAGGACATGCTCTGCCCGTCGACCTGGGAGTAGAGGGGGCGGCCCACCGTGTTGGTGAGGATCTCGACGCACGCGACGATCACCTCGGCCGCCTCGAGGTTCCCACCGACGCCACCCCCGGAGGTGAGGTCGAGATACTGCTGCTCGGTCAACGCGTCGGCCCGGCCGAGACCGATCTGACCGGCGATCGTGTCGGCCCGCTCCTGACCGAGTGGCTGGTTGAGCTGGTCCGGACTGGCCATCTGGGGCGGCGCCAAGTATTCGTAGGCGGGCGCACCGGAGAAGGGGATGGCGAATCCGGTGCCGTCGGTGTTCGCCCCAGGTTGGGCGGACACCGTGTGGGTACCGGCCAATGCGAGTACGAACGCACCGATCAGTGCCGGTACCAGGCTGAAACCGTGACGGACAGTCGACCGCCGATGCCGAGGACCCGCCAACCACATGCTGCGCATTGTCTACCCCTCAGACATTGTCGAACGAGGTAAAACCAGCTCCCCAGTCAGTCAAAGCCGTGGTCGTCGCCGTGTCAACCCCGCGACAGTTCGCGAGGAGTATCCCGACTTGCCGGCGCCCGGGGCGGCGCGACGAGCCGACGAACCACCTGGACCGCGCCGGTCTCGACTTCCTCACCGAGCGGCCGCCTGCCCACCTCGGCGGTGGCCGTGGTGAGCCATGACCGAACCTTGCTGCGCGATATCGGCACCGGTTCCTCGACCTCGATCCCAGTGTCGACGGCCGACCCCCCGCTGTTCAGCGGCGGCTACCCGGGCCGGCAGGAATCGGTCGCGGGCGCACTGGGGGCAGGACCGGCCGAACACGCCAGCATCAAGGGTGCGACCGTCAGCCGCCGGACCTACTCGCACCCGTTCAGACCCGGCGCATGGTGGCGTCGTAGGCGGCCTCGGCCATATCCGGACGATCCGGGTCGGGCAACCAGGTACCGGTGATCGTGGCACCGTCGGAGCTGATGGTGCCGGTGTAGGTCATGCCGAGACCGGCGTGGACGAGCGTGTCTCCCCGACGGCTCCACCGGTAGTTCAGCGGGGCACCGGAACCGGAGTACACGTGCGCGGCGAAGCCCGAGGCGGTGTCGTCCGGCCAGACAAGTTCCAGGCTGAGGATCTCGGTGTCCCCGATCACCATTTTGCCGTCGAGCTGCACAAGCCCGCCGTCCAGGACGCGCGTCGCGGTGAGAACCCCGGTGATGTCGTCGTGGTCCGACGTGTGGGTGCGCCCGGTGAGTTCCCAGGAACCGAGCAGTACATCGAGATCGTTGACGGTCACTCCTGTACCTCTTGTCTTGCGGACGCGAAGAGAGCGTCTGTGGTAGGGATGGGACGGGAGCCGGGGTGACGGCCCGATGTGGTCGCCCTTGGAGGGCTTGCATGACACTGCCGCCCCCGGCTCCTCGGAATCGGCCGACCGACAACAGAGGGATGCGTCCGGCAGCGCCGGTGAGTGACCACTCGGCAGCCGGTTCCACGCCCGTCGCGTCCCTGCTCGGGATCGGGTGGTGAAAGGCGTTCGTGTTGTCTTTGGTCGAAGCGTTGTTCTTCGTCGGGATCGATTGGGCGGCAAAGGTTCACGCGGTGTGCGTGCTGGACTCGACGGGCCGGAAGGTAGCGGCGTTCACCGTCGAGCACACAGCCGCCGGGTTCGCCGCGCTGGCCGCGAAGCTGGACAGGCTCGCCGATGATCCATCCGGGGTGCCGATCGCGATCGAACGCCCGGACGGCCGGCTGGTCGACGCCTTGCTGGAAGCGGGGCATCCTGTGGTGCCGGTCAAACCGAACGCGATCAAAACCTGGCGCGACGGTGAGGTGATCTCGGGCGCGAAGTCCGATGCCGGTGACGCCGAAGTGATCGCCGAATACCTGCGGCTGCGTGCCAGGAAACTGCGTCCCGCAACGCCTTACAGCGACGAGACCAAGGCATTGCGCACCGTCTCGCGCACCCGTTCGGACCTGGTCGAAGCCCGGGTGGCCGCCGGCAACCAGCTGGCGGCGCTGCTGGACGCGCACTGGCCCGGCGCGAAGGAGATCTTCGCTGACCTCACCAGCCCGATCAGCCTGGCGTTCCTCACCCGCTACCCGACCCCGGCCGCTGCCGCGCACCTGGGTGTGAAACGGATGGCCGCTTTCTGCGTCAAACACGGCTACTGCGGCCGCCGCAGCCCACAGGCCCTGCTCGACAGGCTCCGGGCAGCTCCGGCCGGGGTCACCGGTCCCGCGCTTACCGAGGCGTTGCGTGACGCGGTCATCGCCCACGTCACCGTCCTGACCGCGCTCGGCACCGCGATCAAGGATCTCGATCGGTCGGTCGCCGCGCACCTGGCCGAACACCCCGACGGTGAGGTGTTCGCGTCGTTCCCCCGCGCCGGGACCGTCAACGCCGCCCAGATCCTCGCCGAATGGGGCGACGCCCGCGCCGCATTCACCAGCCCGGAAGCCGTCGCCGCGCTCGCCGGGCTGGTGCCGGTCACCAAAGCCTCGGGCAAACACCGGGCGGTGCATTTCCGGTGGGCCTGCAACAAACGCCTGCGGGTGGCGATCACCACCTTCGCCGACAACTCCCGCCACCAAAACCCGTGGGCGGCAGAGGTCTACCGGCGAGCCCGCGCCTCCGGCAAGGACCACCCCCACGCCGTGCGCGTCCTGGCTCGCGCCTGGGTGCGCGTCATCTGGCGCTGCTGGCAGACCAACACACCCTACGACCCGGCACGCCACAACGGCGCGCAACCACACCTGCACACCGCCACAGCGGCCTGATTCCAAACCTTGGGTTGACACAGAGGGTGTCATGCGCTTCCTCCCTCGGATGGTGTGTCCGGCCCCTATCAGGCCATCTCATTCCTAGGTCGAACGGGAGCCCTGGAGATCGACACGTCTACCTGCCACCGGTGGATCGGCACAAGTTCGGTCGTGATCCGCTCCATCGCCCGGATATCGCTGTCGGCCGAGCGGAAGCGGCCCGGTCGAGGTGCGGCAAGAGCAAGTGCTGTCTACCGGCCCGGTCTCCCGCGTTCCCATCCACTCAGCCACTATCGGGGCGCTTCCTTGATCGTGGTCCGAGCCCGGATCGTGGTCCGAGCCCGCCCGCCGCCCGTCGGCGTATTCTCCTGCATGGAGAAATCCTGACCAGCTCGGATTCGCCGAATCGGTCGACGTCGGCGGCTGACGTAGCCGCGACCGGTCCGCGGATCGGCCTGCCGCCATGAGGAGACGTCTTGGCTACCGACCAGAGCTTGCTGCACCGTTTCGTCATCTCACAGTTCGATGCGGCCGGGCTCGATCGCGCGCAGCTGATCCGCGATGCCGGGGTCCCGGATTGGTCGATGACCGGCCAGGACGTGCATCTGCCCAGTGCGGTGTTCTCCCGGCTGTGGGAGATCGGCGAACATCGCCTCGGCCCGGACGTCGCCTTGCAGGTCGCTCGTCGCTACCAGCTGTCCAGCCTGGGCTTGTACGACTACCTGTTCGCCTCCGCACCGACGCTGGGCGCCGGGTTGGCCACCTGTGGGCCCTACGTCACCGCGGTCACCACCAATCACCGGTTCGACCTGGTCGCCGAGAACGAGCACGAGGCCACCCTCTATCTCGAGATGTTCGACGGTGACGGCCGGGGCCGGGATCACACCCAGCTGTGGGGATTGTCGGCGGTCCTGAGCCGTGCCCGCCGGGTCGTCGACGATCCGTTGAACCCCGTGCGCGTCTCGCTGCGCCAGGCCGCTCCCCCGCACATCGACAGCTTCCGGGAGGTGTTCGGTTCCGCCACCGTGGAATTCGACGCACCCACCGATTCGATCACCTTCCGCACCACGGACCTGGAGCTACCGCTGACGACCGCGGATCCGGTCCTGGCCGACGTTCTGCAGCCGCTGGCCGCCGCGCTGCCGCCTCCGCCGACGCTCGACGCGGCCTGGCCCGAACGGGTGGCCGAGGCCTTGGCGAAGGCGATCGAGGCGGGGGAGGTCTCTCTGCACAGTGTCGCCCGGATCCTCACGATCAGCCCCCGGACGCTGCAGCGACGGCTGACCGAGGCGGGCACCACCTGGCGGGCCGAGCTGGACCGGGCTCGCAGCGCCCGGCTATCGCAGGTGTCGGCGACGGGGTCGCTCAGCGGCGCCGAGCAAGCCGAACTTCTCGGCTACTCCGACGCGGGCTCCTTACGCCGGGCGGCCCGGCGGTGGTCGGCGGCGTCCCCGCCGACCCACAGCCTCACACCCTGAGGTAGGTCGAGGCGATCCGCCAGAAGGTTTCCCGTTCCATCAGATGGAAGTCCCACCCATCGGCGATGTCCCGGAACGCGGTGACGATCCCGGCTACGTCGAAGTCGTCCCGGGTTGCCGTCCCCTTCGCCTCCAGCGCGGAAATCACGTAGGCGATGGCACTCTCCCTCGTCACCGACACCGCACGCTCCCCTCGTTCGCACACCGATCCCTAGGCAACGTAAGTCTCGAATTCCTCCGGGACCGCGGCAAGGACAGAACGCGCCAATCCCCGTGCCGAACGCGCCGATCTCCCCGCTCGGCTAGCTCAACGTCTGCAGGGCCGCCGCGTCGTAGGGCTTCAGTTCGTCGATGCGGCCCGCCAGGACCTTGGCCGCCCACTCCGGATCCTGGAGCAGGGCGCGGCCGACGGCGACCATGTCGAATTCGTCGCGCTCGAGCCGGTCGAGGAGGTTGTCGATACTGCCGAGCTCGGCGCCCTCACCGGTGAAGGCGCGCAGGAAGTCGCCGTCGAGGCCGACCGAACCGACGGTGATGGTCGGCCTGCCGGTCAGCTTCTTGGTCCAGCCGGCCAGGTTCAGGTCCGAGTCGTCGAACTCCGGGAGCCAGTAGCGGCGGGTGGAGGCGTGGAAGGCGTCGACACCGGCCGCGGCGAGCGGGGCCAGGATCGCCTCGAGCTCCTGCGGGGTCTCGGCCAGGCGTGCGCGGTAGTCCTGCTGCTTCCACTGGGAGAAGCGGAAGATCACCGGGAAGTCGGGCGAGACGACCGCCCGGACCGCGGCCACGATCTCGGCCGCGAACCTGGTGCGCGCCACCGGGTCACCGCCGTAGCTGTCGTCGCGGCGGTTCGTGTGCGCCCACAGGAACTGGTCGAGGAGGTAGCCGTGGGCACCGTGCAGCTCCACGCCGTCGAAGCCGATGCGCTCGGCGGCCGCGGCGGCCTCGGCGAAGGCGGCGACGACATCGTCCAGGTCACCCTGGGTCATTGTCTTGCCCGCACCCTCGGTGCCGTCGGCGCCGATCCCGGAGGGGCCCATGGCCGGGGCGTCGGGGTAGGGCTGCTCGCCCTGGTTGCGGACCATGCCGATGTGCCACAGCTGCGGCACGATCGTGCCACCGGCCGCGTGCACGTCCGCGGCGACCTCGGCCCACCCCGCCAGCTGCTCCTCGCCGTGGAACCGCGGGACCCGGTCGCTCTGCCCGGCCGAATCATGGCCGACGTAGGTGCCTTCGGTGACGATGAGGCCCACACCGGCGGCGGCGCGCCGCGCGTAGTACGACCGCACGTCCTCGCCCGGAACACCGCCCGGAGAGAACATGCGCGTCATCGGCGCCATCACGATGCGGTTCGGGACGGTCAGGCCGTTCAGGGTGACGGGCCGGGCCAGGACCTCGGCCGTACGGGCGACGTCGGACGCGGTGACGATCACGGGGTGCTCCTCAAAGTCACTTGACAATGTCGATGGTTGAGAACTTCAAGCAATAGGCCACACGGTAGAGGTAATTATTTGAGATGGTCAAGTTTCTGCGGATAAGGTGGTCGCATGACAGAAGCGCCCCGTGTCGACACGGCCCAGCTCATGGAGCTGCTCTCGGTGTCCCTCGGCGTCTACTACGGGGACTTCACCGCGGCGGCGGCGAGTGAGAACCTCACCGCGAGCCAGGGCAAGACGTTGACGGCGCTGCGCCGGCGGCCCATCGCGATGCGGGTCCTGGCCGAGGCCCTGGCCTGCGACGCCTCCAATGTCACCGGGATCATCAACCGGCTGGAGAAGCGTGGCCTCGTGCGCCGCGAAGCGAGCCCCTCCGACCGACGCGTCACCTATCTCGTCATCACGCCCGAGGGCGAACGGGTCACCGACGCGATCCGGGCGAAGATGCAGGTCACCCGCGATGGCCTGGACAGCCTCGGCGAGCAGGACCGCGACCGCTTGTACGCGCTCCTCGAACGAGTATTCCACTCCCGCACCACCACTCGATCGGAGTGAAATAGGAGCGCACGTTCTCCTCCGGCGTCGGCGGAAAATCGGTCGCGCTCCGGAACGTCCGGTTGCTACCGTGCATCCATGAAGGTCAGATCACGCTTCGCCGCCGCGGCCGCACGGGCTCTCAGCTCGCCGGTCGCTGCCGCCTGACCTTCTTCTCCCCTGCCGGCGACCGGAAACGGTCCGCTGGCGTGCGTCGGTCTCGGTACCCGGACCTGCCATGGGCGGTCGCTTCCGGTCGATTTCCCATCGATGGAGCACCCACCATGAGCACCACGGACCAGACCGCTCAGACCTTCCTCGACTTCTTCCGCGAACGCGGGCACCAACTCACGCCGAGCGGATCGCTCATTCCCGCAGCGGGGGATCCGGTGCTGCTCGACGAGCAACACAAGTTCGATCTCCCGCTCCAGCGCGGACGAAACGTCTTGTCCCACAGCCAATTCACCAGACCGCTAACCGACGAGGGACCGCTACCTCCACGACACCCACGGCTTGCCCCGCGACCTCGTGATCTACCTGCATACCGAATCCGATATCGGATGACGCGCTTCGGGACATCGGCGAGCAGGCCCAGCTGGGCAAGGGAGCGCCGGGCATGATCCGGCGATGAATGCCACGCAGGGCGCGACCCGGAAGGTGATCGCGCCCTGCCCGGGACGAAACGGTCAGCGGGTGGCGATAATCGCCGAGCCGTGACCGAAGAGGCCTTGATTCACCGCGATTCCCGCGCGCGCGTCGTCGACCTGGCGGCCCTCGGCCTGACCGCGCAACTGCCAGGTCAGCTCGCAGACCTGGGCGATCGCCTGCGCGGGAATCGCCTCGCCGAAACAGGCCAGCCCGCCACTGGGATTCACCGGCACCTGACCGCCCAAGGTCGTCGCGCCACTGCGCAGCAGCTTCTCCGCGCCGCCCGTCTCACAGAGCCCGATGTCCTCGTACCAATCCAGCTCCAGCGCGGTCGACAGGTCATAGACCTCCGCGAAGGACAGATCCGAAGGTCCGAGCCCGGCCTCTTCGTAGGCGGCGTACGCCACGGCGGAACGGAACTCGCGCGACGGAGCCTCGACGGCCACGGCGGAATCCGTCGCGAAATCCGGCAGATCGAGGACGGTTTTCGGGAACGTCGGCGTGACCGTCGACAGCGCCCGGATACGGACCGGATCGGCGATGCCGTGCCGCTTCGCGTAGTCCATCGATGTCAGCACCAGCGCGGCACCGCCGTCACTGGTCGCGCAGATGTCGAGCAGCCGCAGCGGGTCCGAGACGATCGCCGAGGCGGCGACCTCCTCGGCCGTCACCTCCTTGCGGTAGCGGGCATACGGGTTGTTCAGGCCGTGCCGGGCATTCTTCACCTTGACCGCGGCGAAATCGTCGAGCGTCGCGCCGTGCAACGCCATGCGCCGACGGGCATACAGCGCGAAATAGATGGGGTTCGTCGCGCCGAGCAGGTGGAACCGCAACCAGTCCGGATCGTCGCGGCGTTCGCCACCGACCGGCTGGAAGAAGCCCTTCGGGGTGGTATCCGCGCCGACCACCAGCGCCACGTCACACAACCCGGCCAGAATCTGGGCGCGCGCGTTGGCGATGGCCTGGGCACCGGAGGCGCAGGCCGCGTAGCTGCTCGAGATCCGCGCTCCCGTCCAGCCGAGGGCCTGGGCGAAGGTCGCGCCCGAGACGAATCCGGGGTAGCCGTTGCGGATCGTGTCGGCGCCGGCGATATAGCCGACATCGCGGTGGTCCACACCGGCATCGGCCAGCGCCGCGCGCGCGGCGACCAGCCCGTACTCGACGAAATTGCGGCCCCACTTGCCCCACTGGTGCATGCCCGCACCGAGGACTGCGATATCGCGATTACTGGTCTCGGTCATCGACCGGCCTCCACATCCACACCGTGTGTTCCGCTTCCTCGTCCTCGTACAGCACGCCGAGAGTCAGTTCGACCGGCATGCCGACCGCCAGGTCGTCGACGGTCAGGCCGCGCACGACCTGCCCGAGGATCACCATCTTCTCGACCTCGAGTTCCACGGCCGCGACGACATACGGCTCGAACGGATCGGTCGAGACATAGGGCGGGGGTGGCTTGTAGCGGGCGTCCGCGTACGACCAGATCCGGCCACGGGTGGAAAACAGGTACTCGACGAGCTCGGAGCCGTCTCTGGGACCCGTACACTGCGGATTCCGGCAGGCCAGCGCGTTGCGTGGGAAATACGGTGTGCCGCAGGCAGTACAGCGACTCCCCTGCAGACGCACCGTGCCGTCGTCCGCGGTGAACCAGTCGGCCACGGCAGGGCGTTGTTCTTTCTGCACGAGCCCGACGGTATAGGAACACGTTCTACTTTGGGGCGGGAATCCGCTTCACCGGCACATCGGCGGAGGTACGGTGAGACCGGATTGAGGATGCGCAGACATTCTCGAGTCGAGCTGGAGTACCACAACGCGATGGGCACCGAAGTCATTGAACCGCAGTCGATCCGCAACGTCACGATCGTCGGGGATCCCGAGGAGACGGCCCGGGTCGTCCACCGGCTGACCCGCCGATTCCCCGCGACCGGGTCCGACACCGCGGCCACGGTCCAGTGGACGACGGACCACATCGTCCACACGATTCGGCTGGCCGAGCTGTCGAGCCACGCCCCCATCGCGACGCTGGAACGCTCCCTCCGGCTGGCCGACGGGGTAGTCGCGGTCATGAACGCCGCGGCGCGGCGCGCTCCCCGGCTCGAGACGATCTTGCGGGTCGCCGACGACCACCAGGTCGCGCGACTGTGCCTGGTGACCGGGCTCGACCATCCCGGCGCGGACTTCGACCGGTGCCTCCGCACGATCGCCGACACCCACGGGGCGGTGCCGTTGACGCTGCAGATACCGCACGGCATCGGCACGAAGTTCGAAGGCGTCATCGATCTGGTCCCGATGTGGGCACTCGAACCCCTGGCGGCCGAGTTCTACGGCAGCCTGTGGAACGTCGCCGAACAGCGGTATCGCAGCCTTGTGAGCACAGTCATGGACCAACAGGACGGCGATCTCCGCCCGCGAGAGATCCCGCCCGAGCTGCTGTACGACCGCGTCCGGGGCCTCACCCACATCGGCGAGGCCGCACCCGTCCTGTGCGATGCCGCCCCGTGGGATGACGTCGCCCCGTTCCTGGACGCGATCATCCGATATCTGCCCTCTCCGATGCATGTCTGCCAGCCGGAACACGCCCTCGACTACTGAGCGGGGCCGACCGCGCCGCACTACTGGACCAGCTTGCCGAGGATGCCCCGCAGCGCGGCGCGCTCATGGTCGGTGAGTCCGGCGAAGAAATCGTCGGACTCCTTCGTCCGGGCCGCGGACAGTGTGTCGAGCGTTCGCGTGCCCTGCGCGGTCACCACCACGAGAGTCGCGCGGCGGTCTGTCGGATCGGGCTGCCGGGTGACCAGGCCGGCCTGTTCGAGCACGTCCACCACCTCCGTGGCCGACCGGGGGCTGATCCGCAACGCGTCGGCGATGGCCGAGAGCCGGAGGCCGTCGTGCTCGCCGGCCACCCGCAGCGCGCGTGCCTGATGCGGGGTCAGCCCCATCGGCGCGTAGGCCGCGGCCCAGCGTCGGCGGAGCGTCCGGGCCACCTGCATCAGGAGGTCGCTCTCGTTGTCGGGCATAAACCGGCCTCTCGATTCGTTTGCGCTACCAGATAGTGAGGTAACCTCAGCATAACCCGAGGGGGTTCCATATATGGCAGACCAAGACTCTTTCCGCGGCGGCCGCACCCGCCGCCCCGACCCGGCCGACCGCGCACAACTGCGCGAGTCCCCCGTGTCCCTCCGGCGGATCGCCGCGCTCTTCGCGCCCTACCGGCTTCGGCTCAGCCTGCTGACCGTTCTGATCGTGGCCGCTTCGACGGTCAGCCTCGCCTCGCCGTTCCTGCTGCGCATGGTGATCGACGACGCGCTGCCGCACCAGAACATCTCGCTGCTGCTGTGGGCCGTCGGCGGCATGCTCGCCGTCACCGTACTCACCGCCGTGCTCGGCGTCGGCCAGACGCTCATCTCCACCACCGTCGGCCAGCAGGTCATGCACGCCCTGCGCACCGACGTGTTCCAGCACCTGCAACGGCAGTCGCTGGCGTTCTTCACCCGCACCCGCGGGGGTGAGGTCCAGTCCCGCCTGATCAACGACGTCGGCGGCATGCAGTCCGTGGTCACCAGCACCGCGACCGCGATCGCCGGCAATGTCACCACCGTGGTCGGCACCTCGATCGCGATGGCCGTGCTGTCGTGGCGGCTCTCGCTGCTGTCACTCGTGGTGCTGCCGCCGGCCATCTGGCTGACCCGGCGCGTAGCGCTGCTACGCCGCGACATCACCGCCCAGCGCCAACGCCACCTCGCCGACCTGCACGGTCAGGTCGAGGAGGGACTCTCGGTGAGCGGCGTACTGCTGGGCAAGACCCTCGGCACCGGCCCCCTGACCTCCGCGCACTTCGAGCAGACCTCGCACGACCTGGTCGACCTCGAAGTGCGCTCCCAGCTCGCCGGTCGCTGGCGAATGGCCACGATGAACATCGTCTTCGCGGCGATCCCCGCTCTGCTCTACCTCGCCGCCGGCTTCCCCGCGACCAGCGGCGGCATGACGATCGGCACCCTGGTCGCTTTCACCGGCCTGCAGGCCGCGCTCTTCCGGCCGCTGATGAGCCTGCTCAACGTAGGTGTCGAAGTCACCAGCTCGATGGCCTTGTTCAGCCGGATCTTCGGCTACCTCGACCTACCGATCGAGATCGACGAGCCCGCCCAGCCGATCGACCTCGACCCGCGCGATGTCGTGGGCGAGGTCCGGTTCGAGGACGTCAGCTTCCGCTACGACGCCGCCGGCCCCGAGGTGCTCGACGGCGTCTCGCTCGTCGTACCGCCCGGGTCGACCCTGGCCCTCGTCGGCGAGACCGGCTCCGGCAAGACCACTCTCGCCTCGCTCGTCGCCCGCCTCCACGACGCGACCGGCGGCCGGGTCACGATCGACGGCGTCGACGTCCGCGACCTGGAGCTCGGCACCCTCGCGCGCATCGTCGGCGTCGTGTCGCAGGAGTCCTATCTGCTGCACACGACCATCCGCGAGAACCTCCGCTACGCCGAGCCCGACGCCACCGACGCCGAGATCGAGCGCGCCGCGCGCGCCGCCCAGATCCACGAGCTGATCACCTCGCTCCCCCAGGGCTACGACACCGTGGTCGGCTCACGCGGTCACCGGTTCTCCGGCGGTGAGAAGCAGCGCATCGCCCTGGCCCGCACCCTGTTGCGCGACCCCCGCGTCCTGGTGCTCGACGAGGCCACCAGCGCCCTCGACAACGAGACCGAGCGGGCGGTGCAGGCCGCCATCGACGTCGTCGCCCAGGGCCGCACGGTCATCACCATCGCGCACCGGCTGAGCACCATCCGCGACGCCGACCAGATCGCCGTCCTCCACCACGGCCGGGTCGTCGAACTCGGCGACCACACGACCCTGGTCGACGACGCAGGGCGCTACGCCCGGCTCAACGGCGCCGCCGAGGCCGCGGCAGCCTGAGTCGCAGAAGGACGCGACGACCAACTGTGAACTGTCCCTGAGACTTCGCGCTTCAGGGCGAAGCGCTGCGATTCCGCCTAACGTCTCCGCCAGCACAGGAAGTAGCTGGAAGGTGGCGGTAGACGTGGCGAGTACGCAGGCGAAGCTCGAGGAATTGGCGGACATCCTGGCGATCGCGGCGGAACCCGCCGGCGAGGCCGGTGTCGCCAAGCGGGCGAAGAAGGGCATTCCCAGTGTCCGTCAACGTCTGCACATGCTCCTCGACCCGGGCACCTTCGTCGAGATCGGCGCGTTCGCCCGCCAGCCCGACCAGCCCGATGCCCTCTATGGTGACGGGCTGGTCACCGGCCGGGGACTGATCCACGGACGGCCGGTCGTGGTGATCGCCCACGACCAGACCGTCTACGGCGGATCGGTCGGTGTCACCGCGGCCCGCAAGTTCATGCGCGCGTTGAAACTCGCCTTCGACAACGCCTGCCCGGTGGTCACGATCAACGACTCCGGCGGTGCGCGGATCCAGGACGCGGTCGGCTCGATCGCCTCGTTCGGCGACATCTCCCGGGTGCTGGAGAAGCTGTCGGGATATGTCCCGCAGGTGTCGATCATCCTCGGCAAGTGCGCGGCGGGTTCGGTCTACGGGCCGATCAACACCGACGTGCTCATCGGCACCAGGGATTCCTACATGTTCGTCACCGGGCCGGAGGTGATCAAAGCGGTCAACGGTGAGGACATCACCGCCGAGGATCTCGGCGGCGCCGAGGTGCAGGCGCAGCGCGGCACCCTGCACCACATCACCGACACCGAGCAGCAGGCCTACGACTGGGCCCGCAACTATCTGAGCTACCTGCCGACGAGCTGCCTCGAACAACCACCGATCGTCAATCCCGGACTGGAGCCGGAGATCACCGCCCACGACCTGGAACTCGACTCGATCATCCCGGATTCCGATCGTGCGGGCTACGACATGCACGACATCTTGCTGCGCCTCTTCGACGACGGCGAATTCCACGAGATCCGCGCCCTGTTCGCCCCGAACCTGATCACCGGATTCGCCCGGGTCGACGGCTGTCCGGTCGGTGTGATCGCCAATCAGCCACTGGTGCTCGGCGGTTCGATCGACGCCGCCTGCTCCGACAAGTCGACCTACTTCATCCGGCTCTGCGACGCGTTCAACATCCCGCTGATCTTCGTCGTCGACACCCCCGGCGTGCTGCCGGGTCTCGAGCAGGAAGCAGCCGGGGTGATCATCCGCGGCGGCCGCGTCCCCCGCGCGATCATCGAGGCGACGGTGCCGATCATCAACCTGGTGGTGCGCAAGTCCTACGGCGGCGCCTACGGCATGATGGCCGCTCGGCAGGTGGGTGCCGACATCAGCTTCGCCTGGCCGACCGCCCGCATCGCGGT
Source organism: Nocardia fodinahabitans (assembly GCF_052983615.1). Classification (NCBI taxonomy): domain Bacteria; kingdom Bacillati; phylum Actinomycetota; class Actinomycetes; order Mycobacteriales; family Nocardiaceae; genus Nocardia; species Nocardia fodinahabitans. The sequence continues at coordinate 7,382,328 of NZ_JBRJJC010000001.1, forward strand.
GATCGGCGCCGAGAGCGCCGTCGACCTCATCGGCAAACGCCAGCTCGCCGCGGTGCCCGAGGAACATCGCGCCGCCGCCCGCGATTTCATGATCAACCAGTACAACGAAACGGTCGCCACCCCGTGGATCGCCGCCGAACGCGGCTACATCGACGCCGTCATCGAACCGTCTCGCACCCGCCTCGAAATCCGCCACGCCTTGCGCCTGCTGCGCGACAAACCCCCGGTCACACCCGAATTCAATCCACGCAAACACGGGATCTACCCGATGTGAACTCGGCGATCGCGCGCTATCTGTCGCGCGCCTCGGCCAAGGGCCGGGCGGAGCCCAGAGTTCTCGTGGTCAGCACCATCGCCGCGGCGAGACCGATCGAGCCGGCGAACGCGAGTGGCAGTGAGGAAGTCAGGGTCACCAGCCCGACAAGGAAGAACACGCAGGTGGCCAACATGATGATGGTGCTGGTCAGATCCATGCTCCGCGTACTCGGTGTCCGATTACGTGAGTTGGTCATACACAGAGGGTTGACCACATTACCCGTTGCCAAACCGTGATAATCGAATCGTCAAGTAGCAGGTGCGGCAGATTTCCTCGATGGGGAGCAAGGCCAGGATCGACAACGACGGCTGTTCGGATCGGCCGTGGGCATCCGGGTTCACCCGATTCGGGTGAGGCGCGCGGTCTGGCGCCGGCGCACGATTCGCCTATGGGCATCGGGCGCTGTCGGCCACCGTGCGCAAGGCCCGCATTCCGACCTTCACAGACCAGGAGATTCCGGTGAAACTCGAAACAGGCGTCTATGGGATCGCATCGATCGCGGCGGTTCTGCTCATGACCGTGGCGTGCACCTCCGACGAGGACACATCCGCCCCGACCACCACCTCGACCACGCAGACCGACACCATGCGGAGCAGCATCGTCGCGACGGCGTCCTCGGCGGTGAGCTCGGTCCGCGACACCGTGCAGCAGACGGTGCAGGACGCGATCAACAAGGTCCTGGTCGCCGCACCGATCAATTTCGATCCGGGCAGTTCGGACCTCGGCACCACCGACACCGTCACGCTCAAAGCGGTGGCGGCCGCCTTGCAGGGCAACGACACCAAGATCGAAATCAAGACCTACGCCCAGGATTCGAATGTGGCCACCGCCAAATCCGTGGCCCAGGCTCGCGGTGAGAACATCGCGGCCGCGCTCGAGGCCGACGGCATCGACAAGTCGCGCATCACGGTGAAGTCCGACGCGAATCCCTCCGACCCGGAGATCAATGCCGATCAGGCCGAGATCACGGTCGTCGGCGGCTAGACGGGACGTCACCGGCGGCACTGCAGAAGTGCACGCGCAGCCCGACTCCCGCGGCGAGGAGCCGGCGCCGAGACTCCCCCCACCGGTAGCCTCGCGCCGGCTCCATCGTCGGCGCGGAGCGGCCCGGCCGCATGTCCGCCTGCGTGGAGAGGAACCGTTGTGGACGTACTCGTAGCCGGTTCGACCGGGTTCATCGGCCGGCGACTCTGCCCCGAGCTCGAGAAGTCCGGACACACCGTGCGGGCGATGACCAGGCACCCGGACAACTACCAGGGCGCGGGCACACCCGTCGGTGCCGACGTCGCCGACCGCGACTCGCTGCAGGTCGCGCTGCGTGACTGCGACAGCGCCTACTACCTGGTGCACTCGCTCGCGGAAGAGGACTTCGAGCGACGCGACGCGGCAGCGGCGCGGAACTTCGGTCAGGCGGCCGCACAGGCCGGAGTGCAGCGCATCATCTACCTCGGCGGGCTCGGCGACGACACCGATCGTCTCTCGGCGCACCTACGCAGCCGCAGGCAGGTCGAAACTCTGCTCGGCGACGCCGGTGTACCGGTCACGACACTGCGCGCCGGGATCATCGTCGGGCACGGTGGCATCTCCTGGGAGATCACCCGCCAGCTGGTCGAGCACCTGCCCGCGATGATCACCCCGCGCTGGGTCCGCACCCGCACCCAGCCGATCGCGGTCGACGACGTGATCCGCTACCTGGCTGGGGTGCTCGACGACCCACGAACGACGGGCCATACCTACGAGATCGGCGGTCCGGACGTGCTCGCCTACCTCGACATGTTGCGACGGGTGGCGCGGATCCAGGGACGGCCGATACCGATCGTGCCCGTTCCCTTGCTCTCACCGCGGCTTTCCTCCCGGTGGCTCGCACTGGTGACCGACGTCGATGTCCGGACGGGCCGGTCGCTCGTCGACTCGATGGTCAACGAGGTCGTCGTGCACGACACCACCATCCGTGACCTCCTGCCGTTCGAGACGATCGGCTACGACGAGGCGGTCCTGCGCGCACTCGGCGAGCGCGTCGGACTGCGGCCCGACACGTGAATACCCGCCCGTGGCTACGCAGGGTGGGGCCGAGTGAACGGCGTCCACGAACCGTCGCGGCCGTCGGCCTGGCCGGCACCGCGCTGCTGGGCGCCTCGCTGGCCGCATCGCCCGCGAGCACCCGCTTCTACGGCCTCACCCTCACCACGGCCGCCACCCTCACCCTCGGCGGTCTGGCCACGACACCGCCGCCCGTCGAGCCACGTGACCGGCGGGTACTCGTACCAGCGTCGACCGGCATCGCGGCGTTCGGAGTGTTCTACGTTTGCGCTCTGATCGCGCGACGAATCCCGTTGTTGCGCAAGGCGATCACGAATCTCCTGCGGTACGCGGATCGAGGGCGGACGCCGGCGGTGCTACTGACCGCGCTGGCCAACGGGGCCGCCGAGGAGGTCTTCTTCCGAGGCGCCGTCTACCACGCCGCGCCGCGCTGGCCCGTCGCCGTGTCCACGGGCGCCTACATTCTCAACACCACCGCGACGCGCAACCCGGCGCTGGTACTGGCCGCAGCGGTCATGGGCACACTGTTCGGCCTGCAGCGTCGGTACACGGGCGGGATCCGCGCCTCCCTGGTCGCCCATCTGACCTGGTCCACCCTGATGCTGCAGTTCATGCCACCGCTGTTTCTCGACCAGCGCGCGGCGACAGACGACGGCATGCCCGGCCCGACGTGACCGGCGTGGCGAAGCCGCCAGTTCGCGAGGACACTGTGAACGTAGCCGCCGACTCGTTCGGAGGAGGATAAAGAATGGCGAGCGGCACCAACGCGCTGACGTCACTGCTCGGCCAGTTCACTCGACAGCCCCGCCCCACGGCGCCCGAGGGCGCCACAACGGGCGAGACCGGCAGCGGCGTATGGGCAACCTACACCATCGACGATGCCGGCCGGGCCAGCGTCGACCAGGTCTTCCCGAACGAACTCGAGGCCCTACGCGCACACCGCGACAACACCGACGACCGCCGTTGCGTGCGGTTCCTGCCCTACGGAGTCCCGGTGAGCGTGCTGGACACGCCCTGAGCCACCGGACCACCCGGCAACCGACCTCCTCACGACTACGCCGAACAGCGGTGCGCCATTCCGGCTGCGCTCGTCGCCCCCGCGTGCCGTCTGGCAGTTGGAGTCGACGACAGCGATTGTCCTAAGGGACTGTTAGGAACCTCCCGCACGGCTTCCGTTCGGCCTGTGACAGGCGACACAGTGATCTCCGACGGCGCAAGGCCGCGCCGATAGAGGAGGGTCCAAGGTGACGACAACACAGGCCGGGGGTGAACGGCGAGTAGTGGCGAACGTGCTGCGTGGCTCGATCGGCAACCTCGTCGAATGGTACGACTGGTACGTCTACGCCGCGTTCAGCGTCTACTTCGCGAAGGCGTTCTTCCCCGACGGCGACCCCACCGCGCAATTGCTCTCCACCGCGGCGGTCTTCGCGGTCGGATTCATCATGCGCCCGATCGGCGGCTGGGCACTCGGGCGCTACGCCGACCGGTTCGGCCGCCGCGCCGCCCTCACCCTGTCGGTGACGGTGATGGCCGCCGGGTCGCTGATGATCGCCGTGACACCCGGATTCGGCACCATCGGCATCGCGGCCCCGGTCCTGCTGCTCATGGCCCGGCTGCTGCAGGGCCTCTCGGTCGGCGGCGAGTACGCCACCAGCGCCACCTATCTGTCGGAGGTGGCCTCCCCCGGCCGCCGCGGCTTCTACTCCAGCTTCCAATACGTGACCCTGGTCGCGGGCCAGCTCACCGCACTCGGTGTCCAGATCATCCTGCAGCAGGTGCTCACCGCCGAGCAGATGTACAGCTGGGGCTGGCGCATTCCGTTCCTGATCGGCGCCGGCGGCGCGATCGTGGTGATGCTGCTGCGCCGCGGCATGGACGAATCCGACTCGTTCAAGGCTGTCGCGGGCTCCGCCGAGACCACCGCGGCAGCCGTGGGCAGCTCGCGCGGTTCGCTGCGGGTGCTGTTGCAGTACCCCAGGGAATGCCTGCTGGTGGTGGGCCTGACCATGGGCGGCACCGTCGCGTTCTACACCTACACGACCTACATGCAGAAGTTCATGATCAACACCTCGGGCATCTCCAAGGACACGGTGGCCTGGATCAACTTCGTCGCGCTGCTGTTCTTCGTGGTGCTGCAGCCGATCGCCGGCGGACTCTCCGACCGGGTCGGTCGCCGCAAGCTGCTCATCTTCTTCGGCGTGGCAGGCACGCTGCTGACGGTGCCGATCATGTCGGCGCTCGCCCACACGGCCAACCCGTTCGCGGCCTTCGGCCTGATGATGACCGCGCTGGTGATCGTCACCGGTTACACCTCGATCAACTCGATCGTGAAGGCCGAGCTGTTCCCCACCAAGATCCGAGCGCTCGGCGTCGGCCTGCCGTACGCGCTCACCGTGGCCGTGTTCGGCGGTACCGCCGAGATGATCGCGCTGGCGTTGAAGAAGGCCGGTCTCGAGTCGCTGTACTTCTTCTACGTCGCCGGGTGCGTCGCGATCTCGCTGCTGACCTACTACTTCATGCGGGAGACGTCGGCCGAGTCGACCATCGACGCCGAAGACGTCGTCGAGGCCGAGCCGGTCGAGCCGGAGCCGACGATGGCCGCCGTGCGTGGCTGACCGTCCGGCACCCGCGCCGGTCCTGCCCCTGTGGGAGGATCGGCGCGTGCGGCTTGCGGTGGTCGAGGACGACGACGGAGTGGGTGATGCCCTGGTCGAGGCGCTCACCGCGCGCGGCTACCGGGCCGAGCGCCTGCGCCGCGGCGCCGATCTGCTCATCGCCCACCGCGGCTACGACGCGGTCCTGCTCGACCTCGGACTGCCGGACGCCGACGGACTGCAGGTGCTGCGGCAACTGCGCGAGGTCAGCGCGATCCCGGTGCTGATCCTGACCGCCCGCAGCGACGAACGTTCCATCGTGCGCGGCCTGCGTGGCGGCGCGGACGACTATGTGGTCAAACCACCACGCATCGCCGAGCTGATGGCGCGGCTCGAGACCGTGCTGCGCCGGGCCGCCGCCGTCGCACAGCAAGCCAGGGCCGAGGTCGTCACCGGGGATGTCCGAGTGGATCTGCGCGCCCGTGTGGTCGAGGTGGCCGGAACCCCGATCGCGCTCACCCAGAAGGAATTCGAGCTGGTCGAGGTGCTGGTGGAACGGCCGGGTGCGGCGGTGAGCAGGCAGCAGCTGATGGACCGCATCTGGGGCGACGCCTTCGTCGCGGTCTCCCGCTCGCTCGATGTCCACATGACCGGGCTGCGCGCGAAGCTGAACCGGCCCGGGCTGATCACCACCATCCGCGGCTACGGATATCGGTGGGGCGAGTGACCCCCGGAGGACGCGCATGCGGCGCAGACTGCTGAGCGCGCTCACCGTCTTCGCCGCGCTCGCGGTGCTGGCGTTCGCGGTGCCGTTGTCACTGACCGCCGCCACCAGCCGAACCCAGCAATTGGTGCTCGGCCGGTCCGGCGACGCCGATCGTTTCGCCACCCTCGCCGACGCGGCCGGGTCGGCAGGTGGGGTGCGGGCACTCGCCGACGAGGTCACCCGCTATCACGAGCTCTACGGGGAGAACGTGCTCGTCGTCGATGCGCGAGGAACGCCGATCGTCGACGCCGGAGTCGCGGTGGACGATCCGCGGATCCGGGCCGCGGTGGCCGCGGCCCGGCGTAACCAGCGCCCGCAGCAGGTGGACCGGCTGACGCCGTGGAGCGCGCCGGTGATGCTCATCGCGCGTCCCGTCGGCACCGGCGTCCAGGTGAACGGTGCCGTCGTGATCGAGGCGTCGACCGCGGCGGCACGCTCGGCGATCGCCCGGATGTGGGCGCTGATCGCGGTCGGGGCGCTGGGCGCGATGGTCGTCTTCGTGCTGCTGGCGCTCGTACTGAGCCGCTGGGTACTGCGGCCCCTGGCCGCCATGTCGGACGCGGTCGCCGAACTCACCGCGACGCTTCCGAAGCCACGCGGCCGCGCCCCGATCACCAGGCGGTACGGCGGCCCACCCGAGGTCCGTGCCCTCGCCGAATCCGTCGACGCGATGGCCACCGCCGTCGCCGATTCCGCCGACGCGCAACACCAGCTCGTCGCCGACACCGCCCATGCCATGCGTAACCCCCTCGCCGCCTTGACGATTCGGCTCGACTCGCTGGAATCCGCCGTCCCCGGCACGGCGGCGGCGACCTTTCGCGGCGCCACCGCCGAGGTGGAACGGCTGACCGCGCTCCTGGACGACCTGCTGCAGCTGGCCGTCGCCGAGGCACCCGCGTCCTTCGGTGCTGCGGCATCCGCCGAGGAGCACTGCGATCCGGCGCAGGTCGCGGCCGACCGCATCGACGCGTGGATCCCGGCGTTCGACGAAGCGGGAATACGGCTGACGACGACCGACCACTCCCCCACGAGGTCTGTTCGCGCTCCCGCGCCAGGCGCTGATCGCGTCGTGGCCGCGATCAGCGCGGCCGCTCTCGCCCAGATTCTCGATGTGGCCCTGAGCAATTCGTGCCGATATGCCGGATCGGGAGCGCACACGGTCGTCGGCGTCTCGACCGGTCCGGACGGGGTGACGGTACGGGTCGCCGATGACGGGGCAGGTGTCGCGCCCGGCGAGCTCGACCAGCTCACCGGCCGGTTCTTCCGTGGTTCGACGGCAGCCGCCGGCGGCACAGGGCTGGGGCTGTCGATCGCGCAGGCGCTGGCCAAGGCACGCGGCGGCGCGTTGACGGTCGAAGCGGTGCGCCCGCACGGTGTCGCCGTCGCGGTCCGCGTCCCCGCGGTGGCACCATGAGCGGCCCTTCGATCAGCCGTCGCCGGATACTGGCCCTGGCCGCGCTGGCGTCGGCGGGCGTGTTCGGTTGCGCCACAGACGAACCCGTCACAGTACGGCTCGCCTCCGGCGAAGACGGCGGCTTCTACTTCGCCTTCGCCCAGCTGCTGGCCACCGCCGCGGCGAGCGCTACCGACGACCTCCGCATCGAGCCGGTGGAAACCGCCGGCTCACAACAGAATCTGCGGATGATCGCCGAGGGCGAGGTCGACACCGCGCTGGCACTGGCCGACTCGGCGGGCGACTACGGCGGGCGTGTGGTGGCGCTGGGCCGGGTGTACGAGAACTACCTGCAGTTGGCGGTCCGCGCCGACAGCCCGATCACCCAGGTCACCGACCTGCGCGGGCGCCGGGTCAATCTCGGCGCTGCGGGCTCGGGCGCCGCGGTCACCGGTGCGCGCCTGCTGGGCGCTGCCGGTCTCGACTCCGCCGATGTCGTGGTCGAGCATCGCCCCCTGCGTGAGGCCGCGCAGGCACTGACCGACGGCACCATCGATGCGCTGCTGTGGGCCGGCGGCGTGCCGACCGCCGTGCTCAGCGTCCCCGACCCGATGCGACTGATCGACCTCGGCGCCTTGGCCGCGCCGATGCGGGAGGAGTACGGCCCCGTCTACGACCTCGTCGCCATCCCGGCCGACGCCTACCCGGGCAGCCCCGCGGTCCACACGATCGGCGTGGCCAACCTCCTCCTCGCCACCGCGACCCTCCCCGACGACACCGCCGCCGCCGTCGTCGACCTGCTGGTCCGGCACGCGGACTCACTCGTCCCCGCCGAGGCCGCGGGCGCCCAGTTCCTCGACGGCCGATTCCTCATCGGCACCGGGCCCATCCCCCTCCACCCCGGTGCCGCCGCCGTGTATCGCCGCTGGCACGGATGACAGAGCGTGTGCCCCGATTCTCGGCGCGGCACTGTCGGGCGGACCGCTGCGGGCACAGTCTGCACCGGTAGGTGCGATTTCCCTTCGAACGAAGTGAGGCGACCATGGCGGGCAAGTTCGAGATCTTCGCCGATGCGGCGGGCAAGTTCCGGTGGCGGCTCGAGGCAGGCAACGGCGAGATCATCGCCCAATCCCAGGCCTATGAGTCCAAGGAGGCGGCGAAGAAGGGGATCTCCTTGGGCTTGCAGTGGACTCGGGGCGAGCGAGCGCACAGGTGCTGGGCGTGGATCCCGCATGTCGCGTGAACTGACCACGTCCGGCTGACCTGTGAGGTTGTCATGAGGTGCTGTGGTACGGCGAATTCCGGCATAGGCGCGGGGCAGATAGCGAACGCGAACAGGCAGCATCGGCCACACGGCGCCGACAGCCCTGGCGAAGTACCGGAACACAAGGTCGTCACGGCGACGCCACGAAAGATCCAGGATTTCACGACAGCGCGGCGGCAACAGCGCCACGGCGAGCCAGAGATTGATCGCCATCACCGGCCGCCAGATCACCGACCACACCGGCTCTGGCACGCCGGGCGGGGCGGGAATCCGGCGGCGGTTCAAGGCGAACGCGAAATCTGTGGTCGGGTTGGCTTCGAGTTCGGTATCGATCACCCGCTCCCAGTACCGATGGAACTCGGCGTAGTCGGCAACCAACACGCGATCGGACAGTCCGTACATCCGCCACCAGGTGACCGACTCGGCGACGAGTTGATCCTTCTCGGCGCATCGGCGTCCGGCCCGGCGATGACGGCGCCGACACCGTCGCCGCGGTCATCGTGCGACTGGTGCACTCACTGGTCCTGATCCCGGCGGCACCGCCTTACCTGAACAGCGACGACGATCTTCGAGACTTCGCCACCCGCCACCTGATCCCCCTGCTACGTCCGGTCGAACCGACCACGCCGTAGACGGACACCGGCACACCTCGTTCCACGACACCACGATTGCGTGGACCCCAGGAAGCGGCAACGCCGTCGCCTCGATAGCGCGGACGTCCACCGACAGTGTTCGACGAAACCGATCGCGCAGGTCTGTTCGCCGGAACGCCTCGAATGACACAGGGGACAGCTGCCGGGTTCTACCATGACCCCATGCCAGTCACGATGAACAACGTCGGCATCGTCGTCGAAGACCTCACGGCCGCGATCGAGTTCTTCGCCGAACTCGGCCTCGAACTCGAGGGTCGAGCCATGGTGGAAGGTGAGTGGGCCGGACGCGTGACCGGGCTCGGCGACCAGCGCGTCGAGATCGCCATGCTGCGCACCCCCGACGGCCACAGCCGGCTCGAGCTCTCGCGGTTCCTCGAGCCAGCGGTGATCGCCGATCACCGGAACGCCCCGGTGAACGCCTTGGGCTACCTCCGCGTCATGTTCACCGTCGACGACATCGACGAGACGCTCACCCGCCTCGACAAGCACGGAGTGCAGCTCGTCAGCAGTGAAGTCGTTCGGTACGAGGACATCTACCGGCTCTGCTACGTCCGAGGTCCGGGAGGCTTGCTCATCGGGCTGGCCGAAGAACTCCGATAGTCGTTGCGGCCGTTCGCTATCCGGCGGCGCGTCGGAGAAAGTCCAGCGTGACACTTTCGAAGGCCTCTTTCGCCTCGATCATCACCCAGTGACCGCACTTCGGGAACACATGGACCTCGGCATTCGGGATGAGCCGCATGGGCGCGAGCATCATGTCGGGCGGGCTCTGCCGATCGTCGAGGCCCCAGGTCAACAGGGTCGGACACTGCACCTTGTGCATCATCGACCAGTACGGTGCACTGTTCGCGGCCATGGCCTTCTGCGCTTCGAAGGCTTTGGACCCGTACATCGCGGCCAGCGACGCATGGGAGGACGGGTCGATCGCGGCCTGCCACCGATCCTCGATCACTTCGTCGGTGACCAGATCGCGGTCGTAGGCCATGCAATTCAGCCACCGCACCAGTTTGTCCCTGCTGGGGTCATCCGCGAACTCCTGCAACAGACGCGTGCCCTCGCTCGGACCGGCACTGAAGATATTGGGCCCGACGCCACCGATGCACACCAGCCCGGTGACCCGTTCGGGCGCGTGTATCGCGAGATTGATGCCGACGACACCGCCCATGGAGTTTCCCACCATGGCGGCTGAATCGATGCCGAGACCATCCATGAACCGCAGCACCGCGGCCCCGGCGGCCAGGACCGGATGTGTTCCCTCGACGGGGTCGCTGATGCCGAAGCCCGGGAACTCGAGAATGTAGCAGTGGTAGTGCTCGGCGAAACGCGCCAGGTTGCCCCGGAAGTTCTTCCAGCCACTCACACCGATACCGGATCCGTGCAGCAGGATCAGCGGATCACCTTGGCCCGCTTCGTGATAGCGCAGCACTCCCGCATCGGTGTCGAGCTCCCTCGCCGTGCCTTCGTATGTGACATCCATGTTTACAGACTAGAACGTGTTACAGATTTTCGTGCGATCAGACAGCGGGCGAGACTGCGGATGCGCGGGAAGGCCGATCAGCGCACGGAGCGAATCGGCGCGACGGCGAGCGCGCCCAGCACCGAGAGCAGACCGCCGAGAACGAACAGTGCCGAGTAGCCGACCAGGCCGACCACCGCCGACGCCACGAACGGTCCGAGGATCTGCGGGCCCGCGCTGGCGATATTCAGCACGCCCATGTCGCGGGCGGCGTCCTCGGCCTTGGGCAGCACCATGGTGACCAGGGCGGTGTCCACGGCCATGAAGCAGCCGAAGGCCAAGCCGTTGAGCACGGCGAAGGCGAGCATGCCGCCCCAGGTCGGACTGAACACCGGAATCAGCAGTGCCACCGCGGCCAGCAGCGCGGAAATCGCCACGAAGGGTTTGCGCCGGTCCAGTCGATCGGACAGCACCCCGCCGACCACCGTCGACAGCGTCATTCCCACAGCGGAAATGGGCGCGAGGACGGCCACCGCGGTCGCGGCTTTCATCCCCTCCGGCAGCCGGATATGGTCCTGCAGAATATAGAGCTGGTAGCCGACCACACAGAAGTAGCCGAGAACGAGCAAGGCACGGCCGATGAACGCCCAGCGGAAATCGTGCTCGCGCAACACACTCAGGAACGCGGCAGCCTGCTCACGCAGGGGCACAGCATCTTTGGGTGGCATCCGCTGTTCGCGCGCACCGGCGGTGAACAGCACCGCGGCCACGGCGACCAGCACGCCCAGGGCGAGATAGCCGATGCTGTAACGGTCGGCGGCGACCGAGGCCAGCCCCACGCCGATCACGGTTCCCAGCGGGATGCCGAGACCCACTGCCGCCGAAGCCACTCCACGGCGCTCCAGCGGCACCCGATCCGGCACGACCGAGGTGATGGCGGCCTGATAGACATTCATGACCGCCTGCCCCACGCACCAGGCGATGGCCACCAGCAGCACCGTGTGCACAGTGCCGAGCAGCGCCATGGCGGCGACGGCACCGAGCCCGCCGGCGAGAATCCACGGATTGCGGCGGCCGGAGCGATCCGACAGGGCACCCGCGACCGGGTTGAACACGGTCGCGAAGACCGCGGCGACGCCGGCGACCAGCCCGAAGTTGGCGACTTTGTTCGCCGGATCGATGTCCTCGATCTGCAGGGGCAACAGCACACCGCCGACGCCGGAGTACAGCGCGTACATGGCGGCATTGCCGACGAACAGGAGGGGCAGCAATCCCTTGGTGGGAGTGCTCGAGACAGTGATAGCCACGGTGAAATCCAGGGTGTGAGAAGAGCGTGGAAATGAAGTACGCGCGGCTTCATCGAGGGTGATCGCAGTGCAGGCCCGTCCCGGTCCCGCCACTCCTCGTCATCCCGGAACATTCGCGGCCGGGATGACGAGGAGGGCTCGCCGGGTGGGCGAGGGGTGATCAGATGATTTCCGCGGTGAGCGGGAGCGCGGAAACCGAGGTGCCGATGTGCAGGGTGAACGCGCCCGGTTCGACGGCCCAGCCCTGTTCGGTCCAGTGCTCGAAGGAGCGCTGCGGCAATTCGATGGTGGCGGTGACGGTTTCGCCCGCGTCGGCCTCGACCGCGGCGAAGCCCGAGAGCCAGCGCACCGGGCGGTCGATGGCACTGTCCTCGCGGGACAGGTACGCCTGCACGACCTGGCGGCCCGAACGCTCGCCGGTATTGCGGACGGTGACGGTGGCGGTGTGGCCGGCCACGGTCAGGTCCACGAGCTCCCAGCTGGTGTAGCCGAGACCGTGACCGAACGGATACGCCGGGGCCACACCGGATTTCAGCCAGGCACGGTAGCCGATGTGAATACCCTCGGTGTACGGCAGGGCATTGTCGGCGGCGGGCTTGGTGTCCAGTACCGGCACGTCGGCCATGACCCTGGGCCAGGTGGTGGGCAGGCGGCCACCGGGTTCGGTCACACCCGTGAGGACATCGGCGAGCGCATCGCCGAATTCCTGACCCGGGAACCAGGCCAGCACCACGGCGGCCACATCGTCACGCCAGGGCATCTCGACCGGCGCACCGGCATTCACCACCACGATGGTGCGCGGGTTCACCGCGGCCACCGCCGCCACCAGTTCGTCCTGGCGGCCGGGCAGCGATAGATCCGTGCGGTCGTAGCCTTCGGATTCGATCGCCTCGGTGGTGCCGACCACGACCACGGCGACTTCGGAGTCGCGCGCCAATTCCACTGCGGCGTCGAACTCTTCGTCGACGGAACGGCGCGGGCGGCCGATGCCGAAGGTGACGCCCATGGCGGGCAGTCCCTTGTCGAGGGCGGGAACCAGCTCGATGAGCACATCGACCTCGTCGCCCTCGGCGAGGGTACGGGTGACCCAGCGCTGCGGCGGATTCAGCAACATCTCGACCGGATCGCCGCCCTCGGGGAAGACGGTCTCGCTGAGCACGGTCTCGCCGTCGATCTCCAGGCGCAGTGTGCCGACGCCCGCGAAACCGATTCGCCACTCCCCCGCCTCGTCGGCGCGCAGGCGACCACGGATCTCGAAGGACTTGGCCTGCATGGCGAACGGCGTGCCGAAGAGCATGAGAAGGCCCGCGGTGCGGTGCTCGGAATCCAGGACCGTCTCGCCGTCGAGGAAGCGCAGGTTCACGCCCGCAGTGCCGGTCTCCGGATCGGTGACCAGCTCCATCGGCACAGCGATCATGTTCTCGTTGAGGTGAACGCCCGGGGTGTACACCACCGGCAGCACCTCGCGCAGACCCTGCAGCGGCGAACTCGTGTGCGACGGAACAACAGTCGAGCTACCACCGCCACCGAATCGGGGGTGGGCCGCGGCCGCGCCCAGCAGGGCGACTTGAGCGGGCTTACCCAGCGGCAGCACACCGTCATTGGTGGCCAGCACCATTGCCTTGGCGGCGGCGTCACGCACCAGTCGGCGGGCGGCCTCGTCGGTGAAAGCCGGCGGCTGCTGTGGGGTTCCGTCGAGCGCGCCGACCCGCTGCGCGAATCGCAGGATGCGCCGGACCTTGTCGTCGATGGCGGCCTCGGGCACCTCACCCTTGCGGACGGCCTCGACCAGCGGCGCTGCCCAGAGTTCCCACGGACCGGGCATGGCCAGATCGGTGCCCTTGGCGGCACCCTCGGTGGAGCGCACGGCGGTCCAGTCCGAGACCACCACGCCGTCGAAGCCCCACTCGCCCTTCAACGGCTCGTCCAGCAGCGGGTTTTCGGTCATGGTGACGCCATTGACCGAGTTGTAGCCGTCCATGATCATCCACGCGCCCGCGTCGACCGACCGCTCGAACGGATACAGGTACAGCTCGCGCAAAGTGCGGTCGTCGACGATCACATCGGCGGTGAAGCGCTCGGTTTCGGAGTCATTGGCCACGTAATGCTTCGGACACGCGCTGACGCCGTGACCCTGAACGCCGGTCACATAGGCGGCGGCCATCTCACCGGTGAGCATCGGATCCTCGGAAAAGCATTCGAAATGCCTTCCGCCGAGGGGAGATCGGTGCAGGTTGATGGTCGGGCCGAGCACCGCGTACGCATTCTTGCGGCGCGCCTCGGCGGCGATGAGCCCGCCGATCTCGGCCAGCAGATCGCGATCCCAGGTGGCCGCCAGCGCCGAGCCCGACGGCAGGCTGACCGAGGGGTCGCGCTCGTCCCAAGTCTCGCCGCGCACACCGGAGGGGCCGTCGGAGACGGGCATCTCGGCCAGGCCGATGCTCTCGTCGCCGGCGAAACGGAAGATATTGGATCCGGAGATGAGCCGGATTTTGGCCTCCAGGTCCAGCTCGGCCAGGAGGACGCCGATGTTGTCGGTCATGCCAGTTCTTTCCAGAAGTTCACCAGATCGGCCGTTACCTGTGCGGGGACATCCTCGTTCGGCACATGTCCGACACCCGGGTACACCGCGGTCCTGGCCTGCAACTGTCGAGCGAATTTTTCGTGGACCTCGGGGTCCCACAGGTCGTTCGTGTCGCCGTAGGCGACGAGCAGCGGCACTCCGGCATCGCGCAGCGCGGCGGGATCGGCCAGCGGCGGGGTCTCCATGCACCGCAGAATGCCGAGGATGTTCGCCTTCTTCGTCTGCACGAGACGGCTGTGCAGGAATTCGGCGCGCTCGGGCGACGGCGTCTGCCCGGCGGCGGCCATGGCATCGCTCATCTGCTGCCAGAGGAATTCCTGGCCGGCGGATTCCACCACCTGCGCCACCAGTTGCGGCGGCGGGAACTTGATGTCCTCGACGGAGGAAGGGCCCGAAGCCAGCAGCGTGAGGCTGCGGAAGCGTGCGGGCGTCTCGACCACGGTGACACGGGAGACGTAGCCGCCGAAGGAGTGGCCGACCAGGTGCACGGGCGCGTCCGGCGACACTTGATCGACGACGCCGTGCAGGTCAGCGACGAAGTCGGCCATGGTGTAGCCGGCGGTATCGTCGGGCCCCTCCGACTGCCACTGGCCGCGCTGGTCGTAGGCGACCGCGCGATACCCGGCCGCCGCGAGCGGCGGGAGCAGGAATTCGAAGTCTTCCTTGGAGCCGGTGAAGCCTGGAACCAGCACCACGGTGCCGAGGTTCGGCGTACCGACCGGCGGGGTGACCTCCCATCCGGCGAGCGCACCCCCGCCACCCCGCAGCGTGATCGATTCGATCGGCGCCTCAGTGCTCCGAGTCATCGGCGGTCCTTCCCACGGTCTTGTACGGCAGGCACGAGTGTGCCAGTAGACAGCCAGTCCACCGAGTGGGCACTCAGTTACGTTATCGTCTTGTTATCTTTCAGATGTGCAGGCGCCTTTGTTCGGACTACTCTCGCTCCTCATGACGCCGCATCCCCAACGCCGGAGACGGGGCGACGACCGCCGCGAGCAGATCATCGACCAGGCGCTCGCCAGCTTCGCCGCAAACGGCTATCACAACTCCTCGATCGCCGAGATCGCCACGCGCTGCGGACTCTCGCAGACCGGCCTGCTGCACTACTTCCCGAACAAGGCGGCGCTCCTCGCCGCGGTCCTGGCCTACCGCGATCGCCTCGACTACGACCGCCTCGGCATGGACCGGCAACTGCGCGGCAAAGACGCTCTGCAACAACTGGTTCGCCTGGTCGAGCACAACATGCACGTCCCCGGCCTGGTCCAGCTCTTCACCGTCGTCACCAGCGAAGCGGTCACCGTCGACCACCCCGCCCGCGCCTGGGTGGTCGATCGCTACCGAATCCTGGAGACCTACTTGGCCGACGCGCTCGATGGCGGCGTCACGGACGGAACCTTCCGCGCCGACATAGACACCCGCGCCGTAGCCCGCCAGATCTCCGCCATGATGGACGGCCTGCAACTGCAATGGCTCCTCGACCCCGAACGCGTCGACATGGCGGAACTCTTCCGCACCTACATCGACGACCTGACCATCCAGCTTTCGGCCTGACCTGGTGCCCCACAACGCTTCCTCGCCGGCCGAACCTGGCGGCCGGTAGCTCACCGTTCCGGGTCGGTGTCGACTCGCGACGCCTGACCGCGCCCGGCCGCCGTCAGCGCGGTCAGCGCCGCGCAACTCACCCATTCGTTCGATGACCGGTGACTGGTCGGTCCCCAGCTGACCAGCGAAGATCCACCGCCGGGGTGCGCGGAGCTGACACGATAGAACTTTGCCTCGGCGGGAAAGCCGCCGTCGGTCAACCGCTTCGCCTCGAGCGCGTCGAGAGCCTCGGTGCAGCGTGGATCGTTGATCAACTCGGACTCGGCCAGCACGGTCAGTGCGAACAGGATGTCGTAGTGCCAATAGCACGGAAAGTGCAGCAGGAGAAAGCTTCGATCGATGACGGAGCCGTCGGCGCGGCGACGGAACAGGCGACGTCCGAGGAACAGCTCGGAGGCGCGCAGGACCGCCTCGCGGGCATCGGGATGTCCGGTGGTGCGGGCATAGACGTTCAGGCCCCGCAGCGGGACCAGGCTCTCACCGAACGACGACACGTGACCGGTGGCTCGCCGATCGCAGTTCCAGCCGCCGTCGGGCCACTGAGCACGCAGCAGACGAGCGACAAGGCGATCGACCCGCTCGTCGGCGAGCCCCAACCGCAGCAGCGCCCAGACCAGGTTTCCGTCGATCGATGCGTGCAACGTCGGCAGATCCCGTCCCCGGACCCGGCCGATATGTCGCCGTTCGTACTCCGGCGAGAGCACCCAATCCAGTGCTTGCTCACGCAACGGCACCAATGACTCGTCACCCGCCGGATACCCGAGTTCGGCCAAGGCGACAAGCACCCAATGCGCACCGCGCCATTTCGCGTTGTAGGGGTGCAAGGGCAGCGTGCCGTCGGCGACTCGCTCGGAGAGCAGCAGCCGGACACGTTCGCTCCCCGGTACCGCTGCGGTCGCCGCGGCGACCGCGGGATCCCGAGGTGTCAGACCGAGCACACCGACGAGCGTGCGCCAACGGATGGACGGCTCCCCGGAGCGGAGGAGCCGTGCCACGATCGCGTCCGGTTCGACCGGCACTCTCAGCGCCTTCTCGTGGCCGTGAACCCGGTCGGCTCCACCACCGGTGCCGTTCTCGTCGCGAGAACCGTCACGACGCACCTCCCTTGCGATCGGCGGCGCGCGCCGACAGGCCCGCCACGTCGATGATCGGCATCTACACCACCGCCGGTGTGAGCAGGCCGTAGTGCCCGTCGTAGCGGTGGTACAGCACCCGGCCGCGGCCCCGCTCCGGGTCGCGGAAGAACACGAACGGCCACCCCGTCACCTCCAGCCGATCGACGGCGGCGTCGACACCGAGCACCGGTGCTCGCGCGGAACTGATCGAGACAGGTACCACCCCCTGGCTCACCTGATCGGGCCGTGGGTCGAGTTGGGCCAAGCGAAAGCCCGTCGGTCCCGACCGATACAGCACGCTGTCGACGCCGCTACCGGATTCGGTGAACAGATGGAAGTCGTAGTCCAGCAACGACATATCGAATGCCGCCTCGTCACACGTCTCCTCCGCCAGGGCGAACGACTTGCGGCGCAGAACCTCACGCTCCTCGACGGGGCGGGGGAAATAGGGCAGTCGTGGCCGAGAGGGGCCACCATGGTGCCAGCCCGCCGAGTCCGCGGGCTGGCGGTCACCGCCACGCTGTGCTTCCCAGCGCCGTGACAAACGCTCCAGCCGCACACGCAACCGCTCCGCGAGCGCATCGATGGCTTCGCGCGTAGTCGCGGCCGTGACCTGGACCCGCACCGCGACTCCGGCCATGTTCACATTCGCTTGCGCCACGATCGGATCGACGGCCGCCGGGTCCCCGTGACCCACGAGCCGCACCCGCACCGCCAGGACCGGCTCCGATGCATACCGCAATGCCCACGCGATCTTCTCCCGGGCGTACTCCGTCGCCGCGGCGGACACGTGTCGCCCCAGCGAGATCCGAACCCCCGTGTCCAACGACTCCGTGTTCTGCACCATCGCGTTCTCCTTCTGCCTCACCTGATCAGACTCACCGAGCCGAGCACGGGCGGACAGGGCCCCAATGCCGGTGCACTCAGCGCATTGGGCACAGATACGGAGGACTTTCGTCACTCGCCCCGGCACACGGTCGGTGAGTGTGTGCCGGGAGTACGAATTCGCCCACGAGGGGACCAATTGCTCTGTGATACTCCGCTGCTCCAGCAGGAGGGTGGATGGCAGGTCCCCACCTACGAAAGGCCGTCATGACCGAGATGAGCTTCGCGACGGCGCCGCCGCGTTTCCTGTTCTTCACCGGCAAAGGCGGGGTCGGCAAGACCTCGATAGCGTGCGCGACCGCGATCGAACTGGCGGCCCACCGGAAGAGAGTGCTACTGGTCAGCACGGACCCGGCCGCCAATATCGGTCAGGTCTTCGGGCTGTCCATCGGTAACACCATCACCGCGATTCCCGCCGCCGCAGGTCTGTCGGCACTGGAGATCAACCCCGAGCAAGCAGTCGAGCAATATCGTGAACGCATCGTCGGTCCGCTGCGCGGTGTGCTCTCCGACGCCGAGGTCGAGTCGATCACCGAGCAATTGTCGGGTTCGTGCACTACCGAGATCGCCTCGTTCAACGAGTTCACCGAACTGCTCGCCGGCGCCGACGGCATGGGCGCCGAATTCGATCACGTCCTGTTCGACACCGCCCCTACCGGGCACACCATCCGGCTACTGCAACTCCCGGGTTCGTGGACAGAGTTCCTGGACACCGGCCGGGGCGACGCGTCCTGCCTCGGACCGCTGTCGGGCCTGGAGAAGCAGCGGGCCGTCTACGCCGCGGCGGTTGCGGCGCTGACCGACCCCCACCGGACTCGGTTGGTACTCGTCGCGCGGGCGCAGACATCGACCCTGCAGGAGATCGCGCGCACCCACCGAGAGCTCGCCGCGATCGGCCTGACCCATCAGTTCGTCGTGCTCAACGGTGTCTTACCGGCTCCCGCCGGTGACGACGACCTGTACGACGCCATCTACCGACGCGAGCAACAAGCCATCGCTGCCCTCCCCGCCGAACTGCGTGGACTACCGCGTGATGTGGTCGAACTCCAGGCGACGGATATGGTCGGAGTGCGTGCGCTGCGATCGCTGTTCGACCGGGCTGTGATCACTCGGCCCACCGGCGACCGGGCTCGCCCCGAGGACATCGCCGGCATCACGGCTCCGCTGGCGAATCTGGTCGACGAACTCAGCGTCCAGAGCCACGGGCTGATCATGTGCGTAGGTAAGGGCGGTGTAGGTAAGACCACCGTCGCCGCGGCCATCGCCGTCGCCCTCGCCAACCGCGGGCACCCGGTGCATCTGACGACCACCGATCCGGCTGGCAACCTCACCGAAACCCTGCACGGCTCGGTGCCGGGACTGCAGGTGTCCAGTATCGATCCGGTGGCGGCGACCCACGCCTACCGTGAACATGTGCTCGCTACCAAGGGCGCCGCTCTGGATGAGGAGGGACGTTCGCGGCTCGCCGAGGATCTGCGCTCGCCCTGCACCGAAGAAGTCGCGGTATTCCAGGCGTTCTCACGGGTCATCGGAGAATCACGCAAGAAGATCGTCGTCGTCGACACTGCGCCTACCGGACACACGATGCTGCTGCTCGACGCCACCGGCTCCTACCATCGCGAGGTTGCCCGGCAGCTGGAGAACTCGCGCTACACCACCCCGCTGATGCGCTTGCAGGACCCGGACCAGACCAAGGTCATCGTCGTCACACTCGCGCAGACGACACCCGTCCTCGAAGCCGCGGGCCTGCAGGCCGAGTTCGAGCGAGCCGGCATTCACCCTTGGGCCTGGGTGATCAACAACTCCCTGGCCGCCGCGCACCCGGCAAACGCTCTCCTGCGGCATCGCGCGGCCACCGAGCGCCCACATGTCGACGCCGTGCGGAACAAGTACACGCCACGCCTGGCAGTCGTTCCACTCCTCGCCGACGAACCAGTCGGGATTCCCGCGCTGGAACTACTCACCGAGCCGCGAGTCATGCTGCCGCGATGACCGAAACCCGTCACTGGCCTACGGGCCGAGCGCGCGGCTGGTCCTGGTCGACGCACGCGTCCTCCCCGTAGGCGCTTGTCCACCGGACCGGCCACGACGGCTGTCCGGATTGCGGCGGGCAGCACTACACCGGCGATAGCCTTCTGGCTATGACCGACAACGAGCAGCCCGCCGAGCGGCACCGCCGACCCGACGGCGTCGACACGGCGACCGTGGCCGCGGTGGGCAAGCTGTCCGAGGCGTTGGAGACCACCGAACGTGCCCGCGGGCACCTCTACAGCTTCCACCAGCTCACCGGTGGCGCCGATCTCGCCCTCGGTGAAGCGGTGGACATGCTGCGCGAAGCCGGTCACCACCAACTCGCCGACAAGCTCGCCACCGAGCTGGTCGGCCGCAACGTGCTGCCCGGCCGGTGGACCTTCCAGATCGTGGAGGAATACGACGAGGGCTACTACGCGCGTTTCCGGCAGATCGAGCGCGAGATCCGCGACGAGCTCGTCGATGGTCGCACTCATCTGTACGAGGCCGAGATGAAAGAAGCTCGCCGTTCCCACGGCAGGCCCGGCCACGAGGCCACACCGGACAGCTGAGCCCCGTCCGGACACCCGCAGGTCGGGATGGTCCAGTAACGCAGGAGGGGTTTCTGCCTATCGGGCTGACAGGATTTGAGCCTGCGGCTGGATGGCGGGCGTTCAGCCCGCGGTCACCTCGCTGCGGTCACCGCTCCACAGCGTGTGGAATTTGCCCTCTGCGTCGATGCGCTCGTAGGTATGTGCGCCGAAGAAATCGCGCTGGCCCTGGGTGAGTGCGGCAGGCAGGCGCTCCGCGCGCAGCGCGTCGTAGTAGGACAGCGAGGACGCGAACGCCGGGACCGGGATGCCGAGCAGGGTGGCGGTGGACACCACGCGCCGCCAGCTATCGATCGCCGTCTCGATGGCCTCGCGGAAGTACGGCGCGAGAATCAAGCTCGGCAGGGCGGGGTCCTGCTCGTAGGCGTCCTTGATCCGGTTCAGGAACCGAGCCCGGATGATGCAGCCGCCGCGCCAGATCGTCGCCAGGTCGCCGGGGCGCAGATCCCAGCCGTACTCGGCGCTGCCCGCGGCGATCTGGTCGAAGCCCTGTGCGTAGGCGACGACCTTGGACGCGTACAGCGCCTGCCGGATGTCCTCGGTGAACTGCTCGACATCGGTGGGCTTGTCGGCGAGGGTGCCCGAGGCGAGACCCACCGCGGCTTTGCGCTGGGCCCGGGAACCGGACAGCGCCCTGGCGAAGACCGCCTCCGCGATGCCGGTCACCGGGACCCCGAGATCGAGCGCGGACTTGACCGTCCAGCGGCCGGTGCCCTTCTGCTCGGCAGCGTCGACGATGACGTCGACCAGCGGCTTGCCGGTCTTCGCGTCGACCTGCGCGAGCACCTCCGCGGTGATCTCGACCAGGTAGCTCTCCAGGTCCCCGGAGTTCCACCGCGTGAACACGTCCGCGATTTGTCCGGCGTCGAAACCGAGCGCGTCCCGGAACAGGTGGTAGGCCTCGCCGATCAGCTGCATGTCGGCGTACTCGATGCCGTTGTGCACCATCTTGACGAAATGCCCGGAACCATCGGGGCCGATGTGGGTGCAGCACGGTGTGCCGTCGACCTGCGCCGCGATCGACTCCAGCAGCGGACCGAGCGACTCGTAGGACTCCTTCGGTCCGCCCGGCATGATCGCGGGACCGTTGAGCGCACCCTCCTCGCCGCCCGAGATGCCCGCCCCGACGAAGTTGAGGCCACGTTCGGCCATGGCGGCCTCGCGGCGGATCGTGTCGGTGTAGAGGGCGTTGCCGCCGTCGATGATGATGTCGCCCGGCTCCATCGCGGCGGCCAGCTCCTCGATGACGGTGTCGGTCGCCTCGCCGGCCTTGACCATGATCAACACGCGCCGCGGCTTCTCCAGCGCCGCGACGAACTCCTCGACGGTCTCGGTGCGGACGAAGTCGCCGTCACCGCCGTGCTCGGCGAGCAGCGCGTCGGTCTTGGCCACGGAACGGTTGTGCAGCGCGACGGTGTAGCCGTGCTTGGCGAAGTTACGGGCGATGTTGCTGCCCATCACGGCCAGGCCGGTGACACCGATCTGCGCACGCGCGCTAGAGGTCGACATTGATCAGCTCTCTTCGTTCGACGGGTCCGACGGGTGCGGAGGACGGCTTCCTTGGCAGCCAAGTTACTGGGTGCCGTTCCGCGGCCGGACACGTACCACCGTGACCGGGCTCCGCGCGGAACCGGGCGTACACCGCGTGTCGGGGGTCGCTGCTAGTGTCGGTCGAGTTCTGACACGGGGTGTCTCGCGACCGCGAGGCTGAGAACAGACCCGCTGAACCTGTTCAGGTAATGCTGACGAAGGGATGTCACGGTGTTGCCCGCCCACACCACGAATACAAGCCTGTTCACCGATCACCTCTGGGACCGGACCAAAGTCCTGCGCAGGGCGATCGACGATCTGGAATTCCTGCGGCACCTCGGCGCGGGCACGTTGCCGCTCGAGGTGTTCCGCACCTACATCGAGCAGGATTCGCTATATCTCACCGGGTACTCGAAGGCGCTGGCGATGCTCGCCGCCAAGTCGCCGGACCCGCAGACCGCGACCTTCTGGGCGACCTCGTCCGCGAACGCCGCCGCTGTCGAGTCGGCCATGCACGAGCAGATGCTCACCGGTGGCGCGCTGCCCCCGCGGCAGGGCGAGCCGGAGCACTCCCAGACGTGCCTGGCCTATGTCTCCTTCCTGATCGCCGCCGCCGCGACGGAGTCCTACGCCGTCGCCGCGGCGGCGGCGCTGCCGTGTTTCTGGATCTATGCCGAGGTGGGACGCGACCTCGCGGACACCGCGGCGAAGGTGATCGCCGCCGACCCCGACCACCCGTACGCCCAGTGGGTCACCACCTACGGCGCGGCCGAGTTCCAGCAGTCCGCGGCCACGGCTCGATCGCTGGTCGACGCCGCTGCCGAGTCGGCGAGCGAGCAGGAGCGGGCGGCGATGGCGAAGGCCTTCACCCACGCCGTGCGTTACGAGTTGATGTTCTGGGACACCGCCCTGCATCCGCAGCACTGGCCTGCCGCGTGAGCGGGCGTCTGCGCCGCGCGCTCGCGGTCATGGCAACCACCGTCGCGACCCTGTCGCTGCTCACCGCCTGCGGTTCGGGCGGCGGCTCCGACAACACCATCCGCTTCGCGCTGGACTGGACGCCGAATACCAACCACGCCGGGCTCTACGTCGCGGTGCAGCGCGGTTACTTCGCCGACGCCGGGCTGGATGTGCAGGTCCTGCCGTACAACAACACGTCGGTCGACACGATGGTCGATGCCGGAAATGCGGAATTCGGGATCAGCACACACAATTCGTCGACCTTCGCCCGCGCGGCGGGTGCGCGGGTCAAGTCGGTGCTCGCCCCGCTGCAGCACTGGGCGACCGGCATCGGGGTGCGCGCCGACCGTGCCGACCTCGCGAGGCCGAAGGACCTCGACGGCAAGACCTACGCCGGTTTCGGCGACCCCGGCGAGCTGGAGGCACTCCAGCAGGTCATCCGCAACGACGGCGGCACCGGCGATTTCACCTCGGTGACGCTGGGTTCGTCGGCCTACGAAGCGGTCTACTCCGGCAAGGCCGACTTCACCGTCTCGTATCTGGCGTGGGAAGGGATCGAAGCCGAACACCACGGCACCCCGATGCGGTACTTCCGCTACACCGACTTCGGTTTCCCGGACTCCTACGCGATCGTGATCGACGCCAACGAGGGCTGGCTGGCCGGGAACCCGGACCGCGCCGCGACATTCGTGCAGGCGCTGCAACGCGGCTACCAGTTCGCCGCCGACAACCCGGACGCGGCGGCCCAGGACCTCATCGACGCCAACCCGGGCGCGTTCAACGACGAGAAGCTGGTCTTCGAGAGCCAGCGCATGCTGGCCGAGCAGTTCATGAAGGACGCCCAGGGCCGGGTGGGCACCCAGACCGTGGAGCAGTGGTCGGCGAACTCCGGCTTCCTGTACCGGGGTGGTCTGCTGACCGGCCCCGACGGAAAGCCACTGACCGCCGAACCCGACTGGTCGACCTATTTCACCAATGAGTACCTCACCAACCAGTGAGCTGTCCGTAGCCGCGTCGCCGCTGCCCACCGCCGGCGACGACGACGGGACGGCCCGCTGGGCAGGGATCCGGTGGGCGGTGCCGTCGTTCGTCACGGTGGCGGTGCTCGTCGCGATCTGGCAGGTGTACGTCACGAGCAGCGGTGTCCGTCCGCAGGTGCTGCCGTCACCGCTGCGGGTCGTCCAGCAGGGGTGGGCGCACCGGGACGAGATCATGACCCACGCGGCCGCCACCTTGCAGGTGACGCTGGCCGGGTTCGCGGTGTCGCTGAGTCTGGCGTGGGTGCTGGCGGTGATCGTCGACTTCTCACCCTGGCTGCGGCGGGCGCTGGTGCCGCTGTTCGTCGCGTCGCAGACCGTGCCGATCGTCGCGATCGCACCGTTGATGATCATCTGGTTCGGATTCGGGCTCCTGCCGAAGATCCTGGTGGTCGCGCTGGTCACCTTCTTCCCCATGGCCATCGGCCTGATCGAGGGATTCGCCGCGGCCGACCGTGACGCGGGCGCGCTGCTGCGGAGCATGGGCGCCTCCCGGCTCCAGGAGTT
The DNA here is from genome assembly GCF_052983615.1 of Nocardia fodinahabitans. Taxonomy (NCBI): domain Bacteria; kingdom Bacillati; phylum Actinomycetota; class Actinomycetes; order Mycobacteriales; family Nocardiaceae; genus Nocardia; species Nocardia fodinahabitans. The sequence continues at coordinate 7,406,955 of NZ_JBRJJC010000001.1, forward strand.
CCGTTATGTGCGACTGCCGTCCGCGCTGCCACGGTTCTTCACGGCGCTGCGGATCGGGATCACCTATGCGGTCGTCGGCGCGGTGTTCGCCGAGTATGTCGGCGCGAGCGTCGGTCTCGGCATCTATATGAGCCTGCAGAAGAACTCGTTCCGCACCGACCTGGTATTGGCGGCGGTGCTGGTCACGGCGCTGCTGAGCATCGCGCTCTACCTGTCGACATTCGCGATCGAACGCCTCGTCGCGCCGTGGTCGCGAGCGCAGAACAGGAGCCGACGTGCCTGACGCCGAGGGCGACCGGATCGTCGTCGACCATCTCACCAAGTCGTTTCCGCAGCCCGGACGGCGCAGCCCGGACCTCGAGGTGCTGGGCGGGGTGTCGTTCACCGTGCGCTCGGGCGAGTTCGTGACCGTCATCGGGCCGAGCGGTTGTGGCAAGAGCACCGTGTTCAACATGCTGGCCGGACTCGAAACGCCCGACTCCGGCAGCGTCGGCTTCCGCGCGGCCGACGGCGAGGACACCGCGTCGCACTGCGCCTACATGCCGCAGAAGGACCTGCTGTTCCCGTGGCGAACAATCCTCGACAACACCATCCTCGGCTTGCGCGTCCAGGGTGTCCCGAAAGCGGAGGCCCGGCGCCGCGCCCGCGCACTGTTCCCGGTCTTCGGGCTGTCCGGTTTCGAGGACGCCCGCCCGTCCCAGTTGTCGGGCGGGATGCGACAGCGGGCCGCGCTGCTGCGGACCGTCGTCCAGGAGCGCGAACTGCTGCTACTCGACGAACCCTTCGGCGCGCTCGACTCGCTGACCCGCACCGAGATGCAGTCGTGGTTGCAGGAGGTCTGGCAGCGCTACCGGTGGATGGTCCTGATGATCACCCACGACGTCCGCGAGGCGGTGTACCTGTCGGACCGCGTGATCGTCCTGTCGGCGCGCCCCACCACGGTGCGCCACGAACTGCGCATCGACCTGCCGCGGCCACGCGGGCTGGCCACGATCACCGCCCCTGAATTCGTCGCGCTGGAGGAGGAACTCCTCGCGATCCTGCACGAGGAGTCGCGTCGGTGACGGGGCAATCCGCCCACCGTGGCGTGCCGGTGGTCAGTGCTCGAGCGAAGGATCCCAGCGGTTGGCGAGCAGCTTGAAGCTCGGGAGGTCTTCCAGCGAGGTCATCGCCTCGTAGATACGTTCGTAGCGCGTCGAGGCGATCCGCCACACCCCGTCCGGATCGCGTCGATAGGTGTCGGAATAGTATCCGCCACCACGGATCTGCACCTTCGCGCCCGGCACGAGGACGGTGTCCTCGAACGCCCAGGAGCCCTTCGCGGTATCGCCGTCGACATCGATCTCGGGATGGTTGGCGATGTGGATCGTGACGATCCCGGGCCCGAGGTTCTTACCCATGAACGCCACGACATCGGCCCGATTGTCGAAGTGCAGTGGCTCGGACATGGCCTGAGTGCCGTAGCGGGCGGACACGTCCTCGGCGAGGCAGTCCGCGAACTCGTCCCACAGCTTCAGGTCGAGTGTGCGGAAGTAGCGGTGCTTGAGACGCTTGATCTCCTCGATCGCGACAAGGTCCATGGCCGGAGTGTAGAACGTGTTCTAGATCGGGCACCACGGAATGCGCGCTTCGGTAGCGCGCCTCGCCCGTCGGCAATCCCGCCGCCGAGGAAGGGACGCCGACGCCGAATGGGCTATTTGAGGATGACGTTGACGACGATGACGACCAGTCCGATGGTGGTGTTGGCGATACCGACCCCACAGGCACCCCCTCGGGAGTATCCGCCCACCCGCGCCGCCACCACGCCCCAGCCGAAAAGGATCACCGCATTGAGGCCGAGCGCCAACGTCGTGTAACCGGGAGTCACCGACCCGTCGGAGTGGAAGACATCGTCGCTCCACCCCGCGAAATGCGCGAGCAACAGCACGATCAGCGTCGGCACGCACGCGATTACCAGCGGTATCCCCGTGAGCATGGTGCGACCGAGATCGACCCAGAACCCCGACCTGGAACCCGCCTGGTGAGTCGACACATGCTGGCCGTAGCTGCGCGTCACCGCCGCGATGGCCACACTCACCACGATCCACGCCGCCGCGTACATCGGCGTCTGATCAGGCGGAACAGCCGCCAGCATGACGCTGGCGAGGACAGTACCCACCACCCCGCCGTAGAGGTCGTTCACCTGTAGCTGCACATTTGCCGATGATAGGCGCGGCACGCATATACCTGTGCCGGGCTCCCCTGTGGCGGCTCAGCGGGGTGCGATCCGGAACAACCCGCTCATCGTGCCCTGATACAGGGTGCGGTCAGGGCTGATGGTGCCGACCATTTGCAGGGTGTTGTGCACGGCCGTCGCGCCGATGAGCTTCTCCGTGTCGATGCGCCCGGTGGCGGCGTCGATCACGGCGTAGCGGAAACTGTCGGTCACCCCGACGCTGCCGGTCGGGATGATGGTGTGGCGGGTGACGGTGTAGATCTTGCCGTCGGCCACCGACAGGCGCGGAACCGCCGCGGACAGAGCATCATTGGTCCATTTCACCTGGCAGCCGGAGCCGGTGACATCGACGCGGACCATGCCACCGGTGAACGGGGCTTGCGCGGGGTCACTGTCGCCCGCGCCCTCCGGTACCGCCGGATACGGGTATCCGTAGGTGTCGGCGACGAAAAGGCTGTTGCCGGAACCGATCGGCGAGTTCTCGGTGCCCTTGACCGCCGGCACCGAGCACACCGGATCGCCGCTGGCGGTGTCGAATACGAGCAGATTCTCCTTCGGCACGGCGTTGTCGGTGATCGCCACGTACTCGGTGCCGCTACCGGGGCCGAAGAAGGTGGGAGTGGCGCCGGTCCCCCAGGACAGCTGACCGGGCTTGCGGGCCGGACCGCGATCGTAGGCTTGGCGCCACACGATGCGGGGACCACCGGTCTCGTCCACGTCGACCAGGTACAGCGCATGCGTGGTCGCGATGGAGACGCCCTCGGGTGCCGTGGAAATGCTGTTGGCGACCTTCTCCCCCGAGCCGAGCACGATCGAGCGGGCCGCGCCGGTCGCCGGATCGTAGTACCCCGCCGCCGCGTTGTCGGTGGCGAACCACACCCGGCCGTCGAAGTCGGGCATGACCGAGCTCACCGCGTCGCAGTCCCCACCGCCGCAATGTCCGGTGACAGCCTGCGCGATATCGGTTTTCGTCTCGACGAAGACCTTCCAGTCATCACCGTCCTTGCGGTGGCCGATCCGCAACAACTGACCGCTGCCGTCGACGGTGACCATGCGGTCGCTGCTGTCGAGATAGGCGTACACGCCGCCGAGCAGACTCCCCTTGGTCAGATCGAGCGAGGCCAGCGGCTGTCCGGTGCCGGGGTCGAGCAGGAACACCTTCGGCGCCCGGTCGATGATCTTGGTGCACAACGCCTGCGGCATGCCGTCCGCGCCTTGCAGAATCGTCGGGCACGCGGCGGCGAGTTCGCGGAAGTCACTGTCGATGTTTCCGGTTCCCGGACCCGCGAACGGCGTCGCGTCGGAAGATTCGGCATCGCCGTGCATGGTCGCGGTTCCCGGCGGGCCGAGATGCGGATTCGCGGGCGGTAGCGAACCGAAGCCCGCGGCGGCGGTTCCGGTGGCGACCGTGAGCAACACGGTCAGGCTCAGCGCGGCGGTCGCGGCGATGCGACCCGACTTCTCGAACACGGGCGACTCCCTGATTCCTGATGTCGACGCGCTCGCTCATCGAAGAACTCGTCGCGAAACGAATATTCGAACGAACTCAACCGAATATTCGGATAGCACGCAGGGTAGGTGAGCACGGCTGCGATAGCAAGGACCCTGCGCGGCGGGGAGATTCGATCCCGATGACGCGGCGGAAGGGGAGCCACCTGGGAGTCGACGAAGGAATCGATGTGAGCGGAGACGCGTCAGCGTAGGCCGGACAGCGCTTTCGCCGCCGCGATCACTGCGGACACGTAGCGGTCGCGTTCGGATCGGGTCACCGCCGAGCGCATGGGGCCGACGATCACCTCCGCCGAGGCGATTCCGTCCGGGCCGATGACGGGGGCCGAGACGTAGCTGATCGGCAGTGCCGCCTCGGTATCGAGTTCGCCGGGGCGGTAGGCGGTGCCGCTGATCTCGCCGAGCAGCCCGAGGACCCGTTCGCGCAACGTGCGGCTGACCGGGTCGTGCGCCAGGTGTTCGACGACGTCGGCCAGGACGTCGAGCGTGGCCACGCTGCGAGAGTCGACCCCCCACACCGCGGCACCGACGCTGTGGATGTCGGCGAAAAGCCGCCCGTAATCCGCCCGCTCGTCCGGCGCGGCCGCCGCGAGCCAGGCTTGCCGGACCGGATCACCGGAGTGGGCGACGAGCGTCGCCGCCGCGGGCGGAATGAGCGGCAATCGGGTGCCGACCGAGATGCCGGCCGGGATCCGGCCACGGTTCTCGACGACCTCGGTGAACCGGATCTCGGCGCCGTCGACCACGACCAGCGCGACTCCGCAATCCACTTCGCGCGCCAGATCTTCCAGCACAGCGCGCAACGAGGAACCCCCGGCGAATTTGCCCCGTTCCCGGTCGGCGGTGCGCAAGAACGCGGGGCCGAGCTCATAGGTCAGGTCGCCACGCCGGCTCACCCACTCGCGGCTGCGCAAGGCGGAGAGCACATTGCCGACCGTCGAGCGACTCAGCTCGAGATGATCGGCGATCTGCGCCGAGGTCTGCGGCGCGTCAGCGCCGGCGAGAAATTCGAGCACGGAAACGACTCGATGCGTGGGTGGGGAAGCATCGCCGGGCTCCGCCCTGTCCGATGGCACCGAGCCTCCCGCCGCCTGAGTGGAGTAGATATTCGCATAATAGGGCACAACTATCCAGATCCCAGCGGCCGAGGCAGGCCCCCGCTCGGTGGCCTCACCGGCGGTGACCGACGAGCAGCAGCGGTACCTGGGTGTCATGCAGGACTGCCCTGCTGACCGATCCGAGGGTGTTTCGGGTGAAGCCGCTGCGGCCGTGGCTACCCAGGACGATCAGCTGGGACCGCGTCGACTCGTCGAGCAGTCGCGGGACCGGATCGGCATGGTCCACCACGCGGGTGACGGCGACGTCGGGATACTTCTCGTGGAGGCCGACGAGTTGCTCCGACAGCAGCCGGCGGCAATGTTCTGGCATGTCAGCCCAGCTGATACCAGGGTCGGGCTCGGCCCACACGAACAACGCGACGAGCCCGACTCCACGCAGGGACGCCTCCTCGACGGCATGGTCGAGAGCGCGACTGCTACCTCGTGAGCCGTCGACGCCGACCAGCACCGGCAGATCCCGCACCGCGGCGGGCGAGCCGGTATCCGGCACCACCGCCAAGGGGCACGCAAGACGGCGAGCGAGCACACCGCTGACCGAACCGAGCACCGTGCGTTCGAACCTGTCGAGACCTCGGCTGCCGACGACGATGACCTCGGCCTTGCGCGCGCGGCGCCGCAGCGCCGCGACAGGCGATGGCCGGACCAGGAACCGGTGGACGGTGAGAGGTCCGGCCGCCGACCGGGCGACGCGTTCGGCCGTCGCCAGCCCCGCCGCACCCTCGTCGTGAAAGCGCTGGTTGTGCAGACCCACGACGCCCAGTCGCTCCCCGAGATCCCAGCCCGAACTCATCGCATGGACGAGATGCAGCGGTGCCTGCCGCAGCGCGGCGGTCTTCGCGGCCCATCGGACGGCGGTCAGCGCCGCGTCCGAGCCGTCGACGCCGACCACGACGGGGGCAGCATGACGTGCCGGCATCTCATGGCCTCCCTCTCACGATCGACGGGCAGTGCTGGTGCCGGGATCGTCAGTCGGCTCCGGCTCCGCACCGGGCGACGATCAGCGGGCAGGCCACGCCGTGCAGGACCGCCTGGGCGACCGATCCGAGAGTCATCCCCGAAAACCCTCCCCTGCCGTGGCTGCCGACCACCACGAGTTGCGCGGTGGCGGACGAGTCGAGGACCGCTCTGGCGGGTTTGTCTTCGACCACGACGCGTCCGACCTCCACATCGGGGTACTTCTCGGCGTACCCGGCCAGACTCTCGGCCAGCAGCGCCTCACCTTCGGTCTGCATGATGGCGCGGGAGTCGTACCGGAAGAACTCCGACCACGCGTGGACCGCGACCAGCCGGACACCGCGCAGGCAGGCCTCCTCGAACGCGATCGCGACCGCGTCGGCACTACACGCGGAGCCGTCGACACCGACCACCACACTGCCGCCCGGATCGGCCTCCTCCTCGGGAATCACCGCCACCGGACACTCGGAGTGCCGCGCGAGCGATGTGCTGACCGATCCGAGCAGGGTGCGTCGGATCGCGCCGTGCCCTCGGCTACCGACGACGACCAATCGCGCCGACGCGCTGTGATGGCGCAGGGCCGACACGATCGTGCCCGTGGCCACGACAGTCTCGATCGGGATGTCGATCGGCCCGACGACCTCCGCGGCGGCCGCGGCTCCCGCCGCGACCACGGATTCGCCGTGCTCACGCAGCCTTTCCTGGTCGAAGAGCGGGCCGGAGAGTCCGGGGCCGTACTCCACCGGGACATCGATGACGTAGACGATCCGCAACGGCGCGCGGTGGTGCGCGGCGAACCGCGCTGCCCAGCGAAGCGCGGTCGACGATTGTTCGGAACCGTCGGTTCCGACGACCACAGGGCGATTCCGATCGGCATGCAGGGTCATGGTTCGCCTTTCTGTTTCCCGATCGAGACCGGCGGTCATGACGAGCATGGCCTTTATCAGCCGGTCCCTTCGGTCTCCGACGTGAGCGACAAGACATCCGACACCGAGCCGGGCGAAAGCCTCGCCGATCCCCACACTATTCCCGGCGTTCTGCTTTTCCTCGTCAGTATCGCCCGGACAGGCGCTACGCCTTCGCCCGGGCGAGCGCCCGATCCCGTTGCTCCTCGAACCGGGGAACGCGGGTGCTTTCGAGGTCGTGCAGGAAGTCCGCGAGATCGTCGCGTGCCCGCTCACCCACCGGACCGAAGTCGTCGCGCTCGAAGATCCGCCAGTGCCGCAGGACCGGTTGGAGCACCTCCTCCAGATGCTGGCGCAGGTCGTAGATGCCGTGCTTGGCCATGAGGACGCCGTGGCGGCGGAAGTTCGGCATCCCGGTGCCGGGCATCCGGAAGTTGCGCACGATGGCCGCGACGGCATCGATGGTCTGGTCGGGCGCCAGATCCAGGGCGGCTCCGCAGAGGGTGCGGTAGAAGATCATGTGCAGGTTCTCGTCGGCGGCGATCCGGGCGAGCATCCGGTCGGCGACCGGATCCGCGCACACGGCTGCCGTATTGCGGTGACTGACCCGGGTGGCCAATTCCTGGAACGACACATACGCCACCGAGTACAGGAATCCGGGCCCGCCGGCGACGTCCTGGTCGGTGGGCGCGCTGAACCCGGCCCCCATATGCGTCATCCGGTCGTTCTCGAGCGCGACCGGGTCGACACCACGAGTCACGACGAGATAGTCACGAAGGACGATGGAATGGCGAGCTTCTTCGGCAGTCCACCGGCCGACCCAGGTCCCCCACGCACCGTCGCGGGAGAAATTCTCGCTGATCTCACGGTGATAGGAAGGCAGATTGTCCTCGGTCAGCAGGTTCGTGATCAGCGACGCTCTGGCGACCTCGGACAGCGTGGATTGTCCTGGCTCCCAATCGATTCCACCGAGGGCGGCGAAGTTGCGGCCGACGTCCCACGGAACATAGTCGTGCGGATGCCAGTCCTTGGCCAAGGCCAGGTGCTTGTTCACCGCGATCTCGGCAACTGGCTCGAGTTCGGTGAGGATCTCGCGTTGGGTCAGCAGGCGTGCCACTGTCGTTGTCCACCTTTCGATGTCGAGGAAGGGATTCACCAGGTCCGGGTGCGCCGTCGCGGGCCCCGGAATCAGCGAGGGGTGAGCAGAGTCAGGTCGGCGTCGTATCGGCGATAGAGCAGTTGGCCACGCCCGCGACTGGCGTCGGTATAGAACAGGAACGGGAGCCCGTATTCGGCCACCCGGCTCATCGCCTCGGATTCGGCGAGTACCGGTGCACACCGAGGGGTCAGGATGATCGGTGGGATGTCCGCGCCGAAACCGCCGCATGGCGGACGGAGCTCACGTTGACGAGCCAGGCGCACTCCGGACGGTCCGGCACGATAGACGACAGCATCTTGGCCGGTCTCGGCATCGACGAACAGATGCGCGTCGTAGTCCATCGCGTCCATCACCTGCGCCGCCGCAGCGGGGCCGCACCTGGCCGGAACCACCGTCTTTCGGCGTGCCAGCCGTCCCGGCGCCGCCACCTCGAGGGCAGGCCGCGCCGGATCCGGCCACGGGCGGGGCCGCCAGCTCGACCCCCGACGGGTCAGACTCTCTTCGACCCGGGTGACAACCGGCAGCGCGTCGCCCGGACCGCTCGTCGGCACCTGGATTCGGGCTGGCCCGCCGATACTCAGATTGACCTGCACCAACATCGGCGGATCACCGCCCTGCGCGCCGGCGATCCGCAGCCGGGCGCCACCGGTGACACCATGCTTGCGAAGCAGCCGGGCGACCGCTCCGGCAAAGCGCTGACCCTCGAGTTTCGGCACGCATCCGGCGGCGCGTACGGCTATCTCGGGGTATCTCGTCGACGACCACGCTTGCGATATCGGTAGCAACTCTTCGTCCTCAGCTCGTGCACTCGCACCACCGAGGTGGTGCCGACCCACACCCACCCTGCCGCGGCGGTCGATATCAGTGCAGAGCCGACGGTCCATCCGCCCAGGGACTTTCGTCGTTTTTCGAACTCCCGCCGAGGTCGGCCGGGCCTACCGTCGGCCCGGTTCACTCGGGGACCGGTGGTGGCCCTACCCGGCCGGTGCGATGTTCTGATTGAGATGAAACAGGTTGGCCGGGTCGTAGGCCTTCTTGACCGTCGCCAAACGGTCGTAGTTCGGGCCGTAGTTGGCGCGGATGCGGCGCTGGTCGTCGGACGCCATGAAATTGATGTAGCCGCCGTCAGCGGTGTGCGGCTCGAGCGCGGCATAGTAGTCGCGCACCCACGTGATATTGGCTTCGTTGTCGGCCGGATCCGGCCACATGCCGGCGATGACCGGAGCGAAGTTCACGTTTCGGTAGGCGAACGCGGTGGCGTCCGCCGCGACGTCGTGGACGGCGCCGTCGATCGGGTAGAGGTGCATGGTGGACTGCATGGCGGGGACCCGGGGACCGAACGCGAGGTGGGCGGCGAGGGCGCCGTCGGTGAGCTCGGGCTGGAACGCCGCCTTCCAGTAGTGCTGCAACCCGGCGGGAAGCAGCGCGTCGAAGGCGCTGTTGAGGGCTGGGTAGGGCATCCGGCCCACGTGCTCGGCGACCGGCGCCGCGACCGCTCGCAGGTCCGCGAGCAGCGCTTCGCCCTCCTCGTCGCTGCCGTTGAAGCACGACACCAGGAGCAAGAAGGGCGCACCGACCCGGTCTTCGGGGATGAAAGGTAGCGGTGGGGCGATCTGGAACGCCGGGAAGGCACCCATCGCGCGCGGAGCCGCGGCGATCCAGTCGCGGTAGGTCCGCAGCAGTTCTTCGGCGGCGTCGAGCTCGAAGAACATGGGTCCGCCGTAGATGGTGTCCACCGGGTGCAGGTCGAACTCCATGTCGGTCACCACACCGAAGTTGCCGCCGCCGCCGCGCAGTGCCCAGAACAGGTCGGGGTGCTCGGTCGCGTTCGCGGTCACGAAGGTGCCGTCGGCCAGGACGACATCGGCGGACCGGAGATTGTCGATGGAGAGCCCGTAGGCGCGGGCGAGGTAGCCGATACCGCCGCCGAGAGTCAGGCCGGCCACACCGGTGGTCGAGATGATGCCGCCGGTGGTGGCGAGGCCGAAAGTGTGCGCGGCGTGGTCGAAGTCGCCCCAGGTGCAGCCGGCCTGCACCCGGGCGGTCCGCCGCTCGGGATCGATGCGGATACCCTTCATGGCGCCGAGATCCACGACGATGCCGTCGTCGACGGTGCCGAAACCCGGGACGCTGTGCCCGCCCGCGCGGACGGCGAGGTCGAGTCCGCTCTCCCGGGCGGCGTCGACGGAGGTGCGCACGTCGGCGACATCGACCGCGCCGACGATCGCGAGGGGTTTCCGGTCGATCATCCCGTTGTAGACCGAGCGAGCCTCGTCGTAGCCGGGTGACTGCGCCGTGATCACCTCGCCGCGGACCGCTTCGAGCATGGTCAGTGCTGGCGTGCCGTTCATTTCTGCTCCCTGGAGGTCGGGTCGAGCCGAGGTGACGATCAGCCGAACAAGCGCAGTACGTGGTCGTGGAACTGACGCATCTGCGCCACCGGTCCGACCTCGAGGAAGACCGCTCCCCCGGCGGAGGTGGCGGTGTGCCCGGCCGGCCAGAAGTAGACCTCGCCGGCGTTCGCGGTCTCGACCGTGCCGTCGGCGTGCTCGAGTCGCAACGACCCTGCCAGCACGATTCCCCAGTGCGGGCTGGGGCAGCGGTCGTCGGGAAGGCCGTGCAGGACCGGGCCGAAGTCGGTCCCGGCCGGCACGCTGGCGTGCCGGATCGCCATGTCGCCCCACTCGATGTACCGGGTCACCAACTCGCCCTGGGCGACCTCGATGGGCAGGTCCTCGATCGTCGTTGCCATGGTGTGCTCCTCGCTCGGCGTCAGCTGTGACGCTACGGAGAGCCGGCGCTGGGCGCCTGACCTGATCTGATCGAATCGGCGCGGTCGGGAGGGGGTCAGATCGGACTATCTCGGTGGGCGTCGAATCCGGCTATGGTCGAGAAGTGACGGAATCGGCTCCGCCGAGAAGTGACACGGCCTTTGTCGGTCGTCGCGCGGAAGTCGCGCGGCTCGAGGCCGTCTGGGCAGCGGTCGAGGACGATCGGCGGCAGGTCGTCTTCGTGGGCGGCGAGCCCGGCGTCGGCAAGACCCGGCTGGTGAGCGAGGCGGCCGCGGCACTGCGCGCGCACGGTGCCGCGGTGCTGTGGGGCGCGTGCCGCGAAGACCTCGACATTCCGTACCGCCCCTTCGTCGCGATTCTCGAGCAGGCGATCGAGCAGACCCCGCCGGAAGTCCTGCGCGGTATCGCCCCCGCGGCGGCCGCCCCGCTGCTGCGGCTGACCACCCGCGTGGCGCGGTACTGGCCGTCGGCGGAACCGAATCCGGGTGACCGAGACTCCCGGCCCGCCCTGTTCGATGCTCTCCTGCGGGTATTGCTGGCGACCGCCGAGCGCCGTCCCCTGGTGATCGTCCTCGAGGATCTGCAGTGGGCCTCGGAACCGACATTGGCGATGCTGACGCATCTGGTCGAGTCCACGGCCGGCGAGCAGCTGCTCGTGCTGGCGACCCTGCGGACGACCGCCCCGGACCGCACGGATGCGGTCAGCTTCGCCCTCGCGGATCTGCATCGCCTCGACGGTGTCGCCCGGATCGACCTCGTCGGGCTCGGGACCGAGGATGTGGTCGAGTACCTCGTCCGGGCCGCCGGGGTGTCGTGCGAGGCGGCGAGGTCGGCCGCGCCGGTACTGCGTGACCACACCGGCGGGAACCCGTTCTTCCTCCAGGAGTACTGGCACGACCTGGCGAGCCGCGGTGGCCTGGCCGCGGTACGTTCCGGCGTCGCCGCACCCCGATCGGTCCAGGATGCGCTCGCCCGCCGGCTGGCGGCCTTCGACGCCGACCACGCGCGCGTGATCGAGCTGGCCGCGGTCGCCGGCGACGTCGTCGACCCCGAGATCCTGGCCGACGGCCTCGACTCGACCGAGGTCCTCGCGGGGATCGACTTCGGCGTGCGCGCCGGACTTCTCGTCGCGGGTGCGGCGGACGGCGGCTATCGATTCGCGCACGCCCTGGCCCGCCAGGCCGTGCTCGACCGGATGTCGGCGGGCGATCTCGCGGCCGCGCACGCCCGGGTCGCGCTGGCCGTCGAGCAGCGGGACCCGACGCGGGTGGCCGCGCTGGCACATCACTATTTCCGGGCCCGCGCCCTAGGCTACGCGGACAAGGCGGTGCACTATCTGGTGCTCGCGGCCCGCCAGGCCGAGCGTGGCATCGCCCATCGCGAGGCGGCGGTGCTGTACGAGCGCGCCGCGCAGGTGCACGTCGCGCACGGACCGACCCGGGTCGAACTCCTCTCGGCGGCGGCGCGCTGTCATCTGCACGGTGGTGACTTCCCGACCGCCCGTCGGCTCTACGAGGAGCTCGCCACGGATGGGGACCCGCGCGTCCGGCTGGCCGCCGCCATCGGGCACGAGAACGCGTCGTGGCGGCCCTCCGCGAGTGGTCAGCGCTCGCTGGCGCTGCTGAGCGAGGCGCTGAGCGCCGCCGCGCTGGATCACGACGATCCGCTGTCGGTACGCGCTCGCGCGAGCATGGGACGTGCCGCGTCGTTCACCGGCGATTCCCGGCGGGCCCGCCGGATCGGCGAAGATGCGCTGGCGCGTGCCAGGGCCATCGGCGATGCGGAGCTTCTCGCCCATGCCCTGAGCACGACGCTGTGGCAGGGCATCCGCCCGGACCTGGCCCCCGAGCTGCTGGCCCGGGCGGTCGAGCTCAACGAGATCGGGGCGCGCCTCGGCGACGACGACTACCGGGGTCCCGCCGCGTTTCACCGTGCGGTGTTCGCCTACCTGCTCGGCGACGAGGCGGCCTGGAGTAGTGCCCAGCGCGATCTGACCGAGCTGGCGCTGGCCCGAGGTCAGCCGTTCTTCCGGTATGTCGCCGGATGCTCGCGCTGCGCGCACCGGTTCGCGGTCGGCGACTTCGCGGGCACCGAGCGGATCAGCGACTGGCTCGACGACCAATTCGCCCACGAGTTCGGCGGCGCCACCGAGGGATCATGGGGTGTGCAGCAGTTCATGCTCCGGCGGGTCACCGATGGCCTGGAGCAGGTTCGTCCGCTCGTCTCCGGGCACGAGAGCTTCGACGATCACTGGTTGCCGGGCCTACTGGCCCTGTACACGGAGCTGGAGATGTGGCAGCCGGCCGCGCGCGTGCTGACCTACCTGTGCGACCGGCTGGGCGATCACCGTTTCGGCGCGCAATGGGCGGGGGTGCTGGCATTCGCCGCCGAGGCCGCGGTCGGGCTGGACGACACCGCGGTGGCGGCGACGCTGCGCCCGTTGCTGGCCGAGTACACCGGGGCCAACCTGATGGCAGGCGCCAGCGTCGCGGTGTTCGGCAGCGCGGATCGCTATCTCGCCGAGCTCGACTCCGTACTCGGCGCGCGAAGTGCCGACCAGCACTTCGAACGCGCTCTCGCGATGGACCGACGGATGGGCGCGGTGACCCATCAGGCCGAAACGCTGGCGGCGTGGTGCAGGCACCGGCTCCGCCACCCCGACGCCGGGCCCGGACCTGCCGCCGCCGACCTCGCCACCGAGGCGCGCGCGCTGGCCCGCCGGATCGGACACCGCCGCATTCTGCGGGATCTGGACGCGGACCCGGCGCCCCGCGCCGAGCGCGTGTCCCTGCCGAACGGGCTCACCGACCGCGAGGTGGACGTGCTCCGGCTGGTGGCCGACGGTCTGTCCAACCGCGAGATCGGCGAGCGTCTGTTCATCAGCGCCAACACCGCCGCCAATCATGTGCGCAGCATTCTGATCAAGACGGCAGCGCCCAATCGCACCAGGGCCGCGATCTTCGCCACCGAGCACGGACTGCTCTAGCCGGCGACCGACCCGTCCGCCGACAGCGGCGCGAAGGCGCCGTCCGGCGTGAGTGTGCCGGACAGTTCCATGATGGCGTCGGCCGGGATGCCGGCCCGGACCGCGGCGGCGCGGATCGCGTCGACGTTGTCGGCCTCGTACAGGCAGAACGTCTTGCGTTTGTCCAGCGACAGGAAGGAACTGAGCCAGCGCACGCCGAACTCGTCGTTGACCCGGTTGATCTCCGCGGCGGTCTCCGGAGCCACCTCGAGCTGTTCGGCGAATTGCCGCTCCACCATGAATACCGGCATCGACTGCGCCCCTTGATCGTGCTCGGGCGGCGGCCCCACACGGTGCACCGGTCCGAACGGCGGTCCCCGATCTCAAGGTACCAAGGTCGCCCTGCGCTGTTCAACGTTCCGCGCAGCTCGCGGGACCGATCTCGAGCCGTCACGACGGCCTACTCTGGAGAAGATGACCACGGCGGCGGAGTTGAAGGCCCAGCAAGCTTCGGTGAAACAGCGGTACCGGGACGATCCGGCCGCCGCGATCACACCGCTGCGTGGTGGGGGTTCGTTCGCCGACCCCGGCGTCACCTGCACGGTGCGGACGTTCGCGGGTCCGGTGCGCGCCGGCCTGCATCCAGCCACCGGTGGCGACGGTTCGGATGCCTGCTCGGGTGACATGCTGCTCGAGGCGCTGGCCGCCTGCGCGGGGGTGACCTGCCGCAGCGTCGCCACCGTGATGGCGCTGCCGATCATCGGTGCCGAGGTCGAGGCGACCGGATCCTTCGACGCCACCGGCACCCTCGGCATCGACCGGACCGCCGAGGTCGGAGTGTCACCGATCACGGTGACGATCACCGTCACGACCTCCGCCGACGTGGACGCGGCCGCGCTGGCGAAGCTCGCCGACCTCACCGAGCGATACTGCGTCGTCGGCCGGAGCCTCCGGCATCCGCCGGTAATCCGGGTGGTGCGCGCGCCAGGTGACTGACCTGCCGAGACCGCTCCGCCTCCGACCTGTCGACCATCGGGACGCGTATTCTCGGTTCGTGCCGACTGGCGGTAGCAAACAGGTTCGCGCCGCGCGCAAACGCAAGAAGCGGATGGCGCGCGTCACCCACGACCTCACCGACGCCCAATGGGACGCGCTCGAGACGTCCTGGGGCGGGTGCGCCTACTGCGGCTCCGCCGCCACCTCGCTGCAGAAGGACTGTGTGCAAGCCATCTCGCGCGGCGGCCGCTACACACTCGGCAACGTCGTGCCCGCGTGCGCGTCGTGCAACTCCAGCAAATGCAACGCCGAGGTGACCAGCTGGCTGCGGCGCAAGAAACTCGACGAACGCTCATTCCTGCTGCGCCACTACGAGATCTCGACGGAGCTCACCACGCGATTCGCCTAGTGCGGAAACTGTGGTGGACGTTCTCAGCGGGCCGACCCTCGCTCGTGGCAGTTCCCGGCGACCGATCAACGGTGCGCGAGGTACTCACCGGTCGCCCTCCGTACCAACGCCGTCCAGCGCAGACCATTGACGTTCCCAGACGACGGACCGCCGACGCGCCACCAGACGCTCCGCCAGGAAGGTCAGGCACCACCCCCCGAATGCGGCGCCGACCAGGACCACCGCGGCCGCGCCGATTCCGTTCATCACGGCCGCGGCCGGCTCTCCAGGAGCAGCGACTGGAGTGCTGGATTCGTTGAGCCACAACGGAATACTGGCTCCCTCGGCCGTCTCCCGTGCGACGGCGACGGTGGCGCCGACCGGTCCCGACTCGCCGGGCCAGCTCACCCGGGCCTGGTAGGTGTGGTCGGGGGTGCGCTCGGGGGTTTCCAGAACGGTGGCGTGCACGACCGTCAGCGCGGCGCGTTCGGCGCGGATGTCGGCCGCCGCGTCGGAGTAGGTGACGGTTCCTACCGCGCCGGCGATCGGCACCGAGATCACCATCAACGCAACCGCGCACACTCTGGCCGCGGCGAGCACCCGATCCGGCCATCGCATGAGCGGATTGGTGTTCCATGGCCGGCATCGCCACAGTCTCGCGGCGTACGACGCGATGCCGTCGATACGGAACGTGGTTGTTGTCATCGTGATCACCTCAGCCGATCAGATCGCGGCGCCGGAATCCGAGCATGCCGAACCCCGCAATTCCCGCCGCCACCGCGACCGACACCAGCAGGGCGCGGGGATCGACATCATCGAGCGGCACCATCGGAACGTGGTCGAGCGGGGAACCCGCACCTACCCAGCCGGGCAGATCGAACGCGTCGGCGAAGATCAACGCCGCGACGACGTACCCGTAGTAGATCCACGCCGACGTCGGCGCGCCGTTCGGCCACCACCCGACCGCGGCCGCCGCGACGGCCACGATCACCCAGACCGGTGGAACATAAGCGGCCGCGGCAGCGGCCAGGCGTAGCACCTGGCCCGGATCGTGCACGGTCACTCCATAGGCCAGGCCCTCGCCCGCACCACCGGCGACCAGCACCATGGCGCTGCCGGTCATCGCCACCGCCAGATGGCTGGTCAACCATCGACCACGACCGACCGGCTGCGCGAGAACCAACGCCGAACGCCCGGCGGATTCCTCGGACCGGGCGCGCAGGACGCCTGCGGTGCCGTACGCGGCGGCCGACAACGCGAGAATCGACAGCGTCAACGACAGATACGAATCCACGGCGTCCCCGGCACCTCCCGCGAGATAGGCCGCAATCTCGGGGTTGTCGCGCAGGTACTGATCGATGCTGTCGGCGAAGGACCCGTAGGCGACACCCAGCAGGAAAACACCGACACACCAGCCCGCTATCGTCGCGCGCTGCAATCGCCAGACCAGTCCGACCGCCGAACCGAGCAGCCAGGACGCGGTGGCGCGTCCGGCCCGGTATCGAATCAGCCCCGCCCCGAAATCACGCCGGTCCACCAGCAGGAAGGCGACGGCGATCAGCGCCGCCGAGGCAACGAGGAACAAGGTGGTCGGCCACCAGAGGTCCGCGACATACGGGTACGTGCGTTGCCCCCAGCCGATCGGCGACGCCCACGACATCGCTTCCGGGCCGACGTCACCGACGGCACGCGCTACATAGGCCACGGCGATGAGCGCGGTCACCGAACCGTAGACCGTGCGCGGGTTTTCGAAGATCTGTGCCGCCACCACCGTCGCGGCGGCGAAGGTGAACCCGACGCCGCCCACTGCGGCACCGAGCACGGCAGATCCTGCGACCGGCAACCCGGTCAGTACCGCGGAGGCGCAGACGAGCACGGCGACGGCTGCGTCCGAGATCAGCGCGACAGCCAGCGCGGCCACCATCGGCGCATGGCGTCCCACCCGCATCGACCTGATCAGTTCGGCACGGCCGGATTCCTCGTCGGACCGGGTGTTCCTGCCGATCAGGAACATGTTCATCAGCGCGGCCGTGATCGCGAGGTAGGCGAAGATCTCGAAGACGACTTCCCCGCCGATCGTGTCCAGCAGCCGGGTCGGTCCACCCATCGCCACGGCCGCGGCGTTCGCGCTCATCATGGCACGCAACTGGGCCAGCTTCGCCGGAGAATCGTAGAAGCCCTGGCTGCTCACCGATTGCACCGCCAGCAGGGCACCGATCCCGCACAGCCACCAGGGCAGGATCCACCGCTCCCGGCGCGTCATGAAGCGCACCAAGATGGCAGTGCCCGTGACTCCGGCGCCCGCGGGAGCGGCGATCGCGGTACTCACGACACCACCACCACGGGATCATCGGCGTAGTGGCGCAGGAAGATGTCTTCCAGAGTTGGTCTGGTGCTGGTCATCTCGACGACACCCAGATCCGCGAGCACGCGCAGGACACTGTCGAATGCCACCGAGTCGACATCGAAACGCGCTCGCCGACCGTCGACGCTCAGGTTGCGCACTCCCGGCAGTGACGCCAGCGGCGAGGCGGATCGCTCGGTTTCGACATCGACGGTGGTGCCGCGCAGTTGCCGTAGTTCGGCCAGCGAACCGCTGTCCACCGTGCGGCCGTGGCGGATGATGCTCACCCGGTCACACAGCGCCTCGACCTCGGCGAGAATGTGGCTCGACAGCAGCACTGTGCGCCCTTCGCGCGCCAGCTCGCGCACACAGCGCTGGAACTCCACCTCCTTGAGCGGATCGAGACCGACGGTGGGTTCGTCGAACAGGTACAACTCGGCGTCCGACGCCAAGGCAGCGATCAACGCGACCTTCTGCCGATTGCCTTTGGAGTAGGCGCGGCCTTTCACCGCCGGATCGAGATCGAACCGCTCGAGCAGGTCGGCTCGGCGCCCAGGATCGATGCCGCCACGCAGCTTGCCGAGCAGATCGATCGTCTCGCCACCGGTGATGCCCGGCCAGAGGGTGACCTCGCCGGGCACATAGGCGAGCCGGGCGTGCACGGCTACCGCATCGGCCCAGGGATCTGCGCCGAGGACTCGGGCCGAGCCGCCGTCCGCGCGCAGCAGGCCGAGCAGGATCCGGATGGCCGTGGTCTTGCCCGCGCCGTTGGGCCCGAGGAAGCCGTGCACCTCGCCCGTCCGGACGGTCAGATCGAGGGCATCCAGCGCGGTGGTGCGGCCGAATCGCTTGGTCAACCCCGTGACGACGATCGCGGGCGCGGAATCACTGGTCATCGCTCGATCGTCGCCCGTTGCCCGGGCCCGGGTGCAGAGCCGAAAGTCCCGGTGCGGCGCGCGATGGTCACCTGTGCGCCGCACGGTGCCATAGGTCCCGACGATGCGGGCATCATGGCTCTGCTCGGTTCGTGCGCCGCGCGTGAGGCTGGAACCATGACATCGACATCTTCTCCCCGCATCGCTGTTCTGTATGCCACCGCGCAGGGCTCGACCCGCGATATCGCCGAGTTCATCGCCGATGACCTCGGCGCGCACAGCGCGCACGCCGAGCTCCATGACATCGAACACGCACCCGACCTGACCGGCATCGACGTCGTCGTCATCGGCAGTGCGATCCATGACATGGATCTGCTGCCCGAAGCGTCGGCCTACATCCGCAACAACCAGCCGACATTGGCGGACAAGAAGGTGTGGCTGTTCACCGTGGGTCTCGGCCCTGCGCTGCGCGGCCCGCTGGGTCGTCGGATCGGACGCCAGATTCCCCGCAAGATCGCGGCCGCCATTACCGCGCTCCAACCGCGCGACTATGCCGCGTTCGCCGGCCGGTACGAGCGTGCCGGCGTCTCGTGGCGAGCGCGAGCCATGTACCGGCTGCTCGGGGGGACACGCTACGGCGATCTGCGCGACTGGCGGGCCATCCGGGAATGGTCCGGCCTGATCGCCCGAGCGCTCGACCTGCCGAGTGCCCCGATCAGCATCACCCACCCCTGAGCGACGATCCGGCCACGTCGAGGCAACGATCATGCATTGGCTGTTCCTTCTCATCCTCGGCGTGGAATTCGTGGTGCTGGCGACGGTGATCACGGCGTATGTTTCGGTACGACGGGCCGATCGGTCGGCCGCGGCGACCACCCGCTCGCTCCCGGGGGCCTCCGACACCGACGACACCACCGTCCTCGGCGGGAGGCGCACCTGATGTCCGCACCGAACGCCATCCCCGTCGCCACCTTCACGGTCAACCCGACCGTGGACATGTCGCTGGAGGTGCCCGCGCTTGTCCCGGAAGGCAAGACACGCGCGCGGATACGCTCTGTTCGTGCCGGGGGCGGCGGAATCAATGTGGCCCGGTGTCTTCGCACACTGGGCGGCACCGCCCTCGCCGTGCACACAGCGGGCCGCGAGGTCGGCGCCCGGCTGAACCGGCTGCTGGACGAGGAACGACTGCCGCATGTTCCCATCGCGATCTCCAGCGACACCCGCGAAGCATTCGTCGTCGCGGACGACACCGACGGTCGCAGCTACCACATCGTGGCACCGGGACCGGTGCTGACTGTCGACGAGGAACGTCGCTGCCTGGCGGCAGTCGCCGACACCGCGCAGGGCTGCGACTATTTCGTCCTGTCCGGCAGCGCGACTCCAGGCCTGCGTGATGCGTTCAGCACCGATATCGCCCGCGCCGTTCGCAGCCGGGGGGCGAAGCTCGTCGCCGACATCGCGGGTACCCAGCTGACCACGATGCTGAACGAGCATGTCTTCCTGCTGCGGCTGGACCGAAGAGAGGCCGCCGCGGTACTAGGGCGCCCGATCAGCACCCCGGCCGACGCCCAGGCCGCGAACATCGTGCTCCTCGACCAGGGTGCGTGCGACTACGCGATCACCACGGTCGGGGCGCTCGGCGCGGTCTGCTCCGACAGGCACGGACACCATCGCATCGGCGCACCGACCCTGCCGACACCGCCACGCAGCGATGCCTGCGCGGGCGACAGCCTGGTCGCGGCACTCACCCATCGGCTGGTCAGCGGCGACAGTGTCGCGCGCGCCTGCGAAGTCGGGGTGGCGGCGGCAGCGGCGACGGTGCTGCGCCCGGGCACCGATGTCTTCGACATCGCGATGCTGGAATCGCTGCTGCCCGGAATTCACTCTGTGCATTGTCTGCCGAGGTAGCGAGCTCCCACCGCGAGCGCGGCCAGCGTGACGACACCGGCGACAACGATCAGCCGGTTCACATCCACCGCCGGCAGCCAGCTCACCTTGCCGTCGCGGATGACGAACGCACCGACGGGCTTCGCGCCGATCCCGAAGCCGGCACCGGAGCCGGATTCGCCATCGGCGTCCGACCCACCGCCACCGCCGGCTCCACCGGAGATCGCGGCCACACCGATCAGCGTTGTGCCGTCACGTTCGACCGGCTCGGCGTACACCCGCTCGACGGCCATCGCGTCTTTCGCGGTGTCGAACACATCGGTGAGTTTCATGTCGTTCTCCTAGGTCTGCTCAGTACTTCTGGATCTGAAGGATGCTGTCGATCGAGCGGCGTGGGGTCGAGGTACCCGGCGGCCGGTCCGATCGGGCGGTGCCGATGCGCACCAGGACTTGCGGATAGGCCTGCCCGACGAGATCTGCCAGTCGCGCACGGGCAGCCGGGATCTCCACCACATGGGAAACGGTGCACGTGGACAGGTGCTGGACCGTGCACTCGAGCAGCACCGCCGACAGCGCGGAGCCGCAGTCGAGAAGATCCGCAGCCGAATCGCCGGTGGTGGACAGGACCGCGACCATTGCCGCATCGTCGACACCATCTGCCGATTCGGCTGTGCCGGAGGGGAACTCGCGGCCGACCGGAACGTGGGCACGATCGGGCAACGAGGGCAATGCCGCGGCGGGCACGCCGGTTCCGGCCGGCTCCGGACCCGCCGTCCACCAACTCAGCTCCGCTTGATACTTCGGGTCGTACCGGCGGAAGCGAGTCGTCAGTTCCGAAATACCTTGCAGCGCCACCGATTCGACCGGGTCCAGGAAGGTCGCGGTGACACCGGAACGACGGGTGAGGAAATCCAGGACGTCCTTGGTCACCGCCCAGCCCTGCGGCGCGTCCATCGGCATCCGGTCGCTGTAGCGTCGGTCGACCGCTTCGCCGAGGGACAGCTGCGGCTCGGCGGGTGCGCGGTACCGCACGGGTTCCAGCGAGGCGACGTGCGCGCGCACGCTCGGCTCGGGGAACCGGACCACGCGAGTCTCCCAGCCGGCAGCGGCCCAGGCGACTTCGGCGTGGTGCAGCATCACCCCGCAGCCGAGCACGCCTTCCCGATTGAACATGTCGGTAGCAGGCAGGAGCCGGTCGGCATCCACGAAGAGCGCCGCGGCGGTGCCGTCCCACCGCCAGCGCCACGGCTGCGCGTTGTGTAGTGAAGGCGCACGGGAGGCGCGCTCGAATACCGCACGGACAGTGGCGATATCGGGCCGGGTGGCGGTGGCCATCGCTACTCCTCGTCGTCGGTCAGCAACAGGTCGGCGAGCGGGCGGCGCGGTGTTTCCGGGGGGACGTCGGCGCTGGTGGGTGCCCAGCCGACGCGCAGTATGGCCTGCGGATAGGCGGTGTCGTGCAGCAGTTCCCCACGGATCCTCGCGCGCTGGTCGGCGAGTTCGAGTGGCTCGGTGAGCAGACAGGTGGCGAGCCCGATCCCGGTGGCGGTCAGCAGGACGCTGCTGATCGCTTCACCGGCCCGCAGTCGCGACGCTCGATCGTCGGCCGAGGTGCCGATGATGAGCAGCTCGGCATGGTCCGGCTGAGTCGCCGGGTCGGCGAATTCCGCCGCCGCGAACTTCCTGGGTGGAAAGTCGTCGACCGTGGTCGGCAGCACGGTGTTGCGCGCAGGCACACCGTCGTCGCTACCGTGTCTGCCCGACCACATCGCGAGTTCGAACCGATACGCGTCGTCGTTCGCATGGATCCGGCTCGCCGCACGGGCGGCGGCCTGCACGGGTCCCCGGTCCTCGATCCGGCGCAGGACGGCACCGAGTGTCGCGGCCCGTTCGACGAACAGACTGAGGTACCCGGACGGGATCGGCCAGGAGGTGTAGTGCCGACGGTCGGTTCTGCGGCGGGTGATGGATTTGCTGAGCTCGATCTCGAGCGCGGTGGGCCGGTGGGGCACCAGGGTCACCGCGGCCAGGTGGTCCGGCTCGGCGGGGTCGGGAATCCGGTGGATCACCGGTGCCCATCCGAGGGCCGTCACCGCGACCGCGAGATGGTGCAGCGCCGCACCGCAACTGATCACGATGTCACGGTGGTCGGGATCGGCGGCCGGCAGCGCGCGCCGGGTATCGAGGTAGAGGTGGATGCTGTGGTCGGCGATGCGCCAGCGCCACGGCTGGACGTTGTGGACGGACGGCGCGCGCCCGGCGAGCGTCAGCGCCGCGTGCACGGTGGTGTCGTCGGGCAGTCCGCGTTTCATGGTGTCTCGTCCTTCGTCGAAGTTCGTCCGATTTCACGGTGCCAGCAGCACCGGTGCGGAGATAAGGGCACGATGTCCCCGGTCGGAAGGACTTCGGGCAATCCTGCGCCCGCCCAACGACACTTCCCTGGTCGTGCGCCATTGGGCAGGATCGAACTGTGGACAGTGAGCGATTGCGGCCACCATGGTGATCCGCCGGACGCCCCTCCCGGCCGCACCCGGCCGCACCACGAACGGGTTCGGCGCGGTGCTGTTCGACATGGACGGTGTCGTCACCGACACCGCGACGGTGCATGCCGTGGCATGGAAACAGCTGTTCGACGAAGTCCTGCCCCGGCTGACCGGCGACGACGTCCGCGCGTTCGATATCGACGCCGACTACCGGCGTTTCGTCGACGGACGCAGCCGGAGCGACGGCATCCGTATGTTCTTGGCCGAGCGGCGCATTCCCCTGGCCGAGGGCTCCGCGGCGGACCCGCCGGACTGCCTGACCGTGGCCGGACTGGCGGCCCGCAAACAGCAACTGTTCGCGGCCGAACTCGCCAGATCCGGCGTCCGTGTCTTTCCCGATGCCGCCGACCTGTTGCATCGGCTCACCGGGGCCCGCGTGCCGACCGCGCTGGTCACGGCCAGCGCCAACAGTAGTGCCGTGCTCGCGGCGGCCGGACTGGCTGACGCGTTCACCGTGCGCGTCGACGGAAACGACGCGCGTCGCTACGCGCTGGCAGGCAAACCCGATCCGGCGATGTTCCTCGAGGCCGCGCACCGGCTGGGGGTCGAACCACTCGACGCGGTGGTGCTCGAAGACGCCACCTCCGGGGTACAAGCAGCCGTCGATGGCAGGTTCGGGCTCGTCATCGGTGTCGATCGCACAGGCTCCGGTGCCCGTCTCGCCGAGGTCGGGGCCGACATCATCGTCACCGATCTGTCGGATCTGGCGCTGACCCTCTCCGACGACGACCCGCTTCCGGTGGTGGGCACCCGGTGGTGTGGTGGCGCTGTGCCCGCGAGTTCCGGTGGCTGGAACCTGATCTACGACGATGTCGATCCGGCCAGGGAAGGAACGCGGGAAGCGTTGTGCACCACCGGTAACGGCTACTGGGCCAGCCGGGCGGCCACGCCTGGCACGGGACCCGACGGCATCCACTACCCCGGAACCTATCTGGCCGGGATCTACAACCGGTGCACCTCGACGGTAGAGGAGCGCGTGGTGGAGACCGAACATCTGGTGAACACGCCGGATTGGACCTGGGTGGTCGTACGGCACACCGATGGGACGATGCTGCGGCCGGACTCACCCGATCTGATCAGCCATCACCAGGATCTGAACCTGCGCGCCGGAGTACTGACCTGCCTCGACCGGTACGAGGATCGCCGAGGCAGGCACACGACGGTGACCACACGGCGGTTCCATTCGATGGCCGAGCCCTGGGTGGCGGTGCTGGAAGTGTCGGTGCACGCGCACAACTGGGACGGCGAACTCGTCGTGGAGTCGGCGATCGAGGGGCGGGTACGCAACCGCAATGTCGGCGCCGACCACGCGTTGACCGCCGTGCATCTCGAACCCGGCCGCCATCGCAGGCTCGATGACGACACCGTGCTCTACGAAACGACCACCCTGCAATCGCGCCTGACGATCGCCACGGCCGTCCGCACCCGGATCCGCGGCACCCTCGTCGACCGCGGTTTCCTCGACCAGCCATCCCGGCCGGGCGTCGTCACGACCGTGCGAGTGGGCAGCGCCGCCCCGGTTACGGTCGAGATGGTCGCCGCCGTCAGCACCTCACGAGACCGGGGTATCTCCACCGCCGCGCTGGCCGCCGCGGACCGGATCGGGCGGGTCGGCGATGCCGCGGCCCTGCGTGATGCCCACGTCAGGGCCTGGGCCCGGCTCTGGGACCGTTTCGCGATCCGTCTGGGCGAGCGTCACAAGCACAGCCTCGCCCTGAATCTGCACGTGTTCCACGTGTTGCAGACGGTGCATGTCAGCACGACCGACCTCGATGTCGGCGTGCCGGCCAGGGGTCTGCACGGCGAGGGATACCGCGGCCACGTCTTCTGGGACGAAGTGTTCGTCTACCCGATGCTGACGCTGCGCCAGCCCGAACTGACCCGAGCGCTGCTGCATTATCGCTATGAGCGCCTTCCGCGGGCCCGCGACGCGGCCCGCGCGGCCGGGCTCGACGGCGCTCTCTTTCCCTGGCGGAGCGGCAGTGACGGCCGCGAGGAAGCACCGGCCGAACTGTTCAACGTTCGCAACGGCACGTGGATGGCGGACCATTCGCGCAGGCAACGCCATGTCGGGCTGGCCGTGGCGTACAGCATCTGGCAGTATTACCAGGTCACCGGTGACGACCTGTTTCTCATCGACGTCGGCGCCGAGATCATCGTCGAGGTGGCCCGCTCGTTCGCCTCGATGGCCGTCTACGACCCAGCCGAGGACCGGTTCGATATCGACGGCGTGATGGGTCCGGACGAATATCACGACGGTGGACCGGATACGCCCGGAGCTGGGCTGCGCAACAACGCGTACACCAATGTCCTCGCCGCCTGGACGCTGGCGCGCGCCCACGACGTGGTTCGGCTACTCGACGGCCGCGATTGCGCACCCCTGTGGAATCGACTGCGGCTGCGGGCTGGCGAACCGGTCCACTGGGACCGCGTCAGCAGGCGAATGCGAGTGCCTTTTCACCGCGACGGCATGATCAGCCAGTTCGAGGGCTATGAGACGCTCGCCGAATTCGATTGGGACACCTACCGTGCGCGCTACGGCAACATCGAACGGCTCGACCTGATCCTGCACGCGGAAGGCGATACGCCCAATCGCTACAAGCTGTCCAAACAGGCGGACGTGCTGATGCTGTTCTATCTCTTCTCCGCCGAGGAGTTACGGCACATCCTCGAACGGCTGGGCTATTCGCTGCCGCCGGAGATCATTCCCCGGACCGTCGAGTACTACCTGGCCAGAACCAGTCACGGGTCCACGCTGAGCCGTCTCGCGCACGCCTGGGTGCTGGCCCGCACCGACCGCAAGGCGTCCTGGTCGCTGTTCACCCGAGCACTGGACGCGGATCTGGCCGACACCCAGCACGGGACCACCCGGGAGGGAGTGCACATCGGCGCGATGGCCGGCACCGCCGACATGGTCCTGCGCTGCTACTGCGGCATCGAGACACGCCACGGCGTGCTCCGGCTCCATCCGGTCCTGCCTGCCGAACTACCCGAAGCGGAATTCACCGTCTCCTATCGCGGCCAACCGGTCACCGTCATCGTCAACCACACCCACGTCCGGCTTCGGCTGCACCCGAGCACGGCCGACCCGATCCGGGTCTGCGTCGAGGACCTCGAGCGTGTCCTCGGGGCAGGACAATCCTGGGATGTGCCGCTCGCCAGCTGAGGAGTCGTGCCCGATTCGGAATCCGGTCGAGCACGTCCCGCTCGATCATCGAATCCTGCGCACCGCATCCGACTGCCGGGGTCCGACCAGACCAGCGGCCAGCAGCAGGTCGTGCGCGCGCCGTGCGGCCTCGGCAGTGCGCGTGTCGTCGTCGGTGCCTTCGGTCGGCAGGTGCTCCAAGCCCCGGGTGAGGACCGCGAGTGCCTCGGTCAAGGCCGCCACGTGGAGTGCGACCTCTGTGACACGGTCCGGAGCAGGCTGTTGCGCGGTGTCGGCATCGTCGGGAAGTCGCAGCTCACCCGCGATATCCGAGGTCGCTCCGTAGTAGACGCGGTACAGATCGATCGGCATCGCGGCGAAGATGCGGCTGAGCAGCCCCGGCGAGAACAGCTCCTCCAAGGCGAACGTCACCGGCGCCACGACGGCGGGAACCTCGCCCGGTTCGATCCCGGTCTCGCGGGCGAACTGGGCGAGGAACTCGCGCAGCCCGTGCCGCACAGGAACATGTGACGGCACCCAGTTCTCGTAGTAGATACCGCGCAGCAGCTCGGGCAGTTGCGCCGAGAGGTGCGCGGAACTGTCGATCCCGATCCGGTCGCGCACCGTATGCAACCATGCGCGCAGCGCGCGCAACGCGAAGCGGCGATCGTCGGTGTCGAGGCTCTCGGCGACGGCACGCAGCCACACATGGGCGGTGTGGACGGCCGGAGCCAGCGGATCGTGGTGGTTCGGCATAATGTTTCTCCCTGATCGTCTGATCGGACAAGGTCATCACCGCCGAGGCCAGCACTCGGCAAGTGCACGGCACTTCGGCCGTAGCCGAGTCACCCCGGGCGCACAGCCGGCGCAGCGGCCATCGGATCAGTGACGAGTGGCCCACCACACCGAATCGGGTGCCGCACCCGTCACGTCGTCGTGCCGGTACGAGCAACATGTCCGACGCCGTTGTCGTCCACGCGAGTCGTGCTGTTCATGTCTCGATCATCGGCTCCGCGCCGTCTCGGCGGCAGATCCGAACGGCACCGCCCGAGTAGCCTTCGTGCCCCTGTTGCCCAGGACCATCCCGGCGCCGACGGCTGCCGTCGAGGCCGCCCACCGAGGACTCGCCGAAGGACCGGCGAGGACCAATGCCAGCGCCCGGCCGGGACCTTCGGCCGTATCGACCGATCGGGTCCGCGACGAGGCTGGAAGCAGACCGACGACCAGCCGGAAACGAGGAATCGACATGGGCGAATTCGTCACCGAGTTCGGCGGCTTGCGGCTGACCGACGCCGATCGCGCCGGTGGCAAGGGCGCCAACCTCGGCGAGCTCGTCGCCGCCGGGCTGCCCGTACCCCCGGGGTTCGTGATCCTGTCGGCCGCCTACGAGCACACACTCACCGATGGCCCCGCGGGGTCCGAACTCGCCCGTCTGCACGGCCTTGCCATGGCGGCAGGCGCCGACACCGCTGGGATAGCCGAGCTGTGCGACCGCATGACGGCGCTGGTGCGCGCCACCGATCTCGACGACGCCGTCCGCGCGCCCGTTCTGGCGGCCTACCACGCACTCGGTGCCAACGTGGCCGTGGCGGTGCGCTCCTCGGCGATCGGCGAGGACAGTGCGAGTGCGTCGTTCGCCGGGATGAATGTCACGCGCACCAACGTGCGCGGTGACGAGGCGCTGCTACGCGCCGTCGTCGACTGCTGGGCCTCGCTGTTCACACCTCGGGTGATCACCTACCGAGCGCGGCGCGGCATGCGCGGGCAGCCGGAGATGGCGGTCGTGGTCCAGACGATGGTGGGCGCCGAATGCTCCGGCGTGGCCTTCACCGCCGATCCGACCACCGGACGACGCGATCGGGTCGTGGTCGAAGCGGCCCGCGGCCAAGGCGAGGTCGTGGTGTCCGGCGAAGTCGAACCCGACACCTACCTGTTCGATGCCGCGGGTCCGACCCTGCTGCACACCCGTGTCGGACAACAGCATTGGGCCATCGTCGCCGGGCCCGACGGCGATCGGCGGGTGGCAGTTCCCGACGCCGAGTCCGCCGAGCCCGTCCTGACCGAGGACCGCGCACACGCCGTCGCCGAGCTGGCTCTCGCAGTGCAAGCCCATCACCACGGCGTCCCGCAGGACATCGAGTGGGCATTCGACGAGACCGATCTGTGGATCGTCCAAGCCCGACCTATCACCACGCCGACCGGCGCGAACGAGCCGGCACAAGTCGGCGCATCCGCACCCACGGTGCTGATCCGAGGTGTCGGCGCCGCGCCAGGCCGGGCATCGGGACGCACGCGAGTGCTGGCTTCGCCGGACGAGGGCGCTCAGCTGCGCGACGGTGAGGTGCTCGTCGCGCCGATGACCAACCCGGACTGGCTGCCGACCCTGGCTCGCGCCGCGGCGGTGGTCACCGACAGCGGCGGCATGACCTGCCATGCCGCCATCGTGGCCCGCGAACTCGGCATCCCCTGCATCGTGGGCGCCCGCCACGCTACGTCGACCCTGGCCGCGAGCACCCTCGTCACGGTCGACGGGTCGACCGGCGAAGTCGTCGCGGGCGGCCTCGCCGCCGCCTCGATACCCACGGCCGCCGGACGGCCTGCCCCGTCCGCGGACACCACCGCGACCAAGATCTATGTGAACCTCGCGACCCCGGAGCACGCCGCGCGGATTGCGGCGGAAGCGGTCGACGGTGTCGGATTGCTCCGCGCCGAAACACTGCTCACCACAGCCCTGGACGGCCGCCACCCGCGCGATCTCATCGCCGGCGGCGAGCAGCGGCTCTTCGTCGATCGCATGAGCGAATCGTTGCATCGCATCGCCGAGCCGTTCGGCACCCGACCGGTCGTCTACCGCACCACCGACTTTCGCAGCAACGAATTCCGCGCGCTGCGTGGCGGCGAGCGGTACGAACCCGTCGAACACAATCCGATGATCGGCTACCGCGGCTGTTACCGCTACATCCGCGAACCCGACCTGTTCGCGACGGAGCTGGCCGCGCTCGCCGTCGCGCGCGAGCGCCACCCGAACCTGCACGTGATGATTCCGTTCGTGCGCACCCGCTGGGAGCTCGAGGCCTGCCTCGAACTCATCGACGCGAGCCCGCTGGGCAGACAGCGTGGCCTGCATCGGTGGGTGATGGCCGAGGTCCCGTCCGTGGTGCACTGGCTTCCCGAATACGTCGGGCTCGGCGTGGACGGCGTCTCCATCGGCAGCAACGATCTCACCCAGCTGATGCTCGGTGTCGACCGGGACTCCGAGCAGTGCGCCGAACTGTTCGACGAATCCGATCCCGCGGTGCTGGACGCGATCTCCCAGATCGTCGCCACCGCACGCAGGCACGGCATCACGTCCTCGCTGTGTGGCCAAGCCCCCTCGAACCGCCCTGCCTTCGCCGAACACCTCGTCCGGATGGGTATCACCTCGGTCTCGGTGACCCCCGACGCCGTCGATGCCACCCGCAGGGTCGTCGCCGCCGCGGAACGGCGAGTGCTGCTCGACCATGCCCTCGCCACCGTTGCCGAGGAAGGCCACTGAACTCCGATGTCTTCGCCATACCTCCACCGAAAGGTTTGATCATCATGTCCGATCTTCATGGCCGCAGCATTGTCGTCACCGGCGGCGCCCGCGGTATCGGCGCGGCCGTCGCGCGCACACTCGCCAAGACCGGCGCCGGCATCGTCGTCGCCGACCTGCTCGAACGCGACGGCAACGCCGTCGCGGCCGCACTCGGCCCGCAAGCGATCTTCCGGCACCTCGATGTCACCGACGAGGACGAGTGGCGCCGGGTGCTCGATGACGCCGAAGCGACATTCGGTCCGCTCGCGGTCCTGGTGAACAACGCCGGCATCGTCGACTTCGGCGGTGTCGAATCCGAAGCGCCCGCGCAGTTCCGCCACGTCCTCGACGTCAACCTCGTCGGTTCCTGGCTGGGCATGCATCTGGCCGCGCCGCGGCTGCGCGCCGCGGGTGACGGCGTCATCGTCAACGTCTCCTCGACGGCAGGCCTGATCGGCTACTCCGGCATCTCCGGCTACGTCGCCAGCAAGTGGGGTCTGCGTGGGCTGACCAAGGCCGCGGCGATCGAGCTCGGTGACGCCGGCATTCGCGTCTGCTCGGTGCACCCGGGCCCCATCCACACGCCGATGACAGCCGAGATGGATCCCGGTATCGCCGCGGGCCAACCACTTCCGCGCTTCGGCGAACCGGAGGAGGTTGCCGCGATGGTCGGATTCATCGTCACCGACGCCACCTTCTCCACCGGCTCGGAATTCGTGCTCGACGGCGGCGCCACCGCGGGCGCCTCGCTCCTCGGACCCTCCTGAGGCGGATCCCGTGCTCACCCCGACACCGAATCCGGCGCAGGTGCACGAGACTCATACCGGCGTCGTCCTGCTGTGTGGCGACCGCGCGTACAAGGTGAAGAAGCCGCTGCGCACCGACTTCCTCGATTTCAGTACCCCGGCGCTGCGCGAACGGGCCTGCGCCCGGGAGCTGGAGCTGAATCGCCGATTGGCTCCGGATGTCTATATCGGGGTCGCGCACCTCAGCGACCCGGCCGGTGGAGCGGCCGAACCCGTGCTGATCATGCGGCGGATGCCCGAGTCCGCCCGGCTATCCGAATTGCTGGCAGGCAGCGACGCCCCGACTCCGGCGGCGACGGCCGAGCTCGTCGAACTACTCGTGCGATTCCACGACAGGGCCGCTCGCGGACCCGAGATCGACCGCGCTGGTACGGCCGCCGCCGTCCGCTCCCGGTGGCGCGCACTGCTCGATCCGCTCGGTGCCGCACCGGCCGAGCTCGTCGACGCCGAGCTGCTGGCGCACATCGACCATGCCGCTGTGCGCTACCTCGACGGCCGGGCCCCGCTGTTCGACAGCAGAATCGCCGACGGCCGCATGGTCGACGGCCACGGCGATCTTCTCGCCGAGGACATCTTCGCGCTGGCGGACGGCTTCCGGGTGCTCGACTGTCTCGACTTCGACGACCGCCTGCGCTACGTCGACCGATTGGACGACATAGCCTTCCTGGCCATGGATTTCGAGTTCCTCGGGCACGGTGACCTCGGCGACCGCCTCGTCGCGGACTACCAGCGGACGAGCGGGGATCGCGCGCCCGCGTCATTGCGTGACCACTACATCGCCTACCGGGCGACCGTGCGCGCGAAAGTGGATTCGATTCGCGCCGACCAAGGTGATCCGGCCGCCGGTGCGCGGCTGTCCAAGCACCTGTCGATCGCCGCGGACCGCTTGGCCCGCGGCGCGGTCCGGCTCACCTTGGTCGGCGGACTACCAGGAACCGGCAAATCGACCCTGGCCGCGGAACTCGCCACCGAGACCGGCGCGGTCCTGCTCGCCAGTGACTCTGTGCGCAAAGAACTGGCGCGGGTCGACAGGGTGCCGGGCCACATCGGGCAACTGGGCGCCGGACGCTACTCCGATGCCAACCGGGCCCGGGTCTACGACGAGCTCCTCTGGCGCGCCCGCGTGCTGCTCGCCGACGGCGTCTCGGTGATCCTCGACGCCAGCTGGACCGCGGCCGAGGATCGGCGACGCGCTGCGGCGACGGCCGCCGAGGTGGCCGCCGACCTCGTTCTCCTGCACTGTGTCTGCCCCATCGAACTGGCGCGTGCGCGCATCGGCAGCCGCGGACACGGCCACGAATCCGACGCGACGACCGAGATCGCGGACGCGATGGCCGCCACCGCGGCACCGTGGCCGGAGGCGGTCACCGTCGACACCGCGACGCCACTCGCCGACTCCGTCGCGACCGCCTGCCGTGCTTGGCGGGAACGGCCGACGACCAGCCCGGCCTACAGCGCACCGTGATGGTCGATCGGGTGCGCCGGGCACACCTCGTCGTGCCCGGCGCACCACGTGTCACCTGCTGCGGACGACGATCGTCGGGGTCTCCACCGAATGCAGGACCGCATTGCTCGTCGAGCCGAGCAGCATGCTGGAGAATCCACCACGGCCGTGGCTACCCACCACCAGTAGCTGCGCCGAAGCGGCCTCGTCGACCAGCGACCGCACCGGACGGTTCGCGACCACGATCCGGCGCACCGGCACGTCGGGGTAGCGCTCGCCGTAGCCGGCCAGCATTTCGGCGAGGTCGGCCTCGGCCGATTGCTTGCCCACCTCCCATCCGAAGGCGGGCAAGTCCAGTGCGCTGGAATCGCTGAACGCGTGCAGCGCGACCAGCTCGACCTTGCGGCGCGATGCCTCGTCGAAGGCGAGCTCGACAGCGGGCACGCTGTTGGCAGTGCCGTCCACGCCGACCAGCACCGGCAGCGCCGCCGAGACCGGATCAATCGCCGCGATGCCGTGGATCACGGCCACGGGGCAGTGCGCGTGCTGGGCCGCCGCACGGCTGACGGACCCGAGCAGGCCACGCTGGAAGGCGCCGAGGCCCCGGCTGCCGACGACCAGGATCTCCGCCGTTGTCGAGCGCTTGATCAGCAGCGGCGCGGCCTGCTCGAACGCGACCTCGGTGGTGACCGTGAGGTCCTCGTCGGGTACTGCGGCGCGGGCGACCCGCTCGGCTTCTCCCACCACCCGCTCGGCATCGACCCGCAGCCATTCCAGGTCCGCCTCCCCCAGCGACATGCCGGGCCCGAAGCCGGTCTGGAGTGCGCCCGAGGTGAGGATGTGCAGCGGCCGGTGATGCAGTACCGCTTCGGCGGCCGCCCACGCGGCGGCCTGATAGGAATTCGCCGACCCGTCGACCGCGGCCAGTACGGGCCGAGGGCGGTGTTCGGTAGGCCGGGCCTTCTTGTCGGTCATCGTCGTTCCCTTCCTCGTCGGATCAACCAGGCGAACGCCGGTTCGCTATCGAGCCTCGTCCCGACGACTCCAGGCGGGCAGAGGACAAGGTCATTGCCGAGGTGGGCCGATCGCCCCTTGATCCGGCGAGTTGCCCCGGTGCCGCTCGGACGACACGGAGTCGGGACGCGGGTCCCCGGCTTCCGGGACCTTCGGCCCTGCCTGCGACCAGCGCCGTCGCGCGAGGCTTGGAGGATGATCAGCACCTACCTGCACCGCCTCGACCCCCGTCGAGCTGTGCTGTGCCTCATCGCGGGCTTCTTGGCCACCTGGGCCTACGCCGGGGCACTCGGCTTGATCACCGGGGCGCTCTCGCTCGGTCCGGTCGCCGAGAGCCGGTTGCCGTGGCAAAGCCCCGTCCTGGCGGGCGTGTTGCTCGCACTCGTCGTCGGATTGCCGATGACCGTCGTGGCCCTCACCGCCGCCGACGAGGACCCAGGAATCTCGCAGACGACACTGACCGCCGCCTACGCGCTGATCGGCTGGGTGCTGGTGCAGCTGTTGCTGCTGCGCGAGTTCAGCTGGCTGCAGCCGGTCTGCGTCGTCCTCGCGGTAACGGTGGCGTCCCTCGGCGCCCCACCGCTGGTGCACCGCACTTCCCTCCGACGCTGAAACGAGACCATCATGCGAGCGCTCGTCGTCTACGAATCCATGTTCGGCAACACCGAGGCGGTGGCGCGGGCGATCGCCGACGGGCTCCGCACACGGTATGAGGTGGAAATCTGCCCGATCACCGACGCTGCCGGACGGCCTGCCCCGGAGGTCGAACTGCTGGTCGTCGGCGGACCGACGCATGCCTTCGGACTGAGCAGACCGGCCACGCGCAAGGACGCGGCGGGCCGAATCGACACCCCCGTCACGGTCGACGTCGGGATCCGGGAATGGCTCGAGGCCGCGCTGCCGGTGTCGTCGGCACGCCGGGCAGCCGCCTTCGGCACCAAAGTCGGCACCCCACCCTGGCTGCCGGGCTCAGCAGCGAAGAGTATCGGTAAACGCCTGCGGCACTTGGGATATCGCCTTGTCGTGGCGCCCGCAGATTTCTCTGTGGACGGAATGACCGGCCCCCTCCTGCCTGGCGAACTCGAACGGGCATCCAGCTGGGCGGGGCAGCTGGCCGCCATCGAGCCCGACCTGCGGCCGTCGCCGCGATGAGAATTGCCGGGCTCTAGCCTGGATCCGCACTCGGTGACGCCGAGTCGGCGGACAATGGCAAGCACACCCTTCGAGAAAGAGCCATCGATGATCAAAGTATTCCTGGTCGACGATCACGAGATCGTGCGCCGTGGTGTGGGTGACCTCATCACCCTCGAACCGGACCTCGAGGTGATCGGCGAAGCGGGATCCGTCGCCCAGGCGCTGGCCCGGATCCCGGCCTTACGTCCCGACGTCGTCGTACTCGACGTGCGCCTACCCGACGGCAACGGCATCGAACTATGCCGCGAACTGCTCTCGGCCGACCTCGAGCTGCGCTGCCTGATCCTGACCTCGTTCACCGACGAGCAGGCCATGCTCGACGCGATCCTGGCCGGCGCCAGTGGGTACGTGGTCAAGGACATCAGGAGCCTGGAGCTGATCAACGCCGTGCGCGAGGTCGGCGAAGGCAAGTCGCTGCTCGACAATCGAGCCGCGGCCGCGTTGATGGCCAAACTCCGCTCGGAGGCGGAGGAAGACACCGGCCCGCTGGCGACCCTGACCGAGCAGGAGCGCACGCTGCTGTCGCTGCTGGGCGAGGGCCTGACCAACCGGCAGATCGCCGCACGCATGTTTCTCGCCGAGAAGACGGTGAAGAACTACGTGTCCCGGCTGCTCACCAAACTCGGGGTCGAACGCCGTACCCAAGCGGCGGTGATCGCGGCCGACCTGGATCGGTCACCACGGAGGTGATCTCCGCCGGGTTCTGCCGAGTCGTGGAAGAATGCAGCTCATGGACGAATCGGCGATCGGCGGTCGGCCCCCGGTAACCGAGACCCTGTCCCAGCTGCGTCTACGTGAACTGCTGGCCGAGGTACAGGACCGGATCACCCAGATCGTCGACGTCCGCGACCGGATGGACCGGCTGATGGAGGCCATGCTCGTCATCACCGCGGGCCTGGATCTGGACAACACCCTGCGCACCATCGTGCACACCGCGATCGAACTCGTCGACGCCCGCTACGGCGCGATCGGCGTGCGCGAGACCGACAAGACCAGCAACCAGCTCGCCGAATTCGTCTACGAGGGCATCGACGACCGCACCCGGGTACTGATCGGCGACCTACCGCGCGGGCACGGCGTCCTCGGGCTGCTCATCGCCGAGCCGAAACCGATTCGGCTGACCAATCTCTCCGACCATCCGTCCTCGGTGGGGTTCCCGGACAACCATCCACCGATGCGGACCTTCCTCGGCGTTCCGGTCCAGGTGCGTGGTGAGGTGTTCGGCAACCTCTACCTGACGGAGAAGGCCGACGGTCTCGAGTTCACCGAGGACGACGAGGTGGTGGTGCTGGCTTTGGCGGCCGCCGCGGGCATCGCGATCGAGAATGCCCGCCTCTACGAGCAGTCGCGGGTGCGCCAGCGGTGGCTGGAAGCGATCCGGGACGTGGCCACCGCGCTGCTGGCGGGCAGCTCGTCCGAAGACGTGCTCGCCCTGGTCGCGGAACGAGGACGCTCGCTCACCGACTCGGCGTGTACGTTCCTCGCACTGCCCGAAGACCCCGACGTGCCGCACGATGAAGTCACCGAGCTGGTCGTGGTAGCCGCCGCCGGAGTCGACGCCGACGTGCTGGTCGGCCGGCACATCCCCCTCGCTGACTCACATTCAGCGGAAGCGTTCCGTTCCGGGAACACCGTCGCCGCGGACTCCCCCGCCCACAATCCGATCTTCGACTCCATCGCCGGCTTCGGCCCGGTGCTGACCGTGCCGTTGCGCGCCAACGGGCTGGTCACCGGAGTGCTCACCACGGTCTTTTCCGCCGGAGCACACCAGCTCAGTGCCAACGACCAGTCGCTGATGAACACCTACGCCGACCAGGCAGCGGTCGCGCTGCAACTGGCCGACACCCAGCGCCGAATGCGGGAGCTGGATGTCTACTCCGACCGCGACCGGATCGCGCGCGGGCTGCACGATCACGTCATCCAACGCCTTTTCGCGGTCGGATTGTCCTTACAGAGCACCATGCAGCGAACCAGAACGCCCGAGGTTCGTACCCGGCTCGACGAGACCATCGACGACATCCAGGCGATCGTGCAGGACATCCGCCACTCGATCTTCGACCTGCACTCCAACACCGCTACGGACTCGTCGAACTACCGCAAACGCTTGCATGCCATCATCACGGAGATGACCGCCGACAGCGGGCTGCGTACGACAGTCCGGCTGGCGGGCCCGGTGACCGTGCTGGAACCGCTGCTGTCCGATCACGTCGAGGCCGTCCTCCGTGAGGCGGTGAGCAATGTCGTTCGCCATGCCAAGGCGACCACGGTCTCGGTGGAGTTGGTCGTCAAAGACGAGGTCACCATCGAAATCGCCGATGACGGCACGGGCGTCGACCCCGAAGTGCGCAGGCGCAGCGGGCTGGCCAACCTCGCCGCCCGCGCCGAGGAAGTCGGCGGAACGTTCACGATGCGCGCTCGCGATCAGGGCGGTACCGTACTGCGCTGGTCGGCACCACTGGACTGAGAACAGTCAGTCGGCTGGTGCGTGTACGTCAGCCATCGCGCGCACGGTGCGCAGCGATTGCCAGTACGCGCTGGACAACGCCGCCGCGCACTCCGCGGTGCGATTGATCTCGCGTTGCAGAAGCAGCCCATAGGTGAAGGTCGACTCGCCCGCGTTCTCCGCTTCCCGGGTGAGCTGAATCAGATGGTGTTTGGCTACCGCGGCGTCCTGGTTCGCTCCGAGAAGATCCTGCACGACGGCCAGCCCATCGGCGGCCTGCGCACTGCGCGCCGGATTCAGCTCCCGCACCGATTCCAGGTAGTAACGGGTACGCCGCAGTGCCTTGCGCAGATCATGCATCGCCGCGTCAGCCGCGTCCTCGCCCCTGGCCGACTCGACAGCGCGCATGCGGCGACGCACTCGCCCGAGCAGCGCGCCGAGAACAACGGCGTTGTCGGCGTCGTCGATGCCGGGCACCAGTCCGGCATTCAGCAGTCTTTCCTCACTCATCAGGTCCTCGATCAAGGCCGGGAACCGCGGTGAGTTGAACAAGTCCCGGGCCGCTGTCCACGCCGGCCGGGTGCGCGACTCGAAGTAGTTCGCCATCCTGGCACGCACCGGCCCGCGGACATAGCGCGGACGCAATACGTCTATCGCCGCGTGGAGCCGGGCCTCCTGGTTCCGCAGCTCGTGCGCGGCGCCCACATTGATGCCGAACCAGCGCAGTTCCTCGACCAACCTGCGCACTTCGGGTCCACGGTGCACCGCTGGACGATGTGCGCTGAGCGCGCAACGCGCCCGCCGGGCGGCGATCACCGTATCGGCGACCGCGTCCGGATCGTCGTGTGCCACAGCGACTTGCCCGTCCATGATCGTCTCGCGCTGGGCGTGGAGATACCTCGCCAGCATCCGGCTCGCCAGTGGTGGCTCGGTGGTGGTGACGGCGCCGTCGCCGGCCCGGATCTCGGTGCTCATCGGTGGACCTGCCTCGATGTGTGGGGATGTTCGTCCTTTCACCCTGCTCCGGCTAGCCCCTCTCACCCCAGTGCCGTTCGCCCCGCAGAGTCCTTTCTCCGGACACCGGCATGCCACGACGAAGGGCCCCTCCGCGCAGGTCGTGTGGCCCTGCCGGGCCAGTACGACGTCGGCGCACAGTGACAGGAGCAGAAAAGGGGACCACACCATGACCATGCCCGGAAATCCGAAGCACCCGGTCGTCGTCGGAGTCGACGGCTCGGAACAGTCACGCCCCGCGTTGCGCTGGGCAGCCGAGTACGCCGCACACCACCGGGTACCGATGCAGCTCGTCTACGCGGCCGATGTCCCGGTCGACTACGGCCCGGGTCTGGCAGGCCCACGCTACGACCTCGAAGCGCTGCGCCGGCACGGCGAGACCGTCGTCGCGGCCGCGGCGGCCGAAGCGGCGACGATCACCACGCCGATCGCCGACATCACCATCTCGACCGATGTGGTGCTGGGCTCCGCGGTCGCGGTACTCCGAGTGCGCAGCCAATCGGCTCGGCTGGTGGTCGTCGGCAGCCGCGGCCACGGCGCCCTGCGCCGTACCCTGCTGGGCTCGGTCAGTACCTCGATCGCCCGGCACGCGCACTGCCCGGTGGCCGTGATCCCCGAGTCGGTCGCTCCCTCCGACGGCGCGGTGGTGGTCGGTGTCGACGGCTCGCCGTGCAGCGTCGACGCGGTCGCCATCGCCTTCGACGAGGCCGCCCGCCGAGGTGTCCGATTGGTGGCGATTCACGCCTGGTCGGAGTTCTACCGATACGAGGCCCGGTCGACCATGCAGACAGAAGGGGAAGCGTTGCTCTCGGAAAGCCTGGCCGGATACGCGGAGAAGTATCCCGAGGTGTCGGTAGAACGCGTCGTCGTCGAGGACAGACCGGCACGAGCGGTCCTGGCCGCCGGTGTGGGGGCCCAGCTGATCGTCGTCGGCAGCCACGGACGCGGTGGATTCGCCGGGATGACCCTCGGCTCGGTTGCCCAGACCGTCCTGCACGGCGCCGAGCAGCCGCTGATCATCGCCCGGGGATCGACCGACCACTGATCCGCGCCTTCGACGGTGCGGCCGGTCAAGGCACCAGCACCGCCGCACCGTCGAAACGTCCCATCGACAGATCCTCGAGCGCGCGGTCCGCGCGGTCGAGCGAATAGCGATGGGTCGTCACGGCCAGGTGACGACCCTGGGCCAGGGCGAGAAATTCCCTGGCCTGCGCCCGGGTGTTCGACGTGACGCTCCGCAGCTGGCGCTCCCGGAACAGATGTCGCTGATAGTTCAGTACGGGAACATCCGTGAGATGGATGCCGGCGATGGCCAAGGTGCCACCCGAGTCCAGTGCTTGCAGCGCCGGCGGCACGAGTTCACCCACCGGGGCGAACAGGATTGCCGAATCCAACGGCTCGGGCGGCACGTCGGCGGC
Organism: Nocardia fodinahabitans; assembly: GCF_052983615.1. NCBI lineage: Bacteria > Bacillati > Actinomycetota > Actinomycetes > Mycobacteriales > Nocardiaceae > Nocardia > Nocardia fodinahabitans. The sequence goes on from NZ_JBRJJC010000001.1 coordinate 7,445,639, forward strand.
ACCCTGGGCCGATTCGACGCCGAGCGCCAGTGCAAGTTCCCTGGCGGCCGCGTCCCTGGTCATCACATGGACGCGCGTACCCTGCGCGAGCGCGATCTGCGCGGTCAGATGCGCGCTGCCCCCGAAGCCGTAGATACCGAGGACACCACCGACCGGGACCTCCGCGCGCACGAGCGCGTGGTATCCGATGACGCCGGCGCACAACAGTGGTGCCAGTTCGTCGTCGCTGTACCCGGTCGGCAACGCAAGCGCGAAATCAACAGGTACCGTGGCGAATTCGGCATATCCCCCATCGGCGTCCCAGCCCGTGTAGCGCGACTCGGGGCAGAGGTTCTCCGCACCCCGAAGGCAATACCTGCACACGCCACAGGTGTGCCGCAGCCAGGGGATGCCGACCCGATCACCGACCGCCACGTCCGCGCACCCGTCGGGAATCGAGACGACTTCGGCGACCACCTCGTGTCCCGGCGTCACTCGTTTCCGATGGACCGGCAGGTCACCTTCGACCACGTGGAGGTCGGTCCGGCACACCCCGCACGAGAGCACCCGCACCAGAAGCTCGTTCGCCGCGGGCACCGGGATCGGTTCCTCGCCGAGTCGCAGGGGCGCCGTCCCGATCGGACCTGGATTTCGCACTCGCCACGATCGCATCATGTCTCACTCCGCCGATACGCCGGTATCCGCCGGCACCTCTGGATTTCGCTGACGCTGCACGCCGAACCGAGTGCCGTGACGCCTGACGCCGCCGCCTTACTACGGTGGTGCGCCGACGGCCCTGGCCCGTGTCAGTAAGTCGCCGATCCCCTGCTCGATCCCATCGGCGATCGAGTCGATATCAGGGGTGGTGTCGTAGTCGCCGGTGATTCCGAAAACTACGTGGTCGTGGTAGCTCAGGATGGCGATCGTGCTGCGCAGACGCATCGCGATCGGAATGCACGGAAGGATCTCGATCACCTCGCTGCCCAAGAAGGACAGCTGCTCGCTCGGGCCGGGCACGTTGGTCACCAACGCGGAAACGCTGTGCTGAGGGAACCGTCCGAGCAGTCGAACGAACCACGCGATGGCCGGATACGGCAGCCACTCGGCCATCGTCAGCACCGACTTCTCCGCGTCCGCTTCCCCTCTCCGGCGGTGCCGTGCGACACGATCATGGACCGTCCGCAGCCGCTCGACGGCATCGGCAGACTCGATCGGCAGACTTGCGATCATCGCTGAAACACGGTTGTCCACCACTGATTCGAAGTCCGGCGTGCGCATCGAGACCGGGATCAAGGTGCGCAGCTTACCCGCGGTCGGCTCCTCGCCCCGCTGGTGCAGCACGGTCCGATAGGACGACGCGACCGCCGCCAGTGCGACATCGTTGACCGTCGTCCCGAATGCTGTTCCGATCTCGCGGATCTCCGACAGGGACGCGCGGGCGACACCGTAGCGCCGTTGCCGCCCGAGGGTACCGTTGAGCGACGACGAAGGAACCGGCGCGACAGCGCCGTACACCACCGGGATCAAGCCGCCCAGCATCGAAGCGGCCAGCTGCGGCGCTCCCAACGCCGCGCGCATCAGGCCCGTCACGCTGCCGATGCCCTCGCGTTCGTGCCGGCGCACCGCCCCCTTCTCCACCCGCTGGGCCCGGCTGTCGGGACGATCGCACAGTCCTTCGAACAACGTGATCCCCGAGGTGCCGTCGACCATGCTGTGGTGTGCCAGGATCATCAGCGCCCAGTGTCCGTCGGCCAGCTGCTCCACGACCACGCACCGCCACAGCGGGTGGTCACGATCGAGTCGTTCGGTCAGCTCGGCGGCGACCAGTTCCCGCAGGCTCTGCTCGTCGCGTAGCTCTGGCAATGCGGCCCAGCGAACGTGGTGCGCCAGATCGAAGTGCGGGTCGTCCTCCCATACCGGAGCCGTCAGGCCGAGAAACGACCGCCGCACGCGCTGACGGAGACGCTGATTCCGGGTAATCCGCTCCGCCAGCCCGGCGACGAACTCCGCACGCGTCGGCGCGGGCCCCGCCATGATCGCGACGCCACCTATCCCCAGACTGATACGCCCATCGGTGTCCTCCAGTTCCAGGAATCCCGAATCCAGGGGATGCAACTCGGTCATTCGTCGACCTCCGGTCGGTCGGGTCATCGACGCCGCTCGGGGCGCGTTTGCATCGATACCACCACTATGCCGCCGATCGGGCTTCTGCGGCAGAGTCGACAGCCACCACGCGGGGGTACGAATGGCCCTCGAACGACCTTGGTCCGGACCGGAGGGGACCTTGGCCTCTGCTCTGCACACGACGCCACCGAGGAGGGTTGTCGACAGGCCGTGGCACAACCGTCACACGGCTGATTCGACCGCATCGGAGAATTCCCGTGACCAACAGGACATCCAGCCAGCCGTACCACGGCAATCCCGGCGAAAGCCTCGCCGACCCCTACAACATTCCCGGCATTCTGCTCTTCCTCGCCGGTGTGGTCGGCCTCGGGTCGACTCTCACCGCCGCGGGTTACGGCTTCGCAGGCTGGGCATTGCTGGGTGTGGCGGCGACCTCCCTGTGCTTCATCGCCAGCGTATCGGTGTTCGTTGTCGAGTTCGCCCGAGTGCGCCGGCTCGCCCGGCGCAGATGAAAGATCGCCCCGACAGCCCGTAACGCTCACCCGAACCAGGAGACGATCATGACCGAGCACAGCGACCACCCCCACGGCACGGCCTCGTCCGCGGTCGTCGTCGGTATCGACGGATCGGACGGGTCCACCACCGCCGTGCGCTGGGCCGCCCGCACCGCCGCCGACCGCGGCCGCGCCCTGCACATCGTGCACTGCACCAACCCGATCGCCGATCGCACACCACGCAGCGCCTACGACGCGTTCATCTTCGCCACGATGCAGGACATCCGGCTGGCCGCCGAGCAGATGCTGGCCGCCGCTCGCGAGGACGCACTCACCGCGGCACCCTCGGTCGCGGTGACCACCGAGGTCGCGACCGGCAATCCCGCCCGCGCCCTCATCGACGCCTCGGTTCACGCGCATCTGGTGGTCCTCGGCGTCACGGCCGACGCCGGATCGATCGCCCATCTGGGCTCGACTCTGCTCGCGGTGACCGCACACGCGCACGGCGCGGTCGTCATCGTGCGCGGGCCCGATCCCGATCGCCGTACCGGCCCTGTCGTGGTCGGTGTCGACGGCAGCAGCGTCGGTGAGCCGGCCATCGGCGCAGCGTTCGCCGAGGCCTCCCTGCGCGGCAGCGAACTCGTCGCGGTGCACGCCTGGAGCGATCTGACGGCGGGGCAGTTCGGCGGCACCAGCTACCTGGAGATGCCGATCGACGACTTCTCGGTCGCCGAGGAAGCGCTGCTGGCCGAGCGCTTGGCGGGATGGTCCGAACAGTTTCCCGATGTCGTCGTGCGGCGCGTTGTCGAGCTGTTCGGGCCGCGCGAGAACCTGGCCCACTGGTCACAGACCGCGCAGCTGATCGTCGTCGGCAGCCGCGGTCGCGGCGGATTCCGGGGACTGCTGCTCGGGTCGACCAGCAACTGGCTGGCCCAGCACGCGCAGTGCCCGGTCATGGTCGTGCACCACGACTGACCCAACGAGGGCACTTGGTCCTCACCGAACAGGCGCAATGGCCGTCTCGGCACATCTGCAGCACGGAACACACTGGGAAACATGAACGATGAACCAGCCCCCGCTGTCCCCGACCCGCCCACGATCCGAGCAGCGATCCGACTCGGGTGCCGTGCGCCATCGGTCCACAACACGCAGCCGTGGGGCTGGGTCTTCGACGGCACCCGGTTGAGTCTGCACCGCGACCCCGACCGGCAACTGCCCTCGGCCGACCCGCACGGCCGTCAAGCGATGATCAGCTGTGGTGCCGCGCTGCACCATGTCCGTACGGCGTTCGCGTCGCTGTGCTGGCACACCGACGTCGCCCGGCTACCCGACCCGGCGCAGCCCGACCTCCTGGCAACCATCGAGTTCAGGCCGTGGCTCGATCCGCCGACCGCCGTGTACCGGCGAGCCGAGGCGATCGAGTACCGATATACCGACCGGCTGCCGATGGCAGAACCCACCGGCTGGGCGTCGGTCAGACTCGCATTGGAAGACCTCGTCAGCGCGCACGGACTCACCCTCGACGTGCTCGACGAGGACGCGCGAGCACGCCTGTCGATCGCCTCGGAGCAATCGGGGGCGATGCACCGATACGATATGGACTATCAGTCCGAGATACATTGGTGGTCAGGACATTCCGGCACCTCCGAAGGCGTACCGGCATCGGCTCTGGTGTCGGAGTCGGAGGCCGCCCGGGTCGGTGTCGTCCGCGATTTCCCCAAGTCGGAATCTTCCGAACGCCGCGGCGAGCTCCGAGACCACGCCCGCCTGGCGGTTCTCACCGCGACCGGCGAGACACCGGATATCTGGCTGCACACCGGCGAGGCGCTGTCTGCCGCACTGCTCGAGTGCACGGCATCCGGATTGTCGACCTGTGCACTGACCCATATCACCGAGCCGACGGCGGGGCGGCGCCTGCTGAGTGACATGATCGGTCACCCGGGGGTCCCGCAGGTCGTGCTGCGCATCGGTGTCGCCCCCGACAACCGTCGACCGCCGGCCACGCCACGCCGCGAGTTGACCGACGTGCTCACCCTGACGTGACCGGACTCGACGTTCGGCACGACATCCAGCGCGGACCACGATCATCGGACCAGCGCTTCGCCACCGACCAGGTCACCGGGAGTGCCCCCATGTCCACCTTCAAACAGCGCAAGACCCAGCGCGCTCTGCGCGCGGGCTTGGTCGGCAGTGCCGGATTCGTCGCCTTCTGGGCCTTCGCGGGCGCCTTCGGTCTGATCAGTGGCGGCGTCGGCCTCGGCGACGAGATCACCGCCCGCCTGCCGTTCAGCAGCCCGGTCCTGGCCGGCCTGCTGCTGGCTTCGATCGTCGGTGTCCCGATGACAGCAACGGCGACTCTCGCACTGCGCACACGGCCGAGCGCCCCGATAGCCGGCGTAGCGAGTGGCCTGCTCCTGCTGGGGTGGGTCACGGTCCAGCCATTGCTGATCGGGCAGTTCAACTGGCTGCAGCCTGTTTTCGGGCTGCTGGGCGGGATTGTGAGCCTGCTGGGCTACTGGCTACACCGCCCGATCCCCGGCATCAGCTCCCCGGATTGCCCCTTCGGCGCATCGCCGGCATGAACAACTCGGGGCGTGGGCCGACACCGACGAACAAGCCGATCGAAAGCAGAGGTCGATCGCTGCTGTACTGAGGCCGAATGTCCCTACCTCCCGACGACAGCTACCGGCCAGACTCCGTAGAACAAGGAGTTCGGTGTGCGATTCCCGTCAAAGGAGACGAATCATGAGCGAGCCGACGGTCGACAACGTGCCCATCGCTCATGTACCGCGGAAGTCGGCGCCGATCGTCCCAGCAGCGGACCCGGTACCGCGGACGATTTCCGATGAACTGGAGTCCATTGCTCGCGTCCTTGCCTGCAAATTCCCCGAGATCCCCGGCGCCGCTGTACGAGAGGTCGTCGAGTCGACCTATCTTCGACTTGCCCGTACCGCACGCATCCACTCGCACCTCATACCGCTCACGCTCAACCTGTCGAGATCCCGATTGGCGAGTATTCCCACCGTCACATCGGGACAGTCCACCGACATCGTCAGCGCGGGTCGACCCAGGATGACCGACGACTCTCCGGGCAACCCGGTTGTGCCATTCCGTCAGCGCCGTGAGGTACTTCGGCCGTAGCCGGGCCGGCCGCGGACTCGAAAGACTGATCCCGACAGCGATCGGACCGGTGGAAAGGGGCCGAGATGGCGATGGCGGTCGAGCGCCTGGGACTGACAGACGCCGAAGCCGTCCTGCGCCACCGCCGCGACGGAGCCAACGCTCTGCCCGAACCACGCCCACCGAACCGGATCGCGCAATTCGCCGCGCAGCTGACCCATTTCTTCGCCGCCATGCTGTGGATCGCCGCCGCGCTGGCGCTCGTCGCCGGAATGCCCGCGCTCGCTGTGGCCATCGCCTGCGTCGTGATCCTCAACGGCGTGTTCGCGTTCGTGCAGGAGTTCCGCGCCGACCGGGCGGCGCAGCGCCTGCGTGACCTGCTCCCGGTGCGGGCCCGGGTGCGGCGCGACGGACGCGTCGTCACCGTCGAGGCGAGCATGCTGGTGGTCGGCGACCTGCTCGTCCTCGAAGCGGGCGATCGAGTCTGCGCCGACGCGGCGATGCGTCACGCGCGGCACTTCACCGTCGACGAATCCATGTTGACCGGCGAGGCGGAACCGGTACCACGCAGCGCGAACGACACGGTGCTGGCCGGGACCTATGTCGTGGCCGGACAGGGCGATGCCGAGGTGAGCGCGATCGGATCGGCCACCCGTCTGGCCACCCTGGCCGCCGTCACCGCAGGCGCGACCAGACCACCCAGCCCGCTGACCCGTCAACTGCACCGCGTGGTGCGCCTGGTCGCACTGATCGCGCTGCTGGTGGGCGTGTCGTCCTTCGGTGTCTTCGCTCTCCTCGGCCGCGACTTCACCGAGAGCCTGCTGTTCTCGATCGGCGTCACCGTCGCTCTCGTCCCGGAAGGTCTGCTGCCCACCGTCACCCTGTCGCTGGCTCGCGCGGCGCAGCGGATGGCCGCGGAGAACGCGCTGGTCCGCAGGCTCGAGGCGGTCGAGACGCTCGGTGCGACCACTTTCATCTGCACGGACAAGACCGGCACGTTGACCCGCAACGAGATGCAGGTCGTCGAGGTGTGGACGCCGGCCGGCCAGGTGAACGTCGACGGGGCGGGCTACGGTCCCGCCGCGACTCTGCACGGCAGTGACAGCGCGCTTGCGGCCACGCGTGCGGCGGCCGACTCGGCCGCCCGATGTTCCCCGGACGCCCGCGCCGAGTTCCTGCACGGGAAATGGGTGCCGTTCGGTGATCCGATGGAAGTGGCCGTGCACGTCCTCGCCGCGCGCATCGGGACCGCCGACCCGCCGGCACTCCGGCACCGGACCCCGTTCGACACCCACACGCGTCGCGCGTCGGCGGTCGACGCGGACGGCGAACACATCACCGGCGCCCCGGAAGTCGTTGTCGCGCTGTGCGACTCCGGTTCCGAATGCGCGGAAGCGGCGGAGCGGGTCGCCGCCATGACCGCACGCGGGCTTCGCGTCATCGCGGTCGCCCGAGCCCGTGCGGCAGGCACCACACCCCAGCTGCTCGGCATCATCGGACTCGAGGATCCGCCCCGTCCCGACGTCGCTGCGGCGATCGCCGCCTGCCGCGTCGCGGGCATCGAGGTGGCCATGGTCACCGGCGACCATCCCGGTACGGCGGCGGCCATCGCCGAGCAGGTCGGGCTGTTCGGCCCGGATCGCGTCGTCGTCTCAGGCGCCGAACTGCCCGACGACGACGGGGAACTGGCGAGCCTGCTCGAACGCGGCGGGGTGGTGGTCGCGCGGGTCGCGCCCGAACAGAAGCTGCGGATCGCGGCCGCGCTGCAACAGCGCGGACATGTCGTCGCGATGACCGGTGACGGCGTGAACGACGGCCCGGCGCTGCGCACCGCCGACATCGGCATCGCCATGGGCGCTTCTGGCACCGACGTCGCGCGCGAGGCCGCCGATCTGGTCCTGCTCGACGATCATTTCGGCACCATCGTCGCCGCGGTCCGGCTCGGCCGCGCGACCTTCGCCAACATCCGCCGGTTCCTGACCTACCACCTCACCGACAATGTCGCCGAACTGGCGCCGTTCGCCCTCTGGGCCGCCAGCGGCGGCACCATCCCGCTCGGCTTCACCGTCTTGCAGGTGCTCGCGCTCGACATCGGCACCGACATGCTGCCCGCTCTCGCGCTGGGCGCCGAGCCACCGAATCCGCGCACCATGTCGGGACGGCCCGAGGTCGGCACCCTCATCGATCGGACCCTGTTGCGCAGGGTTTTCGGCGTGCTCGGCGCCACCGAGGCGACCGTCGGCATGATCACGTTTCTGACCGTGCTCGCCGTCGCCGGCTGGCGGCCCGGCGACGAGGTGGATGCCCAGGTGCTGGCGTCGGCATCGGGGGCGTTGTTCGTCGCGATCGTGCTCGGACAGCTGGCGAACGCGTTCGCCTGCCGCAGCGAGGCACGCTGGGTGGGATCGGTGGGCTGGCGCGGCAATCCGCTGCTGCTGTCGACGGTCGTGATCGAGATCGGGTTGCTCGTCGTGTTCCTCTGGGTGCCGCCGCTGCCCCGTCTGCTCGGAGGCGCGCCGCCGAACGCACTGGGCTGGCTGCTCGCGGCCTGTGCGATACCCGCGTTGCTGGCGTCGGACACCGTACAGAAAGCGTTGCGCGGTCGCCGGCGCCGGATCGGTCGGCTCCCCTGATCGTCCGGACATCGCTGTGGTCGACGTGGGGCCTGTGCGATCGACACCGAAGGTGAGTCCGATCGGCCCTTCGGTCGGGGACCTACGCCAGCAGTCGTCCGGCGCGGCGATTTCCTACCGTCGAAGTATCCGCACCGCACACGCCGACAGGGGACCCATGATGAGCACGCATTCCGCCGTCGACCCACACGAGCTCGCGACATCCGCCGTCGTCGTCGGCACCGATGGGTCGGAATCGGCCGATATCGCCGTTCGCTGGGCCGCGCAGACCGCCGCCGAACGGGGCCGCCGCCTACTGATCGTGTACGGCCTCGATCTGGCCCACGCCGTGGCGGTGAACCCGTATGCGGTCGTGACACCGGCGATCATCGACAGAGTTCGCACCCAGGGCGCGGAAATCCTCGCGACCGCCCGGCGCATGGCCCAAGACGTCGCGCCCGGACTGGTGATCGGGACCGAGCTCGATGCGGGCCACCCGGCGCAGACGCTGATCACGCTGTCGCGCGATGCCTATCTCGTGGCGCTCGGAGCTACACCGGATGTCGGCACGCTCGCGCATCTCGGTTCGACGCTCCTGGCCGTCACCGCCCACGGCTCGGGCCGGATCGTGGTGGTCAACGAGCCCGGCGACGGCGAGCTGCCCCGCAACACCGGACCGATCGTCGTCGGCGTCGACGGCAGCCCGACCAGTGAGCAGGCCATCGCCGCGGCGTTCACCGAAGCTTCCGAGCGGAGGGCGCCACTCGTCGCGGTCCACGTGTGGAACGACGCGTCCTACCGGGAATTCGCGGGCGAGTTCACCGTCGACGATCTGACGACATCCGAACAAGCGCTGCTGGCCGAGCGTCTCGCCGGCTGGAACGAGAAATACCCGGATGTCTCTGTGACGCATAAGATCTACCCCTCCGACACGCGGAAACACCTGCAGGATTGGTCGGATTCGGCGCAGTTGGTCGTCGTCGGGAGCCACGGATGGGGTGGGCTGCGCGGTCTCGTCCTCGGTTCGACCAGCAATTGGCTCGTCCAGCACGCCCACTGCCCCGTCATGGTCGCCCACCCGGCCGTCGAGGACCGGCGATGAAGAACACCACAGCGTTGGCCGCCGGGGTCGCGACCTCCCTCGCCGCACTCGGGCTCGGGTATGCGGTTCTCCTCCGTAAACGGTTCGCGACCTGGGGCGCGACCCGAGACGAAGCCGAGCGAACTATGCCCGGCGACGACTTGCTCCCGAACCCCGACATTCGAACAACGAGGGCGGTCACCATCGCGGCCGACGCAGCGGCGATCTGGCCGTGGCTGGTGCAGATCGGCCCCGGGCGCGGCGGCGCCTATACCTACGACTGGATCGAGAACCTGCTCGGGCTCGACATGCACAGTGCCGATGAGATCCTGCCCCAGTTCCAGCATCCGGCGCTCGACGACGTGATCGAGCTCGGCGCGAAGGGCCCCCGCATGCGTATCGACACGCTCGACCCCAACCGGTCGCTCGTGTTCGGCTCCGAGGACGGCAACTGGGTCTGGTCGTTCAATCTCTACCCCGAACCCACCGGTACCCGGCTGATCAGCCGCAACCTCATCGCGCAGACCGGGTCACCGCTGCCCACTCGGTTGTTCACCCGCCTCGTCGCCGAACCCGGCAGCTTGATCATGGAGCGAAAGATGCTCTCGGGCATCCGAACCCGCGCCGAAGCACTCGGCCGGCCGTCAACGATCTGAACGGAGTCTTCGATGCTGGCCATGGTCTACGACGGCCCGGGACGTCCACACCGTCGCGACGTACCCGATCCGATGATCCTCGACAGCACCGACGCCGTCGTCAGGGTCGACACAGCCACCATCTGCGGGACCGACCTGCACATCCTGCAGGGTGATGTGCCCGAGGTCGAGCGCGGACGGATCCTCGGCCACGAGGCCGTCGGAACCGTCGCCGCCATCGGCAACGCGGTACGCACAGTGCGGGTCGGGGATCGAGTTCTCGTGTCGTGTATCTCCGCGTGTGGAACCTGCGCGTCCTGCCGGGAGGCCCGCTACGGGCAGTGCACCGGCGGCGGCGGATGGCTGCTCGGCCACGAAATCGACGGCACCCATGCCGCATCGGTGCGCGTGCCGTTCGCCGATATGTCGACGCACCCGATCCCGCCCGGGATCAGCGACGAGCAGATGCTCATGCTGGCCGATATCCTGCCCACCAGCTACGAGGTCGGTGTCCGCAACGGCAGGGTACGGCCCGGCGACACCGTGGCCGTCGTCGGCGCGGGGCCGATCGGGCTGGCCGCGGTGATGACCGCGCGGCTCTACAGCCCGAGCCGCATCGTCGTCATCGACGTCGCCGACACCCGGTTGGCGGCCGCGCGCGAACTCGGCGCAGATCCAGTGCTCAACAGCCGCCGCGACGACGTGCGGGCCCGGCTCGCCGAGCTGACCGGTGGCCGAGGTGCCGATGTGGCGCTGGAGGCTGTCGGCATTCCCGAAACCTTCGAACTGGCAGTCGATCTCGTACGCCCCGGCGGTCACATCGCCAATATCGGGGTGCACGGCGCGCCCGCCTCGTTGCACCTCGAGGACCTCTGGAGCCGGGATCTGACCATCACCACCGGTCTGGTGGATACCCACTCGATACCGCGCCTGATCGAACTGATCCGATCCGGGCATCTCGATCCCACCCCGATGATCACGCACCGTTTCGAGATGAACGAATTCGACCTCGCCTATGACACTTTCGCGCGTGCCGCGGAAACGGGAGCCTTGAAGGTCACCGTCACCGACGGTATCGCGGCCACGTCTGCTCCGACGGGTGCGGAGCCGTGATCTGCGGTTTCCGCGACACCGGGACGGTCCAACGCCCCCTCGCCAGGGGACCAAGTGCCGTATCGGCTACCCGGCACGACGCCGACAATCAGAGGCAGGCTACCGGGCATTTCCGCCCAGGATCGGACCGGCCCGCGGTAGATCCACTACCACGACAGGTAGCCGGACCGCCTCGACGAAGCGGCCTCGAATCCCGCCGAAAGGAGTCGTCATGAGTTGGACAATCGCCGCGGTGATCATCGCCGCGATCTTCGCAGCCATGGTCATAGTCACCACCTACCTCTCCGTCAGAAAGCCCTGAGATCGCCTCGGCTGCGGCCAGGGTGTACACCGACCGAATCGAGGCAACGATGAGTCCGATCGCAACGCGCGAAGATTCCTCCCGCCGGATCTTCCGTGATCGCAGAGAGGCCGGACAGGCCATCGCGGAACTGCTCGGGCACTACCGGGGCCAGGGCGAGGTGATCGTGCTCGGGCTGCCGCGCGGTGGAATTCCGGTGGCGTGGGAGGTGGCCGCGGCCCTCGACGCACCGTTGGATGCCTTGGTGGTGCGCAAGCTGGGAGCCCCAGGCAACCCGGAGTTCGCCTTCGGCGCGATCTCGACCGGAGGCCTGATCGTTCTCGCCGACGATGTCGTGCGGGCGCTGCGCCTGACCCCCGAACAGGTGCGCGAGGTGGCCGGCGCCGAAGCCGCCGAACTCGCACGACGAGAAGCCGCCTATCGCGATGGCCGGGGTCCGCTCGAGGTCGCCGGACGGACGGTGATCCTCGTCGACGACGGCCTGGCCACCGGTGCCAGCATGTTCGCCGCGATCGACGCCATCCGAGCTCAGGAGCCGCAGCGCATCGTCGTCGCCGTCCCCGCGGCACCGGAATCGACGTGCCGGGAACTCGGCGCGATGGTCGACGAAGTGGTGTGCGCGACGATACCTTCTCCGTTTCGTGCCGTCGGTGCGTCCTACTGGGATTTCACCCAGGTCCCCGACGACCAGGTGCAGACCCTGCTCGCGACCCCGACCACCGGACTCGGGATATCGGCGACCGAGCCGGCGCGGGTGATCCGGACCTGCGCGATCAGCGCACCCGCGGGCATCCCCGCCGACGGCGACCTCGACGATCTGATCGGTGCGGCGAGCATCGTGCTGATCGGCGAGAGCACCCACGGAACACACGAGTTCTATTCCGCGCGTGCCGAGATGACGAAATGGCTGATCGAGGAGAAGGGGTTCGGCGCTGTCGCGGTAGAGGCCGACTGGCCTGATGCCGCCCGCGTCAACCGCTACGTCCACGCACGGGGCAGCGACACCACCGCGGAGGAAGCTCTGCGCGGCTTCCAGCGATTCCCGGCATGGATGTGGCGCAATACGGTGGTCCGCGATTTCGTCGGCTGGCTGCGCGACCACAACGACGAACAGGTGCGCAACGACGAGCCCACCACGGGCTTCTACGGTCTGGACCTCTACAGCTTGCATCGATCCATGGACGAGGTCGTGCGCTACCTCGATCGAACAGACCGCCGAGCCGCGCAACGCGCCAAGGCTCGGTACGGCTGTTTCGGCCAGATCGGCACCGACGACGGCCAGGCCTACGGATACGGGGCGGCCTTCGGCGCGGGCAGGACGTGCGAAGACCAGGTCGTCGCGCAGCTGGTCGACCTCCAGCGCACGATGCTCACCGAGACCGACACCGATCCGGCCGCCGCGGAGGAGTTCTTCGATGCCCTGCGCAACGCGTGGTCGGTCCGTAACGCCGAGCAGTACTACCGCACGATGTTCGGTGACCACACCACGTCGTGGAATCTGCGTGACGAACACATGGCCGACACCCTCGACGCACTCCGTGAGCATCTTCGGCAGCATCGGCACGGCACCGATCGGACACCGAAGATCGTGGTCTGGGCCCACAACTCGCATGTCGGCGACGCGGGGGCCACCGAATTGGGCGCCGAGGGTCAGGTGACGATCGGGCAGCTGACGCGGCAACGTCACGGTGCGCACTGCCGAACGATCGGCTTCAGTACCTACTACGGATCGGTCACCGCCGCGCAGGAGTGGGGTGGCGCGGCAATCCACGAAACCGTCCGCCCCGCGCTACCGTCCAGCATGGAGACGCTGCTGCACGACACCGGCGCCGGTGAGTTCATGGTGCGCATGGACACGGGGAACGCCGCCGCGCGTGAGCTCGGGCAGGCGCGTCTACAGCGGGCCATCGGCGTCGTCTACCGTCCCCGCAGCGAACGGCAGAGCCACTACTTCCACGCCCGCGCCGCCGACCAGTTCGACGCGCTCATCCACATCGACCACACCACCGCCTTGGCGCCGCTCGAGCCGACCGGCCGTTGGAGCGCGGCGAGAACACCGGAAACCTATCCGACGGGCCTGTGACGGCAAGCGGGTCGGTGCCGCCGACCGGGGACGGCCAGGCGCGGCTCATCGTTGTCCGGTGGACCGCAGCACGGACAGCCGATCCGCGTACTCCTTCGCGTCGATCTCGCCGCGCGCGAACCGCTCGGCCAGCACATGTTCCGGACCGGGCGGCGCCGGGTGGCGGTGCTCACCGTCCATCCGGAACAGGTACCGCAGCGCGAGCGCGAAGCCGACGATCAGCAGTGCCCAGAACACGATCATCCCCATCCCCATCCACGCGTATCCCCAGCCACTGACGTCGTCGTCATACCAGTGCATTTCCGCCTCCTACCGAATCGCGGCCTCTCGGCCGGCTCTGTCAACCATGTGCCGGACGAACCCGCAGGCGAAAGGGCCGACAGGCACCACTCGCGAGTACCAAGGTCGTCCGGCGGTGAGCCGACGCGCGATGGAGGTCAGCGCCCACTTTCGGCCTGTACACGCAGCAGCCACACCAGAAATCCGCCCGAGACACTCGCCATGACGAAGGCCATCAGCAGTCCCCCTGCCACGCCGATCAGGGCTGTCTCGACGGCTCGCTGTCCCGGGTGCCACAGCGGGCTGGTGAAAAGAGCGAAGGCCACCAGGCCGGCCGCCCACGACAGCGCGGTCGCACCGATCCACCAGCCGGCTCCGGTCAGATGCCTGCGCAGCACCACCCACTGGGCCGTCCCGATAGCCGACACCACCACAGCGCCACCCGTACACACCACCGGTATCACCACGGCTGTCGGCCAACCACCGAATCCCTCGGTGCTCACCGGCACCAATGCCACCGACCAGGCGACCGCGGCGCCGAGCGCGGTCGCCGCGGTCCAGACGCTACCGCGGAGTTCAGGAAGCGCAGGGCGTAGCGCCCTGGCCTGGAACCAGCCCAGCACCATACCCTCGCCCACCCCCGCCACCAGCAACGACGCCGTCGCGGCCATCCGGCGCGCTCCCACATCGACACCGCCACCACCGCCGGCATCGAGAAGCCGAGAAACTCCCCGACGGTGACGAAGACGATCCAGCGACGCCACATCGGTCTTCCCGCCTCGATGGACATCAGGACCTCCTCGATCCGTCGGCCGAAATCACGATCGTCACGACGAAAGGCCTCTCCGCGCGGGTCTCGAGACCCTGTCCGGAGTCATGCCGCCCGGCGCACGCTGACGACAACAGAAAACGACCGAAATGAAGCATCTGCAATCCGATGAATCAACAGCCACGCTGCCATAGCTTCCACACTGCGCCGCACAGCCGCCGTTTCGGTGTGCCGACTGCTGCGGTCACGTCATGAACGCGACACTTCTGCATTTTCTCATCGTTCTCGCCGTTGTGTTCGCGGTGAATCTGCTGCCGGCGTTCGGTCCTCCCAATGCGCTCCTGGTGGTGTTCTTCGCACTCAATTGGCACCTCCCCCTGATTCCGCTCGTCGTGATCGCCGCCGTCGCTTCCGGCGCGGGTCGATACCTCCTCGCCACCGCTACCCACCGCGTCGGCGACCATCTCGATACCCGACGTCGTACCAATCTGCGAACTGCCGGTGAGTATCTCACGCATCGACGCGGCCGTACCTTTGCCGTGCTCGGGGTGTTCCTCGTCTCCCCGTTACCCTCCGCGCAGATGTTCGAGGCCGCCGGCCTCATGGGACTGCGTCTTCTTCCCCTCACGGCAGCGCACGTCGTGGGAAGAACGGTCAGCTTCACCATTTATGTCGGTGCGACCGGTGTCGCCGAACGGAGTCTCGGTACCACACTCGTTTCCTCGCTGACGTCCCCTTCCGGAATCGCCATTCAGATCGCACTGCTTGCCGCGATCGTCATGCTCGCCCGAATCGACTGGGCCGCATTCCTGCCAGGCGCCCACCTCGCGGGGCAATCACCTGTTCGAGCCGGCACACAGCGCGCGGGAATCCTCTCCCTCTGCAAGCGAAGGGCTCCGTCCAAGTTCGCCGCGCTGCCGGATCACACCCCTGAGACCGACCGAAGCGCCCCGCCCGTCGTCGGACAGTCGGACTCGGCGAATTGACCCGGGAACGCTATGAGGGTCCATCCAAAGCTCTTCGGAGACAAGCGATCGCGTCGGCGAAGTACCGCACGGCACCACTGGCTGTGGCCTGCACCCGCCACCCGCTGGTGCGGCAGTATCCAGCCGCGGCCAGAGCCCGGTCGAGCTCGTCGAGGCCGGCAGACGTACCCGGTCCCAGCTTCACCGATCTCGACCAGGTTGTGCGGGTGTGGCCGCAGAAGGCGCCGTCGGAGGCGTAGTGACATCGAATCTCGCTGCTGTACACATCGGCCGCCGCATCACCGATATCGAGGCGGGCGATGACATACAGCGTCATCGTCTGCGTCACGGCCGGAGTTCGGCCCAGAACTGTGTCGCCACAGTCGTTTCCTGGCTCGCCTGAAGGGCAGGGTGGCATCTCGGTTCGTACATGTCCGCCTCCCCCGGCTGTCGGCGCCGGATCATTCATGGCAGACTCGGGACTGCGGCGAAACAAAATGGACAGTTTGGAAGTTGACACCTGAGAACCTCACATCCTTGGGGCGGAGCGTTTCACGGGCCCCGATCCCACCATCGCAGATCTAAGGCAAATAGAGCCTAAAGTCCTTTTACGTCGGGCCTTTGGATGCTGATGACCGGGCTCGGTGGCTGAATATTCCGCATCCACCACCATCGTTACTCACCCGTATTTACGCGTCGGCGCCGGTCAGGTTCGGGATGGCAGCTCGTGAATCAACGGTGGTAAGTTGGTCGAAATTCCCCATTCGGCACCGCGCTGCAGTCATGATGCTCGCCCGAATCGGCCGAACCATATTCCTTCCGGGCACGAAAGATCCGCAATCGTGAGCGCCTCGAGCCCACCGGTCCGCAGAGCCGGATCCGGAGAGGTGCCGGGTTCGGCAATTTCCGCCCGTGTCGTCCTCGCCCCGAAGCGCGAAATCGATGGGTGGCATCCCGCCCTCGATCAGCCGGAGTGCGACGCCGGAGAGATGGCGCCGATCCGTGATGCCGGCCCCGCCACGACGACGCGCCGCGGGGTCCGTGAGTCGACTCAGGAGGGCGACCCGATTTCGACCATTCACCGGCGCCGACAGGCACGTGCGGGCGCGCCCAGCGGCGCGGTGCGCTGGTGCGCGGATGCTGATCACAAACCCGGGCGGCTGCTCGACAACCTGTCCAGGACGGCATCGCCGCATTTCACCGTCACCATCTGCCCCCCCCGGTGGATCCGGCGACATCCTGGCCGTCTCGGACACCGGGCATACGGTGGTCACCACCCAGATGATCACCGACCTGATACTCCCCGGCATCGGGGGGCGAGGTCGTGACCATCGCAGGAATCCCCGCGATGGTCACGGTCGGCCTCGTGATGGTGGCTCCGGGTGTGGAATCCGTACGCGGACCGCTGCCGCGGCAACGACCAGCCCGCCGGGCGCACCCCGGATGCCGACCTCTGCCGGGCCGTCACGCATCAGGACTTGGACACCTCGTCGATCTCCTTGCCGACCTGCTCCGGGTCCGCCTCGAGCTGCTTCTTGGTCATCTTGGACGCGCGTTCGATGGCCTTCTCGACATGCGCCTCGAGGTCCGTCGCCGCGATCACGATCAGCCCGCTGTCCCCCTCGTCGAGCAGCTCACCCACCTCCTTGAGGTCGGAGCGGCTCATCCCGGCCGCGACGTGCCCGCCCAGTGCTCCGAGCCCCGCACCACCCGCACCGCCCAGCAACAGCCCCGCCCCGATCCCGACGGCCGGGAACAGGGCGATCAACGCACCTCCGACCAGGCCGATGCCGAGTCCACCCCAGGCGCCCTGCCGGGTCGGCTGCTCATGCTTCTTGACGATCTTGACCTTGCCTTTGTCCGTCTTGGTGATGACCACCGCGTCGTAGGTGTCGATCAAGCCTCTCGCGGCGTAGATCTCGTGCACAGCGTCGTAGTCGGCGATCGCGGCGTCCTGCGAGTCGTAGGTCGCCGCCAGCAGGGCGAATGTGTCGAGAGCCATGGGTTTCTCCAGTGGGTTCGGTTCGGTGGCGGAGATTGAGCGCCCGGGCAGTGTCCGAGCTCCAGCCTCGGCATCCGCGACGTCGGGCGCATCACCCAAAACGGGTGACGACCAGACCCGACCGCATCAGCCCATCATCTGTCGGACGAACCGCTCGCCGATCCGGTCCCCAGGATGCACAACGGATTCGCCACCATGGCCGCCTGCGCCGAACCCGACGACGAACCGGTGATCCCGGAGTCGACCGGTGGCGTGTTCGGCATCGGCGCCGCCGAGTTGCCCGAGCCGCCCGTCAGCATCGACTCGCCGTCGAGATTCGCGGGAGCCGAGACATCGAGCAGGTCCAGCACGGTCGGTGTGATGTCGGCGAGGGTGTACCCGTTGTTCTGCGCTCCCGCCGCGAACCCGGCTCCGCGCGCGATCACGAAACTGGCTGTCTCATAGGCGCTCTGCCCACCGTGCCCACCATCGGGCTTGTGTCCGTGGTCGGTGGTGACCAGAATCGTCCACCGCTCGTTCGCATGCGAGGCCGCCCGCGCGTCCACCGCGGCAGTGATCTTGCCGACCAGACCGTCCACTCGGCCGATGGCATCGCGATACGCCTGCGGCCAGATTCCGCGCAGCGTGTGTCCCACGATGTCCACCTGATCGAGGTGGGTGAACAGCAGATCGGTCCCGTCCTCGGTGATGGCCGAGACGACCTCCGCGGTGGCATTGGCATCGGCGGTGGTCTCACAGACGCCCGCACCGGTGGGATCGATCTGTGTGACGGTCACCCGGTCGGCCTGCGGGCTGCCGGTGCGCGCGATCATGCCGATCTTGTCCCAGGTCCCGATGGCGGCCGTCGACAACGCCGGACGCTCCCGCTCCACCTGCGTGAACACCGTCGGATACTGCGCGAAAGGTCCTGCGTTGCAGGTGGATCCATTGTCCTGGATCCCGTGCTTGTTGTCCCACACGCCGGTCAGCGCCGTCGCCCACGACACACACGACATGGTGGTGTGCGGCGCGATCGAGGTGCGCGCCAGGGTGCCCTCCGCGGCCAGGCGGTCGAGGTTGGGGGCATCGGCCGCCGACACCTCACTCCACAGCGTGCCGTCGATACCGATGACCACGACCTTGTTCACGACCGGAGCCGCCGGGGCGGGTGCTGCCGCGGCGAGTGGGACAGCGGCCATGGCGGCGGCCGCGAGCATACGGTGAGTGCGAGACATGCGCGGCACCGTAGTTGCCGAGCGGCCGCAACACCCAGCAAATTGGACAATTGACCGATAATTTCCCGTCCATTGGGAAGCCTCCTGTCGACCGCCGGCCTCGGGTTCAGGCCCTGCGCCCACCCGAACGCGGCCGCCGGGGACGCGGACGCCGCCAGGTACCGTTGGCCGGTGAACCCAGCTGACGCGCGACTCCTCGAAGACGGCGATCTCGAGACCCGCGAGGAAAATCTGCGACTCCTGCTCGCGCGGGCCACCGACGGCGACGCCGCCGCCAAGCAAGCGTTGTGCGCGCTCGTCCGCGACTATCCCGACTACCACCGGTCGCTGTACAGCCGAGCCCTGAACCGGATCGCGGTCTTCGGCGACGACACCCTGAAGGAACCGCTGCTCGCGTCGCTGGCCGACACCCGGTACAACTGCCAGGCCTGGGCGGCGATGGGCTGCGCGGCGCTCGGTGTCCGCGAGGCGGTGCCCGGCTTGATCGCGATGCTGGACCACTCGCAACAGCTGGCCAGGGAACAAGCGGTAATCGCGCTGGGCACGCTCGGCGACGAGTCCGCCGTCCCGGCGCTCGCACCCGTGCTCCGGGACCCGATCGCGGGCATGCGCGAACGAGCCGCCGAAGCCCTCGGCCGGATCGGCGGCGATGCCGCCCTGGCCGCGCTCTGGGACGAATTCGAGAATCGCCGGTACTACCGCATCGGCTATATCGCCAGCGCGCTGTCCACCTTCACGCCGGACGTGATCCCACGCCTGTGCGAAGCGGCCGCTAGTACCGACCCGGACCAAAGATACTGGGCCGCAGTCGCGCTCGGTTCGACCGGCGACGATCGTGCCGTACCGACGCTGGAACGGCTGATGGCCGACGACCGCGGTTCGACCGTCTTCGACGGCATGGTGAGCGTCGCCGCGAAGAAGGGCCTGCGCACACTCCGGCGGATCCAGGCCGCGATCGCAGCCCGCCAATCCTAGACGGCGTCTCGCCGTCGAGCAGCACAGTAGTGTCGATCGGCGATCAATGGGAAACCTTTCCAGAATTAACTATTCAGAGCAAATAACTAATTGCCGATAATGATATTCCCGGCATGTTCGGATTCACGATTTCGACCACAAAAAGAGAAGAGCAGGCTATATTTTTCGAACACCCATTTTGCGGCTCGACATCCGTCACACCGCTGTTCGACATTTCTGGAGATCGCCATGAGTTCGACCTCTTCTCTCTTCCGTGCCGGCTTTCTTGCTCCGGTGGCCGTCGCCACCATATTCTGCTTGGCCGCACCGGTAAACGCCGCACCGGTCAGCGTGAATTGGAGCTGCCGGGGCACCGTCTTCGGTATCAGCCAGACCTCGAGCATGAACACCTCGGTCACCGGCACCGCGCCGGGCTCGGCGGCGTCGGGTTCCGCGGTGGCCATCACGATCACGCCGGGCGCCTCGTCGGTGCCCAGTTCGGCGTCCGGCTTCACCGTGAACAACATCAGCAACGTGAAGATGACCATTCCGACTCCCGCGAATTCGACCTTGGTCTCGGCCACCGCCTCCGGCGGTACCGTGGCCGGCACGGTGTCGACGTCGGGTGGAAACGTCGTTCTCACCATGCCGGGTCCGATCGCCGGCGGCACGAGCTTCACCCCGCCGGCGGTGACCATCAACGTCACAGCCGGCGCCGCCGGAACGCCGATCACCAGCAAGTACGCGGGGACCAGCTACACCAATCCGGGCATGACCATGACTACCAACGTCTCGTTCGTCGGTAACGTCGCGACATCGTGTTACCCGAACCCGTCCCCGACCCTCACCACCACCAATGTGACCTGAGCCCGCGGACGGCGCCACGACACGATCACCGGCGTCCGCGCGGTCGGTTGTGGTGAACACCTCCGGACCGGGTTGCGCCGGCAACCCGGTCCTACTTCACCCGAACCCCGCCACGCGCCGGTGGTTCCGATAGTGCTTGCCCCACTGCGGGTTTGGTTCAGAGCAGCCACTTCGACCGAATATTCCGATGCGCAATGTCGCATCCCTGGACCTGTCGTACAGTGCATATCCGACACCGCCACGAACGCTCCGGCGGCCGGAGCGGGTGTCGGTTTCGTGATGTTCGTCAGCCACGGGTCCGCGCTGCCGGTCGATCGATTGACAGGAGCCACCATGCCCGATTCACACCCTGACTCCCCCGCACGGAATCAGGCGCTCGGCAACCGCGCACACCCTGATCGGTGACTTCTGTTGAGCGAACCCGCCCGGATCCCGGTCGAGCTCAAAAGGGCGCTGGAGTTCTATCACGGATCTGTCGAGGATCTGATCCGCGAACTGATCAGAGTGCTGGGCGTGAACGAGACCGATCGGCGGGCACTGGAGATCGTCCTGCTCGAAGACGAGAAGTCCACGACACCGGGAAGACTCGCCACACGGCTCGGACTCACCTCCGCCGGTGTCACGATCATGCTCAACCGGCTGGAGAAGCAGGGCTATATCGCCCGCTCGCTGCACCCGACCGATCGTCGCCGCGTAATTGTGGTGGCCACCGAACTCGCGACCCATCGCGTACAGGAACTCGTCGTACCGATGATCCTCGAGAGCTACAAGATGTTGCTGAGCTCTTACGACACCGCCGAACTGGAAACAATCGCCGACTTTCTCACCCGCGCCGGCGAGTTGCAGCGAATACACCGGCAACGGCTGCGCGAGGTCGATCCCTACTCGAATCCCTGATATCGGCCACGCCATCCGCGGTGTTGTGTCATCGCTCGTCATGGCCGGCACAGTTCCACTGAGAAAGCAGGAGCTGGATGCACAGCGTCGACAACACCGAAGAACCAGTGACGGAGCAGGACACCGACGCCGCGGCGCGGACACCGGTCTTCCGTCGCGCCGCCGATAGCCTTCGAAGCCAGCTGTCGCGTACGGGCGTGACAGCCGCGTTGGTGGCCACGGCCATCGGGATAACACTGGCAGTACGGGCGGACTCGAGTCCGCCGGTACAGGCGAGCAATGCGGCGATGTCCTCGTGCGAACCCACCGTACAGACGTCCGACTACAGCGCCGCCCGAAGCCAGCCCAGTGTGCTCCACACGAGCGTGACATCTGACGCACCGAGCGAGGCCATGGTGCCAGGCGACGTCCCAGGCACCCATTCGGCCGCCGACGCCGGAACCGCCCCATCGGACGCCGACCCCTCGAGCACAGCTACTGCGACGGAAACGACGACGACCCTGCCGACCGATACCGCCACCGCGAACTCGACGGCGCCCTCGGTGGGTGCGAGTTTCTCTGCCACAGCGAGCCTTTCGATCGAGGGCACGTTCAGCATGCAGGAGCCCGGTACTGTCGCCCCGACCTCGACATCCACGGTGACCGTCCCCGTGACTCCGGCGGACACGTCGACGGTCACGGTGACAGCCGATCCGAGCACGGTGACGGTCACAGCAACTCCCTCGACCGTCACCGTCACGTCCGCCCCCGCGACCACCTCGGTGCCGACCACCACGAACACCGCACCGACCAGCACGACGACCACCACGATTCCGGCGAGTTCGACCACGACACCCACGTCATCGGCGGCATCCACACCACCCGCGGCGCCGGTAACCACATCGCCGCGGTCCTCGACCACGGCGCCGACGACGACCATGCCCCCGACCTCGACGAAGCCGGCGCGTTCGACTCCATCAACCGCGCACCCACCGGCCCGGTCACCGCAGGTGACACCGACGAGATAGACAGTCCGTCGTGCGCTCGGCGCGACCGGTCGATCTCGAAACCGGCGGTCGGGTCACGGTCCACCCGCGCCGAGGAGAGTCGACGACGGGGCAGGCACGGTCCGCTCGGCTCCGCGATCATCGAGAGCGAGACCTGCGCTATGTCGTGGGTTCGCCGTGCGCGCGCATCAGGCCATGACAACCCACCGAAGCCACCAATTCTCCGGCGCGCGTGAATATCTGAATTCGGGAGTACATGCGCCCCGCGCCCGCGAACGGACTCTCACAACGCATCAGCAGCCAGTCGTGCACGGTGAACGGCCGATGGAAGGTGACAGTTTGGGTGAGCATGGCCGACATCCCCCGGCCACCGCGCCGCGCGATCTCGGCCTGCGGATATGGACGCAAGGCGACCGGGCCCAGGAAACCCTCACTGCCGTGGGCCAAGAGCGCCCGCGAGAACACCGGCAGCTCGGGTGCCTTGTCGCAGCGCATCCACACATCCAGCGACGGTGGGCCCGCGAGGTCGGGCGCCAGCGCGTCCGCCCCACCGGGCGTCCGGACCTCCCACGGCAGCAGGGCACACGGCAGGTCGGCGCATTCCTCCGGACCCGGCACCTCGGGCGGCAATACCGCATCGTGCACGAGGAAGTCCGGCTCGTCGACGCTGAGCATGGCCAGCACTCTGGCGTGCTCGCGCCCGTCCTGCCGGAACGACACCTGCACGGTGGCCAGCGCCCGCCCCGACTGCACGACCTCGACGTCCACGTCGACCTCACGATCGGCGTACCCACCGCGGGGGAACACACCGTGCAGCGACTGCACCGCCATCTGCGGCACCGTGCGCTCGGCCGCCACGACCGCCTGCGCCAGCGTCTGACTACCCAACGTGGTCGGCAGCGTCGAAGTCACGTTCCTCGCCCGGAATCGCCCGGGCGCGAACTCGTCGATATCGAGCACTTCGAGGAGGTCGGCCAGGTCGACGACCGGCCAATTATCTGTTCCACCAGCCATCGCGGAATGCTCGCACACACCTCGCTGTTCAGGGAAGCCACAGTGAGCGGTGAATGGGACACTTCTCGACGAGGCGGGCTGACCAGCGATTACCTCCGGTAGCGACCGGGACCCGTTATCGGGGTGACAGCGCGCCAGCACGCCTTGTTGCGCGAACCGATCCACACCGAGATCGCGCTACACGCCACAACCCGAGTTCGTGAACTGCTCGGCCGAGCGTTCGGCAGATCTCACATCCTCGACGATTCACGACCCCCAATAGATCTCCCAAGCTCCGTCGACGCCCGCGTTGATGCCTTCGAAGTAGATGTGCTGCACGTCGACACCGCCACAGCACTGCGACTGCCGGCGAGTACTCCTTTCCGTCTCGGCGATGGCCTCGGCAAGGTCACGCACCGTGAACCACTTCCCGTTCGGCGCTCGATGTTCGACAGGACCACCGACACCTCGCGCACGCACTGCCCTCGGCCAGAATGCCGCGAGCGGTCAGAGGCGGTGCGGGTTCGGCTGTGGAGTGGGTGCCTGTAGTCGTGGCGTAGGGGAAAACCCCGAGGGCCAGGGAAAGTTGGACGGGATCGGTGGAATCACCGGTGGGGTCGGTGGGCGGTAGTAGGTGAGGCTGGGGGTTCGGTAGGTGGTCGATCGGCTGGGCGTGCTCGGTTCGTTCCCGTCGTCGAGTGCCGCTCTGACCACGACGTTCAACGCCACGAGCGCGGCGACGGCGGCGATCACCAGCGCGGCCTTGGAGTTGCCCCGGCTCCTGCCGCCCAGGTACTCGGCCCGCCAGGCGTGTCGACGCGCGAGCGTCGCGCGTGCCTCCGGCGCGTAGTCGGGGTTGAGCTCGGTCGCGCGCCGGATCCGAGGTTCCGCGGTCGCCCATTCCTTCGCGATCGCGTCCGCGTAACCGAGTAAGAACAGCGCCTCGGCGTTGTCGGGCTCGATGCGCAGCGCGGTCTCGAGCGCGCGGCGGCCCGCCGCGGCCGCACCGCCCGCCCTGCTCGAGACGTCGCCGACACCGGTCCACAGCACACGCGCGTGCTCGATGTGGCTGCGCGCGTCGTCGGGATCGAGTTCGAGCGCGGTACCGATGGCGCGCAGCGCGAGACCGCGGTTGCGCTCCCTGCTGACCTGCGCCAACAGCCGGTGATTGATCGGGCGGTCGCGATCGAGTTCGACCGCGCGAATGGCCGTCGCGATCGCAGCCTCGGTGTGGTGCGCGCGCAGACGCAGGTCGGTGGCCCGGTCGGCGAGCTCGTTGTCGCAGATCGCCAGGACCCGCAAGGCGAACACATTGGTCGGGTCGTGTCCCAGGGCTGTCCGGGCGGCTTCGCGCGCGGGGAACAGCTCGTTGTCGCGCAACCACGCGTAGCCGAGCATGGCGTGGATCTCCGCGTTGTCCGGTTCGCTCGCCGAAGCGGGGCCGAGCAGCTCACGTGCGGCGGAGTTCCGGCCGAGGTCGCACAGGATCTGGGCTCGCTCGAGGACGGAGTCGGTCATCGGCGGTGTTCAGCCACGTCGGTGCTGCCGCAGATACACCGCGAGTTCGTCGTAGCTGCCATCGGCGTTGGCGAACTCGACCACGTTGCGGGCGGATTCGAACCACGCACCAGCGCTCGGCCTGATCTGGGCGAGCGCGAACTCGAGGTCGCCCATACCGATCGGGCGCACCGACCCGGTACGGACCGAGTCGGCCATCGCGAGCTGGGTCGCGCTCTGGCACAGATGGGCGAGATCCGCGCCGGAGAATCCGTCCGTGCGGTGAACCAAGACGCCCAGGTCGATACCGGCCACGGGACGATCGCGCAGGTTCGAGTGGATGATCGAACGACGGGCTTC
Organism: Nocardia fodinahabitans; assembly: GCF_052983615.1. Lineage (NCBI taxonomy): Bacteria > Bacillati > Actinomycetota > Actinomycetes > Mycobacteriales > Nocardiaceae > Nocardia > Nocardia fodinahabitans. The sequence continues at coordinate 7,470,964 of NZ_JBRJJC010000001.1, forward strand.
GGCGTCGGGGAGACCGACGAAGATCATGCGATCGAAGCGACCGGGCCGGCGCAACGCCACGTCGAGATCCCACGGGTGGTTTGTTGCCCCGAGCACGAACACCCCTTCGTTGCTATGGGTGGCCGAGTCCATCTCGGTGAGCAACTGATTGACGACAGTGCGCATCGTCGCCGACTGTGACATCTGACTGCGCTTGTGGCCGAGTGCGTCGACCTCGTCGAGGAACAGCACGCAGGGTGCGTTGCGGCGGGCCATTTCGAAAATGCTGTGCAGGTTGCGTTCGCTCGATCCGGTGTAGATATCGAGGATGTCGGTGATCTCGATCGGGTAGAAAGCGGCGCCGAGTTCGCCCGCGACCGCCGAGGCAAGAAAGGTCTTGCCGCAGCCGGGCGGCCCGTAGAGCAGCAGCCCGCCGCGCGCCGAGGTGCCGAACGCCTTGGCCAGCTCGGGGTTGCGCAGGGGGCCGAGCAAGGTCAGATCGAGCTGGCGCTTGACCGTCTCCATGCCGCCCACGTCAGCGAGGGTCGCCCGCGGGCGGTCGAGGGTGTCGACATCGTTGTCGGTCACGTAGTCGGCGGGCTGGTCGATGAACGCGGGCTCGATGATGTGGCCGACCTCGTTCTCGGCAGCGGCCCAGTCGAACCCGCCCTGGGCGGTGGGTCGCGGCGGGTCGACTCGTGCCGGGGCCTGTCCGGGCTCGACCGTGCCGGCCGCGGGGGCCGCGGGGGCCGCGACGCCTGCCAACAGCGCCGTGCACTGGTTCATCAACGCGATGACCTGGGTGTTTCCCGGCTCGGCGCCGAGCGCGATCGCGCAGTGCGACAACGCGTCTGCTGCTCGGCTACGTTCGATGAGCAGCTCGATCACGCACACGCGCAGCGCGAGCACCTGTGGGGTCGAACGTCGCGGATCGGTGAGCGCTCGCCACGGCAGCACATCGATCTCGGCCAAGGACCACCGACCCCGCCCGCGGGTGCCGTACATTGCGCCTCCTTCGCATCGACAGCTTCTACGTCTCTTCAGCCCCACGCGAGCGTTCCGGCGCCTTCGACGTCAGCTTCTGGACAAACCATGCGCGGGCGAGTTCGGCGACTTGCTCGAGTGCTCCCGGTTCGGCGAACAGGTGTGTCGCGCCGGGTACCACGGTGACCACTACCTCGGTAGACATCGCCGCCGCCGCGTTCCGGTTGAGCGTGATGACCACCGGGTCGTTGCCGCCGACGATGAGCAGGGTCGGCGCGGTCACCTCGGCGATTGCCGGTCCAGCGAGATCGGGTCTGCCACCCCGCGAGACCACCGCCGCAACGCGGGTGGTCGGATCGGCCGCGGCCCGCAACGCCGCTCCCGCGCCCGTGCTCGCGCCGAAGTAGCCGAGAGGCAAGTCGGCGAACTCATCGTGCGCAGACAACCAGGCGGTGACCGCGACCAGCCCGGCGCGTCAATCCCGCGATGTCGAAGACGTGGGCTCGGTCAGTCTCTTCACCAGGAGTCAGCAGATCGATGAGCAGGGTGGCGAGTCCAGCTCGGTTGAGTACCTCGGCTACGTACCGATTGCGCGGACTGTGCCGGCTGCTCCCGCTGCCGTGGGCGAAGACGACCATCCCGACAGGACGTTGCGGCACAGTGAGCTGTCCTTGGAGTTCGACTGCACCTGCCGGAACTGCGACCGTGTCGTCCCTGGCTCGTGGCGGCTTCGCACCAGGGGCGCGCGGGTCCGATCGCCGGTCGGAGGCCTGGTGCGATGCCTCCGTGACCTCGGCGTCGGGAACCCGATCGAACCGGCTGTCCTGAGGTCCGGCCGAACCGGATGCCGGCCTGTCCCGGGCGTCACCTCGATCTTCGAACAACATGGCGAACCTCCCTTGTCACTCCCTCTTCAGCATGGGCTTTCATCCCTCCCGGCGTTAGAACCCATCGTCGCCGCGAGAAGGGCCGATCGGCCTCGATCACTGCATCCGGCGGATGCCGGCGGCCGTCGACGGGGCTCTACGAGACTCGGCGGACGCCTGTGTCTGCTCGATGGTCACGGCTGTATACCAGTGCGCGTCACCAGCTCGAAGGCCGTTCGTCCCGCCCGGCTCCGATCCGGTCCCACTCTCTGGCCCATCCGGCACGGTGCTGTCGGACCAACAGCCAGCTGACGATCCACGCAAACGCCAGCACTCCCGCAGCGATCTCGCACAACAGCACCAGACCAGCCCCGATCCCAGCGGCCACGGCGGCGCTCGGGCTCTGCGGTGCGCTGGTCGGTAGGCCATCGCCGGACAGCCACATCGGCACTGTGTCCCCGGCTGCGACAGATGCGTCTGTCTCGACGATGGCTGTGCCGCTGCGGCCATCGGTGCTCCAGGTCGCCGGCGCGGAGTACCGCTCGGTGACGATGCCACGCGGGCTCACAGCTGCGGTCCGCGTCGGAGATTCCAGCACCATCGCCATGGCGGGGACCTTCCCGATGTTCTCGGTCCTGATCCGGTCTCCGGCATCGACGTAGGCCGCGGAGCCAACTGCCCCCGCCACGGGTATCGCGGCCAGAACCACCAGCACAACGACCATCCACAGGATCACTTCCCAGCGATCCGACGGCCGCATCAGCGGATTGGAACTCCATGGGCGCCGACGCCACCACCGCACCGGCATCGACGGGTAGCCGGACACCCGGATCACCTCTTTCCACCTGAGTCGATCCCTTGACGATCGCGCGCTGCCCGGTCGCCGGGAAAGAGCCCAACGTCACTGTGCCGGGGACCAGTGACCTCCGTTCGGACCGGGCCGCGCGATGATCAGCGGGCACTCGACGCCGTGCAGGACCGCGTGGGCCACCGAGCCGAGGACCGCTTCGGTCGGCCTGGCGCGTCCGTGACTGCCGACGACGGCCAGCTGAGCACGGGAGGCTGCGGCGAGAATCGCGTCGGCGGGTCGATCCTCGACGACGATTCGACCGACCTCGACGTCGGGGTACATCTCGGCGAAGCCGGCGAGGCTTTCCGCGAGCCTCGCCTCGGCGGCGGTTCGCAGGGTCGTAGGCGACTGCGAGCGAGCGAACTCCGACCAGGCGTGTACTGCTCGCAGGACGACCCCACGGCGGGCGGCTTCGTCGAAGGCAATGGCGAGCGCCTCCATGCTGCGGGCAGTCCCGTCGATTCCGACCACCACCGGGCCGTCGGGCGGCACCGCCGACTCGGGAATCACCGCTACCGCACACCCGGCATGGCCGGCGATCGACGAACTGACCGAGCCGAGGAGAGTCCCGCGGAACGCGCCGAGGCCGCGGCTACCGACGACGATCAGGCGCGCCGAGTCGCTGCGGTGCCGCAGTGTCGCTCGTGCGGCGCCGAGGACAACCTCCGAGGAGATCGTGACCTCGGCGATCGGAGCCGTCACCACCGACGCTTCGGCTGCCGCCGACGCGACGATTTCCTCGCCCTGTCGGCGCAGTGCCTCGAGATCGAAGTGGGGGCCGGTCAGACTCGGGCCGGAATCGACAGGGACGTCGACCGCGCAGACGAGCACCAGCGGCACTCGGTGCCGAGCAGCGAATTCGGCCGCCCAGCGCACCGCGTACCGTGACTGTTCCGACCCGTCGACGCCGACGACGATCGGCCCCGCTTTCGCGGCAGCACTCATAGTCGTACCCCTTCTGGTGCTGCCAGCATGCGTCTACCACCACGCTCCATGGAAGAGACGCATGGCCCCTGTCAGTGGGCCATTCGTCGTTCGGCTCGCAGCTGTGCGGCTCGTAGACGACCCACCCCCGGAACAGCCCGACCACGACGACGGCGTCGATCTATTCACTCGAATACACCGGCACGGGTCGGAGGTGGCGACCGACATGACGAAAGCCCCCCATTTCAGAGACTTTTCGATCATGTGCCGATCGTCGTACTCCGACAGAATCAGCGATATGAATACCATCTGCCCTGCCGAGGAAATCGAGCACCGTCTACTCCGCATCCGCTGGGATGTGTGCTGGTCGCCGCAACATCGCGCGTTTATCGCGTACTGCGTCGACTATCCGAATCTGTCGTGCGCGCACTCGACGTCGTCCGGTGCGGCGCTGGACGGATTGGAGAACATGATCCGGATCGAATTACGGAAGGGCTCCTGACGGCGACCGCCATCACCACGACCGATCATCGGCAGACGGTAGCGGGCGGCCGGTGCCCTCTTCCTCGTACTTCCATGCCCACCCGCTGTGCCGACCCTCGACGACCCGGCGGTCCGAGCGGCGCCGGGCACGAGCGATCGACACCGACTACGTCATCCGACGCACGCGGCGGACCCCGTCCGCTCCCTAGCGTCGAGGGCATGGACATCAATCGACGACGACTTTTCGGTAGCGCGCTCGCGGCGGGCGCCGCGGGCCTGGCCGTGACTTCCCTCGGTGCCTGCGCGACCGGCGCTCCGGCCCCGGCGGCGCCCGCCGTTCCTGGCGCCGCGCTGCGGGCCGGCGCGGGAGCCAATACGGCTCTGGGCCCCATCAAGACGATCCAGGCCGGCGTGCTCGAGGTCGCCTACGCCGAATTCGGCCCTGCCTCGGGACAACCCGTGATTCTGCTGCACGGATGGCCCTACGACCCCTACAGCTACGCCGATGTCGGTCCGATCCTGGCCGAGTCGGGATTCCGGGTGCTCGTCCCGTTCCTGCGCGGGTACGGGCCGACCCGCTTCCTGTCCGCGCAGACGCTCCGCAACGGTCAGCAGTCCGCTATCGCGCGCGACATCGTCGACTTCATGGACGCGCTCCGCATCGACACGGGGGTGCTCGGCGGATTCGACTGGGGCGCACGGACGGTCGACATCATCGCCGCGCTGTGGCCGGAGCGGGTCCGGGCGATGGTCGCGGTGAGTGGGTACCTCGTCACCCAGCAGGCGGCCCAGCAGCAGCCGTTGCCGCCCGCGGCCGAGCTCGGCTGGTGGTACCAGTACTACTTCGCCACCGAACGCGGCCGCCTCGGCTACGCGCGCAATCGCCACGACTTCAACAAACTCATCTGGCGAAACGCCTCCCCGGCCTGGGATTTCGACGAGGCCACCTACCAGCGCAGCGGCGCTGCCTTCGACAACCCCGACCACGTCGACATCGTCATCTCGAACTACCGCTGGCGGCTCAGCCTGGCGCCGGGCGAACCGCAGTACGACGACTACGAGCAGCGCCTGGCAGCCGGACCCACCATCGCCGTCCCATCGATCACCATCAGCAGCGACTTCGACGGAGCGGCCAAGGACGGAAAGACCTACCGGGGCAAGTTCACCGGAAAGTACGAGCACCGTGTCCTCGACGGCATCGGCCACAACGTTCCGCAGGAGGCACCGCGGCCGTTCGCCCAGGCGATCGTCGACGCGAACCGGATGTGATCGACCGGCTACCCGAGCGAATTCCGGTGCCGGACACAGGGTGTCCGGCACCGGAGCGCGGCCGGGTCAGATGGTGATGGTCTGGTATTCGGTGTACTGGCCCAGGCCGACGGCGCCGAACTCGCGGCCGATCCCACTGGCTTTGAAGCCACCGAACGGGCCGTCGAATCCCACTGGCGCGCCGTTGACCGCGACCGTCCCCGTCCGGATCCGGCGCGCGACGGCCAGGGCGGCGTCCTCGTCGGCCGACCACACGCCACCGGAGAGCCCGTAGTCTGAGTCGTCGGCGATGCGGATCGCGTCGTCGATGTCGTCGTAGGGGATGACCACCAGCACGGGACCGAAGATCTCCTCGCGTGCGATGCGCATAGCCGGGTTCACGTCGGCGAAGACCGTCGGCGTGACGTAGAAGCCGTCGCCGAGGCCGGACGGTAGTTGCGGCCCGCCACAGACCAGGCGCGCGCCCTCGGCGATGCCGGCGTCGATGTAGTCGCGGACCCGCTGTTGCTGATCGCCGCGGACCATCGGTCCGATGAAGGTGCGCGGATCGCTCGGATCACCGACCGGCAGCGACTCCACCAGCGCGGCGAGCGACGCGACCACCTCCGCATAGCGGCTGCGCGGGGCGAGGATCCGGGTCTGGGCGATACAGGATTCGCCGTTGTTCAGCAGCGAACCGAACTTCAGGCCCGCAATCACCGCGGTCAGGTCGGCGTCCGGCAAGATGACCGCCGCCGATTTCCCGCCCAGCTCGAGGCTGACGCGTTTGAGCTGCTCGCCCGCGATGGCGGCGATCCGCCTGCCCGCCCCGGTCGACCCGGTGAACGCGATCTTGTCCACCCGGGGATGCGAGATCAGGTACTCGCTGGTGTCGCGGTCGGCGGGCAGCACGCTGAGCACGCCGTCGGGCAGCCCGACCTGATCCATCAGATCGGCCAGCATTCCCATGCTCAGCGAATTCTCGGGAGAAGCCTTGAGCACCACCGAATTCCCGGTGAGCAGGGCCGGCAGGATCTTCGCTGTCGCGGCGGCGAAGGGCGAATTCCACGGAATCACCGCGGCGACCACGCCCACCGGCTCGCGGCGGACCACGGTGCGGACCGGGTCGGCCGGGTCGGACGGGGTGAGCGTGCGCTCCCACGCAAAGTCCTCGGCCGCGGCGAAGTAGGCGCGCGCCTGCCGGGTCAGCCCCGCCTGGCCCGCCGTGGTGAACCAGGCGGCCGAACCGTTCTCGGCGGTGATGAGCGCGGCGATGCGGCCGGCCTGGGCGGCGCGGAGCTCGTCGAAGCGCCGGAGCGCGGCGATGCGGTGGGCCGGCGGGGTGTCCCGCCAGACGCGGCTGTCGAAGGCCGCTGCGGCCGCCGCCACCGCCCGGTCCATGTCCGCGGGTTGGGCCTGCGCCGCTCGGCCGACGACCGAGCGGTCGTGCGGGGAGAGGATCTCCAAGAGCGCGGGCTCGCTGGGTTCGGCCCACGTGCCGCCGACGTAGAGCCGGTCGTAGGTGATCACGCGACATCTCCTCGTGCCGGTGGCTGCTGCTGGTCGCGATAGGTTTCCAGCAGCCGCAGCCAGACCTCGCCGATGGTGGGGAACGACGGCACGGCATGCCAGAGCCGTTCCAGAGGAACCTCTCCGGTGATCGCGACGGTCGCCGAGTGCAGCAGTTCGGCCACCCCGGGACCAGCGAAGGTGGCACCGACGACGACACCGCGATCCGGATCGAGGAGAACGCGCGCCCGACCTCGGTACCCGGGATCGTGCTGGATCGCCCCGGCGACGTGGCCGATCTCGTAGTCGACCACGTGCACCGCCCGTCCGGCGCGAGCGGCGTCGGCGGTGGTGAGGCCGACCGAAGCGATCTCCGGGTCGGTGAACACCACCTGCGGCACCGCGTCCAGGTCGGCGGTGGCGGCGTGCCCGCCCCAGCGTCCGGTGTCCAGTGCCTGTCCGCGCGCCCGGGCGGCGATGACGGCTCCGGCGATGCGGGCCTGGTATTTGCCCTGGTGGGTGAGCAGGGCCCGGCGATTGACGTCGCCGACCGCGTACAGCCACGCACCCTCGACCGCCGTGACGGTGAGCGTGTCGTCGGTGCTCAGCCACGCGCCGGGCCGCAGGCCGACGGTGTCGACGCCGAGGTCGGTGGTTCGCGGTGCGCGCCCGGTCGCCAGCAGCAGCTCGTCGGCGACCAGCCGGGCGCCGTCGGCGAGGGTGAGGTGCACCCCGTCGTCGCCGCGCCGCGCCGCCGCGATCGTCGTGCCCAGCCGCAGGTCCACCCCCGCCTCCCGGAGCCGTTCGGTGACCAGGCCGGCGGCGAACGGCTCGACGCGCTCCAGCAGCCGGGATTCCCGGGCGATCAGGGTCACCCGGGCGCCGAGTGCCTGCCAGGCGGTGGCCATCTCGACCGCGACGACCCCGGCGCCGAGGATCGCGAGCCGGCCGGGCACCGTCTGCGCGGCGGTGGCCTCACGGCTTGTCCACGGCCGTAGCGTGTCCAGATCGGGCAGCGGCGGCAGCGCGGCCGAGGTGCCGGTGCACAGGGCGACCGCGTGGCGGGCGGTGAGCCGCACGATGCCGCCGTCGGGCGCACGGACCGTCACCTGTTTCGGCCCGTCGAGCCGGCCGTGGCCGCGCACCAGGTCGACCCGCACCGAGTCGAGCCAGGCGAGCTGGTCCTGGTCGTTCCAGTCGGCGGCCATGCGGTCGCGGTGCTTCAGCACCGCGACCGCGTCGAGGACGCCGGTCACCGCGCTCGCCACGCCGGGAACACGGGCCGCCTCGCGATAGAGCAGCGCCGGGCGCAGTAGCGCCTTGCTCGGCTCACAGGCCCAGTACGAGCATTCGCCGCCGACCAGTTCGGATTCGACGATCACGGTGCTCAGCCCGGCGGCGCTGGTCCGGTCGGCGACGTTCTCACCGACCGGCCCCGCGCCGATCACCACGACATCGTAGGTACGGGTTTCGTTGTCGGACATGATGTTCCCCTTTCGCGGTCAGCGGCCGGGCGCGCGCTGGGTGACTTCCTGCAGGAACCAGCCGTTGCCGTCGGGGTCGGTGAACGCCGCGAAGGAACCGTAGGAACGCCGCTGCGGGTCGGCCCCGGGCACGCGGTGCTCGATGCCGGGGTGGTGGAACACGCCGGTGGCGTCGCGGAACGGACCATCGACCTCGACACCGCGCCCGGTCAGTTCCGCGACGGCCTGCTCGATATCGGTGACGATCAGGTGCAGGCCGTGCAGGGATCCCGGTGTGGCCGTGGCGACTCCGGTGCCGAAGATGATCGAGCACGCCGAGCCGGGCGGGGTGGCCTGCACGACGCGATAGCCGTCGTCCACCGGGAAATCGGCGTCGAGCCGGAAGCCGAGCCGGTCGACATAGAAGGCCTTGGCGCGATCGACGTCGGCGACGGGCAACACGGCGACTTCCAGTTTCATATCCATGATCGATGTTCTCCTCGAAGGGTTTTCGTACTCGGGGTCAGCGGGTGGCGGCAGCTTGTTCGATGACGTCGGCGACGACATCGGGATGTGAGAGGGCCACCGAATGCGACGCGGCGACCTCGGTGATCCGGGACTGCGCCCGCTCGGCCATGAACCGCTGCGCGGCGGCCGGGATATTGAGGTCCTGGGTGGTGACCACCGACCAGCTGGGCTTGTCGGTCCAGGCGGCCACGGTGGCCTTCTCCTCGAGCGCGGCCTGCGCGACCGGGCGCTGAGTGGCGGCGGCCAGCGCGGCGCGCTCGGCGGGCACGTCGGCGGCGAACTGGGCGGGGAACTTCGCCTGCTGGATATACAGATCGGTGCCCGCGCTGCCATCCGCGGCGGTGAACGGGACCGGATCGAGCGTGCCGGGCAGGGTGGAGCCGGGAAACTTGGTGGTCAGCTCGAGCGCGGTCTCACCCGGGGCCGTCGGCTGGAAAGCCGCCACATAGACCAGCGACTGCACCTGGTCGTTGCCCGCGCCGGCCGCGCTGATGACCGATCCACCGTAGGAGTGCCCCACCAGGATCACCGGGCCCCGGATATGACTGATCACACTTCGCACGACCGCCGCGTCCGCTGCCGGGCCACGCAGCGGGTTGGCCACCGCGACAACGGGATACCGGTCCGCGATGAGCTTGTCGACGACGTCGTTCCAGCTCGAGCCGTCCGCGAACGCCCCGTGGACCAGGACGACGGTCGGGCGCGGCGCGTCCTGCGTCGGCCCGGCCTGGGTGGTGGTGCTCGCGGTGCAGGCGACGGCGAGGGCGCCTGCGGCGACGGCGGCCGTCGCCGCCGCGATGATCCGGTGCGGGCGTCGGATGTCGACCATGTCGATGGTCCTTTCGAACAAACGGTGCGGTGGGGGTGGTTCCACCTTGGGCCGCACCGCCCGGTCGCCACATCTGTCATCTGACGCCGACCATGACGTAGTCACCCGCGATTACGTCACCGCCTGCGTCATCCGACAGATTCGGCGGGTGGTCGGCGGCGGCGATCGTGGTGCCATGACAACGATCCGCTTCCACCTGCTGTCCACCCTGACTCCCGCCGAGGTCGTGGGCGTGCTCACCGACTTCGGGCCCACTCGTCCCGAGATCTGGTCGAACTCCATCGACGCCGAGCACTTCGTGGTGCACGACCGGGGCGAGACCTGGGCCGAGATCACCGAGGGCAACGCCGCCGCCTGGGAACGCGCCCGCTACGACTGGAACCCCGCGAGCGACACCGTCACCGTCACCACCCTGGACTCCAAGCTCTTCGGCGCGGGCGGCGGCTGGGTCTTCCGCGCCACGCCCACCGCACAGGGCTCGCGCGTCGACGTGGAACTGACCCGGACACCCACTGCGTTCAAGGGCAAGATCCTGGCGGCGCTGCTGCCGCTGGTCGGCCCGTCCTCGCTGCGCAAGTCCTTCACCACACCGCTGCGGGCCGCGTGATGACCGGTGCACTGACCACTGGCACCCATGCCTTCGACTCCGACGGCGTGATCCAGCGGTACCACGTGTACGGCAGTGGACCGGTCTGCCTGGTCCACCCGGGCGGGCCCGGCATCCACTGGGAATACCTGCGCATGCCCGCACTCGAACAGCACCTGACCATGGTGTACATCGAGGCGCTGGGGACCGGCGAGTCCGGCCGGCTGCCCAACCGCGCCGACTACTGGGGTGACGAACCCCGCTGGACCGCGGTCCGGGACGCACTGCGCGCCGGGTACATCTCGGGGCTGGACGCGCTCGGCGCGCCCGATCTCGTCGACGACCGGGCCGACCTGCCCGCGCTCACCGTGCCCGCGCTGGTCGTGGTCGGCCGCTTCGATGTGATCTGCGGGCCGCGCTGGGCGCAGGAGCTGCACGACCGCATTCCCGATGCGCGACTGGTGGTCCTGGAGAACAGCGGCCACCTGGGACATCTCGAGGAACCCGAACGCTTCGCCGAGGCCGTGCGCGACTTCGTCCTCCCCACACCCTCGCTGTCGGGCGGCGAAACCACCGGCGGGAGCCGGTCATGACCGTCCCCGATACCGAACGTCCGCTCATCGCGGCACTTTTCGTCACCGGTCCGATCGCGATGCTGATCTGGTCGGAAACCGCTGTGCTGCACGGGCGCGGACCCAGCCCGCGAGAACTTCTGGGCTGAGGTCGAGTCCCGACAACCCTGATCGAAGGGAATCTCCATGAACAAGACCGCAGTACAAGCCGTTTCGACGACGGAACGGTCATCGCTGATCCGGCTGTCGCTGGGTCGCGGTGTGCTGGCGATCGGGTGGGCGTCGGCCTTCGCGGTCGTCGGCGACACGCTCGGTGCGGTGGCCGTCGCGCTGCTCGTCGCCTATCCGCTGATCGACGCCGTGTCGTCGCTGATCGACTACCGGGCGGTGCCCGACGGACCCGAACGCCGGGTGACCGCGGTGAACGGTGTTCTGAGCACGGCCGTCGCCGTCGCGCTCGGCATCGCCGGAGCCGTCGGCGGTGTGGGCACGGTGCTGGGCGTCTTCGGGGCCTGGGCCGCGGTGTCGGGCGCGGCTCAGCTGATCGTCGGCTTGCGCCGACGCGGCCCTGTCTTCGGCAAGCAGTGGCCGACGCTGATTTCCGGCGGCCTGTCCTTCCTGGTCGGCCTCACCTATCTGGCCCAGGCGGCGGGCGACTCGCCGTCGCTGCACGTGCTGTCCGTCTACGCCACCGGCGGCGGCGTCTTCTTCCTCGCCCAGGCGGCGCTCCTGGCGTGGAAGTCGCGCCGGAGTGCCGGAACCAACTGACCGAAAATTTGATTCGACACTCGCAAGGAGCATTCCATGACACAGCGGCTGCGCGAAAAGACAGCGCTGATCACCGGATCCACCAGCAATATCGGACGTTCCATCGCGCTCGCGTTCGGCGCGGAGGGTGCCCACACCATCGTGTCGGGACGTGACCGTGCGCGCGGCACGGCCGTGGTCGAGCGGATTCGGGCCGACGGCGGCACCGCGGACTATGTGCGCGCCGATCTCGACGGCAGCTCCGCCGCCAGCCGCGCGCTGGCCGCCGCGGCCGTCGAGGCGGCGGGCGGACGGCTGGACATCCTGGTCAACAACGCCGGAATCTACCCGCACGCGACCACACTCATGGTCGACGACGACACCTTCGACCGGATGTACGGCGTGAACGTCAAGGCGCCGTTCTTCCTGACCCAGGCACTTGTCCCCGGGATGATCGACGCGGGCGGTGGCGTCATTGTCAACATCGGCTCCTGGGTCGCCCGGCTCGGTGTCGGCTCCGGCGCGCTGTACAGCTCCACCAAGGGGGCGCTGGAGACCCTCACGCGCGCATGGTCAGCAGAATTCGGGCCGGACGGCATCCGGGTGAACGCGATCTCCCCGGGCGTCATCCTCGCGCCGGACGGCGATCCCGCGATCGAGGAAGTGGCCGGGGTCATGATGCACGGGACCCCGGCGGGCGCGACCGGTCGACCTGATGCCATCGCCGCCGCCGCGGTCTATCTCGCCTCCGACGACGCCACGTTCGTGCACGGCACCGTCCTCGACGTGGACGGCGGCCGCACCGGCGTCGCGGTCGTCGCCGGAGACCAGCCGCGTAGGCGCGGCGAGCCCGCGTAGAACGCCGACGGCCACCCCGGTCGGACCGGGAGTGGCCGTCGGCATGGCTATGGGCTCATCCCCGCTCGCTCGTGCCGCTGATGGTGCGTCACTCCACTGGCCGAGGCGCGACAGGTGAAGTATGCATCGTTTACGCATCGTTCATTCGTAGATGACTACTCACCGAGTTTGCGCCAGCCGGCTGATCTCGGCGACAGCCGCTTCGAGCGAGCCGAGGCATCGAACGCCGGGCAACGCGGGCCATCCAGGTCCTGCCAGAAGCATTCGGGCCGGTTCACCGATTCCGGCGGAAGTCGGGGCCGCTGCCGCCGTGCGAGCTGTTTGGGACCACAGCACCACCACCGGATCACGCGCCTTTGCCACCGCATCAGCGAGTGCGCTGCTGGGTACGGCGGCGCCGAGCAGCACCGCCGGTACGCCGACCTCCGCCAGCGCCGCCCGCAGAACCTCCAGGGGAAGCACGTGCTCCTCACCCGGCGTGCAGGCCAGCAGTACCGGAGCAAGCCCGGCCACATTGCGTACCGCCGGCACCGCGCGGTGCAGCCCAGTGGTGATCGCCCAGGACAGAACGTGCTCGACATCGATCAAGCCGATTCCTCGATCCTGCCGGCTCACGATGTCCGCGAAAATCGGTCGACACAACTGGCGCCACGTGGCCACCACGCCGAAATGGGTCAGATGGGCAGTGATCGCGGCCAAGAGCTCGGCGACTCGGAGCTGTTCGGCAGCGTCCAACACCGGCGTGACATTGCCCGGCGTTGGTACGGAATCCGCCCCGGCACGGGCGGCCTGCGCCGCTGTGGCCGGGCTTGCTCCGGCGCGGACCAGGTCGACCATCCGACTCAGCATCGCCACGTCACCAGCCGTGTACTGCCGGTGACTGCCTGGACGGTGGTACGCGGGGCCGAGGTCGTACCGCTGGTTCCAGCTGCGCAGTGTCGCTACGGGAATGCCCAGCATCGCCGCCACGGTTCCGACGGTGTAGCCGGATGCCGAGTCACCGCTTGCACCACCTTCTCCCAAGCCCCGCATACCTTTCCACGAACCGGATGAGGTCCCGGCAGCCGTTGCACGCCGGTGGGATTCCTCAGCGCAGCGACAAGCAGCCCTGCAGGGTCTGGAAATCACCGGCGAAGGCGGGACCGCCGGTGCAGGTGGGGGTGGTTACGCCGGTAACGGTGACCTCCGCTCCGGGGCCGGCGATCCCGATGGACAACCCGGGACGCACCCCGGTCGTTGTCACCTGCGCACCCGGCCCCACCGCGATCGCGGCCGGACCTGACAAGTACGTGGAGGTCGATGCCGCTGTGCCGCCGCCCTGCGCGATGGCGAGGGACAAGCTCGTCGGCGCCGCATCGGCGGACGCGGTGCCGTCGAACCCGTAGGCCGCTGCCGCGCCACCCGCGGCGCTCGTCGCGGAGCAGGACGCGTCAGCCGCACCGGCCTGCACAGACGCAGCACCAGGCGCCGGACACGATGCAGTCGGCGCAGCGTTGGCCGTCGGTCCGGCGGCCAACGCGAACAGTGACGCCGTTCCCGCACTCACGAGAAACCCGAGTGCGCGCCCAGTAGTGAAATGAATCATGGCCATCTCCTCGCTTCCGATCTTGTCTGTGGCCGCTCCACGCCCGTAGCGACGTCGGCCGTTGAAATATCTGCCTACGAGATGCCTGTAGGGCTTCACACTACACGTCAAATGATGCAGAATCGACGCATCAAGAAAAACTCCATCGCGTGGTCCACGACGCACAGCGGAAGCGCGGGCTCCGACCGCACTCCCGCAGGAATAGATCATGCGCCGTCGGCCGGTACGGGCATCGCCCTCAACAGGAAGGCACGACATGATGATCCGAAAGCACTCCGTAATACTGATCGCGGTACTGTCGGCGATGGCCATCGCCGGGTCGGCTTGTACCGACACCGACGAATCAGGCGGCGCCGAGTCTCCACCAACGATGACTACGTCCGCTACGACCATGCCCGCACAGGATGAGGGTGCCATGTCCGGGCTTGTCGGCGCCGGCTGCGCGAATTACGCCGAGCAAGTACCGAGTGGACCCGGCTCGATCGATTCGATGTCACAGGAGCCCGTGGCCACCGCCGCCGCGAACAGTCCCTTGTTGACCACACTCACCGCGGCGGTATCCGGTCAGATCAATCCGCAGGTCAACCTCGTCGACACGCTCAACAGCGGCGAATTCACCGTTTTCGCGCCGGTGGACGACGCGTTCGCCGCGCTCGACCCGGCCACGCTGGAAACACTGAAAACAGATTCGGCGATGTTGACCAGCATTCTCACCTACCACGTCGTACCGGGACGGATGTCACCCGAAGCCGTCGTCGGCACACACTCGACCGTCGAGGGATCTGAGGTCACAGTGACCGAATCGGGCGATCAGATCAGTGTCAACGAGGCAACCGTGATCTGCGGCGGCGTCGAAACCGCGAACGCGACCGTCTACCTGATCGACGGTGTCCTGACACCGCCCACCAGCTAGCGGACACTGTCCATCACCGTCGCATTTCCCGCGCACTCGAAGGTCGGCACGGGAAATGTGGCGCGGTCGTGTTCTCGCTGGAGCTTCTTACGTCCGAGGGCCGCCCGACCTGACTGTAGGCGATCACGTGACGCGGATCGGTGTAAGTGCCGACGAGGCCACGGTAGGCCCGCACCCCGTGGGAAACGAAATGTTCGCGACCTTCCGAAAGGGTGCTGGTGGCTGACCCGCGACCGCGAAGGTCAAGGCAGCACGAACTAGCACGGCCCGCAGCGCTACCGCGAACCCCCACCATGAGATCCGGCCAACCTCGCCCAGTGATTGCGCCTGATGGTTCACCGCCAGCGAATCGCCCCAGCGAGGGGCAACTCATCCATAGCTTCGCGTGGCCTGTGGTCGGTCACGAATGCCCCTCGCGTTCACCGATCGAAGCCACGGAAAACGCCATCGTCGTCGACGCTGCCCACATAGTCCTCGAAATCCATGTTGGCGAGGAAGAAGTTGACCTCGACTCCGGCCATCGCACTCGGCGCAATCCGGAACATCAGGTCGCTGTCGCCTCGGACGTCTTCGCCGCTGGTATCGACCGCCAGCACTGGGTGCTCGGGGTTGGTCATCGTGGTGGTATCGGCGAGGAACACATAAATCCGGCTGTCGACCAGATCACCGAGGCCGGCCGGAGTCAGCCCATCGAAGGTGACGTCGTCGACAGGCGTGAGTCCTGTCACAATGTCTTCGTCGTAGGACGCGATGACCGCGGCGAGGGTTTGTGCCCACGCCGCCTCGTCGGTGAAGTCAGTACGCACCAGAAGCGATTCGCCCTCGGGCAAAGACCGTGCCATGCAGCCGATTGTGCACTACGGCAGCCGGATACCACACGCAACCATCATCGCGGCGCCGAGTCTGCAGATCCTGGGGGTCGACAGCTCACCGGCCGCCCGGTGTGCGACACGAACAGCTGCTCGCTCGCGTCATGGTTTCGAGCGGAACGAATGTCGTGCGAATGCCGCGGGCTGATTTCGGGTCGCCGAGCTCGAGCCTGCCGTTCGCCCCACTTCCACGCTTTCGTGATCGACCTCGCGCGCGGTCCGCTTGGGCAACCTGGTCTCTGCACACGGATTCCATGCGATGAGCGGCGTCGGACGACGGCGAGCCGCCGCGCCTATCGCAGCGCAGAGCAAACCGTGTTTGTTCGCAATGGTTTTCGGGGCGTTGCCGAGCTCGTGCGCGAGCCACTCGACCCACGCGACATCCATGTCGGGGGTGACCGCGTCGACCGGCAGGTGCTCGCCGTTGAAGAACGGCGTGTCGGCGAAGCCACGGAGTCAGCATGATCACGTCCGGCGCCGAGGCGAGTTGGGCGGCAAGCACACGCTCGGCCTCGATCGCGCCGACCCGGTCAGGCAGCTTCACCCAACGGATCGCGGCGCCGTGATCGTCGAAGGATTGCGAGGATTGAACGGTCTTGCCATCACGGTCCACGCGGTAGCGCACTTGGCTGTAAGTGGTGCCGTCCTTGCGCACACACGCGGGGAGTTGTAGCCCTGGCATGGTCCTTGCGTCAGGCCGAACCCCCTCAGGTTCCCTGGTGTGGACCGCCATGTGGACGCAGAAGGGGCGCAATCTCGCGATTACGCCCCTGACCTGCTGTTTACTGTGTCCGGAGGGGGACTCGACCACTACGCACACCAACTGTCCCAACGGATCTCGATCACGATCGGTTGAACCGTCCAGGGTTTGATGCGCACCTTCTTTCTTGGAAAGGTGAGTTCCATACCGAAGTTCTATCCCGACGAGATCCGCGAGAAGGCCCTGCGCTTAATCCTCGACTACCCATCAGAATGGGCCGCGATCAAGACCGTCACCGAACGGATCGGCGCGGACCCGAAACTGTCCCGGAACTAGGTCCGCAAAACACCAGCTGCAACAGCGAATCCCGCTGCTCCAGAACCAGTCTCGGAGGGCATGGCAGCGGAGTTGCCCGCTGCACCGTCGAGCGGTTGATGCACGCGAACGGTCGGGTAGACACGACCCGACGCAAGAAGATCGGTCACGTGGACGGGACCATCGATCGCGGCGCGTACCAGGATGAGGCAATCCTGTGTACACGACACTGCCAGCCAGACTGGACCCCGCTCGGGCATCCCCCTCACGGTCGCGGTCTCGGCGGCGAACACTCCCGACGCCGAAGCTCCGCGACCGTTGGTGCGAGCAATCCCCGCGGTCTGCTCCCAGCGCGGTCCACGCCGACGTCAACCGGGAAAGCTGCACACGACAAAGCTTATGACCACCGGGAACTGCGGGGTTGGGTGCGTGATCGGGGAATCGGTGTCCGGATCGCCGCAAAGGAATCGAGTCCAGCCAGCACCTCGGCCGCCATCGGTGCGTCATCGAACACACCATCGCCTGGCTCGGCGGCTATCACCGGCTCTCGATTCGCTACGACCGCAAGGACACCCACTACTGCGGGTTGCTCACCCTGGCAGCGGCACTGACCTGCAACAAGAAGCTCGCCAAGGAACAGAGTGCCACATGAGACACGCTCCAAACAAGAAGAATTATCGCAGGTCAGAGCACCTTTCGTCACATCTGAGCCAGCGCCCCGGGATTTCGGTGAACAGCCGAGGCTAAGGGGTGTCCCGTAAGTCGTTGAACGGCAACAGGTATCGTGTCGACGGTGGTGATCTCGGCGTCCGATCCAGTGATGGTGGAGTTGTTCTCCGGGCTGCGGCCTCGCACGTTCGCTCGCCTGATCACCGGGTTGCGGCGCGAGGGCGTCGACCGGCCGCTGCGAGGTCGGCCCTGGGCGTTGTGTTTCGAAGATCGGGTGCTGCTGGTGGCCACCTACTGGCGCACGAATCTGACGATGCGGCAGCTCGCGGCGGTGTTCGGGGTGTCGAAGTCGGCCGCGGCCCGGGTGATCGAGGATCTGGGGCCGGCGTTGGCGCTGCGGCCCCGCGCCCGGTTTCCGCGGGGTGCGGTGTTGATCGTGGACGGCACCCTGGTCCCGACCCGAGATCACAAGGTCGCAGTGCCGAGTAAGAACTACCGGTACTCGACAAACCACCAGGTCGTGATCGACGCTGACACCGAACTCGTCGTCGCGCTCGGAAAACCATTGCCGGGCAACCGTAACGATTGCCGGGCATGGGCCGAGTCCGGTGCGGCCGATGCCTGCCGTAATGCGGTGGTGATCGCGGATGGCGGCTACCAGGGCACCGGTTTGATTATTCCGCACCGCCGGTCACCTGGTGTCGAGCTGCCGGAATGGAAACAGGCGCACAACAAGTCCCACCGCAAGGTCCGTGCTCGCGTCGAACACGCCTTCGCCCGGATGAAGACCTGGAAGATCTTGCGCGACTGCCGTCTTCGTGGCGACGGGGTGGGTATCGCGATGACAGGGGTGGCGAGGCTGGCCAACCTCGCCCATGCTCACTGATCCCGAATCGACGGACAAGCCGCTATCACCGATCCAGACTTACGGGACATCCCTTAGTGGACGAAGATCTTCAGGTTCTCGACGGCAGCGGAATGGCCAATCCCGCCAACCGTTTCCATAGCTGGATTTACCGCGCCCGACCGGATGTTCAGTGCATAGTGCACACCCATCCGTTCCACGTGGCCGCGCTATCGATGCTGGAGGTGCCGTTGGTCGTATCGCAGATGGACCTCGCCCCGCTCTACGGCGACTGCGCATTCTTGTCGGACTGGCCCGGTGTCCCGGTCGGTAATGAGGAGGGGCGGATCATCAGCGCAGCCCTCGGGGACAAGAAGGCGATTTTGCTAGCTCATCACGGTCACGTCGTCGCCGCGGCGAGCATCGAGGAAGCGTGCTCGCTCGCAGTGCTCATCGAGCGTGCCGCCGCACTGCAGTTGGCGGCCATGGCCGCCGGAACCATCGTCGCTCTGCCCGAACGGCTGGCGCGGGAGGCACACGATTGGACTCTCACTCCGCGCCGCAGCCAAGCCAATTTCGCCTACTACGCCCGACGCGCCCTGCGTTCGCACCCCGACGTTATCAACCGATGACCGAAACATCCCAGGACAGGACAGGATCGTTGACCATGATCGAAGGCATCATCGCCTACCCGGTGACCCCGTTCGCCGATGACGAAACCACCACGGTGGACACCGGCAAACTCGCCGAACTGGTGAATCGACTGGTCCTCACCGGGGCCCACGCCGTCGCGCCATCGGGAAGCACCGGCGAGTCGGCCTATCTCACCGAACCAGAGTTCGACGCCGTCGTCGAAACGACGATCGATGTCGTCGCGGGCCGTGTCCCCGTCATCGTCGGCGCCTCTGAGCTGACCACAGCAGCCACGATCAGCCGGGCCCGCCGCGCCGAACGCGCGGGCGCCGACGCCGTGATGATCCTGCCGGTTTCCTACTGGAAGCTCAGCGAACGCGAGATCATCGAGCACTACCGCAGTATCGGCGATGCGATCGAATTGCCGATCATGGTCTACAACAATCCTGCGACCAGTGGCATAGATATGTCGCCGCGGCTGCTGGTGTCGATGTTCGAAACCATCCCCGCCGTGCAGATGGTGAAGGAATCCACTGGCGACCTTGCCCGAATGTCGGCCATCCGTGACTACAGCGGCGGGCAGCTGCCCTACTACAACGGCAGTAACCCCCTGGTCCTCGACGCGTTGAGCCATGGCGCCTCGGGATGGTGCACGGCCGCGCATTGCCTGGCGCCCCAGCTGTGCCTCGAGCTCTACCACGCCGTACGCGACGGTGAGATTGCCCGCGCGGCAGCCACTTACGCCACGTTGCGGCCCCTACTGGAGTTCATCGTCGCCGGCGGACTGCCCGCCACGGTGAAAGCCGGTCTCGATTTGCTCGGTCTCGGTGTGGGTGCGCCTCGGCGGCCTCTGTTGCCTCCGACCCAGGACGACATCAGCGCCCTGAAGAGCATCCTCGCGGGTCTGTGAAGACGCTCGGTATCAGCTCTGTTCGCTCGGCGTTGGGCGGCCACTCGGGTATGTGGTCAAATGGGTTCGTTGTAAACGCGAGCTGTTTGCCGAGGAAGTAGTGGAGGTTGGCGTGACGTCGTTGGTTCGTGCGGTTCGCCGCCAGCGTGGACTCACACTCGACGACATTGCCCAGCGCACCGGCCTGACCAAGAGCTATCTGTCGAAAATCGAACGCGAACGCAGCACACCGTCTATTGCCGTAGCGATCAAAGTTGCTGCCGCGCTCGAGGTCGAGGTCGGTCAGCTCTTCGCCGCCGATACCGAGTCCCAGAGCTTCGTGGTCGACCGCCTGCCGGAAGAGGGCGACAAGGCTACGCACCTGCGCATGCTCGGGGCCTCGATGCTCGGAAAGACTATGTCGCCGTTCGTTCTCGACCCTCGTCGCGATGACGCGGACCTGGATCATGCCGAGCATCCCGGACAGGAATTGGTCTACGTGCTTCAGGGTCAGATCGACCTGCACTACCGCGACGAAGTCACACCGATGAGCCAAGGCGACAGCGCCTATTTCGATTCCAGCGTGGCGCATCGCATTCGGGCGCGTGGCCGCGCCAAGACCAGGGTCCTCGTCGTGGTGCACGATCAGCCAGGCGCGACACACCGGTGAAAGGTCGTGGATATTGGCGTCGGGGCGACGGGAGACACGCGCAGACAGAAGCGATCGCCTCACCAGTGCCCCCGTGATTGTCGATGTAGTGGTGTGGCTTCGGCGAAGTACCGAACCGCGCCACTGGCCGTGACCCTCTCACGCCACCCGCCGGTGCGGTAGTACCCAGCGGCGGCCAGAGTCCGGTCGAGGCCGTCCAGGTCGGCCGATACGTTCGGTTCAAGAGGCAGTGACGTTGACCAGTTAGCGGTGGTGTGGGGGCCGAATGCGCCGTCATGGCCGTGGATGTCGTAGTGAACCCCGCTGTCGTAGACATCGGCCGCAGCATCACCGATGTCGAGGCGGGCGATGACGTACAGGTCGCTGGTCTCGGTCGCAATGGGAGCTCGGCGGCGGCGTCGCAGAACTACAGCGTCGCGGTTGTTGTCGGAATCGTCAGAATAGCGAGAGGCTTTGCCGGTGAGCGTGTCCCTTCCCATCGTCGGCAGTGGCTCGTGGACAACAACGGAGTCGGATCCAGATCGAGACGAAGCCGGTAGTTCGGAAGTTGACATCTGAAAACCTCACTCCTCGGGGCGGAGCGTTTCACCGACTTTCCGATCCCACCATCGAAAGTCGGCGGATAAGTAGAGGATAAAGGCCCTTCGTATCTGGCATTCGATGGCGAACGTGTGACTTGTTGGACCGAATAATCTTCAACTGATCGTTGCCTTGCGCACCGGGACTACTACGAGAGGGCAGTGCGTTGCGCTGGACTTGTGCTCACCGAGCATGGGGCGAGTAACCCGGCGATCCTGGTCGAAGTTGTTCCAAATTTTCGCCGGATGCTAGAAGTTGCTGGTCGCTTCAACTGTCGGCGACCGGCATGCCCTGCGCGCGGAGGTTGCCGAGCGTGTCGATGTCGTCGTCGGTGTGGCAGCGATGACCACTAAAAAGGTCCCGTGCGACGCAACGAACGAGCCTGATCCGTTCCCAGTACCGCAGGGTGCTCTCCGGCAGGGCCCAGGGCCAGGGGTGAATCCACCTGCGATCACCGGCTTCGGTGGTGACCGGCTAATCTGCCGATCGTGACGTTGCTGATTTCGATGCTCGACGATGACGAGATCGCCATCGTCATGGACACGTTCGGCGCCAATGCCCCTGTCGGGTCGTACTTCACCAAATGCTGGGCGCCTGTTGGCGGGAAGTTCATCGTCGCGGGCACGGGCACCGCCCCGATCGTCGAGCCGTGGCTGCGCGCGATCGCCGCCGATCCGAATCGAGCGGTGCCCGCGGTCATCGCCGAGGCCGAGCGGATCTTGCCCGAGCTGTGGCGCCAGCTGAGCGAGCAGGTCGGTGAGGATCAGCTCGGCCCGACCACCGCTTGGACGTTCTTCTTCAACCCCTACGGCCGGGCCACCAGGATCTCGGTGTCTTCCCGGTCGAACTTCGCCCGCGAGACCGAAACTCGTAAGGGAACTCTGATTCGCCCCGAGGTGCCCCTGGACCAGTTCGGGTCCTTCGACGGCTCCGACGCCGAGCTCCTCCGGCTGGCACGCCATGTCGCGCGCTATTGCATCGAGCATCCTGAGCGAGTAGACAATGTCGCTGTCGGCGGGAACGCGCGGATTGTCCGACTTCCCCGAGTCGGTGCCGCGGTGACCCGGCCACTGGGCCGCCTGAGCTGATCGCCCGCCGCCCAGATAAGCGCGAAATAGGGCAGCATTCATCTACGGCCTTTCAAGCGTTATGACCCGTTTGGCCTGCTTGAGCCGGCGCTCCATCACCGCGCCGGGAAACCCACGACTTGGTCCTGGTCGTGACGTCCAGGACCAGGTTGGGTGGGAACGGGATGTCTCGGCCCAGGCGTGGAACTCGTGGTTGCTAGGAGTGTTCGACGAGGCGCCAGGGGCCTCCTCCGGGGACGGTAGTAATGGCGCCGGCGCCTATCTCGTCGTGGCCGCGCCGGTCGGGATCGACGACGAATCCGATGCCGTTGGTGAGCCGGAGCATGTCGCGGGGCCAAAAATGGTGTCGGGGGGATGACGCCCTTGACGCAGCCGATCAGGGGCAGCTCGCGGTCGAGGACATCCTGGGCGGTGGCGGGGCTGATGTTCCAGGTGGTCACGATCGCGTGGGCGCGCTCGGTCGGGCTCAGGCCGTCGGTGTTGAGGTGGTCGTATCCGACATAGGTGCTGAACGGGGTCGGCGGCAGGGTGGACAGGTCGTAGACAGGGGCATTGCGCACGGTGAGGGCGCCACAAGCTGCTCGCCGCCCGCGCCCACGAGCTGGGGCTCTCGGCGGCCGCGATCGTGCAGGCGACCGAATTCGGCCTCACCGACCTCGAACGCGACCCCGACCAGCGCACGGTGACGCTAACGATGCTCTCGCGCCTCCACGATCCGCTGGGCTTGAGCCTGGATGAGACGCTGCTGACCGATCGCGCCGCGAAAGGGCTCGCCGAACACGACCCGGACGCGGTCGACGACATCGACGCCGCCATGCACGCTCGAACTTTGCTCGCGGTGCTGGTCAGCCAGGACGGCATCGGCGTGGATGTCGTGCTCGCGGCGACACGATGGTCGCTCGCCGAGTTCGAGGCCGGCCTGACTTATCTGCGCGCGCAGCTCGATCGGACCGCGTCGCAGGTCCTGGCCACCGATGTCGTGCCGCATCTGGCGCTGCGCCCGGGTGTCCTGCCTGGCCCGCTACGGGTGGCCTTGGCGCGTCCGACCGCGATGCGGCGCGGCGCGGCGCGGCCTGGACGCTGACACCGCGATCCAGTTGCTGCGGTTGGTGCGCAAGGAGATTCTGCGCCCGGTCCCAGGTGGGCCGATACCGCTGCCCTCGGAGGTCAACGCCGACCGTGACGTCGACACCCGTCGGCTTCTCGATGCCGGAGTTGCGGTCGGGCGCGGCACCAAACCTGGCGACGAGCTCGCGCTCAGCTTCGACGACTACGACGGGATCAACGATCCCGAACAAGCCGCTGCGGGCCTGCGGATCCATCCCGATGTGATGTTCGGTCTCGGCCTGGCCGAGCGGCCCGCCCCGGCGTCGGCCCACACCAAAAATAGTTCCCGAAGATTCAGCCGAGCTGGTTCGCCCGATGGGCGGCCAACGAGTCCGCTAACCCGCCAGAGCGTGTCATTCCTACTTGTGACGTTGGGAAATGGGCCTGCTGCACAGCATCCGGACGAATAGTGCGGCGAATCGTAGGTGGGCCAGGACATCGGGTCCGCGCCAGGTGAGTGACCACACCGTCGTGGTGGTACTAGGTGGCAGAGTGTGGCCCTCGAATCGATCGGCCAGCCAAGCCATGGTCAACGGGGTGCCGAGGTAGAGCAGGGCCAGGTGCATACTCAGGCGGTCGCGGACGTAGTGCACATGTGCGCCGGCACGCCGGTATCGCTCGACGTGGCGGTCCACATCTTGGACGGCGATCAGTTCGTCGTTGACACCTTGAATGACCAGGACCGGCATCGAGGGCGCCTGCGCCCCGGGGCGGATGTCGTCGAGGACAGCGCGCATCTCGGGCAGGTCCAGCAGTTCGGCGAAGCTGGACTCGCTGTAGCGGTCGAGGTTCTTGCCCGCGAATCGCGACAACAATGCCAAGGTGGTGCGCGAGGCGGCGTCGGCGAGCAGGGTGTGGAATTCGGGTTTGGCGTGGTTGGCCAGTAGTTGCTCGAGTTCTGGGTAGGCGCGCTGCAATGCCGCGACGCAGACCGTGGAGAACCCTGACATCAGGGAGCCGTTGAGCCGGACGAAGGTGGCCCCGGGATCGCCGACGGGTGAGCCCGCGACCGCGCCGACGATATTGAGTTCTGGTGCGTAATCCGCGGCGACTTCTGCCGCCCACGCGGTCGCAAGCCCTCCGCCGGAATAGCCCCACAGGCCGACCTCGGTGGTGGGCGATAGGCTCAGTGGTTCGAAAGCCAGTGCCGCGCGGGCGGCGTCGAGGGCGCGATAGCCGGGTTCGCGCGCGACTCCGAAATGCCCGCCCATGCCTCCGTGATCGGGGATCGAAACCGCCCAGCCTCTGGCTAGGGCTTCGGCGATGACCGGTAACTCCAGTTGCGGAATCGCCCCCAGTGCTCGCGCGCCCCGGCGTAGGGCGTAGGAGGGGAAGCAGTTCGAGCTGACACCGTCGATCGCGCATTGAAACGACACCAGCGGGCGCGCGATGGCTTCGGCGTCGGCCGGAAGCAGCACCGTGGTGACTGCGACCTCGGGGGCACGGTGCAGATCACTGGTGCGGTAGAGCAGTTGCCAGGCCGACAACCGCTGAGGGATCAGACCGAACAAGGCGATCTCGGTGACGCGGGTGCGCAGGATCGTACCCGGCGGTCGGGTCGCGAAATCCGCGGGTGGGCAGTAGAACTCGTCGCTTTCCGGGCGGATCGCCCGGGCGGCGGGATTGTCGGTGAGCGTCGGGGGCGCAGCATCCGACACGCGGGGTGAGCTCATCCTGGTGGTCCTTTCGCGCGCCACGTTCTCCGGGCGCCGATATGGCAGAGGGGGTAGCCGGGCCGAACGGCCGCATGCACATCCCAAACCTAACGACAAGTGGTGGTGAAAAGAATTGTCTCCCAATACAATTCGATCGCTACTATATGTACCCGCAGAGCAGGGGTCCCGACGTCGGCGTTGAACTGGGCCCCTGCTTGTGGGGTCCGGTCAACGCCGACGGGCAGTGCTACCGCGCTGCAGGCCCGGCGTTCGGCCCTCCGGACGACTGATCGAGCAGGGCACGCGATCATGGGTTACATCCGTTGGCGGTCCGCGGGGCCGGTCCGTGACCTCGCCACCGGTTCCAAGGTCCAGCGCCGGACTATCTCCCTGTGGCGTGACCGGGCACTAGACGGCCGTGCTGGTGGGCTGGTCGACCGATTGGTAGTCGCGCACGATCAGCGCGGCTTGCAGAATCCAGATGAGCTTTGGATTGCGCGCGTTGAGTCCCACGAGCTCGTAGATCCGTCGGAGCCGGTAGTCGACGGTGTTCATGTGGATGTGAGTTTCGCGTGCGGTGAGCCTGCGGCTGAGGCCGTTGTTGATATGGACGCGCAGCGTGGCGATCAAGTCCGGGAACTCGGCCACCGGGTCGAGGAACACTTCGAGGCGATCCCGTCCCGGCCCCGGCCGAGTCAGTTGATACTCGATAGCGAGGTCTTCGATCTCGTACATGCCCGGCGGGTGATGCAGGCGTATCGCCACATCCAACAGTTCGTGTGCCTCCTCAGCGGCGCAGCGAACCTGGTCTCGGTCGACAGTCACCCCCACCACGGTGAGTGAGGTCCGTCCGACCATCTGGCGGATCTTGTCGATGGTGAAGGACTCCGGCACGAGAATCGTTGCGCCGAAACGGGATTCCAATCCCGGCATGGGCTGCCCGAATCGTGCCGACAGCATTTCTCGGAACTCGCGCGGTGATACCGCATCACGCCCGGACCGATCGGCGGCCACCGCGAGCACGGTGTAGCGCTCATCGAGTGGCGCACCGTGCTCACGAGTAGCTCTGGTCGTATAGCGGCCGCTGAGCAGCGTGTGGGCCACGTACCCACCGCGATCGTCGCTAGGCGGTGCGACCTCCATATAGATCGTCGACACCGTCGCGGTCACCGAGCTCAACGCGTCCATCAATCGATGGACTTCGTCGAAAGGCGCACCGCGGGCCTCGAGATCGTCGAGGTGTAGCCGGAACCCGGCGTGCACATGCTGCTGCACTGTTTCGATCGGTACACCGATGCTCGCCCAGCGTGCGGCGGCCGGACGAATACGCGAGATCCGGCGGCCGTGCTGTGTTGGCTCTGTGTCGGAGACCAGTGCCAGGCAGTCGGCGACGATGGCGCTGATCTCGTCGCGCAGAACGTTTCCTCGTCGGCTGCGACGGGGGATGGTTTCGAGGATCTTGTGTGCGATCCGGTCGGTCGCCGGCGCGAGTTGCGCCGGCGAGTCGACCTCGATATGAGCGGCGGTCATCGCGGACTCACAGTTTTCCGCTGCCACCGATCAACCACGGGTTGAACGAGCAGTTCAGGGCCGGGTGGTTGACGGGGTCGAGGGCGTTGAGAGCGATAGAGGCCGAGCGCGGTGAATACATCAGGGTCAGGTGATCGGACAGGTCCTGTTCGCACCCTTCCTGCAGCGTGATGTTACGGACCGTCGCGCCCTCACCCGCTTTGAGGAACGCAAGGTCATAGGGGTTGGTGACCTCGTCCCAGCGTGATGCCACCGCGGTGTAGTCGACACCAGGGACGGTGTCGCCCTTCGCGTTGAGCGTGGCGTAGAACGGGGACCCGACCGTTTGCTGGATGTTGGCAATTCCGATGATCGGTTCACCGAATCCGAGGACGTCGATGCCGAGGTTGTTGATCGCCCGACCGAGCGTCGCGATGCCCATCAGTGTGGTGCCGTGGTGGGTGGCACCGTAGGTGACCAGCTTGTCGACCTTGTCCGCGCCGCCTTCGAATTTCAGGTAGTGGTTCGCGACGGTGCCGCCTTGGGAGTGGCCCACGATGTCGACCTTGTCCGCACCGGTCGTCGTGCGTACCCGGTCGATGAAGTCAGCGACCTGGACAGAGGACTTCTCGATGGGTCCGACGCCGTAGCGGCCGGGCAGAATGGCGCCGACACCGCCGCCCTCGATGAGACCCGAGCGTCCGAAGTTCAGGGCGAACACACAGAACCCGGCTCGCGCGAGTTGCGGTGAGAGGTAGCTGAAGGTGTCGAAGGCGTTGAGCCAGGTGCCGTGCAACAGCACCACCGGGCGAGGATGAGCAGCGCTGGGCTTGCAATCCCAGTTGTTCGCGCCCGCGGGGGCGACATCGGGGCTGACCAGCCCGTAGGCGAAGGCGGCGAGCGGGGCGGTCAGTTCCGGGCCCTGACCGGTAGGCGCTGCGGCCGTGCTGTGTCCATACCCGGAACTGCTGCCCGAGGCGCTCCCGGACGCGCTGCCTGATCCACTGCCCGAACTACCGGAACCGCTGCCCGAGCTACCGCCCGAGTCGACGATCGCCTGAGGTTGTCTGCCGTCCGGCGAAGGCTTGAGCCCCTCGCTGATCGCGTCGGCCAGAGACTGCAAGTCCGCGGTGGGCGCGGGCTCTGCGATGGCGGGTGTGGCTGCGAGTCCGTGCCCGACGGCGACTCCCACGATGAGCGCGGCGGCCACAACGGACCGGCGCATGTGCTGCTTCATTGCAAGCATTTCCAACAATTCCTATCTGATCGACCGCGCACCACCGATCCAAGTGACTCGGACCACAATCAAGTGACGCTGTGATGGACGTCGCTTCGTGGTGGCGGCAAGGAAAAGTCTGTACCGATCGGTATGGGCCGTCACTGCACTGACGTCCAGAGTCGAGAGACCTGACCTTGTAGTCGACGCCAAAGTCTGAGTAGCCAGCGGTGCTCTGTTGTCCGATTGGCTGCCCTGGGGTCACAATCAACCCATGTCAGCCGCTAGACCGTCGACCACCGCAGATCCGCCCCTCGCCGCACGCATACTTACCAATTGGCCGAAGCTCGCTGAGGGGATGCTGGCTTTGGGTCTGGGTGCCACGACACCGGCAGCGGGCCTTCCGGACGACCACTTTTCCGGCGAAGTGCTGCCCGCCATTTATGCCTGCGGGCGGGCGATGTTGTTCGCTCTCGGTGAGAACCGCGACCTCACCCGAGCCGAGGTCGAGACCTTTGTCGCCCCGGTCGCGGAGCGTCACGCGGAGGACCGCTTTCCGCTGTCGATCCTCATCGAAGCCATCCACGGATCCGCCCAGGCGGTGTTGGCCGCGGCCGCCGCGCTCGCACAACCAACAGAGATCAATGAGCTGGTCGCGATCTCCTCACGCGCGCTTGTCCTGCTGATGCACATCAATGTCGTCGTGACAGAGTCCTACAACGATGTCGAGCACTCGATCTATAACGCCGAGAGAGCCGCTCGCCGAGAGCTGTGCCTGGCGCTGCTTCGTGGTCAGCCCACCGATGAACTTGCTGCTCGCGCCGCGACGCCGGTGACCGATCAGTACACCGTTCTCGCGATCCAGACAGTGCCCGATGACCAACCCGGCCCGACAGCGGATCTGTTGGCACGGCGACGGATGAGGATCCTGCATCGGGCGCTGGAAACGCTCACCAACGGAACCGGGTTGGTCACGTTCGACGGCGCCAACGGGATCGCGCTGTTGCCAGAGGACGCCGACCCGAACAGCACCGCGGCACTGCACGCTGCGATGGCGGCAGATCTCGCCGAGCAGTTCGGCAAGCCGGTCTTCCTCGCCAACCGGGTCACCGTCGCGCGAGCTGACCTGCCCGGCGCGGCAGAAGAAGTCGCTGAGCTCGCGACTCTCGCCCGTCTTCTCGGACGACCCACGGGCCTGTATCGGATCCAAGATCTACTACTCGAATACCAACTCACCCGCCCTGGCCCATCACGCGACCAACTCGCCGGACTCATCGCTCCTCTGCTCAGCGCCCCCCATCTGCTCGAAGCGCTGGAGGCGCATCTGCGTTTCGGGGTCGACCGAAAATCGGCCTCGAAATACCTGCATGTGCACCCCAACACCTTCACCTACCGGCTGAGCCGAATCGGTGAACTCACCGGGATGAGTCCGACAGACCCGAACGAATCACGCATTCTGGCGGCGTCACTGACGATCCACCACATGTACCCGCCGCCGGTCGTCGCCGCGACCCAGTAACGACCGATCGCGGCGTCCCGCTCTCGATAGCTGCGGTGATCCAGGCTCGTCATGAGTGTCAGCAAACCGCTTCTGATCAGGCGGTGTCGCCGCGTGAATCGGTGGCCGCTGCTGTGAAGCGTGCGCAGCGGAAAGCCATTCTTCTGGAAGGACTTTCTGCCCTAGTTGCCTACCGGTAACTGTGATGGGGTTTTTCTCGTGAATGCTCCGTCCCCGTAAAATGTGAGGTGCGCCGATGACCGTTGTTCCGTCAGCTAATTCTGTTTGCCCTGCGAACGAGTGCGCTGTCGAAGGCCGGAAACCGAAGACTGCGAGCCGATCCTGCGCGCAGCAAAGCCGGGGAAGTAGATGCGTAAACTCCTGCTGCCCAGATGATTCCGGTGATCGGGGCCCAGCCGATCACCGATCCGGAGCTGTGACCGCTTCTGCTTCGGGAAAGACTTCGCGCAGCGAGTTCTACATCATCGCCCGCCTCGATCTCGATGACAGCGCGGTCGATGTCTACAGCAGAATCTTCGACGCCCCGGGCAACGGTCGGCACGCGGGCGAGTGGTCGCGGTCGTGGTCTTTGCCGGTGCGGCCAGGTACCGCAGCTGATCTGGAACGGCTCGATCACTTGCTGGCCGGCGCCGGATATCGGCGCTCCAGTGGCTGGCGCAAACGGATCACCGCCAGTGGCGCCGTGCGCTACTTCGCCGATGCGACCGCTTCGTCCTACGCCGGCATACGGACTCGATAGCTCGCCGCATCAGCACCATCCCCGATTGTGCGATCTCGCCGCTTGTTCATGCTGCAGCAGCGCATGGTGCAGCGCAGAGGCACTGCCGGGCAAATACATCAAACGAACGTAACTGAGCGTCGATTTGGAACCGTTGACTCTCCGACGTCGGCGAGTCGCTACTGACACGAGGTGACGAATCGGCACTGACATTTTCAGGGACGTGACCCGCGATGACATCGCAGGTCTGAGTGAAGGCAGGCGGTTGTGACGCACGTTCGATGTATTCCTCGAGCGGCCTGGTGCTGACCAGTGTCGAGACGCCGGACGCGACAACATGCGCGGCGGAGGGATCGTGAGCTGGTTCTATACGAAGAACCGAGTCCACGATGGCGAGACCTTCTACGTGAAGGGCCTGTAACCGAGAAGGAGTAGACGATGAGCGAAACCGGGACCGTCCAGGTCGATCACCACCAGTTCCTGCTGTCCACCATCGACGCCGATCCCACCGACGCCACTGCAGAAGGAACCCTAATCTGGACCGGTCCCGGATTCGTCTGCGTGCTGACGGGCATCGCCAATGGCCCGGCCACCCTGATCCTCGACTGCACCGCCGATACCGAACTCCGATTCGACGATTGGGAAGCAATCGAGGAAACCGTCATCGAGACCGATTCACCGCTGCAGGTGATGAGTCTCGACGGTGACCTCACCGAACACTTCCTCGCCATCGCGGCGGGCCGTTACCGCGTGCGGGTCCACGCTCGCGGCCGTGACACCCACTTCGATCTCGGTGTCACTGAACCTACCGAGACCTACCTGATCCAGCTAACCACCACAACCAGCCAGTTTGCCGGAATCACCCGGCTGCACAAGATCGACGATGCCCACACCGTCGCCGTGACCGCGCCGACGACCAAACAGCGCCCACTGACTGGATCCCTTTGAGCAGGTCCAGTGGTTGTGAGAGTTCTGATGCACCAGAATGGGTGCAGGAGGACGAGAACACACCATGGCACGACGACACACCCCCGAGCAGGTCATCCGGAAGCTCCGCGAAGGCGAGAAGCTGATCGGGCAGGGCTTCTCGATCGAAGAGGTCTGTAAACACCTCGAGATCTCCGACGCCTCCTGGCACCGCTGGCAAGCCCAATACGGCGGCATGAAGTCCGACGACGCGAAACGGCTCAAAGAGCTCGAACGCGAGAACGCGCGGCTGAAGAAGATGGTCGCCGAGCAAGCCCTCGATATCGACATGCTCAAGGAAGTGAACCGGGGAAACTTCTGAGCCCGGACCGACGCCGCAGAGCCGTCGTGTTTCTGCAACAACGGTTTCGGGTGTCACAGCGACGCGCGTGCGCGGTCGTGGGGCAACCCCGATCAGTGCAACGCCGACCACCCACGATCACTGAGCTCGACCGGGCTTTACGGGCGCGGTTACGCGAGATCTCGGCCAAGCACCCGCGGTGGGGATGGCGCAAAGCCCACGCACTTTGCCGCGGCGAGGGCATGGTCACCAACCACAAACGGACCCAACGGCTTTGGCGCGAGGAAGGTCTGAAACGACCATTCCGGGTCCGGAAGAAACGGCGGATCGGGGCAGGCCGCAATCAACGGTTGCGGGCAACCGCACCTGATCAGATGTGGGCGTTGGATTTCCAGGTTGATGTCACCGTCGACGGGCGCCAGGTCCGGTTCCTCAACATCGTCGATGAGTTCACGCGGGAAGCGTTGGCTACCAGAGCATTTCGGTCGTGCACGTCGGATCAGTTGGTCGGGGTGCTCGATGAGATCATCGCGGACACAGGTGGCGGGCCAGTCCATATCCGGATGGACAACGGCACGGAGATGACCGCGCACGCGATGCGGGATTGGTGCCGGTTCACCGGTGTCGACGCGTCGTTCATCGATCCGGGATCGCCGTGGCAGAACGGGATCTGCGAGTCGTTCAACGGGCGTTTCCGCGACGAGTTCTTGTCGTGCGAGGTGTTTCATTCGTTGACCGAGGTCCGTGTTCTTGCCGAGGACTGGCGGATCGAGTACAACAGTTACCGACCCCACGGGTCGTTGGGCTTTCTCAGCCCGGAAGCGTTCCGTGAGCAGTGGTCACCGACCGAGTTTCAGCAGCAGCTACAACTCGCATAGCCGGTGGACCCACCGACGGGGCCCAGTCACCACAGATCGACGCCGAGCACATCTACTTGCTCAACGAGGGCAAGACCTACGCGAAGGTGGATCGGTTCGGGCCTGAGGCCTATGCCTTCTACGCTCGCAGAGAAGCTTTCGGGGGTCGCCAACCGACCGGGCTCGCGCTGCTCGACCTCAGTGTGAAGGGCGCGGCGTCGATGATCGCCTACCTGGATCGTGACCTGGTCGACGAAGTCCTCGCTCTGTCTGGCCCCGTCCAGCAGGTGCTGATCCGGTGGTGTGCCCGACAAGCCTTCGAACGGGCAGGTCTGACCGCGATCCCTGACTTTCGTACTGTGCTGGACGCTCTCGTTGCCGGTGCGACAGCGCCGCCGGACTTCGCCAACGCCTCGCTGCTCGGGCAACGTCTCGACACCGACCCGCAGATCAAGCTGACTGTGGTTCCCGGCTTCGAAGGGATCGGTGATCTGATTCCGCAGTTCAGCGCGATCGGTGTCTACATGTATGCGGCTGTTCCCGCCATCGAGCCATGGCAGACACTGACAGCACTGCACTCTGCGCTGTGCACCTTCGGGCGGGACTACCCTGAGCTGATCGCCCGTACCCGCCGAGAGTTTCTCGCCCCGATGTGACGCGGCGCAGCTGTCTGTCCGTTCAGCGCGACGACACGGGCCGGATCTATCGCTACAAGGTCGTCGGCCTCGTGTTCAAGGCGAAAGAGATCACCGCGGGGTTCGGGCAACATGGATCGGCGGCGCGCCTGCCGCGCGGGCCATCCGCGTTCTCGAACAGCTCCAACCAGCTGGAGTCGAATATCTTTTCGCCGCAACAGAATTCACCGGCGGATACAGGCCTGCCTCCCTGACCAAGAACCCCGAGAATACGCGCTACGGACGATTACGACGAACGACCACCTCAACTCCCTCGTTACCTGGATCAACGGATACTGCGCCACCCACCGTCGCGACAACTTCATCCCTACCGTCAACGGAACCGCCTGGCGGATCACCACATCATCGCCGAGTCAACGGTCAACGGTCAGTCTTGTCCCGCGTCAAGTAGTTGGCAGGTTTTCGGTCTCTGGAAAGTTGGGGATCAATGGGTCGACCAGGCCGCGATGGACCTCGGCCGGCCGGTTCCAGGCGATGGCCTCGTGCGGACGGACGGTGTTGTACTCGACCCGGTAGGCGTCGGCGTGCTTCACCAGGTCCAGCACGTCGTCGATTTCCTCGCAGAACAGTCGCTCGTACTTCAGTGACCCGAAGCCGCGCTCACGCGAGCCGTTCTGGCCCGGCGACCTGACACGAGTGCGGACGTGCCGCAGCTCGGGGTGAGCGGCGATGAACGCCTCGAACCGGAACGACCGGAACGGACCACCGTTGTCGGTCACGATCGTTAACACCGGAATGATGTTGCCGTCGCCGTCACGGGCTGCCGTCGCGGCCAGCGGGCGGCCGAACGCCTGCTCGTAGTCGGCCAGCGCGAGCTCGATCGCGGTGATCGCATCATGCTGGTTCGCCGTCGGTGACACATGCCACGGGTGCTCGTACTTCGACCAGTAGTCCGGGCATCCGGCGATCCGCCACGTCCCGCCGGTGGTGGTCTCGAACTCGCTGAAGTCCAACTGCCACACCTGATTCGGGCCGGTCGGCTCGAACGCGAACGCAGCCTTGCGCCGAGCTGCGAGCTGGCGGCGCTCACGCTGATACGCCGCCGACAGCAGCAGGCCCTCATCACGTAAGCACCGCAGCACCGTCGCCTGCGACACCTGGTGACCGTCGTAGCGGCACATCGCCCACACCTTGCGGTGTCCCCACGCCGGATGCGCCAACGCGTGCCGACGCACCGCCTCGCGAGCGTTCTCGCGGGCCGGCCGGGGCCACGGCCCGATCACCGGGGCACCGGTGCGGGCGCGGGCCTGCCGACGGCGCCAGGTCCGTTCGGGCACACCGACCACCGCGCAGAACCTCGTGGTCGCCCGTGCCCGCCTCGACGCGGATCACCTCGAGGTCCTCGAAGGGCCCAACCGGCCCTCCGCGGACTTCTTCCACACCCGCGCGGCCAGGTGCGCTTCTCCCAAAGCCTGTGTCAGATCTGCGATCTCGGCCTCGAGCTGCTGCTCACGCGTGGAGGATCCAGACTTGCCCGCGGTCAGACCGGCGCGGCCGGCTTCGAGGAACTGGCGTTTCCAGTTGCCCACCGACTGCTCGGACACCTTCGCTCGCCGGGCCGCTTCGGCCACGGTGAGCTCACCGGCAAGGACCGACAACACGATCCTTGCCTTCTCCTCGGCCGGAACAGCCGATGGTTTAGCCATGATTCAGACTCTCTCACTGGTCAAACCCGCAAACAACGGGCTCTGCCACAAAGTCTGACGCGCGACAGTCTCAAACCCCATCCAAATCTGGGATGGCGTAGCAGTCCGTCGCCGCTGATCTCGCGGTACTCGATGTCGACGAAGACCAGTTCGAACCACCACGCGGTCCGCGCGACCGACGTCGGCGGCGGGTCATCGAGCGGACTGGTCTCGCGGCGCACCCTGTCCAGCGCGGCGCGGATACGCCGCGAAGAAGCCGGTCCCGACCCCGCCAATACAGCGCAGACGCCCGCCGGGGTGTGGGCGGTGAGGACGAGGCGGCCGAAGGTCGTGGTGTTGGCGCCGTTGCCGGGGACCGCGCCGACGATGACGGCCTCGGTTGTGAGACTCGAGACCACTTTCGTCCAGGCCGAGGAGCGGCGGCCGGGTTGGTAGATCGAGTCGCCGTGTTTGCATACGGGTTTGGCCAGCATCGTTGCTGGCACGGCAAGACCCACAAAATCAGCCTAATCCGGGCTCGGAGCCGTTCCGCTCGGGCGACGGATACTCGGCGCGGGCGCCGCCCACTGGACCGGTGCGGGCTTATTCTGCGCTGGTAGGCGCGTTTTCCTTGGATGAAGCGAGGCCCGGTCATGGCAGGAAAGTTCGAGCTCTTCGACGACCCGCGGGCAAGTTCCGGTGGCGGCTCAAAGCGGGCAACGGTGAGATCACCGCCCAGTCGCAGGCCTATTAGTCCAAGGAATCGGCGAAGAAGGACATCTCCTCGGTGCAGACCAATGCTCCTGGCGCGACCCTCGTCGACCTCACAGGCACGGCGAAATTGCCGTCGGGCGGTGAACGGTGCGGATACTCACCTCGGCCCGTCGATGCTCAGACAGCTCGCCCGGCGAGAAAGCAAGGGGCCGGCGCGTTCGCGGTGGTCAAGCGGAACTCCGAAGGCATACCGGTGGCTAAGGCGGTACTCGAAATGGGTCACGGCCGCTGTCTCGGGCCAGACCGAAACTGACCTCTTCCCATCAGGCAGGTGTTTCAACCCTGAAGTCCGAGAACTGTCGCCGGATCAACATCATCGACCATTTCCGGTTTATTCGTCTCCACAACGGTGAACCCTTCACTCATGACCAACTCACGTAATCGGGCACCGAGTACGCCGAGCATGGATCTGACCAGCACCACCATCATGTTGGCGACCTGTGTGTTCTTTCTGTTGGGTATGACCGCCCTGACCGAGTCGCTGACCTTTGCCTTCTTCGGCGCCGTCAGCCTGGGCGCGGCGATGACGATGTCCTCCAAAATGCTGGGCCTCAACGGCCTCTAACTCACCTCCCCCCGTTGAGCATTACGAACGCCAGGAGCTGAACCGCATGCCCACCACCGCCACCCTCCCCACCTACGAAAACCCCGAACCCTTGTTCGTACACCTGGCGCTGACCGACCCGCGCAGCCCCGAACACGACGCGCTGCGCGAGGAGATCATCGAGATCTGCCTGCCGCTGGCCCAGAACATCGCCCGCAAGTACGCCGGCCGCGGCGAGATCTTCGACGACCTGCTCCAAACCGCGCGCCTCGGCGTAGTCATGGCAGTCGACCGCTACGACGTGAGTACCGGATCACCGTTTTTGGGTTTCGCGGTCCCCACCATCATGGGCGAAGTACGCAGACACTTCCGCGACCACATCTGGCCCTTGCACGTGCCGCGCCGCGAGAAGGAGCTCCAGGGCAAAGTCAGGGTGATGACCGACGAGTTGACCCGACGCCTGCACCGCTCCCCCACCGCTCAAGAACTCGCCACCGAACTCGATGTTCCGGTCACCGATATCACCCGCACCCTGGTGGCGGCCAACGCGTTCCAGACACGCAGCCTCGACACCCCCGCCCGCGAGACCGACGGCGATCCCAGCATGACGATCGCCGAGACCTTCGGCGACGAGGACCCCCGCTTCCAGCTGGCCGAAGACACGATCACCGTCGCACCCTTGTTGGCACAGTTGTCGTCCGAGGATCAACAGCTGTTGATCTGGCGGTTTTACGACACACTCACCCAAGGCGAGATCGCCCAACACCTCGGCATCTCCCAGATGAGCGTGTCACGCAAACTCACCAGACTGCTGGGTGATCTGCGTGCGCAGACCACCGATGACCACCTCAGGGTCGCGGCCTGAACTCTGACCTTCGCCTGCAGCTGTCTTCCACTTCGCAGTCGTCCGCCCCGCTTGTGTCGGCCGGGAGCTGTCTGATCGTTGGTTGCCAGCAGTCCGCGGGCTCGCGAGCCTCGAATATCGGATGATTCGGCATCGCTGCGAATATCGGGTCGCTCCCGTTCGCGGTCCGGGAGAAGCCAGCCCGCTCTTCAATCGGTACCGGGCCGCGACCGGAATAAATGCCCGGTTCACGCCGGTGCCTGATGGATGGGGCGGTGGGGCGGGCGGGACAGCTTTCGATTCTCCAGGAAGTTCATAGCCTGCTTTGCCCCCACATCGACCTCGCATCCGCAGCCGACCTTTCAATGTGTCGGCCGCCAGCCTCGTCGCCAGGGTGCCGGGAAGTGTTGCAGCGCAGTCGAGCCGAACGAAGCCGCCCCTGAATTCGTTCAGACAGGTGCGGGTCGTTGCGCGCTACTTGAACGCCGCAGCTTCGCCCGTGCTTGAACCGCAACCGACGAGAATCGCGGAAGCGAACGCTACGCCCTCAATCGGGCCCCGACACGGCCGAGGAGATCAACCCGACGACCGCGGCCATGGTCATTCTTCCACCACAAGCGTTCAAGGCGACGAACAACAAACTCATGACGGACCCCTCCCGAAGGTGTTGCGCGATCTGCTGCCCGTTCATCCTGGTCTCTCCGGGGTGCGGATGGGTCAATGGCTCACAGTTGCGCAACATTTCGCAACATTCTTCTGTCGCGGTCGCCCCCACTCCTAGCGTTATGGCCACGCCGCACGACGCCGATCCGACGAGCAGTCACCGGCGCCGTGGGCGCTCACTTCACCGCCCTCGAGGAGACCGCACAGCCGATGAACGACACAACCCGCCGCGTACCCGCCGAGTTGACCGAGCGGGCCAAGCGCCGTTCGATGGCGATCAGGTGGTCCGACGAACCGCCCACCGGGTGGGAGCTTTACAACCCGTTCCGGGTTGTGTGCTTCGGCACTTTGGGCAATGTGGCCGACTGGCTGACCGCGGCCGAGAGCACCCACCGATGATGACTGCCGGCTAAGTCGAGCGATCCAATCAAGCATCGTCTCCGGACACGGGTCCGGCGGATTCTGTCCGAATGTCCGAGGCCGGGCTACCCGCTCTGCCGCCCCTTGTCGGTCGTGCGGATGGGCGGCTCACACGGTGGCAGTCGCCCAGCTGTCGGGACCGAAGACCTCGTAATGGATGTTCTCGGGTGCCACGTCCTTGGCGAGCAGCACCTCACGCATGCCGAGCATGAACGGCAGAGGACCGCACAGGTAGGCCCGGGTGCCGGGTGCGATGGTGATCTCACCGAGGTCGGCGCGGCCCTGCCGGAGGCCGTCTTCGGGGCGGCGGGCGCCGAGGTCCTCGTACCAGCGGTGCATGACCGCGAACGGCAGGCGTTCTACCAGTTCGGTGAGTTCGGCACGGTGAGCGTGGTTGCTGGGTGAGCGGTCGGCGTGCAGCACCGAGACCGGACGCGAGTCATTGGTTTCGGCGAGGTGGCTGAGCATTCCCATCATCGGCGTGCAGCCGATACCGGCCGAGATCAGCAGCAACGGCGCGTCATCGTCGTGAAGTACCAGGTCACCGAACGGCGTGGTGACGTTCAGCAGGTCTCCTTCGAAAACATTGTGGAACAGGAAGTTCGACACTTCGCCAGCCGGGACAACCGACCCGTTCGCCAGAATCCGGGCGTCGACGCGCTTGACGGTAATGCGCCAGTCATCGTGCGAGGGTGCAGAGGACAGACTGTACTGACGGATCTGCCGCGCGCCATCCTCGAGATGGACACCGACCGACAGATATTGTCCCGGGGCAAAGGATGGCAGGGGTGTGCCGTCTGCCGAGGCAAGCACGAAAGAGACCGTGTCGGCCGACTCGTGGCGGCGGTCGCGAACACGCACCTGGCGCCAGACATCGCCTACCGCGACACCTGCAGCCTGGTAGAGCCCGGTTTCCATCGAGATCAGTGTCTGCGCCATCAGCCAGTACACCTCGTCCCAGGCAGCAGCGACCTCGGGGGTGACGGCGTCACCGAGCACCTCGGCGATGGCTTCGAACAGGTGCGTGTGCACGATCGCGTACTGTGCGGGCTCGATTCCCAGCGACGCGTGCTTGTTGGCAATTCTCGACAGGATCAGATCGACACGGGGCCGATCGGGCTCCAATTGAAGAGCCGCAAAGGCGGCGACGGCTCCGGCGAGCGCTTTCTGCTGGTTGCCTTGCTTCTGGTTTCCGCGGTTGAACAGGTCGCGTTCGAGTTCGGGGTGGGCAGCGAACATCCTGCGGTAGAACAGCGTTGTGATGTCTTCGATGGCGGCACCGACTACGGGCAGGGTCGCGCGGATTATCTCGGTCGCAGTGGGCGAGAGCATGTCATTTTCCGATCGTTGAAGAAATGCGGGTGACTGCGCCGACCGGCTGGGGCAGGGCGAGCAGGATGGTTCCGGTGGGCGCCCGGGTGAGGTCCGCGATGGTGAGAGGGTCCAGTGACTCGAAGAAGGCTTCCTGGGCGTGGCGCAACGCCGAGCGCAGCAGGCAACCCGCCCGCAGCGGGCACGGATTGGCGCCGTCGCATTCGACCACTTCCGCGTCACCTTCGAGGCGGCGCGCGAGCCATCCCACCGAGGCGGTGTGCCCGAGTTCGGTGATGGCCAGGCCACCTCCACGTCCGCGTCGTGCATCGACGATGCCGAGTTCGGAGAGTCGGGTGATCACTTTCGTCGCATGTGCGTAGGACACCGACAGTTCGTCGGCGATGCTTCGGCTTCCGGGGCGTTCACCGTCGGCGGCCACGGCGAGCCGCATGACGATCCGCAGTCCGAGGTCGGTGAAGCGGGTGAGCTGCATGACCAGACCGTACTTTAATTCGCAAATAGGATACTAATTTTGTGACGGGTGTTACGCGCGGCTGGATGTGCGCACAGGTCAGGCGATTCGACGTGGCTGCCGCCGTCAACGCCTGATCAGCGTTAGCGCCGATGAGCGCTGGCCTAGGTTGGTCGGTGCCCATCGTCGCGCGTGGACCACCTCAGTGGCCGACGCCGTCACACCCCGCTCACCCCGTCGGCTGCCAGGTGTACTCGTATTCGGGGACAGTGAATCCCGCCTCGAATGTGACGGTGCCGGAACCGGTTCGGTGCCAGCCCCTACTCTCGTAGAACTTGATGGCGGGTGTGTTCGCAGTAAGGACCTCCAGGTAGACCGGGCGGTCGGGGTAGGTAGCGGCCGACCAGCTCAGGCCCGACTCGATGAGGCCGGTGCCGATACCGACGCCGTGCGCATCGGGGTGTGCGTGGAGGTTGTCGAGTAGGACTCTGCCATTTTCGGTCGGACGGAAATAGGCGAACCCGACGACGGTTGAGTCTTCCTCGGCAACGAACACACCCGCCGTGACCGGCTCGGACAACAGCATGCGCCACCGGGTGGCGTGATCCGCGTCGACCGGGCCGTCGAGGTACTCGTCAGGAAAGATGCCCGCGTAGGCGATGCGCCAACTGGCGGTATGGAGAGCGGCGATGGCCGCAGCGTCGGCGGAGCCACCTGTGCGAATCAGCATGCGGTCGAGCATGGTCGAGGATCGCCGGGTTTGTCACACGGATAATTTCCGGGCGAGTGCTCGCCGCCATGGGTAGGTGACGGCCACTCGACGTTCATGGACGTGCTGGTCGGACCAGTAGCGCCGTGGGTCGGCGGACGATCGGCAGAACGAGTAGCGGGATAGGGAACGCGATCGGCCAGGAGCGCAGCCACAGGACGGCGTTCACGCTGTCGCTCATGAGGGTGCTGATCAGCGAGACCAGACAGGTCATGAGCAGCGAAAGCCGCAGTGGCAGAACCACACCGGCGGCGCGGGCGCGAAGCTTGAAGGAAGACATCGTTGCTCCGTAAACGGTCATCAGGCAACGGCTCCACCGGGAAGTGGGCCGGAGCGTTGATTGACGTGAACGCTGACGGCATGTGAGATCGCGATCTCGATGTTAAACACAGGCCAACGGCGAGCACATGGTCAACTCGTTCCTGCGGCCCCAGCGTGTGGGCTTCTGCGCGCCGGAGATGGATGCCGCACCCTCTGCCTGGTGCCGATAGCTTGATGCAAACAAGAACATGACCTGGTGCTCGTTCAGCCCCGCGCGAGGAGTCACAACGTTGCACAGCTCGGAGACGCTGGGCTAGAGCTGGACTCGGTAGCGTGGTGGCGGAACCTCGAAGCTTTCGGCTGCAGGTGATGGGACTGCTGCACGGATAGGTGACATCTGAACTGTGGTGCCGACAGGCACTGCTGGAAGGATGTAACCGTGCCCAAGCCCTACCCCAAAGAGTTCCGCGACGACGTCGTGCGCGTAGCCCGCAACCGAGGACCCGGCCAACAGCTCAAGCAGATCGCCGCCGACTTCGGGATCAGCGAGTCGTGTCTGGCCGGTTGGCTTAAGGCCGCCGACGTCGAAGACGGGACCAGACCCGGAACGACCGCGACCGAGAACGCCGAACTCATCCAGGCCCGGAAACGGATCAAGCTCCTCGAGCAGGAAAACGAAGTCCTGCGCCGAGCCGCGGCCTATCTCTCGCAGGCGAACCTGCCGGGAAAATGATGTACCCGCTCGTTCGTGAGCTGGCCGCTGACGGGATCCCCGTCGCGGTGACGTGCCGGGTCCTGAAAATCGCGCGCCAACCGTATTACCGGTGGCTCGCTGACCCGATCACAGCCGCCGAACTCGACGAGGCCTACCGAGCCGACGCGTTGTTCGATGCTCACCGCGACGACCCCGAGTTCGGATACCGGTTCCTTGCCGACGAGGCCGCCGACGCCGGCCAGGCGATGGCCTCACGGACCGCGTGGCGGATCTGCTCGACCAACAAATGGTGGAGCAGTTTCGGTAAAAAACGCGGCTCCAAGAATGGCCGGTCAGGGCCACCAGTTCATGACGATCTCGTCGCACGAAACTTCACCGCTGATGCACCAAACATGTTGTGGCTCACCGATATTACCGAACACCACACCGGTGAAGGCAAGTTGTATCTGTGCGCGATCAAGGACGTGTTCTCGAACCGGATCGTGGGCTACTCGATCGACTCGCGAATGAAGGCCCGCCTCGCTGTCGATGCACTTGGCTCAGCGGTGGCCAGGCGTGGCGCGGCCAGTGACCACGTCGCTGGTTGTGTCGTTCACAGCGATCGTGGGTCGCAATTTCGATCGCGAAAGTTCGTGCGGGCCTTGAACAAACACGCGATCGTCGGATCGATGGGCCGGGTCGGCGCGTGCGGGGACAACGCCGCGATGGAGTCATTCTTCGCGTTGCTGCAAAAGAATGTTCTCGATCGTCGGCCATGGGCAACTCGTGAGGAGTTGCGGATCGCGATCGTGACCTGGATCGAGCGGACCTACCACCGTCGTCGACGTCAGACTCGGCTCGGCAAATTGACCCCCATCGAATACGAGACCATCATGACCCCAGCAGCCCTTCGGGCTGCCTGACCGCTGTCACCGGATCGTGCAGCAGTCCCGATCTCCGGCGATGACGGTGAGCTGAAGATCCACGAGAAAGGAATGCACGATGGAGAAGATGTCCTTGACAGCCTTGGCGCGCGAGCAACTCGAGCTTGCCGGCACCGCATCGAGTGGTCGAAGCGCGCGCACGATCTACGGCGGTCATGAGCACGTTCTGCGCCAAACCTTGATCGCATTGGCGGCGGGACAACGTCTCGACGAGCACGAAAACCCGGGCGAGGCAACTGTTCACGTCCTACACGGACGGGTCCGGCTCACCGCAGGCCAGAACAGCTGGGAAGGTCGGTCTGGAGACCTGCTGACCGTGCCTAACATGCGGCATTCGCTGGAAGCCCTCGACGATGCGGCAGTGTTGCTGACCGTCGCGAAGCTGGGCTAGGGGCCAAACACATCCTCTGTGGACGAGCTCCGCGATATTCGGCGTGGATGATGTTGGGCACGTGCGCGGTCGGACTCCGATCCGACGGACCAGCTCCTGGGTGTCCCACTGCCCGACATCAAGTTCAGTTCCTCACGGGACTCGACCTCGGGACGGGGACGGGGACGGGTTGCGCCGGCAGTTGCCGATCTGCCCTCGACACCACCCCGGCTCGTCGGCGTCCTTGATGCTTGGACGCAGTAGAACGGATCATCAATGCGGTGGTGGCCGCGGAATGAAATCCAACGCGCGGATTCGGCCCCAGCCCTGTTCAACCCAAGCGCCTTGCCCCCGCAGTTGTCAATTTGTCGTAGCGGACGTTGCCCTGCGACCCCGCCGCCGAGGACGGTGAACACGTGAAGGTAGCGAGCAGGGATCAACCTTGGCGGCCCCGCGCTCGAGTCCGACGGAGCCCGGTCCGGGACGGGCGGTCGACATTCTTGGCTATGAATGCTCGACCGCATCACGAATGCGCCAATACCGCTGACGCAGAAGATGTTCGAATCCCATCCTGTAGCGAGGATAGTCACATCGACTGCGGTGATGTGACCATCGGTCCAGATCGCAGTGCCGACGTCGAGAGATCGTGAACATCGACTGGAAGCGTCGTGAGCGCAGATTGACGCTCGGTCGGATCGCGACCGGCCTGAATGGCAACGCCCGACCGGAAGTAGTTGAC
The DNA here is from genome assembly GCF_052983615.1 of Nocardia fodinahabitans. Classification (NCBI taxonomy): domain Bacteria; kingdom Bacillati; phylum Actinomycetota; class Actinomycetes; order Mycobacteriales; family Nocardiaceae; genus Nocardia; species Nocardia fodinahabitans. Next base: position 7,514,120 of record NZ_JBRJJC010000001.1, read on the forward strand.
CGGGCGGGAGCTCACCGGTATCGGCGAACTGGTAGCGCCCATCGGGACTGCGGTGTGTCAGGCGGTGCAGACGAGGATCGCGCTGTGGATGACGGTGACGGTGACGGTGAGCTCAGGAAACTGCTGGCTGATCAGCGCGGCGATCGGGCGAATGTGGCGGTCGCGGCGGGCGACGACGGCCAGGGTGTGTGAGTCGATGATGTCGACGGTGGCGAGATCGTCCACGGTGGTGGCACGGACAGTGTCGTGAGGCAGCGTGGGGGCCGGCAGGGCGCACACCGTATTCCGCAGACGGGTGATCGCGCTGTGCGCAGCCCGTGGATTACGCCGGACCGCGGGGCGGTGGGTGGGGACAGGAGTTGTTGCGGTGGTCATCGCAGTCCTTCGTTCCTCTGAGCCTGCTGTTGATATCTGCTGATGCAGAGACCCGCGTCGCGCAGGTTGTGGTGGAGACGTGTGTCATATCCGATACCGCTTGGCGGGTGAGTCCTACCGGTTTAGTTTATACAAGAGAGGGTTGTAAAAACTAGGAAGAGGGTCACATGCCCGACGTGGATCCCGAGCTCGACGTGCGGAAATTGAGTAAGCCTGAGAAGCATCCAGCAATTTTTGTGCGGTTCGACGCGCTGGCGGTCGGCGGCTCATTCGTGCTGGTGAACAATCACTATCCGCGACATCTGCGCGAGGAGTTCGAGGTGGAGGTTCCCGGTGGGTACAGCTGGGAGGTGATCGAGGACGGGCCACGGGTGTGGCGGGTGCGGATCGAGAAGCTGGCCTCGACAGCGTTGCCGCGAGTGTTGACCGACACCACTGTGTTGACGTCAGGGCAGCTGGATGCAACCGGTGCGGTGTGGACGTTGCCGATGCGCCGACGCGACCTGGATTCCAACATCATCCGTCTGGCCGCTCGGGAGCGCATCGATGCACATACCGGGCCCGATCTGGACGTCTTGATCCACGTGCTCGACGGCACCGGCACCCTGACCACCGAGATGGGCGAGATCGAATTGCCCCCCGGGGGCCTGGTGTGGCTACCGCGCCGGTCGCGGCGCGCGTTCACCGCAGGCCCGGACGGGCTGCGGTATCTAACGGTGCATCAGCGCCGTCAAGGGTTTGTGCTCGACCCGGTCAGCGCGTCTGAGCGCACGAACTGAAGGCCCTGCCGTTCTACGGTGGATGAACACCGTCAGAGACGAGCTGATGAAGTGGCGCCGGTCATGCCACTGCGATCGCATGGCGCGCGGTCTTGGCCAATTGGGCCGATCGTGTCGAAGCGTTCCGGGGAAGAACTGACGCCTTGGCGGGCAAGCTCTTTCGCGTACGTGAGCGAACCACACGTTCGGCGCGGCGCCCGCGCGGCCGACTGCTGTGCCTCGTCGCGGTTGGCCGTGACCTACGGCTTCAGGGCACGACGGTGACCGGACACCGAGCTCGTGAGAGCAGCCGAGCCGAGATCGAGCCGATCTTGCGGTGCAGCCAGCTGCTCGTGCGGCCGACAACGAGGACGTCGGCGTTGTTGTTGTCGGCCAGCCGCGCCAGCTGGGCCGCGGCGTCCCCGGTACGTACGGTGAACGACCAGGACACCGCGACGTCATGGAGGATCTCGGTAGCCGAGTGGTGAGCCGCGGCGATTTGATCGGCTTCGGACTCGAAGGGTATGTCGCCGAACATCGGCACGGTGCTTGTCAGATAGGTGGGGTTGGGCAGGGTGCTGATGTAGGCGACCAGCAGACCCGCGCGCATGCGGACAGCCGCGCCGACGGCGTAGGCGAGGGCGTGCTGGGAGGCCAGTGAGGTGTCGAAACCGACGACGATCAACGGGCCCTCCAAGCGCTCACGGTCGTCGCGGTGGGCGTGCGGCTGCTCGATCGCGGCGTCGTGCCACCGATCGCCAGGATCGCCGTCTTGTTCGGGCCGGAATCTACTCACCAGCAGCCTCGGCGGAGGTGTGCGCGGCGGTGGTGGAGTGGGCGAACGCTGCTTGGGCACACATTTCGGCGGTGACCCAGATGTCTTCCCTGCATTCGCATTTCCCTCCGATGCACTGGGTTTCGATGCCCAGTACCGAGGACGAAGCATCGCGGTATCTGTGCCGGTGCCGTCCTGATCGCCACGGACCCGCCGGGTGCAATATCGCACCGGGCGGCCTGACATAGGTCAGCGACGGGCAACTCATGACACGCCGTGGGCCAGCACTGCGATGCCACCGATCAGGAGCGCGATGACTTTGAGCACTTCCAATGCCACATAGGCGTAGTGGCTGTGGGAGCGGGGCACATCGCGACCGGCGAGCACGGCGTCGCTACGCCGGGTCAACCGCGGCCGGACCACCACCAACTGCACAATCAGCGTCGCCATCGCCACCATCAACGCGACAACGGCGCCGACGGGAGGCGGGTCGAAGAGGATAGCGATGAGAATCGTTGCGGCGAAGACGATCTCGATGGTGTTGAGGGCGCGAAAGACCAGCCGCCCGATACCGAGTCCCACTTGCAGGGTGAGTCCGGGTGCCCGAAACTTCAACGGTGCTTCCAGAAACGAGATGGCCAGCACCATGCCCAGCCAGCAGAACCCGAGCGCGGTGATGACAGCGCTGGTGGTGGTCATGGCGTGGAGCCTGTCTGTGGTTGTGCGGGTGCATCGCCGGCGGGGGCGAGGTGGGCAAGGCACAGGTCCGGTGCGGCGAACGGCTCGAGCCGATCGACGGTGACCGGCGCCGAGCGGCCCTGCAGCACTCCCTGCATCAAGCCCAGATGCAACGGGCACACCACTGTCGCGTGACTGACGGCCAGGTCCAGGAACGGGCAGTGCCGCAATCGGATCCGTGTCCGCGCGTCGTCGGTGTCGGGTTCGAACCCGAGGTCGTCGAGCATCCGCACCATGTCATCCACGGCCTGCTCCGCTGTTGCTGCGGGCGCCGTGGTCGAGGCTGCCAGGTCTTTGCCCCATGCCTGCCCTGCCCGCACTGCCAGCGCCGCGGGATCGGGTTCGGCGGCGAACTGTGCGGTGAGGATATCGGCGAGTAGCCGGTAGTTGCGTGGCCCGGCGGGGTCCATGCCGGGATGTGCCCGGAAGACCTGTGGCGGGCGCCCGGGGCCGATGCGCGGGCTTTCGACCCGTTCGGCCTGCCCCGCGGTGACCAATGCCTCGAGGTGAAACCGCACCGTGTTCGGGTGCACGTCCAGTCGCGCGGCGAGCTCGACGATGCTCAACGCCACCGGGGACGCCCGCAACACCGCAAGGACCTCGCCGCGGCGCCCACCACCGGGCGAGTTCGGCGTAAGACCGGATGTGGGAGTCATGACTGGGCCCTCCGTTGCGGCAGCCGGGCCACTAGCGGGGCATCGAATCCGGCCGCACCGAGTTTGGCCGCGCCACCGGGAGATCCGAGCGGTTGCTGAGACCCGGGCGGGGCCTGGGTGAAGAAGGCGGCGTTGTCGGCGAGGTGGGGCTCGAGCTCGGCGGGCAGGTCGCCTTCGTAGTAGATCGCTTCCACCGGGCATACCGGCACACACGCGCCGCAGTCGACGCACTCGTCGGGATGGATGTACAAAGCGCGGATGCCTTCATAGATGCAGTCGACCGGGCACTCTTCCACACACGCCCGATCCAGCACATCCACACAAGGCTCGCTGATCACATACGCCATACCTATTTATACAGTGAAATCTTGTATAAACTAAGCGGCGGGTGACACACCGCACCAGAACACTGATGCGGAGCGTCAAGGCTGACCGACGGATCTAGGATCGCCGCATCGCGACAACGCCATCATCATCACCGGCGGCGGCAACAAGGACTCGCCGGCTCAACCCGTAAGGACCGGGGTACGTCGTGAGGGCGCCCGCCGAGGAAGATCAACCGAGAGGGGATCGCCGGTGTCTGCAGCGCCCACCGAAATCACCCCCACCGCCAAGGCCACACGCCCGTTCCCGGCACGGATGGGGCCGAAAGGGTCGGCGATCTTCAAGATCCTCACCACCACCGATCCGAAGCTGCTCGGGATCATGTACGTGGTCACCGCGATGTCGTTCTTCCTGATCGGCGGGATGATGGCGCTGTTGATGCGCGTCGAGTTGGCGCGACCGGGCCTGCTGTTTTTGTCCAACGAACAGTACAACCAGCTGTTCACCATGCACGGCACCATCATGCTGCTGTTCTACGCGACCCCGATCGTGTTCGGCTTCGCCAATTGTGTGCTGCCACTGCAGGTCGGTGCCCCCGATGTGGCGTTCCCGCGGTTGAACGCGCTCAGTTACTGGCTGTACTTGTTCGGCGCATCGATCGCTACCGCCGGCTTCGTCACCCCCGGCGGGGCTGCTGATTTCGGGTGGACTGCCTATGTGCCGTTGAGCTTGGCCGAGCATTCTCCCGGCGTCGGCGCGGACCTGTGGATCATGGGCTTGGCGCTCTCGGGTCTGGGCACCATCCTGGGGGCGGTCAACATGATCACCACCGTCGTCTGTCTGCGCGCACCCGGGATGACGATGTTCCGGATGCCGATCTTCACATGGAACATCCTGGTCACCAGCATTCCACCCACGAGGTCACCCGGATGATTTCGCGCGACGGCAACCCGACCAGTCTGGGGCAGGCGATCGCCCACTACGGGCGGATCTTCAAGACCTTGCACATCTTACGTCTGGCCGACGACGAACCGTATCGACGCGAAGCCAAGGCCCAAGCCAACATCCAAGAAGGACGCCACGACCTGGGCCGCACCGTCTTTCACGGCAAGAAGGGCGAGATGACGCGCGCCTACCTCGACGGGATGGAGGACCAGCTCGCGGCGCTGGGGCTGATCTTGAACTGTGTCGTGCTGTGGAACTCGGTGTATCTAGACCGGGCGCTGGTGCAGCTACGAGCGCAGGACTATCCGGTGCGCGATGAGGATGCCGTCCGGTTGTCGGCGTTCATGCGCCGCCATATCCGGCTCGAAGGCCACTACAGCTTCGCGCTGCCCGATCTCGGTGGCAACCACCGACCGCTACGCGATCCCGACGCCGCCGACGAGGACGAATGAACGTACATGGGCCCGTCGCTCGTCACACTGTCCGGCAGCACGGTGCTCGTCCTGTGAGCTGGGTATTCGGCGCACTGGCCCACAATCCGGCCGCGTCATTAAGGAGCCGTGCTGAATTGTGTGGCCAGCCAGCCACGGAGCCCGGATACGCTGTGCGAACTGCGGCGAAGCCGGTCATAGGCGCGTCGACCGCTACGATTGGCAGCTATCAGAATGTCGGCTGGCCCAGGAGACAGCGATGTCGCGTCGAAAGCCCGAGAGACCGGATGAACACGTTCCACCGCCAGTAAGCCGCGATGAGGGTGGACTGCTGTTTCGCGAGTACGGCACGGTATTCGACACGTGGGCAATGCGATTCACGCAGCGGCTGATCGGTGGACTGATCGTTCGTCAGGACCGGGGCGGACTTCGTGTCGCCAGCGTCGAGCTGAACTCGATCGAAGACGGGGTCGTGGTCGTCATCGAACACTACGGAAACAGTGAGTTCGTGCAGTCGCGGGTCGGGCATCGCTTGATCTTGTCGAGGCTGCGAGCCGTCGCGGTCGATGACGATCCCGGCTCGGCGATGAACATGTATTTCGATGATGTCGTTGCGCCGATTATGCCCGGCGAAGCGGAGCCGGTGGATGGAGTTCACTGGGTGACCCATCCACCGACTCCGGCTGGCTAATTGACTGGATTCATGAAATCGGAATCAACCCAGGAATCACAAATCGATGTTCCCGACAGCGGGGTGTCACCACCACCGCAGTAAGCGGTAACCAGTCCGATCGGCTCGAACGGTCCCGGTGCCTCATGGTAGGTCTCGCAGTCGGTCGGATCATAAATGGCGTGCGCGATTCTGTACTGCTGCTCTTCGCATTCCTGACCTCCCCACCCGGTATGACAGAAGATCCATGGCTCGCACCAGAAATTGGTGCCGGGCAGAAGCGGATAACTGCGGTGCCTGCTGCCTGCCGACCGCGAGGAGACTTCACCCGCGACAGCCGGAAGACAGACTAGGCCTGGCCCCGCCTTGACGCGGTTCCAGGCCTAGCCGATTTAGCATCGTCAGGGATTGTAGGTCGACCTAAGGGGGCCGCTCTCAAGGCCTTTAGGGCCGATCTGGTACTCGCCGGGAGCCACGCCGTCTCGGGAGTCCTCAGCGAACTCCTTCAACGTGTTCGGCTTGCCCGGCTCGATCACTGGTTCTTCCAGGTCGGGGTCGTATTCGTCATCGCCAGCAGGTTTGGACTCGTTGGTCACGGTGCTTACGTCCTGTCCTGTCGATGGAGTCGCTGGTGCGCTGGGATCGCCAGAGCGCACGATGCCGATGGCGACACCCGCTAACACCAGCGCCCCTAGTGCGGCCGCGCCAACTGCTGTTCCACGCACGCAGCCTCCTCGCCGATTGAATTGACGCCATTATAGCTCTCACGGATAGCCGGTTCAGGGCGTCGGCGGCAGCGAACCTCCTTGGGCTTGCACCTTGAACGGATCCTGGTTGATGACTCGATTCGTGCCATAGAAGGCACCGAGGAGGCTGCCTGCGTGCGAGTTCTGCGCCGCGTCGATCATGCAGACGCTGTAGCCGGTGGAGCCGCTGGCCGGACCGAGGTCTGGCACGTGACACTGGGGGTTGAAGGTCCTCCCGCCGCCCCCCGAGGTCGCCGCGCCTTCGGTGGTCGACGCGAACGGGTACTCGTCACACGAGCGGCCATCCAGACGGCGCCCGTCACGGACCGCCCCCTGAGCGGGGCAAGCTGTCTGTCGGTTGATATCCCTGGTAACGGGATCTGCTTGGCGGTGCAGCGGCGTCCCAACGCCCGGAAGACCCGACCCAACGGCCGCTTGAACCTTCTCCAAGAGAGCCTAGTGCGAATGTCACGGCGACACACGCTGAAGCCGCGTCGACCTTCGTTTGAGCTTGGCCTCGGGCTCATTGAGCTGGCGATGCTACGGATTCAGCAGCTGGCGCAGCACGTACTGCAGAATGCCGCCGTGCCGGTAGTAGGACGCCTCGGCGGGAGTATCGATACGTACCTTAGCGGTGAACTCGGTGTCGCCCGCCGTTACCGTGACCGAGTCGGGGAAGTCGCCCGAGTCCGCGCCGACGATGCCCGTGATCGAGAACTCCTCCTCGCCGGTCAAACCCAGGCTTTGCACCGTCTCCCCGACCGGGAACTCCAATGGCAGCACGCCCATGCCGATCAGGTTGGAACGGTGGATTCGCTCGAACGACTGCGCGATCACCGCCTTGACTCCCAGTAACAGCGTCCCCTTCGCCGCCCAGTCACGGGAGGATCCGGAACCGTATTCTGCACCGGCCAGCACGACCAAAGGGGTGTCGTCCTCGGCGTACTTCTCGGCCGCCTCGAAAATGCTCAACTGCTCGCCGGTCGGAAGGTAACGGGTGACCCCACCCTCGACGCCCGGCACGAGCTCGTTGCGCAAACGGATGTTGGCGAACGTGCCGCGGATCATCACCTCGTGGTTGCCACGCCTGGACCCGTACGAGTTGAAGTCCTTCGGCCCGATGCCGTGCTCCTGCAGGTATGCCCCGGCGGGACCGTTGCGCCGGATGGCGCCGGCGGGCGAGATGTGGTCGGTGGTGACCGAGTCACCCAGCTTGGCGAGAACGCGTGCCCCCGCGATATCTTGCACCGGCTCAGGATCTCGCGTCATCCCGTGGAAGTACGGGGGTCGACGTACGTACGTCGAGTCGTCTTTCCACTCGAATACTTCGCTGTCGGAGACATCGAGACTTTTCCAGTTGTCGTCGCCGGCGTACACGTCCGAGTAACCCTCGGTGAACAGCGACGATTCGACCGACGCGGAGATAACCGACTCGATCTCCTGCTCCGTCGGCCAGATGTCTGCAAGGTAGACCGGCTTGCCGTCGGTGTCGGTGCCGAGCGGGTCGGCGGTGAGGTCGACGAGCATGCTGCCGGCGAGGGCATAGGCGATCACCAGGGGCGGAGACGCCAGAAAGTTCATCCGGGACTGCGGGTGGATGCGCCCCTCGAAGTTACGGTTTCCCGACAGCACGGCGGCCACATTGAGGTCAGCCTCATCGATGGCGTCGGCGATGGGCCCCAGCAGGGTCCGGAGTTGCCGATGCACGTTGTGCAGCCGTAGCCGACGAGGTTGAACCCGAGTTGGTCGAGATAGGGGGTCAGACCGGAACGCTCGTAGTAGTCGGTGACCACACGAGAGCCGGGCGCGAGGGTGGTTTTCACCCACGGCTTGCTCGCCAGCCCGCGCTCGACGGCCTTCTTCGCCAGCAGGGCTGCGCCGATCATCACCGACGGGTTCGACGTGTTGGTGCACGAGGTTATCGCCGCGATGACGACGTGGCCGTGGTCGATTTGGATCTCGTTGCCGTCCGGCATGGTGACGGCCGTCGGTTTCTGTGGATAGTCCGGCGCGGGGCTGTCGATGTCGATCTCGGCCGACGGGACCACCCCATGGTCCTGGACTATCGCCACGGGATCAGAGGCCGGGAACGATTCGAAGGAGGCCTCGTCGAGCCCCACCCGCTGCACCTCGTCGATAACCTCAGCCGTGTCCTTACCGGCAAGGACCTGCTTGACAGCGCGCTTGGCGTGGCTGATCGGGATACGGTCCTGCGGTCGCTTCGGGCAGGCGATCGAAGGGCGGATGGTGGACAGGTCCAGCTCGACGGTCTGACTGAAGTCCGGTTGGTGGTCGGGGTCGTGCCACATCCCCTGCAACTTGGCGTAGGCCTCGACCAGCTTGATGCGCCACTCGGGACGGCCCGTCAGGCGCATGTAGTCGAGAGTGACGTCGTCGATCGGGAAGATGGAGATGGTGGAGCCGTACTCGGGGCTCATGTTGCCGAGGGTGGCCCGGTTGGCGAGAGGGATCTTGGCGACCCCCGGGCCGTAGAACTCGACGAACTTGCCGACGACACCCGTCTTGCGTAACAGCTCGGCCGCCGTGAGAACGACGTCGGTGGCGGTGGTGCCCGCGGGCAGCTCACCGGTGAGCTTGAGCCCCACCACCTGCGGGATGAGCATCGACATCGGCTGGCCGAGCATCGCAGCTTCGGCCTCGATGCCGCCGACGCCCCAACCAACCACACCGAGCCCGTTGATCATCGGCGTGTGTGAGTCGGTGCCGACGAGGCTGTCCGGGTACGCGACCGTGATGCCGTCCGCCTTGTCGCGGGTGAATACGCCGCGACCCAGATACTCCAGGTTCACCTGGTGACAGATGCCGGTGTCCGGCGGCACCACCAGAAAGTCGTCGAAGGCGGTTTGGCCCCAGCGCAGCAGTTCGTAGCGCTCCTGATTGCGGTCGAATTCGAGGTCAGCGTTGATGCGGAAGGAATCGTCGGAAGCGAACGAGTCCGCGATCACCGAGTGGTCGATGACCAACTCTGTCGGGATCAAGGGATTGATCTTGTTCGGGTCGCCACCGAGCTCGGTCATCGCGTCGCGCATGGCGACGAGGTCGACCACACACGGGACTCCGGTGAAGTCCTGCATGAGCACGCGGGCGGGGGAGAACTGGATCTCGGGGTTGCGGGTGGACTTCGGATCCCAGCCCGTCAGCGCCTCGATCTGCTCGCGGGTGACCAGGTGCCCGTCCTCGTTGCGGAGCAGGTTCTCCAACAACACCTTGAGGCTGTAGGGGAGGCGCTGAGCGCCGCCGATGCGGTCGAGTCGATACACCTCGTACTCATCGCCGTCGACGTTCAATCGAGCTCGCGCGCCGAAACTGTTCTCACTCATCACAGCTCTCGCCTTCTGAAGTCGCTCTATCGGTGTGAAGTTCTCAACGGCACATGCGCTCAACAAGTCTCGGCCTGGGCTGGCCAAGGTGGGAGCAGGTCACCTACGGCGTGGAATCGTGTCCACCTTGTCCCAGCCACGGCGGCGTTCGCGGGATCCTTTGTGGTCGTCACGGCTGCGGTAGAGGATGTATGGACAGAAGATGTATCCAAGTAGAGCGGTGAATACGTGCACGAGCCGGGCAAAGGGCCCATAACAGGCTGATGGCTGCCAGTGCATGGTATTGGTAGCTTGATGGAGCATGGACCATCAGTTCGGGCTGGGGTTGAAGAAGATGCCACGAAACTGTGCGTCAGTCCGCGGTGATGACGCGCGTGGAGTCGGCTGTCGATCAGCGAGCGCTGACGATTCATCGGAACCGGGCGTCGATGACCGCGCGGGGAAGCTGTGCGGGGGTTGGGTAGGTGACAAGGACGCGGCAGCCGTCAGGATCGACGCCATCGACGAAACTGACCTCGTTCGCGGTGTTGGTGTAGGTAGTGGAGCAGTAGGTGCGGAGTCGGTGTTCGATTCGGTCGAGTTCTGTTTTGCTGTCGGCGGACCAGACGATTTGCTCGACGCCCAAGTCTCCGATTTTGCGCCTGCGCGAGGTTTCGCTGACCCGCAGGTACAGCTGGAAACCCGCGGGTGTCAGCAGCAGCGCCGCATCGGGTTCTTGGAGCGCGACGCGGCATTCGAATACGTCGCAGTAGAAGCGCTGCGAACTTTGCAGGTCCGACACTCTCATCAGGCACGACCCGGCCCGCACGGTACTGACTGGGCCCCGTCGGTGGGTCCACCGGCTATGCGAGTTGTAGCTGCTGCTGAAACTCGGTCGGTGACCACTGCTCACGGAACGCTTCCGGGCTGAGAAAGCCCAACGACCCGTGGGGTCGGTAACTGTTGTACTCGATCCGCCAGTCCTCGGCAAGAACACGGACCTCGGTCAACGAATGAAACACCTCGCACGACAAGAACTCGTCGCGGAAACGCCCGTTGAACGACTCGCAGATCCCGTTCTGCCACGGCGATCCCGGATCGATGAACGACGCGTCGACACCGGTGAACCGGCACCAATCCCGCATCGCGTGCGCGGTCATCTCCGTGCCGTTGTCCATCCGGATATGGACTGGCCGCCGGCCTGTGTCCGCGATGATCTCATCGAGCACCCCGACCAACTGATCCGACGTGCACGACCGAAATGCTCTGGTAGCCAACGCTTCCCGCGTGAACTCATCGACGATGTTGAGGAACCGGACCTGGCGCCCGTCGACGGTGACATCAACCTGGAAATCCAACGCCCACATCTGATCAGGTGCGGTTGCCCGCAACCGTTGATTGCGGCCTGCCCCGATCCGCCGTTTCTTCCGGACCCGGAATGGTCGTTTCAGACCTTCCTCGCGCCAAAGCCGTTGGGTCCGTTTGTGGTTGGTGACCATGCCCTCGCCGCGGCAAAGTGCGTGGGCTTTGCGCCATCCCCACCGCGGGTGCTTGGCCGAGATCTCGCGTAACCGCGCCCGTAAAGCCCGGTCGAGCTCAGTGATCGTGGGTGGTCGGCGTTGCACTGATCGGGGTTGCCCCACGACCGCGCACGCGCGTCGCTGTGACACCCGAAACCGTTGTTGCAGAAACACGACGGCTCTGCGGCGTCGGTCCGGGCTCAGAAGTTTCCCCGGTTCACTTCCTTGAGCATGTCGATATCGAGGGCTTGCTCGGCGACCATCTTCTTCAGCCGCGCGTTCTCGCGTTCGAGCTCTTTGAGCCGTTTCGCGTCGTCGGACTTCATGCCGCCGTATTGGGCTTGCCAGCGGTGCCAGGAGGCGTCGGAGATCTCGAGGTGTTTACAGACCTCTTCGATCGAGAAGCCCTGCCCGATCAGCTTCTCGCCTTCGCGGAGCTTCCGGATGACCTGCTCGGGGGTGTGTCGTCGTGCCATGGTGTGTTCTCGTCCTCCTGCACCCATTCTGGTGCATCAGAACTCTCACAACCACTGGACCTGCTCAAAGGGATCCAGTCACCACCTATCCCATCCCCTGCCGCGGTCCCGGCTTCGGTAAGCCTGTCTCATCGTCCCCTTCAACCGTCAGCGACATCTACAACAACGCCGTGACCTGGCACCGACTTGTTCCGGTATTCACCTGCGCAACCGACCTCACGCAACCGCCCGGTCGGGCTTCCGACGCCAGGCGGACTGCCTTCACATCCTCGACTCATCCTCAGAAAGGGAACGACTATGCCCGGCGAGCCGACACTTCCACTGGTAGGCAACCTGTCCTCCGAGATCGAGCTGACCTTCACGCCTTCGGGTGTGGCGGTCGCTCACTTCACCGTCGCTTCCACACCGCGCTACTTCGACCGCACCACCAACCAGTGGCTCGACGGTGAAGCTTTGTTCCTGCGCTGCAACCTGTGGCGAGATGCCGCGGAGAACGCCGCGGAGTCGTTGTTTATGTGGATCTCAAAATTGAAACATACTACCTACCAGGAAATTTGCGGCGTGGACATGTCCATGTCGAGCACGCGTCATGCCGTAGCCCTCGCCGCATAACGACACGCTCAGCGCATCCATCGTCGATCTTGAGTAGAGCTCCTTATGGCTGGAGACACGGTCATCGGAAATCTGACATCCGCACCAGAGTTGAGATTCACGTCCGTTTCCCGTCAGTTCACGAAAGCCGAAGTGCCTGTTGCGCGGAACTGACGTGAGCGTCGCCGACGACTCGTCGATCTGACTCGTCGGTTCGCGAACCCGAGGTGTTCCAACTCAGCGCACAACGGTCCTGTCGTTCGCGATGGCGTCACCGCTCGCCAGTTCGACGCCAGGTGAGAGGGTCGGTCTCGACAAAAAGCAGGGTTGTTCTTTCGGTTCAGCGCCGGGAACGACCCTTCGAGGATGCCGCCGAGAGCTGGACCAATGAGATCTGAAGAGCAATAGATGCCCCTACCAGCGCCTTCTCAGCGTGCATACCCACATCGCTGGATGAATCGATGGTGCGTCTCACCACCGCTCTATCGTTGAGCCGGAACCAATCACCACGGGCCGGAGCCATCGCCCACATCGGGCTACCGCCGCTCGGCCAGCTCGCGCTGAGACCGCCTCCAGACCACAGCAACCTACGGAATGCCGATCAGCAAGGCCCATGAGGCAGAGACACAACATGTCGTGCTTGCACCATACTCATGGCACTAGCTATAGTGGTGGCAGTAAATTGCGTAGATGTAACTACACGGTTCGAAGTTACCCCGTTCCGCCCGGGTCGAGCCGCGAACAGGCCCACGTCAAGCAGTGCACAATCAGCGATCGAGGCATCCATGACGCAGATGGGGAACGAGTTCTCCAACCAAGTGCTCTCCAGCTACCGAAGCGCGGTGGAGAGCAAGGCAGAAGCGAGTGCTCCCCTGACTGCCTCCGCAGGACAGATAGTCACCGGACACCCTCGGTTCGCAGATCTTGCGGTGGGGCAATCGAGTAGCTGCGACATGGCGTCGGTGTTCCTTGATCTGACCAACTTCACGGCCCGCACGTTCTGGGACGACCCCGAAGACATGACCCGCCTCGCACACGCAGTGCTATCCGGCTTCACGCTTGTCGTAAAGCGTTTTGGCGGGCACGTGCTCGGCCTTCGTGGTGATGGACTCTTTGCTGGCTTCGGCCCCGCGCCTCAGCCAGAGGCGGTTGTCGTAGTTGCGGCGGCAGCCTGCGCAGCTGCCCTGGATGCGACTCGCAACTACCTAAACCCCCAGTTGAAGACCTGGGGAATCGAGCCCGTACAGGCACGAGCAGGTGCCGACTACGGTAAGGCGACTTTCGTCCGGTCCGGGACACCCACGGCGAATGAAATCAACATCGTAGGATTCGCCTCGAACTTCGCTGCCAAGTGCGAAAAGGCGGCGAAGTCATGGGAACTGGTAGTTGGCGAAGGATTCGCGGAATACATCAACTCTCCGGATCTTCTGACAGCCCATGAGGATTCACCCAAGCGGTATTCCCGAGGCACGGATGTCCGTCGCTACAGTTACTATCAGCACTCCTGGCAGCGCATACTACCCGAGATAGATTCGGCGATGTCCGAGATTAGCGGTAGGCCTCTCGAATCAGTACTCGGAAGGATATGACGGTGACAATCTCAAATCTGCTCAGGATCCATGGACATAATTTGACGCGGCGCGTTCTCCCAAACGGCCTGCTCGTTTTCGATACCTCCGCTGAGATCAGACAGGCCGCTTCAGCCATGCCGCTGAAGTCACACACCTTCCACGGAGGTGAAGCCCCACAGGACACCCAGGAATCACCAGGATGGTGGCTCTCCGAGGGAGCGCTCGACGCGGAAACAGAGGCGATGAGCAAGAACTTCCCCGGCTTCCAACTCGTCGTTGGCGATGCGGACTCACCTCCGGCATGGATCGGCTCAGTGCGAACCAACAATGCCGAGTTCAAGATTGCGGTGATGCATCGCTACAGCCATGGGCTTCCCGATGTTGCGCCAATCGATCCAAAACCGCGCCGAAGGCGAGTCGGGCGGATACACCTCCTCGCGCCCCACCTCTACTTGAGTGGTTTTCTCTGCGTAGCAGCGCAGGAGGATTGGGACCCCTCCACCGACACCGCCGCAACAGTAGTCGGGTGGGCAGCCCACTGGCATGCGTGCTACGTCGAGTGGGTCTATACAGGAAAATGGCCGACGGAAAGCTATGTCTCACATGCTGCGTAGGAGGGCAGTATCTCAACCCCCTGAAAAGGAGGCCGTCGCAGGCTGGGAGGACGCCAAGTTTGCCATGCAGGAGTTTGGCAACTGGATCAAGAACGCCGACACGAAGGTCACAGTTCTGGCCGCCGGCCTCGGTGTCGTGATTACCGCGACTGCGTCCAAAGCCGATGTATTTCGAAGCACTCTCAGCAATCCCAACTTCTCCTGCAAATGGGTCTTGATCACCGCCCTGGCCCTTTGGGCAGTGGCTGCGATGACTACTGCAGCGTTTGTCTATCAAGCGTTGATACCGCGCACGACATCGGCAGAAAGCAACCGGTTCGCGTGGCCCGCCATTGCAGCCATGCCCCACCCTCCCGCGGATCTAGACCGGCTGACCGTCATCGAGGAAGCTTGGCGACAGAATCACACGCTCGCTCAGATCGCCCTGAGCAAATATTCAGCATTCAAGAATGCCCTTCGTGCATTCGGGTTCGTCTTGGGCCTAAGCGCAGCTGCGATCGCAATTGCCACATGGGGTGCGAGTTCGCCACCCACATAGTACCGAGCGATAACCAGACCACGCCAAACATGCTGTGCGCATGCACGGTAAGCCCTCCCGGCTTGCGCCCTTACGCGAACAAGAGAACCCCGGATTGAACTCAATCCGGGGTTCTTCTTCGTATTTCACTCGACCCCGAGGCGACTCGCACATTAACTGAAGTGCGCCGCCCCGACGACGGAGATATCTGACCGCGAGTTCGGGAATTCCGCGGGTGTTCCTCAAATCCCCTGCTGCCCAGCGCAACCGGGAAAAGCACCGTCCACTACAATCCTGGGAGGACCATCGTGTCCGGAGATACGGTCATTACTGTCATAGGTAATCTGACGGCCGCGCCAGAGCTGAGGTACACACCAGCGGGCGTGCCGGTGGCAAACTTCACCGTCGCTTCGACTCCTCGCGTGTTCGACCGAAGCGCCAACGAGTGGAAGGACGCCGAAGCGCTCTTCATGCGTTGCAATATTTGGCGCGAGGCAGCGGAGAATGCTGCCGAGAGCCTGGCCAGGGGCTCGCGCGTGATCGTCAGCGGGAGACTCAAACAACGCTCGTATGAAACTCGCGAAGGTGAGAAGCGTCAGGTGGTCGAGCTTGAGGTCGACGAGCTCGGCCCCTCACTGCGATATGCGACTGCGAAGGTAAGCCGGGTCAACCGCAACGACCGCAGCAACGGCTTCGGCAGCAGTGGGGGTGCTGATCCGCGAGGCTATGCGCCCGACCAAGAAGCCGTATTCGCCAGTGCAACTACAGGTTTCGGCAATCGCGGCGTCCGCGAGGATTCAGCCGTCTGACCCGCACCAATCTGCTCTGACCAAACCGATCGTGCCGCAGTCCTGGTCAATTCGGCGCAGCGTTGCGCAGTGCCCGGATCTCGCCGTATGCGGATTCAAGTTGGGCTGTCAGCTGCGCGATTTGCGTGCGCAACTGTTTGCTGCGTTCGTTGGCTGCCTCTAGCCGGGTCTGCAACGACTCCACCGTCGCTGAGGTAGTCACCATCCGGTCCGTCGTCGGATTCCGTTGTTGCAGAGCAGCTATCGCGTCAACGAGGTCGGGTTGGGTGTAGATCCAGGACCGTGAAACGCCTGCGGTCTTGGCTATCCCGGCCACGGTGATGCGACCTGTGCCGCGGGTCGCCGTAGTGATCGCGGCCTCGGCTCGTTTGCGTGCGTCCGTGCTGCGCTGCCGGGTGGCTTCGAGGAGGAATCGGGTGTTGTCAGCCAGCGGCATCGAGTTCTTCGACCTTTCCCCCGGCCACGATCTGGCCGTCACGCGTGGATTCGAGTGCTTCGATAATGGTGTCGAGCTTGATCAGGGTGCGAGTGTTCTTCTCGACGACTCTCCGGTGCCCGGCAGCTTCGGCATCGTCGATCATGCGTGCGGTGTCGTCGCGTTGACGACGATGTTGGCCGAGGAATTCGGTGGTCGTGATGAAGAATCGGCAGTCCAGACATGGGTTGGCGTATTCGCAGTCGGTTTGGACCGGAGCTCCGCAGTATCCGTTCGGCAGTGTCACTTTCGCGCGGACCATGCTCAGCTTGGCCCAGGCCGCGTCGGCGAGTGGGTGATCGGCAGTGATCGTGGCGGGTTCACCATCGGCATTGACCTTCACCGCCTTGAGCCAATGCTCACGCAGTGTTTCGTTGTGCAATCGAGCGTAGACCGCGGTCATGTCGGGCGACATGTGATCCAGTAACGCCTGGACCACTGGTTGCGGGACATCGGCATTGATCAGCCTGGTGCCGACTGTGTGCCGGAATTGGTGGAAGGTGACCCGGATCAGCGGACCGTGCTCATCGACGATGTCCAATGCTTCGAGCCAGCGCTCCAATTGCTCACGCAGGCGGGTGCCGCTGGCGTATCGGCTGCCGTCGACGTTGCTGTGGATCGCCGGGAACAACCACGGTGACCCCGCGCAGAATCGGTCGAGCACAGCTCGCTGCTGGGTGACGATCTTCGCAGCCAGCTCTTCTGCGAGCGGGAAGAACGCCGGGCGATCGGCCATCTTGCGGTTGAGCCACGCGAGGTAGGGATTGTTGTCAGCGTCGCGGACGATGCAGTCGAACGGCAACGTGCGCGCGTCCTTGAGCCGCAGCCCACAGGCGATGAGAAGTTCCACCATCAGCTTCCCGTCCGGCGACGGGAACTGCGCCAATGCTCGCGGAGTTTCCAACTGTGCCATGACCTGCTCGGGGATGAACCGCGGCTTGGGGTGCGACCGCCGGGGCATGTCGTCGTAGATGAAGGCATTACGAGCCAGATCGGGTTGCCACTCGTGCCGGTGCACGTCTTTGAGGAATCCACTGATCGACGCGATCGCCGCGCCACGGGTCGTCGGTTCTGGAACCTTGGTCTGGAGTTCGGCCAGCCACCCCTCCAGGCGGATGCGGGTCAGGTCCGCGGGTTTCGCGTCAGAGCCGAGCGCGTGGTGCAGGTATTGGGCCAACCGGACGCAGGCTCGGACGTTGATGGCGACCGTCGACGGGCTCAGCTCGCGGCTCAGGCGCCATCGGCACCAGCGCTTGACCAGTTCTTTCAGCCACGGTTGCGCGATGGCGCCGAACCGCAGGAACCGAACGTCGCTGGTGTTCAGGCCAACATGTTTGAGATCCCAGGTGTCGCGCGGGTATTGGTCGGCCCAGGGGTCGGCG
Organism: Nocardia fodinahabitans; assembly: GCF_052983615.1. Taxonomy (NCBI): domain Bacteria; kingdom Bacillati; phylum Actinomycetota; class Actinomycetes; order Mycobacteriales; family Nocardiaceae; genus Nocardia; species Nocardia fodinahabitans. The sequence continues at coordinate 7,531,813 of NZ_JBRJJC010000001.1, forward strand.
TCGATGAGCAATGCCTGTAACTCGAAGCGGGTGTCCTTGATGAATGCCAGCGACAGTGTGTCGTAGTTCGCCTCCCGAGGACGGGAGAACACTCTCCATTCGTCATCGTCCCAGTCCAACAGACTGTGCACGCCCGCTGACCGAACCCACCCGATGGCTTTGGTCACGACCCGAGGTGCGGTGTGCTGATGGCCCAGCTCGTGTCGGCGTTGCAACCCATAGCCGATCTCCAACCGCACCTGCCCGCTCAATCGGTGCAGCTTCACACGCGGGTTGCGCATCCGCTCGAGGTGAACGAGCCACTCCGCCATCGGCATTCGACCCGCGCGTAGCCAGCTGTCCCAGTGCGGCCGACACATCGATCTGCTCGGACCGTCACACCAACGGGCGCAACCTGGGAACTGGCAATCGGTCTCGAACGAGCCGCGTGGCGGGTGATAGAGAGTCCGCGCCAACCATTCATCCAAATCCGGGCGGCCGTAATGGGACCACTGGTTTGCATGCCGATGGCACAACCCGTTCGACTTCGCGGCCCGGTTGCATTCACGGACCACACAGCAGGCAATGATCCGCCGTTGCTCAGTCGCCAACTCCTCGATGGAGGTCCACTGCTCCAGATCGGGCCGTCCAGCCGCCGTCCATCGCAGGTAATGGCCCTGACACAAACGCCGCGAAGCGTAGCTCAGCGCGATGCCGCAGGATCGGATCCGACACATGTCCTGTACGAACACCCGATTGTCGGTGGGCGGGAAGAATATCTCCCCGCGGAACATCGGGTCGACGGTCTGCATCAGCCGCTCCAGCAACCCCGAGGTGGTCGGCAACTCGTGCGGTGTAGTCAATGTTGTTCGGTACCTTCCCGGAGAATCCCCGCGGCGACGAGGGCGTGGCGGTGGTCCTCGACCGTCAGATGCGAGTACGTCATCTCCGTCGTCTGCGAACTCGAGTGACCCAGCAATTCAGCGACGATCTCGATGCGGACCCCAGCACGGAGCAGTCGGGTCGCGTAGGTGTGGCGGGCGATGTGGGGCGCGAAAAAGCCGACGCCTGAGCGATCCCGGAGCCGCTCGATCAGCTTGTGGACGTTCGTCTCCGTCATCGGTGCGCCGACCGGCGCCCGGAACAGGTTCACGAATACGAAATCGCTGTCCAGGCAGCCATATTCGACCTCCATGTATTCGGCGTAGAGGTCGAACACCTCGGCGGCGGCCGGAACAACGCGAGACTTGAGTCGCTTGACCCGCGCGTCGTTCACGTTGTCCTCACGCGGCACCACGTGAACCTCACCCGCTCGCAACCGCAGATCCGAGTGACGCAGCCCCAGCGATTCTCCCAACCGAAGCCCAGTCTCGAACCACAGCAGGAGCAGGAAGCGATCCCGTAATCGCGTGCACGCATCCATCAGGGCCCGCTGCTGGGGGACAGTCACCGTCTTCGCGGGCTTGCGATGAACATGCAGCCGGATCGGGCCGTAGGAATCAGCATTCGGCGCGCCCCGCCGGGTGTGCGCCAGCAACGGCACGTACCCACCCGTAGGGCGCGGGCCGACCAGCTCTCCCAACAATGCAGGTACCGAATCGTCTCGGCGGGCATGGAATCGGTAGAACGATGCCACCGCGGAACGCTTACGGACCAACGTCGTTCGCTCGACCGCCGCCGCGGTACCAGGCAACACGAACACCCCGGGTTGCCGAGTCGACTTCGGACGCTGCAACCACCAGAAGAACTCCGACAACTGCTCCAGATTCAGTTCCCGGAAGTCCCAACCCCGCTGCCCCAACCACACGAACAGATCCCGCAGGTCGTAGGCGTAGCCCTGCACTGTGTTCGGCGCCTTACCCACCGCCACCAGATGCGACAGAAACTCCTCGATCGGCCACACCGGCACACCAGCCACGTCGACCACCGTGAACGAACGCCGCCCCGAATCCGGTGCCCGCAAACGCTGCACCCGTAGCGACACCGGCCACCCTCCTCCACAACGACACAACAAGACCAGGTGTCTATGTAGCAGGAACTGCCGACCGAATACAAACCGTACGGACGTTATGGACAGTGCCGGAAGAGGTCTACTTAACACTGGTCAAAGGCGCGCGGGTCCTGGTGATGGGACGGCTCAAGCAGCGCAGCTATGAAACGCGCGAGGGAGACAAGCGCACCGTGTACGAGCTCGAGGTCGACGAGCTCGGCCCGAGCTTGCGTTTTGCCCGTGCCCAAGTCACCCGCACGACAGGCCAGACCGACAGCGGCACTCGCGGCAGCGGGTTCAGCCAACGCGACACCACGACACCCACCACCCGCACGAACACCGAGACCGCCGCGGCAAGCGGGCCTGCGGATCTGGGGGCCAGTCACACAACCGATCGTGGTGATGGTCGCGAGTCGTGGGAAACACCCGTACTCGCAGGTGCCGGTGCAGGTTTCGGCGAACCACCGTTCTGAGAGCACCGATCTCCTGACCGCATCCGGATCAGCCGGCGGCTGGCTGTCGGCCAGTGGTTCTCCAGATGTGGGTCCGGGTGACGGTCTGGGGTGGTCCCAGCCGATCGAGGGCTACCAGGACCGCGTGCGCCACGCCGTCGGGCCCACGCCCGGCACAAACGAATTCCCCGCGCCACCACCAGCACAGGCCACCGGTCTTCCTGTCAGCGCGGGGAATTCGTTTCCGCACGCCCAGGCGCGTTCCCGCCGTCGTGTCGCCCACGGTCCTGGTCGGTAGCCCTCGGCTGGGCCCACCCCAGCCCGGCACCCTCTTTTGTGCGAAAAGCGTGGCAGTTCCAGCGCGCCCGGGTGCCGTCGAATCTCTCGTCCTAGTCAGGAGATCTGCTGTGTCCGTCCTCGTAGCCCCTCACTCCCCTGTGCTCATTGGTGCCATTGGCACTAGCGTCGTCGAGCCTGCGTTCGACCCGAGCACCTTCGTCGGTCCGGCGCTCGTCACCCCGACCGAGTCCACCCCCATCGCCCCCGATTCAGAACCCGAGGTCGAGCCGGTGCCGGAGCCGGGCACTGCGGCGTTCCTCGATGCGATCTTCGCGATCGGGCTCACCTTCGAGCGTGACCGTCGCGCCGCCAAGCGTGCGTTCCGCGGCGCGCTTGACCTGGCGACCGACGCCGACTGGGACGTCCTCGACTACATGGTCGAAGTCTTCACCCTCTACCCGCGCGAAGCAGCGTTGCGGCGCTTGCGCGCGCGGTGGGCTGCCGGGGATGACCTCGAACGGGAACGGTTGGTGCGGTTGGTCCCCGACACCGACCCGGACCTACACTCCCACGCCGACCACGACCTCGCCCAAATCCTGGAAGCCAGGGCCAAAGCCAACCCCGACCCCGAAACCACCGCGGCCGACGAGTTCGCCAAGCTCCACGTCCAACTCCTCGCCGCCGAGATGCCGCGCCAGTCGATCCGCATGTGGCGCAACCCGATGCCCCGACTGACGTCGCCCGCCTCCCGCACGGTCGACGCCTCCAGGCTCCGGCCCGAGCAGATCCGTGCCCGTGTCGGCGCGCGCGGCAAACGCCGACCCGCCGAAGCCGAACCGTTCGAAGTCACCGACTACATCGCCGAGACGTTGTTCGTCGACACCGAAGTCGACACCCAAGCCAGGTTGCGCCAACGCATGGCCGAACTGATCGCGCGCGGTGTCCGATTCACCGGAACCGTGCAGGGCTGGACGCCTCGCCGCCCTGGCGAGCGTGCGCCGCTGCCCACCGAGGTCTCCGAAGCGATCTGGGATCACCAGTACTGTGCCTTCGTCGCCGACCAACACGATTACGACCGGGCCGAGGCCGGTGCTCCCGTGAAATCGCACGAGCACTCGTTGCTGTGGGCCGAACAACGCACCGGACTGGGCTCGCGCTCGGACCGCCGCAACTCGTACATGTTCCAGGGCAACGGGCTCGATGACTTCCGCACCGCCATGAATCCCGTCGCGGGATGGCGGTGCGTGTCGTGCTTTGTCGAACGCGCCGCCACCGACCAACGCCCCATCCACACCCGTGCGGGAGTGCTGCGGTCCGACGACGGGCTGTGTGACTACTGCCGCAGCGACAACCATCCCGGTCTGCCCGCACTCGCGGCCGGGTTCGAACTTTCCGAACTCGCCACCGCGTACTGCACCTACCTCGCCGAGCACTACCCCGACGCGGCATGCGCACTTCTCGACGAGGTACGTCGCCGGGCACCCGAGTGGCTGATCCGTGTCGTCGACGGATTCCTCGCCACGCATTCGGATCTGCCCGGCGCGCCCACCCTCGCCGACCTCGAAGACGAGCCCGCGCCCGCGCGAGTGCAGCCCGTATCGCGTCGACGAGCACGGGTGCTTCCGCCCGGCCAGCGTGCGGGCCGGTGCGAGGGCTGCACCCAGTACCTGCCCGTCCACGACGACGGGTTCTGCACCAAGTGCCGGGTCTACCTTGGCCTGTACGTGCCGGCGACGCGGGACAACACCGCCGCCTGATCTCGTCCTCGCCCGACCCAACTCACTTTTTCTGTAGTCGGTTGGGGCACCGCGCGACTGGGTGCCCCAACCGCTCACCCGATGGAGGTTCCTCGTGTTCGGCCGCGCCCATCTCCCCCACGCCCGCCACCGGTTCCGACAACAACCCACCGGTTCCGCGCTGCGACAGCTCTGCGTGACCGTGTACCTGGCCACCGAACCGCACACCATGCTCCGCGGGTACCCGCCCGGCATGACCCTGGTCCTCACCGACCGTTTCCTCGTCGACGTCTCAGCGCGCAACACCGACGTCGAGATCCTCCACGACATCTTCGAACCCAGCTTCGACGACCAGGCGGTGTCCGACCACGCCATCGCAGCACGAGACGGACTCCCCGACACCTATGACCACCGCACCCGCCGCGGCTACAGCCCCGCGCACCGACGCCTGATGGTCGGAGACGTCGCCGCTCTGGGCTCACGCCACTACGCCTGCACCTCGCTCGGGTGGCTGCACGTGCCCCCACCCAGCTGACCCCCAGCTCTCACCACTGCAACCACGCGCGATCCGAAAGGTGAACCACCATGGGCCAACACTTCAAACCGGTCTTCCTCGCCGAGGACTCCGACACAGTCACTGGCTACCTCCACCCAGGGATCTTCTACAAACTGGCCGAGCACGGTTGGCAAGGAAGCTGGTTCGTCACCGAAGTGGAACAGATCCTCACGACACCCACCCGGATCGTCTGGGTCGGCGAATCCTGCGACCCAGAACCCGGCACCGAGCCGTCTACCAACCTCTATCGCCTCGCCGAACAGATCTCTGAGACACCGGTCCCCGATGTTGTGCCCGGGCGGTATCTGATCAACCACGACCGCCGCGTCTACCTCCTCAAAGACTCCACGCCCGACGAGAACGTCGCCCATCCTCTTCCCGCGCTCACCGTCGACCGCGGTGAGGGCTACTTCAAGAACGCTCATGGCCCGATCGGATCCTGGGCGCGCCAACGTATCAGTGTCGCTGACACGGTGCCTAACGGATACACCGAAATCCAGTTCCGAGCTTGGTTCTGACTCGCGGCGACAACCGCACCCCGCCCCACGGCAACCGCCCCGTCGATCCTCGCAGCCTGGACTCACGCCCAATCACAGCTTTCGCGAGTGCACCTCGCCGACGACGCCCGCACCGTTGCCGGACACAGCGTTGGCGTCTCAGCCGGTTCCACCATTCTCACCGGAGGTATTCGTGTTCCACCGCGCCCGTCACTTCCTCACACGGCTCGGCGTCGCCGCTGCCCGCGGACTGCGCCCACAGCGATCAGTCCTCGTCACCGTGTATCTCCCTCACGACCCACGCGCGATCATCACCGGCTACACACCCGGCACTCCGCTCATCCTTGCCGACCAGTTCGATCTCGACTTCACCCCTCGTCTCGCCGATACCGCATTGCTGGAGCGAGTCTTCGCCCGAGTGTCCCGCGTCAAGTAGTTGGCAGGTTTTCGGTCTCTGGAAAGTTGGGGATCAATGGGTCGACCAGGCCGCGATGGACCTCGGCCGGCCGGTTCCAGGCGATGGCCTCGTGCGGACGGACGGTGTTGTACTCGACCCGGTAGGCGTCGGCGTGCTTCACCAGGTCCAGCACGTCGTCGATTTCCTCGCAGAACAGTCGCTCGTACTTCAGTGACCCGAAGCCGCGCTCACGCGAGCCGTTCTGGCCCGGCGACCTGACACGAGTGCGGACGTGCCGCAGCTCGGGGTGAGCGGCGATGAACGCCTCGAACCGGAACGACCGGAACGGACCACCGTTGTCGGTCACGATCGTTAACACCGGAATGATGTTGCCGTCGCCGTCACGGGCTGCCGTCGCGGCCAGCGGGCGGCCGAACGCCTGCTCGTAGTCGGCCAGCGCGAGCTCGATCGCGGTGATCGCATCATGCTGGTTCGCCGTCGGTGACACATGCCACGGGTGCTCGTACTTCGACCAGTAGTCCGGGCATCCGGCGATCCGCCACGTCCCGCCGGTGGTGGTCTCGAACTCGCTGAAGTCCAACTGCCACACCTGATTCGGGCCGGTCGGCTCGAACGCGAACGCAGCCTTGCGCCGAGCTGCGAGCTGGCGGCGCTCACGCTGATACGCCGCCGACAGCAGCAGGCCCTCATCACGTAAGCACCGCAGCACCGTCGCCTGCGACACCTGGTGACCGTCGTAGCGGCACATCGCCCACACCTTGCGGTGTCCCCACGCCGGATGCGCCAACGCGTGCCGACGCACCGCCTCGCGAGCGTTCTCGCGGGCCGGCCGGGGCCACGGCCCGATCACCGGGGCACCGGTGCGGGCGCGGGCCTGCCGACGGCGCCAGGTCCGTTCGGGCACACCGACCACCGCGCAGAACCTCGTGGTCGCCCGTGCCCGCCTCGACGCGGATCACCTCGAGGTCCTCGAAGGGCCCAACCGGCCCTCCGCGGACTTCTTCCACACCCGCGCGGCCAGGTGCGCTTCTCCCAAAGCCTGTGTCAGATCTGCGATCTCGGCCTCGAGTTGCTGCTCACGCGTGGAGGATCCAGACTTGCCCGCGGTCAGACCGGCGCGGCCGGCTTCGAGGAACTGGCGTTTCCAGTTGCCCACCGACTGCTCGGACACCTTCGCTCGCCGGGCCGCTTCGGCCACGGTGAGCTCACCGGCAAGGACCGACAACACGATCCTTGCCTTCTCCTCGGCCGGAACAGCCGATGGTTTAGCCATGATTCAGACTCTCTCACTGGTCAAACCCGCAAACAACGGGCTCTGCCACAAAGTCTGACGCGCGACACCAGAACCCACAGCACCGCCGAAACCGGGCAGTAGACGACATCGAGCATGGAGCTACCCCTGCTCCCACTTGTCCAACCAGTCCGCCCGCTCGCGGCATGCCTTCGCCAACAAGCTGCGCTTGTTCAGATCGGCGAGTTCGACCGCAAGCCGTCGCAGGTTCGTGGCCAGACTCGCTCGTGCTGCCCGGACACCCGCGTGTGCTGTGGTCACCCCCGCGGCACTGGCCTGGCCGAGCCAGACATGCGCCGCTTCCGACATTCGTCTCCGATCGGCCAGCCACGCGCCGAAGGCGTCGTGCACGCCGAGCATCGTGGCGAGATGGTCCTCGTTCGACGGATCGATCGAGACAAGTACGTTCGCGTGACCGCACGCGGCTTCCCATACCGGCTCAGCCGCGTCCGAATGGTCGCGGAATGCCTCGTTCGCCAAATGCTCGGCCAGCCATCCATGCGGATTCGTCGCGATCGGATCGACGCGGGCGTACTCGCGGGCAGCGGTGGTCGCGGCAACTGCCCAGCGGCGATCGTTGGACGCGTGCGCATGGAAACGCGTGGCCTGTGCAAATACCAAGCGCCATACCTCCGATTCGTCCGCGACATCGAGCGCCCTCGCCGCCGCGATTTGGTCAGCGGCGAGCGAAGGGTTGCCGAGCGCGAGATTCACCGCGGCCGCAGCCGCCAATGTGTCCGCCGCGAACGGAACCGTCGCCGGATTGTCCGGGTCGGATCGAGCCGCCGCGCGAAACAGCCCTGCGGACCGGGTCATCTGATCACGCGCACCGATCAGATCACCTGTGCGGGCCAACACGAATCCGTTGACCCGGCAGGCGAGCGCGAGCGTGTCGGTAGCCTGCCGGTTCGGATCAGCAGCATAGTCCGCTTCGGCCAGGCAGACCGCGCGGGCCGCCAGCTCAACCGCCTCGTCGGTGCTGTCCTGCCCCATCGCATCGTCGGCCAGGTTGATGAGCTGGTAGACCACGTTGACCTGGCCTACCCGGTATCGTCCGGCGAGGCGCTCCGCAATCGACAGTGCCCGTGCGTAGATGTGCCGAGCGGCGTCCTTGTCTCCAGTCCCGCGGAGCATATCGCCGTACTGTCCGAGCGCGAACTGCAGCCATGCGTCGACTCGCCGTCCGGGCGTATGGCGCTCGATGTGCTCCCAATCCTCGACAGACCGGCGAGCTGAGACGAGTGCGATCGAGGGTGACGCTATTCGCAGTGTTCGCGCATGCCACAGTGAGGTGTGCGCCCTGATTTCCCGTGCCAGGTCCGATTCAGGGAATCGCATCACCAGCTGCTCGCCGAGTTCGCGCGCGGCACCTGCGGCGGCTTGTTCCTCTGCCGCTCTACCCTCCACTGCCGGAAGGTCAGCGATTCCGGTGGCTGCCCCGCACATCGCCTGTAGCTCCGCTTCGCCCGCATCGTCGCGCTCGGCACGCGATCGGGCGGTATCGAACACCCACCGGCAGAATTCATAGCGTTCAAGGGCTCCGAGCGTAGGCTTGTATTCCAATGCGATCGAAGCCAGGAAGTAGATCCCTGCGGCGCCGACCCCGGCCAGCGCATCTCGAAAGCCTTCGACGCCAAGGGAATCAAGCACGACTGCGGCCAGTCCAGCACGATGTTCGTTGCTAGCTCGGTCGATTCGCCCCGCCACCGCCGAGTCGCCTGCTCGCAGCAAATGCCAGAGCGCATCCTGATCGCAGATCTCGTCTGTGGCTGCGAATTGCACCAGCTGCCAACCAACCTCGCGGTGGAGGGCGCGCATGATTGCCGGTGTAACGAATTCGCGCAAGACCCAGTCGCGCACCACGAGATGCGCAAGTCCGAGCCGCCCGCCCGGGCCCCGCGCGATCAGTACCCCAGGCAGAGCCCTACGGATACCGGCGATTGTCAACGTGTCGACCCCGACCAGCGACTCGAGGTCGACCGTACGCAGCCCGGACCGCGAGACGGCGACCAGCGCGAGCGTCCGGCCTACTGCCTCGTGCCCGAATCGCCGCACCGCTCGATCTACGATCATCGCGACGAGATCGCCGACGGCGGTCGGCATCTGCCCGACCACCCGGATCACCAGCGCGGCGAGCTCCGCTAACGGGTCGGCTGCGGGATCAATATCGGCGAAGTCGTCGGCATCGAGCGCAGACAGCTCGCCAACCGCGAGCCGCAACCACAGCGGGCTGCGTGGCCGTGTAGCTAGCGAATCGACCGCAGCCGCGGGCAGGCTGCGTCCCATCGCGGCACAGATTCCGGCGACGACGGCTCGCGCCTCGGCGGGGCCAATCTCGCCCACCGGTTCGATCCGCGCGCCCAATGCGGCCAGGTAACCCGCCTGGGCCGGATCCGTCGTCGATGCCAGCACCACGACACCAGACGGCAGGCCACCGAGGAACACCGGCCGCGTCGAGTCGGGTAGCACGTCGATCCCATCGACGGCAAGAACAAGCGGTGCTACCGACGCGCAGCAGATGCGCAACGCCTCGATCAGCTCGTCCACGGCCATCGTCGGGGTGACTGCGCCGCCCAGCAGGGTCACCAGCCGTGCCACGACCGCCCGCGTGGTCGACACCTCCGGTGACGCCCCCACCGGCACTGCGACAACCTGGTGCCCGGCTTGCCGCAGCCGACTGACTACCCCACACCAGATCGCGGACTTCCCGATGCCTGACGCGCCGTGAAGGCACACGCTCGACCCGCGCATGAGGACCTCCGCGACCTCCCCGACCAGCTCATCACGCCCATCGAACGCGCGCTCTCGGTCCTCAAAGAACAGCGCCTCGGCCGCCGAGACCGGGTCCGGGTGCGCGCGACCGAGTTCGCGAGCCCACTCAGCGACCTTGTCGCCAAGGACCCGCGCGGTCACGTCGACGAAGTCGGTCAGATCGAACGGGCTCGCGCCCTGCGTCTCGACTCGGTAGGTGTGCACCTCGCAGCGTTCCCGAACGCGTCGCCGCAGCGCCCGCGCGAGACTCGGATCGGAATCGCTCCACTGCGCCGGCGCCGGACCGACGATGTCACGCTCGAAAAAGACCGCGATGGAATCGGGCCGGCGCATCGCACCGTACTCGAATTCGAGGGCGGTCACTGACCAGTCCGGGTCGTAGTCGATGATCCGGGCCTCCTGCGCCGCGAGCCGCAGTCGATGCGGTTCCGGCACCCAACCGAACCGATCACCGAGCAGCCCGACGAATAGCGGCCGCGTCCGTTCGATCTCGCTCAGGCACACCTGGAGCACTCGGTTCTGGCGGGCGTCGTCGTCGGCGTCCTCGACTGTCACCCCCCACCGCAGGTCGGCGAACTCGACGCGGCAGCCGAACTCGGCGGCTCGGTCGTTGAGCATCGGCAGCACCGTCGCGATCAGTTCGTCGCGCTCACGATGAAAGTCCCGGAACGTCGAGGAGACGAAGATCGAAATCAACGACAAGAGTCAATCACCTCAGGACGTCGCTCGGGCCCCACTACCAGAGGTGATGCTATGCGCTGGGCAAGCTCGCGTCCCACGAACGATGGACAACCGCAGGAAGCATCGAATTCGCCAGGGCCGCAGCAGAACACCCGGACAACAGATAGATTTAGATATACTGCGGCACCATCGCCCCGACGACGAGCAGCCAGGAGGCGACCGACGCGGCACGCCCCGACAACCAGGAGAGCGCATGCAGGACAGCGACAGCTCGCCGGCGAGACCGCTGTGCTTCGTCCTGATGCCGTTCGGCACGAAATCCGACGCGACGTCGGCGATCGAATTCGATGAGGTGTACAAGCAGGTCATCAAACCCGCGGTTGAGGCAGCTGGCATGTCCTGTTTACGCGCAGACGAGGAACGTCTGGGCGGCATCGTCCAGCACGCAATGTACGGCCGGCTCATAGCGTGCGATTACGCGGTGGCAGACCTCACCTACGCCAATGCGAACGTCTTCTACGAACTTGGCATCCGCTACGCGATCCGGCGTTGGAGCACGGTGCTGATCGCCGCAAATGGCTCGCCACGCGTGCCGTTCGACCTGGCACCGGATCGAATGTACAAGTACCGCATCGATCGAGCTGGGTGCCCCAACCGTGCGATGGCCGACCGAGAGGAGCTGACCGCGCGCCTTATGGCAGCCAAAGCCGCGCAGCTCACTGACAGCCCGCTCTTCGAACTGTTCCCCGGTCTGGGGCCAGCGCGCGTCGATCCCGGAGACCTCAGGAGGTTTCGCCAGGGCTTGGAGGACGCGGAGGACATCAGGGAACGGCTGGAGCAAATCCGCGATATCGGCACTGATCTCGCGAAGCCTAACGCACAGGCCAACGCCAGGGCCGCGGTGCTCCACCTGCGCGCACACCTTGACCTGCACGCCTATCACGAGGACGTCCTGATCGATCTGATGCTGGTGTACCGCGGTTTGGAGATGTGGCCGGAGCTGATCGAGCTGGTCAGGGATTTCCCGTCGGAACTGGCCCGCAGCGCGGGGGTCCGCGAGCAACTGGCCCTCGCCTACAACCGGCTGCCCGATGGCGTCGGCAGCAACCAAGCCGAACGCGTTTTGAAAGCCATCTGCGAGGAACTCGGCCGCAGCAGTGAGACGATGGGCATCCTCGGTCGGGTATACAAGGACCGATGGACCCGCGCGAGAGACCAAGGCCATCCCAGGCAGCGAGTACTGCTCACCCAGGCCATCGACGCCTACATCACGGGGTTCGAACTCGACCCGCTTGACCCCTACCCTGGCGTGAACGCGGTGCACCTTCTGTGGCTGGCCGACCGCACCGACCCCCGACTCGATGAGATCCTCCCGGTCGTACGGTACGCGGCGCGGTCCCGAGTCCGTCGCGGCAGCCCCGGCTACTGGGACTACGCGACAATGCTCGAGCTATCCATCTACGCTGGCGATATGCCAGATGCAGTCGAGTGGATGCACAAGGCTCTCGCCGTCTCCAACGACCAGATGCAACGCAGGACCACCCACGACACTATCGTGCGCCTGCATCGTCATTGTGGTGAGGACGACGAGTATTGGACCGCGTTGCTCACCGAGCTAGCTCCCCCTGCCCCACCCGCATGCTGAGGACTGGCCAATGCCCCGACCGCCCGTCGTCGAGGTGACCTCGCTCGACACCGTCGATGAAACCCTGGCACAGGCGGGCTTGCCCGTCGGCCGCCCCGTCGTGGTCATCGTTGGAGGGGCCAGTGGGCTCGCGACAGATCCCGACGGCACGCTTGCGCGCCTGCTGCGCCAGCACATCGTCCCGCTGGCCCAGCAGCTCGGTGCCACAGTCGTCGACGGTGGAACCGATGCGGGCGTCATGCGGATGATGGGGGACGCACGGGCCACCGTCGGCGCCACGTTTCCGCTCATCGGCGTCGCGGCGCGTGGCACGGTGCTGGTCCCGGGGAAACCAGCACCGAAATCCGATGCCGCGCCGCTCGAGCCAGGACACAGTACGATCATTCTGGTTCCCGGCGACGAATGGGGTGACGAATCAGCGTGGATCGCTGCCATCGCGACCGCGCTCGCTCAAGGCCAGGGCTCGGTGACCGTGCTCATCAACGGCGGCGCGATCGCCTACACGGACGTATTGCACAGCTTGGCGGTCAGCCGCCCGGTCGTGGTGCTGGCGGGCACGGGCCGAACCGCCGACGAGATCGCCGACGCGGGAGACAACCCAAACAACTCCACTGCCAACCAGATTCGCCGGTCACCGCACACCACGGTCATCTCGATGGCGGAACCAACACAGCTCGCTGCCGCCATCCACGCGGGTATCGACGGCGCACCGAACCAGCGCCTGTCATCCCTCTGACTTCGCCGAATCCTCCTGCGCAGCAATCCAGGACGAGTTCTCCGCCGAGATGATCACCTCAACCCGATCCGCGAGCGCCTTGGCTCGGTCCGCGCCGCCATACGGTCCAGCCTTGGCCAGGAAGCGGTACTTCTCACGTTTGAGCGCCTCCGCTGTCGCGCGGTAGCGAATCCAGTTCGCCTGCCACTGGAACAGTTGCAGCGCGCCCTCCGCAGCGACCACCGCTGCGGCGATCAAGGCGGTGATCACCGGGGGCGCAGTCAGTGCCGCCACTGGCACTAGCGCGCCAACCACGATCTGCCCGAGTTTGATTCGCTTGTAGGCCGATTGGGCGCGTGCTGCGTTAGTGCTATACCACGTGAGCTGTCCGGCCAGTCGCTCCCAGGCGACGGCCTGCTCATCATCGTTCTCCGGCTGTGGTTCGGTATGGGTAGTCATAGGCGCTCCGATCATCCATGAGAGCGACCGCCGCGGACCACCGCGGTTCTCGGTCATCAGTTATGTTGCGGCACAGCAGATATGTTTCAGTCCGCTGACGCTAGTCCAGGCATTATGGCCGCGCTGGGAAACCACGGCAGTGTCGACCCAGCATCAGTGTTGTCGTTGCCCGTAGCACGGATTAGGCAAGCTCGCGGTTGGCCGGTTGACTGACCCCATGTGCTCGGCCCGGTCCTTGCGGCCCACGTAGTGGACAGGAAGGCTCACGCTGCTACGGCATGATGAAAATGGCTCAATGGTCCAGCCTTGCAAGGTAGTGGTACTACTCGCGTTTGAGCGCCTCCGCTGTCGCGCGGTAGCGAATCCAGTCCGCTTGCCATTGAAGCTGCAGCGCGCCCCCGCAGCGACCACGGCTGCGGCGATCAAGGCGGCAAACCGGCGGCGCGTCCACCGCCGCCACCGGCGCTAGCGCACCAACCACACTCTGCCCGAGTCTGATTCGCTTGTATGCTGGTTGGGCGCGTGCCGCATTAGTGCTGCACCAGATGAGTTGTCCTGGCGGCCGCTCCCAGGCGACGGCCGGCTCATCATCATTCTCCAGCTGCAGTTCGGCATGGTATCCATAGACGCGCCGATCCATCCGGGAGAGCGAGCGACCGCTGCAGACCGTGTGTGGCACGGCACTAGTCATCAGTTATATTGCAGCACAATAGATATGAGCAAGTCCGCCGACGTTAGCCAGGCATTATTGCTGCGCTGGGAAACCACGGCCTTGTCGCCCCACGGTCACTGTGGCCGTTGCCCGTAACACGGGTTAGGCAACTTCACGGTCGGCAAGTAGCGTCGTCGCTCCGATGCGGACAGCTCGTCATTTGCGATGGTCGCGCACAGCAGTTGCCGCCAGCGCGGAAATCCCAGCCTCCAACTGAGAACGCGCTGGAAGCCCGCCCCCCGCTGCGTGCCGAGCAGGTCACCATCTGCGAGCCTGGCCAGCGACCTCAGTTCAGTAGTGAACTGGCCCGCGTGACCAAACCGCCATTGCCCAAGCGGCACGCGGTCTTTCACATCCCAGAGATAGAGGACCGAATCCGCACCGAGGTTCCCGTCCTGGACGAGAATCGTGTCGTTGGCTCCGAAAGCGATGTTCGTCGACGTCGAGGACAAACCCCCGTCGAGCACGGTCGCGGTGGGCTCGACCATATCGGCGATATGGATACGCCCATCACCATCGACAACGGCGACCGAGTCGAGATTGGCGGCCACCGCGAAGCCAAGCCATTCGAATCGCATTCCGCCCCCGAGGAAGAAGTCTGCGGTGAACCGCGCCGTGCGATACGTGGCGAACCGCAAGGATACCCGGTCCCACCGCCACAGCCGAACTTCGATGTCGGTGACACCGGCACGCGATGCGACCGACACGAACTGTGCGATCGTTGCCCGATCCTCAGCAAGTAGCACCTTCTGACTTGCGTCGCCGTCAACGCCGATCGACTGCGCTTCGCGTCCGGTCCGCGTATCGACAACCAACGCTGGGTTGTCCTCCGAGGTGACAAGCACACGATCCGCACCATCGAGAAAATGTACTTCGGGGCCTGGCACTCGACCGCCACCGGGTGAGCTCCGCGCGACGGGAAGGCTGCTGACAACGGCCGACGAGACCACGTCCCGAATCCAGAGCATTCCGTCGTACAAGATCGCCACCCGACTGAAATCGTTGGTTACATCGACGGCGAACTCGGCGCGCTCAGGAAGCACGCTGGCCGGCAAGGTCGCCTTGATCTGTCCAGATGGGACATCGCGGATCCTCACCGTGTGCCCATCGCTGGTGATGGATGCCCGACCGTCGCCGGTGACCTGCGTTCGAACCCCGCGGTCCACCTCGGTAACCGCACCGACCGGGGCGACCGAATTGACTACCACGCTGCCGTCCTCAGCCGCGCTGATCACGCGCGAGCCATCCGGCGTCATCACCGCAAGAGTGATGTTGCGTGGAAAATAGGGGTTGCGCCAATTGACGACAGGATCGAGGGCTCCGTCGTAGACCGTGAGTTCCGCAGCGGCGGTGCCGATGAAAACTCGCGCACCATCAGCCGACATCGACACCGAGTTTGCCGCTGTGTTCTCCCCGATCGCTCGGCGTGCGCTCACGTCTCGTGCACCTAGGTCCCACATCTGGATCTCGCGACCGGACAGCACCAAGGCGTGTGCTCCCGTTGCGCTGGGGAAGGCGAAGCCAGTCGGCATGTTCGGCAACGGGACGTCCGCTGCCGTTGCCTCGGTCCGCAGGTCGAAAACGCGATGGCTGCTCGCGCCATCCTCGGCGTCGACGACGTGCACGCGTGTGCTGTCTGCGCTGAACCGGATGCCAGGATTCGGCCCTGCGGTTGTCCAGGATCCGGCCTCCCGGCCGGTATCGGCGGCCACAATGCGAACAAGCGCTGGACCTTCATCGGTTCGCCATTTCGTCGCCACCCAACGACCGTCGGGGGAGATCGCCGCGTCAGGCCAACGTCCTCCCCGGTCCGCAACGCGGGCAATGGGCTTTTGCGTCCCGATGTCCCATACTCGCCCGCCAGCGACCAGCCGACGCCCGAGATGGTCGATCGCGAGGTCATTGTTGGGCTCGGCCTGGATCGTCGCGAGGAGGCGACGATCAGCGGTGGCGAACACCCGAACTGTTTTGGTCTCCTCTCCCTCCGCCTGCCCGGCTTGATCGAACTGCGAGAAGAGCGCGAAGGTATTGCCGTCGCCACTCACGGCGACCTCATTGGTCGCATAGCGTGATGTCGCGCGAAAGGCCGCTGGCACCTCGGATCGGGGACCCAGGTAGCCAACGGTATGTGTGTTCGCCTCCGCGGCGCTCGCGAGTGCAGATTTTGCCTCCGGCGTCGGCAAAAGATCGAATGCGTAGAGCGCCAGGTGGGTCGCGAGGCGCGGGCTGGTAGCCACGAGGCTGTCGGCGCGCGCGGCGAGCGCACGCGAGGTCGCGATGCGTTCACGCTCCGTGGCCAGCCACGTCTGTCGAGTGGCGATGGTAGCTGCGATCAGCGCCAGTACAACGAGCAGCACCAGCGCCGCGATCGCCCCGTTGCGAATTCGTGTGAACCGACGGTGACGGCGGATGTCTTCTCCGATCAACTCCGCCTTGGTCATTCCGTGCACAGGTGCCGCGACGGTTGCGATCGCGTCGGCGAATTGTGGATCACGCAGGTTGGGTTCGACGTAGGTGTTCTGGCGAAGGTCGACCCACAGCGGCTCTCCCTCAGTGAAGTATCCGCTGAGTGCCCTCGGTAGTGCCGATGTCACGCCCCAATCGAAGTCACGCGACGTTGGTGCCCAGCGCACATCGCCCCCGGTGACGGCGACCAGCAGATTTCGCCGAGGCTTGTGTGTGCGCCAATAGTCGATCTCCCGCCCCACCCACTCCGATTCCGCCGCACCCGGCGAGGCGAGCAGGAGCAGGTACGTCGCACCAGCGAGTGCTTGCTCGATCTCCGACCAGAGGTCTGGACTCGCGTGCAGGTCGGTTTGATCTCGAAACACCCGCAGTGCGTGGGGACGGTTCCACCGCTTGCCCAGTCGTGCGAGGCCGTGCTGCACGTGCGGCGCAAGCGCCCGGTCATCGGTATGGCTGTACGAGATGAAGACATCGGCGCCCGCAGCGGCTTGGTTTCGTCGATACCTCGCTAGCCATCGTCGAAGTGTCGTGATCATCCTGCCTCCGAACGATCTGGTCGATCGCCGCAGACTACTCGCAGAGACCGGAGGCGACAACGGCAGACAGAACCGCTGCCTTCCTTAAAGTACTTGCGCCACTGTTACTTTCGGTCAGTATATACCGAACGATCAGCCCACAATCCCCGCCCGGCTGCGATACGATCCGCCAGCATTCTTTGTCGCGGCGCATCGCCTGAGTCGGCGGGCGGGAAGGGGCCCGGTTGAATACCTCAGGCTCGCATCAGGTCCAGCCTGCGCCCGGCACGCAAGAGCCGAAGCCTCCCGCTGGCGGGTGGTTCACGCGCTGGCGGCTGCGACGCCAGGTCCGTCGGGCCGCGCACGGCGCGGATGTGTTCATCTCCTACAGCGACAAGTCCAACTCCGGTATGCCGGAATCGATCCAGCGCGGCTTGAGCCGCCTGAACAAGCGCTGGAGCCAACCACGAGCGCTGCGGGTGTTCCTCGACAACTCGAATCTCACGGCGTCACCCGACCTCTGGGGCGAGATCGAGAAAGCCCTGGCCAGTTCCCGGTACTTCCTGTTGCTTGCCTCGCCAGCGGCAGCGGCGTCGCCTTGGGTGCGCAAGGAGGTCGAGTATTGGCAGCAGTACAAGGACCGCGACAAGCTCCTCATCGGCCTCGTTGATGGTGACATCCATTGGGGCGAACAGGACTTCGCGTGGGCACGCAGCAACGCACTGCCGGTATCGCTGAGCGGATACTTCGGTGGCATCGAACCAAAGTGGGTTGACCTGCGGTCAAGCACGCCAGCAACATTGGCCGACACCCAATTCAAGGACCGCATTGCCACACTCGCCGCGCCGATTCATGGAATCAGCAAGGACGAGTTGGTCAGCGAGGACCTGCGGACGCACCGGATCGCGCAGCGCATCAGGGCCGCCGCTGTCAGCGCGCTTGTCGTCCTTCTCGTCGTCGCGGTCGCAGCAGCGGCCACTGCCTTCGTCCAGCGCAACGAGGCGCGCGACCAGGCCAGGGTCTCCCTCTCTCGGCAGCTCGCGTCAACCGCCGACAGTCTGCGGGAGACGAACCTGCGAGCCGCTCTTCAACTCGCCGTCAGCGCGTATCGCACGGACCAGAACGCGCAGACCTTATCCGCACTCATTCGTGCCAACCTCGCCTCCCCGAAGCTCATTCGGTACCTCTCCGCCGACACGACCGTCACCGAGGTGGTCGGCAGCACTGACGGCACGGCGGTCGTCGCGGGCCTCGCCGACGGCAGCGTGGTGCGGTGGCATACCGGCGACACCCGGCCCGCGATGCTGGTCGGCCGCCTCGATGCCTCAGTGATCTCCCTAGCGGTCAATGTCGACGGCTCGGTCATCGCCGCGACAGACAGGTCGACGGCGATGCTCTGGCAAACGAACGGGCCGTCGTTCGAACTCACAGTCCCCGCGGGGCAACACCCCCAAGCCGTTGGTGTGTCGCCCACCGGCGAGACCGCGGTCGTACAGGGTCGGGGCGCGATGCGGGCGTCGGCCAATTCAGTGACCGTGCACGGGGTCAGATCGCGTACGTCAACCGTGCACCACGATCCACTCGCCACGAATGACCTGACCAAAACGACCACCATCAATGCAATCTCCGACGACGAGCTGCTCCTATTCGATGACGCCTACGGCGGCTGGGACCGGCGCGTGATCGCCAGCTGGACTTCGTCAACTAACTCGTCAGTGCACATCGGCACCCGCCAACGACCAGGTCGGCCCTCCGCTGACGGCAGGTTCATCACCGCAACGAACGGTGCTCCGACGATTCCGGTGTGGGCGACCGACGTTGCGCTGTCGGATCAGTCAGATGCTCTCTACGGAGCACGCTTCAGCGCCCAGGCACCGAACAACGATCCCCCCGGCCCGCTCGCACTCAGCCCAGATGGGTCGCGCCTGGCGATCGCGACAGGCACAGCCATCTACGTGACACCTGTCGCGCCAGCAGATGCCGCCCGCAACCCGGCGATCGAAGTGGCTGGCGCCTCCTCGGTCCAGAATCTTGCATTCATCGGCGACAACGAGCATCTGATGTCGGTGAGCGACCGCCACATCGCGCTATGGGCCGTCGGCCAAATGGATCGCCTGGCGACGACGACAACAACGCCCCTCGAGAGCACATGTCGCGCGTGCGACGGCGCGGCCATCTCCTTGGCACCGGATACCAAGCACCTCCTAATCGCGCCCACCGGTACCTCGTCTGGGACCGTGATTGTCCAGCCGATGCCTGGCGTGCCAGGCCAGGCGCAGATCTACGAGGACATCCCGGGAATTCCACTGTGGACGAAGGACGGCAGGTTGGTCGCGGTCGCGGCGCCGAGTCGCCAACGCCCGAACAAGACCACTGCCGTTCCGGTGATCACCACCGAGGCCAGCAACCCCATCATCGCGGCAGCCACATGGTCGGATCAACGCACCGCAATCGCGGTCGATGCCAAGGGTGCCATCCACGCTGTTGACCTCACGAGCGGCACGGCTCGCGTGGTTGCCGCAGCGCGCCGTGAATTCGCGGCTGAGAACACACAACTCGCGGCGAGATCAGTCGCGTTCAGCAAGGAAGCGAACCTGCTCGCCATGGTTCTGCCCGGCCCCGACACCGCGCGACAGGTCGCGATCATCGACACCACCAACGGCGCGGTGGTCGGGACGCTGCCACCAAGCGAAGTGTCCTCGATCACATTCGCCGGGCCGTTCCTTTTGCGTGCGCGGGGAAAGCAGCCGGTAGAAGTGTGGGACGAGCGCGGGAACAGCTTGCGGCAAACCCTGCCCGCGATGTTCCGGGTGGTCGGTGACAGCCGGGGGGCCTTGGTGGCGGAGAGCCTCACGACCAGTGTCAACATCGCCGATCTCACCACCGGCATCACCCTGGCGGCCCTCGCCGTTCCCTCGGTCGACTCGCTCGCCTACCAACGCACCAGTGTCGCGTTCTCCCAGGACAACACCAAGATGATCACCGTGACCACCGGCAACTCCACAAACGCACCGGGCTTGGTGGTCGAGCGTCAACTCGATCCGGGCCACCTGGTCGACACGGCGTGTGCCAGCGCTGGTACACCACTCACCGAGGCTGAATTCACCGCTATCACCGGCGTCGCCACCGCATCGATACCCACCTGCCCGCACTGAAGACGGGACTGGTGCAGGGGTAGGTGACAACCTGGCCTGCCTCTCGCCCAGGCTCCGCTTGTCCTGCCACCAGTCAAGTTTCACAAATCCCTGCCCTAGTTAGGCTCCAGTCGCGGCGGCCAGCCGACAGCGCGGTGTTATCACCGGGTCGTGCAGCAGTCCTGGCAGTCGGTGGCGCACCGATCGTGAGGTCTATCGTTCCTGCCCAGATCGACGCCTACTAGCATCTGATCATGAGTTCATGTACTGCCCCGGTTCGGGGCCATCGGACAGCCAGCGCGGCCGAGGCGTGTCCCGCATGCCGTGGTCGGCGCTACGGGTACTCGTCACCCCAGCCTTACTATCCGCCGCCTGCCATTTCCCCGCGGAGTGGCAGCGGGAGCGGGTCCGCTAGCGGTAGAACTCGCCCACATTGGTCGCCGACCACCTCCACTGTGGTCTACACGCCGGCCGAAGTTCGTGCGCTGACTCCCGTACGCCGCACCGTCGAGTTGCGAGCGCGTCAGGAGCCCGACCTTCGCGACGTCTTCCTCTGCCACGCGTGGGACGACCGGTCCGGTGTCGCCACGGAGCTGAACGACCTGCTGGTCGCGAAAGGCGTGTCAGTCTGGTTCAGCGAGAAGGACATCGTGCTCGGTCAGCCGTTCATGCGGGAAATCGACAGGGGCCTGGCGAAGTCGCGCACGGGTCTCGTCCTGGTCACCCCCGCGCTGCTTAAGCGCGTCGACAGCAGGGGCGTCTCCGACAAGGAGCTCTCCGAACTCCTTGCACGGGACTTGCTGATTCCCGTCGTACACGAGACGACCTACGGCGAACTTCGTAAGGTCAGTCCTTTGCTTGCCTCCCGAAATGGGTTGGACACGGCGGACGGTTCTTTGGCAGAAATCGCCACCAAGATCGCCGAGCTGGTCGCCGTCGAGGACGACCTGACACCTAAGGGCCTTCCCGTAAGTCGTTGATCAGCAACGGGTATCGCATCGAAGGTAGCGATATCGGCAGGCGATCCGGTGAATCCTCCGGACTGCGACCACGCACATTCTCCCGGCAGATCATCCGGGTCCAATGTGAGGGCACGGGCCGGCCGTCGCAAACCTGGCCGTGGGGCACAAGTTTCGAGGACGGAGTGTTGCTGGTGGCGGCCGCCTACTGGCGGGCTCGCCACACTCCGACCCTGGTCCACGTGATGAACCGACGGCGCGCGGTGGGCACACCCCCTGAAGGCCGGCTGCAAATCCGCTGGGCCATAACTAGGGCCTGTCCTGTAAGTCGTTGTGCTGGTTGGTGTTAGCTAGAGAACGTGGTAGGTCGTGGCGAGTTGACGGATCGGGCATGGGCTCGGATCGAGCCCATGCTGCCGGTATCGAGCCGTGGCCGTCGCTGGCGTGATCACCGGCAGGTGATCAACGCGATCCTGTGGAAACTACGGACCGGCGCACCCTGGCGTGACCTGCCCGAACGATACGGGCCGTGGAAAACCGCCCACGAGCGACTGCGGACGTGGACCCGCGACGGCACCTGGCAGGCGATTCTGGATGAAGTGATCGTCAAGGACGACTCGATCGGGCAGGTCGAGTGGATCCTCAGTGTCGATTCCACTGTTATCCGGGCCCACCAGCACGCTGCCGGTGCCCGGAAAAAGGGGGCACCACCAGCGCATGCATCGCCGTCGACGGGGAAGCGCTCGGCCGGTCCCGCGGTGGGCTGAGTACCAAGATCCACCTCGCTGTCGACGGCCGCGGCCTGCCGATGCGAGTGCTGCTCACCCCCGGCCAGGCTGGTGACAACCCGCAAATCCTGCCGCTGCTCGACGGGATCAGCGTTGCCCGCACCGGCCCCGGCAGGCCACGGACACGGCCCGAGACCGTGCTCGCCGACAAGGCATATGCACATCCATCGACCCGAGCCACACTGCGCCGCCGGCGTATCGGGTTCGTCAGTCCCGAACGAGATGACCAGATCGCCTGCCGACGTACCAAGGGATCAGCAGGTGGACGACCACCGGTGTTCGACCGTGAGGCCTACAAGCAGCGCAACGTGGTCGAGCGATGCTTCAACAGGCTCAAGCAGTTCCGTGACCTGGCCACCCGCTACGCCAAACGAGCCGCCTACTTCCAGGCCGAGCTTGTTATCGCCGCGATCGTTCTCTGGCTCCGATGAATTACAGGACAGAACCTAGTCGCGTTCCGGTTCTCGCCCGGTAGGCCCTCGGTTCGGGCGACATCTTCGATGTGGCGGCGACTGTCGGTGATCGGTGTCGGGTTCTGACGGATAGCCAGTGGAAGCTCGAGCTGCTACCGAAGTCGGATGGTCGGATTGGTCGCAACTTCTCCAATAACCGCCTGGCCGTAGAGGGGATGTTGCACCGGCTGCGGGCCGGGTTGCCGTGGCGAGACCTGCCCGAGGTCGTCGGGCCGTGGCAAACGCTAGGAAGCGTCACCGCCGTTACACCGAGGACGGAACCTGGGATCGGGTACTGGTTGCGTTGAACGCATTGGCAGATGCGACCGGGAAGCCTCGACTGGGTGATCTCGGTCGACTCGACGATCGTGCGCATACATCAGCCGGTGCTCATACCCGTTGGCCGGCCCGGACGGCGAGATATGAGCCGGTTGATCACGGGTAGGCCGGTCTCCCCGGGATTGACCACCAAGCCCATCTGGGCCACGAACGGCAAGGGTCGTGGTCTGGCGATGTCGATCACCGCAATGCAGGCAGGAGATTCGTACGATGATGCCAGCAGTTCTTGATGCGATCGGTGTACCGCGGCTGGCCGGTGGCTCGCCGCGCCGCAACCCCGATCGGGTCCTGCCGACAAGGCGTACTCCTCGACGGCGAATCGAGAGCTGTTGCGTGGCAGGCGGATCACCGCGGTTATCCCGCAACGGTCTGGACCGGTCGCCAATCGGAACGTCGTGGGCGTGGAGGCGGACGCCCGCCTCGATGTTCGACGCCGATGCCTACATGGGCCGCAATATGGTCGACCGGGACTGGCGCCACCCCGCTGGCACAGACGAATCGGCAGAAGCGGTTCGGCCAATTCCCACAACGCATCTGGAACCACGCCGTGACAACTCGTCCACCACACGAACATCATGCCGCACAATCGATTACGAAATGAAATGCGGATCAATTTGCCTGATGGAAAACTCACTTCACCGACGATATGGCGAATTCCTACAGCCGGTGACGAGTAGCTAGCCACACCACATGCTCACGGCTGATTGCATCTTCCGCATCGTCAACCTCACGGGACCACGCATCCTCTGAGTCCACGATCATCAACTTTGCTTCAGCGTTCGACAGGTCAGTGCACGCTGCAGAGTACGCGCGAGCGAGAGAGTCATGCTGTTTGGTCTCTACCCAAGCTATCGCGGCAGCCGCAATCATGGCCAATGCGGGACCAAGCATCAAACTGGTCTGTATGACGGCCGTTAGTAGCGAAGCCGCTGCACCTGCAAACTCCAAGGCAAATAGAGCCGCGCGCCATTGCCCAGAACGCTTCTTGTTGTAGCGGGCCTTCTTTTCATACCAATTCTGCTGCTCGCGCAGTCGCGCTTCGATATAGTTCTTCCGGCGATCTTCGAATGGTCGGGTTCGCATTTGATTCATCCAGTCCGACACTTGAGGTCTAGCAATCGCCGAAAGTTCGAGACCGGAAAACTGATGACTGAGCTCATCGAGCTTATCCACCAGACCCCTCGTCGCATCGGCGGTTGTCATGGAAATTGGGAACGGCAGTCCACCGACGGAGAATTTCCAGGCCAGCGTCTTTGTTGACTCGGCTACAGCACGCCCGTCGTACCATGCCTTGTCTGGCCGATGGCGCCACAGCACGGACTCTTGGATGATTGCGCCTATGAACGCCAGCATCCCAACGAGTCCCAGGACGTCGATGCGTCCCGCGCCCACGCGCCAAGCCACGACCCCGCTGACGGCGGCGACGATCAGACACAGTAGGCGACGCCGGATGCCACCGACGTACGAGCGCTGACCGTCAAGCGAGGCGCGGTCTGCGGCCTCGAACAACTGGGGCAAGGATGAGTCGGGAACCGTTGCGGGAGCAGCCATCACACCATCATCCCTCACGCCTGCCGATGGGGCAGCTAAACTCGCAAGCACGGCTTTTGGCTTTGACCAGGGAGCTTGAGTGAGCCACTACACCCAGCGCCGTTTGCTAGAGATCGCCGCACGCGCGGAGATGCGCAAGGACGACCCCACGCGCCACAAGTGCTTCATCTCATACCACGCCGAAGACTCTGACGAGGTCGCAACTTTCCTGGACACCTTTGGTTCAGAGTTCACCGCCAATACTATCGGCGTCACCGACGAAGACGACTTCATCGACAGCCAGGACACTGATTACATCATGAGTCGGATTCGCCAGAACTACCTCGGCAATTCAACAGTCACCATCGTCCTTATCGGCAAGTGTACGTGGGCGCGGCGGTATGTTGATTGGGAAGTATATTCTTCACTTCGGGAGAGCAAGCACAGCAAAGTCAACGGCGTTCTTGCAATCCAGTTACCTAGCGCCGCCGTCAACGGTGGCAAATTGCCCGGTCGTGTGAGTGACAATGTCAAAAGAGACGCCACCGGAACGGATGTCGGATATGCACGATACATGGTGTATCCAACGAGCACGGATAGCATCCGGAGCTGGATCAGCGACGCGTTCGATGCGAGGGTCACCCGAAAACACCTCATCGACAACACGCGGCCACGGAAACAGAGGAGTTCCACCTGCCCGTAGTCCAACCCGACTCAATGCTGCGGTGGAATCCTGTTCCGAATCCGCCCGGCATGGCGAGACTGGTCTTCCCCGGGCTGCTTCGGACTTGCGTTGCTAGATTCCTGTGCCCCAATGTCAAGGAGTGGCATGGGACGGCGCGCATACCCGCAGGAGTTCCGGCGCATGACTCTGGATCTGGTCGAGGCCGGGCGTGCGGTCGCTGACATCGAGCGCAATCTCGCGATCAGCTCGTGCCAGGCTGCCGCCGTCAGGGCCCACCACAGACCCCGCCGGCGCACGCACCGAATGCAGCCACCACGCCAGTGGCGCGGCCGCCGCACTCCGAGACCTCCGCGTGGATGGCCTCCTCGGCCGCCTCGAGGTTGCGCGCGATGTGGGCGCGCCTCGATACCGTGAACGACGGTCAACCCGACTGCCAAATGCGGTGCGATCGGCGCGGCCCGGCGGTCGACCCGATCAGTCCGCGCCACACCATGCAATCGCGGCGGCCGCGTATGTTCGCGCGGCGCATACCAGTTCATCGATCGCGCACCGCTCGTCGACGGCATGAGCCATGGTGAGGGCGCCCGGCCCCAGCCCGACGGCGGGAATTCCGGCGGCGGTGAACCAGGTGAGATCAGTTGCCGAGGGGAACGGCCGCACATCGGGTACCCCGGCGATCGGTGTGCCGAGGGCGGCCCGCTTCCGTGCGGCGCACACCGTCCTGGTGAACAGATGATCGCGGTCGGTTCGCCCGCCTGGATAGTGCATGGGCCAGTCGATGCGTGGCGGATTGGCTCGCAGCCACGGGTCCCACTTCGCGACACCGGCTACGGTCTGCACGATCTCGGACTGGATCTCCGACAGCTTCGCCGCCGGCGGGTAGAAGATCGCGTAGTCGAGAGTGGTCTCGTCGGGGATGAAGGCGACATTGCGACTGCCGCGCGCCCCACCATCGATCACGTCGAGACCGATGGTGAATTGGCCTTTTTCGAACAGCGGATCTACCCGGCCCTCGACCCATTCGTCCTCCAACCGGCGCAGCGCGTCGTGGATCCGCAGCGCCGCATCGATCGCGCTGGCGGCAACGGGGTCGTCGGTCGGCTCGGCACGCATCTGCGCGCGCATGGCCGCATGTGCCGAACGCCCTGTCACCGTGATGCGCATGATCAGCACGCCGGGAGTGGCGGGCATGACACTCAACGGGGAGAGCGCGCCGGTGGGCTCGGCGATGATCGCCCCGTCGGCGGTGAACCCCCGCTCCAAGACGGCGGAGGTCCCCAGGTGGTGTTCGAGGTTCTCCTCCCCCGCGACGGCCTGTAGGACGAGGTCGCCGCACAGCCGCACCCCGGCCTGCCGTAATGCCTTGGCGGCGAATGCTTGTGCGATCAGTCCGCCCTTCATATCCACTGAGCCGCGGCCCCACACATGGGTGTCGTCGACGTAGGCGGTGAACGGGGGGTGGGTCCACTGCGCGGTGTCATCGGCGGGAACGACATCGACGTGACCGTTGAAGATCAGCGACCGTCCGCCACCGCTGCCCCGCAGCACCCCGACGACATTGTCCCGGCCCGGCGCTTTGCCGAACAGCTCGGTCTCGGCGCCCGCCTCCCGGTACAGCCGGGCCAGCAGTCCGGCGACCTCCGTTTCGCCACCGACCAGGTCGTCGTAGTCCTGGTCCGGGTAGGTGGGGTTCACGCTGCGGATGGCGACGGCGTCGGCCAGCGCGGCCACCAATTCGTCTCGCAGGTCGTCGATCCGGTCGAGCACCCGGCTCGTCGCTTCGGCGTTCACGACCGAACCCCCTCGATCTCCGTGGCGGCCGGCGAGGCGAGTTCGCCGCTGTCGTGGACGATCGAGCCGCCCAGATATGTGCGCAGTACCCTGGTATCAGGAAGGTCCGCGATCGGGCAGGTCAGCGGATCGCGATCCACGATCACCACATCGGCGTGATTTCCCGGTGCGAGCGAGCCGATCTCGGGCCAGCCGAGCACCTTCGCCGCACCTGTGGTCCACATGCGCAACGCTTCGACACGGGAGAGTTTCTGGTCGGGTCCGTCATTGCGGTGGCCGCT
Organism: Nocardia fodinahabitans; assembly: GCF_052983615.1. Lineage (NCBI taxonomy): Bacteria > Bacillati > Actinomycetota > Actinomycetes > Mycobacteriales > Nocardiaceae > Nocardia > Nocardia fodinahabitans. The sequence continues at coordinate 7,558,935 of NZ_JBRJJC010000001.1, forward strand.
GCCCGCGAACCGGTGGGTCTGCGCGAGTTCGATCTGCTCCCACGGGTTCTTCGGGCCCCAATCGGAGCCGCCGCCCAGATCCAGGCCGATCTCGGTGAGCCGGTGCAGGGGTTCCAAGTCCCGCCAGACGTGCTCGCCCATCCGCTCGCCGTACATCGCGCCCTTCCCCCACGCGAATCCCGCGCTGGTGGTGACCTGGAAACCGAGATCCGCATAGCGGCGGGCTTGTCGAGAGGTGATCGTCATAGCGTGCTGCAGAATCCAGCGCTGGTCGCGGAAGTCGTGTTCGCGCACAACGCGTTCCGCGATATCCAGGAAATCGTCATGCTCCCGGAACGCACCGAGGCACAGGTTCGCGCGAATTCCATTGGCAGCGCAGAACCTGACGAATTCCTCTTCCTTTTCCAGCGACACGAACCGCACACCACGAGTGGGACGACCGAAAGGATCGAGGTACGAATCGTAGGTGGCGAAGTATCCCGAGAAACACGGCCCGCCCGGACTCAAGGTGAGCCCGCCGACCCGCAGCATGTCGTCACCGTCATCCGATGCCTCCGCGGCAAGCCGACGCAACTGGTCGGCGAACTCGGCCTGCGGAAGCGGGTCGAACGGGTAGAAGATGACCGACTCGGCATCCAATGTCGCCATCACGCGCAGGGTCAGCGCATCGGTCGCGCGCAGATGCCGATACAGCGCAAGGTGTTCCAGTTCCATGGCGTGACCTTCGTACACGCTGGTCACACCCTGCGCCGAATACCGCGCCATCTCCGCCGTCGTACCGGCGACGGCGTCCGCCAGGTCCGGACGTGGCAGCTTGGTCAGAATCTGCCCCCAGAACGGGTCGTAGGTGTAGTAATTCGTCACCGGTCCACGCAGAATGCCGGTCAGCTCCCCGGCCTCGTTCTTGTCGATCTCGACATCGCAGACCCGGTCCGGGATGAACGCGCTCAGCCCGACCGCACGCAAACCAGCGGTGTTGAACGCCACCACATTCGGCATGCGCGGCGCCCACGCCTGGATGAGCAGCGGATGAGCCTCGGTCGCGGTGTCCAGGGTCCACCGATCCGGCAGCCGTCGCTCGAGCAGATCCCGCTCCGAGCGGCGGATGAAGTAGTGGGGTTCACCGACCGGCGTACACATGATCCACTGCCCTGGCGGCGTATGCGCGGCCTTGGCCCGGATCCGCGCCACGATGTCCGCGTGATCGACGGCATCGGTCAAATCGACGAGCCCGCCCGCCAGCATCCCGAAGTGCATGACGTGCGGATGGGTGTCGATCAGGCCGGGCAGCACCACACCGCCCTCGGCGTCGACATGCCTGGCATCCGGCCCGGCCGCCGCCAGCATGTCGTCCCGGTCGCCCGCTGCCAGCACGCGTCCGCCGGATAGCACCAGCGCCTCCGCTTCCGGTGCGTCCGGGACGAGCGTCAGCACCCGCCCGCCGGTGATGATCGTGTTGGTCATGGTTGTCCTCCACTAGGGCCGTTCTTTCCTGTGCAGCTACCCTACCTCGAGTTTTCTCCATACGGAGAAAACTCTTGGATTTCTTGTCGCCGGTACGATGAGCACCATGACGACACCCGTGCGCGAGCCGCGGATGGCTCGGGGAGCCGCGCGCCGCGAGGCCCTGCTGGAGGCCGCGATCCGGCTACTGGCCCGCGAAGGCGCACGCGCCGTGACCCACCGGGCCGTGGCGACAGAGGCGGGAACGACACATGGCATCGCCCGGTACTACTTCGGCACCCTCGACCAACTGCTCGACGAAGCGTTGCGGCAATTGGCAGCCCGGCAAGTCGAGGAGGTCCGCACACTGTTCGACAACCTGCCGGATGTCGATGTCCCGCAACGGATTACCCGGCTCGCGCAGTACGTCACCGGCACGCTGGCCAGCGACCGGGAGGCCGGCATCGCCCGCTATGAGTTCTTCCTCGAAGTCGCGCGTCGCCCCCACCTGCGGGCCAGCCTCGAGGAATGGGGAGCCACGCAACGAGCGGCCTTCGCCATCGAGCTCCGCGGCGCCGGATCCCCGAACCCCGAAGCCGACGCCGCGGACCTGCTCACCCTTGTCAACGGCCTGATCCTCGAGCAACTCGCGCTACCCGTCGACGACTTCGAGACCACGCGCCTGCGACCGGCCATCGCCCGGTTCTTCCCCGAACCGGTCAGCCGATGATCGAATCGACCAGGATCTAGATCAGATCGTCGAGCCGTCATCAGCGCCTGGATCGGGCACACCGACGCCTCGACGGCACGGAAGACCTGCTCTCCGCACTGGGCCTGATCTTGAACTGCGTCGTGTTGTGGAACTCGGTGTATCTGAACCGCGCGATCGAGGAGCTACACGCCCAGGACTATCCCGTCCGCGACGAGGATGCCGTCTGGTTGATGCGTGGCGTTCGCGACCGATGCGAGGATGGTCGCCCATTCGTAGAGGTCGGTCAGATCCGCGTGTCGACGTCGACCCAGTAGTTGTCCCGCAGCGACCGCTTCAAGACCTTGCCGGCGCCGCTGCGCGGAAGACTGTCGACGAAGTCGATACGCTTCGGTGTACGCACACTGCCGAGCGTGTCCTTCACCAGCGCGATGAGTTCCGCCTCGCTGGCGTCACGACCGGGCGAGAGCTCGACGACGGCGATCACCTTTTCGCCCCAGTCCGGGTCGGTTACGCCGATCACGGCGCAGTCGCTGACGCTGGGATGTCCCCAGATGACCTGCTCGATCTCACTGGGATACACGTTGAAGCCGCCGGAGATGATCATGTCCTTGGTCCGGTCGGTGATGTAGAGGTAGCCCTCGTCGTCGAGGTGCCCGACGTCACCGGTGTGGAGCCAACCGTCGATGATCGTCTCGGCGGTCGTGTCGGGCTGCTTGTAGTAGCCCTTCATCACCAGATCGCCGCGGACGCATATCTCACCGCTCTCGCCGCGCGGTACGGCTTTGTCGTCCGTGTCGCGGATCTCGACGGTGATGAGCGGGTACGGGCGTCCACAGGAGTCGAGTCGCCTGTCCGACAACGGGATCCCATTGCGGACGCGTTCGTCGGGGCGCGCGAACGCGACTCCGGCGAACGCCTCCGTTTGTCCGTACGCGGCCATCATCACCGGGCCGAAGACCTCGATCGCTCGCTTGACCTTCTCCACCGACATGTATGGCAGCACCGGAGTCGTCATCACGCGAGAAACAACAATGCCCGCACAGACGGTCGCGACGACAGCTTCGGCCGTTCCCCGCGGACACTGGCGCCGGTGCCGCAGCCCCCGCTCCACGTGCCCGAGATCGCACCGCTGCTCGGCTGGAGCAACGGCGGACCTCGCCTCGAGGCCACCGACCACGCCGGCGCGACACGCATGCGGCACAGTCGGCACACACATCCTGTCGAACTTACGGTTACGTAGGACATGACAGCGGCTCGGCCCGCGGTTCGGCTTCCCCTCCAACCAATCCCTCGAGCCTTCGCCCAGGTTTCAGCGCAAAGTTGCCGCCGCCGCCCGGATGAACACCATCGCCCGGTCCAGGTCACCCGGTTGGGAACGGTGGGTGAGTTCGCTGATTACGCTGGCTACTGTCGCGGCCAAAATGCGCGGGGCGAGATCGTCAGCACTCCAGCCCTGTTCTTCGGCGAGTAGCTGCGCGCCTTCGCGGATCACTTCGGTGAGCCGGCCCCGACAAAGGCCTTCGAGCTGCGGATTGGCTTGCAGCATGCGGTCGTACAGGTCGTCGAAGCTGGTGCGTGCGCCCTGCTTGCGACGCAACCACTGCTCGACGGTGTCGAGGATGCCCTGCCCTGCGGGCCTTTCGTGGAGTGCCGCGGTCAGTTCCTCGACGTCGAGGCAGTCACCGGTCAGTGTCCCGATCGGTGACATCGAGCGGGTCGACCTGTTGCCGATGGCGACATCGAGGTCGCGGCGGTGGTGTCGGATCAGCATTCGCGGCAGGCAAACACCGCCAGACCCGTTCGACGACCTGTGCTCGTTCACCTATGACGAGCGTCGTGATGCGAAAAAGATCGCGGACATGCAGGCGCGCATCGCCCGCGGCGTCGTGCAGATCCCGAAAGCACTTGATCACCTTGTCGCGATTTCGTCGGTGTTCGCGCAGCGCAAGGTCGGCAACGTCGATCGCAGTTATTGACTTGAAACTTGCTGGTTTCCTTGGTATTTGAGTGTGGGTGAGTGAGCGGGACCTGCGGCGGGTGTCACCTGCGGCGCAGGAGGTGGTGCGGTTGCGGGTGGTGGCTGCGCTGGAGTCGGGTCTGGTGGGGTCGTATCCGGAGGCGGCGGCGATGTTCGGGGTGTCGTCGCGGTCGGTGGGCACGTGGTGGCGCAAGTACCGCGACATCGGGCGGGAATCGCTTGCCGCGCCGGTGAAGTCGCGAACCGGGCGAGACGAGATGATCAGCGCCGAGGAGCGTGGCGTGTTGTTCCAGGCGATGGCCGATTACACGCCCGAGCAGCTGCTGATCGGCGGGCCGATGTGGACCCGCGCTGCGGTGGTCGACCTGATCAGGATGGTCACCGGAGTAGCGATGACCGAACAAGGCGTGGGGAAATGGCTACGGCGGCACGGGTTGTCCCCGCAGCGACCGGATCGCCGGTCCTATAGGCAGGACCAGGCGCAGGTGAGCGACTGGCTCGAGCGCGATTATCCGGCGCTCGTGGCTCGCGCCCGGGCCGAGAACGCGGTGATCGCGTGGGCCGACCAGTGCGGGCTGCGGTCGGACACCGCGCCGCCGGGCCGCAGTTGGGCGCCGGTCGGGCAGACCCCGATCGTGCGGGTCAACGGGAAGCGGCTGCGGGTGAACATCATGTCCGCCATCGCATCTCGCGGCGCGCTGTGGTTCACGGTGTTCACCGGCAAGTTCACCGCCGAGGTGTTCATCGGCTTCCTCGACCGGCTGGCTCGCCAGGCCGGCCGGAAGGTGCACGTGATCGCCGACCGGCATCCCGTGCATCGCAGCCGGGCCGTGCGGGCCTGGCTCGCCGACCACGCCGACCGGATCGAGGTGCACTTCATGCCCGGTTACAGCCCCGAGCTGAACCCGGACGAGATCCTGAACGCGGACATCAAACGCCACGTCCATGCCGCCCGCGCCCGTACTACCGACGACCTCGCCCGCGAAACCCGCCGCTTCCTCCGCCGCCGCCAACGTCAGCCCGGCATTGTCCGCGGCTACTTCGGCGCACGACACGTCCGCTACACACGAATCGAGGAAACCGAATAGTTTCGGGTCAATAGCATCTGCGAATTCAATTCATGCTTTGCGAAAATCCAAACACCTCCCGGCTCGTTGACTGTTCGTCTGACCTCAACATACTCTTCACGCAGGGCAGAGATGCGTTCAATCTCTTTTTAGATCACGTCAATTTTGGCCTTGACTTCGTACCCCTCGGCTACCCAAAGATGGGCCGCCAGAAGGTCGTCACTGTCTGCGTAGGCGATCCACGTTCCGATGTCGCGGCGTGCAAGCGCCGATTGATACTTCTTTGGCCACACAGACTTCGGATGCAGTGTGGTGGATCGGGAGCCCGTATCGGTCTCAGTGGGTCGAACGATGATCACGGCGGGCAAATCTAGCGAACCGAACTGTCGGCAGCGAATCTACGGTACCCATTTAGGGCGAGTCCGGCCTACACCGACTCTAGTGGTCGTGCGAAACCAATACGCAGGCAACGCAACTGGTTGAACGCAGTTCGAGCAGGTGCGGTGATGCCGTCCGGATGCGTTCGGCCAGCAGGCACGCTTGGACCACGTCAGGGGTTGCGAGATCAGATCGGAGGCGACCGCCCTCACGCAGCGGCCGACAAGGGTGATATGCCTGGTACGTGATCGGGCAAGCCGACCAGCACTCCCGTCACCGTCGGCCACGAGCCGGACCTTGGCCTGTTCGTCGGCGCGTTCAAGGCGATGCGGCACTGCGGAGATGACGGCATCGCGCAGCTGGTGGCGGACGTCGAGCGCCTCAGGAAGTTCAACAACTGCGCGGTCGGAGCACCCCGCACCGGTCTCACCACCACGTTCTCGGTCACGACGCCACGATCCCACAACGGCCGAGTACACCGGGTGGCGACACGTCGCCTGCTGGGATGATGCTTGAGATCCGCGCAGCGAGGCGGAGCGGCCGAACTGGGCAGTCAAACAACTCGGATACTACACCGGAGGGGCACGGATTCCTATGGCAGACGGCTATTTTACGCCGAAAACGAAAGCTTTGGTTGCAGCGCGTGCGGGATACATGTGCTCCAACCCGGACTGCAATCGCTTGCTCGTCGGACCGGAGGTCAACACCAACGACTCATTGCTCAAGAGCAGTATCGGCGAGTTCGCGCACATCCGCGGCCGTGCCGACGACAGCCCTCGGTGGGAGCCTGCGATGACCGACGACCAGCGTGCTGATCCCGAGAACGCCATCTTTCTTTGCGCTACATGCCACACTCTCATCGACAACAACGGCGGACCCGGGTATACAGCCGGCGATCTGACTGCGTGGCGCGATGCGCACACGGCGACCGTCCGGCGACTTCTCGCCAGTCCGATAGCGCTGTTGTCAGAATTTAGGCGACGCGAGAAAAACGGTGCGATCGTGAGCCATATCTTCAACGTAATAGCCGACAAACGTGCGGTCTACGAGCGGCCGGAACTGGAGAGTTGGTCCGAAGTGATCTCGTCTCTGGGCACCCTTCGCACGACGCTGACACAAGAACTAAAAGAGGTCGAAAATGATTACAATCTAGCCAAACTGATCAAGAATATCATCGCTTCGGCCCGTACCTTCATGACGAAAGTCAAAATCGATCCCTACTTCAGGCCAGCGCTGGGGCAGGAGCATGCAGAAAGGCATTTGGCGGTGATGCGTGAGGAGATAGGCGAGACTCTCCGTCTCCTCGCTACGGCATACAATATTCCGCTGCCTGATCCGCTGATGCGCCCGAACTGGATTCTGGGAGGCGGCCTAAGGTGAGACTTGTGTGAGAGGTCGCCGCGACGGTTCAGCTAAAGCGTTTCTCGAAGTGACGCTGACGGTGTGAGAGTGGCTGTGACCAGGGGGTTTTGAGAATAGCGAGGTCTCTGGTCATGGTTGGTCGACGAAGATTCACTGAACACCGGAGACCTCATCACCACCCTAGCGGTGACCCGACGAGCCGACTTTGACCGATGTCCAATGGCCCGGCTCGAACCACCGCTTCCCCGCCCGAACCGGATCGAACGGCCGTCTCGATTCGTCCGCCGCCAGCTCATCGAAGGCGGCCGGTGGCGTATCCGGGTTGACGCGCCTCGCGTGGCGTCCCCGCCTGCGACGGCTCCTGGCAGGCGATCTACGCACTGTTCCGGCGCTGGGCCCGCGTCGGAGATCTGGGCGCAGATCCTGCACGGCCGGCAAGCTCTCACCGACGCCGAAGACAAGATCGATTGGCTAATCGGGGTGGACTCGACCACCGTGCGCTCACCAGCCCGCCGCGGCAGCCACCTGCAGACCGAACCACCCGCCAGCCCCCTGCGACGAACCGGCTGATCACGCGTTGGGCCGATCGCGCGGCGGATGGGGCACCAAACTGCGCCTCGCCTGCGAACACCGACACCCACCTTCCCAAGCATCCGGCGTGGATCGAAAACCTGACCGCCGGCGCGGCGCCGGCAGCAGGGGTCGCTGTGACGGCCCTAGCTTCGGAGCACCGGGGAGCAATGGGCCGACGCCCCCGTTTCAACACGACCGATGCCCTGGCCGCGGCGCTCACCCTCGACTTTGCCCTTCCCGCGGCGGCCTACGACCAGTTTCTCAAGCGGTCCCTCCCGCCGGACTTCGATTGATCTGACCGGACCTTTGCGAACGCCACGGAGCCCGATCGGGCCGGGATCATCGCCCCCGCGTCGGCATCCGCCGAGTAGGGCTGCTGCGTAGGGGTTTCTGGGTTCGACCTGACCGGTTGGATGGTAGATTAACAGCGCGATGCTGTGCTGGTCGGCGTACTCGACCGCGGGCTGGGAATAGTCCGAGGCCGCGAAGAACAGGAGCGCTTTTCCGAATTCGCTGCCGCGTGCGCCGAAGAGCTGCTGCACGTCCGGGCGCGATACTGCGCCACCGCGCCATTTCACCCGCGCCAGAGCACTACTGGAGAGCACGTCGATGCCGCCGTCGGCGCCGTTGGCCGTGACGACCGCGTCGGTGAATCCCATCGCCCGCATCTGCACCGCGGCGTTCTGCTCGGCTTGTTGGGGCTGGTGATGTAGGCACCGGCGAACTGCTCTTCGTACAACGAACGATCTCCTTATCCAGCAGCGGCAATCCGCCGACCCCACCATGATCGACCACCGGTCTTCGAACCTGACATGCACCTGGCGAATCTCGGCCGAAGATGACCAGCACGGTCGGCAAAATGCGGGTGCAGACTGGGGGTATGGTTCGCACCGGTAGACGCGCCGCCGCGCTGCAAATGCTATTGACGAGAGCCGGGTTGTCGCCGGCTTCCGTGCCGGCGGCGCCGCGGTTGTCGGATCTGGCTACAGCCGCCGTCGGCGAGCTCGAGGCCGTCTACGCACGGCTCGGCGGTACTCGGCCGATGCCGCGGCTGCGTCCGGGAGCGTGGGACCTGGCCTTCACCGGCGGGCTGGTGGTCGAACTCGATGAAGAGTTGCATTTCAACCGCTATCGTGCCGAGACCCTGCTGGCGTTCCGCGCTTCCGCACTGCCGTGGCACGCGGACTATCTCGACTACTGCACCCGATTCGAGCCGCGGTGTCTGGTCGCGGGCCGGTGGGGTAGGCGCTGGACGACGCGACCGTGCGAGGCGATGTTCGGCCCGCCCGGGCCGGTCGGCGATCTCAACAGTGCTGGTGCACCACGCTGGAAGCAGCGCGCTCTTTACGACACTGTCAAAGACCTCACCGCCACACAGACAGCAACGATGCGGCTGGCCCGAGTATCAGTGTGGGACAGAGTCGATGGCGTCCTGCTCGGGGACACGCTCGACGACAAGGCGGTCGTGGGTCCCGAGCGGCTGGCTGCCTTCCTCGCACAGCGGACCTGCACCGCTACAAGAAACTACGGACCAACTGGCCACTGAGAGGTTCTGGCTTCAGCGCCGGGAGGAAATCAGTGGCCTCCCCGTGAGGGCCATGTCCGTATTGGCGCGCTTGAAGCCCCACGTGTTCGAAGAGCCGGCGTTGGATGATGTCGCTGCGCGGTGGGCATGCCTAGGTGCTCGCGAGCTTGAGCGGCTGGTTGTAGTGGCCGTAGGCATACCGCCACTACGCCCAGGCAGTCTGCCCGGTCGCCACCAGTCGGATCCCGGATTGGACAACCCCCATATCCGGTGGGTCATGGCCTGCAGATGGTGTGCGATCAAGGCCGCCGAGATCAGCTCGATCTTTAGTGGCACCGACACGGGGCATGTATGTAGCCAGGCCACTCGACAGCACCTATGTCCTTACTGACGCCCACCCCACGAAGTTGAAATCAGACTTGAGGCACCGATATCCGGTCAGACCGTGCAGGATAGCGATTTGCGCTGTTGGCTGGCTGACCAAACCACTCACGGCAGTGCGGGCTCCTTGACCGCTGTGAGAAGCTCGGCCACCGCTGAGCGTACGGCGACAACTGAGGGGCTGGCTTCGGCTAATCGCCACTCAACTGCGATGCTAGGACGGACATCGACTTCTCGACGCGTGTGCCCGTGCAACCAGTCCTGTAGACCGCCCAGAGCCTCCCTGTCGATGAAGCCGTCATCTACGAGAGAACGGCCAAAGGCTGGGTGAGCCACCACTTCTCGAGGCTTTCGTCCTGCCAGACTCAGGTCACGGGTCCAGCGACGGACGTAATCCCCGGCCGGGAGTGGCATTGCAGGATACCACCGCCGATGCGGCGGACAACGAAAGTAGGCGAGATGTAGGTTGGGGCGCACCTGCCAACCGCGCTTGGTCAGACCGAGTAGGCCTTCGACCGCCGCCGGGCCCGAGTAGAAGTGACTGTACTGCGGTTTCAGTTCACCAATCCATGTGCCAAGGACGGTCGTGCTGCCGTCAACCCACATGCTCACACGCTGAGCGGTGATGACACGGGACTGCTGCACGATCCGGTGACAGCGGTCAGGCAGCCCGAAGGGCTGCTGGGGTCATGATGGTCTCGTATTCGATGGGGGTCAATTTGCCGAGCCGAGTCTGACGTCGACGACGGTGGTAGGTCCGCTCGATCCAGGTCACGATCGCGATCCGCAACTCCTCACGAGTTGCCCATGGCCGACGATCGAGAACATTCTTTTGCAGCAACGCGAAGAATGACTCCATCGCGGCGTTGTCCCCGCACGCGCCGACCCGGCCCATCGATCCGACGATCGCGTGTTTGTTCAAGGCCCGCACGAACTTTCGCGATCGAAATTGCGACCCACGATCGCTGTGAACGACACAACCAGCGACGTGGTCACTGGCCGCGCCACGCCTGGCCACCGCTGAGCCAAGTGCATCGACAGCGAGGCGGGCCTTCATTCGCGAGTCGATCGAGTAGCCCACGATCCGGTTCGAGAACACGTCCTTGATCGCGCACAGATACAACTTGCCTTCACCGGTGTGGTGTTCGGTAATATCGGTGAGCCACAACATGTTTGGTGCATCAGCGGTGAAGTTTCGTGCGACGAGATCGTCATGAACTGGTGGCCCTGACCGGCCATTCTTGGAGCCGCGTTTTTTACCGAAACTGCTCCACCATTTGTTGGTCGAGCAGATCCGCCACGCGGTCCGTGAGGCCATCGCCTGGCCGGCGTCGGCGGCCTCGTCGGCAAGGAACCGGTATCCGAACTCGGGGTCGTCGCGGTGAGCATCGAACAACGCGTCGGCTCGGTAGGCCTCGTCGAGTTCGGCGGCTGTGATCGGGTCAGCGAGCCACCGGTAATACGGTTGGCGCGCGATTTTCAGGACCCGGCACGTCACCGCGACGGGGATCCCGTCAGCGGCCAGCTCACGAACGAGCGGGTACATCATTTTCCCGGCAGGTTCGCCTGCGAGAGATAGGCCGCGGCTCGGCGCAGGACTTCGTTTTCCTGCTCGAGGAGCTTGATCCGTTTCCGGGCCTGGATGAGTTCGGCGTTCTCGGTCGCGGTCGTTCCGGGTCTGGTCCCGTCTTCGACGTCGGCGGCCTTAAGCCAACCGGCCAGACACGACTCGCTGATCCCGAAGTCGGCGGCGATCTGCTTGAGCTGTTGGCCGGGTCCTCGGTTGCGGGCTACGCGCACGACGTCGTCGCGGAACTCTTTGGGGTAGGGCTTGGGCACGGTTACATCCTTCCAGCAGTGCCTGTCGGCACCACAGTTCAGATGTCACCTATCCGTGCAGCAGTCCCCACCGTGTGTGTATTCCACCGTCGCGAAACCATCGTGCTCTCGGCCCGGGCTACCGACAGCGCGCTCCAGGATCGATCGCAGCTCGCCAAGGTTCCCGACCGTCCACATCTCAACAGTCTAGGCCGACGTGCCACCCTGAGCGCCCGCGTTTCCTGTTGCAGCTTTGGGGCCGGGCCAGCCCTGCAGACGATCCCAGTGCGGGTCGCCGAAGCGCGCCGGTCGCCCGACAAACCACGTCGCCGACGAAACGTCAGATCAAGAACAGCCTGTCTCACAGATCAGCGTCAACACAGCTGTCGTCGTTTCGCTCGTCCACGGTCTGGTGTACGGAGTGCCGGCCTTCCAGGTCGGTCGCCATGCCCGCCACGAGAACCGGAGATCGGCGACGAGGCAACACTCGCGATCGCCGGACCAGCCCTTCTCCTGCGTCCACCCGCCGCGAAGTGACCTCGTGACTCAGGCGTCGTGTTCTACGGCCGGTACCGGCCTCTGCTTGATCAGCGAGGGTAGTCCGAGCGATCTCGATCGGCACTGCGATCGACCCTCGACATCGGTGTCCTCTGTTCGACCGATACCTCCTTTTCCGTTCGCGCCATACGGTTTTCGAGTGAGTTTGCATGACCTTGCCTGATGAAGAGAACGCGGAAACCAGCGGAGGAAAAGACTGTGCGCACGACCTTGAATTCGAAGTCCATGTTGGCGACGGCCGGCCTCGCGGCGCTGGCTATGTCGATCGGTGCATCTCCCGGTGTGTCACAAGCAGATACCGGCAGCGGTGATGCTGGCAGCTCGTTGATTGACACCGGCAGTGGCATTCTCGATGGCGGCAGCGGCGTCCTGGGCGAGCTGCTCGGCACCGGTTCGGCGGCGACGCAGCAATGCAACAACTCGACCAAGTCCGGCGGCGAGGGCATCACCACCACGATTCATCAGCTCGGTACCGGAGGACCGACCAGCTTCGTTCTGGCCTATGAGACCTACGACGTACCGGATCGTATACAGGTCTTCTACCAAGGGGCTCAGATACACGACACCGGCTACGTGGGCGATCAGATCAACCAGGGAACCGGCTCGGCAGTAATCGCGGTCCCGGCCGGTGCGGCGACTTCGGTCACCGTCCGGATCACCGGCCCCAGCGGCACCAAATGGGACTACACCGTTCGCTGCCCCTGAGTTGTCGCCTGACGGAGCGCATATTCGGTTCAAATCCTGGTGGCAACTCGACCACGGGCCTGGACTGCTGCCCGAGGCCTATCCGGTTCGGATGCCCTGCCACGCGGGTGCCATCGCTGTCGCCTTGTGCCACAGAATCACAGGCAAAGCAAGTCTGATGGGAATGGTTGTCATGGCCACTGCTTCGAGCGTGTTCCTGATCGGTCTCGTCGCTTATGCGGTGGTGTGCGGAGTGCTCGCTGCTGTCATCGCGGCGTCGAAGGGTAACAGCGGCGTGGGCTTCCTTGCGCTCGGCGTAGTGTCCGGTGTGATCGGGATCGTCGTGGCCCTGATCATGCCCGGCCGGGTGCGAACCCCACGTGGGTGGGGAAAGGTTCGTTGCCCACGGTGCGGGGCCGAACAGAACATCGAGCCCGGCCGATCCGAGTTCGCCTGCTGGCAATGTCAGTTCGATGCCCCGCTGCAGTGGTAGCAGCATCGACACGTCGCTGGGTGGTGTCTGCGTTTCGCGCGCGTTCCCTGCCTGGAGGCGAATAATGGGGCGGGTGAATTCGGAGGCGGCGTCGACGCGGCCGGTGCTGGATGCGCGGATCGATCGGATCGCGGCGTCGACGCTGAATGTGGTCGAAGCGGCTGTCGCTGTGGTGTATCTGGTTGGTGGTGGAGTCGGCGTCGCGTCGATAGTCATCCATGCCGGGCTGTTGGTATGGGCTCTGTGGCGGTTGACCCGGCGATGGAATCCGGTGTGGGAGTTGATCGTGGCGGGTGCGTACTTGTTGTGCACGCCGCTGGTGGTGGACGGCCCGGCGTTCACAACGGCGGCCAGCCCGATGCTCGCGGTCGCCGGGACGGCTGTGGTGACGGTGGCTATGTCACGCCCGATCCGTATGTCGTTGCCCGCCACGGTGATCGTGGTTGCGACTTGGGCATCAGGTGCGGTCCAGGTACCCGGGGTCGATCAGCCATGGACCATTTTCAGCCTCGATTTCCTGGTGGTCGAGTGGGCCGTGGCCGCGGTGTTGCGTTGGCTCGTCCTGCGTTCGGCGCAGATCACCGACGACGCATTCGAGCAGTACACGACCGCCAGAATCGACGCTGAAGTCAGCGCAGCGCGCCGTCGTGACGAGCGCGAGACGTGGGCGACACTGCACGACACCGCCGCGTCGACGTTGGCGATGGTCGGGCAAGGCATCGTGGTCGACGACGACCGGTTACGTGCCCAAGCTCGTCGCGATCTGGCGGCAGTACGACGCGGCGCGCGAGCGCTGAACACCGACGACTTCGCCCGCCGGATCGGTGAGCACGCGAACTGGACCAACACCCCGGTCCAGTTCCGCGGCCGCGCTGCGGGACCGGACGATCCGCTCACCAGCCAGGCAGTGGTGGCCGCAGTGGGTGAGGCACTGTCGAATGCCGACCGACATGCCGACGCGAGCCTGCTGACGGTCGAATACGGGAACCGGCGAGTGCGCGTCATCGACGACGGAGTCGGTTTCGATCCCAGCGATGCCGCGCTCTCCCCGGGCCGGTTCGGCGTCCGGAACTCGATCCGGGGTCGCCTCGCCGACGTCGGGGCCACGGCCGAGATCGCCTCGTCGCCGGGCACAGGAACCGCGGTCGAGATCCGATGGGATGCCAACCCGGAACCCAGCAGCCTGCACCGCGACGCGGACGAGGCACTGCGGCTGCTGCGCGGCTACGGGTACGGGCTGGTGGTGATCGCCGTCGTCGTCACCGCCCTACAGGGCCTCAACGCCCTGGACGCGGCGCACCCAACCGCGCAAGCCGGCATTCTGGTCGCTGCCGTACTGACCGCGTTCGTCGCGGTAGCAGAAGTTCGCCATCGCCTTCCCGCTGCCGTGTGGTGGACTACGGCCACGATCGTGGTGGCACTCGCGCCGCTGCAAACGGTGCTGCTGACCCCGCAACAGGTCACCAGCAGCGCCAACTGGGCGGTGGCCGCGCTCGGCTGGCAACTCGCCGCCCTGTCGGTCCGGCGCGGGAGCCGAGTCGGGCTGGCGCTGCTCGGTGTGTTGTGGTCTGTCGGAACAGCCGCAGCGGTTGCTGTCGCGACAACCACGGTTCTCTCGACACTGCTGTACACCGTGATCAGCGTGACGGTCTTGCAAGGCGTCGCGCTCGGATTCAGCGACTTCCTACGTTGGGCCGTGCGGCGGACACGACAAGCAGGCACCGATCTGGCTGATCTGCAGATTCAGTCCACACTCACCGCCACGCTGCACCAGGACCGCCGCGAGCGTTACCAACGCATGTCCAGCCAACTCGTTCCCGTCCTGCAACAGCTGGCCGACGACCCCAGCTCAGCGTCGAGACCGACAGTCCGAGCCGCATGCTCACTCGAGACAACCCGGCTGCGACGACTGTTCGCCGAGGACCCACCCGCGGCGGCAGCCTTGCTCGACGAACTGAACCCCTCTATCGAGGCTGCCGAAGCACGCGGAGTCGCAGTGAGCACCCATTCGATCGGCAGGACTGTCGATCTCGATCCCCAACAGCACACCGAAGCCCTGACCGTCGCGATAATCTTGCTCGCAGGCACCCGAACCCGCGCCAAGATCGTCATCACCGGCACGCCCGACCAACGAGCCGATCTCAGCATCACCTGCGACTGCGACGACACCTGCACCCAGGCCGTCGCCGCGAGCGCACCACAGGCCACGCTGATCAGCTCCGACGGTCTGGTCTGGGCTACAGTGCCGCTGCCCTGAACCCGACCGGAATCGGGGCGCAGACAGTGTCCCGGACAACAGAGGTGAAGGTGCACCACCCCAGCGACACAGGCATGCCTGTAGCGGTGGTCGACGACCACTCCGTCGTTCACGCTGGCATCGCCGGCTGGTGCGCCGCCGCGGACCCACCGATCCACGTCATCGCCCGCTACCCCAGCCCCGGCGAGATACTGGCCGACCCCGACGCGAACCCGGACACCATCACCGCAGTCGTGTTGGATCTGCAGTTCGCCGAATCCAGCCCCGATCTGAGCTCCACAGCAGCACTGTGCGAGAGAGGGTTCCGGATCGTGGTCTTCTCCCAGCACACCCGCAGCGACCTCGTTCTCGACTGCCTGGACCTCGGCGTGGTCACCTACCTGTCCAAGCTGGAAGGCGAAACCCACCTCGTCGCCGCACTCCACGCCGCAGGCTCCAACCGGCCCTACCTCAGCCCGACGATGGCCCAAGCGATGAGCCAAGACACCCGCCCGAGCAGACCCACCCTGTCACCGCGTGAACGTGAAGTCCTGCTCGCCTGGTTCCAAACCGAATCCAAAGCACTGGTCGGAAAACGACTGTTCATCACCACCGGAACCGTGAACACCCACCTCGAACGGATCCGCGCAAAGTACGCCCAAGTCGGACGCCCCGCATCCACCAAAGCCGCACTCGTCGCCCGAGCGATCCAGGACGGACTCGTCGACCCCGACCAGTTGTAGCGGCCCGAACCGGCCTGTCTGCCGATCGCCATACAGACAGACCAACCGTGAGAGCGGGACACTACTGCCCCACAGGTTCTGCGCTGGCCCTGCCCCATCTACCCGACTACCCCATGCCGTCGAGCATCGACGCTGACCGCAGCATCCTCTGACGCGCTGACACTACCTCGACCGCTGCCAGCCCTGAGCGCCCGACTTCCCAGAAGTCGGCACACATCACCAGGACGGACTATGCCGCACAACACGATTCGTGTTCTCCTGCTCGCTGGCGCCGTCGGTATCGCCGCCGGATGCACCTCGCCCCAGCCGGCAACAACGGCGACAACCCCGACGCCGCAGGCCCCATCGGCAACCACGAGCGCCGCACCGGCAGGCCCGACCGTCTTCACGAATCCGAAGTGGGCGGAGGTGATGATGCGCCGCGGAGTCGTGGCCACACACTGCGACCGCCCTTTCAGCAACCACACCCCCAAAGAGAGCCCGGCCATCGTCAGGCTCGCCGACAACATCACCGCAGCCCACGAATTCCCGGTACCGACCGTTGCCGGGACGAAAGACGCACTCATGGCCGATGGCTGCGCGACTTCTGGCTCCGGCGACGACTTCCGCCTCACCTACGCCGTCGTCTCGTTCACACCATCATCGGGACTGGAACCCGAATCCCGCGAGGTTTCACTGGTTTCCTACCGGCTGAATCAGACAACCCCGGTCAGGAAGGCCACCGTGTGGAAAGGACGCGAACAGCCACAGAACGTGACCCTGCGCGGATCGGACTCGGGCGTCGCGGTCTCGTTCAACATCCGAGACAACGATGATTCTCAGCAGGTCAGAGGGTACTCCGGGGTCGACCTCAAGCAGTTGTGGACCATATCCGGAAGTGAGGTGCTGGCCTCGACCCGCAGCAGCTACGCCGTGCGGGCGCCAGGCGAATGCGGTGTCTGCCCACGGCGCCTGAGCGTGGTGTCCGCGGCCACCGGAACCGTCAAGTACGAGGCACCACCGGCAGGCGATATGGTCGGCCCCTCGCTTGACACCGTGACCGACCACGGATACGGATTCGGATACCCGGACGGTATGGCATGGTTCGACGAGTCCACAGCACAACCCGCCGATCCCGCCACCGGCGCCCTTCGGCATGCTCGCGCGCTGCTGCCCGACCCCACGACGAACCTGATCGCGGTGAAGTACATGATCGGGTCACAACCGATGTACAAGGTGCTCGATCGGACAACGTGGGCAGACGTCTTTGTCATCGACACCGACCGAACCTCAGGGATGGATATCGATTCGGTCGCGCTCTACGACGGGCACCTCTACATCCAGAATTCCTCTGACGACCCGGTTGTCAGGATCTCCGACAACACCGTCGTGGCCCGAGGATGGCAGGACATCCCGGTCGGACGCGTCGCGACCACAACCGTGCTCGCCCACGCACCCAGCGCACTCGGCTCGAGCAACTGTGTCAAGGACACTCTCGTCCGCGAGACAAGAAACCATCCCGGCGTTCCCAACGTCTACGGCTACGCCACATGCCAGGAGTACACAGCGGTCCCCGACGTCAACGGAAAGTTCCCCGGCCCTCGCTTCTGACCGGCCGCCGCGACATCCACGCCTGACCGGACCCGCGTCATCAGGAACGGGGCGCCGACTCGTTGGCGGCGTGCACTTACCCTGTCGGCCTTCGACGCCGAAAACAACCCTGCTCTTGCCGGGCTACTTCGGCCCTGACTTGATCCGACAATCGGCCTGGTCACGCACCGGTAGCTGCACAGCTACCCCGATCTTCCCGTGTCTCCGCAGCGATCCACCGCGATAGGCTGGACCGCACGCCCTCGACGACAAGCGTTGGCCTCTGCTGCCACAGGCTGTCAGTTGAATATCGGACAGACACGGCACACCGCGAAGGCGAACACTTTCGGTATGTCTATCCGAGTTGTAGCCATGTGCTGTGTCGTACCCCTGATCATTGCCGCGCTCGTGTCATGCTCCGGAACAGACTTCGTGCGTGACGGACTAGGAATCGTCACCGAGCTCGGCTGCGTCGACGCAAACGGCCCGAACTCGACACCCGACGAACTCGCCGACGCCATGATGTCAGCGACATTCACCGATCCGACAACAGGGGAACGAACCAGTGTCGAACAGCAAGCGCGAGAAACGGTCAACGCGTTCGAATCCCTGACCGGCCCCTTGGCAACGATCGATACCTCGCCGGCGGGCATCCGCGCCAAGTTTATCGACAACCTGTACTCCGCAGTGCCGGAGGGTGGTGACGCCCGCTTCGCCGAAGCGGTATGCGAATATGACGCCTCGGTGTTCGCTCGGCTCGGTCCGCTGTGGGACGACCGCGAGCAGCTCACCCACACACCACATCTGCTGCGTGCCAGCGGCCGCATGGTCTGCGGTGGGATCGACGACCAAACCGCCGAGGCATACCTTGAAGAGATAGACGAACAAGCCACCGCGGCCCAAGCTGACCCGCGAGCGTTTGTCGACGGCGAAATCAAGAAGATCGAGGCGGTGCTGGATGGTTGTGACTGGATCCCTTTGAGCAGGTCCAGTGGTTGTGAGAGTTCTGATGCACCAGAATGGGTGCAGGAGGACGAGAACACACCATGGCACGACGACACACCCCCGAGCAGGTCATCCGGAAGCTCCGCGAAGGCGAGAAGCTGATCGGGCAGGGCTTCTCGATCGAAGAGGTCTGTAAACACCTCGAGATCTCCGACGCCTCCTGGCACCGCTGGCAAGCCCAATACGGCGGCATGAAGTCCGACGACGCGAAACGGCTCAAAGAGCTCGAACGCGAGAACGCGCGGCTGAAGAAGATGGTCGCCGAGCAAGCCCTCGATATCGACATGCTCAAGGAAGTGAACCGGGGAAACTTCTGAGCCCGGACCGACGCCGCAGAGCCGTCGTGTTTCTGCAACAACGGTTTCGGGTGTCACAGCGACGCGCGTGCGCGGTCGTGGGGCAACCCCGATCAGTGCAACGCCGACCACCCACGATCACTGAGCTCGACCGGGCTTTACGGGCGCGGTTACGCGAGATCTCGGCCAAGCACCCGCGGTGGGGATGGCGCAAAGCCCACGCACTTTGCCGCGGCGAGGGCATGGTCACCAACCACAAACGGACCCAACGGCTTTGGCGCGAGGAAGGTCTGAAACGACCATTCCGGGTCCGGAAGAAACGGCGGATCGGGGCAGGCCGCAATCAACGGTTGCGGGCAACCGCACCTGATCAGATGTGGGCGTTGGATTTCCAGGTTGATGTCACCGTCGACGGGCGCCAGGTCCGGTTCCTCAACATCGTCGATGAGTTCACGCGGGAAGCGTTGGCTACCAGAGCATTTCGGTCGTGCACGTCGGATCAGTTGGTCGGGGTGCTCGATGAGATCATCGCGGACACAGGTAGGCGGCCAGTCCATATCCGGATGGACAACGGCACGGAGATGACCGCGCACGCGATGCGGGATTGGTGCCGGTTCACCGGTGTCGACGCGTCGTTCATCGATCCGGGATCGCCGTGGCAGAACGGGATCTGCGAGTCGTTCAACGGGCGTTTCCGCGACGAGTTCTTGTCGTGCGAGGTGTTTCATTCGTTGACCGAGGTCCGTGTTCTTGCCGAGGACTGGCGGATCGAGTACAACAGTTACCGACCCCACGGGTCGTTGGGCTTTCTCAGCCCGGAAGCGTTCCGTGAGCAGTGGTCACCGACCGAGTTTCAGCAGCAGCTACAACTCGCATAGCCGGTGGACCCACCGACGGGGCCCAGTCACCGGCCGCAGCGCTCTCCTGGATCGGGTTGGAATGTCCGCCCGACGAGTTCACCGTCAACCGGATAACGCTGGTGCGCCAGGCGCAAGTCCACGTGGACCACGGCGCTCGGTTCAGCGCTTGTCACTCACAGTTCGTCGCACCACACCTCGGAGGTCTCAATGCTCGCGGTATCGGAATTGATGGCCTGGGCTTCCACCCTGGATCCGGCCGGGTTTGTCGGGATCGACGAGGACGGGCTGAGTTTGGTCGAGCTCTCACCGAGCGCGACCGGCGCGTACCTGGAGGTCGGAGGATTCGACGACGAACCGGCAGCCTAGGAGCAAGGCAGCATCACCCGAGCTGCGAGTCTTTTCACCTCCGGCGGCGCCGGTCGCTCGCTTCCCGCACCGTGTGTGCTCTGCCGAGCCCACTGCGTCTTCTCGGCGCCAGCCACATGAAAGGTGACCTCACATGGCCGTCAGAACATCTCGATCGGTCTCGGAGTTCGTGCGGGAGATTCTGGACCAATCACGTATCGAAGGCAACAGACTGCTTCTTCCGAAGCGGCTGAGCTCGGCGGAGTACAAGAAGGTGAACAAGGTCGTCGAGGCGATGGGTGGAAGGTGGAGCCGCCGGGATCAAGCCCATGTATTCGCCGGCGATCCCGGCGAGGTCATCGCGGCGGCCCTCGCGAACGGCAGGACTCCTGTCACCGACCGGCAGGTGCTGGACGCCTACTTCGCGACCCCCGACCCGGTAGCCAGACGGATGGTCGCCGGCGAGGGCTCCGATATCGCTCGTCTCGAGGTCGGGGCGCATGTTCTGGAGCCTTCGGCCGGGGACGGCGCGCTCGTGCGTGCGGTCCTAGAGGCGAATCCGCACGTGCGGGTCACCGCCGTCGAGCCCGATCCCGAGCGGGCCGCCGGAATCGGTGGCGATCCGCGGGTAACTGTCGTGGTGGCGACTTTCGAGCAGTTCGCCATGACCGCGGTACCGATGTTCTCAGCGGTGGTGATGAACCCGCCCTTCGCTCTACCGGATCGACCGACGGTGTGGATGGATCACCTCTACGCCGCGTGGGACCTTCTGCTCGAGGGCGGGCAGCTGTTGGCAATCGCCCCCGGCAACTATGTCTTTCGAACCGAACGCAAATTTCGGGCCATGCGTGAATTCATCGCCGAGCACGGTGACCACGAGGAACTGCCCGCCGACGCATTCGCGACGTCGGGCACCAAGGTCAACACCGTGCTCCTGCGGGCCCGCCGTGCGCAGGGCCCGGCACGAATCCGGGGCGGACAGTCGATGTATCACCCATGCCAGGAGCTTCGGGTGAACCGTCGCGCGCCGGGGCGCCCGGCGATGGGTCGTCCTCGACCACCCCGGCGCGGCGATGGGCACCCGGCCTCGACCTGAGCGGCCACGCTGCCGTCAAATACCCGACACCTCGACGGATCCTGTCCAACCAACGATTTGCCATCGGCAGAACACACCACATCAATGCACACATGCGTACTCGAATACGGGAAGGAGGCCGGTCATGGCCGAAGTGACGATCGTCCACACCGCCGAGCACGGCACCCTGCTTGAGGGCACCGTTCGCGGCGACGGCACCTACGAAGTGATGGCGGCGGTGCGCAAGGTGGTCGGGCATTGGCGGTGGGCCCGCAGCTTGGGGTGCTGGATCGTGGTGTCCTCGCGGGATCGCCAGCCCAAGCAGTACCTCATCGACTACACCGCCAAGCAGTTGCGCGAGGCCGGCCACACCGTCGAGCTCGACATCGACCGGACCGCGCGGGCGGTCGAAGACGCCGAGGCCGCCCGCGCCCAACGTCAGAGCGACAGGGTCTCCGCGCTGGTCGACAAGGCATCACGACGCGACTCCCAAGCCGCCGCGGCAGGGACGGCACACCAGCGGGCCCACGAAGCGTTGCCGCCCTTCGGCGAGCCGATCAAGGTCGGTCACTACTCCGAACACCGGCACCGACGCGCGTTCGATCGCGCCGATAAGGCATGGGGGCGTTCGGTGTTGGCCGATCGTGCCGCCGAGCATGCACACCAGCGTGCCGAGGCGGCGAAACCCACGACCGAGCGCCGGTACTCGCCGCGGGCCGTGGCCAATCGCATCGACGTGCTCGAGGCAGATCAGCGCGGCGATCAACGCCTTCTCGACGGATACAGTCGCCGCTTCCTCGACAGCGACGGACAGGTCCACCACGTCGAGACCACCAAGGCCGCCACCGGCGAGCATCGCACGCGGGTACTCGCGCGGGTGGCTCAGCGAGACGGCGAGATCGCCTACTGGAAGCGTGTTCGCCAGTCCCAGATCGATGAGGGGCTCACACCGGGGTGGGGTCGTGAGGATTTCACGGTCGGGGACTTCGTGCGCCTCGGCGGGAAATCCTGGCGTCAGATCACCCGCGTGAACGCGAAATCGGTGTCGGTGGTCAATATTTCACGGCCCGCGGGTGATCTGCACACCATCGCGGGCAAGCTCACTGTTGCCCGTGAGATCGGCGCCGATCATCCGGTCCGCTACCACGACATCACCGCCCTGATGAGCGAGGAACAGGCTCGCGAGCGTTTCCCTGACGTCTTCGCTGAGCCCGACGCGTGCTCGCTGCCACCGCGCCCGAAACGCCGTGGCGGCAAAACGACCGTGGAGCACCATCGTTGGCACTCGAAAGTGACGCGTGGTCCTGGCGTATCGACGATGTCCACTACACCGCGATCTGGGAACATCCGCCCGGCTGGCACACCAGCCCGCCCCAGCCGGTCAGCGACCCGCCCAGCGTCCGGGTGCGCGCCGAGCGTCGCGAACCCGGACGCGTGCGTGGTGAATCTGTCGAGTTGGCGGTGCCGGAGTTCGCGGTGACCGCACCACTGTGCTGGCCCGAAGAGGTCCACAACCAGGTGCGGCGTCTCGTCGAAGCCCGTACCTGGAATCCCTCCACCTGATCGGATCAGAGCGCACTGCGCGGCTCGGTCGCGCACCCAACGGCCACCTCGACAAGCCGATCTCGCTCCCCATCCATCCTCGGCCCGACCCGGACCTCACCGCGGTCGGGCCTCCTCACATTCTCGGAGGTCGATCCGCCATGGGCAGACTCACCCGCGCTCAGGCCGCCGCGCATCGGGAAGCACTGGGCCTGGCCGGTGTCCGTCGCGATCTCACCGAGGACGAGAAGTTGTTCGTCCTCACCCACTTTCAGGAATCTACCGGGACGACCAGGCAGACCGACGGGGCGTTCTTCACTCCGGTCGGTTTGGCGCACTGCCTGTCGCTCGATGTCATCGGCGATCGGGTCATCGACCTGTGCGCGGGGATCGGAGCCCTCGCCTTCGCCTGCCGCGATCCCGGACTCGGGTCCAGTCGAGAGTCTGTGCGCGAGTTGGTTTGTGTCGAGACCAACCCCCACTTCGTCGCCATCGGCCGAAAGATCGTTCCCGAGGCGACATGGGTGTGCGCGGACATCTTCGACCTGGCCCGGGATCAGTGGGGGTTGTTCGACACCGCGATCGCGAATCCACCATTCGGACCCGCCACACCCCGCACCAACAGTGCTGGCTATCGCGGACCGCGGTTCGAATACCAGGCCATCGCGGTCGCCGCCCGCCTCGCACGGTACGGAGTGTTCCTGATCCCGCAGAACTGCGCACCGTTCCGCTACAGCGGACAGCACCAGATGCTCGAGCACGGCGGTGACGCCGAATACCGCCGGTTCGCTGCGGCGACGGGCATCGAGCTGGACCCCGGATGCAGCGTCGACACCGCCTACTACGACGCGCACTGGCATCAGCGCCCGCCCCGCACCGAGATCGTCACCACCGACTTCACCGGCACCGCGACCGAGCACCGCCGTAGCGACCGCATGGATCGGCGCACCCGAGCACTCAGCCGTCGCGCCCGTCCAAGCTGAACGCGCCACCATTCCCCGTCGACCAGGAGAGACCTGGATTCCCCCATGCCCGCAGCAGGTTTCGAACCCAGCAATCACGCCCGTGCCAACCAGTTCGCGAACGAGTTCGCGGCGGCCTATACCCTCGTCGCCGCCGACAGAGCCCCGCTGTCGGGTGAGGTCCTCCTCGATATGGGCCAACACCGCCCATTCGTCGACGCGATACCGCAGGTCCGGCCGATGGTCATCGCGCAGTTCTTCGGTCCGCGGGTCGAGGGCAATCTGCTGGGGTACCCGCGGGTGCTCGTCCGATTCCAGCCCGGCGATCACGGGCACGGTCCCGCCGCGGTGTGTCTGGGCGAGCCCGGACGCTTCCACGTCGAACTCGGATTCCCGCTCGACACCGTCGAGCCGACACGGCGTGAACTCGTCATCGACACCGTCGTCGCGATCACCGGCGAATACCTCACCGACGAGCGCGCCGCCCGCTATCGGCATCATCGCACCCACGAACGTCGAGAAAGGCTCGCCCGCGAGCTCGAGGCCGTCGGCGCCCTCCGCCAGCACACCTACCAGCGCCTGCAATACGCCCGCGGCGAAGCCGACGCTGCCTGGACACAGTTGCGAACCGTGCGAGGACTCCACTGACCCGCAGCCCCCGCGTTGGGCCTGCCCCGGATTCGCCAGCGTGAGAACGGATCACGATTCGGCCTGTTCGCCGACGATGCGCTCTGCATGGCGGAGGGGCGACATCGTCGTACACCGAGACCTGCCACATCTGTCTGTCCCTGAACCTCACCTCTGAAGGAGATGCGATTTCCATGGCCGAGATCGACCCGCCGACGACTCTCACTGTGACTGCCGCCGAGTTCGACCGCGCCGAACGTGCCGGTGGCGCCGGTTCGGCGGCCGCGCTCGGTGAGCACACCATGAGGCGCTGGCGCGGACAGTTCCCGGATTGGGACGGCCGCCACTGGAGCTACACCGACGCCGAATCCCACCCGGCCGGCGCGCGGCACCTGTGCCCGATCAACGTTACCGCCGGTCGCTGACCCCGGGCGGGCGGATCTTCGACATGAAGACCGCAACGATGCCACGACCTCGCCACGATGTCGATCACCCGGGACAACGCGCGACCGGCCACCAGTTCCCGATGACCCGCACCTCTTGTGCAAGGAGTGCAGATGCCGGAGCGTTTCCGTCCCGCCCACATGCCGCTTCGGCTGCTGGTGCGCAACGACTACGACACCGCGTGGAACGCTTACGGGCCGCACTTCGAGGACTTCCATGACTTGGTCGCCTATGTGCGCGAGTCCAAGATCTCCGGCGCCCGCAAACGGATCGTCCAAGTCCTGATCAGCGATCGACCACAACGCGGAATGCACCGCTGGCGCATCACGACGATATGGGAAGGGTTCCGCCTCCCTGCCGGGATGGGCGCCTCCTACAGCGCCGAAACCCCCGATCATCCCCGTGACTACGACCAGTTCGGCTGACTGAACCATCCGCAGTCGGGGGGCGACGACAGAATCGATGACGCCCGGCACGACCGTCGGGTCTGTGGTGGTTCAGCACTCGCAGTCGTCGTGGGCGGGTGGGCTGTAGATCTTCGCTCCACACGCGAGGCAGGTGGTCGTGCGGTGGTGACCGCCGATCCGGCGACACGGCACTGCGGACACCAGCGCGCGGCCGGGCCCGAGGCGGTGGCCGTTCGGACAGAACCGCGGCCAGGGCTCGGTCCGCGTGCCCTCGCGTAGATACGGCCGCGTCGATACACACACCACCGATTCGCACATGCGTTCGACAGTAATCGATCACTCGTCACCCCCGCCGCCTGCCAGCAGCAGTGGTGGCTGTCCGACGAACCACAGCTCGGGCAGACCTGACGCGACGTCCTCCGAGCGTCTCCAGGGCCGCCGCGATCGTTCCGGTCCGCGGTGGGCTCCGTTCTGGACGAACGACCCTCGACCAATTCGCCGGTGACCACCACAGCCGAGGCCAGCGCCCTCACTGCGCAGCCCTTCGTCATCCCTGCCTTCCCAAGGAGTGCACCTTCATGAATGCCGACGATGAACGTTCAACAGAGTCCGACCTCGGCACCGAGGCCGACGGGAGGTTGAAACTCGACGCCCCGGGTGAGTTGATCGCTTCCCTGCCCGCGATGCTCGGATTCTTTCCCACCCGGTCGGTGATCCTGGTCCTGATCCGCCGCTCCGATGGATCCGACGGGGTGCCTGCCGGTGAACGCATGGTCCGTTCGGCACTTCGGTTCGACGTCGACGCCATCACCGATCTGCCCAGCGCCGACGAGATGGTGAACCGCCTCGATGTCATCTGCGAGAACGAAGGCGCCGTCGGCGCCATGGCGGTGATCGTCGATGACCGCCCCCGGGCTGCCGAGACCGCGTGTGTGGCCGTGCGGTTGCTGCGGGAAATGACCGTCGGACTGTCCAACGCGTGGTTCGTGCGCGCGATCACCAGCGGCGCGCGGTATCACGGCCTGCTCGATGTCCACGGCACAGGGCTCGACGCGGGCGGCACGGGATTGGTGGCCGATCCCCGTGCCTCGCCGATCGCGCTGGCCCAAGTCCTCGACGGCGTTCAGATACGGAGTTCACGCGAGGAAATCGCCGCACTGCTCTACCCGGATCCCGTCCTGGCCGCCGAGGTGCAACCGCATCTCGGCCCGGCGATCACGCGCTACCGCGACAGCCTGGCCGCTGCTGTCGTGGACGACCAGGGCAACACCCACCAGCGTGCCACCGCGAAGTGGCTGTTGGCATTGATCGCTGATTTCGGTGACGCCGGTTGTGCTCCAGCAGATCTTGCCGCTGTCGTGGCCGCGCTGCGTGACCGCACCATCCGCGACGTCATGTTCGGGCTGGCCGCTACCGCGCTGGCCCCTGCCGCCCAACAGCTGTGGCACCTGATCGCACGAGCCAGCACCGGCCATGATCGAGCCGAGGCCGCGGTGCTGTGCGGCTACGACGCCTATTACCGCAGACACGGCACACACGCCGCGGTCTGCCTCGACGCAGCCTTGCAGGCGGAGCCGTCGCATCCGATGGCAGTCCTGCTCCACGTGTCCCTCACTGAAGGACTGCACCCCGACAACATCCGCAGGATCGCGCAGCTCGGGCTTCAGGTCGCGGCCGATCTCGGCATCGACCTCCGCCCGACCGAGGACGACCGAATCTGCTGATCCGCCGCCGGGCGGCATCGCTGCGATCAACAACCAACTCCGCGGGCCTGTCGGCATCGGCGCGCTCGTAGCGATCCGGTGGTGGGCCGTCCGGTCACCCCCCTGCGCGGCACGGCTCCTACGACCCGTCGACGCAGATCCGCTCGATCCCGATTCGCTTCCGCGACATCGGAACCTCCCGCACTTCGGGACCTGTGTTGCCCTCCTCATGATTGGAAAGGACTGTTATGGCAGGCGAAACGATGCTTCCCCTGATCGGGAATCTCTGCTCCGACATCGAGCTGAAGTTCACGCCCGCGGGAACGGCGGTGGCCAACTGCACCGTCGCCTCGACTCCGCGGGTCTTCGACCGCACGACCAACCAGTGGCGTGACGGACAGCCGCTGTTCATGCGGTGCAACCTGTGGCGCGAGGTCGCCGAGCACGCGGCGGAAAGCCTGAGCAAGGGCGCGAGGGTGCTGGTGGTCGGCAAGCTCAGGCAGCGCAGTTTCCAGACCAACGAGGGCGAGAAGCGCACGGTGGTCGAGCTCGACGTCGACGAGATCGGGCCCAGCCTGCGCTACGCCACAGCAAAGGTCACCCGCACCAACGGCAACGGCAACGGCAACCAGGCCACCAACGGATTCGGCCGATCCGGAACTCGCCCGGCCAGTTCCGTCGGTAGCCGCGACGCCGCCGTTGCCGACGCGTGGTCGACCGACAACTCCGCGGCGGGCGACCGTGCCGGAGACGGTCCGTGGGCCACCCCGGTGTTCGCCAGCGCCGTGGCGGGCGTGTCCGCCGACGAGCCGCCCTTCTGACCGGCGGCTTCCAGGTCCGTGCCGTCGTGCTCGTTTCCACCGGCCCCGCAGTCGGGTCGGTGGAGGTGGGTCCGGGGTGACGGTCTGGGGTGGACCCAGCCGCTCGAGGGCTACCAGGCCGTCGTGCGCCACGGCTCGGGCCCGCGCCCGGCGCAAACGAATTCCCGTGCCGTTTCCAGCCGGATCCGGCGGTCGCGTACAGGAATTCGTTTCCGCACGCCCAGGCGCGTTCCCTCCGCCGTGTCGCCCGCCGTCCTGGTCTATCGCCCTCGGCTGGGCCCACCCCAGCCCGGCACCCCTCGTTTCGCGAAAAGCGTGGCGTTCCAGCGCGCTCGGGTGCCGCCGTCATCTCGACTCTGTCAGGAGATCCCCGTGACCATTCTCGCCGCACCCGCCACCGACCACGGCACGAGCGCCGTGGCCTCCGAAGCCGACTGGTACGCCATCCCCGATTCCAGCTCGCCCGCACCCGTCCCGGACCCCGAGGTGCCCGTGCCGAGCACGCGAGCGTTCCTCACCGCGATCGGCCACATCGCGATCATGTTCGACCTCGATCGGCGCGCAGCCAAGCGGGCATTCCGTGACGTGCTGGATCTGGCGACCGACGCCGACTGGGACCTGCTCGACTACCTCGTCGACGTGTTCACCCTGCATCCCTACCAGGCCGCGCTGCGTCGGCTGCGTGCCCGCTGGATCGAGGGCGATGAACTCGAACGAGAACGGTTGGTCGAGCTGGTGCCCGACACCGACCCGGGACTGCACTGCCACGACGATCAGGTCCTGGACAAGATCGCCCAAGCCCGCGCCGCCGCGTATGGCACGAGCGTCGACGAGGAGATCGCCAAGCTGCACGTCCAGCTCGAGGTCGCCGAGATGCCACGACAGCCCATGCGGTACTGGCGCAGCGCCACGTCGCGGCTGCACCTGACACCGTCGCGAGACACCGACGCGTCTCGGCTCTCACCCGAGCAGATCCGTGCTCGCCTGGCCACTCGCGGCAAGCGCCGCCGCGCCGAGGTCGAACCCGACCACGTCACCGACTACGTCGCCGAGTCGTTGTTCGTCGACACCGACTTCCAACGACAGGACCGATTGCGCCGCAAGCTGGCAGCCCTGGTCGCCCGCGGGGTGAGCGTGATCGGCGAAGAGCACGCCCCGCGTGGATGGGTGCCGCGCTATCCCGGGGAGCCCGCACCCAAGCCGGCCGAGCTGACCGAGGCGATCTGGGATCACCAGTACGGCCAGTTCGTCGCCCACCAGCACACACTCGATCGCGCCCTCGCCGGGGCGCCGGTGAAATCGCTGGAGAACAGCATGGTCTGGGCGCAGCGCCGCACCGGGCTGGCCTCACGCACCGATCGACGCGACACCGGCGAGTACTACGGCAGCAGCATCGACGACGTGGCCGAGGCGATGATCCCGGTCCACGGCTGGCGGTGCGTGTCGTGCTTTGTCGAACGCCCCGCCGTCGACCAGCGTCCTCTCCACCACCACGACGGGCTGGTGCGCTCCGATGACGGCTTGTGCGATCACTGCCGGGCCGACGGCGCTCTCGGCCTGGCACCGCTGCCAGAGGGATTCGGTCTCGGTGACCTCGCCGCCGCCTACTGCGCCTACTTCGCCGAGCACTACCCGCGCGCAGCGCGGGCGTTGATCGCCGAGGTCGCGCGTCGAGCACCCGAGTGGATGACTCAGGTCCTCGACCGGTTCCTGCTCGAACATCCGGATCTGCCCGGCGCGCCATGGTGCCCGAGCGTGACGCGTCCGATCCGGTGCCCGCGCCGCGCTCACCGCGCCGCGGCCGACGAGAGCTGCCTGCCGGGATGCGGCACGGACGGTGCGAGGGCTGCACCCAGTGCACACCCATCCACGACGACGGGTTCTGCACCAAGTGCCGGGTCTGGCTCGGCCTGCACACACCCGCGGCCACGACTCCCGCCGCAGTCTGAGCCCTGTTCACGTTCAACTGATTTCCGGCTGGGCACCGAGCGATCGGTGCCCAGCCGATCCCACTTCTCCCACGGAGGTTCTCGGTGTTCCACCGTCCCCGACACACCCGCGCCCGACGTCGCCACGTCCGCCAACGCGCCCGCCGTGCGCGCGTCGTGTGGGTCACCGTGTATCTGGCCGACCTTCACACCATCGTCCACGGCTACACCCCCGCCTCGCAGCTCGTGCGTGCCGACCGGTTCGCGCTCGACATCTCCATGCGCACCGCCGACTACACGATCCTTAGCCGGATCTTCGACGCGAGTTCTCCGATCAAGTCGTTCTCGATCGGATCTTCGCCGCGCTCAACGACCACCCCGACGAGGGCGACGAGTATCTCAGCGAGCACTGGTACGGCTGCGGGAACCGGTCGTTGTCGGTCGGCGACGTGGTGGCGCTGGGCACCCGTCATTACGCCTGCGCGCCTGTGGGCTGGCATCACGTGCCCCCGCCGCGGCGCACCCATCTACCCACCGCTTCCACCCCGGCTCCCTCCGACGCAGGCGGTTCCCGATGAGCATCGTGTCGCCCACGACCTACGCCCTCTACGCCGCCGATCGTCTCCTCGCCGATGCCCTGACCGCCGACGACGCACTCGACATGCTCGACACCACCCGCGCCGAACACCTCGACCGCGACAACTCCTACGCCCTCGACAACATGGTCGGCTCCACACTCGGCCGCGCCGACGGCTCACGTGTCGAACTCGTCATCGCACCGCACGACCCCTCCGAGACCGCCGGCTACAGCGTCCTGCTGCGACGGCGTCTGCAACGACGCTAGCCCACTGCGGCATTCACGCTGCGGCCCGAGCGATTCTGGTCGGACGCCCGCGAAGCGATCGTGTCCTGGACCGACGGTCCCACGATCGACATCGACCACTTCCTGGCCGCCCCGACCTGTCATGTGGGCACCGCGCGTTTCGCGGTGCCCAGCCGATCACCTCCCTTCCACCTCGAAGAGTTCCGCTGTGTACCACCGCGCCCGGTACCTGCGTGCCCGCCGCCGACGCCTCGCCCAGCTCCGAGGTCGGCCTGTGCCGCCGGTTATGGTCACGGTGTACCTGTCCACTGATCCGCACTCGTTGATCCACGGCTACCGCCCCGGTGGGATCTTCCTGCTGGCAGACCGATTCCTGCTCGATCACGCCGTGCGCGCAACCGCCGACGACGATCCCGCCATCCTCGAGCGAGTTTTCGCCGCCCTCAACGATCACCCCGGTCCCGGCGACCTCCACCACACCCGCCGCTGGTATCGACGGCGCCTGCGGTCGTTGTCGGTCGGGGATGTCTTTGCCCTCGGCACCGACCATGCCCGCGGTATCCGTCACTACGCGTGCGCTGCGGTCGGCTGGCTCCACCTCCCGCAGCCGGGTTGATCCACGAAAACCGAACGGAGTCCGCCGTGAACAACATCCGCCTTCGATCTGATTCGGCGAGTAGGCCAGCACTTCGCCACGGCGGGGCGTCGCGTGCCCCGGCACCATGTCTCGGTCCCACCTGACCGATCCGCGCATGGCACCATGATCCGCGCATAACGTATCGGTTGGTTGCCGGGCCTGCCCCGGCGGTCGCGAGGAAGACGAAACGCTCTGATGGTCCGCTCGGCGCACGAAATGCGCATGTACCTGATCGACCAAGTCAACGACATGCTGCGGCGACTGGGCATGTTCGGCGGTGAGGCGGCCCTGTGGACACTGTTCGACCACCTCTTCTATCTCGAGGACCAAGGCCACAGCGTAGAAGAGGTCTACGAGTCGTGGCGTGATCGGAACGCTTTCGCCCCGACCGGCGTCCAGGGTGCCCTCGCACGACTGCTACCGGACAACCTGAAGTCCGCGTTGCCGTCGATGTATGCCGAAGCTGCCCGTGATCACGGCTGGCTCAGGCTGGATCGAACGTTGACACCAGACGAGTACGCCCAGTTGCGCGGCTCGATCGAACCGTTCGCCGAGCAGGACCACTCCTGGAGCGATGTCGTCGACGCCTTCGGTGAACCCAGTGTGCTGTTCGGCGGAACCAACCCCCTGTATGAGAAGACGCTGGCCTACGCAACCGCGGACAAGTCCGATCCGATGGTCATCTTCCATCTGTGGAACGGTGTCGATGCGGACACGCAACCGACCTGGCCGCCGATGCACATCGACGCGATCCTGCTCGCGATCCGCTGCGGCTCCGGCCCGTTCGCAGACTCCTTCGTCTTCACCCCCGAAGGAACCCGCCGCCGACCTGCCGGGGACGGGATCGACTGAACCCACCGGAGCTCTCGGCTCCACCCGGCACGAGGGCGCCTACCCGCTGGCTCAGATCGCTTGCCCCAGTCGGGCTCACCTGTGCCCGCAATACTGGTCCTGAACTTCGCCGACCGTCCCCGGAATACGACACCGAAGCCGCCGTGGCCGGCGCGCGCACGGCATCGAGTGATCGCGGCAGCCACGAGCATCCAGGCTCCCACCGCTCCAGCCGCGACAGCCGCCCCCCTGCATCACCGTCCTCCCGCCCACTGCACCGCCTCACCACACCATCCACCGCCTCCACCAGCCTGCCATCGCATCCCCTTCTTCACCCCGTCTCACTCTCACTTCCAGCCCCTTCCCCCCTTTAAAACAAGCAGACGTCTGGCATTCAGGAATTGCAATTCGATAACTTCCGCGTCGAGAGTTGTCGAAAGTTGTGCAGCGTAGTCCAATTCGAAAATTCACCCCTTGCGCAGCGCGAATTATCGCCGCTTCATGGAGGCATGGTCGCAACCATTCACAGAGTCTCTGCAGGAAACGGATACCAGTACTATTTACGCAACATCGCCGCCAACGACACCACAGCGCGTGGGCGCTCCTCGCTGGCCGACTACTACTCAGCCCACGGCGAAGCACCCGGACGCTGGCAAGGCACCGGCCTCGCCGCGCTCGACATCCAACCGGGCGAGGAAGTAACAGAGTCGCAGATGAAGTCACTGTTCGGACTGGGCATCCACCCGAACGCCGAACAGATCGAAGACCGGGTCTACGCGCACCAGATCACCCTCGGTGCCAACGACCGCGAAGCCACCCGAGCCGCGGAGAAAGCATCAAAATTGGGCAACGAGTTCGCGGTCTATGAAGCCCACTCCCAGTACAGGAAACAATGCTCCGACGCCTTCCGCGCACACAATTCCGAGCAGAACCTCCCACCCACCACCGCAATCGGAGACGACGAACGCGCACGAATCCGCACACAAGTCGCGACAGAAATGTTCCGCAACGAGTACGACCGCCCACCATTGAATGCCCGGGAATTGTCGGGATGGGTCGCGAAGAACTCGCGCCCGAAACACGCGGCCGTCGCCGGTTTCGACATCACCTTCAGCCCCGTCAAGAGCGTCTCCGTCCTGTGGGCGCTCGCCTCTCCCGAGGTTTCGCAGCGGATCGAGGCCGCGCATCGGCGCGCGATCGAAGATGCGTTGAACTGGTTGGAGAACAACGCGATCTTCACTCGCCTGGGCCGCAACGGGATCCGGCAGGTCGACGTCGACGGCATCGTCGCCGCGGGATTCACCCATCGCGACAGCCGCGCAGGCGATCCCGACCTGCACACCCACGTCCTGATCGCCAACCGCGTCCGCACCCTCGACGGCAAATGGCGCACCATCGACTCCAAAACCCTGCACGAAGCCGTCGTCACCGCCTCGGAAATCTATGACTCCCGAGTCGAGCACCACCTCGAAGCTGACCTCGATTTGCAGTTCGAAGCCCGACCCGGGCGCACGCCTGAACAGGTCCAGATCCGTGAAATTGTCGGTGTCCCACTGGAGTTGATCGATTCGTGGTCGCAGCGGGGTGCGGCGATCGTCGCGCGCCTCGACCAGCTCACCGCAGCATTCCAGACAACGTTCGGGCGTGAACCATCCCCGAAAGAGGTCTATGACCTGTCCGATCGCGCGACGTTGGAAACCCGCCCGACCAAACATCTCGTGGCCTCACTCGCTGAGCAGCGCGACATCTGGGCCGCCCAGGCCAGGCAATTGTTCGACGGGCGCGACACCATCGAAAACATCGTGACCCGCGCGATGTCAGCGCCGCCGACACCGCGACCGAGTCCCGATGCCGCGTTCATCACCGCGGCCGCCGAGCGCGCCCTGGCCGGAGTCTCGGCGCGGCGTTCGACATGGCGGGTGTTCAACCTGCGTGCCGAGGTCGAACGCCAACTTCGCGGCCGAATCGCCCCAGCCGACTGGCACTGGATCCCGGAAAGGGTTGTCGCCGAAGCGCTGTCACCACCGTCAGCAGTTGCACGCGGTGACCCTGACCTCACCGGACAACCGGTGCTGCGAGCAGCGCCGACGTGGTTGGGTCGCAACGACTCCACCGCTATCCATGTCCGTGCGAACTCCCAGATCTACACCACCGAATCCACCCTGGATGCCGAAGCAGCGTTGATCGAGCTGTCGGTCGAACCTGGCGCCCGCGTTCTCGACGCGGAACTGGTGGCCAAGTCGGTCTCCGACTACAACACCGCAAACCCCGATCGCCCGCTCAACGCCTACCAGATCGGTGTCATCTCCTCCTTCGCCACCTCAGGGCTGTGTGTCCATACCGCCAACGCCCCGGCCGGAACCGGCAAAACCACCGCGATGCAAGTCCTCACCACCGCATGGCATTCCGGTGGCGGAACCGTGCTCGGGATGGCCCCCACCGCAGCCGCGGCCGCGGTGCTCGGAGAGTCGATCGGCACCCGGGCAGAGACCGTCGACAAACTCCTCGACGTCATCAACCGCCACACCCCCACCCCGAACAGCCCCTCCATCGCCGGTGATCATCCACCCGCGTTGCCCCAATGGGTCCTCGATATCGACTCCCGAACCCTGGTGATCGTCGACGAACACGTCAAACTAGGCAACACCAAACGGCTATGCCTGCTGCAATTTCTGGCTGGACGCGGGGCTACGGTGCGCTGCATCGGCGACGACAAACAACTCCCCTCGATCGAAGGCCTACGGCGCCGACGCCGACATGAACGCCGCCTCCCCCGAACAAACCCTCACCCTGTCCCATGTGGTCCGGTTCGCCTCGACCGCCGAGGCGACCGCCTCGATCGGGTTGCGCGAGGGCGACCCCGCTGCGCTGGCCTGGTACCTGGACAACAACCGCATCCATGCCGGGCACACCGGGTCGGTCTACGACGACACCTACCAAGCTTGGGCCGCCGATGATCTCGCGGGCCGCGACGCGGTCATGCTGGCGCCTACGCACGAGGTAGTGACGGCACTAAACGCCCGTGCACGCGCTGACCGACTCGCTCGAACCGGCGCCGAACCCGGACCAGAAGTCGTTCTCACCGACGGACTCCTCGCCTCGATCGGTGACACCGTGCGCACGCGACGCAATAACCCGAAGCTGCGTTTCGGTAAACACGACTGGGTTCGCAACGGCTACTCCTGGACAGTGACCAACGTCCACAACGACGGCTCACTCACCGTTTCGCACCGCCACCGTGGCGCCGACAGCGACGAAACGGTGCGGCTGCCGGTCGAGTATGTGCGCCAACATGTGCGCCTCGGGTACGCCGCAACGATTGATTCCGCGCAGGGAATCACCGCCGACACATGCCACGTCGCGCTGTCCGGACGCGAATCACGCCAACAGTTCTACGTCGCGATGACCCGCGGAATCCACGCCAACCACACCTACATCGTCACCGCGCTCGACGGTGCCGAAGGCGCGATCTACACCCAACCCGCCACCTACCCACGCACCGCCATCGAGATCCTGCACCGCGTGATGGCCCGCGACGGAGCACAAAAGTCCGCACACACCGAACTGCGCGATGCCTCGAGCCGACACTGCGGATCGGGCGCGCGGTCGATATCTACCTCGACACTCTCGGCCTGGCCGCCGAACACGCACTCGGTCCTGACCGACTCGAAGCCCTCGACCATGCCGCCGACTCCGTTCACCCGAACCTGACCGACAGTCCTGCGTACCCCGTACTGCGCCAACACCTCGCCTTGATTGCGCTCACCGGTGCCGATCCAATCGCCACGCTTCGCGCTGCGGCTGGCACACGGGAACTCGACACCGCCGACGATCCAGCGGCGGTGCTGGACTGGCGCCTGGATCCCACCGGTGCTCACTCCGCGGGCACGGGGCCCCTTCCCTGGACACCTGGACTCCCCAGCGGTGTCATCGCTCAGGCTCTCGCCGAGCCAGTTCTGGCCCGCGAACAGATCGTGGTCGCTCTCGCCACACAGATCCGCGACACCACACACCAGTGGACACCGAGCACCGCACCACCATGGGCGCGACCGCTGCTGGGTACCGACCCCGCCTTGCTCGGCGAGCTCGCAGTGTGGAGGGCAGGTTTACATGTCGCTGACACTGATGCTCGTCCGACCGGCCCCGCTCGCTACACCGACGTCGAACGGATCCACCAACAGCACCTCGAACAACAGATCATCGACGCCCACGGGGATCCGTCACTCCCGCGCAACCGGTGGGCCGAAGTCGTCGACAACATCGATCCCCGCATCACCACCGACTCCTACTGGCCGATCGTGGCCGACAAGATCGACCTCGCCGACCGCGCCGGACTCGACATCACCACCCTGCTCACCGACGCCTCCACCCACCACCCGCTGCCCGATGAGATGCCCGCGGCGGCACTGTGGGCGCGCCTGCAACTCGAACCGTCTGCGCTCGACACCACCGGCGCCGATCCGCTCCGGCCACAGTGGCTGCCCGACCTCGAAGCCATCCTCGGCACAGTTCTTGCTGACCAAGTCACCACCGAAGCGGCGTGGCCACGCGTCGTCGCCGCGGTCGAACGCGCCACCAACAGCTGGGCACCCCACGACCTCCTCAGCACCGCCCACGAACTCCTGCAAGGAGCCCAACCCGACGACGCTGCCCCGCTGCGCCCTGACCAGCTCACCGAGCGCTGGCCTGGCGCATCGACGTCCTCCACCACCAGGCCCCCGACAGCGCAACCAGCCGCCTCGGCTCCAACTCCGACCGCACCTGAACCGCCAACACCAACCGCCAACGACGAGCCGCCGACCGCCGTTGTCGCGGCAGAACCGAGCACGCCAGCCACGAACGATGCCCTCATCGCAGACATCGACGGTCGCCACGGTGGAGGCGACCTCGCTACCGGGGTCGAATACATCGCACGTCTGTTCGCGACAGGACGAGTCTCTGACGCCGTCTCCGCATTCCGAACATTCAGAAGCGAGCTCTCCGACGACGAACACGCGGTGCTCACCGCTGTCTCGGAAACCTCTATCAGAACAGCTTCCCCGTCGCGCGAGCTCGACTTCGCTGGGCTGCCCAACGATTCCCGCTACACCGAGCGTTGATCCACGCGTGCACACCCTCGACCGATCCACACCTTCCGCCGCGACACCGAACAGGATCGTGGCCGCTCCCATCCCGTCTACGACCATCGTGAACACGTCGACCCGGCAGTTACACCGGCGGTATTCGACCCGATCCAGGCAGCGGGCAACGATGCCTTCGACACCTATAGCGATGATGCCGAACCTTTCGACAGCCGGGATCTGACGCCGACAGACCGTCCCCGAACAGCCGCAGGTGGTTTCCGATCGACTACGACCTTGCCGCCATGCCCGCCATCGTCGGCCTACCGTGTGTCGACTGCAGCATCGAACGCCCC
This sequence comes from Nocardia fodinahabitans, assembly GCF_052983615.1. NCBI lineage: Bacteria > Bacillati > Actinomycetota > Actinomycetes > Mycobacteriales > Nocardiaceae > Nocardia > Nocardia fodinahabitans. Next base: position 7,596,177 of record NZ_JBRJJC010000001.1, read on the forward strand.
CGCAACGCCAGTTCCCCCGTGCCCCCGCGACACTCCGACGACGGACTGTGCCACTCCTGCCGCGACAACGAACGGCCAGGTATTCCTGACCACGACCCTGCCGATCATCTCGCCACGCGATGCCTCACATCGCCGATACACCCTGCGCCAGCGGCGTTGGCGATGCTGCGCCGCGACTGGCGGGCACTCGACCCGGCCGGGCGCGCCGTCATCCAACAGTGGCTGGCCGATAATCCGCTTACCGAACAACGACTCCCGGTCCTCGATCCCTTGCAGCGCCTTTCCGATCGCGAGCTCGCCGACGCGATCGAAGGACTTGCCCAGCGGCTCAGCAACATCGCCACCGAGGCCGAGTTCTTCGCACCCACCCGACACGAGAACCTCGACATTGAGCCCGACCCTGCCGTCGTCGCGCTCCAGCATGACGCCGACAACGCCCGCCACACCGCGCGAGTGCACGCTGACGAACTCGACAGCGCCATTAGCCGGCTCCGCGCCACCAGCGATGCGCTCGCCACCGCACGCGAAGCGCTCGACGCGCTACCGCTGATCCGACGTGCGGCGCGCAATACGATTCAGAGCCGCATCAACACCTTGACCCGTGAACACCGCGAGCGGCGCGACGTTCACCAGCAAGCTCGCGACATCGCCCGCGCGGCGAACCGGCACGCCAACGAACTCAATGCCAGAGCTGAACACGCCGCTGCCGCCGACGAGGCGCGGCGGACCGAAGAACAGGCTCGAGCCGCCGTCGAGCACACCGTCGCACGCAATTCCACCGTCGAGGCATTACAGCAAGGGATCGAATCCGAGCTCACTGCCCATCAGGCAGAACACCACAGGCGGCACGCTCTGACCGACCTGCAACGGCGACTGGAGGAAGCGCACGGCTGCAGCACGAGGCCACAGCCGATGAGTTCGCCGTGGCGGAACACTATGAGCTAGAGCCCAGGGGCCGGATCATCGGCCAGGCCTGGGTCTCTAGTCGACGGATCAGCAGACGAGTATTCGCGCCCAAGGCGAGACGCAGTCAACGAACATGGGCGACCCCGCGACACCGACACCTTGTGTCCCATATGGCAAATTTCTCCACGCCCGTCCCATCTGGATCGGCGGGCTGACGCGTCGACCTGCAACTCATGACCGGCTCAACATGGCTGGAGCGGAGAACATTATCCTGCTGCTATCAGACGACGACCAGGCAGAACGGGTGACCGGCCGGATCCAGCAGCACCCGCCACCGGTCTCCGCCCGGCTGGTGGTCCGGTCTCACCGCGCCGAATCGCAGCGCCAGCTTCTCCGCCGCGTCGAGGTCCTCGACCTTGAGGTCCATGTGCAACTGCTGGGGCACGTCCTGACGGGCCACCGCGGGGGCGCGGTATCCGTCGACCTGTTGGAAGCCCGGGTCGCAACCCGAACCATCGGTCAGGGCGACGAAATCGTCAGCGTCATAACCGAGCTGCATGCCTGTCAGCTCTCGGTAAAACGGGCCAGAGCCCGGGGATCGGCGCAGTCCAGAGTCACGCCTCGCAGTGTGGCGATCGGCATCGCCGATCCTCCAGTCATCCTTGTGCGCGGGCCTCGCAGCGACCCGCCGCGGCTAGTCATTCAACCGCACAGTCGTGGCCAAGCTCCACTCCTTTTCGGGCGGCCGACAGCGCTCGTCTCGGGCTCGGTCGTGTGCACCGTTGCGCCGCCACCCCCGGCGGGAACGACCCGACCGGTTCGCGGGCGACGGCGAGCGGGACGCGCGTGGTGGACGCGGAGCCGAGACTGCGGAAACTCTGCGATCCCCGCCCCGGAGCTCGCTCGGCCGTGCGCCTGAACCGGTTCACCACCCTGTTCAACCGCCCAGCAAGCAAGTGGCCTTGCACCGGCAATAGCTGGAGCTGCGAAGAGGTTGAGCGGCTGCTCCTGCGAGACAAGTTCAACCGGAGGCTGTCATCGCCAACCTCACTCAGCTTTCAGAAGGGAGATGTCAGCTCGGCAACCAACTCGTAGGCACCGGCGACTTCGTGGAGCGGTTTATGCCCTCGCTGCGCCTTCTGGCCATATGATGTCGACCGAGGATCGTGCTGCGCGCCAGCTCGACCACGGTGCCGGTGCCCGCGCGCTGCCCGTCCTGGCTGTCCCAGACCGCGATCATCCGATCTACGCCCTGGACGAGCGCCTCGTTCGCGGCCTCGTAGGCTTCGCGGCCAGCACTGTCGAAGTCCATTGTTCGCACCTTGGCGGCACGAGCGATCAGCGCATCGAACTGGGCGGCATGGTCGGGCTTCACCTTCGCTTCCCGATAGTCGCGTGAGGGCAGCACGACCTCTAGCTGGCCGCCGATGTCGAGGACGGCTTCGGCGAAGACGCTGTCGGCCCCCGCGCGCGATGCACGATATCCCCACGAGATCGGGGGTTCCGTCGAGCAGATCGATGACCGCTTCCCGCACCAGTTCGGCTGTCGCTGGGGTGATGTTCATGTGTCCGGTGACGCTGATCCTCATGTCGCCATCATGCCGGGGACAGCACCAGCGGGTACAGCATGTCTCGCAGCTGTGCCGCTGGTCGGCTGGTGCCGTGTTCGCCTGTGCGCTGATACACCTCCAGAACTTTCGCCCGGACACGATCGGAACTTGTCCTACTGACATCTTCGAGGGCGGCTTCGCCGAGTCGGAGAGCTTCCGCGTACTCGCCTTGGATAAGCCGCGCCTCAGCGATTCCTGAGGCGATCCAGCGCACTGGAACGCCAGCGTTCAGGGCGACGCATCGAGATGGCCGAGGTGGTCGCCTCAGCGGCTTCGTCCGCGAACTCAGCTTGCGAGTAGCGGGCGAGTTCAAGCAAACGGCCCCCAGTGTGCCCGACAATCCCGCTGCATCGAGGCAATGCAGCCTACGGGTCCTCCGCTGGGCGGGGCGTCGCCGAAGGCGCCATGCGCCTTATCGGCGGCGCGATGGAATGCAGCAGGCCGCCCGAGTTTGGCGTACGCCCACGCTTCACGGGTGTACAGCAGCGCGCGAGCGGTCGGAGGGACTGACCGTCCGACGACATCCTGGGCCAGGCGCATGAGTTCGAGGGCACGTTCGCACGCGCGTGGAGAAGGGTGATCCGTTCACTCCGTGGCCCTCGGGTTGGAGAGTCAGCATTTGGCGGGCGAGCTTACGAGTGCGTTGGCGAACAGGCCCCGGGTCGTCGGCGCCACCGCGCGGAGCGGGCGGAGAGCAGGTATACCCCTGCGCGGTGTGCTGCTCACCGCAGTCCCAGGACATGGTGGCTGCTAAGCTTCGGCGAGCAGGGCACGGATGTGGCCGAGACGCCGGCGTCGCCCCTGGCTGGTACCAGCGGCCACCATGTCGTTCACCTCGGACAGTTGGCCGACGACGGCTTTGCGCGTAGTCCTCCGCCGAACTTGTCGTCCCACTCCCGGAACAATCGCGCGGCGTGTTCGAGTTCGTCGAGTTCTTGGTTGCCGGTGCCGGTAATGACCGGAACAGGTCGAGCCGTCCCGCGCTGGTTGGCGTAACCAGCGTTCGAGAGGTTCGAGGAGGTACGCGCCGACGACAACACCCTACAAGCGTTGTCGCGGCTTTGCGGCGATCCACGAGGAGGTCCTTCAAAGTGAGGTCGTCGGCGACGTCCTCGCACGACGCTTTCCAGATCGGCGGATCAGGGTCGACCTCGAAGACGCCGGGCGCGACTGCCCGCCGGGTTTGTAGTTGATCGAACTTGGCTCGCTGCTCAAGGGTCGCCGCAGCGAGTATGGCTTCCATCCGGTCTGCGTGATCAGGGCGGAGGGTGATCGCTTCCTGTCGCTTGCACCACTTCTTGATCGTGTTGATGGATGCCAGCGCGAACAGAGCGGTTCGTGCGAAGATCCAGCGCTGCACGCAATCCGCCGCACCTGCTCCTGTCCACTTCTAGTCGACTCCCTGGTCCCTGGCGAAAGGGGGTTGTGTTCCAGCGTACCAGCCGTGTACCGGTGCGGTGTCGCGTGTACCTACGTGGACTTCCGGGATGATCGCTCGGGCAGCAAGGTTGGATGGGCACCCGCTGCCAGTTCGTCCCTCGTCTCCGGCAACGGGCGAAACCGGAACTCCCTAGCGACTCAACCGTAGGCGGGTGATCCAATGCTGGCCAGTTGCAGCAGCTTATTTCAAACGAACGAACACGTCCCGCGTACAACGAGGACCCGCAATTCCCAGTGCCTGGCCGGGAAATGCCACGGAATACCACTGGAACGCCACCTCTCTGCGGTACCCGGCAATGCCGCTGGCAGGCAACGATTGAACACAGGACCCGATCACGGGGCACCCGAAGCGAAGCCGCTGGCCAGGTACCCCTCGTTGTCGGAAGCGCCACCAGAGAGGCCCGCACATGCACATTCCGACGAGCTGCACCCGCAATCCACCGCGGCGAGGCAGGAGCGGTCATCCAGTACTAGCGCGAACCCTTCAACCGACACGCTCACCCGCATCGAGGCCACCACGCCTTCCGCCCAACGCGCGCCGAGCTGGCTGCAACGCGCTCGGAGGCGATGTGCCAAGCCGGTTTCCTGCCACCGCGCCCACACCGCCAACAGTCGACACCACAGGGCCACACGCCCCGACGACTCCGGTGCCCGAGGAGATCCGATGATACAGACCAGCCCACCACCCACGGCCTACACCGAAACACCACGATCACGGTGCGAGTTCTACCGCCGCGAATGCTCACTGCCCACCGTGATCGACCCCGACCGGGCTAAATCACGATGAAAGCCGGGCTCGTCGGCGCGGTGATGATGCCCACCGAGCTGGCACAACGGGTCAAAACCGCCCTCGATGTGCGTGGAGTCGCGCCGTTGCCGATCATCGGCCACCCCTGCGCCGGAATGCGGACATTCCTCGTAAGGTCCGACATCCGACCGATCGGTGACCCCGCCGTCGTGGCACAGCTCTGGCAAGCGCGGGTGGTCGTCGTCCGGTGAGGGGCGATATTGCGTTGCCCTCGCCAGTGCCGGACTCACGATGGCTCGAACGTGGATATCCCCGGCCATCAGCAAGTTCCGCCCTCCGGGGCAGTCGTCCTCGAATGTGCCCGAGCGTGCCTACCGAGGCAGTACACCCGATGACGCCCGGCGGTGGGTCCCCGCGCCCGGAGGAACCAGATGTCCACCTCACCATCCAGTTCCCCAGTGTGCGCATGGATTTCGCTGCCTGCCTGATCACGCCTCGTCTTCGTCCAAGACATCGCCGCCCGACGACCCTGCACGGTGGCTGTCGACTCCGGTCACTGCGCCGGGCTGTCCCGGCTCCTCCCAACGAACGCTTGTTTCTACTGCCCTGACCCGTACGACCAACGGGGGCGACTCCGACCAACTGAATGACCTTCGCGCCTACCCCGGTGAGGACCTGAGACCCCTCACCCGGCCCGGCCGCGCGGAGGCGGCCCCGGAATGTTCCCAGGCGATATCGCGATCTCCGGGGCCACCCAAACCTTCCGAACTTCCCGAAGCCACGCCCCCAACGGAAGCGACCTCGCATGTATGCCACGTTCGAATCAACTCCACGCCAACCCCTTTGGGCCGCTTTGTGTGGACCGCAGTGACCGTGCTGTGCACACTCGCCGCAGTAGCCACAACAGTGGCGGCGATCGCGGTGATGACCTCCTGGCCGCGCACGCCACCGAGTTCGCGTGCCCCGACGAACGCAGCACCGGGGTGGTCACTGGGTCCGGCCCGGGAGGACACCACCAGCGGCCCGGCCGCGATCCTGGGGTTCAATCACGCCTACTACGCGGACCGATCCGCCGAGCAGGCGCGACGATTCCGACCATCGACTCCGCGATCGCCACAGGTGACCGCCGGCATCGGGATCGACGCCGCGCCTGATACCCGCCACTGCGTGAGCATCTCACCGTTGACCACCAGCAGTGAGTCGGCGCGGTGGGCGGTGACCGGCCGAGTTCCGGCCCGGCACCGAGCTCCTGATCGCCCGGCAGACCGGACCACCGCACCGTCGACGAGGCGACTCTGATCAGCGAGATCACCCTGGCCTGACTCAGGGCCTTTCGCACAGACCACCTGAATACCTCGGACCGAATCCGGCGACCCCCCGAGCCGGTCGGATCCGAGGGTGGGGAACGTCCCCGGAGGCCGACCAACCTCCCGGCCTCCGGGACGCCAACCCGACCCACGAACCACACCTCGGTGGACCCTCCACCGAATCACAACCAACGAAATGACTTGGAGAGGTTAGAACCATGGTCAACACGAGCCGGTACGACACCGCCGATGGCGGGCCGGAAACGTTGCA